>CBDFIB010000001.1:0-63254 GCA_965247925.1 Dehalococcoidia bacterium
CCACTGCCGCATCGACACCCCCGTGGAGGCGGAGTACTACCACCACGGCGGGATCTTGCAGTTCGTGCTGCGGGGGCTGCTGGAGGAGTAGGGGAGCGGCCTCGCGGCCTTGACGAGACTGCGATTCGCGGTTAGGAATAGGCTGCGAACAAAGGTTCCCCTCCGCGACGGCAGGCTGATACCAATGGCAGAGTACTCGTTTGACGCAGCGGCTTCGCCGGTGACGATCCTTCACGGAGACGCATACGACCTGCTCCCGTCATTGGAGCCGGAGAGCGTCGACCTCCTCATCACTAGCCCGCCGTACTGGGGTCAGAGAACCTACGATCAGGAGCACAACTGGGACGTCCTGCAAGATTGGAGGTCAACTGGTGCTGCGCCGGGCAGCATCCCGGACTACGAGTGGTACCGGGAGAACGGCGGCGTGCTCGGGATGGAGCCGACGCCCGAGTGGTTTGTCGCCCACTTGGTTGAGATGTTTGATCGGTTCCGTCCGGCTCTCAGGCCTGCCGGGAGCGTCTGGGTCAATCTTGGTGACACGTACTTTGCGCGATGGTCCAGTATCCGGCGGGACGGCCGCCAAGGCCTCGGCGATGCGTCGCGGGAGAGGCGCCGTACGCCGATGGGCGGTTATCGACAGGAAAAGCAGCTGCTTCTTGTCCCTGCGAGATTCGCGATCGCGATGCAGGACCGACGGTGGATCCTCCGCAACGACATGATCTGGAATAAGCCCAACGTGCCACCCAGACCCGAGAAGGATCGCCTTCGCCTGAGCCACGAGCACTTCTTCCACTTCGTGCTCCGTCCGACGAATGGTCGTGCGAGGTACTACTACGACATCTCGGAGACCGAATCGGGCTCGAACGATGTCGTAACCCACTACGTCCGTCCCGGAGAAAACGGACACACGGCAACGTTCCCGGAAACCCTAGTCCGGCCGCGCATTCTGAGCAGCTGCCCGCCGGGTGGCACCGTTCTTGATCCATTCTGCGGGACGGGCCGCGCCTTGGCGGTGGCGATGGAGTCCGGGCGCCGTGGGATCGGAATCGACAACTCAAGAGCATACGTCAAGGCGGCGACGGCCCTTACGCGGGAGCGTCAACTGCGGGTCATGGACTCCAGCACATGACCTCCGGTGCAACGCGCGGCAACTTCGTCAGCGAATGGTTCGGCCACCGGACGTACCCAGAGGTGCGTGGGGGTGAGGAGGCGCTTATGCGACAGAAGGCGGGCGTCTGCCCGTTTCTGACCGCAGTAACCGGTGGCGACACTGAGTGCGTAAAGGCTGAGCCATCGTCAGGCGTGTGTTCGATCAACAACGCCAGTAATGGCGTCCGCCAGGATTGGGTCGTGTGCCCGTACAGGGTACTTGATGCGGACCTGCTGGATCAGATCGTACGCCGTCTGTTCGGTGCGGAGACCACACGGCCGACGATGATCGTCCCGGCACCATCCCTAGCGGAACAGAAGACCAGAGAGGCATTTGAGGAGTACGTACGCGGTGGCGGGCTGGCCATCGTGTATCTCCAAGATAAACTCGGTGGTGAGATCTCCCTGGGCGCAACCGATCGTTCGCCAGAACTCTCTTTCGACATCACGCTCATCGAGGTCGTGCCCTCGGGTAGTGGCACGGACATCGGGCGCTTCGGCGTTCTCGAAGTCCAGACGATGGATTTCCACGGCTCGTATCGTCGTGCGGTAGCCAACCTCAAGGATTCGCTGCGGCTGCATCAACACAACTTCGCTGAGGTGCTACAAGGGAACCAGCACTGGCTATCCGAAAAGATCGAAGGACCGAACATCGCGAACGTCTTCAAACGCACCTTCTATCAGATGATGCTCAAGTTTGAAGCCGGCGTGCATCCCCGCTGTGTCGGTACGGCGCTCGCGATCCCGCAGGCCGTGTGGGACAGCTGGGGGCGGCATCTGGGCGAACCGGGGCTGAGTGCACTCGACGACGGCTCGTACAGCCTCGAACACCCGGAGGTGGCCGAGCCTGGTGCCCGCGCTTGGATCTACGTGTTCGACATTGATACTAACGCTCCCTTGGATCCAGCCCCGCTCGTCGTCAAGCAGAGGATCGCAACAGATGCGGCGTCGCTCGCGAGGTACGCACTACGCGACGTTCCCGCCCACGCATTCTCTGACGCGGGCGCTGGGTTGGCCGTCATGGGTGCGATCCGGCGGCGACTGGCGAGATGGTGGCCTAGCCTTGACGCAGAACCAGCCGCCAGCGAGCCAGACTAGCGCTCAACTTCTCACAAAGGACCTGCCGGCACATCAGCTCCCGAAGCCGACCGAGTCGGCACCGGGCCTACTCGTCCGCCTCGCCCGCCGTCGGCTCGCCCAACTCCGCGACGATGAAGTCCCGGACCAGCGGGAAGACGGGGCGCGTCCAGTAGCTGCGCAGGTCCTGCCACACCGCCCGGATCATGAAGGCGAAGACGTAACCCTCGCTGGAGCCGTCCTCGGGGCGCGCGTAGCCCGCCGAGACGCGGTAGCCGATCGGCACCTCCGAGGTCCAGTAGCCAGCCTTCTGCCCGTACACGTAGCCCTCGACGCCGAAGTCCGGCGGGAACGGCCAGAAGGCGTCACCCAGCTCCGGCCTGGTCGCCAGATCGAGCAGGTAGGCCGTCCACTCCTCGTCGAGCTGCTCGCCGCGCACGAGGGAGACCCACACGCGCGCGAGGTCGAGCGGCGCCAGGTGCGCGTAGCGCCAGCTGTGCTCGAACTCCGACGCTTCCGAGGTTCCCGCCCGCTCCAGCACCGCCGCGATCTGCTCTGACGTCACCTTGTCGTTCAGCCGGTCGGAGTGCGCATCGAGGGACTTCGACAGGATGATCTCGATGTCCTCCTGGACCTCCCCCTCGAACTCCAGCAGGCCGTCCTGCACGGCACGCAGCGCGGTGATGACGATCACGATCTTGCCCGCCGAGGCCGGGTACTGGCTGTGATCCGGGTTGACGAGGATGGCGGCGGCGCAGTCGAGGTCGATCAGCGCGAGCCCCCAACCTCCCGTGTACCCGTCCATCGATTCCTCGACGGCCCCCTGGAGGACCGTGCCCCGCTCCTCCAACCCCTCGCAGCGCGCGAGGCGAGGATCCGGCGTCGGCGTCGGAGAGGACGTAGCGGTGGCCGTCGGGCTGGGCGTGGCTGTCGCCGTGGGTGTCGGACTGGGGGAGGGCGTCGCGGTCGGCGTCGGCGTAGCGCTGGGCGTCGGCGTAGCACTCGGTGCGGGCGTTACCTCGGGTGTGGGCCTGGGCGAGGGCGTCGCGGTCGCCGTCGGCGTGGCGGTGGGCGCGGCCGTGGCCGCGGCCTCGTCGCGTTCGGACTGGGAGCCGGTGCAGCCACCTGCGAGGCCGGCGAGGAGCAGGCCGGCGAGCAGGAGCGTGCTGGGGAGCAGCCGCATCGATGCCTCTCGTGCGCGTCAGGCGATGCTCCAGTGTATCCACGCCGGACGCGAGAGCGGGAGCGGCGCCGCCCGCCGAGGGCGAGACGTCAGCTCTGGAAGCCGAGCGCGGCGGCGGCGTCACGCTGACGCTGGTCCAGCGTCACGAAGGAGGAGGCAGTCCAGATTGGGTGGGTTCGCCGTGTTGCCGCGCTCAGCGCCCCGCCGCCGCGGCGGCCTCGGCGAGCCAGCGCTCGCGATCCGCCGGCGGGCGGACCATCAGGAACATCACCGAGCCGAGAGCGGCGAAGATCGCGAGCACGATGAACCCGGTGCGGTAACTGCCCGTCTGGTCGTACATCACACCGGCGAAGATCGGCCCGATGATCATCCCGAGCATGATCACCAGCGACGAGAAGCCCATGATCGTGCCGAACCGCCTCGGTCCGAAGTAGTCGGCGCGGAGCCCCATCATCAGCGGCCCGCGCGAGCCCCAGGCGACCCCGTTGATCACCACCGCGACGTAGATCATCGGCAGCCCGTCGGCAAGCGCGAGCAGCAGCATCGCTGTCGCATGGAGGAGCAGGGCAACGATGACCAGCGGGCGCTTCGGCAGGCGGTCGCCGAAGAGAGTGGCGAAGAGTTGACCGACGATCTGGCCCAACGTCTGGACCGTGATCGCCAAGGCCGCGAGCCCCAGGCTGTAGCCGAGATCCTCGTGGATGTAGATCACGAGATGCACCATCAGCGACCCGATCACGAGCAGCGCCGATGCCTGGCCGAGCGCGAGGAACCAGAACGCGGAGGTGGTGAGTGCCTCGCGCGCCGTCATCGACCACTCGATGTCCTGCTGCTCGCCGGCCAGTCCGGATGTCGATTGAACGCCGTCGGGCAGCATGCCGTAGGGCTCCGGGCGATGCCGCACCACCGCCGCCAGCGGCAGGCCGACCACGAGTGAGATGACGCCCGAGGCGAAGGCGGCATCGCGCCAGCCGATGCTCTCGATCAACAACGCCATCGGCGTGGCGGTGAGGCCGCCGACGGCAAAGCCCATCGTGAGTACGCCGGTCGCGAACACCCGACGCCTGCGGAACCAGTTGACGATCGCGACGAGCACCGAGAGGAAGCTCCCGAGCGAGGAGCCGACCGCGATCATCAGGAACGAGATGTAGAAGAGGGGGAGCGACTCCACCCGGCTGAGCAGCATGAACCCGGCCGCGAACACCACCAGGCCGAGGTACATCACCTTGCGCGGCCCGTACGTGTCGATCACCCAGCCCTGGATCGGACCGAGTACCCCGCTCTCGACGCGCTGGGCGGCGAAGGCGAGCGAGAAGGTCGTGCGGCTCCAGCCGAAGTCCGCCTGCATCAGCGCGACGTACGTGCCGAACGAGTGAAACATCAGCACGCCGAACATGAACTGCGTGAGGAACCCGGCGGCGGCGATGTACCAGCCGTAGAAGATCTTCGGCCGCCGGGCGGTGCGGTCCGTCACGCTGCGTTTCTCACGACGTGGCGAAGGCCCTGCAGCGGATCGCGCGCTCGAGGTCGTCGTTGGCCTCGCGCAGCGAGCGGGCGAGCAGCGGCAGCCCGTCCCCGATCTCCTCCAGCAGCGCGCGCGAGCGGTCGAGCACGGCCTGTTCGATGCGGTGGTGGGGGAAGAGGTTCGCGAACCAGGCGCGGGCGAACTCGTTCTGCCGCTCCGTGAACACCTCGGGCGCGCGCTCGAAGAACTCGCCGACCCAGGGGTCGAGGAGCTCCCGCTGCACGTGCCAGTGGAAGCCGCCCATCGCGGCGGCGCTGAGATGCAGCGAGCCGTAGCCCTCGCCGTGAATGCGCTCCCAGGCCTCCGCCTTCGCCTCCGCCGAGGGCGTCGCGACCGTCGCGCGGATCGCCGCGCGCTCGCCGCGGTCCGAGGGGTCGCGCTCGCGCTCCGCCTCGACGCGCGCCTCCGCGCCCTCGACGCCGTGCGCGACGGCGCGGGCGGCGATGTCCCAGCGCATCTCCTGGTCGATCGCCAGGCCGGGCACCGCGAGTTCGCCGTCGGCGAGCGCGATCACGCGGGCGATGTCCTCGGGCGTGATCGCGATGCCGATCAGGGTGCGGGCCCAGATGATCTGACCATCGCTTGTCGCGGCGCCGGGGACGGCGGCGCCGCCCTCGGACAGCGCGCTCCAGGCGATCTCGGAGAAGCGGTGCGCCTGCTCGTCGCGCTGCTCGTCCGGGACGTAGCGGGCGATCGCCGCGACCACCGTCGCGAGGCCGCTCTCGATCAGCTCCATGTTCGTCTCCGTCGTCACCTTCGAGGCGACGAGCGGCAGGTAGTCCGTCGAGCGTAGTTGCTGGTCGCGCACCATGTTCCACAGCGCCTGCCAGATCAGTTGCCGCAGCAGCGGATCGCCGACGCGCTCGAGGTGGTCGCTGACGTAACCGAGCGAGCGATCGTCGAGGGCGACCTTCACGAAGGCGTGGTCGTTGTGGTTGGGCATCACCAGCCGCGGCGCGGCGCGCCCGGCCGCCTCCTCGACGGCCACGCCCTCGCCCTCGACGCTGACCGCGAGCGTCTCGATCGCCGGCTCGCTGTCACCGTCGTCGCCAGCGCCGACGAGCGCGACATCGAGGCGGTGCGGGCGCAGCGTCGGGTAGTCCTCGGGCGCGGTCTGGGTGATCGCGAGGCTCGCGAGACGGCCGCCCTCGACCTCCCAGCTGGCGGCGAGGGTGTTGAGCGAGGCGGTCTCCAGCCAGAGCGCGGCCCAGCCGTGCAGGTCGCGGCCAGCGCCCTCGCCGATCGCGTTGAGGAACTCGGCCAGCGTGGTGTTGCCGAAGGCGTGGCGGCGGAAGTAGATGCGCATGCCCTCGCGGAAGCCGTCCACGCCGACGGCGGCGACGAGCTGCTTGAGGACGGCGGCGCCCTTGCCGTAGGTGATGCCGTCAAAGTTGAGGAAGGTCTCGTCGGTGTCGCGCACCTGCCCGGCGATCGGGTGGGTGGTGACGAGCTGGTCCTGGCGGTAGGCCCAGGCCTTCATCCCGGAGTTGAACGCCTGCCAGGCCGAGCTGAAACGCGTCGCCTCGACGAGTGCGAGGTAGGCCATGTAGGTGGCAAAGCTCTCGTTCAGCCAGAGGTCGTTCCACCAGCGCATGGTCACGAGGTTGCCGAACCACATGTGCGCCATCTCGTGCAGCAGCACCTCGGCGCGGCCGAGCCGCTGGTTATCGGTCGGCGGGTCGCGGAAGACCATGCGCTCGGAGTGCGTGACCGCGCCGATGTTCTCCATCGCCCCGAAGTTGAACTCCGGCACGAAGATCTGGTCGTACTTGCCGAACGGGTAGGCGTAGTCGAAGAACTCGCCGAAGAAGTCGAGGCCCTGCTTCGTCACTTCGAACAGCTCGGGCTCGTCCTCCTCGAGGTGGCGGACCAGCGAGCGGCGGCAGTAGAAGCCGAGCGGGACGCCTCGATGCTCGTCGCGGACGACGTGGTACGGCCCTGCGATGAGGGCGAACAGGTACGTGCTGAAGCGCTCCGGGGGTGCGTAGCGCCGCCGCAGGCGGCCGCCCTCGAGCTCCTCGCGCCCGAGCTCCGGCCCGTTCGCGATCAGCTCCCAGTCCGAGGGCGCGTCGACCGTCAGGTCGTAGCTGGCCTTCAGGTCCGGCTGGTCGAAGCAGGAGAAGAGGCGGTGGGCGTTGTACGGCTCGAAGTTGCTGTAGAGGTACTCGCTGCCGTCCTCGGGGTCGACGAACTGGTGGAAGCCGTCGCCGGTGTGGTCGTACTCGTGCTCGTAGCTCACGTGCACGACATTGCTGGCCTGGAGCGCCGAGGCGGGTACGGGGATGCGGTACTCGCCGCTCGGGCTCGCGATCTCCTCGCCGTTGACCTCGATGCGCTCGATGCCGCCGCCGCGGTGGTCGAGGAAGACGCCCGCGGCTCCGTCATCGCCGGCGGCGTAGTCGAAGCGGATCGTCACGTCGCCGCGGTAGGCGGACGCGCCCGCGACCAGGTCGAGCTGGATCTCGTAGCTGATGCCGGACACAAGCCGCGCGCGGGCTACGGCCTCGTCCTGGCTGAGGACATCGCGCGCGATCGGGGAATCGTCGGGAGTCATCTCCGCCTTTCAGGTCGGGCGCGCCTCGGGGACGGCAGCCGTGCCGCGCGAGGGGCGGCGGTTCGGCGGGGTCAAGTATACGACCCCCGTGCGCGAGGCCCGAGCGAGCTTCGCGCCCGAGCCCGAGCAGGTGCGGCTACATCTCCTCGCGCTTCTCGCCGGAGAGGTAGGCGGCGGGGTCCTCCTCGAAGGAGAGGCGGCAGCCGCGGCCGCAGAAGTAGTAGGTCTCGCCGTCGTGGACGAGGCTGCCGCCGGGCGGGTTGCCGCGGTCCACGGACATGCCGCAGGCGGGGTCGGTGGCGGGGCCGCGCCGGCGCAGCAGGTCAAGCAGGCGGGGCATCCGTGGCGCTCCCTTCCGCTGGTTCGTCGGCGATCGCATCCGAGGCCGCCTCGCGGCCCCGGCGCTGCTGGCGGATCCGCACCCCGGTCGTCACGGCGAGCACGGCCGCGAGGCCGAACCAGGTGAGAGCGTACTCGATGTGCGGCGTGGTGTTGCGGTAGCCCTCGTAGCCGGTCACCGGCAGCTCGTCCGGCGCCTGCCGCGCCTGCTGCTCGACCCGCTCGCCGGCGATCACGTACAGCGGCGCGACCGGGTAGGGCAGCGTCCCGGCGATCGAGTCGAGGCCGAAGCGCGTCCAGGCGCCCTCCGCATTCCGGTTCGTCATGGCGTTGCTCGCGCGCAGCGCGAGTCCCTCCGGCGGCGCGTTCGCCTCGAGGCCGGCGAGCACCCGCTCGCGCTCGGCAGCCGGGTACCAGCCGCGATGGACCAGCAGCGCGGGTGCGCTCCCGCCGGTCAGCAGCGGCACGTAGACGTCCTCGCCGCGCAGCCCGAAGCGCGTGCGGTTGGCGACGATCTGCGTGCGCCCGTAGTCCCACTCGCCCTCGAGGGCGACGCGCCGGTACTCGATCGCCTCGCCGTCCCCGCTCGCGGCCTCGGCGGCGGCGAGCGGAGGCGCGGCGATCGCCGCGTCGCGATCGCGGATGAGCTGCTGCTTCCACTCGTTCCGAGCGACCTGCCAGACGCCGAGCCCCGTCAGCACGACCAGCGCCGCGGCGACGAGCACGAGCACGGCGGGAGTCTGCAGCCGGCGCATGCTTCGACTCTACCGCGAGGGGCAGTCACCGGCCCGTCACCTTGGTCGTCGCGGTTCTGTATCCTCGGAACCCACTGCTGACGCCACCGGCAGCACGAGACCAGCACCCGAGGGAGCCCCGATGCCGCGACTGCCGAACCTGACCTCGCGCGATGACGTGCCGGCCGAACTGGCGGAGACCTATGACCGTATCGCGGAGCTTCGCGGCGGCCAGGTCTCCGGGCCCTACGGCATCCTGATCCACTCGCCCGAGCTGGCCCTGCGGGCGGCGCAGGTGAGTCGCTACGTCCGCTGGGATTCCGACCTCACCCCCGGCCAGCGCGAGACCGCGATCATCGTCGCCGCGCGCGAGCTCGATGCAGAGCTGATGTGGAACGCCCACGTGCAGCTCGCGCGCGAGGGCGGCGTGCGCGAGGCCGTGATCGAGGCGATCGGGCATCGCACCGGCCTCGACGCGCTCGACGACGATGAGGCGGCGATCGTGCGCTACGTGCGCGAGCTCTTCGGCGCCAATCGCGTCAGCGACCCCACGTTCTCGGCGCTGCAAGCGCTCGTGGGCGACCAGGGCATCGTCGACCTCACCGGGCTGGTCGGCTACTACGTCTTCGTGGGTTTCACGCTGAACGCCTTCGAGGTCCCGCCGCCGCCCGGCGCGGAGCCGCTGCCCGACGCGCCCGGGGCGGACTGAGACGAAGGGAGTTCCAGATGGGTGTTGCGCTAAACAAAGACTCGATCGACCTCGGGATCATCGTGCGCGACGGTCCGGCCGCGCTCGCGTTCTACCGGGACTTCCTCGGGCTTAAGCACATCGCCGACACGCCGGTCGGCGACGGCGGGACGATGCATCGCTTGATGGCGGGCACCAGCCTGATCAAGGTGATCGAGTTCGAGCAGCCACCGGAGCCGCGGCCCGCGCCAGGCGGTCTCAGCGGCGGCTCCGGATACCGCTACTGGACGATGACCGTCTCGAACCTCGACGAGCTGGCGGCAACGACGACGGCTCAGGGCTACGCCGTTCCCACCGCGCCGAGGGAGATCCGGCCGGGCGTCCGCATCGCGATGATCGAGGACCCCGACGGGAACTGGGTCGAGCTGCTCGAGGACCTGAACAGGTAGGTCGGGTCAAGGCGAGGGCGCGCGGACCGCACAGCCACGTCCGAAGCGGAACCGTGTAGGCACTGGGCGGCTTCCACGATCGACTCGACGGGGAGCAGTTGGCCGGTGGCCTGCTGCGGAGCCTCAGTACCGTCCCGCCGAGCGCAAGCCTTCGGAACTCCGACCCCAGAACCACCACAACGCAAGCCCGCACGCAATCGCGGTGGCGAGTCCGCCGAGGAACCAGGCAATACGCCAAATCGGATCTAAGTCACCGACCAGCAGGGACAGTACGGTACCGAGAACGTCCGCTGAGCCAATGACGTACAGGGCGACCTTCGCGAACCGCTCGAGTTGCTGGCGCGCGAGTGCTCGCTTTCGTTCGACATACCGTTCCATGAGGAGCAGGCGGCGGTCCACCACCTCGATCTTCTCGTCGATCCTACTGGTTTCTCTCAGCGCGTCGAAGAAGGCTTGATCCCGGGACGGAACGGTCGCCGACACAACGCCTCTGACCGACTCCAACGCTTGGCTGAAGCCGACCAGCACCGCGTGGGCGTCCACATCGCTCTCGTCGCCACCGATGATCTCGTCAATGCGCCGACCTAGCGTCTCCGACTTGTTCCAAGCCGCCTGCAGCTTTATTTCCAAACTCAGAATCATATCCTTCGTTCGTCTGGACTGCTCCGCATTGCCCCAGGATGCTGCGGCAATGGACGCCCACGTGACGTACGCGCACGAGTAGTGGCTGATATCGAAGTCGGGCGTGGCGAACCCGTCGGTAAGTCCCAGATCGAGCACAACATCCTGCACTGATTGATCGTATTCGCCGGCCCCGAGACCCAGGCGGGAAGGCTCGGACAGCAACTTGAACTGGGCATCCCACGCGAGAAACTGGTCCCGTGTCATATCTTCGAACACGAAGCAGCTAAACACGTAGGAGTGCGGTTCATACGCCAGACTATCGGCGATACCACTGAGGGTTTGCCCGATGATAGATCGTGGTTGGCTCAACAGATGATCATGCAGGGACCGCCGGTCAAGCAGAATGGTTCTGATCGACTCGAAGCGTTCTTCGGGCCCGACATCGGGATCCATTTCCGTCGAGCGCTGGAAGACGAACAGCGCCGACGTGCCAAGAAACACCAACCAGACAACAAAAGCGCCGACCTCATCTACGTTGTAGTCCTCGGCTACTGAGTAGACGGCATCAATCCCGGGTTCAGAGAATCCGAACAGCTTCCCGCCGAACATATCGCCCAGTGGGTACAACTCCGAGGCTCGGGTCCGCGCTTCGGTCTGTGCCTCACGGGTGAGCAGCTCGACCGGCACGATCGCGTAGTCGTTACGCCGCATCGATTTGCCGTTCCCCGATCAGCCGCCGCAGGATCCGCAGCCCATACTCGTGGAATTCCGAACCGGCGTGGCTCGCGCAGGCGTTCGCGAGCACTACGGGCCTTATGCCCGCCTCGAACAAATCAACGGCGCTTTTCAGTACACAGGCGTCAGTGTCGATTCCACAAATGTGGACTTCGCGAATGTTGTGTCTTCGCAGCTCAGATAGAAAATCATCGTTAATGCAAGTGTACGTGTTCTTGTCGCTCACGACAGTGTTCTCGCTAGGGGAAAATGCAAGCTCGATCTCAGGAGAATCTTCGCCGAAGCGATGCCAGTTGATCCATTTTCTGTGCGAAGAGTCCTTCGCATTGATGAATCGAGTCGCATACACGTGGTCATACTGTGACTGTAATGCTTCCACAAGTGCAACAATGTGCTTCGTCGCGTCGTTCACGAACCCGGCTTGGACATCGACGATGAGCAGGGCGGTGTTGCCTGACATCCTTGCTCCGATCAGTGCCGCTGCCCTACGTGACGCGCCGATCCTGGCAGCAGGGCGAGTATACTCGCACGGCCCGCGCGCTCGGCTGCCAGAAAACTGCCACCTTCTGGCTGTCGGCGGTCTGAACGCCACGCTACGCGTGCGTCACCAAGCCACACCCCGAACGCGTTCGAGGTCGCGGCCCCGCTTGGTGCCGAGCCGCTGCCGGATGTGCCAGCCCCCGCCCCGGCGCTCGCGCCGCTACTCCGCCGAGGCCTCGATCCTCGCGACGACCGCCGCCATCCGCTCGAGGTGCTGGTCGTCCACTTCGAGGATGGAGCCGACCTTGAGGAAGACGTCGATCGGCTGGATCAGGGCGGCGCGCGCCTCGGGCGGGGTGAGCATCTCCGGCTCGCCCTCGATCACGCCGGCGGCGCGCAACTCCGCGATCTTCGCATCGTCGTAGCCGAGCAGCTCGCGCAGCACCTCGTCGGTGTGCTCGCCGATGTGCGGCGCCGGGCCGCGCGCGCCGTAGCCCTTGCCATCGATGTGGGCCGGGAAGTAGCGCTGCACGGGGACGGTGGCGAAGCCGCGCACCGGCTGCGCGTCCCAGAGGTGGCGGGAAAGCAATTGCTCGTTCTGCATCAGTTCGCGGGCGTTGAGCACCGCGCCGGCGGGCGCGCCGGCCGCCTGCAGCTCCTCCATCGCCTCGAACTTGTCGCGCGTGGTGGTCCACTCGCCGATCGCGGCGTCGATCTCGTCGTGGTGCTCGTGGCGGCCGGCCATCGTCGCGAGGCGGGCGTCGTCCAGCCAGCCCTCGTTGCCGGTGGTGCGCGCGAGGGCGGCCCACTCCTCGTCGTCGCGGACGCTGATGGCGATCCAGGCGTCGTGGCCCGCGGTCGGGTAGATGCCGCGCACGAGGCCCTCGCGGCGGTTGCCGGTCCCCGGGTGCAGGCGGCCGTTCATCCAGTAGTCGTGGAAGTGCGGGGCGAGCAGCTGCAGCAGCCCCTCCTGCATCGAGACGTCGATCCGCTGGCCGCGTCCGCTGCTCTCGCGGTGGTAGAGCGCGGTCATCAGGCCGCCGAGCCCGTGGATGCCGGCGAACGGGTCGACCCAGGTGTTGCCGCTCTTGAGCGGCGGTTCGCCCTGGTAGCCGCTCACCGAGGCGATGCCGGAGGCCGGCTCCATGCCCATGCCGAAGGCGGGGCTGTTGCGGCGCGGCCCGGTCTGCCCGTAGCCGCAGAGCGACATCATGATCAGTCGCGGGTAGCGGTCCTTGAGGTCGTTCCAGGAGAGCCCGAAGTTCTCCAGCACGCGCGGCGTGTAGCTCTCGATCAGCACGTCCGCGTCTTCCAGCAGCCCGCGCAGGATCGCGATGCCCTCGTCACTGCCGAGGTCGAGCGCGAGCCCGCGCTTGCTGACGTTGCGCACGGTGTAGTAGGGCGCGCGCTCCCAGTAGTTGCCCGTGGTGTCGTTCTGCGCGATGTAGGCCGTGCGGATGCGGTCCGGCACCGTCGGGCGCTCGACCTTGATCACGTCCGCGCCGAGGTCGGCGAGCACGCGCGCGGCCACGGGGCCGGCCCAGACCTGCGAGAGATCGATGACGCGGAGGCCCTCGAACGGCTTCATGCTGCACCTCCCTCTCCACCGGGTAATGGTGCGCCGGCGAATTCGTCGTTCGCCTCGCCGAGAGCGGGGGGTGCGCCCGGGCGCAACGGCGTGTCGGAGAGCCCGACGGGCGGGCCGACGGCCCGGTCGCCGCCGGGGCCCTCGAAGAAGCCGCGGGCGGCCAGGTGCTCGTCCGCGGAGAGGTCGGCGACATCGGGGACGAGGGCGAAGGCGAGGCGTAGTTCCTGCGCCTTCTGCACGATCTCCTCGGCGTCGTGCTCCATCAGCCAGGGCGCCATCAGCGCGTCGAAGTCCTGCCAGCGCACCACGCGCTCCTTCGGCAGTTGCAGCAGCGGGTCGTCGATCATCTCGGGGCGGTCGATCAGCAGCCCGAGCGAGGTCGCGAAGTCCGGCGCGCCGGGCACGACGGAGACGAAGCCGTCCCGGCAGCGCATGATGTCGGACGGGTAGGCGCCGAGCACGCGCGAGTAGAAGCGCCGCCGCAGCAGGCCCATGCCGTGGTAGACGGCGAGGTTGTGGTCGTCGGTCAGGGCGGCGGTCTCGTAGCTGGCGATGTCGGCGTGGTGGTGCTGCTCGCCGTGGGCTCTGGCGTTGAGCAGCGCGAGCGTCGTCACCCAGCCGTAGAGTCCGCCGAGGTACTCGGCGGTGTCGACGCCGAGACTGACCGGCTCGCGGTCCGGGTAGCCCGTGACATAAGAGAAGCCGGCGAGCGCCTCGATGACGTGGCTGTCGCCCTCGAAGTTGGCGTAGGGGCCAGTGCGCCCAAAGGGACTGATCGAGATGTAGAGCGTGTCCGGGAAGCGCTCGCGCATCGCGTCGACGTCGTCGAGCGGGAGTTGCGAGGGCGTCTTCCAGGAGGACACCAGCACGTCGGCGCTCGCGATCAGATCGGCGGCGACTGCGGCGCCGCCCTCGCTGTTCACGTCGAGCGCGACGCTGCGCTTGCCGCCGTTGAAGTAGGCGTGCCGGCCGCCTGCCTCGAGGTCCGGCTCATCGCCGGGGAAGGGCCCGCCACGGCGGATCACATCGCCCTCGGACGGCTCGATGCGGATCACCTCGGCGCCGCCCTGCGCGAGCAGCTTGCCCGCGTAGGCGACGGGGAGCCCCGCCGCGATCTCGATGATGCGCACGCCCTCGAGGGCGCGCGGCGCGTCGGCTGCCATCGACCGCTCCCTTCGCCGCTGCCGGCCGGGTGCGCAGCCTCGACGCTCGCCCGGCGGGCGTCAATGGCCGCGCGGTCCCGGTGTTACTCCTTGCCGTGGAACTCCGGGATCAACTCGCCGATCAGCCGGATGCTGCGGATCACTTCCTCGTGGCGCAGCTTGCCGACCTGGTGGAACGACATCAGGCGGTCGATCCCGACTTCCTCGTAGCGCTTCATCTTCTCGAGGCAGGCCTGCTGGTCGCCGACGACGAGCGACTGCTGCTCGCTCAGTATTTCGAAGACTTCTTCGTCGGGCACCGTCTCGCCGTTCATGATCCGCGCGTGCATCAGCTGGGCGCGCGTCGACTCGGCGTCCTCATTCTCGAGGAAGCGCCCGGTCAGGTCGCCCCCGGCCTCGTCCCGAGCGGCCTCCAGCTCGCGCGCGCGGCGCAGGAAAGACTCGCGGGCCTCAAAGAAGGTCAGCGCGGTGTTGGTGTACCAGGCGGCGGCGCCTGCGGCGGCGCTGCTCAGTTTGGAGTCGCCGTCCTCGACGCAGTGGACGAAGGTGAAGAAGGCGATCTGGTCGTTGATGAACTCGCCGACGGGGCGCTCGCACTGGGCGATGCCGCGCTTGTAGGACTCGACGATCTCCTCGACCTGGTCGACCGAGCGCCAGAGCGTGTTGGCGAGCGCGCCGACGCCGTTGCGCCCCGCCTGCTCGAACGAGGCCGGGCCCGAGCAGGCTTGCCAGAGCGGCGGATGAGGCTTCTGCAGCGGCTTGGGCGTGAGCGTGAAGTCCTGGATCTGGAAGTCATCGCTGTCCCAGTTCACGCCGTCCTGCGTCCAGAGCTGGGGGATCAGCTCGAACGCCTGCTGCATCTGCTCGCGCGTCTCGTCGCCGTCGATGTTGAAGGCGCGCCACTCCTTGACCGTCGAGCGGGCGAGGCCGAGTTCGAGGCGGCCGTCGCTGAGGTGATCGAGGAAGGCGGCGCGCTCGGCGACGCGGATCGGGTGGTTGAAGCGGTGCGGCGAGAGCACGGCGGAGTGGCCGACCCGGAGCCGCTCCGTGCCTCGGGCGATCGCGGTCAGCATCATCTCCGGCGCCGAGCTGTAGCTGAACTCGACGGCGCCGTGGTGCTCCACCTGCCACCAGCAGGCGTAGCCCAGCTCGTCGGCGAGCCGGGCCTGCTCGAGGGTCTCCTCGATCAGGGTGTGCTCGTAGGCGTCGTCGTCCCACAGCTCGCGGGGCCGCTGCATCTCGCTGAAGATGTCGATTTGCATCGCGGTGCTAACTGCGCGGCAGACCGAGACCGCGCGTGGCGATCACGTTGCGCTGGATTTCCGAGGTGCCTCCGGCAATCGAGTCCGGAATCATCCGCACGTAGCGGTCGGAGAACTCGCCTTGCAAGGGCGCCTGCGAGTCGCCAGGCCAGAGGTTCGTGTAGAGCCCCAGCGCCTTCGCGCCGGTACGGGCGACGCGCTGGTGCAGCTCGGTGGAGAAGACCTTCCCCATCGAGGCCTCGTAGTTGGGGATCAGCCCGGAGGACTGCATCCAGGCGAGGCGGTAGGAGAGGTTGTGCCCAACCTCCGTCTCGATCATGCGGTCGGCGATCTCGGCGCGCACGCTGGGCAGCTCGGCGATGCGGTTGCGGGTCCGGCCCTCCTCGCTGTGCGAGTAGTCGATCAGCTTGTGGATCGTGCGCCGGTCCTCGCCGGTCCCGGAGATCGAGGCGCGGTCGAAGTCCATCAGCGTCATCGCGACGTACCAGCCGCGGTTCTCCTCGCCGATCAGGTTGGCCGCCGGCACACGCACGTCGTCGAAGAACGTCTCGCCGAAGCGGCCGTGGTCGAAGCAGGCGTTGAGCAGCGGCTTCATCACGATGCCCGGCGCGGTCAGGCTGTCGACCATCAGGAACGAGATACCGCGGTGCTTGGGCGCGTCCGGGTCGGTGCGTACGAGACAGTAGATCGCGTCCGAGGTCTGCGGGGTGGACCAGATCTTCTGCCCGTTGAGCACGTACTCGTCGCCGTCGCGGTCGGCGCGCAGGCTGAGCGAGGCGAGGTCCGAGCCGGCGCCCGGCTCCGAGTAACCCTGCGCCCACTCGACCTCGCCGCGGGCGATGGCGGGCATGTAGCGCGCCCGCTGTTCCTCGTTGCCGTGCACCATCAGCACGGAGCCGAGGAACATCGCGCCGGTGCCGCCGGCGCGGGGGGCGCCGGCCGCCTCGCGCTCCTCGTGGAAGATGAACTGCTCGCGCGTGCTGAAGCCGGCGCCGCCGAGCTCCTTCGGCCAGGCCGGGGCCACGTAGCCCTCGGCGCTGAGTGCGGCGCCCCAGTCCTCGGCGGCCTGGTGGATCTCCGGATCCTCGGAGAGCCGGTCGCCGGTCCAGCTTGCGGAGTTGAGGATGATCTCCTCGCCGTTGACGGCGCGAACGGTGTGGTAGTCGGCGTGCGGTGCGTTGCGGTAGCGCTCCGGCAGCTTCTCCTCGAAGAAGCGGCGAACGTATTCCCTGAACTCCGACTGTTCCGGCGTGTCGCTCCAGTCCATCACGTCCCTCTCGACATGCTCGTGCGGTCGCGCCAATCATAGCCGCACCCCGCTGGCCGGGCGCGGCCGACGGAGCACGATGCGCCTGGCTGGCCCCATGGCGGCACGGCGGCGCTAGACTGCCCGGAAGGCAATCCGCGTGCGAGAGGCGGTCCGATGACGGCGGACGAGGCAGCGGCGGAGATCGCGCGCCTGCGGCTGGAGCTCGAGCATCGAGACCAGTTGCTGGCCTCGGTCTACGCGCGCGCCGACACGCTGCGCGGCTCCGTCGAGCGCCTCGATGGCCAGCTCGAAGTGGCGGCCGAGGAGCAGCGCGAGGCGGCCACGGAGCGCGCGGAGTTGCGTCGGCTGCTCGGCAACGCGCAGCTCCAGGTGCATGCGCTGATGCAGCTTCCGGCCCCCGAGGCCGACGGCGACGTGCCCGCAGACGACCCAGCCGCGGCAGCGGAACCGCCGCCGCCCGCCGCCGCCGCGCCCGCTGCGGCGCGTCCTCCGCGGAGGGCGGCTCGCCCGCGTCCGCCCGCTCGGCGGCCGCGCAGCCTCCTCGATGAGGCGCGGGGGATGTTTGCCGGCCTGCGCCGGATGATCTAGAGGATCGCCGCGGTCCGGAGCGCATACAGACGCGCCCGCGGTGTTCTGCGGGCGCGGACTATTGGCGACACTCGTATCAGGCTCGTCAGGCTTTGTTCAGCCCGAGTAGCTCAGCAGCCGCTCGTCGATGTCCGCCGCGAGCCGCAGGTGCGCGGCGCTGAGCCGGCTCAGCGCCGCGGCTGCGGATGCCGCGACTCCATGCAACGAACCTACCGCGTGCAGGGCGATCCGGAAGGGCCACCAGGCATCAATACCCGTCCGGTCCGCCGTGCGCCGCCATTCGCCGTCGAGGCCTCGTGCGAGGCCGTCGAGGGCGATGGCGAGCGAGCGCCAGAGGCCACTCACAGTGAGTAAGGCGAACACGAACGCCCGGCGGACATCCTTGCGGATTTCCCGCAGGTTGTCCGTCCAGGCGCTCGTTGCGAGCGCGTTCAGCACGCTTGCTTACCCTAGCTCGCGATTCTCGCTGGTTCGCGACTGCTCGCCTGGCGAGCTGTCGGCTACCCGGCCGCGAGTGCCGACCCCTAGCCCTCGGCGAGCGTGCGGAAGAAGTCATCCGCCGCACTCGTCAACTGCCGCACAAAGACGGTCACGATCGAGATCAGGCGAAGACCGATCGCCGCAATGCCCCATAGCACGGCAGCGGGCAGACGCACCCACGTGCCGGCTGCCGTGTCGGTGCGAGCCAAACCACTCTCGCTGCGCTGGCCCAGGCTCGTCACCAGGTCATCGACCTTGGTGGCGAGGATGCTGGCGGCCAGCGTGAAGATCCTCGCAAGGTTGATCCCAACTAGCGCGACATTCGTCGCGAGGTCGCCTACGCGTTCTGCCCACGTCATTCCAAGAGTCCCCTCTCGTCCCGTAGTACGTACATCCTGGCGTAGCGGCACGTACCAATTTGGGCGGACGCTAGAGACCCGGTATTGAGGCTGTCAAGCATCCTCGCCCTAAAACGATTGTTACGTACAGTTGAGTGTGGTGTTTCGTTCGCTTTGGACACATTGCGCTACCCTGCGTCTCACATAGCGCGTGATCCGGCGATCACGCCGGAGTGGAGCGATCAAGATGCCCGAGCCCGCATCGCGGCTTGATCAACCGGGTGAGCCGGATCCAGAACCGCGGCCGCGGTCGCCCTTCCTCGGCGTCGTGGGTGGCGCCGGCGAGGCGGCCGGCAGCGCGGTGGACTCGGCGTTGGATGCTGCTGCCGGGCTGGCCTCCGGGATCGCAGGCGCCCTCGAGGGCGCTGTCCGCGAGGCGACCGAGCCGCGACGCCCGGCGCCGACCGGAGACGACGAGGCGCTGGACGAGCCGCGCGCGCGCTCGTGACGGACCCTGGCGAGACCGACGGCCCGCGCCAGCGCAACCGCCTGGCCTCGGAGACCAGCCCCTACCTGCTGCAGCACGCCGGCAACCCGGTCGACTGGTACCCGTGGGGTGAGGAAGCGTTCGAGCGCGCCCGCGACGAAGACAAACCGCTGCTGCTGTCGGTCGGGTACTCCTCGTGCCACTGGTGCCACGTCATGGCGCATGAGTCGTTCGAGGACGAATCGATTGCGGCGCTGATGAACGAGGCGTTCGTCAACGTCAAGGTCGATCGCGAGGAGCGTCCCGACGTCGACAGCGTCTACATGACGGCGACGCAGGCGCTGACCGGCTCGGGCGGCTGGCCGATGACGGTCTTCCTCACGCCCGATGGCCAACCCTTCTACGCAGGCACCTACTTTCCTCCCGACGATCAGCACGGGCGGCCGGGGTTCAGGCGCGTGCTGACCGCGCTGCGCGACCTCTGGACCAGCGATCGCGACCGTGTGCTCGGGTCGGCAGCGGACATCACGGAGCGGCTGCAGGCCGCCGTCGCCCGCCAGTACGCCGGCGAGGACGGCGAACGCGACGTGAGCGCCGCGCTGGCTAGGGAGGCGGTCGAGTCCCTCTGGCGCTCCTACGACGAGGAGTGGGGCGGCTTCGGCCGTGCGCCGAAGTTCCCCAGCCCCGGCGGCCTCGAGTTCCTGCTGATGCACGAGGCGCGCCTGCGCGGGGAGGGCGGCGCGCCGGGTTCCGCGGGCCGGATGGTCCTCTCCACGCTGCGGGCGATGGCCGCGGGCGGCATGTACGACCAGCTCGGAGGCGGCTTCGCGCGCTACAGCGTCGATCGCGAGTGGCTGGTCCCGCACTTCGAGAAGATGCTCTACGACAACGCCCAGCTCGTGCGCGTCTACCTGCACGCCTACCAGCTCAACGGCGACGCGGCCTTCGAGCGGACCGTGCGCGAGACCCTCGACTACCTCGAGCGCGAGATGCTCCACGCGGAGGGCGGCTTCTACAGCGCGCAGGACGCCGACAGCGAGGGCATCGAGGGCAAGTTCTTCGTCTGGACGCGCGCCGAGCTGGAGGCGGTTCTCGGAACGGAGGATGCGCGGCTCTGCAGCGCCGTCTACGGCGTGACCGAAAACGGCAACTTCGAGGATCCGCACCACCCCGAGTTCGGGCGGCGCAACGTGCTCAGCCGCTACCGCCCGCTCGCCGAGGTCGCTCGCGAGCTCGGACTGGACGAGGGCGAGCTGGAGGCGCGCCTGCCCGCCTGGCGCACGGCGCTGCTGGCCGTGCGCGAGCAGCGCGTCTGGCCGGGCCTCGACGACAAGGTGCTCACCTCCTGGAACGGGCTCGCGCTCGCGGCCTTCGCCGAGGCCGGGCGCGTGCTCGGGGACGCCCGCTACCTGGAGATCGCGCGCCGCAACGCCGAGTTCGTGCGGGATGCGATGTGGCAACCCGGCGACGGGGAGCGCGCCGGGCGGCTGCTGCACAGCTGGAAGGACGGCGTCGCGAAGATCGACGGTCTGATCGATGACTATGCCGGCTACGGCCTCGGCCTGATCGAGCTCTACCGCGCCACGGGCGACCTGGACCTGCTGCACTGGGCGGCCGAGCTGTTCGAGGTGATCGTCGAGCGCTTCGGCGACGAGGAGGCCGGCGGCTTCTTCGAGGCGCCCGAGGACGCCGAGCGCCTGATCCTGCGCCAGAAGCCGTTCTTCGACGCCGCCACGCCGAGCGGCAACGGGGCCGCTGCGCTGCTCGCGTTCTGGCTCGGCCGCTACCTCGGAAGGCCCGAGTGGGGAGCTCTGGCCGGCGAGGTCGTCGCCCAGGTCTCGGCGAAGATGGCCGAGGGCGCGGGCGGCTTCGGCAGCCTGCTCCAGGTCGTCGAGCTGCTGGTCGCGCCGCCGCGCGAGATCGCGATTGTCGGCAGTCCCGAGGCGCGCGCGCCCTTCGAGCGGGAGCTCGCCGGGCGCTTCCTGCCGGCGACGCTGCTCGCGCCCGCCACGGGCGAAGGGGGCCTCCCGGTCCTCGAGGGCCGCGCCGTCGCGCCGGGCGAGGCGGCCGCCTACGTCTGCGCGGACTTCGTCTGCGCGCTTCCCGCGCGCAGCGTCGCGGAGCTGGTCTCGCAGCTGGACGAGGGCGGCCCGTAGCCGACCGCGCAGCGTCGCGCGTCTGGGCTGGACAGCGCATCGCGGCATGGCCACACTGCGTCGCGGGCGGCCCAGCTGATCGCCGCCCGCCGAACGCGATGCCTGCAAGGAGAGCTGCCCATGCGAGCCGCCGTCTTCCACGCTCCCAACGATGTGCTCACCGTCGAGGACATCGACCTCGCTGAGCCCCGCAGCGAAGAGGTCGTCGTCCGAACCGGAGCGAGTGGCGTCTGCCACTCCGACCTGCACTTCGTCGAGGGCCTCTACTCGATGGCTACCCCGGCCGTGCTCGGCCACGAGGGCGCCGGGGTCGTCGAGGCGGTCGGCGACGATGTCACGATGTTCGCTCCGGGCGACCGCGTGATCGCCTGTCTCTCGATCTTCTGCGGCTACTGCGACCGCTGCCTCAGCGGCGAGCCGTTCCTCTGCCTGGAGCGTCCGATGCGCGGCCGCGGCGACGAGCCGGCGCTGAGCTGGAAGGGTGGCGGCCTGACCCAGATGGCCGGGCTGGCGACCTACGCTGAGAAGATGCTGGTCCACCAGAACGCCCTCGTGAAGATCGAGCAGGACATCGGGGTCGACCGCATGGCCCTGATCGGCTGCGGTGTCACCACCGGCCTCGGCGCCGTGCTCAACACGGCGGGCATCGAGGTCGGTTCGACGGTCGCGGTCTTCGGCGCGGGCGGCGTCGGGCTGTCCGCCATCCAGGGCGCGCGCATCGGCGGCGCCCGCACGATCATCGCCGTCGACGTGCACGAGTCGAAGCTGGCGACCGCCCGCGAGCTGGGCGCCACGCACTCCGTCGATGCCTCCTCGCGCGACCCGGTGGAGGCGATCAAGGGCATCGTCGCCGGCGGCGTCGATTACACCTTCGAAGCGATCGGCCTCAAGGCCACCGCAGAGCAGGCCTACGAGGCGATCCGCCGCGGCGGCACAGCGACGGTGATCGGGATGATCCCGCAGGGCGTGAAGGTTGAGATCGACGGATCCAGCCTGCTCGGCGGCAAGAAGCTGCAGGGCTCCAGCATGGGCTCCAACCGCTTCCGCATCGACATGCCCCGCTACGTCGACTGGTACCTGCAGGGCCGCCTGCTGCTCGACGAGATGATCACGCGGCGCGGGAAGCTCGAGGACATCAACGAGGCGTTCAGGGCGATGAAGGCGGGCGAGGTCGCCCGCAGCGTCCTGATGTTCGACGAGGACGCGTAGCCTCGTGGCCGAAGCGTCCACACCGGGAGCCCTCGAGGGCATCCGTATCGTCGAGATCGCCAGCGGCGGCGCGGTCGCATACGCCGGCCTGCTCTTCGCCCAATCCGGGGCGGAGGTAATCCGCATCGAGCCGCCCGGCGGGGACGCCATTCGCCGCGCCGGACCGTTCCCGGGCGACCAGTTCGGCCTCGACGGCGGCGGGCTGCACCGCCTGCTCAACGGCGGCAAGCGCAGCGTCGCGCTGGACATCACCAGCGAGGCGGGAGCGCGCTTCGCGGGCAAGCTGATCGCCTCGAGCCAGCTCGTGATCGGGAACTGGCAGACGCCGGCCGCGGCTGCGCTCCCGCTCGCCGACGCCGAGGCGATGGCCGAGCGCTACCCCGACACGATCTACGTCTCGGTCAGCCCCTTCGGGCGCACCGGCCCGTACGCCGATCGCAAGGCCGACAGCCTGATCATCGAGAGCGCCGCCGGCATGTCCTACGTCAGCGGCAAGCCGGACCGCGAGCCGATGGCCTCAGGCGTTGAGGTCGCCGAGTACTACGCCGCGGCGACGGCCTGGATCGCCGGCCTCGCCGCCCTTGCCGACAAGGGCGCGGGCGTCGAGCACCACTTCGTCGATGTCTCGATGCACGAGGCCCTCTCCGCGGCGGACGACCACAACCTGCCGGTCTACATCGGGACCGGCGCGATCCGCCGCCGCTACTACTCGCGCGTGCTGATCATTTACCCGTCCGACTCGCTGCCGGTGAAGGACGGCTACGTCGCCTTCGTCCTCGCCGGCCTCGACGTCGGCGCGGTGATCGCGGAAATGATCGAGGAGCCAGAGCAGGCGACGAATCCGATTGTCGCCAACGGGCAGGACCGGCTGCTCAACTGGCAGGAGTTCGACAAGATCGTCGGGCCCTGGATGAAGTCACACACCAAGGCCGAGGTGCTCAGGCGCTCGGACGAGGTCGGGCTGGCGTTCGCCGACGTGGCGACGACGAGGGACCTGGTCGAGGATCCGCACCTCGCGGAGCGGGGCTTCTGGCAGACGCTGCCGGACGGTGGGCTCGTGCCCGGCCCGTCCGTGCGCTTCTCGGAGACGCCGATGCGTGTCGCTCCGCCTCCGGACCTCGGCGAGGGCACCGCGGAGTTGCTGGAGCTCGACGGGCAAGCGGCGGCGCTGCTGTGGCGAGCGGAGGCGTCGGTATGACCCGGCAGGCCTCGGCGGCGGCGCGGCCTGGCATGCGCTTCTTCGAAGGCTTGAAGGTCGTCGACCTGACGCAGGTCTGGATCGGCCCGATGATGACGAGGATCCTGAACGACCTCGGCGCCAACGTGATCAAGATCGAACGCACCGAGACGCCGGACACGGTGCGGTCGGGTTTCCTCGCGGGCAACAACTCGAGCGGGGACTTCTGGAACAACCGCTCGCAGTACTTCGCCGCCCGCAACGCAGGCAAGCGTGCGATGCAGTTGGACCTGCGCAGTGAGCAGGGTCGCGAGATCCTGATGCAGCTGCTCGAGGACGCCGACATCATGGCGGAGAACTTCACGCCGGGCGCGATCCGGCGCATGGGCCTCGGCTACGACGACCTCAAGGCGCGCTTCCCGCGGCTCGTCTACATCTCGATGAGCGGCTACGGGCAGGAGGGCCCGCTCGCCCACCGCAAGGCGGTGGGGATGAGCATGGAGCCCGCCTCCGGTGCGGTCGCCGTCACCGGCTATCCGGGCGAGGACCCGCTGAAGACCGGCCAGACCTGGGTCGACCACTACGCCGGCCTGCACGCCACCGCCGCCGTGATCACGGCGCTGATCTACCGCGAGCGCAGCGGTCGCGGCCAGTACGTCGACATCTCGATGCAGGAGGCGACGATCCCGACGCTCGGACGGCACCTCGCGGACTACCTCGTCAACGGGCGCGAGAAGGTCGGCGGCGACGGCAACCGCCGCCCCGGCATGGTGCGCGGCGCCTATCCCTGCGAGGGCGACGACAACTACGTCGCCATCTCCGCGCGCGACGAGGCCGAGTGGATCGCGCTCTGCGGGGTCCTCGGACGCGACGAGTGGCGCGAGGACGCCCGCTTCGCAAGCGCCGATGCCCGCTGGGCGAACCACGACGCACTCGACGAGTTGATCGCCGGCTGGACCGCGCAGCGCAACAAGTTCGAGGTCGCCGACATGCTGCAGGCGGCCGCTGTGCCGGCCGGCGCGGTGCTTCAGGCGCCCGAGGTGCTGGCCGATCCGCAGCTCGCGGCGCGCGGGTTCTGGGACCAGTTGGAGCTGACCGGCTGGGGCGACGTGCCCGTGCAGCACTACTTCTCTCCGCACATCGACGGCGAGTCCTTCGGCGCGCGGGACCGCGCCCCGCACCTGGGCGAGCACACCGACGAGCTGCTGCGTGAGCTCGGCGCGAGCGACGAGGAGATCGCGGAGCTGCGCGAGGCGGGCGCCGTCGTCGGACATCCGGTTGGCCTCGACAACGACTTCGCCCGCGACGCGATCACGATGCGCCTGGAGCCGTACATCGAGCTCGGCTCGGTGCTGCGCATCGACGAGGACTTCCGCGAGCGGGTGGCGCGCGGTGCGGGGTAGCCGGGGCCCCATCACCCTGGATCCCATCACCTTGGATGACGTCACACGCGCAGCCGAGGTGCTGTGGCGAGGGGAGGCGTAACGTGCGCTTCTTCGAGGGCCTGAAGGTCGTCGACCTCACGCAGGTCTGGATCGGCCCGATGATGACGAGGATCCTGAACGACCTCGGCGCCAACGTGATCAAGATCGAGCGTACTGACAAGCCGGACGGGCGCGTGGGCTTCCTCGCGGGCAACGACGCGAGCGGCGAGTTCTGGAACAACCGCACGCAGTACTTCGCCGCCCGCAACGCGGGCAAGCGTGCGATGCAGCTGGACCTGCGCAGCGAGCAGGGGCGCGAGATCCTGATGAAGCTGCTCGAGGACGCCGACATCATGGCGGAGAACTTCACGCCGGGCGCGATCCGGCGCATGGGCCTCGGCTACGACGACCTCAAGGAGCGCTTCCCTCGGCTCGTCTACATCTCGATGAGCGGCTACGGGCAGGAGGGGCCGCTCGCCCACCGCAAGGCGGTGGGGATGAGCATGGAGCCCGCCTCCGGTGCGGTCGCCGTCACCGGTTATCCGGGCGAGGACCCACTGAAGACCGGCCACACCTGGGTTGACCACTACGCCGGCCTGCACGCCACGGCTGCCGTGATCACGGCGCTGATCTACCGCGAGCGCAGCGGTCGCGGCCAGTACGTCGACATCTCGATGCAGGAGGCGACGATCCCGACGCTCGGACGGCACCTCGCGGACTACCTCATCAACGGGCGCGAGAAGGTCGGCGGCGACGGCAACCGCCGCCCCGGCATGGTGCGTGGCGCCTACCCCTGCGAGGGCGACGACAACTACGTCGCCATCTCCGCGCGCGACGAGGCCGAGTGGACCGCGCTCTGCGGCGTCCTTGGGCGCGACGAGTGGCGCGACGACCCGCGCTTCGCGAGCGCCGCCGGCCGCTGGGCGAACCACGACGCGCTCGACGAGCTGATCGCCGGCTGGACCGCGGAGCGCAACAAGTTCGAGGTCGCCGACATGCTGCAGGCGGCTGGTGTGCCCGCCGGCGCGGTGCTTCAGGCGCCCGAGGTGCTGGCCGATCCGCAGCTCGCGGCGCGCGGGTTCTGGGACCAACTCGAGCTGACCGGCTGGGGCGACGTGCCCGTGCAGCGCTACTTCTCTCCGCACATCGACGGCGAGTCCTTCGGCGCGAAGGGCCGCGCCCCACTCCTGGGCGAGCACACCGACGAAGTGCTGCGCGAACTCGGCGCGAGCGACGAGGAGATCGCGGAGCTTCGCGAGGCAGGCGCCGTCGTCGGGTACCCGGTCGCCCTCGACAACGACTTCGCCCGCGACGCGGTGACGATGCGCCTGGAGCCGTACATCGAGCTCGGCTCGGTGCTGCGTATCGACGAGGACTTCCGCGAGCGGGTGGCGCGCGGCGCAGGGTAGTCGTCCGCCCTAGGACTGCTCGCCGATCTCGAAGCGCTGCAGGGAGCGCGTGCCGACGACGAAGGCGGCGGCGACGACCACGATCGAGGCGATCAGGGCCGGGAAGCCGTCGAGGTTGGCCTCGAATGTTCCTGTCGAGGTGATCGAGTCGGCGATGCCGAGTGCGTAGTGGCTGACGCTGATCCAGCGCGTCCCACTGAACACGTTGGTTACGAACGCCTCCCAGACGAAAACGTAGACGAGGCCGATGATCAGCGCCCGGCCGGTGATCGCGCTGAGGCTGACGAAGACCGCGCTGTACACAACGGCGCCGACCGCCACGCCGGCGGCGAAGCCCCCGACGATCGAATGGCTCCCAAAGCCGCCGAGCGCGATCAGGGCGGTGGCCACGGTTGCCGGCACGGTGAGCGCGAGCGTCGCCGCCGCGGCGACGGCGATCTTCGCGGCGACGATCCGCCAGCGCGCGACCGGCCGCGCGAGCAGGTAGACGGCCGTGCCGTCCTCGATCTCCGCGCCCAGCGCGCCCGTGCCGAAGACGAGCGCGCCGATCGGCAGCAGCAGCGTCACCACGAAGCCGTCGAGCAACCCGGTGGCGAAGCCGGCTGCGCCCTCGTCGTCGCCCGCGAGGCGGTAGAGCAGCGCGATGCCGACCGGCATCAGCGCGAGGAGCGCGATCGGGATCCAGCGCCGGCGGCCGAGTAACTGCTGGAACGTCAGTGACAGCAGGGTGAGCGTCATGAGCCCACCAGGTAGGAGAAGACGCTCTCCAGCGACTCGTCCGCCGGGCGCAGCTCGTGCAGCGTGACGCCGCTGTCGCGCGCCGCGCGCGCGATCGCCGCGGTGAACGCGCCGAAGTCCGTCGTGCGAATGTCGAGGCGGCCGTCGCTGATCTCGAGGGCTGAGAGGTGCGGCAGGCCGACCAGCGCCGCCGCCAGCGCGCGGTTGTCGCTGGAGCGCAGCTCGAAGGCGTGGGGGCGGTCCGTCATCAGGCGGCGGATCTGGTGGAAGTCGCCGGAGGCGGCGAGCCGTCCGTTGACCACGACCAACACGTTCTCGGCGAGGCGCTCGACCTCCTCGAGGATGTGCGAGGAGAAGAGGATCGTGCAGCCATCGGCGGCCCTGCGCCGCAGCATCTCCATCATCTGGAGGCGCTGACGCGGGTCAGTGCCGTTGAACGGCTCGTCGAGGATCAGCACCTCCGGGTCGTGGACGAGCGCGGCGGCGACCTTGGCGCGCTGGCGCATGCCCTTCGAGTAGCCGCCCATCGGCCGGTCCTGCGCGTCCTCCAGCTCGACGAGGGCGACTGCCCGCCGGGCCGCCTCCTCCGGATCGGGAAGCCCGTGCAGGCGGGCGCTGGCGAGGGCGAAGTCGCGGGCTCCGAGGAACGGATAGACGGCCTCGCGCTCCGGCACCAGGCCGATGCGGCGGAACATGTCCGTATTGCGCCACGAGGCCTCGCCCAGCACCTCGACGGCTCCCGCCGAGGGGCGCAGGAAGCCGGAGATCAGGTGCAGCAGCGTGCTCTTGCCCGCGCCGTTGGGGCCGAGCAGCCCGGTGATTCCGGGGCCGACGGAGAACGAGATGTCGTTGACCGCGACGACGTCGCCGTACCAGCGCGAGACGTTGCGCACCTCGATCGCGTGGGTCACGGCCGTCTCCGTCGCCATCAGACCGACCCCCGGAAGCGGCGCACCACGATCGCCGAGGCAATCGCGGCCCAGGCGAGCGAGGCGAGCGGCCAGACATAACCAGGGAAGTCCGCCCAGGCGATCTGGTTCTCTGGATCGCCCGATCTGGAGGCCTCGTCAAGCTCCGGGAGGGCGTCGAAGATGTAGTAGGTGGAACCGCCCACCACATGCAGCGGGCTGAGCAAGAGCGCCCAGCGCAGTTGGTCAAGGTCGACTTCCGAGACGAGGACGCTCACGACGGTGAGCGAGATGAAGAAGATCGCGACGACGCTGATCAGCGCAAAGGCGCGGCGCTCGGCGTAGGAGGCGACGAGGATCCCGACCGCCCCGAACGTCACGCAGAGGATCAGGCCGCTGGCCACGAACCTCGGGACGTCGTCGGCGTTGTCGCGCACCCAGTCGAGGCCGTCGGACGCGCCGAGCGCGTTGCCGGCGAACATCACGATCTGTGGGAGCACGGTCAACGCGAGCAAGCTGCTGGAGAGCGCCGCGATCTTCGCGAGCGCGTAGTCGTCGCGTTCGATCGGGCGCGAGAAGTAGAGCGCCAGCGTGTGGGTCCGCCGGTCGTTGCCGACGAGGTCGGAGGCGATCGCGGCGACGAAGATCACGAGGATGAACTGGATGATCCCGTAGTAGTCCCTCGGCGCGAAGAACGCGAAGTCGTCGGCCGGCACGACGGCGCCGATGATGAGCGTGATCACCGCCGGCATGAAGGCGAACACGATCAGCCCGAAGGCGAGCACCTTCGGCAGGGCGCCGCGCCCGATGCCGAAGGCGTTGCGCACGCTCAGCACGTAGAGCGACCAGAGCGCGTAGGCGCGTCCGAGCCGGGGGCCGTCGTAGCCCTGGTAGCCGAGGTCGTAGATCGCGCCGCTCGGCGCGGGCTCAGGCGTCGTCACCGGATGCCTCCGAGGCGGGCTGGGCGTCGGGCTGGAACAGCTCCTCGAGGCTGCGTCGGCGTTGTTCGAGCCGCACGAGCGGCAGATCCAGCGCCACGATCGCGTCGAGGATCGTGTCGTGCACGCCGTCCGAGCCGCCGCTGGTCGAAACCTCGACGGTGCGGCCGAGCGCCTGCGCCTCGAGGCCGCGGTCGGCGAGCAGCGCGGCGAGGCGGTCGGCGTCCCACTCCACCTCCACCGCGAGCACGGCGGTCTCGTCGGTGAGATCGGAGATGCGGCCCGTGCGCATCAGCCTGCCGCTCTCGATCACGATCAGCGCGTCGCAGACGCGCTCGATCTCGCTGAGCAGGTGCGAGGACATCACGATCGAGATCCCGAACTCGTTACCGGTGCGTCTGACCAGGTCGAGCATCTCGTCGCGGCCCTGCGGGTCCAGGCCGTTCGTTGGCTCGTCCAGGAACAGCAACTGCGGGTCGTGTGCGAGCGCCTGCGCGAGCTTCACGCGCTGCTTCATGCCGGTGGAGTAGCCGCCGATGTGGCGGTAGCGCTCCTCGAACAGCCCGACGTGGCGGAGCACCTCCGCGGCGCGTTCGCGGGCGTGGGAGGGCGGAATGCCGCTCATCCGCGCCATGTGGATCACGAAGTTCGTTGCCGACTGATCGGTCGGCAGGCAGTCGTGCTCCGGCATGTAGCCGACGCGCTCGCGCACGCGCAGGCCCTCGCGCGCCGCGTCGATGCCGAGCACCTCGGCGTTGCCGGAGGTGGCGTCCACGAGGCCGAGCAGGATCTTGATGAGGGTGCTCTTGCCAGCGCCGTTCGGCCCGACCAGACCGACGATCCCCGGCTCTACCTCGAGCGAGAGGCTATCGAGTGCGGTGACTGCCGAGTAGCGCTTGGTGAGGCCCGTGGTCTCGATCAGCGCCATCGGTTCACTCTCGCCGCACTGCCAGTATCAACCCCGTCAGGCGTTCACACAAAGAACGAGCCGCAATTCACGTCGAGCGACTGCCCAGTGATGGCGCCCGCACGGTCCGAGGCGAAGAAGGCGACCGCCTCCGCGATCTCGGCGGAGGTGGCGATGCGGTTGAGGGCGCTCTCGGCGGCCAGCTCGTCGTGGATTGTCTGATAGTCGACGCCGCGCTCCTCGGCCAGCTGCTGGAACCAGATCCGCAGTCCTTCTCCCATGATGCCGCCGGGCACGACGGTGTTGACGCGGATGTTGTCCGCTCCGAGTTCGAGGGCGAGCGTCTGCGAGGCGGTGAGCAGCGCGGACTTGGACGCGGCGTAGGGGCCGTGGCGATGCAGGGGCTGCCGTATCGAGACGGTGCTGATCATCACGATCGAGCCGCCGCCGCCCTCGCGCATCGCCGGGATGACGGCCTGCGTCATGTTGAGCGTGCCGCCGAGGTTGATGCGGATCGCGAGCTGGATCTGCCGCTCGGTCGCCTCGGCCAGCGGAACCTCGTGGCCGCCGGTGGCGGCGTTGTTGACCAGCACGTCGATGCGCCCGAACTCCTCGAGCGTGCGCTCGACGAGGTTGTGGCACTGGTCGGCGTCCGTGACGTTCGTGGGGACGCAGAGCGCGCGCCTGCCGAGCGCCCGCACTTCGGCCGCGACGGCGTCGAGCGTCGCGGGCGTGCGGGCGGCGAGCACGATGTCGGCGCCGTCGCGCGCGCAGGCGAGCGAGATGTCGCGGCCCATGCCGGGGCCGATGCCGGAGACGACGACGGTCTTGCCTTCGAGCATCACGGCGCCGTCACCGGCCCCGGCGCGTCATACAAAGAATGAGCCGCAGTTCACGTCGAGCGACTGCCCCGTGATCGCCCTCGATCGGTCCGAGGCGAAGAAGACGACCGCCTCTGCGATCTCCGCGGAAGTGGCGATGCGGTTGAGGGCGGCCTCGGCCGCCCGTTCGTCGTGGACGGTCTGATAGTCGACGCCGCGCTCCTCGGCCATTTGGCGGAACCAGAACCTCAGCGCCTCGCCCATGATGTAGCTGGGCACGACGGTGTTGACGCGGATGTTGTCCTCGCCGAGCTCGAGGGCGAGCGTCTGTGCGGCGGTCATCAGCGCGGACTTGGATGCGGCGTAGGTGCCGCGGCCGCGCTGGATGCGGCGCATCGCCAGGGTGCCCGTGATCACGATCGAACCGCCGCCGCCCTCGCGCATCGCCGGGATGACGGCCTGCGTCATGTTGAGCGTGCCGCCGAGGTTGATGCGGATCGCGTGCTGGATCTGCCGTTCGGTCGCCTCGGACAGCGGGACCTCGTGGCCGCCGGTGGCGGCGTTGTTGACGAGCACGTCGACGCGCCCGAACTCCTCGCGCGTGCGCTCGACGAGGTTGCGGCACTGGTCGGCGTCCGTGACGTCGGTGGGGACGGAGAGCGTGCGCCGGCCGAGCGCCTGGACCTCGGCTGCGACGGCGTCAAGCTTCGAGGGCGTGCGTGCGGCGAGCACGATGTCGGCGCCGTCGCGCGCGCAGGCGAGCGAGATGTCGCGGCCCATGCCGGGCCCGATGCCTGAGACGATGACAATCTTGTCTTCGAGCATCACCGCGCCCGCGTATCCGCGCCGCGCACTGCCGTCGAGACCGTCGCGGACCTGTTAGCGGCGGTCGTACCCGCCGCCGCCACCGCCGCCGCGGTAGCCACCGCCGCCACCGCCGCGGTCACCACCGCCGCCGCCGCCGCCGCCGTAGCCGCCGCCACCGCCGCCGCCGCGGTAGCCACCGCCACCGCCACCGCCGCGGTCACCACCGCCGCCACCGCCGCGGTCACCACCGCCGCCGCCGTAGCCGCCGCCGCCGCCACCACCGCTGCCGCGCGGCCGCGCCGCGTCGACGTTGAGACGCCGGCCCTGGAACGTGGAGCCGTCGAGGGCCGAAATGGCCTTCGTTGCGTCTTCATCGGCCATCTCGACGAAGCCGAAGCCGCGGGCGCGGCCGGTTTCGCGATCGGTCGGGAGTGCTACGGAAATGACCTCGCCGTGGGCGGCGAACAGTTCCTCCACCTCCGACTCTCGAGCTTCGTAGGGCAGGTTGCCCACATAGATCCGCTGAGCCAAGGACTTCACCCTACGCCGGCGTCGCCGACACTCACTCGTGCCCGTGGGGACACGCATTCCACAATCTCAGCTCAAACCAGGGAACTGCTACAACCAGGGAAGGTGTCGTCCACGGCACGATTGCTGAGCGGCGCCATCCGGACGCCGCGCACAGGGTACCATCCTCCCCCCGCCCAATGTCGAGGGCGCATTGGAGTGGACTCGATGGATCGGCGGCTGCCCCCTGCGCGCGCATGCGCTACGCTGCGGCGCGCGCCGCGAGGGAGCCGCCATGCCGGTCGTCCAAGTCCTCAGCCCCTGGCCCGGACGGGTCGCCGAACTGCACGTGGAGACGGGATCCGAGGTCACCGCAGGCCAGGATCTCGTCACCATCGAGTCGATGAAGGTCCTCACGCCGGTACCGTCCGAGCACGACGGACGGGTCGTCGCCATGCACGTCGAGGTGAACTCGTTCGTCGACGAGCGCGATCCGCTGGTCAGCATCGAGATTCCGTAGCGAGCGGGGGACGCCCTCGATGAGCGAGCCGACGCAGCACTTCTTCGAGTCGCAGCGGCTACGGCTGTCCTACTGGGAGTGGGGCGACCCCGCCAACCCGCCGCTGCTGCTGCACCACGGTGGTCGCGACCACGGCCGCAGCTGGGACCGCATCGCCGAGGGCTTCGAGGACGCCTACCGCGTGCTCGCGCTCGACCTGCGCGGCCACGGCGACTCGCAGCCGGAGGCCGGCGGCGAGTACGCGATTCGCCAGAACGTGATCGATCTGCTGGCGCTGGCCGAGCTTGCCGGGCCGCCGGTCTTCCTGCTCGGCCACTCCTACGGCGGGCGCATCGGCTACCTCGCGGCCGGCGCCTTCCCGGAGCGCTTCCGCGCGTTCGTGTCGATCGAAGGCCCACTGGAGCCGAGCCACGGCGACCCGAAGCCCTTCGGGCCGGAGGTCATGCGCTCGATCGTCGAGGCGCGCACCTCCCTTGAGGGCCGCACCCCGCGCAGCTACGCCGATCTGGAGGCGGCTGCGGGGCGGTTGCGGGAGAACAACCCGCGGCTCACGCCGGAGCACGCCCTCGACCTCGCGAGTCACGCCGCGCAGCGCGTCGACGATGGCTACCAGTGGAAGTTCGACAACTGGGCGAGGCCCGGCGTGCGTCGCGACGACGTGAGCGCCGCCGAGATGAAGCACTTCGCCGGCGCGATCGAGTGCCCGGTCCTGCTGATCGTCGGCGAGGAGTCGGGCGGGCGGCGGAGCATGCAGGACCAGATCAGCCTCTTCCCGAACGGCCGCTCCGTCCTCGTGCCGGACGCCGCGCACTGGGTCCACCACGACCAGCCGGAGACCGTGATCCGCGAGGCCCGCGCCTGGTTCGAGGCGGCCGCCCAGAGCGGGTAGCGCGCCGCGGCCTAACGCGGCCTCAGAGCAGCGCGGCGGCGGTTTCGTCCAGGCGGCGGCGCTGCGCGTCGGCGTCCCCGCTGTTGTAGGAGAGTACCAACTCGTCGATGCCGAGCGCCGCGTATACCTCGGCGGACTCGCGCGTCGGCACGGCATCAATGTCGACACGCAGCGAGACGGTGATCTGCTCGCGGCTGCGGCCGACCTTCGCAAGTTCCTCATCGAGGCGTTCGAGGCGCTGTTCCATCTGCTCGGGGCCGAGCAGGAAGGGGTGCCAGCCGTCGCCGCGGCGCGCGACGCGGCGCAGCGCCGGGACGCCGTTGCCGCCGATCAGCAGCGGCGGGTTCGGCCGCTGGAGCGGCTTCGGCGAGGCGAGGGCGTCCTGGAAGGCGAAGTGCGTCCCGGCGTAGGAGGCGGCCCCGTCCGCCCACAGCGCCTTCATCACGTCGATGCACTCGTCGCCGACGGCGCCGCGCGTGTGGTAGTCGATGCCCAGCGCCTCGTTCTCCTCGGGCATCGAGCCGACACCGACGCCGACATCGAGGCGGCCGCCCGACATCACGTCGATCGTCGCGAGCTGCCTGGCGAGGGGCATCGGGTGCAGGTAGGGCAGCACCAGCACGCTGGTGCCGAGGCGCACGCGCTCGGTGCGGGTGGCCACCCAGGAGAGCAGCGTCAGCGCGTCCCAGTACGGCTTGAGGCCCAGCCGCTCGCCGACGTAGCCGGCGTTGAGGATGTGGTGCGAGACCCAGACGGAGGCAAAGCCCGCCTCCTCGGCCCTCGTGGCGAGGTCCAGCAGGTCCTCGGGATCCTCGACGCCCCAGTGGTTGGGTAGTGCAAAGCCGAATCGCACGGTGGTCCTCCTCCAGGCGCTCCTGCGGGCGCGATCATACAGCCGCGCCGCGGAGGCGGGCGCCGCGCGCGGGTGGCATACTCGCCGCGTCCGCGAACGGATCGAAGGAGGCCGCCGTGACATCGACCGCCGAGTCCCACCCCGCCGCGATCTCGGACCCCGACGCCCCGCTGCTCGTCGACATCGTCGAGGACGGGCGGGTCTACGTCTTCACGCTGAACCGCCCCGAGCGGCTGAACGCGATCACCTTCGAGATGATGGCGACCCTGCGCACGAGGATGGAGATGTTCCGCGACGACTCGCGCGGACGCGTCGCCATCCTCACCGGCGCCGGTCGCGGCTTCTGTTCCGGGCGCGATCTCAAGGAGTCCGCGGAGCGCCTGGGCGCGATCGAGCGCGGCGAAATCGAGGGCCCGCACATCCCCTCGAACTACAGCATCGACCCGCTCTCGGAGGACCTCCGGCTCTGGAAGCCGCTGATCGCGGCGATCAACGGCCCGGCCTACGCGGGCGGGTTCATGCTCGCGATGCAGTGCGACATCCGCATCATCGCCGAGGATGCCAAGGTGTCCGTCTCGTCCGCTCGCTTCGGGCGCAAGGGCGCCAGCTGGATGGCCCCGCTGGCACGCCAGATCAGCCTCGGCGACGCCCTCGAACTCGCGCTCTGGGGCGACACCGAGTGGACCGCGCAGCGCGCCTACGAGGCCGGCTGGGCGCAGCGCGTCGTCCCCGGCGAGGAGCTGATGGCGACGGCCATGGACTACGCGCGCCGCGCCATCAACATGGCCCCGCAGTCCGTGCGCAACTTCAAGCAGGCGATCTACCGCGGCTTCTACATGCAGCCCGAGGTCGCAAAGCAGTTCGGTGTCGTCCTCGACGGCCGCGTCGAGGGCCTTCGCGACACGGTCGAGGGTGCGACGGCCTTCGCCGAGAAGCGCCGGCCCCGCTTCATCGACGGCTGACCCCGTGAGCGACGCCGACGCGGTGCTGGTGCGGCGCGACGGACCCGTCGCGCTGCTCTCCTTCAACCGCCCGGAGCGCCTCAACGCCTGGGGCCGCGACCTCAGCGAGCCGCTGCTCGACGCCCTCGAGGCGCTGCGCATCGACGAGGGCGTGCGCGCGGTCGTGATCACCGGCGAGGGCCGCGCCTTCTGCGCGGGCGCGAACCTCAAGCGCCCCGGTCGCGGCGATGCCCCGTCCGGGGACCCCTCCGGGATGCCCTCGCAGCCCGCCTGGGGCCGCCGCGATATGCGGGAGGCGGGGCACCCGGTCTTCGACATGCTGAGCCACTACCCGAAGCCGCTGATCGCCGCCGTCAACGGCTACGCGATCGGGATCGGCTGCCTGATGCCGGTCTGCTGCAGCTTCGCGGTCGCGGGCGAGGACGCCGTCTTTTCGCTGCCCCAGGTGCGGCTCAACATCCTGCCCGCCTACGCCGGGACGCTGCGCCTCGCGCGCTTCGTGGGGCGCGGCCAGGCGCTCAACATGGCGATCACCGGCCGCCGCGTCCGCGCGCAGGAGGCGCTTGAGATGGGTCTCGTCGCCGCCGTCTACCCGCCGGAGCGGCTGCGCGATGAGGCGATCGCGCTCGCGCACGACGCTGCACGCGCCCCCGAGACCGCCGCGCGCCTCACCCGCGAATCGCTGGACCTCGGCTACGAGTCGGGCCTCGAGGCGGCCGCGCAGGCGGACCTGCTGCGCGAGTCGGCGCTGCGCGCGGAGTTGGCGGGCGAACGGTAGTGGACAGCCCCGGGAACCGAACGGCGGTCCGCGGCGTCAGGTACTCATGCTGCAACTGCTGAGCAGGCTCGTCTACGGCTTCTACGAGCGCCGGCTGGAAGCCGACGTGCGCCGCGGCGCGATCCCGCAGCACGTCGGCGTCCTGCCGGACGGCAACCGCCGCTTCGCGCGGACGGCCGGCCTCGCGAGAGTCGGCGACGGCCACCGCGAGGGCGCGGACAACGTCGAGCGCCTGATCCGCTGGTGCGACGAGCTCGGCATCCCGGTCGTCACGATCTGGGTGCTCTCGACGGAGAACCTCGAGCGCCCCCAGGCCGAGCTCGACGCGATCTTCGAGATCGTCGAGGCGCGGGTCGAGGCGCTCGCGGAGCAGCAGCGCCGCTCCGCGCTGCCGAGGCGCATCCGCGCGGTCGGCAGCCGCGACCTGCTCCCGGCGTCGACGGTGGCCGCGATCGAGCGGGTGGAGCGGGTGACCGCCGGGAACGCGAAGGGCGACCTGCTCGTCGCCGTCGGCTACGGCGGTCGCGACGAGATCGTCGAGGCGGTGCGCCGCATGATCGCCGACCACGTGCGGCGCGGCGACTCCCTCGAGGGCGTCGCGAGCGGCCTCGATGCCGAGGAGATCGCGCGTTACCTCTACGCCCCGGACGTCCCCGATCCCGACCTCGTGATCCGCACCTCCGGCGAGCTGCGGCTGTCGGGCTTCATGCTCTGGCAGAGCGCCTACAGCGAGTACTACTTCTGCGACGCCTTCTGGCCGGCCTTCCGCCGCATCGACTTCCTCCGCGCCATCCGCTCCTACGCCCGCCGCCAGCGCCGCCGCGGGCGCTGAGCGGCATGGGCGGGGGACCCGCGTGGAGACGCTAGGGGACGAGCCGAAGGGACTCCGCGATCTGTTCGAAGAGTGCGTTCAGCCGGGCTGAGTTCTGTTCGCTGGTCCCTCCCCCGCACACGTAAGCGCTATACCTCGTGGTGGTAGCCGCTTCGCCTTGCACCCAGGTCGTGCCCCGGCCCACGCAAATGTGTGAGCCCGTTTCGATGTCTACGATCCATATCATCGAGGCCGCTTGGCAGACCCCCTCCCTACAGCTCGGAATGGGAATGGGTCCGGCCCAAACCGTCATTCTCGAACCCTCGGGTATGTCGTATTGCACGGAGGGCCCGGGATCGAGAGTGTACGCATACGTGCCGGGGCTGTGCGGCTGGACGGATGGCGTGGCGGTCGGGGTAGGGGTAGAGGTCGCAGTCGCGGATGGCGTTGGGGTCGGTGTGGCGGATGGCGTTTGGGTTGGCGCGGCGGTTGGCCTCGGCGTGGTAGTCGCGGTGCCCGTCGCAACTGTGGCTGGCGTGGCGGTCGGCGTTGGGGTTGCCGTGGCGGTTGGCGTTGGCGAGGCCGTCCCGGTGTCAGCGTCTGATGTACAGCCCGCGATGAGCACAATTGCCAGAGCGGCCAGCAGCAGCCGTATCGAAGCCATCGCGCGCTACGCCCCCCCGCGGCGGGGCGTGGGTGCTGGTGCCGCCGTCGTCGACGACGAGCGTGTGGCCGGTGACCCAGGTCGAGAGGTCCGAGGCGAGGTAGACGACGGCGGCGGCGACGTTCTCGATGTACTCGGGGCTGCCGCCGCCCATGAGCGGGCCCGGCATCTCCTCCCTCGCGAGGCGGCGGCGGCCGCCGGGGGCGATCGCGTTCACGCGGATCTCGTGCTCCGCCCACTCGGCGGCCAGTGAGCGCGTGAGCCCGAGGATGCCCGCCTTCGCCGCGCCGTAGTGCGCTCCGTAGAGCGCCCCGTCGATCGCGTTCATCGAGGAGACGTTGACGATGCTGCCGCCGTGGCCGGCGTCGATCATCGCCTTCGCCGCCGCCCGGCCGCAGAGCCAGGCGCCCGTGAGGTTGAGGTCCAGCACTGCCTCGAAGCCGTTGCGCGAGATGTCGAGCGCGGGCGCCATGAACATGCCCCCCGCGTTCGCGACCATCACGTCGATGCGTCCGAAGCGCTCCAGCGTGCCCGCCACGAGGGCGTCGATGGACGCGGAGTCGCGCACGTTGGTGCGCAGCCACAGCGCCTCGTGGCCGGCGTCGCGCAGCTCGCGCTCCATCGCCGGGCCGCTCTCCTCGTCGATCTCGGCGACCACGACGGCGGCGCCGGCGTCGGCGAGGCCGAGCGCCATGACACGTCCGAGGTTGCGCCCCGCGCCGGTGACGACGGCGACGCGCCCGCTCATCTCCAGGCGTTCGCGGATGAAGCCCACTGCGCGTCTCCCGTCCCGTGCCGGTGCGCCCTCGTACGGGTCGGCTACGCCTCCCCGACCTGCTCCGCGCCGCGCGCGAGGGCGTCCTCGATGGCCCGTACGAGCGCGCGGGCGGACGCCGGGTCGAGCTCGACGGCGATGCGCGAGTCGGGACCGGCGGCGGCGTTGACGAAGTCGATGTTGAGCGAGTGCTCGATGGCGAGCTGGAAGGGGTGGTCGTAGGTCACGTTCGCGCGGTCCAGCCGGACCCAGCCCTTCGGACCCTTCGCGCTGCCCTCGATCTCGGCGATTTCGGCGATCATCGTGCACATCTGCGTGCTCCCTGCCCGGTGCCTATGCGCTGAGGTGGCGGCCGAAGAAGTCCCAGATCTTGTCCCAGCCGTCCATCGCCTGGTCCACGCGGTAGGCGGGGCGGTGGTAGTAGAAGAAGCCGTGCCCGGCGCCCTCGTACATGTGGAACTCGTAGTCCTTGCCGTGCTCCTGCAAGGCCTGCTCGTGCTGCGCCACGTCGTCCGGCGTCGGGCTCTGGTCCTCAGCGCCGAAGATGCCGAGCAGCGGGCTGGCGAGGTCGGCGGTGTAGTCGATCGGCGCGACCGGCAGCTTCTCGGTCAGCTCGTTCTCGGGCATCACCACGCGCCCGCCCCAGCAGTCGACCGCAGCGTCGAACTCGGTCGAGCGCGAGGCCGCGAGGACGGTGTGGCGCCCGCCGGAGCAGGTGCCGATCACGCCGATCGTGCCGTTCGACTGCGGCAGCCCCCGGACGAGCCGCGCGCTCGCGACAACGTCGCCGACCACCTGCTCGTCGGGCACGCCGCCGCCGGCGCGCACCATCGCCGCGACGTCCTCGGGGTCGCCGTGGCCGTCGCGGTGGTAGAGGTTGGGCGAGATCGCGAGGTAGCCGTGATGCGCGAAGCGCCTTGTGGTCTCGCGGTAGAACTCGTCCCAGCCGGGCAGGTGGTGGATCAGCACCACGCCGGGGAACGGCCCCTCGCCCAGCGGGCGCGCGAAGTACGCCCCGATCTCGTCACCGTTGTGCCCCGTGACCGTGACGCTCTCCGCGAGCATCCCCTCGTACATGTCCGTGCGGTACATCCGAACCCCCTGTCCTGCGTCCTCTTGTGGTTGGCTCAGGCCGTGGCCGGGCACAGATCGGCGATCAGGCCGTCCACGCTGCGCGCCGATTCGAGCGTCGCGAAGCGCTCGATGCCGCGCTCGACCGCCTCCGTGTCCAGCACGCGCCCAGCGGTGTCGCGGTACTTGTCGGCGAGCTCGTCCCAGCTCAGCGGGTGATCCGCGGAGCCCGCCGCCTCGTCGACGGCGTGCTCGATGCGCCCGCCGCCGGCCAGCGTGACCTCGACGTGCGAGAACTTCGGTACGTCGCCGAGCTCGGCCGGCGGGGCACCCTCGCTGGTGTGGATGCGCTCGATGAGGCTGCGCGCCTCGGGGCGGAGGACGGCCTCGTCCTCGAAGCTGGAGAGCCGCAGCTCGCGGTCGAGGAGGATGGCCGCGAGCACGTACTGCATGCTGAACTTGCCCTGCAGCCCGTCCTGCGGGCGCGGATGGATCAGCGCGGCGAGCCCGCCCGGCTCCAGGCGCACGTCGATGCGCTCGACCTGGTCCGGCTGCAGGTCGTGCTCCCCAACGAGGGCGAACAGGCCGTCGGCGGAGCGCGCCGTGCCGTAGCAGCAGGGATAGCGCTTCACGTTGATGCCGGGGTCGACGATGCCCCAGCGCTCGCCAAGGGATTCGAGGCGTTCCGGCGCCGCTTCGCCCTCGGCCGCGAACAATTCGAGGAAGCCCATCGGGCCACCGATCGAGTCCTCGGCGGCGGTAAAGCCGCGCTCGGCGAGCAGCACGGACTGCAGGCCGCCGCGGGCGGCGTTGCCGACGTGCAGCGGTTTGGTCATCGAACCGAAGTTGGCGCGGCTGCCTCCGGCGAGCGAGAGCGCGATGCCGAGCGCATGGCTGGTGCGCTCCGCGTCCAGCCCGGCGAGGCGCGCACCTGCGGCGGCGACGCCGAGCGTCCCCGCCGTCGCCGTCGCGTGCCAGCCGTGGAGGTAGTGGTAGGGGTCGACGGCGTGGCCGAGGCGCGCCTCGACCTCGAAGCCGATCACGAAGGCGTCGAGCAGCGCCGGGCCGCTGCAGCCGCGCTCCTCGGCCAGCGCGAAGACGGCGGGCAGCAGCGGCGCCGAGGGGTGCCCGTGCAGCGGCACGGTGGTGTCGTCGTAGTCGAGCGCGTGCGCGGCGGTGCCGGTCGCGAGCGCGGCGTCGAGCAGCAGCGCGCGCTGGTCGGAGCCGAGGACCGAGACGGGCCCCGGCCCGTGGCCGGAGACCAGATCGCGCACGATCGTCGGGCCGTCCTCGGGTACCCCGGCGAGGGTTACCCCGGCGGTGTCGAGCAGGGCGCGTTTGGCGGCGGTGATTGCCTCGGGCGGGATCGCCTCGGCGGGCGTGTCGGTGATGAAGCGGACGACGTCTTCGGTGAGGCTCATGCTGCGCTCCTTGCGCTGGCGCGATCGCAACCCGCGGCGTGCGGCTGCTGCCGCGATGATAGCGAAGCGCGCGAGGTGGCGGCGCGAGCGCCCCTTACCGCCGCGTTCCGTATGCTGGCCGCTCAGGCCCGAAGGTCGGGCCGCGCCTCTCCCGCGAGCCCGCGGGGCGAGGCACTCGAGGGGAGCAACGAGTGGCCGATTCCGCCCTGGACGCCATCGACGAGTTCATTGCCGCGCAGTCCGCCGATCGTTCGGACCCACGCTGGCGGACGCGCCTCAACCGCCCGCCGCAGGTCGGGTTCGACGGGGACAGCGCGTACTTCTGGGACCTCGAGACGAACGTCGGCTCGCTGAGCGTGCGGTTGCTGTCCGAGGACGCGCCGATACACGCGAGCAGCACGATCTACCTGACGCGGCTCGGCTTCTACGACGGGCTCAGCTTCCACCGCGTGATCACGCAGTTCATGGCGCAGGGCGGCTGCCCGCTCGGCACGGGCACCGGCGGTCCCGGCTACCAGTACGCCGGTGAGTTCGGCGGCAGCGCGCGCCACGACCGGCCCGGCGTGCTGAGCATGGCCAACGCCGGACCGAACACGGACGGCAGCCAGTTCTTCCTGACCTTCGTCCCCACGCCCTGGCTCGACGGCAACCACACCATCTTTGGCGAGGTCGTCGACGGCACGGAGACGCTGCAAGCCCTCGAGGCGCGCGGATCGCAGGGCGGGGCGACGACGGAGCCGCTGGAGATCACGAAGGCCACGATCCGCGTCGAGTAGCGGAGCGCCTAGCCCGCGAGGGCGGCGCGCAGCGCGGCGCCTGCTTCGGCCTGCGCCGCGGTGGCCTTGTCCAGCATCGGGGCCATGTTGAAGAAGCCGTGGAAGACGCCGTCGTAGCGGGTCAGCGTGGTCGGCACGCCGGCCGCCTCGAGCGCGCGAGCGTAGGCCTCTCCCTCATCGCGCAGCACGTCGTACTCGGCGGTGATCACGAGGGCGGGGGCCAGCCCGCTCAGGTCGTCCGCCTGCAGCGGCGCGGCGTAAGGCTCCTGCGCCTGCTCCGCCGACTCCAGGTAGTGGTCCCAGTACCAGACCATGTCCGCGGACGAGAGCAGGTCATCGCTGTCGCCGTGCTCGGCGTATGAGCCGGTGCTGTAGTCGCGATCGGTCACCGGGTAGACAAGCACCTGGAAGGCGATCTGCGGACCGCCGCGATCGCGCGCCATCTGCGCGACGACCGCCGCGAGGTTGCCCCCCGCGCTGTCGCCCGCGACGGCGATCCGTGAGGCGTCGATGCCGAGTTCGGCCGCGTGCTCGCTCGCCCAGCGCGTCGCGGCGTAGCAGTCCTCGGCGGCGGCCGGGTACTTGGCGTCCGGCGCGAGGCGGTAGTCGACCGAGATCAGCGTCGAGCCAGTGAGGTTCGCGAGCGCGCGGCAGGGGCCGTCGTGGGTGTCGAGGTTGCAGATCACCCAGCCGCCGCCGTGGAAGAAGAGGATGGCCCCGCCCGACGCGCCTTCCGGGGTGTAGATGCGGACGGGCAGATCGCCGCCGGGGCCGGGGATGACGCGATCCTCGACGCTCGCGAGCGGCTCCGGATCGCCGCCCAGCTCCCTCATCGCCGCGGTGCGCTCGAGCGTGTCGGCCCGCGCCTGCTGCGCCGTCTTCTGGTGGTTGGGAACGAGGCGGAACTCCGCCATCTGCTCAAGCAGCTCCTGCGCCTGTGGGTCCAGCGGCATATCGCACCTCCGTCGCTCGCGAGGGCCTCCCCCGCGCCGTCGCGCATCGTACCCCTCCCGGCGGCCGCGCGATCCGCCGCGGGCGATTGTGCCGTCCCCGGCATCGGGCGCTATAACGATGGGCAGTGGCGTGTGTGCGCGGCGAGCGGTGGGGGATACGCAGATGGGTTCGAATCTCGAGGGCAAGGTCGCGGTGGTTACGGGAGCCGGACGCGGAGTCGGGCGAGCGGTCGCGCTGGCGCTCGGCGCGGAGGGGGCGCAGGTAGTCGTTAACGACTTCGGCGGCCGCAGCGACGGCGTGAGCGAGGCCTCCAACGAGCCGGCCGACAGCGTGGTGGAGGAGATTCGCGCGGCCGGCGGCCAGGCGGCCGCGAACTACGCGAGCGTCGCCACCGTCGAGGGCGGCCAGAGCATCATCGACACGGCGCTCGAGGAGTTCGGTGGGCTGCACATCGTCGTGCACTTCGCGGGCAACCGGCAGCCGAAGATGATCTTCAACCTCAGCCCGGAGGAGTGGGACGCCGTGGTCAAGGTGCACCTCTACGGCGCCTTCAACGTCGTGCAGCCCGCCTCGGTGATCATGCGCGAGCAGCAGTGGGGCCGGATCATCCTCTGCAGCTCCGGCGGCGTCTGGATCGGCACGATGGGCGGGACGAACTACACCGCCGCCAAGGGCGGGATCTACGGCTTCGCGCTCAGCCTCGCGATCGAGCTGGCGAGGTACAACGTCACCGCCAACTGCATCGGACCCAGTGCCTACACGCGGATGACCGAGGAGACCTACGCGCAGCTCTCGGGCCGCCCGCTCAGCCCCGTGATGGAGTCCCGGAACGCCGGCACCGAGACAGACTCGCGGCCCGAGCACGTCGGGCCGATCGTGGCCTACCTCGCGACCGAGGAGGCGGGCTACATCACCGGCCAGTGGTTCAACGCGGGACGGCCGGGCCTGATCTCGGTGAACACGCTGCCCACGCCGGCGAAGTCGATCTACACGGACGGCATGTGGACGGTGGACGAGCTGATCAACGTGATGCCGGGGACGCTCGGCGCGAACCTGCCGAAGCCGAACAGCGGCGGGGGGTAGGCGCGGCGCAGCCGCCTCGCCTCAGCGGCTGCCGCGCAGCCGCGGGTCCAGTTCGTCGCGCAGGGCGTCGCCGAACATATTCATCACGTAGACGACGAGGCTGAGCGCGATCGTCGGGAAGACCAGGATCCAGGGCTGCACGATCATGTAGAGCCGCCCCTCGGCGCTCATGATCCCGCCCCAGCTCGGGGTCGGCGGCGGCACGCCGAAGCCGAGGAAGCTGAGTGAGGCCTCGGCCACGATGTAGCCGCCGATCGAGGTCGACATCAGCACGACCACCACCGGCAGGATGTTGGGGAGGATGTGACGCAGCAGGATGCGCGGCGTCGTGGCGCCCATCGAGCGGGCGGCGTCGATGAAGGGGAAGCCGCGGATGCCGATCACCGAGCCTCGCACCACGCGCGAGAGCGAGAGCGAGCCGCGGGCAGCGAGCGCGATAATCACGTTCGTCACGCTCGGCTCGAGCACCACCAGGATGGCGATCAGCATCACCAGCGGCGGCAGCGCCTGCGAGGCGTCCACGAAGCGCTGCACGATGTAGTCGAAGGCCCCGCCCAGGTAGCCGCTCACCGCGCCCAGGATCGTCGCGAAGAATGTCGCGCCGAGCGTCGCGCCGAGGCCGACATAGAGCGAGATCCTCGCGCCATGCACGACGCGGCTGAACAGGTCGCGCCCGAACTGGTCGGTGCCGAAGGGGTGATCGAGCGAGGGGCCGATCAGGCTGGGGCCCGCGTTGTTGGCGGTTGGGGAGTAAGGCGCGATCACGTCGGCAAAGATCGCGACCAGCAGCAGCAGCACCAGCACGGCGGCTGAGAAGGCGCCGATCGGCTGACGGCGCGCGAAGCGCACCAGGACCGTGCCCCAGCGCGCTGGGAGCGTCGGCTCCTGTGGAACGAGGACCGTGTCGCCGGCTATTGCCATCGCTCGCCTAGTCCGTTCTCGTTCGCGTGCGCGGGTCGAGCACGCCGTAGGAGACATCGACCAGCAGGTTCACCATGATCACGAGCAACCCGGAGACGACGGTCAGTCCCTGCACCACCGGGTAGTCGCGAGCCGACAGCGCACCGATCAGGGTTCGGCCCAGTCCGGGCAGCGAAAAGATGCTCTCGAGGATGACGGTGCCGGAGAGCAGGAACGCCACCTGGATGCCGAGCAGCGAGACCACGGGGATCAGCGCGTTGCGCAGCGCATGCTTGATCACGACCTTCGAGTCCCGCAGGCCCTTCGCGCGGGCCGTCGTGATGTAGTCCTGCCGCAGCACCTCCAGCATCATCGTGCGCGTCAGGCGCATCAGGGAGGCGCTGAGGAAGAGCGCCAGGATGATCGCCGGCGTGAAGAACTGCGCCGTGTACGGCCAGAGCCCGTCGCCGGGCGGGGTGTAGATGACCGGCGGCGACCACTTCCACCAGATGGTCGGGAAGACGATCACGGCCGTCGCGATCGCGAAACTCGGCACGCTCAGCCCGGCGATCGAGACACTGCGCAGGAAGTAGTCGAGGATGCTGTTGCGCTTCACGGCGGAGATGATCCCGATCAGCACTCCGCTGCTAGCCCCGATGACGAGCGCGATCACGCTCATCGTCATGGTCACCCCGATCCGCTTCCGGATCAGGCTCGTGACCGACTCCTCAGTGAAGATCGAGTTGCCCAGATCGCCCCGCAGCGTCCCCAGCGTGTAGCGCACGAACTCCTCGGGCAGCGACTTGTCGAGGCCGAGCCGCGCCTCCAGCTCCCCGCGCGAGACGTCGTCGAGGCGCACCTGCTCCTCGAGCAGCACGTCGATCGCGTCGCCGGGAAGCAGGCGGATCAGCACGACGACGAACAGGATCAGCACCATCGTCGTCGGGACGATTGCGAGCACCCGGGCGATGATGTAGTTCCGCACAGGCGCCTCCGGGCGCGCGGCAGCCGCAGCGCGGGCGCCCGCCCGCGGACGCCAGTGCACCCGGGCTCGCCGGGTTTACTCGTGTGTAGTATCGGCCCGCGAGTCAATGCCCCGCGGGCGCGACCGCGACAAGGCTGCGAGGGGAGCGCGAGATGACCGAGGGACGCGAAGGCCGCCTGGCCGGCAAGGTCGCGATCGTGACAGGGGCCGGGTCGGTGGCCGAAGGCATCGGCAACGGCCGCGCCACCGCCATCCTGTTCGCCCGCGAGGGCGCGAAGGTGCTCCTTGTCGGACGCAGCCGTGAGCGCACCCTGCCCACCCTCGAGGCGATCGAGGAGGAGGGCGGCGAGGCCGCGATGTTCCTCGCCGACGTGACGCGCAGCGAGGACTGCGTCGCCATGGTCGCCGCAGCCGTGGAGCGCTGGGGGAAGCTCGACATCCTCCACAACAACGCCGGCATGAGCGGCCCCGGCACCGTCGTCGAGGTGGAAGAGTCCTTCTGGGAAGAGGTGATCCGCGCCAACCTGACGAGCACGATGCTGGCCTGCAAGCACGCGATCCCGGTGATGGCCGAGGGCGGCGGCGGCGCGATCAACGTCACCTCGTCACTCTCGGCGATCCGGCCGGTCCACCTCACGCCGTACTCGACGGCGAAGGGCGCGCTGATCACGCTCACGGCCGGGCTGGCGATCGACCACGCCGCGCAGGGCATTCGTGCCAACTGCATCATCGTCGGGCCGATGTACACGCCGTCGGTCTGGTCGCGCGGGATGAGCGACGAGCTCCGCGATCGCCGCCGCCGTGCGTCGCCACTGGGCAGGGAGGGGACCGGCTGGGACACCGCCTACTGCGCCGTCTACCTTGCCTCGGACGAGGCACGCTACGTCACCGGCGTCGCGATCCCCGTGGACGGCGGCGTGAGTGTCAGCAGTCCCAACCGCCATGACCCTCGCAGCTAACGGGCAGGGCGAGACAGGCTACGAGGCGGCCTCGCCGCCCTCGCCGTGCAGCAGCAGCGCGACCGAGACGTTGTCGGGCGCGCCGCGATCGAGCACGGCGTCGATCAGCTCGCCGGCGTAGTCGCCGCCCGGCTCCGCGACCACCCGCGCGACCGCGCGGCCGATCGCCTCGTCGTCGAGCACGCCGTGCAGGCCATCGCTGCTGAGCAGCAGCAGGCACGAGTCGGGCAGCGCGAGCGGTCCGTACAGGTCCGTCCCCGCGCGCTCATCGAGGCCGATGGCGCGGGTGATTACGTGCCGGTTGAGCGCCGCCAGCGGGTCGTCCGGGTCCAGCAGCCCGGCGCGGACCTGCTCCTCGACCCACGAGTGATCCTCGGTCAGCCGCTGCACAGCGCGGCCGTCGAGGGCCACGAGGTAACCGCGACTGTCGCCGACATTCGCGAGCCAGGCCTGCGAGCCGCGCACGAGCGCGGCGACGAGCGTCGTGCCCATCCGCGCCCGCGGTCCGTGCTGTAACGCACGCACGTGCCGGTTCGCTTCCTCGAAGGCCTCGCGCAGGCCCGCCGCAGGGTCGGGGGGCGGCTGCGCCTGTAGCTGCTCGACCAGCGCGTCGAGCGCGGTCCGCGAGGCGACCTCGCCGCCGGGCAGGCCGCCGAGGCCGTCGGCGACCGCGAGCAGCAGCGATCCGTCCGGCAGCGTTAGCGCGGCCGCGGCGTCCTCGTTGCGCTCGCGCAGCAGCCCGCGGTCGCTGAGGGCTTGCAGCATCGGTCCTCCGCTTGCTCCGCCGGGCGTGCGCGGTCGTGCGCGGGTGATCATAAGACGCCGTGCCGGGTGGATAGGCCTCTGGCGCTCTGTTAGCATCCTCGGACTTACGCCGTCATGATGAAGGCGTGGGTCCGCCCGGTCCGATGCCTCGGAACTTCCGAGGCAGGCGCGAGGCGCCGAGGGACCGGGCAGGTCAGGTCGGCTGCCCTTGTCCGGGCGCGGGGCACGGCGGGCGTTCGGCCGGTGTGGAGGATGCTTGCATGACTTCGTCCAACGATTCCGAATTCCTGAGGATGCTCCAAGAGCGCACATCGCGGCGCACGTTGCTGCGAGGCGCCGCGCTCGGCGGCGCCGGCCTCGCAGCCGCGGCGCTGGTCGGCTGCGGCGACGACGATGACGACGCGCCCGCGCCCGCGGCGGCGACCGCGGCGGCCGCTGCTGCGACAGCAGCGGCCGCGACGCCAGCGCCGACTCCGACGCCAGACACGCGGCGAGGCGGCGTCTTCAAGTACACGAGGACTTCGTTGCTGGCCGGCGCCGTCGATCCTCACCAGTCGACGTCCACGGGCTGGTTCCTCTGGCAGTTCATCGGTGACCACGCGGTTCGGCGGACCCGGGACGCCTCCGCAGTCGTAGGTGAGCTCGTCGAGTCGTGGGAGCCGACGCCCGACGGCCTGTCGATGACGATGAACGTCCGCCCCGGCGTGACGTGGCACAACAAGCCGCCGATCAACGGCCGCGAGGTGGACGCCGAGGACATCGTCTACAACTTCGAGCGCATCGCCGGCCGTTATGCCGATGCGGAAGAGACCGAGGTCGGCCGCTACCAGCGGCGCGGCACGGTGGCAGGCATGGAGACGGCGACGGCTGTTGACGCCACGACCCTCAACCTGACCTTCGACCGGCCTCGCGGCAGCTTCCTCTGGGGCCTCACGGACGGCCGCAACTCGATGGTGCCGAAGGAGTTCCTCGCGGAGGGCGGCGACTTCAACGACCCGGTCACCGCGGTCGGCACCGGCCCGTTCGTCGTTGACGAGTACGACAACGAGGTCACCGTCAAGCTGAGCCGGAACCCGAACTGGTGGAAGCCGGGCGGGCTCCCGTACCTCGACGGCGTCGAGTTCGTCTTCCTGGCGGACAAGACCGCGCTGATGGCGGCCTTCACGCAGGGCGTCGTCGACTTCTTCTCCGGCCCGAACAAGGTGGAGCAGGACACGCTCGCAAAGCTGGGCGGCGGGGGCCAGCGGCACGTCATGCCGGAGTCCGTGCTCTGGCCGCACTGGCGCTTCAACACCAAGGTCAAGCCGTTCGACGACCCTCGCGTGCGGCTCGCCCTCCAGCGCGTGCCGGACTACAAGGCGGCCGGCGACGCCTACTACGGCGAGGCCTGGCGCTTCAGCGGCCCGCTCGCCTCGGGCTACGGCGAGGCCTACAAGTCCGACGAGATCGCCCAGATGCCGGGCTGGAATCCGAACACGAAGGACGCGGACATCACGGAGGCGCGCCAGTTGATGTCGGCCGCCGGGTTCCCCGACGGCGAGTTCGACTGGAAGCTCTTGCTCGGCGTGCCCGCCCCGACCACGAACTGGTACGACTCGAGCACGCGCGCGGTCGACTCCTGGAAGACGGTCTGGCCGGACATGGGCGTGGAGCTGGATCTTCCCACGGATATCGCCGCCTTCAGCAAGCGACAGAACTCCCGCGAGGGCTGGGACGCCGTCTGCTACACCATCCTCGGACAGCCGGACCCGGTGCTGGAGCTGCACTCGCAGTACCACTCGGAGGGCTCGCGCAACTACGGGAACTTCTCCGACGCGACCATCGATAGCCTGATCGACCAGGCCTCGATGCAGTTCGACATCGAGGAGCGGGGCCAGACGATCAAGCAGGTCCAGGATCTGCTGATCCAGGAGCACATGCCGATCATCCAGATCTACGTGTACCTGCAGATCAACTACTGGTCGGAGCGCATGCGCGGCGCCGAGGAGATCTACGGCCTCGAAGGCACGTTCGAGCCGGGCCAGCGCGGACGGGACTACCTCTGGATCGCGAAGTAGGCGCCTGGACCGCGCCCGACATGTCATCGCCGGGGGCCGCGTGAGCGGCCCCTGCGACGACCTGCGCGTCATCGACGTCAGCAGCGGCCGCGCCGGCGGGCTGGCCTCGATGGTGCTCGCCGACTTCGGCGCCGATGTCCTCAAGGTCGAGCCGCCCGGCGGCGACCCGCGGCGCAGCGACGCCGCCGCGCCGATGTGGCTGCGCGGCAAGCGCAGCGTCGTCCTCGACCTCGAGCGGCCCGAAGATCGAGGGCGCTTCCAGGCCCTCGCAGCGGACGCCGATGTGGTCGTCGCCTCGTTCGCACCGGGCGAGGCGGCGGGCCTCGGCGCCGACTTCGCGACGCTCGAGGCGCTGAATCCCGGCCTCGTCTACTGCTCGATCACGGGCTGGGGGCCGCGCGGCCCCTACGCGCACTACCCCGCGACCGAGGGCCTGGTCGCGGCCAAGTGCGGGCGCATGCAGCTCTTCGCCGGGCTGCCGCGGCGCCCGGGGCCCGCCTACGCCGCCGTGCCCGTCGGCACGCACGGCGCGGCGCAGTCGGCGCTGTCCGGCATCCTCGCCGCGCTGCTTGCCCGTGATCGCACGGGACGCGGGCAGCTGGTCGAGACGAGCCTGCTGCAAGGGCTGTTCCCCTTCGACACGCACGGCCTGGTGCGCACGCAGCTCGCGCGGCGCTTCCCGGCGGAGTTCGAGGTCGACATCAGGCTCTCGGCGTCGGCCGGGCGGATCACGCTGCAGTACCTGCCTGTGCTGGCCGCCGACGGGCGCTGGATTCAGTTCGCCAACCTGCTCGAGCACCTCTTCCACGCGATGATCGCCGCCGCCGACCTCTCCGACATCTACAGCGACCCGCGCTTCGCGCTGGCGCCGAACACGGAGACTGTCGAGGACCGCGAGGCGCTTCGCGGCGTGATCCTCGAACGTATCCGCGAGCGGCCCGCCGATGAGTGGATGGAGATCTTCCGCGCCAACGGCAACGTCGCCTCCGAGCCCTTCGTGACCACGCAGGAGGCCCTCGACAACATCGACCTGCGCGCCAACGACGAGGTCTCCGAGAGCGACCACCCGCGCCTCGGCCGCCTCGTCCAGCTCGGGCCGCTGGCGCGGCTGCGGGAGACACCCGGCCGCACCGGCGGGCCCTCTGCGGACCCGGGATCACACCAGGCGCAGCTGTTCGCCGCGAGCAACGGCAGGCACACCTCCCAGCGCCCCGTGGCTCCGTCATTCGCGATAGAGGCGCCCGCGCACGCACTCGACGGCGTCACGGTGCTGGAGTTCGCCACGGTGATCGCGGCTCCGCTCGGCGCGTCGCTGCTTGCCGACCTCGGGGCGCGGGTGATCAAGGTGGAGCCGCTCGAGGGCGATCCGTACCGCCACATGGGGCAGGGCTTCGGCGCCTACGCCGGATCGACCAAGACCACGGCAGGCAAGGAGAGCATCTGCCTGGACCTCAAGGCGCCGGAGGGCCAGGAGATCGCGCACCGTCTCGTGCGCGATGCCGACGTGCTGATCCACAACTACCGTCCGGGCGTCGCGGAGCGCCTCGGGATCGGCTACGAGCAGTTGAGCGCGATCCGGCCGGAGCTCGTCTACGCCGCCGCCACCGGCTACGGGCCGGACGGGCCGAGCGCGAGCCGCCCCGCCGCGCACCCGATTCCCGGCGCGGCGATGGGCGGCGCCCTGCACCAGGCCGGCTCCGGCATGCCGCCCTCGGACTATGGCGACCTCGCTGAGATCCGCGAGGCCTCGCGCTGGCTCTACGTCTCGAACGAGGCGAACCCCGATCCCAACACCTCGGTCGCGCTCGCCTCGTCGGTGCTGCTCGGGCTCTACGCGCGCCGCCGTACGGGGCGCGGCCAGCGCATCGACCTCAGCATGCTGGGCGCCAACGCCTACGCGAACAGCGACGACTTCCTCTCCTACGAGGGCAAGCCGGAGCGCTTGCAGGCGGACCCGGAACTCTACGGCCCCGGCCCCTTGCGCCGGCTCTACGAGACCGGCGAGGGCTGGGTCTACCTCGAGATCTCGCACGAGCGGGAGTGGGAGGCGCTCAGCGCCGCGCTGTCGCGCCTCGGTGGCCCCGATCTCGCTGCCGATCCGCGCTTCGCAACGCCCGAGGCGCGCGAGCGCGAGGCGGATGTGCTCGCCTCGGTGCTCGGCGAGGCGTTCGCCGCGCGCGGGGCGGGCGAGTGGGAGCGCGAGCTGATGGCGGCGGGCGCGCCCTGCGTGCGAGCGGACGTGATGCCGGGCGAGTTCCTGCTGGACGACGATCACGTGCGCGCGAACGGCTTCGCCCTGGAGGCGGACCATCCTGTCTTCGGCCGCTACCAGCGCTGGGGCCCCACCGTCACGCTCTCGCGCACGCCCGGGCGCTACGGCTCCGGCGTGCTCGCCGGCCAGCACACCGACGCGATCCTCGCCGAACTGGGCTTCAGCGCGCCCGAGATCGAGGAACTGCGGCGCGCGCGCGTCGCCGCCTCGGAAGAGCCGCTGCCCCTGCCGGAGTAGCCCCGGGCGGCGTCCTCAGGCGGGCTCGTAGAGCAGCAGCGTGGCATCGCCCACGGCGTGGAAGACCGGCTGCACGCGCATCCCCACCTCGATCGCGTCGGGCTCGACGTTCACGAGTTCCGTCGTCAGGCGCGGGCCCTCGTCCAGCTCGACCACCGCGATCAGCTGCGGGACGTCGTCCGACCACGGCGGCGCGGTCGGGCGGCGCGCGACGGTGTAGGTGTGCACGACGCCGTTCCCGGACACCCCGCGCCACTCGAGGTCGCGGGTGAGGCATCCGGGGCAGTGCGTGCGCGGGTAGTAGATGTACTGCTCGCAGTCCGAGCAGTACTGCAACTCGACGCGGCCCTCGGCGAGGGCGTCCCAGAAGGGCTGCGTGACAGGCGTGGGGACCGGCAGTGGCTTTTCCACGGCGCTACTCCCCCCTCAGGATCAGGGCGACCTGCTCGCTCATGATCCCGCCGTTGTTGAGGACCAGCACGGTGTCGCAAGTCTCGAGCTGGTTCGCGTCGCCGCGGCCCATGACCTGGCGTGCGCCCTCGGTGACGTGCGACATCCCGCCGGACATGCCCGGCTGGCCGAATGAGAGCTGGCCGCCGTTGGTGTTGAGCGGGAAGTCGCCCTTGTGGGTCAAGTCGTGGTCGTTGATGAAGCGCGCGCCCTCGCCCTTCTCGCAGAAGCCCATGTCCTCCAGCGCCAGCAGCACCGTGATCGTGTAGCAGTCGTACAGCTGGGCCGCGTCGATATCCGAGCGCGCCACATCGGCCATCTCGAACGCCTTGTCGGCGGCGGGCTTCATCGGCGTGCGCACCAGGTCTTTGGCGTAGCTCGGCGTCTTGAACGCCAGGTGCTCGCCGAAGCCGGTGAGGAAGGCGGGGCGGTGCTTCGTGCGCATCGCGCGCTCGCGGCTCGCGAGGACCACGGCCGCCCCGCCGCTGCACGGCATCACGATCTCCAGCAGCCGCAGCGGATCGGCGATCATCGGGCTGTTCAGCACGTCGTCGATGGTGATCGGCTGGCCGTGGAAGAACGCGGGCGGGTAGGCGCAGGCGTTCGTGCGCTGATCGACCGCGATCTTCGCCAGTGCGCGCTCGTCATGCCCGAACTCGGCGGCGTAGCGCTGCGCGATCTGGGCGTAGCCGCAGTTCTGCGCCAGGTTGCCGTACGGGATGTCGAACTCCGCCTGCGGCGAGCCGAAGGCTCCGCTCGAGGCGCCCAGGTAGCCCGGACTGACCGGGGGGCCCGGCGGCTGCGGCGTCGGGCCCGAGGGCGTCGCGCAGACGACCACGTCGCAGAGTCCGAGCTCGATTGCCGCCGCGGCGCGCCAGATCATCCCCGCCGAACTGGCGCCGCCGAGGTCGACGTGCTCGGCGAAGTTGACCGGCATCCCCATGTACTCGGAGAGCGTCGCCGGCGCGAACATCGAGGACTCGCGCACGCCGGTGGTGCAGAGTCCGTTGACCTCGTTCACGCCAATGCCCGCGTCGTCGAGCGCCTCCTTGGCGAGCTCGGCGTACTGCTCGAACGAAAACATCGGCTCGCGGGTCGACCGCCGCTCCGGCTTCCACTCGGCGATGCCGACGATGGCTGCGTCGCCTCTCAGTCCCATCTCTCACCCCCTTCGGGTGTCACGGTGCCTCGGGCGCGGCGCCTCAGGAGCGGCGCGGCAGGCTCACGGTTGCGGCGCCGGGGACCAGCACGTCCCCCTGCTCGTTGCGTTCGTAGACGTCGAGGTCGACCAGTGCGTCGCCGTTCTCCTCGCGCTTATCGGTGATCGTGCCGCCGTAGTAGAGGTTCTCGTGCGGGAAGGCGTTGCCGCGGTTCTGGATGCGGAAGCGCCGCAGGTGGCCCGCCGGTCCGTGCCAGTCCGTCACCATCTTCGCCAGCAGCCCTGCCTGCAGCGGGCCGTGCACCAGGATGGTCGGGCGCTCCTCGACTTCCGTGGTGTAGGGCGCGTCGTAGTGGATGCGGTGGCCGTTGTTGGTGGCGGCGCTGAAGAAGAACATCTGCACCTCGTCGACGGTTTCCACCACCTCCGGCAGCTCGTCGCCGACGTTCACGTCCTCGAAGTAGACCTGCTCTGCCATCGTCGGTCCTCCCTCAGTTCGCGATCGTGGACATGCGCGAGCGCACGACGACCACGCCGTCCTGGTTCGTGTAGGTCGTCTCGCTTGTCATCAGCACGAAGCGGCCGGAGCGGCCGGTCTTCTCCTCGATGTTGGCGACGTGCGTGACGGCGGTGAGGGTGTCGCCCGGGTAGATCGGCGAGAGGAACTCGTACTCCTCGCCGCCGGCCATGCGCCGGGGGGCGTTGTTGAGCGGGATGCCGCCGCCGCCGCCCCCGGGGATGCCATCGTGACGGAGGCCGTCACGGATCGTGACGCCCTGCATCACCTGTGAGACGAAGAGCGGCGGGATCGGCGTGTCGCTGAAGCCCTGCTCCCCCGCCGCCGCCTCCTCGAAGTACCGCGAGTTCAGGTCGCCCACTGCGGCGGCCCAGCGCTGAGCCTCCTTCTGGTAGACGACGCCGGTGCCGCGCCGGGTCTCCTGTCCGATCATCGCCTTGGCTTCGGGCGGGACCATCGGCTCGTCTGTCATCGCTACCCCCTTCGGGTACCGCCGTCCGGCCGCGAGGCGTCCGGTCGCGGTGAGTCTCGCACCTGGCGGCGAGTATAGCGAAACGTGCTTGACGGGGCGTCGCGCGCATCGAGGGCGCTCCCGCTTGCCTCGCGGGAGTACCCTCATGCGCGTGACGCGACTGCGCAGCGCCTCGTGTGCGCTGCGGCGAACGGGGGCACGATGGGCAGCGGCGCGCTCTCTGACCTCACCGTGCTCGAAGTGGCCCAGAGCGTCGCCGGGCCGTTCTGCGGCAAGCTGCTCGCCGACCTCGGGGCCGACGTGATCAAGATCGAGCCGCCCGGCGGCGACCGGTCGCGCGGCCACGGCCCGTTCCCCGGCGACGAGGCGCACCCCGAGCGCAGCGGGCAGTTCATCTACCTCAACCACAACAAGCGCAGCGTCGCGCTCGATGTCGGCGACGAGACGGCGCGCGGCCTGCTGCGTGGGCTGCTGAACCACGTCGACATCCTGCTGATCGATCTGGCGGCGACGGAGCTCGATGAGTTCGGCCTGACCTACGAGAAGCTGCAGCCGCTCAACGATCAGCTGATCATGACGGCGATCACGCCGTTCGGGCTCGTCGGCCCCTGGCGCGACTACGTCGCCACGGACTTCACCGCCTACATGATGAGCGGGCTCGGCCACCAGACTCCCTACGGGCAGGTCACGGACCTCGAGACGCAGCCTCCGCTCGCGGGCGGTGGCTACCAGACGGACTACCTCGCGGGCGCGACGGCGGCGGCGGCGACGATGGTCGCCGTCTTCCACCGCAAGGCCTCCGGCGTGGGTCAGCTCGTCGACATCTCGCGCATGGAGTCGATGAACTCGATGCTGCGCAACGACTACTCGGCGGCGGCGTACACGCCAGATCTGGTGCCGCCGCGGATCAAGCACGGCTACTCGTGGGTGCTGCCCTGCGAGGACGGCTATATCTCCTTCTCGCCATTCATCGGCGATCATTGGTGGGCCTCGTTCAGGGAGCTGGCGGGTCAGCCTGCGTGGGCGATGAGCGAGGTGTTCGACACCACCGCGGGCCGCCATGCGAACAACGACGTGCTGGAGCAGCTCACCGTCGAGTGGCTCCTGACGCAGAAGAAGCTCGATGTCTACGAACCGGCGAAGGACGCCGGGATACCCTGCTTCCCCGTGAACTCGATCCAGGAGCTGATCGAGTCGCGCCAGTACCGCCATCGGGAGTTCTTCGCCGAAGTCGAGCACCCCGAGGCGGGTGTGCTGACGCAGCCGGGCCCGTCCGTGCGCTACTCGAAGACGCCGGCGACGATCCGCGAGCCCGCGCCCCGGCTCGGCGCACACAGCGCCGAGGTGCTCGGCGGCCTGCTCGGCCTCAGCGACCAGGAACTTGCGGCGCTTGAGACTGAGGCGCCCGCATGACGCGGGAAGCGGCGGCCGCGAACCGCGCCGGGCAATACGCGCCACTCGACGGGGTCCGCATCACGGACATCGGCTGGGTGCTCGCGGTGCCTCACGCCACCTCGTGGCTCGCGACCTTCGGCGCGGACGTGATTCGCGTCGAGTCGTCGGTGCGCCCGGACATCACGCGCCTCGGCGGACTGAGGAGCGGCGCCGACGGGATCCCGGGGATCAACCGCTCCTCGATGTACAACGGCGTCAACTTCGGGAAGCGCTCGATCATGCTCGACCTGTCGCAGCCGCGCGGCATCGAGGTCGTCAAGGAGTTGGTGCGCCAGAGCGACATCGTGACGGAGAACTTCGCGGCCGGCGTGATGGACCGGATGGGACTGAGCTACGAGGTGCTGCGGGAGATTAAGCCCGACATCATCATGCTCTCCGGCTCCCCGCTCGGCCAGGACGGGCCGGACAAGGACGCCACCGGCTTCGGGCCGAACACTCAGGCCTACGCCGGCCTGCCGTACATCACCGGCTACGAGGGCGGCATGCCGACGGGCCTCGGGCGCGACTACCCCGACTTCATGATCGGCGTGCACATGGCCTTCTCGGTCCTGGCCGCGCTGCATCACCGCAACCGCACCGGCGAGGGGCAGTGGATCGAGGTTGCGATGGCGGAGACGGTGACCTCGACGATTCCCGAGGCGGTGCTGGACTACACGATGAACGGGCGTGAGACGCCGCGGCGCGGCAACCGCCATCCGCACTTCGCCCCGCGCGGCGTCTACCGCTCCGCCGGCGACGACAAGTGGGTCGCGATTTCCGTCGGGAGCGACGGGGAGTGGCAGGCGTTCGGCGAGGCGCTCGGCAGCCCCGGCTGGACGGCCGATTCGCGCTTCGCCACGCACGAGGGCCGGCTCGCGCACCACGACGAACTCGACGAGCGGATCAGCGCCTGGGCGCGCGAGCGCAGCCACTACGAGGCGACGGAGCAGTTGCAGCAGCATGGCATCCCCGCCGCGCCCGTCCTCGATGTCTTCGAGACGCTTGAGGATCCGCAACTCGCCGCGCTCGGCGCCTTTGGGGAGACCGTCCATCCCGAGGTCGGCAAGCGCGTCCTCGCCGGCCTGCCCGGGCGCTTCAGCGCGATCCCGGAGATCGACTACGGGCGCTCGCCGCTGCTGGGCGAGCACACCGAGGAGGTGCTGGGCGGCCTGCTCGGCCTCAGCGCCGAGGAACTCGCGGAGCTGGCCGAGCAGGGGATCACCGTATGACCGATGACGGCGGCGCGGACATCACCAGCGGCTACATCCTGGACCGCGTGACGGTGCAGCCGGGCCGCCTCGGCGAGTATCGCGAGCGCGTCGCGCGCGAGTACCTGCCGCTGGCGCGCGAGCGCGGGATGGAGCTGGTCGGCTCCTGGATCGCGCCGCCGCTCGAGCTGCACGACGAGAGCAACGACCTCTACCTGCTGTGGTCGTTCCCGGAGTTCTGGACGATGAAGCGGCAGTCCCGCGAGCAGGGCGCCGCAGCGTGGTGGGAGGACAGCGCGGAGCTCACCGTCACGCGCGAGCGCCTCTTCCTGGCCGCGGCGGAGCTGGAGTCCCCATGATCCGCCAGGTCGCGATGCTGCACCTGCGCGAGGGCGCGGACGGCGACGCCGTCGAGGCGTTCGAGCGCGCGATGATCGACGCGCACGAGGAGCTGCCGGGCGCGACCCACAGCCACCTCGGGCGGCACATGGAGGGCACTGTCGGTGGCGGCGACTACACCTGGGACCTGCTCTTCGACGAGGCGCCCGAGGGCGATGCGGCGGCGCTGGTCGCGGCCTTGCCGGCGCTCGCGCCGTACTTCGGCGGTGACGGGCCGGAGGCGGTGGTGGCGCAGATCGACGCGGTTCGCTTCGCGCGGCAGTACCATGAACTCCCGGAGCCGGGCATCCGCGACTGCGTGAAGCGGACGCTGTTCCTACGGGTGGAAGAAGGAGCGGAGGCGGAGGCGCTGGCGCGCTTCGAGCGGGAACTGCGAGGCATGCCCCGCTACATCGCCAGTATCCGCAACTGGGCGTGCAGCCGGACCGATCCGGCACTGCAGCCCACGCACTGGACGCATGTCTGGGAACAGGAATACCAGACGGTCGACGGCCTGCGCGTCGACTACATGGTGAGTCCGTACCACTGGGGTGTGGTCGACGGCTGGTTTGACGCGGAGCGCCCGCAGCGGATCGTGAGTCCGGTGCTGGCGCATGTGTACTGCCCGGCCGCTTCCTCGATCCTGCGGTGGACGGAAGACGCGTAGCGGATGGGTCGACACGAGGCGAAACGGGGTAACCGATGCACCTGATGTACTTCACCGAACAGCCGATGTCGGCCTACCCGACAGACGCCGTCGGCGAGGATGGCACGACCGCGCTGCTGTTCTCCAACAAGCACTTCGATTCCGTCGCGGGCAGCCGCCTCTACAACGACCGGTTGATCGAATACAAGCTCGCCGAGGAGGTGGGCTTCGACGGGATCATGCTCAACGAGCATCACGACGCGCCGTTCTGCATGCAGGCGCAGATCACCGTCTGGGCGAGTATCCTCGCCGCGGCCACGGAGCGCGTGAAGATCGTGCTCCTGGGGACGCCGCTGCCGACGCTGGAGAACCCGCTGCAGGCAGCCGAGTCGCTGGCGATGGTGGACATGATCTCCAAGGGCCGCCTCGTCGCCGGGATCGTGCGCGGGGCCGGCACGGAGCAGTACGCCAACAACGTCAACCCCGCCTTCAATCGCGAGCGCTTCTACGAGGCGCATGACCTGCTGGTGAAGGCCTGGACGGAGCCCGGCCCGTGGCGCTGGGAGGGCGACAACTACGAGTTCCGCGTCGTCAATCCGTGGGCGGTCCCGCTGCAGAAGCCGCACCCGCGCATCTGGGTGCCCGGCGTCGCCAGCCCGGAGACGATCGTCTGGTGCGCGCAGCAGCGCTACCCCTACGTCTGCCTCAACACCACCATCGAGATGACGAAGCAGATCTGGGATCTCTACGAGAAGTCCGCCAACGAGGCCGGCTACGAGTCCGGCCCGGAGCACCGCGGCTACCTGCTGCGCGTGCACGTCCAGGACACCGAGGAGAAGGCGATCGCCAACGCGCGCGAGTACATGTGGATGCAGGGCGAGTTCACCGGCCTCGGCCACCCGGTCTGGTCGTCGCCCACCGGCTACGGCTCGCCGTCCAACCGCGAGCCCACCCTGAAGCGCATCAACAACCGCGCCGATGCCCCCCAGGCGATGCCCTTCGAGGAGCAACTGGAGAACTTGCAGATCGTCGCGGGCACGCCGGACCAGGTGGTGGCGCGGCTGCGCGTGCTGCTTGAGGAGACGCGGCCGGGCATCCTCGCGCTCTGGGGCAACGACGGCAAGGTCAGCCACGAGGACTCGAAGCGCTGCATCGAGCTGATGGGCTCCGACGTGCTGCCCGCCCTGCGCGAGATCGGCGAAGAATTCGACCTGCGCGACCCGTTCGAGATCGATGCGGCGGTCAGCTCGCAGTTCCTCGAGCCGTCGCGCATCCCGGAAGGCGCTCCTGCGTGAAACTCGGCCTCCTCCCGCCGTTCCTGCGCCCACACATCACCTCGGGCGAGTGGGTCACGAGGCTCGCCGGGACGCTCGAGGAGATCGGCGTCGAGTCAGTCTGGGCCGTCGAGCACGTCGTGATCGCGGAGGAGTACGAGCCGCTCTATCCCTACTCGGACGACGGGCGCATCCCCGGCGGGCCCAGCCCGGACACCGTGATGCCGGACCCGCTGGAGTGGCTGTCCTGGGTGGCTGCCAGCAGCAGCACGCTGCGCATCGGCACCGCCGTGGTCGTCGCCTCGCAGCACAGCGCTGCGATCCTCGCGAAGCGCGCGGCGACGCTGGACGCGCTCTCCGGCGGGCGGCTGCTGCTCGGCGTCGGGCTCGGCTGGCAGAAGGAGGAGTACGAGGCCATCGGCGTGCCGTACCGCGACCGCGGCCGTCGCCTCGACGAGACGATCGAGGCGATGCGCGCGCTCTGGGCGCCCGGCCCGGCCAGCTACCACGGCCGCCACATCCAGTTCGAGCGCGTCAACAACGACACGAAGCCGGCGCAGGCCGGGGGCATCCCGATCCACATCGGCGGCAGCAGCGAGTTCGCTGCGCGTCGCGCCGGGCGGCTCGGCGATGGCTTCTTCCCCTTCGTGATCTCGCCGGATGACCTTGCCGCGAGGCTCGAGGACCTGCGCGCCGCCGCCCGCGAGGCCGGACGCGACCCGGAACAGGTCGAGATCAGCGTCTGGCCGGGGAGCTGGGACGGCTCGCGCAGCCTCGATCTCGACCTCGTGCGACGCTACGTTGAGTTGGGCGCTTCGCGGCTGATCGTTTCGTCCCGCGAGGTCGGGGCGGGCTCGGACATCGAGGACATGCGGACGGGCATCGATCGCTACCAGCAGGAGATCATCGCGCGCCTCTAGGTGGGCGGCGGCGGAACGGGACGGACGGCATGGTCGACTTCTCGGACACAGCGGAGCAGGCCGCGTGGCGGCAGCAGGTCGCGGACTTCGTCGAGGCAGCGTTGCCGGCGAAGCTGCGCGAGGACGCGAAGTACAGCGCCCTGGGCGGGCCGGGCTCCTGCCCGGTCTGGCCGGAGCCGAAGGAGCACGACCGCGCCATCGAGGAGTTCCGAGACGCGCTGATCGAGCGCGGCTGGGCCGCGCCGGCCTGGCCGAAGCAGTACGGCGGCGCCGAGCTGCCCGTGGACGAGCAGTTCATCCTCAACGAGGTGCTCGCCGAGTACCGCGCCCCGAAGGCCGGCGTCCTCGACGTCGGCTCGACGATCATGGTGCACGCCAGCGACGAACTGAAGCAGCGCTTCCTGCCCGGCTTCGTCGAGGGCAAGGACAAGTGGGCGCAGGGCTACTCCGAGCCGGGCTCCGGCTCGGACCTCGCCTCGCTGCGGACGCGCGCCGATCGCGACGGCGACGACTTCGTCCTCAACGGACAGAAGATCTGGACCTCGAACGCGCGCGAGGCGGACTGGCTGTTCGGCCTCTTCCGCTCGAACCCCGACGCCCCGAAGCACCGCGGCATCACCTACCTGCTGCTGGAGATGAATACACCGGGCATCACGGTCCGCCCGCTGGAGCAGATCAACGGACGCAACGAGTTCAACGAGGTCTTCTTCGAGGACGTGCGCGTGCCTGTCGACCAGGCCGTGGGCGAGATCAACCGCGGCTGGTACGTCGGCGCCACGCACCTCGACTTCGAGCGCTCCTCGATCGGCTCGGCGCTCACGATGCTGCAGACGCTCGATGACCTGTTCGAGTTGATCGAGGAGGAGGCGGGAGAGCCCGCGCCTCGCGTCGACGCGCAGCGCAGCCCGACGCTGCGCGGCGAGATCGCCGACCGCTACACGGAGGCGAATGTGGCGCGGCTCTTCTCCTACCGCGTGATCTCGATGCAGTTGCGCAACGACGTGCCGAACTACGAGGCCTCGATGCAGAAGCTGTTCACCGACCAGCTCGTGCAAGGAGTCGCGCGCACGGCAATGAAGACGCTCGGCCTCTACGCACCGCTCTGGGACAGCGACGACGAGCGCACCGTGCTGCGCGCCAAGTGGTCGCGCGGCTACCTCGGGGCGGTCGCGACGACGATCGGCGGCGGCACGTCCGAGATCCAGCGCAACATCATCGCCACGCGCGGCCTGGGGCTGCCGCGCGGCTAGGAGACGGGCCGTGGCGGAACGCGTCCCTCCCGAGTTCGACGACTTCCTCGCAGAGCCGCACAACGCGATCCTCTGCATCCCGCGTGGCGCCGACGCGGGCGAGGGCCAGGAGGCGCCACACGCGACGCCGGTGTGGTTCGACTACTCCGGGGGCCGCTTCCGCATCTCGATCACCCGCCGGCGGGTCAAGTACCGCCTGCTGCAGGATGCTCCCCAGGTCACGCTCGTGATCGACGACGCGCCGACGTACCGCACGGTCGTCGTCTCCGGGGAGGCGGAGATCCTCGACGACGACGCCTCGCTGCTGGACCTGCGGGCGCGCCTCTACGCCAAGTACCGCCGCGACTTCGGCCAGCCGGAGGTGAGCAACGAGGAGTTGCTGCGCGGGCTTCGCGAGGAGGGCCGCGTCGTGGTCTCGATCACGCCGGAGCAGGTGCTCTCCTGGGCGGGCGGGTAGCCCTCGGGCTGCCGCGCCTCTGCGCTCAGGCCGGCGGCAGCCGGCACGCCGGACAGTGCGCGCCCTCGAGGTCGTCGGAAGGCGCGTGCGACAGCACCTGCTGCGAGTGCGATCCGTCGCGGTAGACCGTGACGCCCTTGCAGCCCAGCTCGTGCGCGAGCAGCAGCGCTGATCGCACCTCCTCGACGGTTGCGTCGTGCGGCAGGTTCACGGTCTTCGAGACGGCGAGGTCGGTGTGGCGCTGGAAGGCGGCCTGCATCCGCACGTGCTGCTCCCAGCCGATCTCGTGCGCGGTGGCGAAGCGGCGGCGCAGCTCCTCCGGCAGCTCGGCGTGGTCCTGCAGGCTGCCGCCCGCCGCCAGCTCCTCGAACAGCTCGGGAGAGTGGAAGCCTCTGTCGCGGGCCGCCTGCTCGAAGGCGGTCGAGACCTCGGGCAGCACCGTCCCGTCGCCCATCCGCCGCTGGTGGGCGAGCGAGTAGAGCGGCTCGATGCCGGAGGAGGCGCCCGCGATGATCGCGATCGTGCCCGTCGGTGCGATGCAGGTGCGTGTGGCGTTGCGGTAGCGCGTGCCGCCGGCGTAGATCGAGCGCTCCCAGTTCGGGAAGACGCCCTTCTCCTCGCCGAGCGCCGCCGAGGCCGCATCGGCCGCCGCGGCGATCTCGCCCATCAGCCGCTCCGCGAGGGCGAGCGCCTCGGGGGAGTCGTAGGGGATGCCGGCCGCGATCAGCAGGTCGGCGAAGCCCATCACGCCGAGCCCGATCTTGCGGTTGCCGCGCACCGCGGCCGTGATCGCCTCGAGCGGGAACGGGCTGGCGTCGATCACGTTGTCGAGGAAGCGCACGCCGAGTGCGGCCGTCCCGCGTAGCGCCGCCCAGTCGAGGTCGCCCGCCGCCTCGTCCCAGAACGCACCGGCGTGGATCGAGCCGAGCGTGCAGGCCTCCCATGGCAGCAGCGGCACCTCGCCGCAGGGGTTGGTCGCCTCGATCGCGCCCACCTCCGGCGTCGGGTTGGCGCGGTTGATCGTGTCGATGAAGACCATGCCCGGATCGCCGCTCAGCCAGGCCGATCGCGCCGCCTCGTCGAGCAGCGTGGCGGCGTCCAGCTGGCCGCGCGGGCTGCCGTCGCGCGGGTCGAGGAGGGCGAAAGCGGCGCCCTCGGCGGCTGCTGCGAGGAAGGCGTCGGTCACGGCGAGCGAGAGGTTGAAGCGCTGGGCGCTGACACCGTCGTCCTTGGCGTGCAGGAAGGCGCGCACGTCGGGGTGATCGACGCGCAGGATGCCCATGTTCGCGCCGTCGCGTTTGCCGCCCTGGGTGACGAGGCGGGAGACGTCGTCGTAGTGGTGCAGCACGGAGACGGGACCGCAGGCGGCGCCATGCGTGCTGGCGATCGGTTCGCCCTCGCCGCGCAGGCGGGAGAAGTCGAAGCCGGTCCCGCCTCCGTACTTCTGGACCAGCGCCGTGGCCCTGGCGGTGGACATAATCGACTCAAGGGTGTCCTCGATCGGCAGCACGAAGCAGGCGGCGAGCGTGCCGCGCCCGGTGCCGGCGTTCATCAGCGTGGGTGAGTTCGGCAGGAAGCGCAGCGAGGACATCGCATTCCGGAAGCGCTGCGCCCAGACCTCGCGCAGCTCCGCCGTCGGCTCG
>CBDFIB010000002.1:0-224484 GCA_965247925.1 Dehalococcoidia bacterium
GGGGGCGTGGCCGTTGCCCTGCGATGGAACTTCGGCCTCCGCCTCGATTTCGATGACATCGCCTTCGGCGACGGCTTCGGCCTCAGCCTCGGCCTCGGCCTCGGCGGTCGCGTCATCTTCGCTCGGAGGTTCGTCGGCGGCGGCGTCCTGCGACCAAGGGGTGCGCTCGTCGCGGTGGCCGGTGAGCTCCTCTTCGGTCAGGGAGGCGAGCGCCTCTTCCTCGCTTTGACCGCTGCGCAGCCGCCGCGCGATCGCCACGCCGGCGAGCACCAGCAGCGAGGAGGAGACCGCCGCACCGCCGGCGATGAACTTGTGGCGCTTCACCAGATCCGGGAAGCGCTCGAGGCCGCGGTGCGCCAGCCGGACGGCGTCCGACGCCGCGCCCTGCAGGCGTTCGCCACCGCTGGGATGTTTGAGATCGTCGGGGAGTATTCTCATGATCAGTTCTCCTGTATCGGATGCAGTTCCGCCGCGCCGGCGCGGAGCTAGCCGATCTGCCGGAACAGGTTGGCCATCTCGACCGCCGCGCGCACGGCTTCGTCGCCCTTATTGCCGGCGGAGCCGCCGGAGCGCGCGCGCGCCTGCGCCATCGTGTCGCAGGTGAGTACGCCAAAGGCGACGGGCAGATTAAATTCCTGCGACACCATCGTAAGCCCGCGGGCCGCCTCATTGCACACGTAATCAAAGTGCGGCGTCTCGCCGCGCACGACCGCACCGAGGCAGACGATCGCGTCGTAACCGCCCACGCCGGCCAGGCGCCGCGCCGCCTGGGGCAGCTCGAACGCACCGGGCACGCGCACGACATCGAGCGCGTCCTCGCCGACGCCGAGGTCGCGAGCGGTGGCGAGCGCGCCGCGCAGCAGCGGCTCCGTCACGATCTCGTTGAAGCGCGCAACCACGACCGCCAGACGCAGATCCGATCCGTCGAGGCCGCCCTCGTAGGTCGCCACGCTAGCCCAGGTCTTCCGATTCCAGCATGTGGCCCATCTTCTCGCGCTTCGTCCGCAGGTAGTCCGCGTTGTGCTTGTTCGGCTCGACCTCGATCGGCACGCGCTCGACGATCTCGAGGCCGAAGCCCTCGAGGCCGGAACGCTTCGTCGGGTTGTTCGTCATCAGGCGCAGCTTGCTCACGCCGAGGTCAACGAGGATCTGCATGCCGATGCCGTACTCGCGCCCATCGGCGGGCAGGCCGAGCGCCTCGTTCGCCTCGACGGTGTCCATGCCGCTGTCCTGCAGGCGGTAGGCGCGGATCTTGTTGTGCAGGCCGATGCCGCGACCCTCCTGGTCCATGTAGACGATCACGCCGCGTCCGTCGCTGGCGACGCGGCGGATCGCTTCCTCAAGCTGCTCGCCGCAGTCGCAGCGCAGCGAGCCGAAGACGTCGCCGGTGACGCACTGGTCGTGGACACGGGCGAGGACGGGCTCCTCGGTGTCGACGTTGCCCATCACGAAGGCCTGGTGCTCCTTCGCGTCGATCAGCGTGCGGTAGGTGATGGCGCGGAACTCGCCGTAGGCCGTCGGCAGGGACGCCTCGGCGACGCGCTCGATCAGCGAGTCCATGCGCAGCCGGTAGGCGATCAGGTCGTTGACGGTGACGATACTCATACCGTGCTTGCGCCCGAACTCGATCAGGTCGGGCATCCGCGCCATCGTGCCGTCCTCGCGCATGATTTCGCAGATCACGGCCGCCGGGTAACGGCCGGCCAGCTTCGCGAGGTCCACCGAGGCTTCCGTCTGCCCGGCGCGCACCAGCACGCCGCCCTCGCGTGCGCGCAGCGGGAACATGTGGCCCGGCTGCGTCAGATGCTCCGGGCCGGCGTTCGGGTCCACGAGCACCTTGACGGTGCGGGCGCGGTCACCGGCGGAGATGCCCGTCGTCACGCCCTCGGCAGCCTCGACGCTGACGGTGAAGGCCGTGCTGAGCGGGGCGGTGTTGCGGGAGGTCATGAGCGGCAGCCCGAGCTTGTCGAGGCGCTCGCCCGTCATGGCGGCGCAGATCAGCCCGCGCGCATGCACGGCCATGAAGTTGATCAGATCGGGCGTCACCACGTCCGCGGGGAAGCAGACGTCGCCCTCGTTCTCGCGGCCCTCGTCGTCGACGATGATGAGCGGGTTGCCCTTGCGGAACTCCTCGATCGCGGCGCTGACCTCGATCACGAGGCTGGAGTCGAAGGTGCTGGCGCGCGAGGGCTCGCCCTCGTGGGTTGCCGGTTGCTCGGACATCAGGCCCCCGCCTTTGCCTGCATCGCCCGGATCAGGCGCCCTGTGAGCGCGCCTCCAGCAGTTGCTCTACGTACCGGGCCAGCAGGTCTGTCTCAAGATTGATGCTATCACCGGGCTGGCGGCTCGTCAGGTTCGTGTGCTCCTGCGTGTACTGCACCAGCGAGACGGAGAACGACTCCCCGTCGCGCGCCATCACCGTGAGCGACGCGCCGTCGAGGCAGACCGGCCCCTTCATCAGGATGTACGGCAGGTACTCCGCGGGCGGCCGGTAGCGGGCGATGATCGCCTCGTCCTCGGGCGTCAGGCTGATCAGCGTGCAGGTCGTCTCCACCACGCCACGCACGATGTGGCCGGAGAGCCGGTCCAACGGCCGCACCGATCGCTCGAGGTTCACGCGAGCGCCCGGCGCCGCCTCGCCCAGGTTGGAGCGCCGGAACGTCTCCGGCATCACGTCGAAGCTGAGCGCGTCGTCCCCGATCGTCCGCACTGTGAGATCGACGCCGTTGACGGCGATCGAGTCGCCGAGCGCGACGTCTTCGAGGATCGTGCGGCAGGCGATCACCAGCTCGCCGCCCTCGCGCGCGCGGACCTCGCCGACTTCTTCGATGATCCCGGTGAACATGGGGCCGCCCCGTCCCGCCGCGAAAGCGTACTACCCGGCGGGCCAGGCGGGCAGGCCGCTGATCAGCGTGTCCTCGCCCAGCCGCGTGACGGTCAGCTCGCGCAGTCGCGGGGCCTGCGCCATCCGCTCGACGCCGCGTCCGGCGACGGCGGCAGGGGCCGCGTCGGCGCCGATCACGACGGGCGCGATGACTGCGTGCACGCGATCGACCAGGCGGCCGTCAAAGAGCGAGCCGAGCAGGATCCCGCCGCCCTCGAACAGCACCGTGAGCGCTCCCCGCTCGCCGAGCGCGCGGATCAGCGCGTCGAGGTCCACATGGCCGTCGGACTCCCGCAACAGCAGCACCTCCGCGCCGAGCGCGGCCATGCGCTCGCGCCAGCCCTCGGGCGAGGCGGCCGTCGTCGCGATCAGCGTCGGCGAGTCGCCGGCCAGCACGCGCGCTCTCTCCGGCGTACGCCCGCGCGAGTCGGCGACGACGCGCAGCGGCTGGTGCGCGCCCTCGCTGCTGCCGCCCGGCCGCGCCGTCAGCTCCGGGTCGTCGACGACCACCGTGCCGGAGCCGACCACGATCGCGTCGAGGCCCTGGCGCTGCTCGTGCGCCCATTCGCGCGTCTGCGGCCCGGAGACCCAGCGCGAGTCACCGGAGGAGGCGGCGATGCGCCCGTCCAGGGAGGCGGCGAACTTGACGACCACGAAGGGGCGGCCCGTCCGCCGCTGATGCAGGTAGGCCTCCAGCTGCGCGGCGACCTGCTCCGCGCCGTCGCCTGCCTCGACGGCGATCCCGGCGGCCTCGAGGGCGCGGCGACCCGCGCCGTTGACGTTCGGGTCCGGGTCGCCGATCGCGTAGCGGACGGCAGCGACGCCGGCCTCGATCAGCGCCGAGGTGCAGGGCGGCGTGCGGCCGGTGTGGGCGCAGGGCTCCAGCGTGACGTAGACCGTCGCCCCGCGCGCCCGCTCGCCGGCCGCGCGCAGCGCGCCGACCTCGGCGTGGTCGCCTCCCGGCGGCTGTGTGCGGCCCGCGCCGACGACCTCGCCGTCGCGCACCACGACGGCGCCGACGGCGGGATTGGGCGAGCTCCAGCCGAGGGCGTGGCGGCCCTCCTCGAGGGCCAGTTGCATCTGCTCGGAGATCGCCACCGTCGGGCCTCGCCTCCGGGGCGTACGCGCTGGGCCGCGATGGTACCGCGCCCGCGCCGCCCCGGTCGCGGCTAGTCGATCCCGTAGACGATGTGCACGGTGACCGAGACCTGGCTCTCGCCGGGAGAGACGGGCGACGACGCGTCGGCGGCGAACGCCGCCTCGGCGGGCGCGAAGCTGCGCTGCGCGAATCCGCCGGACGACTCGGAGATCGTGCGCGCGCTGCCCAGCGTCACGCCCGCGAGGTCGGCGAGTTGCTGCGCCCTCGCGCGTGCATCCTCGACCGCCAGCGTGCGCGCCTCGTCGGCGTACTGCTCCGGCTCGTCGACGCGGAAGGAGATGCCGCCGACGCGAATCGCGTCGCCGCCCGCCGTGACCGCCTGGTCGAGGATGTCGGAGAGCCGATCGATGTCGCGGACCTTCACCTCGATGTGGTTGTTGACCGTGTAGCCGGTGATGCGCGGCCCATCGCCGTCGTCGCTGTCGTAGTCGTACTGCGGGTAGATGTTGAAGAAGCGGGTGGCGATATCGCGCTCCTCGACACCGTTGCCTGTGATCGACGCGCGGACGCGCTGCATCGCCTCGGCTGCGCCGCTGCGGGCGAGGGCAACCGTGTCTTCGGTCGCCTCGACGCCGACCTCGAACACGCCGATGTCGGGTGTCACCGTGACGCTGCCGGTCCCGCTGACGGAGATGCCGCCGTCGTCGCCGGCCGCCGTCAACGCGGCGATGAGTTCGGTCGCGTCGCCGTCACCCTCCGGCGCCGGGGCCGGTTCGACCGTGATGTCGTAGCAGGCCGCTGCCAGCAGGCTCGCGAGCGCGAGGGCTGCGAGGCCCAGCGCTGTCATCGTTCGTCTCATTGCGACCCTCCCCGCTTTCGATCGCCCTGTCCGTACATCAGAAGAACGTCCGCGCGCGCCGTCCGGTTCCGCGCGTTACGCGCGGCTGCCCCGTCGCCGCAGCCCGAGGCCGAGCGCGAGGACGGCGAGTGCGACGGCTGCCAGCAGCAGCCATTGCTCGGCTCTGCGAAGCGCGCGCGCGCCGTCGTCTCCGCCCTCCGCCTCACCCATCATCGTCTGATTCCCGGTTGCGGGCGCGGTGGCCAGAGCAGCCGGCTCGGGTGTGGCGGCAGCCGCTGCCGCCGTCGCCGCAGCCGGAGGCGCAGCCTCGGTCGCGTCCGTGCCGTCGGCCTCGTCCGCTGCGCCGTCCGCCTCCGTGGCGGCCGTCGCGGCGGGGGCAGCCTCCGACCCCTGGCCGGCCGCGGTCGGGGCCGGCGCTTCGACGGCCGAGGGGGCCTCGGCCGTCTCTGACGGTTCCCGCGTGCGCGCCGCCGCCCGGGAGTCGGTCGTGGGAGCGGGTGGGGCGTCGGGGGCCTTGGCCGCCGTCGGTTCGGCCGATGCGGCGGCAGCGGCCACGGCCGTCGGGGCTGACGTGGCGGCCGGCGTCGCCGTGGCGGCAACGGTCGCGGCCGCCTGCGCGACCGTGGCGACGGGGGTCGGCGCGGCCTGGGGCGTCGAGGCGGCCGTGGCGGCCTCAGGCGCGACGGCGGAGAGCGCCTGCGGCGCGTCGCTCGCCTGCTCGCTCTCGCCGCCTCCGAAGCTCGGACGGGAGACGCCCCAGCCTTCGACGCCCTCGTTGCCGAGGCCCACGAAGTCGCCCGTCAGCACGACGGCGAACGCGACGGCCGCGGCCACCGCGCCCATCCGGAAGATCAGCTCCAGCCTGCCCGGAGCGTGGCGCACCGCCGTGGGCGGCGCCTCGATCGTGAACGGGCGCGGCGCGCGCAGCTCGCCGAGGGAGCCGAGCGCGGTGCGGACCACGCGCAGCTCATCGAGCTGCGTGGCGAGCGCCGGATCCGCCCCGAGGGCGTCCTCGACGGCAACGGCCTCGCGCTCATCGAGCTCGCTGTCCAGGTAGGCAGAGAGCTGCTCGTCCCGGGCCAGGGCCGCGTCGAGACCCTGCGGGAACTCATCGTCCCCGGTGTTGCGACGCCGACGCCAACCCAAGAGGCGCATCACTTCACCACCCTATGTCTTCTGACGCTGTACGAGCCCGGGAAGTTCCCCGGACTCTCTCAGGAGGTCGCGCAGCCGCGACCGCGCGCGGCTCAACCGTGACTTGACAGTGCCGACCGGCACGCCCGTCGCGTCCGCGATCTCCTCGTACGAGAGGCCGTGCACGTCGGAGAGCAGCACCACCATCCGCCACTCCTCCGGCAGCTCGGCGAGCGCACCCTCCAGCACCTGCCGCAGCTCCGCCTGCTCCGCCCGCGCCTGCGGCCCGAGGCCCGGCTCGATCGGGTCGATCGAGGCCCTATCGGGGTTGTCGCGCGCCTCGTCGAGCGAGCGCTGCGGGCGGCGCTTGCGGCGGCGCAGCTCATCGCGCGCGGCGTTGGCGACGATGCGCAGCAGCCAGGAGCGGAAGCGCTCGCCACGGAAGCTTTCGATGGCGCGCCAGGCGCGGACGAACGCCTCCTGCGTCACGTCCTCGGCGGCCTCGCGCGAGCGCAGGAAGCGGAAGGCGAGCGAATATGCGGCGTCCTGGTGGCGGATCACCAGCGTGTTGAACGCCGCAACTTCGCCACGCTGCGCCCGCCGGACGAGGTCCGGAACATCGTCATCCGCACGGTGTCGTTGCGCCGCCAAGAGCTGGCTCGTGTTCGCTCCATCCCGCCTCGGCGAGCCTAGCACGAAGGGGCCTCACGGCCCCGCCGGAGACGCACGCCCGCGACCGCCCCACGCTGCTACCCCACACTGCCCCACCACGCAGCGCCGATCCGTGTGAAGATCGGCACATGGCGCTTACCGGAGGCCGCGAACTACTGGCCGACGCCGAGCGGGGCGGCTATGCCGTGCCCGGCTTCAACGTCTCCAACCTCGAGCTCGCGCTCGGCGTGCTCGACGCCGCCGAGGCGCGCCGCTCGCCCGTACTGCTCCAGTTCAACCCCGGCAACCTCAATCACTTCGGCGGCGTCGCCGTCGCCGCGGCCACGGCGCGCACGCTGGCCGAGGGCGCGGACGTGCCCGTCGCCGTCCACCTCGACCACGGACACGAGCTCGGGCTGCTGCGCGCGGCGGCGCGCGCCGGGTTCAGCTCGCTGATGTACGACGGCTCCATCAAGCCACTGGACCTCAACATCCGCGAGACGCGCGAGGCGGCCGTCGTCGCGCTGGAGCACGGCGTCGCGCTGGAGGCCGAACTCGGCCACGTCGGCGGGCGCGAGCCCGGCGTCATCACCTCGGAGTCCGTGCTGACCGAGCCGGCGGCGGCGCGCCGCTTCGTCGAGGAGACGCAGGTCGACGCGCTCGCGGTCTCCGTGGGCACGGCGCACGGGCTCGCGGGCAGCGTCGATCTGGCGCTCGTACGCGAGCTGCGCGCGGCGGTGCGCGGGCTGCCGTTGGTGCTGCACGGCGGCTCCGGCGTCCCGCCCGGCCAGTTGCGCGACTGCGTGCGCGCGGGCATTCGCAAACTCAACGTCAGCAGCGAGATCCACGCCGCCTTCGCCGCCGCCATCGCCGGCTCGCGAGGCGGCGACCCCCGTCCGGCGCTGCTGGAGGCACGCGCCGCAGTCGCGACCGTCGCGGCCCAGCGAATGGACGCCCTCGGCTCCGCGTTGCGCGCCTGAGCGGCCCGTGAGGCCGGAGCCGGCGCGGGGTTCCCAACAGGGTCCGTGGGTATACTCGATGCGATGGTGAATCAGCCGCCGCCGGACCCGCGCCGGCTTCCCCAACGCCTCGATTCTCGCGACCCGCCCGGCGCGTCGCCGCCTGCCCGCGCGCTCGCCTTCGCGTCCGCGCTGAGCCACGGCGGGCTCGCCGAACGCGATCCCTGGAGCGCGCCGCGTGAGCTGCCCGCCGACACCGCCGACGAGCGCAGCGTGGCGCGGCGAATCTGGCCGTTCGGGCTGCGCGGCGTCAGCGAGACGCTCGAGGTGATCGCGCTCGCCCTGCTGATGTTCATCGTCGTGCGCGGCATCGCCCAGAACTTCATCGTGGACGGCGGCTCGATGGAGCCGAGCTTCCAGCACGCCGACCTGGTCGTCGTGAACAAGCTCGCCTACCGCGCCTTCGACTTCTCCTGGCTGCCGCTTGTCGAGGAGGACGCGTGGCGCCCCTTCGGCGCGATCGCTCAGGGCGACGTCGTCGTCTTCGCCTTCCCCCTCGGCCCGGAGCGTGACTTTATCAAGCGCGTGGTCGCGCTGCCCGGACAGACTGTCGAGGTGCGCGACGAGCAGGTGATCGTGGACGGGAAGGTGCTGGATGAGCCCTACCTGCTACACGCGCCCCGCTACTCGTTCGGACCGGAAACGGTCCCGCCCGGCCACGTCTTCGTGCTCGGCGACGCGCGCAACAACTCCTACGACTCGCACTCCTGGGGCATGCTCCACCAGGGTCTGATCGTCGGACGCGCCGAGCTGCGCTACTGGCCGCCCGGTCGCTTCGGCATCGTCGGCCACGAGGAGCCGGTCGTGCTGAGCGGCGTCGAAGTGAGCCACTCCCAGTGACGCGCGAAGAAGCGGCCGACCCCGCGGTGATCGCCGCCTTCGAGGAGAGCGGCGCCTTCCTCGACGGCCACTTCCAGCTCGCCTCGGGCCGCCACGCCGGCCGTTACGTCGAGAAGTTCAACCTGCTGCAGTGGCCGGACCGCACCGCCGCGATCTGCGCCCGCCTCGCCGAGGCGGCGCGCGACCTGGAGCCGCAGACCGTGGCCGGCCCCACCACCGGCGGCGTGATCCTCGCCTACGAGATGGCTCGCCAGCTTGGCGTGCGCGGGATCATCGCCGAGCGCCGCGAGGACGGACCGGGCCGCGCGATCCAACGCGACTTCCGGCTCACCCCCGGAGAGCGCGTGCTGATCGCCGACGACGTGGTCACCAGCGGCGGCTCCATGCACGACACGATCGAGGCCGTGCGCGAGGCCGGCGGCGAGCCCGTCGGCGTCGCCGTGCTCGTCGACCGCTCGGGCGGACGCGCCGACTTCGGCCTGCCGTTCTTCGCCGCCGCCACGCTCGACATCGAGAGCTGGGAGCCCGCCGACTGCCCGCTCTGTCCCGAGGGCGTCCCGCTCACCATCACGTAGCCGCCTTTGCCTGCTAGAGTGCCGCACGCGAGGACGGAGGCGGCGGTGAAATTCAGCGTCCAGACCGGGCAGCAGAACATCGAGTGGGGCGAACTCTCGGAGACGTGGCAGCGCATCGAGGCGCTCGGCTACGACGGCGCCTGGACGATCGACCACTTCCTGCCGACCGGCACGCGCGATACCGAGGGGCCGTGCATGGACGGCTGGGTCGTGCTCGCCGCGCTCGCCGCGGAGACGAAGCGACTGCGCCTCGGCACGCTGGTGACGGGCAACCTCTTCCGCAACCCCGCCCTGCTCGCCAAGACCGCGACGACGATCGACCAGATCTCGGGCGGACGGGTGGACTTCGGCATCGGCGCGGGCAACAACCCGCGCGAGCACGAGGCGTACGGCTGGCCCTTCCCCTCGGCGCGCGAACGCCTCGATCGGCTCGACGAGGCGCTGCAGGTGATCCGCCTGCTCTGGTCGGACGAGGAGGAAGTCTCCTTCGAGGGCGAGTACTACAGCCTCAACCAGGCCCCGTTCCGCCCGGCCCCCGTGCAGCGGCCGCACCCGCCGATCATGGTCGGCGGGGCGGGCGAGCGGCGCACGCTGAACATCGTCGCGCGCCACGCCGACGCCTGGAACGGCGTCGGAACAGCCGCCGACCTGGCGCCGAAGGTCGAGGTGCTGCGCCAGCACTGCAACGACGTGGGGCGGCGCTTCGAGGAGATCAGCCTCACGGCCGGCACGCCGCTGATCCCGGACGCGATCTACGAGCGTTGGACGGAGCGCACCGCCGGCCGTCGCGGCATCAGCGTCGAGGCGCAGCGCGCGCAAACCGTGGGCGGCCCCGCCGAATCGATGCGCGACGCGATTCAGACCTACGCCGACGCCGGCTACTCCGAGGTGATCATGATGATGAACACCCCCTACGACTGGCCCGCCATCCAGCGCTTCGCCTCGGAGGTCGCCCCCGCGTTCCGCTAGGGGGCGGTCGATCCAGCCTCCCGCTTGGGGCTTATAACCCTAACTTGACAAGCGCCTGAGCCGGGCTCCCGTCGGCGAATGGTACGGGGTCACCCTCAACGGCAACGGCAATGTGGCGGCGCTCGATCTGAGAAATAATGGGTGCGGTAACTGCGATCTAGTCGTTGAAGAGCTCGTCGATCATGCTTCGAGTCAGCGCCGCCTCAGCTTTCATCCTGACGATTTTTTGGCGGCCTGAAACCACCATTTTCTGAATTCGGTCTATCTCACTGAACGGGGGGAGTTCCACTCTAGCAGAGGCTGTCGCACAAACCCGCGATGCGGGGAACATCGCGATAGGATGAGCATGGCGGCGGGGGCGGAGTGATTCCGGGGTGCCGCCATGACCCAGCGCTTCCTGCCGTGCGAGCGTGACCAGCAATACCTGATGCCCGCCAGCCTCCGCGACTGGCTGCCCGAGGACCACCTCGCGTGGTTCGTGCTCGATGCGGTAAGCCAGCTCGACCTCACCGCGTTCTACGCGCGCTACCGCGAGGACGGTTGGGGGCGGAAGGCGTACGAGCCGTCGATGATGGTCGCGCTCGTGCTCTATGCCTACTGCGAGGGCGAGCGCTCGAGCCGCCAGATCGAACGGCGCTGCCGCGAGGACATCGCCTTCCGCGTGCTGACCGCGAACCAGCAGCCCGACCACGCCACGATCTGCCGCTTCCGGCAGCAGCACGAGCAAGCGCTGGCGGGACTGTTCGCCGGGGTGCTCAGGCTGTGCGCCGAGGCGGGTCTGTTGCGGGTCGGCGTGGTCGCGCTCGACGGCACCAAACTCCGCGCGAACGCCAGCCGTGAGCGCAATCGCACGGATGCGGAGCTTGCGGCCGAGGTGCGGCGCATCCTCGCCGAGGCGGAGCGGGTGGACGCCGAGGAGAACGCGCGCTTCGGCGACGCGCGGGGCGACGAGTTGCCTGCGGGGTTCAGGGACCGCGAGGAGCGCCTGCAGCGGCTGCGCGAGGCGCGGGAGCGGCTGGCGGCCCGTGAGCGGGAGCGGCAGGAGGACTATGAGGAACGCCTCAGGAGCCGCGCGCAGAAGGACCGGCGCGGGCGCCGCCCGCAGCCGCCGCAGCCCGACCCGGGCGCGAAGGTGAACGTCACCGACCCGGACAGCCGCGTGGTGCGCGACTATCACGGCTACTTCCAGGGCTACAACGTGCAGGCGGTGACGAGTAGCGACCAGATCATCGTCGCGGCCGAGGTGAGCCTCCAGGCGACGGACATGCACGAGCTGCAACCGATGATCGAGGCGATGCACCGCAACCTGCAGGCCGCACACTGCGGGCCGCTGCGCGTGCTGCTGGCCGATGCCGGCTACTACTCCGAGGCGAACGTGCGGCAGGCCGAAGGCAGGGGTCCGGAGCTGCTGATCGCCACCCGCAGCGACCGCAACCGGCGCGCCGGCGCTGCGGCGCCGCGCGGGCGCATCCCTGCCGGGCTCTCCGTACGTGAACGGATGGACCGGAAACTGGCGACGCAGCGGGGCCGGCGTCTCTACGAGCAGCGGCGCTGGATGATCGAACCCGTCTTTGGAGACGTCAAGGAAAACCGCGGCATCCGCCGCTTCAAGCGGCGCGGGATCGCCGCGTGCGCCAGCGAATGGAAGCTGAGCGCCGCCACCCACAACCTCAAGAAGCTCTATCGCCGGGCGCGCCCGTCACCCCGGCCAGCGAACAGCAACCCCCGGCGAGGAGACCGGGCTACCGCCGCGGCTGCCGCGTAGCGCGCCTGCCCCGCCAGACGCGACCGCTCCGCTCCGACTGCCGACTGCCGACTGCCGACTGCCGACCGGCTACCCTTTTGGCACTCCACCCACGCCACTCCGTGCGACAGCCTCAGCTAGGAGGTCAAGGAGTTCTGTGGGGTCAAATCGCGCATGCCGCTTGCCTGACTGCAGTCTTCGGTAGGCCTCGCAAAGGCCGGGCAACATCAAGAGGTGTGCCACGAACTCCACCGGCAGTCCCTCCCTAGGGCAGAGTCCTATCCATTCCGTCGAACCGATCGCGTCCTCGGGTGGGTTGATCAGCACCTTACCCAGGTATGGCTCCAGCTTTGAGATTGCCAGCTGGCAGCCTTTGAAGATCACCTTCTGCGAACCGATGCTGTCCACCTGCGGCACCTCGTCCCGTACCAGGCCCTGGCGGCTCTCGACGCTCTCCAGATCGATGAGCGTTCGCACACTGTCCAGCTCGCCCTTGTTGAGCCGGGGGAGCTGGACGACGGAAATGATGTCCCGAAGGGGTTTCGCCTTTGATTCCTTCCCGTGAGCAACACCATTCTGGTAGTCCCACAGCCATCGGTATTTTGGGTCCAGGCGCAGGTGGTCGCGCTCCCCGACCTTCCCCAGGTCGGTCCAGAACTCGAGCCTGGGGTCGGGCTCGGCACCATCGCGGAACGAGCTGAGGACAGTGGAGTCTCCCTGTTGGTAGGACACCTCACCCTCAGCGTTTACCGCAAACAGCTCGTTGTTGAGGACCATATCGGGAAGGCTCTTTCTCCGTTTATAGCCCACGGAAGCTGGTTCAGCCATGAAGATAGGCTCATCACGTCGGCCCGTGGCTTCAATGACCGCGTTGAACGCATCCGTCCGGCTGGCCTGAGGATTGGACTCATTGAATGCCCGCCAGGCTTTGTCCCACTCCATGGCTTCCTGCGCGGTCCTCTTCTCAGCGAATACGATGCAGGTCTTCGAACTGGTGAATGGCCTGAAGGCGTCGTACGGGAGTGAGATAACCGCCCTGACATGAAAGTACTGAAAGAGGAAGAGCCTTGCGGTGGCGTTCCCCTTTGTGTCCAGAATGGTCTCCGGGAGGATGCAGCAGAAGGCTCCGCCGTCTCGCAAGAACTGGTACCAGCGCTCGATGAATACCAGCTCGCTGATTGACTGGGACAATGCGACGCAGGCCCTCTGTGTTTCCCGTTCCTCATCAGGTGAAAGCGTCAGGCTGAATGGAGGGTTTGATAGCACCAGGTCGAACTGCTCATTACACTCACCGTCGTAGGACTCGCCGCCGCTGAACGCGGACCCGAGCACGTTGTTTCTCTGTTCAATCGCGTATGCGCCGAAGGGGAGTAGGCCGCTCGCGACTCAGGTGTTCATGCTCCCGTCTCCGTGGAGCACCATGTTCGCTTTCGCGGCGAGGCCGAGATCGTAGTTGGTCTCGATACCAAAGACATATTCCCTGGCCCACGGAGTTACGCCTGGTCCCACCAAACCAGATGTTATGAAACTGCCCGATACGGTTGGGAAGCGTGTCCAAGACTTCCGCAGAACCCAGCCTGTCGGTGATGAGTTCCATGTATTCAATGAGGAAGCTGCCCGACCCGCAGGATGGGTCGATGAGGAAGGGCAAACGGGGTCGGCCTTGGGAATCCTTTTCGTGCCGCATCACGTTCTCAGCCGTGTCTGCCGCCCCACAAAGAGCCAGCATAAAACGGACAAGTGTGATGGGAGTGAAAAACTGACCCCTCGTCTGAGTAAAATCTAACGAGACAATCTGCTCAAAAACTCTCCTAACAGATCACCGGGTGGACGTTTTCCGTTACCGATAGCCCGTCCAGCCTGGTAACGATATAGGCGAGCTTTTCCGAAGCCAGGCGAACAGGCTCAAAAGCGGGACCCTCGGTTGGTGTTGGCAGGGCGAGGTAGGTCTCTTCAGACTTTCGGTACAGGTCATTGAGCCGATTGACCAGCGTGGTTGAATCCTCGGGGTTCGCCTCGTCACCCAAGCGTTGAAACTGATACTCCTCGCCTGGCTTTGTCTCCTGCTCGTCATATATCTTGCACAGGATGAGCTTGACAATGTAGGTAAATACATCGTTGTTATTGGTGCCTCCACCCGCCCAGATAACGTCATGAAACTCCTCCCGGAGCCTGTTGAAGGCGGTAGCGGATGTGGTCCTGTCCAACGGCCTGTGGTCATCCGACTCAGCGGCAACGTTTGCGAACCTCTTTACGCGCGGTCGCCCATACTGCATGGGTATGGCGTCTGTGATCGGCTGGCCAGCGATGTCCCAACTGTCGAAGTCCGGAAACGATGAGTTGTCTATCAGGACGATACGGTCTCGTAACCCCTCGGTGGTCAAATCGACGGTGTAATAGAGCAGGTACCTTGGGCGCGGCTGCTCTTGAAGGCTGAGCCTGAACAGTTGGCCATCAATCAGCTTGAAGTCTCGGTCATATGTGTCGGGAGTCTTGCACTCCACAAAGAGAAAACCGTCCCCTCCTCGGGACTGAGGGTGGCGGACCAGCACATCGGCCCGTCCTCCTTTACCCGTTGGTCTCCCGACGGGCGCATAGACCTTCTCAACCTGAAGCACGTCGGGAGAAGCGACGTACCCGAATTCTGTGGACAGCCTGGTGAGGAGATAGGCACGGACCAATTCCTCATCGCTGATAGCTGTCGTGTGTCCCTGAAATCCAGGTGCTTGTGGGTCCACCCACACTCCTGAAGCGTTGTAGGTCAGCTTGTTCCCTGAGATCGAAGACACGATGTCCGGAAAGGCTGCGCTCCCACGAATCGCTTCTCTGAGACCCTGCCGATACGCTTCGTCCACTGGAGTAACCTCTTGGAGCACATTTAGCTGGTCTCACGCGACAGTGTTGCCAGTTACCGCGCTTGTCAAGTTAGGATTATAATCCCCTCCCGCTTGACGCACCGCGCGTGGGCGCACCACCATCGGGCGGCAGGCCATCACGCGCGCGGAAGGCGGTGCGCTTGAGCGGGGCGAACGGACAGCGACCGGACGCAGCGACCGAGGGCGGCGCATCGGCGACACCGCTCGAGGGCCTGCGCGTCGTCGAGATCGCGGCCGGGCGTCCGGTCGCCTACTGCGCGCAACTGCTCGCCCAGTTCGGCGCCGAGGTGATCCGCATCGAGCCGCCCGGCGGCGATGCGATCCGCCTCGCGGGCCCGTTCAACGGCGATGAGCCCGACCCCGACGGCGGCGGACTCCACGCCGCGATCAACCGCGGCAAACGCAGCATCGTGCTCGACCTCGAACGCGACGAGGAGGCGGCGCTCGCGGCGCGGCTGATCGAGGGCGCGGCGCTGCTGGTCTCGAACTGGCGCGAGGGCGAGCGCATCTCCTCGGAGCTGCCGCTCAGCGATCCGGATGGCATGGCCGAGCGCTTCCCGGAGACGACCTTCGTCTCGATCTCCGACTTCGGCATGACCGGGCCGTATGCCTCGTGGCGCGCCGACAGCCACATCATCGAGGGCCTCGCGGGGTTCTCCTACGTGAGCGGCGCGCCGGACCGCGAGCCGCTCAGCGCGGGCATCGAGATCAGCGACTACTTCGCATCAACGCACGCCACCATCGCCGCGCTGGCCGCCGTCGCTGCCGCTCGGCGCGGGCAGCGGACGCACGTCGTCGACGTCTCGGCGCACGAGTCGCTGACGATGACGGACGACCACAACTTCGTGGTCTGGCTCGGCTCGGGGGTGGTGCGGCGGCGCTACTACTCGCGCATCCTGCCCGGCTACCCGCACGACATCATGCCCTGCAAGGACGGCTACATCGCCTTCGTGCCCGTCGGTACGGGCCATCACGACTTCGCCGGCGTGGTCTCGAAGCTGCTCGAACGGCCGGACATGGCGGACAGCCCGATCTTCACCAGCACGCAGACGCGCAACCTGCGCTGGCGGGAGTTCGATGCGGTCGCGCAGCCCTGGCTGGAGCGCCACACCGTGAACGAGATCTTCCAGCGCGCCGGCGAGCTCGGGCTCGGCTTCGGCGCCGTACCGGACGTGGCGGAGCTGCTCGCCGACCCGCATCTCGATCAGCGCGACTACTGGCAGGAGGGACCGGACGGCGTGAGGCTCAGCGGCGCGGGCGCGATTATGTCGGCTACGCCCCAGCAGTTCGGCCCCGCGCCCGCCCTCGACGCGGACGGCGAGGCGCTGCGCGCGGCCGCGGCGGCGGAGGGGGCGGACTGATGCGCTTCTTCGAGGATCTGACGGTGGTTGCGCTGACGCAGGGCTGGGTCGGGCCGCTGGCCACGCGCATCCTCGCGGACCTGGGGGCGAACGTGATCCGCGTCGAGCGCGCGTTCGCGCCGGGCGGGAACTACACCAACCGCACGCTCTTCCCGCCTCGCAACGACATCGGCGGCGAGGTCTGGAACCGCAACATCTACTTCACAGTCCGTAACGCCAGCAAGCGTTCGGCGATGATCGACCTCGGACTCGAGGAGGGCCGCGAGCTGGTGCGCCGGCTCGTCGCCGACGCAGACGTGGTGGTGGAGAACTTCATGCCCGGCGTCGTCGGCCGCCTCGGCTTCGACTTCCACGAGCTGCACGAGCAGTACCCGCAGTTGGTCCTGCTCCACCTGAGCGGCTTCGGGCAGACCGGCCCGAGTGCATTCCGGCCTGCCAACGGAATGACGATGGAGCCCGCCGCGGGCGTGCCGACGGTGACGGGCTATCGGGGCGAGGGGCCGACGAAGACGGGCCAGACCTGGGTCGACCCCTACTCCGGCCTGCACGGCGCCGCCGCCCTCTTCGCCGCGCTGATCCACCGCGACCGCACGGGCGAGGGACAGATCATCGACGTCTCGATGCAGGAGGCGACGCTGCCCGTCCTCGAGTCGCAGCTCGCCGACTACCAGCGCAACGGACGCCACCAGACGCGCGACGGCAACCGCCGGCCGGGGATGGTGCGCGGCGCCTACCCCTGCACGGGCGACGACGACTGGGTGGCGATCTCGCTGCGCAACGAGGCGGAGTGGCAGGCCTTCTGCCGCGCGAGCAGCCACGAGGCCTGGCTCGACGACCCGCGCTTCGCCGACGCCGCCTCGCGCACGGAGCATCACGACGCCCTCGACGAGCTGATCGGCGAGTGGACGAGCGAGCGCGACAAGTTCGAGGTCGCCGCGCTGCTGCAGGCGGCAGGCGCCCCGGCAGGGCCGATCCTCAAGGCCGACGAGGTGATCGCGGACCCGCATCTGGCCGCGCGCGAGTTCTTCGACGACCTGGCGATCGGCGACTTCGGGCGCGTGCCGATCCAGCGCTACCTGCCCGCGAAGTTCGACGGCGCCGGCGTCGCCGCCCGCGGACCCGCGCCCGCCCTCGGCGCGGACACGGAGGCGGTGCTGGCCGAGCTGGGGCTGAGCGAGGACGAGATCGCGGACCTGCTCGAACGGCGCATCGCCGACCGCGCCTCCGATCTGCAATCGGACCCGATTGCCCGCGAGGGCTCGATACTCCCGTTCGAGGACTACGAGAAAATGGGCTCCGTCCTGCGCATCGACGCCGACTACGCGCCGAAGCCGCTGTAGCGGGCAGAGGCCCGCCGCGCGACGTTCAAGGCCAGGCGCCGGCAGGCGGCACGGACCTCACGGCTCCACTCGCTGGAGTGTCGGCAACCGATCGAAGTCCCTGTCGTAGCTCACGATTTCCGTCACCCCCAGCCGTTCCATGTGAGCGACCGCCAGAGCATCCTCGAAGTCAAGGAACGGAGATGAGGCGTACAGATCCAGAGCGCTGAGGTAGACGCGCTTCTGCGGGAGCCTCAGGCCCCGAAGCGTCAGGATCGGTACGAGCCGGGCTCGAATCTCCTCGTGGCTCAGCCTGTAGGGAGCGCGAGGGGAGGAAAGCACGTAGACGACTTCCGTGACGATCGCCTCACAGGTGACGAGCTCTTCCTCCCCGCGCCGTACCTGCTGGAACAGCTGGTAGCAGGCTTCAGCCTTGGCCTCATCATCCCGGGTCAGGTACCTGAGGATGACGTTCGTATCGAGGAATCTCACGCGCCACTTAGTTCGCGTGCGGTCTGCTCAGCCTTGGCGTCCTTAGCGTTCCGGGACACCTCATCGAAGTCCTCGGGGTGGCTTGAAGGCTGCACGGAGCCGTACGTCGACTCCAGCGTGAAGGACGCCGCCGCCAAGCGCACCGCACCTCCGTCCTCAATGGTGAACGCAACCTTGTCCCTGGGCTTCAGGCCAAGAAGGCGGCGGACCTCGGCGGGAATGGTCACCTGGTTCCGTTGTGTGGTGGCTGCAGTGATTTCTCTCATGCGAAGTCCAATGCCTTCTCGCTAACACAATGTACCAACACCTTATCATTGTTTCCGGATGCTGGTGTTGCGTCTCCTGGACTGGGCCAACAGCCTACCGCTCCGCCAGCCGGTCCTGCGCCTGCCAGATGCGATCGAGGACGGGGCGGCCCTCGGCGGCGGGGTCGACGAACTCCGGGCGGTAGATCCAGTACACCTCGCCGCCGTCGCCGCGGATCACGATCGGACGGATGCGGTAGCCGATCAGCCGATCGAGCGTGAAGCCCAGCTCCAGCACCATCCCCTGCGTCGTCTCCTCCGACCAGTCCTGATCGAAGACGAAGTTGCCGAGCGAGTAGGCCGCGAGCGCGCCGTCGAAGTGCTCGACCGCCTGCACCCAGTGCGGGTGGCTCCCGATCACGAGCGTCGCGCCCTCCTCGATGGCGATCGCGGCGATCTCGCGCTGTTCGTCGGTCGGGTCGGTCGTGTACTCGACGCCCCAACTCGCCCCGACCACGACGTAGTCCGCGAGTTCGAGCGCCGCGCGCACGTCCTCGCGCACGCTCGCGGCTTCGAGGGGGGCCGTACCCGGTGTGCTCGGATTGGCGAAGTGCCAGGGCGCGATCGAGTCGTAGCCGAGGAAGGCGAAGCGCACGAAGCCGTGCGTCGTGTAGACCTCGACCACGGCCGGTGCGCGAGCGGCGTCTACATTCTCGCCGGCCCCGGCGGTCTCGATGCCGGCCTTCTGCAGCCGCTCCAGCGTGTCGAGCAGCGCCCAGGCGGGCGCGCAGCCCGTCCAGCAGTCCAGCATGTGGTTGCCGATCGTGAGCATCACGTCCACCCCCGCCTCGGCGACCGCGTCGACGACGCGAGGGCTGCCCTGCAGCATGTACGTCTCCCTGCAGGGCGTGGGATCGGCGAGGTCCGTGAGCGCCGAGTCAAGGCTCATGACGGTGATGTCGGCGGAGGCGATCGCGTCGCCCACGCCCTCGAACATCGCCATAGTCGTCGAGCTGGGCCAGCACGTAGTTGCTGCAGCGCACCGGGATCAGCTCGCCGGTGACGAGCATCCCCGCCGGGTCGAATGGTGGCGCGGCCTCGAGGCCGGCGGCGGCGGCGAGCCGCACAGCGTCGCCGAGGCGCGGCGCGCGGATCCAGCGCACCGCGCTCAGCGGCGACTCCCGCGCCGGGTCGCGGTACGGGTCGTGGCCATCGACGGTGAGCGCGAGCACCCCGAGGCGCAGCTGCTCCGGCTCAATCAGCGCGAACGCGCCCGGCGTGTTGGCGACAACGCCGGCTACCCTGGCGTCCGGCAGCAGTTCCGCCGCCAGATCGGCAACCGCGATGCCGAGCGCGCCCGCGATCAGCGGCGCCTGCGAGGCGGGAAGATACGCGGAGATCGGCTGCCGGCTCCCGCCGAGCCGGGACCAGCCGCGGACATCGCCGCGGAGGATGCGCTGCACATCGGTCAGGCTCAGATCGAGCACGTCGCGCCGCTGGTCCGTGATCGCCGCCCAGCGCGCGAGCACGATCGGCCGCGAGCCGGACAGCGGCTCGTCCGCGATCGCCCACCGCGCCGAGGCGTCGCCGGTGGCGTTGAATCCGGCCGCCGCCGCCAGCGCCGCCCCGAGACGGGCGCGCTCGGCGGGATCCGACACGAGGAGCGCGACCGCCTCGCCGGGCTCGGGCGTGGGAGTGACGGCTACGGCGGTCGCCGTCGGCGCCGGTGTGGGGGTTGGTGTCGGCGGAGGAGGTGTGGCTGTCGGCTCAGCGGTGGCGACGGGCGCAAGCGTCGCGGTCGCCGTAACAGTGGCGAGCGGCGGCGTGCCGCCGGGCAAGCCGCTGCAGGCCGCCGGGCCGATTGCGATGAGCAGCGCGAGTGCGAGCGCCGCCAGCAGCGGCAGCACGCGACGTGCATGGCGCGCCCGCGTGCTGCTTGCCCTCGCGGCGTCGATTGGCATCCCGCGCTCCCGCCCCCACTCTCAGGACGCACGCGAGGGGCTGAGGGTTCCCGCGCGGCCGAGGCGGAGGTCGCAACGGCTCAGGGTCGGCCCCGAGCGTGGCGAGGGCGGAGGTCGGGCCGCGGGCTCGTGGTGCTGCACTCGTGGGCGAGCGAGGGCGTCACTCCCCGAAGAAGTACTCGGTGCCATACCGCTCGCCGATCGCTGTGATGTCCTCGGGGTGCTCGCCCAGTTCGTCGAAGAGCCCCTCGATACCGGCGGGCGCGAACCAGAAGATCAGCTCGGCGTCGGAATCGGAGACGTTGCGGAAGCGGTGCTTCGTGCCGCGCGGAACGTTGAGGAACGTCCCTGCTCCAACCTCGACCATGCGGTCGTCGAGGAAAAAGGCGATCTCCCCGCGAAGAATGTAGAACGCCTCCTCCTCGCGGGTGTGGACGTGCGCGGGCGGCCCGCCGCCGGGCGGGACGATGGCGTGCGTCAGGAAGTAGCCGCCGTGCGTGTGCTCGCCGCGCGCGAGTGTCGCGTAGATGTCGCCGCCGGCAGCGGTCGGCAGGCCGTCGCGGTCCTCGGGCCGGACGATGCGTGGCTCGATCGGATCTGTCACGAGGTTCCTCTCGCTCCACAGCCAGCATAAGTGCCGGGCGGCTCAGGGTCGGCCGCGCCCGCCGCTCCTCAGACGATGTTGCGCTGACGGAGGATCACGACGTCCTCGGGCGTGTAGCCGAGCTCGGAGGTCAGTACCTCGCTGGTGTGCTCGCCGAGCAGCGGGGCGCGGCGCAGTTCGCCGGGCGTGCCAAACATGCGGAAGGGCAGCCCGGGGAACTCGAAGGCGCCCGCCTCCGGGTGCTCGATCGTGGTGAAGAACTCGCGTGCGCGCAGGTGCGGGTCGGCGAAGACGTCGGCCATCGAGTTGATCGCGCCCACGGGGAGGCCTTCCCGCTGCGCCTCCTCCATCACCTGCTGCTTCGTGCGCTCCAGCAGCCAGGGGTAGAGCAGCGCGTCGAAGCGCTCGCCGTACTCGATGTGCTCGATCTGGGCGAGCGTCTCCTCGTCGTCGATCAGGTCGGGGCGCCCGACCATGCGGCAGAAGCGGTCGAACCACTGCAGCGTGCCGTTGACGAAGACGTAGCCGTCCTGGCAGGGGTAGACGCCTCGAGGAATCGCGTTGCGCCGCAGCTCGCGCATCCGCATGTGCATCATCGAGCCCGAGTACTGCCAGGCCACGAGGTTCGGCCCGCCGCGATCCATCGAGGCGGCAAGCACGTCCTGCATCGAGATGTCGACCGTCTGCCCGACGCCGTCGCGGTCGGCGGCCATCAGCGCCCCGAACGACTTCGCCGCGGCCACGGCGCCGGCGAGGAAGAGCGGCGCGTAGAGCCCGATCTTGATCGGCTCGCGCTCCGGCACGCCGGTCACCTGCAGCACCCCGCCGGCAGCGTAGAGCAGCATGTCGTCGGCCTCGAAGTCCCGGTAGGGGCCGTACTGCCCGAAGTTGGAGAGCCGGATCAACGAGGCTTGCGGGCGCAGCTCGGCGAGCCGATCGGCGTCGAGTCCGAGCCGTTCGAGCGTGCCCGGCCGGAAGTTCTCGAACACGAGGTCGGCGCTCGCGGCGAGGCGCTGCAGGATCTGCTGTCCGCTGGCGGTCTTGAGGTTGAGCGTGAGGCTGCGCTTGCCGGTGTTGATGTGCAGGAAGACGCCGCCCCGCTCCGGGTGCGGCTCGTCGTCCGGGAAGGGACCGATGCGGCGCATCGGATCGCCGCCGTCCGGGCGCTCGATCTTGATCACGTCCGCGCCGTAGTTGGCGTAGAGCTTCGTCGCGTAGGGCCCGGCGGCGCCTTGCGTGAGATCGACGACGCGAACCCCCTCGAGGGGCAGTCCGTCCGCCCGGCCTTCGGAGTCCGCCATCGCCGCTTCCGCCTCCCGACCGGCGCCGCGCGAGGCTAGCCCGTCGCCGCCCGCGCTGTCGACCGCTACGCACCCGCTAGAATCGCAGGGCAGGAGGAAGCGGAGGCGGCGACGATGGCGCAGCAACGGGTGGATGCGGTGTTCATGCGTGGCGGCACCAGCCGCGGCATCTTCTTCCAGCGCGACTGGCTGCCCGAGGCCCACGACGACTGGGCGCCGATCTTCCTCGGCGCGCTCGGCAGCCCGGACCCCTACGGCCGCCAGCTCGACGGCCTCGGCGGCGGCGTCTCCTCGCTCTCCAAGATTGTCGTGGTCGAGCCCTCGGCGCGACCGGATTGCGATGTCGAGTACACCTTCGGCCAGGTCGCCGTCCGCGAGGCGGCGGTCGCCTACCGCACGAACTGCGGCAATCTCACCTCCGCCGTCGGCCCCTTCGCCGTCGATGAGGGCCTCGTGACGCCCTCGATCGACGCAGCCGGAGAGGCGGCGGTGCGGCTGTACAACGTGAACACGCAGAAGCGGATCGTCGCCCGCTTCCCCCTCGACGGCGCGAGCGCCGCGGTCGAGGGCGACTTCGAGCTGCTCGGCGTCGCCGGGCAGGGCGCGCCGATCCGCCTCGAGTTCCAGGACCCCGGCGGCGCGGTGACCGGCGAGCTGCTCCCCGGCGGAGCGCCGGCCGAGACGCTCGCCGTCCCCGGCCTCGGCGAACTGCGCGTCTCGATCGTCGACGCGACGACTGCCGTCGTCGCGGTGCGCGCGGCGGACCTCGGCCTCCAGGGCAGCGAGCTGCCGGACGCGATCGAGGCCGACGCCGGCCTGCTGGCGCGCCTCGAGGCGGTGCGCGGGGCCGCCGCGCTGCGGCTTGGCCTCTCGCCGAGCGTTGAGGAGGCGCGCGCCTGTTCGCCGCAGAGCCCGCTGATCGCGATCGTCGCCGCGCCGCAGGCGGCGGCGACCCTCGCGGGCGAGGCGATCGACCCCGACGCGGTGGACCTGACCGCGCGCGTGATGTCGATGGGCCAGGCGCACCGCGCGCTGCCGCTGACGGCGGCGATGTGCCTCGCCGTCGCCGCGCGCATCGAGGGCAGCGTGGTGCACGAGCTGGCGCGGTCGGGCGATCCGGCCGCCGACCTGCGGCTCGGCAACCCCTCGGGCGTGCTGCCCGTAGCGGCCAGCGTGCGGCGCGAGGGCGGCGGCGAGGACCGCTGGGTCGCCGACGACGTGGTCGTCTACCGCACGGCGCGGCGGCTGATGGAGGGCCGCGTGCTGGTCCCCGCCTCGCGCCTCGCGGCCCGCGAGGCCGCAACGACCGCCGGGGCGGCGCGATGAGCGCGACGCAGGCGGCGATCCCGGCCGCCGCGCGGCTGCGGGAGCTGATCGACGGCGACGAGGTCGTCGTCGCGCCCGGCGTCTTCGACGGGCTCTCGGCGCGGCTGGTCGAGCAGGCGGGGTTCCCCGCCGTCTACGCCAGCGGCGGCGCGATCGCGCGCAGCGGCGGATTGCCGGACCTCGGGCTGCTCGGCCTCGGCGAGGTCGTCGACCGGCTGCGTCCGATCGTCGAGGCGGTCTCGATCCCGGTGATCGCGGACGCGGACACGGGCTACGGCAACGCACTCAACACGCGGCGCGCCGCGCAGGCGTTCGCGAGCCTGGGCGTGGCCGCGCTGCACCTCGAGGACCAGACCTTCCCCAAGCGCTGCGGCCACCTCGACGACAAGTCGCTCGTCCCAACCGAGGAGATGGCGCAGAAGCTGCGCGCCGCCAGCGAGGCGCTGGAGGGCAGCGGCGTGGTGCTGATCGCTCGCACCGATGCGATCGCCGTCGAGGGCCTTGAGGCCGCGCTCGAACGCGCCGGGCGCTACGCCGAGGCGGGGGCGGACGTGCTGTTCGTCGAGGCGCCGGAGAGCGAGGCGCAGATCGAGGCGATCGCGGAGCGGCTGCCCGGCCCGAAGCTGATCAACATGTTCCAGGGCGGCAAGACGCCGCTCGTCCCCGCCGGGCGGCTCGCCGAGCTCGGCTACCGCATCGTGATCATCCCCTCGGACCTCCAGCGCGCCGCCGTGTGGGCGATGCAGCGCACGCTGGAGGCGATCCGCGAGGACGGCAGCAGCGCCGCGCAGGCGGAGCGCATGATCACGTTCAACGAGCGCGAGGCGATCGTCGGCACGGCGGGCTACCTCGATCTGGGTGAGCGCTACGGGGCTTAGCGCGCCGGCAGCGCCGACGCTGCTAGCATCGCGCCTGCGAGGGAAGCGCGCATGACGATCACCGTCGCACGGCTGCAGCAGGAACGGCAGCGCGCCCACGCGGCGGGCATGCGCGGCGGGCGCGCGTTCGACATCGAGGCGGCGATGGCAACGATGCGCGAGCAGGGCTATGACCCACACCGCCAGCTCGTCGAACTGGTCTTCGGCCCGGCGCCGGTGCAGAGCGCCTACGACGAGCGCCTCGATCGCTTCATCTTCCGCATCGCCGGCAGCAAGCCGACGATCGAGATCGAGGTCGAGTTGCCGCCCGGCCAGCTCCCGGAGGCGCAGTGGACGCCGCTGATTGGCCCCAGCTGGGTGCGGGACCGCATCCGCACTCCGATCCCCGAGTTCTACCCCGCCGGCCACGGCCTGTGAGGAGACGCTGATGTCCGTAGTCCGCTTCGACCACGCCTCGGTCCCGACGGACCACCCCGAGGAGATGATGGCCTTCTACGAGAGCATGGGCTTCACCATCCTCGACGCCGACGCCTTCCGCAGTGGCGAGCGCCGGATCTTCTCGATCGCCTTCGGGGACAACAAGATCAACGTGCATGGCCCGGACTTCTGGCCGAGCAAGGACTTCACGCTGCGCGGCCCCACCGCGAAGCCCGGCTGCGGCGACCTCTGCTTCGTCTGGGACGGCGGCATCGAGGACCTGCAGGCCGCCCTCGAGGCGACCGGTGCGCCGATCGAGGAGGGCCCGGTGCCGCGGGAGGGCGGACGCGGAGGCGGGCGGGACTGGGGCGTGAGCATCTACACGCGCGACCCGGACCAGAACCTGCTCGAGTTCATCGTCTACGAGGAGTAGCAGCCTCAGCGGTGCGCCCGCTTGTGCTTGCCTTGTTCGTCCAGCCGCGCGCCCCGACGAGCCCGCGCGCGGCTGCTAGCATCGCCATCGCGACGATAGGAGGGTGCGATGGACTGGCGAGACACGCCGCAGCAGGCGGAGTTCCGCACGAAGGTGCGGGCCTTCTTCGAGGACAACCTGCCCCAACGCTACCGCGAGGACGCCGGGCCGCTGCGCCCGCACATGATCCGCGCCTCCAACGGCGAGGAGATCCTCGCCACCCACGCCGACTGGGGCAACGACCGCTACTCCGAGGATCCCGCGGTCAAGGGCGCCGCCGACGACTGGGCGAAGGCGCTCGCCGCCGAGGGCTACGTCGCCTCGTCCTGGCCCGTAGACCTCGGCGGCGCCGGTTTCACGACGCTCGAGCAGTTCATCTTCAACGAGGAGCGCGAACGCGCCGGCGCGCCGCGCGTCGGCGGGACCGGCGCGATGTTCCTCGGCTCCCTGCTCATGGTCTACGGCAGCGAGGAGCAGAAGGCGAAGTACATGCCGCCGATCGCCGCGGGCGAGATCGACTGGGCGCAGGGCTACTCCGAGCCGGGCAGCGGCTCGGACCTCGCCTCGCTGCAGTGCCGTGCGGTCCGCGACGGTGACGAGTTCGTGGTCAACGGCCAGAAGCTCTGGTCCCAGCCGCTCACCTCGGACGCGATGTACACCCTCGTGCGCACTGATCCGGAGGCGCCGAAGCACCGCGGCATCTCCTTCCTGATGATCGAGGACCTGACGGACCCCGGAATCACGATGGCCGCGCTGCCGAACATGGCCGGCGGCTACCCCGGCAACGGCGAGACCTTCTTCCACGACGTGCGCGTCCCGGTTTCCAACCTGATTGGCGAGGAGAACCAGGGCTGGTACGTCGCCATGACGCTCATGGACTTCGACCGCGGCAGCCTCTCCGACACCGGCGAGGACCGCCAGGCCCTCGCCCGCCTCGTCGACTTCGTCCAGACGGACGAGGGCAGGCGCGTCTCGCGCGTCGCCGACCTGCCGGCGGTGCGGGCGGAAATCGCCGACCGCGTGATCGAGTCGCGCGTCGGCCAGAACCTCGCGCAGCGCGTCGCCTCGATGCAGGCGGCGGGGCTGATCCCGAACTACGAGGCCTCGATCGGGAAGTGCTTCTCGACGGAGCTGCACCAGCGCCGCTCGCGCACGGGGACGAAGGCGCTCGGTCTCTACGCGAACCTCTGGCCGGGGGACGAGCGAGCGCCGCTGCACGGCGAGTTCACGCACGACTACGCGCAGACCGTGGCCTACGCGATCTACGGCGGCAGTAGCGAGATTCAGCGCAACGTCATCGCCACGCGCGGCCTCGGCCTCCCGAGGGGCTAACGCACGCGCGCAGTCCGAGGCGGTGACCGGGCCCGGAACGCGCACGGCCGGTTCGCTCGGCCAGCCCGCCTCGGTCCCCGGGCGCGCCACCGCGACGAGGCTCGCGCGAGACTGCTAGCATCGCTCCCGCGACGATCGGGAGGTTGCGATGGACTGGGCAGACACGCCAGAGCAGACGGAGTTCCGGGCGAAGGTGCGGGCCTTTTTCGAGGACAACCTGCCCCAGCGCTACCGCGAGGACGTCGGACCGCTGCGCCCGCACATGATCCGCGCTTCCAACGGCGAGGAGATCCTCGCCACCCACGCCGAATGGGGCACCGACCGCTACTCCGAGGATCCCGAGGTCAAGGGCGCCGCCGACGGCTGGGCAAAGGCGCTGGCCGCCGAGGGCTACGTCGCCTCGTCCTGGCCGGTAGCCCTCGGCGGCGCGGGCTTCACGACGCTCGAGCAGTTCATCTTCAACGAGGAGCGCGAGCGCGCGGGTGCGCCCCGCGTCGGCGGGTCCGGCGCGATGTTCCTCGGCTCCCTGCTCATGGTCTACGGGACGGAGGAGCAGAAGGCGAGGTACATGCCGCAGATCGCGGCGGGCGAGATCGACTGGGCGCAGGGCTATTCCGAGCCGGGCAGCGGCTCGGACCTCGCCTCGCTGCAGTGCCGCGCCGTCCGCGACGGCGACGAGTACGTGATCAACGGACAGAAGCTCTGGTCGCAGCCGCTCACCTCGGACGCGATGTACACGCTCGTGCGCACCGATCCGGAGGCCCCGAAGCATCGCGGCATCTCCTTCCTGATGATCGAGGATCTGAACGACCCCGGGATCACGATGGCCCAACTGCCCAGCATGGCCTTCCACTACCCAGGCAACGGCGAGACCTTCTTCCACGACGTGCGAGTCCCGGTCTCCAACCTGATCGGCGAGGAAAACCAGGGCTGGTACGTCGCGATGACGCTCATGGACTTCGACCGCGGCAGCCTCTCCGACACCGGCGAGGACCGCGAGGGCCTCGCGCACCTCGTCGACTTCCTGCAGACCGACGAGGGCCAGCGCGTCTCGCGCGTCTCCGAGTTGCCCGGCGTGCGGGCGGAGATCGCCGACCGCTACATCGAGGCGCGGGTTGGACAGAACCTGGCGCAGCGCGTCGCCTCGATGCAGGCGGCGGGGCTGATCCCGAACTACGAGGCGTCGATCGGCAAATGCTTCTCCACGGAACTGCACCAGCGCCTCGCGCGCACGGGGACGAAGACGTTCGGGCTCTACTCAAATCTCTGGCCGGGTGACGAGCGCGCCCCGCTGCACGGCCAGCACACGCACGACTACGCGCGGACCGTGGCCTTCACGATCTACGGCGGCAGCAGCGAGATTCAGCGCAACGTCATCGCCACCCGCGGCCTCGGCCTCCCGAGGGGCTAACGCACGCGCAGGCCGAGGCGATGACCGCCAGCAAGCACCCGGACGCCGCATCGGCGGAGGCGGAAGCGCCCGCCCGCCGGCTGCCGCTTGAGGGCGTGCGCGTGCTCGCGCAGGCGATCGTCTGGGCGGGGCCGTTCGCCACCGTGCTCCTGTCCGACCTCGGCGCCGAGGTGATCGAGGTCGAGTCGATCCAGCACCTCAACCCGACGCGCACGAACTCGCGCCACGTCAGCCCCGTGATGCTCGCCGGGACGACGGGCACCTACTACGTGGACCGCGACGGCAGCGAGGGCTTCTGGAACCGCCAGGCCTGGTACAACTACGGCAAGCGCGGCTGCAAGTCGATCACCCTCGACCTGCGGCGCGATCGCGGCCGCGAGCTCTTCTACGAGTTGGTGAAACACTCGGACGCCTTCATTGAGAACGGCGCCGCCGATGTCGTCGACAACCTCGCGATCGACTGGGACACGCTCTCGGCAATCAACCCGGAGCTGGTGATGGTGCGCTTCCCGGGCTTCGGGATCAGCGGGCCGTACGCGCACTACAAGGGCTACGGGAACATCATGGAGGCGGTCGTCGGCCACACGATGCTGCGCGGCTACGCCGACGCCGACCCCTCGCTCACGCCCGCCTCGCTGCACGGCGATCCGAACGCCGGCGCGACGGTCGCGTTCGCACTGCAGGCGGCGCTGTGGGCGCGCAAGCGCACGGGCCGGGGACAGCTGATCGAGATCTCGCAGGCCGAGGCAGTGATGCAGCACCTCAGCTACGCCTTCATGGACTACTCGATGAACGGGCGAGCACACGGGCACGCGGGCAACACACACCCCTCGATCGCTCCCTACGGCATCTTCGCCTGCGCGCCCTCACCCTCGCCCGCCGGTGACGAGGACGCGGCCGACCGCTGGATCGCGATCGCCACGCCCTCGGATGAGGCGTTTGCGGCGCTCTGCGGGGAGATGGGACGGCCGGAGCTGGCCGCGGACGAGCGCTACGCCGACATCGTCTCGCGCCACCGCAACCGCGCCGAACTCGAGGCCGAGATCCGGGCCTGGACCGCCGGGCACGAAGCGCAGCCGCTGATGGAGCGGCTGCAGCGCGCGGGCGTGCCGGCCGTGGCACTGCTGCACCAGCCGGAGATGACCGGCGACCCGCAGCTCGTCGAGCGCGGCTTCTTCCAGGAGATCACCCACCCCGCGGCGGGAACGCACGACTACCCCGGGCCGATGGCGCAGTTCTCGCGCACCCCGCTCACGCCGGTGCGCGGACCGGCGCCACTGCTGGGCCAGCACAACGAGGAGCTGCTGCGCGGGCTGATCGGCCTCAGCGAGGCCGAGTACGAACAGCTCGTCGAGGACCGCATCGTCGGGACGGCCTACCTCGAGAGCGCGACCTGAGGCTGCGCGCAGCGGGCCAGCGATGTCCGGGCGGAAGCCGGCGGCGCGAGGCTGCCGCTAGAGCAGCTCTCGCTTGAACAGCAACTGCTCGAGCCCGTACTTCCGGCTCCCCAGAACGCCGATGCCCGCGATCCCGAAGTAGAGGATCGCCACCTCGCCGCCGGTAGCGGGGAAGCCGCCCGTCCCCGGGTAGATGTGCGGCCAGAGATCGTTGCCGTAGTGCACATCGAATCGACCACCATCTGCACCGAGTGCGCCGGCTCCGAGACGCGTGAACACGCCGCTCGCGATCAGGATCGCGGCGATGAACTCCACCCACCCGGCGACGTCGACCTTCCAGCCCAGCTGATCCGCCGTTCCAGAGCAGGAACGCCTTCTGCGCCCCGTGCAGGGCCAGCAGGAACGCGAACAGGAGCCGGAAACCGAGATAGAACTCCTCCACGTAACGGAGGAGGAAGTTCCCGAACAGTGGGCTGGAGCCCATGGGTTGCAGCGTTGTCCATCCATGGCGAAACCTCCTCCGCTGGCGGCCAGCCTGACGGTGGAGTGGACCGTCAACCTCCGGCGCGGCCGGCGCCCTGCGACCCTCGAAGCCGCCGGCGCAGGCGACAACCGCCCGCGTGAAGAAGGTGCTCGCGATCGCCCCGAGCACCCTCATCGCCTGCATCGGCGGTCGTCTGTGAGACGCCTGCGCCGCGCGGGAGGAGCGCCTTTCGCGCGCTCCTCCCGCCGACCGCTACGTCACTGGCTGTCGAGCTCCGCGGCGGCCGCCACGAGCCAGTCCAGCAGGAAGCGGAAGTCGTGGTAGAACCGAGGCGCTCGCCCAGCAAGTCGAGCTCCCCGAGCAGCGCTTCGAAGTGGATGCCACCGGCGTCGACCTCGGCGTTCTCGACCTGCGGCGAGAGCGCGCTGTAGCGGTCCGCCGCCAGCGCCACGATCGCCCCGAGCCGGAAGGAGCGGTCTGCCGCGTCGAACGGCGCGTCCGTCCGCCCCGACACGTCCAGCCGCTGGCTCAGCGTGTCGCCGGTGAACGGGTCGACCCAGCGCGCCTCGATCTCGCCCAGCACCGCCGAGCGGTAGAGCGCCGCGTCGCGCAGCACCAGCTCGTAGAACACCGTCGTCGCCGACCCGGACGGAAGCTCCGCGAACTCCCTGCGGTTCTGCTCGAAGGTGTGGTCCGGCGTGATCCGGTTCTCGTAGCCGACGATCCGCCACGCCTGCACCGCACGCGGGTCCCACGTCACCTGCGCCCGCGCCTGGTCCGCGAACGGCGTCGACAGCGCCAGCCAGTTCTCGCGGCTGAACGTCGCCCGCGCCTGCTCGGTGTCGTCCAGGTAGCGGTACCAGCCGTTGCCGTGCTGCGCCAGCTGCTCCAGCAGGTAGTCGTTGTAGTTCGCGATCCCCACGCCGATCGTGATCAGCCGCAGCGGGTTCCGCCGGTCGTAGTCCGGGGCCGACTCGAGGATCACGAACGGGTTCGTCTCGCATCCACGTTCGCCACGCCGTCCGACATCAGGATGATGTAGTTGAAGGCGTCCGGCCGCTCCCGGCGCGCCTCGTCGGCGAGCCGCACGCCGAGGTTCAGCCCCGCCTGCACGTTCGTGCTGTTGTGCGGCGAGAGCCGCCCGATCGAGCGCGCGACCGCCCCGTCGTCGGGACGCGTGTGCTCGACGGTGTAGGCGTCGATGACCTCGGTGGTGAAGTGCACGACGGCGATGCGGTCGCTCGCGTTGAGGCTCTGGCGGATCGTCTCCGCCGCCTCGCGGGCGATCGCGACCCGGTTTCCCTCGTTCATGGAGCCTGATGCATCCAGCACCAGGGTCACGTTCACGGGTGTGCTGTCGCGCAGCCTCGGCGCCTGGAGGGCGACGCGGGCCAGGTGCCGCCCGCCGCCGAGCGGGTGCTCCACCACCTCGCTCGTGATCGCGAAGCTGCGCTCGTCGCGCGGGAGGTCGTAGCCGTAGGCGAAGGCGTTCGCCCACTCCTCCGCACGCACCGAGTCGGGCTCCACCGCGAAGCCGTTCGCGCCCAGTTGAGCGCGAGGAAGTAGGACGTGCGGTCCGTGTCCAGGCTGAACGTCGAGACCGCGTCCGTGCCGGCGTCGACGAACGGCGTGCGCCCGTAGTTGCGGAAGGTCGTGTCCGTGGGCCCCGGCCGCGGTTCTGCCGGCGCGCCGGCGGGGGCCGCCGGTGCGGCGGTGGGCGCGCCGGTTGCCCGCGCGGCGGGAGCCGCCGGTGCGGCGGTGGGCGCGCCGGTTGCCCGCGCGGCGGGGGCCGCCGCGGCCGCGGTCGCCGCCGCGGTGGCGGCAGCCTGTACCGGGCGGGCGGTTGGGGCTGCCGTGGCGATGGTGGCCGCGGCGGCCGTGGGGGCCGCCTCGGCGGTGGCGGTGGCCGCCCAGGCACCGCTCTGGGCGCCGCGGTCGCCGCCGCGGTGGCGGCCGGCGCGTACGCCTCGTCGTCGTCGCCGCCGCCGCAGGCGGCGACCGCCAGCGTGAGTAGCGCGATCGCGGCGATCGCGGCGGGGATCCGGTACATCCGCATTGCTAGTCGCATATCAACCTCCATGGGCTGCCTGTCTGAGGGAGAGACGAACGTCTGGCCTCGACCGATCAACAAGCGAGGGGCCGCTGGTCAGGTCGCGCCAGTACTCTCCTGCCAACAAGTACGCGGTTTAGGGCCAAATGGTTTCACCTCCCTCATTCCTGGCCGCTCGACTCGAATCTCGCGAGGGGTGCGGCGACCAGCCCGGAGCGCCTTCTCTCAGCGCTCGCGAGCCTCGCCGCATGCGGGTCCACAGCCGCACGTCCGCAGCCGCCGAGCCTGCGGACGTGGAGCCGATCGCTCCAAACGGTCTAGATTCGGATGCAGCGAAGCGACTCAGGCGAGCGAGCCCGCGACGGGCTCAGCGAGGGCGTAACAGCGAGGCGGGAAGTAGCAGGGAGGGCCGTTGATGTCCGAGCAGCAGACGATCGGCGTCGTGGGGACCGGCATCATGGGCGCGCCGATGGCGCGCAACCTGGCGAAGGCGGGCTTTCCCGTCGTCGCCTTCAACCGCAGCGCCGCGAAGGCCGAGGCGCTGCGGGACGACGGCATCACCGTCGCCGCCTCGCCCGCCGAGGTCGGGCGCGCCGCCAGCATCGTCATCACCATGGTGCCGGACACGCCCGACGTGCTCGCCGCCGTCGAGGGCGAGGACGGGCTCGCTGGCGCGATGGCGGAGGGCTCCGTGCTGATCGACATGAGCACGATCTCGCCGGGAGAGACGCGCGCCCTCGCGGGGCGGCTCGCCGAGCGCGGCATCGCGATGCTGGACGCGCCGGTCAGCGGCGGCTCGTGGGGCGCGGAGCAGGCCACGCTCACGATCATGGCCGGCGGCGAGCCCGAGACCTTCGAGCGCTGCCTGCCGGTGTTCGAGGCGATGGGGACGAGCATCACGCTGATGGGCCCATCCGGCATGGGGCAGACGACGAAGCTCGTGAACCAGATCCTCGTCGCCGGCACCTGCGCGGCGGTGGGCGAGGCGCTGGTGTTCGCGGCCTCGCAGGGCGCGGACCTGCTGAAGACGGTGGAGGCCGTCTCCGGCGGCGCGGCGGGTTCGTGGCAGCTCGCCAACCTCGGACCACGCATGGCGCAGCGCGACTTCGCGCCCGGCTTCATGGTGAAGCTGCAGCAGAAGGACCTGCGGCTCATCCTCGAGGCCGCGCAGGAGCAGCACGTGCCCCTCGCCGTCACCGCCGTGGCGCGTCAGTACCTCACCGCCGCCGAAGCGATGGGCCTCGGCGAGGAGGGCACGCAGGCAATCGTGAAGGCGATGGAGCGCCTCGCCGGCGTCGAGGTGCGCCAGGACGACGGAGCGCCCTAGCGATGGAGGCCCGCCCGTGACGTCCCCTCGCGAACCCGCGCTGCTGCTGCTGCTCGATCGCACCGAGATCCACGACGTGTTGATGCGCTACGCGTTCGCCTGCGACCGCCGCGAGTTCGAGGTGCAGGCATCGTGCTTCGTGCCCGACGTCGGCGGGACCTGGGGCTTCGGAGAGATTCCCGACCGCGACACGATGATGGACTACATCCACCAGGTGGCCCGCTTCCACACGACGATGCACTTCATGGGCAACGAGTTCATCGAGGTCGACGGGAACGAGGCCAGCCTGCAGGCCTACTCGATGCTGATGCACCGGGCGACGCGCCGTGACGGCACCCCGTTCCAGTACAACCCCAGCGATCGGCGCTACTCGGAGCGGCTCGAACGCCGCGAGGGCCACTGGATCATCGTCGAGCGCAACGCCGAGCCGCTGTGGGCGCCGACCGGCGTCACCGCCGTCGGGACGAGCGAGCCCGCCGTGCAGTGGCTGCTCGACCGCGCCGAGATCCACGACCTGATGGCTTCGTACGCGCTGGGCGTCGATGAGCGCGACTACGACCGCGTCCGCGCCTGCTTCGCGCCCGGCTTCCGCGCCCGCTACGGCGACCACGGGTTCGGCGACCTCGACCCGCTCATCGAGTACATCAGCGGCGTCGAGCACTTCGTCTCCACCACTCACTTCCTCGGCTCACAGCTGATCGAGGTCGCCGGCGATGAGGCGGGGATGCGGACCGCCGCGATCATCAGTCAGCGCGAGCCGCCCGACGGCGAAACGGAGTGGGCGATCGCCGGCAGGCGCTACAGCGACCGACTCGTCCGCCACGAGGGCCGCTGGCGCTTCGCCTACCGCGGGCCGGACGCGGCGACCGTCCCCAGCGCGAACCCGGCGCGCCCCGAGTCCGACGACCCGGACGTTCGCTACCTGCTGGATCGCGCGGAGATCGAGGACCTCGTCACGACGTTCGCGATCGCGCTCGACCGGCGCGACTTCGACCTCGTGCGCTCCTGCTTCGCGCCGGACGCCGGCGAGCACGCCGAGACGCTGATCGCCTCGCTGCGGGAGGAGCTGGAGCCGTGGCGGCGCAGCACCCACCTGCTCGGCAACCAGCGCGTCGAGATCGACGGCGACCGCGCGAGCGTCGAGACGTACGCGTACGTGAACTACCAGCGGGACGGCGAGCGGGCGGCGACCCACTGGAGCGACGGCGCGCGGCGCTACCTCGACGATCTCGTGCGCGCCGGAGGCCGCTGGGTCATCGCCCGACGGCGCATCGAGGGGCCGTACTACCGCGACCCGGCGGAGCACTACAAGCGCCCGCCGCGCGACTGAGCGCCGAGGTTACTCGAGCGCGTAGAGCTCGTAGGTCATGACCTCGTCGCTCAGGGTGCCCTTGCCGACGACCTGCGTGGCGTTCAGCCAGTCGTAGCGCTCATCGGGAGTGTCGACGCGGCCGGACATGATGACCTGGCCGCCCTCGGTACCCATCAACTGCGGGCGGAAGCGGCCCACGTAGTCGATGTAGAGCAGCGCGCCGTCGTCGGTCTCGAGCATCGCGCGGACGTTCACCTCGGCGGTCTCGCGGCCCGAGCGGTAGGTGCCGTTGATCCACACCGCCTCGGCGCGGACGCGGTCGCTCTCCCACGTGGCGCCCTCGAGGATACTCACGGAGCGCCCGCCGAGCGGGCCGCGCGAGAAGCGCCACGAGTCGCCGGTGCGGACGGCGAACGTCCCGAGGTCGGTTAGCTCCAGTGTCATGCGAGGCCCCCTTCGGCCCTCAGCCTACACGGCTCCCTCCGCCCGTCCGTTGTTTGTGCCGCTCCTCGCCGCGCGCACATACTGGCGCGCTCGCGAGGGGGCCGGGTGGAGAAGCTGATCTACGTCCTCGAGGGCGGGGACGTACCGCTCACGGAGCGGAGGGCTCAGCTCGCCGAGGCCGTGGTGCCCACGGCGCGCGGTGTCGGCGCCTCGCAGCTGGCGCTCCTGATCCCGGACCTGACGGACGAGATCCTCGAGCGCAACGCGGCGCGCATCCAACCGGGCTTCGAACGCGTGGCAGCCGCGTTCGAGTGCTGGCTCCCCAGCCTCGACGATCGCCCGCCGATCGAGGAGGCGTTGCGGAGCAGCAGCGGCGGCGCCGGGCTGTGGGGCTACCTCGTGACCGAGTCGACGGTGGCGGCCTGCCCGCACTCACCCGGCGAGGGGGAGCGCGTTCCCGGAGTGACGCAGTTCGCGATGAACGACAAGCCGGCCCACGTGAGCCTCGAGGACTTCTACCGCGAGTGGCAGGTGCAATCGGAGCTCTCCTTCGCCCTGCACCCCATGCGCGAGTCCTACATTCGCAACGCGGTAGCGCGGCGGCTCACCGCGGAGGCGCCGGTCTACCTGGCGATCGTCTACGAGCGCTTCCCGAGCATGGATGTCTTCACCGACGACGCCCGCTACGCGGGCGACCGCGCCGTGGTGAAGGAGGTGGTCGATCACCTCCCGACGTTCTGGGAGCCCTCGACGGCGATCGTCGGCGCGCTCAGCGAGTACCGCTTCGCCTGAGGGAGGTGCGTGATGGAGATCCAGCCAGGAGACGCGGCGGTCATCACCGGCGCAGGGAGCGGACTCGGCGAGGGCCTCGCGCACGTCTGTCACGAGGCCGGCATGCGCGTGGTCGTCGCCGACATCCAGCTCGACGAGGCCGAGCGTGTGGCCTCGGCGCTGCGCGAGGCCGGGGGCGAAGCGCTCGCCGTCCTGACGGACGTCTCCGACCCCGCCTCGGTCGCTGCGCTGGCGGCGCGCGCCTACGAGGAGTACGGCGAGGTGCGCCTGCTCTGCAACAACGCGGGCGTGCAGGTCTTCAAGCCGCTCGTCGGCACCTCGGCGGACGACTGGAGCTGGGTGCTCGGCGTGAACGTCCACGGGGTGATCCACGGCATCGACGCCTTCGTCCCCCGGATGCGGCAGCAGGCCGGCGCCGCATACATCGTGAACACCGGCTCGATCAGCGGCTGCGGTCCGTACCCGCGGCCGACGACGATGGCGTCGGGGGCGTACATCACCTCGAAGTACGCGGTGGTGGGCCTCTCGGAGTCCCTGCGCGACGAGCTCGAGCCCGAGGGGATCGGGCGTCACCGTGCTCTGCCCGGCCGGCATCCGCTCGCGCATCTTCGATGCCGAGCGCAACCGCCCGGAGGCGCTCGGCGGGCCGGGGCCGGCGCCCGTGGATCGGTGGGAAGGCATGGAGCCGGGAGAGATCGGACGGATGCTGCTGGACGCCGTCCGCGAGGACCGCCTCTTCGTCTTCACGGAGACCTGGCCGCGAAGGTTCATCGAGCGCCGCCACGCACGGATGATGGCCGCCTTCGACGTGCTGGACGCGTAGCGCCGCGGAGACGCACGCCTGGGACTGCGCCGTCCGCGTCGTACCCTCGGCATAACACCGGGAGGACGACGGGGACGCGATGGCCCACACCACCGAGGCAGCCGACAGGCCAGCGAGCGGCGTGTTCTCCTCGTTCGAGGAGCCCGCGTTCCGGCGGGTCTGGCTCGGCGCGGCGCTGTACGCCCTCGGCACCTGGATGGAGCGCCTCGCGATCGGCTGGTTCGTTCTCGACGTGACCGGCTCGGTGTTCCTCGCCGCGCTCTCACTCGGCATCCGCTCGGTCCCGAACCTCGTGCTGGGCCCGATCGGCGGGGCGGTCTCCGACCGCCTGCCGCGAGGCCGCGTGCTGACGGCGACCGCGCTCGTTCGGGCCGTCGCTGCGACGCTGATGACCCTCGTCGTGATCGTCGACGTGGCGACGGTCCCGCTGCTGCTCGGGCTGGTGTTCGTGACGAGCTCCACGCTGGCGTTCCACAACACCTCGCTACAGCCGCTCCAGGCGGAGATCGCGGGTCCGGCGCGCCTCGGGAACGCGATCAGCCTGACATCGTTCGGCCAGCGGTCGGTGGGGGCCGCCGGCGCGCTCGGCGGCGGCGCGCTGATCGGCTGGCTTGGACCCGCGCCGACTTTCCTCGTGGCCGCGATACCGCTGGCCTGCGCCGCCGTCGTCTTCGCCGGCGTGCGTCCACCCGCGCGCACGAGCGCCGAGCGGCCGCACCTCGCCCGCGAGGTGCTGGACGGGCTGCGCCTGCTCGCGCGAATACCGGCTGTGCGGCTGCTGCTCGGGATGATGATCGTCATCGAAATCCTCGGCTTCTCGTTCGCCAGCATGCTGCCCGCCGTCGCCGAACGAATCCTCGAGGTCGGTCCGGAGCGCCTCGGCGTGCTCACGGCGGGGGTGGCCGTGGGCGCGATGTTCGGGACCGCGCTACTGGTGTTCACGACCGATCGGCTGCCGCACGGGCTGATGCTCGTCACGGTCTTCGTGACGTTCGGCCTGCTCGTCGTCGTACTCGGCCACTCGACTGCGTTCTGGCTCTCCGTTGCCGCCACCGCCGGCATCGGCGCCTCGGCCGCGATGGTCGACGCGCTGCAGTGGATCATGCTGCAACTGAACGTGCGCCCCGAGGTGCGCGGGCGCGCCCTTGGCGGGTGGAACTTCGCGATCGGCTGGGGCTGGATCGGTCCGCTCGCGCTCGGCGCGATGGCGGACGCGACCAGCGTGCGGGCGGCGCTGACACTGAGCGGAACACTGCTCGTGATCTTCACGCTCGCGGCGCTCGCCGCCTCGGCGACGCTGCGGGAGCGGCGTCACTGAGCGCGATGGCGCCGGGTGCGAGCGGGCCGGAGGGGCGCTACCCTCGCGACAGCCGATCGGCGGCCGGACCGCCCGAGCCGGGCGAGGGGAAGGGACGCCAGCGCATGCCTCGATACGTCGTGCTCTACCGCTTCACGGACTCCGGGCGGAAGCACCTGAAGGAGACCGTGCACCGCGCCAACGAGATCCGCGAGCTGAACGAGGCCGCGGGCTTCGACGTGCTCGCCCACTACTGGACGCAGGGCCACTACGACCTCGTGACGGTCGTGGAGGCGCCGAGCGAGGAGGCGATGATGAACGGCCTGTTCAGCATCGCCGAGTCGGGCAACGTCTCCAGCGAGACGCTGCGCGCCTTCACGGACGAGGAGATGCAGCGAATCATCGGTCCCGGGTAGCGCGCCCTCGAGCGTCGCGAGGCGGGCAGCTCAGGCGGGCAGCGTGCCCACACGGCAGCACGGTCAGTCCTCACCGCCACTCGAAGCCCGAATCTCTTCCACGACTCACCGAACGGGGGGCCCCGGCACGCCCTGCCGCAACCACTGATCGCTGTTACAATGGGTTCACTTTGGGAGCGTATTACCTGTACGCAGTAGCGTAGGATGCTAATCTGTGCGTATACTGTCCAAACGAACATTGCGAGAGTTTTGGGAGCGACGCCCTGATGCCGAACATGCGCTCCTCGCCTGGTACCGCGAGGTCGAGAAGGAGGATTGGAGTACGCCTGCACAGCTGATGGACAGGTATCCAGCCGCCAGCATCGTCGGCACCGACAGGGCGGTGTTCAGGATCAAGGGCAACAGCTACCGGCTGGTGGTGCGGATCAACTACCAGAAGCGCATGGTCTACGTGCGATTCATCGGGACGCACGCGGAATATGACCGCGTCTACGCGGAGGAGGTGTAAGAACATGCAGGCCATCGCACCAATCCGCACCGAGGAAGACCTCGAGCGAGCCCTCGCTCGGATCGATGAGATCTTCGACGCCGCGCCCGGCACCCCGGAGAGCGACGAACTCGATGTGCTCGCCGATCTCGTCGAGTTGCACGAGTCCCGCGACGTGCCGTTCGGCTACCCCGATCCGGTCGCCGCCATCGAGTTCCGCATGGAGCAGGCGCGGTTGAACCGCCGCGACCTGATCCCGCTCATCGGAAGTAGCGCGAGAGTCGCCGAGGTGCTCGCTGGCAAGCGCCCAATCACGATGGCGATGGCGCGTGCGCTGCACCAGCATCTCGGAATCCCCGCCGATGTTCTGCTGCGGGAACCCAGCAGGGATCCCGGCGTCATCGACTTCCTGAAGTTCCCGCTGAAGGAGCTGGCGAAGCGCAATTGGATCCAGGATATCCCCGACCTGAAAGGCAGCGCCGAGGAACTGATCCGCGAGTTGATGGGGCGGGCGGGAGTGCAGGAAGCGGCTCTCGCAGCCAGCTACCGCAAGAACGATCACCAGCGGATCAACGCCAAGACCGACGAATACGCGCTCAGGGCGTGGTGCTGGCAGGTGATGGCCGAGGCCAATGCTCGCCCACCCGGGAGCCCGTACGAGCCCGGCACGGTCACGCCGGATTTCCTCAGACAGGTGGCGCGCCTGAGCCCGGACGAGGACGGGCCCAGGCGCGCCAGGGACTTCCTTGCGGAACACGGCATCGCCCTCGAAGTCGTGAAGCATCTACCCCGCACGCATCTCGACGGTGCGGCGCTGCGTCTCGCCGACGGCCGCCCGGTGATCGGCCTCACCCTCCGTGACGACCGGATCGACAACTTCTGGTTCACGCTGCTGCACGAGCTTGCTCATGTCGGCCTGCACATCGACGGTGGAGAGGACATCTCCTTCGTCGACGACCTCACGCTCCGCTATGAGAAGGGTGGCGACACGCATCCGAAGGAGACGCAGGCCGACGACCGGGCCAGCGAGGCGCTGATCCCGCAAGCCGACTGGGACGGCAGCCGCGCATGGGAGAGACCGACCGGGATGGCAGTTCTAAGCCTCGCTCACAGGGCTGGAGTCCACGCAGCCGTCGTCGCAGGCCGCATTCGCCATGAGACGGGGAACTACCGACTGCTCTCTCAGTTCGTTGGCGCCGGCCAGGTTCGGACTCAGTTCGAGCCGACCGAACAGGAGACGCCACTCGCCCGGTGATGTCCGGGACATCGCTGGAGCGATGTCCCGAAGGCGGCACCGAGCGGACGCCCACTGCCGGAGATCGGCCCGGCTCGGCCGACAGGACGAGGAGATGCAGCGGATCATCGGTCCCGGATAGCCCGCCCGCGGGCGGCGCTCAGGCGGGCAGCTCAGCCGGATTGCGGCTGCTGCAGCTCGTCAGGCCGATGTCATCGCAGCGGGTCCGGCCTGCTCGACGGCCCTTCTGTCCTCCACTACCAGCGAGCGCCCAAGGGCTTCCAGGGCCTTCTCGACTGACGTGATGTGGGACCGGTGACCGGGATCGAGGAGTCGACGGACCGCATTCTCGTGCAGGCCCAGGCGGGCGGCGAGAGCGACGTTGGTCACCCCCTGCTCCCGCATCGCCGTATGGAGGGCCAACTTCGCAGCGACGATAGGGGCTACGGAAATCAGCACCTGGCCTTCGGCCAATGTGCTCGGAGCAGGGATGTCCTCGCGGGCCTTCACGTACATGCCCAGTGCGACTCCGAGGCAGTCCCTGGCCATCTCCACGGCCTCGTCCCGGGACCACCCGCCCGTGTTCGCACCGTACACATCGGGGAAGGTCACCGTGTAGGCTTCCCTCCCGCTCGCGCGCGTCTCTTCCTCGTCGCGGAGGATGCTGCAAGGGTAGGCGTAGCGCACGACCTAGAGTTCCGTTCTGTCGATGTGCAGATCCCTCAGCATCGAGGCCAGCGTCCCAGCAGGAATCTCGCCATGCGGAACGGTGGTTCTATAGGTGCCGAGCCGGACCTCACCGTGACTGCCCTTCCCGCGTGTGGGGGAAGAATCGAAGTCGAGCCCGTGCCTGCGAGCGTATCGCCGAGCTCGCCTGAGGAATTCCCTGCCGTTCAACGATCTACTCTAGCACATATTTGTGCGATCCACTGAACCCTCCTCCGGGGCTGACACTGCGGCAATGCGGAACCCCGGATGCGCCGGGCGGGCGCCAGGCGGGCAGATCAGCCGGATTGGGGCGGCCGCAGCTCGCAGTTGAACTGCCAGTTGATGCCGAACTTGTCCGTGCAGGCCCCGAAGTACGCGCCCCAGAACATCTCCTCGAGCGGCGCCACCACCACGCCGCCATCCGAGATCTTCGCGAAGAGATCGTCGGTCTCCTCCCGGCTCGTCGAGAGGTACGAGATCGAGAAGTTGTTGCCGATCTGCGTGGCCTCGGGTGACGAGGACAGGGAGTCGCTGCCCATCAGCACGCTCGATCCGATGGGATACGAGACATGCATTACGCGGGCGCGCTCGTCCTCGGGGACCGGCATCCCGTCCGGCCCGTCGCCGAAGGTCTGGATGACCTCGAAGTCTCCGCCGAAGACGGAGCGGTAGAAGTCGAAGGCCTCGCGGCAGTTGCCGTCGAAGGTCAGGTACGTGCTCAGGGTCATGGGTGGCTCCCCTCCGTGATGACTCGCCTGGGTCATGCCATGCGTCCGCGCCGAGGGTATCCCGGCCACCCGATAGCAACCAGAAGCCCGGCGCGGGTCGCCCCCGCGGTTGGCAGAGTCGGCGGCCTCCGTATAATCCGGCCACGGGGCATGAGAGCCGCGTTTCCGCCAGACGGGGCGCACCGGGAAGCTTCGAGGAGGCGTGGATGAGCGAAGCGCGAGACACCAGTTGCCGGGACGAGTGCGCGCCGCACTTCGGCAAGCGCGGGCCGATCAAGTTCTCTCGCGCCGAATTGAACGCGCCGATGATCTGGAACTTCGCCGAGTCCGTCCACGACGCCAACCCCGTCTACTGGGACGAGAGCTACGCGAAGCAGACCCGTTTCGGCCGCATCATCGCCCCTCCGCACTCGATCATGACGATGTCCGGCGGCCACTGGTGGGCGCCCGACTACATCCTCGAGCGTGAGGAGCAGCAGATCGCGGAGCAGGGCGACGACCCCACCGAGGCGGTCCGTGACATCGTCGCGCGTTACGGCTACACGACGGCCACCAACGTCACCCGCGAGGATGAGTTCCTCCAGCCGTACGGCCCCGGCGACGGCCGCATCAAGCAGACCAGCTACGTCGACGACGTGAGCGAGGAGAAGCAGACGGCGGTCGGCAAGGGCGTCTTCATCATCTCGATCATCGAGTACCGGCGCGAGAGCGACGACGAGATGATCTCTCGCGCGCGCAACGTGCTGCTGATGTACGACTCGAGCCAGCCGCGCGAGAGCTAGCAGGGTGCTGAAGAACCCCTGAAGGCGCGGAAACGGAGCGTTTGGAGCACTGCGGAGCTACACAAAACCCTTGAAAACAAAGGATTTCGCGTGAGCCGCAATCAGTCGATTCAGGGCCGAGACCGCCCGGGAAGACTTTTTCAGCAGCCTGCTAGAGCCAGGCGCCAAAGGAGCAACACCATGGCATTCTTCGAAGACCGCGACTGGGACACCGTCGCCGAGGGCGCCTCGCTGCCGCCCCTCGAGTTCGGCCCGGTCACCATGACCACGCAGGTCATGGACGCCTCGGGCACGCGCGACCTCTACCCGATCCACCACGACCGGGAGTTCGCGAAGGCGAACGGGGCGCGCGATATCTTCCTCAACACGATGTGGTACCAGGGCCTGCTGGGGCGCTTCGTGAACGAGTGGGGCGGGCCGGAGTCCTTCATCCGCAAGCTCAGCTTCGACATGCGCGCCACGAACTGCCCGGGCGACCTGCTGACCGTGCGCGGCACGGTGACCAAGAAGCACGAGCAGGACGGCCAGAAGCTGGTCGACCTCGACGTGCGCATCGACAACCAGGACGCCTCCGACACCGTGACCGCGCGGATCACGCTTGAACTCGTCTAGCCCCCACCGGCGGGTCGCCGACCGTCCGGCCGCGCGCTCGCGCCGGGCCGGATCGCCATGAGCATCCTCAGCGGCGTTCGCGTCGTCGCGATCCCCGGCGCGATGGGCGCCGCCGCCTGGACGGCGAAGCACCTCGCCGACTGGGGCGCCGAGGTGACGCTGCTCGAGCCGCCCGAGGGGGCGGCGCTGCGCGAGGCGCCGCCCTGGTACGAGGCCGGGAGTGAACGCCGCAGCGCGACCTGGGCCTGGGTCTCGCGCGGGGCTGCCTCGGTGCGCGTCGGTGAGGGCCTGGCGACCACGCCGGCCGACGCCCGCGCCGCCTGCGAGCAGGCCGACGTGGCGGTGATCGACGCCGGGATGGCGGAGCGGATGCTGGGACTGGCGCCCGCCGAGGTTCGCGGGGCGCTCGAGGGCCAGACGAACGTCGTGCTGATCTCGCCGTTCGCCACGGACGGGCCGTACGCGGACTACCGGGCGTCCGACCTCGGCGTGAACTCGCTGGGCGGCTGGACGGGGATGCTCGGCGAGCCGGACCGCGAGCCGCTGCGCCCGGGCGGGGACATGAACCCGCGGGTCAGCGGCGTCTACGCCTTCGACACGATCCTGATCGCGCTGCACCACCAGGCGCGCGGCGCCCCGCCGGCGTTCGTCGACCTCTCGCAGCAGGCGATCGCCGCCGCCAGCCTGACGGCCCCGTGGATGGTCTACAGCACGACCGCCGGCGCGGGGGCAATGCAGCGCCGCCCCTCACAGTGGCCGGCCTGCGTGCTGCCTTGCAAGGACGGCTGGGCCGCGATCTCGCCGCTCACCTTCCAGCACTGGGAGCTGCTCTGCCAGCTGCTCCGCATCGACGACATCCTCGATGAGCCGTGGGGGCGCGACCCGGCGTGGCGGCAGGCGCACGGCAACGATCTGCTGCCGCGCGTGGAGCCCTGGTTCGCCGAGCGCACGCGCGAGGAGATCTACACCGAGTCGCAGACCTGGCGCCTGCCGGCCGGCCCCGTCGACACCGTCGCGCAGCGCGAGGAGGACCCGCAGCTCGTCGCGCGCGGCTTCTTCGTGGAGCAGCAGATCGACGGCGCCACCGTGAAGGCGCCGCGCGTCCCCTACCTGCTCAGCGCCGCCGCCCCCGGTGAGCGCGGCGACCTGGTGGAGGCGGAGCGCCCCGCGATCGAGGCGCGCGAGGACGCCCCCGCGGCCGGCGACGGCCCCTCGCTGCCCTTCGAGGGCCTGCGCGTGGTCGACATGACGTGGTTCTGGTCGGGGCCGCACTGCACGATGACGATGGGCGCGTTGGGCGCGGATGTGATCAAGGTGGAGTCGATCCAGCGGCCCGACTCCTACCGCTACACCGCCGTCGACGCCACTCAGGACCGCTGGTACGAGCGCGGGGCGCTCTGGAACGACACCAACCCCAACAAGCGCAGCGTCACGCTCAACCTCGAGAGCGAGATGGGCATGGCCTACCTCGTGCGGCTGCTGGAGCAGGCGGACGTGGTGGTCAGCAACTTCTCGAACCGCGTCCTGCCGAACCTGGGGCTCACGGTCGAGCGCTTCCACGAGATCAACCCGCAGCTGATCGTCGCGCTGCTGCCCGGCTACGGGCCGGACGGGCCGTGGGGCCACTTCGTCGGCTACGGCGTGAGCTTCGAGCAGGCCGTGGTGGCGCAGCTGACCGGCTACCCGGACGACCGCCCGCTGATCAACGGCGGCTTCTCCGACACGCTGGTCGGGATGCACGCACTCGCGGCCATCACGCTCGCCCTGCGCGAACGCGAGCGCACCGGCGAGGGCAGCTACGCCGAGGTGCCGCAGTGCGAGGTGCTCGACAGCCTGCTGGGGCCGGAGCACATCGCCGTCGGCCACGGCGAGCCCTCGCGGATGCGGATGGCGAACCGCCACGAGGCGATGGCGCCGCACAACGTCTACCCCGTCGCCGGCGAGGATCTCTGGATCAGCATCGCGGTCGCGAGCGACGAGGAGTTCGCGGCCCTGGCGGCCGCGATCGACGCGCCGCACCTCGCCGAGGACGAGCGCTTCGCGACGGCCGCGGGGCGCAAGGAGCACGAGGACGACCTCGATGCGGCAATCGCGGCAGCCGTCCGTGATCGCGATCAGGTGGAGCTGGAGCGGACGCTGCAGGCAGCGCGCGTGATGGGCTGCCGCGTCTCCAAGCCCTACCTGCTGACCGAGGACGAGAACCTGGTGCATCTCGACTTCTTCCAGGAGCTCGACCGCGAGGTGAGCGGCACGCACCCGTTCAAGACGTTCCCCTTCCGGTTCAGCACCTTCGACCTGCGGCACCGCATGCCCCCGCCGCTGCTCGGCCAGCACAACCACGAGGTGCTGAGCGAGCTGATCGGCCTCGACGACGAGGCGATCCGTGAGCTCGCGGCGCAGCAGGAGATCGGCGTCGAGCCGCTCGGCTTCAACGCCTGAACCGCAGGAGGACGAGCCGATGGTCGACGAGTCCGGTCCGCTGCGCCCGCTGCCCGTGCCGACCGACGATTCCGCCCCCTACTGGGAGGCGATGAACCGCCACGAGCTGCTGTTGCAGCGCTGCCTCGCCTGCGGCCACGTGGTCTACCTGCCGGCCCCGATGTGCGACGCGTGCCAGTCGTTCGATGTCGAGCATTTCACCGCCAGCGGGCGGGGGCGCGTCTACAGCTGGACTGTGGTGCGGCACATGGGGCACCCCGCCTTCGAGCCGCCCTACGCCGTGCTGCTGGTGGAGGTCGAGGAAGGCCCGCGCATCATCGCGCAGCTCGCCGCACCCAACGGCGACGAGTGGGAGCGCCTGGAGGTCGGCACGCCGGTGCGCATCGCCTGGGACGACAGCGAGCCGGAGCAGAGCTTCGCGATCTTCGAAATCGACACGGCGGAGGCCGACGCGGCCTGAGCGGCGCGCCCCGGAGGCGACCGCCAGCCGCCACGGGGGAGAGCGCATGCACGTCCTGATCATCGGTGGCACCCGCTTCGTCGGACGGCACATCGGCGAGGAGCTGCTGGAGCAGGGGCACACGATCACGCTGCTCAACCGCGGCGTGACGCCGGACAGCTTCCCGCCGGAGGTGGAGCGGCTGCGCGCGGACCGCACCGAGCCCGAGCAGGTGCGCACCGCCCTCGAGGGCCGCGAGTTCGACGCGATCGTGGACTGCATCGCCTACCGGCCCGCCGAGGTCGAGCAGGTGATCGAGTTGTTCAGCGGGCGGATTGAGCGCTACGTCAACATCGGCAGCACCTCCGTCTACCCGCCCGGCGATCTGCTGCCGATCGAGGAGACGCACCCGCTGAACGAGGGCACGAGCTGGGAGTACGCGCGGGACAAGATCGCGATCGAACGGCTACTTGAGGGGACCGCGACGGACGCCTTCCCCTGGGTGAGCCTGCGGCCCGCCTACGTCTTCGGACCGTACAACTCGGCAGCGAACGCGGAGTTCTCGCTGTTCCAGCGGATCGAGCAGGGGCGGCCGGTGCTGGTGCCGGCTGACGGCTACTTCTTCTTCCACCAGACGCACGGACGCGACCTCGCGCACGCGACGATCGCGGCCATCGAACGCAGCGAGGCCGTCGGCAACGCCTACAACATCGCCGGGCGCTACGCGCAGTCCGGCAACGAGCTGGTGCGCGCGGCCGCGGCGGCCGTGGGCCGCGAGGCGGAGACCGTCTACCTGCCGGGCTCGATCCGGCGGGGCGAGGTGGGCCGCTACTTCTACTGGCAGACCCGCCCCGCGCAGGTCTACTCGACGGAGGCGGCACGGCACGACCTGGACTGGGAGCCGCGCTTCGACATCCTCGAGGGGATGCGCGACGCCTACCGCTGGTATCGGGAGAGCGGCTACGCCGAGGCGCACCCGTACGACTTCAGCGCCCACGACGAGCTGCTGGAGCGCCTCGCCCGCGAGGGGTAACGGGTCGGCCAAGGCCGGATCGTCCATGCACCGGCCGACGAAAGGGCACCTCAGCGAGGGCATCGGGGCGGGCTTCTTTCCTGGTAGCGTATATGCTACCAAATAGCTAGCACATACGCTACCATATACCCATGGACGTACGGGGTGAGGTAGACCGTCTGAAGCAGCGTCGGAGGAACGTCCGGCCACAACTGCTCCACCGGCTCCTCGAAGCGGCTGGGTTTGCGCGGCGCTTCGGGAAGGGCGACCACTGGGTCTACCACCATCCCAACAGGCCGGGGCGCAGACTGGTGATTGACCCTCGCACTCCACTGCTCCCGGCCTACGTCACGAAGGCAATCCGCGCGATTGAGGAGGTGCTGGAGTGAGCACGGCGATGATCGAGGACTACCTCGAGCAGCCCTACCACATCGAGATCGTCTGGAGCGCGAGTGAGGACGGCGACTCCGGGTGGGTTGCCGAGGTAAAGGAGCTCGAGGGCTGCATCGCGCAGGGACGCACACGCGACGAGCTGTTCGAGAACATCGAGCGGGCGATGGCGGCCTGGATCGACGACGCCCTCGAGGCCGGCGATCCGGTTCCCGGCCCCTACGAGGAGCCGTCGCACAGCGGCAAGGTCCTGGTGCGGATGCCCCCCTGGCTCCATCGGGAGTTGGCCTCCGCGGCCAGGCGCGAGGAAGTCAGCCTCAACCAGTTCGTGGTTTCGCTGCTGGCCAACCGGATCGGCCCGGTCGGCCAGCGCAAGATGGATGAGCGTGTACCGACCGGAGCGCGGCATCCCTGACGACCGGGCACACCACTGACGTACGGCGGGGTAGAGCCGCTAGCCCTCGCCTCGCAGGCGCGGGTCCAGCACGTCGCGGAGAGCGTCGCCGAACATGTTGAGGGCGTAGACGGAGAGCGCGATCGCGAAGCCGGGGAAGAACGCGAGGTAGGGGTGGAGCAGCATGTCCAGCTGCGCCTCCTGCAGCATCCGCCCCCACGACGGGAACGGCGGCTGCACGCCGAAGCCGAGGAACGAGAGCGCCGACTCGATCAGGATCACCGAGCCCAGCTGCACCGAGATGTTGATGATGATCACGGTAAACACGTTCGGCAGGACGTGGCGCGCCATGATCCGCCGGTCCGAGGCCCCGACCACGCGGGCCGCCTCGACGTAGGTGTTCTGCACCGTCGAGATCGTCTGGCTGCGCACGACGCGCGACGAGCCGGCGCTGAAGAGGAAGCCTAGCGTGAGTGCGAGCACCACCTGGCTCGCGAAGGATCCGGCCGCGGCAGCGAAGATCGAGAACAGGAAGATGATGAAGATCAGTCCCGGGAAGGCCTGCACGATGTCGACGAAGCGCTGGAAGGTGAGGTCCACCTTCCCGCCGTAGTAGCCCGAGGAGATGCCGATCAGGCTGGACAGCACCGCGGCGATGGAGACCGCCGCGAAGCCGATGATGACCGAGGTTCGCGCTCCGTAGAGCACTCGGCTGAACACGTCGCGGCCCTGCTTGTCACTGCCGAAGATGTGATCCGGCGAGGGTCCCTGCAGGCGGTTCAGCAGGTCGATGTCGTCGAATTCCGCCGTAGCGAACGTGCTCGGGCTGATCGCGATGACCAACAGCAACACCAGGACCACCGCCGCGAAGGCGCCGAGCGGCTTCTTGCGCACGAACGTGAACAGGGCTCGACGCACACGGGCGGGCAGCCCCTCGGCCTCACGGACAAACCCGGGCACCCCGCGCGCGACCTCGTCGGCGGCCATCAGCTGTACCGGATCCGCGGATCGATGAAGGCGTAGGAGAGGTCGATGACGAGGTTGGTGACCAGCACGAGCAGGGCAGCCATGAGCACGATCGCCTGGACGGTCGGGTAGTCGCGCCGTTCGAGCGAGAAGAGCAGGAAGCTGCCCATACCCGGCAGCGAGAAGATGCGTTCGAGCACGACGGTGCCGCTGATCAGCACGCTGACCTGCAGGCCGATCACGGTGACCACGGGCAGCACCGCGTTACGCAGGGCGTGCCGGACGACGACGAGGCGATCGGTCAGACCCTTGGCGCGCGCCGTGCGCACATAGTCCTGCCGCATCACCTCGAGCATCGTCGAGCGTGTGAGGCGCATGACCGATCCGGACAGGAAGGAACCCAGGATGAGCGCGGGTACCCACATAGTCCTGAAATTGTCGATCGGGTTGTCCCAGAGGCTCTCGTAGGTCAGCGGCGGGGTCCAGCCGAACCAGTCGAAGCCGTAGACGATCGCCAACTGCCCCGCCCAGAAGCTCGGTATTGCCAGCGCCATGATGGCGAAGCTGCGCATCACGTAGTCGAGCGGCGAGTCCTGCCTGACGGCGGAGATCACGCCGATCGGGATCGCGATTCCGACCGAGTAGATCATCGCCATGATCCCGAGTTGGAACGTGACGGGAATGCGGTTGCTGAGCTGTTCGGTGACGGGACGCTCGCTGACGAACGAGGAGCCAAAGTCGAACTGCATGACCGCGATCAGCCACTTGGTGTAGGCCTGCGGGATGCCCTGGTTGAGTTCGAGGCGCTCCTCGACGGAGGCGCGGAACTCGGGCGAGGGATCGGCCTGGTCCGAGATGATCTGATCGATGATGTCGCCCGGGAGCAGCCGCACGACGATGAACACCGCAAAGGTGACCCCGAGGAATGTGGGGACGAGCAGGAGGATGCGACGGAGGATGTAGACGTGGATGCGGTCGCCCCCTCGCTGGCCTCTGTCGCCCCTGCGGGCTCGCGCATTCTAGCGAATCGTCACGAGCTGCGCGCTGCAGATCCCGGGTGACGCCTCGGCGACCCCGGACAGCACTCGGCCCCCGCTAGCGGGGGCCGAGTCTCTGGTCCGGTCTCGGCGCCGTTTAGGCGTTGTCGTCGATCCACCACCACGGCCAGCTGAAGACGGCCTCGCCGCCACGCCCGTTGCCGTGCCACGCCTCAGGCGTCTGGATGCGCTTGTTGAAGCCCTGCCAGCCAAGCTGCCAGACCACCCCCGGGACGTACCACATCGGCTCGATGAGCAGGTCGCGCTGGATGTTCATGAGCTTCTCGTTGCGCTCCTGGATGTCGATCGTGCTGTTGATGTCCAGCACCGCATCGATGATCACCGGATCCTCGACCTTGCTGTGGTTGCGGCCGGCGCCCGGTCGGTACATCTCGGAGAGATAGTCGCCGTGGTCCGGGAAGGCCTGCAACTGGAAGGCCACGCCGTCGAACTCGCCGCGGAACGTCATCGGCGTGTAGACCGAGGCGAAGTCGTCCACCGTGGTCTGAAAGTCGATGCCGATCTCGCGCATGAAGGTCGGGATGATCTCCGCCTCCAGCGTCCAGGCCGTGCCGTAGCGGGTGGTGTAGTGGTACGGCACGCTGAAGCCGTCGCCCACGCCGGCGGCGGCCATCAGCTTCTTCGCTTCCGGCACGTTGTACTGGATCCACTTGCCGGTGACGGCGTCGGTGCGCGGGTCGATCGACTGGCCCGCGTAGCCGGCCGGCATGATGTTGTGCCAGCTCACAAGGCTGGACACGTCGAGCCCCACCGCCTCGAGCCCGCTGACGTTGTAGACCGCCTCGACCATCGGTTCGCGATCGAGTGCAAGCGACATGGCGTGGCGCACGCGCGGGTCGTCCCACGGCGCGGAGCCGTCGCGCGGCTCGCCGCGCGAGATGTAGCCCCAGCCGAGCTGCTTGCGTGGCTCGATGCGACCGGCCGGGAAGTCGCTCAGCAGCCCGGGGATGGCGTCCGGGCCGATCGTGCTGGCGAAGTCGATGTTGCCGGCCTGGAACTGGGTCAGCGTCTGCGCCCGCTCCAGCACGATGTCCTCGATGCCATCGAAGTAGGGCAGCGGGGCGTTGTGCCAGCCAGGGTTGCGCTGAACCTTGTGGCTGACTCCGTCCTTCAACTCGTCCCACATCCAGGGGCCGCTGCCGACCATTCTCTGCGTGGGGTCGTAGGCCACCCCGGTCTCGGTCGGGAGGACCGCCATGTTGAAGACGTCCGCGAGCCGCCAGAGGGCGCGCGAGAAGACGCGGTTGAAGCCCAGAACCGCCGTAGCCGGATCCGGCGTGCCGACCGTCTCGATGAAGTCGAGCTGCACGGCGTTCGGCGCCGGCTCGTGCCCCTCGCGGCCGAGGAAGCGGTCGATCGAGAACTTCACGTCCTGAGAGTCGACGGTGCGATCGATCGGCGCGGTGAACTTCGCATCGGTGCGCAGCGAGAGGTTCAGGGTCAGGCCGTCCGGCGTGAACTCCCACGAGTCCACGAGGTCGCCGGCCATCTCCGAGTTCGGCGCATTCTCGAAGGTCGACGCGATCTGCTTGAAGAGGAAGCTGTGGATCGTCGCCGAGGCGCCCTTGGTGGTGTTGCTCTGCGTGCGATGCGGGTCCAGCGTCTCCGGCGTGCCGCTGATCTGCCGGCGGTAGGTCCCGCCCGGCGTGCCCTCCAGCACCGGGGCTGCAGTCCCTGCTGGCGCGGCGGTCGCAGCCGGCGCAGCGGTCGGAGCCTGTGTCGGCGCCGCCGTCGCAACGGGCGCTGCCGGCTCTTCGTCGTCGTCGCCGCAGCCGATCAGTGCGGCGGCCGCCAGGCCGGCGCCACCGATCACACCCGCGCGCAGCGCAGCGCGGCGCGAGATGCGCATTCGCCGGAAGTCGCTTCCGTGCTCGAAACCCTCAGTCATGTGTTACCCCTCCCGTGCGGGGCAGTAGCCACCGCCCGCCGCTCAGGCGCAGGATCATCCCGCCGCTCAGGCGCAGGATCATACAGGATACGTAGCGTAGAGCATACGGATTCGATCGGCGCCGCGGAGCCGGCAGCCGAGGGCGTTCCAAAGACCGCCGCGAACAAGTCCGCCCCCCGCCGGTCCGGGCGGAGAGACTCCGCGGGACGGGCTACCCGGCGTCCTTGACCCACCACCAGGGGAATCCGTAGGCCTGATGACCGCCTCGCCCGTTGCCGTGCCAGGCGGCGGGGATCCCGGCTCGCTCGCTCAGGCCCACCCAGTCGAGCTGCCAGGCTACCGAGGGGACGTACCACATTGGCTCGATCAGCAAATCGCGCTGGATGTTCTGCACCTTCTCGTTGCGCTCATCGGTGTCGAAGGTGCCGTTGATCCCATCGACCGCGGCGGCGATGACGGGGTCTTCGACCCTGCTCTGGTTGCGGCCCTCGCGTTCCAGGCTGCCGTACATCTCCGAGAGGTAGTCCTCCAGCCCCGGGAAGACCTGCAACTGGAAGGAGAGCCCATCGAACTCGCCGCGGAAGGTCTTCGGCACGTACACGGAGGAGAAGTCGTCGACCCTGGTCTGAAGGTTGATGCCGATCTCGCTCGCAAGCTGCGGGATGATCTCCGCTTCCTGGATCCAGGCAGGGCCGTAGAGCGTGGTGTAGTGATAGGGCGCATCGAAGCCGTCGCCGTGGCCGGCGGCGTCGAGCAATTTCTTCGCCTCGCTGAGGTCGAAGCTGATCCACTGACCGGTCTTCGCGTCGGTTCGCGGATCGACGGACTGCCCCTTGTAGCCGGCGGGCAGGATGTTGTGCCAGCCGACGCGGCTCGCGACGTCGAGGCCGATTGCCTCAAGCCCCTCGACGTTGTAGAGCGCCTCGATCATGTCGTGGCGGTTGAGGGTCAGCGAGATCGCGCGCCGCACGCGCGGGTCGACCCACGGGGCCGAGCCGTCGCGGGGCTCGCCGAACGCGAGGTAGCCAAAGCCGAGCGCCTTGCGAGGCTCGACGCGGCCCCTGGCATTGCCCACCACCAGGGCGGGGACGAAGTCGGGCGTGGGGGCGCCGAACAGATCGATGCCGCCCGCCTGGTACTGGGTCAGCGCCGTCAACGGGCCGAGGACGACTTCGTTGACAACATCGAGGTAGGGGACATCGGGTCCGTTGAACCACTCCGGGTTGCGGACAACCTTGAAGTTCGCGTCCTGGTTGTACTCGTCCCAGAGGAAGGGGCCGCTGCCGACCATCGTCAGGGTGGGGTCGAAGGCGCTGCCCGTCTCGCGCGGCATGATGTGCATGTTGAAGATGTCTGCGAACCGCCAGAGGACGCGCGCAAACGGCAACAGCGTGAACGTCATCGTGCGCTCGTCCGGCGTCTCCATCGCCTGGATGAAGTCGAGCTGCCCGGCGTTCGGCGCCGGCTCGTGCCCTTCGAGACCGAGGAAGCGGTTGACGGAGAAGCGCACATCCTCCGAGTCGACGACGCGGTTGATCGGCGCGGTGAACTTCGCGTTGGGGACGAGCGTCATGCTCAACTGGTCGCGCCCCGGGGTGAACTCCCACGACTCCACCAGATCGCCCGTCATCTCCGGGTTCGGCACGTCCTCAAAGGCCGCGGGGGTCTGTTTGAACAGCATGCTGTAGATGTATGAGGCGGCGCCCTTGACGTCGTGCGCCTGCGTACGGTGCGGGTCCAGGCTCGGGGCCGTGCTCCAGGCGTGGACATTGAACGTGCCTCCCCGTTGCGGCCCGTCCCCCGCAGCCGTCGGAGTCGGCGTCGCCGCCGGCGCCTGTGTCGCCGTGGGGCTCGCCTGCCCAGCCTGCGCTGGCGTGGCCGTCGCTGCTGCAGCCTGCGTCGCCGAGGCAGTTGGTGAGGGCGGTGCAGGAGGCGCCTCGTCTGCCTCGTCGCCACAGCCGATCAGCGCCGCGGCCGCAAGGCCGGCGCCCCCGATGACGCCGCCGCGCAGCGCCGACCTTCGCGATACGCGTGCCCGCCAGAGGCTGTCGGAGCGATCGTGGCCGGTCGTCATGTCTGTGCCCTCACACGTATCAACGCCAATACCCGCACAAACGTAGTATCGCGGTCCAATGTCGCAGTTTGGTATCAAACGATAGCACTTGTCACCAGGCGGAGCGGCCACGCCCGGCGTGTGCGACGCACCTCCGCCCACGAACGACGCCGCGCGCGGGACGCCCCCTCGGCAGCCCCTGCGCTAGCATTGAGCCCTCGCGAGGGGAGCCGCCATGACCAGCGAAGACAGCGCCAACTGGGTCACGTTCGAGCACCGCGGGCCGGTGACGATCATCCGCCTGAACCGGCCGGAGAAGCTCAACGCCTTCCACATCACCATGGACGAGACAATCGTGCGCTACGTCCAGTCGCTCAACACGGGCGAGTACGAGACGCGCTGCCTGATCCTCACCGGCGAGGGCCGCGCCTTCTGCTCTGGCGCCGATGTCGGTGGGCTGGCGCAGCGCAGCAGCCTCAACGAGGAGCGCAAGCCGCCCTGGCGTCCCGCCCACAGCGAGCTGCGGGTCACGCGCGCCATGCGCGACTGCGATGTGCCCGTGATCGGCGCGCTCAACGGCTACGCGGTGGGCATGGGCTTCGGGCTCGCCCTCGCCACCGACCTGCGCATCGCGAGCGACGACGCGCGCTTCCAGGTGACGCAGCTCAAGCGCGGGCTGTTCGCCGACTACGGCCTGGGGCATTTCCTGCCGCAGCAACTGGGCCAGCAGCGCGGCCTGGAGCTGATGCTGACCGCGCGGATGATCGACGCGCAGGAGGCGCTCGATCTCGGCCTCGTGCTCAAGGTCGTGCCGAAGGACGAGTTGCTGGACGCGGCGCTGGAGCTGGCGGAGCAGATCGCGAGCGGGCCGCCGCTCGGCATCGCCGCCAGCAAGCGCGTCGCCTACATGAACGACAACGAGGACATGCACCGCGTGATGGACTGGAGCAGCCTGGCGATCGGCCACATGTTCAACTCGGAGGACAATGCCGAGGGCATCCGCTCCTTCATGGAGCGCCGCGAGCCGCAGTTCCAGGGCCGCTGACACCACACGAACGCCGCGCGCGAGCCAACCAGGACCCCTGCCAGCGGGCGGACTGAAGGGCGGGCGGGCGCGCTGCCCGCCCGCTCCTCGCTAGCCTCGCGTCTCTCTCCGTGGGCGCACGCCGAAGCGCCGGATCAGCACCACCACCGCGAGCAGGGCTGCCGCGGCGATTGCCGCGCGGGTGGCGGCGGAGGCCGCGTCCGCTGCCGCAGACCCGTCCGCCGGCGCCGTGCCGGCATCGAGGGCCGCGGGGCCGTGGCCGGACTTCGGAGGCGCCGGGGCAGCCGCTGTGGTGCGCGCCGTCAGCTGCCTCGGCTCGGTGGCCATGAGGTCGAGCTCCCAGACGAGTGCGCCGTCCTCGACGCGATCGGCGTTGTGCTCGGCCAGTTCGCCCGGCAGCGCGATGCGGATGCGGAAGAAGGTGCCCTCGAGAATCTCCTCGGGCGTGATGCCATCGGCATCTCCGGCTATCTCGCCCGTCTCCACCGTGGCGAGCATGGAGAAGGTCCAGCCTCCGCTCTCGTTGCGCTCCAGCGTGAAGTCGCCGAGCCCGCCGCCGTCGGCGCCCGCGCTCATCCCGCTGGTGATGAGGCCGAGTTCAGCCTGATTGGCGAAGGGGATCCCGAGTTCGATGCCTGTGAAGCCGTCCTGGCGGTACTCGCTCACGTCCACGTTGGGCGGGAGATCGTCCGGCGGGACGAGGTCCTCGGTACTGGCGCCCGTGGCCTGGGTAAACGCGTCGCTAATCGCCACGATCGTGCCCAGCACGCCGGAGCCGTCGTCGTTGATGCTGATCGCCAACTCGTAGCGGATGCAGCCGGTCATCGCGAATGCGCTGAGCCCGAGCAGCAGCACGAGCCCGCGCAAGCGACTCGCCCCGGCCTTTGTCGGTAGCCACGTCATGGTCGCGCCCCTCCTGCTGTCTCCGCCGCCCTTCCATCGTACGACAGGCATCACGCCTGTTGGGGGGCGGTACGCGAACGTGCCCGGCCGGCGGAAGGACTATTCGTCGGCGGCGTGCACAGCGGCCGCAGCCGCAAGTCCGCTGCGCACGGCCGACTCCATCGTGGCGGGCCAGCCCGTGTCCGTGTATGCGCCGGCGAGGAAGAGGTTCGCGAGCGGGGTGCGCGGGCCGGGACGCTCCAGCCCCGGCGCGGGCACGAACGTCGCCTCCGGCTCCTTCACCGCCCGGCAGTGCACGAGCTCCGCATCGCGGGCCGCCGGGATGGTCTCGCGCAGTTGCGGGAGCAGGCGCTCCTGCAGCTCCTCCCTGCCGAGGGCGAAGAGCTCGCCCGGCGCACTGATCGAGAGCACGAGGTGCTGCCTCGCCGCCTCGTCCTCGCCCCCAAGGCGGCTGCGGTTAAAGGCCCACTGCAGCTCGGAGCGGATGAAGGCGGCGAAGGCGAAGTCCGCTACCGGCCGGTCGAACCAGAGGTGGACGTTGAGGATCGGCGCGGGCTCGAAGCGGGCGAGCCCGCCCAGCGTGCCCTCGCCGCGCACGGCCTCGGGCAGCAGTGGCAGCAGCCGCCACGGAGCGAGGGCGCTCACGTAGGCGTCGAAGACCCGCCGCTCGCCGTCCCGCAGGACGAGCGCCTCGACGCGCCCGCCGGCCACCTCGACGCGCTCGATGGGCGTGCGCATCGAGACGGCGCCGCCTCGCTCCTCGATGGCGCGCACGGCAGGCTCGACGTGCAGCTTCGAGAGCCCGACGGCGGGGACGGCAAGCGCCGCCGCGACGGCGTCCCGCTGGAAGCCCTCCTCGATCACGAACAGCGACTGACTCGCGCTCGCCCGGTCGGCACGGCAGTTGAGCGTGGGGATCACGAGGAAATCCCAGAACTCGCGGATCGTGTCCGCCGTCTGCCCGCGCTCGCGCAGCCACTGCTCGAAGGTCAGACCCTCGAGGCGGGCGCGCTCCTCCCGGTCGAGCCGGCGGATCGCGAGGAAGGCGCGCACGATCTGCGCCTTCTGCCGCCAGGAGAGATGGCGGTAGCGCAGCAGCGAGGGCGCGAGGTGCAGGCCGAAGGGCAGCTTCGCGGCCGTGAGGTCGGAGCGCCTGCCCGCCTCGTCGAAGACGGGGACGCTCAGCCGTCGCTGACGCCTCGTGAGATCGAGCGTGCCGAGGCGTTCGAGGAAGGCTCGGTAGGCGGTGGTGCACTGCATGAAGAGGTGCTGGCCGTTGTCGATCTCGTCGCCGGTCTCGTCATCGCGGAAGGAGTAGGTGGCGCCCCCGGCCCAGGGGCGGCGTTCGAGCAGTTCGACCTCGTGGCCGCGGTCGGCGAGCTCCAGGCCAGCCGCCAGGCCCGCGAGCCCCGCGCCGATGACGCCGACTCTCACGGCGGCGCCGGCGTCAGCTCGATCGCGCGGGCCCGAGCAGGGCGGCGCCGGCCCAGAGGCGCGCGATCGCGGTCAGCTTCTCGAACCCGCTCAGGCGGACCCGCTCGGAGAGCACGTCGTAGCCGCGCGTCTCGATGCGCTTCAGCAGCTCGAAGTAGACGCCCTGGAGCACGTTCACGCACATCCGCGAGCGCAGGTCGAGCAGCGGCAACAGCCCGCGTCCGAGGCGGAAGTAGTGGTGGGCGCGCTCGCCCTGCGCGACCATCAGCGAGACGAATCGCGCGTCGTACCGGCAGGCGAGGATGTCATCGGGCGTGAGACCGTGCGCCTCCAGTTCGTCCTCGGGGAAGTAGACGCGCCCGCGTGCGGCGTCTTCCTTGACGTCGCGCATGATGTTCACGATCTGCAGGCCGAGGCCCATGCTCGTCGCGAACTCCCCGGCGCGGGGATGCGGTTTGGCCCCGAAGATGGAGACGCAGATGTGGCCGACCATCGAGGCCACCCGGTAGCAGTACTGCTGGAGATCGGCCCAGGTCCCGTAGCGGTTGATGGTGAAGTCCATCTCCACACCGTTGACCAGCTCCTCGAAGTGTTCGCGCGGCGTTCCGAAGCGATCGACGGCGTCGCCCAGGGCGATGAACAGCGGCCCCTGGCGCGCGCCCTCGTAGCAGGCCTCAAGGCGCTCGCGCGCCCGGGCGATCTCCTCTTCCTGGCGCGAGCGCTCCGTGAGTTCGTCGGCGATGTCGTCGACGTAGCCGCTGAAGGCGTAGGCGGCGTAGATGGCGTTGCGCTTCCTCGCCGGGAGGATCGTGAAGGCGTAGTAGAAGTTGGACGCGCGCTCCTTCGTGAAGGTCCTGCACCACGCGTACGCCTCCTCGGGCGTGAAGCGCTCCGTGCCGTGCGCCTCGAGCTCGGCCAGGACATCGAACGACATCGCCCGCTCCTCCTTCCCGATCGATTCAGAGCCTGAGCGCGACGCGCAGGCCGTGGACGAGCGCCAGCCGCAGCTTCACGGCGCGCGTGACGCGCGGGCGCGCGCTCAGCGTGTCGTAGCCGGCCGCCTCGATCGCATCGAGGATCGCCTCGCCGCCGAGCCGGAAGAGGCGGATGTCGGTGCGCGCGGAGCGCCGGATGAGCGGCTCCAGGGCGCTCCCCTCGGCAAAGAGCGCCCTCGCGCGCTCCACCTGGAAGCGCATCAGATCGCGGAAGCGATCGTCGAAGCGCCCCTCGATGATCTGCGCGTCGTCGCAGCCGAAGCGGCGCAGATCCTCCTGCGGCAGGTAGATGCGGCCCTTCTCGATGTCGACCGAGACGTCCTGCCAGAAGTTGGCGAGCTGCAGTCCGATGCACGTCGCGTCGGAGAGGGCGATGCGCTCGGCGTCGTGATAGCCGAGCACGGCCAGCACCATCTGGCCCACGGGGGTCGCCGAGTAGCTGCAGTAGTCGAGGACGTCGTCGTAGCTCTCGAAGCGGGAGACGCGCTGGTCGATGCGGTTGGCCTCGATCAGGCGCAGGAACGGATCGAGCGGGATCTGGCAGTGCGCGATCGTGCGCGCGAGGGCGGTGAGCAGCGGGCGCGACGGCGCTCCCGCGACGGCCTCGTGCAAGTCGCTCTCCCAGGCGCCCAGCAGCGCGAGCCGGTCGCCCTCGGCCTCGTCGCCAAGGTCGTCGGTGTAGCGGCAGAACGCGTAGACGGCGAAGAAGTGCGGGCGCAGCTTGCGCGGGAGGAACCAGGAGACGACGGTGAAGTTCTCGCCGCGGCGGCGGGCGTAGCGCTCGCACCAGCGGTACGCCTCGCGAGGCTCGACGGGCTGATCACGCAGTTGTTCGCCGGTGCTCGCGGTCATCGCTGCCGGTCTCGCTCTCGTGATGAACTGTGCGCCCTAGGGTAGTCGATTGGGTGAGCGATCGCGGTCCCGAACGCCGGGTGCTCAGACCAGATCGCGCATGTAGGCCGTCGCGAGAGCGTCGGCGTACTCGTTCCAGCGCGCGCCGTTGTGGGCGCGGATCCACTGGATGCGGGCGTGCGGCCGCTCCTGCGCGAGCGTCCAGGCGCGCTGGACCAGATCGAGGTTCTTGACCGGGCCGGCGCGGCGCTTCCAGCCTCGCCGCTCCCAGCCCGCCGCCCACTCGTTGAGCGTCTGCACGACCAGGTTGCTGTCGCTGTAGATGTTCTCGGCCTCGGAGGGGTCGATCATCTCCAGCCCGGCGATCATCGCTTCGAACTCCATGCGGTTGTTGGTGGTGGCGGGGTGCGCGCCGTGTCGCTGCGCGAGGACCTCGCCGTCGCGGACACGGACCACGCCCCAGCCGCCGGGGCCGGGATTGCCGTAGCAGGAGCCGTCCGTGAAGACGCCGCTCGCCGGCCCCGCGCTGAAGCGCGAGAGCACCTGCTCCGTGGTCATCATTTCGTCGCGGGGCATCGTCCCTCCATCGTCCTCGTCACGAGCTGCCTAGCGGGCCGCTATTCCGTTGTAGAGCATCACGGGATCGCCCTGGAACACGTCACTCTCGAGGTTGGCGATCACGACGATCGGGCGGTCGGCGATCACGACCGCGCCGCCAACCCAGCCGTCGGGCAGGGTTCCATCTTCCCACTGGCGCAGCGTGCGGTAGTGATCGACGGTAACGGTCGGGGATATCCGCCCGTTCGGGAAGTGCTTGGAGAAGTAGAGCACGTTGATGCGCGCGCGGGATCCGTCGAAGGCGACGACGCGGAACCATGAGTTCCAGCCCTGGAACCCTCCCCAGGGGCCGAAGTTCTTGTTCAGCACGGGCAGCATCACCTCGCGCGCAGCCTCGGCGGCGGTGAAGCCGCGGTAGTCGGCGAGCGCGCCGTCCGCCGAGAGGCGCTGCGCAACGACCGCGATCGGGTATTCGGCCTGGATCCGCACCGTGCCGAAGAACGTGTCCGGCAGCGAGACGCCTTCCGGCAGGCAGCCGCCGGCGCCGTCGAGGTGTTGGTCGCAGGTCAGCACGGAGAGCACGTCGACCTCATGCTCGATCTCGATCTCGTCTCCAGCGGCGTTGTGACCGGCAAACAGAATCTGCAGTTCATTGGTCACGGGCGGAATGCTGTTGACCACGCGGAAGCGCGTCGTCCAGGTGGTCTGCCCCTCGCTGGCGTTGCGGTCGACGAGCGGGAGCACGACGTCGCGGCTCATCTCGGCGTAGTCGATGCCTCGGTACATCGCGAGCCCCGGACCTTCGCGCTCGCGCGTGTCGACGGTCATCGAGGGCATCTGGTCCTGTGCCGGCACACCGGACTCGGTCCGCAGGCCCTGCACCACGGCCGAGCCGTCGAAGCCCTCCGGCACCGGCAGGTTGTGCTCATCGCGCAGCAGCGTGGCGCGCGGTGGGACCAGGGCGCCGCCCCGCGGACAGCCCTCCGTGGGCCCGGGTGGATCGATCACGGTGGGACGGGTGGCTCCCTCGTCGTAGTAGACGATCTGGAAGCAGGCATCGAGCGTGGGGCTGGTGTTCTCGATGGAGATGCGCGAGACGTATTGGGCGGTGCGCTGCACGATCGGCGCGAAGTGCGTCGCGGTTCCGGGCGCCAGGCTGAGCGCGTCGCCACCGATCCGGAACTGACCGTTCTCGAAGACATCGCGGGCGAGCAGCGCAACGAACGGCTGATCGACCGAGACCACGGCGGAGCCGCGATAGCCCTCGTCGAGTTCGGCGTATTCCTGCTGGAAGAACGACCAGCCGTAGCCGGGCCTCAGCGCCTCGCACGCGCCCTCGCGCGGGCAGCGGTCGCTGCCCACTGGTGTGCCGTCGAGATCGAAGAACTCGATCTCGATCTTCGCGTCGCGGCGTCCGATGTTCTGCACCCGCAGCCACGAGTTTTCCTCGCCGAGATCGAGTGGGTCGGCTTCGCTGCGCGGGGCGTCCGCAAGCGAGGCGAGCGCGAACGCCGAGCCGAGCAGTGCGAGGAGCACGAGCGACCGCAGTCGTCGAGGTGCAGGGACCCGCAAGCGCATGGACGCGCCCTCCACCCCGCCACGAGCAATCAAGATCATACGTCAGAGCGCAGACCTCCGCGCAGAGCCGTGTCGAGCCGTGGGGATGGTCGCTCGCTCCGACATACACCCTAAAGTTATACTAGCGACAGGAGGTACTACCATGGCGTACGTGGTTGGATCCAAGGGCCAGGTCGTGATCGCGAAGGAGATTCGCGACCGGCTCGGAATCGGCCCCGGGTGGGTCGCGCTGCAGCGCGTCGCCGACGACCACGTCGAGATCTACTTCCTGCCACCCGATCACAACGAATCCTTGAAGGGCAGCCTCGCCGCCTACGTGCGACGCGACGTGGCGCACGAGGACTGGGATCAGGCGAGGGAGCGCGCCTGGCGGGATGCCGCCGCGGAGCGGGAACGCGAAGTGCCCCGGGCCCAGTGAGCAGGCTGCTCGACACCTCGATGCTCGTTCACTATTTCACCGGAGATCCGCCAGACCTCGCCGATCTCAGCGCGCGGGTGATCGACGGCGAGGATCCGCTGCTGATCACGGACATCGTGCTGTTCGAGGCGGCGTACGTGCTTCGCTCCGAATACGACGTGCCGAGGGAAGCCATCGTCGACCACCTCGTTGCCCTGCTCCGCAAGGCGAACATCGATACCTTCCGGCTCGATACACACCTTGTGATCGAGGCGTTACTGCTCTGCCGGCCGTCGGGTCGCGTCTCCTTTGGCGATGCGCTGGTCTGGGCAGCTGCGCGGTCGGAGCCGGATCCGATTGTCTACTCGCTCGATCAGCGTTTCCCCGACGAGGGCATCACGGTCCTGCGATCGGCTCGCGGCCAGTAGTCCGGACGCTCCGAGGGCCAGCGTGAGCACTGCCAACTCGACGCCCGGATCGGCTCAGTGCTACGATCCCTGCTGCGCCTCGCGGCGCCATCGGGGTGTAGCTCAGCTTGGCAGAGCGCGTCGTTCGGGACGACGAGGTCCGCAGTTCAAATCTGCGCACCCCGACCATCATCTCCACCACTCCGCCGCGCCGTCTGCTGGCACGCTCGCCTCGAGGGAGTCAGCCCGTGACCGTACCCGCCTCCGCCGGACGCAAGCGCCGCCCCCGCATCCTGGTCACGCGCGCCGAAGAGGTGATCGGCGAACGCTGGGACGACTACGCCGATCGCCTCGGGGAAGCCGGCGCCGACTGCGAAGCGCTCGACCTCGACGACTGGCGGCCGGGCACGCGGATCGAGGGCTTCGACGGGCTGCTGATCAGCGCCGGTCTCGACGTCGATCCCGCTTGCTATGGCGAGACGCCCTCGAGTTACGTGACCGCGACGAACGCAGCGCGCGACGAGTTCGAGACCGCGCTGCTGCAGGACGCCCTCGAGCGCGACCTGCCGGTGCTGGCAATCTGCCGCGGACACCAGCTCTTCAACGTCGCCCACGGCGGCTCGCTGCTGCAGCACATCGCCGAGCGTGAGCCGCACCGCGCGCGCAGCGGCGAGGACGGCGCGATCGACTCCGGCTGGCACGAGGTGACGCTTGCCGAGGGTTCGCTCCTCGCGGGTCTGTTCGGCGAGCGCTCGCTGAACGTCAACTCGCGGCACCACCAGGCCGTCACGCCCGATCGCCTCGCGCCCGGCCTGCGGGTCGCCGCGACGACCGCCGACGGCATCGTCGAGGCGCTGGAGCGCCCTGACCGGCGCTGGGTGGTCTCCGTGCAGTGGCACCCGGAGCGCGAAGAGATCGCGGATCAGCAGCGCCCGCTGTTCGAGGCGTTCGTGACGGCCTGCGCCGAGACCGCAGCGCCGGACGCCGGGTGACGACTCCGCCGCCGGAGTTCCGCTACTTCGCGTACGGCTCCAACCTGAGCGAGGCGCGGCTGCACGAGAGCTGCCCTTCCGCCCGCCTCGAGGCGACCGCCCGGCTGCCCGGCTATCGGCTCGCCTTCACACGGCGCAGCGAGCGCTGGGACGGTGGGGTCGCCGACATCCGCCCCGATCCCGGCGGCGAGGTCCAGGGCGTCGTCTGGCGCATCGACTCCGCAGACGGTGACGCCCTCGATCGTCAGGAGGGCGTAGCCGCCTCGCCCCCGCGCTACCGGCGGATCGAAGTTGCCGTGACGACGGCCGAGGGCGGAGTCGTGGACTGCCTCGCCTACCAGGTCGCGGAGCCGCACGCGGAGCACATCGCGCCGTCCGCCGCCTACCTCGACACGATGCTGCGCGGCGCGCGCTCGGCCGGCCTGCCCCCCCGGTACCTCGCGCGGATCGAGGCGGCCGCGCGGGGTGAGGGGCGCAGCGAGACCGGTTCCTGAGCGCGCGCGCTGGTACAATAGACACACGGACGCTCCCGCACTCCCCGTCCGAGGCAGACGTTGGTTCAAGAGACCCCCGAACGTATCCAGACCACGCGCATCGAAGACGAGATGCGCGTCTCCTACCTCGACTACGCGATGTCGGTCATCGTCTCGCGCGCGCTGCCCGATGTGCGCGACGGGCTCAAGCCGGTGCAGCGCCGCATCCTCTTCGGGATGCAGGAGCTGGGGGTCGGCCCCAACTCCGCGCTGAAGAAGACCGCCCGCGTCGTCGGCGAGGTGATGGGCAAGTTCCACCCCCACGGCGACCAGGCGATCTACGACACGCTGGTGCGGATGGCGCAGGACTTCACCATGCGCTACCCGCTCGTCACCGGGCAGGGCAACTTCGGCTCCGTCGACGGCGACCCGCCGGCGCAGATGCGCTACACCGAGGCGCGCCTCGCCCCGATCGCCAGCGAGCTGCTCGCCGACCTCGACCGCGACACGGTCGACTTCCAGCCGAACTTCGACGACTCGGTCAACGAGCCGGTCGTGCTGCCCTCGCGCATTCCCAACCTGCTGCTCAACGGCGCCAGCGGGATCGCGGTCGGGATGGCTACGAACGTGCCGCCGCACAACCTCACCGAGATCTGCAACGCGCTGACACTGCTCCTCGACCGCCCCGAGGCGGGCATCGACGATCTGATGCAGCACGTGCAGGGCCCGGACTTCCCGACGCGCGGCCGCATCTTCGGCCGCGAGGCGACCCGGCAGGCCTACGCGAGCGGTCGCGGCAAGGTCACGATGCAGGGCGTGATCACCCACGAGCAGACCGAGGCGGGGCGCATCCAGCTCATCGTCACGGAGCTGCCCTACCAGGTCAACAAATCCACGCTGATCCAGCGCATCGCCGACCTCGTGCGCAACAAGCGCATCGAGGGCGTCTCCGACCTGCGCGACGAGTCCGACCGCGACGGCATGCGGATCGTGATCGAGCTCTCGCGGGCCGGCACGCCGGCGGCCGTCGAGGCCCAGCTGTTCAAGCTCACCGCGCTGCAATCGACCTTCGCCGTCAACATGCTCGCGCTCGTCGACGGACAGCCGAAGACGGTCAGCCTGAAGGAGGCGCTGGAGGCGTTCCTCGACCACCGCCGCGAGGTGATCCGGCGGCGCAGCGAGTTCGACCTCAAGAAGGCGCGTGAGCGCGCGGAGATCCTCGAGGGCCTGCTGCGGGCGATCGAGCACCTCGACTGGGTGATCGCGGCGATCCGCGCCTCGGAATCCGCGGACGCGGCGAAGGCCGCGCTGATGGCGGGTCCCGACGCGCAGGCGAGTAGCACGGACGCGGACGACGCCGAGCAGTGGCTGTCGGAGCGGCAGGCGCAGGCGGTGCTGGACATGCAGTTGCGCCGCCTCGCCGCGCTCGAGCGAAAGCGCATCGAGGACGAGCACGCGGAGCTCGCCACGCAGATCGCCTGGCTCGAAGACCTGCTCGCGAATCCGGAAAAGATCGACGGGCTGATCAGGGACGACTGCGCGGATCTGAAGGAGCGCTACGGCGACGAACGCGCCACCCAGGCGTTCGCGCAGCCCGCCGGGGAGATCTCGGCGGAGGATCTGGTGCCGCACCAGCGCATCGTCGTCACCGTATCGGACGCGGGCTACATGAAGCGCGTGCCGCTGGAGACCTACCGCCGCCAGGGGCGAGGCGGGCGCGGAGTGACCGGCGCGCCGACGCGTGACGAGGACGCCGCGAACCACCTCGTCGTCTGCGACACGCACGACTCGCTGCTGTTCTTCACGCAGCAGGGCCGTGTCTACTCGCTGCGCGGCTACGAGGCGCCCGAGGCGACGCGCCAGGCGCGCGGCGTCCCGTTGGTGAACCTGGTGGAGATGGACGCCACGGACCGCGTCACCAGCGTGGTCGTGGTCTCGGACTTCAGCCGCGACTCGATGGTGCTCGCGACCGCCGGCGGCGACGTCAAGCGCACGCCGCTGCAGCAGTTCGAGTCCGTGCGCCGCGCCGGCCTGATCGCGATGAACCTCAAGCGCGGTGACACCCTGATCGCGGCGCACGCCGCCGGCGACGGGCACGACGCGATCCTCGTCAGCAGCGCTGGGCGAGCGATCCGCTTCCCGGTCGGCTCGCTGCGCGTCGCCTCGCGCTCATCGGGCGGGGTGCGCGGCATGCGGCTGGGGGACGGCGAACGCGTGGTCGGGCTGGTGATCGACAGCGACGGCGAGGACCTGCTGCTGGTCTCGGAGCGTGGTGTCGGCAAGCGCACGCCGATCGTGGAATACCCGACAAAGGGCCGCGGCGGCATGGGCATGCTCACGTTCAGGACGACCGACCGGAGCGGACCGCTCGCCGTCGCGCGCGCCGTCACCGCCGGCCAGGAGATCATCCTCGTGTCCCGCGAGGGCATCGTCATGCGTACGGACCCGAGCGACATCCGCCAGCTGAGCAGGACGGCGCGGGGCGTCGCGGTGATGAACATCGGCGAGGGCGACACGCTCGCCGCGCTCGCCAGGATCGACCTCGAAGACGACCGGGCCCAGAGCAGTCGCACCCCTGAGTCGGAGCCCACACCCGACTCCGAGGAGGACGACGAGGCTCCCGAGGCTGCCCCCGAGCCGAGCCCGAGCCCGAGCCCGAACCCGAGCCGGCAGCGGCGCGGAAGGCCGCCGACATCGGCGACGTGCCGGACGCCGAGTTGCGCGACGCCCTCGAGGCGGCGCTCCCGGCCGGGGAGTGGACGGCGCACGATGCCGTGCTGAGGGCAGCGTCCCGCACCCTGCGCTTCGCGCGCCTCTCGCAGGGCCTGCGCAAGGCGCTGGAACGCGCGATCCACGCAGCCGTGGTCGAGGGCTGGATCGAGGAGAACGGGGAGTCGCAGGAGCTGCGCCGGCCGGGCGCCTGAGCGCGGCCCGGGAGCACGCGCCATGAGCCTCAGCGACCTCGGCGAGTTCGGGCTGATCGAGCGCATCATCGAGCGCCTCGGCGACGCCGCCACGCACGACATCCTCGTGCCGCCCGGCGACGACGCCGCGGCGTGGGCCCACGAGGGCTCAACGACCGTCGCGACCGTCGACAGCCTCGTCGAGGGCACGCACTGGCGGCGCGACACGATGTCGCTGACCGACGTCGGCTGGCGCTGCGCCGCAACCAGCCTCTCCGACCTCGCGGCGATGGGCGCCGAGCCCGGCCCGCTGCTGATCGCGGCGCAACTCGGGCCCGACGTCTCGCTCGCGGACCTCGATGCGTTCGTGGACGGGTTGGCCGCGGCCTGCCGCTGCTCCGGCGCGCGGATCGCGGGCGGCAACATCGCGCGCGCGGCGTGCACCAGCTTCAGCGCGACCGCGATCGGGAGCGCGAGCGACGGCAGCGCGCTACTGCGACGCGACGCCGCCCGGCCGGGCGACGCCGTCGCCGTCTCGGGCGCGCCGGGTGCGGCTGGGGCAGGGCTCGCGCTGATCGAGGCGGAACGAGAGTCGGAGCCGGAGGCGGCGGCGCTGATCGCCGCACACCGCCGGCCCCGTGCGCGGATCGCGCTGGGCCGGGCGGCTCTCGCCGCCGGGCTGCGCTGCGCCATCGACCTCTCGGACGGGCTGCTGCAGGACCTCGGCCACGTCGCGGCGGCCTCGGGCGTGGCGATCGAGATCGAGGCGGCAGCGCTGCCGTTGCACCCCGCGGCCGTGGCGCTGCTGGGCAGCGATCGCGCGCTCGCGCTGGCGCTCGGCGGCGGCGAGGACTACGAACTGGCGCTTTGCGGGCCTGCTGCTACGCTCGACGCGCTCGCGGCAGGCGCGGCCTCCGAGGCCCAACTGTCGCCGCTGACACGCATCGGCCGGGTCGTGACGGGACCGCCCGGCGAGGCGATCGCCCTCGATCCGTCGGGGCGGCGCATCGACCCGGCAACCACGGGCTGGGACCAGTTGCGCTGAGCCGCCCGCCGGCGACGGACTGGCCACCAACGACGGAGCGGGGCGACGTGCACACCGCCAACCGGATGCTCGTGACGACGAAGGGCGCGGCCCGCACGCGCGCCCTCGGGCGGCGCCTCGCGCGGCTGCTGCGGGCCGGCGACGTGGTGCTGCTGCAGGGACCGCTCGGCGCGGGCAAGACGACGCTCGTCCAGGGTGTCGGCGCCGGCCTCGGCGTCGAGGGGCCGGTCAACAGCCCCACCTTCGTCCTGCTTGCGCGCCACGACCTCCCGGCCACCGAGGACCCCGCCACCCGTCCCACGGACCGCCCCGACGCACTCCACCACGCCGACCTCTTCCGGCTGACGGAGCTCGAAGAGGTCGAGGAGCTGGCGCTCGCCGAGCAGGCCGCGGACGGCGCGCTGCTGGTCGAGTGGCCGGAGCGCGGCCTCGAAGCGCTGCCGAGCGAGCACCTGCTGGTCGCGATCGAATTCTCGACGGAGCGCGACGACGAGCGGCGGCTGACCTTCGTCGCCGTCGGCGAGCGCTACCACCGCATCCTCGACGGCCTCGGCGGGCGCGGCTGATGCGGCGCGTCGAACTGGGCATCGACAGCGCCTCGAGCGATGCCGCCGTCGCGCTGCTCGACGGCGACGAACTGCTGATCGAGCGGCGCTGGACCGTGGAGACGAACTACTCGCGCGAGCTGCTCGGCGGCATCGACGCGGCGTTGCGCGAGGCCGGCGTCGCGCGCGACGAGCTGGCGGCGATCGCGGTCGACGCGGGGCCGGGCGGCTATTCGAGCCTGCGCAGCGGCGTCGCGACCGCGCAGGGACTGGCGCTCGCGCTCGGCATCCCGCTCGCGGGCGTCTCGCGCCTCGAGGCGGCGGCGTTCCCGCAGCTCGTCCGCGGGCGGCCGGTGGTCGCCACGCACGAGCCGGGCGGCGGCCGCGTCGCCTGGGCTGCCTACGAACTCGGCGGCGACGGCGCGCCCGTGACGCTGGAGGCGCCGCGCCTCGACGAGCTCGACGCCTGCCTGAGCGCCGCGCCTCGCGGCGCGCGCTGGTGCGGCGAACTCAGCGATGAGCTGCTTGCCGCCCTCCCCGGCATCGAGGGGACGGCGGCGCCGCCCTCGGAGAACGTGCGCCTCGCCGCGGACCTCGTGCGCCTCGCGCGGCTGCACGAGGCCTACGGCGATCCGGCGCTCGTCGACGTGGTGTACCTGCGGCCGCCATCGATCACGCGGGCGGCGGCGCGAACGCGAACAAGCTAGGCAGAACACTCGGAGCGCAGAGAAGGAGCACGGATGGAACGCACGTTAATCCTGGTGAAGCCGGACGCGGTCCAGCGCGGGCTGATCGGCGAGGTGCTGGGCCGCCTCGAACGGCGCGGGCTGCGGCTGGTCGCGCTGCGGCTGATGCAGGCCGACGAGGCGCTGGCGCGCCGTCACTACGCGGAGCACGAGGGCAAGCCGTTCTTCGCGGGCCTGGTCGACTACATCACCTCGAGCCCGCTGGTGGCAGCGGTGTTCGAGGGGCCGGACGCGGTCGCCGCTGCGCGCCAGACGCTGGGCTCGACGAACCCCGTCGGGGCAGCGCCCGGCACGATCCGCGGCGACTTCGCCCTCGAGGTGGGTCGCAATCTCGTGCACGGATCGGACGGCCCGGAGAGCGCCGCGCGCGAGATCGCGCTCTTCTTCGGAGACGAGGCGGCGCCCTCGTGGGAGCGCGACACGGACCGCTGGATCTTCGAGTAGCGCGGTCTCAGGAGGGCTCCTCGCGCGACCATGCCGACGCGGCGGTCACCGTCGGGTGGCTGCTAGTGCTCGCCGCGTCTCGCGTAGCACCTCGTTCCAGGGGGTGCCCCGCTTCGCCGCCGGCACGGTCACGGATCCGGCGAGCCGGATGAGGTCCTGGCTGCGAGCGATTGTGGCGTGTTCGTCGTCCATCATGGAGTTGTCTCGGCCGGATCCGCCCATGTGCGGCTCCCATCCTAGCAGGCTGCTTCTATGAGGGCTGGTCCGATCTGCAAGTCGGCCAACGTGGTGGCCGCTCCGTCTGCACGCCATGCCGGATGGTGACCTGTGCCCCGCTTCTATCCGCACTCGCCGAGGGGTCGCGCTTCTGGACCCGGTGCATGATGGGGAACCTGCTTGCAGGGGGCGCTGCCAGCTGAAAAGCGTCCTTGGGTGGACCAGCAGCCTGTCGCAGTCGCCCGGTCTTCAGCATCACGGTGCAGCCGTTGGTGGTCGTCTGGTGGTGGTTCGCCGTCTTCCCGTCGCCCGCTACGCAGCCTCCCCCTCCGCCGTGGCGGCCTGGCGCAGCGGCTCATAGACCTCGCCGCTGCGCCAGAGCGCGTGCAGCAACACTGCGAGGCGTCGCGCCACGGCGACGACCGCGCGCTTCTTCGCGTTCCCCGCTCCCGAGGCCATGTAGCGCTCGCCCCAGCGGCGCAAGTCGCAGTCTGGTCCGAACGGTCCGAGGACGTACTGCGCGGCCTGCACGAGCAGCCGCCTCAGGTGGGAGTCGCCACGTTTGGTGATCCCCAGTTGCGTGTGGCGGCCGCCGGAGTCGCGACGCCTGGGCACGAGGCCGAGGTAGGGTGCGACCTCGCGGCTGCGGGGAAAGCGCGCGGGATCCTCGATCGTCAGCACGAAGGTGAGGGCGGTGATGGGACCGACGCCTGCGACCTGGCGGAGCGCGGCGGTCTCGGGGTAGGCCGCGCACAGCGCCTCGACCTCCCGGCCGGCGGCGGCGATGCGGGCGCTGAGCTCGCCAATCACCTCGAGCAGCGGCAGCAGTGCGGTGCGCAGTTCAGCCGGGATGTGCTCCGCTGCCTTGCGATGGAAGGCTGGCGCGGTCACCTTCGGCAGCGCGGCGCCCCACGCCTTGACGGCGCCGCGCACGTGGTTGATGAGCTGCGTCCGCGAGCGCACGAGCGCGTCGCGGCCGCGCACGACCGCGAGATCCTGCTGGGCCTGCGCGCTGCGGTGACGGATCGGGGCGAGCAGCTTGGGGTCGAGGCGACCCAGCCGTGCCAGTTGCTCGGCGTCGCTGCGGTCGTCCTTGCGGTGGCTGCGTGCGATCAGCGCTACCTGGCGGGGGTTGGCGACAATCACCTCGTGACCGAGTTCGGTCAGCAGCCGGCTCAGCCACGGCGAGTGCCGTCCCGCCTCCAGCACCGCCCGTGCCGCCGGCAGCTCCCCGAGCGCTCGCCTCAGCGCGAGGGCCGTCGTGCGGACGCGCTGCTCGCGCTGCACGTCCCCGGCGGGGCCGAGCACGCAGATCTGGGTGTGACGGTCGCTCACATCGAGGCCCCAGGTGACTCCGCTGGCTTCCTCCCGTTCAACGCGCTCTGCCGTTGCGATATGCTGCTGCATGGCTGGTCTTCTACCTCTCTGGCTCTGAGAAGCCGTTCTGGGCCCGATTCGAGGCCGCTTACCGGGGACGAGTATCCCCTTGAGGAGGAGACCAGCCCTCATCCCATCTGAAAAACCCCTGATCCTGAGCCGTAGGGTCTCACTGGCCATTCGGTGGGCTGGCGTAGAGCCCAGAAACATTGGGTTTCTTGATGTCGCGGCCAGCGCGATTTCAGCCCAAAAGCGCCGCCGCGGACTTTTTCATCACCCTGCTAGGTGATCGACGGTACCCTGACACAGCTGGGGCACGCACGTGACCGGCAGTGACGAGGGGGGAGGCCCGGACGAACTACCAAGAGCACGAGGCCGGTGCCGAGTCGCCCGGGCTTCACCCCGACTCAGGCGAGACGCGACGGCCGTCCCCGCGGAATATCAAGGAATGGTTGCTCGCGCCCGAGCCCCGCACCGAGGCACTCACGCCTACCCGCCGGCAGCTCCGCCGCTGCCCGCCCCCGCAACTCGACTAGCCCTCACGCATGCCCGAGTCAGGCGAACTCGCCTCGCGGGCGTCCGGCGAGGACGACGAAGATCGCCGCCAGCGCCGTCAGCGGCGCGTAGATCGTGAAGATCAGCTGGTAGCTGCCGAACTCGTCGAAGGCCATGCCGGCGAGCAACGGACCGAGCATCCCGAAGGGCATCGTGAGCGAGGAGGTGAGCCCTTGCAGGGTGCCGAATCGCCGCGCGCCGAAGTAGTCCGCGACGGCGGTGATGAAGAGGATCACCCAGATCGCGTGCCCCGTCGCGTACGTCAGGTAGTAGAGCGGCAGCAGCCAGAGCCGGTCCGTGCTGAGCTGCGCGAAGATGAACAGGCCCACGCCCTGTAGCACGAACGACGCGATGTAGAGCTGATGCCGGCCGACGAGGTCGGCAAGCCAGCCAACGGCCGGCCGCATCGCGACCTGCACCACTCCGTATACCGCAACGACCAGGCCGGCCTCGGTCAGCGAGAACCCCGAGTGCGTCATGTGCGGCACCTGGTGGACTGTCCACGCCACGGACTGGCCGGCCGTGAGCCCGGTCGAGATCGTCAGCAGGTAGAAGACCCGCCCGCGCAGCACCTCCGGCACGTTCATCCCCGTCAGCGACGAGGGGCGCGCCGGGGCGCTCCCTTCCCTGGCCTCCGCGCCGGCGGCGGGCTCGCCGTCCGGGAGCAGGCCGTACGTCTCCGGCCGGTCCCGCACAATCAAGGCCATCACGGTCCCGACGACGAGGATCAGCAGCGCCACGATCACGAGCGCCTCGCGCCAGCCGGCAGCGGTCACCAGCAGTGCGAACAGCGGGACCACGAAGTACCCGCCGCCGCGGCCCGCGGCGACCACCCCCATGGCCCTGGCCCGCTTGCGATGGAACCAGTTCACGACCGCAGCGTTGAAGGGCGTGCCCGAGGCGAGGCTCTGCCCCAGCGCCGAGATCACGCTCGCCGCGTAGTAGACGGGCAGATCGCGCGCCTGCGAGAAGAGCAACAAGCCGCCCGAAAGCAGCACCACCCCGCTGAGGGACATCCTCCGCGGGCCGAGCCGATCGACCAGCGCCCCGCTGATCGGCGCCAGCAGGCCCTGCTCGAAGCTGCGCAGCGAGAACCCCAGGGAGATCGCAGCCAGGCTCCAGCCCAGCTCCTCGCGCATCGGGTCGATCAGCACACCCATCCCGAGCGAGGCAATCCCGAACACCAGCAGGTTCATCGCGCCGCCGCCGCCTGCGATGTACCAGCCGTAGAACACGGGAGTCTGCGGGGAGAGGCGCCCCCGGACGGCCCGTCTCACGCGCGGCACACGGGCAGCGCGACGCCCTCGGACAGCCTCGGCGACGGAGTTCCAGTACGGGTCATGCGCGCACCGCCTCGCCAGACGGTACACAGTAGCGGCTCACGCGGGGCGTGTTCTCCGGGTGACTCCGCCACCGATCCCGGCGGCTATGGGTAGTAGCGCAGCCAGAGATAGCCCGTGGAGACCAGCAGCGTGAGCACGCTGACGAAGATGCCGTAGCGGAAGAACTGCGCCTCGCCGCTGTGGTAGCCGCTGGCACGGGCGAGGTTGATGGCGACGACGTTGGCCGATGCCCCCACAACCGTGGCGTTGCCGCCGAGGTCGGCCCCCAGGGCCAGCCCCCACCACAGCGGCGAGGCGCCCGCGGATTCGCTGCCGGAGAATCCGCCGACCACCTCCACCATCGTGGCGGTGTACGGGACGTTGTCGATGATGGCGGAGGTCACGCCGCCGAACCAGACGAGCAGGAAGGCGAGGTTGCGCTCGCTTCCGTCGGACGCGTCCACCATCCAGTCCCGGATCTCCAGCGTGATCCCCGCCTCGGCGAGCCCGCCGACCAGCATGAACAGCCCGCTGAAGAACGCCAGCGTGGTCCATTCGACGTGCTGCACCACCTCCTGCGGGTCTATGCGGGAGACGAGCACCAGCACCGCGGCGCCGGCAACAGCGACGAACCCCGGCGTGACGTCCAGGAGATCGTGACGAGGAAGCCGGCGAACGTGAACGCGAACACCACGCAGGTCTTGATCAGCAAGCGTCGGTCCTTGATCGCGCTCGTCGCGTCCTCGCGCATGACCGCCTCACGGCTGGCGGCTGTCGTCGTGACCTTCTTCCGGAACGCGACGTAGAGGACCGCGAAGAGGACGCCCATCGAGAGGATGCTCACGGGCGCGGCGTTGAGCATGAACTCGACGAACCCGGGACCGCCCCACCGCGAGCATCACCCTCCCGGAGTCGTACTACCTGCGGGTTAACGGGCGATCGCGATCCGGATACGTAGCCGCTACTGGATGTGGACGACCTCGCGCGCGCGCCGCCACAGACCCTCGAGGTTGTAGTAGGCGCGCTGCTCGACGGAGAAGATGTGCACCACCGTGTCGCCGAGGTCGGCGAGCCGCCAGCCGTCCTCGTTGCTGCCTTCCCAGAGCGGGCGGTTGGCGCGGCGCGCGCCCTCGTGCGTCGCGGCAATCTGGTCGACGGCATCCGCGAGCGCGCGCATCTGCCGCCCGCTGTCGGCGCTGGCGATCACGAAGTAGTCCGTGAAGCTGGAGAGCCCCTCGAGATCGAGCAGCACGACTTCCGACGCCTGGCGGTCCACTAGTGCGTCGACGACCTCGCGCGCGAGTTGCGACCCGTCCAGACGCGCTCCCTTTCCAGCAGGCCTCGCGGCGCGAACTGCCGCGAGGCGCATGGAGTATAGAACGAGCCCACCCTATCGGGCCGTCAGGACTCCCCGCGTTCTCCGCGACGTACGCGTACCCGGCTACGCGTGACCACAATCATGCTCGCCTCGTGCATCGCGTCCGCGTGGCGCTCAATCAGATGACGCATTGCGGCGACCTTCTCTGCAACGGGCATGTCGGTGAAGCGAATGATGCAGGGATGCGGCAAGCGGCGCCACGAACACCAGCTCGCCGAAGTCCTTGTCCTCCGTGATGAGTATCCGCTGCTCCGCGAGCGCCAGGGCGAGCAGCTCATCGTCCGTGGCGCGGGGCGCTGCCTCCAAAGCTGACAGAACGTCGTGGCCCAGGCCGGTCAGTGTTGCGCGCATGCTCCGAGACGCGGCGCACGCGTCGAGCAGGAACCTCAAGACTTGCGGACGGGCACGCGCTCGTGGACATCCTCACCGGCGATTGAGCGGTGGGCAAAGAGCAGGCACGCCTGGATGTCCTCCGGTTCCAGGACCGGGTATTCGTGGAGGATCGTCTCGGCGGAATCACCTGCCGCCAGCATTCCAAGGACATGCTCCACGGCGAAGCGCATGTCGCGAATGATCGGCTTGCCGCCAAAGACATCGGCGCGCACGGTGATGCGCTCCAGTAGTTCGGGATGAGTTGTCAACGCTCTCTCCCTCCAGACGGATCCTCTCACCTCAGTGAGATTCGCATGTTACCACCCGGGCAGAACAGACGTACTTGCGCGACCGCGGCGCCCGGCAGCCGCCTACGGCGGGCCAGCCTACAATGGATCGATGAGCGATTCCCGCATCCTGGTGGCGATGTCCGGCGGCGTCGATTCGGCGGTCGCGGCGGCGATCCTGCATCGCGAGGGCTACGACGTCGTAGGCGTCACGCTGCGGCTCTACACGGAGGCGGACCCCTCCGCGCTGCGCTCGAAGCGGGCCTGCTGCGGCGTCGAGGACGTCGCGGACGCGCGGGCGGCCGCGCAGCGGATCGGCATCCCGCACTACGTGCTCAACATGGAGCGCGAGTTCGAGCGCGACGTGATCGAGGTCTTCGCCTCCGCCTATCGCAACGGACGGACACCCAACCCCTGCCTCGAATGCAACGACCGCGTGAAGTTCCGCACGCTGCTCGATCGCGCCGACGCGCTCGGCTTCGACCTGCTGGCCACCGGGCACTACGCGCGCATCCGCGAGCGCCCCGTGAGCCTGGATGGCGGCGTCGGACGCTCGCTGCACGCTGCGGAGGACGAGGCGAAGGACCAGTCCTACGTGCTCTACACGCTGGGGCAGGAGCAGCTGGCGCGGCTGCGCTTCCCGCTCGGCGACCTGCCGAAGTCCGAGACGCGGCGGATCGCGGCCGACCTCGGCCTCGGCGTGGCAGACAAGCCCGACAGCGCCGACATCTGCTTCGTTCCCGGCGGCGACTACCGCGAGCTGCTGCGCGACCGCGGCGACTCCTCCCGCGCAGGCGTCATCGTCGACGCCGACGGCAGCGCGCTGCGGCGCCACGACGGCGTCGCCGCCTTCACCGTCGGCCAGCGCCGCGGCCTCGGCGTCGCGACCGGGGAGAAGCGCTACGTCACCGCGATCGACGCGCCGACGGGCACCGTGCGCGTCGGCACGGCCGACGATCTGCTTGCGGACGCCGTCGAGGCGTCGCAGCCGCGCTGGGTGCGCGAGGCGCCGCGGCCCGGCGATCCGCTGCTTGCGCGCATCCGCGCGCACGGCCCGCTCGTCCCGGCGCGCCTGACGGCGCTGGACACGGAAGGCTTCCGGGTCACCTTCGAGCAGCCCGTGCGCGCCGCGGCGCCCGGCCAGGCGATCGTGCTCTACCGGCCCGACGAGGCGCGCGGCCACGAGGTCGCGGGCGGCGGGACGATCGAACGAGGGCGCTCGCCCCTGCGTTGAGCCTCGGTGGAGGCGCAGGCTACGCTTTACCATGCAGCAGCGGTGGCGCGTGCAGAGCGCCGGGACGGCTGGAGGCGCATGTGCGCTGGATCCTGATCCTGATCGGACTGGTGATCGTGGCCGCCATCGCCGCCGCCGTGTGGGCGCTGGTCGCGGGCGTCGTCGAGGTGTCGCTCGGCGAGGCGCGCGACGCCGTCATCATCATCTACGCCGTACTCGGGATCGTGTTCTTCCTCGTCGCGATCACCGTGGCGCTGGCGATCTTCTTCGCCGTGCGTATGCTGATCGGCCTCGCGCGGGACGCCTACGAGGAGTCTGCGCGTCCGCTGATCGACGACGTGCGCGGTACCGTGCAGTCCGTGCGCGGCAGCGCGGAGTTCGTCTCCGACCAGGCGATCTCCCCGATGATCCGCGTTATCGCCGTCGCCCAGGGCGTCCGCCGCGGCGTGGAGACGGTGGCCGGGATCGCGCGGCGCGGACGCCGGGCGGGCTCCTGATGCGGCCGCGCTGGCCGCGGCGACGCCGCACGAGCGGGCGTGAGCCGCGCTACCAGGTCGTCGAGGTGATCGGCTCCTCGGAGCAGCTCGACGAGGCGGTCGGGCGGGCAGCCGAGCGTATCGCCGGGCAGCGCAGTGCAGGCGCAAGGAGCGGCGGCGGAGGCCTGCGCACGCTGGTGCTGCTGGCAGCGGCCATGGCAGCGACGGCGGCGGCCGGGTACGCCTCGATCCGAGCGCTGCTGCGCCGCGATTTCGAGGCCGACCCGCTGCCGGGCCCGCTCGAAGGCGCCACCGCCGACCTGAGCTCGGCTCGCGCGGCCCTCGAGGCGGGCATCGCCGAGGGCCGCCGCGCGAGCGCCGAGGCGGAGCGCGCACTGCGCGAGGATCTGCGCTCGCGGCGCGAAGGCGGACGCTGAACCGACACGGCGGCTAGCGGACCTGCTCGGCCCCCGCGGCTACGGGGCCGTTCACCCGGTCGAAGAGGTCGGTCATCTCGCGGTTCGGTGGAGGCGTCAGCAGGGTCACCAGCACTGCTGCCGGCGTCGCGATCAGGAAGCCGGGCGTGGCCGGCTGGATGCTCCACACACCACTCGGCTGCGCCTTCATCAGATCCCACAAGCCGGACAGGGCCTCGAGTGGCGCGCTCGCCTCGGCGCCCAGGGGCAGCAGCCACCAGAAGGTGGCGACCATCGTGCCAACCGAGATCGAGGTCAGCGCGCCCCAGAAGTTGAAGCGCCGCCAGTACAGGGCAAGGATGGTTGCCGGGCCAAAGGCGGCGCCCATCCCTCCCCACGCGAGCGATACCAGATTGAAGACCGAGTCCGGGTGATAGATCGACAGGATCGCGCTGATCGCCCCGACCACCAGCAGCATCAGGCGGCCGAGCCAGACGCGGGCGTGCGTCTGGAGCGCGTTGGTCAGCCGCTTCATGACGGGCACGTCGCCCGTGGCAATCGCCGAGGCGAGCAACAGCTGGGAGTCGGCGGTGCTCATGACCGCCGCGATCACCGCGGTCAGCAGCAGCCCGGCAACCAGCGGGTGGAAAAAGGCTGTCGAGGTGATCAGGTACACCCGCTCCGGATCCGCCGTCACCTCCTCGAGCAGACCCCGCTCGGCCAGCGCGGGCACGGAGACCAGCCCCAGCAGCAAGCCGAACCCGAATATCAGCGCCACCCACGAGACGCCGATGTTGCGGCTGCGGGGGATGCTCTCCTCGCGTTCGACGGCCATCAGGCGGGCGAGCACGCGCTGGGGGCCGAGCGCGCCCAGACCCCAGCCGGCGGTGGAAAGCAGGAACACGAGGCCAACGACATCGCCCGATTCGTCGGTGAACGGGTTCCAGAAGCCCTCGCCGGTCGTGCCCACGCCCTGGAACGGGTTGTCGGTGATCACAATCAGCATGAGCGGGAGCAGCACGAAGCCGCCGAGCATCATCAGCGACTGGAACACATCGGTACGGGAGACGGCGAGGAAGCCGCCGATGAAGGTGTAGGTGGTGATCGCGGCGAGCGTGATGAGGACTCCCAGCCAGTGGAACTCCTCGTGGCTGATGTCGAAGACTTCCTCGAGCAGTTTGGCTCCGGCAATCAGGCCGGAGCTGACGTAGAAGACGATAAAGAACACGGTGATGACCGCGCCCAGGGTGCGGAGGGTTCCGGTGCGGTCCAGGAAGCGCTTCTCGAAGAACTCGGGGAGCGTGAGGGAGTCGTCGGTGGCGATGGTGTAGCGGCGCAGCCGCTTGCCCATCACCGTCCAGACCAGCCAGGCGCCGAACGCGATGCTCGCCGCCGTCCACAGGTGAATCAGCCCGGCCGCGAACGCCAGCGCGGGGAAGACCAGCATGGTCCAGCCGCTGGACGAGGACGACGCGGCGCTCAGGGCGGAGGTGAGCGTCCCCATCCTGCGGCCGCCGAGCACATAGTCGGACATGTTGTCCATGCGCCGCACGCGGATCACCGAGATGCCGATCAACACGGCGAAGTAGGCGATGAAGACGAACAACACCCAGTAGGCGAAGGTGGTCACGGGGACTCCCGGACTCGGCGTTCCATGCTGGAGCCTCGGCGCTCGCGCCAATGGCGATGGAGTATCAATGGAAGCGCGGTCTCAATCCAGCCGCCGAATCGCATCATTGGATCTGTTACCAGGATCAGGACCCGTGCATCAGAACCTGCGTTACCGAGGGTGCCTCCGCCTGCGCGCGTAACCCGGAGAAGAACGGGTTCAACTCCGCTCCCGCTGCCGGTGAACGCGATGACTGCGCACCCCTACCGCTCTAGCGGTCTCGGCGTGAGGGCTAATGGCGGCTGCGCGCGATGCGCAGAACGTCACACCGTGCGAGCCGCACGCAACCCCGGATGACTCATTAATCGAGCGCAGTCGTTGAGCGATGAGCGGGCAGCGGGGCACGCGCCTCGTCGTCAACCGAGGTCGAAGCGCCTCTGAACCCCGGCGCCAGCGAGGCCCCCGAGCTGATCGACATCGCGCCGCTACCCGAGCAGGGCCAGCGCTTGACGCATCACGGCAGCTCCTGAGTCGGGGCGCCTGCTCCGGCTGATCAGCTAGTTGGTTCCTCTGCGCTTCATCCCCTCAGGAACGGGTTGATCACCATGACCCCGTCGTAGTTCTGCTCATGGCTCAGGTCCTCCGAGTACACAGCCTCGCAGCCCATCAGCTTCGCCGCCGCGAGGATGGCGGCGTCCCAGTAGGAGACGCCGAACCTCGCCCTGATCTCGGTTGCCCTATTGAACAGTTCCACTGTGATTTCCTGGGTTGGGAGCGTCCCCAGTGGTCTCAGGAACTCGATGGCCTGCTCGTGGGTCAGCACCGCCGGCCCGTGAGGCCTGGTGGCCTGATGATAGAACTCCTGGAGAACCTGGACGGAGAGCGCCAGATCCGGCTCCATCAGGGTAGCCTCGGCCCTGGCTCGTTTCCCGGCGCCGTCCTCCTGATTGCTCACGGCGTAGAGGAGGATGTTGGTGTCAACGAGCCGCATGTCGGTCGTACAGTTCCTCCCGGGTCAGCAACTGGCCGGTGTCCACGCCGATGCCTTCGTTCCTGAACCTCTCGAGGACTTCGCCCAGGAGCCGCGCCCGTCTCTCCGGCTCGGTCTCGGCGGGTGCTGGCGTCGCTGGTCTCCGCAGCATCTCCAGCAGCATGTCCCGCATCATGGCGGACACGGTCGTGCTGGTCTCGGCAGCCCTGACTCGTGCCAGCCGGTGGGTTCCATCGTCCACGGACACGCTAATCGTCTTCAAGGCCGCCTCCACAAGCTATTGCCTTGTGTTCCTGTGGTACCAGTGTACCCCGGGGGCCGCGGTCCGCTCAAATCGGAGTGTCGGTTCCGGTCTCCGCCGCTGCCTGCGATCGCCCGACACCTCGACTCAATGCAGATCAGCGGCGGCGCGAGTTCGACAGGGCGCCGTCAGCTCGCAGAGCCGGGTAGCCGATTTGTGATGCAGCTTAAGCGCGATACGGTAACAGTCTCTTGTGATGCGCTGCTGCCGTGCTCGCCGAGGGACCGGGGCCTGCGCGCGTGCGGCGAGAACGGTCGCAACGTTCCCGGCGCCGGATCTTCCCACGCCATGCGATTTGTGCCATCGTTAATCGCGTGCGGACCGGGGGGGAGCCGCCTGCACGCGGCTGGCTGAGGCGGCTGCGCGCGGCCGCGACACGCAACCCCGGAGACGGCATGGACACTCGTTCAGACATCATCGAACGCATGAGGCGCGTGCTGGAACACGCCGGCGAGTGGTGGGCCAGGCAGTCGATCACTGCCCGCTGGTCCACCGCAGGCGTGGTGCTCGGCATCCTGCTCGGCGTAGTGATCGCGTTCGCGCTCGCGGGCGGCGGCGACGAGGGCCCGGCCGTCGTCGTCACTCCCGTCTTGCCCACCCCCGTGGTCGCCCTCCCGACCGCCACCGAGGCGCCAACGGCGACCGCCACGCCGACGACCACCGCCACGGCGCCACCGACGGCGACCGCCACCGCGGCGCCAACGACGGACGCCAGCTCTACCCCCACCCCCACAGCGACAGCGACTCCCACGGCCACCGCTACGCCGACGGAGACCGCAACCGCGGCGCCGGGCATTCCCACCTACGGGACCCTCGACGCGTTGCGCGGGGCCGTCGGCGAGGCCCCGGACGCCACGCTGGGGCGCATTCGCATCCCGGTGCTCGGCGTCGACGCGGCGCTGGGGCAACGCCTCGTCTCCGGCAGCAGGATGCAGAACCCGACCGGGCCGAGCGACGTGGTGTGGTACGACCTCTCGCTCTGGGACGGGCTGGGCGGGGCGCCCGGCGGCGGCGGCAACGCGGTGTTCTCCGGGCACGTCGACTACTTCCTGCAGATCCCGTGGGCAGAGGTGATCTACCGCGGCGACGGCGTGTTCCGGCACCTCAGCCTGCTGGCGCCGGGTGACGTGATCGAGGTGGAGATCGGCGGACAGACCCTGCGCTACTCGGTGGTCTGGCAGCGCCAGATCGCCGCGGACTCCAACTCCAGGGAAATCCTCAGTTCCGATGTCGAGGCGGACAGCATCACGCTCATCACCTGCGGCGGCGAGTTCGACTCCACAACGAAGACCTACGACGAACGCGTGATCATCCGTGCGGTGCGCATCCCGACGTAGCCATCGAGGCTGCCGGCGGGGCGCGTCGTGCGCGCGGCCCCGGCAGGGGAAGGATGGCGGAGAGGGTGGGATTCGAACCCACGAGAGGGTGTTACCCCCTACCCGCTTTCCAGGCGAGCCTGATCAGCCACTCCAGCACCTCTCCGCGAGGTGGACGCTCGGGTTGCCCGGGGCTGGCGGAGAGGGTGGGATTCGAACCCACGAGACTTGCGTCTACCGCTTTTCGAGAGCGGCACCTTAAACCACTCGGACACCTCTCCACCGTCCAGTATATGAGACTCGACGCTGTGCGCCTTTCGCCCCGCGATCCCGGACGGGCGCTACCGCACTGCGAACCGGGGTAGACTGCCGACGCAGCGAAGCAAAGGAGTCTCACGTGAAAGCAGCAATCCTCCACGAGATCGGCGCCCCACTGGCAATCGAGGACGCCGACATCGACGACCCCCGCGACGAAGAGGTGCTGGTGCGCACCGTGGCAAGCGGCGTCTGCCATTCCGACTGGCACAACATCATCGGCGACTCGCCCATGCCCATGCCCGCCCTGCTGGGCCACGAGGCGGCCGGCGTCGTCGAGGCCGTCGGCAGCAACGTGACGTACGTGAAGCCCGGCGACCACGTGATCGCCCGCGGCTCGTTCTGTGGCGCGTGCGAGATGTGCCTGCGAGGGCACGCGAACCTCTGCCCCATCAAGCCCGGGCGAGACCTCGACCTCAAGCCGTGGCGCATCAGCCTGCGCGGCGAGCGGCTCAACACCTCGCAGTCCAACATCTCCAGCTTCGCGGAGCAGATGCTGCTCCACGAGAACGGGGTCGTGAAGATCCGCCAGGACATCCCGCTCGATGTCGCCGCGCTGGTCGGCTGCGGAGTGATGACCGGCGTCGGTGCGGCGCTGAGGACGGCGGCGGTAGAGCCGGGCTCCACGGTCGCGGTGTTCGGCCTCGGCGGGATCGGGCTCTCCGTGGTCCAGGGCGCGCGCATCGCCGGCGCGCTGCGCATCATCGCCGTCGACCTGATCGACGAGAAGCTCGACGTGGCCCGCGAGTTCGGCGCGACCGACACCGTGAACGGAAAGACCGAGGACGCCGTCGCGGCGATTCGCGCGCTGACGGGCGACGGCGTCGACTACTCGTTCGACGCGATCGGGCTGGCGAGCGTCGTGGAGCAGGCGGTCCAGGTCCTGCGCCCGCGCGGCACGGCCACGATGATCGGGGTCATCCCCGATGGCCAGAAGATCCAGCTGGACTGGCGCATGCTGGGCGGCGAGAAGAAGGTCCAGTCCTGCAACATGGGCTCGACCCGCTTCCGCATCGACATGCCGATGCTGCTCGATCTCTACAGCCAGGGCCGCCTGATGATCGACGAGATGATCACCCTGCGCGGCCCGCTGGATGACATCAACGAGATGTTCGACGCGATGGCCGGGGGCGCGGTCACCCGACAGGTGATCATGTTCTGATCGGCAGCCTGACCGGCAGCTGCCTCGACGAAGCCCCGCCGCCGCGGGGCTTCGCACGCATCGAGGCCGACCGGGGAGCGGTGGGCGATGAGCGATCACCCGCTTGAGGCAGTCTTCCGGCCCCGGTCGGTCGCGCTCTACGGCATCTCGCGCAACATGCAGAACCGCAGCAACCAGTTTTTCCTGCGCGGGCTGCTGGACCAGGGCTTCAATGAGGCGGCGCCGCTCTACCTCGTGAACCCGAATGCCGATGAGATCGCCGGGATTCGCTGCTACCCCAGCCTCGAGGACTGCCCGGACCCCGTCGACTACGTGATCTCGCTCGTGCCCGCGCCGGCGGCCGAGGGCCTGATCGAGGAGTGCATCGCGAAGGGCGTGCGCGCGCTGCACCTCTACACGGGCGGCTTCGCGGAGAACCTCGATCCCGAGCGGGCGGCGCTCGAGCAGGCGCTGATCGCGAAGGCGCGCCGCGGCGGCCTGCGCGTGATCGGGCCGAACTGCATGGGCCTCTACCACCCGGCCGCGCGGATGGCCTTCATCCCCGGCCACCCGAAGGAGGCGGGCGACGTCTCGGTCGTCTGCCAGTCCGGCGGCAACGCGATGGACATCATCAGCGGCCTCGCGGAGCGGGGCGCGCGGTTTGCGAAGGTCGTCTCGTTCGGGAACGGGACGGACATCGGCGCGGCGGAGCTGCTCGCCTACGCGGCCGTCGACCCCGAGGCGCGGATCGTGCTCGCCTACGTCGAGGACACCAGCGACGGGCGCGCCCTCTACGAGGCGCTGCGTGTCTGCGCTCGCGCCAAGCCGACGATCGTGCTCAAGGGCGGGATCTCCACGGCGGGCGCCCGCGCCGCCCGCTCCCACACTGCCTCGCTCGCCGGGTCGCACGAGGTATTTGCGGCGGCGTGCCGGCAGGCGGGCGCGGCGCTGGTTCGCTCGCTCGACGAGATGATCGACCTGGCCGTGACGGTGAGCACGCGCCTGCGCGAGGTCGCGGGTCCGAGGGCGGTGCTGCTCGCCGTCGGCGGTGGCTACTCGGTGCTGACGACGGACGCGCTCGCCGAGTGCGGCATCGAACTCCCGGAGCTGGACGGCGCGACGCTCGTGCGCCTGCGCGAGGTGGTCCCGACGGACGGCAACAGCATCGAGAACCCGATCGACACCGGCTACATCGGTGACGACGCCGAGGATGCGCTGCGCGTGGTGATGGAGGCGGCCGCGCGCGACACGAACACGGACTTCGTGATCACGGCGCTGCGCGGGCCGAACACACCCGCCGAGGAGCAACAGCGCGCCGTCGAGGAGCTCGCGGCGCTGCAGGAGCGGACGGGCACGCCGGTCGTGCTCGCGGCTCGCCGGGATGTCGGGCAGATCCCGGAGGAGGCGCTGCGGCTCGCCTACGATCGCGGCGTGGGCGTCTTCGCGAGTCCGCTGAGCGCGGGGCGCGCGGCCGGGCTGCTGCTGCAATGGCGAGGACACCGCGAGGGCCTGCCACCTCTCCCGTAGCGCCCCCTCCGGCCCCCTCTCCCTGGGGAGAGGGGGGGTGAGGGGGTCCGGCGCCCGCCGGGCAAGGAGCCTTCGAGGGCAGGCGCGCGTCTCCTGTGGGGGCTGCGCCCCCACACCCCATCCCGGATGAGCACGCGCTGCGCGCCGCTCTGGCCCACCCACCCGCCCTCGGGTTTTCTTTCTGTGGGGGCTTCGCCCCCTCGCCCCCGCTCGGACCGGCAGCCGCGACACAGCCCGAGGCCAAACGCGTCTCCTCTGTCGGGGCCCAGCCCCCACGCCCCCGCTCGGACCGGCAGCCGCGACACAGCCCGAGGCCAAACGCGTCTCCTCTGTCGGGGCCCAGCCCCCACGCCCCCGCTCGGACCGGCAGCCGCGACACAGCCCGAGGCCAAACGCGTCTCCTCTGTCGGGGCCCAGCCCCCACGCCCCCGCTCGGACCGGCAGCCGCGACACAGCCCGAGGCCAAGCGCGTCTCCTCTGTCGGGGCCCAGCCCCCACGCCCCCGCTCGGACCGGCAGCCGCGACACAGCCCGAGGCCAAGCGCGTCTCCTCTGTGGGGGCTTCGCCCCCTCGCCCCCGCTCGGACCGGCAGCCGCGACACAGCCCGAGGCCAAACGCGTCTCCTCTGTGGGGGCGAAGCCCCCTCGCCCCCGCTCGGACCGGCAGCCGCGACACAGCCCGAGGCCAAGCGCGTCTCCTCTGTGGGGGCTTCGCCCCCTCGCCCCCGCTCGGACCGGCAGCCGCGACACAGCCCGAGGCCAAGCGCGTCTCCTCTGTGGGGGCTTCGCCCCCTCGCCCCCGCCGGATCAGCAGCGCGACCGCCGGCTCCGAGGGCGTTCCGGCCCCCTCGCCCCTTGCGGGAGAGGGTGGGGGTGAGGGGGTCCGACGCTCGCCGGGCGACCAGACTTCGAGGGCGCAAGGGCAGCGTCGCGGGGGGCGTGGGGCCTGCGGGGTATCCCCGCGTCCGCCGGAGGACTGCCCCCCACATCAGCAGCCTGCTAGGGGTCCATGTGGACCTCGCGGCGGGCGAAGCGCCAGCCGTCGGGGGTCTTGCGCCATTCGTCGTGGTAGATGCCCGTTCCGCTCACCCGAGGCGACTCGTCGCCGGGGTAGCGGCGCGTGCCGAGGAGCATGGTCGTCGTGCGAGCGGAGTCGGGGCCGAGCGCCTCGAAGATGGTGCCGGTCTGGTGGTGGCGGCTCTGATAGTCCTCGGGCATCTCCTCGTGGAGGGCGCGCGCCCACTCGCGGATTGCCTCGCGGCTGCCGCAGTGGAGCAGCGGCTTCTCGCGGCCGGCGTAGACCTCGAAGACGGCGTCCTCGGTGAACAGCTCCGCGTAGCCGTCCGCGTCCTTGCCGTCGTAGGTCCGCGAGTAGTGCCCGATCATCTCGAGGATTGCGAGCCTGTCTTCGACGCTCATCGCCGACTCCCTTCTCCGGTCGCCTCTTCGTCGTCGCGTGCACAGCGGAAGCCGGTGTTGCCGGCCGAGCTGTCGGGGGTGTTCGAGCTGCGCGCGGCCACGCGGTAGCGGTTGCAGTAGGAGCGGTGGCAGAGGTGCGAGCCGCCGCGGATGACGCGCGAACTGCCCTCGGGCGGGCCGGCGGGGTTTTCCGCCGCGCCGTTGCGCCCGCCGTTGCGATGGAAGGTCGGGCTGAACCAGTCCGCGCACCACTCCCAGACGTTGCCCGAGGTGTTGTAGAGGCCGAAGCCGTTGGGCGCGAAGGCGCGCGCGGGCGCGGTCCCGAGGTAGCCGTCGTCCGCCGTGTTGCGCGCCGGGAAGTCGCCCTGCCAGATGTTGCAGCGGTGCTCGCCGCCCGGCTCCAGCTCGTCGCCCCAGGGGTAGCGACGCCCCTCGAGGCCGCCGCGGGCCGCGTACTCCCACTCCGCCTCGGTCGGGAGGCGCGTGCCGGCCCAGGCGCAGTAGGCCGTGGCGTCCTGCCAGGAGACGTGGACGACCGGGTGGTCCGTGCGCGCCTCGAGGTCCGAGGCGGGGCTCTCCGGGTGACGCCAGTCCGCGCCGAAGACCTGCCGCCACCAGGGCGCCGAGGCGAGCGCGCGCGTCGGCGCGGCGTCCTCCGGCAGGAACTGCTGGAAGACGAACGACCAGCCGTAGCGCTCGGCGTCCGTGCGATAGCCCGAGGCGGCGACGAAGTCAGCGAACTGCGCGTTCGTGACCGTGGCGGCCTCGATGGCGAAGGGGCGCAGGGTGACGGGGCGGACGGGGCCCTCGCCGTCCTCGGGGAAGCCCTCGGCGTCGTCGCTGCCCATGAGGAACGTGCCGCCCGGCAGCCGCAGCAGCTCCCGCGCGGCCATCGAGGCCGATGCGACGCGCGGCGCGAGGGCCGAGGGCGCGACGCCGCCGGGCGGCGAGGCGCGGCCGGGGCTGCAGCAGGCGGCGCTCACGTCCGCGCTCCCCTCACAGGCCCTCGCCGAACTCGGCGGCTTCGCTCTCCCTGAGCCAGTGGAAGCGCTCGCGCAGCTCGTGGCGGCGGCCGCGATCGTTGGCGAGGTTCACGAGCTCCAGCGGGTCTTCGTGCAGGTCGTACCACTCGTGGTCGTGGTCCTCGAAGGCGGCGTTGTGGTCGAAGCGCTTGCGGGTCCAGAGGCCGCGACCCTGGTCGGCGCGCTCGACGCCGACGCCGAAGTAGCGGGCGTACTTGTGGCGGCCGTCGAAGATGCAGCGCATCGCGTAGCGCAGCCGCAGGCAGTTCGGGAAGTCCGTCGCGCTGCCGAGGTCCTGCGCGAGCAGCACGTAGTCGCGCACGCTCGCCGAGGGGTCGCGAAGCACCGGCGAGAGGTCGCGCCCCATGAACGTCGGCGCGTCCTCGACACCGCCGAGGGCGAGGATCGTGCTGGCGAGGTCGACCGAGCTGCCGAGCGCCGCGGTCCTGGAGCCGGGCGTGGTGATGCCGGGCGCGCGGATGTAGAGCGGGATGCGCATCTGCTCCTCGTAGACGAAGGGGCCCTTGTTGCGCAGGCCGTGCGCGCCGCACATGTCGCCGTGGTCCGTCGAGAAGATGACGATCGTCTCGTCGCGCTGCCCCGAGGCGTCGAGCGCGTCGAGGATCCGCCCGAGGTAGCGATCGTGCTCCTGGTGCATCCGCCAGTAGTAGTCGAGCTGGCGGATCCAGGCGCGCGTGTCGGAACGCTCGATGCGACCCCACGGCCCGAGGTTGGTGTCGTGCTCGTACTGGCGCTGGACGGCGGGCTTGGTGAAGAGGTCGTCGTCGAGGTTGAGTGGCGGGGCGTCGAAGATCTGCTCGTAGGGCTCGTCGTAGGCGGGGTAGAGGTCGCCCTCGCGCCACGGCTCGAAGCGTCCGCGGCGCTGCTCGATGGTCTCCGCGTTGGCGTGCTGGTAGTCCGGCTGGTCGCCGGGGAACCACATCACGTCGTGCGGGTTGAGCATGGCGACGACGAGCAGCCAGGGCTCCTCGCGGTCGGCGCTGGTTTGCAGCCAGTTGACGGCCTGCTCGGTGATCAGCGGGTCCGAGTGCAGGCCGGCGCCGGCGAGTCCCCGGAAGGTCAGGTCGTCGCCAGTCCAGTCGCTGAAGCCGTGCGCATCGAGGTCCGGGAACTGGCTGCGGGAGAGGTGCCACTTGCCGAGGTAGGCGCTGTAGTAGCCCTCGGCGCGCAGCGCGTGGCCGATCGTCGGCACGTCGGGTTCGAGGTGGGGGCGTTCGGGCTGGCGGATCCAGTCGACGTTCTGGGTGACGCCGTGGTTGGGGAGGTACTGGCCGGTGAGGAGGCTGGCGCGCGAGGGGGAGCAGGGGTTGGTGTGGGTGTAGTAGCTGGTGAATTCGAGGCCTTCGTCGATGAGGCGCTGGCGTGCGGGGAGGGTGAGGCCGGCGGGGATCCAGTTTCGCTGGCGTTCTTCGTCGCTGAGCAGGAGGAGGATGTTGGGGCGTCGGTCGCTGCTGTCGCGGTCCGGCATGTGCGGTCGCCTTCGAGAGGGTTGCGAGGGGGTTCGGGGGCACTATAGGGCGAGCGCGTCTCCCTTGCGGGGGGCTGCGCCCCCCACACCCCCATCCCGGACGAGCACGCTGCGCGGCTCTGGCCCACCCACCCGCCCTCGGATTTTCTTTCGGTGGGGGCTGCGCCCCCACCCCCCACCGGACCGGCAGCCCGGCGCGGCCCCGAGGGCGTCCGGCCCCCTCTTTCCTTTGGAGAGGGCGGGGTTGAGGGGCACGCCATGCTTCCGAGCGGCAAGGAGCCTTCGATGGCGTACGGGCAGCGTCGCGGCGGATGTGGGGGGAGCCCCCCACATCCGCAAGCAAGCAGCACAGCGCGGGCAAAAGGGTGGGCCCCCGTTGCCGGGGGCCCACCTGCAATCAGCGTTGGCAGCCGACCTGCCCCACAGGGGCAGGCTGCCGCTCGTGGCTGAAGGTTAGCTCACGCGCCGTGTCGACACGCGGGCGCCGGCGATGCCGGCGATCGCGAGGAAGCCGAGCACCAGCGCCATCAGCGGCGCAGCGGACTCGCTCGAGACGAGGCCGGCGTTGCCATCGTCCGGCATCACAGGCGCGTCAGGCGTCGGCTCAGCCGTCGGCTCAGCCGTCGGCTCGGGAGTTGGCTCCTCCACGACCTCGACGGTCAGGCTGATGCCTGCCGGGTCGGACGGCGCGCCGCCGCCGGACCAGGTCTCGGTCTGCTCGGCGACTTCGCCGTTGACCGAGAAGTTGACGGTGGCGCCGTCCTCGGGGACGCAGTCGCCGGGGCCAACCTGGAGGATCCAGTTGCCGTCGGCGTCAGCGGTGGTCGAGGAGCACTGCGTGCCACCGATCCAGGCGCCGACGGTGTCGCCGGCGTTGAGGCCGGTGCCGTAGTACTGGGCCGTGTCCGGGCCCTGCGCGTGCGCGCTCTGGAAGCCGAACGCAAGCGGGGCAAGCAGCAGCGCGAGCAGCGCCGCGGCGAAGCCGAGCCTGGCCGTTCCTTTCATTTGAGTCATTCAGTCTCTCCTTGCCGGGCATTCTCCGTTGCCGGAACTCTGTATGTCCGAGCCCGCCACTCGGAGTGCCCCTTTCGGAGCTATTGACGTTGGGGGAGCGGATACGGTTCCCCCGGGACCCCGGCCGAAGCCGGAATCCCGGAGGTCCGCGCTATTCCTTCCGTTCCCCGGGCGAGAGCGTTACCGCTCTAGCCCTCGTTCCCCATCATGGAGCCCTCGTCACAGGCGCTCACGAAGACCGCCTGCAATCCGAGGCCGTCCGGGAACGCCGCCGCGAACGGGCTGTTGGCGAAGGCCGGAGCGCTGGTGCGGTAGAGCTGCCAGCCGCCATCGGCATCCTGGACCCAGACATCCGCACCACCGGCGCAAGCCGCCTCAGCAGCCGCCTGGAGGTCTTCCACCGAGCCGCCGCTGAAGATGCGGAGCGCACCGCTGCCGCTGAGGGTCGCGTCCTCCATCATCGGAGGATCAGGCGTCTCATCAGGCGGAGGCTCAACCGGCTCTTCAACCGGCTCTTCCACCGCCTCAGCGATGTCGATGATGATCGGCAGCTTCGACGTCACGGCGTTGTCGGCGTCGCGGGTGCGGACGAGGAACTCAGCCACGCCCGGCGTGGACGGTGCAAGGTACGTGAACTTCGCACGCCCGTCGCTGGTCATGGCCCCCACGGGCGTGATGATCGCGCCGTCGCCGGCGGTCTTCACCACTTCGATGGTCACACCACCGACAAGGACAGCCTCGTCGTCGAGCACGGTGATGTTCACCGTGAGCTCATCGGACGGGTCGATCCGCTCGGGAGCGTCGCTCTCGATGGTCGCCGGCGCGCCGCCAACGTCGATCACGACCGTAACCTCGTCGACGCCCTTGACCTCGTCGCCCTCGTCGCTCGCCACGATCACGATCGTGTGCGGGCCACGTGCTGCGTCGTTAGCCGTGCCGGACGGGTTCGGGGCCGAAACCTCGATGACGCACTGGCCACTGGTGTTGGTACCGGTCGATACGAACTGAGCGACCACAACCGGAGGCCCCTCGGCGCCTAGGACCGCGGCATGCCTGTCACAAGACGGGATGTCACCCTTGTCAACCGTACCGGCCGTGCCCTTGTCCTTGTTGACCACGCGGATGGGCATCACTGCCACGTCCAGCTTGGCCGGCGGAGTGACTCCGCCCTTCGCCTTGACGCTGATCTCCTTGTCCGCGACAGGGTTGCCCGCGGAGTCGGTGGCGGTCACGACGATGAACGTCTTGCCGCCGACCTCGATCGCGGACTGCTCCGACTCGGCCGTGATCGTCTTGACCGGGCCGTGCAGGACGAGATCGACGCTCGCGGTCAGATCGCCGTGCGTAACGGTGATCGTCGAGATGCCGGGGGCGCCACCGCCCGTCACCTGGACGCGGGCGTAGCCGCGCGTGTCGACGTCGTCGTCAGTGCCACCATCGACACTCGTAACGACGCCGCCGGCGAGCTCCGCGCCGACGTAGGCAAGGAGAATCGCCGTCTCGCCGCTAACAGGGCGAATGAGGGTGGTAGCCGTCGACAGCACGGCGCGGGTCGAAACGACCGTGACGGTCTTGCCCGCAATGCCCGCGGCGTTCTCATCCGTCAGCCGGATGTCGACGTAGGTGTTGCCGGCCGTGGAATCCTGGCCGGAGTCGATCGACGTGACGCCGAGCTTGGCCGTCAGATTCGTCGGCGCCTGCGCGACCACGACGGTAATCGTGTCGAGCGTGATCGTCGTGGTTGCATCCTCGTCGACCGCTTCCGACCGGACGAAGATGGCGCCCGCGCCCGAGTCGGCGTCGATCTTCAGCTCCACCTCGACGCTAGCGCTGTCGGGATCCGCGTCGCACGCCGTCTCCGCAAGACATACGATGGTCTGGCCCTCGTCAATCGCACTCGCGTGCGTGAACGATGCCGAGGCCCCCCCGACGGTCTCGATCCAGAACCGGGCGTAGACAGCGGCGGTGCCGTCACTGTTGCTGATGTAGACGGTGGCGCCGTTGTTCATGGTGAGCTCGGCACCTGCGAGCGGAGTGGTGTCTGTCGGGCTGGCCAGCACGGCCGCCTCGGCGGTCGAGGACACGGACAGCAGCACCGCGAGCGCCACCGCGAAGGTGGCGACGACAGCGAGGCCGTATGCGCCCATCTTTGTTACGTAACTCAAATTGTGTCCCTCTTTCATGGAGGTACTCGTTGCGTTGTTGCGTTCCGACTGCTGCTGCCCGATAGCCCTCCTCGTTCGGGGCTTCCGTTGCGGGGTGGGCCTGGCTGACGCGCTTGCGCCGTCGCTCGAGCTGGACGCCACAAACGCCGTCCCGCCGGCCTGTCCGCTGGAAGCCTGTCTCTCCTCCCGCGTCGTGCCTCGACGCCCAATGAGACGCACAGCGTCCCGGGGGCGAGGCCCGGCACATGGGGAGTAACGCGCAGGGACGCCCTCGGGTTAATCCGGGGCGGCCCGATCGCGGTTCCTCGCCACGTACGTTTGTAGCGGACGCGGGGGCAGGCGTCCAACCGCGCGACGCGGATTCCTGCCTGCGGGAGGGCCGGCGCTCCCCTGCTGCTGCGCCCTCGGGGCCTGTCGCGCCCTCGGGGGTTTCGCGCGGCCCCGGTGTGGCGGGTGGCCCTCACCCCAGCCCCCTCCCTCGGGGCGAGGGGGCCGGAACGCCCTCGCTAGCTGCGCTCCGGCCTCCGATCCGGCGCGGCCACGGCGGCGGCCCGGCGTTCCGGGTGGGCGCGTGGGGGCGCAGCCCCCACATAGAGAACGACCCGAGGGCGGGTGGGCGGGCCAGAGCGGCGCAGCGCGCTCGTCCGAGACCCGCGAGGCGCCGAGCTGCCGGGAGCGCAGGAGCAGCCTCGCGGGGGGCGTGGCGGGCGACCCCCCACATCCAGTGACACAACGCGCTTGACTCATGAGTGGTACATCTGTTCTATTATCCGCCGCCGGGACGGTTCAGTTCGGTCCGGAGAGGCCGGGCGCGGCGGGAGGGAGTGCGGGCGCGATGAACGCGGGAACGGGCTCGGGACATCACAGGCGGGGTGGAACGGAAGGAGCGCCGTGTCGATCTGGTCGGGGTTCGCGATTGCGGGCGAGGTTGCGACCGCGGGAAGCGGGGTGGCGAACGCCGCATGGTTCGCGCATCGCGCCGCGCGGACGGCGGGGCCGCGGCGCCTCGCCTCGCTGCTGCTGATGCTGCTCTTCGCGGCGGTGGCGCTGGACGCGGCCGCGCACGTGCTGCCGGGCGCGCCCTCGTGGCCCTCGCTGCAGGGCGTGCTGCTCAGGCTGCCGCTGCTGGCGGCCAACGTCGCCGCGGCGCTCGCGATCCTCGCGGGCGCGGGGCGGGGGCGCGCGCAGTGAGCGCGGCGGCGGACTGGCTGGCGGCGGAGGGCGCGTGAGCACGGTTACGTCCGGAGGGGCCGGCGCGGCAGGGCTTCTACGAGTCGGCGCTGGCCGCGGCGGACGCCTCGGCGTTGCGGGAGGCGCGGGCGCTGTCCGGCCTCGACGACGAGGTAGCACTGCTGCGGGTGCAGTTGCGGCGCGCCTTCGCGGACGCGGAGGCGGACCCGCGGACGGTGCAGGCGGGCGTGCGGCTGCTGGTGCAGGCGCTGCTCGCGCAGCACCGGCTCTCGCCGCAGCAGGCGGAGCACCTGGGCGAGGCGGTCGCGAACGTTCTGGAGGAGTTCGGCGAGGTGCTGGGCGCCGCGGGAGCGGCGGCATGAGGGTCGGGCTTACGGGCGTTCGCCAGGCCGCTGCCCGGCGGGCGTCGGAGAGCGTGCGCACGGTTCCGTCGCGGATGCGAGGTATCCCTCGCGGGGCCGCTCGGCCCACCCACCCGCCCCGGATTCTCTTCTCTGTGGGGGGCAGTGTTCTCAAGGGGGGCTCCCCCCCACACCCCCCCTCGACGATCCACTCGGGGATTCTTGCGGCCGGGGCGCCGGGCGGGGGGTTGTGCCGGGTCGCCTGCGGGCTGTCGCCCGCAGGCGGCTTGCCGTGGCGAGCTGCGCCCGCTCCCCCCTCACCCCCGCCCTCTCCCGCAAGGGGCGAGGGGGCCGGAACCGCCCTCGGGGCTTTGGTCGCCTGCCGGACCACCGGGCCGCGGCCGCGGCCCGGTGGTCCGGGTGGGGGCGTGGGGGCGCAGCCCCCACAGAAAGAACATCCGAGGGCGGGTGGGTGGGCCGAGCGGCGCGCAGCGCCCGCTCTCCGGGATGGGGCGTGGGGGCGGCCTCAGCGCACGCGGGGATATCCCGCAGGGCCCCACAGGAGAAATGGAACAGGCGGGAAAGACGCGGATGGAGGTAGAGGGGATGGAACAGACGGAACAGGCGCAGGGCGCACGGCTGGCGGCGGTGCTGCGGCGCATCGCCGGCGTCGAGACGCGCGAGCGGCCGCCGGCCGACGACCTGCGGGCGCGCATCGACTACCTCGAGCGCGACGGCGGGGAGATGCGGACGCGGGTCAACGGCCTCTTCTTCGGCCTGATCGCACTCGCCGCCGGCGAGCTGCTGATGCGGGCGCTGGCCGGATGAGCGCGCTAGCGACCGCAGTCGCGATCGCCGACGCGCCCGCGCGGACCTCGGACGCGGGGGCGCCCTCGGACGAGCCGCGCGGGCTGCCGAGGCTGCGGCCCTACCAGGCCGCAGTCGCGCGCGCCGTCCTCGAGCGCGTCGCAGGCGGCGAGGGCGGCTCGATCTCGGTGGAGATCGCGCGCCAGGGGGGCAAGAACGAGCTCTCGGCGCAGCTCGAGCTGCTGCTGCTCACCCGCCAGCGGCGCGGCGGGACGATCATCAAGTGCGCGCCGACGTTCGAGCCACAGGCGGCGATCTCGCGCGATCGCCTGCTGGCGCGTGTGGACGGCGCGCGCCTCGGGGCGATCGTACGCCGCGAGGGCGCGGGGTCGGTGCGCTGCGGGCGGGCCGCGGCGCGCTTCCTCTCGGCGGGGCCGGGCGCCTCGGTGCTCGGTCACACGGCGGACCTGCTGCTGGAAGTGGACGACGCGCAGGAGGTGCCGGCGGACAAGTTCGACCGCGACTTCCGCCCGATGGCCGCCGCCGCGAACGCGCCGGTTGTCTTCTACGGCACGCCGTGGGGGCCTCGGTCGCTGCTGGCGCAGGCCCAGGCGACGCATCGCGAGGCGGAGCGCGCGGACGGCCGCCGCCGCCACTTCCGCTTCGACTGGGAGCAGGTGGCGGCGCACAACCCGGCCTACGGCGCGTACGTGGAGGAGGAGCGGCGGCGGCTCGGCGAGCGTCACCCGCTGTTCCGAACGCAGTACCTGCTGGAGGAGCTGCACGAGCAGGACCGCCTGCTCGACGGGGCCGCCCTCGCGCAGATCGAGGGCGAGCACGAGCGCCGCCGCACTCCCGCGCGCGGCGAGCGCTACGTCGCCGGCCTCGATCTCGCGGGCCCGGCGCTGGCCGGCGGGCGCGTAGCGGAACAACACGACTGGACGGTGCTGACGATCGCGCGCGTGCGCGCGGGCAGCAGCGGTCTGCCGCTGATCGAGGTCGTCGAGCACCAGGCCTGGCAGGGCGCGCCGGCGGGCGAGTTGCTGGACGCGCTGGCGGATCGCCTCGCGGGCGTCTGGCGCGTCCGCCGCGTCGTCGTCGACGCGACCGGCCTCGGCGGCCCGGTCGCGGATCTGCTGTCGCGTCGCCAGTAGAGTCCCCGGACGTGGTGTAGGAGAAAGGTGGACGTAGAAGACCACCGCGCCATCCTCATGAAGGTGTAAGGAACATGAGGGAGGACGACGGTGGTCAGAGAAAGCGTGAACTTGTTGGAGCTGCTGCGCAAGCAGGCGGCCGGGGGTGACCTCGACTTCCTGCGCGAGGCGGTCGCGGTGCTCGCCGAGGCGGTGATGGAGGCCGAGGTCGCAGCGCAAATCGGCGCCGGCCACGGCGAGCGCAGCCCGGAGCGCACCACCTGGCGCAACGGCTACCGGCCGAGGCGCTGGGACACGCGCGCCGGCACCATCGAGCTGCAGATCCCGAAGCTGCGCCAGGGCAGCTACTTCCCGGCCCTGCTCGAGCCCAGGCGGCGCGCCGAGCGCGCGCGACGCCCTCGAGGCGGTCGAGGCAGGCGGCCTGCGCGTCGCCGCGGCGGTGGCGGCGTGAACGCCTCGGAGCAGCCGGACATCGACGGGGCGCCGCCGCCGCCGCTGGTGCGCGCGGACGCGCTGCCGGAGCAGGTCGACTACCGGGACTAGCAGGGTGATGAAAAAGTCCGCCGCGGCGGTTTTGGGCTGAAATCGCGCTGGCCGCGACATCAAGAAACCCAATGTTTCTGGGCTCTACGCCAGCCCACCGAATGGCCAGTGAGACCCAGCGGCCCAGGATCAGGGGTTTTTCAGATGGGATGAGGGCTGGTCTCCTCCTCAAGGGGATACTCGTCCCCGGTAAGCGGCCTCGAATCGGGCCCAGAACGGCTTCTCAGAGCCAGAGAGGTAGAAGACCAGCCATGCAGCAGCATATCGCAACGGCAGAGCGCGTTGAACGGGAGGAAGCCAGCGGAGTCACCTGGGGCCTCGATGTGAGCGACCGTCACACCCAGATCTGCGTGCTCGGCCCCGCCGGGGACGTGCAGCGCGAGCAGCGCGTCCGCACGACGGCCCTCGCGCTGAGGCGAGCGCTCGGGGAGCTGCCGGCGGCACGGGCGGTGCTGGAGGCGGGACGGCACTCGCCGTGGCTGAGCCGGCTGCTGACCGAACTCGGTCACGAGGTGATTGTCGCCAACCCCCGCCAGGTAGCGCTGATCGCACGCAGCCACCGCAAGGACGACCGCAGCGACGCCGAGCAACTGGCACGGCTGGGTCGCCTCGACCCCAAGCTGCTCGCCCCGATCCGTCACCGCAGCGCGCAGGCCCAGCAGGATCTCGCGGTCGTGCGCGGCCGCGACGCGCTCGTGCGCTCGCGGACGCAGCTCATCAACCACGTGCGCGGCGCCGTCAAGGCGTGGGGCGCCGCGCTGCCGAAGGTGACCGCGCCAGCCTTCCATCGCAAGGCAGCGGAGCACATCCCGGCTGAACTGCGCACCGCACTGCTGCCGCTGCTCGAGGTGATTGGCGAGCTCAGCGCCCGCATCGCCGCCGCCGGCCGGGAGGTCGAGGCGCTGTGCGCGGCCTACCCCGAGACCGCCGCGCTCCGCCAGGTCGCAGGCGTCGGTCCCATCACCGCCCTCACCTTCGTGCTGACGATCGAGGATCCCGCGCGCTTTCCCCGCAGCCGCGAGGTCGCACCCTACCTCGGCCTCGTGCCCAGGCGTCGCGACTCCGGCGGCCGCCACACGCAACTGGGGATCACCAAACGTGGCGACTCCCACCTGAGGCGGCTGCTCGTGCAGGCCGCGCAGTACGTCCTCGGACCGTTCGGACCAGACTGCGACTTGCGCCGCTGGGGCGAGCGCTACATGGCCTCGGGAGCGGGGAACGCGAAGAAGCGCGCGGTCGTCGCCGTGGCGCGACGCCTCGCAGTGTTGCTGCACGCGCTCTGGCGCAGCGGCGAGGTCTATGAGCCGCTGCGCCAGGCCGCCACGGCGGAGGGGGAGGCTGCGTAGCGGGCGACGGGAAGACGGCGAACCACCACCAGACGACCACCAACGGCTGCACCGTGATGCTGAAGACCGGGCGACTGCGACAGGCTGCTGGTCCACCCAAGGACGCTTTTCAGCTGGCAGCGCCCCCTGCAAGCAGGTTCCCCATCATGCACCGGGTCCAGAAGCGCGACCCCTCGGCGAGTGCGGATAGAAGCGGGGCACAGGTCACCATCCGGCATGGCGTGCAGACGGAGCGGCCACCACGTTGGCCGACTTGCAGATCGGACCAGCCCTCATAGAAGCAGCCTGCTAGGGCTGCGACCTGTTCCCCTCGTGCCTGCGCTGCCCGCTGCCGCGCTGCCGCTACGACGAACCCGGAGGGGCGCGCGCGATGCTGAATCGCATCCGCGATCGCGAGATTCGGCGGCTGCGCCGCGCGCAGTCGCTGCCGGTGGACGAGATCCCTGAACTCGAACGTCGTGCCCGCCAGCCCGGACTGCCACCAGCGCACATCGCCGGCCAGATCGAGCCAGAGCGCGTCGCCACGACTCAGCTCTTGCAGCGTGTTGGCCGAATCCTCCGCATCGGAGCGGTAGCGGTCGTACTGCTGCGTCTCGGCGTTCCAGCGGGACGCCTCGATCAGGGCGTCGCCGAACCGTCCGGCGGAATCCGCGAAGGCTTCGCCGTCGCGGCCCGTCCAGCCCACGAGGTGCCGGCCTGCGGGCAGGGAGAGCAGCACATGGTCCTCGGACACCGGTCGCGTCCACTCGACCGCCGAGTCGCCGCCGACGCGCAGCCACAGGCCCATGCCGGTCTCGAGGCGCCTGAGGCCGTGCCGCGGCGTGGTGTTTGGCAGCGCTCGCTGGTAGCGCTCGTTAGCGCTGTCCCACGCGTAGACGCGCTCCAGCGCCGGAACCGCCTCGAAGAGTTCGGAGACGGGGGCGTCGGGCCCGAGCCACCCGGCCATGTTCCAGCCCGGCTGCAACTGCGTCGTGAGCGTGCCGGCTTCGTGCTCGCTCGCCGATGCCCACCCCGCACCCAGCACGAATGCCACGAGGAGCGCGACCGTCGCGAGCCCGAAGCGCCTGAACGGCATGCGACCTCCAGCGTGGGGATCGGCTGGGCAATTGCCGCCCCGGCGGGTGGCAGGCTACGCCGAAGGGGCTCCCCCTGACCAACGCCTGGCCAGGCGTCTTCGGCCGCCTATGGCACTACCCTGGAGCGACTCACATGCTCGGGCTCTGTCCGCGCGGCTAGGATGAGCCGATGCGCCTGCTGCTGCTCGCCATCGCCGTGCTCGCCGCCATCGCGACAACCGCACGCGGCGCCGAAGCGCCGCCGCACGAAGCGCGCCTCGTGAGCATCGAGGCGGGAACCCCGGCTCCGGCGGCCCTGCCAGGCGGCCGCATCGCCGTCCTCGATACACCGCTGGAGCTGTCGCGTGCCGGGCCGCCCGTGCTGCTGCCGCTGGAGGCCGGGCCGCTCCAGGCCGCCGCCGCCGCCACGTTGGTCGGCGCGGATCTCTGGCACGCGGCAGGCTTCAGCGGCCGCGGCGTGCGCGTCGCCGTCGTCGATTCCGGCTTCAGCGGGCACGAGGAGGCGTTCGCCGACGCCGTCCCGCCCGTGCTGGCGCGATCATTCCGCGAGGACGGCAGCCTGGACGGAGGTTCCGGCCACGGCCTCCGCGCCGCCCGGATCGTGCGCGAGATCGCGCCCGGCGCCGAGCTGATGTTGCTCAGCTTCTCCACGGTCTCCGAGCTGGCCGCGGCCGTCGACCACGCCATCGCGGAGCAGGCCGATGTGATCTCGTTCTCGGTCGGCTTCGTCCACAACGGGCCGGGGGACGGCAGCGGCCCGGTCAACGAGATCGTCGACCGCGCAGTCGAGGCAGGCATCTTCTTGACCGTCGCCGCCGGCAACTGGGCCGAGCAGCACTGGGCCGGCCCCTTCAGCGACGACGACGGCGACGGCGTCCACGAGTTCAGCGAAGGCGAGGCGCTGAATGGCCGCCACTACATGGCCGGCGACCTGATCAGCGCCTCGCTGCGTTGGGACGAAGCGTGGGGCGCCGCCTGCAGCGACTACGACCTCGAGCTGTTCGGCCCGGACGGCTCGCTGGTACAGGCCTCGCGACGCGTGCAGGACTGCGACGACGACCCCGTCGAAGGGCTGCGCGTGCTCGCGACCGAAAGCGGCCGCTACTCGGCGCGGATCGTCGCAGCCCCCGATGCCCCCGCCGAGGGCGGCACGGAGCACATGCTCAGCCTGCTGCTGCTCGGTTCACCGGATCGGGGGGAGCAGCTGGACTCGTTCGTCCCCGCGGGCTCGCTCTCGCAGCCTGCTGATCACCCGGGGGTGATCAGCGTCGGTGCGCTCGCCGCTTCCGGAGCGATCGCGCCCTTCTCCTCGGGCGGTCCGACGGCCGACGGGCGCGCCAAGCCGGACCTGGTCGCGCCGACGGCGCTCACCAGCGCGGACCCCGAGGGGCCGGCGTTCGACGGCACGTCGGGCTCCGCTCCGCTCGTCGCCGGTGTGGCCGCTCTGCTCGGGGAGGCGCTGCCGGAGCTCTCGCGCGGCGAACTGATCGCCGCACTGCACGAGCGGTCGCGCCCGCTCGAGCCCACAGACACGGAAGCCTCTGCCGATGCCGACCCGCCGCTGCGCCTCGCCCAGCTCGGATCGCTCGAGGGGCTCGGTCCGCTGCTGCCATCCGGTGGACGCGAGGCGACGCTAAGCGGTGAGCGCGACCTCGAGGGCGGGTACACCGCGTTCGCGTACAGCGGCCCGGACGGCTATCCGCTGCGCTTCCTGCACCTGCTGCTCGCCGACCCGCAACCGCTCGCCATCTTCCGCTACGACGCGAGCGAGGATCGCTGGTCGGTCCACATCGCCGGCGCGCCGGCGTGGGTCAACGACCTCGAGGCCTTCGTTGACGGAGACGAGCTCTGGTTGCGCTTCGCCGCCTCCGAGGGCAACTGACGGTCACGGCGGGCCGGAAAGGGAAACCTGTTGCAAAAACGCCCGGGACGGGACCCGAGCGTAGAGCGAGTGACGTCTCTGGCGCTCGCTGCTAGTAGTGCTCGCGGATATAGAGGGAGGCGACCACCACGCCGTCCTGGGCGGCCCGCCGGGCGGCTCCGAGCGCGCGGCCGTTCTCGTCATCCTCACGCGCCGCGGCCAGCAGCGTGCGCCCGTGCGCGGTGGCCGTCAGGAAGCTGATCACCTGCTGCTTCGACACCACATCCGGCCGCGCCTCAAGCTGCTCCGCAACGAGCGCGACCGACTCGGTCATCGCCCGCAGCATCTCCGGATCCACCGGCTCGTCGGCCAACACGTTGTGGGCGATCACGGCGATCAGCGCATCGATCCGCTCGATCTCCAACTCGACTACCCGCGCGGCGTAGACAGCCTCCTGGCCGGGAGGCGCCGGACCGAGGTCCACGGGGGGCGGCACCGTCGGCTCGGTCGCGGGGATGTCGTCCTCGTGTACGTTGATGGGATCCATGTGCGGCCGGGGCTGCACGGTCCGAACCGGAGCGGCCACTGGCTTCGGCGTCTGCGCGTCCGGTCCTGGGAATGGGTCGGCGGCGGCCACCTGCGGGCTCGCCTGCTCCTCGACGGGCGCGACCGGCTGGACGACGGCGACGCTCTCTTGCGACATGGGGTCCGGCTGCATGGCGACGAACGCGAGCACCAGCACCGCCGTCGCCGCCGCACTGAAGACGGGAGTGAGCACGTTCCAGCGGAAGATGAAGAAGGGCTGGCGGTCATCGCGCGGCGCGCGGTCGTCGATCTGCTGCGAGACCCGCCTCGCCCCGAGGCGGTTCAGCACGTAGGTACGGGAGCGCTCGCAGTAGGACTTGAAGCCGGCCGAGTTGGTTGCAGCTTGCTCGGCGTCGTGGATTTCGGCCGCGAGCGCCGCGAGTGAGAAGAGGGTGGGATCCTCGCGCGGGTCGAGGTCCGGCTCCGCCAGCGCCTCGATCGCCTCGAGGGCCTGGGCAAAACGCTCGGCTTCCGCCATCTCGAAGTCGGTCATGGCCTTCTTGCCTCACGTGTCTCGGGCGATGCGGTGAGCACTTCACGCAGGCGTTGCACGCCCTTGTGTTGCAGCACCTTTACGTTCGGCACGTTCTTCCCGAGAGATTCCGCCGTCTCCTTGACGGAGAGGCCGGAAGCAAAGCGCAGCAGGATCACGTCTCGCTGCGCCTCCGGAAGCTGCCGAACCGCCCGGAACACCTCCTCGATCGTCAGTTTCGTCTCGGCCAGCTCCTGCGGGCCTCGCCCCTCGTCGCGAAGGCGCTCCGCAACCAGGTCGGAGAATTCCGCCCGTCGCGGGCGCGCCGCCGCGCGGCGCTGGAACGATGCCACCTCGTTGCGGGCGATGCGGAAGATCCACGCCCCAAAGGGGATGCGCTGTCCCTCCGCGCCCGGCCGCCACTCGAAGCGGTCGATCGCTCCCAGGACCTTCAGGAAGATCTCCTCCGTCAGGTCCTCGGCCTCGGTCTCGTCGCCGACGCGGGTGAGGCAGTAGCGGTACAACCTCGCCACGTAGGCGTCGTAGAGGCGGCCCAGCGCCTCGTTCTCGCCTGCCTTGGCGCGGTCGACAAGCGACCGCTCCTCTTCAGGCGAGAGACCGAACAGTGGTGGAGATGACATCGCGCCGCTCCGCGTTGGCCTCCGACTGACTGGTCCGCCGGGGCCAGCACCAGCCGGGATCAGAACCAGTATAGGGTCTGTCCGGCTGCGGGACGGCATCCTGCCGCGATTCCCACCACGTCCACAGAAACGCATTATGTGCGCCTGCGGTTAACGCGCGGCCGACCGATCGGTCCGCGCGCCCCCCCCGATCAGCGCCGGTTCAGGGCCGCCGTCAGCGCCTCCCGCGTCTCGATCGCGCAGGGGTGCAGCGTGAAGCCCTCGCGCTCCGAGCGCGCCGCCTCCAGCTCGAGGTAGGCGAGCGCCGCCGCCTGCAGCGAGTCCGTGGCGAGGTCGATCACGCGCTGCAGTTCCGGCCGCCGGGCGAGCTTCGCCGGCTCGACCTTGTCGGCGACGAACATCGCCCACGCCTCGGGGCCGAAGTCCGGATGGCCCGGCGTGTGCCAATGGATCGCGTGCAGCACGAGTTCGTCCTCCACACCGAAGCGCTCGCGCAGCTCAAGCGCGCCGAGCGGCCCGTGCAGCAGCACCGGCCGCGCCCGCTCGACCGGCAGCAGCTCGAGGCCGCGCGCCTCCGCCCTCGCAAGCCACTCGGCGTCCGTTGAGCGACCGGAGCAGGTCGTGCCCCTGCGCCGCGAGCAGCGTGCGGCCCACGTCCGCACCGTGCCGGCGCGCCAGCGGCTCGGCCACGGCGACGACCCGGTCGATGTGCGCGAGCATCGAGGCCGGCACTTCCGCGGCCATGCGCGCGCGCAGCGCCCGTGTTTCCGCGGTGCCGACGGACGCGCCCTGCTCACTCATCGTGGTGTCGATTCCAGCGCGCTGCCGCTGCGCTACTGCGAGTAGCCGGCCATGCGGCGCAGCCGCTCGATGCGCTGCTCCATCGGCGGGTGGGTCGAGAACAGGCCGGAGACGCTGTTGCCTCCGAGCGGATTCACGATGTAGAGATGCGCCGTCGCCTCAGAGACCTCGCGCGGCATCAGTTGCGCGCCCTGCTCGAGCTTCGCCAGCGCCGAGGCCAGCGCCTCCGGGTCGCCGACGTAGCGCGCGCCGTCCGTATCCGCCTGGTACTCGCGCGAGCGGCTGATCGCGAGCTGGATGATCGAGGCCGCAATCGGCGCCAGGATCGCGGCGATCAACGCCGTCCAGCCCGCCCCGTCACGGCGCCCCCCGAACCAGAACGCGAAGAACGAGATGAACGTGATCGCCGAGGCCACGGTCGCCACGACCGATGACGTCAGGATGTCGCGGTTCGCCACGTGCGCCATCTCATGGCCGAGCACGCCTCGCAGCTCGCGGTCGGTCAGCCGGCGGCGGATGCCGGTGGCGACGGCGACGGCGGCGTGCCTGGGGCTGCGGCCGGTGGCGAAGGCGTTCGGCTGCGGCGTGTCCATGATGTAGACGCGCGGCATCGGCATCCCCGCCTCGCGCGCGACCTGCTCGATCATGCGGAACAGGTCGCGGTCGTCCTCGTACTCGATCTCACGGGCCTTCGAGGTCTTGAGCACGATGTCGGCGGAGAACCAGTAGGAGCCGACGTTCAGCGCCATCGCGATCACGAGCGCGATGATCACGCCGGTTCACGCGAATACGGCTGTGAGAGTGAGGACCCCCGCCCTCGGATCGATCTTATTCGATCGCGGGGTGGTAGAGGCATGAAGAGGGCCGGTGCACGCCGCGTGTCCTTCGTTGGGGGCTGCGCCCCCCACGCCCCCATCCCGGACGAGCACGCGCTGCGCGCGGCTCTAGCCCACCCACCCGCCCTCGGATTTTTCTTTCCTGTGGGGGGCTTTGCCCCCCACGCCCCCGCAAGGTCCGCTGCACGCAGCGAAACCCTCGGCGGCGGTCCGGCCCCCTCTCCCTTGGGAGAGGGCGGGGGGTGAGGGGCACGCCGAACTCCCGAGGACACGCCCTTGCCCCGATGGGACAGGCGGGGGTGAGGACCGGTGCAGAATTAACATGAAAAGGGCGGCCTCTATGGGGCCGCCCAACCGGCCTCTAGGGCCGGGGAGCCGTATGGACATGTTGGTGCCATGCGCGCCGATTGTCAAGCGCCCTCGGCACAACGAAGCGGGCCGCCCTTGCGGGCGGCCCGTCGTCTGCGTGGCCCCGTCGAGGGCGGCTAGATGCCGAGCTGGTCGGCGACGAGCTCGCGGTGGTGGTCCGTGTCGCCCCACGCCAGCTCCGCACGCTTCTGGCGGCGGTAGTAGAGCTGGATCTTGTAGTCCTTCGTGAAGCCGATGCCACCGTGGATCTGCTGGCCGTGCGCCACCACGCGGCGGGTCGCCTCGGAGGTCCAGGCCTTCGCCATGTTCACGGCCATCTGCGTGTCGTCCTGGTCCGTGTTAATGGACCAGGCGGCCTTGTACATGATGAAGCGCGAGCCATCGACGTCCGTGACCATGTCCGCGCACTTGTGCTGGATCGCCTGGAACGAGCCGATCGGGCGGCCGAACTGCACGCGCTCCTTGGCGTAGTCCACGGAAATCTCGAAGTCCATCTGCGCCAGGCCCACCAGGTAGGCGCACTCGGCGACGGCGTAGCGCTGCATCACCGGCTGCAGGTGCTCCCAGCCCATGCCGTCCTCGCCCAGCAGCTGCCCCTTCGCGCCGTCGAGGATCACCTCGCACTGCTTGTCGCGCGCGATCGTGAGCAGCTGGTTGACCGTCACGCCCGGCTGGTCCGTGGCCACGATCGCCAGCGTCACGCCCTTCGCCGAGCGCGCCGCGACGACCATGTAGTCGGCGACGTTGGCGTCCGGGACGAACAGCTTCGTGCCCGTGATCGTGACCTCGTCGCCGTCGACGGTCGCCTCGGCCTCGATGCCCTGCTCGTCGAAGCGGGCGGAGGGCTCGGTCTGGGCGAGCGTGAAGATCAGGTCACCGGAGGCGATGCGCGGCAGGAAGTCCGACTTCTGGGCGTCGGAGCCGGCCACCATCAGCGGGACCGCACCGCCGAGGACTGAGGACATGAACGGGCCGGGCACGAGCGCGCGCCCGAACTCCTCGAGCAGCACGCACAGGTCCAGGAAGTCGAAGCCCGCGCCGTCGTACTCCTCGGGGATGAGCAGCCCCTGCCAACCCTGCTCGGCCATCTGGGACCAGAGCTCGGCCGAGTAGCCGCGGTCATCCTCTTCCATGTCGCGCACGAGCTGCTCGGGGCACTCCTGCTCCAGGAAGTCGCGCGCCGCGTTCTTGAGCAGTTCCTGCTGCTCCGTAAAGCCCAGGTCCATGTCGTCCTCCTTTGCCCGCGCGCCTCCGGGCGCGTGAGCCGCGGCGTGCCGCCGGCTTGTCTCTTCTACGGTTTCCCGTTTGTCTCCGCTGTTGCTAGCCGCGCGGCAGGCCGAGCCCGCGCGTGGCGATGATGTTGCGCTGGATCTCCGAGCTGCCGCCCGCGATCGTCGAGGGGATCGAGCGCACGTAGCCGTGCGTGAACTGCGACCGCATCGGTGCGTACGGCGAGTCCTTGCCCCAGACGTTGCCGTAGAGGCCCAGCGTCTTCGTGCCGGTCCGCATCACCCGCTGGTGCGTCTCCGTGCCGAACATCTTGCCCGTGGAGGCCTCGTGGTTCGGCACCACGCCCGAGGACTGCATCGAGACGATGCGCATCCCGAAGTTGCGCGCCACATCGCACTCGATGTAGCGGTCCGCGACCTCCGCCCGCAACGTCGGGAAGTCGCCGGTGCGCGTGCGCCCGGCGCCCTCGTCGCTGCCGATGTACTCCACCAGCTCCTCGACCATCGTGCGGTCCAGGATCGCGCTGTCGATGTTGGAGCGCTCGTAGTCCAGCAGCGTCATGCCGACGTACCAGCCGCGGTTCTCCTCGCCGATGCGGTTGGAGACGGGGGCGCGCACCTCCTCGAAGAAGGTCTCGTTGAAGTGGTGGTTGAAGGTCATGTCGATCAGCGGGCGCACCTGCACGCCGGCCTCGTGGATGTCGTCGATGATGATCAACGAGATGCCGCGGTGCTTCGGCGCGTCCGGGTCCGTCCGCACCAGGATGTACATGTTGTCGGCGTTGTGGGCGTTGCTCGTCCAGATCTTCTGGCCGTTGATCACGTACTCGTCGCCGTCGCGGACGGCGCGCGTCTGGACGGAGGCGAGGTCAGAGCCGGCGCCCGGCTCGGAGTAGCCCTGGCACCAGGCGGTGTCGCCCGAGAGGATGCCGGAGAGGTACTTCGCCTTCTGCTCCTCGTTGCCGTGGACGATGACGGTGGGCCCGATCTGGGTGACGCCCTGGCCGCCCACCGCGGGCGCCCCGGCCTCGGCCATCTCCTGCTTGAAGATGAACTGCTCCCAGACGGAGAGGCCTGCGCCGCCGTATTCCTCGGGCCAGTTGGGCGCGACCCAGCCGTTCTCGGCCAGCGCCTTCGCCCAGTCGCGGGCTGCGCCGCTCTCCTCTGGATCCTCGCTCGCGCGATGCGCCTGCCAGCCGCCGTCGAGGCCGCTGCGCTCAGCGTGCATCTGGCGGTAGAAGCCGGGCAGCCGCCCGCCTACGAATTCTCGGACCTGCTCCCGGAAGGATGCCTGCTCGGCAGAGTCGCCCCAGTCCATGCTCGCCTCCTGCCTCGCGGCACGCGCACCCGTTCCGCGCCCAGCCCCTGCGGCAGGGCACGCCAGCCGGATTGAGCGAGGCCGATGGAGCCGCGAACGACACTCCGAGCCGCCGCTTGCTCGGCGGCGCGATTATGGATTTCGCCGGATCAGCCGTCAACCGCGCGCGCTCCGCGGCCCGGCGGCGATCCGCCCCGCGGCAACTCGACCGCAACGCCCCAACGATGCAACGTGAACACCGCTCGCAGCCGCCGAGGTGCTCTGCCCGCACCGCGACTATCATTCGGCGGCCGGCGATTGGGGGCCTCGTGCACGCACGGCGAGACGCCGGCCCGCGGGTGGGGGCCGCGGATTGAAGCAGACCTCCCGGCCGCGCGGACGCTGGCTGCTCGCGACCGCGCTCCTCACGGCCGCACTGCTGACGGCGACCGCCCTCGCAACGCCCGCAACGGCGCAGGAGCGGCCGTTCGAGGAGATGTGTGAGGAGCTCCAGGCCGAGGCCGCGAGCTTCGACGGCCGCATCTCGTTCGTCGTCCACGATTTCAGCGACGGGACGGGCTGCGAGCGCAACCCCGACGAGATCTACATCACCGCCTCGCTCTACAAGCTGGTCGTGCTCGCCGAGGCGCACCGCCAGCAGGAGGAGGGCCTCTTCTCCTTCGACGAGCGGATCCTCGGGCTGCGCGCCAGCGATGCAATCCGCAGCATGATCCAGGTGTCCAGCAACAACACTGCCCGCGCGCTGCTCGGCCGCCTCGGTCTGGACGCCGTCGCGGCGCTCCCGGCGCAACTGGGCATGAACGACACGATCCTCCGCGGCGAGGACTACACGACCACCGCCAGTGACATCGCGCACTTCTTCCTGCAACTGGAGGCGCGCCAACTGATCAGCCCCGAGGCGGACCAGGCGATGCTCGACCTGCTGCTGCGCCAGAGCATCCGTGATCGCATTCCGGCGCTGCTGCCGAGCAACGTGCCGATCGCACACAAGACCGGCCGCCTCGATCGCTCCGCCCACGACGCCGGCATCATCTACGCGCCGGGCGGCACGTATCTGCTGGTGCTGCTGACCGAGGGCTCGCCGAGCCAGAACTGGAACCCGGGCCACGAGGCGATTCGCCAACTGGCGGCGCTCTCCTACACGGCCTACGGGGAGCTGCCCGCGCCCACGCCGACCCCAGCGGCTACACCCGCGCCGACCACGACCCCCACGCCCAGCGCGACGGCGACACCGACGCCCAGCGCGACGCCAACGCCCTCGCCTCAGCCGGCTCCGTCCCCTACACCTGCGCCTACGCCGACTCCAACGCCCTCGCCGGCGCCGACCGCAGCGCCCACGCCTCAGCCGACCGCGACCGAGACACCCTCGCCGAGTGCGACCGAGACACCCTCGCCGAGTGCGACCGAGACACCCTCGCCGACTGCGACCGGGACACCCTCGCCGAGTGCGACCGAGACACCCTCGCCGACTGCGACCGAGACACCCTCGCCGACCGCGACCGGGACACCCTCGCCGAGTGCGACCGAGACGCCCTCGCCAGTGGTGTCGGGCGGTGGCAGCGGCGGCACGCCACCCACCACCCCAGCCGCGGGTGCTGCTGACGCCGCCCCGATCGCGACGCCCTCGGCCGCAGCGGCAGCAGCGCCGGACCACAGCAGCGCCGCTACGCCGGCCGTTGCGAGGCCGCAGCCTGCGAGCAGGAGTTTCGGGCTCTTACCGGCTGGCCTGCTCGCGCTCGCCGTCGTGCTGTCGATCGTCTCGTTGGAACTGCTGGTCCCGCAGTGGCGGCGGGAAGAAGCCGGCCGCCTCGCCGTAGCACGCACTCCGCAGCGGCCTGCTAGCGGTCCTCCAGCTTCGGCGGTTCGCTGATGATCACGCCGATCGAGAGATCGAGGGGCGGCAGCGCCTCGTCCTCCAGTTCGGCCAGATCGACGACGTTGCCGGCCTGCACCTCGCGCTCGATCTCGCCCAGGCGCTCCTCGCGGCGCTCGCGCGCCTCCTCGGTCAGTTCGAGCTCCTCGGCGATGCGCTCCGCCAGCACGAGGGACGGCGACTCGAAGTCGCGCGGCAGGCGCGCCTCGATCGCGGCGTCGAGGGCGGCGTACTCGTTGCCGCCGAGGTAGTGCAGCGGCCGCGTCTCCTCCGGCCCGAGCAGCCAGCGCTCGCCGAACGAGCGCTCGTCCACGTGCACGGCGACGGCGAGGCCGATGCAGAGCTCGTGGTCCCCGAAGGGCAGCACCTCCTGCAGCTCGCACTCCACCCAGGCGACGCAGCCCTTGAGCAGCGGCGCGTCGATGTGCGTGGCGGTGAACGTCTCCAGCCGCGTCGCATCGAACTTGTCGATCTCCTCGCCGCTGTAGGAGCCGACGTACTGGACCAGGTGCAGCAGCGGGCGCGCGGGGATGTTGAGCGCGAACTGCTCCGAGGAGCGGATCAGCTCCAGCGAGTGGCGGGTCTGTTGCAGCACCACGCCGACGAGCGGCGGCTCCGCCGAGAGCGGGGTATGCCACGCCACCGGCAGCACGTTGTCGGCGCCTCGATCGTGCGTCGTGACGAGGGCGACCGGCCCGCCGAGCAGGATGCGGGCCGCCACCGTCGCGGGACGGCGCTCGACGCCATCGGGAGGATGCTCGATCACGAGCCGAGTATAGGAGGCGGAGGCGTGGCTACGCCCCGTCCAGCAGCGCGATCAGCGCTTCCTCGAGCTCCGCTTCCGGCGCGAACGCCTCGAAGCGCCCGGCCACCAGCCCGTCCGCGTCGACGATGAAGGTCCACTCCGGCGTGCGCAGGCCCCACTCCCGGAGCAGCGGCGTCTCGATCGCCACCTGCAGGCCCATGCTGCGGATATCCAGCGGGTTCTCGTACAGATCGACGTGGATGAAGTTCACGCGATCGCCGTGACGCTCGCGCAGCGCGGTCAGGATCTCGGCCTGCGGACCGCACAGCGCGTTGGTGCAGAAGCCCGGACTGGCGAAGACGATCACGAACGGGCGGCCCGCCTCGAGCGCCTCGGCGACCGTCAGCTCGTAGAGCGCCGGGTCCGGCTCGGCGCCGGTGGACAGGTGGTTCACCGACTCGACGTCCGCGAGCGTGCGGTTGAGGCTGGCCGGCGCGGGATCGCCGACTGCCGGCGCGCTCGTGCGGTCGGCCACGGTCACCGGGAAGTTGATCGTCGCCCGCGAGCCGTCGGGGCGCGGCAGGCTCACCTCGATCATCCACTCACCGGCGCGGTCGAAGTTGAGCTCGCCGACATAGAGCCCGCGGATGCCCTCGGGGAAGTCGTAGTAGCGCGCGATCACGGTCTGGGGCTCGCCGCCGCCAAAGCTCCCGGAGAGCGAGGCGATCGGCAGCTTGACGATGCCGGTCTCGTCGCTGAGCACGAACGCGATGCGCTGCGGCCCGACACCGAGGTCCGGGGTACCGAACACCAGCGTGAGCCCGGCGGCGTCGTCCGTGAACTGCGGGTAGCTGGCCTCGAAGCCCTCGTCGCCGAACACGGAGCTCTGGGCCTCGGGCGTGTCCTCGGGGGTAGCCGTCGCCGCGCTGGTCGAGGTCGCCGGGGCCGCGGTGGCGGCTGCGGCCGTCGCCTGGCTCGTCGCCCCCGTCGTCGTAGCGGCCGCCGAGGCCGGGGCGGCGGCCGTTGCCGTCGCGGGCGCCGCCGGCTCGTCCGATCCGCCGTCGCCGCAGGCGAGGGCGAGCGCCCCCGCGACAAGCGCGACAAGCGCGAGGGCCACCCGCGCGCGCGGTGCGATGTTGGCTGCGTGGCGCATGCGCATGATCACGCCCCCTCCAGGTAGCTGCCGAACGTCAGCGCGAAGATCGCGAACTTGTCCGAGTTCGAGGCGAGCTTGAGGTCGTGCTCACCGAAGGCCGGGAGCTCGACGATCGCGTAGTGCCGTGGCTCGGTGACCCGAATCAGGCTGCGCTGCTGGTCGTCGAACACCACGTCCGCGCCGGCCTCCTCGGGGAGGAGCGGGCGGCCATCGATCTCGATGTAGACATCGAACGGGGTGCCGTCCGGCGGACTGATCACGACGTTGACGCTGCGCGCGCGGAAGACCAGCGCGAAGTAGTCCTCGAGGTTCTCGGTCTCGCGCGCGTGGACGATCGCCTCCTGCTCGTTGCGCCAGAGGCCCTGCACGTACCACTTGTGGTTGACGCGGTCCTCCGGCGCCGTCTCGTCCTCGTAGAGCAGCTCCTGGTTGCGGTCGAGGTAGTAGATGTCCTGGGCCGCGTACACGCCGTTGCTGTGGTAGTTGCGGCGGGTTCCGCCGTACAGCTCGCGGGTCTGATCGCGGACGCCTGACTCGCGATCCGCGTTGGAGACCGTACCGACCGGGATGTCGGAAACATCGTGGTCGGCCGCGGTGAGGGCCTGGCGGATCTGGCGCTCCGTCTCGGCGTAGCGGCCCTCGCCGAAGTGGCTGTAGACCACCTTGCCGGTCGTGTCGAAGAGGAACTTGTGCGGCCAGTAGCGATTCTCGAACTCGCGCCAGGTCCGGGAGTCGTTGTCCTGCGCCACCGCCCAGGTCACGTCCAGCCGCTCGATCGCGGCTGCGACGTTCGCCGTGCTGTGCTCGAAGGCGAACTCCGGGCGGTGCACGCCGAGGATCACGAGGCCGCGGTCGGCGTACTTCTCATGCCAGTCGCGCAGGTACGGCAGCGTGCGCACGCAATTGATGCAGCTGTACGTCCAGAAGTCGATCAGCACGATGTTGCCGCGCTCCAGCTGCTCCGCGATCGTGAACGGCTCCGAGTTGAACCAGGTTCCGAGGCCCACGACCTCGTGCTCCGGCACGATCCTCGGGCCCTCCGGCGTCGGCTCGGGCGTGGGGGTCGGCGTCGGGGTCGGCTCGGGCGTGGGGGTCGGCGTCGGGGTCGGCGTGGGCGTGGGTGTGTGGGTGTCGGCGTGGGCGTGGGTGTCGGCGTGGGTGTCGCCGTCGGTGTGGGCGTGGGAGTCGGCGTGGGGGTCGGGGTGGGGGTCGGCGTGGGTGTAGGGGTGGGTGTCGGCGTCGGAGTCGGCGTGGGCGTGGGGGTCCGCGTCTGAGTCGTCCCGGGTGTCGTCGTCTGAGTCGGCGTGGGCGTGGCCGTTGGAGTCGGCGACGCGGTGGGCGCCGGTGTGGCCGTCTGTGTGGGCTCGGGTGACGGCGTCGGGGTGGATTCGGGCGTCGCACTCGGCGCCACCGCCGCGGCGGGCGTCGGGGTGGCGACCTCCGCGCCCTCATCCGAGCCGGTGCAGGCGGCCAGCAGCAGCGCCGCAACGAGGGCCGCGAGGCCCACGAGGACCGTGCGGCGTGCAACGAAGGGAATCTGCCGGACCGGATGCGGTGTGAGCGTCACACGACACCTCCACGAACCCCCGCGTCTCGCAGAGACGGCCGATTAAGGATAGGCCTTGGGGCTGCTAGAGGGCGCTCTGCCGCGGCGGTTCGCGAGCGACGCTCACGCCCCCTCGAGGTAACTCCCGAACGTGAGCGCGAAGATCGCGAAGTTGTCGGAGGTCGAGGCCAGCGTGAGCTCGTGCTCGCCCCACTCCGGCAGCTCGACGATCGCGTAGTGGCGCGGCGCGTCCACGCGGATCACGCTGCGCCCCTCCGCGTCGAAGACCACGTCCGCACCCGCCTCCTCGGGACGCAGCGGGCGGCCGTCGATCTCGATCACCACGTCGAACGGCTCGTCCCGGGGCGGATTGAGCACCACGTTGACGCTGCGCGCGCGGAAGAGCAGCGCGAAGTAATCCTCGAGCGCCTCCGTCTCGCGCGCGTGGACGATCGCCTCGCGCTCGTTGCGCCAGAGGCCGTGGACGTACCAGCGATGGTGCACCCGCGGCTCCTCGGCAGTGTCGATGTCGCTGTAGAGCCGCTCCTGGTCGGGGCCGTCGTAGTACTCCAGCTGGGCGGCGTAGACGCCCTGACGGGTGTAGTTGCGGGCGTAGCCGCCGTAGAGCTCGCGGGTCTGATCGCTGGCGCCGGGATCGCGCTCCGGCTCGGGCTCGACCAGCCCGGCGCTGACGCCGCTGACGTCGTGGCCCGCGGCGGTCAGCGCGTCGCGGATGAGGCGCTCGGTCTCCTCGTAGCCGCCCTCGCCGAAGTGGCGGTAGACCACGTCGCCGCTCGGGCCGAACAGGTACTTGGCCGGCCAGTAGTTGTTCTCGAACTCGCGCCAGGTCGCGAAGTCGTTGTCCTGCGCCACCGGCCAGCGGACATCGAGCCGCTCGATCGCCTCGGCGACGTTCTCGGCTTCGTACTCGAAGTCGAACTCCGGGCTGTGCACGCCGAGGATCACGAGCCCCAGGTCCGCGTACTTCTCGTGCCAGTCGCGCAGGTAGGGAAGCGTGCGCACGCAGTTGATGCAGGTGTAGGTCCAGAAGTCGATCAGCACGATGTTGCCGCGATTGAGCTGCTCGGCAATCGTGAACGGCTCCGAGTTGAACCACATTCCGAGGCCGGTGACCTCGTGCTCAGGGACCACCGGCTCGCGCTCGGGGACCACCGGCTCGCGCTCGACCGGCTCGGCGGCGTCCTCGCCGGAGCCGCCGCAGGCTGCCGCGGCGAGCAGCAGCACGAGCGCAGCGAGGGCCACGAGTACGCCTCGCTGGCGTGGGCGGCTGTGTGGATCGGAGAGCACGGGCGCGCTCGCAGCTGCTAGCGGGCGATGGGCCGGCGGTCGCGGACCTGGTAGGGGAGGAACTCGGAGTGGCAGCGATGGCAGACGAAACCCATCGCCTTCGAGTCGTCGTCCATCACCTCGGGGCCGCGCCAGCGCGGGGTGAGTGTCTCGTGCGCGCAGTCCACCGGGTCGGGCACGTTGCCGGACGGCTGCGGCGTCTTCAAGAGCCTGCCGAGGCGTGCCATCTCCCGCTCCTCCCGCTCGCCCGTCCAGCCTAGCCTGCGCGCCCGCTGGATGCGACCGCTCGGCGCGGGGCCAGCGGTGACTACTGTAGCATTTGTGTTACAACCAGCTCGCCGACTGGATGGAGCGACACTGATTGGCGCGATTCATGGAGCGCTTCGAGGAGCACATGGAGGCCGACCCCGCATTGCGGGAGGAGTACGAGCGCCTGGAGCCGCGCTTCCGGGCAATCAGCGCTTTGATAGAGGCCCGTGGGGATGTCTCACAGAGCGAGCTCGCCCGGCGGATGCAGGTCAGTCCCGGTGTGATCAGCAGGCTTGAGTCCGCACAGCACGATCCGCGACTGGGGACCCTTGCCGGCGCCGCCCGCGCGCTCGGCTACGACCTGGAGATCAACTTCCGCCCTCGTGATGGAGAAGTGCCCGCGTAGCGCGCCCGCTGCACGCGACCGCCCGGCGCGCACTCACGCCGCAGCATGCTCGGCGATGCTCGCCTCGATCCGGTGCCCGGGGCGCCCGATCAGCACGGTCGCGATCGCCAGCAGCGGCAGCGCGGCCATCACCATCACGCCCACGTCGTAGCTGCCCGTCAGGTCGCGGAAGAGCGCCAGCGGCAGCGGGCCGACCGCCGCGCCGGTGATGCCCGCCATCATCGCCGCGCCCTGCACCCGACCGAGGCCGAAGCGCCCGTAGTAGTGCGCCCAGATCACGCCCTGCACGATCCGCTGCGACCCGCCGGTGACGCCCATGCCGGCCGCGTACAGCACCGCCATCCAGACCGAGTTCACCACCAGCGCCAGCCCGCAGACCACGAACAGCGCGCACATCGAGAACACGAAGAGCCTGATCGGCCCCGTCCGCTCCACCGCGAAGCCCACCACCATCGAGGTCGCGGCCGATGAGACCGCGAAGACCACGAAGACCGCCGCCGCGAGCGTCGCGCTGAGGCCGTGCTGCTCGAAGATCGAGGTCTGGTGGAAGACCAGCGCCGTCACCACCAGCCCCGGCGTCGCCAGCGGCACGGCCAGCATCCAGAAGGCCAGCGACCGCATCACGGGACGCGCCGCAGCCGCGGCCGCGCTGTGGGTGCGGGTCTGCTCGATCAGCGGGGGATGGTCGGCGCCGTCCGGGAACAGCCCCACGTCCTCCGGCCGGTTGCGGACCAGGAAGACGGCCGCCGGGATGATCAGCAGCATCACCAGCACACCCAGCAGCGCGTAGGCCTCGCGCCATCCGTAGGCGTCGATCAGGAAGCGGCTGAGCGGAGGCAGCACGGCGTTCGAGAGCGGGAAGCCCAGGCCCATCAGCGCGATTGCCCGCCCCCGGCGCGTCACGAACCACTGGTTCACCAGCAGCACGGCGTTGATCGTCAGCGACCCCTGCCCCAGCGCCCGCAGCCCGGCGAACGAGAGGTAGAACGCGACGAGACCGACCGAGAACGCCATCCCGAAGCAGGCCGCACCGAAGGCAACGCCCACCAGGATCAGGTTCAGGCGCGCGCCCCAGCGGTCCGCCAGCCGGCTCACCGCCACCACCATCAGGGCGCTCACGCCCGTGCTGACCGCGTACAACCCGGAGATCGTCGAGCGCGAGAACCCCGTGTCCTCGATCATCGAGTCCACGAAGATCGAGAAGACGAACGACTGCCCCGGGCCACTGCTGAAGGCGACCATCGCCGCCGTGACCACGATCACCCAGCCGTAGAAGAACTGGCCGCCCCCGATCGTTCGGGGAGTCGCGTCTGCCGGCACGCAGCCTCATCTCGATTCGTGGTGGCGAGGAAGCGACCAGCCTAGCCGCGCCTCCCGCGACGGGCGAACCGCGGCTCCCGCGAGCAGCGGTCGGGCGCTGGAGGTGCCGAGACATAGCGCAGGTCGCCTTCACGTGTGCAGCGGCGTAAACTCGCGCCAGTGACATCCTTGCCGCAGACCAGGACGCGGCTGGCGGCCCGACCGTCCGGCCGCCGCACGCCCGTGCTGCTCCGCCTCGTCGCACGCTCTCGGCCCTACAAGGGCGCGATCGCCATGGCCTTCGTCGTGCTCGGCGCCGCCGCGGCGCTCGACGTGGTCGCGCCCTACCTCGTCGGCGTCGCCATCGACGTCGGGCTCGACATCGCCACCGAGGAACGACCCGGGGGCATCGAGGAGACCCTCGCGCGGGGCACCCTCGCGACGCTGCTGCTGGCGGTGGCGGTGCTGCTGCTGGCCGGCGTCGCGCGCGGGCTCTTCAAGTACGGCCAAGCCTACATCGGCGAGCGCATCTCGCAGCAGATAGCCTACGACTTCCGCAACGACATCTACGACCGCCTGCAGCGGCTCAGCTACGCCTACCACGACCAGGCGCAGATCGGACAGATCATGTCGCGCGCCACGGGTGACGTGGAGGGCGTGCGCATGTTCGTCAGCATGGGCGTGCTGCGCTTCCTCTACGTGATCGTGCTCTGCGCCGCCGTCTACGCGCTGATGATCACCGCCAATGCGAAGGTCGGCCTCGCGGCGCTCGCCTTCGCGCCGCTGGTCGCGATCCAGGGCACCTGGGCCTCGGCGAAGCTGCGGCCGATCTGGCTCTACGTGCAGGACCTGCAGGGTCAGATGGCCAACGTGCTGCAGGAGAACCTCACCGGCCAGCGCGTCGTCAAGGCCTTCTCGCGCACCGAGTTCGAGCAGCAGAAGTTCGACGACAAGGTGGAGGAGCTGTTCCACCACTCCTACTCGACCAGCAAGTTCCAGGCCTTCAACGAGCCGTTCCTGCAATCGCTCTGGCTGCTCTCGCTCGCCGTCGTCTTCTGGCTCGGCGTGACCGAGGTGCAGGCGGACCGCATGGAGACCGGCCAGCTCGCCGCGTTCCTGCTCTGGCTGACGCTGCTGCAGGTGCCGGTGCGCTCGATCGGCTGGATCATCATGATGTTCGCGCGCGCCCACTCCACGGGCAGCCGCATCTTCGAGATCCTCGACGCCGAGTCCGCCGTCCAGGAGGACCCCGACGCCCCGCCGATCCACGTCGAGCGCGGTGATGTGCGCTTCGAGGGCGTCGCCTTCCAGTACGACGCCACCTCCCCGGTGCTGCGCGACATCTCGATCACCGCCACGCCCGGCGAGACGATCGCGCTGCTCGGGCGCACCGGCTCGGGCAAGTCCACCGTCGTGAACCTGCTGCCGCGCTTCTACGACGTGAGCGAGGGGCGGATCACGATCGACGATCAGGACGTGCGCGACGTGACCCTGGAGTCGCTGCGCGACGCCATCGGGATCGTGCAGCAGGACCTGTTCCTCTTCATCGGCACCATTCGCGACAACATCCGCTACGGCCAGCTCGACGCCAGCGACGAGCAGGTCATCGAGGCCGCGAAGGCCGCTCGCATCCACGAGTTCATCGAGGAAATGCCCGAGGGCTACGACACCTGGGTCGGCGAGCGCGGTGTCACCCTCTCCGGCGGCCAGCGCCAGCGCATCTCGATCGCCCGCACCCTGCTGCGCAACCCGCGCGTACTGATCCTCGACGACTCGACGGCCTCGGTGGACATGCGCACGGAGTACGAGATCCATGAGGCGCTGCAGGCGCTGATGGAGGGCCGCACCACCTTCGTGATCGCGCAGCGCCTGCGCACCGTGAAGGAGGCCGACCAGATTCTCGTCCTCGCGGACGGCCAGATCGTCGAGCGCGGCCGCCACGAGGAACTGCTGGAACTTGACGGCTTCTACCGGCAGATCTACGACCTTGAGCTGCGCGACCAGGAAGAGGCGCGCGCCGCCGTCTCGGACGAGCTGTTCGGCGGCGAGGAAGCCCGCGAGCACGCAGCGACGGCCGGGGGCGGCGGCTAATGGCCTACTGGGGCGGCGGCCAGGTCGGCGGCTGGAGCGGCAACACGAGCGGCGTGCGCCACGGCCGCGGCACCGACGGCTGGGACTACGACGATCTGGGCCGCGTCTACGACCCCGTGCTCGTCCGGCGCATCGTGCCGATGCTCCGCCCCTACAAGCTGCAGGCCGCGATCGCCGTCGTCTCGATGTTCATCTTCGCGATCGCCTCCTACGCCCAGCCCTTCGTGATGGCCACCGCCACGAAATCGATCGTCGACAAGCTGCGCTCCGGCGACGCCGCCTCGATCGCGGCGGTAGACGCTGAGATCGTCCAGTTCGGCCTGCTGCTCATCGGGCTCGCCGCCATCTCGTTCGTCTCCGCAGCGGTGCAGCGGCTGATGACCGGCTACGTCGGGCACCGCATCCTGCGCGACATGCGCAGCAACATGTTTGCGCACCTCAACCGCCTCTCGCTCAGCTTCTATGACCGCGAGGAAGTCGGGCGCATCATGTCGCGGGTCACCTCGGACGTGGTGACACTGCAGGAGCTGATCACCACCGGCTTCCTCAACATCCTCGCGGACGCGATCGGACTGGCGCTGATCGTCGGCTTCCTGTTCTGGCTGGACCCGCTGCTGGCCGTGGTGGCGCTCTCCGTGATCCCGCTGCTGCTCATCTTCATGGCCTGGTGGCAGACGCCCGCCGCACGCGCCTTCATCCGCGTCCGTCAGGCGATCTCGATCGTCAACGGCGCGATCAACGAGAACGTCTCGGGCGTGCGCATCGTGCAGTCCCTCAACCGCGAGGAAGAGAACCTCAAGCGCTTCGAGCTGCTCAACCGCCGCCACCGCGACTCCAACATGCAGGCCGTACGGCTGCAGGCGAGCGTCATCCCCACCGTCGAGGTCCTCGCCACCATGGCCACCGGCATGGTGCTGGTCGTGATCGGCATCCGCGTCTTCAACGGCAGCCTCGGCGCCGGCGAGGCGCTCGGCTTCACCGTCGGCTTCCTGCTCTACATCCAGCGCTTCTTCAACCCCGTCCGCGACATCGTCCTGCAGTACACGATGCTCCAGCGCGCCATGGCCGGCGCGCACCGCATCTTCGAGGTCCTTGACACCGAGCCCGAGATCGTCGACCCCCCGGACGCCCTCTCCCTTCCCGACGTCGAGGGCCGCATCGACTTCAACAAGGTCGACTTCAGCTACGTCGAGGGCGTCCCGGTGCTGCGCAAGTTCGACCTGCAGATCGAAGCCGGCGAGACCATCGCCTTCGTCGGCCACACCGGGGCAGGGAAGACGACGGTCAGCTCCCTCGTCAACCGCTCGTACGACATCCAGGCCGGCGAGATCCTGATCGACGGGCACGACCTGCGGACGATCGAGCGCGCCTCGCTGACGCGGCGCATGAGCGTGGTGCTGCAGGAGCCGTACCTCTTCTCCGGCACGATCGCCGACAACATCCGCTACGGGCGGCTCGACGCCACGGACCCGGAGATCGAGGAGGCCGCGAGCGCCGTCGGCGCCAACGAGTTCATCGAGCGGCTCCCGGAGCGCTACAACACCGAGCTGCACGAGCGGGGGCTCAACCTCTCCGTCGGGCAGCGCCAGCTGATCGCCTTCGCGCGCGCCGTCGTGGCCGAGCCGCGCATCCTGATCCTCGACGAGGCGACCGCGAACATCGACACGCACTCGGAGCGGTTGATCCAGCAGGCGCTGCGCACGATCCTGCGCGACCGCACCTCGCTCGTGATCGCCCACCGGCTCTCGACGATCCGCGGCGCCGACCGCATCGTCGTGATGCGCGACGGGGAGATCGTCGAGATCGGCGCCCACGAGGAGTTGATCGCCCTCGACGGCATCTACGCCGATCTCTACCGCATGACCTACCGCCGCTCCGGGGACAACGGCGGACCCGTCGGAAGCGCGGCGGGAACCGAGGCGTAGCCCGCTTCGTCCTCCTACTACTGTGAGACGGCGTACCGCTCGCCCCGTGCGCAGGCGGCGTCTACAATGCCGCCGCCGGACCGGACGCGCCGTCGGGGTCCGCGAGGGGCTGACGCATGCCGCACACGCTGCTGCTCGCCGAGCCGCGAGGTTTCTGTGCGGGCGTGGTGCGAGCGATCGACGTACTCGACGCGGTGCTCGACCGCGAACCGCCACCGATCTACGCCTTCCATGAGATCGTGCACAACCGCCACGTGGTCGACGGCTTCCGCGCACGCGGCGCCGTCTTCGTCGACGACGTCAGCGAGGTGCCCGAGGGCTCGCGCATCGTCTTCAGCGCCCACGGCGTCTCGCCCACCGTCGTGGCGGAGGCGCGGGAGCGGCGTCTGCGCGTGATCGACACCACCTGCCCGCTGGTCACGAAGGTGCACCTGGAAACGAAGAACGCCGTGCGGCTCGGCTACGACGTCCTGCTCGTCGGCCACCGCGGCCACGACGAGACCGTCGGCACCCAGGGCGAGGCCCCCGATCGCACGCGGATTGTCGAGACCGCCGAGGAGGTCGCCGCGCTCGAGGTGGAGCGGCCGGTCTTCGTCGTTACGCAGACCACGCTGTCCGTGAACGACACGGCGGGCGTGATCGATGAGATCCGCGACCGCTACCCGGACGCCGAAGTCCGCAACGACATCTGCTACGCCACCACCAACCGGCAGTTCGCCGTGCGCAAGGTCGCCGAGCAGGCGGACCTCCTGCTCGTCGTCGGCTCGCCGAACTCAAGCAACTCCGTGCGCCTGCGCGAGGTCGCTCAGGACGCAGGCGTGACCGCCTACCGCGTGGACGGCCTCCACGAGATCGACCCCGCCTGGTACGAGGGCGTCGGCGTCGTCGGTCTCACCTCCGGCGCCTCCGTCCCCGACGAGCTGCTGGACCCGATCATCGAGGACCTCAAGGCCCGCGGCGTCACCCGCATCGAGCCCGTCGTCGTCGCCGAGGAGACCGTCGAGTTCCGCCCGCCGCAGGAGCTGGAGCTGTAGCTCCGGCGGTCACGAACCGGTAGGCAGCCGCGCCGGGGACCGGCCCCACCTACTCAGTCAAAGAGTTCGCGCACGACCTCGTCGCGGTGCGCGCCCCGAAAGGCCGCCACATCCCGCAGGATCGCGCTCAGCGTGCCGACCCGTAGCTGCCGGTGGCGAGGAATAGCGATGCGATGATCGCCGTCGCTCCCCGTCGCCGGGAGGCGCAGATGGCTTCCGCGCTGGCGCACGATCCGATACCCGTATCGCCGAAGCAGAGTCGCGAGACGGTCGCCGGAGACATCGCGAGGAAGGCTCACGCCGGGATGAGTTCGTCCCTCACGAGATGCAGCCGGATCGTAAGGGGGCGATCGACGTCGTCCTCATCGAAGTGCGTCCGGACAGCATCACGGGCCATCTCGCGGAGTTCGTCGAAGGTGTCAGCTTCGGTGAAGATCGAGTAGCCGAGCGCGCGGGCGGTGTAGCCGCCCTCGGGCGCCTCTTCGACCTCGAAGATGATCTCGCTCATGGCACCCCCCAGTCCGCTGAGTACAGCGCCGCAGTTCGTCGGTCAGGCTATCCACGGTCTTCGCTCAACTCTGCCCCCGTGGCGGGAACGGTGCAGATGACCAGCCATGCAGCGGATCGGTGCGCAGGGCCAGGCCCGGCGAGGTGCTACGATGGCAATGCGACCGGGTTTCATCTGCGACCGGTCCGGAGGTCCGCCGCATGCCGCATACGCTGCTGCTCGCCGAGCCGCGCGGCTTCTGCGCCGGCGTCGTGCGCGCCATCGACGTCCTCGACGCCGTGCTCGACCGCGAGCCGCCGCCCGTCTACGCCTTCCACGAGATCGTGCACAACCGCCACGTCGTCGACGGCTTCCGCGCGCGCGGCGCGATCTTCGTGGACGAGGTCAGCGAGGTGCCCGAGGGCTCGCGCATCGTCTTCAGCGCACACGGTGTTTCGCCCGCCGTTGTCGACGAGGCGAAGAGCCGGAGCCTGCGCATCATCGACACCACCTGCCCGCTGGTGACGAGGGTCCATCGCGAGGCGCGCAAGGCAGTGCGGGATGGCTACGACGTGCTGCTCGTCGGCCATCGCGGCCACGACGAGACGGCCGGCACCCTCGGTCAGGAGCCCGATCGCATCCGCATCGTCGAGAGCCCGGACGAGGTGGCCAGGCTCGGCCCCACCGAGCGCCCGGTCTTCGTAGTCACGCAGACCACGCTCTCCGAGGACGACACCGCCGAGGTGATCGACGAAGTGCGGTCGCAGTATCCCGGCGCGGAGGTGCGCAACGACATCTGCTACGCCACCACCAACCGCCAGCTCGCCGTGCGCACCATCGCCGCGCGCGCCGACCTCGTACTCGTCGTCGGCTCGCCGAACTCAAGCAACTCCGTCCGCCTGCGTGAGGTCGCCGAGGACGCCGGCGTGACCGCCTACCGCGTGGACGGCCTCGAGGAGATCGACCCTGCCTGGTACGAGGATGTCGACGTCGTCGGGCTCACCGCCGGCGCCTCCGTCCCCGACGAGCTCATCGACCCGATCATCGAGGACCTCAAGACCCGAGGCGTCACCAACATCGAGCCTGTCGTCGTCGCCGAGGAGACCGTCGAGTTCCGCCCGCCCGAGGAGCTGGAGGTATAGCAGTGAGCTGGGAGACCTGCGCCGCTGTCGAACGTCGACCGGACAAGCTCAGCGGGGCCTGGGTGTTTCGCGGAACCCGCGTGCCTGTATCCGCTCTCTTCGAGAACCTCAAGGGCGGTGCGTCGACCGGAGAGTTTCTGGATTGGTTCCCCGGTGTCGATAGCGGACAGGTGGAAGCCGTTCTCGAGCACGAAGTCAAAGCTCTGGCGGCCTCGATTCGTTCGTGAGGATTCTGTTCGACCAGGGCGTTCCGGCACCTCTCCGTCAGCACCTTTCCGAGCACCTGGTCGACACCGCCTTCGAGCGCGGATGGTCTGATCTGCGCAACAGCGTGCTGCTCGATAGAGCAGAGGACGACGGTTACGCACTTCTGATCACAACGGACCAGAGTCTCCGGCACCAACAGAATCTCGCCGGAAGGAAACTGGCGATCCTGGTACTGCTCTCCACTTCATGGCCACGTATTCAGTTGCGAGTTGAAGATATCCAGACGGCTGTCAGTGGGATGGCTCCAGGCGACTTCAGCGAAGTCCGTATCTGAAGACGTGCGGTTGGGTAGGCCGCGCGCGAGTGGCTCACGCCTTTCACGCCCACGCTGCTCGTCGCGCATGACTCCGCAGGCGAGCGCACCTCGCGCATCAATGGTCAGCCCGCCGTACAGTGATCCCCCGGAGACCTCGCCGGGCGGCAAGGTCGGTAGGAAGCGAGCAGCGCGCATGCGATCAAGAGCCGCGATCTTCACGAAGGCCGAAACCCCGATCCTCGTCGAGGAGGTGGAGTTCGGAGACCCGGCGCCGGGCGACGTGCTCGTGCGGATGTCCGCGACCGGCGTCTGCCACTCCGACCTGCACCTCCTGCGCGGCTACCGGGAGGTGACGAGGCCGACGCTGATGGGCCACGAGGGCACGGGCGAGGTGATCGCCGTCGGCGAGGGCGTCACGTACGTCGGCCCGGGCGACCGCATCATCACCTCGATCGTGCGGCGCGACGGCGATCCGACGGGCGCGGACACGCCATCGTCGGCCAGCTCGGTGACCTGGCGCGGCGAGGAACTCGACGGCCACCGGAGCAGCGTCTACACGTGGGCAGAGCACGCGCTGCTCGACGCCGAGTATGTGGTGAAGGTAGCGCCGGATACGCCCGCGGACGTGGTCGCGCCGCTCGGTTGCGGCGTGCTCACCGGGGCCGGGACGGTGCTCAACGCGCTGGACGCGCAGCCGGGCCGCTCGAGCGCCGTGTTCGGCGCCGGCGGCGTCGGCCTCTCGGCGATCGCTGCGCTGCGGGTGCGCGAGTGCGAACCGATCATCGCCGTCGACCTGTCGGACGAGAAGCTCGAGTTCGCGCGGCGCTTCGGCGCGACCGAGGTCGTCAACGCCAGCGAGGGAGACCCGGTCGAGCGGATCCGCGAACTCAGCGGCGGCGGCGTCGACTACGCGATCGATGCGATCGGCGCGCGCGGGACCACGCAGCAGGTCGTGCAGGCCGTGAAGGGGCGTCGCGGAGCCGTTCGCGGGGGCACCGCCGCGATGATTGCGACCGGCAACATGGTGCGCGTACCGACCGGCGAGATGGTCATCGGCCAGAAGACGCTGATCGGCGTCATGCTCGGCTCGGCCGTCCCCGAGCGCGACGTGCCGGAGCTCCTGCGCTGGCACCGCGAAGGCATGTTCGACCTCGACGCACTCGTGACGGAGCGGTACGCACTCGACGAGATCAACGAGGCGATGGCCCGACTCGATGGCGGCCAGGTCTTCGGTCGCGGAATCGTCGTCTTCTAGCAGGGTGATGAAAAAGTCCGCCGCGGCGGTTTTGGGCTGAAATCGCGCTGGCCGCGACATCAAGAAACCCAATGTTTCTGGGCTCTACGCCAGCCCACCGAATGGCCAGTGAGACCCAGCGGCCCAGGATCAGGGGTTTTTCAGCACCCTGCTGAGGCTGTCGCACGGAGTGGCGTGGGTGGAGTGCCAAAAGGGTAGCCGGTCGGCAGTCGGCAGTCGGCAGTCGGCAGTCGGCAGTCGGCAGTCGGCAGTCGGAGCGGAGCGGTCGCGTCTGGCGGGGCAGGCGCGCTAAGCGGCAGCCGCGGCGGTAGCCCGGTCTCCTCGCCGGGGGTTGCTGTTCGCTGGCCGGGGTGACGGGCGCGCCCGGCGATAGAGCTTCTTGAGGTTGTGGGTGGCGGCGCTCAGCTTCCATTCGCTGGCGCACGCGGCGATCCCGCGCCGCTTGAAGCGGCGGATGCCGCGGTTTTCCTTGACGTCTCCAAAGACGGGTTCGATCATCCAGCGCCGCTGCTCGTAGAGACGCCGGCCCCGCTGCGTCGCCAGTTTCCGGTCCATCCGTTCACGTACGGAGAGCCCGGCAGGGATGCGCCCGCGCGGCGCCGCAGCGCCGGCGCGCCGGTTGCGGTCGCTGCGGGTGGCGATCAGCAGCTCCGGACCCCTGCCTTCGGCCTGCCGCACGTTCGCCTCGGAGTAGTAGCCGGCATCGGCCAGCAGCACGCGCGGCGGCCCGCAGTGTGCGGCCTGCAGGTTGCGGTGCATCGCCTCGATCATCGGTTGCAGCTCGTGCATGTCCGTCGCCTGGAGGCTCACCTCGGCCGCGACGATGATCTGGTCGCTACTCGTCACCGCCTGCACGTTGTAGCCCTGGAAGTAGCCGTGATAGTCGCGCACCACGCGGCTGTCCGGGTCGGTGACGTTCACCTTCGCGCCCGGGTCGGGCTGCGGCGGCTGCGGGCGGCGCCCGCGCCGGTCCTTCTGCGCGCGGCTCCTGAGGCGTTCCTCATAGTCCTCCTGCCGCTCCCGCTCACGGGCCGCCAGCCGCTCCCGCGCCTCGCGCAGCCGCTGCAGGCGCTCCTCGCGGTCCCTGAACCCCGCAGGCAACTCGTCGCCCCGCGCGTCGCCGAAGCGCGCGTTCTCCTCGGCGTCCACCCGCTCCGCCTCGGCGAGGATGCGCCGCACCTCGGCCGCAAGCTCCGCATCCGTGCGATTGCGCTCACGGCTGGCGTTCGCGCGGAGTTTGGTGCCGTCGAGCGCGACCACGCCGACCCGCAACAGACCCGCCTCGGCGCACAGCCTGAGCACCCCGGCGAACAGTCCCGCCAGCGCTTGCTCGTGCTGCTGCCGGAAGCGGCAGATCGTGGCGTGGTCGGGCTGCTGGTTCGCGGTCAGCACGCGGAAGGCGATGTCCTCGCGGCAGCGCCGTTCGATCTGGCGGCTCGAGCGCTCGCCCTCGCAGTAGGCATAGAGCACGAGCGCGACCATCATCGACGGCTCGTACGCCTTCCGCCCCCAACCGTCCTCGCGGTAGCGCGCGTAGAACGCGGTGAGGTCGAGCTGGCTTACCGCATCGAGCACGAACCACGCGAGGTGGTCCTCGGGCAGCCAGTCGCGGAGGCTGGCGGGCATCAGGTATTGCTGGTCACGCTCGCACGGCAGGAAGCGCTGGGTCATGGCGGCACCCCGGAATCACTCCGCCCCCGCCGCCATGCTCATCCTATCGCGATGTTCCCCGCATCGCGGGTTTGTGCGACAGCCTCAGCTAGGTGATGAAAAAGTCCGCGGCGGCGCTTTTGGGCTGAAATCGCGCTGGCCGCGACATCAAGAAACCCAATGTTTCTGGGCTCTACGCCAGCCCACCGAATGGCCAGTGAGACCCTACGGCTCAGGATCAGGGGTTTTTCAGATGGGATGAGGGCTGGTCTCCTCCTCAAGGGGATACTCGTCCCCGGTAAGCGGCCTCGAATCGGGCCCAGAACGGCTTCTCAGAGCCAGAGAGGTAGAAGACCAGCCATGCAGCAGCATATCGCAACGGCAGAGCGCGTTGAACGGGAGGAAGCCAGCGGAGTCACCTGGGGCCTCGATGTGAGCGACCGTCACACCCAGATCTGCGTGCTCGGCCCCGCCGGGGACGTGCAGCGCGAGCAGCGCGTCCGCACGACGGCCCTCGCGCTGAGGCGAGCGCTCGGGGAGCTGCCGGCGGCACGGGCGGTGCTGGAGGCGGGACGGCACTCGCCGTGGCTGAGCCGGCTGCTGACCGAACTCGGTCACGAGGTGATTGTCGCCAACCCCCGCCAGGTAGCGCTGATCGCACGCAGCCACCGCAAGGACGACCGCAGCGACGCCGAGCAACTGGCACGGCTGGGTCGCCTCGACCCCAAGCTGCTCGCCCCGATCCGTCACCGCAGCGCGCAGGCCCAGCAGGATCTCGCGGTCGTGCGCGGCCGCGACGCGCTCGTGCGCTCGCGGACGCAGCTCATCAACCACGTGCGCGGCGCCGTCAAGGCGTGGGGCGCCGCGCTGCCGAAGGTGACCGCGCCAGCCTTCCATCGCAAGGCAGCGGAGCACATCCCGGCTGAACTGCGCACCGCACTGCTGCCGCTGCTCGAGGTGATTGGCGAGCTCAGCGCCCGCATCGCCGCCGCCGGCCGGGAGGTCGAGGCGCTGTGCGCGGCCTACCCCGAGACCGCCGCGCTCCGCCAGGTCGCAGGCGTCGGTCCCATCACCGCCCTCACCTTCGTGCTGACGATCGAGGATCCCGCGCGCTTTCCCCGCAGCCGCGAGGTCGCACCCTACCTCGGCCTCGTGCCCAGGCGTCGCGACTCCGGCGGCCGCCACACGCAACTGGGGATCACCAAACGTGGCGACTCCCACCTGAGGCGGCTGCTCGTGCAGGCCGCGCAGTACGTCCTCGGACCGTTCGGACCAGACTGCGACTTGCGCCGCTGGGGCGAGCGCTACATGGCCTCGGGAGCGGGGAACGCGAAGAAGCGCGCGGTCGTCGCCGTGGCGCGACGCCTCGCAGTGTTGCTGCACGCGCTCTGGCGCAGCGGCGAGGTCTATGAGCCGCTGCGCCAGGCCGCCACGGCGGAGGGGGAGGCTGCGTAGCGGGCGACGGGAAGACGGCGAACCACCACCAGACGACCACCAACGGCTGCACCGTGATGCTGAAGACCGGGCGACTGCGACAGGCTGCTGGTCCACCCAAGGACGCTTTTCAGCTGGCAGCGCCCCCTGCAAGCAGGTTCCCCATCATGCACCGGGTCCAGAAGCGCGACCCCTCGGCGAGTGCGGATAGAAGCGGGGCACAGGTCACCATCCGGCATGGCGTGCAGACGGAGCGGCCACCACGTTGGCCGACTTGCAGATCGGACCAGCCCTCATAGAAGCAGCCTGCTAGGGTCGAAGATGCCGTCGCCGGCGAGGAGCACATGCACCAAGGCGGTATCTTCGTCCGTGGGAGCTCGACTTGTGTCGGCGCAAACGAGTAGGTAGACCAGCAACCGACTCTGGTTCGGCGTAATCTGCTCCCCCGCTTGACCGGACATCTCGTCGAAGGCGGCGTCGTCAACGAGCAGCAGTTCCTGCAAATGGAGGACATCGGACGGCGCGGCCCACCCGGATTCGGATGCCGTAACCAGCACCTCACCCAGGTTGGGAGCGTCGGCGAGTATCTCGCGCAGCACCCCGAGCTGGTCCGGCGTGATCTGGATTTCGCCCTCGCCGAACGTCGCGTTCAATGAGACGCGGTCGGCGAGGAGACTACGCATAAGAGCGGCGTCTTCTTGGGTGATCTCGCCGCGCACTACCGCTTTATCGATCTCTCCGTAGGCTGCGGCTGACCGCGCCGCGCGTGCCACCTTGGACTGTTCAAGAGAAGACCGCGCCCCAGCCGAGCTTTCTCCCCCAGGGAACGATATCAACCAGTCGAGCCAGTCCAAAGCGTCCCACTGCCAGGCACCGCCGCTGGATGTCGTCATCTGCCATCCTCCCGGGCCGACGAACGCGCGACATTGTAACGATAGCCGACGATGCGCCGCTTCCTGGACGAGCGGACGTTCATTGTGCGCTTGCCGGCGATTGGCGCCATGCTGGCTGACGGTCCCTGGTGAATCGACTGCGGCATGACTCTCGACGAGTAGCGGAGCATCCGGCAGCGCTCACGGCCTGCCGTCTGGCGCGCCCTCGCGGTAGGCTTGGCGCAGCGAGCGCGCACGGGTGGAAGGAGCAACGTGATGACGGCCGAGGCGGTGCTGGACGCAAGCGATGCGACGTTCGCGACGGACGTGATCGAGCGCTCACGAGAACTGCCCGTGGTGGTCGATTTCTGGGCGCCCTGGTGCGGCCCCTACCGCGTGCTGGGTCCGACCCTCGAGGCGATCGCGGCAGAGCGCGCCGGCGAGGTGCAGCTCGTCAAGATCAACGTGGACGAGAACCCCGGCGTCGCCAGCAACTACCAGGTGCAGGGCATCCCGGCGGTCAAGGCCTTCCGCAACGGCGAGGTCGTGAGCGAGTTTGTCGGCGCGCTGCCGGAGCCGCAGGTCCGCGGCTTCTTCGACTCGCTCGTGCCGAGCGCCGCCGACCGCGCGGTTGCCGCTGCCGCGCAGGCGGTGCAAATGGGCCAGCCCGGCGCCGCCCGGCTCCACCTGGAGCAGGCGCTGCAAGGGGATCCCGACCACCGGGGCGCCTCGATGGCGCTCGCCGCGATCCTGCTCGACGAGGGCGAGACCGACCGCGCGCGCGAGCTGGCGGCACGCTTCCCGCGCGATCCCGTCGCCGCGCGCCTGCTCGCACAGCTCGCCTTCTCGGATGAAGCAGGGGACGAACCGCGCGAGGCTCTGGAGGCGCGCCTGGAGGCGGACCCGGACGACGCCGAGGCGCACTACCGGCTCGGCTGCCTGCTGGCGGCGGGCGGCGAGTGGCGGGACGCCCTCGACCACCTGCTGGCGACCGTGCGGCTCGATCGCGGCGTCGCAGACGACGGCGGACGGCTGCGCATGCTCGACGCCTTCGTGCTGCTGGGAGACGGCCACGAGCTGACGCGCGGCTACCGCCAGCGCCTCACCAACGTGATCTTCTAGCGGCGGAGCATGGCGGACGCGATGGCCGAAGCGATCGACTGGCCCGCCGTCCACGCCGAGGCGCTGGACATCCTCCAGCGCTACCTGCGCATCAACACCTCCAACCCGCCCGGTAACGAGGCCCCGGCCGCGCGCTTCCTCGGCTCGCTGCTCGAGGCCGAGGGCATTCCCTGCGAGTACGTCGAGATTGCGCCGGGCCGCGAGGCGCTGGTCGCGCGGCTGCACGGCGACGGCAGCCGCCGCCCGCTGCTGCTCGGCAATCACCTCGACGTGGTGCCGGTCGAGGAGGAGTTCTGGGATGTGCCGCCGTTCGGCGGCGTCGTGCGCGACGGCCGCATCTACGGCCGCGGTGCGGTCGACATGAAGGGCGCGGGCGTGATGCAGTTGCTGACGGTGCTGCTGCTGCAGCGCCGTCGCGAGCCGCTGCGCCGCGACGTCATCTTCCTCGCCGCACCCGACGAGGAGGTCGGCAGCGCCTTCGGCATGCGCTGGCTTTGCGAGCACCGCCCTGACGTGGTCGATGCCGAGTTCGCGCTCAACGAGGGCGGCAGTGGGATCAGCGACTTCGCCGGCCGCGAGGACGGGCGCATCTTCCTCGTCAGCGTCAACGAGAAGTCGGTCGGGTGGCTGCGGTTGCGCGTCGAGGGCGTCACGGGCCACGCCAGCCTGCCGGCCGAGGACAACTCGGCGCTGCGGCTGATCCGCGCGCTGCTGAAGCTGGCCGACTGGGATCGCGAGCTGCGCTTCGAGCCGGGGACCGCGCGCCTCGTCGATCAGCTCTCGCGCGCCGGGCTGCTGCCGCCCACCGAGGACAGCGAGGCCTTCGAGCAGGCGCTGCACAGCGACCCCGCCGCGCTGGCGATGTTCATCAACACGCTCAACGTCACCGTCATCGACAGCGGCTTCAAGGCGAACGTCATCCCCCCGCGCAGCGAGGCCGTGATCGACTGCCGCCTGCTGCCCGGCCAGAGCCTCGAGGACTGGATCGCCGAGGTGCGCGAGCGCATCGACGACCCACTCGTGTCCGTCCGGCCAGAGTTGGACGACTTCACCTCGCCGCCCTCCTCGGACTGGGACACGGAGCTGTTCACGGCGATTCGCGAGGTGGTCGAGGAAGCCTTCGAGGGCGCGGTGGTCGTCCCCTCGGTGGCCTCGTTCGCCACGGACAACCGCTTCCTGCGCGAGATCGGGGTGCCCTCCTACGGCTTCATCCCCTGCATGCTGAGCGCCGAGGAGCGTGCGGGCTTCCACGCCCACAACGAGTTCCTCTCGGTCGACAACCTGAACAGCGGCTGCGAGCTGATGTACGAGATCGTGCGCCGCGTCGTCTGCTGAGCGTGGCGAGGACTGCTACAGCATCCCCCGCTGGGTGAGGGCGACCTGCACGACGAGCTGGTGCAGCTCGGCGCGGCGCTCGAGCGCCTGGCGCTGCTGCCCCATCTCCACGAGGATCGGCGTCAGGCCCTCTACGTAGCGGCCCAGCGAGAGCGAGCTGCTGCCGCGCCCCGGCCGCCAGCCGGAGCTGCTGATGTCGTCGATCGGCGGCCCACCCTGCGAAGACGTGGACCCCCAGCTCTCCCGGTCTCGCGCGATCAGGTGATCGCGTTCGATCTCCACCTGCGCGTTGAAGTCCTCGGCGATGCGCGTGGCGACCGGCTCGCCGTCCCCACCGGTGATCGTCTGCCCGAGGAACGCCGTGCCGCTGTTCGACCCGCGCTCGACGTAGAACCCCCAGGACTCGTGCAGATCGAGGACGAGCGAGACGCGGTAGCGCTGCGCCGCCTCGACGATCTGCGCAGCCATCCGCGACATCGGCAGCTCCGCGTCGTCCGAGCCGGGATAGAGCCGGTTGAGGTCGCCGAGCTCGGGCAGCGTCCGCTCGCCGATGCGCGTCGCGACGATGTTCGCGCGAGGGATCACGATCAGGCTGCCGCGCAGGGGCTGCCACTCGGCGATCTCCTCCGTGGCGAGCCAGCTGCCCGGCTCGTTGCCGTGCACGCCTCCGAGGACGAGCACGGCCGGCCCCTCCTCGCCGCTGTGCTGCGCGATCAGCGGTGTCTCCCACTCCGTGCCCTCCAGCAGCGCGATCTCCTCGCGTCCCGCTGCCCACGGCGTCGGCTCGGGAGTCGGAGTCGGGCTGGGAGTCGGTGTCGGCGTCGGAGGTGCGGGGGTCGGCGTCGGGGGAGCGGGCGTGGGCGTCGGGGTGGCGGTCGGCGTGGGCGCGGCGGTTGCGACGACGGCCGGTCGAGGTGTCGGCGTCGCCGTTGCCTCCGGGACGGCGCCTGCCGGGTCGCCCTCGTCGCCGCCCGCGCCGCAGGCGAGCAGCAGCCCGCCGAGGCTGCCCGAGGCGGCGAGCTGGAGGAAGCGGCGGCGGCTGTGCGATGCGGCTGGCGAGCGGGTCATGGCCTGAATCCTGACCGGGCCTCTGTCATCTCAGCCTAAAGCAGTGACCCCTGCTGCTGCGGCTCGCCCCGCGCGGGTTCCTCGGCCGGCTCGAAGCCCGGCTCGACGGTGAGGCCGTGCTCCTCGAGGCGTTGGTGCAGCAGGTCCGCGTTGACCGGGCCCTGGTCGTGGTTGTTGGTGTTGATGATCAGGTGCACCGCCTCGGCCTCGCCCGCGAGCGCGGCGATGCGCGGTACCCACTCGTCCAGCTCCTCCTCGCCGTACCAGTAGTCGAAGCGCTCCGAGGACGTGCGCGTGCGGCGCTCCCACGTCTCCGTGTTGCGGCCGTGGAAGCGCACGAACGCCAGCGCGTTCGTCGCGGCGGCGAACGGTGGCAGCGAGGAGTCGAAGCCCTGCGGCGCGTCGACGCAGATCAGCGAGAGATCGAGGTCGCCGAGCAGCGCCAGCGTCTCCTCGCGTTGTTCGGGCTCGAGCCAGCGCCGCTGGCGGAACTCGACCGCGCCGCGGAAGTTGCCCAGCCGCTCGCAGGTCTCCTCGAGCGTGGCGAAGGCGCGCGGGCCGGGGACGAACCACTTCGGGAACTGCAGCACGACCGCGCCGAGGCGTCCCGCGTCGTCGAGCGGCAGCAGCGCGTCGGTGTAGCTGGCCCAGCAGAGGTCGAGGATCTCGGCCGGCGCGTCGCGGCGGTAGAAGCGCCCCTTCGCCTCGAGGTCGGGCGGGAGCAGCGCGCGGATCGCCTTCGGCATGCGCGCGACGGGCGTCGGGTGCTCGGTGAACAGCGAGTACGCCTTGACGTCGAAGGTGAAGCCCTCCGGCGTGCGCTCGATCCAGCGCGCGGCCTGCTCGGGCGTGGGCAGGCCGTAGTAGGGCGCGTCGATCTCGACGAGCGGGTAGCGCGTCGTGTAGTGGCGGAGGCGCGCCTCGGCGCTCTTCGCCTGCGGCGGGTAGAAGCGGCCGCTGTCGATCAGCGGCTTGTCGGTCCAGGACGCGGTCCCGAGGAGCAGCGGCGCGGTCACGCCTCAAGCCTACACGCGGCGAGGGGCCCTCGGCCCGACTCTTTCCCTCGGGAAGAGGGGGCCGGAAGTGGGAAGGCGTTCACCCTGAAAGCCGCCCTCGTCTGTGGGGGGCGCAGCCCCCCACACCCCCATCCCGGACGAGCGCGCTCCGCGCGACTCGGCCCACCCACCCGCCCTCGGATGTTCCTTCTGTGGGGGCTGCGCCCCCACGCCCCCGGCCGGATCAATGCACGCGGCGCAGCCCTCGCGGCCGCACCGAACTTCCGGAGGCGTCCGGCTCCCTCGCCCCGAGGGAGAGGGAGGGGTGAGGGCGTTCCGCCGCCCGCCGGGCGAGAAGGCGCCGAGGCCGCACCGAACTCCCGATGGCGTCCGGCTCCCGCGGCCCGAGGGAGAGGGAGGAGTGAGGGCGTTCCGCCGCCCGCCGGGCGAGAAGGCGTCGCGGCCGCACCGAACTTCCGATGGCATCCGGCCCCCTCTCCCCTCGCGGGAGAGGGAGGGGGTGAGGGGGCGCCGCGCGGTGGCGCGGCTCGCGAGGCCAGACGATGCTCGGCGAACACGCTGGCTGGAGTCGCGTGGCTACAGGGTTCTGAGATTCTGAAACGACGATGAGCTGCTGCGTCTGCCCCCCGTGCTCAAGGCGATCGCAGTGGAACTCCGCGAGTCACCTCTGGAATCCCCTCACCCTGCTAACCCTCTCCCCTGGCGGGAGAGGGGACCGGGGGGAGAGGGGACCGGACGCGGGCGGGAGTGTGTCTAGACCGCGCACTCGCCTTCGCCGCGCTCGAGGACGTAGAGGCCCTCGCGGTCCCAGTCGATGAACTCGTCCATGGTCTTGATCGAGAACTCCGGCGGGAGCGTCAGATCGTTGACGGCGGCCTCGAACGGGTCCCTGCCGACGCGGTCGAAGTAGTCGTTGAACTCCTCGCCGTCGTTGCGCTCCGCCTCGTAGAGGCGCACGAAGCGCTCGACGGCGTCCGGGACGCGCTTGGCCGGCAGGCGCACCTTGAGCAGCGTGCCGAGGCGCAGATCCTGGCCGGGGCGGCGGTTGCCGGCGACGAAGACATGGTAGGCCGGCGCCTGGCGGTCGCCGGACTTGATGGCGGCGCCGTGGAAGCCGATGTTCGCGATGTGGTGCTGGCCGCAGGAGTTGGGGCAGCCGCTGGCGTTGATCAGGATGCGCCGCGTCAGCGGGTCCGTCAGCTGCAGCGAGCGGATGTGCTCGGAGACCGCGCGGTTCAGGCCCATTGAGCTCGTGATGCCCAGCTTGCAGCTGTCCGTGCCGGGGCAGCTCACCACGTCCTCGATCTCGAGGGCGCCCGTGCCGTTGAGGCCAAGCTCGCCGAGCGCCAGCCAGACGGCGTAGAGGGACTCGTTCGGGATCCAGCGCAGCACGATGTTCTGCCACGGGGTGGTGCGGGCGCGGCCGGAGCCGTGCTCGCGCATGACCGCGGCCAGGCCGTGGAACTGCTCCGGCGAGAGGTCGCCCTGCGGCACCTGCACCTCGATGGCGGCGTAGCCTGCCTGCCGCTGTGCCTTCACGGCCGTGCGCGCCCATTCGTCGAAGGCTGGGCGGTCGGCGTCGGTGGGCTGCGGCGCGTCCGTGGGCGGGGCCGGGGCGTCGGCCTCCTCGTCGTCGAGGAAGAGCAGCGGGTCGGGCCGGGCGTCGGCCTGCGCCCACTCGCCCTCGAGCTCGGCGTCCACCATCGCGCGGAACGCGTCCTCGCCGACGCGGTGGACGAGGAACTTGATGCGCGCCTTGGCGAGGTTCTTGCGCAGCTCGTCGGCGGCGTTGAAGACGCGCAGCACGGCGTGCGAGTGCTTGAGGTACTCGTCCACGGAGACCCACTCGCGCAGGACCACGGCGTGCTTCGCCATGATCGAGAGGCCGCCGCCGGCGACGATGCGGAAGCCCCTGGTGGGCACGCCGTCGACCTCGCGGATCTCGGGGATGAAGCCGAGGTCGTGGATCTGCGTGAGCGCGGAGTCCTCCTCGCTGCCGGAGAAGGCGACCTTGAACTTGCGGGGCAGAAGCTGGGTCAGCTCGCTGCGCACGAAGTAGCGCACGAAGGCGCCGGCGTAGGGGGTGACGTCGAACGGCTCGTCGTCGCGGATGCCGGCCCAGGGGTCGCCGGTGACGTTGCGCACGGTGTTGCCGCAGGCCTCGCGGGTGGAGAGGCCGGCACGGCCGAGCACGCGCAGCAGCTCCAGCGTTTCGTCGAGGGGGACGTGGTGGTACTGCACGTTCTCGCGCGTGGTGAGATGGCCCTTGCGCAGCGGCGTGAAGCGCTCGGCGACCTCGCCGAAGGCGTCGAGCTGGTCCGAGGTGACGCCGCCGAAAGGCAGCTTGACGCGGATCATCTGGCGATCGGCCTGGCGCTGCCCGTAGACGCCCTGGCGCAGCCGGAACTTCGTGAAGTCCAGCATGTCGCGGTTGCCGGAGAGGAACTCGGTCGCTTCGGTGGTGAAGTCGTCGAGTTCGTCGGCGAGGATCGGGATCACGAGGCCGGGGGTATCGACGCGGACGTCCGTGGTCATCGCGCTGCCTTCCTGAGGAGGGGCCTGCTATTGTCGGCAAACCCGGTAAACAACACAGATAATTTGGTGGCCGCCATCGTAACAGCGGGAGATATTGTGTCAACGCAGCGGCTCGCAGCAGAAGTGGTGTTACCGAAATCGTCCGCCGCGCATCGCAACCCTGTTACCGAACGGGTCGCCTTGATGCGACGACGCCCTTCAGGGGCCGTCTCGCAGGTGCGACCGGAGCGATGCACTACGCGCGCGCGGGACGAGGCGCGGCCCGCGTCACTCGAGAGATGGCGACGGCTTACCGTCGGCGGCGAGACCCGGAACACAGTCGGCGCCACTCTGTCCGACTGGTATGAACTTACTACTTAGGTTACTATATAGCCATGGCGACGACGCGACTCAACATGCACGAGGCGAAGACCCATCTGTCGGAGCACATCGCACGCTTGAAGCCCGGCGACTGCATCATCCTCTGCCGCCGGAACCGCCCCGTGGCCGAGATCCGGCCGTTGGATGAACGCCTGGACGAGCCCCGCCCGGTCGGGCTCGGCAAGGGTCTCGCTGAGATCCCCGACTCCTTCTTCGACCCGCTCCCCGAAGAGATGCTTGCTCTCTTCGAAGGGCGGGGCGCCTGAGCCGCGAGGAGATATGCGGCTCCTGCTCGACACCGTGGCGTTCCTCTGGCTGGCCGAGGATGATGCGCGCCTGTCGGCGGTGGCGCGCGAGGCGATCGTCGACCCGGCCAACGATGTGTTCCTGAGCGCAGCCTCGGCGTGGGAGATCGCCATCAAGCACGGTCTGGGACGCCTCCGCCTGCACATGCCCCCGGACGAATACGTCCCAGAGCAGCGCCTCCTCCATCGCATCGAGACACTCGGGATCGACGAGGACGCCACACTGCAGGTGGGCAAGCTGCCGGACCTCCACCGCGATCCGTTTGACCGGCTCCTCATTGCCCAGGCGATCGTGCGCGGGCTCACCATCGTCACTCCCGATCGCCTCATCAGGGGCTACACCGTGCCCATCCTCTGGTCGCGGTAGAGCGCCAGGGATACGGGTAACACATGGTGTTGATGCACTACGCGCAGGGCCTCCGGCGCGCACGCGCCGTCGCGACCCACGGGCCGACCCGATGACCCTCGAGGCGCCTCGCGACTGCGCCGACGCCGAGCGCTTCGCGCGCGCGATCGCGGCGATCGACGCTGCCAACGCCGCCGACCCTGCGACGATCACGGTGGACGGCGAGCCGCGCCCCAAGGAGCTGACCCACGCCGCGCTGCTGAGCCAGTGGGTCGCGCGCCTCGTGCCCTCGCCGGGCGAGGCGCTGCTGCTGGCGGCGCGCGGGCACCACATCCGGCGCTGGACCGTGCCGCGCGCCAGCTACCCGCCCGGCCGCGCCGACTACCTGCGCTGGCGCCGCGATCTGCGCGCCTTCCACGCCGACGAGGTCGCCGCCATCCTCCGCGCCGAGGGCTACGACGAGCCGCTCGTGGAGCGTGTCCAGCAGATCGTGCGCAAGGAGGGGCTGTTCAGCGACCCGGAGGTGCAGACGCTGGAGGACGGCCTCAATCTCGTCTTCCTGCAGACGCAGTTCGATGAGTTCCGCGAACGCCTCGGCGACGACGACAAGCTCGTCGCGATCGTGCGCCGCACCTGGCGCAAGATGAGCGAGCGCGGCCGCGAGGCGGCGCTGGACCTCGACCTGAGCGCGCGCGGCCGCGCGATCGTCGCCCGCGCGCTTGAGGACGCCGACGCGTAGCGCCGGCCGCGATTCCGCGTTGCGGCACGGTGCTCTCCTGTAGACTCGTTCGATGTTCACAAGGGCGGCCATCGCCGAACGGCACCCCGCGCTGCGCTCTCGGGACTTCCGGCGCATCTTCTTCAACGCCTTCTTCGCCTCGGCGTCGCACTGGACGATGCTGCTCGCGCGCGGCTGGCTGGTGTTCGAGCTGACCGGTCAGGCCCGGTGGGTAGGCGCGGTCACGTTCGCGGGCATGATTCCGCTGCTGCTGGCCGGCCCGATCGGCGGCGCGCTGGCCGACCGCGCCGATCGCCGCCGCATGGCGATCGCCGCCGACGCGGTGAGCATCATCTCGGCGTTGGGCCTCGCGGCGATCACAATCCCGGGCTACGTCGAGCCGTGGCATGTGATCGCCTTCGCGGCGCTGGGCGGGACGGCGCGCGCCTTCGGGACGCCGGCCGAGCAGGCGTTGATCGCGAACGTCGTGCCGAAGGAGCACCTGCTCAACGCCGTCGCGCTCGCCGGCATCACGCGCCACGGCTCGCGCGTGCTGGGCCCCTCGGTCGGCGGCGCGATGCTCGCGACGCTGGGGCCGGGCTCGGTGTTCGTGCTCTCCGCCTGCTTCGTCACCCTCGCGCTCTACCAGATCTTCAAGCTCGAGTTCCGCTCGCCACCGGCCGCCGGCGCAATGGACGGCCCGCTCTTCGACGCGCGCCGCATCATGCGCGACATTGGCGACGGCTTCTCCTACCTGGAGCGCGATGCGCGGGTGGCGTTCGTCATGGCGCTCGTCGGGCTGCACTGCGGGCTGACGATGGCGTTCGACTCGATGATGCCGACGCTGGCCACCTCGGTCGGCGGGGCGGACCGGACCTACAGCGCGATCATCGTCGGCGTCGGCGTCGGCGCGATCGCGGGCACGCTCACGATCTCGATGCTGCGCTCGGAACGGGCACAGGGTCGCGCGATGCTGCTCGCCGGCATCGGGAGCGGCGCGGCGATGCTGGTGATCGGGTTCGCGACGACGCCCTACATGGCGGTCTTCGGCGGGATGCTGTCCGGCGTCACCCAGGCCAGCTACATGGCGCTCTCGGCCACGTTCGTGCAGCGCACCGTGCCCGACGAGGTGCGAGGGCGCGTGATGTCGATCTACCTCATGCTTGCGGCCGGCCACATGGCCTTCGCGAACTTCGGCTTCGGCTGGCTCGCGGACGGGTTCGGCGTGCGCGTGCTGCTGATCTTCCCGGCGATGATCTGGATCCTGTCCTTCCTCACGGCGGCGGCGATGCTGCCGGAGGTGCGATCGCTGGTGCGCAGCGGGGCCTTCCGCCCGCGGCCGGCAACGCCTGCGGTTGCGGAGTCGTAGCCCGCTCGACTTACGCCTCGCCTGCGCTCTCCGAGGCCTCCTCCACGTCCTGCGCGATCGCGAGCGTGAAGCAGACGGTCGCCCCCGGCGAGCGATCGGCGACCCAGATGCGGCCCCCGAGGCGGTGCACCAGCTGGCGCGTGATCGCGAGGCCGAGACCGGCGCCGCCCCCCGTCCCGCGGGCGTCGTCGCCCGTGTAGAAGCGCTCGAAGACGCGCTCGCGCTCGCTGGGGAGGATCCCGGAGCCCTCGTCACGGACCTCGAAGCGGACATCGTCGCCGCCGTCCAGCGCGGCGAGGACGATCCGGCTGTCGTCCGGGCTGTGGCGCAGCGCGTTGTCCAGCAGGTTCGCCAACACCTCGCCGACGTGCTCGCGGTTCGCTTCGACGGGCGTGCTCGCGGCCTCCTCGATATCGACGCGAATGCTCCGCTGCGCGGCGACGGGCGCGACGCGGGCGGCGGCTCGCTCGAGCAGCTCCGTCGGCGAGATCGCCTCGATCTCGATCGGCTCGTCTCCGGACTCGATCCGTGCGAGGAGCAGCATCCGCTCGACGAGGCGGCTCATGCGCTCGATCTCGTCGCTCAACAGGCGCAGGAAGCGGTCACGCTCGGCGGGATCGTCGGCGGCGACCTGGAACGTCTCCGCGATCGCGCGCGCGCCGGCCAGCGGCGTGCGCAGCTCGTGAGCGAGGTTCGCGACGAGGTCCGATCGTGCGCGCCGCGCGCTGCTCAGGGCGGTGACGTCCTCCACGGCGATCAGCTGCGTCGCCCGCCCGCCCGGAACGGGCAGATCGATCGGCGCGGCGGAGAGCCGCGCCTCGACGCCGTTGGTGAGATGGGCCTCGCGTGAGCCGTGGAGGCGTTCGCGGGCGAACGCGACCAGCTCGATCTCCCGTGTCGCGCGGATCAGCGAGACGCCCGTCATCGTCTCGAGCGGGTACTCGACGATGCGCGCCAGCGCGTCGTTCGCCGCGAGCACGTTGAGCTCGTCGTCGAGGAGCAACACACCGCAGGGCAGCGGCGCCAGGAGCACGGCGGCATCAGGCGCCGTGCTGCCGGTCGAGGCGGGGTCGGGGGTGCGCAGCTCCGCGGCCGCCGATCGCGAGGCGGCCCGCGCGAGGAGCGCGGCGGCAAGCACGGCGGCCAGCGCCAGCAGCGCGGCTGCAGGACGCGGCAGCAGCAGCGGGGAGGCCGCAGCCAGCACCGCCAGCGCCGCGACGGCGAGCCAGCGCCAGCCGGGAATCATCGTTCGCCGCTCACGGGTCGGCGCAAGGACATGGGATCAGGGTACGAACTTGTAGCCGACGGTCCGCACCGTCACGAGGTGTTGCGGCTTCGAGGGCGCCGCTTCGAGCTTCTGGCGCAGCCAGCGCATGTGCACGTCCACGGTGCGTGTGCCGCCGCCAAACTCGTTGCCCCAGACCTGCTCCAGGATCCGATCACGCGTCAGCACCTGGCGCGGGTGGCGCATCAGGCACTCCAGCAGGTCGAACTCCTTCGGGCGCAGCCGCACGACCTCACCTTCGCGGCGCACCTCGCGCGCATCGGGCCGCAGCTCGATCCCGCCTCCGCGCAGCGTGCCGCCCGAGACCCCGCCGGCGGCCTCCCGCGAGATCCGGTCGCGGCGCAGCATCGCGCTGACGCGGGCGACCAGCTCCTGCATCGAGAACGGCTTCGTCATGTAGTCGTCGGCGCCGAGGTCCAGCCCTACGATCTTGTCGCCCTCGGCCGAGCGTGCGGTCAGCACCAGGATCGGCACCGGCCGCTCCTCGCGCACGACGCGGCAGACGTCGAGGCCGGACATGCGGGGCAGCATCAGGTCGAGCACGATCAGGTCCGGCTCGGTCTCGCGCGAGAGTTGGAGCCCGGATACGCCGTCGGCGGCGGTGATCACGTCGTGGCCCTCGCGTCCGAGGTTGTAGGCGACCGTCTCGAGGATCGCGGCGTCGTCTTCAACCACCAGCACTCGAGCCATACCTCCAGTCTCGCCGCCGCATCCCCACCCCCGCAAGCGCGAGGGCGTGTTTTCGGGGCCGATGTGGCGTTGACGTTTGGTGATAGGACCGCGCGCTGTTGCTGCCGACCGTTCCCTCTCCCTGGGGAGAGAGCGAGGGTGAGGGGACCTGCCAGACCCGCTGACTGCACCCGGTAACAGTCCTGGGTCGAGCGCGTCTTCCCTGTGGGGGGCTGTTTCGATCGGAACGCGAGGATACCTCGCAGGGCCCCCCACACCCCTATCCCGGAGGAGCGTGCGCACGATCGTGTCGTGGACGCGAGGGATACCTCGCAGGGCCGCTCTGGCCCACCCACCCGCCCTCGGATTTTCTTCATGTGGGGGCTGCGCCCCCACGCCCCGTCCGGACCGCGATCCGTCCCCTGTTCCGTGGGAGATGGTGCGCGGAGAGGTGAGGGCCTGCCAGACCCGGTGCTGGTTCTGTCCCGCTCCCCGTGGGAGATGGTGAGGGGGCGGACGGGAAGGCCCGCCCTGGACCCTCACTCCCGCCCTCGCCAGGGGGAGAGGGGCCGGGCAGCCCTCGCGGGTTGCGTCGTGTGCAGTGGAGCAACGGGGGTGTGGGAGCCCGGCCTCCCTCGAGGGTTGCGCTGTGTGCAGCGGACCTGCGGGGGCGTGGGGGGCAAAGCCCCCCACAGGAAGAAAAGTCCTGGGCGGGTGGGTGGGTCCGAGCGGCGCGCAGCGCGTGCTCGTCCGGGATGGGGGTGCGGGGGGCTGCGCCCCCCACGGCAGACGCGCTCCTGGCTTCGGAGGACCGAGCGGCTAGATCGCGCCGCGCTCCGCCAGGCCGGGCAGGTCCTCGGCGGGGACGCCGAGTTCGCCGTGGTAGACGGCGTGGTTGTGCTCGCCGAGCAGCGGCGCGCGGGTCGGCAGGGCGCGCGGGACGCCCTCGAAGCGGTAGGGCGCGACGGGGAGCCGCGCCTGCTGCCCGTCCGGCAACTCGATCGGGGCGAAGCTGTCGCGGTCCGTCCAGTGCGGGTCGTCGAGGTTCTCCTCCGGCCGGCGCACGATGCCCCAGGGCAGGTGCAGCCCCTGCCCGCCGCGGTAGGCCTCCTCGGTTGTAAGTCGTGCGACGAAGCGCTTCGCGACCTCCGCGAAATGCTGACGCTCCTCCTGCGCCGCGTTGCGCGCCGCGTGGATCGCCTCGCGGAAGCGCGGCTCGCGCAGGTTCTCGGTGGCGTCGTGGCGGTCCATCCAATCGAGCAGGCCGTCGAGGTTGCGCATCGAGCGAGGCATGCCGGCGCCGATGACGTTCATGTGCCGCCCGTCCGCGGTGGGGTACTGGATCTCCGGGGTCGGGCCGGGCGCGGAGTGGCGGCCGGTGGCGCGCTGGTTGATCTCGCGGCGGTATTCCCAGCTGGGGAACGCGCCCTCGGTCGTAGCGCTCACCGCGTCGTGGATCGCGAGGTCCACCAGTTCCGGCCCCTCGGCCGCCCCGGCGTCCAGCCCGATCAGCGCGCCGAGGATGCCGACGACCGCGTACTCGCCCGCCATCCAGTGCGAGTGGTCGAAGCCGCCGCGGATCGGCGGCAGCTCGTGGTCCGAGTAGCCCGTGCTCATCATCGGTCCGCCGAGCGCGAGCTGGACGAGGTCGCTCGAGGCCCACTCCGCCCACGGCCCCTCGCGTCCGAAGGGCGTGATCGAGCACCACACGCGCGGGCCCGCCGCGCCGCCCGCGAGCCGCGCCTCCCAGCCCACGTCGAGGCTGTCGAGGATGCCGTGTCCGGCGGCGTCGATCACCACGTCGGCGCCCTCGCAGAGCCGCCGCCACAGATCGCGGCCCTCGGCGTTCGCGAGGTCCAGCGTGACGCTGCGCTTGTTGGCGTTGTGGGCGGCGAAGCGCAGCGACGCCTCGACGCCGGGCTCGTCGGCCGGGTAGGGCCCGCTGTGCCGCGAGGCCGCGCCCGAGGGCGGTTCGACGCGGATCACGTCCGCGCCCGCGTCCGCGAGCAGCCTCCCGGCGACCTCGCCGAGGTCGCCGATCTCGACGACGCGAACGCGATCGAGCATCGGCGCGCCGTCGAGGCTCGCCGCGAACTCCGGCAGCGGAGGTGCGTCGCTCATACGCCCGCCTCCACTCGCAGTTGCGCGATCTCCTCCGGCGTGCAACCCAGCTCCGTCAGCACCTCGTCGATGTGCTCGCCGAGGACGGGCGCGCCGCGCAGCACGTCCCAGCCGAGTTGGCGGAGGAGGAACGGCAGGCCCTCGAAGTAGCGATCGCCCAGCTCGGGGCTGGGCGCAGCGCGGTAGAAGCCCCGCGCTGCCAGCTGCTCGTCATGCTCCATCTTGTCCTGCATCTGCTGCGCCAGCCCGGCGGGCACGCCGCGCGCCTGCAGCGCGTACATCAGCGCCCGCGGATCGCGCTCGCGCGTTCGCGCCTCGATCGCCGCGTCCAGCTCGTCCTGCGCGGCGAGGCGCGCCTCGAGGCTGGCGAAGCGCTCGTCGTCCGCCAGGTCGGGCACGCCGAGCTCGTCGCAGAGCTCGCGCCAGTGCGCCTCGCTCTCGACGGCGATCGCGATCCAGCGGTCGTCGCCCGCGCAGCGGTAGGCGCCGTGGGGCGCGAGCGCGGGGTGGCGCGAGCGGTTGCCGATGCGCTCGGACGGGCGGCCGTTGATCTGCGAGTCCAGCATGCTGACGCCGCACATCATCATGCCCGTCTCTACCTGCGAGAGGTCGATGCGTTGCGCGCCCTCGATCCGCTCGCGCCGCCGCAGGGCGAGCAGCAGCGCGATCGCGCCGTAGTAGCCGGCCGAGTGATCGAGGTAGGAGTAGCCCCAGCCGGCGGGCGGCTGGTCGGGCAGACCGGACAGGTAGGTCAGCCCGGAGACGGCCTGCGCCGTCGGGCCCCACGTCACGTAGGAGCTGTCGCGGCCGTAGTGGCCGTAGCCGGAGAGCGAGAGGTAGATGATGTTCGGGTTGAGCTCGCGCAGGCGCTCGAACGTGAAGCCCATCCGACCGAACGCGCCGGGGCTGTAGTTTTCCGTCACCGCGTCGGCTCCGGCGATCAACTGCTCGATCAACTCACGGGTGCGCGGGTGGTGGATGTTGGCGGTGATGCCGCGCTTGTTGCGATTGAAGTTGTTGAAGATGCCGGAGCGGTTGACGGTCGGCGGGCCGTCGTCGGGCGGCAGGCCTCCGCGCAGCGAGTCGAGGTGCCCCTCGTTCTCGACGCGGATCACGTCGGCCCCGAAGTCGGCGAGGATGCGCGTCGCCTGGGGCCCGGCGACGATCCAGGTGAAATCCACGACCCGCACCCCGGCCAATGGCCGCGGTCGCTCGTCGTAGGCGCGGTTGCTGTCCGCCGTGCTGTCCGCCATCGGTCCTCTCCGTCGCGGCCGCGGATCGCGCAGCCGCTCCCGCGTGAGCCTCGGCAAGCGGCGCGGGGCTGTCAAGCGGGCGGGGTGCGCGGCGCGAGGAGAGGCGCAGCGGCGGCGCCCGAAACAGCCGGGTCCGAAATGCTTAAACGCGCTGCTAATCCGATCTGAACCCGGCGTTAACGAACCGGCTACATCCTCCCCATGTTCGAACGCGGCGAGGCCTGCGACGGCCCGCGCAGGGGAGGAATGCCAGTGTCATCCGGATCGGTCCAGCCCCGTCGGAGCCGGATCCCTTTCCTCCCCGGCCGCGGGCAGCCGAGCGCCATCGTCGCGACGCGTACCAGGGGCGGCATCCTCGCCGCCCCTCCGCTTTCTTTGCCGTCGCCTACTGCGTCGCGGCGCCGCCGCCGCCGATGCCGCCGACCGCGAGGTCGATCTCCAGCGTCAGCTCTTCGCCGTCGCGCAGCAGCACGACCTCGACCGTGCCGCTCGTGGGGTTGAACGACAGCATCAGCGCCTCGAGGTCGGCGAGCGTTGTGAGGGGGCGGCCGGCCACCGAGACCAGCAGGTCGCCGGGACGTACGCCTCCGACGTCTGCCGGCGATCCGGGGAAGACCGCGAAGACGAGCAGGCCGTCCGCTGTCTCCTCGACCATCTCGCCGAGCAGCGAGGGCGGCAGGTCCGGCCCGCCCGGCGCCTCCTGCAGGGCCAGCAGCAGCGCGATCGAGCGCAGCAGTTCCGCCCGCCACGTGTTCCCGGCTGACGCCGCCTCGCGCTCGACCTCGAGCGTCCGGGCCGCGCCGCCCCTGTCGATCGTGAGCGTGTAGGCAGCGCCTTCGGCGAGCGCCTCGACGGCCGCGCGCAGCGCCGCGGCGCTGCCGACCGGCGCGCCGTCGATCGCGGTGATCAGGTCGCCCTCGGCAACGCCGGCGCGTGCGGCGGGAGAGGCGGGCATCAGGAGCACGACGCCGGCCCCGGCGCCCACGTCCACGGTCACGACACCCAGCAGCAGATCGGCGCCGATCGCGTCGAGCATCGCCAGCACTTCCGGTGGCAGCGCGTCGATCGAGCCCGTGAACAGCGCGGAGTCGGGATCGCTCATCGCGTCGAGGAGCAGCTCCATCACCTGCCCCATCAGCTCGGGCGGCAGCACGTCCCCGCCGCCGGACGGAGTCGCATCCTCGGTGGGCGTTGGCGTCGGCGTCGCGGTCGCTGTGGGAGGCTCGGGCGTCGGGGTTGGTGTGGGCGTCGGCGTAGCGGTCGCGATCGCCGCAACCGGCGTAGCGGTCGGCGTGGCCTCTGGCGCCTCGTCGTCGCCGCCGGAGCAGGCGGCGAGAGCTGCCGCGAGCGCGAGCGCCGCGAGCGCTGTCGCAGCCGGCCTCCAGAGCCGGGCGAGTGCCGAGGCCTGCGGGTCGGTTGGGGCGTTGCTCATCGCCGTGGTCCTTCCTCGGGCCCCGGCGAGTCGCCGCCGGGACTACTCTTGCGGGCCGAAGCGGGCGGCTCGCTGGTCCGCCTTGTGCTCGTTGATGACGAGCACCGCGTGGATCACGCCGGGGATCCAGCCGGCGACGGTCAACACCAGGTTGAGCAGTGACAGCCAGGGGCGGCCCACGGCCAGTACCGCGATTGGCGGCGCGATGATCGCGAGGAAGTAGAGCACGGGCCTACTCCTCCCCGGCGAGCGCCGCCTCTGCCGCGGCGCGTCCGGCGGTGCGGCCGAAGACCGAGCCGGACATCAGACCCGTCCCGCCGGCGTAGTTGTGGTAGAAGAGCCCGCCGACCAGCTCGCCGGCGGCGTAGAGCCCGGGAATCGCCTCGAGTTCGGTGTCCAGCACCTGCGCGCTGCGGTGCTCGATGCGCAGGCCGCCGAAGGTGAACGTGATCCCGCAGGTGACGGCGACGCCGAAGTAGGGCGGCTCGTCCAGCGGGAGCGCCCAGTTCGACTTCGGCGGCTCGATGCCCTCGGTGCTGACGCCGTCGCGGATCGCGGGGTTGAACTCGCCCGGCTGGCAGGCGGCGTTGAAGGCGGCGACGGTGCGCTCCAGCCTCTCGCGGTCGATCCCGAGGTCGTCTGCGAGCTCGCCGATGGTCTGGCCCTCGCCCTTCGTGATCTCGCGGATGCGGTACTCGTCGCGCAGGATCGGCACGGTCTTCTGGTCGAACAGCTGGAAGGCGACGCCATAGGGCTGGCGCAGGATCTCGCGCCCGTACTTGGCGTAGGTGTAGTTGCGCATGTCCGCGCCCTCGTCGACGAAGCGCTCGCCCTCGATGTTGACGATCAGCCCCAGCGGGTACGAGTGCTTCTGGTAGAGGTCGCCGATGATGCGGTTGCCCGTCGGCGGTGCGTTGAGGTCCCAGGCGACCGCGTGCCCCGCGGACCAGTGGCCGTGCGACTGCGCGCCGATGTCGAGGGCCATGCGGATGCCCTCGCCGGTGTTGTGGCGGGTGCCGCGCACCTTCGCCAGCTCCCAGCCGGGGCCCAGGTAGCGCGTGCGCATCTCCGTGTTCGCCTCGAAGCCGCCGGCCGCCATCACGACGGAGCGCGCGTCGAAGGTCTCGAGGCCGTTGGGGCCGCGCACCTGCACGCCGCGCACGGCGCCGGCGTCGTCCATGACCAGCCCGACGGCCTTGGTGCCGTAGCGCACCTCGACGCCGTGGTGGTCGGCGGCGGCGAACAGCGAGTCGGAGAGCCCCTTGCCGGCGCCGACGGCCTCGACGATGAGGCCGCCCCAGAAGCGCAGCTTGCCCTCCACCTCGTAGGCCTGCCGCCCGTACATCAGCACCCAGCGCACATCGAGGCGGTCGCGCATCCAGCGCATCGTCTCGAAGCCGTTGCGCACCAGGTGATCGGTCAGCTGCTCGTCGGCGAGGCCCTCGCTGACGCGCATCAGGTCGGCTTGCATATCGGCCTCGGTGTAGGCGCCGACCTCGATGCGTTCGACCTCGCTGTCGCTGAGGTCGGGGATGAGTGCGCGGATGTCGTCGATGCCGTTGTAGGGGAAGCGGAAGCCGCCGCCGGTGAAGTAGGTGTTGCCGCCGCGTTCGTCCTCGCCGGCCTTCTCGAGCACGAGCACGCTCGCGCCTGCTTCCTGCGCCGCCAGCGCCGCGCAAAGCGCCGCGTTTCCAGCGCCAACGACCACCACATCGTGCATGCCGCCCCCGCCCGTTCGCGCGCCCTCGGCGCCGCGAGTTCCATGCTACCACCGGGGCGGGTTGGGGCCGGGGGCGCGGGGGGCTGCGGCCCGCCGATCGCAGTGGACACTTCAGGTGAGCGTACGATGGAGCGGTGAAGCCCTCGCTGACCGTGATCGCCCTCGCGCTGGCGGGCCTGCTGCTCGCGGGCCTCGCGGCGGCGTGCGAGGACGGCGAGCGTGCGGGGCCACTCGCGCTGACGGCGACGGCCTCGCCCACGCCGACGCCGAGAGCGGCGCCCACGCCGACAGCCACAGCCATGCCCACGGCGACGGCGACAGCCACGGCGACGGCGACGGCGACGGCGACAGCCACACCCACGCCGACGGCGACGGCGACAGCCAGGCCCATGCCCACGGCGACGGCGACGGCGACAGCCAGGCCCACGCCGACGGCGACGGCGACGGCGACGGCGACAGCCACGCCGACGGCGACAGCCACGCCGACGGCGACAGCCACGCCGACGGCGACCGGAACCACCCCAGTGGCGGACTCGGCGGCGCAGGACCGCGCCGCCCTCGTTGCGCTCTACGAGGTGACGGACGGGCCGAACTGGGTCAATAGTGCGAACTGGTTGAGCGAAAGGCCCCTCCACGAGTGGCACGGCGTCACCGTTGACGAGGACGGCCGCGTCACGCAGCTGGACTTGAACAGCAAAAGGTTGCGCGGGCCGATCCCGGCCGAGCTCGGTGGCCTCACCAGCCTGCGAGAGCTGCGTCTCTCCTGGAACCAGTTGAGCGGGCCGATCCCCGTTGAGTTGGGCGGCCTCACCCGCCTAGAAGTACTTGGGCTCAGCGACAACCAGTTGAGCGGGCCGATCCCGGCCGAGCTGGGTGGCCTCACGAACCTGCAAGCGCTGCTGCTCGGCGAGAACTGGTTGAGCGGGCCGATCCCGGCTGAGCTGGGCGGCCTCACGAACCTGCGAGAGCTGTACCTCGACTTCAACGAGTTGAGCGGGCCGATCCCGCCCGAGCTGGGCGGCCTCACGAACCTGCGAGAGCTGTACCTCGACTTCAACGAGTTGAGCGGGCCGATCCCGGCTGAGCTGGGCGGCCTCACGAACCTGCGAGAGCTCGATCTCTTCGACAACGAGTTGAGCGGGCCGATCCCGCCCGAGCTGGGCGGCCTCACGAACCTGCGAGAGCTGTACCTCGACTTCAACGAGTTGAGCGGGTCGATCCCGGCTGAGCTTGGCGACCTCACCAACCTGCTAGCACTGAATCTCACCAACAACGACTTGAGCGGGCCGATCCCGGCTGAGCTGGGCGGCCTCACGAACCTGCGAGAGCTCTATCTCTACTACAACCGGTTGAGCGGGCCGATCCCGGTCGAGTTGGGCGGCCTCAGAAGCCTCCTATCGCTGCACCTCGCCGACAACCAGCTCAGCGGGCCGATCCCGGCTGAGCTGGGCGGCCTCACGAACCTGCGAGAGCTCTATCTCTACTACAACCGGTTGAGCGGGCCGATCCCGGTCGAGTTGGGCGGCCTCAGAAGCCTCCTATCGCTGCACCTCGCCGACAACCAGCTCAGCGGGCCGATCCCGGCTGAGCTGGGCGGCCTTACCAGGCTCGGGCGGCTGGACCTCGGCGGGAACCAGTTGAGCGGGCCGATTCCGGCCGAGCTGGGCGGCCTTGCCAGCCTGCAATCCCTGTCTCTCGACCGCAACGACTTGAGCGGGCCGCTCCCGGCTGAGCTGGGCGGCCTTGCCAACCTGCAATCCCTGTCTCTCTGAGCTGGGCGGCCTTGCCAACCTGCAATCCCTGTCTCTCTACTACAACCGGTTGAGCGGGCCGCTCCCGGCTGAGCTGGGCGGACTCACCAACCTTTCGGATCTGAGCCTCCACAACAACCGGTTGAGCGGACCGATCCCGGCTGAGCTGGCCGACCTCAACAACCTGCAAGTGCTGAGGCTCTTCGACAACGAGTTGAGCGGGTCGATCCCGGTCGAGTTGGGCGGCCTCGCCAACCTGCAATGGCTCTGGCTCTTCGGCAACGAGTTGAGCGGGCCGATTCTGGCTGAGCTAGGCGGCCTCACCACCCTCGAACTGCTGGATCTCGGCGAGAACAAGTTGAGCGGGCCGATCCCGGCCGAGCTGGGAGGCCTCACCAACCTGCGACATCTGCGGCTCGTCGGCAACCAGTTGAGCGGGTCGATTCCGGATGAGCTGGGCGACCTCACCAAGCTGCAGTATCTGAAACTGGTCGGCAATCAGTTCAGCGGCTGCCTGGATCGAAGGTTGGGAGAAATACGGGACAACGACCTCGCCGCACTTGGGCTGCCGTTCTGTAACTGAGTTGACGGAGGAGAGACTCGGCGCGGGGCTACCTCGTTCGTTGCTCCAGCAGGGCGACCCCTGCCGTCCCCCGGTAGCTTCACGCCTACCTCGCGCGGCGCGGCTCCGGTAGGCTGTCTCGCGACCAGCGAGGCGACCGACCCGGACCCCACACGGACCGGCAGACGGAGGAGCGGCGATGGCGCCCGGTGCACTCGACGGCGTGCGCGTGCTCGAGTTCTCCCAGATCGCCGCGGGACCCTACTGCGGCGTCAACCTCTCCGACCTCGGCGCCGACGTGATCAAGGTCGAGCCGCGCGAGGGCGAGCACTACCGCAACGTCGGCGCCGTCGTACCGCGCGAGGGCAAGCGCTTCCAGTCGCTCAACCGCGGCAAGCGCGCGATCGCCGTCGACCTCAAGGACGAGCGCGGCCAGGCGCTGATCCAGCGCCTCGTCCCGCGCTTCGACGTGCTGATGCACAACATGCGCCCCGGCGTGCCGGAACGCCTCGGCGTAGGTTACGAGCTGCTCTCCGCACTCCACCCCGGCCTGATCTACTGCGAGATCAGCGCCTACGGCAGCGAGGGCCCTCGCGCGTTCGAGCCGGCGACGGACGGCGCGATGACCGCCTACACCGGGCTGATGTCCGTGATCGGCCGCACCGACCACGAGGGCACCCCTCAGTACACGCGCCCGCCGATCGTCGACTACGCGACCGGGCTGACCTCGGCAATGGCGATCGCGAGCGCGCTCTACCACCGCGAGCGCACGGGCAAGGGGCAGCTGATCCAGGCCTCGATGCTGCGCACCGCGCTCTCGCTGCTCGACTACCACGTGATGGAGGAGCCCGTCAGCGACTCCGTCACTCGCGATCCGATGCTCGCCGAGATCGCGGAGGCGCGCGCCAACGGCCGGCCCTATCGCGATCAGATGGCGATCCGCGACCGCCATCGCATCACCGAGGCCGGCCCGCCGCGCCTCTACTACGGCTCCTACCAGGCGAAGGACGGCGCGATCGCCCTCGGCTGCCTCACGCCACCGCTGCGCGCCGCCGCGCGCGCCGTGCTCGGCGTCAACGACGACGGCGACAGCCCCGATTACGACTCGACGGACCCGGAGAACGAGCGGCGCTTCGAGCAGTGGAAGTCGCAGATCGAGCGCATGATGCGCGAGCACACGGTCGCGGAGTGGATGGAGCGCTTCGAGGAGGGCGGTGTCGCCGCCTCGCCGGTGCGCTTCCCCGAGGACCTGCCGGAGGACGAGCAGGTGCGGGCGCTCGGGTTGATGTGGGAGCTGGAGCACCCGATCACCGGGCCACAGCGAGTGCCGGGGCCGGTGGTGCAGATGTCGGAGACGCCGACGGCCGTGCAGGGCCCGGCCCCGGCCTACGCCGCCGACACGGACGAGGTGCTGCAGGAACACGGATTCAGCACGGAGGAATTGGCCTCGCTGCGCGAGGCCGGCGTCATCGCATAGGACGGAATCGCAGAGGTCGGGACTGCACAGCGCGGCCGGGACGGCCGCAAGGCGGGAGCGAACGATGGACTGGAGCGACACCGAGGAGCAGCAGGACTTCCGCGAGAAGGTCCGCAGCCTGATCGCCGAGCGCCTCCCGGCGCGCTACCGCAGCGGCGGCGTCGGCGCGCATCGCCTCGAGCGCACGTGGGAGTTCGATCGCAAGTCCGAGGATCCCGAGCGCCGCGAGGCCGCCGTCGCCTGGTCGGACGCGCTCGCCGAGCACCACTGGGTCGCGCCGCACTGGCCGCAGGAGTACGGCGGCGGCGGGCTGAGCTCGATGGAGCAGTTCATCCTCAAGCAGGAGCTGGCGCGCTCCGGCGCCCCGGCGGTCGGCGGCTCCGGCACCAACATGCTGGGCCCGACGCTGATCCTCAACGGCAGCGAGGAGCAGTGCCGCGAGCACCTGCCGCGCATCCTCTCCGGCGAGGTGACGTGGGCGCAGGGCTTCTCCGAGCCGGGGGCCGGCTCGGACCTCGCCTCGCTCACCACCAGCGCGCGCCGCGACGGCGACGACTACGTGATCAACGGGCAGAAGATCTGGACCTCCGCCGCGCACACCGCGGACTGGTTCTTCCTGCTCACCCGCACGGACCCCACCGCCCCGAAGCATCGAGGCATCTCGTTCCTGCTCGTCGACGCCAGGACGCCGGGCATCGGCGTCCAGCCGCTGGTCGACATGAGCGACGTCCACTACTTCAACGAGACCTTCTACGAGGAGGTGCGCACGCCCGTCGCCAACATCGTCGGCGAGGAGAACCGCGGCTGGTACGTCGCGATGAACCTGCTCGACTTCGAGCGCTCCAACATCGAGGGCGCGGTCTCGATGCGGCTCGGCATCGAGAAGCTGCTCTCCTACTGCGCGAGCGAGGAGGGCGCGGCGAAGTCGCGCCTCGGGGGCAGCGGCGGCACGCTGCGTGCGGAGGTCGCCGACCGCCGGATCGAGACGGAGGTGATGTTCCAGTTCTCGGCGCGGATCATCTCGATCCAGGCGGCGGGGATGGTCCCGAACTACGAGGCGTCGACGGCGAAGCTCTACAACTCGGAGCTGCTGCAGCGGCTCTCCGCGACGAGCATCAAGACCTTCGGCCTCTACGGGCAGCTCTGGGGGCAGGGCACGGAGGATGGGCCGGAGAGCCCGTACGCCGCGCAGCGCGGCGCGCCGCCGTACAACTACCTGCGCGCCGTCCCGGCGACGATCCGCGGCGGCACCTCCGAGGTGCAGCGCAACATCATCGCCACCCGCGGCCTCGGCCTGCCTCGGGGGTAGGCGGGGCGCTCACGGGCGTCCGGCTCCCTGTCCTTGGGGAGGAGGCGGGGGTGAGGGGGCTCGCCCGTCTCGGGATTGGGTGGGCCGCCTAGCAGGCTGCTGAAAAAGGGGCGGTCGTCTGGCAGGATAGGACTGGCGGCGGGGGCGTAGCCTGGAGGCTGCCCCATGCGCGGTGACGCCGAGCGTCAGGCCAACATCATGCTCGCGGTCACGCCGGACTCCTTCATCCCGGACGACCACCCGATCCGCCGCATCAAACCGATCGTCGATTCCGCGCTGCAGCAGCTCTCGGGGCTGTTCGACACGATGTACTCAACGAGCGGCCCTCGATCCCGCCCGAGCACCTGCTCAAGGCGAGCCTGCTGATCGCCCTCTACTCGGTGCGCAGCGAGCGCCAGTTCTGCGAGCGGCTGCGCTACGACCTGCTCTTCAAGTGGTTCCTCGACCTCAACATCTCAGACGCACCGTTCGACGCCTCGACCTTCTCCAAGAACCGCGAGCGCCTGCTCGCCGCGGACGCCGCGCGCGCCTTCTTCGCCGAGGTGGTGGCCGAGGCGAAGCGGCGCCGGCTGCTCTCCGCCGAGCACTTCACGGTGGACGGGACGCTGCTCGAGGCCTGGGCCTCGCTCAAGAGCTACCGCCCGCGCGACGAGCAGGAGCCACCCCAGGGCGGGCGCAACCCGGATGTCGACTTCCGGGGGCGGCGGCGCAGCCGTGATACGCATAGTTCCGGCACGGACCCGGAGGCGCGGCTGTACACAAAGGGGTCGGGGCAGACAGCGAAACTGAGCTACCTGGGCCATCTGCTGACCGAGAACCGGCACGGCCTGGTGCTGGATGTGGAGCTGACCGAGGCGAACGGGTACGCCGAGCGGCGGTCACGATGCTGGAGCGCAGCGTGAGCGGCTGCGGGACGCTGGGCGCCGACCGCGGCTACGACACGCGCGACTTCGTGGCGGCGCTGCGCGCGCGCGGCGTGACGCCGCACGTGGCGCAAAACGACCGCCGCCGCCGCAGCGCCGTGGACGGGCGTACCACGCGGCATCGCGGCTACAGGCAGAGTCAGAAGCGACGCAAGATCGTGGAGCAGGTCTTCGGCTGGATGAAGACCGTGGGCGGCGGGCGCAAGCTGCGCTTCGTGGGCCGCGAGCGCAACCGCGGCTGGCTGGAACTCACCGCCGCCGCCTACAACCTGGTGCGCATGGCCGGGCTCGAGACTGCCGCGGCGTAGGCGCAGTGCGCCCTCCGCCCCGCCAAGGAGCCCCCAGAGGCACCCGGAGGCAGGTCAGGAGGCCGCGATCACGAAGCCGGAGGCGGCCTCAAGCCGCCTCTCGCCATTCCGAGACCCCGAAAGGCGCTTCTTCAGCAGCCTGCTAGCGCCCTACGCAACACCGATCATCTCTCGAGTGATCGCCACGCCCTCGCGTTGCCGGTTCTCAGCAGCCATCACCTGCGCTCCATCTGCCCGTCACGCGCGGCGGCTACCGGCCGCCCGCCGCGTACGAGCGGTCGAGCAGCTCGATGACGTGTTGGGCCGTGGCCGGGGAGCCGGTGGAGCGCAGGCCGGACGCGATCTGGAGGGTGCAGCCGATGTTCGCCGTCGCGACGATCGAGGCGTCCGTGTGGGCGATGTCGGCGAGCTTGGCGTCGAGGACCGTGCGCGACATCTCCGGCTGCACCACGGAGTAGATGCCCGCCGATCCGCAGCAGCGATCGGGGGTCGCCAGCTCCCGCAGGTCGAGGCCGGGGATCGCGCGCAGGATGCGGCGCGGCGCCTCGCGGATGCCCTGCGCGTGCGCCAGGTGGCAGGCGTCCTGCAGCGTCACCGAGGCCGCGACGCGCCCGAGGCCATGCTCGAAGTCGCGGTCGGCGACGAATTCCAGCACGTCACGCACCTTCGAGGCGAATTGCTCGGCGCGCTCCGCCCAGCGCCTGTCGTTGCGCAGCAGCCGCCCGTACTCCTTCATCGCCGCGCCGCAGCCGGCGGCGTTGACGATCACCGCATCCACGCGCGCGTGCTCGAAGGCCTCGATGTTGCGCCGCGCCAGATCGCGCGCCGTCTCCGCGTCGCCCGCGTGGGTGTGCAGCGCGCCGCAGCAGACCTGCCGCTCGGGCGCGACGACCTCGCAGCCGAGGCGTGCGAGCACGCGCACGGTCGCCTCGTGGGTCTGCGGGTAGATCTCGCCCTGGACGCAGCCGAGCAGCAGCGCGACGCGCTCGGCCGCCTCCGCCGGGCTGGCGAGCGTCCCGCGCCGCCGGAAGGGCGCGCCCCGCAGCACGGGCCCCTGCGCCTCCAGATCGCGCAGTCGCTGCGGCAGGTAGTCCCCGACCCGCCCTCGCACCAGCGCGCGCAGGCCGAGGCGCTGCGAGACCCGCGCGCCTCCCAGCAGCAGGCGTAGCAGCCAGGGCGCGGTCAGCACCCGGCGCAGCAGCAGCGTGCGCCACGTCCAGCTGCTCGGGCGCAGCGCCGGGTCGGCGACGATCGAGGCGCGCGCGTCCTCCATGATCCGCCCGTACGGCACCGACGACGGGCAGGCCGTCTCGCAGGCGCGGCACTGCAAACAGAGATCGAGGTGCGAGATCAGCCGCTCGGTCGCCTCGACCTTGCCGTCGAGCACCCCTCGGATCAGGTGCAGCCGCCCGCGCGGCGACTCCAGCTCGTGGCCAGTCGCGATGTAGGTCGGGCAGGCGGGCAGGCAGAAGCCGCAGTGGATGCAGTTCTGCAAGTCCTCGAGGGAGGGCGCGTCCTGGCCGGAGAAGCCGAGCCGCATGACCTCCGGGGCGGGCGCATCGCTCATGATTCGGTCTCCCAGCGTCCGCGGTTGATGGTGCGGCCGGGATCGAACTGCCGCCGCAGCGCCCGCACCAGCGCGCGCTCGCCCTCGCCGAAGGGTTCGGCCTCGGTGCGAAGTTCGGGCGGCCCGGCCTCGATCTGCAGGAAGCCGCCGCGCTGCTCGGCACGAGCGCGCAACGCGAGCACGTCGGAGGCCTCGATGGCGCCTCCCACCGCGATCACGCTGCCCGCCGTCAGGTGCCCCCAGGCCACGATGCCTCCACTGTCCCCGGAATTGCTGTCGTGAGTCGCCTCGATCGCTTCTATCGTCGCAGCAACCTCGCTCGCCGGCACGCCGAGGCGGAGCACGACGCCCCGCTCGCTGCCGGCGAGGACGCGCAACCGCTCCCACGCGCCCGCCGGCGGCTCGATCGCCGCGCCCCCGGCACGCTCGTCGATCGCCGCCGAGCAGCGGTCGAGCGGCGCCTCGTCCCCCATCGTCTCGATCAGCGCGTGCGGGCGCTCCTCGAGGCCCGCGACGGCTGCCGCCTGCGGCGAGAGCACGGACAGCGCGCGCAGCGGCAGCCCCAGCTCTCGCAGTTCGAGCGCGAGCGCCGAGGCGTCCTCGATGCGCTCGCGCGGCACGGCCAGCGTGCGCGTCCCGGGGGGCAGCGTGGCGAGCTTGAAGGAGGCCTCGACGATCACGCCGAAGACGCCGAGCGCGCCCGTGTGCAGGCGGTGCAGGTCGTAGCCGCTGACGTTCTTGACGACGCGCCCGCCCGTGCGCACGAGCTCGCCCGAGGGCATCGCGACCGTCGCGCCGAGCAGCAGGTCGCGGGCGGCGGGCAACTGCCCGCGCCAGGCCCCCGGCCGCGCCGTCGCCAGCAGTCCGCCGATCGAGACGCGCCCGTCCGGCGGCGGGTCGATCGGCAGGTACTGGCCGTACTCGGCGAGCATCGATTGCAGCGCGCGCAGGCTCATGCCCGCCCCGACGGTCACCGTCAGGTCGTCCGGTTCGTAGGCGATGGTGCCGTCGAGGCCGGACAGGTCCAACGCCACGTCGTAGCGGTCGAGCGGGCGGCCGAGTGAGAGCGCCGTGCGCCCGCCCTGCGGCGAGACCACCTGCCCGGCCGCTGCGGCCTGGGCGAGCAGTGCCGCGACCTCCTCGGCGGAGCCGGGCCGCCGGGCCTGCTCGGGCGTCTTGCCGTCGATCGGGTACGCCGCCGGGTCCGGCGCTGCGCCGCTGCTCATGCCTCGCGGCCTAGATGTAGACGCCGGGCGTCGCGAGGTACTGGCGCACCTCGGCGGCGTGTCCGGAGGCGCAGCCGTGACCGGACGGCATGATCTTGCAGGGGTTGAAGGTGTCGCCGGTGCCGAACGCCACGCGCAGGCGCTCCATCGCCTCGAGGTCCGCGGGGGCGAAGATCCAGTCCATGTAGGAGCGCTTCTCGAGGCCGACCCCGTGCTCGCCGGTGATCGAGCCGCCGGCATCGACGCAGATGCGCATGATCTCGCCGCCGAGGTCGAGCACGCGCTCCGTGGCGCCCTCCTCGAGCTCGTCGAACATGATGTTGGGGTGCAGGTTGCCGTCGCCGGCGTGGAAGATGTTGGCGCAGCGGAAGCCGTACTCGTCGGCGAGCCCGTTCACCGCCGCCATCACCTCCGGCAGCTTCGTGCGCGGCACCACGCCGTCGAGGATGTAGAAGTTCGGCGAGCTGGCGCCGATCGCGCCGATGCCGCCCTTGCGACCCTCCCAGAGCCGCTCCCGCTCCTCCTCGGACTCGGCGACGCGGATCTCGCGCGCGCCCGAGCCCAGGCACGCCGCCTCGACGCGCTCCACGTCGGCGGCGACCGACTCCGCGACGCCCTCGACCTCGATCAGCAGCACCGCACCGGCGTCGAGCGGGTAGCCGACGTGCATCTGCGGCTCGATGATGCGGATGATCGCCTGGTCCAGCATCTCCATCGCCACCGGCAGCACGCCCTCGCGGATCACCGCCGAGACCGCCTCCGAGGCGTCGTCGATGCTGTCGAAGATCGCGAGCATCGTGCGCACGTCGGGCGGCAGGTTGACCAGCGAGACGCAGACCTTGGTGACGATGCCGAGCGTGCCCTCGGAGCCGCAGAAGACGCCGCGCAGGTCCGGGCCCGGCACGTCCGGCTGCCGCCCCCCGAGCCAGGTCAGCCGCCCATCCGGCAGTACGACCTCGATGCCCAGCACGTGGTTCACGGTGCTGCCGTGCGCGAGCGTGTGCGGCCCGCCGGCGTTGGTGCCGACGTTGCCGCCGATGGTGCAGATGCGCTGCGAGGACGGGTCCGGCGCGTAGCGCAGCCCGTGCTCGGCGCAGGCGTCCTGCAGCGCGAGGTTGATCACCCCCGGCTCGACCACCGCGACGCGGTTCACGGGATCGAGCTCGAGGATGCGATTCATCCGCGTCATCACGACGGCCACGCCGCCGAGAATCGGCACCGCGCCGCCCGCCAGCCCCGTCCCGGAGCCTCGAGGCACCACGGGCACCCGGTGCCGGCTCGCGATCGCCACGGCCGCCGCGACCTCCTCGGCGCTGCCGGGAAGCACCACGGCGTCCGGGAGCGCGCGCTCGATCGTCGCGTCGTACTCGTAGCCGAAGAGATCCTCGGGCAGGTGCAGCACGTGCGCCTCGCCGAGGGCGTCCTGCAGCTCGCGGATCAGCGCGTCATTCGCCATGAGGCGAGTCTAGCACCGGCCGCCCGATCGCCCCTGTCTCCCTCGTCTGCGGGGGGGGCTGCGCCCCCCACGCCCCCATCCCGGAGGAGCGTGCGCACGGTCGTGTCGGAGACGCGAGGGATACCTCGCAGGGCCGCTCGGCCCACCCACCCGCCCTCGGATTTTCTCTCTGTGGGGCTTCGCCCCCACGCCCCCGCCGGATCGGGAGACAAGGCGCCTCTGCCGTAGCGCCCCTCCGGCCCCCTCTCCCTGGGGAGAGGGCGGGGGTGAGGGGCACACCATGCTTCCGAGGGGCACGGAGCGTTCGAGGGCAGGCGCGTCCCTCTGTGGGGGGCTGCGCCCCCCCACACCCCCCATCCCCGGAGCGAGCACGCGCTGCGCGCGGCTCTCGCCCACCCACCCACCCTCGGATTTTCTCTCTGTGGGGGCTTTGCCCCCACGCCCCCGCCGGATCGGGAGACAAGGCGCCTCTGCCGTAGCGCCCTGGGGTGTCTCTCCTGGTGAGACGACGGCGAGAGTGAGGGGTCCGCTCGAACCTACCCGGCCGCGAGGCCCGGACCGGCGACCTCGCCGGCGGCGGTCACGACGACGTCGGCGTAGCTGCCGCCGCGCAGCCGCGCGCCCGGCTCGACGAGGGCGCGAATGAGCTCGGCGTCCTCGATCACGGCGTTGGCGCCGACGACCGTCTCCGCGAGGCTGCAGCCCTCGACCGCCGCGCGCGCGCCGATCAGCGCCGGGCCGGCGATGCGCGATTCGCGGACGCGCGCGCCCTCGGCGACGGTGACCGCGCCGCTGACCTCGTTCCCGCCGTCCGCGAGCGCCGAGGCACTGCCCGCTCCGGAGTCCGCCTCGATGCCCGGAAGCAGCCGCGACTGTGCGTGCAGCAGCCCTTCGAGCGTGCCGCCGTCGAGCCACTCGCCGTCGAGCGTCCAGCCGCGCAGCTCGCGGCCCTCGCCGAGCAGCGCCGCGACCGTCGCGGTGAGGTCGGACTCGCCCTTTGCGTTGATGTAGGGGTTCGTGCGCACCCGCTCCACGGCCTCCGGCGCAAGCAGCCAGAGCCCGACCAGCGCGAGATTCGAGCGCGGCTGCTCCGGCTTCTCTTCGAGGTCCACGATCCGCTCGCCCTCGAGCAGCGCGACCCCGAAGGCGCGAGGATCCTCGACGGCCTGCAGCAGCAGCCCGGCGGTCGCGCCCGACTCCTCGAAGTGCCGCAGCAGCGCCGGATCCGCGCCGCGCAGCACCGTGTCGACCGCGAGCACGGCGACCGTGCGCTCGTCGAGCGACGCCCCCACCGAGGCGACGGCGTCGCCGGGTCCGTTCGGCTCGCGCTGCACGGCCTCGGAGACCTCGACGCCGGGCGGCGCATGGCTGCGTGCGACCTCGGCGGTCGTCGTGTCCTCGGGGCCGACGACGACGGCGATCTCGCGCAGCCCGAGCGAGGCAAGCAGGTCGAGCGCGTAAACGATCAGCGGGCGGTTGAGCAGGGGGACCAGCGGCTTCGGGGTAGCGGGTGTGATCGGCCGCAGCCGCGTCCCCAGCCCCGCGGTCAGCACCACGCCGAGCGGCTCCCGCGCCATCGTCCGCCCTCCTCCGGCCAGCATCGCATCGAGCCTTCCGCCCGTCGAATGTCGGCCCAGTCGGGCGAACGGGCCGCACAAGTACAATGGTCCAGATGCCGCGCACCAGCGAAACCGCCTTCAACGTCGAACTGGCGAACGCACTGCGCGACAAGCACCCGCGCTGGCGCGAAGGCGATCGCATCGGCGCGGAGCGGACAGGCGTCTTCCGGGACCACCTGGGGCTGCAGCCGGACATCGTAGTCCACCACCCCGGCGGCGCTCCGGTCGTCGTAGAGACCGAGTTCGAGCCTGCTCGCACCGTCGAGGACGACGCCCGCGCCCGCCTTGGCCTGGTCATCGCGGAGACCGGAGACGTCGTCGAGCAGGCCATCGCGATCCGCGTCCCGCTCGCTATGCGCGGCGATCAGAGCCACCTCCCCGAACAGATCGCCGCCGCGGAGTTCCGCTACTGCGTGTTCACCCACCGCGAGGGCGAGCCGCACGATCCCCTGCGCTGGCCCGAGTCGGGCTGGCTCAGCGGCGGCATCGACGACCTCGCCGGCCTGATCGAACAGACCGCGCTCTCCGAACGCCGCATCGCCGAGGGCATGCGCATCCTCGAGGAAGGCGTGAGCCAGGCGGCCCGCCGCCTGCGGGCGGACCTCGAGGACCATCACCCCGACGTCCTCACGAGGATCGCCGAGGCGCTCCACCAGGAGGACGGCGAGCAGACCTCGCGCATGGCGATGGCGATCGTGGCCAATGCGCTCACCGTCCACACCGCCATCGCCGGCGCATACGAGATCCGCACGCTCGACGAACTGCGCGGGGCCCGTGGCCGGTTGCTGAAGAGCAAAGTGCTGGAGACCTGGCGCTACATCCTCCGCGAGATCAACTACTGGCCGATCTTCAAGATCGCTTCGGATGTGCTGCTGCCCATTCCGAACGGCACGGCGCAGGCCGTGCTGGATCGTCTGCACGGGGTCGCCGGGGAGCTCGACGGCATCGGGGCGACCAGTACGCAGGATCTCGCGGGCCAGATGTTCGGCCGGCTGATCGCGGACCGGAAATTCCTCGCGACGTTCTACACGCTGCCCTCCTCGGCGGCACTGCTCGCCGAGCTGGCGGTGTCGAGGCTGGACGTGGACTGGTCGGATGCGGAGGCAGTCAAGGAGCTGCGCATCGCAGATCTGGCATGCGGGACAGGCGTGCTGCTCTCCGCGGCCTACCGCGCGGTCGCGGCTCGCCACCGCCGCAGCGGCGGCGACGACGAGGCGCTGCACCGGGAGATGATGGAGCACGCGCTGATCGGCGCGGACATCATGCCCGCCGCGACGCACCTGACCGCCTCGATGCTGTCGAGCGCCCACCCGACCGTCACGTTCGGCAACACGCAGATCCACACGATGCCCTACGGACGCCTGGGCGAAGAGGCAGGTGGCGCTATCGCGATCGGATCGCTCGACCTGATCGAGAGCGACAGGATGCCCGGCCTGTTCAGCACCGGTCCGCGGGTCGTGAGCGGGACGGGCGAGGACGAGACAGCAGAAGGCTTCTAGGAATTTGTGCTGCCGATGGCGACGGCAGACCTCGTGATCATGAATCCGCCGTTCACGCGACCCCTCGGTCACGAGGGGGTCGTCGAGGGCCTGCCAGTGTCGTCGTTCGCCGGATTCAACACGAGTGCGGACGAGCAGCGCGCCATGTCGACAGCGCTGAGCAGAATCCGTGCCGACCTTGTCGATCCGGCAGGGCACGGATATGCGGGGTTGGCATCCAACTTCATGGATCTCGCGCACCAGAAGTTGAAGCCGGGCGGCGTGCTCGCACTGGTGCTCCCACTCACGGTCATCGCCGGCGAGTCGTGGTCCGCTGCTCGACGTGTACTCGCACGCTACTACCGCGATCTGACTGTGATGACCATCGCGGGCGTCGGCCAATCGCAACGATCGTTCTCGGCAGACACCGGCATGGGCGAAGCATTGGTCGTCGGAGTGAGACGAGAAGAGCCGCTGGACTTGGCCGTGGGCGATACGCTCTACGTCAACTTTCGCTCACGGCCTACCACGACTGTGGAGGCGACACGAATCGCACGCGCCCTCCAAGATATCCCGGAGCGTCGGAGCGGTCTGATCTTCATTGGGGAGGAAGAGGCGGGGTGCTTCATCCAGGCCACGCTCCAAAGTGGCGGCTGCGCGTCCCTGAGGGAACCGTCGATCGCCGACTCGATGCTCTCTCTCGACCGAGGCGCTGTGCGCCTGCCGCGTACGAAGGAAAGACACCGAGTCCCGATCAAGGCCGTTGGTGAGCTCGGGGTGAAGGGGTTCCATGACATGCAGATCACTGGGAAGGCCAATGGGCCTTTCGATGTGATCGTGCGCCGTGATGCTCCGTCATACCCGATGCTGTGGGGTCACGATGCCGACCGAGAACGGCGGCTCGTGGTGAAACCAGACAGTGAAGGCAGGGTGCGCAGGGGTCGGCAGGATCGGGCTCTTGACGTCTGGGACACGGCTACCAGGCTGCACTTCAACCGCGACTTCCGGCTGAACTCGCAGAGCCTTGCCGCGTGTCTGACGCCGGAGCCGTCGATCGGCGGCAGGGCCTGGCCGAACTTCAGTGTCGAGGGCGATCCTCGCTGCGAGGAGGCGCTGGCGCTCTGGGCCAACACCACGCTCGGGCTGATCAGCTTCTGGTGGGTCGCCGGGCGTCAGCAGCAAGGCCGCGCGATCCTGACGATCTCCGGCCTCCCCGCGCTCCCCGTCCTTGACGTACGCACGCTCGATCCGCGGCAACTCGGGATCGCCGCGCGCATCTTCGAGGACTTCCGCGACTGGACCTTCCTACCCGCCAACGAGGCGTACCGCGACGAGACGCGGAAGGCGCTCGACCGCGCGGTGCTATGCGACTTGCTCGGCCTGCCGGAGTCGATCCTCGAACCGCTCGACGTGCTGCGCGCGCAGTGGTGCGCAGAGCCCACGGTGCACGGCGGCAAGTCCACGCGGCCCACGTAGCACCTCCGCCGCCCCCGCACCCATGCGCAGCGCGAGTCGCTATCATCGCCGCGGCGCTGCCGCGCGGCGCAGGAGCGGAGGCCGGATGCTGCTGCGAGGGCTCAACGTCGTCGAGATCTCAGCGAGCGGGGCCGCTGCGTGGGCCACGAAGGACCTCGCCGACTGGGGCGCGAACGTCGTCGTCCTCGAGCCGCCCGAGGGCAGCCCGCTGCGCGCCGAGCCGCCCTGGTACGAGCGCGAGGGCGAGCGCCGCAGCGGCACCTGGCAGTGGCTCTCGCGCGGCAAGACCGTCGTCGCCGCCGGGCCCGACCTCCCGACGACGCCCGAGGACGCCCTCGCCCTCTGCCGCGAGGCCGACCTCGTCGTCGCCGAGCACGAGCCGCTGGCGGCGCTGCTCGACCTCGAGCCCAGCGAGGTGCGCGCCGCGCTCGAGGGGCACAGCGTCGTCGTGCGCATCGCCGCCTTCGCGCCGGACGGGCCGTACGCGCACTATCGCGCGACGGACCTCGGGATCTGCTCGCTGGGCGGTTGGACGGGGATGCTCGGCGCGCCAGACCGGCGGCCGCTGCGCCCGGCGGGCGACCTCGGGACGCGCGCGACGGGGCTGCACGCCCTCGCCGCGGCGCTGTTCGCGCTGCGCCACCGCGAGCGCGGCGCGGCGCCCTCGTTCGTCGAGGTCTCGGCGCAGGCGGTCGCCGCCTCGCTGCTGACCAGCCCCTGGCTCGCCTACAGCATGTTCGGGACGGCGAGCTTCCGCCGCGCGGCGACCTGGCCGAACGCCTCGGTGCGCTGCAAGGACGGCCACGCCGGCATCCTCCCACTCACCCACCAGCACTGGGCCTCGCTCTGCGAGGTGACCGGCATCGCCGACGTGCTCGACGAGCCCGGCGGTCGCGAGCTGAGCTACCGCCAGCAGCACGGCGCCGAGCTGTGGAAGCGCGTGCGCGAGTGGTACGAGTTGCGCACGCGCGAGCAGGTCTACTTCGCCGGCCAGGCCGTGCGCGTGCCCTCGGGGCCGGTCGACTCCGTCTCGCAGCGCCTCAGCGACGCGCAGCTCGAGGCGCGCGGCTTCTTCGAGCGCGCCGTCGTCGACGGCGTGATGCTGCGCGTGCCGCGCGTGCCCTACCGCATCGCGGGCGCTCCGACGCTTCCGCGCGGCGCGGCGGTCGAGGAGCAGCGCGCGAGCTTCGCCCCCAGCGACGCCGGCGCTGCTGCCGAGTCGGATGCCGCGCCGCCGGCGCTGCCGATGGAAGGCGTGCGCATCATCGACCTGACGTGGTTCTGGTCCGGCCCCCACGCCACGATGAACCTCGGCGCCTTCGGGGCGGACGTGATCAAGGTCGAGTCGGTGAGCCGGCCGGACTCCTACCGCTTCACCGGTACCGCCAGCGGGGAATCGCAGCCCTGGGAGCGCAACTACCTCTGGAACGACTCCAACCAGAACAAGCGCGGGCTCACCGTGGACCTCAACACGGAGACCGGCCGAGGGCTCTTCGAGCGGCTGCTGCGCGAGGGCGACGTGATGGTTAGCAACTTCTCCAACCGCGTGCTGCCGAACCTCGGCTACACCGCGGAGCGGTTGCACGAGATCAACCCGCGGCTGATCAGCGTGACGATGCCGGGCTACGGGCCGGACGGGCCCTGGGGCGACTTCGTCGGCTTCGGCAGCAGCTTCGAGCAGGCCGTCGTGAGTTCGATGAACGGCTACCCCGACGACGACCAGCCCCGGCTGATCGGCGGGGCCTGCGACCCGCTCGTCGGCATGAACGCCGTCGTGGCGATCCAGCTGGCGCTGCGCCATCGCGAGCAGTCCGGCCTCGGCACGACGGTCGAGGTGCCACAGTGCGAGGTGCTGGACGCGATGTTCGGGCCGGAGCACATCGCCGTGCAGCACGGCGCGCCGGACCCCGGCCTGCGCGGCAACAAGCACGACCGGATGGCCCCGCACGAGATCTACCAGACCGCCGGCGAGGACGACTGGATCAGCATCGCCGTCGACAGCGACGATCAGTTCGCCGGGCTCGTGAGCGTGCTCGGACAGCCCGCGCTGTCGGACGACGAGCGCTTCGCGAGCGCCGAGGACCGCAAGGCCAACGAGGACGAACTCGACGAGATCGTCGCCGCCGCCGTCCGCCAGCGGGAGCCGGTCGAGCTGGAGGCGGCGCTGCAGGCGGTCGGCGTCGCCGGATGCCGCGTCACGCCGCCTCACCGGCTGACGGAGGACGTGGGCCTGCGGCACTTTGGCTTCTTCCAGGAGCTGACCCGCGAGCTCACCGGCACGCACCTCTACAAGACCTACCCCTTCCGCTTCAGCGGCTTCCCCGCCGCCCACCGCCGCCCAGCGCCGCTGCTCGGCGAGCACAACCGCGAGGTGCTGTCGGAACTGCTCGGCCTCGGCGAGGGCGAACTCGACGCCCTCGAGGCGGCGGGCGAGATCGGCACGACGCCGTCCTGGTCGCCGACGCCGACGTAGGCGCGCCGGGCGCGCGGCGGCACCGTCGCGGTATCCTCCGGGCATGGTCACCGAACTCGCGAATCCGGGGCTGAAGGAGTGGGCCGTCGTCGTGCGCGCACTGCGCGACGGCCGGCAGATCATCGACCTGCGCAAGGGCGGCATCCGCGAGGAGGGCCACCGCTTCCGCGTGCGCGCCTCGCGCTTCTGGCTCTACGAGAGCTACGAGCACCAGCGCCCGGAGCTGATCCGCCCCTCCGAGCGCCCGCTGATCGAGACCGTCGCCGCCTCGGCGCCCGCGGCGGGCGACTGCGCGTCGATGCCTGGGCGGAGATCGCGGAGACGGCGGCGCTGACCGAGCCGGAGCAGGTGGCCGCGCTCGGCGGGCAGCACATCTGGACCGCGAACTACGCGGAGCAGCGCTTCCGCTGGCGTCCGAAGGCGCCGCTGATCGTGCTCGTGCTGCGCGTCCACCGCCTCGCCGAGCCGCTCACCGTCCCGATCCGCGACCACTACGCCGGCTGCACCTCGTGGACGCCGATGGCCGACCTGCCGCCCGACCCTCGCGACGCCGTCGCCGCGCCGGTCCTCGACGACGCTGCGTTCGAGCAGCGCCGCGCCGAGCTTCACGCCGCGCTGCCGGGCGTCAGGTTCGGCCCGCCGCAAATCGAGGACGAGTAGCGGCCGGGCGCCCGGACCACTGGCAAGGGCGACGGTCTACGGCGTGCCCCTCACCCCAACCCTCTCCCCAGGGAGAGGGGGCCGGAAGCTGCCTTCCCCGGCTCCTCCTCGGGGTTGAGGCTGGCTCGATGGTCTCGCGGCGAGCGCCGGAGCCGACGGGGGGCGTGGGGGGCAAAGCCCCCCACAGACAAAGAACTCCGGGGCGGGCGGGCGGGCCCGAGCCGCGCGCAGCGCGTGCTCGTCCGAGATGGGGGCGGGGGCGGAGCCCCCACAGAAAGAACATCCGAGGGCGGGTGGGTGGGCCGAGCCGCGCGCAGCGCGTGCTCCTACTGGCCCTGCCAGACGGGGTCACGCTTCTCCGCGAAGGCCTTCGGGCCCTCCTTCGAGTCTTCCGAGGCGTGCACGACCTTGCTGACCCAGGTGCCGAGGCGAAGCGCCTCGTCGACCTTCGCCAGCCGCCACTCCTGGATCTGCGCCTTCGTGCCCTCCACCGAGAGCGGGGCGTTCTCGATGATCATCTCCGCGATCTCGATGGCGCGTGGAATCAGCCGGTCCGGCTCCAGCACCTCGGTGACGATGCCCCACTCCAGCGCCTGCTGCGGCTCGATGCGGTCCGCGGTGAGCAGGATGTAGTTGGCCGCCGAGAGCCCGATCACCCTCGCAAGGTGCTTCGTCGCGTAGCCGGCCATGATCCCGCGCTTCGGCTCGAACAGGCCGAAGTAGGACTCCGTCGAGCAGATCCGGATGTCGCAGTCGAGCGCGGTCTCCATCCCGCCGCCCACGGCGAGCCCGTTGATCGCCGCGATGAACGGCTTCGAGTTCCCGGAGTACGGATAGGTCGCTCCGAACTGCCCCTTGAAGGTGCCCTCCGCCATCTCCCGAAGGTCGCCGCCCGCGCAGAACGCGCGCCCGGAGCCGGTCACGATGCCGACCCGCATCTTCGGGTCGTTGCTGAAGTCCTCGATCGCCTCGGTCAGCTGGTTGATCAGCTGCCCGCCGAGGGCGTTGAGCCGCTCGGGGCGGTTGTAGGTGAAGATCGCGTAGTGGTCGCGCTTGTCGTACATCAGGTCCGGCATCGCCGCAGCTCCTCGCTCGCGCGCGCAGGGTACCCTGTCGGGGCGGCCAATGGGCAGGCCGCACGCCGGATGATCGCGGCGCAGCGCCGCAGGACCGCACGGGACGGACGAGAAGATGGCCGATTCGACGAACGTGGCCCTTCACCTGGACATCGAGCACCTTGAAGCGGGCCTCGACCACATTCGCCGCTCCCCGGCGGACGGCGGCCTGCTCCTGATGATCGTGCGACGGCCCGCTGTCGACCGGCGCGAGGTCGTCGAGGAAGGCAGCCTCGACGTGGCGGTCGGCCTCGTTGGTGACAGCTGGAAGGACCGCGCAAGCTCGAGCAGCGCCGACGGCGGACCACATCCCGAGGCGCAGGTCACGATCGTCAACTCCCGCACGATCGACCTCGTAGCGCAGTCCGAGGACCGCTGGCCGCTCGCGGGCGATCAGCTGGTGATCGACATCGACCTGAGCGCGGAGAACCTGCCGCCCGGCACCCGGCTGTCGATCGGCTCTGCGGTGATCGAGATCACCGCGAAGCCGCACACCGGCTGCCTGAAGTTCGCCGGCCGCTTCGGCAACGACGCGCTGCGCTTCGTCAGCACCCCGCTGGCAATGGAGCTGCGCCTCCGGGGCGTGAACACCCGCGTCGTGCAGTCGGGCGCGATCCGCGCCGGAGACGCGGTCGCGAAGATCGCGACGCCATGACCGACGAACGCGCCGACAGCAGCCCGGAGAGCGGCGCGGACAGCGGGCAGGACGCGGTCCTCGAGGCCAACGCAGCCTTCTACCGCGCCTTCGCCGAGCGCGATCTGGAGGCGATGGACCGGCTCTGGGCGCGCGAGGCGCCCGTCGCCTGCACGCACCCCGCCTGGACGGTGCTGACCGGGCGCGACGACGTGCTGAAGAGCTGGGAGGGCATCCTCACCAACCCGGACGCGCCGAGTATCGAGGTGCGGGACGCCGTCGCGCACCGCCTCGGCGACACGGCGATCGTGCTCTGCCGCGAGATCGTGCAAGACACGCCGGTCGAGGCGACCAACGTCTTCGTCCTCGAGGGCGGCGAGTGGCGTATCGCGCACCACCACGCCAGCGCGATCGCACGCTTCCTCGTCTCCCGCACCGTGGAGACGGACCCCTTCCTCGACCGCCGCAACTAGCCGCGCCCGCCCGTCCCCTCCGATCCCCTCTCCCTGGGGAGACCTTTGCGAGAACTCCCGTTCCGGGGGCGCTCCGGCGACTCCCTGCTCCCCTCGCGAAGGAGAGGGCTGCCCGTGAGGGGGCGCCGCGCGGCGGCGCTGATTGCCAGCGAGCGCTGCGCGAGACCTCGCCGGGCGAGGCGATGACGGAAGTCCGGTCCCGGCTGCCCACCTTCCGGGCGATGGCGCTCCAGCCGGGCGGCAATCCGACGGACGCCGAACAAGCCCTGCTCGGTCGAGGACCAGGTGATTCTCGCCGCCTCGGAGGCGTCCAGATTCGCGCCGCCAGGCGCCGATCGGCGCGTACGCGCCGACTCGTGAGTCAGGCGAGCGGAAGCCTGATCAGCGAACTGGATTCGGAGGGCTTCGCACGCCGGCCGGCGGGCATACGATGATCGGCGCCCTCTACCCGAAGCGCTCGCCTTCGCGAACGCGCTCCGTGGCTTCCGAACGCCGTGCCGATCTCGCCGGGCTGAGGCGCCCTGGGGGATCTGGAACGACGGGGCTGCTGCGAGGCTGGCCGGCGCTCGCGGGACCTGGTTCCCGATGCGAACTCTGGCGGCCCTCGCGATCGAGTCCGGAGCGGAGTGGATTACCAACGACCGCGACTACAGCCGCTCGAACTCCGACGATGTGCTGCTGGTCTGCGCTCGAGGCGGCGAACTCCGCGAGTCACCTCCGGAGTCCCCCTCACCCTAACCCTCTCCCGCCAGGGGAGAGGGGATCGGAGGGCGCTGCGGCGCCCGGCGATTGTCGTCTCCCCCCAAGAAAAGTCCGATCCGCCCGCCCCGCTACAACGCGAGGCCCGACACCACCTCCGCGTTCGGGAGGCGCAGCAGCGCCGAGGGCGAGACCGACAGCTTCGTCGAGCGGCCGCCCCCGCCCACGATCACCTCGTCGAGGTCCATGATGCGCTCGTCGATGTAGAGCGGCAGGCCCTCGGGCAGGCCGAACGGGGTGACGCCGCCGATCAGCATGCCGGTCAGCTCGCGCGTCTCCTCGGGCGAGGCGAACGAGGCCTTGCGCACGCCCAGCAGCGGGCGCACCGCGTGGTTGACGTCCAGCCGCGTGGTCGCCAGCACGAGGCAGGCGCAGTAGCGCAGCTCGCCGCGCTTGGAGACGACGATGATGGTGTTGCCGGAGGTCTCCAGCGGGTAGCCGTAGTGCTCGCAGAACGCCGCCGTGTCCGCCAGCTCCGGATCGACCTCGATCAGCTCGTAGCGCTCGCCGAGGGCGTCCAGCGCCGCGAGGGCGCGCGCCGCCGGGTCGTCACCGGTCGTCATCGCTCGCTCCCCTCGCTCAACCGGCGGCCCTCGGCGCCTTGCTCGTTAGCTCGTCTGTGCTACTCTCCGGGCCCGATTGCACCAGGAGGAATCATGACAGACGTCCAGCCCATCCCCGACGGCTACACCGCCATCACGCCCTACCTCGTTGCCGAGGACGCCTCGGGCCTGATCGACTTCCTGACGAACGCCTTCGGCGCCATCGAGCGCATGCGCATGCCCATGCCCGACGGCTCCGTCGCCCACGCCGAGGTCGAGATCGGCGGCGCCGCGGTCATGCTCGGCTCCGCCATGCCCCCCGAGTTCCCGCCCACCAGCGCGCAGATCCACCTCTACGTCGAGGATGTCGACGGCGCCTACGCCCAGGCCGTGGCCGCCGGAGCCAGCGGCGTGGCGGAGCCCGCCGACCAGTTCTACGGCGAACGCATCGGCCGCGTCATCGACCCCGCCGGCAACACCTGGACGATCGCGACGCACGTCGAGGACGTGACGCCCGAGCAGATGATGGAGCGCATGGCCGCGATGGGCGAAGGCTAGCCTCCGTCCGGCCGCGCCGCCTCGATGAAGACGCGCAGCGCCTCGATGTGATCGCCGGGCGTGGCCAGCCCGAGGTCCATGGTGAGGACGTGGACGCGGTCCGCGCCCGCCTCCTGCAGGCGCTCGGCGAAGGCGACCTGGTCCTCGGGCACACCGTGGAACGAGACTGAGGCGGCGATGCCGATCTCCGAGGGGTCGCGACCCGCGCGCTCCGCCGCCTCGTGGATCGCCTCGACGCTGCGCCCTAAAAACTCCAGGTCGCCCCGGCCCGCGACCCAGCCGTCGCCGATGCGCCCGATGCGATCGAGCACAACCGGCGCGGTGCCGCCCATCCAGATCGGGATCTGGCGGCCCGGCCGCGGGTTGATGCCGACGTCCGGGATGCGGTCGAAGTCTCCCTCGAACTCCACGAGCGGCTCCGACCAGAGGCGCCGCAGCAGGCCCACCTGCTCCTCGAGGCGCCGCCCGCGCGTGTGGAAGTCCTGACCCAGCGACTCGTACTCGAGGTAGTTCCAGCCGCTGCCGACGCCGAGGATCAGCCGCCCGCCGGTCAGGATGTCCACCACGGCCGCCTGCTTCGCGACGAGCGCCGTCTGGCGCTGCGGGAGGATCACGACGCCGCTGACCAGTTCGATGCGCTCGGTCAGCCCGGCGAGGTAGGAAAAGAGCGCGAGCGGCTCGTGGAAGTTGCTCATGTAGGTGTAGGGCCACGTCCCGCCGCGTCCTTCGGGATCGGCGCCGAGCACGTGGTCGTAGGCGAGCAGGTAGTCGTAGCCGAGGTCCTCGACCGCCTGCGCGTAGTCGCGGATCGCGATCGGGTCGATGCCGATCTCGGTCTGCGGGAAGATCGCTCCGTAGCGCATCTGCTGCTCCTCTTCCTGTTGTCACGGTCCCGCTGTCTCGACCGCTAGCCGCTGTAGTCCTTGTGCGGGAAGGTCGCGTCGTGCGTCTCCTCGCAGGCCTCGCAGACGGGGTGCGCGCAGCGCATGCAGGCGCGCGCGGTGGTCGTCCCGCAGTGGCGGCAACTCGCGCTGATCGGCCCGCTGCGGTACGGCATGGGCGCACGATAGCAGTCCCGCCGATCGGGGGCGGGGTTGCCCGAGACGCCGCGAGCGGCAAAGATTCCGGCAGGAGGTCGCCGATGGTCATCCACGCCACCAGGGTCGACTACCGCAACGCGTTCGCCGGGCTCGTCTTCCCCGCCTCGAAGGACGAGATCGTGCGCCGCTCGCGCATGATCGGCGGCATCGACCGCGAGGTCTTCGCGATCCTCGATGCGATCGCGCCGCGCCGCTACGCCAGCAAGGACGACCTCGACGCCGCAATCCGCGAGGTCTACGTCGCGCGCGGCGAGGACTCCGAGGCGCTCCCCGTCTGATCGCCTGCCCGGCGCCCGTCTACTGCTGCGAGTAACCCGAGCCCTGTGAGTCGACGCCCGTGCCGCGGCCTTCCTCGATCCAGCCGAACTCCTGCAGGATCTGCTGGCTGTAGCAGACGCGGCCTGAGACGCGCTCGGGCGGCTCCGTCGCCAGCAGCAGCGTCGCCTCTGCCATCGTCGAGGCGGGCTCGCTCGGCAGGTCCGGTGGGGGCTTGTTGAAGAGCAGCGCGCCCTCCGTGAACACCGCCTGCGAGGGCGAGAGCGCGCTCACCGCGATCTTGTCGCCCCACAGCTCCGCCGCGAGGCCCTGCGTGAAGCGCTCCAGCGCCGCCTTCGTCGAGCCGTAGAGCACGCCCATCCCGTCCCAGCCAGTCGACTCGTAGGGCCCGCGGCCGGGGCCGATCGCGACACCCGAGGAGATGTTGACGATCGCCCCGCCGCCCTGCGCCTGCATGTCCGGGATCGTCTCCCGCGCGAGGATGAAGGGCGCGTGGATGTTCACCGAGAAGCCGATCATCCAGCGCTTCGAGGGGAACTCGGACACCGGGTGCGCGAAGTTCGTCACCGCGTTGTTGACGAGAATGTCGATCGGCCCGTAGGCGGCGCGCGTCTCCTCGACGAGGCGCAGGCACTCCTCCTCCTCGCCGATGTTGGCGACCACCATCATCGCCTCGCCGCCGGCGGCGCGGATGCCATCGAGGGTCGTCGTCAGCGCGCCGGGTGCGCGGCTGTCGCCCTCGTTGACGGTGCGCGCGACGCAGGCGACGTTCGCGCCCTCGGCGGCGAACAGCTCGGCAATCGCCTTGCCGATGCCGCGGCTCGCTCCGGTCACGATCACGGTCTTGCCCTCGGCTCTGCCCATCGCTGTCCTCCTCCGCCTCGCGCGCTGCGCGCCTCACGATGCCCCACCGGCGCGCCGTCGGCAACGCGGGCGCGGGTGGGACTGGCCGGACCGGCCCCTCTGCCGGTCTGTGGGGGGCTTGCGCCCCCCACGCCCCCATCCCGGAGGAGCGCGCGCTGCGCGCCGCTCGGGCCCACCCACCCACCCTCGGGTTTTCTCTCTGTGGGGGCAGAGCCCCCACGCCCCCGCCGGATCAGCGCACGCGGCGTGGCCTTCGCCGGCGCACCGAACTCCCGATGGCATCCGGCTCCCTCGCCCCTTGCGGGAGAGGGCGGGGGACCGCCCTCGAAACGGGAGTTTTGCAAAGGTCTCCCGAGGGTGAGGGCGGGGGTGAGGGCGGAGACGCCGCCACGCTTGCGTCCGCAGCGCAGCACCGGGACGATCGCGGGCGAAGGAGCGCGCAGATGGCCACTGGCATCGGCCCCGTCAACGGCATCCTTGTCTGGACCGAGGCCGCGCGCTTCCAGGCGCTGCGCGACTTCTACGCGGACACGCTCGGCCTCGAACCGCGAGCCGACCGCGCGGGGCACGTCGCCTTCGAGTGGGGCGCCCTGCGCCTCACGATCGCCGTCCACGACGCCGTCGGCGGACCCGCCCGCGACCCGCTGCGCCTGATGATCAACTTCGCCGTCGAGGACATCGAGGCCGAGCACGCGCGCCTGCGCGAGGCTGGCGTCGCCTTCACCCGCCCGCCCGAACGCGAGCCGTGGGGCGGCCTCGTCGCCACGTTCGCCGACCCGGACGGGAACACCTTGCAGCTGCTGCAGCTGCCGGACGGACGCTAGCCGTCAGGCCGTCATGCCGCCGTCGATGATGAACTCGGAGCCCGTGCTGTAGGCGCTGTCGTCGGAGGCGAGGAAGAGCGCGAGCTTCGCGACCTCCACGGCCTCCGCGATGCGGCCCAGCGGGATACGCCGCACCATCTGATCGAGGTTGCCTGCCTCGATTTCCGGGATCTGGTCCAGCATCGCCGTATCGATCGGACCCGGATGGATCGAGTTCACGCGGATGCCGTAGCGGCCGAGCGCGGCCGCCGCCGCCTTCGTCATGCCGCGCACCGCCCACTTGCTCGCCGTGTAGCCGAACGCTCCGCCACCACCGCGCAGGCCGGCGACCGACGAGATATTGATGATCGAGCCGCCGCCCCGCTCGATCATCGATGGCGCGACCTCGCGCATTCCGAGGAAGACGCCCACCTGGTTAACCTCGACCACGCGCCGGTAGTCGCCGAGGTCGCCGCCGATCAGCGGCGTCGGGACGTAGATGCCGGCGTTGTTGATCAGGATGTCCACGCCGCCATGCAGCTCGACGGCATGCGCGACGGCCGCGGCCCAGTCCGCCTCGCTGGTGACGTCGTGGTGGAGGTAGGCGCCGCCGACCTCGGCCGCCGTCCGCTCGCCCTCGTCGTCGAGCAGATCGGTGAGGACGACGTTGGCGCCTTCCTCGGCGAACAGCCGCGCCTCGGCGGCGCCCTGCCCGCGCGCGCCGCCAGTGACCAGCGCCGTCTTGCCCTCGAGCCTGCCCATGGCGGCCTCCCTCTCGCGCGGCGCCGCTGCGCGCCGAGGGCAGGCTACGCCACGCGCGCAATCACGGGCGAGGTGGGGTGTCAGGCCAGCAGGCCGCCGTCGATGATGAACTCCGAGCCGGTGCTGTAGGCGCTGTCATCCGAGGCGAGGAAGAGCGCCAGCTTCGCTACCTCCTCGGGCTGCGCGATCCGGCCCAGCGGGATCCGCTCCAGCAGCTCCTCCATGTTGCCCGGCGTGACCATCCGCGTCTCGTCGAGCATCGGCGTATCGATCACGCCCGGGTGGATCGAGTTGACGCGGATGCCGTAGCGGCCGAGCGCGAACGCCGCCGCCCTGGTCATGCCTCGCACCGCCCACTTGCTCGCGCTGTAGGCGAACGAGCCGCCGGCGGCGCGCATGCCGGCGACCGAGGAGATGTTGACGATCGAGCCGCCCCCGCGCTCGATCATCACCGGCGCAACCTCGCGCATCCCCAGGAAGACGCCGACCTGGTTCACCTCGATCACACGCCGGTACTCCTCGAGATTGCCCCCGATCAGCGATGTCTCGACGTAGATCCCGGCGTTGTTGACCAGCACGTCGATGCCGCCGTGCAGCTCTACGGTGCGAGCGACCGCGGCGGCCCACTCCGCCTCGCTGGTGACGTCGTGGTGGAGATAGTCGGCGCCGATCGCGTCGGCCGTCCGCTCCCCGTCCTCATCGAGCACGTCGGTGAGGACGACGTTCGCGCCCTCCTCGGCGAAGAGCGTGGCCTCGGCGGCGCCCTGCCCGCGCGCGCCGCCGGTGATCAGCGCCGTCTTGCCCTCAAGCCTGCCCATGGCGGCCTCCCTCTCGCGCGGCGCCGCTGCGCGCCGAGGGCAGGCTACGCCACGCGCGCAATCGCGGACGAGGCGGCGAGGGCCGCGAGTGGAATCCGGCTGGCGACCGCGCCGGTCAGGCCATCAGGCCACCGTCGACCAGGAACTCGGAGCCCGTGCTGTAGGCGCTGTCGTCCGAGGCGAGGAAGAGCGCGAGCTTCGCGACCTCGCCGGGCTGCGCAATCCGGCCCAGCGGGATCTGCCCCAGCATCTGCTCAAGGGTGTCCGGATTGGCCATCCGGGTGTCGCCCAGCATCGGGGTATCGATCAGCCCCGGGTGGATCGAGTTGACGCGGATGCCGTGAGGACCGAGGCGCACCGCCGCCGACTTGGTCATGCCTCGCACCGCCCACTTGCTCGCGGTGTAGGCGAACCCCCCACCGCCACCGCGCATGCCCCCGACCGAGGAGATGTTGATGATCGAGCCGCCCCCGCGCTCGATCATCACCGGCGCGACCTCGCGCATCCCCAGGTAGACGCCGATCTGGTTGACCTCGATCACGCGCCGGTACTCCTCGAGCTCACTCCCGACGAGCGTCGTCTGGGCGTAGATTCCGGCGTTGTTGATCAGCACGTCGATGCCGCCGTGCAGTGCAACGGCGTGCGCGACCGCGGCGGCCCACTCCTGCTCGCTGGTGACGTCGTGGTGCAGGTAGTCGGCGCCGATCGCGTCGGCCGTCCGCTCGCCGTCCTCGTCGAGCACGTCGGTGAGGACGACGTTCGCGCCCTCCTCGGCGAAGAGCCGCGCCTCGGCGGCGCCCTGCCCGCGCGCGCCGCCGGTGATCAGCGCCGTCTTGCCCTCGAGCCTGCCCATGGCGGCCTCCTCCCGCGCAGCACCGCTGCGCCGAACGCAGGCTACGCCACGCGTCCAGCGGGGTGGGCGCGTCAGGCCAGCGAGCCGCCGTCCACGATGAACTCGGAGCCGGTGCTGTAGGCGCTGTCGTCCGAGGCGAGGAAGAGCGCGAGCTTCGCGACCTCCTCGGGCTGGGCGATCCGGCGCAGGGGGATACGCTCCACTACCTCGTCGAGGTTGCCCCCCTGGACGATCCGGGTCTGGCCCAGCATCGGCGTATCGATCAGGCCGGGATGGATCGAGTTGACGCGGATGCCGTGGGGGCCAAGCCTCACCGCGGCCGACTTCGTCATGCCTCGCACCGCCCACTTGCTCGCCGCGTAGGCGAACCCACTGGCGCCGGCGCGCATGCCCGCACCCGAGGAGATATTGATGATCGAGCCGCCCCCGCGCTCGATCATCACCGGCGCGACCTCGCGCATCCCGAGGTAGACGCCGACCTGGTTGACCTCGATCACCCGCCGGTACTCGTCCGGCTCGGTCTCGACGATCGAGGACGGGCTGTAGATCGCGGCGTTGTTGACCAGTACGTCCAGTCCGCCGTGCAACTCGACGGCGCGCGCGACGACCGCCGCCCACTCGTCCTCGCTGGTCACGTCGTGGTGCAGGAAGGTGCCGCCGATGATGTCGGCAGTCCGTTCGCCGTCCACGTCGAGCACGTCGGTGAGGACAACGTTCGCGCCCTCCGCTGCGAACAGCGTCGCCTCGGCGGCGCCCTGGCCGCGCGCGCCGCCGCTGATCAGCGCCGTCTTGCCCTCGAGCCTGCCCATCGCCGCCTCCCCCTTGCGCGGCGCCGCTGCGCCGAGGGCAGGCTACGCCACGCGTCCGGCGGGCGTGCGCGGGGGTGTGAGGAGGTTGACTACACTCTGACCCGGAGGGTCCGGCTTCGGCTGGTCTTCCGGCAGGCTGGATGCCGTCGCGACTTGATCGCTGGGCCGATACGCAGCCGATCCCCTGGGGACAGCCATGCCGGAGCCGGATGTCGTCTCCGTCTCGGCTGGACCGAAGGCCTCGTCGAGGATGCGGGCGCGCAGCGCCTCGCACTCCTCATCGGAGATCAAGCCGTCGTCATGCAGGCGCTGGAGCTCACGCAGGCGCTCCGCAGCGGGTCTGCCGCCGCCCGAGGCATCCGTACTCATCCGACGTTCCAGCGGCTCGTTCGCCTTAGTCCGGGCGGTTGGCGCACCTACAACTCGTCCATGATTCGCGCGCGTTGCTCCTCGTACTTCTCGGGTGTGATCAGGCCCGCGTTGCGGAGGCTTTGAAGTTCGCGCAGTCGCCTGGTCGCCCTCTCGGCCGCGGTAGTCGGGACGGCGGGGACATCCGGCGCACGGGGGCCATCAGGGAACCCTCCCGGTGATAGTCGATCGGATGCCCGGCGAGCGTAGGAAGGCGGCTCCTTACCACGCAGCCGAAGTTCGGCAGCGGTTGGCGGGCGCCAGCGGGTCGGGGAGTACGCGACGTGGGTGGAGACGACCTTGTCCCAGAGGCACTGCCGATCGCGGTCCCACACGCACCAGAGTGCGGCGAGCAGCCAAAGCAGCGAGTGCACACTGGCGATGCTTTCCGCTACATGGGTGATGAAGCCCAACACCGAGATGTCGCCCACCACTTCAGCCAAGCTGCCCGCCGCATTAGTGATGAAGCTCAGCACCCCGATGTCGCCCACCATCCCAGCCAAGAGGCCAAGCCCCCACCCAAACAGCACTCCCTTGACGATGACCTCGCGCAGCAGCGTGTACGAGCCGCCAGCGCGGCTGCCGTCTTCTCGCATGACGTACAAGCCAACCATTTGCTTGCCGAGCGTCTGACCGCGGGGGGCAAGGAGGAGGAGCGCAATCAGCCAGCCGAAGCCCAACGTGACGAGGAAGAAAGTGGCGTCCCACATCGCCGCGGCGAAGCGGCGGACGGGGCTGGCCGTCTGAAGCTGCTCCGGCGGGTAGAACCCCTCAACCAGGCGAGTCGGCCGCGCAGCCATCATGCAACCCCCCGCGGATCGCCGCTACAGATCCTCGAGAATGGCGGCGCGGCGCTCCTCGTACTGCTCGGGGGTGATCAGGCCCTCGTCGCGGAGGCGCTGCAGTTCGCGCAGGCGCTCGGCGGCGCTGCTCTCGCTGGTGGTGGGCGGGTCGGCAAGGGCGTCCGCACCCGGATCGCGCTCCGGCGGGTCCTCCGTGCGCGCGGTGCGTTCGCGCGGGTAGTCCATCAGGCCGGAGGGCGGGGCGGGGGAGGCCGTGGTGCGCCCGGAAGCCGCGGGCGTCTCCTCGCCGCGCATGCGCAGTTCCTCGGCCGTCGGCGGGCGGTAGCCCGCCGGCGAGTGCGCGATGTAGGTGCTGGCGACCTTGTCCCAGAGGCACTGGCGCTCGCGGTCCCACGTGCACCACAGCGCAGCGGGTAGCCAGAGCAGTCCGCCGACGCCGTTCGTCGCCCCGCTGATCACGGAGATCACGAGGCTGAAGAGCCCCTTGATGACGACCTCGCGCAGGATCGTGTACCAGCCACCGGCGCGGCTGCCGTCCTCGCGCATGATGTACATGCCGAGCATCTGCTTGCCCGGCGTCTGTCCTCGCTGGGCCACGATCAGGAACCAGACCAGCCAGCCGACGCCCAGCGTCACGACGGCCACGAGCCCGTCCAGTGCCCAGCCCCCGAGGCGGCGGCCCGGCGAGGCCGTCTGCAACTGCTCCGGCGGGTAGAACGCCTCGATGCGGCGCAGCGGCTGCCTGGCCATCGGGGGCCTCCTTACACGCCTGCTCCGGGAGCAGGCAGGCGCACGCTACCCGAAGACGCCGGACGCTGCGAGGCGCGCGATCTCGGCGTCGCCGAGGCCCAGTTCGGCCAGCACCTCGCTGGTGTGTTGGCCGGGCGCGGGCGCTGGTCCGCGCACCGCCGTCTCCGCTCCGCTGACGCGGAACGGGGCGGCCAGCGTGCGGTAGCTGCCGGCCTCCGGATGCTCGACATCATCGAGCATCGCGTTGGCCTCCACCTGCGGGTCGGCGAGCGCCTCCGGGAGCGTCGCGACCGGCGCCCAGACGAGGTCCGCCTCGTCCAGACGGCGTCCCCACTCGTCGAGGTCGGCCGAGGCGATCAGCGTCTCGATGCGGTCGCGCAACTCGGCACCGTGGCGCTTGCGCCCCTCGAGCGTCCCGAAGCGCGGATCGAGCGCCCATGGTGGCTCGCCGATCATCGCGACGAAGCGCGGCCAGAAGCGGTCGGCCTGGGTCATGCCGAGCAGCAGCCAGCGCCCGTCGCGGGTGCGGTAGGAGTTGCGGATCGGGTTCCAGGGCTGCGTGCGGTCGTAGCGCCGGGGCTGCTCGCCACCGGCGAGGGCGACAGCGACATCGGCGCCGATCGTCCACATCCCGGTCTGCATCAGGCTGACCTCGACGCTCTGGCCCTCGCCGCTCTGGTCGCGCAGCCGCAGGGCGACGAGGATCGCGCTGAGCAGGTTGAGCGCGGTGGCGTGGTCGCCCTGCCCGGTGCGGCAGAACGGCGGCGGCGAGGAGGGCTCGCCGCTCAGCCCCATGATGCCGGAGCTGGCCCAGAACGCGGCGTAGTCGAAGCCCTCGCGGTCCGCGCCGGGGCCCCGTTCACCGTAGCCGCTGACGGCGGCGTAGATCAGCGCCGGGTTGGCGGCGCGCAGCGTCTCCGCGTCGATGCCCCAGCGCTCGCGCTGCATCAGGTTGGTGACGAAGATGTCGGCGTCCTCGCAGAGCCGTCGCACCAGATCCGGCGCGCCGGCCTGCCGCAGGTCGATGCCGATCGAGCGCTTGCCGCGGTTGTCGAACTCGAAGCCGTACTGGATCGCCGAGGGCTGCTCGAAGCCCATCGAGCTCGTGTCGAAGTGCCGCCAGGGATCGCCCCCCGGCGGCTCGATCTTGACCACGTCGGCCCCGAGGTCGGCGAGCAGCGCCGCCGCCGAGGGCGCCGCCAGCCACGTCGCCGCCTCGATCACGCGGATGCCCGCCAGTGGAGCCGTCATCGTGCGCCGCCCACCCCGGCAGCGACGCCGCTGCCGGCGAAGCGCGCCGCGAGATCGGCGCTGGGCCGGAAGACGAACTTCTTGCCGATGCGCGTCTTGGTGAAGAGACCGAGCGCCTCGAGTCCGAGCAGGTCGGCGCGGGCGGTGGCGTAGGTGACGCGGTGACGCCGCGCCTGCGCCTGGATCGTGAACCAGGCATCCGGGTCGCGCATGGCGTCGCTCACGAGCACGATCTGGCGGTGGTTGAGGTGCGGGCTGTCGCGCAGCAGCCGCTCGGCCCGCCGCTGCTCCTCCATCTTCCGCTGGAGGTAGTGGTTCAGGCTCTCCATCGCGCGCTCGATGACGGCGAGCTGGTAGAGCACGAAGTAGGTGACGTCGCCGCCGTCGGTCTCGACATGCAGGTACGACCTCGCGTACTGCGCGGGCGCCTTGCGGAGGATGCTGGAGATCGTGAGGTACTGCGTCAGCCAGTAGCCGGAGCGCAGCATCGACCAGTAGAAGAGGGCGCGCGCCGTCCTGCCGTTGCCGTCGGCGAAGGGGTGGTCGTAGGCGAGCGCGAAGTGCAGCACGATCGCGCGCACCACGGGGTGGATGAAGCCCTCGCCGCTGAGTCCGTTGGCGAACTCGCACAACCGATCGAGGCGTGCAGGAAGATCCGCAGCAGGCGGCGGGCGATGGATGACCGTCCCGTCAGTCCACTCGACGACCACGCGCTCGTCCTCGGGACTCTGAAGCCTGCCGGCGTCGCGCTCGTCATCCAGCGTGTCGAACATGACGATGCGATGCAGATCGAGAATGTCGCCCGCCGTCAGGAGACCGCCATCCGCCGCCAGCGAGGCAGCGGCTTGCAGCACCTCGAAGTTGTTGAGGATCATCTGCTCGCTGCGGTCGCGAGGCTGACGGCCGCTGCGCAGCATCTCCCGGGCGACGCGCCTCGTCGTGCTCGCGCCCTCGAGCTGGCTCGACGTAATCGCCTCCTCGTGGAGCGAGCTCACGAGATAGCGGTCGCTCGACTGGAGGCTCGTCACCACCTCGCCGGCGATGATCTGGCCGCTCGCCTGTTGATCGATGCGGTGAACCAGCTCCTGGATCTGGTCGGTGTTGCTGAAGTGGAACGGCCGCCCCTCAATGTCGGACAACGGCAGGGACCGGGCGAGCGCCTGGCGCGCAATTGCCGTACCGAGCCACCATTTCTCGTGCGTGAGGCCCTCGGGCGGGGTGCGGCGGCGCAGTTGGTCCCAGTGCAGGTAGCGGCCCTTGCTATCGACCGGGCGGCCCCCGCTGAGTACCGCCATCAGTTGGTCACCGTTGCCAGCGAGCTCCTGCAATAGTTCTGTGGTCGGCGGCGGCGCCTGTGGCATCTTCACTGCAACGCTCAACTTGCTATCAGTTTCGTATGACTTGATAGCAACCTATCACAATCTTGCCGGACGTGCAGCATCGCGCCGCCCAAACGCAGAACCCAGCCCCTTCGGCGCCAACTCTCAGTTTGCTATCAATATGAAACAAACTAATAGCAAACTGAGAGGAACACCAACCCGGAGCGCCACGCACCTACCCGACCAGCGTCAGCAGCACCGTCAGCGTCACCACGCTCGCCAGCGTCGAGGTCACCACCGCGCGCGTCACGAACTGCGGGCGCACGTCGAACTCCGTCGCCACGATGATCGCGATCACCGCCGTCGGCATCCCGCCGAGCACGATCACCACGTCCCGCGTGACGCCCTCGAGGCCCAGCGCCTGCGCCGCGCCGAGGGCGACGAGCGGGCCGAGCAGCAGCCGCAGCACGGACGCCACACCCACGTCCGCCAGCTCGCCGAGGTCGCCGAGGCCGCGCCCGAGCTGCAGCCCGAGCACCACCAGCATCGCCGGCACGGCGGCGGCCGCGAGCGTCGCGATCGGGGCCTCGATCGTGACGGGGAGATCGATATCCAGTCCGTTCGCCGCGAAGCCGAGCGCGGCGGCGTAGAGCGCCGGGTAGGCGAACGGCGCGACCAGCGCCCGCTTCGAGGAGCCGCTCGGCAGCGTCGCGATCACGATTCCCGCCGAGGTGACCAGCGTGGCGTTGACCACCCAGGTCAGCACCGCGACCTGCACGCCCAGCTCGCCGAAGGCGAGCAGCGCGACCGCGATGCCCATGTTGCCGGTGTTCAGCGAGGTCACCCCCAGCGCGAAGGCGGCACGTTGCGGCGGCTCGTGCCTCACCAGCATCGACCAGGCGCTCGCAGCCGCGTAGCCGACGACGTAGATGATCACGGGGACCGCCGCGATCTTCAGCGAGAGCCCCGCCGCCAGCTCGGAGTTCGCCATCGAGTGGTAGACCAGCGCCGGCGTGAACAGGAAGAAGACCACCGCCGAGAGCGGCTCCGCGGGCACACCTCGCCAGCGCCCGACCAGCGCGCCGAGCGCGGCGACGAGCATGACGGGCAGCACGACCTCGAAGAAGACGCTCAGCACGGGGAGCCTCCGCAGCGCTTCGCAGGCGCCGCCCGCCACGCACGATCACGATCGGACGCGCGCGCCTCCGTCAGGACGCGCCCCTCGGCGCCCTGGCCTGTGCGTGCGGGCCGGAGCGTTCCTCAGCGAAAGGCCGGCAGCACCTGCTCGCCGATGGCGCGCAGCGTCGCGTTGTGGTCCTCGAGCGACTCGGCGTTGATGCCGATGCTGAGCTTGGTCGCGCCGAGCGCGAGCTGCTCCTCGATCAGGCGCGGAGCGTCGTCGAGGGTGTCCTTCGAGATACGGGCGGTGAGCCAGATTCCGAGCGGCTCATCGCGCGCCTCGATCGCCTCGCGCTCGCGTTCCAGCACCTCGGCCATCCAGGCGTGGGTCTTGGAGTGCGGCACGTGGATGCCGGGGTGCTCCTGCCCCAGCGCGTGGACCAGCTCGGCGTAGGGATCGGCGGCGGCGCCCTCGTCGGTGCTGCCGATCTTGAAGTCCGTGCTGCCGGCGTCAGTGGAAATGCCGGGCCCGACAATCGGGCCCCAGCCCGTCCCGTAGCGGATCGCCCGCCGCAGCGCGCGCAGGTTGCCGCCGTGGATCCAGACCTCCGGGTGCGGCTTCTGGACGGGGAACGAGGCGAGCTTGACCTCGTTGAAGCTGACGTGCTCACCGGAGAACGAGGCGTACTCGTTGGTCCACAGCGCGATCATCGCCGCCAGGTACTCGTCGGCGATCGCGCCGCGTTTGGCGAAGTCCAGCCCGAGCGTGTCGTACTCCTCGTGGAGGTAGCCGGCCGCGAGGCCGATGCAGAGGCGGCCGCCGGAGAGCTTGTCGATGGTGGCCAGTTCGTTCGCCATCACCGCGGGGTTGCGGTAGGGGATGTTGATCGTCGCGGAGGCGATGCCGATCCGCTCCGTGTGCGCCGCGAGGAAGCCGAGCAGCGGCATCGGGTCGTAGCTGTTCGTCGCGTAGGAGGGTTGCCACTCGGGCGGCTCGAGGAAGTGGTCGTAGACCGCGATCTCGTCGAAGCCGACCTCCTCGCCGATATGCGCCATCTCGACCAGCGAGTCCGGGCTGACCCAGTCCGGGTTGAAGAACTTCAGGTAGATCGGCGTGGTGAAGGAAAACTTGAGCGCCATGGCGAACCCCCTTGAGCGGCGTCACTATACATGGCGCACGAGCGCCGCCGGGGAGGCGCACGGGGAGCGCCGGAGCGGCGCCGCGGGGTGCTAGAGTGAGCAGCGGCCCCGGGGCACGCCTGGGATCCCGCGGCCGGGCCGGAGGTTGCAGTCATGCGCACGGAAATCCAGTACAGGGGCGACGGCATGGCGCGCGTCTCGCTGCTCTTCCGCCGCGAGGGCCGCGACCCGGAGGACATCTGGATCCGCTCCGAGCTGGAGCGCTACCCCGTCCCGCCCAAACGCACCCTCGAGTGGGAGCGCGAGGGCCTGCAGTTCGACGTCATGCAGTACGGCCAGTGCGTTATCGGCGAGCTGATGTACGACATCGAGAAGCACCAGCTGCTCTGCGACCGCATCCGTGAGCTGTGCGGCGACGAACTGGCCTCGGGCCTACCGGACGCGGATGAGCGCGAGGTGCTGGTCTCCGAGGCCGCAAAGGAGTTTCACGGCGCAGCGAAGATCAGCTGGGATGAGCACGACCGGAAGTCCGTGGCGATCGACGACCCGCCGCTGCGCGCGCGCGTGCTCGAGCTGATCGAGACGGGACTGCCGAGCGAGGACGTCCCGGCGCCCGCGTAGGCAGGCGCGGGTACGCACACGGAAGCAAGGAGACGGAGGACGGCATGGCGATTCAGGTGCAACTGCGGGACGACGGGCCCTACGTGATACGCGGCTCGGACATCGAGGTGCTGGACGCGGACGGCAACGCGCTCCCCTACGAGGGCAGTGCCGTTGCGCTCTGCCGCTGCGGCCAGTCCGGCAGCAAGCCGTTCTGCGACGGCACGCACCGCCCGGCCGGCTTCGAGAGCGCCCCCCGCGCCGAGGCGTCCTGACCCGCGCCCCGGGGAGGCAGGCGTAGGGATCCCCTCACCCCCTCTCCCTCGTCTGTGGGGGGCTGTTTCGATCGGGACGCGAGGATACCTCGCAGGGCCCCCCACACTCCCATCCCGGAGGAGCGTGCGCCACGGTCGTGTCGTAGACGCGAGGGATACCTCGCAGGGCCGCTCCGGCCCACCCACCCGCCCTCGGATGTTCTTTCTGTGGGGGCGCAGCCCCCACGCCCCCGCCGGATCAGCGCACGCGGCGTGGCCTTCGCGGGCGCACCGAACTCCCGAGGGCGTCCGGCCCCCTCGCCCCGAGGGAGAGGGTGGGGGTGAGGGCGCTCCGCCGCCCGCCGCGAGAGCGGCGCATCGGCACGACCGCGAGCAGCTCGCCGCTTGACCAGTCAGCACCCTGGGGTGTCTAACCCCGCGGGAGAGGGGCCTGCGCGCTCGCTACTTGCGGACGCCAAGCGGGAGGAACGGCGACCGCGGGAAGCCCAGGAAGCCGGGGTCCGGTGAGGCGAGAGTGCCGATCGGCCGCTCGGCGCGCTCGATCGTGACGAAGGCGCGAGGGGCGATCCAGCGGATCGCGCCCAGCACGCGCCGCAGCCCGCGACGGCGCACCAGCAACGTCGCGACCTCGACCGGGCCCTGCAGCCCGTGGCCCTCGATGCGGGTCACGCGGTAGCCGCGCTCGCGCAGGCGCGCGGCGACGTTGATCGCCGGGTCGTTGTTGATCACCTGCACCTGGCGGTAGCCGAGCGCGATCCGCTCCTCGATCCAGCCGCCGAGCAGCACGCCCGCGGCGAACCCGCCGGCATAGCCGACGATCAGCAGCGGGTTGTGAAGGTGCGTCACCACGCCGCCCGTGGCGGCCAGCCAGATCGCCACCTCGATGAAGCCGAGCAGCGCCGCGATCCAGCGCGATCCGGCGACGAGCAGCACGATCCGCACGGTCCCGATCGTGGTGTCCACGATGCGGGCCCCGAAGATCAGGAGGGGTAGGACCAACAGTTCGAATTCCACGGGTGCTTCTCGCCGGAATGGGCTACTGCGAAAGGCGCTATGAATACGATCGCGCTCCCGGGAGCATCGCGCAAGAGGCGACGCGCAGGCCCGGACGCGGCTAGACTGCGCGCCGCGCTACGCGTGTCCCGCGAGAGGGGCGAACCGGGTGTCCGAGCAATCCCCAGGCGGGCCGATCGAGCGGATTAGCGCGGTCACCATGACGACCGCGGACATGGCCCGCGCCTTCGACTTCTACTCCTCGCTCGGGTTCGTGTTGCGCTATGGCGGGCCGGACGCGGGCTTCACCAGCTTCATCTTCGCCGAGGGCTACCTCAACCTGATCGCCGAGGGAGCGCCGCCCGGCTGGTGGGGGCGCGTGATCTTCTACGTCTCCGACGTCGATGCGCTCTACGAGCGGGCGCTGGAGCTCGGCTACAGGCCCCAGGCGCCGCCGCGCGACGCGCCTTGGGGCGAGCGATTCTTCCACCTCACGGACCCGGACGGGCACGATCTGAGCTTCGCCTCGCCCCTCCAGCCGGGCTAGCGAGTCGCGGGCGGGGCTAGCGCCCCTCGTGCTCCACGATCAGCCGAGCGAGGTCGTCCGGGCGCTCCAGCTCGAGCCAGTGGCCCGCGCCGTCGAGGACCTCGAGGCGCGCGTTCGGCAGCTTCTCGGCGTAGAGCGCGCCGCTGTTGACGGGCACGACCACGTCCTCGCTGCCCCACACGACCAGTGTCGGCGTGTGCACGCTCGGGAGCAGATGGGGCAGCGCCATGTTGTGCATGTACGGCTTCCAGCCGACGCGGGTCGTCATCTCGCGGTTGATGTCCCAGATCATCAACTGATCGATGTCCGACTCCTCGCCGAACATCTCCTCGAAGGCGCCCTCGGTTGCGAAGCCCGTGCGCACGTAGTCCTCGTGGCTGACGAGGAACTGGTCGAAGATCTCGCCCTGTTCGGGCTTCACGCCCATCGCGGCGGCGAGGGTGAGCTTGTTGATGCGCGCCTGCGCCGTGGTGGCGAGCTCGGCGGCGACGTAGCCACCGAAGCCGAGGCCGACGACGCTCGCCGTCGGAAGATCGAGTTCGTCGAGCGTGAGCCCCGCCAGGGCCACGATGTCGCGCACGTTGCGCGCCCACTCCGGGCGCACCGACTTGCCGAATCCCGGCAGGTCCGGGAGGTAGACCGTGAAGCTCTCGGCAAGGCGCTCGTAGAAGCTGGTCCAGGCGTGCGCGCCGATGTCGTGGTGGATCACGAAGAGCGGGGCGCCGCTGCCGCCGGTGCGGACGGAGACCTCGCCGCCGGCGACCTCGATCGTGAGCTCCTGATGCGTCATCGAGGCAGTCGTCATTCTGCTTCCCCCAGCCTGCGCCGCCGCCTTGGCGCCCGTACTTCCCCGGGCGGGGCGGCTGCCTGCCCATAGTGCCGCGCCGGACCGCCTGACGCGAGCGCGCCGAAACGTCGCGGCGCACGTTGTACGCGCGTGCGCCCGCCAACATACACTGCCGCGGGGGCTCACGATGCGCCCTTGTGGCGCTGAGGCCAGGGAGGCGACATGGAGAACGACATGGAGAGCACGGGACAACGCTCGTTCCTCGAGCGCGTAATCGGGGCCGCGCGGCTCAACAGCAGCGTCTACGAGGAAGTCGAGCACGACCGCGACGGTACGAAGCAGGCCGCGGTGCTCGTGATCCTCGGCGCGATCGCCGCCGGCATCGGAGCGATCGCCGACGGCGGGATTCTGGGCCTCGTGTACGGGGTCGTGTTCGGACTGCTGGCCTGGGCGGTCTACGCCTGGATCACCTACTTCATCGGAACCCGCCTGCTGGCGGGTGCGGAGACGAGCGCGGACTGGGGCGAGCTCGCGCGCACCCTCGCCTTCGCGAACGGGCCGCGCTTGCTGCTGGTGATTGCCATCGTGCCCGCGCTGACCGAGGTTGTCAGCACGATCGTGGGCCTCTGGGTGCTGATCGCGACGATCGTGGCGGTGCGCGCCGCGCTCGACATCGGCACGGGGCGGGCGATCGCTGTGGCGCTGATCGGCTGGATCCCGTTCGCCATCATCATGAGCATCGCGTACGCGCTCGCCGGCGGCGTCGGATAGCGCTGCGGAGCAGCAGAACGAGGTACCGATGACGAGCGAGCAGGCGGCGCGGAGCGAGGGCGCCCGCGCCGCCACGCAGGCGAACGAGGCACGGGCCGCCGCCGCGGTGCAGACCGGCGCGACCTGGGAGGAGGCGTGCGACGCCGTCCTCGCCGCTCTCGACCTCGACACGAAGCCGGACCTCGCGCTCGCGTTTATCGACTCGCGCTTCTCCGCCGACTACGCCGCCGTGCTGGAGCGCCTGCGCGCCGGGACCGGCGCGCAGCGGCTCGTCGGGGCGAGCGGGATGGGCGTGATCGGCCCGGGCCACGAGGCCGAGGACCAGCCCGCGATCTCGCTCCTCGCACTGAGCCTGCCCGGCGCAACCATCACCACGCTCGCGATCGGCTCGAGCGACGAGGCCGCCGCGGCACTCGACCGCATCGAGGCGGCGTCCGCACAGGCCTGGCTGCTGTTCGCCGACCCCTTCACCACGGACGCCGAGGCGCTGGTTGACTCGATCGGCGAGCGCAAGCCGGGCGCGACCGTCCTGGGCGGCCTCGCCTCGGCGCAGCCGCTGCAGCGCAACACCGCCGTCTTCCTCGACGGCGAGGTGCGCGAGTCCGGCGCGGTGCTGGTCGGTATCGGCGGCGCCTTCGGCATTCACACGATCGTCGCGCAGGGCGCGGAGCCGATCGGCCAGCCCTGGACGGTCACGGCGTGCGAGGGCAACGTCGTGCGCAGCATCGGCTCGCGCCCCGCGCTGGAGGTGCTGCAGGAGACGCTCGCCGCGCTGGACCCGGCGACGCGGGAGCGGGCGCAGCGCAACCTGCTGGTTGGCCTCGCGATGGACGAGTACCGCCACCAGCACGCGCGCGGCGACTTCCTGATCCGCAACATCCTCGGCGGCGACCGCGAGAGCGGGGCGATCGCGATCAACGCCACGCCTCGCCTCGGCCAGACGTTGCAGTTCCAGTTCCGCGACGCCGAGGCCGCCGACCTCGATCTGCGCGAACACCTCCGGGTGCTGCGCGTGCGTCTGGCGCCCGGCGAGCAGGTGCTCGGCGCGCTGCTCTGCTCCTGCAACGGCCGCGGGCAGGGCCTCTTCGGCGAGCCGCACCACGACGCGCAGGCGCTGGAACAGGCGCTGGGCCCGACGCCGACCGCCGGGATGTTCTGCAGCGGCGAGATCGGCCCCGTCGGCGGCAAGACCTTCGTACACGGCTTCACCGCCAGCATCGCGCTGCTCACCCTGCGCGGTTCCGGCAAGCGATGACGCGGATCGTCGTCACGTTCGCCCTCGAACCCGAGCACGCCGAGCGGATCCGAGCCGTCGATCCCAGCCTCGAGGTCTCCGTCCTCGGCCAGGATCTGCTCGCCGCGCTGCGCGGCAAGCGGCGCTTCCCCAGCGAGCGCCAGGCGGTGACGCCCCCGGCCGATCTCGAGGCGGCGCTCGCGGACGCCGAGGTGCTGTTCGGGTTCTGGGGCGGCGCGCTACCGGACCTCGTGCGGCCCGACGCGCTGCCCGCCAAGCTGCGCTGGATGCAGCTCACCTCGGCGGGCGCGGATCGCGTCGACCCTGCGCTGATCCGCGCGGGGCTGACGTTCACGAGCGTGAGCGGACTGCACGCCACGCCAATCGCCGAGTCCGTGCTCGGCTACATGCTGATGTTCGAGAAGGGCTGGCCCGCGCTCTGGCGCAGGCAGGCCGAGCACAACTACGACCGCATGGTCGTCCCGAGGATCCTCGCCGGCCGTACCGTCGGCGTCGTCGGCATGGGCGCGATCGGCCTCGAGTGCGCGCGGCTCGCGAAGGCGATCGGCTGTCGCGTGCTCGGCATCCGCCGCTCCGTCGCCGAGCGCGGGCCGGACGCCGTCGCCGACGAGGTGCTCCCGCCGGGCGCCCTCGACGAGCTGCTGGCGGAGAGCGACCACGTGGTGCTGGCCGTGCCGCTCACCGAGGAGACGTGCCGCATGATCGGCGCGGCCCAGCTGCACACGATGGGCGCGCGCGGCGAGCGCTCCTACCTGATCAACATCGCGCGCGGCGAGGTCGTCGACGAGGCGGCGCTCACCGAGGCGCTGCGCGAGGGCGTCATCGCCGGCGCCGCCCTCGACGTGTTCGAACGCGAGCCGCTGCCGCCGGAGAGCCCGCTCTGGGAGCTGGACAACGTGATCATCACGCCGCACATCACCGGCGGCGTCGAGAACTACAACGAGCTGGCGACCTCGATCTTCTGCGACAACCTGCGGCGCTACCTCGATGGCGAACCGCTGCGCAATATCGTCGATCCCGATCGCGGCTACTGAGGAGGTTCCGGATGGCCGGTCTGGAGTTGACAGGGTTCGAGGGCAAAGTGGCGATCGTCACCGGAGCGGGCCGCATGCGCTCGATCGGCCGCTGCATCGCCGTCGAGCTGGCGAAGGCCGGCGCGGACGTCGTCATCACCGGCACCGGCCGCCCGCCTGAGCGCTACCCGGACGACGAGAAGGCGGCGGGCTGGCGCGACATCGACTCCGTCTCCGAGGAGATCGAGGCCGCCGGGCAGCGCGCGCTGCCGCTGGTCAGCGACGTCAGCAACCCGGAGGCGGTGCAGACGCTGCTCGAAGAAGTGATCGAGGAGTTCGGGCGCGTCGATTTCGTGATCAACAACGCGGCGTACGCACGCGGGCCGGACCGCATGCCCGCCGTCGAGATCCCGATCGACGTCTGGCAGCGAGTGATCGACGTGAACCTCAACGGCACGTTCTACATGTCGCACTACTTCGGGCAGCACCTGATCGAGCAGGGCGAGGGCGGCGCGATCGTCAACATCTCCTCGGTAGCGGGGAAGCGGCTGAGCGTGAACGCCTCGGCCTACGCCTCAAGCAAGGCGGGAATCCACGCGCTGACCGGCTGCATGGCGGGCGAGATGGGGCGTCACAACATCCGCGTGAACACGATCTGCCCGGGCACCGTCGACACCTTCCGCATGGACGACATCCCGCGCGGCCAGATCTGGGACGAGCGCGTGGCGGCGGGTACGCCGCTGGGGCGCGCCTCAGACGGCTCGGACATCGCCTACATGACGGTCTACCTGTGCAGCGACCAGGGCAACTGGATCACGGGCCAGAGCATCAACGTCGACGGCGGCGCGGTGGTGCAGCACTAGCAGGCTGCCCTGCCTCCGGGCGCGTGCGACCGGCCCAGGGGCTACCTCGTGCCGCGCAGGCGAGGATCGAGCACGTCGCGGAGCCCGTCCCCGAACATGTTGAACGCGTAGACCGTGAGGGCGATGGCCAGCCCCGGGAAGAGCGCCAGGTACGGGTGCCTCGTCATTTCCTGCTGCGCGTCCTGCAGCATGCGGCCCCAGGACGGGAACGGCGGCGGAATCCCGAGGCCGAGGAACGAGAGCGTCGACTCGATCAGGATCACGAACCCGATCTGCACTGAGATGCTCACAATCACCACGGCGAACACGTTCGGGTAGATATGCCTGAGCAGGATGCGCAGGTCACTCGCGCCGATCGATCTCGCCGCCACTACATAGTCGTTCTGCGCCACCGAGATCACCTGGGCGCGCACGATGCGCGAAGAGCCGGCGGCGAAGAGCACACCGAGCGCGACGATGATCGCGCCGGTACTGGCGCCGACGATCGAGACGACAAAGATGATGAAGATGAGGCCGGGCAGGCCCTGGATGATATCGATGAGCCTCTGGAACAGCAGGTCGAACAACCCGCCGTAGTAGCCGGACGTCGTACCGATCGTGCTGGCGGCCGTGGCCGCGATGGCCACCGCCCCGAACCCGATCAGGATCGAGGTCCGCGCCCCGAAGATCACCCGGCTGAAGACGTCCCTGCCCTGGATGTCGGTCCCGAACGGGTGGGTGAGGGACGGCCCGATCAGGCGATTGATGATGTCGTAGTCGTCATAGGCGTACGGGGCGACGAACCCTCCGAAGAGCCCCATCAGCAGCAGCACCAGGATGATCGCGCCGCCGAGCGCTCCGAGCGGCTTACGCCGGGCGAAGCGCAGGGGTATTCCCCAGCGACTCCGCTCCGCCGAAAGGAGGGCGGCGCGCTGTGCCGGCGCCCCGCTCTGGCGGGCGTCCGCGGCGGCCATCAGTTGTACTTAATCCGCGGGTCGATCAGTGCGTACGAGAGATCGACCATGACGTTGACGAAGATGACGACGGCAGCCACGAGCAGGGTGACGGCCTGCACGACCGGGTAGTCGCGCCCGTTGATGGCGTCGAACAGGTACGTCCCGATTCCGGGGAGCGAGAAGATCGTCTCGAGGACCACCGTCCCGCCGATCAGGATCCCGGTCTGCAAGCCGATCGCCGTGATCACCGGGAGCACGGCGTTGCGCAGACTGTGCTTGATGATGACGCTCCGCTCGCTGAGCCCCTTGGCGCGAGCCGTTCGTACGTAGTCCTGTCGCAGCACCTCGAGCATCGTGGAGCGCGTGTAGCGCATCACGCTGCCGGAGAGCGCGCCCGCGAGGATGAGCGTGGGCACCCAGAGGATCTGCAAGTTGACGAGCGGATCGTCCCATAGGTATTCGAAGCGGATCGGCGGAACCCAGCCGAACCACTGGAACCCGAAGACGATCGCGATCAACCCCAGCCAGAAGCTCGGGATCGCAATCAGCGCGACGGCGAAGCTGCGCAGGACATAGTCAAGGTACGAATCCTGCCAGATGGCCGAGAACACCCCGATGGGAACGGCGACGAGCGCCGACAGCACCATCGCCATCGCGCCGAGCTGGAACGTCACCGGGAGCCGGTGGCGGAGCGCGTCCGAGATCTCCCGGTTGCTGAAGAAGGACTCGCCGAAGTCGCCGCGCAGCACCTCGCCCACCCACTGGATGTACTGCCTGGGGAGGTTGCCGTTCAGGTTGAAGCGCTCCTCCAGCACCGCGCGGTAGGTCGGATCGCTTGGGCCGAAGTCGGACAGCATCTGATCTACCACGTCGCCCGGCAGGAAGCGGACGGCGAAGAAGATAAAGAGCGAGAGCCCCACCAGCGTGGGGATCAGCAACAGCAGCCTGCGAAGGATGTAGACCTGGATGGTGCGCGTCTCCCAGCGTGCCGCGGGCGGGAGCGCCCGGCCGGCCAATTCGGCCGGCCGGGCTGCATCTTACGCTGCGGCTCGTCCCCGGCGACGGGCCACGATGGTCGAGGCCCGGCGGCCCCTACGCCTGCGGCGGGTCGAAGAACTGGTACGGCTGCCGGAACTTGTACGGGCCGCCGCGCGACCAGAGGAACTCCTCCGTGTTCTGCAGGTTCCCGGAGCCGGCCCGCCACTGGAGCTGCCACGCCACGCCCGGCACGTACCACATCAGATCGATGAGCATGTCCCGCTGGATGTCCTGCATCGCCTGGGCGGACTCCTCCGGGTCGACGATCTGGAGAACCTCCTCCGCCCTAGCCCAGACCGCCGGTTCGTTCAACTTGCTCTTGTTGTCGTTGGAGTCCGGGTTGAAGTACTCGAGGTAGTCGACGAACGTCGGGATCGCGCTCAGGATCCAGCCCAGGCCGTCGAAGTCGCCGTTCTGCGTACGCGGCGTGTAGACGGCGCGGAAGTCCTCGACGCCACCGGTGAGGTTGATGCCGATCTTCCCGATCATCTGCTGGATCAGCTCGCCCTCGAGCCCCCAGTTCCCGGGGTAGACGTTGGTGTAGTGGTACGGCATGTCGAAGCCGCCGCCAAAACCGGCAGCGTCCATGAGCTTCATCGCCTCCGCCACATCGAAGCGGATGAACTCGCCGATCTTCGGATCCTCGCGGGGGTCGATCGACTGCCCGGGCCACCCGGCCGGCAGGGCGCCGTGCCGGCTCAGCTTCGGGGACACCTCGAACCCGGCCGCGTCCAGCTTCGAGGTGTTGTAGACGACCTCGTCCAGGGAGTCGCGGTCCAGGGCCAGCGAGATCGCCCGGCGCACGCGCGCGTCCGCCCACGGCGCGCTGCCGTCGCGCGGGTCGCCGAAGGCCAGGAAGCCCCAACCGAGCGCCTTGTAGGGCCAGATCTTGAGGGCGTCCCCGACCTCTTCCTGAAGCTCCGGCAGGGAGTTCGGATCCTGGTTCCCGGCGTAGTCCACGTTGCCGGACTTGAGCTGCACCAGACGGTTCGCTGAGCTCGGAATGACCGTGGCTTCCACGCCGTCGAACCAGGGGATGTCGAGCCCCAGTATCTTCGCCTGCCACCAGTTGGGATTGCGCTTCAGCGTGTAGCCCGTGTCCGCGTCCGCGGATTCGAGGATGAACGGCCCGTAGCCGATCATCGTGTTCGCGGGATCGAACGAGCCGCCCGGCCGCGACTCCACCGGCATCATGGTGATCGTGAAGATGTCGGCGAGGCGGTTCATGAAGCTCGCCTGCGGCCGGATCATGTTGATCACGAAGCTGCTGGCGTCGACCGCGTCCCAGTCGCCGATCGCCGCCGCGAACTGGCCGCGCTCCGGCGCGGGCTCGAGGCCGTCCAGGCCCTGGTGATGGTTGAACGAGTACAGGACGTCGCCGGAGTCCATCGGGCGGTTGATCGGCTCGGTGATCATCGCGTCGGGCCGGATGTGGAACGTGTACTTCAGGCCGTCGGGCTGGATCTCCCAGCTGTCCGCGAGGTCGGGCTGCACACCGAGCACCGGCTGGTTCGCGAACGTCGATCCGATCACGCCCACCAGGCCGCCGTAGACCCCGGCGGAGAGCGCCTTCGTCGTGGGGTCGCGGGTCGTCATCGGATCCAGCGAGGCCAGGGGGCGGCTCAGCGTCCCGCGGAAGATCCCGCCGCGCTTGCCGTCCAGGCGAGCGGTCGGCTCCAGCCAGAACGGCCGGTCGCTGCTCGAGGCGGCGGGCGCGGTCGGCGTGGCTGCCGCGGCCGTTGCAGCCGCGGCGGTCGCCGCCGCGGGCGTCCCCGCCGCCGCCGTTGCAGCTGCGGGCGTCCCAGCCGCGGGTGGCGCCGCCGCGTCGTCGTCATCGTCGCCGCCGCAACCGATGAGTGCGGCGGCAGTAAGTCCTGCAGCCCCGATGGCCGCGCCACGGAGCAGCTCGCGCCTCCCGAGCCTGCCTAGGCCCAGGCGGGCTGCGTGGTCGTCATGCGTCATGGTGCTGAACTCCCTTGGCCGGACGTTTCGCGTGATCCTACAACGGCCTAACTGCAACGGCTACGCGAGCAGCCACAGGACGAGACCGGCCTCGGAAGCGACAGCTACGAGCGCAGCGAGAGGCTCCCTGACGCTCCCAACACGCGCGTAATGCGATTGAATCGGCGCTGTTGGCGGACAGTCGTGAGGCAGCGTCCGGGACCTCATCCACGGGTTCGTCGAGGGCTGCGTATCCGATTGCCGGAATACTCCGGAACTCCTAACGTTCCCGCCACCACCGAACGGTGCATACTCCCTATGCCGCCGTGAGCGGCAGGCGAGGATCGGGACACACAGATGAGCGACACCAACCACACCGGAACCCACGCGCGGCTCGGCATGCGCCTGCTGGCGACGGCCTGCGCAGTCATTGTGCTGATCGCTGGAACGCTCGCACTGGAGGGGCCCCGCCCCGTCGCGGCGCAGACGGCTACCGCCTGCGAGGCCATCGACCTCGGCACACTCAGCACCGAGGACGACGGCGGACTGAATGCGAGCGGGCGCTGGACGACCGAGGACTGCGACTCGCGCTCCGCATCGACAGCGATGCGCACAGCTACCGCTTCCGGATCGCCGAGGGTGACCGGATCAGAATCGACCTGGTCTCGGACGACGCTGATTCCTACCTCTACCTGCTGGCTGAGGACGGGAGCCGCATCACCGACAACGACGACGGCGGCGCCGACCTCGACGCACGCATCGAGCGCGACCTGGCAGCGGTCGCCTACATCGTCGAAGCCACTACGGTCGGCGGACGCGGACGCGGCCCGGCGGACTTCACGCTTTCCATCACCCACGTCGCGGTTGTGAGCCGGTCCATCTGGGGACACTCGAGCCGGGCGTCGATCTGACTGCATCCGGCACCTGGACGATCGACACTTGCGGCTCGTTCGTCGTCGCGGAGCATCCCCTACACCTACTCCTTCACCCTGCCGCAGGGCGGCTGTGTGCTGATCGACCTGATATCGGCAGACGGCGACCCAGTCCTCTCGCTGGCGACGTCCGACGGGCGTTTTATCGGCGCCAACGACGACGGTGGCGGCAGGTACCTACGTGATCGAGGCGACAACGTATCTGCAGCGTGACCTCCAGCCTCTGACGGCTGACTTCGACCTCGTGATCCACCTGGTGGACGAGGAGGCCCAGCAGCACCGCTTCCAGCTCAAGATCGAGGAGACCCACGCCCCCGACCAGGTGATCGCGGGCGTGCCCTTCGCCGTTCACTACCGAGCCGGCAATCCCGGCGGCGGCGACCTGGCTGACGCCGGGGGCAGCGTCGTGGTGTACGCAGTAGCGCCCGGTGTGTTCGTGCGGATCCCCTCGATGATCGCAACGCCGGAACGGTGGCAGGCCGGCGTCTCCTACCACTCCGGCGCCCAGACGGCGAGCGCGACAAGTGTCGCCACCGTCGACGTGACGCCGCTTACGGTCACACTCAACGAACCCGGCCCTTCGTGGGTGTTCGTCGCGACCATCGCGTTCGACGAGGCCGACGAGGAGATCGCATTCCACGGCATCTGGCGGAACCTGATGGTCCTCAGCGGCCCGACCTTCGATCCGCTCACGGTGAGCGTCGACGGAACCGACTACGAGGTCGCCGCCGAGGCGGACGACGAGGGCTGGGTTCTGAACTCGGTCGCCTCCGTCGCCGACCCGGACGCCGAAGTCGACCTGTCGGCGTATGTGAGGGCTGTCTACACGGCGGGCGTGCAAACGCAGCTGCTCGACGCCATCTTCGAACGGCCGCTGATCGCGGTGCTCGGTAAGCCGGCCGAGCCGATCGAGGTGGCGATGAGGGCAGGCGGCGTTCTCTCGTCCGAGGGATTGATCCAGGAATTCGGACTGCACTACCGAGGCGGTCGCCTGGTCCACACTGGCCCAGTCGGTGGCCGCCGGCGAACTGGTGACTCCGGGGGCGGTCGAGGACTTGAGGCTCGCCGCCGCCGAGGCGGCAGCGGCGAGCTACGCTACGCTGGCCCCTTCCTGGTTCGCGTTCCAGGTGGCGATCGAGGGCGGCGAGTCGCTCTCGTTCCCGCAGGCGCTGACCGTCCACACCGATCTCGGGTATACCGAGGCCGTCCTCTCGCCTGCCGCGATAGCCGGAGCGATCGTGAGCGCGGCCCGCGCCGCCGATGGAGGCTGGCAGGCTCCCGCCGTCCAGCGGATGGTCGAGGACCTCGCGGAGCGTGCTTCCTGCGGCGTTGGCCCCGCGGAGTTGCGTAGCGCACTCGAGGCGGCGCACGTCAACGATGTGGATGCGCTGCTCGCGCTCGACGAGGAGCTGCGCTACGCGCTGCCGCTCCACGGTCTGGCGACCGACGCCGCCCTCTGCGCCGCGCTGGACTCCAACATCGAGGTCGCGCAGTTCCTGAACCTGCTGACGCTCGGCCGCAGCGAGGTGCACCTCCTGCTCGTGCCACCGCTTCCGCCGGCGCCGGAGCCGGCGCTTGAGCCGGAGCCGGTACGGCTGCGCATCATCGTCCAGCTGGCCGAGGACGGCCGGCTCGAGCACGGCGTCGAACTCCCGAACGGACGATCGATCCTCCCACGACACCGCTTCCTCGATGTGGACGCTGAAGTCGACCGCTGGAAGATCAGCACCATGATCGAGGTGGATGGCCAGGCGATCGGGCGGATCCGTGCTCGACGCCTGGCCGATGACCGCGTCGAGCTGAGCTTCCGCGACGTCAACGACGCCGTGATCACACCGGATATCCACTACGTGCCCGCGGAGCTGCCTCCCGGCTTCTGGCTGCGCAGCAGCGAGATCGTGGCGCCGCCACCGGCGCCGGCCGGCGAAGCGGCTGCGGAGCCGGAACCGGGGATGGAAGCAGAGCCGGAACCAGCGATGGGGACACCGGGCTTGCCGTCTTCCGGCGGAGGGGGAGCGCAATAGGGCAAGGCCCGCCTTCACGCTTTGACTCGACGGGCGGGGCGGCGTAGCGTTGCGCCGCGCCCTCGGACGGCGGGGGCTGACGACGAAACGCACGAGGAAACGCAAGGAGATTGCACGCATGGCCGTACTCGAAACACGCATGGAGGGCTACACATTTGTGATGACCCTCAACCGGCCCGAGTCGATGAACGCCTTCAACTCAGAGCTGATCGCCGCGGTCGGCGAAGCCTGGGTGCAGGTGCGCGAGGATTCCGACATCCGCAGCGTGGTCATCACCGGCGCCGGCGAGCGCGCCTTCAGCGCGGGCGCCGACCTGAAGGAGATGGCGCAGCGCAATGCCGCCGCCGGCGGCGCGCCTCCGCGCAACACCTTCTGGGACCAGGCCTCCCCGCAGCTCTACCGCGGCCTCGAGCTGTGGAAGCCGATCATCGCCGCCGTCAACGGCTTCGCCCTCGGCGGCGGCTGTGAGACCGCGATGGCCTGCGACATCCGCATCGCCTCGGAGACGGCCAGCTTCGGCCTCCCCGAGGTCGCCCGCGGCATCATCCCGGGCGCCGGCGGCACCCAGCGCATCCCGCGCCTCGTGCCCTTCGGGATCGCGCTCGAACTGCTGATGACCGGCCGCCGCATCCCGGCGGCGGAGGCCCACCGCATCGGCCTCGTCAACCACGTGGTCCCGGCCGACCAGCTGATGGACAAGGCGCTCGAGATCGCCGCCGAGATCGGCGCGAACGCCCCGCTGGCCGTCATGGCGGCGAAGGAGTCGGCCTACCGCGGCCTCAACACCACGCTGCAGGAGGGCCTGCGCATCGAGAACTTCGAGTCGCAGGCGATCCGCTACACGGACGACGCCAAGGAGGGCCCGCGCGCCTTCGCCGAGAAGCGCGAGGCCAACTACCAGGGCCGCTAACGCCCTCGACTCCAGGCCGAGCACGAACGGGGCCGCCCACCGGGGCGGCCCCTCTGCTGTCCGCGGGCGGGACGTTCGCGGAACTCGGGAGGAATGCGGACGCTGCGCGCTTCGGCTCGGTGGCGCACACCGGGAGCGGAGACGACGCGAGCGCGCTCGGCCTAATCCCTTTCGTGGGGAGCGGAGGGGTCGAGGGTGAGGGCTTACCTGGGCGCGAGGAGGGGTCGGGAGCAGCGAGAGACGCCCACCGGTCCAGGCGGGGGCGTGGGGGCGGAGCCCCCACATGGAAGAAAGAATCCGGGGCGGGTGGGTGGGCCGAGCGGCCCTGCGAGGTATCCCTCGCGTCTGCGACACGACCGTGCGCACGCTCCTCCGGGAGGGGGTGCGGGGGCCGCACCCCCCAGACAGACGCACAATCGCTCTCGAAGGCTCCTTGCCACCCGGAGGTATGGCGTGCCCCTCACCCCCGCCTTCTCCCCAGGGAGAGGGCGCCGGACCGCCCTCGAACGGGAGTTTCGCGAAGGTCTCCTCAGGGGACGGCAGCCCGGCCCGCACGGCGCTGTCGCGTATCATGCGGCTGGCGCTCGCCGGCGCGGGCCCGCATACGGAGAGTGCGCTCGTGAAGTTCTACTTCTTCCACCTCATGCCCTACCGCCACCTGCCGGACGACTTCAGCAACGAGCACCACAGCGTCTGGGTCGACATCCCCTCGAACCTGCTGGACGCGCAGAAGACGGGCGAGCTCTACAACGAGTACATGGACGAGTTGGTGCTCGCCTCGACGCTCGGCTACGACGGGGTCTGTGTGAACGAGCACCACCAGAACGGCTACGGGTTGATGCCGTCGCCGAACATCATCGCGGCGGCGCTCGCGCGGCAGACGAAGGACGTGGCGATCGTCCTGCTCGGCGACAGCATCGCGCTCTACAACCCGCCCACCCGCGTCGCCGAGGAGATCGCGATGCTCGACTGCATGAGCGGGGGCCGCATCGTCGCCGGCTTCCCCGTCGGCACGAGCATGGACACGAACTACTGCTACGGGCAGAACCCCGTGACGCTGCGCGAGAAGTACCGCGAGGCGGAGCAGTTGATCACGCGCGCCTGGGCGGAGCCGGAGCCGTTCGCCTTCAACGGCCGCTACACGCAACTACGTTACGTCAACGTCTGGCCGCGCCCGATCCAGCAGCCGCGCCCGCCGATCTGGATCCCCGGCGGCGGCTCCGTCGAGACCTGGGACTGGGTCTGCCAGCGCGGCCACATGTACGCCGCGCTCTCCTTCTCCGGCTTCAAGCGCTCGCAGAAGACCTTCGAGGAGTTCTGGCCCGTCGTCGATTCCTACGATCTGCCGCGCAACCCCTACCGCGCCGGCATCATCCAGTTCATCGGCGTCGGCGACAGCGAGGAGCACGCCGAGGAGCTCTACGCAGAACACCTCGAGTGGTTCTACAACAAGACGCAGCACGTCTACGGCGGCTTCATCGACGCCCCCGGCTACCGCACCGAGAAGACGATCGCCGGCGGCTTCACCACTGAGTACACGGATGTGCGCATCACCGAGCGCAAGTGGCCTCAGCTGATCGATGAGGGCGTGATCATCCACGGCTCGCCCAAGCAGGTGACCGAGAAGCTCGAATGGCTGGCCAAGGAGATCAACCTCGGCGCGATCATGGTGATGGCGCACTTCGGGTCCATGCCGCGCGATACCGCCGAGTACAACATGACGCGGATCGCCAGGGAGGTGCTCCCGAACCTGCGGCACATCCACTCCGAGTGGGAAGACGAGTGGTACCCGCAGCACGCACGGAGGGCTCCCGGTGCCTGAGCCGGAGCAGCGCCTCGTCCGCACCTTCGACGGCAGCGTCGAGGTCCCCGTCCGCATCGTCGGCGACGGCCCGCCGCTGCTCTACCTGCACGGCACGTTCGGCCTCGTCGAGGACGAGTTCATCGACGCGCTCGCGGAGCGCGCGACGGTCTACGCGCCCTCGCCGCCCGGCTTCGAGGGCTCCGCGGGCGCCGAGTTCGTCTACGAGAACGTGACGGAGATCACGCTGCACCACGACGACCTGCTGACCGCGCTCGGCCTTGAGGGGCCGATCGACGTGGTGGGGCACTCGTTCGGGGCGTTCCTGGCGCAGGAGGTTGCGGCCTTCTTCCCGGCGCGGGTGCGGCGACTGGCGCTGATCAGCGCGCTCGGCCTCTGGATCGAGGAGGCGCCGCAGCCCGATCTCTTCGGACTCACCCCCGGTACCCTCGCACGCGCGATCTTCGCCGACATCGAGAGCCCGGCGGCGCGGCGCATGTTCACGCCTCCGCCCGACCGCGAGGAGGCGCGACTCTGGAACCGCGCCCGCCGGCGCGGGCTGATCGGCGCGGCCAAGTACCTCTGGCCGCTGCCCGACAAGGGCTTCGCGCGCCGCGCCTACCGCGTGCGCGCGCCCTCGCTGCTGCTCTGGGGCGCCGAGGATGCCGTCGTCCCGCCCGACCCCTACGTCGATGCCTACCGCGCGCTGCTGCCGGACGCGACCGCGCAGCTGATCCCCGGCGCGGGCCACATGGTGGTGGAGGAGCAGCCGGCCGAGGCCGCCCGCGCCGTGCTCGGCCACCTGCGCGAGGCCTGAAGGCGCGCGTGCGGGAACTCGAAGCCCTCGAACGGCTCGCGAGCGCGGACTCGCTGCGCATCGGGCTGATCTCGGACACGCACATCCCGGAGGCGATGCCCCGGCTCTGGCCGCAGGTCTTCGAGGCGTTCCGCGGCGTGGACTGCATCCTGCACGCCGGCGACATCCACGACCTCTCCGTGATCGACCAGCTCTCCGAAGTCGCGCCCACCTACGTCGCGCGCGGGAACGGCGACGACGGATCAGGCGGGCGCCCCATCCAGCCCGAGGACCCGCGCCTGCGCGAGGGCTGGCTGCTGGAGCTGGCCGGGCTGCTCGTGGGCATCGCGCACACGATCCCCGTCCCCCCCGCAGCCGGGTGGACGCTGGAGCGGGCGATGCAGCGCTATTGCGGCCGGACCGACCTCGACGTGATGATCTTCGGCGACACCCACTCGGAGTGGGTCGAGTGGGTGGACGGCGTGCTCTGCGTGAACCCCGGCTCCCCGACGCTCCCGAGGAACCTGATGGCGAGGCTCGGCACGATCGGCTTCCTCGAGATCGCGAACGGCCGCCCGCGCCCGAGCATCTGGCAACTCACCGAGCACGGCATCGCCGCCTTCGACTGGGCGCGCTGGCGCCGCCCGATCTAGGGGCGGGGCGCTACGCGGCGGCGGGGGTGCGCTCCATCTCGCCGTAGGACGGGATCGCTTTGATCTCCGCCATGAGTTCCTTGATGTGCTCCTCATCGTCGGGATCCTCGATCTCGGCTCTGAGGTGGATCTCGGTGTTGAGACCGCCGTAGACCTCGCGCATCTTGCCGGCGATCTCGTCCCAGGTGCCGACGATCGCGAACTTCTCCAGGAAGTCGTCGTCGATGATCTTCACCATCTCCGCCCATTTCTGCTCAATCGAGAGGCGGTGCAGCAGCATCGCCTCGTCCTGGAGGCCGGCCATGTTCATGGCGTCGTGGTAGCTGCGCGTCGAGGCGTAGAACGACATCCAGCGCTTCAACTCGGCCATCTCGTCGACGAGCTTCTCCTCGTTCTTCGCCGTGACGACGAAGCCGCCGCCGGAGATCACCATGTCCTTGAGATCCCTGCCCGAGCGCCGCGCGCCCTCCTCGAGCGCGGGGACCAGGACCTGGTCGCGGTAGGCCCAGCTCATCATCCTGTGCCAGAGCACGCCGTCGCCCACCTCCGCGGCCAGCCGCGTGTTGAGCGGCCGCACAGCCGCCAGCACGATCGGCGGGTCCGGGTAGTCGATCGGGCCGGGGTTCCAGTTCCAGGCGTCGAGGGTGTAGCGGTAGTACTTGCCCTCGTAGTTCGGCTTCTCGCCGGTCCGCCAGGTGTGCCAGCAGGCGCGCATCATCTCGATGTACTCACGCAGCCGCGGATTGGGCGGACCCCACGGCACCGAGAAGCGCCGCTCGTTGTGGCCCTTGACCTGGGTGCCCATGCCAAGGATGAAGCGCCCGCCCGAGTACTCCTGGAGATCCCAGCCGTGGTTCGCCATCACGTAGGGCGAGCGCGCGAAGGCGACCGTCACGTTCGAGCCGATGCGCACGTGCTCGCTGTGCTCGGCCACGAGGGCGAGCGCGGTGAACGGGTTGTGCTGGGCCTCGGGCACCCAGAGCGTGTCGAAGCCCATCGCCTCGCGCTGGCGCGCGAAGGCCGGCGCGTCCCCCATCTTCTTGTGGGGGTGCAGTCCGCACGTCACCCTCATCGCGCTACATCCTCTCCCGCAGCTGCGCCCGCCTCCGGCGGAGTCCGGCCCGCGGGAGGCGAGTCAGCTCGCGCTACGCGGCGGCGAGGGTGCGCTCCATCTCGCCGTACGGCGGGATCGCCTTGATCTCCGCCATCACTTCCTTGATGTGCTCCTCGTCGTCCGGATCCTCGATGTCGGCGCTGAAGCTGATCTCGGTGTTGAGACCGCCGTAGACCTCGCGCATCTTCGCGGGGATCTCGTCCCAGGTGCCGATGATCGCGAACTTCTCCAGGAAGTCGTCGTCGATGATCTTCACCATCTCCGCCCACTTCTGCTCGATCGAGAGGCGGTGCAGCAGCATCGCCTCATCCTCGAGGCCGGCCATGTTCATCGCGTCGTGGTAGCTGCGCGTCGAGGCGTAGAACGACATCCAGCGCTTCTGCTCGGCCATCGCCTCGACGAGCTTCTCCTCGTTCTTCGCCGTGACGACGAAGCCGCCACCGGAGATCACGAGGTCCTTCATGTCCTTGCCGGCGCGCCGCGCGCCCTCCTCGAGGGCGGGGACCAGCACCTGATCGCGGTAGGCCCAGCTCATCATCCCGTGCCAGAGCACGCCGTCGCCGACCTGGGAGGCCAGCCGCGTGTTCAGCGGCCGCACCGCGGCCAGCACGACTGGCGGGTCCGGGTAGTCGATCGGACCGGGGTTCCAGTTCCAGGCGTCGAGGGTGTAGCGGTAGTAGCGGCCCTCGTAGTTGGGCTTCTCGCCCGTCCGCCAGGTGTGCCAGCAGGCGCGCATCATCTCCACGTACTCCCGCAGGCGCGGGTTGGGCGGGCCCCACGGCACCGAGAAGCGCCGCTCGTTGTGCCCCTTGATCTGCGTGCCCATCCCGATGATGAAGCGCCCGCCGGAGAACTCCTGGAGGTCCCAGCCGTGGTTCGCCATCACGTACGGCGAGCGCGCGAAGGCGACCGTGACATTCGAGCCGATGCGCACGTTCTCGCTGTGCTCCGCGACGAGCGCGAGCGCGGTGAACGGGTTGTGCTGGGCCTCGGGCACCCAGAGCGCGTCGTAGCCCATCTCCTCGCGCTTGCGCGCGAAGGCCGGGGCCTCGCCCATGTTCTTGTGGGGGTGCAGTCCGCATGTGACCCTCATCGCGTTGCATCCTTTCCTGCCGGCTGCGCCGGCGCACTGCGGAAGCCGGCCCGCGAGCCGTCCACCGTGATCTTGCGATACGCGATGCGCCAGCCGGCGGCGTCGCGCCTCAGCCTGTCCTCGTACACCCCGCTCGTGCCCGGCCGCACGTCACCGTCGTCGAGGTGCAGTACGAGCAAGTCTAGCGTCATCGAGGCCTCGTCCCCGTCGCCTTCGATGACGGCGTTGCTGGTCCAGTGCTTGCGGGTGTGCGCCTGTGCGGCGCGCGCGCGGAACTCCTCGACGATCGCGTCGCGCCCCTGCCGCGCGCCACGGGCGGAGGACTCCCAGACGGCGTCCTCCGTGAACACGCCCTCGAGCGCTTCGGGATCGCCACGGTCGAGCGCCCGGCAGTAGCGGGCGGCCACCTCGAGGATGTCGAGCCGGTCATCGCAGGAGAGCGGCACGGCGTTCCTTCCGGTCTCGTCCGCGGTCCGTCCGGAGCACCGCCGCCGTCAGGCAGGCGGCGCGTCGCTGTGGACCTTGCGGTGCGTGAACTTCCATTGCCCGTCCACGCGCTTGAGGGTGTCGTGGTACACGCCGGACACGCGGATTGTCGGCGGGCCGGAGACGTCGAAGGTGACGAGGTAGACCTTTGCCGTCGCGTCGTCGCCGTCGCCCTCGATCAGGACGTTGTTGTTCCAGTGCCGGATCCGGTTGCTCTGGTCGCGACCGCGCACGAACGCGAGCAGCTCCTCGCGTCCGCTGACAGCGCCGGCGCTGCCCTCGAAGACGGCGTCGTCCGTAAAGGTGTCGGCCCATGCCTCGGCCTGGCTGCCGTCGATCGCGTGGTTGTAGCGGGCCATCAACTCCATGATGTCGAGCTGGTCCTCGATTGAGAGCGGCATGGCGTCCTCCGTCCTTTCCGCGAGGGGCTGCCTCGCGCCTGCAGTCCTACTGGTCCGGGTGAACCTTGCGATGGGTGAACTTCCACTCGCCGTCGGTGCGCACGAGGCTGTCGTGGTAGATGCCGCTTGCCAGCAACTCCACCGCCCCGTCCTCGCCGACACCGGTGCGGACGAGGTAGACCCGTCCGCTGGCGTGGTCGCTGTCGCCCTCGATGATCGGGCTGTTCAGCCAGTGCTTCCACTGGCCGCCGCCGCTGCCGATCACCTTCACCAGCTCCTCGCGGCCGCGGGCGCTGCTCATGCTGCCCTCGAACAGCGCGTCCTCGCTGAAGGTGTCGGCGAAGCCCTCGGCGTCGCCGCCGTCGGCGCAGTGGTTGTACTGGTTCATCAGGTCCAGGATCGCGAGGCGGTCGTCAACGGATAGCGGCATCGGCGTCCCCTCCGGGTTCCTCGCGGCGCTCAATCCTGGCGGGCGTGCACGCGCAGCTCGCGCTTCGCGAACAGCCAGCCCTCCGGCTCGCGCCGCAGCGTGTCCTGGTACGTGCCGACCATCCGCGGGCGGAACGGCCCATCGAGGCCGAGCAGCAGCAGGTACTGCCGGATCGTCGCGGCGTCGCCGTCACCCTCGATGATCGGGCTGTTCGTCCAGTGCCTCCAGGTGTGCGAGTGCGGTGCTCGGGTGCGGGCGTGCTCGCGGATCGTCTCGCGGCCGCTGATCACTCCGGAGGTGTCGGAGTCCCACACGCCGTCCTCGGTGAAGGTGTCCGCCCGCGTGTCGACGTCGCCGCTGTCCACGGCGTGGTTGTAGCGCGTCACGAGGGCGAGAATCGCCATCCGGTCCTCGACAGATAGCGGCACGGCTAGCTCTCCTCCCGGCGCCCGCTGGCGCCGTCCGCGTCGACGACGATGCGCCGCCGGCTGAAACGCCACGCACCGTCCACGCGCCGCAGCTCGTCCTCGTAGCGCCCGTAGAGGCGCGGCTCGACGCTGTCGCGGCGGCTGAGCACGAGCAGCGACATCACCAGCCGGGCCGCGTCGCCGTCACCCGGGACGCCCTCGATGATCGCGTTGTTGTTGAAGTGGCGGCGGCGGCGCCAGCCGTCCGGCCGCGAGGCGATGTAGTGAGCGATCGCGGGCCGGCCGGCGATCGGCCCGGCGGCGGTCGCGTCGATCACGCCGTCCTCGGTGAAGAGCGCGGCGACGCCCTCGTGATCGCCCGAATCGACCGCGTGGTTGTAGCGCGCGGCGAGATCGAGAATCTCGAGCCGGTCGTCGACGGATGGCGGCATTCGCGGACCCCCGGAAGCGGGGCGACGATAGCACATCGCGCGCCCGCTCCCGCGTCCCGCGCCGCGCCGCCGCGGCGGCCCGCTATCCTTGGCGACGAACTCCGGGGGGAGGGCGGCGCGATGGCGGACTACGACGAGCGGACGGCGCTGCTGGTGGTGGACGTCCAGAACGACTTCGCCCACCCCGACGGCAGCCTCTACGTGGACGGCGCGGCCGGCGCGATCGCGCGCACCAACGAGGAGATCGCGCGCGCCCTCGAGGGCGGCGCGTTCCTCGTCTACTCGCAAGACTGGCACCCGCAGCACACCCCCCACTTCGCGCAGGACGGCGGCGTCTGGCCCGTGCACGGCGTCGCCGACAGCTGGGGCGCCGAGCTGCACGCCGACCTCGTGGTCGCCGAGGGCGCGCCGCGCGTGCGCAAGGGCGCCGACGGCAGCGACGCCTACTCCGCCTTCAGCGAGCGCGACCCGCAGAGCGGGGCGCAGGCGGCGACGGAGCTGGAGACGCTGCTCCGCGATCGCGGCGTCGAGCGCGTCGTGATCGCTGGGCTGGCGACGGACTACTGCATCAAGGAGACGGCGCTGGACGCGCTCCGCCTCGGCTTCCCGACGACCGTGATCGCGGACGCGTCCAGCGCCGTCAACCTCGAACCCGGCGACGGCGAGCGCGCGCTCGCGGCTATCCGCGAGGCGGGCGCGGCGATCGAGTGAGCCGCGCGTGAGCACGGCGCAGCACCCGCCGCTCGGCGGCGGCCTCGACGAGCCGGGCCGTGCGCTGTTCACGGACCTCTACCAGCTGACGATGCTGCAGGCCTACGCCGAGCACGGGCTGACCGCCCCCGCCACGTTCGAGCTGTTCGCCCGCTCGCTGCCCGCGAATCGCAGCTACCTGCTGGCCTGCGGCCTCGACGACGCGCTCACCTACCTCGAAGGGCTGCGCTTCGGCGACGAGGCGCTCGCGGCACTGGAGCGCAGCGGGCGCTTCCCCTCGCACTTCCTCGACTGGCTCGGCGGTCTGCGCTTCACCGGCGACGTGTACGCGATGCCCGAGGGCACCCCCGCCTTCGCCGGCGAGCCGCTGCTGAGCGTCGAGGCGCCCCTGCCGGAAGCACAGCTCGCCGAGACGTACCTGCTCAACCAGCTGCACCTGCAGACGCTGATCGCCTCGAAGGGCGCGCGCATCGTCGAGGCGGCGCGGGGGCGGCCGGTGGTGGACTTCGGCACGCGGCGCGCGCACGGCACGGACGCGGCGCTGAAGGCGGCGCGCGCGCTCTACCTCGCGGGCATGGCGGCGACCTCGAACGTGCTCGCCGCCGACCGCTACGACATCCCGGCGACCGGCACGATGGCGCACAGCTACGTGCAGGCCCACGAGGACGAGAGCGAGGCGTTCCGCAGCTTCGTCGCGACCCACCCGGACACCGTTCTGCTCGTCGATACCTACGACACCGCCGAGGGCGTGCGCCGCGTGGCGCGGCTCGCCGCGGAGCTGGGCGACGCCTTCCGCGTGCGCGCCGTGCGGCTGGACTCGGAGCCGCTCGCCGAGCTGGCACGGGAGGCGCGCGCGATCCTCGATGCGGCCGGGCTGGAGCGAGTGGAGATCGTCGCCAGCGGCGGCCTCGACGAGACGCGGATCGCGGAGCTGGTCGCGGCGGGCGCGCCGATCGACGCCTTCGGCGTGGGGACGCGCGCCGTGTCCTCGGCGGACGCGCCCACCTTCGACGCCGTCTACAAGCTGGCCGCCTACGACGGCCGGGGGCGGATCAAGCTCTCGGCGGAGAAGGAGACGCTGCCCGGCCGCAAACAGGTCTTCCGCCTGCGTGACGGCCAGGGCGTCGCGAGTGGCGACATCCTCGCACGCGCCGACGAGCGCCTCGACGGCGAGCCGCTGCTCGAGCCCGTGATGCTCGGCGGCGAGCGCCTCGAGGCGGGAAGGCGGACGCTGGCGGAGGCGCGGGAGCGGGCGGCGCGGGAGCGCGAGCGGCTCCCGGCCTCGCTGCGCAGTCTGCAAGCGCCGGCCGAGCCGTACCCGCTGGAGGTCAGCGCCGCCCTGCAGGCCGAGGCGCAAGCCCTACGCGACGAGCTGCGCGGGACCTCCAGCCCGTAACGGGCTGCGCCAGCCGCTACTCCAGAGAGCCCTCCGAGGACCTCTCGCGCAAGTCGACGCGCGCCTCGGCGTCGGGAAGCGCGCGCAGCAGCGCATCCGCCTCCCGGAAGGACGGCGAGGCGAGCCACGCCTCGGCTGCGGCGCGGCTGCGCCACCACGTGGTCAGCAGCAGCGAGCGGCGCGAGGCCCAGCGATGGACGTGCAGGCAGCCCTGCTGCGAACGGGTGCGCCGATCGAGGGCGCGCACCGCCCAGAAGGCGCGCGGCATCGAGCGCATCCGCGTCAGATGCCAGGAGGTGAGCAGCAGCACCCGCGCGTCGTCCATGCGCGGACCCTACCAGCAGACCGGGCGAGCGGGTGCAGCCGCTCAGCGCGCGTCCTCGAGGATGCGCACGACGAGGCGCAGGATCCGCCAGCCGTCGCGCAGCATGTGCTTGACGTTGCCGGGGTCCGGCTCGACGTGCTGGAAGAGATCGAGGCGGTGGTAGATGTCGGGCTCGTGCGCCTCGGCCATCGCCTCTGACTCGGTCCACGGGATGAACTCGTCGCCGCGATCGTGGAGCAGGTAGAGCGGGGCGCGCAGCCCGCTGATCGCGTAGCGCGGGCTGACTGCCTCGAGGTGCGCGCGCTGCTCCGGATACAGCGCCTCGATCAGCTCCTCAGCGCGATCGAGCGTGGGACGCTGCAGCAGCGCCGCGACCGCTGCACCGCCGACGCTCTCCGGCGTCCCGCCGGCCTCGATCGCCGCGCGCTCGGCCTCGGGCAGACCGGCAAGCAGCGTGTTGCGCACGACGCGGCGCGCGATGCCCGCGGGCTCCCAGTCCTCGACGCCGTCCGGACCGCGGAAGCTGTAGGAGGTCACGGCGGCCGTGAGCGACTCGGCGTCGTAGTAGGGCCCGAGCGCGACGACGTAGCCGACACGATCGGCGATCCGTGGCTGCGAGGCGGCAACGATTGCCAGCGAGCCGCCCGCCGAGAGCGCAACGTAGCCAACCCGGTCCGCACGCACGCGCGGATGCGCCGCGAGCGCCTCGAAGGCCCCGGCCAGCCGGGGGATCTCGCTGGGCAGCACGACTGCGGCGTTGAGGTCGTCGGACTCCGTGAGCAGCACGGCGAAGCCGATGCGCGCGAGGCCGCCGGTGAGGCTCAGGACACGCTCGTCGTCCGCCGGGGCGGGATCGGCGCCGAGGACGAGGATGATCGCGGGCTGCTCGCCGTCGCCGGCAGGCAGCGTCAGCTGCCCACGGCCGCTGCCCTCGCCACCCCACTCGAAGTCCTCGACGGATGGCGCGTGGGTGGCCCAGGCGAGGGGCCGCACGGGCAGTTGCAGCACGACGTCGGCGGTGAAAGCGGTGGCGCGCAGGTAGGAGTGCGCCGTGGGCAACGCGGCGACGACGGCCAGCAGCGCCAGCAGCAACGCGACGGCCCTGACCCGCCGCCGCACGCCCCAGCCATCGATGCGCCCCGGATGCAGGCGGTGCATGGCGCGATGGTACGCGGGACGGAGGCGGTCTGCGGCGGCTCGCTAGCGATCCAGGAGTTCGGCGATGTTGACCGACGGCACGTGCATCCGGCCATAGCCACTGACGCCGGTGACAGACTCGATCACCCCCCGGGCCGCACCGAACAGGATGGCCGAGCCGTTGAACTCCAGCATCCGCAGCGAGTGGCCGCGATCCCCGTCCTCGGCCTGGAACCGGAAATCGCCGGTGATTGAGAGGTCGATCGAGCGGACCTCGCCTTGCGTCACTCTCAGCCGGAGCGTGACGAAGTACTCACCCTCGTTCGCTTCGAGGATCTCTGGGCGCGAGACACTGACGGTTGGAGCCGGAAGTTGGTCCGCAGTCTCTTCGTCTTCTTCGTACTCAAGGCGTTCGATCCAGAAGCGCCGAAGGTCGAGCGCCGCCTGTTCTGCCTGGCGTACGCGAGGTTTGGGTGCCATCTGCGCTACGCCGCGGCCGCCAGCTCGGATGCCCGGACCGTCTCGCCCTGCTCGATGACTCCGGCAGCGGAGACCGGTCGGCAATCGCGACGGGAGAGGCGCCGGGCAGACTTGGCGTGCTTGAGTTGGAGATCGACGCGGCAGTCGAGGCCGAGTGCCACCGCAACGATGCTCTTCAGCGTGAGGTTGTCGTTACCGCGAAGGATCTGACTCACACGCGCACGGCTCACGCCCATCTGCCGCGCGAGGTCGGCCTGCGTCAGACCCCGCTCCTCCATACGCGCCACGATCTGCTCGCCGACCTCAATGGCAAGTACGTCGAACTCGTAGTCGGGATCACCCTCGAAGGTGCCGATCCAATCAAGAAGGGTCATCGCTTGTCTCCTGCTCCTCTAGGTTCCCGGTTCGTCCATGGTCTCTTGCCAGCGCTGCCTACCGACTGCCATCTCGTTCTTCGGAGTCCGGTTGCTCTTTTTGGTGAATCCGTGGAACAAGCTGATCCGGCCGTCTGGCGCGTATCGCCAAAAGATCCGCACCTGGCGAGCCTTGAACTCGAAGAATTCCTCTCCAGCCAGTGGTGCACATTGCTCCCTGTTCTTCGGCGGGCCGCCCTCGGCCGTGCGCTTGAGGAGAGCGTCAACCTTCTTCCGATCGCGCTCGGAGAGCTGATCGAGGTACTCCGCAACAAGACAGGCACCGCTGCTTCGAACATAGACGAGCACTGTGAATTGCTGACCACGCCGGATTTCCCTGAGAGGCAACGTTAAGTCCTGACTTGACACCGCGTCAACCGCCGGACGGCAATCGACGGCCGGGTGAGGCCCGCGCCGCAGCCGCTACCCGGAGATCAGCGCGTCCAGGGAGAGCGGGCCGGAGCCGCCGAGGATGAGCGCCACGAGGATGGCGATCAGCAGGAGGTCGAGTTCGTAGCCCTGCGCGTTCTCGTTACCGGAGAACGGCAGGTGCAGCTTCACGGCGTTCGTGTACGTCGCCACCACCATCATCAACGCCAGCGGGATGGCCACCCAGTGCGTGAACAGTCCGAGGATCAGTGCGAGGCCGCCGACTATCTCGAGGCTCGCGACCAGCCGCGCCGTCGGCTGCCCCAGCGGGTAGCCGAGTTCGCCCAGCCACGAGCCGAACCCGCTGATGCCGCGCTGGAACTTGCCGTAGCCGGCGTGCACGAAGACCGCGCCCACAGCGAGGCGCAGCGGCACCGTCACCCAATCCAGCGTGCAGTCGGAGAACGGTTCGGTCAGCAGGTCCACACAGCCCTCGCTTCGGCTAGCCGCCCGGCTACTCGCCCTCGCGCGAGGGCAGCCTGACCACGGCGACGCCCTGTAGCGGGCGCTCGCCGCGATCGTTCTCGAAGTAGACGTCGATCTTGACGCTCCCGCCGCCTTCGGCCGGCTCGGCGTCGGTGATCAGGCCGATCGAGCGCAACGCGTCCTCTTGCAGCACGGGGCGGCGGAAGTTGATGTCGATCGATTCGAGGTGGCCGTCGGGGCCCATCCAGTCGGTCACCAACCGCGTGAGCACGGACATGCTCAGCGCGCCCGGCACGATCGGGCGCTCGAAGCCGAGCTTCTTCGCGCGCACCGGATCGGTGAAGCGGCCCTGGGTGTCTTCGGCCGGGCCGCCCGGCTCAAGATCGATGTACTCGATGACCTGCGCGCGCTGCGCGGTCCACTCGCCCTCGATCTCGTCGCCGACATCGATGTCGTCGAAGTATGGCTGGCTCATTCGCCGACCTGCCGATGCACCGTGGTCTGGTCCGAGTAGGCGACGTCTTCGCCCTCCTGGTTGCGGTAGGTGAGGCGCCGCACGGTGAAGACCATCGTGCCGCTGCGCCCGGTCTTCGCGTAGACCTCCTTCGCCTGCGCGTACCCGGTCAGCGTGTCGCCGACGTGCACCGGCACGAGCATCTCGAGGCGGGAGCCGGCGTGGAAGGTGACGTTGCCGAAGCGCACGCGCGGGTCCGGTCCCGGCGCGAAGCGCATGCGCTGCAGGAAGCTCGGCGGCGCCTGCCCCTCCTCCACGTAGCGCGGGTTCGTCTCGCCGACAACCTCGCAGTAGCGCTGGAGCCGCTCGGTGGTCACCTCGAGGGTGCCCACGTTGTGCTCGATGCCGATCACGCTCTCGTCGTACTCGAAGAGGGGTTCGTCGCTCATATGCCTGCCGTCCTGCCGGAGCCCGCTGCCCGGTCATCGGGCAGCCCGGCCATTCTTGAGTGTGGTAGCGAAGGCGTCAACGTGCGCCGCCCTCAGCGGCCCAGCTCGACCCAGTCTCCCGTCGCGACGGCCTCGAGGGCGGCCTCGTCCGGCTCGACGCCGAGGCCGACCGCCGACGGCACGCGCAGCACGCCCGCGTCCGGGACAAGTGGCTCTGCGACGAGGTCGGCGGCGAGGTGCTCCGCCGTGCCAAGCCCGTGCGCGAACCCACCCCACGGTGCGAGCGCATCGACCACCGCGGCGAGGTGCAGTGCTGCAGCCAGGCCGAGGCTCGAATCGAAGGTCGTGGTGACGACGCAGGCGATGTGCTCCCACCTCGCGTTCCAGGCGAGATCGAGGGCGGGCCGGATCCCGCCGAGGCGCATCGGCTTGAGCACCAGCACGTCGGCGGCGCCGGCATCGAGGACGCGCTCCCCGTCCGCCGGATCGGCAATCGACTCGTCGGCGCCGATGCGGCAGACCCCCTCGGCGCGCAGGCGAGCGAGGCCCGCGAGGTCGGCGGAGGGCAGCGGCTGCTCGACGTACTCGATGTCGTAGCGCGCCAGGCTCCCGAGCGCGGCCGCGGCGGTCGCGGCATCCCAGCCCCCGTTGGCGTCGAGGCGCAGGAGCGCGTCCGGCGCGGCCTCGCGCACGGCCTCGACTCGCAGGCGGTCCTCGGCGAGGGGGACGGCGGCGACCTTGAGCTTGAGCGTGCCGTAGCCCGCGGCGACTGCCGCGGCGGCCTGCTCGCGCACCCACTCGGGCGGACCGTCGCCGATGACGGCGTTGACCCGGAGCTCGCGGACTGCGCCTCCGCCGAGGATCGCGCCGATGCGGAGACCCCTGCGCTGCCCTTCGAGGCCCAGCTGCGCGCAGTCGAGGGCGCAACGCAGCGCCGCGGCAGGGACCGAGCGCGGCCTCGCGGGCGGTCCCTCCTGGGCGAGCAGGCGCGGGGCCCACTCGCCGAGCAAGCGCAGCACCTCGGACGCCGCTCCGGGGCCGTTGGCGAGGAGCGGCGAAGCCTCGCCGAAGCCGCGGCGGTCCTCGGCGTCGCGCAGCTCGACGAGGACGCCGTCGCGCTGCTCGATCGCGCCCGCGGCGGTCGTGATCGGAGCGCGCAGCGGGAGGCGGAACGGCCGCCAGCGGATGCCGACGATCGGCGAGCCGCTGGGTGGCTTCGGCGCCGTGGAGTCGCTGTGCTTCCAGCTCATGATGCGAACCCCTAGGGATGGTCTGAACAACTCGCCTGAGCGAGTGAGCGGATGCGATCATGGGCGGACCCGGAGAGGGGCGCCCCATGCAGCAGCGTTCGTTCGGCAGCGTCGAGTACGAGCACAAGAAGGTCAAGACACGGCGCCAGAGGTTTCTGGAGCGCATGGACGGGCTCGTCCCCTGGGCTGAGCTGGAGCAGCGCATCGCGCCCGTCTACCCGAAGCCGGGCCGCGGACGCCGCCCCTACCCGCTGCGCGTGATGCTGCGCATCCACTGCCTCCAGCTCTGGTTCAACCTCAGCGACCCCGGCATGGAGCAGGAACTCTACGACTCCCGCTCGATGCTCGAGTTCGCCGGTCTCAGCCTCTCCGAGCCGATCCCCGATGAGACGACGATCCTCAACTTCCGCCACCTGCTGGAGCGCCATCAGCTGGGAACGGAGCTGTTCGCGACGATCAACGCGCATCTGGCACGGCAGGGGCTGCAGCTGTGCGAGGGCACGATCGTGGACTCCACGATCATCAGCGCGCCGTCCTCGACGAAGAACCGCGAGCGAGCGCGCGACCCCGAGATGCACCAGACCAGAAAGGGCCGGCAGTGGTACTTCGGGATGAAGCTGCACAGCGGCACGGATGCGCGGACGGGGCTGGTCCACAGCGTGCACACGACGGCGGCGAACGTCTCCGACGTGACCGAGGCGCATCGCCTGTTGCACGGAGGTGAGAGCGCGGTGTGGGGCGATGCCGGCTACCAGGGAGTGGAGAAGCGCCCGGAGCACGCGGGTTCGGAGGTGCGCTGGCAGGTGGCGATGCGCCCGGGTCTCAGGCGGCTGCTGCCGCCGGGCGGCACCGAGGCACAGGCGGAGCGGCGCAAGGCCTCGGTGCGTGCGAAGGCCGAGCATCCATTTCTCTACGTGAAGCGGCACTTCGGGTACGCGAAGGTCCGCTACCGGGGCCTGGAGAAGAACCACCAGCGTCTCGCGCTGCTGCTCGGTTTCACGAACCTGCTGCGAGCCGAGCCTCAACTCGCGTGATCGCGGGAGCGCTGCGTCCGGAATCGCTCGTGCGGGCGATCCCGCAGCGGAATGGGGGCGGGATCGCCCCCTGAACCGCGGTATCGGCCCCCACAGCGCGGCTCGGCACGCCGATCGACCCGCACCGCGCCCGATACGCCACCTGATCAGACCATCCCTAGAGCGCAGCGCCGACGGCGATCAGCAGGCCGAAGGCGAGGTGCAGCCGCGCGGTCGCGCGCAGCGCGGTGTTGAGCGTCGGGCCGTCCTCGCTGCGCAGCACCGCACGCAGCGGGCCGATCGCCAGCGGGAGGGCGAGCAGCGCGAGCAGTGCCTGCGGACCGAAGCCGATCGGCCAGAGCGCCAGCGCGACGATCCAGGCGAGGGCGAGCGTCGCGCTGAACTGCCAGCGCGAGAGCCGCCGCCCGAGCATCACGGCGAGCGTGCGCTTGCCCGCGACGGCGTCCGTCTCGATGTCGCGGATGTTGTTCACGATCAGGATCGCGGAGACCGTGAGGCCGACGGGCACGGCCGCCGCCAGCACCCCGGCGGTGAGCGTCTCCGCCTGCACGTAGTAGGTGCCGCCGACGGCGACGAGGCCGAAAAAGACGAACGTGAAGACCTCGCCGAGGCCGCGGTAGCCGAACGGCCACGGGCCGCCGGTGTAGGCGATCGCCGCGAGGATCGAGCCGACTCCCGCGGCGATCACGGGCCAGCCCGCGACGGCAGTGAGGTAGACGCCGGCCAGCGTCGCGACGGCGAAGGTGACCCACATCGCGGTCAGCACCTGGCGCTGGCTGAGCAGCCCGAGCTGCGTGACGCGCGGCGGGCCGATCCGCTCCGCCGTGTCGGCCCCGCGGCGGAAGTCGGAGACATCGTTCGCGAGGTTCGCGCCGATCTGGATCGCGAGCGCGCCGAGCAGCGCGGCAAGCGCGGGCCAGAGGCTGAAGCGATCGTCGTGGACGGCGACCCCCGTGCCGACGGCCACCGGCGCGATGGCGGCGGTCAGCGTCGGCAGACGCGCGGCCAGCACCCAGACCTTGAGGCCGGACGGGCCGCCCTGCGGGGACGTCACGCGCGCCGCCTCGCTGCTCACGCAAGCGCCTCGCTGCTCAGGGGAGGCGCGGGAACTTCGAGAAGTCCGGCTGGCGCTTCTCGAGGAAGGCGTTCTTGCCCTCCTTGCCCTCGTCCGACATGTAGAAGAGCGAGGTCGCGTCCCCGGCGAGCTGCTGGATGCCGGCCAGCCCGTCCGTGTCGGCGAGGAACGCCATCTTCAGGAAGCGCAACGCCGTCGGGCTGAGCTCCAGGATCTCGTTCGCCCAGCGCACGCCCTCGGCCTCGAGCTCCCCGGGCGGGACGACCTCGTTGACGAGGCCCATGTCGAGCGCCTGCTGCGCGCTGTACTGGCGGCAGAGGAACCAGATCTCGCGCGCCTTCTTGTGCCCGACGATGCGCGCCAGCTGCATCGCCCCGAGACCTGCGTCGAAGGAGCCGACGCGCGGGCCGGTCTGCCCGAAGATCGCCGTCTCGGAGGCGATCGAGAGATCGCAGATCACGTGCAGCACGTGCCCGCCGCCGATCGCGTAGCCGTTCACGAGGGCGATCACCGGCTTCGGCATCGAGCGGATGTAGCGCTGCAACGGCAGCACGTTGAGGCGCGGCACGCCGTCGTCGCCGACGTAGCCGCCCTCACCACGCACGCGCTGGTCGCCGCCGGAACAGAAGGCGCGCGTGCCCGCGCCGGTGAACAGCACCACACCGACGCTGGCGTCGTGGTGCGCCTCCGTGAACGCATCGAGCATCTCGTCGACGGTCTTGGGCCGGAAGGCGTTATGCACCTCCGGGCGGTTGATCGTGATCTTCGCGATGCCGCCGGAGATCTCGTACAGGATGTCGGTGTAGTCGCCGGCTTTGCGCCACTCGACCGCGCCCGGCGCGTCTGCTGTCTCGCTCATCGCCTCCCCCTGCCGTGCTGCCTCGTCAACCGGCGGCGGCGTCCGCTCGCCGGGCGGGGGCGTACGTGCGGCGCAGGTGTTCCTGGACCAGCCGCGCGAACGCCTCGGGCCATTCGAGGTGCGCGGCGTGGCCCGCGCCCTCGATCACCCGCATCGTAGCGTCCGGCAGCGTGCGCGCCATATCCCGGCCGATCGCGACGTATTTCTCGTCGAGCGAACCAGCCAGCAGCAGCGTCGGCGCGGCAATCGAGGGCAGCCGATCGTGCAGCGGCGCCTGCGCCCCCGCGCCCATCCCGCGCAGCGAGTTCGCGAGCCCGTGGGCGCGCTGCGCGAGCCGCGTCGCGCGTACGGCGGTGCGCGCCTCCGCGGGCAGCGCGAGCTGCGAGGCGAAGAGCGGCACCCGCTCCCACTCATCGACGAAGGCCTCGACGCCGTCGCGCTCGATGCGCAGCGCGAGCGCCGCGTCGGAGGCGAGCCGCGCCGCGCGCTCGGCGTCGTCGGCGATGCCGGGGGAGGCGCCCTCGAGGACGAGCGCAGCGACCGCCTCCGGGTGGTCGGCAGCGACCTGCAGGGCGACCCGCCCGCCGAGCGAGTAGCCGAGCCAGGCGGCACGCTCGTGGCCGAGCGCGCGCAGCAGCGCGACGAGGTCGGCGGCAGCGCGCCGGATCGCGTAGCGCTCGACCCCCTCGGGCGCGTCGGAGCGGGCGTGGCCGACAAGATCCGGCGCGATCGTGCGGTACTCGCCCGCGAGGCCATCGGCCAGCTCGCGCCACGTATCCGAGGAGCCCGTGAAGCCGTGCAGCAGCACCAGCGGCAGACCATCGCCCGCGGGGGCGACGTGGAGCGCGAGGCCATCGATCGCGACGGAGCCTGCGCCGTCCATCAGCGCGCCGTGGCGGGAGCCGCCGGCGCGGCGTCGAGGTCCAACTCGCGCAGGGCGGTGTCCGCGCGCGCCCACAGCTCGCGATGCAGCTCGACGTTGCGCTCGCGCTCCGTGCGCAGTTCGAGCACGGTCAGGCCGGGCGTCGCGAGGGCCCCGCCGACCGCCTCGTGCCACTCGCCGAGGGCGGGCCGCAGCAGGCGTCCCCCGAAGGTGCGGATCGCGCCCTCGAAGTCGAGCCCGTGCGGCGTGCCGAACCAGGCCTCGAACCGCCCGGCCGCCTGCTCGCGCTGCGGCAGGAAGTGGAAGATGCCCCCGCCGTCGTTGTTGACGAGGAAGACGAGCAGCGAGAGTCCGTACTGGCGCAGTGGCCAGAGCCCGTTGAGGTCGTGCAGGAACGAGAGGTCGCCCACCAGCACGGCGACCGGGCCCTCACCCGCCGCCGCGGCCCCGACGGCCGTCGAGACCACCCCGTCGATGCCCGAGGCCCCACGCGTGCCCGCGATGCGGATGCGGCGCGAGGTTGCGGGGAAGAACGAATCGAGGTCGCGAACAGGCATCGAGTTGCCGGCGACGAGCGTCGCGCCGTCCGGCAGGGCGGCGGCGAGCACGGCCGGCGGCAAGCCCTCGAACGGCTCGTCGAGTGCGGCGATCGCCTCGCCGAGGGCGCGACGGACCGCGGCGTTGGCGCCGGTCCAGCGCTCGAGCCACGCGCCATCCGGCGCCGTGCGCGCGGCGCTGCGCGCCGGGTCGTCGGCGGCGCCGCTGAACGCGCCGGGCCGGCGCGCGGCCAGCGCCGCGACGGCTGCCTCGCACAGCGCGGCGGGATCCGCCTGGAGCATCACGGTGGCGTTCGCGTCGGGGTCGCGCCAGCCGCCGGGGACGTCGACCGCCAGCTGCGGGGCGCCCTGCAAGCCCGCCAGGTACTGCGCGAGCGGCTTCGAGGTCGGCGCGGCGCCGAGGCGCAGCACCAGCTCGGGCGCCTTGATGGAGGCGGCGAAGTGCGGGGAGCGCAGCAGCACGTCGTAGGTCTCGACCACGTGCTTGAGCGGGTGCGTGCCCGCGCGCAGGCCGGACAGCGGATCGGCGAGCACGGGCCAGCCGAGCGCCGCCGCCAGCTCCGCGATCGCGCGCGCGGGTAGATCGCCGTTCGCCGGCCCGCAGACGATCAGCCCGCGTCGCCCGTCCGCAGCCTCCAGCAGCGTCGCGGCCGCCTCGGCGGCGTCGCGCCGCGGCGGCGGCGAGACTGCGACCGCAGGCGCGTCCGAGGCGTCGAGGGCGGCCTCCCAGCCGGGCTCGATCAGCGGCTCGCGCAGCGGGATGTTGAGCTGCACCGGGCCGGCAGGTGGCCCGCTGGCGACCGCGACGGCGCGGGCCGCGCTGCGCCGCGCGTACGCCTCGAGGGCGGGCGAGCCGTCTGCGACGGGCAGCTCGGCGAACCAGCGCACGTGGCGGCCATACAGGCCGTGCTGCTCGATCGTCTGGTTCGCGCCCGTGTCGCGCAGCTCGGGCGGCCGGTCGGCGGTGAGCGCGATCAGCGGGACGCGCGAGAGGGACGCCTCGGCGATCGCGGGGTGGATGTTCGCGGCGGCGGTGCCGGAGGTGGTGACGATCGCGACCGGCTCGCGCAGTTGCCGCGCGAGGCCGAGCGCGAAGTACGCCGCCGCCCGCTCGTCGAGGTGCAGCCAGCTGCGGATGCCCTCGATGCGGTCGAGCGCCAGCACGAGCGGCGTGGAGCGCGAGCCGGGCGCGATCACGGCGTGCCGCACGCCACTCTCGCGGAGCTGCCGCACGAGCGCGCCGACGAGGCGATAGGCGGCGTTCGCGGACGGCGCAGCGCTCACATCGCACCGCCGCTGAGGGCGCTGGTGAGCGGGCGGAACTTGAGCTCGATCTCGGCCAGTTCGGCGTCCGGCAAGGAGTCGCCGGTGATGCCCGCGCCGGAGAACAGCCAGGCGCGCCGTCCGCGGATCAGCGCGGAGCGCAGCCCGACCGCGAACTCGCCGTCACCCGCGCCGTCCAGCCAGCCGATCGGTCCGGCGTACCAGCCGCGATCGAAGCGCTCGTGCCGCGCGATCACCTCGCGGGCATGGGCGACCGGCCAGCCGCAGACGGCAGGCGTGGGATGGAGCCGCCCGATCAGGTCGAGGATGTCGACGCCCGGCAGGGCGCGCCCGCGCACCCGGGTGGCGAGGTGCTGGATGTTGTGTAGGCGCAGCAGCTCCGGCCGGTTCGGCGCCTCCAGGTCGGAGGCGAGGCTGGAGACGCCCTCGCGCAGCGCGCGCACGACGATCTCGTGCTCCATGCGCTCCTTGGCGTTGCGCAGCAGCTCCTCGCCGAGCTGCTTGTCCTCCTCGGCCGTGCGGCCGCGGCGGGCGGAGCCGGCGAGGCCGAGCGTGGTGACGGCCCCGCCGCGCAGCCCGGCAAGCTGCTCCGGGCTGGCGCCGAGGAAGATCGCGTCGCCGCGCCGGAAGCTGAACAGGTAGCAGTGCGGGTAGTCGGCGCGCAGTTGCGCGAGCGCCGTGCCGGGATCGAACGGCGCAGCCGCCTCGATCTCACGCACCGAGGCGAGGACGGCCTTCTCGTAGAGCCCCTCCCGGACCTCGGCGGCGATCTCGGCGACGGAGGAAGTGAGCGCCGGGCGGTTGATGTCCCAGATCACGCGCAGCGAGGTCTGCGGGCGTTCGTCCCTGGAGTTGAGGTCCGCGCGCGCGCTGCGCTCCATCAGGTAGTCGACCTCCGCGGGATGGCTGCCCGGGGCCAGCACGACGCCGCAAGCCTCGCCGTCGCGGACGAAGAGCAGCCGCGGCAGGCTCAGCCACCCGTAGTCGAAGCCGCCCCACGGCCCGCCCGCCGGGGCCGCCGGATCGAAGGCGAAGCCGCCCAGCAAGCGAGGACGCAGCGGGCCTCGATCGCCGCCCGTGGGATCGTTGTGCCGCAGCAGGCGCAGCGCGGCGTCGCGGATCGCCTCGGGGCCGCCGAAGGGAGGCGCATTGACGCGCGCCGCCTCGCCGATGCCGACGAGCACGAGATCGCGGTCGGGACGCTCGTAGCAGACGCTCACCTCGGCGGCGTCGGGCCCGGTCAGCAGGATGCGAGGGTCGAAGTCGCCGGACAAGTCAACCACGGAGAAGCGACCGCCGTCCGCGGGCGGGGCGGCGGACGCGAACTGCCGCGCCCGCGCGTAGGGGCGGCTCGCCTGCTCCCGTTCGGACGCCGGCCCGCCGTATTCGGGCATGTCCTGCTCCGCTCCCCGACCGGTCCGTTCGTCCAGTATATGTCCACAACGCCGGGCGAAAATGTTCACAACAGCTATGCGCCCCCGCCTCGGCGAGACGCAGCGTGCGCGGCGGGACAGCCTAGCAGGCTGCTGAAAAACTCCTGATCCTGAACCGTAGGGTCTCACTGGCCATTCGGTGGGCTGGCGTAGAGCCCAGAAACATTGGGGTTTTTGATGTCGCGACCAGCGCGATTTCAGCCCAAAACCGCCGCGGCGGACTTTTTCATCACCCTGCTAGCGGGCGGGGATGATGTGCTCGACGGTCGGCGTGTTGGGGCGGCTGCTGCGTATGGCAACGACCGGCCCATGGTCCCGCACGTTGTAGTCCAGGTAGCCGTAGCAGAACGAGCCGCGTCCGAGGCTGCGGCAGCCGCCTATCGTCGTCTGGAAAGGATCCTCGGGTGGCCCGTTGCCGAACTCGAACTTGCGCGACGTCCCGGAGAAGTTGATCGCGGCCGCGAACGTGAATTGCACGCCGGAGGCGTCGTAGATCAAGACGAGGTAGTCGTAGTCGAGGTCCCACGCGTCCCAACGCAGCCCGCCCGCGAGTGGGCCCTCGTCCTCCCGCGAGCAGCCGCCCGCGTTGCAGGCCCGGATGCTCGTGGTGTGCCAGCCGCCCGTGACCTGCAGCACGGCGTCGGCGCTGCCGGGCTCGTCGAGCACCTCGTCCCAGCTGATCGGGATCGAGGGCGTCGCGAACTCGGTGGAGCAGATGCGCGTGGGCACGGCGTCAGCGGGCTGGTTCGCCTGCCCAGCCTGGATCGCCTGGATCGCCTCACTGACATCGGCGAACTCGTTGAACCGATCGGTCCCGCCGCCCTCGTCCTCAGCGGGCTCGGGAGCCTCGATGGCCGTCGAGCAGAACTCGTAGAGCGTCGCGTTCTCGACATCCGACCAGCTGAGCACAGCGGTCCCCTCGGGCGCGCCCGGCACATAGCGCGCCGGCAGGAACGATTGGAGGATCGGGAAGCGCCGCGGTCGCTCGCCGATGGCCGAGACCTCGATGGCCACGCGGTCCGTCGCGCTGTGCAGGTAGCGATCGCTGACGGTGGCCTCGAAGACGAGGACGGCCGGCTCGCGCGGCGCGATGAACGACAGCTCCGGCGACGCGCCGTCACCCGCAAGCGACAACGCCGGCCCGCCGGTCTGCACCCACTGGAATGTGAGTTCGCCGTCCTCCGGATCGCTGGCGGACGCGGTCAGCACGATCTCCTCGAACAAACCGGCGGCGCGGTCGGGACCCGCGTCAACCGAGGGCCCCGCGTCACGGCCATACAGCGAGCGCAGCAGCTCGACCTCCGCCGGGCTGGGCTGCAGCAAGCAGGCTGCGGCGCGTCCGGGCTGGTAGCTCGGGTACATCAGATCGCGCGGATCGTCACTGTGCCCGAGGCCGAGCACGTGCCCGAGCTCGTGCGTGACCGTCGATGCGAAGCAGGCGCCCGAATCGACGCGCTCGCGGTCCATCACGATGTCGGCCTCGACGAATTCGCGGTCGGTCACGACGCGGCGGTCCTCGTCTTCGTACACGGATTCCCAGATCGCGCTGGTCAAGGCGACATCCGGTCCCTGCACGATGTTGCGCGAGTCATCCCAGCCGATTTCGTTGCGACCGTTGCCCTCGCTCCACCAGGGGAGCTGGCAGTCACCCGTGTAGTGGATGCCGACGGCCGCTCCGGATTCGTTCCAGGCGCGCGCTCCCTGCCTCACGGCATCGCTGAACGCGTCCGCGCTGAGTGTCGATGGCCGGCTGGCGTGGGCCGTGCAGATCGCGATCGGATTGGCCTGCGACACCCACTTCGCGGGTGGCGAGCCACAGCGCGGCGGCGAGATGCCGGGCACCTCCGAGCAGTCGGTGAAGTAGGCGATCGCGAGCTCAATCGGAACATCGTGGACCGCGAGGTCGCGCGCGTACTCAAGGCGTCCGCTGTCGCGGGAGACCTCGCCGCCGTCGGCCTGCGCGGCGCGGGGAGCGGCGGCGACGAGCATCAGCGCGGCGAGCGCGAGCGCGGCCGGAGCCGCCGCCCGAGGCGCGTGGTACCGCACTGCACGCTTCAGCACCGTTCGCGCCACCCCTCGGGCATGATGCCCGTGTCCGCACCTCACTCATTGTACGGCTGGCCGATCCGCGCGCCGGGCATCGAATGTGGCGGCAGTGGCATACTGACTGCATGAGGCTGCCGGACCGCCAACTGCTCACGATGACGGTCATCGTCACGGCCCTGGCGAGCGTCGTCTCGCTCGTCACGAGCGGCGGCGACTGGGTGGCGACGCTGATCACGCTGCCGCTGTTCGTCACCGTCGCCTTCTGGTCGATCCTGTTGTCGCGCTGGATCTCGCGGCGCTTCACGAAGCGGCCGGAGCCGGTCGCGCCACAGCAACCCACCGAGCCGACCACGAGGCGCCCCGTGCACGTGCAGCGCCGCCGCAGGCGCCGCCGCCCGAGAAGCGGGCGCGGGCGCGGCTAACGGCCGTCCGAGGCCTCGCAGGCCGCGATCAGCGCGTGCGCGATCTCGCGGTAGCGCTGCTGCACCTCGACCGGCCCGTGCAGGCCGTTGGTGAGGTAGGCGACCGCGAGCCCGCGCGCCGGATCAGCGTAGCCGATGGTCGACTGAGCCCCGGGGTGCCCGTACACGCCGGGCTCGTCGAAAGGCTCGAAGACGCTCCCGACAATGAAACCGAGGCCGTACGAGGCGGGCAGCGTGAAGGTGCGATCGTAGTCGGTAGTCCACTGCACGCTCGTCGCCAGCGCCACGGTCTCCGGCTGGAGCAGGCGTGCGCCCTCGCGCGCGCCGCCCTGCAGCAGGCAGTCGTAGAAGCGCGCCAGCGACTCCGCGGTCCCGATCCCGTTCGCGGCCGGCATCTGCGCGCGCAGCGTCGGCGCGGCATTGAACCGGTCGACGATGTCCGAGGTGCGGCGCTCGCTGCCCGTGGGATCGAGCAGCGTGACCTCCGACATCGCCCGCAGCGGAACGACGTCGCCGAGCGCCTCGTCCGGGACGCCGAGCGAGGCCTCCATGCCGAGCGGGCCGATGATCTCGTCGGCCAGGAAGTCGCGCGGCTCGCGCCCGTCGAGGCGGTGGACGAGCGCACCGAGCGCGATGCCGTAGGTGATGGGGTGGTAGCCGGTGGCCGTGCCGGGCGGCCAATCCGCCTCGATCGCGGCGGTCGCGGCCGTAACGGCGGCCCAGTCGTCGAGGCGCTCCCAGTCGAAGCCGGGAGGGAAGACGGGGAAGCCGCCGCGGTGAGTGAGCACGTGCCGCAGCGTGCACGCCGCCTTCCCGCCTTCCCCGAACTGCGGCCAGGCCGACGCGATCGGCAGATCGAGGTCGAAGGCGAGGCGCTCGACCATCATCAGCGCGGCGACGGCGGCCAGCGGCTTCGTGGCGGAGAACCAGAGCATCCGCGCGGAGGGCCGCGCCGCGTCCCCGAGCCGCAGATCGATCTGCAGCTCGCCGTCGCGGTAGACCGCGAGCTGCGCGGCATCGTGCAGGCCCTGCTCGACGTGCGAGCGCGCGACATCCTCGACGGACTCGCTCGCGGACGGCGAGAGGGATCGCGGGGCGGCCATCAGGGCCGCCTCGGGGCGGTGGCGGGAACGTTGGCGCTGGCTACGGGCACGGCGTTACCTCGATTCAAGCTGACCGCGGCCTGGGCGGCAGACCTGTCAGGCCTCCCACTCGAGGACGAGATCGTTGGCCCGCATGTTGAAGTCGAGGCGGACCTCGCTCAGGATGTCGCGCCCGAGCAGCGACGGAACGTCGCCGACCGGTGGACCCAGTTCGATGTGCACCTTGAGCTCTGCCACCAGCCGCGTGCCCTGCTCGGTGCGAAACAAGAGCACGGCATCCTCGCTGCCGTACTGAACGCGCGCACCGGCGATTTCAGATGCCTGAACACGCTCCAGGAACACCGCGTCAGCGGCGAGGGAGCGGCCGTCATACGTCTGCAGTAACTGGCGATCGCTCCAGTGGATGGTAGTCGTGTCCGCGCCGGTATCCACGAGGAGCGGAACGTCCGCAGCCACTCGGAGGCGAGGCAACACGATCTGCGCCTCCACGTAGGGCCGCCGCGCTACGCCCGCGAAGTAGCCCCTCACGCTCGGCACGGGGTGCGCTACAGGATCCAGATTGGTTCTTCGACGCACGCATGGTGCAGGACCATGCCACGGGTATCCTCGTTGGCCTCCCGGACCGCGCGCACGACATCCTCCGCGCTGTCTCCATGCGCCAGGACCTGCTGGCGCACGATGCCGACCCACTGGTCGGGATACTGCTGCTTCAGCTGTTCGTGGTGGGCTTCCGCGTACTCCCGGTTGGCCGTGAACTGCCATCCGGCCTCGAGGACGGCGTCGGGGCCGCCGGCAATATCGAGCAGTTCGCGAATACGCTCCTCTGAAACGATCCTGCGCATGTCCATCCTCCCGTCCCGGCGCGAACCGGGATGGACGGAGACGGCGAGGCAGCGCCTACCCCCGTCGGCGGACACGTGGCGCGCTCGGCGCGCACATCCCGCTCCAGCAGCATAACGGAACCGCGGCACACGCTGCCGCCCGACAGGCCAGCCCGCCCCGCCGCGCCTCGCCGCTGGTGGTAGCATGCGCGCGCGACGGCGGCGAGCACGGGAGGTGATGCATGGAGTTCGGCTGGACCGAGGAGCATGTGACCTTCCGCCAACACGTGCTGGACTTTCTGGACACGCACGCCACGCCTGCGCTGTTCGCCGAACTGCACGAGTCCGAACGCGACGGGCTCGCGCGCGAGGCCGGCGAGGAGGAGTTCGGCCATAGCCGCGGCGCGGAGCTGCGCGCCTTCCGCAAGGCGATGAACGAGGCCGGCTACACCAACATGGGCTGGCCGGTCGAGTACGGCGGCCAGGGCAAGGACGCACTGCACGCCTTCATCCTCGCCGAGGAGCTGTGGTACCGGAGCATCCCGCAGGACCACCTCAGCGTCGGCTCCGTCGGGCGCACGATCATGCGCTTCGGCACCGAGGAGCAGAAGCGCGAGTGGCTGCCCGATATCGTCAGCGGCGATATGACCTTCGCCCTCGGCTACACCGAGCCCAACGCCGGGACGGACCTCGCCTCGCTGCAGACCCGTGCCGTCCGCGACGGCGACGAGTGGGTGATCAACGGGCAGAAGATATACGGCGGCTTCGGCAGCGCCACGCACGGCTGGCTGGCCGCCCGCACGGATCCCGACGCACCGAAGCACCAGGGCATTTCCGTCTTCATCTTCCCCACCAACGTGCCGGGCATCACCGTCCGGCCGATGGGCACGATGGGGCGGATCATCACCAGCGAGACGTTCTTCGACAACGTGCGGCTGCCCGCCGACACGCTCTTCGGCGAACTCAACCGCGGCTGGTACTACATGTCCAACGCGCTCGACCTCGAACGCGTGATGATCGAGCCGCAGAGCCTCTACCAGCGCCGCGTCGACGCGCTCGTGAGCCACATCGAGGACAACCGGCCGGAGCTCATGGACGACCCTGTCGTGCGCACCAGGCTGGCCGAGGCGACGGTCGACAGCCAGGTCTCGCGCGCGCTGGCGATGACCAACGCGATCATGGTGCAGAACGGCATCACGCCGACGATGGAAGGCGCGATGGTCAAGTTCTGGGGCTCCGAGGCCCGCTATCGCGTCGACAGCCTCGCCCTCGACCTGCTCGGCCCCGAAGGCGGCCTGCGCCGCGAGAACGATGAGGCCCCGGTCGGCGGGAAGCTCGAGGAGAACTACCGCGGCTCCTCCGTGCACCGCTTCGCCGGGGGCACCAACGACGTGCTGCGCCGCATCGTCGCGACGCGCGGCCTCGGGCTGCCGAGAGGGTAGGAGGCATCACGATGGCCATGGACCTCCGGCTCAGCGACCTGCAGGAGCTGATCCGCGACAGCGCGGACGACTTCCTCGAACGCGAGGCGCCTGCCTCGCGCATGCGCCAGATCGAGTGGGCAGGCGAGCCAGACGACGAACTGTGGAGCCAGATGGTCGAGCTGGGCTGGACCGGCCTTCCGATCGCCGAGGAGCACGGCGGGCAGGGCGCAGAGCTCGTCGACCTCGGCGTGCTGATCGAGCAGCTCTGCCGCCACGCCCTGCTCTCGCCGTACCAGCAGACGATGCTGGCCGCTGCGACGGTGCAGCGTCACGGCGACGCGGCGCTGCAGGCCTCGTTACTGCCTCGCATCGTCGCCGGCGCGACCTGCGCCCCGGCGCTCGTGGAGGGCAACGGCGGGCCCTACGGCGAGATCGCGACGACGACCGACGGCGCGACGCTGAGCGGCTCGAAGCGCTACGTCGACTTCGGCGCAACCAGCGACCTGCACCTGGTGGCCGCGACGCGTGACGGCGAGCCTGGTCTCGCCCTCGTCGCGCGCGATCAGCCCGGCGTCTCCACGCGGGCGCTGACCGGCATCGGGCTCACGCCGCAGGCGGACGTGAGCTACGACGGCGCGAGCGTCGAGGGCTGGATCGGCGGCGCCGAGGCGGTCGACTATCTGCGCGTGCTGGGCTCGGCGATCTCCTCGCTAGAGTGCTACGCGCACGCACAGAAGGCGCTCGACATGACCGTCAGCTACGTGCAGGTGCGTGTCGCCTTCGGGCGTCCGATCGGGACGTTCGAAGCCGTGCAGGGCCGCGTCGCGGACGCCGCGGTCGGCGTCACCGCCTCGCGCTTCCTCGCCTACGAGCAGCTCTACAAGCTGGACCAGGGCGAGCTGGACGCGCTGCACGCCGCGAAGGTGAAGTCGGTCGTCTCGCGCTCGGTGACGGACGCGACCAACTGGGGGCACGTGCTGCACGGCGGCGTGGGCTTCATGGCGGAGTATGACCTGCAGTTCCACACGCGCCGTGGCAAGGAAGCATCGCTGCGCTGGGGCGACCCGCGCGAGTCGCTCGGCGCGGTGGCGGCGTCGGTATTCAGCTAGCCGGCAGGACGAACGCGGAGGACGAACCATGGCGAAGGTGCTGGATCCGGTCTCGGGCGAAGAGATCGACACTGACGAGGTGAACCGCACGGTCAGCGAGACCGCCTCCGGGGCCGGGCAGTCGGACCCGGACAAGGGCACGAAGTACTTCCACAACGGCCAGTGGTACTACTTCGCCAGCCTGGACTCGCGCGTGCGCTTCATGGCGGATCCCGAAAAGTACGCCTA
>CBDFIB010000003.1:0-1052249 GCA_965247925.1 Dehalococcoidia bacterium
GCGCTGTCCGAGGGGGGCGCCTCCGGCGCCGCGACAGGCGATGGTCAGATCATCTGGGCCCGCACCCTGATCGGCATCGCGATCACGCCCGAGGACATCGCCCGCGTGATCGCGCTCGCCGACGGCGAACTCGCGGTGCCCGGCCTGGCGATCGACCAGGAGATGCGCTGGGACATCGCCGCCCGCGCCGTCGCGCACGGCGTCGAGGGCGCGGAGGCGCGCGTCGAGGCGGAGCGCGAGCGCGACCCCTCGGACCGCGGCGAGCGCGCGGCGATCCGCGCGGCGGTCGCGACGCCCTCGGCGGAGGCGAAGGCGGAGGCCTGGGAGCGCATCCACGGCGAGGGCTACGGCTCGCTGCATCTCAGCGCCGCCGCGATGGGCGGCTTCCACTGGCACGTGCAGCGGGAGCTCCTCGACCCCTGGGTCGGCGAGTTCTTCGAGCGCGCGCCCGAGGTCTTCGCGGAGCGGCAGAACGAGTTCGCCCGCGCCTGGTTCGCGAACCTCTTCCCCCACCACCGCATCGAACAGGCCGTGCTCGACCGCTCGCGCGCGCTGCTGGAGGAGATCGGGGACGGGCTGCCGCTGCTCGCCCGCTCGCTGCGCGAGGCCAACGACGACCTCGAGCGCGCGATCCGCTGCAGGGCCTTCGCCGCGTCGTGAGGAACGCAGCGTGACGGACCGCGCCGCCCGGCGGCCGAAGATCTTCTACGGCTGGTACATCGCCGCCGCCGGGTTCCTCACGCAGTTCATGTTCGGCGTGCTGATGTTTCACTCGTTCGGCACGTACGTCGCGCTGATGCAGGCGGACTTCGGCTGGAGCCGCACGACCTTCTCGCTCGCCTTCGCCGCCCAGCGCGTCGAGAGCGGGGTACTCGGTCCGATCCAGGGCTGGGTGATCGACACGTACGGGCCCCGCAAGGTGATGTTCATCGGCCTGGTGGTGTTCGCGGCCGGGTTCATGCTGCTCAGCCGGGTGCAGTCGCTCCCCCTCTTCTACATCTCGTTCCTGATGATCGCGGTCGGCTCCTCGCTCGGGAGCTTCCTCTCGGTGCTCGTCGCGATCGTCAACTGGTTCCGCAGGCGCCGGGTGTTCGCGACCGGCGTACTCACGATGGGGTTTGCCGTCGGCGGCCTCACCGCCACGCCGATGGCGTTGTTGATCGAGAACATCGGCTGGCGCGATGCCGCCTTCGCCTCGGGCGTCATCTCACTCGTGGTCGGCCTGCCGCTGGCGGCGGTGGTGCGGCATCGCCCGGAGCCCTACGGCATGCTGCCCGACGGCGTTCAATCGACATCCGGACTGGCCGGCGAGCAGCAGGACATCGAGTGGTCGATGACGGCGCGCGAGGCACTCACCACCTCCGCGTTCTGGTTCCTCGCGCTCGGCCAGGCATCGGCGCTGCTCGTGATCGGGTCACTGATGGTGCATCTCGTGATCTACATCCACGAGGATCTCGGCTACAGCCTGGGGCTCGCGGCCCTAGCGATCACGGTCCAGACGTTGGGCCAGATCGTCGGTCAACTCTTCGCCACTCTCTTCGGCGACCGCCTGCCGAAGCGCCCGCTGGTCATCGTTGCCCTGCTCTTCCATGCGACGGCGATGCTGCTGCTCGCGCTTGCCGACGGGCTGCCGATGATCTACGTCGCGGTGGTGATCAACGGGGTCGCCTGGGGCTCGCGCGGGCCGCTGATGATGGGGCTCCGCGCCGACTACTTCGGACCGAGGCGGTTCGGCACGATCATGGGCTTCTCGTCGCTGGTGATCATGCTCGGGATGATCATCGGGCCGATCTTCGCCGGGGTGATGTACGACCAGACGGGCAGTTACCGCACCGGGTTCATCGTGCTCGCGATCTTCGCCGCTCTCGGCTCGGTGATGTTCCTGATGGTCCGCCCGCCGGCGGATCGCGAGCGCTGGCTCGCCGAGGCCGCCGCGGCGGCGGGGCGCTGAGCGCGGCAACACGGCGAAACCACCCCACCCGGACCGCCTCTCCTTCGTGACGCTGGACCAGCGCCAGCGTGACGCCGCCGCCGCGCTCGGCTTCCAGAGCTGACGTCTCGCTCTCGGCGGGCGGCGCCGCTCCCGCTCTCGCGTCCGGCGTGGATACACTGGAGCATCGCCTGACGCGCACGAGAGGCATCGATGCGGCTGCTCCCCAGCACGCTCCTGCTCGCCGGCCTGCTCCTCGCCGGCCTCGCAGGTGGCTGCAGCGACTCCCAGTCCGAACGCGACGAGGCCGCCTCTACGGCCGCGCCCGCCGCCACGCCGACGGCGACCGCGACGGCCCTCGCCCAGCCCGACACCCACGGCGACGCCCGCACCCAGCGCTCCGCCGACGCCCACCGCTACGCCGACGCCGACCGCGACGCCCCCGCCCAGTCCGACACCCACGGCGACCCCCACGCCCAGCCCGACGCCCACCGCTACGCCCTCGCCGACGCCGGATCCTCGCCTTGTGCGGTGCGCAGGGTTGGAGGAGCGGGGCACGGTCCTCCAGGGGGCCATCGAGGAAGAGATGGACGGGTACACAGGGGGGTGGGGGCTCGCGCTGATCGACCTCGACTGCGACGCCGCCATCCTCGTCAACCCGGATCACAGCCAGTACCCGGCCTCGTCGGGCAAGATCGTGATCGCCATCACCGCGCTACGCGCCGTGCAGGACGGCCTGCTGGAGTTCGAGGGGGAGGTCCAGGAGGACATCGAGATCATCCTCTCGAAGTCCCTCGATGCGCACTCCGACCGCCTGAACGACAAGGTGACGTCAGAGCAGATCGCGGCGGTGCTGGAGCGGGCGGGCGTATCCGAGGCGTCCCGCTACAAGCACAGTTGGCGCTACGCGCACCTCGCGCCGCTCGACCTCGCGCGCGTCTGGGTCTCGCTCGTGCGCGGCGAGCAGCTCGACGCGGAGTGGACGGCCTACCTGCTCGATCTCGCGACGAGGCCGGAGCTGGGTGACGCCTTCTGGCCGTTCCCGCCGGACTTCGGCGTCGAGGGCTACGTGTACGGCCAGAAGGCGGGCTACTGGACCTCGGAGGTGCCGATCGGCTACCGCGTCTCGGCGGGCTACGCGCGCCCCGAGGACGGCTCCAGCGAAGGTTACGTCTTCGCCTTCATGATCCGGGCGGTGTGGCAGGACCTGCGCGGCTACTGACGCGCCCCGTCTTCCCGCTGGTCCGGGACTTCATCGTGGGGGAGCTGGGCGAGCCGGACGAGGCGGGCGAGTAGGCCCGGTGCCGACTCGGTCGGCTTCGGGAGCTGATGCGCCAGTAGGCCGTTTGGCGGGGAGCTGAGCGCTAGTCTGGCTCGCTGGCGGCTGGTTCTGCGTCAAGGCTAGGCCACCATCTCGCCAGTCGCCGCCGGATCGCACCCATGACGGCCAACCCAGCGCCCGCGTCAGAGAATGCGTGGGCGGGAACGTCGCGTAGTGCGTACCTCGCGAGCGACGCCGCATCTGTTGCGATCCTCTGCTTGACGACGAGCGGGGCTGGATCCAAGGGAGCGTTAGTATCAATGTCGAACACGTAGATCCAAGCGCGGGCACCAGGCTCGGCCACCTCGGGGTGTTCGAGGCTGTACGAGCCGTCGTCGAGTGCACTCAGCCCCGGTTCGCCCAGATGCCGCCCCCAGCTGTCCCACACGGCCTGTGGGATCGCGAGCGCCGTACCGACACAGCGGGGATGCACGCCGGCTTCAAACTTGAGCATCATCTGATAGAAGGTGCGTTTGAAGACGTTCGCGATGTTCGGTCCTTCGATCTTTTCGGATAGCCAGTGCTGGTTCCCTTGTAGCACCTCAGCGAAGTTGTGCTGATGCAGCCGCAGCGAATCCTTGAGGTTGGCTACCGCACGACGATACGAGCCGTGGAAATCCATCGTCTGGACTTCGAGAACACCGAAGCGCCCGATGTCCGTGCCACTACCCGAGGGCACGACCTCGATGAGCGTGATGTCGAAAGAGAGTTCTGGCGAACGATCGGTTGCACCAAGGGAGATCTCACCACCGAGTTTGTCTTGGAGATACACGATGGCCAGCCCGCCACCGCGTACGTACTCCTCAAATGCCTCTCTGGTCTTCTGTTCCGCTAGGGATGGTGCCGGGACGATCATCGTCGGCCGTGCGGTCTCCGCACCGAACAGACGGCGTACGATCTGATTCAGCAGGTCCGCATCAAGTACCCTGTACGGGCACACGACCCAATCTTGGCGGACGCCATTGCTGGCGTTGTTGATCGAACACACGCCTGACGATGGCTCAGCCTTTACGCACACAGTGTCCCCACCGGTCACTGCGGTCAGAAACGGGCAGACGCCCGCCTTCTGTCGCCTAAGCGCCTCCTCACCCCCACGCACCTCTGGGTACGTCCGGTGGCCGAACCATTCGCTGACGAAGTTGCCGCGCGTTACACCGGAGGTCATGTGCTGGAGTCCATGACCCGCAGTTGACGCTCCCGCGTAAGGGCCGTCGCCGCCTTGACGTATGCTCTTGAGTTGTCGATTCCGATCCCACGCCGCCCGGACTCCATCGCCACCGCCAAGGCGCGGCCCGTCCCGCAGAATGGATCAAGAACGGTGCCACCCGGCGGGCAGCTGCTCAGGATGCGCGGGCGGATTAGGGTCTCCGGGAACGTTGCCGTGTGTCCGTTCCCTCCGGGACGGACGTAGTGGGTTACGACATCGTTCGAGCCCGATTCGGTCTCTGAGATGTCGTAGTAGTACCTCGCACGACCGTTCGTCGGCCGGAGCACGAAGTGGAAGAAGTGCTCGTGGCTCAGGCGAAGGCGATCCTTCTCGGGTCTGGGTGGCACGTTGGGCTTATTCCAGATCATGTCGTTGCGGAGGATCCACCGTCGGTCCTGCATCGCGATCGCGAATCTCGCAGGGACAAGAAGCAGCTGCTTTTCCTGTCGATAACCGCCCATCGGCGTACGGCGCCTCTCCCGCGACGCATCGCCGAGGCCTTGGCGGCCGTCCCGCCGGATACTGGACCATCGCGCAAAGTACGTGTCACCAAGATTGACCCAGACGCTCCCGGCAGGCCTGAGAGCCGGACGGAACCGATCAAACATCTCAACCAAGTGGGCGACAAACCACTCGGGCGTCGGCTCCATCCCGAGCACGCCGCCGTTCTCCCGGTACCACTCGTAGTCCGGGATGCTGCCCGGCGCAGCACCAGTTGACCTCCAATCCTTGCAGGACGTCCCAGTTGTGCTCCTGATCGTAGGTTCTCTGACCCCAGTACGGCGGGCTAGTGATGAGGAGGTCGACGCTCTCCGGCTCCAATGACGGGAGCAGGTCGTATGCGTCTCCGTGAAGGATCGTCACCGGCGAAGCCGCTGCGTCAAACGAGTACTCTGCCATTGGTATCAGCCTGCCGTCGCGGAGGGGAACCTTTGTTCGCAGCCTATTCCTAACCGCGAATCGCAGTCTCGTCAAGGCCGCGAGGCCGCTCCCCTACTCCTCCAGCAGCCCCCGCAGCACGAACTGCAAGATCCCGCCGTGGTGGTAGTACTCCGCCTCCACGGGGGTGTCGATGCGGCAGTGGGCGGTGAAGGCGACCTCGCGGCCGTCGGCGGCGACGGCGCGCACGGCGATGTCCTGGCCGGGCTCGACGCCGCCCTCGATGCCGGTGATGTCGAAGAGCTCCTCGCCGCTGAGGCCGAGTGAGGCGGCCGATTCGCCCGCCGGGTACTCGAGCGGCAGGATGCCCATGCCGATCAGGTTGCTGCGATGGATGCGCTCGAAGGATTCCGCGATGGCGGCGCGCACGCCGAGCAGCGCCGGCCCCTTCGCCGCCCAGTCGCGCGAGGATCCCGAGCCGTACTCGCGGCCCGCGAGCAGGATCAGCGGGACGCCCTCGGCACGATAGCGCTCCGCGGCGTCGTAGATCGGCATTTCCTCGCCGTCCGGCAGATGACGCGTCCAGCCGCCCTCGCGCTCGACGAGCGCGTTGCGCAGCCGCACGTTGGCGAAGGCGCCGCGCACCATCACCTCGTGGTTGCCGCGGCGCGAGCCGTAGGAGTTGAAGTCGCGGCGCGCCACTTCGCGCTCGCGCAGGTAGGCCCCCGCCGGGCTGTCCGGCGCGATCGCCCCGGCAGGCGAGATGTGGTCCGTGGTAACGGAGTCGCCGAGCTTCGCGAGGACGCGCGCACCCTTGATGTCCACGGGTGGCGACGGCTCGCGCTGCAGGTCCTGGAAGTAGGGGGCGTGGCGCACGTAGGTCGAGTCGTCTTCCCACGCGAAGCGCTGGCCGCTGCCGGAGTCGAGCGCGGCCCATTGCTCGTCGCCACTGAAGACGTCGGCGTAGCGCTCCCGGAACATCTCCGAGCGGATCGAGGACTGGATGACCTCGGCAACCTCCTGCTCGCTCGGCCAGATCTCGCTCAGGTGGACGGGCTCGCCGTCGGCGCCCGTACCCAGCGGCTGCGTCGCGAGGTCGACGTCCATGTGGCCTGCGAGGGCGTAGGCGACGACGAGCGGCGGCGAGGCGAGGTAGTTGGAGCGGATCTGGTTGCTGATCCGCGCCTCGAAGTTGCGGTTGCCGGAGAGCACGGCGGCGACGGCCAGCGGGCCGCCGTCGACGGCCTGCGAGACCGCCTCCGGCAGCGGGCCGGAGTTGCCGATGCAGGTGGTGCAGCCGTAGCCCACGAGGTTGAATCCGAGCGCGTCCAGGTACTCGGTCAGCCCGGCCTCGTCGAGGTACGCGGTGACCACGCGCGAGCCGGGCGCGAGGCTGGTCTTCACCCAGGGCGGCGTGCTGAGCCCACGCTCCACGGCCTTCCTGGCGAGCAAGCCGGCGGCGACCATCACCTCGGGGTTGGAGGTGTTCGTGCAGCTCGTGATCGCGGCGATCACGACCGAGCCGTTCGAGAGCTCGTAGGAGTGGCCGTTCGCGGTGACCTGCACCGGCATCGCGCTCGCGCCTCGCTCGATCTCCTCGGCGATCGTCGCGCGCGCCGAGGACTGCGCCTCGTGCAGCGCGATGCGATCCTGCGGCCGCTTTGGCCCGGCCAGGCTCGGCTCGATCGAGCCGAGCTCGATCTCCAGCACGTCGCTGTAGTCGGGATCCTGTGTCTCGTCGGTGCGGAACAGCTGCTGCTCGCGGCAGTAGGCCTCGACCAGCGCGACCTGCTCCTCGGGGCGGCCGGTGAAGCGCAGGTAGTTGAGCGTCTCGGCGTCGACCGGGAAGAAGCCGACGGTGGCGCCGTACTCGGGGCACATGTTGGCGATCGTCGCGCGGGCCGCGAGTGAGAGCGCGCTGAGGCCGGGCCCGAAGAACTCGACGAACTTGCCGACGACGTTGCGCTCGCGCAGCAGCTCCACAACGCGCAGCACCAGGTCCGTGCCGGTCGCGCCCTCGGGTAGCCGCCCCGTCAGCCGCACACCGAAGACCTGCGGGATCAGCATCGAGACCGGCTGGCCGAGCATGGCCGCCTCGGCTTCGATACCGCCGACGCCCCAGCCGAGCACGCCGAGGCCGTTGATCATCGTGGTGTGCGAGTCGGTGCCGACGAGGGTGTCGGGGTACGCCACGCCGTCGGCGGAGAACACGGCGGGGGCAAGGTATTCGAGGTTCACCTGGTGCACGATGCCGGTACCGGGCGGGACCACGCGGAAGCCCTCGAAGGCTTGCTGGCCCCAGCGCAGGAACTGGTAGCGCTCGCCGTTGCGCTCGAACTCGCGCGTGACGTTGAGCAGGAAGGCGGCGTCGGCGCCGTACTCGTCGACCTGCACGGAGTGGTCGATCACGAGATCGACAGGCTGCTGCGGGTTGATCCTCGAGGGGTCGCCGCCGAGATCGGCCATCGCGTCGCGCATCGCGGCGAGGTCGACGATGGCGGGGACGCCGGTGAAGTCCTGGAGCAGCACGCGCGCGGGGCGGAAGGCGACCTCGTCAGCGGGCGCGGCCTGCGCCTGCCAGGCGCCGAGCGCGCGGATCGAGTCGGCGCTGACGGCGGCGCCGTCCTCGCCGCGCAGCAGGTTTTCGAGCAGGATGCGCAGCGTGAAGGGCAGCCGCGCGAGATCGCAGCCGAGCGCCTCGGCGGCGCGGTCGAGCCGGTAGATCGTGTGTGAGGCGCCACCCACCTCGAGGCTCGCGCGCGTGCCGAAACTGTCCAGCGACTCGAATCCCGCAGCCATGCGCCACACCCTCCCTCGCCGCCCGCGCAGGGGCAGCCGTCAGTGCGCACCGGTGATGTCGCTATCGTACCGACTGCGCGCGTCAGTCGCGCGTCGGGCTGGAAACCCGGCGCGCCGCGGCGGCTACCTCAGCGAGACGCCTCTCCCGGACGCGATGAGGCCCGAGCGTTTCCGCTCGGGCCCCGACCGTGGGTTCCGATGTGCTGGAGGAGCTAGGCGTTCTCGGGGAACTGCCAGACCTCGTGCTCCGGGTCCTCGTCGCTGAGGCGGAACTGGGGCAGGGCCATGCCGTCGCCCATCTCGATCATCGTCACCTCGACGCGCTTGCCGATGGCGACGTTGGCTTCCAGCTCCGGGCCGCCGTCCGCGTCGATGCAGTTGGCGATGATGCGGACGGCGCGGTCGGCCGCGGGCTGGCCGCGCTGCTCGTCGATCTCGACGAGGATGACGGGGTACGGGGTCCAGTCGCGGAAGGCCGGGTTCACGGCGTGCGGGACGTAGTAGTAGGAGTGGATGGTGCCCTTGCCGGAGACGGGCGACCACGCGAGGTCCGTGCCGCCGCACTCGGGGCACATCGGGCCGGGCGGGTAGCGCATGAGGTCGCAGTCGGCGCACGACTGCAGGTGCAGCGTGCCGGAAGCTGCCTGCTCGAAATACTCGATGTGCGGCCGGTCGTTCTCGGGAATAGCGACCTCAAGCCCGTGGTACTGCGGCATATATGCCCCCTCCGGCATCCTGTCGGCACGGCCCTGCGCGACTGCTGCGCGAGCCTCGCGGGTTGTAGCACGTCCGCACGCCGCCGGGCAACCGCGCGGGCGTTCGGTCTGCCGGTGCGCATCGGTTGCCGCGTGACAGTGGCGTCGGTACGCTGATCGGCGCGCCGGAGGGCCATCGAGCCAGCCGGTGGATCGCCGGGCGGTTAGCTCAGTTGGTACGAGCGCTCGCTTCACACGCGAGAGGTCACTGGTTCAAGTCCAGTACCGCCCACCAGACCGGTCCTCCGGGCAACACATTCGCCGGCACGGTCTGACGCCGGCCCACGCCGTGCTGTTCCTGTGGAGCGAATCGTCGCGATGCCCTCGCGATCTCTCGAGTACGTGAAGCGGCCGCACCCGGACGGGATGCGGCCGCGTTCGTGCCGTGCGGAGACTCCGCCGGCTACTGCCCCAGTGCGGCGAACGATGTCTGCTGTGACCGCTGGAGCTCCTCGGCGGTCATGCAGGCCGAGGTCCCGAGGCCATCGTCGGCGATCTCGGCGAGATCCGCCGGGGCCGTCGTCGACGGATCGTACGCATGCGCGTTGATCAGCGCCGTGTAGTGCGGGTGCGCCCGGGCGAAGTCCGCGAGGCAGGCCTTGGTCTCATCGGTCAGCTCGCCGGTCGTCGTCTCGGTGATGGTGACGAAGGCCTGGACGTAGCCGTCATCGGTCATGCAGTCGGCCACTGCGTCCGAGACGTCGAAGGCCTCGTGGACCGTGCCGGCGAGGAGCGTGTTGTATTCGTCGTCGCTCAGGGCGTCACGGATGCAGGCGACGTCGGCCTCGGGGATCGCGCCGATCAGGTCATGCTCGGCGGTCGTCATGCTGTCGACCACCTCCTGGAGGCCGAGGAGGTAGTCCACCATCTCCTGCACGGTCATGCAGCCGTAGAACTCGAGGAAGGCCGGGTGCGCCGCGGCCGCCGCGCTGGCCTCCTCGCTGGGGGCACGCCGAGCCCGATCAGGATCGCGTCCGGGTGTTCGAGGCCAGCCTGGACCATGCAGCTGACCGTGTCCTCGCTCCATCCACCGGCCTGCGCCGCGATGAACTTGACGCCGAGCGTCACGACATTCTCGACTTCGAGGCAGCCGAAGAGCGGCGCCCCGGCAGAGGCTTCGGAGGCGGCCAGCAGGATCGGCGTGGCGAGGATGATGTCGTAGATGAGGTCGCCGAAGGCTTCCCGGGCGCAGGCCTGCTCGGCCTCTGAAACGCTGTCCATGAGATCCTTGCCGGTGGTCCCGGGCGTGATCACCAGGGCGGCGACACCCTCGGCAGGCTGAGTCGCCGAGAGGGGAGGGGCCTCGGTGGGTGTGGGCGTCGCGGCCGGGGTCGCCGGCGGCGGGGTCGGAGTTGGCGTCGGAGTCGGAGTGGGCGTTGGGGTCGGAGTCGCCGCCGCTGTGGCGGCCGGCGCGGTGGTGGCGGCCGGCGCGGTGGTGGCGGCCGGCGCGGTGGTGGCGGCCGGAGCGGTGGTGGCGGCCGGCGTCGGATCGGGGTCGTCATTCCCCCCACAGGCGGCAGCGAGCGCGGTGATCGCGAGCGTCAGGGCGATGACGGCGAGCCAGCCGGACTTGATGATGCGTGCGGGCATGAGTGGACCCCTCGAAGCTAGCAGGCTGCTGAAAAACCCCTGATCCTGAGCCGTAGGGTCTCACTGGCCATTCGGTGGGCTGGCGTAGAGCCCAGAAACATTGGGGTTTTTGATGTCGCGGCCAGCGCGATTTCAGCCCAAAAGCGCCGCCGCGGACTTTTTCAGCACCCTGCTGCAGGCTGTCGCACAAACCCGCGATGCGGGGAACATCGCGATAGGATGAGCATGGCGGCGGGGGCGGAGTGATTCCGGGGTGCCGCCATGACCCAGCGCTTCCTGCCGTGCGAGCGTGACCAGCAATACCTGATGCCCGCCAGCCTCCGCGACTGGCTGCCCGAGGACCACCTCGCGTGGTTCGTGCTCGATGCGGTAAGCCAGCTCGACCTCACCGCGTTCTACGCGCGCTACCGCGAGGACGGTTGGGGGCGGAAGGCGTACGAGCCGTCGATGATGGTCGCGCTCGTGCTCTATGCCTACTGCGAGGGCGAGCGCTCGAGCCGCCAGATCGAACGGCGCTGCCGCGAGGACATCGCCTTCCGCGTGCTGACCGCGAACCAGCAGCCCGACCACGCCACGATCTGCCGCTTCCGGCAGCAGCACGAGCAAGCGCTGGCGGGACTGTTCGCCGGGGTGCTCAGGCTGTGCGCCGAGGCGGGTCTGTTGCGGGTCGGCGTGGTCGCGCTCGACGGCACCAAACTCCGCGCGAACGCCAGCCGTGAGCGCAATCGCACGGATGCGGAGCTTGCGGCCGAGGTGCGGCGCATCCTCGCCGAGGCGGAGCGGGTGGACGCCGAGGAGAACGCGCGCTTCGGCGACGCGCGGGGCGACGAGTTGCCTGCGGGGTTCAGGGACCGCGAGGAGCGCCTGCAGCGGCTGCGCGAGGCGCGGGAGCGGCTGGCGGCCCGTGAGCGGGAGCGGCAGGAGGACTATGAGGAACGCCTCAGGAGCCGCGCGCAGAAGGACCGGCGCGGGCGCCGCCCGCAGCCGCCGCAGCCCGACCCGGGCGCGAAGGTGAACGTCACCGACCCGGACAGCCGCGTGGTGCGCGACTATCACGGCTACTTCCAGGGCTACAACGTGCAGGCGGTGACGAGTAGCGACCAGATCATCGTCGCGGCCGAGGTGAGCCTCCAGGCGACGGACATGCACGAGCTGCAACCGATGATCGAGGCGATGCACCGCAACCTGCAGGCCGCACACTGCGGGCCGCCGCGCGTGCTGCTGGCCGATGCCGGCTACTACTCCGAGGCGAACGTGCGGCAGGCCGAAGGCAGGGGTCCGGAGCTGCTGATCGCCACCCGCAGCGACCGCAACCGGCGCGCCGGCGCTGCGGCGCCGCGCGGGCGCATCCCTGCCGGGCTCTCCGTACGTGAACGGATGGACCGGAAACTGGCGACGCAGCGGGGCCGGCGTCTCTACGAGCAGCGGCGCTGGATGATTGAACCCGTCTTTGGAGACGTCAAGGAAAACCGCGGCATCCGCCGCTTCAAGCGGCGCGGGATCGCCGCGTGCGCCAGCGAATGGAAGCTGAGCGCCGCCACCCACAACCTCAAGAAGCTCTATCGCCGGGCGCGCCCGTCACCCCGGCCAGCGAACAGCAACCCCCGGCGAGGAGACCGGGCTACCGCCGCGGCTGCCGCGTAGCGCGCCTGCCCCGCCAGACGCGACCGCTCCGCTCCGACTGCCGACTGCCGACTGCCGACTGCCGACTGCCGACTGCCGACTGCCGACTGCCGACCGGCTACCCTTTTGGCACTCCACCCACGCCACTCCGTGCGACAGCCTCAGCAGGCTGCTTCTATGAGGGCTGGTCCGATCTGCAAGTCGGCCAACGTGGTGGCCGCTCCGTCTGCACGCCATGCCGGATGGTGACCTGTGCCCCGCTTCTATCCGCACTCGCCGAGGGGTCGCGCTTCTGGACCCGGTGCATGATGGGGAACCTGCTTGCAGGGGGCGCTGCCAGCTGAAAAGCGTCCTTGGGTGGACCAGCAGCCTGTCGCAGTCGCCCGGTCTTCAGCATCACGGTGCAGCCGTTGGTGGTCGTCTGGTGGTGGTTCGCCGTCTTCCCGTCGCCCGCTACGCAGCCTCCCCCTCCGCCGTGGCGGCCTGGCGCAGCGGCTCATAGACCTCGCCGCTGCGCCAGAGCGCGTGCAGCAACACTGCGAGGCGTCGCGCCACGGCGACGACCGCGCGCTTCTTCGCGTTCCCCGCTCCCGAGGCCATGTAGCGCTCGCCCCAGCGGCGCAAGTCGCAGTCTGGTCCGAACGGTCCGAGGACGTACTGCGCGGCCTGCACGAGCAGCCGCCTCAGGTGGGAGTCGCCACGTTTGGTGATCCCCAGTTGCGTGTGGCGGCCGCCGGAGTCGCGACGCCTGGGCACGAGGCCGAGGTAGGGTGCGACCTCGCGGCTGCGGGGAAAGCGCGCGGGATCCTCGATCGTCAGCACGAAGGTGAGGGCGGTGATGGGACCGACGCCTGCGACCTGGCGGAGCGCGGCGGTCTCGGGGTAGGCCGCGCACAGCGCCTCGACCTCCCGGCCGGCGGCGGCGATGCGGGCGCTGAGCTCGCCAATCACCTCGAGCAGCGGCAGCAGTGCGGTGCGCAGTTCAGCCGGGATGTGCTCCGCTGCCTTGCGATGGAAGGCTGGCGCGGTCACCTTCGGCAGCGCGGCGCCCCACGCCTTGACGGCGCCGCGCACGTGGTTGATGAGCTGCGTCCGCGAGCGCACGAGCGCGTCGCGGCCGCGCACGACCGCGAGATCCTGCTGGGCCTGCGCGCTGCGGTGACGGATCGGGGCGAGCAGCTTGGGGTCGAGGCGACCCAGCCGTGCCAGTTGCTCGGCGTCGCTGCGGTCGTCCTTGCGGTGGCTGCGTGCGATCAGCGCTACCTGGCGGGGGTTGGCGACAATCACCTCGTGACCGAGTTCGGTCAGCAGCCGGCTCAGCCACGGCGAGTGCCGTCCCGCCTCCAGCACCGCCCGTGCCGCCGGCAGCTCCCCGAGCGCTCGCCTCAGCGCGAGGGCCGTCGTGCGGACGCGCTGCTCGCGCTGCACGTCCCCGGCGGGGCCGAGCACGCAGATCTGGGTGTGACGGTCGCTCACATCGAGGCCCCAGGTGACTCCGCTGGCTTCCTCCCGTTCAACGCGCTCTGCCGTTGCGATATGCTGCTGCATGGCTGGTCTTCTACCTCTCTGGCTCTGAGAAGCCGTTCTGGGCCCGATTCGAGGCCGCTTACCGGGGACGAGTATCCCCTTGAGGAGGAGACCAGCCCTCATCCCATCTGAAAAAGTCCGCGGCGGCGCGCTTTTGGGCTGAAATCGCGCTGGTCGCGACATCAAGAAACCCAATGTTTCTGGGCTCTACGCCAGCCCACCGAATGGCCAGTGAGACCCAGCGGCCCAGGATCAGGGGTTTTTCAGCAGCCTGCTAGCAGGGTGATGAAAAAGTCCGCCGCGGCGGTTTTGGGCTGAAATCGCGCTGGCCGCGACATCAAGAAACCCAATGTTTCTGGGCTCTACGCCAGCCCACCGAATGGCCAGTGAGACCCTACGGCTCAGGATCAGGAGTTTTTCAGCAGCCTGCTAGTGGCTCAGGACCGGTGCAGTATACTTTGGGAGTGTGGACCCGCGAGTGCAGCCTAGCGCGGAGCGGAGCCGCACATTGTGCCGAAGTGGCGGAACGGCAGACGCGCTGCGTTCAGGGCGCAGTGGGGTATAACCCCGTGTGAGTTCAAATCTCACCTTCGGCACCATAACCCGGATATCCCGCATACTTACCGACAGGCGCCCGTAGCTCAGGGGATAGAGCGCAGCCCTGCGGAGGCTGAGGCCGAAGGTTCGAATCCTTCCGGGCGCGCCATCACTCCCACCCATCGCGCCGCCTTCGCCTGACCCGCTCCGTGGTGCCTCGATGGCTGCCCCGCAGGCCCTGAGGCGTCTGCCCGCCGCTCGCGTTACCCTTGCGCCATGACCACCGCCGAGCGATCGCCCGATGCGCCCGCGCCCGCTGAGAGACCCGACGTGACGCCGCAGTCACACGAGAGCATGCGGCTGATGGTCGGGCTGTCCGCGGGCCACGGTGTGAAGCACTTCTACCAGCAGACGCTGCTGCTGCTGCTCCCCCACATCAAGGAGACGCTGCTGCTCAGCGACGTGGCCGCCGGGGGGATCATCGGCGCGCGCGCGGCGGCGATGGGCGCGATGAACATCCCTGCCGGGGTGCTCACCGACATGTTCCGCAGCCGCATCGCGATCATGCTCGCCGGCAGCATGACCTGCCTCGCCATCGGCTACGCGTCGATCGGGCTCGCCTCCAACTACTGGTTGATCCTCCTCGCCGTCGCGATCGCCGGGGCCGGCACCTCAATGTGGCACGCGCCCGCCTTCACGGAGCTGGCCGTGCGCTACCCGGAGCGTCGCGCGTTCGCGATTGCCGCGCACCGCTCCGGCGGATCGGTCGGCGACTCCTCGGCGCCGTTCCTGATCGGCGTGTTGCTCGGCGGAGTGAGCCTCGCGGGCCTCGAGTGGGGCGGGCTGGGCTGGCGCACGGTGGCGCTGCTGCACGTGGGGCCGGCCGTCGTCACCGGGGTCGTGATCCTGCTGCGCTTCAAGTCCGCCGGCGCCGGTGCGCAGGCGCGCGTGCGGCTGCGCGACTACCTCGGCTCGGCGCGACCGCTGTTCCGCAACCGGACCGTGATCGCGCTCGTCTCCGTCACCGCCCTGCGCGGGATGGCGCACAACGCCTTCGCCGTCTTTCTCGTGCTCTACATGGCCGAGGACCTCGGCTACTCCGACGTGATCGTGGGCGCGCACCTCGGGCTGCTGACGCTGCTCGGGATCCTCGCCGGGCCGCTCATGGGCGCGGTCTCCGATCGCATCGGGCGGCGGCCGGTGATCCTCTTCGGGCTGATCACGATGTCCGCGCTGACCTTCGCATTCCTCTGGGCGGACAGCGGGATCGAGCTGACGCTCACCCTCGCACTGCTCGGCATCGTCCTGTTCTCCGTGAACTCGATCATGATGGCCGCGGCGATGGAGTCGGTCGCCGGGGGCAGCGAGGGCTCGGCGGTCGCGATGCTGTTCACCGGCGGCGCGATCGTGGGCGCGATCTCGCCCGTGGTAGCCGGCGCCATCAACTCGCAGTGGGACTTCCACGGCGTGGTCGTCTACGCCGGCTGCATCGCAGCCCTGGCCGCCGTCATCGCCGCGCTCGCACCGCTGCACGAGATACGGCCAGTCTCCGAGGCGTAGACAAGGCCCGCTATCACAAGAGATTCGAGAAGGGGTCAGTCCTCGCGACCGACGGCGCGTTCCGCGGCCTTTGCCGCGTTGTACGCCACGACCGCCGCCTCATAGACCTTGTCGTAGTAAGCCCCCTCGTCTGGCCCTCTCAGCCATGCCGGTAGCGGCAGCCAGACTGGCAGCCCGTACCGTCGCTCATCACGAAGCGCCTGCTGCCAACGAGACCAAGCGATGGAGCGCAAGTGTTGCGCCGCGTGCTCTACCTCGTCCTTCTCCGGCATGCGGGTCGCCTCGTAGCGTGCTTTCGCCACCTCAAAGGCCGCTGTGCTTCGCGCATCCGTCGCTTCCTGCGCCTCATCGCGAGCCGCTTCCCGCTTCCGCCTAAGCCTCGCTCTCGACGCTTGGTACTCTTCTGCTGCCGCCCTCTTTCTGGTCCTCGCGGCCCCCTCCGCCTCTGCGATAGCTTCGTAGCGCTGCGCCTTGTCTGCGATGCTCTGGGCCGCCAGATAGTCTGCGTCCAATGCCGCATCTGCCGCCTTCTCCGCCGCCTTCAGGGTCAGCAGCGCTTCGGCCTCCGCGTAGGCAACTGCATCGTCGGCTGTCTCCTCAGCCGCATGCTTGCCCATCTGCCAATCCGCATCCGCCTCGAAGAATGCATCCTCGAAACCTGCCCGGCCCGACGCCTTGAGCGCTTGCTGCTCGATGGCCAGCGCCACCTTATAGTCCGCGCGCGCCGCCGCAGTGCGGGCCGCTCCTTGGCCTGCCTGAGACGACATGTCTCTTCCGCGCGTCATGCTCGAATCGACTCCATTCGCCCTACCCATAGCCTGAGCCAAGAGGTAAGCATCATGCTCCCGCAGAGTGTATGCGACGCGACTCAGTCCGCCGCGCTCATCCCCGCGAGCTGCTCGCTCAGCCTCCAGGCGCGCGCCTGCGCGGCGCGGTCGCCCGCCTCCCCGATGCGACTCTTGCTCCAGTAGGTCCCGCTCACGCCGGCCGCCTCGTCCGAGATCGCGAGGCGCAGCACATGCGACGCACCTCGCTTCGGCGACATGAGCACGAGTGGGGCGGCCAGGTCGAACAGCGCCCCGAGGATGCGGTTGCCGGACTTGCGAATGATGCCGGTGCGCACGACGCCGGGATGGACGCTGTTGGCGGTCACGCCGGAGCCCTCGAGGCGCCTCGCCAACTCGTTCGTGGTCATGACCATCAGCGCCTTGGCCTGGCCGTAGGCGCGCATCATCCGGTACCCGCGCTCGGAGGCGATGTCGTCCCACTGCACCCCGGAGCCGTGCGCGCTCGAGGCGACGTTGACGATGCGCGCGCCGAACTCGCGGTCGGCCTTGGCCGCGGCGCGCAGCAGCGGCAGCAGCTCCGAGGTCAGCACGAACGGCGAGAGCTGGTTGAGGGCGAGCGACAGCTCCAGCCCCTCGGCGCTCTCGCGGCGGCGGCTGAACATGCCGCCCGCGTTGTTGATCAGCACGTCGATGCGGTCGTGGCGCGCGCGGATCTCCTCGGCGGCGCGCCGCGTCTGCTCGAGGCTGACGAGGTCGGCAACCACCCAGTCGGTCGCCGCGCCGAGTTCGGACGCCAGCTCGCGCAACAGCTCCTCGTTACGGCCGACGAGGGTGAGCCGCGCGCCGGCCTCCGCGAGCGCCCGCGCGGCTGCCTCGCCGATCCCCGAGGTGGCGCCGCTGAGCACGACGACGCGGCCGCTCGCATCGGACATCGCTTGCTCCTCCGCGCCTCGCCTCGCCATCACGATACAAGCGCTCGGGCGGGCCGCACCGCCGGTCCGGGCGCGCGTGCGCTTTGAGGTTCGTGGCGCGATCCGCTAGAACCCGCTCACACCTGTGTCGCCGGAGGCGCCCGTGTCCGCAGAAGCCAGCGCTGCCTCGCCCGCCGACGCCGGACCCCTCGAGGGCATCCGCATCCTCGACCTCAGCCAGGGGATCACCGGGCCCTACTGCACGAAGCTCTTCGCCGACTATGGGGCCGAGGTCACAAAGATCGAGCACCCGGCCCGCGGCGACGTCTCACGGCGCTTCGGCCCCTTTCCCGGCGACGAGCCGCACCGCGAACGCAGCGGCATGTTCCTGGAGCTGAACACCGGCAAGCGCAGCGTCACGCTCAACCTCAAGACGCGCAGCGGCCGCGAGATCCTGCTGCGTCTCGCGGAGCAGGCCGATCTCGCCGTCGAGAGCTTCCGGCCCGGCACGCTCGAACGGCTCGGCATCGGCGACCCGGCGCTGCGCGAGGCCAACCCGGCGCTCTCGCTCGTGCGCATCTCCAACTTCGGGCAGAACGGGCCCTACCGCGACTTCGCGGCGGACGACATGCTCGCCTACGCGATGGGCGGCGTGCTCTCGATCACCGCCATGGAGGGGCGCACGCCGGTGAAGCTCGGCGTCTACGCGCCGCTCTTCCTCGCCGGCGGCGTGGTGGCGGCGTACGCCTTCGGCGCGTTCAGCGGCGGACGGCGGACGGGCCACGGCGAGCGCGCGGACATCTCGCTGATGGAGGTGCTGGCGGGCTCGATGGACCGCGGAGGCACGAACCTCGTCTCGGCGCAGTACACGGGCGCGCTCGGGCACCCGATCGCCTCACTCGGCAGCCAGGCGCTGCCGAGCGGGGTCTACCCGTGCAAGGACGGCTACTTTCACATCAACGCCTCGATCCGCTGGTGGGACCGGCTTTGCCGCCTGCTGGGGCGGCCCGACCTGATCGATGATCCAGATTATGTCGAGCGCCTCGACGACCCCACGATAGCCCCGAAGGTCGACGCGCTCTTCATCCCCTGGGCGCTCTCGCGCACCAAGCGCGAGGCGATGATGGAGGCGCAGGCCCACGGCCTGGGCGCGACCGCCATCTACACGATGGAGGATCTGGGTAGCGACCCCCACGTACGAGAGCGCGGCTACTTCCAGACCGTCGAGCACCCCGCCGCCGGACGCCTCGAGTACTTCGGACCACCCTTCGCGCTGCACGGCACGCCCGTCGCACTGCGGCCCACGCCGCTGCTCGGCCAGCACACCGTCGAGGTGCTGACCGAACGGCTCGGCTACACGCGCGAGCAGGTCGTCCGGCTGCGCCAGCGGAACGTCGTCTGATGGCCGCGCAGGCAGCGGGCCAGCCGTCCGCCGGGCTGCCGCTGGAGGGCGTGCGCGTGCTCGCGCAGGCGATCGTCTGGGCGGGTCCATTCGGCTCGATGATCCTCGCGGACCTCGGCGCTGAGGTGATCGAGATCGAGTCGGTTCAGCACCTCAGCCCGACGCGAGCCTTCTACCGGCACATCTCGCCGCGGCAGCGCGAGGGCACGACCGGGGCGGGCCTCGTGAACCGCGACATCAGCGAGGGCTTCTGGAACCGCTACAGCTTCTTCAACTACGCGAAACGCGCCCACAAGAGCATCACGCTCGATCTGCACAGCGAGCGTGGGCACGAGCTGTTCCTGGAGCTCGTGCGCCACTCCGACGCCTTCGTCGAGAACAACGCAGAGGGCGTCGCCGGGCACCTCGGCATCGACTGGCCGACGCTGTCCGAGGTCAACCCGCAGCTGATCATGATCCGCTTCCCCGGCTTCGGCCTGAGCGGCCCCTACCGCGACTTCAAGGGCTTCGGGGCGGCGATGGAGGCGCTGGCCGGCCACACCGCGATCCGCGGCTACCGCGACTCCGACCCCTCGCAGACACCGCCCACCTACCACGCCGACCCGAACGCCGGCGCGCACATGGCGTTCGCGCTGCAGGCCGCGCTCTACCAGCGCGAGCGCACGGGCGAGGGGCGGCTGATCGAGATGGCGCAGTCGGAAGTCGTCATGCACCACGTCTCGCATGCCTGGATGGACCACCAGATGAACGGGCGGCTGCAGCCGCACTGGGGCAACCGCCACCCCTCGATGGCGCCGTACGGCGTCTTCCCCGCCGCCGAGGAGCCCGGCGTGGAGCACGACCTGCCGCCGTATGTCGCGCTCGCCGTGCCGGACGACCGCGCCTGGGCGGCGCTCTGCGAGGCAATGGGCGAGCCGGAGCTGGCCTCGGACGAGCGCTACGCCGACGTGGTCGCGCGCTACCGGAACCAGGAAGAGCTGGAGCCTCGCATAGCGGCGTGGACGCGGCAGCACACGAGCCGGGAGCTGATGCTGCTGCTCCAGGCCGCCGGCGTGCCCGCGACGATGGTGAACCGCCAGACGCTGATGCACGGCGACCCGCACCTGCAGGCGCGCGGCTTCTTCGAGCCGATCACGCATCCCGAGGCGGGCACGCACCTCTACCCCGGCCCGCTCGCCCGCTTCTCCGAGCAGCCGCTGAGCCCGGTTCGCGGCCCCGCCCCCACCCTCGGCCAGCACAACCACGAGCTGCTGTGCGACCTGATCGGCCTCAGCGAGGCGGAGTACCGGCGCCTCGAGGCGGACGGGATCATCGGTACCGTCTACGCGGAGGACGCGACGTAGCGGGTTGTGCGGCGGGCCGCGCAGCGGGCCTGCGCCTGCTAGATCCCTGGCCCCTGTACGGTGAAGTAGCGGTGCGTTGAGTTGCGCGCGGCGAAGCTAGCGGCCACTGCCCTTCATGCTTTCGTCCATGTATTGAGACTCCAGGTCGTACAACAGGCACACGATCTCTCGATCATCAATGTCGTTCCAGGATTCCCGGGTTGGGTTGAACGAGGCGATGTCCAGAACGGACTCGGGATAGGGCCGATCCACGTAGTCTTCGAAGAACGCAAAGCAGAGATCCAGGGCCGCTTGCTCGAGACGATCAGCTCCGGGGAACGGGGCGTCATTCCCGCCCGGGTAGTCAACGAGTGCAAAGACCTCCAACTCGTGCGGTTCGTCACACGAAACCTTGTCGACATCCGAGAACTCATCGCCCCGCGGCTCGTCGAGGCAGTCTCCAACTTCCAGCGAGAATGCGGAGCCCTGTCCACAGCTCAGGGCGAGGACGCACGCAAGACCCAGCAGCACGCCTACAGCGAATCTCACGACATCACCCTCCTCGTTGGCCCGTGAGCCAGTCAACACGACTGTAGATATGCCGCACCAGGCTGGCAAGCCGGAGTCGGGGTGGCTCGCGCCTGAAGCGCGCCGCACAGTAGCATCCGGCGCGCGGCCCCGCCCCCACCCTCGGCCAGCACAACCACGAGCTGCTATGCGACCTGATCGGCATCAGCGAGGCGGAGTACCAGCGCCTCGAGGCGGACGGGATCATCGGCACCGTCTACACGCAGAACGCGACGTAGCGGGCGCGGCTCAGTCGTCCTCCAGGATCGTCAGCACCTCAAGCCCGAGTTCGCTCGCCACCCGACAGGCTCGACGATCGTGTGACATATACGGAACACGGTGCTCAGCGGCATGGGCGATGAATAGGTTCGTATCCGAGACGCCCGAGATCAACTCCAACTCGCGGCGCTTCGTCTTCGCCCTGTTGTACCAGGTTGACGTTGCGTCGCCAGCCGGAAGCCGCACACTCCCGGTACAACAATTCGAGACGCGCCTTACGGGGATCACCCCAATCGCGGTCGTCGAGTTCAGTCTTTGCGAAGTACGATAGAGCGATGGTTCGGTCCCCAAGAAGTGTCGACAACTGCGTAGGAACGGCCCGGTTTGAGAACCACTAAATGGCAGCGCGCCCGCTTCGAATGTCCTCCCGAAACGCCTCGGCCTCCTCCTCACTCTCCCAGAGGCCAGAGAGAACTGAGAAGTAGTCAGGCGGAGGACGCCGGTGGAGACCCTGCTCCCGAGCCAACTCGTCAATCGACCTGGCTGGAACATCAACCCCGCACTCTCCGGGATTGAGCCGGCGGACCTGGTTGACCACCCGATCCACCACGGTGTCGCCAGCCAGGGTCTCGCTCACGGACAGCTCCACGTGCTGTCCGAGAACATCGGGCACCATATTCACCAGTGGGCCTTTGAGACGCATCATGACGTCCGGGCCGGCGCCGACATGCACGCGGATGCCCTGCCGCCCATTCGCCGCCTCGGCCGCGATCACCTGCCCGAACATGACCCGTAGCCGGACCGTGGGCTTCGTCGTGTTCTCGATTGCCATGAAGCGCCTCACCTGCACGACAGCGTACCCGACCCGCGCCTCGCCAATCCCCACCCCACGCCCGGAACCGCGGCGCGCAGCGCTACACTGGATCGCATGACCGCCACCGCCGTGCTCGAACAGGCGAGGGCGCTGCCGGAGCGCCCCGGCGTCTACCTGATGAAGGACGCCCGCGGGCAGGTGCTCTACATCGGCAAGGCGCGCCGGCTGCGCTCGCGCGTGCGCTCCTACTTCGGGTCCGGCCGCAGCATGGAGCGCCGCATCCACGCGCTCGTCGATCAGATCGTCACCCTCGACCACGTCGTGACCGCCTCCGAGGCCGACGCGCTGCTGCTGGAGGCGACGCTCGTCAAACGCCACCAGCCGACCTACAACGTCCGGCTCAAGGACGACAAGCACTACCCCTACCTCAAGGTCGACGTGCAGCACGACTGGCCGCGAGTGACCATCACCCGACGCGTCGAGCAGGACGGCTCGCGCTACTTCGGGCCCTACGCCTCGGCGGGTTCGGTGCGGCGCACGCTCGATGTCGTGAAGAAGCTCTTCCCCTGGCGCTCCTGCACGAAGACGATCACCGGCACGGACCCCCGCCCCTGCCTCGACTACTACATCAAGCGCTGCATCGCCCCCTGCACGGCCTACTGCACCCCCGAGGAATACCGCGCCGTGATCGACCAGACGCTGCTCTTCCTCGAGGGCCGCAGCAACGACGTGCTGCGCCACGTCGAGCGGGAGATGGGCGAGGCCTCCAGGGAGCTCGAGTTCGAGCGCGCCGCACACCTGCGCGACCAGGCCGAGGCGATCCGCCGCGTCACCGAGCGCCAGCGCATGGCGACCACCACCGCCCTCGACGCCGACGTCTTCGCCCTCGCGCGCAGCGACGACGAGGCCTGCGTGCAGGTCTTCTTCGTGCGCGGCACCGTCGTCGCCGACACCGACTCGTTCATGCTGGACGGCGCGCGCGAGGCGCCAGACGCCAGCGACGCCGAGGTGCTGGGCGCGTTCCTCGCGCAGTTCTTCGAGTCGGCGACGTACGTGCCGCGCAGCGTGCTGCTCTCGCACGCGCCCGCCGACCGCGAGCAACTGCGCGAGGCGCTGCGCTCGAAGCGTGGCGGCGCCGTGGAGATCGCCGTTCCGGAGCGCGGCGAACTGCGCGCCCTGGTCGCGACCGCCGAGGAAAACGCGCACGAGGCGCTCGCGATGCACCGCGTGCGCTGGCTCGCCGACCGCGACAAGACCGAGTCGGCGCTCTCGATGCTGCAGGACGAGCTCGATCTGCCGGAGCGCCCGCGCCGCATCGAGTGCTACGACATCTCGACGATCCAGGGCAGCGACACGGTGGCCTCGATGGTGGTGTTCGAGGACGGCCGCCCGCGCAACGACCAATACCGCCGCTTCCGCATCCGCACCGTCGAGGGCCAGGACGACTTCGCCTCGATGCGCGAGGTGTTGACCCGCCGCTTCAAGCACCTCGCCGAGCATCGGGGCCCGGAGGTCCAGCAGGACGGCGAGCAGGAGCCGGACGCCTCCGAGGCGCCCGAGGCGCCCGAGGCGCCGTGGGACACGCTGCCCGGCCTCGTGGTCATCGATGGCGGGAGGGGGCAGCTCGGCGCGGCGCTCGACGTGCTGCGCGACTTCGGGCTCGGCGACGTGCCGGCCTGCGGGCTGGCCAAGCGCGAGGAGGAGATCTACGTCGCCGACCTCGCCGAGCCGGTGCGCCTGCCGCGCAGCTCGCAGGCGCTCTACCTGCTGCAGCGCGTCCGCGACGAGGCGCACCGCTTCGCCGTCACCTACCACCGCACCGTCCGCGGCAAGCGCGTCCGCCAGTCCGCCCTCGACGCCGTGCCGGGCATCGGCCCGAAGCGCAAGCGCGCGCTGCTGCGCAAGTTCGGCTCGGTGAAGGCGCTGCGGGCCGCATCGATCGAGGAGATCGCCGCCACCGAGGGCCTCAGCAGCCGTCTGGCCGAGACGGTCAAGCGCTCCCTGTAGCGGCGCGCGATCTTCGTTCCATGTTCCGCCGCCGCAAGCGCGACCGCTCCAACCGCAGCAACGGCGCGAGCGAGGCGGCGACTCCGGCGCACAGGGAGGCGCGCGAGCGGATGGTCGCGTACGTCGCGAGCGAGGTCCGCGACCGGCGCGTGCTGGACGCGCTGCGCGCGGTCCCGCGCCACGAGTTCGTACCCCCCGCGATGCGCCGCTACGCCTATGAGGACAGTGCGCTCCCGATCGGCCACGGGCAGACCATCTCGCAGCCGTTAATCGTCGGCATGATGACGGAGGCGGCGGCCCTCAGCGGGCCGGACGGCGGCGAGCGCGTGCTCGAGGTCGGCGCGGGCTCGGGCTATCAGGCGGCGGTGCTCGCCCACCTCGCAGCCGAGGTCGTGGCCGTCGAGCGCATCGAGGAATTGCGGCTCGCCGCCGAGCGAAGGCTGGCGCACGTGGGGCTGCACAACGTGCGCTGCCTCACCGCGGGCGAGCGGCTGGGCGCGCCCGCTGAGGCGCCGTTCGACGCGATCCTCGTGACCGCCGCGGCGCCCTCGGTACCGCCGGGGCTGGTGGCGCAGCTCGCGGAGGGCGGGCGGCTGGTGATCCCGGTCGGCGATCGCGAGGGGCAGGAGTTGCTGATCGTCTCGAAGCGCGGCGGACGGGTGCGGCAGCGCTCGCTCGGAGGCTGCCGCTTCGTCCCGCTGATCGGCGACGAGGCCTTCCCGGAGGACGGTTCGGTGTAGGGAAGAGCACAGATCTGCCACCGTGGCGGCGCGCACGCCGATCCCCGGTTCCGTATACTGTCGCCGCCCGACCACCGCCCCGCCCCGGTTCCCGCTGCGGACCCGAACACGAGGGCGAAAGGACGCGTGAACACCTGTGCACGACCGAGTCCAGTCGTTCCTGCACTACATGTCCGCCGAGCGCGGGGCATCACGCAACACCATCGACGCCTACCGAAACGACCTCAACGGCTTCGTCGGCTTTGCGGGCGAACAGGACGGCAGCGCCGCCGAACTCACCCCCGGCTGCATCGACCGCGAGCTGGTCACCGGCTACATCGCCTGGCTCGGCGAGCGTTCCTACGCGGCTTCGACCATCGCGCGCAAGGTCGCCGCACTGAAGTCGTTCTGCGGCTTCCTGCTGGACCACGGCGACCTCGCTGCCAACCCGACCGCGGCGATCGATTCCCCCCGCGCACCGAAACCGGTGCCGAAGCCGATGACCACCCAGGAGGTCGACTCGCTGCTGCGCCAACCCTCGATGGCCGACACGCCCGAGGCGATCCGCGACTCCGCGATGCTGGAGCTGATGTACGCCACCGGCATGCGCGTGACCGAGCTGGTCTCGGTCAACGTCGAAAGCATGCACCTGGAGCCCCGTCCCGGTTACGTGCGCTGCATCGGCAAGGGCGAGAAGGAGCGCACGATCCCGGTCTACGAGCGGGCCCTCGAGGCCGTCGAGCGCTACCTGGACGAGGGGCGGCCGCGGCTGCTCAAGGACCGCCCGCAACTGGCGCTGTTCGTCAATCGCCGCGGCGAGCGGCTGACCCGGCAGGGCTTCTGGCTGATCCTCAAGGGCTACGCGCGCAAGGCCAGCATCGAAACGCACGTCACGCCGCACACGCTGCGCCACTCCTTCGCCACGCACATGCTGCGCGGCGGCGCCTCCGTGCGCGATGTGCAGGAGCTGCTCGGCCACGCCAACGTCTCGACCACTCAGATCTACACCCAGCTCGCGGACAGCCACCTGCGCGAGGTCTACGAGCAGGTCCACCCGCGCGCCCGCTGACCGCGCCGAAGCGCCCCGCCTTGCCCACCGCCGCCGCACGATCGATGATCCGCGGGCAGCGATCCGCGAGCGGTCCGCCGTAAGGGCCGGCCTGTAAGGGGAATTGCGTGAGCGCCAGCGAACAGCACGATCGAGCGGCGCGAACCATCGAGCACGTCGCCGCGCGCGAGGTGCTCGACTCGCGCGGCAACCCCACCGTCGAGGCCGACGTCACCCTCGCAGGCGGCGCGTTCGGGCGGGCGATCGTCCCCAGCGGCGCCAGCACCGGCGCGCACGAGGCCGTCGAGCTGCGCGACGGCGATCCCGCGCGCTACCGCGGGCGTGGCGTCCAGCAGGCCGTCGCCAACGTCAACGGCCCGCTCGCCGGGGCGGTGCGCGGCCTCGACGCCGGTGACCAGCGCGCCGTCGACGAGGCGCTGATCGCTGCCGATGGCAGCGCCAACAAGGGCGCGCTCGGCGCGAACGCGATCCTCGGCGTCTCGCTCGCCGCGGCCCACGCCGCCACGACGGCGCGAGGCCTCCCGCTGTTCCGCCACCTCGGCAGCCTCTACGGCGACGCCGAGGCGCGCACGCTGCCCGTACCGATGGCGAACCTGCTCAACGGCGGCGCGCACGCCGCCGGTTCCACCGACTTCCAGGAGTTCATGGTCGTGCCGCTCGGCGCGGACAGCTTCCGTGAGGGCCTGCGCTGGACCGCCGAGATCTACCACTCCCTGCGCGACCTGCTCGCCGCCCGCGGCTACGGCACCACCGTCGGCGACGAGGGCGGCTTCGCGCCCCAACTCGGCGCCAACCGCGAGGCGCTCGACCTGCTGATGGACGCCATCGCCGCCGCCGGGCGCGTCCCCGGCGAAGAGGTCGCGATCGCCCTCGATCCCGCCGTCACGGAGCTGTACGAGGGCGAAGGCGAGGGCGGCCGCTACGTGCTCGCGCGCGAGGGCCGCACGCTGGACAGCGGCGAGCTCGCCGAACTCTGGGCGGAGTGGATCCGCGACTACCCGATCGCCTCGATCGAGGACGGCATGGCCGAGGACGACTGGGCGGGCTGGTCGGGGCTCATGGAGCGCACGGGCGAGCGCGTCCAGCTCGTCGGCGACGATCTGTTCGTCACCAACATCGAGCGCCTGCAGCGCGGCATCGACGAGCGCGCGGCGAACGCGATCCTCGTCAAGCTCAACCAGATCGGGACGCTCAGCGAGACGCTCGACGCAATCCGGCTCGCCCACGAGGCGGGCTTCGCCGCCGTGATCTCGCACCGCTCGGGCGAGACCGAGGACACGACAATCGCCCACCTCGCCGTCGCCACGGGCGCGGGCCAGATCAAGACCGGCGCGCCCGCCCGCTCCGACCGCACGGCGAAGTACAACGAGCTGCTGCGCATCGAGGACGCCCTCGGCGCCGACGCCCGCTACGCCGGCCGCGACGCCTTCCCGCGCAGCTGACGACGCCCCGGCATAGCCTCGTTCACACTGCGGCGAGCCGCCGGGCGTCCTCGATATAGTCGGCGGTCTCGCGGATCAGGCGTTCGATACCCTCGACGGGCTCACACAGGCCGATGTAGAAGCACTCGCCGTGGAGGGCGCCCTGACGCTCGTAGTAACGCGCGCGCAGGGAACCGGCGTCCGGCCCGACCCGCTCAAGGGCGCGCAGGCCAGCGCCCGTGTCCGTGGAGCGCCGGGGCTCCTCGCCGGTACGGGCGAGGATCAGCGCGTCGGTGGCGCGTTTGGCGGCGCACCACGCCTTTTCCGCCGCGTCGCGGATGTCACCGGCCGCCATCCGCCGCAGGGCGGACTCGTGCATCTGACGGGCGTCGGCGAAGACGCGGGTGGCATCGGCCGCTGCGGTCGTCATCGGCAGCCCCGTTCGGCGCGAAAGCGGTCGCACGGCGGATCGTAGCATCGGCGGCGACCGGGAGGGCGCGAGCCTGCCCCGTTCCCCGCCGATCCGCCACAATGCCCGCATGACCAGCAACGGCGACCTGCCCGCCCTCGACCCGCCGCAGCGTGTGTCCGGGATGCGCGTGCCCGAGGGCTGGACGCTGCCCGGCAAGCCCGACGGGCTCTCGGCCGCCGCTGCCGACGCCTGGCGGCAGAGCGGCTTCCTGCTCGGCGGGGAGCTGCAGCGCCTCGAGGCCGGCCTCGACGTGCAGGTGCGGATCGCCGCCAGCGGCTACACGCCGTCGGCGCGCACGATGCGGATGGCCGCGCTCGCCAGCCTCTGGAGCCGCGCGCTGCTCAGTGCCTCGGACGCGGTCGCCCTCGTGCGGCGCGGCGCCTACCAGAGCGCCGCGCCGCTGATCCGCCAGGCCATCGAGCACGTCGCCGCCCAGGCGGCGCTGCACGAGGAACCCGACGCCTTCGCGCACTGGGCCGTCGCGGCCTACGAGCGCGACGAGGCGTCGCGCGCCGAGCACGTCGGCCTCGGCCACTTCTTCGGCGGCGAGGCAATCGCCCGCGACGGCGCGCTGCGCCCGATCTACCGCGCCGCGGGCGACCTCGGGCGTCCCAACTTCGGGCCGACGGCGCTGTTCACGGCCGGAGACGCCGGCCGGCGCCGCTATCCGCTGGTCTTCGCCGACGAGGCGTTCCACCTCGGCTGGGCGCAGCTGCTGCTCGGCTGGCTGCTGCAGATCGACGCGAGCCAGCTGCACCTCGCGCTGCACGCGCGCGAGCACTTCCCCGCCGCGCAGGAGCTGCGCGACGAGGCCGTCGCGCACGTCCGCGCCAACGAGCAACTGCTCGCCGGCGGCGATCGCTGCCGCCTCGAGGAGTACACGGACGCCGAGGAGCGCCGGCCGCACCTGATCGTCAACTTCCGCCGCCGTCCCGGCGACGCCCCGAAGCGCATCCTGCTCTGATCCGGTCGGCCAGATCCCGGAGCTGCAGGCCCTCGCGGACAGGAGCCGAGGCGGTAGAATCGGGGTAGGCCGCCGCTCCCCTCTCCCCGGGCCGCGAGAGGATGACCGCATGACCACCTCGAAGCTCCGTGTCGGCATCAACGGCTTCGGCCGCACCGGACGCCAGTTCCTGCGCGCCTGGTGGGAACGCCATCGCGACAACTTCGAGGTCGTCGCCATCAACGGCCGCACCCCGGTCGAGATGCACACCCACCTGCTGCGCTACGACTCCGACTACGGCCGCTTCCCCGCCGAGGTCACCAACGGCGAGGGCTGCTTCCGCGTCGAGAGCCACGAGGTGCGCGTCTTCGAGGAGGACGACCCGGCGAAGATCGACTGGGGCAGCGTGGGCGCCGACGTCGTCGTCGAGTCGACCGGCGCGTTCCGCGACCGCGAGACCGCGGGCCAGCACCTGCGCGACTCGGTGCGCAAGGTGATCATCTCGGCGCCGGGCAAGAACGAGGACTGGATGGTCATCCTCGGCGTCAACCAGGACGAGTACGACCCGGCGCGCCACCACGTGATCAGCGCCGGCTCCTGCACGACCAACTGCGTCGTGCCCGTGGTCAAGGTGCTGCACGACGCGTTCGGCATCGAGCGCGGGATGATGACCACGATCCACGCCTACACGCGCGACCAGAACCTCGTCGACTCGAAGCACAGCGACCTGCGGCGCGCGCGGGCGGCCGGCCTCAACATCGTGCCGACCTCGACGGGCGCGGCGGGCGCGGTGGCGCAGCTCGTGCCGGAGCTGAAGGGCAAGCTGACCGGCATCGCCTACCGCGTGCCGACGCCGACCGTCTCGGTCGTGGACCTGGCGACGGACCTCACGCGCGCCGCCTCGGCCGAGGAGATCAACGAGGCCTTCCAGGCGGCGGCGGACGGTCCGATGAAGGGCATCCTCTACGCCGAGCGCGAGGAACTGGTCTCGAGCGACTTCAAGAGCCACCCCGGATCCTCGATCTTCGACCTGCCGTCGACGATGGTGGTCGACGGAGGCCGGATGGCGAAGACGATGGCCTGGTACGACAACGAGTACGGGTACTCGTGCCGCCTCGCGGACATCTGCGCGCTGATCGCGGAGCGCGGCCTGGAGTAGCGGGCCGGGGTAAGGCTGAGACTAGTGCCCGCGCTTCTCGCTACGCCGCTGGCTGAGAGCGCTTGCTGCGGCTGACTTTGCAGCCTTGCTCGACTTCGGATTGCTGAGAGTCTTGCCGGCACTACTCGCGGCGTTGCGCCCTGTTATTTTCTTGTGGGCCACGAATGGCCTCCCTTCGGTTCTCTTTTGGGATACGCGGGAAGGCGTAGGGCCTTGTGGCAAGCACGTGGCCCTACACCCTTGCCACCCGGCCCCGCTAGCTGACTTCGACCTCGGGCAGCATGTACCTCAGCTTGGCGACCAGGACGCGACGCCCAGCGTTGCTGCTGAAAGACCCAGCGGCACCCCCGGCCCCAGCGCGCCAGAACTCAGCCCCGCGAGCAACGTCGCCCTCGGCAGTGTCTCCTTCGAGTCCGAGCAAAGCCTCTTGCAGTGCATCGACGTACGACTCTGCCTCAATCACCGATCTCCCCTTCGAGCGTACGTACTCCAGCGTCGGGATGAGGAGTTGGTGCATGCTGGTGACGCCGGTGGCCTTCTGGATCGTCATCTCTGTTGGTGACTCGAAGGCCTCTGGAATGACCTGCTGGATCCCCGACCAGTACGCCTCAAGCACCTTCAACTGGTTCGGCATGGTGATGGAGCCGAAGTAGGGGGTTGCGAGCAGCGGTTTGAGCGACGAGACCATGCCCGAAGAGCTGATCGTGGTCTCCCCGGTCGGGTTTCCGGGGAACCGCACCCGATGTTGCCACGATGGCGTCTTGGCAATTTCCTCAACGATTGTTTGCCCTAGGACCTTCCAGACCTCGCCACGCTCAATGAGCCCCATCAACAGGTCCGGGTCCGATTCCGCGCGCTGCTTCAGCAGATCGAGCGCGAGGTCGGTTCGGACAGACTTTGCCGTCGAGTTTACGACGTAGAACTGCTCCATCTCCTCCCGCTCGTCGGCGCCAAGCAGGCAGACGAAGGGGATACCGAAGTCAGCCCACTTATCGGGAGCACGCTCCATCAGGCGATCAAGAGCAGCAATCCGGTGCTGGCCATCGACGATATAGAGCCGCTCACCGTTCAACCGCAGGAACACCCGACCGTCGCGCTCGGTCAAGTTCAACTCGGGATCGAACTCCCGGAGGTTGACGAGCACGGCGGTTGGCAGATCGACCCGGCCATCAGTGAGGTCGGTGCTCAGACGGTTGACTCGGGGCTTAGAGATCTCGCGCTGATAGCCCGTCCGCTCACGGTGATTCCGGCGAGGCACCTCGTACCGTGCGACCAAACTCTCGGCCCGGATTTCCCCTACGACTTCCTCCTTCCGTTCCGCATCCGCGCCGACTCAATGACCGCGATCTCCTCGAACTGCTCGTGGCTCATGGCGAGCCCTCCATTCTCCCCTGATTGCTCTGCCGCCGGCTGGCTCAGGGGGTACAGGCCAACCTCGGCGGCGATCCCGTGATCGGGGTCACCTCAAGGGGACCACAGCGCGGCGCCTATGTCAAGACCCTATATCGGGACCCGCTATAGTGGGTCCTTGAGCGCCGTTGTACTGATTCGCGCTACACTCCCCCCAATGCTGGAAACCCTGAGCTCCCGACTCCAGGCCACCTTCGGCCGCCTCGGCAGCCGTGGGCGGATTACCGAGGACGACCTCGATACGGCGCTGCGCGAGGTGCGCATCGCGCTGCTCGAGGCGGACGTCAACTTCCAGGTCGTGCGCGAGTTCGTCGCGCGGGTGCGGGAGCGCACCTCCGGCAGCGCGCTGCTGCAGTCGATCACGCCCGGCCAGCAGGTGATCGGCGCCGTCAACGACGAGCTGGTCGAGATCCTCGGCGGCAACAACGAGCCGCTGCTGCGAGCGCAGCGAGGGCCGACGAAGATCCTCGTCTGCGGCGTCCAGGGCTCGGGCAAGACCACGCTCGCGGCGCGGCTCGCGCTGCACCTGCAGAAGGACGGCCTGCGCCCCCTGCTCGTCGCCACCGACTTCCAGCGTGCCGCCGCCTCCGAGCAACTGCGCGTCCTCGGCGACCAGATCGGCGTGCCCGTCTACGCCGAGGAGACCGCGGCGCCCGCCCCGCAGATCGGCAAACGCGCACTCGCCGAGGCGCAGCGCACGGGCGCGACCGCCGTCATCGTCGACACCCGCGGCGCGGTCGCCCTCGACGACGAGTTCGCCGACGAGCTGGCGGACCTCGCCGACGAGATCGACCCGACCGAGGTGCTGATCGTCGTCGATGCGATGACGGGGCAGGAGGCGGTCACGCTCGCCCGCGACTTCGACGACGCCGTCGAGGGCACCGGCATCGTCGTCACCAAGGTCGACTCGGACACGCGCGGCGGGGCCGTGCTCTCCGTGCGCCAGGTGACCGGGCTGCCGATCAAGTTCATCACCACCGGAGAGCGCCTCGAGGCGTTGGAGGCCTTCCACCCGGACCGCTTCGCCTCGCGCATCCTCGGCATGGGCGACGTGGTGTCGCTGGTCGAGAAGGCGAAGGAGACGATCGGCGAGCGCGACGCGAAGGAGGTCGCGCGGCGCATGCAGCGCGGCCAGTTCGACCTTGAGGACTTCCTGACGCAGCTGCAGCAGATGCAGCAGATGGGCCCGATCTCGGGCCTGCTCGACATGCTGCCCGGCGCGGGCCGGATGAAGGATCAGCTCGCCATCCCGGACGTCGGCGATGACTTCTGGAAGCACAACGAGGCGATCATCCTCTCGATGACCCCGGGCGAGCGCCGCCGCCCCGAGATCATCGACGGCTCGCGCCGCCGCCGTATCGCGGCCGGGTCCGGCAAGCAGCCGGCGGACGTGAACCGCCTGCTCAACCAGTGCCGCGAGGCGAAGAAGCTGATGGTGGCGATGACCTCGGGCAAGGGCGCTGGCGGCCTCGGCCGGCTGCTCGGCCTGTAGGGGGCGGGGCTCAGTCGGCGCGACTGCCGTTGTCCTCGCACCCGTAGGAGTATCCATGGCCCAGTATGAAGTTGCGCTGTCATTTGCGGGCGCACAACGCGACTACGCGGTAGCAGTGGCGCGGGCGCTTCAGGCCCGCAGGGTGGCAGTATTCTGCGACGAGTTTGAACAAGTCGAACTCTGGGGGAGGAACCTCTCGGAGACTCTCCACCGGGTCTACAGCCAGCAGGCTGACTACGTGGTGATGTTCATTTCGCAAGACTACGTAGAGCGGGCTTGGCCGCGTCACGAGAGGCGGTCGGCCCTGAGTCGCGCGGTGCAAGAAGGTAGGGAATACGTCCTTCCGGTACGCTTCGACGACACTCCCGTTCCAGGCCTCCCCGATGACGTCCGCTACGAAGACGCCAAGAAGCGCACACCAGCAGAGCTTGCAGCGATGATTGCCGAGAAGCTCGGCGTCCCTCAGTTCTCTGGCAAGGCCCACGAGGTACCGCCCCCGCGAATGACCTCTCGGACCGGGGAAGCTGTCTTCGACTACAGCAGCTACAACGGCAGATATGTCATAGGGAACGGGACTCTGGAGTTCGAGACCCAGTGGAGCAAGGGCAGCGACACCGCCATGCACTTGTACAATCATCACGCATCGATTCACGGCGTTGCGCTGGCACCGGGGTGCTCATCCATCTCGTCAGTGACCAACGCCGAGGCACTGAACTACACATCGCGCCACAGAACCGTCCGGCTAGGGGGTGTCGCTGTACTCCGCAACACCGCAGGCTTCTATGCCGCCTTGCACGTGACCGGGATCAATGACGACAGCCGAGGACACCCTGACGACGAACTCCGATTTCGGTACGCCATTCAGGCCGACGGCTCGGATAGCTTCGTGGAGTTCGAAGGAATCTGACGCAGCGCTAGGCTGTGACGCGCTGCCGGGGCCGAGGGCGCGCTGGCCCCTCTTCAGTCGGCGAACGCGTCGGAGATGGAATCGACGAAAGCCTGGTCGTCCTCGGCGTGCGGGCTGCGTGCCGCCAGCAGCGACTGGCGATGCGCCTCGGCAGCGAACTCCGGTGAGCTGGTGTCGGGCAGCCAGATCTGGAGGCGGTCGCAGTAGACGTCGCCGGGGTCGCCCGGGGGTCGCTCTCGGGGCGGGGTTGGCACAGGGCGGACTCCACTCGTCGCTCGGCAGCGAGATCCAGCGTGGCATCGCGTACGTCAGGTGTCGACCGAAGGCGCCGGGGGGCAGCCGGACCCTCACCCCAACCCTCTCCCAGAGGGCGAGGGGGTAATCGCCCACCAACCGCAAGGCTGACGTTAGCGCGCCCGCGCGGTAGGCTGCTTGCAGCGCCCGCGATGGCGGGCGAGAGCGAGAGGCAAACGCGTGCTCCGCATCCGGCTCCGCCGCACCGGCCGCACCAAGGCCCCGCACTACCGTGTGGTCGTCGCCGACCAGCGCGCGCCGCGCGATGGCGACTTCGTCGAGATCATCGGGCACTACAACCCGCGCTCGGAGCCGAAGGAGCTGGTCTTCAAGGAAGATCGCGTCCGCCACTGGCTCTCCGTGGGCGCCCGCCCCAGCGAGACCGTGCACCGCCTGCTCCACCGCGAGGGCCTGATCGACGAGCCCCCGCGGCAGCGCCTGACCAAGCCCAGCCGCGCCGAGCGCGAGGCTGCCGCCGCAGCCGCCGCTGAGGACGCATAGCGAAACGACACCGATGAAAGAACTGATCGAGTACCTCGCGCGCGCACTCGCCTCCCGGCCCGACGAGATCGTCGTCGAGCAGGAGCAGCGCGGCGACCAGATTGTCTTCCACCTCGAATGCGCCGATGAGGACAAGGGGCGCATCATCGGCCGCGAGGGCCGCGTGGTGAACGCGATGCGCTCGCTGCTGCACGTGGCCAGCATCCGCGCCGGCGTGCGGGCCTCGCTCAACATCGAGTAGCCCGACCGTGCCTTCGCCGTCCCGGCCGTCCCGGACGAGCCGGCGGCGCGGCCCCGTCGGCTCCCGTCCCAACGCCCGCACTACCCAAGCTGCCCGCCCCCGCGATCGCTCGCCCGACGCCGTCGCCGCGACCGCCGTGGGCCGCATCGCCGTCGGGCGCATCAACAGCACCTGGGGGCTGCGCGGGCACGTCAAGGTCACGGCGCTCAGCTCGAACCCGCAGCGCTTCGAGCCGGGCGCCGTGCTGTTCGTGCGCGGCGAGCCGCGGCGCATCCTCGAGGTCGTCTACCCGCGCGGCTACCCCTGCGTCGTCTTCGAAGGCTACGAGCACGCGAACGCCGCCGACGTGCTGCGCGGCACGCTGATCGAGATCGCCGAAGAGGAGCTGCCCGCGCTGCCGGAGGGCGAGTTCTACGTCCACGACCTCGTCGGCCTCACCGTCGTCGACGCGGACGGGGACGCCCTCGGCGAGCTCGTCGAGGTGCTGCGCACCGGCGCGAACGACGTCTACCTCGTACGCCGCGAGGGCGCGCGCGACCTGCTGATTCCCGCCATCCCCGAGGTGATCCTCGATATCGACCCGGCCGCCGGGCGGATGCGGATCGAGCTGCTGCCGGGGCTGCTCGAGGGTTGATCGGCGGCGTTCCCCTCCGCACGCGTCGCGACGCGCGTCGTTTGCCGCTCGCGGGTGGGCGTCTCATACTCGGATTTCGTGGGGGCGTAGCTCAGTTGGGAGAGCGCGGCGTTCGCAATGCCGAGGTCAGGGGTTCGAGTCCCCTCGCCTCCACCACCCACTCCAACCACTCCCTCGAACGCCGGAACAGCTGATGGACGGCGTCCTCGCAACCACCACGCGGCAACTCGACGAGATCGTCGACCAGATCCGCGAGTCCGGCAGCTTCGCCTTCGACCTCGAGTTCGTCCCCGAGGGCCGCTACATCCCCGAACTCGCGCTCGTGCAGGTCGCCTGGGGCGACCCCGACGACCCCGAAGTCGCCGCCATCGACCCGCTCGAGGTCGATGTGACGCCCTTCGCGCAGCTCGTTGCCGACGAGGACCTCGAGACGATCGTGCACGCCGCACAGGCGGACCTCGCGATCCTCGCCGGCAGCTACGAGACGGCGGGCCGCGCGGTCCGCGACACGCAGATCGCGGCCGCCTTCGCGGGCTTCGGCGACCAGATCGGCTACGCGCCACTCGTGCAGAGCGTGCTCGGCGCGCGGCTGAACAAGGGCTCGCAGTACACCGCGTGGCTGCGCCGGCCGCTATCGCAGAAGCAACTCGCGTACGCCCTCGACGACGTGCGCTACCTCGCGCGCGTCTGGGGCGAGCTGCACGCCCGCCTGGCCGGTAGCGAGCGACTCGCTTGGGCGCTCGAGGAGTGCGAGCAGCTCGCGGCGACCGCCTGGCGGCGGCCCGCGCCCGACCAGAGCTACCGCCGCGTGAAGGGCTGGGCGCGCCTCGACGGCCCGGAGCGCGGCGCGTTGCGCGAACTCGCCGCCTGGCGGGAGCGCGAGGCCGCCCGCGGCAACCGCCCGCCCTCGCGCGTGCTCAACGACCGCTCGATGCTCGAACTGGCCCGCACCGGGCCATCGAGCGAGGACGGGCTGCGCGCCGTCCGCGGCGTCGACGAGGGCGTGGTGCGACGCCACGGCAGGCGCTTGATAGAAGCGATCGAGCACGGCGCAGCGCGTCCGATCGAACGCGAGCCCTCGCGCGCGCCGCTGCCGCCCTCGGGCGAGGTCTGGGCCGCCGCGCTGCACGGGCTCGTGCGCGCGCTCGCGCTGGAGGCCGGGATCGCCCCGCGCTTCCTCGGGCCGCGCAGCGAGATCGAGGCAGTCGTGCGCTGGTGGATCGAGGGCGACCGCAACGCCCGTCCGCCGCTGCCGCTGCTCGAGGGCTGGCGCGGCGCGCTGGCCGGCGACGCGATCCTCGCCTGGCTCGGTGGCGAGGCGGCGCTGGTCGCCGACCCCGACTCCGAGGCGGGCGTGCGGCTGGAGCCGCGCGCGCCGCGGTAGCGCGCGGCTGCCGCGCTACACTCTGCCTATGCACACGCAGATCAAGAAGATCGTGATCGTCGGCGGCGGGACCGCCGGCTGGCTCTCCGCCATCCACCTTTCGCGCTTCTGGAAGCGCGGGCGCGGGGCCGGTGACCTCGAGATCACCGTTGTCGAGGCGCCCGATATCCCGATCGTCGGCGTCGGCGAGGCGACCACCGGCCTGTTCACCACCTTCATCCGCAATCTCTCGAACGAGCGCGAGTTCCTGCGCGAGACAAAGGCCTCGTTCAAGCTCGGCATCCTGCACCGCAACTGGACGGGCGACGGCTCGTACTACCTCGGTCCGCTCAACGACGACCGCCAGCTCGGCATCCCCGCGGTCCCACCGGAGACGTACCCCTACTTCTTCGCCGCCTCCGTCGCCAAGGGCGAACCGGCCTGGACGAACGTGCTCAACTCGCGGCTCATGCTCGACCAGCTCGCGCCCTACAGCCGCCCTCCCGGACAGCCGGAAGAGAGCGCCTGGGACTACGCCTACCACTTCGACACGCACATCGTCGGCGCCTACCTGCGCTCGAAGTGCGAGGGCGTCACGCACATCGAGGGCACGGTCGAGGCCGTCAACCTCGAGGCCGGCAGCGGGCACGTGCGCAGCGTGACGCTCGCCGACGGCCGCGAGATCGAGGGTGACTTCTTCGTCGACTGCTCTGGCTTCCGCAAGCTGATCATCGGCGGGGCGTACGAGGAGGAGTGGATCTCCTACGCGGAGCACCTGCCGGTCAACCGCGCGCTGCCCTTCTCCGTCGCGCACGAGGAGGGCGCCTCGATCCCCTCGTACACGCACGCCTGGGCGCTCTCGGCCGGCTGGCTGTGGCAGATCCCGACGCAGGAGCGGCTGGGCTGCGGCTACGCCTACTGCGACGACTTCATCGGACCCGACGAGGCGCAGGCCGAGGTCGAGGCCGCCCTCGGGCACCCGATCGAGCCCTGGGGTGACATCCGCATCGCGAGCGGCCGCTTCCGCCGGCTCTGGATCAAGAACTGCGTCGCGATCGGCCTCTCCGGTGCGTTCAGCGAGCCGCTCGAGTCCACCTCGATCCACGGGCAGCTCGTGCAGTTGCTGGTGCTGGTGCAGGAGTACCTCACCGAGCACTTCGACTTCGACGCCACGCCGATCCTCGATCGCTACAACCGGCGCATGGGGCGCATGTACGACGACTTCCGTGACTTCCTGGTGATGCACTACCAGGGCGGCCGCGACGACACCGACTTCTGGCAATCGATCTCGATGAACGACTCCGCCCGCGAACGCCTCGACCTGTGGCGGCACAAGACGCCGATCACGACGGACCTCGACCCCTACTTCGGGGCGATCGACATGAAGCTGTGGTTCTTCACGCTGGACGGCCTGGGCCTGCTCGACTCCGGGGTCGCGAGGCGCGAGATGGACTACTACGGCCTCTGGGACGAGGCGAACCGCGCCCGCCGCGAGCAGCGCGCGAAGTGCGACCGTTTCGTGCGCCACGCGATCCCGCACGCCCGCTACCTGGAGCAGGCCTCCGCAGCCCCCGAGGTCGCCTCGCAGCCCCCGTCGCCGCCACGCCCGCGCGGCCAGAACCTCAGCCGCGCCGAACGCCGCCGCCGCTCACGCGGCCGCTAGCAGGCTGCTGAAAAACCCCTGATCCTGAGCCGTAGGGTCTCACTGGCCATTCGGTGGGCTGGCGTAGAGCCCAGAAACATTGGGGTTTTTGATGTCGCGACCAGCGCGATTTCAGCCCAAAACCGCCGCGGCGGACTTTTTCATCACCCTGCTAGCTGTAGTTCCCACGTAGGTTGTTGCAGGTGAGGGGCTCCGCCTGCTGCTGTGTGTGTAACGAACGCACCAGTAGCAGGAGAGGAGCCGCTCGTGGCACATCCTAACGCGCGTCTGACTCCGGCCGCCCGGCTGGAGATGGTTCTGGAGGTCGAGGCCGACTGGTCCCAGGCGGAGGTCGCCCGGCGCTTCCGGGTCTCCCGCCCCACGGTCGCCAAGTGGTGGCGCCGCTACCGGGAGGAGGGCGCGGCCGGGCTCCGGGACCGTAGCTCCGCTCCGCGTTCCAACCCCCGCCGCACCGCAGCCGCGCTCGAGCAGCGCATCTGCGCCGTGCGCCGCAGCCAGGGGTTCGGGCCGCACCGCATCGCCTGGGCGCCCGGGCTCGCCCGCTCCACCGTCTACGCCGTGCTCAGGCGCTGCGGCCTCAACCGCCTCGACCGGCTGCATCGCGTCACCCGCGAGACGGTCCGCTACGAGCACCCAGCCCCCGGTGACCTGTTGCACATCGACGTGAAGAAGCTGGGCCGCATCCCCGAGGGCGGCGGGCACAGCGTCCGCGGGCGCTCCGCCGCGACCCCGCGTACCCGCGGCCTCGACTACCTCCACGTCGCCGTCGACGACCACAGCCGCTACGCCTACGTCGCCGTCCTGCCCGACGAGCGCGGCGCCAGCTGCGCCGCCTTCCTCAAGCAGGCGCTCGCCGCGTTCGGCCGCCGTGGCGTGCGCGTGCGCGGCGTGCTCACGGATAACGCGAAGGCCTACACCGTCTCCCGCGACTTCCGCGGCGTGGCCGCCGCCGCCGGCGTGGCACTGCGGCACACCCGGACCTACCGCCCGCAGACGAACGGCAAGGCCGAGCGCTTCATCCAGATCCTGCAGAACGAGTGGGCCTACGCCCGCACCTATCGCTCCAACGGCGAGCGGCTGCACCAGCTCCCGCGCTGGCTCTACCGCTACAATACTCGCCGGCCACACGGCGGTATCGGCGGGGCTGTCCCCGCCTCACGCCTGTAAACCCGAATCCACCGATCGAAGCTTGACAGGGCGGGATGCGGGGCTGGCGGAGAGTTCGGCGGGCGTGCCGGCGTTCGCCAGGCGGCGGCGCGGGCGGAGCGGAGCGAGGAGCCCTCGCTCAGCGCCGCTCGGGGGCGCTGAGGGCGCGGGCGCGAGGGTGCGCGAGGCGTGCGCGGGCATGCTGGTGCGAGCCTCGGACCCGGGGCCAGCACTGTGGGCGGGGCGTGAGGCGGGGAGCGGTAGCGCCCGGAGTCGCGCGAGCGCGGCTGTCCACTGGGCGGCCCAGGGCCAGCGCTTCGGGAGGTGCAGGGTCCAGCGCCGGGCCGAGTGGGTGAGCCGTCCGGCGAGAGCGAAGTAGCGCCGCCTGAGCGTCCTCGTCGTCACGATTCCCTCGCCGAGCCCGAGGCGCGCCGTCCAGCGGGCGAGGTTGTGCGCGATCACCTGCACCGCGAGCCACGCCGCGTTCGCGGTGCAGCGGCCCGAGGGGAGATGGTTCAGCCCGACGCCGTACTTGAGATCGCGGATCGCGTTCTCGATCTCGGCGTGGCGGCGATGGTCGGCCTCCAGCTCCATCATCTCTCCGGCGCGATCGCTGATGAAGGCGTGGTAGCTATAGTTCACGAAGAGCGCGAGCTGTGAGCCGGGCGCCGGCTTGACGCGCCGCACGATGAGCCGCACCGGGGTGGCATCCTCCTTGTGCTGGAACGGCGTGTAGGTCGTCTCGGCGACATCGGCGCCGCCCGGCAGCCAGTACGGGATCGGCGTCCAGTCCTCTTCCGCTATCGCCTCGATCAGCCGGCGTACGCTCGGCTGCTGGCGAATGGTGATTGAGAAGCGGACATCCAGCGCGCGGCAGGCGGCGACGACGGCGTGGGTGTAGAAGCCGCTGTCGGCGCGCACCGTGAGCTGCCCCGACGCCCCGGCCTCGCGCACCCGCGCCACCGTCTCACGCAGGAAGTGGGCGGCGCCGCGGGCGGTGTGCGCGCGGCCCTCGCGCAGCCGCGCCATCAGCACCTCGCCCGTCCCGGCCGCCACCGCGAGCAGCGGGTGATAGCCGCGCGCGCCGCTGTAGCCGGGCTGGCGGGCGCCCTCCTTCGCCAGGCCGTAGGTCTCGCAGAGCGTCGAATCGAGGTCGATCGTGAACGGCGCATCGCCGGGTCCCGCCCCGGCCGCCCAGCCGCGGGCGAGCAACTCGCGGCTGAGGCGGTCGAGCTGGCGGACGTGGCCCCAGCTGAAGCTGCGCAGGAAGGTCCCGAGGGTGGACGGCGCCTTCACGGTGCAGCCGAGCACGCGCCCGGCGCCGCCTGAGCGCAACGCAGCGGCGTCGTCGATGCAGTCGCCGCCCGCGAGCGCCGAGGCGGCCAGGGTCAGCAGCTTGTCGCCGGCGTTCGCGCGCCCCGCCGCGTCACCGAGGTCGAGGTAGCTGTCGGCGAGCTCTTGCAAACCGAGATGCTGGGCGAGCGTGGCCGGGAGGAGCAGCCCCGCATCGGCCACCAGGCGGTGGTCGTCGAAGGCGATGTCTATCCGGTCGGGGTCGCTCGTTGGTAGCATCGAATGGGTGCTCCCTGTCGCTGGTACGTGATTTGTCAAAACCCATTGTCCCAGCTACAGCGGAGCACCCAACCGCAGCCGCTCGCGCGCTCTTCTTCGGTGGATTCGGGCTAAACAACGTCCCTGGGAAGAACAACTAGCGTCCGCCGAGGCCCGTCACGCAGCGCGTGGCCCGTGCGGGGCACCCTGTTAGAATCGGGATCGGCCTTCGTCGGGGAGTGGCGCAGCCTGGCAGCGCACTTGACTGGGGGTCAAGAGGTCGCCGGTTCAAATCCGGCCTCCCCGACCAGCCCACCGCAGCACTCGGCGTCCGCGTTCATCCCGCCTGCCATCGCGCACATCATTGGTCCGCCGCGGATCGCGAGCTCCGCGGGGCGTCGGCCGCTCCGATTGCAATACACTGGCGCGGGGCGAGCCGGGGGAGATGAGCGGCGATGACGGCTGGACCACTCGCCGGTATTCGAGTGCTTGAGTTCTCGCTGATCGTCGCGGGACCGGCGTGCGGCATCAACCTCTCGGACCTCGGCGCCGACGTCATCAAGGTCGAGCCGCCGGGCGGAGAGCCGATCCGCCAGTCCGGCGCCGTGGTGCCGAACGAGAGCAAGGCCTTCCAGGCCTACAACCGCGGCAAGCGCGGGATCATCGTCGACCTCGCGGACCCGCGAGGGCTCGAAGTCATCTATCGCCTCGTGCCGCAGATCGACGTCGTCACGAACAACTACCGCCCGGGCGTCGCGGAGCGGCTCGGGATCGACTACGAGACGCTGGCCAGGCTGCGACCGGACCTGATCTACCTCGCGGCGACTGGGTTCGGCGCAAGCGGGCCGGCGAGCTCGCTCGCGGGTTCCGATATCGTCGCCCAGGCTTACTCGGGCCTCATGGCCGGCAACGCGAAGATCGACGAACACGGCGCGCCGGAGACGATCAGCGCGACGCCGGTCTCGGACTACGGCACCGCTCTGGGGTCCGCGATGGGGATCTGCGCCGCGCTCTTCCACCGCGAACGCACGGGCGAAGGACAGCTCATCCAGAGCTCGCTGCTGCGCTCGGCGCTGTTCCTGCAGGCCAACGCGGTCATGCGCGAGCCCGTCACGGACGCAGTGACCACGCAGCCCATGCTGCGGGAGGTCCGAGCGGTGCGCGCCCGTCGGGGTTCGTATGCCGAGATCGTGGCCTTGCGGCAACTCGCGCGGAAGCTGCGAGCGTCGATGCGAATCTTCTACGGCGGCTACCGCGCTCGCGACGGCGGGCTCGTGCTGGGGGCGCTCACCCCGGCGACGCGGGACAGCATCAGGCGCATCCTCGGCCTCAAGGGCGAGCGCTCCGACGACCCGGACTTCGACGCGACCGACCCCGAGAACCAGGCGGGAGTCGAGCAGTGGCTCACGAAGGTGCGCGCCCGGCTCAGCGAGCGCCCCGTCGCCGAGTGGATCGAGGAGTTCGGCGCGGCCGGGGTTCCGGCCTCGGCAGTCCAGTTGCCGGAGGAGATGGCCGACGACCCGCAGGTGCTGGCCGAGGGGATGATCACGGAACTCGAGCACTCGGTCACGGGCCCGCAGCTGGTGGTCGGCCCGATCGTCACGATGTCGAAGACACCGACCGCGGCGCGCCTCCCCGCTCCGGCGCTGGGCGAGCACACGCGCGAGGTGCTGTCCGACTTCGGCTTCACACCCGCCGAGGTGCAGGCGCTGGAGGCCGGCGGCGTCGTGCAGCAAGGTGCGGTCGCGCGCCGACCCTAGTCAGAGCCGGCCTGGTCAGAGGCGGGCCGTGCAGCGGATCTCGACCATCAGGTCCGGGTGCGCGAGCGCCACGACCTGCACGAGCGTGCTCGCAACCTCGATCGGCTCACCCGCGGCGACGCCGTAGGCCTCGTGCCGGACCTCTCCCGCAACCTTCGAGGCGGCGGCGATGTCGGTGACGTACAGCACCTCCTCGACGACGTTCGAGAGGTCGCCGCCGAAGGGGGCGAGCGCGCGGGCGATGTTCGCGTAGGCGGCGCGCAGCTGCGCCGCCATCTCGCCGGGGCCGATCAGCGCGCCGTCCTCGCTGCGCGCGATCTGCCCGGAGACATAGACCGTATCCCCGACGCGGACAGCCTGCGCGTAGCCGTAGCGGTGCTCCGCGTCGCCGCCGAGGTAGGCGGCCTGCTTCTCGCCGCTCATGCGCCAGCGGAGTCCGAGGTCCAGGCGCGGATCAACTGATGCGAGATCGTGAACGGGGCGGGCACGGCGAAGTCGAGGCCGCTCTCGCCGGAGGCCCCGCCCGCGGCGAACGTGACCGCGCGTGCGACATCAGCGCGCGCGAACCAGCGGGCGTCGCGGATCTCCTCGGGGTCCACGGTGATCGCCTCGCTCGTCGCCTCGGCGTGGCAGCCGAGCATCAGCGAGGCGGGGAACGGCCACGGCTGCGAGGAGTGGTAGCGCACGGCGCCGACCTCTACGCCGGACTCTTCGAAGACCTCGCGGCGGACGGCTTCCTCGACCGTCTCGCCGGGCTCCATGAAGCCGGCAATGCAGGTGTAGGTGGAGCCGGGCCGGCCCTGCCCACTGACCAGCAGGCAGCGATCGCCGTCGGTGACGAGCACGATCACCACCGGGTCGACGCGCGGGAAGTGCTCCACGCCGCAGCCCCCGCAGACGCGCATCCCGCCGCCGCTGCGCGGCCCCGTCACTCCCCCGCAGACCGCGCAGAAGCGATGGCGCGCGTGCCAGTCGAGGAACGATCGCGCATGGGCGAGGATCGCCGAGTCGCCCGAGGGCAGATCGGGCGCGACGCCCCGTACCTCGGCGAAGCGCCGCCCGTCCGCGAGCAGCCCGGCCAGCGAGCCCTCCTCAAGCCCCGTCAGATCGAGGGCGAAGCGCGGCTCGCCGCCGTCGAGGCCAAGCAGGAGCGGGTCGCCGCCGAGCGCGGCGCCGGGCAGCTCGTCCGCCGCGAGCCAGACGACGGCGGGGCCGTCCTCGACCAGTGCCTCGAGGTTCCGCAGCGCGAGATAGCGGCGCGCGGGGTGCGCGAGTTGCGCCTCGATCCAGGCGGGATCACGGCGATCGTTGCTGGCGCGGTCGAGCGGGCTGCCCGTGAAGACGTGCCCCGGATCGTGGCCTGCGCCGGGCATTGCGCCCCCTCGAATCCCGCGCTCTCGCTGCTGCCTCGTGGCAGTCTGCGCCCTCGCGCGCGCCGCGTCGAGGGCGCAGCGCGCGTACGGTGGCGCTACGATCGCGCAGCGGCGAGATGGAGGCGGAGATGGTGCTCGAACTGGCGAAGGCAGGGATGGATGTCGCCATCGTGGTGACGGATGCGGAGCGGATGGTGGCCTTCTACCGCGACACGCTGGGACTGACGTTCCAGCGCTCGCGCCAGACCGGACCGGGCGGGACGATGCACCTGCTCGAGTGCGGCGACTCCCTGCTGAAGCTCCTCGACCCGCCCGAGCCGCCGCCGCACCAGCACGCCCGAGGCGGCACGCGCGCGCAGACCGGACTGCGCTACCTCACCATCCACGTCCGCAACATCGACGAGCTCGCCGCGCGCTGCGAGGCGGCCGGCTGCCACTTCCCGGTGCCGCTGGGCGCTTCGACCGGCGGGGGCCGCTACTGCCAGCTCGAGGACCCCGAGGGCAACGTCGTTCAGCTCCAGCAGAGCGATTGACGGTCGCGGCGCGCTATCATCGACCTGCCATGGCAGAACTGAGCCTCGAGGATCTGGTCGCCAATCGCACGATGTCGCCTGAGATGGCGGCGACGCTTGCGACGGCCGCGCGCGCGCGGCGCTCGCTGCTGTTCTTCGCGATCCCGCGCCTGGCCGGCAAGACGACCACGATGCTCGCCACGCTAGACCATGCGCCCGAGGGCACGCCGATCCACGAGCTGTCTACCGACGCCGGTCCTGAGCTCGGCATCCCGGCGCCGCCTGACGGCGGCTACCTCGTGATGCACGAAATCGCGGAGACGCCGTTTCCTCACTACCTCTGGGGCGAGCCGGTGCGGCGCGTCTTCGAGGCGCTGCGCGCGGGAGGCCTCTCGCTTGCGACGGTGCTCCACGCTGGCGGGGTCGAGGAGGCGTTCTCGATCATCATCGAGGGCAACGAGGTACCGGACGCGGACGCGGCGCTGCTCGACTACGCGGTGCACATCCGCAGCCTCGGCCCGGACTGGCGCGAGCCGACGCGCCGCGTCGTCGCCGAGCTGCATGAGGTGACAGGCGTCCGCGACGGACACATCGAGGTGGAGCTGCTGCACCGCTGGGACGAGGCGAGCGATCGCTGGGAGGTCGTGGGGGAGCCCTCGCGGCACGCCGACGGCGGCGAGGCGGTCGCGCGGCTGGCGGAGGAGTTCCGGCGCGGGCTCGAGGAGTAGCGGCCAGAGTCGCGGGAGGATCGCGTTGGACCGGCACGTGCCACTCGAGGGCGCACAGAACTTCCGGGACACCGGAGGCTACGCGACGGCCTCGGGCGCGTCCGTGCGCTGGCGGACGCTGTTCCGCACCGGCTCGCTCGCCGACGTCACCCCCGCTGACATCGCCACGCTGCACGACCTTGGCGTCGAGCTGGCGTTCGACCTGCGGACGCAGGCCGAGCGGGACAAGCTCGGCGTCGCACCGCTCGCGGAGCACGGCGTCACCGTGCGGCACCTGCCGCTCATCAAGGAGATCGGGCCGTCGCACTATCCGGTGAAGGCTCCGGTCCGGGACTGGACGCCCGAGGACTACGCGGTGCAGTACACGTGGATGCTGGAGCAGGGGCGCGGGGCGATCGGCGCGGTGCTCAGAGCGCTCGCCGAGGAGCGACCGGCCGCCGCCGCGTACTACTGCACGGCGGGCCGCGATCGCGCCGGCCTCGTGACCGCGGTGATCCTGCGCACGCTCGGCGTCTCCGACGAAACGATCGCCGCGGACTACGCCCTCACCGATCGCTATCTGGGCGTCAGCGAGGCGCAATCCGAACGCATCGCGAAGACCTTCGGGACGGAATCCGCCGGGCGCCGGCGGTTCACGACCCCCGCGGCGAACATGGAACTCGCACTCCGTTCGATGGACGAACGCTGGCCCTCGATCGAGGCCTACCTCGATGAGTGCGATGTCTCCGCCGAGGCGCGGCGCGGCCTGCGCGAGCATCTGCTCGAGCGCGCCCGGCCGGAGGCGTAGGCGCCCGCTCGCCGCAGCGCCCCGCGGTTCACATCGCAGCGCGATTCGCGTACGGTGCTGCGCGACCGTTACACACGACCTGAGAAACTGAGAGGGACCCCGCCATGTGCTTCAAGTTCGACTCCCTGCCGCCGGTGCCGGCCATCGCCGGAGCCGCCGTCCAGCACGAAGATCTGACGCTCACCGCCTCGGATGGGACGCAGCTCTCGGCCTTCAGCGCGATGGCCGACGAGCCGCTCGGCCCGGCCGTCGTCGTGATGCCTGACGTGCGCGGGCTCTACCGCTTCTACGAGGAGCTGGCGCTGCGCTTCGCCGAGCGAGGCTACGACTCGGTCGCGATCGACTACTTCGGGCGCACGGCCGGCCTCGGCAAGCGCGGCGAGGACTTCGACTTCTGGCCGGAAGTGCAGGCCACCACCGCCGCCGGCGTCGCCGCCGACGTGCGCGCCGCCAGCGACCAGCTGCGCAGCCGCGACGGCCAGGCCGACCGCGCCGTCTTCACCATCGGCTTCTGCTTCGGCGGCTCCTCGTCCTGGCAGCAGGCCGCCGAGGGCCACGGGCTGGCCGGCGCGATCGGCCTCTACGGCATGCCGAAGAACAAGTGGTTCGAGGACTCCGCGCCGGTGATCGAGCGCGTCGGCGACTTCGAGTGCCCGGTGCTGGCCCTGCAGGCGGGCGCCGACCAGAACATCTCGAAGGACGACAACGACGCCTTCGAGGCCGCGCTGAGCGAGGCCGGCGTCGAGCACCTCGTGCTCTCCTACCACGGCTCGCCGCACTCCTTCTTCGACCGCACCGCCGACCAGCACCAGGCCGCCTCGACGGACGCCTGGGAGCGCGTGCTCGCGTTCATCGCGAACAACTCGTAGGGCGGGGAGGGCGCACGGCCGGAGGCCGGGCGTGAGCACGCGCCTGGACGGCCGCGTCGCCGTCGTCACCGGGGCCGGGCGCGGCATCGGGCGGGCCGCCGCCGAGGCGCTTGCCGCCCTCGGCGCGGCCGTCGTCGTCAACGACCCCGGCGTCAGCGATCACGGCGAGGGCGAGGACCGCGCCTTCGCCGACGAGGTCGTCGAGGGCATCCGCACGTCCGGCGGCCGGGCCGTCGCCAGCTACGACTCGGTCGCCGAGTTCGAGTCGGCGAGCCGCATCATCGAGACGGCCGAACGCGAGCTGGGCCCAGTCGACATCCTCGTCAACAACGCCGGGATCTCGGCGGGCGCGCCGCTGGACAAGCTGGACCCGGAGCTGTTCGCGACCGTCGTCGGGGTGCACCTCTTCGGCACCTTCCACTGCACCCGCCGCGCCGTCGGCGGGATGCGCGAGCGTGGCTGGGGCCGGGTCGTGAACATCGTCTCGCGAGCCGGCCTGCTGGGGTCGGCGGGCACCTCGGCCTACGCGGCGGGCAAGGCGGGCATCTACGGGCTCACGAACTCCGCGTCGCGCGACCTCGGGCGCTACGGGATCACGATGAACAACGTGAATCCGGCGGCCACGCACACGCGCATGATCGACGACGCCGTCGAGCGCGCCCGCGCGAGGGGCCTCGACACCTCGTCCGCGGAGCGGATGCTGGCGGTCGCGCAGGAGCCGGAGCGCGTGGCGACGGTGATCGCCTTCCTCTGCACGGAGGCGGCGGCGGACATCAACGGCCAGACCTTCTTCGTACAGGGCAACTCCGTCGGCCTCTTCGCCCCCCTTGAGGTCACCCAGACCCTCGAAGGCGACGCCCCCTGGACGCCCGAGACGCTCGCCGAGGCCGTCCCGGAGTTGCGCCTCCACCCCCTCGACGCGCTGTACTGAGAGCGGGGGACCGTTGACGGAGAGCGGGCGGTTGCAGTAGCATCTCTGTACTACCCCTATCGCCTCGGCGGTAGGGTCGAGACCGCCCTCGTGGCGGTCTCTGTCTACCGAGGGCAACGCGTCGTTGACGTGGAACCCGCAGCGGACGTAGCATCTTTGCACCACCCCTATCGCTTCGCCGGTAGGGTCGAGACCGCCCTCGTGGCGGTCTCTGTCTTTGTGTGGGACCAAGCGCACCTTTGACGGCGACCCGTCGATCGGTATAGTCTCTTTGTGCTACCCCTATCGCCTCGGCGGTAGGGTCGAGACCGCCCTCGTGGCGGTCTCTGTCTTTGTGCGGGGTAGAAATTGATTACCAACGCCTACATCGACGGCTTCAACCTCTACTACCGCGCCCTCAAGGACACCTCTTTCAGATGGTTGGACCTGCGGAAGCTGGCCGCGACCCTCGTTCCCGAGGACACCATCCACACGGTCTGCTACTTCACCGCGCGGCTCGAGGCTCGTCCGGGAAACCCCAATCAACCCCGTAGGCAACTCGTGTACCTGAGAGCGCTCGCCACGCTGCCCGATCTCCAGATCCACTACGGAGCGTTCCGATCCGGCGTCCGGCGCCGCCCTCTTGCGGAGCCTGTGCCGGGGCTGCCAACCCACGTCCGCGTCAGGAACTCCGAGGAGAAGGGGTCGGACGTAAACCTGGCCACGCGCCTGCTGGTGGACGGCTTCAACGGCGAGTACGAGCAGGCGGTCGTCGTCTCCAACGACGCCGACTTCGCAGCCGCGATGCGTTACGTGAGGGACGGCCTCGGCCTTCGCGTCACGCTGGTCAACCCCGACGAGAGAAACACCAGCCCGCGACGGCTGGCCGGCGCCGCCACCTACGTGAAGCGCCTCTGGAGGAGCCACCTGCGGCGAAGCTTGCTCCCCGACACACTGACCGACGAGGTCGGCGTGGTCACCAAGCCACACGGCTGGTAGCTCCGACGGGCGTGCCGCAGCACCCCACCCCCACAGCACACGTGCCCTCCGCTATCCTCACGACGCGCGCGAGGAGGCAGCGTGAGCGTTCGCAACCGGGCCGCGATCATCGGGGTGGGCGAGACCGAGTTCTCGCGCAACGCGGGGCGCTCCAACCTGCGGCTCGCCCTCGAGGCGATCACGGCGGCGCTGGACGACGCCGGCCTCGCGCCGCGCGATGTCGACGCGATCGTGAAGATGCACGCCAACACGGACCTGTTCGAGATCGACATCATGCGCAGCCTCGGCATCCCCAACCTGCGCTTCTTCAGCGAGATCCCGCACGGCGGCGGCGGCTCCGTCGGCACGGTCGTGCACGCGGCGGCGGCGATCGCCGCCGGGCAGGCGGACGTCGTGGTCGCCTTCCGCTCGATCCGGCGCTCGCTGCGGCCGGGCGGACGCTCGCGGGCGGGCCGCTACGTCGAGGACGGGATGCAGTACCGCATCCCCGTCGGCCTCGTCACCCCGGCGCAGTGGGTGGCGATGTTCGCCAGGCGCTACCTCCACGACTTCAACCTGACGACCGAGGCGTTCGGCCTCTGCGCCGTGCAGATCCGCAACAACGGCGCGATCAACCCGCACGCGATGCAGTACGGCCGCACCGTGACCCTCGATGATCACGAGAACTCGCGCTGGATCACGGAGCCGCTGCGGCTGCTCGACTGCTGCCTCGAGACGGACGGGGGCAGCGCCGTCGTCGTCGTCTCGGCGGAGAAGGCGCGGGAGCTGGCGGCCAGCGGGCGCTCGAAGCGCCCGCCGGTGTACATCTCCGGCGCCTCGCAGGGCACGGGTAGCCGCACCGAGTCGATGACGAGCTACCAGCGCGACAGCCTGTCCGTGCTGGAGGAGGCCGAGGAGACGGCGCGCGAGGCCTACCGCGTGGCGGAGATGGAGCCGGGCGACATCGAGACGCTGCAGCTCTACGACCACTTCACGCCGATGGTGCTGATGTCGCTCGAGGCCTACGGCTTCGCCGCGCCGGGCGCGGCCCACGAGCTGTTCCGCGAGGGCCGCACGACCCTTGAGGGCGACATCCCGCTCAACACGCACGGCGGCCAGCTCGCCGACGGCTACCTGCACGGCTTCAGCATGATCACCGAGGCGGCGCGCCAGATCCGCGGCGACGCGGTGAACCAGTTGGAGCGCCGCCCGCGGACCGCCCTCGCCACTGCCGGTACGGGCGTCCCGACGAGCGCGTTGATCCTCTCCGCCGACGGCGCGTAGCCGCCTGCAGCGCCGGACCCGGACGAGCACGCACTGCGCGCGGCTCGGCCCACCCACCCGCCTCCGATTTCTTCTCTGTGGGGGCTGCGCCCCACGCCTCCATCGGCTCAAGGCCTCACCCACTCTCGAAGGACCAGCGACGCGATGGGGCGCGGGGCATAGCGCGCGTTTCGGGGAGCGGCGCGGGAGGCAAAGCTGTCATGATTGCGGGAGGGCCTTGCTGGCATCCCCAAACTGGAGTCGCCGTTGCCCCGCGCCGCTATGGTCCTGCCAGCCCTCCTCGCAGGCTTGTTACTGTTCGCCGGCTGCAGCAGCGGCGATGGCACTCCACCGAGCACCGCCGCGCCGGCGGTCACGCCGATGCCCACGCCGCCGGCCACACCGGTGCGCACGCCGACGGAGGCGCCCGCAGCGGCGGCCAGCGCAACGGCCACGACGCCCGCGCCCTCGCCCACGCCGACACCCACGCCCACGCCGACACCCACGCCCACGCCGACGCCCACGCCCACGCCGACACCCACGCCCACGCCGACGCCGACGCCCACGCCCACGCCCACGCCCACGCCCACGCCCACGCCCACGCCCACGCCCACGCCCACGCCGACGCCCACGCCGACACCCAGGCCCACGCCGACACCCAGGCCCACGCCGACACCCACGCCCACGCCGACACCCACGCCCACGCCGACGCCAACGCCGACGCCCACACCGACACCACACCCACGCCGACGCCCACACCCGAGCCCGGGCCCGAGCCCATAGCAGCGGATATCGAGTGTGCTGTGCGAGGAAGCGGGAGTCCCGAGTCGGACAGGGCTACGCTCGTGGCGCTCTACCAAGCCACGGACGGCGCGAACTGGACGTCCTCTCCGAATTGGCTTAGCCCGAATCCACCGAAGAAGAGCGCGCGAGCGGCTGCGGTTGGGTGCTCCGCTGTAGCTGGGACAATGGGTTTTGACAAATCACGTACCAGCCACAGGGAGCACCCATTCGATGCTACCAACGAGCGACCCCGACCGGATAGACATCGCCTTCGACGACCACCGCCTGGTGGCCGATGCGGGGCTGCTCCTCCCGGCCACGCTCGCCCAGCATCTCGGTTTGCAAGAGCTCGCCGACAGCTACCTCGACCTCGGTGACGCGGCGGGGCGCGCGAACGCCGGCGACAAGCTGCTGACCCTGGCCGCCTCGGCGCTCGCGGGCGGCGACTGCATCGACGACGCCGCTGCGTTGCGCTCAGGCGGCGCCGGGCGCGTGCTCGGCTGCACCGTGAAGGCGCCGTCCACCCTCGGGACCTTCCTGCGCAGCTTCAGCTGGGGCCACGTCCGCCAGCTCGACCGCCTCAGCCGCGAGTTGCTCGCCCGCGGCTGGGCGGCCGGGGCGGGACCCGGCGATGCGCCGTTCACGATCGACCTCGATTCGACGCTCTGCGAGACCTACGGCCTGGCGAAGGAGGGCGCCCGCCAGCCCGGCTACAGCGGCGCGCGCGGCTATCACCCGCTGCTCGCGGTGGCGGCCGGGACGGGCGAGGTGCTGATGGCGCGGCTGCGCGAGGGCCGCGCGCACACCGCCCGCGGCGCCGCCCACTTCCTGCGTGAGACGGTGGCGCGGCTGCGCGAGGCCGGGGCGTCGGGGCAGCTCACGGTGCGCGCCGACAGCGGCTTCTACACCCACGCCGTCGTCGCCGCCTGCCGCGCGCTGGATGTCCGCTTCTCAATCACCATTCGCCAGCAGCCGAGCGTACGCCGGCTGATCGAGGCGATAGCGGAAGAGGACTGGACGCCGATCCCGTACTGGCTGCCGGGCGGCGCCGATGTCGCCGAGACGACCTACACGCCGTTCCAGCACAAGGAGGATGCCACCCCGGTGCGGCTCATCGTGCGGCGCGTCAAGCCGGCGCCCGGCTCACAGCTCGCGCTCTTCGTGAACTATAGCTACCACGCCTTCATCAGCGATCGCGCCGGAGAGATGATGGAGCTGGAGGCCGACCATCGCCGCCACGCCGAGATCGAGAACGCGATCCGCGATCTCAAGTACGGCGTCGGGCTGAACCATCTCCCCTCGGGCCGCTGCACCGCGAACGCGGCGTGGCTCGCGGTGCAGGTGATCGCGCACAACCTCGCCCGCTGGACGGCGCGCCTCGGGCTCGGCGAGGGAATCGTGACGACGAAGACGCTCAGGCGGCGCTACTTCGCTCTCGCCGGACGGCTCACCCATTCTGCCCGGCGCTGGACCCTGCACCTCCCGAAGCGCTGGCCCTGGGCCGCCCAGTGGACAGCCGCGCTCGCGCGACTCCGGGCGCTACCGCTCCCCGCCTCACGCCCCGCCCACAGCGCTGGCCCCGGGTCCGAGGCTCGCACCAGCATGCCCGCGCACGCCTCGCGCACCCTCGCGCCCTCGCTCAGCGCCCCCGAGCGGCGCTGAGCGAGGGCTCCTCGCTCCGCTCCGCCCGCGCCGCCGCCTGGCGAACGCCGCCACGCCCGCCGAACTCTCCGCCAGCCCCGCATCCCGCCCTGTCAAGCTTCGATCGGTGGATTCGGGCTAAGCGGTGTCCCTCTTCGCTTCTGGTACGGCGTCACCCCTGACAGCGACGGCCGTGTCACTGAGCTCCGGCTACGAGAGAATCACCCGGCTGGCGCAATACCGCCCGAGTTGTGCAACCTCACGAAGCTGGAGGGACTGGACCTCTCCCAAAACCAGTTGACGGGAGCGATACTTCCCCAGTTGGGCAGCCTCACGAACCTGACTTGGCTGAACCTCACCAGCAATCAGTTGGCGGGGCCGATACCTCCCCAACTGGGCGAGCTCACGAACCTGGTGGTGCTGGACCTTCCTCGCAACCGGCTGGCGGGAGCTGTACCACCGCAACTGGGCAGTCTCACGAACTTGAGGTCGCTGGAGCTTGGCATCAACGAGTTGACCGGAGCGATGACTCTGCGCCTTCCCAGCAACCAGTTGACGGGGGAAATACCGCCCGAACTGGGCAACCTCACGAACCTGGAGAGTCTGGCCCTTGGCTTCAACCAATTGACGGGGTCGATACCGCCCGCGCTCGGCGACCTCACGAGCCTGAGGTCCCTGACCCTTTCCAATAACCCGTTGACGGGGTCGATACCACTAGCAGGCTGCTGAAGAAGCGCCTTTCGGGGTCTCGGAATGGCGAGAGGCGGCTTGAGGCCGCCTCCGGCTTCGTGATCGCGGCCTCCTGACCTGCCTCCGGGTGCCTCTGGGGGCTCCTTGGCGGGGCGGAGGGCGCACTGCGCCTACGCCGCGGCAGTCTCGAGCCCGGCCATGCGCACCAGGTTGTAGGCGGCGGCGGTGAGTTCCAGCCAGCCGCGGTTGCGCTCGCGGCCCACGAAGCGCAGCTTGCGCCCGCCGCCCACGGTCTTCATCCAGCCGAAGACCTGCTCCACGATCTTGCGTCGCTTCTGACTCTGCCTGTAGCCGCGATGCCGCGTGGTACGCCCGTCCACGGCGCTGCGGCGGCGGCGGTCGTTTTGCGCCACGTGCGGCGTCACGCCGCGCGCGCGCAGCGCCGCCACGAAGTCGCGCGTGTCGTAGCCGCGGTCGGCGCCCAGCGTCCCGCAGCCGCTCACGCTGCGCTCCAGCATCGTGACCGCCGCTCGGCGTACCCGTTCGCCTCGGTCAGCTCCACATCCAGCACCAGGCCGTGCCGGTTCTCGGTCAGCAGATGGCCCAGGTAGCTCAGTTTCGCTGTCTGCCCCGACCCCTTTGTGTACAGCCGCGCCTCCGGGTCCGTGCCGGAACTATGCGTATCACGGCTGCGCCGCCGCCCCCGGAAGTCGACATCCGGGTTGCGCCCGCCCTGGGGTGGCTCCTGCTCGTCGCGCGGGCGGTAGCTCTTGAGCGAGGCCCAGGCCTCGAGCAGCGTCCCGTCCACCGTGAAGTGCTCGGCGGAGAGCAGCCGGCGCCGCTTCGCCTCGGCCACCACCTCGGCGAAGAAGGCGCGCGCGGCGTCCGCGGCGAGCAGGCGCTCGCGGTTCTTGGAGAAGGTCGAGGCGTCGAACGGTGCGTCTGAGATGTTGAGGTCGAGGAACCACTTGAAGAGCAGGTCGTAGCGCAGCCGCTCGCAGAACTGGCGCTCGCTGCGCACCGAGTAGAGCGCGATCAGCAGGCTCGCCTTGAGCAGGTGCTCGGGCGGGATCGAGGGCCGGCCGCTCGTTGAGTACATCGTGTCGAACAGCCCCGAGAGCTGCTGCAGCGCGGAATCGACGATCGGTTTGATGCGGCGGATCGGGTGGTCGTCCGGGATGAAGGAGTCCGGCGTGACCGCGAGCATGATGTTGGCCTGACGCTCGGCGTCACCGCGCATGGGGCAGCCTCCAGGCTACGCCCCCGCCGCCAGTCCTATCCTGCCAGACGACCGCCCCTTTTTCAGCACCCTGCTAGGGCAGGGGATCTACGGTCCCCTCACCCTAACCCTCGTCTGCGGGGGGCTGCGCCCCCCACACCCCCATCCCGGAGGAGCGTGCGCACGGGCTTGCCGTTGACGGGGGGATACCCCGCAGGGCCGCTCGGCCCACCCACCCACCCTCGGATGTTCTTGCTGTGGGGGCTGCGCCCCCACGCCCCCGCCCGAATCGCCCGCCCGGCCGCCGCGAGACCGTCCGGCCCCCTCTCCCCGAGGGAGAGGGTTGGGGTGAGGGCGCTCCGCCGCCCGCCGGGCGAGAAGGCGCCGAGGGCGCGGCGGCACGACCGCGAGCAGCTCGCCGCTTGACCAGTTGGCACCCTGGGGTGTCTCTCCCCAGGGAGAGGGGACAAGGGGGGCGTCAGGCTAACTGCGGGCGCGCGCCTTGAAACGCCGCCCGCGCTGCGCGCGGGCTCGCTCACCGCGGTACTCGAAGACTGGCACTCCGTAGCCGCAGCTCGTCTGCGTGCGCTCCACCGTGACCTCGATGATCTGGCGCTGCGGCAGGCCGAGGTCCTCCGCGGCCGCCTCGCAGAGCTGCTCCGACAGCGCGGAGCCCTCGAGGGGAAGCGCGCGGGCGTGGCCGTAGAGCCGCACGATCGCGGCGTCGTCCCCGTCCATCGACATGAGCATCAGCGTGACCGGGCCGCCTGCCTCGGCGTGGCGCGCCGTCTCGTTGCCGCTCCCGCGATAGTCGAGCCAGGCGACGCGCCGCTCGTCGAGGACGTGCAGCACCGTCGCGCCCTTCGGCGAGAGGTTGACCGGCCCCTGCCCCTCCGGCCCGTCTCCGAGGTCCGGCGCGGCGCTGGCGACGAAGAAGACGTGCGACGCCTCGATCAGCGCCTGTTGCTCGGGGGTGATGCGATCGTGGTGTGTCGCCATCGGGTGCTCCTCAGGAGTAGGAGTAGCGCTGCTCTTTCCACGGGTCGCCGTGGATGTGGTAGCCGTACATCTCCCAGAAGCCCGGGCGCACATCGGGCAGGAACTCGATGCCGCGCACCCACTTCGCGCTCTTCCAGAAGTAGAGCTGCGGGATCACGCCGCGCAGCGGGCCCCCGTGGTCGCGATCGATCGGGTTGTTGTCGTGCGTGTGCGCGAGCAGCACGCCCTCGTGCAGCAGCTCGTCCAGCGACACGTTCGTCGTGTAGCCGCCGTAGGAGTGGAACATCACTTCCTTCGCCTCGGGCAGCACCTTGGCGAGGGCCATGACGTCGGTGAAGCGCACGCCGCGCCAGTGGTTGTCGTAGCGGCTCCAGGTGGTCACGCAGTGGATGTCGGAGGTGTCCTCCGCCTGCGGCAGCGCGTTGAACTCCTCCCAGTTGAGGCGCACTTCCTCCTCGACCAGGCCGAAGATGCGGAACTCCCAGGTCGCGAGGTCGATGCGCGGCGTTGAGCCGTAGGTCAGCACCGGCCAGCCGTCGGTCAGTCGCTGTCCCCGCGGGAGGCGATCCTCGGGCGGGCGCACCGGCTTGCGGCCGGGCAGATTGCTTGTCGTCACGAAAGCTCGCTCCTCACCGTGGCGGACCACCAATGAGCCTCAGTTGGGGGCGTGCGCGCACGCGCGCGACGCTCGCAGCCATCGTAGCGGATGTGCGCTCAGAGGCGAGGGCCAACGGACCGCAACGGCGCCCTTCGATAGGATGGAGGCATGGAGCAGGCCGTCGCCGCAACCGGATCGGACGAGGACGCAGCGCGCCCGGGCGCGCTGCGCGGGCAGCTCCGGCGCTTCGCCGGCATCGCCGCGGCGGTCGTGATCCTCGACCAGCTCACGAAGGCGCTCGTGCGCGCCTGGCTGAGCGAGGGCGAGACCTGGCCCGAGGGCTTCGATCTGATCCGCATCTCGCACGTCGAGAACTCCGGGGCCGCGTTCGGGATCCTGCAGGATGGCGGCCCGTTCCTGATCGCCAGCTCAATCCTCGGCGCCGTGATCGTGCTGATCTTCCTGCGCGCCGCCCCGCCCGGCGACCGCCTCTACGAGGCTGCGCTCGCGCTCGTGCTCGGCGGCGCGATCGGCAACCTGATCGACCGGCTCTTCCGAGGCACGGTGACGGACTTCATCGACCCCACCCACTACCCCTCCTTCAACGTCGCCGACTCCTCGATCGTGGTCGGCGTGTTCGCGCTCGCCGTGCTCTCCCTCGTCCGGCCCGGCAGCAAGCCGGAGCGCGCCTGATGCAGCAGGAGCGCTTCGCCGCCCCGCGCACGGACCGGCTCGACCGGCTCGTCGCCGAGCAGCTCGTGCACCTCTCGCGCAACCAGGCGCGGCGGCTGATCGACCAGGGCCGCGTCGAGGTCGCCGGCGAGCCGCGGACCCACGCCGGCCGCGAGGTCGCCGAGGGGACCGCGATCACCGTCCGGCTCCCCGCGCAGCCGGACCTCGACGCGATGGCGCTCGACGTGCCGCTCCAGGTGCTGTTCGCCGACGAGCACACGCTGATCATCGACAAGCAGGCGGGGCTGCTGGTGCATCCCGTACAGGGCCGACCGGCGGTGACGCTGATCCACACCGTGCGCACCCGCTACCCCGAGGTGCAAAAGATCGGCGGGACGCGCTCCGGCCTCGTGCACCGGCTCGACCGCGACACCTCCGGGGTGATCGCCTTCGCACGCTCCGCCGCCGCGCGCGACGCGCTGCGGGCGCAGTGGAAGGCGCGCGAGACGCTCAAGATCTACCTCGCTATCGCCGAGGGCGTCGTCGAGCCGCGCCGCGGCCATATCGACGCGCCGCTCGGTCCCGACCCGGCCGACCCGACCCGCCGCGCCGTCGTCGAGCGCGGCGACTCCGCGTTCAGCGAATACCGAGTGCTGGAGCAGTACGGCGAGGAGGCCGCCTTGCTCGAAGTACGCATCCTGACCGGCCGCACGCACCAGATCCGGGTGCACCTGCAGGCGACCGGCCACCCGATCCTCAGCGACGGCGTCTACGGCCGGCCCTCGCCGCGGATCGCGCGGCAGGCGCTGCACGCACGCCGCCTCGGGCTCTGTCTGCCCTCGAGCGGCGAGTGGCGCGAGTTCGAGGCGCCGCTCCCGCAGGACCTCAGCGACGCCATCGAGGCGCTGCGCGCCGACCACGGGGTGGAGCCGCAGCCGCTGGCGGCGTCCGGCACGGGAGGCCCGCGATGAGCGTCCGCGTCCGCTACGCGCCCAGCCCCACCGGCGACCCGCACGTCGGCAACATCCGCACGGCGATCTGGACCTGGCTGCACGCCCGCCGCCACGGAGGCGCCTTCATCCTGCGCATCGAGGACACCGACCAGTCGCGCGCCGTCGAGGGCTCCGTCGGACGCATCGAGGACTCGCTGCGCTGGCTCGGCCTCGACTGGGACGAGGGCCCCGGGGCCGGAGGCGACTACGGCCCCTACGTGCAGTCGCAGCGCCTCGAGCGCTACCACGCCGCCAGCGAGGCGCTGCTGCGCGACGGCCACGCCTACCGCTGCTTCTGCACCCCGGACGACCTGCGCGCGATGCGCGAGCGCCAGCGCGCCGCCAGCCGGCCGCAGGGCTACGAGGGCGCCTGCCGCGACCTCGACGCCGCCCGGGGCGCCGAACGCGCCGCCGGCGGCGAGCCGCACGTGATCCGCTTCCGCATGCCGCGCGAGGGCGTCACCACGTTCAGCGACCTGATTCGCGGCGAGATCCGCTACGAGAACCGCCTGCTCGACGACCTCGTGCTGCTCAAGTCGGACGGCTTCCCCACCTACCACCTCGCCCATGCCGTCGACGACCACGCGATGGCGATCACGCACGTCACCCGAGGCGACGAGTGGATCCCCTCGACGCCGCGCCACGTGCGGATCTTCGAGGCGCTCGGCTACGAGCCGCCGATCTTCGTGCACACGCCCGTGATCCTCGGGCCGGACGGGGGCAAGCTGTCCAAGCGCCACGGCGCGCAGTCCGTGCTGGACTACGCCGACCAGGGCTACCTGCCCGAGGCGCTGCTCAACTTCCTCGCGATCACGGGCTGGGCGATCGACGACAAGACCGAGATCCTCTCGGGCGAGGAGATGGCGGCCGCCTTCGACCTCGCCGACCTCAACCCGGCGCCCGCCGCCTTCAACAGCGAGAAGCTGGAGTGGATGAACGGCGTCTACATGCGCCAGCTCCCCGAGGCCGACCTGACCGCGCGCTTCGCCGAGCGCCTCGACCGCGACCTGCCGGCCTCGGTCGAGCGGCCGGCCGACCGCGAGCTGGTCGGGCAGTTCACCCCGCTGATCCGCGAGCGCGTGAAGCTGCTCTCCGAGGTGGCCGGCCTGACCGACTTCTTCTTCGCCGAGGACGTCCCCGTCGCCGAGCCGGGCGAGTTCATCGGGCGCTCCTTCCGCAAGCAGCCGGAGCAGGCCGCGCCCTCGCTCGCCGCCGTGGCGGCGACGCTGGAGCCGCTGAGCAGCGACTGGACTACCGACACCCTCGAGGCCGCACTGCGCGCGCTCGCCGAGGAGCTGGACGTGCGCGCCGGCGACCTGTTCATGCTCTGCCGCGTCGCCGTCACCGGAAAGCGCATCACCCCGCCGCTCTTCGAGACGATGGAGATCGTCGGCCCCGCCCCCTCCCTCGAGCGCCTCGCCGCCGCCGAGGCCGCCCTGCGCGCCGCCTACCCCGCCTGAGCGGCAGCCTCGAGGCGCACGCGCGCCCTCGAGGGATCGTGACCACTGGCCGAGGCTTTGCTAGGGTGGAGAGGTCCACTGGGGACTCGTCTAATGGTAGGACAGCTGACTCTGGATCAGTAGGTCGGGGTTCGAATCCTCGGTCCCCAGCCAATACGCCGCATACGATTTCGGGACTCGGGCCCGCCTGCTGTCCGCTGAGCGGGCCACTACGGAGCGGGGCTCGCGCAGGGGTGGACCCTGTCGTACGGCTGTTCTACAGTCTTGATGATCGACCGCCTGTTCACGAGAACGCCTTGCACACCCGCGGGACGCGGGGCTCCGGTGGCTAGTGCCGGATCCTAGAAACGGCAGCACAATCGGAATGCCTGAGAATCTTGAGCTGAGCCCGGATCCTGTCCGTCCGTCGGTGACTTTCGAGAGCATCACCTTCTCTGACGGCACCACCATTCGCCTTGACCCAGCCGATATTGTGGTTCTAGTCGGCCCTAACAACGCGGGCAAGAGCGCAGCATTGCGTGAAGTCGGGAGCGCTTTCAATGAACACCCTAGCCTTACGGTACTACAATCGTATCGGCGTCGGATCGTTGGCGAGCCTATCGACTTCCTGCGGTTCGTCACCAAACACGCGTACATCAGACGCGTAGGAGACCTCATAAGCTATTCAGGATATCTATGGGACTTTTCCGTAAGGGACCCCGATGTGCTACAGGAATGGTGGCCTGACAGGATTCATGTTGTACGAACGTTGTTTTGCCTGAACATGACCACGGAGAATCGCCTTCGAGGCAGCAACCCACCTGACGCCATCAACCTCGTTGAAGGTCAGCTGTCGCACCCAATTCACATGCTGGTCGAAGATGATGCTCTCGAGTTGAAACTCAGCTCATACTTCCGCAAGGCGTTCAATGCTGACATGATTCTGGAGCGTGTAGGTGGAAATATTCCCCTGTTGGTCGGAAACAGACCGGCTGTGCAACCTAGCGAAGATCGGCTATCGAAGTCTTACCGCGAACGGCTCCGCGCTTCGACCAGCCCACTCACCGAGCAGGGCGACGGCATGCGTAGCTTTGCTAGCGTTATCTTGCACCTGCTAGCGCCCACCACAGCATCAGTTCTACTACTCGACGAGCCAGAGGCATTCCTTCATCCACCTCAAGCACGGTTCCTTGGCGAGATCATTGCCACCGAGAAACCGTCCGGAGCGCAATTGTTTGTGGCCACTCACAGCCCTGACGTCCTCCAAGGCCTAGTCAACGTTGCCTCAGATCACCTTCGACTCTTGAGGATTCAGCGTGATGGCAACGTCAACCGCGTCAAGGAACTCGACAAGAAGATCGTGAAGAAGATCGGCAACGATCCGCTAATGAACTATTCTTCAGTGATGTCCGGTGTCTTTCACGAGAGGGTGATCATCTGCGAGGCTGACAGCGACTGTATGTTCTATAGCTCCATCCTCGACCTTGGTGACGTTCACGGCGAGGGCCAGCCCGATGTTCTTTTTGTTCACGCAAACGGTAAGGACCGGATGGCCACCCTCGCGGAAACACTTACGGCCTTGGACGTCCAGGTGGATGTAATTGCTGACCTCGACATAGTCAGACACGAAGGCACAATGAAAGCGATTGTCGACGCCCTCGGAAGCGATTGGACTACGATCCAGCCGGTGGCTCAGAGGGTTCGAACGTCCGTCGCCGGCAGCAAGCCAGCGCTCAGTCTAGATCAGATTAAGGCCCACATCCGGGAGATGCTCGACAAAGAGTTGCCTAGCAGCAACCCCGAGAGGGAGCTGCGCTCGGTGATTGACAAGGTTTTTCGCAGTGCATCCCCTTGGGATGCCGTCAAGCAGTCTGGTGCGTCTGCCATCCCCAAGGGTCAAGCGACGCGGCAATTCCAAGACTTGCAGGAGCTTTGTGAATCAACGGGCCTTTGGATCGTACCGGTCGGCGAGATGGAGGGCTTCTGTAGATCGATCGGTCGGAAAGGCCCAGACTGGGTGCAGCGGGTCATCGAGGAGCGGCAACTCGCGACTGATCCCGATCTCGAAGGCGCACGTGAGTTCGTGCGCGCACTGTGGAACAGCAGATGCTAGGACTTCGAGCCCCGGCTCCCACCGGGGGCTCCCCGCTGGTAGGCCCTCAGGCTACCGGACCCGCTTCTTGAGCCGCACATCGAACTGGTAGAGCTCCCCTCTCGACCGTGCGGCGGCCTCGGCCCCGCTCGCCTGTATCATCGCGCGGCACGGCGAAGATGACCGGGAGGGCAGGATGGCCTACGCGACGATACTTACCGAGACGCGCGATCGCGTGCGCTACGTCACGCTCAACCGGCCAGAGAAGCGCAACGCGCTCAGTCTTGAGCTGCAGAACGAACTGCTCGACGCCCTCGTGGCGGCGGAGCAGGACGAGGAGGCGGGCTGCATCGTGATCCGCGGTGCGGGTCCGGTGTTCTGCGCCGGCTTCGACATCACGCCGCAAGGCCGGACGCCCGGCGGCGAGAAGCCGATCCGGACCGATATCAACGACCTGCGGGGGACGACCCGGCGGCTCGCGCAGATCTGGGAGCTCAGCAAGCCCGTGATCGCGCAGATCCACGGCTACTGCGTCGCGGGCGGCACGGACCTCGCGATGCACTGCGACATGATCGTCGCCGCCGAGGACACGCAGATCGGGTTCCCACCCGTCCGCGTGCAGGGCAGCCCACCGACCCACATGTGGACCTACATGGTCGGCCCGCAGTGGGCGAAGCGGATGCTGCTCACCGGCGACTTCATCGACGGCGCGACCGCCGAGCGGATCGGGCTCGTGCTGAGCGCGGTCCCCGCGGAGCGGCTCGCCGACGAGGTCCACGAACTCGCCTCGCGGGTCGCGATGATCCCGCACGACCTGCTCGCCGCGAACAAGGGGATCGTCAACAAGGCGATCGAGCTGATGGGGCGTACCATGCTGCAGGAGGCGGCGCGCGAGACGGATGCGATAGCGCACAAGACCGACGCCGCCCTCGAGTTCTCGAGGATCGGCCGCGAGCAGGGGCTCAAGGCCGCCCTCTCCTGGCGCGACGACAAGTTCAATCAGTAGGCCCCCGCCCGGGCTGGAGGCAGGCATGAAGCTCTTCCTACGCTTGTTCGTTCCGTTCCACGTCTTTGTCTTCCGGCTGACCGGGGGACGGGTGATGGGCCGATTCGAGCTGCCGGTGCTGCTGCTGACCACCTCGGGCCAGCGCTCCGGGAAGCGGCGGACGGTGCCGCTGCTCTACATCGAAGAGGACGGCTCGCTGCTGGTTGTCGCCTCGAACGGGGCGGAGCCGAGCAATCCGGGCTGGTACCACAACCTCGTCGCCAACCCCGCGGTCGAGGTGCAGACACGCGCGGGTAGGCGCTCGCTGCGAGCCGAGCCCTCGGCCGGCGAGGACCGGCAGCCCCGCTTCGAGCGCTTCAAGACCGCGGCGAAGCGCTACGCGACGTACGAGTCGCAGACCGACCGGGAGATCCCGGTCGTGGCGCTGCGGGAGACCTCGGCCTAGCCGTAGTTCCCTGGCGCTATGCTCCCTCCATGAGTCGCGACCCCGCGGCCCCCCTGGACGGCGATGAGCCGCGATCACCGCCGCCGGCCGCCGCGAGGCGTCGCGGCGTCTTCTGGGGCTGGTGGATCGTCGTCGGGGCCGTCGTCGCGCAGTTCGCGGCGATAGGCGCCGCCGGCGGCATCGCCGGCGTCTTCCTCCGCCCGATGACCGAGGACCTCGGCTGGACCGCCGCCGAGTACACCCTCGGCGGCTCCTCCGCCTTCCTGCTCGGCGGCGTCGCCGGCTTCCTGCTCGGGCCGTTCATCGACCGCCACGGCGCGCGGCCGCTGATGCTTGCCGGCGCCTGCATCTATGCGGTCGCGTTCCTCGCCATGTCACGCGTCGAGGAGCTGTGGCAGTTCGTCGCGCTTTCGATGATCGCGGGCGGCGCGGGCTTCTCGCTGGTCGGGCCGCGGGTCGTGAACGCGACGCTCTCGAAATGGTTTGTCGAGCGGCGCGGATGGGCGATCGCGCTCGGCTCGTCGGGCATCTCGCTCGCCGGGCTGATCATGCCGCTGACGATGACGCGCATCGTCGACTCGGCCGGGTGGCGCGACGCCTACGCGATCCTCGCCGTGGTCGTGTTCGCCCTCGTCGTGCCGGTCGCGCTCGTGATGCGCCGCCAACCCGAGGACTACGGGCTGCTGCCGGACGGCCTCGAGCCCGGCGCGACCGCGGACATCGACCGCAGCGCGGCCGAGGCGCAGGCGCGCGACGCCGCGAACTCCTACACGCGCGGCGAGGCGTTGCGCACGCCCGCCATCTGGCTCCTCATGGCCGGCTACGGGCTGAACATCATGGCGCTCTCGGCGGTGCTGGTGCACGCCATTCCGTTCATGACGGACAACGGCTTCACGCGCACCGAGGCCGCGCTGGCGATTGCGGTCAACGGCGGCGCGAACCTCAGCTCGAAGTTCGTGTGGGGCTACTTCCTGCAGCGGGTGCACGTCCGCTACCTCTCGGCGACGGCGCTCTCGATCTCGGCGACGGGCGTGGTGATCATGCTCGTCTCGGCGCAGGCGGGGGCGCTGCCGCTGATGTTCCTCGGGTTCTTCCTCTGGGGCTTCGGGTTCGGCGGAACGGTGCCGCTGAGCGAGTTCATCTGGGCGAAGTACTTCGGGCGCGTGCATATCGGGGCCGTGCGAGGCGTCGCTGCGCCGTTCACGATCGCCTTCGGCGCGCTGGGCCCGGTTCTCGGCGGGCTGTACTTCGACGCGGTCGGTTCGTACGACGGCGTGTTCGCGGCGTTCGTCGCCGCCTACCTCACGGGCGCCCTCGCGATCCTCGCCTCACGCGAGCCGCCGCCGAAGCGGCTGCCTGCCGAGGCAGCGGGTTAGTACCCGCCCTCCAGAGGGCTGCCCCCTGCCCGCTTGCCCCTGCCGCCCTAGATCCGCAGCTCGATTGACTCGAGGGCGGGGACCATCAGCGCGGGCACGCGCTCGCGCACCAGGTCCAGCGTCCAGCCGCCCTCGTGGAAGATGCGGATCTTCGGGTCCGGGTGCGAGTAGAGCGAGAGCCGGTCCGCGCCCATGCCGAAGATCTGCCCCGTGATCTCCTGCGCCTCGTCGCTGGCGAGGTAGACCACGATCGGGGCGCACTCCTCGGGCTGGCCGGTGCGCGTCGCGGCGCGGCCGCCGTGCGTGATCCCTCGGGAGCCTTTTATGGCGTCGATGTTGTCGGGGATAGTCGCGGTCATCTCCGTCGCCGCCGAGGGCGAGATCGCGTTGACGGTGATGCCGTACTTGATCAGCTCCAGCGCCCAGCCGCGCGTGATCGTGGCGATCGCGCCCTTCGTCGCCGAGTAGTTGGAGTTGCCCGTGTAGCCGCTGAGGCCGCTGTCGGCCGTCATGTTGATGATGCGGCCGCTCCCCTGCGCCCGCATGTGGCCCGAGGCGAAGCGCGCGCAGGCGAAGTGGCCCTTCAGGTTCGTCGCCAGCACCTCGTCGTACTCCTCCTCGGTCATGTTGAAGATCATGCGGTCGCGCACGATCCCCGCGTTGTTGACGAGGATGTCGATGCTTCCGAACGCCTCGATGCAGGAGTCGACGATGCGCTCGCCGACATCCCAGCTGGCGATGCTCTCGGCGAAGGTCACGGCGTTTCCGCCGGGGCCGGCGTTGATCTCCTGCGCGAGCGCCTCGCACTGGTCCGGGTTGCGCCCGTTGACCACCACGTTCGCGCCCGCCTCGGCGAGTCCGACGACGTAGGCGCGCCCCAGCCCGCGCGTCGAGCCCGTCACCACCGCGTTCTTTCCTGCCAACAGCACGCCTGCCTCCCTTCCAATCCGGCCCGTCTCGCCGCCACCTTAGCGGACCGGAACGACCTCGGAGCGGCCGGCGCGCTACCCTCGCGGCAATGACGAGAGGAGATAGCCCATGACCACGACGGACCAGAAGCGCGAGCAGACGCTCGAGGGCAAGACCGCGCTCGTGACGGGCGGCGCATCCGGCATCGGCGCGGCCACGGTCGAGGAGCTCGCGCGCCGCGGCGCGCACGTGGCGGTGCTGGATCGCGACGGCGAGGGCGCAGCGCGCAGTGCGGCGGCCGCCGAGGCGCTCTCAGGCGCGGCGCTGACGCTCCCCCACGACCTCGCCGACACCGCCGGCATCCCCGGCGTCGTGCGCCGGGTGCTGGACGCCTTCGGGCACATCGACATCCTCGTGAACTGCGCCGGGATCAGCGCGCGTGGCGGGCTGCTCGACCTGGCGGAGGAGGACTGGGACCGCGTCCACGTCGTGAACCTCAAGGCGCCGATGCTGCTGATGCAGGAGGTCGCGCGGCACATGATCGAGCGCGGCGAGGGCGGGAGGATCGTGAACGTCAGCTCCAGCTCGGCGTTCCGCGCGCGCTCGCACGTCGCCTACGCCAGCTCGAAGGCGGCGATCGTGCAGCTCAGCCGCAGCGCGGCCGCCGAGCTCGCCCCGCACGGCATCAACGTCAACGCGGTCGCGCCGGGGCTGACCCGGACGGGCATGACGGGCGACCGGGACATCGACGAGGACGCGCGCTCCGGGCATCTCTCGAACCTGTTCGGGCGCGCCGCCGAGCCGCCGGACGTCGCGGCGGCGATCGTCTTCCTCTGCCTGCCCGAGAGCCGCCAGATCACCGCGCAGACGATTCACACCTCGGCGGGCCTCGTCGTCTGAGCCGCCTCGCCGCGGCAGCGGTCACGACAGCCTCGCGGCGCGGTACCATCCGCGAGGCAGCACGCACGCGAGCGAAGGGGCGAACCATGGCGGACCGGGGCATCGACATCGCAAGCCGGCTGGACGAGATCCACCTGGAGGCCTACCAGGGCATGGAGGTGCGCGAGCTCGACGTCGACGACGTCGTCGGCTCCGTCGAGTCGCTGCGCGCCAGCGCCGCCCTGCGCGAACGCCAACCCCTGCCGGACGGCGTCACGACCGAGGACCACTACGCGCCGGGCCCGGACGGCGCGCCCGACGTGATGGTGCGGCTCTACCGCCCGGACGGCCTCGCCCCCGACGGACCGGCGTTCTACTGGATTCACGGCGGGGGGATGGTCCTCGGAAACGTCGACAACAGCGACGGCTTCTGCGGGGAGCAGGCCGCCAACCTCGGCATCCTCGTCGCCTCGGTCGAGTACCGGCTCGCGCCGGAGCACCCGTACCCCGCGCCGATGGAGGACTGCTACGCCGGCCTGCGCTGGTTTGCCGCCTCCGCGGGCGAGCTGGGGATCGACCCCGCGCGGATCGCGATCGGCGGCGGGAGCGCGGGCGGCGGGCTCGCCGCCGGGCTCGCGCTGCTCGTGCGCGACCGCGGCGAGATCGACGTCTGCTTCCAGCTGCTCGTCTACCCGATGATCGACGACCGCAACATCAGCAACAGCAGCCACGCCATCACCGACCTGCGGCTCTGGAATCGCCAGAAGAACCTCGTCGGTTGGAGCGCCTACCTCGCGGGCAACAACGGCGGCGACGACGTCTCGCCCTACGCCGCCCCGGCGCGGGCGACCAACCTCGAGGGGTTGCCGCCCGCCTACATCAACGTCGGGGCGCTCGACCTGTTCATGGACGAAGACGTCACGTATGCGCAGGCACTGCTGGCGGCGGGCGTGCACACGGAGTTGCACGTCTATCCGATCGCGTTTCACGGATCGTCGAACAGCGTCCCGGACTCGCCGATCTCGCAGCGCTGGACCGCGGACCAGCAGGACGCCCTGCGGCGCGCCCTGCTCGGCGACTGAGAGGCGCCGCCCGAGGCCGCTACGGCAGTTCCGCAGGCGTCAGCGAGAACTCCTCGAGCATCTGCGGGATCGTCACGATCCGCCCGCTGATCATCGACGGCTCCGTGACGGCCAGCCGCAGGCACGCCTCGGCGACGTGCTCGACCGGGGTGACGCGGTGCTTGTTCTCCTCGGTGATGATCCCGAAGTACTCGACGCCCGGGGTGGCGATCAGGCCCGGCTGGATCGCGTTGACGGCGATCGCCGGCTGCTCGGCGGCGAACCCGCTGCTGAAGCGCTCCAGCGCCGCCTTGCACATGCCGTAGATCGTGCTGCCCCTGACCTCCGCGCCCAGCTCCGGGTGCAGCGCGGCGCCGGATGACATGTTCACGATCGCGCCCTGGTCCCGCTCGCGCATGCCGGACGCGACCAACTGCGAGAGGTGCACGGCGGCGTGCACCTGGATCTCGAACATCACCCGCTCCTGCTCGGCAGGGAACTCAGCGGTGGGGTTGTACCAGGTCACCGCGCCGTTGTTGACGAGGATGTCGACCGGGCCGAGTTCGGCCTCGGTGGTCGCGATCAGGCGCTCGCGATCCTCTGCGGATATGAGGTTGCAGGGCACCGCCAGCGCCTGCCCGCCCGCCGCCTCGATGCGCGCGACCACGCCGTTGAGGCTGCCGGAGAGCAGCCGGTGGTCGCCCTCGTTCACGGTTCGCGCGGCCAGCGCGACGCGCGCGCCCTCCATCGCGTAGCGCACCGCGATCGCTTCGCCGATGCCACGCGAGGCCCCGGTGACCACCGCGACGCGTCCCTCCAGCAGTCCGCCCTCTGCCATTTCCGCACCTCCCATCCATATTCAAGCCGCCCGCTTCGGCCCTCGATGCCGGACAGCGGCGGCCCCATCCCGATATGCTGTCGCAGGTCTCGCCCGCGCTGCGGGCCTGACGTTACGACACCCGTAACCAAGCCACGAGGGGAACACGAGGGGAATCCGCACATGTCGCTCGAGAACAAGGTCGCACTCGTCGCCGGCGCCAGCCGCGGCATCGGCGCGGATGTGGCGAAGTACCTCGCCCGCGCCGGCGCGAAGGTCGCCGTCGCGGCCCGCACCGTCGAGGTCACCGACGCGCGGCTGCCGGGCACGATCCACTCGGTCAGCGAGGAGATCGCCGCCGAGGGCGGGACGGCGCTGCCCGTGGTGATGAACCTGCGCGACGCCGAGAGCATCACGGACGCCGTCGACCAGGTGATGGCCGAGTGGGGCCAGATCGACATCCTCGTCAACAACGCCGCGATCTTCATCCCGGGCGGGATCGTCGATGCGCGCGAGCGCCACATCGAGCTGAGCATCGCGATCAACCTCGTCGGTCCAATCGTCTCGATGCGCGCGGTCGTGCCGCACATGCAGGCGGCAGGCGGCGGGCACATCATCAACGTCTCCTCGCGCGGCTCGACCTTCCCGGGCGTCGGCCCCTACACCGAGGAGCAGATTGCCCGTGTCGGCGACCTGCTCTACGGGCCGGAGAAGTCCGGCCTCGAACACTTCTCGCAGCGCCAGGCAATGGCACTGCAGGCCAACAACATCGCCGTCAACGTGCTCTCGCCCAACGGCCGTGTGAAGACGCCGGGCAACCTCTTCTTCGAGAACGATCCGGAGAATCCGGACCTCGACTTCGAGACCGCCGACGCGATGGGCAAGGCGACGGTCTGGATCTGCGAGCAGGACGCAAACAGCTACACCGGCAACATCGTCTACGACGAGGATCTCGTCCAGGAGCACAACCTCTAGCGTCCGCCGCGTGGCCCGGCCCGGCCTGCGGCGAGCCTGCGGCCCGGCGCTCGCCGCGCTGTGGCTGCTGCTCGCCGCCTGCGGGTTCTTGCCGGGCGAGGATCGCGAGGCCTCGCCGCCGCCGTCCGCGCCCGCCGCGGCTGCGGCCACACTGACAGCGACGCCCACGCCCGGGACGCCCACGCCGACGCCGCCTGCCGCCTCGCCGGCTCCGTCGGCGACGCCGTCACCCGCACCGGCACCCACGGTGGCGCCGACCGAGGAGCCGATCACGCTGACCGTCGCCGCCGTCGGCGACCTGATGTTCGCGCGCGACATCGTCACGCTGATGGAGCAGTTCGGTCCCGCCTACCCATTCGAGCGGGTCGCGCCGCTGCTGGCCGGGAGCGACCTGCTGATCGGCAACCTCGAGGGCACGTTCACCGAGCGCGGGCAGCCGCTCGACAAGTACTACACCTTCCGCGCTCCGCCGGCGCTCGCCGAAACGCTGATCGCCGCCGGCTTCGACGCCGTCTCGCTGGCCAACAATCACGCGCTCGACTTCGGAACCGAGGGGCTGCTCGACACGCTCGACGCGCTGGACACGCTGGGCGTCGCCCACTTCGGCGCCGGTCTCGATCGCGGCGAGGCGGAGGCGCCGCTGATCCTGCAGGCGGACGGCGCGTTCGTCGCGCTGCTCGGCTTCAGCGGGGTGGCGTCCTCCGTCTTCGCGGACGGGGACGCGCCCGGCGTTGCCCGCGCCGAGCTTGAGGCCGTGGCCTCGTCGGTCGCCGCGATCACGCCCGCGGTGGACTTCGTGATCGTGGTCTTCCACTTCGGGACGGAGTACGACGCCGTGCCGACGGAGCAGCAGCGCGCACTCGCCGCGGCCGCGGCCGATGCGGGCGCCGCGCTGGTGATCGGGCACCACGCCCACACGCTGCAGCCCTGGGAGCGCCGCGGGAACGCGCTGATCCTCTACGGCCTCGGCAACTTCGTCTTCGACCTGGACCGCGACGATCTCGCGACGCTCGGCGAGGGGCCGTTCGCGACGGCAGTCGCGTTCATCGAGCTGAGCAGCGCCGCCCCTCCAAACGTCCGCTTCCGGCCCGTGTACATCGACCCCGACGAGAATCGCCCACGGCCCGCCACCACCGCGGAGCGCGCGCGCATCCTCGAGGCGCTCTCGGAGATCGAGGGGGACTGACCGGCTCCCGGGAGGCTGGGCGGCGCGTGTTACGCTGCGGCCACGCCCCGTTCGGGCGAGCCGATGGACGCGCAGCGTCGCTCGCGAGGCGCTGCACGAGGGGCCGGGGGAGGCCGTTTGAGCGACGAGCGCGCTACCAGCGCCCGCGAGGTACCGGGTACCGAGACGCTGCGGACTCCGGATCGGCCGGGAACCTGGGCCTCCCTCAAGATCACGAACTTCCGCTACCTCTGGCTCGGGCAGGCCGGCCACGCCGCCGGCATCTGGATGGAGCAGGCCGCGCGGCCCTTCCTCGTACTCGATCTCACGGACGGGTCGGCGAGCCATGTCGGCGGCGTGCTCGCCGTGCGAACGGTTCCGCAGTTCATCTTCGGCATGTGGGCAGGCGTGATCGCCGATTCGTTCGATCGCCGCCAGGTGCTGTTGATCGGCAAGGCGGCGACGTTCGTCCTGAACCTCGCCTTCGCCGTGATCCTCGCGCTCGGGCTACTCGAGCTCTGGCACATGTACGCCTACAGCGTCGTCCGCGGCACGCTGATGGCGTTCGACCAGCCGGCCCGCATGGGCCTCGTGCCCTCCGTGGTCCCCGATACGCACGTCACGAACGCGGTCGCCCTGATGAGCGCGACGCAGAACACGATGCGCATCCTGGGGGCCGCGAGTGGGGGCATCCTCTACGCCGTGTTCGGCGCGACCGGGGCGTTCGCGCTGATCGCCGCCGTCTACGCCGTGCCGGTCGCGGCCACGTACCTGCTGCAGGCGACGCCGGTGCAGAGCGCTGTCACCCGCAGCGCGAGCGGCCTCGCCGGCGGGTTGGTCGAGGGCATGCGTTACTGCTTCTCGCACGCCTCGATTCGCGGCGTGCTGCTGCTCTCGATGATCTACTTCATGTTCGGGATGTCGTTCCTGCAGGTCTTCTCGCCGCTCTTCGCCGAGAAGGTCTTCAACATCGGCAGCGCCGGCTTCGCCGGCATGACCGCGCTGATGGGACTGGCCGCCCTGCTCGCCTCGCTGCTGATCGCCAACCGGCAGCCGGATCGCCTCGGTGCGATCCTGCCGATGATCACCGCCGTCTTCGGCGTGGTGCTGGTCATCTTCTCGCTGACCAGCTACATCCCCGGACCGACCGGGTTCGTGATCCCGTTCGCGATGCTCGCGCTGCTGGGCGCGCTGCAGACCAGCTACATGGCGCTCTCGCGATCGGCCCTGCTGCTGACCGCGCCAGCCCAGATGCGCGGCCGCGTCTTCGGCGTGCTGACCCTCGATCGCGCCTTCATGACCGCGGGCGCGGCGAGCGCCGGGTTCCTCTCGGATGTAATCGGCGTGCAGCAGGCGCAGATCGCCTTCGGCATTGTCTGCGCCCTCGGCGGCGTCCTGATCTTCGCCGTTGCGGGCGAGTTCCGGCGCGCCCGCGTCGGCGCGCACTACAACGTGCCCACGAGCAGCGAGGGTCAGCGCAGCGGCGCCAGCGCCAGCGGAGAGGCCGCAGAACGCTGACCGGCTCGCCCGGCGGTGCACGCTACTCTCCCGCGCTGGTACCCTCCTAAAAGGAGGGCGCCATGCCTCGCTATCTGATCGTCGCCGACCAGACCGCCACCAGCCTCGAGCTCGTATCGACGGCAACCGAGCTGTCGAAGGAGCACCCGGGCTCGACGTTCGCGCTGCTGCTGCCGGCGTTGCTGCCCTCGCACGTGCGGGGCGGCCCCTTCGACGCCGTCACGCGCGGCCGCGCCGAGCAGGCGCGCAGCCTGCTGGAGCGAGCGGGCGTGACCGTGGAGCGCACCACGATCGGCGACGCAGCCCCGCTGCTCGCGATCGAGGACGAGCTCGACGAGCACCCTGGCGCCTACGACGAGCTGCTGCTCTGCACGCTGCCCGCCAGCATCTCCCGCTGGCTGCGCCTCGATCTGCTCGAACAGGTGGAGCGGCGCTTCGAACTGCCGATCAGGCACATCGAGGCACAACTGCCGAGCCGCCTCGAGTTCCGCCGCGCCACGCTGCGCGACCACGAGCGCATCCAGGCGCTCTGGAACGAGTCGCGCCTCGAAACCGTCGACGAGGACGAGTGGGACACGCTGATCACGAGCCCGGGCGCGATCGCGCTCGTCGCCGAGGAGGAAGGCGCGATGGTCGGCGCGATCGTCGCCACGGTCGATGGCTGGCGGGCGTACGTCTACCACGTCGCCGTCGTCCCTGCGCGCCGCCGCCGCGGCGTCGCGCAGGCGCTCTTCGCGGAGGCCCATGCGCACCTCGCGCGGGCCGGCAACCGGATCATCTACGTGATGGTCAACGAGGAGAACGACGCGGGCATGGCGCTGCTGCGCTCGCTCGGCTACCGCACCCAGGGCGATGTCGTGATGGTCCATCAGCTCGAAGCCTGAGCCACCCGGGACCGACCAGGACCTCCATCAGCCCTCGACGGTCGCGCGAGGCGCAGCGAGCCTTGCGGGCCGCGTATCATGCTGACCTCGAAGCACCACGAAGGAGTAGCGCATGACCACCGGCCGAATCGTCGTCGTCAAGGAGTACAACGAGCCGTTCACCATCGAGGAGTACGAGGTCCCCGAGCCTGAACCGGGCGGCATGATCCTGCGGATGACGCAGGCCGGTGTCTGCGGCTCCGACCTCCACACCTGGCGCGGCGACCAGATCAACGTCCCGCTCCCGCCCTCCGGCAAGAACATGGGCCACGAGGGCACCGGCGTGGTCTGGAGCCTCGGCGCGGGCCGCACTACGGACTCACTCGGCCGCCCGCTCGAGGAAGGCGATCGCGTGATGTACGCGGCGATCTTCCCCTGCAACAACTGCTACCAGTGCGGCCGCGGCGAGCACAACTGGTGCTCCGACCGCCAGGCCGGCATCGGCGCTCGCGTCGCCGGCGATTGGCCCTACTTCACCGGCACCTACGCCGACTACTTCTGGATCCCCGCGGACCACCCCGTCTACAAGGTGCCGGACGAGCTGCCCGACTCCGTGCTCGGCTGGGTCAACTGCGCGATGGGCACCGTCACCGAGGGCCTGCTGCGCTCCGGCCTCGGCGAGGGCGACTACGTCGTCATCCAGGGCGCGGGCGGCCTCGGCCTCAACGCCACCGCGATGGCGAAGGACATGGGCGCGCACCGCGTGATCGTGCTCGACCGCATCCCCGAGCGCCTCGCGCTCGCCGAGGAGTTCGGCGCGGACTACACGATCAACATCGACGAGTACGACAGCCTCGAGGCGCGGCGCGACCGCATCTTCGAGCTGACGGACGGGCGCGGCTCGAACTACGTGATGGAGCTAGTCGGGCGCGCCGAGCTGCTGGTCGAGGGCCTCGAGTACCTCACCAACGGCGGCACGTTCATCGAGATCGGCGACATCGTGCGAGGCCGCACGGTGGCGATCGACCCGTCCACGATCCTGCGCGGCAAGAAGATCATGGGCTCCTCGATGTACCGGCCGCACCTGCTGCCGGTGATGATGGAGATGCTGGTCAAGAACCTCGACAAGCGGCCGTACACCAAGCTGGTGTCCGACAACTACCCGCTCGCGGAGGTCAACGAGGCGTTCTCCCAGGCCGAGTGGAACGAGCGCCAGACCCGGATCTCACGCGCGATGCTCGTGCCCTGACCGCGAGGGGCAACGAGGCGCCGGAGCCGCCCGCGTCGATCGCGTACGCTGGCGGCGATGGACGTCTACCTCCTCGACGGCACCTACGAGCTGTTCCGCCACTTCTTCGCGGTGCCCTCGCACCGCGACCGCGAGGGCCGCGAGGCCGGCGCGGTCGTCGGCGTGCTGGAGTCGGTGCTGCGGCTCTTCGCCGAGGGCGTCACGCACCTTGGCGTGGCGACGGACCATGTGGTCGAGTCCTTCCGCAACGACCTCTGGCCGGGCTACAAGACCGGCGAGGGCATCGACCCGGCACTCTACGGCCAGTTCGCGCCGCTCGAGGACGCACTACAGGCGCTCGGTGTGCGCGTCTGGCCGATGGTCGACCTCGAGGCTGACGACGCACTCGCGGCCGCCGCCGTGCGGGCCGCCGAGGACGCCTCGGTGCGCCGCGTCGTGATCGCGACGCCGGACAAGGACCTCTCGCAGTGCGTCGGCGGCAAGATCGTGCAGCTCGACCGTCGCAAGCGCGAGACTCGCGACAGCGCGGCCGTCGAGGAGCGCTTCGGCGTCCCCCCGGACGCGATCCCGGACTACCTCGCGCTCGTCGGCGACAGCGCGGACGGCTTCCCCGGCCTGCCCGGCTGGGGCGCGAAATCGAGCGCCGTCGTGCTCGCCCGCTACGGCCACATCGAGGCGATCCCGGCAGACCCGGACGCCTGGGACGTCAAGGTGCGCGGCGCGGCGAAGCTGGCCGCCACGCTGGCCGAGCAGCGCGACCTCGCCTTCCTCTTCCGCGACCTCGCCACGTTGCGCACCGACGCCGAGGTCTTCGCCTCCGTCGAGGAGCTGCGCTGGGCGGGCCCCACGGCCGAGTTCGCAGATGTAGCCGGGCAGCTGCGCGCCCCGGCGCTGCTCACCCGCGCCAAGGCCGTCGCCGCCCGCGCAGGCGCGAGCGCGTAGAATCGCCCTCGCAGCGGGGCCGGAGGCGTGATGCAGGACTTCGAGGGCAAGGTCGCCGTGATCACCGGCGGGGCGAGCGGGATCGGCTTCGGCATGGCCGAACGCTTCGCCGCCGCGGGCATGACCGTGGTCCTCGCCGACATCAATGAGGACGCCCTCCCGGAGGCGGAGTCGCGTCTCGCCGAGCGCGGCGCGAGCGCCCTCGGCGTCCCGGTCGACGTCGCCGATCCCGATCAGGTCGAGGAGCTCGCGCGGCGCGTGCTGGACGAGTTCGGCGCGGTCCACGTGCTCTGCAACAACGCCGGGGTCAACTCCTCGGACGAGCCGATCTGGGAGATCTCGCGGCAGGACTGGGAGCGCGTGATCGACATCAACCTGCGCGGGGTGATCCACGGCATCCGGACGTTCCTGCCGCACATGATCGAGCAGGACAGCGAGGGCTTCATCGTGAACACCGCCTCGGCGGCGGGCCTCGGGTCGCGGCCGGGCATCTCGCCCTACGTGGCGACGAAGCACGCCGTGATCGCGCTCAGCGAATCGCTGCACCACGACCTCGTTGCCGCCGGGTCGAAGCTGCGCGCGGCGGTGCTCTGTCCGGGCCGCATCCGCACGCCAATGATGGCCGAGCACCTGGAGCGCGAGGGCAAGGATGTCGAGGAGGCCGCCGCCGGCTATCTGCTTCCGGGCGAGGTCGGCGAGCTGGTCTTCCAGGCACTCCGGGACGAGCGCTTCTACATCCTCACTCACCCCGAAGGCGAGAGGGATCGCGTCAGGGGGGCCGCAGACGATATCCTGCTCGGGCGCGACCCGACGCACTCGCCGCCGATCTACTAGCCAGACGCAGCGTCAGCCAGGTCAGGAGCCGCATGAGCAGCGAAACACTCCTCCAGCCGCAGCCCGAGGGCATCCCGCTCCCATTCCCCAACACGGTCTCCGAGCCGCACTGGGAGGGCTGCAAGCGCGGTGAGCTGATGGTGCAGCACTGCCAGGACTGCGACGGCTACGTCTTCATCCCGCAGCCGGCCTGCACGCACTGCCAGAGCGAGAACCTGGAGTGGGTGAAGAGCAGCGGCAAGGGCACCGTCTACAGCTGGACCATGGTCTACCGCCCGCAGCAGCCAAGCTTCGAGACGCCCTACGCCTCCGCGATCATCGAGGTCGAAGAGGGCTGGTACATGATGACGAACCTCGTGGACATCGCCGTCGAGGACGTCCGCATCGGCCTCCCCGTCGAGGTCGTCTTCCACGCCATCAACGACGAGACGACACTGCCCTACTTCCGGCCCGCCGGGTAGCGGCCTCCGGCCGCGCGCGACTGGTACAAGCTCCCGCGCCGTTCAGTCGCGACTCGCTTTGCGCGGTGCGATCTGTTCAAGCTGCGCGATCAGCCCCGGCAGATCCTCCTGCACGGTCTGCCAGACGATGTCGAGGTTGATGCTGAAGTACGCGTGGACGAGGCGGTTGCGCATGGCAACTATCTGTTGCCCGGGGATATCCCCCAGTTCCGAGCGGGTAGACTCCGTTACCGCAACCGCGGCCTCTCCGACAATCTAGATGTCCTTGACCAGCGCCAATACGAGCTGCCGGTCGCCGTCCAGGTCACGGCGGACTCGGCCCTGCGTGAACGAGACCGCCTCTCGCGCAGCGTCAGCATGTGGCGCAGGCGGATCTCGTCATGCCTGAGCAAACTGCACTTCCGCCGTGGCGAGCACGTCCTGCCGGAAGTAGCTGCTCAGATCCTCGGGCGTCCTGAGATCGACCTTGCGCCCCGCGAAGATCCCGGACAGCTCCAGTTCCAGTCCCGCAACGCCGAGGAGCCCCGGAACTCGACCCGGCTCGAACTCGACGAGCACGTCGACGTCGCTGTCCGGGCCGAAGTCATCCCGCAACGCCGAGCCGAACACGGCGAGCCGCTTGATCCCGTGCTCCCGGCAGAAGGCGGCTAGCGCCTCCTTCGATACCGACACTTGCTCATTCATCGCTCTGCTCCGCACTCCGCGTGCGCCGCTGCGTGAATCACGACTGCTACAGGATACCGAAGGCATACGCCTCGCCAGGTAGCCCTCCGGCCGCTAACAGGGTGATGAAAAAGTCCGCGGCGGCGCTTTTGGGCTGAAATCGCGCTGGTCGCGACATCAAGAAACCCAATGTTTCTGGGCTCTACGCCAGCCCACCGAATGGCCAGTGAGACCCAGCGGCCCAGGATCAGGAGTTTTTCAGCAGCCTGCTTAGCCCGAATCCACCGATCGAAGCTTGACAGGGCGGGATGCGGGGCTGGCGGAGAGTTCGGCGGGCGTGGCGGCGTTCGCCAGGCGGCGGCGCGGGCGGAGCTGAGCGAGGAGCCCTCGCTCAGCGCCGCTCGGGGGCGCGGAGCGAGGGCGCGAGGGTGCGCGAGGCGTGCGCGGGCATGCTGGTGCGAGCCTCGGACCCGGGGCCAGCACTGTGGGCGGGGCGTGAGGCGGGGAGCGGTAGCGCCCGTAACCGCGCGAGCGCGGCTGTCCACTGGGCGGCCCAGGGCCAGCGCTTCGGGAGGTGCAGGGTCCAGCGCCGGGCAGAATGGGTGAGCCGTCCGGCGAGAGCGAAGTAGCGCCGCCTGAGCGTCTTCGTCGTCACGATTCCCTCGCCGAGCCCGAGGCGCGCCGTCCAGCGGGCGAGGTTGTGCGCGATCACCTGCACCGCGAGCCACGCCGCGTTCGCGGTGCAGCGGCCCGAGGGGAGATGGTTCAGCCCGACGCCGTACTTGAGATCGCGGATCGCGTTCTCGATCTCGGCGTGGCGGCGATGGTCGGCCTCCAGCTCCATCATCTCTCCGGCGCGATCGCTGATGAAGGCGTGGTAGCTATAGTTCACGAAGAGCGCGAGCTGTGAGCCGGGCGCCGGCTTGACGCGCCGCACGATGAGCCGCACCGGGGTGGCATCCTCCTTGTGCTGGAACGGCGTGTAGGTCGTCTCGGCGACATCGGCGCCGCCCGGCAGCCAGTACGGGATCGGCGTCCAGTCCTCTTCCGCTATCGCCTCGATCAGCCGGCGTACGCTCGGCTGCTGGCGAATGGTGATTGAGAAGCGGACATCCAGCGCGCGGCAGGCGGCGACGACGGCGTGGGTGTAGAAGCCGCTGTCGGCGCGCACCGTGAGCTGCCCCGACGCCCCGGCCTCGCGCACCCGCGCCACCGTCTCACGCAGGAAGTGGGCGGCGCCGCGGGCGGTGTGCGCGCGGCCCTCGCGCAGCCGCGCCATCAGCACCTCGCCCGTCCCGGCCGCCACCGCGAGCAGCGGGTGATAGCCGCGCGCGCCGCTGTAGCCGGGCTGGCGGGCGCCCTCCTTCGCCAGGCCGTAGGTCTCGCAGAGCGTCGAATCGAGGTCGATCGTGAACGGCGCATCGCCGGGTCCCGCCCCGGCCGCCCAGCCGCGGGCGAGCAACTCGCGGCTGAGGCGGTCGAGCTGGCGGACGTGGCCCCAGCTGAAGCTGCGCAGGAAGGTCCCGAGGGTGGACGGCGCCTTCACGGTGCAGCCGAGCACGCGCCCGGCGCCGCCTGAGCGCAACGCAGCGGCGTCGTCGATGCAGTCGCCGCCCGCGAGCGCCGAGGCGGCCAGGGTCAGCAGCTTGTCGCCGGCGTTCGCGCGCCCCGCCGCGTCACCGAGGTCGAGGTAGCTGTCGGCGAGCTCTTGCAAACCGAGATGCTGGGCGAGCGTGGCCGGGAGGAGCAGCCCCGCATCGGCCACCAGGCGGTGGTCGTCGAAGGCGATGTCTATCCGGTCGGGGTCGCTCGTTGGTAGCATCGAATGGGTGCTCCCTGTCGCTGGTACGTGATTTGTCAAAACCCATTGTCCCAGCTACAGCGGAGCACCCAACCGCAGCCGCTCGCGCGCTCTTCTTCGGTGGATCAGGGCTAAGGATGGTCTGAACAACTCGCCTGAGCGCGTGAGCGGATGCGATCATGGGGCGGACCCGGAGAGGGGCGCCCCATGCAGCAGCGTTCGTTCGGCAGCGTCGAGTACGAGCACAAGAAGGTCAAGACGAGGCGGCAGACGTTCCTTGAGCGCATGGACAGGCTCGTCCCCTGGGCTGAGCTGGAGCAGCGCATCGCGCCCGTCTACCCGAAGCCGGGCCGCGGACGCCGCCCGTACCCGCTGCGCGTGATGCTGCGCATCCACTGCCTGCAGCTCTGGTTCAACCTCAGCGACCCCAGCATGGAGCAGGAACTCTACGACTCCCGCTCGATGCTCGAGTTCGCCGGCCTCAGCCTCTCCGAGCCGATCCCCGATGAGACGACGATCCTGCATTTCCGCCACCTGCTGGAGCGCCAGCAGCTGGGAACGGAGCTGTTCGCGACGATCAACGCGCACCTCGCAGCGCGCGGTCTGCAGGTGCGCGAGGGCACGATCGTGGACTCCACGATCATCAGCGCGCCGTCCTCGACGAAGAACCGCGAGCGAGCGCGCGACCCCGAGATGCACCAGACCAGAAAGGGCCGGCAGTGGTACTTCGGGATGAAGCTGCACAGCGGCACGGATGCGCGGACGGGGCTGGTCCACAGCGTGCACACGACGGCGGCGAACGTCTCCGACGTGACCGAGGCGCATCGCCTGTTGCACGGAGGTGAGAGCGCGGTGTGGGGCGATGCCGGCTACCAGGGAGTGGAGAAGCGCCCGGAGCACGCGGGTTCGGAGGTGCGCTGGCAGGTGGCGATGCGCCCGGGTCTCAGGCGGCTGCTGCCGCCGGGCGGCACCGAGGCACAGGCGGAGCGGCGCAAGGCCTCGGTGCGTGCGAAGGCCGAGCATCCATTTCTCTACGTGAAGCGGCACTTCGGGTACGCGAAGGTCCGCTACCGGGGCCTGGAGAAGAACCACCAGCGTCTCGCGCTGCTGCTCGGTTTCACGAACCTGCTGCGAGCCGAGCCTCAACTCGCGTGATCGCGGGAGCGCTGCGTCCGGAATCGCCCGCCGAAGCGCTTCCGGAGCGACATGGAGGCGAGACCACCCCCGGACCGCGGTAGCGGGCCCCCGCAGCGCAGCGCGGTACGCCGATCGATACGCACCGTGCCCGACACGCCACCTGTTCAGACCATCCCTAGCAGGGTGATGAAAAGTCCGCCGCGGCGCTTTTGGGCTGAAATCGCGCTGGTCGCGACATCAAAAACCCCAATGTTTCTGGGCTCTACGCCAGCCCACCGAATGGCCAGTGAGACCCTACGGCTCAGGATCAGGAGTTTTTCAGCAGCCTGCTAGGTGTTCTTCCCACGAACGTTGTTTAGCCCTGATCCACCGAAGAAGAGCGCGCGAGCGGCTGCGGTTGGGTGCTCCGCTGTAGCTGGGACAATGGGTTTTGACAAATCACGTACCAGCGACAGGGAGCACCCATTCGATGCTACCAACGAGCGACCCCGACCGGATAGACATCGCCTTCGACGACCACCGCCTGGTGGCCGATGCGGGGCTGCTCCTCCCGGCCACGCTCGCCCAGCATCTCGGTTTGCAAGAGCTCGCCGACAGCTACCTCGACCTCGGTGACGCGGCGGGGCGCGCGAACGCCGGCGACAAGCTGCTGACCCTGGCCGCCTCGGCGCTCGCGGGCGGCGACTGCATCGACGCCGCCGCTGCGTTGCGCTCAGGCGGCGCCGGGCGCGTGCTCGGCTGCACCGTGAAGGCGCCGTCCACCCTCGGGACCTTCCTGCGCAGCTTCAGCTGGGGCCACGTCCGCCAGCTCGACCGCCTCAGCCGCGAGTTGCTCGCCCGCGGCTGGGCGGCCGGGGCGGGACCCGGCGATGCGCCGTTCACGATCGACCTCGATTCGACGCTCTGCGAGACCTACGGCCTGGCGAAGGAGGGCGCCCGCCAGCCCGGCTACAGCGGCGCGCGCGGCTATCACCCGCTGCTCGCGGTGGCGGCCGGGACGGGCGAGGTGCTGATGGCGCGGCTGCGCGAGGGCCGCGCGCACACCGCCCGCGGCGCCGCCCACTTCCTGCGTGAGACGGTGGCGCGGGTGCGCGAGGCCGGGGCGTCGGGGCAGCTCACGGTGCGCGCCGACAGCGGCTTCTACACCCACGCCGTCGTCGCCGCCTGCCGCGCGCTGGATGTCCGCTTCTCAATCACCATTCGCCAGCAGCCGAGCGTACGCCGGCTGATCGAGGCGATAGCGGAAGAGGACTGGACGCCGATCCCGTACTGGCTGCCGGGCGGCGCCGATGTCGCCGAGACGACCTACACGCCGTTCCAGCACAAGGAGGATGCCACCCCGGTGCGGCTCATCGTGCGGCGCGTCAAGCCGGCGCCCGGCTCACAGCTCGCGCTCTTCGTGAACTATAGCTACCACGCCTTCATCAGCGATCGCGCCGGAGAGATGATGGAGCTGGAGGCCGACCATCGCCGCCACGCCGAGATCGAGAACGCGATCCGCGATCTCAAGTACGGCGTCGGGCTGAACCATCTCCCCTCGGGCCGCTGCACCGCGAACGCGGCGTGGCTCGCGGTGCAGGTGATCGCGCACAACCTCGCCCGCTGGACGGCGCGCCTCGGGCTCGGCGAGGGAATCGTGACGACGAAGACGCTCAGGCGGCGCTACTTCGCTCTCGCCGGACGGCTCACCCATTCTGCCCGGCGCTGGACCCTGCACCTCCCGAAGCGCTGGCCCTGGGCCGCCCAGTGGACAGCCGCGCTCGCGCGACTCCGGGCGCTACCGCTCCCCGCCTCACGCCCCGCCCACAGTGCTGGCCCCGGGTCCGAGGCTCGCACCAGCATGCCCGCGCACGCCTCGCGCACCCTCGCGCCCTCGCTCAGCGCCCCCGAGCGGCGCTGAGCGAGGGCTCCTCGCTCCGCTCCGCCCGCGCCGCCGCCTGGCGAACGCCGCCACGCCCGCCGAACTCTCCGCCAGCCCCGCATCCCGCCCTGTCAAGCTTCGATCGGTGGATTCGGGCTAAGCGAGTCCCGCCCTCGCCTACGTCTCCGAGAACGCCGAGCCGCGGCGCTCGACGCCGCCGCCCGTGGCATGGTCAATCACGCCGCACTCGACGAGGAACGGCTGGCTGTGGACGACCCGCCCGGACACACGCTCGGCGGGCTCGGAGACGAGCCACAGCGCCGCATGCGCCATGTGCTCGACCGGCTCCGTTACCGCCGCATCGAGGTTCGCGCCCGGCCCCAGCTCGCTCGCCGTCGCACCCGGCGTCGGCACCAGGTTCGAGGGTGAGAGCGCGCTGACTGCGATACGGTGCGGCCACAGCTCGGCCGCCAGCCCCTGAGTGAAGCGCTCCAGCGCTGCCTTCGAGGCCCCGTACATCGTCCCCGCGTCGACGCGCTCCTGCTCGGCGTAGGGCCCGCGCCCGGGACCGCCCGAGGAGCTGGACGAGATGTTGCAGATCGCGCCCCGCCCGCGCTCGATCATCCCCGGCAGGACGAGCTGCGAGAGGTAGAACGGCGCGTGGATGTTGACGTCGAAGCCCAGCTTCCAGCGTCGCAGCGGGAACTCCGTGAGCGGGTGGTAGGTGGTCATCGCGGCGTTGTTGACGAGCACGTCGACGCGCCCGAAGGCGTTCACCGTCCGCTCGACGATCGCCTCGCAGCCTTCCTCGCTGCCGACGTTCGCCTGCACCGCGATCGCGGCGCCGCCCGCCTGTTCGATCCCCTCGATCGTCCCGCGCAGCGAGCCCTCGAGGCGGTGATCGCCTTCCTCGAGCGTGCGCGCGACGCAGGCGACCTGCGCGCCCTCGGCGACGAACAGCTCGGCGATCGCCTTGCCGATGCCGCGGCTGGTTCCCGTCACGATCGCGACCCGATCGTCGAGCCGGCCCATCATCGCCTCCCGTCCTCGCGCGCACGTCGCGCGGCCCTGTTTCGCCTGTCGCGAGCACTGTAGAGGGCCACCAGCGGAGCCGCATCGCCGCCCGTCGGCGAGTGCTGCGAGTCTTGCCGCTCGCTACCCCATCGCGCACACTGGATTCGCCGCTCCCCGATAGCTCAATTGGTAGAGCGAGCGGCTGTTAACCGCTAGGTTCGTGGTTCGAGTCCACGTCGGGGAGCCAAGTTATGTCTCATATACCGAGCGTGCGCCTCCGCGGCACAGAATAGCGGTCGGACGCCTCGACAGAGCTTGGTCGGGCCGACCGGAGTCTGATACGCCGCGCGTTGACAGAAGAGCTGCCGACATCGGCCAGTGGCAGTGCCTACCGGGCGTTAAGTCCGTACAGGTAGCCAAACACCGCGAATGGGAGCGTCAAGGCGCCCCCCCAGGCGGCATGGCTGATGACGCGGGGCCGCAGAAGAACGCAGGCGGCCACGAGCGCTGCTGACATTACTGGTGCTGCGGGTAGCAACCAGTGGAGCAACCAGCGGTCGCCCGGGCTCGATGGGCCATAGTACCCCGGTCCTGGTACCAGAGAGTCCTGGAAGAGGAAGACGATCACGGCGAATAGCGCCGGCGCCGCGATGGCGCCCGAGAGCACCGCCGAGATGCGCGGGAACAAGACCGTGGTCAGATAGGCAACAGAAGCGAGTGCAGCAGCACCGAACAGTCTGTCCGGTCCGTACCAGCGCTCCGGTCCGTACCAGCGCCCCTCGCCGGCCCAGGACCATGACCACATGAGGATGCACACGAGCACTGCAAATGCACAAGCTGCGAGTAGCGGCAGCCATGGACCGATGCTGCGAGCGCGGAGTGCCCTAATGGAACTGACTCGGTGCCGCAATATTGCACCTGCGAGCGCCGCTAGCGGGAACGCGACGAGTTCAATGCCGTCGCGGTCGGGATACCAGAATGTCACGGAGAGCGCGCGATGCAACCCAGCCGCGATCAGGACCAGTACGAACATGAGAAGCATGGCAGCCACCACCGCGACCAGCACCACGGTTCCGACCCCTTCAACGAAAGCCCTGCTTTCAGATCCAGGGGAGCTTCCGGCGTGAACCAATCGTTCCTTCATCGTCGCTCCTCCTTCTCATTTTGGGCACTAGCGATGGCCCGCTGACAACCGTCATCACTCGGCGAGAACGCAGCTACGAAGAAGCGGCCCGTCCCGGACATGTCGTCCGCAGACGCCCCCGATCCCGCCCCAGCGTGCCCTATCTCCGAGTAGCGGCGACACGATGGACTGGTTGGCGCCGACCGAGGTCATCGGAGCCACTGCCCCACACGCTGTTCGCCCACCTCGAGCGCCACGCACCAACTCGACGGTTCGTGGTTCGAGTCCACGTCGGGGAGCCAGATTATGTCCCCTATCGCAAGCGCGCGCGGCCACCGGCGATCGAGGTGGCCGCGGCGCTGAGCGGCGCGGCGGGATTACGCCGAATGGGGCGGATCCGCCGACGCACCAGCGCCTCGCCAGCTGCGACTACTGACTTCGTCCCGTAACGGGGGGAGACGGCGAGCCGGCTACCCATTGGACCACGTACTCTTCGCGCACCCACGAGGTCACACCGTCCGCCTGCACCTTCAGCCAGCCGGCACACTCCCCGCTGCCTTCCTCGAGCAGGTCGACTTCCGCGCCGTCCGACCAGCCGCCGATCTCGGAGACGAGTGCGTCGTCGGAGCACTCGTCGCGGAGCGAGACGCCGTCGCCATCCGTATTCCCGATCAGCCACCAGATCCGCGGCGCCGCGGTGCCGCTGGTCTCGATGACGTACTGCTCGCGCACCCAGGAGATCACGCGGTCCGCCTGCACCTTCAGCCAGCCGGCGCAGTCTCCGCTGCCTTCCTCGATGAGCTGTACTTCCGTGCCTTCCGTCCAGCCCCCGACCTCCGACACCCGCGCGTCGTCGGAGCACACGCTGCGGTGCGAAACGCCGTCGCCTCCGGTGTTCCCGATTACCAGCCTGGTCCCCGTGGCGGACGTGTCGTCGTCGGCCGCTGCGTCGTCGTCGGCCGCTGCGTCGTCGTCGGCCGCTGCGTCGTCGTCGGCCGCCGCGTCGTCGTCGGCCGCTGCGTCGTCCGTGGTGGTGGTTGCCGGCGGCGCGGCGGTGGGCTCGACCGCGTACTGCTCGCGTACCCACGAGGTCACGCCGTCCGCGCCGGCCTCCACCCACAGCCAGCCCGCACAGCGCCCGAGGCCATCGGCAAGCACCTCGACCTCGGTGTTGTCGCCCCAGCCCCATACCTCGGAGAGTCGTGCCTCGTCGGCGCACTCGTTGCGGTGCGCGACGCCATCGCCACCGGTGTTTCCGATTTCCAGCGAGAGCTCCCGCGCAGGATCCGCCGCGGTAGCGGTGAACCCGACCACGTACTGCTCGCGCACCCACGAGGTGACGCTTTCCGCCTCCGCGAGGAGCCAACCGGCGCAGCGCCCGCGGCCCTCGCCGAGCACCTCGATCTCCGTGGCGTCGGACCAGCCGCCGACCGACGAGACACGAGCCGCGTCGGTACAGTCGTAGCGGTGCGAGACGCCGTCGCCGCCGGTGTTCCCGATGACCGGCACGGACGGAGCGTCAGGCTCCGTCGATACCTCGCGCGGTGTCTCGGCCTGCGGTGACGCCTCGATTTGCGGCTGCGTCTCGGTTGGCGGCTTAGCCACGACCGTCGGCTCCGGCTCCTCCTCCCGGGCGGGGAAGTTCCACGGCAGATCGCGCTGGGCGATCAACGGTGTAACGGGCGGGATGCCGTCGGGGAACAGCTCCTCGAACTGAACGTTCACGAAGGCCGGCGCATCGAAGATGATCGGGACCCACACCCGCCCGGGGTGGTCCCAGATCGCCTTCAGGTCGAACTCCTCCGCGCAATTCCGAAGCTCCGGGATGGTCCCACCCTCGTAGAGGACGAGGCTGAAGCGGACCGGCTTCATGTCGCGCAGGCACTCCACCCATGGCTCTTCGGTCACAACCGCGGGCGCCACAGCTGCGGGCGCCACATCCGCGGGTTCGAACTGCACCCGGTAGACCCTGGTGCGGCTGCCGTCGGGAGAAGTCACGGTGACCGTGACCGCGGTGCCATCGAGCGTGACCTGGTGCCCGTCTCGCGCGTTCCCGTCCACGTCGTCCGGCGCGATCAGGATCGTCGCGTCGTCCTGCACGGCCACGGCCGCGACCGTCGTCTCCGTCGCGTCATCCTCGGGGACGCCCTCGTACTCCGTCTTGAGGCCCGAGAACTCGCCGATGTCCACGTCGCTCAGACTCAACGAGGCGAGCCGGGCGTCGAAGGCGTCCGGCATGTTGTAGGTGTAGATCTTGTCGTCATTCGCGTCGACGACGTACATGAGGTCGCCATCGGACCAGATCCCGCGCGGGCTGTTGTTGCCGGCCCCCATCAGCCCGTTGAAGTCCTCGTCCGATTCGCGAACGAGGGCGCCGTCCTTCAGCCGGTAGGCGAAGATCTTCCGGGCGCCCGCGTCGGAGACCCAGATCGCCGTGCCATCCGACCAGATGCCATGCGGATCGCCGTTGGCGCTGGCGAGATCGAACTCGCCCAGGCTCTGGCCGGTCGCGAGGTCGTACCTGAAGAGCACGTTCCTGCCTCCGTCGAGCACCCACATGCTCGTGCCGTCCGACCAGATCCCGCGGGCGTCCGCGTTCCGGGCAGACAGCACGAACTCGCTGTCATCGAGGCGTTCACCATCCTCGAGGTCGTAGGCAAAGATGCGTTCCTGGCCGCTGTCGGAGACCCACATCGTCTCGCCGTCGGACCAGACGCCGCGGGGGGCGCGGTTGGTTTCGTCAATCTCGAACTCGATATCACCGAGGCGACCGCCGCTCCAGCGGTCATAGGCGTAGACGCCGTCGTTGGCGCCGTCGCCGTTCTGGCCCACCCGCAGCGTGTGTTCGTCGCCCCAGAGGCCCGTCGCATTGCCGTTGGCTGAAGCGAGCGGGTCGATGTCGCCCGTCATATTCCAGCCGTAGTCGGCGTCGCTCGGGGTGGGCCCTGATGGGCCGCCGCCGCCGCCGCCGCCTCCGCCGCCACCGCCTGGGTTCGTGGTCCCGGGGGTATTCCAGTTCTGCTCGGTGATGTCGGTGACGGTGATCGTCACGGTGATCGCGGCTGTCGCGAGGGACGGGTCGGTGGCCGTGACCACCACCTCGTAGGTGTCCTTCGTCTCGTAGTCGAGCACGGCGTACGTCCGCAGCTGGCCGGACAGCGGGACGATGTCAAAGAACTCGGCGTCGGTACCTCCGAGGCTGTATGTCAGCAGGTCGCTATCGGCGTCGGTAGCGATGGCCGGCAACCCGATGTTCACGTTCGGCGCCGTTTCCTCGGGCACGCTTCGCTGCCCCGTCTCGCTCGAGGGGAACACCGGGGCGCTGTTGCTGGTCGGCTCGGCACGGACCGCTCTCGTGAGTGTCCGCTGGACCTGCTCGGCGCCGGTCACGGCGTCGTCGTAGTCGGCGGTGACGCGGATGTACCCGTCATCGGTCGCGATCGGGGCGTACGAGGACGATGGGGTGTTCGGCGTGGTCTGATGCGTCAGGGTCGTCCAGTTGCTCTGGTCCGAGGAGATCTCCCACGTCCAGGTGGTGACGGACACGCTGCCGTCCGGATCGTCCACCGTGGCGAGCAGCGACGTGCCAACCTGCGGCTGCTCTGAGGAGAAGAGGAGCGTGCCGTCCTCGTCCGCGTTGGTGATCGTGACGGTGATCTGCTGCCTCTCCATCGCCTCGCGGTCGCCGCTCGCGCTCGTCGCCATGACCGTCACGCGATAGTCGTTGCTGTCGTCGACGCTGAAGGGGTGTTCGTAGTCGCGCCGTGCGACTCCCTGAAGGACAGCACTCCGGCGCTGGTGATCGCGAAGATCCGCCCGTCGTCCTCGGGACCGGGATCGGCGGCCTTGAGGATGTAGGTAACGTTGTCCTGGATATCGGGATCCTCGGCCACCACCATCCCGACGACCTGCGTGTTCTCCGCGACCGTGAGTGCCATGGTGCTGAAGACCGGGCTGTTGTTGGTGATGTTCTCGACGGGTTCGTCGCTCAGGACGGCCGCGGCCGTCCTGCTCGTGCTCGTATCCTGCACCGGCTCCGTCTGCGGCGCGTCGTAGCTCACGAGCACCGTCTCGCCCCCGACGACCGCCGTGGCGAGGGTGAGCGTCACGGTGCGCCCGCTCACGACGACGCCGGTCACCTCTCGGCCCACGGTGTCCACCGTGACGGTGTACGCCGCTATATCCGGCTGCGAGGTCTCGTCGAGGTCCTTGCTGTACGTCAGCGTGAGCGTGTCCCCGTCCACCTCGGCCGAGACGAGCCCAGGGGGCACGTCCGTGTTGTTCGTGATGCTGACGTTCCTGAGCAGCGCCGCGTCTTCGCCGTCGAGGTCCTGCAGGGGATCCGTCGAGGGCGGCACGTAGCTCAGACGGACCGTCTGGCCACGCTGCACCGGCGTGGTGAGCGTGAGCGTGACCGTCACCCCGCTGATCGCGACGTCGCGGACCGTGTGCGTCGTGCTGTCGGCGGTCACCGTGTACGTGGTCGTCTCCGGCTTCGAGTTCGGGTCGAGGTCCTCGCTGTACGTCAGCGTCAGCGTGTCGCCGTCGACGACGCCGCTCCCGATCTGGTAGACGGGCGGGGCCGGCGTGGTGTTGTTCGTGACGAGATGGTCCGTGAGCGCCCCTGCCTTGGCGCCGTCCGAGTCCTGCACTGGGCTCGTGTCCGGCGTGTAGCTCACGAGGACGGTGTCGCCCGCCACCACGGCCGGGTCGAGCGTGAGCGTCACCGTCGTGCCCGTCGTGCCGCCGACGAGGACGCTTGTCACCGCGTGGTCGCTCGTCGAGTCGTTGACCGTGACCGTGTAGCCCCTCGTGGCCGGCTGCGAGCCGGTGTCGAGCGCCTCGTTGTAGGTCAGTGTGAGCGTGGCGCCGTCGACGGTCGCGGAGGAGATCGACGGAGCCAGGTTGGTGTTGGTGCTCGTCCCGCAGAGGGGGAGGCCAAGGTACTCCATCAGGTAGTCGAGGTCGTTATAGGGAACCTTGAGCAAGTTCGCCGGTACGCAGTCGGAGAAGGAGTTGCCAGTCAGGTCGAGGTTCTCCAGCCCGGGCAGCAGGTCCTCGAGCTGTGTGGGGATCTGTCCCGTGAGCTGATTATATCTCAGGTCCAGCGTACCCAGTTTGGGCAGGTCCCCCAGCGCTGATGGGATCGAGCCGGTGAACTCATTCTCATAGAGATAGAGGCCTTTCAGCACCGGCAACTCGGCAATCTCGGCCGGGATACTTCCGCTCAGTTTGTTGATGTGGAGAGCCAGCACCTCCAGACTCTGCAGATTCTTCACCTCGGGAGGGATCTCCCCCGTGAGCCCGTACTGGTCTCTCCAACCCTTGTTGTCGTACAGACGCAACGCGACCAGATTCGTGAGCCTCCAGATCTCCGCGGGAATCGAGCCCGTGAAGTTGTTGTCCGAAAGGTCCAGATAAGTCAGCGTCGTGAGGTTCCCGATCGTCGTCGGAATCTGCCCACTGAATTGGTTATTGTTGAGGTTCAAGCTCACGAGGTTCGTGAGGTTACCGATCGTCACCGGGATCGACCCACTCAGCTGGTTCCGCGACAAGTTGAGATGGGTCAGTCCGGTGAGGCTCTCCAGGCCGTCCGTAAGATTTCCGAACAGACGGCCTACCGTGGAATTCGTCGGCAGGGTCAGCCCCGGCACGCGCTTCGGATCGCCGCCGACGGTGATGCCCTCCCAGTCCGTGATCGCCCTGCTACTGTCGGTCCAGTTCAGGCCGGGGTCCCGGGAGGAGTACCGAAGTTGGTCCTCCCACTCCAGCAGGACCTTGCAGTCCGCGACGAGCTCGGCGTTATTCGTCGGGTCCGCGACGACGGTGCCGTTCTCACACACATGCGGCGTCTACGCTGCCGCCGACGGCGCGTCGCGCAACGCGACGGTCGCGATCGCCAGTACGGCGATCGCCGCGGCGACGGTGACCCGACCCCCTGAGACGAGCCCGCTGTTGATGAGAGTCCTTAGCCCGAATCCACCGATCGAAGCTTGACAGGGCGGGATGCCGGGCTGGCGGAGAGTTCGGCGGGTGTGGCGGCGTTCGCCAGGCGGCGGCGCGGGCGGAGCGGAGCGAGGAGCCCTCGCTCAGCGCCGCTCGGGGGCGCTGAGGGCGCGGGCGCGAGGGTGCGCGAGGCGTGCGCGGGCATGCTGGCGCGAGCCTCGGACCCGGGGCCAGCGCTGTGGGCGGGGCGTGAGGCGGGGAGCGGTAGCGCCCGGAGTCGCGCGAGCGCGGCTGTCCACTGGGCGGCCCAGGGCCAGCGCTTCGGGAGGTGCAGGGTCCAGCGCCGGGCAGAATGGGTGAGCCGTCCGGCGAGAGCGAAGTAGCGCCGCCTGAGCGTCTTCGTCGTCACGATTCCCTCGCCGAGCCCGAGCCGCGCCGTCCAGCGGGCGAGGTTGTGCGCGATCACCTGCACCGCGAGCCACGCCGCGTTCGCGGTGCAGCGGCCCGAGGGGAGATGGTTCAGCCCGACGCCGTACTTGAGATCGCGGATCGCGTTCTCGATCTCGGCGTGGCGGCGATGGTCGGCCTCCAGCTCCATCATCTCTCCGGCGCGATCGCTGATGAAGGCGTGGTAGCTATAGTTCACGAAGAGCGCGAGCTGTGAGCCGGGCGCCGGCTTGACGCGCCGCACGATGAGCCGCACCGGGGTGGCATCCTCCTTGTGCTGGAACGGCGTGTAGGTCGTCTCGGCGACATCGGCGCCGCCCGGCAGCCAGTACGGGATCGGCGTCCAGTCCTCTTCCGCTATCGCCTCGATCAGCCGGCGTACGCTCGGCTGCTGGCGAATGGTGATTGAGAAGCGGACATCCAGCGCGCGGCAGGCGGCGACGACGGCGTGGGTGTAGAAGCCGCTGTCGGCGCGCACCGTGAGCTGCCCCGACGCCCCGGCCTCGCGCAGCCGCGCCACCGTCTCACGCAGGAAGTGGGCGGCGCCGCGGGCGGTGTGCGCGCGGCCCTCGCGCAGCCGCGCCATCAGCACCTCGCCCGTCCCGGCCGCCACCGCGAGCAGCGGGTGATAGCCGCGCGCGCCGCTGTAGCCGGGCTGGCGGGCGCCCTCCTTCGCCAGGCCGTAGGTCTCGCAGAGCGTCGAATCGAGGTCGATCGTGAACGGCGCATCGCCGGGTCCCGCCCCGGCCGCCCAGCCGCGGGCGAGCAACTCGCGGCTGAGGCGGTCGAGCTGGCGGACGTGGCCCCAGCTGAAGCTGCGCAGGAAGGTCCCGAGGGTGGACGGCGCCTTCACGGTGCAGCCGAGCACGCGCCCGGCGCCGCCTGAGCGCAACGCAGCGGCGTCGTCGATGCAGTCGCCGCCCGCGAGCGCCGAGGCGGCCAGGGTCAGCAGCTTGTCGCCGGCGTTCGCGCGCCCCGCCGCGTCACCGAGGTCGAGGTAGCTGTCGGCGAGCTCTTGCAAACCGAGATGCTGGGCGAGCGTGGCCGGGAGGAGCAGCCCCGCATCGGCCACCAGGCGGTGGTCGTCGAAGGCGATGTCTATCCGGTCGGGGTCGCTCGTTGGTAGCATCGAATGGGTGCTCCCTGTCGCTGGTACGTGATTTGTCAAAACCCATTGTCCCAGCTACAGCGGAGCACCCAACCGCAGCCGCTCGCGCGCTCTTCTTCGGTGGATCAGGGCTAAACAACGTTCGTGGGAAGAACACCTAGCAGGCTGCTTCTATGAGGGCTGGTCCGATCTGCAAGTCGGCCAACGTGGTGGCCGCTCCGTCTGCACGCCATGCCGGATGGTGACCTGTGCCCCGCTTCTATCCGCACTCGCCGAGGGGTCGCGCTTCTGGACCCGGTGCATGATGGGGAACCTGCTTGCAGGGGGCGCTGCCAGCTGAAAAGCGTCCTTGGGTGGACCAGCAGCCTGTCGCAGTCGCCCGGTCTTCAGCATCACGGTGCAGCCGTTGGTGGTCGTCTGGTGGTGGTTCGCCGTCTTCCCGTCGCCCGCTACGCAGCCTCCCCCTCCGCCGTGGCGGCCTGGCGCAGCGGCTCATAGACCTCGCCGCTGCGCCAGAGCGCGTGCAGCAACACTGCGAGGCGTCGCGCCACGGCGACGACCGCGCGCTTCTTCGCGTTCCCCGCTCCCGAGGCCATGTAGCGCTCGCCCCAGCGGCGCAAGTCGCAGTCTGGTCCGAACGGTCCGAGGACGTACTGCGCGGCCTGCACGAGCAGCCGCCTCAGGTGGGAGTCGCCACGTTTGGTGATCCCCAGTTGCGTGTGGCGGCCGCCGGAGTCGCGACGCCTGGGCACGAGGCCGAGGTAGGGTGCGACCTCGCGGCTGCGGGGAAAGCGCGCGGGATCCTCGATCGTCAGCACGAAGGTGAGGGCGGTGATGGGACCGACGCCTGCGACCTGGCGGAGCGCGGCGGTCTCGGGGTAGGCCGCGCACAGCGCCTCGACCTCCCGGCCGGCGGCGGCGATGCGGGCGCTGAGCTCGCCAATCACCTCGAGCAGCGGCAGCAGTGCGGTGCGCAGTTCAGCCGGGATGTGCTCCGCTGCCTTGCGATGGAAGGCTGGCGCGGTCACCTTCGGCAGCGCGGCGCCCCACGCCTTGACGGCGCCGCGCACGTGGTTGATGAGCTGCGTCCGCGAGCGCACGAGCGCGTCGCGGCCGCGCACGACCGCGAGATCCTGCTGGGCCTGCGCGCTGCGGTGACGGATCGGGGCGAGCAGCTTGGGGTCGAGGCGACCCAGCCGTGCCAGTTGCTCGGCGTCGCTGCGGTCGTCCTTGCGGTGGCTGCGTGCGATCAGCGCTACCTGGCGGGGGTTGGCGACAATCACCTCGTGACCGAGTTCGGTCAGCAGCCGGCTCAGCCACGGCGAGTGCCGTCCCGCCTCCAGCACCGCCCGTGCCGCCGGCAGCTCCCCGAGCGCTCGCCTCAGCGCGAGGGCCGTCGTGCGGACGCGCTGCTCGCGCTGCACGTCCCCGGCGGGGCCGAGCACGCAGATCTGGGTGTGACGGTCGCTCACATCGAGGCCCCAGGTGACTCCGCTGGCTTCCTCCCGTTCAACGCGCTCTGCCGTTGCGATATGCTGCTGCATGGCTGGTCTTCTACCTCTCTGGCTCTGAGAAGCCGTTCTGGGCCCGATTCGAGGCCGCTTACCGGGGACGAGTATCCCCTTGAGGAGGAGACCAGCCCTCATCCCATCTGAAAAACCCCTGATCCTGGGCCGCTGGGTCTCACTGGCCATTCGGTGGGCTGGCGTAGAGCCCAGAAACATTGGGTTTCTTGATGTCGCGGCCAGCGCGATTTCAGCCCAAAACCGCCGCGGCGGACTTTTTCATCACCCTGCTGAGGCTGTCGCACAAACCCGCGATGCGGGGAACATCGCGATAGGATGAGCATGGCGGCGGGGGCGGAGTGATTCCGGGGTGCCGCCATGACCCAGCGCTTCCTGCCGTGCGAGCGTGACCAGCAATACCTGATGCCCGCCAGCCTCCGCGACTGGCTGCCCGAGGACCACCTCGCGTGGTTCGTGCTCGATGCGGTAAGCCAGCTCGACCTCACCGCGTTCTACGCGCGCTACCGCGAGGACGGTTGGGGGCGGAAGGCGTACGAGCCGTCGATGATGGTCGCGCTCGTGCTCTATGCCTACTGCGAGGGCGAGCGCTCGAGCCGCCAGATCGAACGGCGCTGCCGCGAGGACATCGCCTTCCGCGTGCTGACCGCGAACCAGCAGCCCGACCACGCCACGATCTGCCGCTTCCGGCAGCAGCACGAGCAAGCGCTGGCGGGACTGTTCGCCGGGGTGCTCAGGCTGTGCGCCGAGGCGGGTCTGTTGCGGGTCGGCGTGGTCGCGCTCGACGGCACCAAACTCCGCGCGAACGCCAGCCGTGAGCGCAATCGCACGGATGCGGAGCTTGCGGCCGAGGTGCGGCGCATCCTCGCCGAGGCGGAGCGGGTGGACGCCGAGGAGAACGCGCGCTTCGGCGACGCGCGGGGCGACGAGTTGCCTGCGGGGTTCAGGGACCGCGAGGAGCGCCTGCAGCGGCTGCGCGAGGCGCGGGAGCGGCTGGCGGCCCGTGAGCGGGAGCGGCAGGTGGACTATGAGGAACGCCTCAGGAGCCGCGCGCAGAAGGACCGGCGCGGGCGCCGCCCGCAGCCGCCGCAGCCCGACCCGGGCGCGAAGGTGAACGTCACCGACCCGGACAGCCGCGTGGTGCGCGACTATCACGGCTACTTCCAGGGCTACAACGTGCAGGCGGTGACGAGTAGCGACCAGATCATCGTCGCGGCCGAGGTGAGCCTCCAGGCGACGGACATGCACGAGCTGCAACCGATGATCGAGGCGATGCACCGCAACCTGCAGGCCGCACACTGCGGGCCGCCGCGCGTGCTGCTGGCCGATGCCGGCTACTACTCCGAGGCGAACGTGCGGCAGGCCGAAGGCAGGGGTCCGGAGCTGCTGATCGCCACCCGCAGCGACCGCAACCGGCGCGCCGGCGCTGCGGCGCCGCGCGGGCGCATCCCTGCCGGGCTCTCCGTACGTGAACGGATGGACCGGAAACTGGCGACGCAGCGGGGCCGGCGTCTCTACGAGCAGCGGCGCTGGATGATCGAACCCGTCTTTGGAGACGTCAAGGAAAACCGCGGCATCCGCCGCTTCAAGCGGCGCGGGATCGCCGCGTGCGCCAGCGAATGGAAGCTGATCGCCGCCACCCACAACCTCAAGAAGCTCTATCGCCGGGCGCGCCCGTCACCCCGGCCAGCGAACAGCAACCCCCGGCGAGGAGACCGGGCTACCGCCGCGGCTGCCGCTTAGCGCGCCTGCCCCGCCAGACGCGACCGCTCCGCTCCGACTGCCGACTGCCGACTGCCGACCGGCTACCCTTTTGGCACTCCACCCACGCCACTCCATGCGACAGCCTCTGCTAGCCTCGCTGCTTCTCGGCCATGTGTTTGAATCCGGGCCTCGTCCAACGGATACTTGGGTCAATCCTCCCCGCCGCTCCCTCGGGGGCTGGCGGGGTTTTGTTTGTCCGTGAGGTTGCTGGCTTCGACTTTGGCGTCTCTGCCGTAGTCCCGCACGGTGCGTTCGAGGCCGACGACGCATAAATTGGAAGGAGCGCCCTCGTAGCTCAGGGGACAGAGCATGGGATTCCTAATCCCTGTGCGGAGGTTCGAGTCCTCCCGAGGGCGCCAACCGCTGGCCGGAGGGCGCACCCGCCCCGCGCCGCTGGACCGAGCGCCGCGCGCTCGGCAGACTGTGCGCAGACGCCGCGACAAGTCCGGGAGAACGGCATGGCGACCATCGCCCAGCAACTGGAACAGCAGATCCTCGACGCCCTCGCAGAGGGCGAGGACCAGAGCAAGGTCGACCTCGCGAAGCGCATCCCGGACGTCGAGGCCGCGCACCTCGCCACCGCGCTGCGCACGCTCAAGCGCGCGCGCAGCGTTGTCGTGAGCAGCGACGGCAGCAAGCGCGTCTACCGCCTCGCCGGCTAGCGCAGAAGCGATGCCGATCCCATGAGCCAACCGGTCGACGACGTGGCGCTGAACCATGCGCGGGCCGAGCGGCGCGCGCGCATCATCCGCCTCGTCCGCCCCTTCCAGGAGTTCGGCCGTACCGAGGCCTCCAGTGGCATCGTGATCATCAGCGCGGTGCTGCTCGCGCTGATCGCCGCCAACACGCCGCTCTCCGGCCTCTACGAAGACTTCATCCATCACCACATCGCCATCGACGTCGGGTTCTTCCACCTTGAAAGCGGGCTGAAGGAGTGGGTCAACGACGGTCTGATGGTGATCTTCTTCTTCGTCGTCGGGATGGAGATCAAGCGCGAGGTCGTCGTGGGCGAGCTGTCCGGAGGGCGCAAGATCTGGGCGCCGATCGCCGCTGCGGCGGGCGGGATGATCGTCCCCGTCATCATCTTCCTCGCCCTCGTCGATGGCGAAACCGCCCGCGAGGGCTGGGCGATCCCGATGGCGACCGACATCGCCATCGCCGTCGGCGTCGTCACGCTCGTCGGGTCACGGGTTCCCGCCGGGCTGAAGGTGCTGCTGCTCGCGCTCGCGATCGTCGACGACATCGGGGCGATCGCCGTCATCGCCGTCTTCTACACGGACAACATCGACCTCGCGGCGCTGGCGCTGGCGGCTGGGCTGCTCGGCCTCGTGCTGCTGATGAACTTCAACGGCATCAAGCTGGTGCCGCTCTACATCGTGGTCGGTCTCGCCGGCTGGATGGCGGCGCACGAATCCGGCGTCCACCCGACCATCCTCGGCGTCGCGCTGGGCATAATGACGCCGTTGCAGCCGTGGTACCGCAGGGGCGCGCTTCCGGATCTTGCCGAGGCCCTGCTCAGCCGCATCCGCGCCAGCGAGTCCGCGCCCAGCGAGGAGCCCGCGCACCACGACCGGGTCGGCGCCCTGCTCACGCTGAGCGACCTCAGCGAGCAGGCGATCTCGCCGCTCGACCGCATCGAGCACCGCCTGCTGCCGTGGTCGGCGTTCGTCATCGTCCCGCTCTTCGCCTTCGTGAACGCGGGCGTCGATCTGCGCGGCGGAGCGTTCGGCGACGCCGCCTCCTCGTCTCTCGCCCTCGGCGTCGGGCTCGGGCTGCTCATCGGAAAGCCCGTCGGCGTGGCGCTCGCCATCTGGATCGCCGTGCGCTTCGGGGCCGAGCTGCCGTCCGGCGTCACCTGGCCCGGCGTCGTCGCCGTCGGCCTTATCGCCGGCATCGGCTTCACGGTGGCGCTGTTCGTGACCGAGCTGTCATTCGATGAGGGAGCGTTGCTGACGCAGGCCAAGGTCGGCATCTTCCTCGCCTCGGTCGTGGCGGGGCTGGTCGGCCTGGTCATGCTGCGGCTCGTCACGCCGGCGCCCGAAGCGCGATGACCGCGGCCGCCTTCCCGGCGGCTGTGTTCGCGAGGCGCCGCGCGCGCCTCATGCGCCGCTTGCCGCGCGACAGCGCCGCGATCTTCGGCGCCGGCCGCGAGGCGCGACGCAACGGCGATGTCGATCACCCCTTCCGCCAGCGCTCCGGCTTCTACTACCTCACCGGCATCGAGGAGCCCGACGCCGTTGCGGTGCTGCGCCCCGGCCACGAGCAGCCGTTCGTCCTCTTCGTGCGCCCCTACGACCACAAGACCGCGATCTGGGACGGCCCGCGCCTCGGCGTCGAGGGCGCGACCGGCGAGCTCGGCGCGGACGCCGCCTACCCGATCGGCGAGCTGGAGACGCAACTGCCGAAGCTGCTCGGTGACGCGCGGACCGTCGCCTTCTCGCTCGGCAGCGACGAGCGGCTGGAGCGGCTGATCTCGCGCATCGTCGCCGGGCGGCGCGCCGGGGCGCAGCGCGGCGCCACTGCGATCGAGCAGCTGATCGACCCCGCCCCGCTCGTCGACGCGCTGCGCCTGATCAAGACGCGCGAGGAGATCGCGGCGCTGCAGCGCGCGATCGACGTGACCGGCGCGGGCATTGAGGCGGCGATGCGCGCGACCCGCCCCGGCCTGCACGAGTACGAGGTGCAGGCCGTCCTCGAGGCCGAGTTCCGCCGCCTCGGATCGCCGCGCGACGGCTTCCCCTCGATCGTCGCGGCGGGCGTCAACTCCTGCACGCTGCACTACACCGACAACCGCGCGCGGATCGAGAACGGCGACTTGCTGCTGCTCGACGTGGGGGCTGAGATCGACTACTACGGCGCGGACGTGAGCCGCACCTTCCCCGCGAACGGGCGCTTCCGCGCCGCCCAGCGCGACGTCTACGAGGTAGTCCTCGCCGCCCAGCGCGAGGCGATCGAGTTGGTCGCGCCGGGTGTGCGCTTCCACGACGTGCACGAGCGCGCGCAGCGCGTGATCACCGAGGGTCTGCGCGACCTCGGCGTCCTCGAAGGCCGCGTGCCGACGCTGCTCAAGCAGGAGGCGAGCCGCCCCTACTTCATGCACGGCACCTCGCACTGGCTGGGGATGGACGTGCACGATGCCGGCCCCTACCGCCGGGACGGCGAGTCGCTGGAATTGCGGCCCGGGATGGTGCTGACCGTGGAGCCGGGCCTCTACTTCGCGCCCGGCCTGCGCGGCGTCCCGCGCCGCCTGCGCGGCATCGGCGTGCGCATCGAGGACGACGTGCTCGTCACGCGCGGCGGCCACCGCGTGCTCTCCGAGGCGATCCCGAAGGATCCCGCGAGCCTCGAGGCGATCGTCGGCAGCGGCTGATTCTGAGGGCCGTCAGGCGACTACGTCTGACGATGCACGCGTTCACTAACGCGCTCAGCACTGACAAAAGGAACAGCTCAGCTTGAATGGAAAGTTGCAATAAGCACATCCGCATACCCACGTGACTTGACAAACGCCGGGCACATTGCGCAATCTACTGTCCCTTACGCGTATCCGCTGATGTGAGTGCTCAGGTGATCTATCTGAGTGTCTGAGCCGCACTCCATGCAGCGATTCAGCTGAGGGAACTGGCAACGCGGGAGGCGTATTACCGCCGACCGCGATTACGGAGTCGCGGGAGCAGGCTATGCGCATCGAACGACACTTCACCACCTCGGGTCAGGATCCGCTCGAAGGAGTCGCCTTCGCGCCCAGGGACTCGCGCATCGTCAACCCCGACGGGTCGGCCGTCTTCGAGGCGGCCGGCATCCGCATGCCTGCGAACTGGTCGCAGGTCGCCGTCGACATCATGGCGCAGAAGTACTTCCGCAAAACCGGCATCGCCGACCACCTCGTCGCCGTCGAGGAGGAGGGCGTGCCGGAGTGGCTCTGGCGCTCCGAGCCCGCCGAGGGCTCCGACGACTCCGGCGGCGAGAGCGGCGCGGCCCAGGTCTTCCACCGCCTCGCCGGCACCTGGACCTACTGGGGCTGGAAGCACGGCTACTTCGACAGTGAGGATGACGCCCGCGCCTTCCACGACGAGCTGATCCTGATGATGGCGACGCAGCGCGCCGCGCCCAACTCGCCGCAGTGGTTCAACACCGGCCTGCACTGGGCCTACGGCATCGCCGGCCCCTCGCAGGGTCACTCCTACTTCGACCCGGAGCGCGGCGAGGTGCGCCAGTCGACGAGCGCCTACGAACGCCCGCAGCCGCACGCCTGCTTCATCCAGTCCGTCGCCGACGACCTCGTCAACGAGGGCGGCATCATGGACCTCTGGACCCGCGAGGCGCGGATCTTCAAGTACGGCTCCGGCACGGGCTCCAACTTCTCCCGCATCCGCGGCGAGAACGAGTTCCTCTCCGGCGGCGGCAAGTCCTCCGGCCTGATGTCCTTCCTCAAGATCGGCGACCGCGCCGCCGGCGCGATCAAGTCCGGCGGCACCACCCGCCGCGCCGCCAAGATGGTGATCGTCGACGTCGACCACCCCGACATCGAGGAGTTCATCGACTGGAAGGTGGCCGAGGAGCAGAAGGTCGCCGCCCTCGTCGTCGGCTCGCGCACGATCCGCCGCCGCCTGGCCGCGGTCCTCGACGCCACCGCCGAGGGCTTCGACCCCACGCAGAACCGCGCGCTGCGCCGCGCGATCGCCCGCGCGCGCCGCGACGGTGTGCCGGACGGCTCCGTCCAGCGCGTGCTCCAGCTCGCCGAGGCCGGCGAGGCGCCGATCGACTTCAGCGAGTTCGACACGGACTGGCAGGGCGAGGCCTACCAGACCGTCTCAGGCCAGAACGCCAACAACTCCGTGCGCGTCAGCGCGGACTTCCTCGAGGCCGTCGAGCAGGACCGCGAGTGGACGCTCTACCGGCGCGTCGACGGCCAGCCCGCGAAGACGCTGCGTGCCCGCGATCTGTGGGAGCGCATCGCGCGCGCCGCCTGGCAGTCCGCGGACCCGGGCGTGCAGTACGACACGACGATCAACGAGTGGCACACCGCGCCGGCGGGCGGCCCGATTCGCGGCTCGAACCCCTGCTCCGAGTACATGTTCCTCGACGACACGGCCTGCAACCTCGCCTCGCTCAACCTGATGAGCTTCCACAACGAGGAGAGCGCTGAGTTCGACGTGGCCGCGTACGAGCACGCCGCCCGGCTGTGGACGATCGTACTTGAGATCTCGGTGCTGATGGCGCAGTACCCGAGCCCCGTGATCGCGCAGCTCTCCCACGAGTACCGCACGCTCGGCCTGGGCTACGCCAACCTCGGCGCGCTGCTGATGCACCAGGGCGTGCCCTACGACTCGCCCGAGGCGGTGGCGCAGACCGGCGGCTACAGCGCGCTGCTGACCGGCGTCTCCTACGCGACCTCCGCCGAGATCGCCGCGGAGCTCGGCCCCTTCCCCGCCTGGGAGCCGAACCGCGAGGCGATGCTGCGCGTCATCCGCAACCACCGCCGCGCCGCCTACGACGCACCCGCCGAGGACTACGAGGACCTGACGACGCTCCCGGCGGGCCTCGACGCCGAGCACTGCCCCAGGGCGCTGCTGGAGGCCGCGCAGGCCTCCTGGGACCGCGCGCTCGCCCTTGGCGAGGAGCACGGCTTCCGCAACGCGCAGACGACGCTGATCGCGCCCACCGGCACGATCGGTCTGCTGATGGACTGCGACACGACCGGCGTCGAGCCGGACTTCGCGCTCGTCAAGTTCAAGAAGCTGGCCGGCGGCGGCTACTTCCGCATCATCAACCAGTCCGTGCCCGGCGCCCTGGGCACGCTCGGCTACACGCCGACGCAGGTCGAGGAGATCGTCACCTACTGCGCGGGCAGCGGCCGCCTCGAGGGCGCCCCGCACATCAACCGCCACACGCTCGCCCAGCACGGCTTCACCCGCCGCGCCCTCGACGCGGTCGACGAGGCGCTCGGCTCGGCGTTCGACATCACCTTCGCCTTCAACCGCTTCGTGCTCGGCGAGGAGTTCTGCCGCGACGTGCTCGGCCTCGACGACGAGCAGATCGCCGGCGCCAACCTGCTGGAGGCGATCGGCTTCACTCGCGAGCAGATCGAGGAGGCCAACGACTACATCGTCGGCCGCATGACGATCGAGGGCGCCCCGCACCTGCGCGAGGAGCACTACGCGGTCTTCGACTGCGCCAACCGCTGCGGCCGCTACGGCACGCGCTACATCGAGGCGATGGCGCACGTGCGCATCATGGCCTCCGCGCAGCCGTTCCTCTCCGGCGCGATCAGCAAGACGATCAACCTGCCCGACGACGCCAGCGTCGGCGACGTCGCCGCCGTCTACGAGGCCGGGGCCGCCTCGATGCTGAAGGCGCTCGCGCTCTACCGCGACGGCTCCAAGCTCTCGCAGCCCCTCGCCGCCACCGTGCTCGGCGACGACTTCGAGAACTTCGACGACCTCGACGAGGAGCCCGCGGCGGCGGAGCTCGACCCGAAGCAGGCGCTGGACGAGGTGGAGCGCCTCATCCAGACGCTGCCTCGGCAGGATGCGCGAGTGCTGGCGCGGAAACTGGTCGGGCTGCAGCGAGGCGAGCGCGAGCCGCTGCCCTCGCGGCGTCCCGGCTTCGCGCAGAAGGCCAAGGTCGGCGGCCACACGATCTACCTGCACACGGGAGAGTTCGAGGACGCGCGCCTGGGCGAGATCTTCATCTCGATGTCCAAGGACGGCGCGGCCTTCCGCTCGCTGATGAACTGCTTCGCGATCGCCGTCTCGATCGGGCTGCAGCACGGCGTGCCGCTCGAGGCCTACGTGGACTCCTTCCTGTTCACGAAGTTCGAGCCGAACGGCATCGTCACCGGCAACGACCGCATCCACATGGCGACCTCGATCATCGACTACGTCTTCCGCGAGCTGGCGGTCAGCTACCTCGGCCGCAGCGACCTCGCCCACCTCGGTTCGGTCGACCTGTCGAGCACCTCGACGGCGGAGGACGAGGACGAGGCTGGCGCGTGGCCGACGCCGGAGCCGCAGCCACTGCCGGCGCCCGACCCGCGCGAGTACGTGCTGACCCCGATCGCCGGCGGCTCGAACGGCCACGGCGCCCCCGCAGCCCCCGAGGCAGCCCCTGCCGCGGCCGGCCCGGCCCCCGAGGCGCCCTCGGCCTCCCCCGCCGGCGCGACGGCCGTCGCCTCCGCCACGGCCATCCAGCCCACGACAGCGCGCCACTACGGCTTCGAGGGCGATCCGTGCCCGGAGTGCGGCCAGATGATGATGGTGCGCAACGGCACCTGCCTGAAGTGCATGTCCTGCGGGGGCACGTCCGGGTGTAGTTGAGGGACGGAATCCAGCATATACGTACTTGATTTAACCGCAAGCTCTGGAACAGGAACGCGCCGATGAGCACGACTCATAACGATCCGAGTGAGACGGCCCAGGACAGCATTTGGACCCACATCGACCAGGGTCACGGAGTTGAATTTGGAGCGTACGCTGACGCGGTACGGTTGAACAGCCCGATCGCGTCAACTGAGCGCGGCCGTGACATCGAGATGCAGGCGCTCTTCACCTTGTATTTGGCCGTCTCTGGGGGAGACGGGACGGAGGCAGTGCAGTCCCGCCTCAACACCCGACGCAAGTTCCTCGGCCAGTGGTCCGATGATTCGACGCCGTTCACAGACGACGAAATCCGGGAGGCGCGCTCGCAGTTGGCCACCATTGGCCTAATCTCATCGGGATAAGTGTGCCTAAGGCACCGGAGGTTCCGACTCAACAAAGGGTCAGGGGCGCGCAACTCACATCGCCAGATGGTCATCACCCGCCAACCCAACGCGCCGGGGCATCGGCGTTCGCCTGATCCCTTTCACGTGTTCTGGCGCGACCTTCTGACACCGTGAAGGGAGAAGCGGATATCTCCACTACTGGCCGCGCGCCCGTCGCCACCGACGCGCCCAACCGAGAGCGACGCTACTGGCGATCGCCATCACGGCTGCCAAGGTGTTGAAGATGATGTCCTGCAAGTCGAAGACGCGGGTGGGGATGAACGCCTGGATGCACATGGCGGCCACTATCCAGCCGGCAACCGGCTGCAGCGAGTCTCGGCTACGCTGCCCGCATGATCGACCGAGTGCTCCCGATCCGCGTCCGGGGAGAGCGCGTCCTCGTGCGGGTGCAGCAGCAGACGCGCGACGAGGGCGGCTCCGGGCGCGTGCTGCTCAAGGGGCCGCCCGAGGCGTTGCGCCTCCTCGAGGGGTACTCGTTCGCGGAGGACGGGCGCGCGGTGACGCTCGCCGGGGTGCGGCTCGCGCCGCCGCCGTCCGGCGGCGAGGCGTGGCTCGCGTTCGCCCAACTGCGCCTGGCGACGGGGGATACGGTGCGCGCGGATAGCCCGTCCGACGGCGGGCCGCTACGATCCGGCTAGCAGCCCACCAACTCCGACGCCCGGAGGCCACGCATGACCCTGTCCGCCATCACCGGCTACTCGCGCATCGGCCCGCGGCGCGAACTGAAGCGCGCCGTCGAGGGCTACTGGGACGGCAGGGTGGACCGTGACGCCCTCGACGAGACCGGGCGCGCGCTGCGCCTCGAGGGCTGGCAGCGCATGCGCGACGCGGGCATCGACCTCATCCCCTCGAACACCTTCTCCCACTACGACCACGTGCTCGACGCGATCGCGATGGTCGGCGCGGTCCCGCCTCGCTACGGCGACAGCGGCGAGGGCGAGGTGGACGCCGAGACCTACTTCGCGATGGCACGCGGGGCGCAGCGCGAGGGTCTCGACGTGACCGCGATGGAGATGATCAAGTGGTTCGACACGAACTACCACTACATCGTCCCCGAACTCAGCGCCTCCACGCGCTTCCGCCTCGCCTCGCGCAAGCCGCTGGACGAGTACCTCGAGGCGCGCGAGGCAGGCATCGAGACCGTGCCGGTGCTGCTCGGCCCGCTCTCGCTGCTGCTGCTGGGCAAGGGCGTCGGCGACGATGGCCACCTGGATCCCGGCTTCGACCGGCTCTCGCTGCTGCCCGCCCTGCTCGACGTCTACGAGCAGGTGATCGCGCTGCTAAGTGACGCCGGCGCGCAGTGGATACAGCTCGACGAGCCGGTGCTCGTGCAGGACCGCTCGCCCGAGGACCTCGACGCCCTCGCGATGGCGTACGACCGCCTCGCCGCCGCCGCGGGCGGGACGAAGCTGCTGGTGCAGACCTACTTCGGCGACGTGGACGAGTCGTTCGGCGCGCTGGTCGCGCTGCCCGTGGCCGCGATCGGCCTCGACCTGGTGCGAGGCAGGCGCAACCTCGGGCTGCTGCAACGCCAGGGGCTGCCCGGCGGCAAGCACGTCGTCGCGGGCGTGGTCGACGGGCGCAACGTCTGGATCAACGACCTCGACGCTTCGCTCGCCACACTGCGCGAGGTCGGCGCGGCCGTCGGCGACGACCGCGTGATCGCGGGCACCTCGTGCTCGCTGCTGCACGTCCCGCTCGAGTTGGAGCTGGAGACCGGCCTCGACCCCGAGCTGCGCTCCTGGCTCGCCTTCGCCAACCAGAAGGTCGACGAGGTCGCCACGCTGGCCCGCGCCTTCGGGAATCCGGGCGCCGCGGCCGACGAGCTCGCCGCCAACCGCGCCGCCCTCGAGTCGCGGCGCAGCTCGCCGCGCACGCACGACCCCGCCGTGCGCGAGCGCGTCGCCGCCACCTCGGAGGGCGACTACAGCCGCGACGGCTCCGTCGAGGAGCGTCGCCAGGCCCAGCGCGAGCGGCTGCGGCTGCCGGAGTTCCCGACGACGACGATCGGCTCGTTCCCGCAGACGCCCGAGATCCGCCGCGCCCGCCGCCGCCGCAACAGCGGTGAGATCGACGACGCGGAGTACGAGACCTTCATCGAGGCCGAGATCGAGCGCGTGATCCGCCTCCAGGAGGAGACCGGCCTCGACCTGCTGGTGCACGGCGAGTCCGAGCGCAACGACATGGTCGAGTACTTCGGCGAGCAGCTCGCCGGGTTCGCGTTCACGCGCTTCGGCTGGGTGCAGTCCTACGGCTCGCGCAACGTGAAGCCGCCGATCATCTACGGCGACGTGGCGCGGCCCGGTCCGATGACCGTGCGCTGGTCGGCCTACGCGCAGTCGCTGACGGGCCGCCCGGTGAAGGGCATGCTGACCGGGCCGGTCACGATCCTCAACTGGTCGTTCGTGCGCGACGACCAGCCGCGCAGCGAGACCTGCCGCCAGATCGCGCTCGCCATCCGCGAGGAGGTCGCCGACCTCGAGGCGGCCGGCATCGCCGTCATCCAGGTGGACGAGCCGGCGCTGCGCGAGGGCGTCCCGCTGCGGCGCGCGGACTGGCCCGCCTACCTCGGCTGGTCGGTCCCCTGCTTCCGCCTCGCCACGGCGGGGGCCGCCGACGCGACGCAGATCCAGTCGCACATGTGCTACGTGCCGCTCCGCGACGTGCTGGACGCGGTCTCCGACATGGAGGCCGACGTGATGCTGCTCTTCAACGCGCGCTCCGACGCCGAGGGCCTCGATGCGTTCCGAGACCACGGTTATGACAAGGAAGTCGGACTCGGCGTCTACGACATCCACTCGCCGCGCGTGCCCTCGACCGGCGAGATGGCGGCCAGCCTGCGCGAGGCCGCGTCCGTGCTCGACCCCGATCGCCTCTGGGTGAACCCCGACTGCGGCCTCAAGACCCGCCGCTACGAGGAGGTCGTCCCCGCCCTCGAGCACATGGTCGAGGCCGCGCACGCGGTGCGGAGCGGCAGCTAGCGGGGCGCGCCTCAGGCAGCCGCGAGCAGCTCCGCCAGCTTGTCGAAGGCCTGGTTCCAGCCGCCGCCGGCGCCGGCGGCCATTTTCTGGTCCGGCCACCCCGCCTGGCTCAGCGTGACCATCGTCTTGCCGTCGCCGAGGTCATCGAGCGAGACGGTGACCGTCGTCTCGATCGGGGTGTCCCCGCCCATCCCGTAGTGCGCCGGGGTAACGGCGTTGCCGTGCTCGTCCGTCATCGAGTCCGTGCAGACGAGGCGCTCGAGCGGCACGACCTCAAGGTAGACGCCGCTGGTCCAGTAGTCCCGGCCATCGGGCATGCGCAAGCCGAAGAGATGGCGGCCGCCCACCCGCAGGTCAATCTCGCAGGCGGACATCGCCACGCCCTGTGGCCCATACCAGCGCATGAAGTGCTCGGGCTCCGTGAAGGCCCGCCAGACGACCTCGCGCGGGGCGTCGAAGACGCGCTCGATCGTGACGCCCTGCTCGTCTGTGCTCGTGCCGCTGCTATCGCTTGCCGTCATCGTGCTCCTCCTGCCGTCGACCGTGCGCCGACTCCTGCTGCATCTCGGTGAGGTAATCGTCGAGGCGATCGAAACCGTCTTGCCAGAATCGGCGGTAGCGTGTCACCCAGTCGGCCACCTCCCTGAGCGGGGCCGCCTCAAGCCGGCAGGGACGCCACTGGGCGTGGCGGCTGCGCTCAATCAGGCCCGCACGCTCGAGGACCTTGAGGTGCTTCGACACCGCTGGCAGGCTGATCTCGAACGGCCTCGCGAGCTCGGTTACGGGCGCCTCCCCCTCGACCAGCCGAGCGAGGATTGCGCGCCGCGTCGGGTCGGCAAGCGCCGCGAAGGTGACGCTGAGCGGGTCTCGATCGGTTGTGGCGGTCGGCATGTGCTACACCATCCGGTTTAATAACCACTCGGTTTATTACTCCCCGGTCCCTGCCCTGTCAAGCGAGGGCGCCCCGGAGGGCGGCAAGCGCCGCTCGCGCGATGCGGGCCGACGGCTCGCCGCAACCCGCCGTCCCCGGCGCCGCCGCGGCTCGTATAGTGCCTCCGCTGGTTCTGCGCGAGGAGGTGCATGATGCGGGAGCTCGAGGGTCGCGTGGCGCTGGTCAGCGGGGGCGGCAGCGGCATCGGTCGCGGGATCGTGCTCGCGCTCGCCGGCGAGGGCATGCGCGTCGTCGTCGCCGACGTCGAGTCCGACGCTGCCGAGGCGGTGGCGGCCGAGATCGTCGCCGCGGGCGGTGAGGCGATCGCCGAAACCGTCGACGTGACCGATGTCGCGGCCGTCGAGGCCCTCGCCGACCGCTGCGACGAGCGCTACGGCAGCGTCGACGTGCTTTGCAACAACGCGGGCGTGGTCGGCCACACGCCGATCGGACCGGAAAGCCTCGATAGCTGGCGCTGGATCATCGACGTCAACCTGTTCGGCGTCGTGCACGCGATCAACACCTTCGTGCCGCGGATGCGCGCGCGGGTGGCCGAGCACGGCGGCGAGGCGCACGTGGTCAACACCTCGTCCCACGGCGGCGGCCTGATTGCGGGCGATGGCTGGGAGATCACCGCCTACCGCGCCTCGAAGTTCGCGATCGTGGCGATGAGCCGGGACCTCCGCAACGAGCTGGCCGGGAGTGGCATCGGCGTCTCGGTGCTCTGCCCCGGCGGGGTCGAGACGCGCATCTGGGAGGCCGGGCGCAACCGGCCGGCCGAGCACGGCGGGCCGGAGACATGGGAGCGGCCGAGCCGCCTTGAGGGCGAGCGCGTGATCGGCCCGCTCGAGGTCGGACGTCGCGTGCTGCATGCGATCCGCGAGAACGAGCTCTACGCGATCACCCACCCGGAGCGAAAGCACCAGGTGGAAGCGGGCGCCCGGGAGCTGCTCGACGCCTTCGACCTGGCGGCGAACACCCCCGTCTGACCCGCGTCGCGGGCCACGCACGGTCCGCGTCCATGCAGGCAACCCGGCGTGTTCAGCCTCCAGGCTATGCTTGGTTGCGGGCACCTCGGAATGCGGAGGCACTCTGCCATGGCCAACAACAGACTTGCCGGGGTTGCGCTCATCGTGTTGGGAGCACTGTTCCTGGTGCCACTCGTAAGCAGCGTCGAATTGCCGCTGGGGCAGTGGTGGCCACTATTCCTTGCGGTCGCCGGCCTCTCCACCGCCTTGAGCGGCAATTGGAAGGGCGGCCTGCCGATTATTGCCGTAGCGGCCGCATTTCTGCTGTACAACCTGGGCATTCTCGGACTCGACGGGTCATCTCTCTGGCCAGTAGCGCTCATCGCCATCGGTGCGGCCATCATCGTCGGTTACTCGCCCTTCGGTGCCAACAGAGCTCCTGAGGCGGGCGACGAGCTCAACGTCGCCTGCCTCTTCTCCAGTAGCAACCAGATCGCCGCCAGCGAGCACTTCCGTGGCGGCAACGTCTCCGCCACCTTCGGCAACGCCGAGATTGATCTCCGCGCTGCGGCTCCCGTTGACGGTGTGGCCGCAGTGAACGCCAGCGCGCTGTTCGGCCAAATCAACTTCCGCGTTCCGCCCGACTGGGCGGTCGATGTGCGCTCCTCCGCCACCTTCGGAAGCATTGAATCCAGACGGGCGGAGCCCTCCGACCCACGAGCCAGGCTCACTGTCACAGGCTCCTGCCTGTTCGGCGGGATACTCATCACTTCCTGAACGCAGCAACGGCGGGGAAGTCGACCGGCTGCGCTAGCGTGCTCCTGAGGCGCTGAGCGCGGAGGTGTGTGATGCAGGAACTGGACGGCCGGGTCGCGCTCATCACCGGCGGAGGCGGCGGCATCGGCCGGGCGATCGCGCTCACGCTGGCCGGCGAGGGCATGCGCGTCGTGGTCGCCGATGTCGAGGCCGACGCTGCCGCGACGGTGGCCGCGGAGCTCGCCGCCTCGGGCGCCGAGGCGAGCGCCGAGACCGTCGATGTGAGCGACCCGGCAGCGGTCGAGGCACTGGCCGACCGCTGCGACGAGCGCTACGGTGGCGTCGACGTGCTCTGCAACCACGCCGGCGTGGTCGGCCCGACGCCGATCGGACCGGAGAGCCTCGACAACTGGCGCTGGGTGGTGGATGTCAACGTCCTCGGCCTCGTGCACGCGATCCACGCCTTCGTGCCGAGGATGCTCGCCCGGATCGGCGACGAGGGCGGCGAGGCGCACGTGGTCAACGCCTCGTCGATCGCCGGGCTGCTTGCGGGCGGAAGGTGGGAGATCTCCGCCTACCGCGCTTCGCAGCTCGCGATCGTGGGGATGAGCCGGGACCTCCGCAACGAACTGGCCGGGAGCGGGATCGGGGTCACCGTGCTCTGCCCCGGCGCGGTCGCCACTCGCATGTGGCAGGCGGGCCGCAACCGCCCGGCCGAGCGCGGCGGACCCGAGGCGTACCAGCGGCCGAGCGGCCTCGACGGCCGCGTGATCGACCCGCTCGAGGTCGGACGCCGCGCCCTGCACGCGATCCGCGAGAACCAGCTCTACGCGATCACCCATCCCGAGCGACGGGATGTCGTCGAGGCAGCCGCCCGCGATCTCCTCGACGCCTTCGACCTGGCGGCGAAGACGCCCGTCTGACCCGCGCCTGCACGGGCTCCGCCATGCGTTCCGTGGCGTCGGCCATCTGCATCACTGGCATACTCCAGTCATGCGCATGAGACCGATCGTTCCGGCCGGGATGGTGTTTGCGGTAGTCCCCACCGCCGCGGTGATCATGGGCGACTCGCTGATGTACGTCGTCCTGCCTGTGGCGGCGGTCGAATTCGGGGCCGGTGACCAGTTCGGCCTTGCCGCGTCCTTCTGGATCGGGCTCGCACTCAGCGTCAACCGCTTCATTCGCCTGATCAGCAACGCCTTCGCTGCCTCCGTGTACCAGCGCTTCGGTGTGCGTTGGCCGTTCGTTGCTTCCATCGCCACCGGCTCACTCACCACACTTGCGTACGGTCTGGGAAGCGGTCTCGTGTTGCTGCTCCTGGCCCGCGCCGTCTGGGGGGTGGCGTACTCGCACATGCGACTCGCGGCGCAGCTGACCGCGTTTGGAGTCGGTACATCGGCAATGCGGGGCAGGCTGATGGGATTCTTCAACTCCGGCCAGCGGCTCGGCAGCCTGATCGCAGTCACCGCGGGCGCGATGCTGTTCCAACTCACTTCACGAGAGGTGACGTTCGCAACTCTGGCGGGCGTGGGACTGATCGGCGTGATCATCGCCACTCGAGTCCCGGACCTGAGGCCCGAGCGCATCCGTTCCTCCGGCCGAGGCTTGCGAAACCGCCTGAACCCCTGGGACCTCGCTGTATCCGGCCTGCCAGGCTACGCGCGCAAGCTCAGGTTCCGCCTGCTCTCGATTAGCTTGATGCGCTTCGCGACGGCGTTCGCGGCGAATGGTCTGGCCATTGCTACCACGGCTCCCTACCTCGCTGAATTCGCCGATGAGAACGAGAAGGTACTCGGAGGATCGCTCGCCGTGGTGACTCTTGCCGGCCTCCTGATTGGGTTCAGGTGGCTCTCCGACCTCAGCCTGGGCGTGCCCTTGGGCCACCTCTCGGACCGCGTGGGCAGGCGGATGTCCATCGCCTACGGAATGGCCACGATGCTGGCTTCGCTGGCCCTGATAGCTGCATTCGACTCGCTGGTGGCCGCGGTCGTCGGGATACCGTTGTTGTTCCTCGCATCCGTGGGAGTGAACGCGACACTCGATGCGGCCATCGGCGAAACATCGCCCGACTCGAGGCGCGCCGCCGTGATGGGCAGGTACTCGACGTGGCTGGACCTGGGGGCGGCGTTGGGCCCGCTCACGGGCTTCCTGATTGCCGCCAGAATCGGCTTTCAGGGAGGGTTCCTCGTCGGAGCCGCACTCCTGGCGGGTGCGTGGGCCCTCTATGTGGCTGCCACAGGCAACCCACTGCAGCGAAGAGCGCGCTGACCGAAGTCATCGAGCGGCCCCTCGCCGCCCGTATAGTGCCCTCGTGGGTTGCGGGCGCGGAGGTGGATGATGCGCGATCTGGACGGCCGGGTGGCCCTCGTGACCGGCGGAGGCAGCGGCATCGGCCGCGGGATCGCGCTCGCGCTCGCCGGCGCGGGTATGCGCGTCGTGGTCGCCGACATCGAGTTGGGCGCCGCCGAGGCGGTGGCGGCGGAGCTGGGCGCCGAGGCGAGCGCGGACAGCGTCGATGTCACCGACCCGGCCGCCGTCGAGGCGCTGGCCGAGCGCTGCTTCGAGCAGCACGGTGGCGTCGACGTGCTCTGCAACAACGCCGGCGTGATCGGCCCGACACCGCTCGGTCCCGAGAGCGTCGACAACTGGCGCTGGATCGTCGACGTCAACATCCTCGGCGTCGCGCACGTGATCAACGCCTTCGTGCCGCGCATGCTCGCCGGCGTCGGCGAGCGGGGCGGCGAGGCGCACATCGTCAACACCGCGTCGATGGCTGGACTGCGAGCGGGCGACGGGTGGGCCCACAGCGCCTACGGCGCCTCCAAGTTCGCCGTCGTGAGCATGAGCCGGAACCTGCGCGGCGAGCTGGCCGGGAGCGGCATCGGCGTCTCCGTGCTCTGCCCCGGCGGCGTCGACACGCGCATCTGGGAGGCCGGGCGCAACCGGCCCGCAGAGCGCGGCGGTCCCGAGACGTACGAGCGGCCGGATCGACTCCTGCCCGCCCGCGTGCTCGACCCGCTGGTGGTCGGCCGCCACGTGCTGCGCGCGATCCGCGAGGACGCGCTCTACATCATCACCCACACCGAGCGGCGCGAGCAGATCGAGGCGGCCGCGGGCGAACTGCTCGGCGCCTTCGATCGATCCGAGCGCGAGCCGCTGGACTGACGCTCGCCACACCGCAGGCCGCTGCCGCGCCCCATGCGGCCCGTATAGTGCCCCTGCGAGTTCTGCGGCTCGGAGGTGCATCGTGCTGGAGTTGGACGGCCGAGTGGCCCTCGTCACCGGGGGAGGCAGCGGCATCGGCCGCGGGATCGCCCTCACGCTCGCCGGCGAGGGCATGCGCGTGGTGGTCGCCGACATCGAGCCCGACGCTGCCGCGGCGGTGGCCGCGGAGATCGCCGCGGCAGGCGGCGAGGCGAGCGCGGAGACCGTGGACGTCACAGACCCCGGGGCTGTCGAGGCGCTCGCCGCCCGCTGCGACGAGCAGCACGGCGGCGTGGACGTGCTCTGCAACAACGCGGGCGTCCTCGGCCCCACCCCGCTCGGACCGGACAGCCTCGACAACTGGCGCTGGATCCTGGACGTCAACATCCTCGGCGTCATGCACGTGATCAACGCCTTCGTGCCGCGCATGCGCGCTCGGGTCGGCGAGCGGAGCGGCGAGGCGCACGTGGTCAACACCGCCTCGATCGGCGGCCTGATCGCGGGTGACGGGTGGGGGATCAGCGCCTACATCGCCTCGAAGTTCGCGGTGGTGGCCATGAGCCGGAACCTGCGGGGCGAGCTGGCCGGCAGCGGCATCGGCGTCTCCGTGCTCTGCCCCGGCGGCGTCGACACCGGCATCTGGCAGGCCGCACGCAACCGGCCGGCCGAGCGCGGCGGGCCCGAGACGTACGAGTGGCCGGACCGCCTCGCCCGATCGCGCTCGATCGGCCCGCTCGAAGTCGGACGCCACGTGCTGCGCGCGATCCACGAGAACCAGTTCTACGTGATCACCCACCCGGAGCGCCGAGAGGCCATCGAGGCGGACGCGCGCGAAGTGCTCGACGCCTTCGATCGGCTGCGGGAGAGCGCGTCTGACTGACGCGCGCCTCACCCACAGGTAGCGTTCTCAGCGGAGGAAGGAGCGGCAGGATGAACGAGGCGATTCGCGCACACGTCATCGCCGGGGGCTTCCCGCCCGGCAAGCCGGCCGGACACGACCACGACTACGCGCGGCTGCGCATCCTCGAGCAGCTCAAGGAGCGCGATCACGTCCACGCCTCGGTGTCCGGGGACTACACGGACATCGAGAAGTGGCTGCCCGAGTGCCGGCTGCTCGTCACCTACGTCGCCGGCCCCTTCGCCGACGAGCACGGCAACACGGTGCTCCGCCAGTGGCTCGAGGCCGGGGGCCGCTGGCTGGCGCTGCACGGCAGCAGCGGCGGCAAGGCCGTGCGCCGGCCCGACACGAGCAAGCGCGAGATGGTGAAGATGCCCTACCACGAGACGCTCGGAGGCTTCTTCCTCAGCCACCCGCCGATCCGCAAGTTCCGCGTCGACCTCGTGGACGCGCAGCACCCGCTCACGCGCGGCCTGCCCGAGTCCTTCGAGACGATCGACGAGCCGTACATGGTCGAGCTGCAGGCGCCGGAGCGCAGCCAGCTCCTGCTCAGCGCCGACTGGGGCGAGGTCGACCCGAATGCGCCGACCGGCTTCTACTTCGAGCGCGACACGACGGTGCTCCCCAACGGCGGCAGCACGCGTCGCGCGATCGCCTTCGTGCGCGAGCTCGGCGCGGGCGCGGTCGCCTACACGACGCTCGGGCACTGCCACACGCCGACGACGAACAGCCAGCGTCTCGTCCACGAGAACGTCGCGGCGGACGGCAAGCCGCCGCTCAAGCTCCTCGGCTCATGGGAGACCGAGGGCTTCCGCACGCTGCTGCGCAACGGCATCGCCTGGGGCCTGGGGGAGGACTAATCTGCCTTGCCTCGTGAGGGAGCGCGCATGACCGGCGGATCGCGCTGACGGCGGCGACGCGCCGCCCCCGTATCTACTGGGGCTGGTGGATCTTCGGGGCCGCGATCGTCGGGCAGTTCGTCACCATCGGCTTCGCCGCGCAGGTCACGGGCGTCTTCCTCAAGCCGATGACCGAGGACCTCGGCTGGACGCGCTCGGAGTTCGTGCTCGCGTCCTCCCTCGGGTTCGGCATCGGCGGGCTGAGCGGGTTCTTCGTCGGCCCCCTGATCGACCGCTACGGCGCGCGGCCGATCATGCTCGCCGGCGCCACCGTCGGCGGACTCGCGCTGGTGGCGGTCTCGCAGGTCGAGTCGCTGTGGCAGTTCATCCTCGTGCGCGGCGCCCTGACCCAGGTCGGCCTCTTCATGCTCGGCCCGTTCGTCGTCAACACCACGCTCTCCAAGTGGTTCGTCATCAAGCGCGGACGCGTGATCGCGCTGGCTTCGCTCGGCGGCTCGCTCGGCGGCGTGATCCCCCCGCTCGCGTTCACGGGGATCGTCGATCGCTGGGGCTGGGAGTCCGGGTGGGTGGTGATGGGCATCGTCACCCTCGTGCTGATGCTCCCCTGCTCGCTCGTGATGCGCAGGCAGCCGGAGGACTACGGCCTGCTCCCCGACGGCAAGACCGGCGACGAGGAGCAGACCGTGCGCGAACTCGCGCAGATCGAGGCAGTACGGAGCGACTTCGCCAACTCGTACACGCGAGGCGAGGCGCTGCGCACGAGGGCGATGTGGCTGCTGGTCCTCGGGTTCGCGCTCGCGGTGGCGGGGGTGGCGTCCGTGTACTCGCACGTGATCCCGTTCATGACCGATGTCGGCTACACGCGCTCCCAGGCCGCCTTCGCATTCGCCGTGCAGGGCGGCGTGGCGATGGCGTCGAAGTTCTTCTGGGCGTGGGCGATGCAAACGCGCTCTCCGCGCATCCTGACCGCCCTGACGATCGCGATGATGAGCGCTGCGTTGGCGCTGCTGGTTCCGGCCGCGGACGCCTCGCTCGGCGCCCTGCTGGTGGTGTTCGCGCTCTTCGGCTTCGGAGTCGGCGGGATGTTCCCGCTCTTCGACTTCGTGTGGGCCTGGTACTTCGGACGCCGCCACATCGGCGCGGTGCGCAGCACCGGATTCCCGATCAGCGTGGTGATCGCCGTGACGGGACCGATCCTCACCGGTCTCTACTTCGATTCGGTCGGTGACTACAACGGCGCGTTCTTCACCATGGCCGCCGTCCTCGCGGTCGGCGCCGTGCTGCTCCTCAGCTCCCACAAGCCTCCCCCGCAGATCCTGGCCGAGCCCGCGGAGGCGGCCACCCCCGCCGGATAGCGCGTCGAGGGCCGCGTGCGCGCTGACCGGTGCGCCGATCCCCGCTATCGTGGCGCCCGATGATCGACACGCTGCTGTTCGACCTCGACGGGACGTTGCGCGACTGGGAGGCGGGCATCGCCCGCGCCCTCGCCGAGCTCATGTCGGAGGCGCCCGAGGTGCTGCCGGAGGAGTTGCGCGGGGACCTCGACACGCGTCTCTGGCGCGCGATCGACGAGCAGCTCATCGAGCGGCGCGACGGGCGCGTCGTCGAGCGGCGGCACTACTGGATCGACATCGACCCGATGCCGGTCTGGCGCGCGGTGCTCCCCGACGTTCCGCAGCGCCCCCTCGATGCGCTGATCGCGCGCTTCCGCGAGCTGCTCGACGCCGTTCCGTTCGCCGATGTCTATCCCGCCCTCGAGCAGCTGCGCGAGCACTACGCGCTGGGCGTGCTCACCAACGGGCCGATGCCGGAGTCCGTGCTGCGGCGCATGGGTTTCGCGCACTACTTCGACGACGTGGTGACGGTGTTCGGCGGGGTCAAGAAGCCGGCGGCCGCGGCCTTCGAGCGCGGCCTCGATGCCCTCGAGGCGGACGCGGCGACGACGGCCTATGTCGGCGACAGCCTGATCGCCGACGTGCAGGGGGCGCTCAGCGCGGGCCTCACGCCGATCTGGATCGACCGCTTCGGCGACGGCAACCCGCTGCCCGAGGGCGCGCACCGCATCGAGGCGTTGACGGAGTTGCCGGAGCTGCTCGCCGCGCTAGCCGAGGGGGCCGCCTGAGTGCGCGGAGGCCCCCGCGCGCCGGCCCGTCCTCGAGGGCCCCAGCGCCGACGGCGGCGGGTCGGGGCGCGTCGAGGCGAGGAAGGCGAACGAGCCGAGGCCCGCGACGAGCGCGAGGCCGATGAAGCCGGTGCGGTAGGAGCCGGTGAGGTCGTAGCTCAGCCCTGCGACGATCGGGCCGAGCACCATCCCGATGATGATGACCAGCGACGAGAACCCCATCACCGTCCCGAACGCGGCACGGCCGAAATACTCGGCGCGGATCGCCTGCGTCAGCGGACCGCGCACGCCGAACGAGAGTCCGTGGATCACCGTGAAGGCGACGGCGCCCCACACCGAGGTCCACAGCGTCAACACGAGCAGCGACGCCATGTGCCCGATCATCGCCACAGCGAGGATGTGGCGCATCGGGAAGCGGTCGCCGAGGTAGCCGCCGGCGAGCATGCCGACCACGCTCGTCACGGTGATCGCGAGCAGCAGGTTCGCCGCCTGGCCCAGCGAGTAGCCAAGGCTGTCGGTGACGTGCGAGACGAAGTGCACCATCACCGCCCCGATCACCAGCAGCGAGGCTGCATGACCGATTGAGATCATCCAGAACGCGCGCGTCCGCAGCGCTTCCTGCCATGTGAAGTTGATCTCGTCGGGGTCGTAGTCGGATAGCGCGCCGCCAATCGCCATGCCCGGGCGCGGCGGGTCGCCGTCGACGCCGTAGCCGTACTGGCCGGGGCGGTGGCGCATCAGCCCCGCGAGTGGGAGCCCGACGGCGATCACGATCAGCCCCGACGCGATCGCGGTCTCGCGCCAGCCGAGGTGCTCGAGCGACCACGCGATGCCAGGCTGCAGGAAGCCGCCAACGGCAAAGCCCGAGGTGGTGATCGCCACCGCCATCGCGCGCCGGCGGTTGAACCAGTTCACGACCGCGACGATGACGCCCAGGAACGGGCCCATGCTCATCCCGAGGGCGATCACGATGAAGGCGATGTAGAACCCGGTGAGGGTGCTGATCTGGCTGAGAAGCAGGAACCCGACGCCGAAGATGATGATCCCGACCAGCATGATCCGCCTCGGGCCGAACTTGTCGAGCGCCCAGCCCTGGGCAGGCCCGAGCAGACCGGCCTCCACCATCTGGATCGAGAAAGCGATGGAGAGCGAGGTGCGGCTCCAGCCGAACTCGTTCTCGAACACCACGACGTACTGCCCGAAGGCGTGGAACATCAGCCCGCCGAGGACCGCCGTGAGCAGGAACCCGGCGGCGACGATGTACCAGCCGAAGAAGATCCGCCCGCCCGGCCTGCGCGGCGGGGGCGCCGCGACGGACGATGGGGCGTCGCCACCCTCGTTCGTGGTCGCGACCGCCCAGTGCTCGCGCGTCATATCGTCATCGCGACGGTCCCGCCTCGCGGCGCTGATCGTCCCCCACGCCAAAGGGGTTGCCGGGGCCCGCGCGCTACCCCTCGCGAGCCGTGCGCTCCCGGTGCGCCTCGCGCAGGGTCTCGAGGGCGCCCTCGAGCAGCTTCGGGATCTTCGCGCCGCCGAAGCTGTAGAAGTCGTCCAGCGCGCGCTCGAGTCCGAATGCGACGTTGAAGCGGTGGGCCGTGTCGTAGCGGCCGACGATCAGCGCCAGCTCGATGATCTGCTCATCCGTGTAGTGCTCGCGCATCTGCTCCAGGAGCTCGCCGTCGATGCCCTGCGCGTGCGCGGCCACCCAGCGCTCCGTGAAGCGCAGCGCCAGCTTCGCCTTCTCCGGCAGGTCAGAGGCCTCGAAGTCCTGGACCTTCGCGACCATGTCCTCGTCCATGCCTTCCTGCTGCGCCGCAGCAGATCGACCGGGGATTCACCACTTGCAATCGTTGAGGCTGGCGGACTTCAAGCGGCAGAGGTCGACCGTCACCGGGTCGAGCGAGGTGAACTCCTGCCACGTCGCGTGGAACAGCTGAAACGCCATCTGCGTTTCCGGAGCCAGGCTGCGCGGGTTCGGGATCGTCCTCGGGCTGGCATCGGCCTCGTGTACCTGCGTCATCGTCCTGCTCCTGTCCTGCCTATGGCACCCATATCCGCCGCGCCGCCTCGAGACCGAGGACGAGCGCGCGGCCGTTCACCTGAATCGTCACGGTCCCCCGGTACCGGGCGACCTCCACCACCTCCAGGCCCACGCCGGGGCGAATGCCCTCCTCGTCGAAGAAGCGCAGCAGCTCCTCGTCCTCCTCGTAGACCCGATCGACCGTCGTGCTATCGCCGGCCTCGAGGTCCGTGAGGCGCCGCGTCGAGAGCGGGTGGCCGTGGTGGGAGCCGGGGATCGGGTAGCCGAAGGGGGAGACGTGCGGATCGCCGAGGCGCTCGACGATCAGCGGCTCGGTCACGTCCGAGATCGCATGCTCCATCAGGTGCGCTTCCTCGTAGGCGCGCCACCACTGGAGGCCGAGCGTATCCACTAGCAGGCACTCGGCCAGCCGGTGCCGCCGCACCATCTGCTCCGCCCTCGCGAAACCCGTGCCGCTGAGCGCGATCCGCTTGCGACCGTCGATGCGCACCAGCTTGTCGCGCCGCAGTCGCGTGAGCATGCCCGCTGCCGAGGCCGGCTTGATGTCCAGACGCTCGGCGACGCGCGCCGCGATCACCTCTTCCTGCTCGTCGTGCGAGAGGCGGTAGATCGTCGTCAGTGCGTCATCGGCGGCGACGTTGGTGACCTGCTTGGGCATCGTCCCTCCGCGCCATGATACTCCATAGGTGTTCACGCCCTCGCAAGTGGTCGAGGGGCCTCGACTCCCCCTGGACACGAGCAGTGAGCAACCCATCGGTGCTGGGAGACGGTGTATCGACGACAGGTTATGATTTCCTCGAATAGCTCCCTCCGTCCCGACCCGGAGGCGCGGTGACCACAGAAGAACGCTCTCGCCTGGACGCCGAGCAGCATGCCGTGCTCGGCCCGCTCGTGCGCATCATCGAGGAAGCCGCGGACTCGCAGCCGTGGGCGCTCGTCGGTGCTGCCGCGACACAGTTGCAGGGCGTCGAGGTAAGCGCCGCCAACATCGAGTTCATCACGAGCGACCCGGCAATCCGCATCCTCGCCGAGATGCTCGGCGTGGAGGCGACCTGGGAGCGAGGCGCGCACGTGGCCGCCTCGCGGCTGCAGTTCCAGCGCGGCTCGGTGCCGGTCTTCGTGCACGCGAACCCGACCTTCCACGGCGCCTACGACACGCTGACGCCGCTCGAGATCCCCTCGCTCTGGGACGCCCGCGCGCACATCGGATTCGAGGGCGCCACCGTCCTCGCCACACCGCTCGAGTGGGAGCTGCTGCTCGCCGTCGTGCTCGGCAACACCGCGCGCAGCGAGGCGATTCGTGACCACATCACGGCCAGCGGCGAGTGCGACAGCCGCCTGCTCACCCGCCTGATGCGCGAGGGCCACGTCGAGCACGACACCGAGGAAGCCGTCTGGGCGCTGATCGGTCGCTGAGCCGGATGGCCCCTGGCCGGGCGCGGTTCAGGACTCCCGCAGCAGCGGCGCGGCCTCGCGCCCCAACCGGTCGTAGCGGCGCAGCAGCGCGGGCAGCGCGCGCCCGCTGCGCGGCGCCTCCCGGTGCATGCGCTCGAAGAGCCGCACGAGGCCCTCGAGGTCGCTGAGCCGCACCGTTTCCGCGCGCACGCGACCGCGCGGTCCGGCGTTGTGGTAGTTGCCGAGCGCGATGCAGGCCGCGCCGGTCTCGTAACCGTAGAGGTCGTAGGCCGTGGCCTCGGTGACGCCGCCGTCCATCAACCGCCGCTGCCAGGCGAAGCCGTCGCGCTCCTCGCTCGCCAGTTCCTGCGCGAGCGTCGTCATCCACTGCGTCAGCAGCGGCGAGAAGATGTGGATCGCATCGCCGACGCGGATGATCGGTCCGCCGCCCTGCACCGCCCGCCCGCCCGCGAACGAGGACGTCTCCACCGCCACCACCAGCGCGTCCTCCGGCAGCAGCCGCTCGCGGCCGACGACCGAGGCGCCACGCAGCCCGACCTCCTCGGCGCGCGTGAAGAGGCCGACCAGGTGCCCGCTGCGCCGTTCCGCGGCGACGCGTTCGAGCGTCGCGAGCACGGCGGCGCAGCCGGCGAGGTCGTCGCAGGCGCGCGCCTGCACCAGATCGCCGCGGAAGCGGCAGGCGGGCACGTCCCAGAGCGCGAGGTCGCCCTCGGCGGGCTCGTCCACGCCGCGCTCGAGGGTGGCGGCGGCGCCGGCGAGCCGCTGCCGCTCGTCGCCACGCACGGAGGTGATGCGCGCGTGGGCGTGCGGCGCTCGCTCGCCCTCGCGATAGAGGGCGACGCGCTCGCCCTTGCCGTACTCGGCGGAGAGGCCGCCGCGGAACTCGAGCCGCAGCCGCCTGCCTCGCACCTGCTCGACGACGAAGCCGGGATGGTCCATGTGCGCGCCGAGGACGAGCGGCCGGCGGCGGCGGCCCCGGCGGTAGGTGATGCGCACGTTGCCGTACGCGTCCTCCTCGTGCGCCAGTCCGCGTGCGGCGGCGAAGTCGCGCAGGTAGTCGCGCACCCCGCCCTCGAGGTACGGCGCGGAGGGGATCGAGACCACCTCGTGCACAAGCTCGCGCAGCCGTTCCGGCGCGTCGACCACGGGGCGACTCCTTCCGCCTCGGCACGGCCGATGCTACCCGCGCTCGCGCCCGGCCGCCTCCGGCGCGTACGATCAGACCGTGAGCAACCTAGACCCCGCTTCGCCAGAGCCCGCACCGCAGCGCCGACGCCAGAGGAGCCGGCGGGGCCGCCGCGCGCTCGATCGCCCTCGCAAGCCGCTCGAGATCGAGCTGACCGGCTTCGCCGCCGGCGGCAAGGCCGTCGGACGCGCCCCCGACGGCCGCATCGTATTCGTCGACTACGCCATGCCCGGTGAGCGCGTTCTCGCCGAGATCGCGGCGGAGACGCCGTCCTACATCGAGGCCACGACGATCGAGGTGCGCGAGCCCTCGGAGCAGCGAGTCGAGCCGCGCTGCCAGTACTTCGGGCGCTGCGGCGGCTGCCAGCTCCAGCACATCTCCTACGGCGAGCAGCTGCGCCTCAAGACCGGCATCGTGCGCGAGCAGTTGCGCCGCATCGGCCGCTTCGAGGACGAGGCGATCGACGGCGTGCTGCAGGAGATGATCGGCATGGCCGACCCCTGGGCGTACCGCAACCACATGCGCTTCACCGTGCGCCGCGACGGCGAGGTCGGCTTCATGGAGCACGGCAGCCATCGCTTCCTGCGCATCGACCACTGCGAGATCGCGCTGCCCGCCGCCAACCGCGTGCTGCACGACGCGCAGGGCCGCACGATGCAGACGCGGGCGCTCACTGTCCGCGCGGGCGAGCACAGCGATGAGCTGCTCGTCCAGCCCAAGCTGCGCTGGCGTCCGCACCGCCGAGGGCGCACCCGCAGCGGCCAGCCCCACTACCACGAGCTGCTGCGCGGCGCGCGCTACCGCGTCTCCTCGCCGGCCTTCTTCCAGGTCAACTCGCGCCAGGCCGAGCGGCTGATCGAGCTCGTCGTGGCGCGCGCCCGCGCCGTCCAGCCGCGCCTCGTCGCCGACGCCTACTCCGGCGTCGGCACGTTCGCGGTCGCGCTGGCGCAGGTCGTGCCCGACGTCGTGACGATCGAGGCGTCCGCCGCCGCCGGCGACGACGCCGAGGTCAACCTCGCGCCTTATGACAACGTCCGCCGCATCGTCGGCACCGTCGAGGAGCAGCTCCCCGCGCTCGATCCCGTCCCCGACGTAGTCATCGTCGACCCGCCACGCGCGGGCCTCGACGCCTCCGTGATCGACGCGATCGTCGGATCGGGCGTGCGAAGGCTCGTCTACGTCTCGTGCGATCCGGCGACGCTCGCGCGCGACCTGCGCCGCCTCGCCGACGGCGGCATGGAGCTCAGCGAGCTGCAGCCGATCGACATGTTCCCGCACACGCAGCACATCGAGTGCATCTCGACCCTCGACCGGGCCACGAGCTGAGCGGATGGAGCAGCCGACGCCGGTGCTCGCCTCGGCCTCCCCTCGCCGTCGCGAACTGCTCGCGGCGCTCGGCCTCGAGTTCGTCGTCCGCCCCACCGATGTGGACGAGAGCAGCGACGAGCCCGACCCGAGCCGCCGCGCCTCGCAACTCGCGCTGCGCAAGGCGCGCGCCGCAGCGGCGGCGCACCCGAGCGCGCCCGTGATCGCCGCCGACACGATCGTCGTCCTCGATGGCCGCGTGCTCGGCAAGCCGGACGGCGCGGACGAGGCCGCGGCGATGCTCGGCGCGCTGCGCGGCCGCCGCCACGAGGTGGTGAGCGCCGTCGCGGTTGCCTCGGAGGGCCGCGAAGCCGTCGCGGCGGCGACGACCGCCGTCACGATGCGCGACTACGGCGACGAGGAGGTCGCGCGCTTCATCGCCCGCGGCGAGCCGTTCGACAAGGCCGGCGGTTACGCGGTGCAGGACGCGGAGTTCGCTCCGGCGGCGAGCGTGGACGGCTGCCTCTGCGCCGTGATCGGGTTGCCGCTCTGGACCGTGCGCGGCCTGCTCTCGCGCGTCGCGTGCATCGCGACCGCGCCGCCCGCGCTGGAGCGCTGCGCTGCCTGCCCGCTGCGGGAGTAGCGCGAGGTCCGAGCGAGACCGCGCCGCCGCCTACACGTGGACGACGAGCAACTCGCCGACGAAGGTCGAAAGGCGCATCCGCACGCGGCGCTCGGCCTCCTCGTAGCCCTCGCTGCGCAGGTGGATGTCGCGCACGACGCCCTCCTCGCGGCGGCCGAGGACGTCGACGCTGCCGACGATCGACTGGGCGGTGACGTCCACGCCGATGCCGCGCGGGACACGCACCTGGATCGTGCCCAGCCAGCAGAACAGCGCCAGCTCCGTTTCCCCGGGCGGCAGCGCCGCCTCCCGCAGGTCGAGTTCGATGTCGCCGACGACGGTCGAGATGACCGCGTCGTCCTCGACGGTCCAGCCGTCCACGGAGGAGCGCACGTGGCCGACCGCCAGGCGCAGCCGTCGCGTGAAGCGCCGCACCCGCCAGGCCGCAAGGACGGCGAGCACCCCGAGCACGACGAAGGCAAGGCCGAAGGCGCTGCCAATCGCGCCGGCGCGGCCGAGCGAGTGCGCGCCGGTGCTGTCGATCAGCAGCACCGCGCCAAGCGTGATCAGATAGAGCGCGACGCTGACCGGAGCCACGTCCCGCGCGCGCGCGCTCATCGCCCTCGCCTCCGCCAGGCACGCCGCAGCCGCTCGTAGAGGATCACGGCGCCGACGCCGATCAGGATGAGCGGCCACAGCTCGCGAATGCCGAACTCGGTGATGCCGAGCGACTCCGCGAGGAAGATCAGTCCGATGATGACGAGTACGACCCCGAACGCCACCGTCCGTCCTTCCGCCTCAATGGTCTGCCAGCGCGCTGGCGATTCCCGCGGCTCCATTGTACGGCGGCTCTGCGGCGGCCCGGCGATCGACACCGACCAGGGCGCTCAGCAAGCGAGTAGCGCTCGCCCTCGGGCGGAGCAACGAGGAGTGCTTACCGCGCTTAACGAAGCCGTTACGCGCGCCTCGTTACTCTGAGTGGCGCACTCGCTGGCGCTCACCCGAGACCGGTCCGACAATGACACGAGCGTGCATGAGGCGGCGTCCGGGTCAGGAGGCAGGATGAGCGAAGCGATCATCGAGATCACGGACCTCGTCAAAACCTACGAGACGGGCGAGGTCCAGGTTCACGCCCTGCGCGGCGTCTCACTCTCCGTCCGGCCCGCCGAGATGGTCGCCATCATGGGCCCCTCCGGCTGCGGCAAGACCACGCTGCTCAACACCGCCTCCGGCCTCGACGACCCCACCGAGGGCAGCATCATGATCGAGGGCACCGACCTCGACAGCCTCGACGACAACACGAAGACCTCGTACCGGGCGAGGCGTATGGGCTTCATCTTCCAGTTCTACAACCTGCTTCCCGTGCTCAGTTCGGTCGAGAACGTGGAGCTGCCGCTGCTCGTCTCCGGCGTGGCGCCGTCCGAGGCCCGGGAACGATCGATGGCGGGCCTCGAGCGGGTCGGCCTCGCCGACTGGGCGGAGCACCGGCCCGGTCAGCTCTCGGGCGGGCAGCGCCAGCGCGTCACGATCGCGCGCGCGCTCGTCAACGACCCGGCGATCGTCTGGGCCGACGAGCCGACCGGCGACCTCGACTCCGTGACCGCCAACCAGATCATGGACCTGCTCGTCGGGCTCAACGAGTCGCACGGTCAGACCTTCGTACTGGTGACGCACGGGCGCGAGATCGCCGAGCGCTGCCACCGCATCGTCCACATGCGCGACGGCGAGATCGAGCGCGAGGAGCTGCTGCTTGGATAGTCTCTTCGGGATCCCGCTGACCAGCATCCTTGTCGCGCTGCTGCTCGCGCTCGGCGCGATCTTCGCGATCCTCGGCGTCATCGCCTGGCGCCAGCCGCTGCTGGTGCGCATGGGCCTGCGCAACATCGTCCGGCGCAAGCCGCAGACCGCGCTGATCGTGATCGGGCTGATGCTCTCGACGCTGATCATCAGCGCCGCCTTCGCCACCGGCGACACCGTCGGCTACTCGATCACCAACGAGGTCTACGACCAGTTCGAGGAAGCCGACATCCTGATCGCGTTCGACGGCGATATCTCCGAGTTCGGCGATCGCTTCCTGACCGACGAGTTCCTCGACGCGCTCACTGCCGAGTTCATCGAAGATCCCGACATCGATGGCATCACGGGCGTGCTCGCCGAGGTGCTGCCCGCGGTCAATCTCGAACGGCGCCTTGCGGAGGCGGACGCCAGCGTCATCGGCGTCGATCAGGACACCGTCGACGCCTTCAAAGGCCTCAAGACCCTCGACGGCGATCTGATCCCCGGCTCCACCCTCGGGGGATTCCGCGCCTACGTCTCCCAGGAACTGGCCGACCAGATCAACGTCGATCCCGGCGATACGTTCAGCGTGTTCAAGGACGGCCAGCCGACGGAGTTCGAGGTGATCGACGTCGTCCAGAACACCTCGATCACCCAGGCCCAGGGCGGCGGAGGCGGTTTCGTGACGAGCCTCGACATCGCTCGCGACCTGACCGGCCGCGAGGGCAAGTTGACCGCCGTCGCTGTGTCCATCACCGGCGGCGTGCGTGACACGCTGGACCTGAACGACGCCGTCGCGGACCGGGTGGAGGCTTTCATCGAGGCTCATCCGGAGAGCCAGGCCCAGGTCTTCTTCACGAAGAAGGAAGCCGTCCTGCTGGCTGAGCTCATCGGGTCGATCTTCGTCACCTTCTTCCTGATCTTCGGGCTGTTCGCGATCGCCTCGGGCATCCTCTTGATCTTCCTGATCTTCGTGACGCTCGCCGCCGAGCGGCGGTCGGAGATGGGGATGGCCCGCGCGGTCGGCATGCAGCGGCTGCACCTCACCGAGTCGTTCCTCGCCGAGGGCATGGCCTACAACGTCGGCTCGGCGGCGGTGGGCGCCCTGCTCGGCCTCGGGGTCGCGTTCCTGCTGGTGTTCGTGCTGGGCCGGATCTTCACCGAGGCGCTGGGCTTCGGGATCACGTTCCACTTCAACTGGCAGGGCTTCCTGATCGCCTACAGCCTGGGCGTGGTGCTGACCTTCGCGACCGTCGCGTTCTCCTCGTTCCGCATCGCGAACCTCAACATCGTGCGCGCGATCCGCGACCTGCCGGAGCCGCAGCCGCTGCGAGGCGCGGACCGCTCGATCGGCGGCCTGCTCAAGGCCGCGGTGGGCGCGCTCTGGATGGTCGGCTGGATCGTCGTGCTCGTGGTCTCGGGAACCGTGACCATCATGGTCAGCGCAATCGTCATCACGGCGGTTTTCGGCAACCTGCCGTTCGTACTGTCCGGGCTGTTCGGCGGCGCCGCGCTGATGGCGGTCAGCGCCCTGATGTTCTTCGGAGCCCGGACCGTGCGCTCAGGACAGTTCCTCGACACGCGGGGTTGGCGGAACTGGCTGATCTGGGCGCTGTGGATCACGGTCTTCAACGTCGTTGCCGGCTGCGTGTGGCTGTTGCAGCTCTCTCGTGGCTGGGCGAACCGTCACCGCAACAGCGGCGGCTGGGCCGTGATCATGCTCGTCGTCGGTGCGGCCTTCGTCTGGCTGTCCGGGTGGGGCCTCGATGGCTTGAGCTTCTTCCAGGGCCAGGCGTTCTCATACACGGGAGGCTTCACCCTCGCCGTGTTCGCCGTCGCGATGCTCGCCGTCTACTTCGGCGTCAACGACCGCCTCGCCTTCACCGTCGCCGGGCTTGGGCTGGTCTGGTACTGGGTGCTGCCGCTCCCGTTCTCGCTGTTCCTCGAACTCGAGAGCGTCGTCGGGGGCGAGCTCGACCCGATCGACGGCGTGCTGCGGCTGCTCGGCCTGCCGCGCCCGGGGGCGATCGAGGGCAACATCGAGATGTTCTTCGTCTCCGGGATCGCGATCACGGCGTCGGCGGTGCTCGTCATCATCCTCAACGCCGAGCTGGCGCTTACGCCGGTGCGCTGGCTCGGCGGCCTGCTCGGCGGGATCGCCCCGGCGATCAAGATGGCGATCGCTTACCCGGTGGCCTCGAAGTTCCGCACCGGCATGACCCTCGCGATGTTCGGGCTCGTCGTCTTCAGCCTCGTCGTGATGGCCACACTCAACTCGAACTTCACCCAGGCGTTCCTCAGTGACGATGCCAATGGCGGCTTCGATGTCGCCGTCGACGTCAACCCCGGCAACCGCATCCCCGACCTGCGCGAGGCGCTCCGCTCCGCCGGCTACGAGCCTGACACATCGCTCGCCGGCGTCGGGCGCCTCGTCTCCGCCTTCCCGCAGGTGCGGCGCAGCGACGACCCCGACGGCGACGACGGCTTCGAGACGTACCAACTCGCCGGCATGGACGACGAGTTCATCGACCTGCAGCGCTTCCCCCTCGAGCACCGCGCGGTCGGCTACGACAGCGACGAGGCTGTGTGGGAGGCGCTGCGCAGCGATCCTACCGTCGCCATCGTCGACGCCACGCGCCTGCAGGAGCCAACAGACTTCGGCGGCGACCCGAATCAGCCGGGCGACTTCTACCTCGGGGTCAGCGACCACGATCTCCGTCACGAGCCGTGGAATCCGATCCCGCTCACGTTCCGCGACCCGTCGACCGGTCAGACCACGGAGCTGCGGATCATCGCCGTGCTGGAGCCGCAGGTCAGCTCCGTCATCCCCGCCTTCTTCGCGATCTTCACGCGCGCCGCAGCCATCGAGGAGGGCTTCGAGGGCGGCGATCTGGAGCGCTATTTCGTCGTCACCGCCGAGGCGACGGACGAGGCCGCGATCGAGGCCTCGCGCGACATCGAGTCGACGCTGCTGGAGCTCGGCGTGCAGGCCGACTCGATCGACAAGCTGATCGACGACCAGGCGGCCACCTCGCGCTCGTTCCAGTTCCTGTTCGAGGGCTTCATGGCGCTCGGGCTGATCGTCGGCATCGCCGCGCTGGGGGTGATCGCGTTCCGCACGGTGGTGGAGCGGCGCCAGCAGATCGGGATGCTGCGCGCGATCGGCTACAGCCGCAGGCTCGTGGCGATCTCCTACTTCCTCGAGTCATCGTTTATCGCGCTGGCGGGGATCGCGATCGGGATCACGCTCGGTCTGGCGGTCTCCTACAACCTGCTGGCAAGTCCGGAGTTCACCGGAGGCGCCGAGATCGACTTCCAGGTGCCGTGGGTGCGGCTGGCGGTGGTGCTCACCCTCGCCTACGGCGCGAGCGCGCTGATGACGCTGCTGCCCGCGCGCGCCGCCTCGCGCGTCGCGGTCGCCGAGGCGCTCAGGTACGAGTAGGCGTCGCCTACCCCTGCAGTACGACCGTGAACGAAGCGGGATGAGGGACCGGCGCTAGACCGCCGTCTGCGCGCGCAGGCCCGCGAGGTGGCGCCGGACCACGGTCATCGGGCCCTCCTCGGTCAGCGCGAACCTGGGGACGACCTTCCAGAACTTCGGCAGGTACTGCCGCCACTCGTTGAGAACGTGGCGAGCCCTCGGCGATCCGGTCACCTCGAGGTGGCGGCGCACCAGCATCTCGAGCAGCTCGATGGCCTCCGGCGTCGTGACCTGCTCGAGGCCGACCAGCTCCTGGTTGACCCGCGTGCGGAAGTCGCCTTCCTCGTCCAGCACGTAGGCGATGCCGTCAGACATGCCGGCGCCGAAGTTGCGCCCCGTGCGGCCGAGGATCACGACCACGCCGTCCGTCATGTACTCGCAGCCGTGGTCGCCCACGCCCTCGACGACGGCGCGAGCGCCGGAGTTGCGCACCGCGAAGCGCTCGCCCGCGCTGCCCGCGATGAACAGGTGCCCGCCGGTCGCGCCGTAGAGCACGGTGTTGCCCACCAGCACCGCCTCGGTGTCTGCGCCGAGGAACCCGGCGTTGTCGGGCGGACGGACGGTGATCTCGCCGCCGTTCATCCCCTTCCCGACGTAGTCGTTGGCCTCGCCCACGAGGTGCAGGCGCATCCCCGAGGAGAGGAAGGCGCCGAATGACTGCCCTGCCGAGCCCCGGAAGTCGAGCTCGATCGAGCCCTCCGGCAGGCCGGTGTTGCCGTAGCGCAGCGCGATCTCTCCGGAGAGCCGCGCGCCGACGGTGCGGTCCGTGTTGCGGATCTCGTAGGAGCGCCGCAGCGGCGGGCCGCCCTCGATGGCGGAGCCGACGGCGGCGATGATCCTGTCGTCCAGCAACGCCTCACCGCGATCGTTGCGCTCCTGGATGGAGTGCCGGGGCTCAAGGCCTGTCGGATCCGCGGGCATCAGCACGTTCGCGAGGTCGATCCCGTCCCCGCGCCCGCCCTCGGGCGGCAACTGCTTGAGCAGCTCGGGGCGGCCGATGATGTCATCGATACGCTCGTAGCCAAGCTCGGCGAGGATCGCCCGCACTTCCTCGGCCACGTGCGTGAGGTACTTGATCACCATCTCCGGCTTGCCGAAGTACTTCGCGCGCAGATCCTCGCGCTGCGTAGCCACGCCGACGGGGCAGGTGTTGATGTGGCACTGCCGCGCCATCTTGCAGCCGACGGCGATCATGGCGGAGGTGCCGAAGCCGTACTCCTCGGCGCCGAGCATCGCGGCGACCAGCACGTCGCGGCCGGTGTGGAACCCGCCGTCCGCGCGCAGCCGCACGCGGCCGCGCAGCGCGTTCGCGACGAGCACCTGCTGCGTCTCCGCCAGTCCGAGCTCCCAGGGCGCGCCCGCGTACTTGATCGACGACCACGGCGAGGCGCCGGTGCCGCCGTCGTGGCCGCTGATCTGGATGATGTCCGCGAAGCCCTTGGCTACGCCGGCGGCGATCGTGCCGACGCCCTCGGCGGCGACCAGCTTGACGCAGACCCGCGCCCGCGGGTTCACCGCCTTGAGGTCAAAGATCAGCTGCGCCAGATCCTCGATCGAGTAGATGTCGTGGTGCGGGGGCGGGGAGATCAGCGGCGTCCCCTCCATCACGTGACGCATCGAGGCGATGTAGCGCGAGACCTTGTGGCCGGGCAGCTGTCCGCCCTCGCCGGGCTTCGAGCCCTGCGCGATCTTGATCTCCAGCTCCACCGCCGAGGCGAGGTAGGCCGGCGTCACGCCGAAGCGCCCGGACGCCACCTGCTTGACCTTCGAGTTGGCGTCGCGCAGGTCGCCGTCCGGGCTGTAGCGTCGCGGGTCCTCGCCGCCCTCGCCGGTGTTGGAGCGTCCGCCGAGGATGTTCATCGCGCGCGCGATGTCCTCGTGGGCCTCGCGGCTGAGCGCGCCGAGCGACATGGCGCCGGTGTTGAAGCGCCGCGTCACCTCGGCGAGCGGCTCGACGCGAGAGACATCGATCGGCTCGCGGTCGGACTGGAAGCCGAGGGCGTCGCGCAGCGCCGTGCGTGGCCGCGAGTGCACCAGGTCGCTGTACTCCTGGTACTCCGCCTGGCCGCCGCCGTCCTCGACCACCTTGTGCAGCGCGCGCCAGACCTTCGGCTCGAAGGCGTGGTAGTCGCCGTCGCGGCGGTACTTGTACCAGCCCCCGTGCGGCATCTCCGCATCCGGGAAGGCGCGCGCGTGGCGGTCCAGGATGTCGCTCGCGAGGTCCTCGTAGCTGACGCCGGCGATGCGCGAGGTGGTACCGGGGAAGGAGCGATCGATCACGTCGTCGGAGATGCCGAGCGCCTCGAAGATCTGCGCGCCGTGATAGGAGGAGACGGCGGAGATGCCCATCTTGGACATCACCTTGAGGATCCCGGCGTCCACCGCCTGCTGGTACTGGCGCATCACCTGGTCCAGCTCGACGTCGCCGAACTCGCCCTCGTGTGTGAGGTCGCGCAGCGTGTCGAACGCCAGGTAGGGGTTGACCGCGCTCGCGCCGAAGCCGATCAGGCAGGCGAAGTGGTGCACGTCGCGCGCGTCGCCCGCCTCGGCGACCAGGCTGGTCTTCATCCGGCGCCCGGTGCGGATCAGGTGGTGGTGCACGGTGGAGACCGCGAGCAGCATCGGGATCGGCGCCCACTCCCCGTCGCAGAGGCGGTCGCTGATCACGATCACGTCGTGGCCCTCGTCCACCGCCAGCTCGGCGGCGGCGCAGAGGTCATCGAGGGCGGGGCGCAGCCCGGCCGGGCCCTCCGAGGCGGCGAAGCGCGCATGCAGCGTGGTCAGCGCGAACGTCCCGATCGGCGTGCTACGCAGCGCCGCCATCTCCTCGTCCACAATCAACGGGCTGTTGAGATGGACCAGCCGCGCCGCCTCCGGCGTGGTTTCCAGCAGCGAGTGGCGGCGGCCGAGCAGCGTGTCGAGGGACATCACGATCTCTTCCCGGATCGAGTCGATCGCGGGATTCGTGACCTGGGCGAATTTCTGCTTGAAGTAGGTGTAGAGCAGCCGGCTCGGGTCGAAGAGCGTGGACAGCGGCGTGTCCTCGCCCATGGAGCCGACCGGCTCCTTGCCCTCGCGCACCATCGGCTTGATGACGTACTCGATCTCCTCGCGGGTGTAGCCGTGCAGGGTCTGCCGCGCGCGGATGCCCTCGTCGGGCTGCTCGCGGTGCTGGCCGTTCGCCGTGTCCAGGTAGCGACTGAGGCTGTGCAGGTTGCGGCGCACCCAGTCGGCGTAGGGGCGCCTCGATGAGATCTCGCGCTTGATCTCCTCGTTGTGCAGGAACTGCCGCCGCGCCGTGTCGACGGCGATCATCTCGCCCGGCCCGAGGCGGCCCGACTCCACGATCTCGTCGAATGGCAGATCGACGAGGCCGACCTCGGAGCCCATCACGACGGTGCCGTCGCGCATGATCTGGTAGCGGGCGGGGCGGAGGCCGTTGCGATCCATGATCGCCGCGGCGACCGTGCCGTTGGTGAAGGCGACGGCTGCGGGGCCGTCCCACGGCTCCTGCAGGCAGGCGTGGTACTCGTAGAACGCCCGCAGCTGGGGGTCCATGTTGGGCATGTTCTCCCAGGCCTCGGGGATCAGCATCATCATCGAGTGCAGGATGTTGCGGCCGGAGGCCGTCAGCAGCTCGAGCGCCTCGTCCAGCGAGGCGGTGTCCGAGCCGATCGGCCAGATCACCGGCAGCAGATCCTTGATCTGGCCGCCCCAGACCGCCGAGGTCAGCTCCGGCTCGCGCGCGCTCATCCAGTTGCGGTTGCCGAGCAGCGTGTTGATCTCGCCGTTGTGCGCGACCAGCCGGAACGGCTGCGCGAGCTTCCAGTTGGGCAGCGTGTTCGTCGCGAAACGCTGGTGGAACAGCGCCACCGCCGCCACCGTGCGCTCGTCCGAGAGGTCCGGGTAGAAGGCCGCCAGCTGCGGCGCCACCATCAGCCCCTTGTAGACCACCACCTTCGAGGACATCGAAACCACGTAGCAGTCGAGCGAGCGCTCGCGGAAGGCTTGCTCGGCCTGCCGCCTCGCCAGGTAGAGGGCGCGCTCGCAGTCCGCCCCGCCGAGGCCGGGCGGCCGGCGCAGCAACAGCTGCTCGATGCCGGGCAGGGACTCCAGCGCCAGCCCGCCGAGCACCGACGGGTCGTGCGGCGTCTCGCGCCAGCCGATGATCTGCACGCCGCCAGCCTCGACGGTCTGCTCGATGATTGCGCGCGCCTCGGTCTTGTCCGCCTCGTCCTGCGGGAGGAAGACCATCGCCACGGCGAGCTCGTCGCGGCGCTCGAGGACGTGCCCGAGCCGCTCGGCGTCCTCGCGCAGCAGTTCGAAGGGGATCTGGATGGTGACGCCGGCGCCGTCGCCGGAGGCGGCGTCGGCTGAGACCGCGCCGCGGTGGGTGAGGTTGACCGCCGCCTCGACGGCGAGCTGGACGATGCGGTGGGAGCGCTCGCCGTCGATGCGCGCGACGAAGCCCGTGCCACAGGCGTCGTGATCCATCGACGGGTCGTACAACCCGCGAGGAAGATGCGGGGACATCCCTGTCGCAGAGCGCGACTCGGCGCCACTCACGGCACAAGCCCTCCGGAAAGGCTGCTCCTACCCCCACTGCGGGGCGGAGTCTCCGTGGAATGCTCAATCATAACCCACAGCGGGCAAGCGCCGATGTGGGTGTGCCTTCACGGCCTCCTATTCTGCGCAAAATTTCACAAGCTGTAAAGGTGCGGCGTGCCTGGCCCCTGCCGGCGAGGCTATCCGAGGTCCGGGACCGGCCGCTCGTCCCACACCACCTCGCGCTCCACGAGCGCGTCGAGGACGTCGCCATCGAGGCCGAGGAGCCTCGCGAGGAGCGCCCGTGAGTCCTGGCCCATGTCCGGCGACGTGCCCTGCAAACCGCCCGGCGTGCGCGAGAGCTTGATCGGCGTGTTCACCAGCGGCAGCGTGCCCAGCGTGTGGTGCTCCACCGGCGTCAGCATCCCGCGCGCCTCGACCTGCGGCTGGGCGACGGCTTCCGCGATGTTGTTGAGCGGCCCGCAGGGGATCTCGTAGGGCGTCAGGCGCTCGACCCACTCGGCCGTGGTGCGCTTGCCGAACGCCTCGTTGAGCAGCGGCTCGAGCTCCGCGTGGTGGGTCGAGCGTGCGTGCGCCTCGGCGAAGCGCGGATCGTCGATCAGCTCGACGACGTCCAGCTCGGAGCAGAGCAGCGCCCACTGGTTCGGCACACCCCAGGCGAGGGCGACGACGATGTAGCCATCGGCGGTCGGGAACGCCTGGAACGGCACCGCCCAGGAGTGGCGCGTCCCCAGCGGCTGGGGCAGATCGCCCGTCAGGTGGTAGCGCAGCAGCGCGTTCTCCTGGATCGCCAGCTGGCAGTCCAGCATCGAGATGTCCACGAGCTGGCCGCGTCCGGAGGTCTCGCGCTCGCGCAGCGCGGCGAGGATGCCGATCGCGCCGAACAGCCCGCCAGCGAGGTCGGCGAGCGAGAGTCCCGGCTTCAGCGGCGGCCCGCCCGGCTCGCCGGTCACGGACATCACGCCACCCGCGCCCTGGATCACCACGTCGAGGGCGGGCCGCTCGCGCAGCGGGCCGGTCTGCCCGTAGCCCGAGATCGCGGCATAGATCAGCCCCGGATGCAGCTCGGCGAGCCGTTCGTAGCCAAGGCCGAGGCGGCTCAACGTGCCCGGCCGGAAGTTCTCGACGAGCACGTCGAACTGCGGCACCAGTTGCAGGAAGAGCTCGCGCCCTTCCTCCTTCTTGAGATCGATGGCGATGCTGCGCTTGCCGCGGTTGACGCTGAAGAAGTAGCCCGACTCGCCGTCGAGGAGCGGGCCGGTGGTGCGGGCGACATCCCCAAAGGGCGGGCGCTCGCACTTCACCACCTCGGCGCCGAGGTCGCAGAGGATCATCGTGCAGTACGGTCCGGCGAGGACCCAGCTCAGATCCAGCACGCGCAGGCCGCTCAGCGGCCCGCCGCCCGTCCCGCCTCCGCTCGTCGCGGCTGCCTCCGTCATCTCGCCCTCTCGTCCTCGTGCCGCACGAGTCTCAGCCCGCCCCGCAGGGCGACGTACACGCCCACCAGCAGCAGCCCGGCGCCAAGCGCTTCGAGCAGTGTAGGACGCTCGCCGAGGAGCGTCGCGCCGATCGTGGTCGCGCCGACCGGCTCGCCGAGCGCGGCCACCGCAACCACGGCGGCTGGCAGCGAACCGAGCGCAAGGGTGAACGCCCCGTGCCCGATGAGCTGCGGCACCAGCGCGAGCAAGGCAATCAGGATGTAGGCCTCGGCGCCCCAGCCGAGCAGCGATTCGCCGCTCGCCGCCAGCGCGATCAGCAGCACGATCGCCGCGATCGCGTTGGCCAGCCCGGCATAGCTGACGTTCGACAGCCTCGCCCGCACACGCCGTCCCACCACGAGGTAGATCGAGGCGGACACGGCCCCCAGCGCCGCGAACGCGTCGCCGCGCAGCGAGACGCTATCGCCCAGGTCGGCGCCCGCCAGCAACAGCGCCCCGGGGGCGGCGATGGCGATCGCGATCAGCAGCGCGCGCGTCGGCCGCTCGGCGAGCGCGACCCAGGCGCCGAGCCCGACGATCAGTGGCTGCGTCGCGATAATCGCCGTGGCGGCGGCGATCGAGGTGTCCTGCACCCCGGCGGTCCAGAACCCGACGTACCCGGCGAGCGCGAGCCCGGCGAGCCCCAGCAGCCCCGCGTCGCGGAGTCCGAGCAGGCGCAGCTCCTCGCGGCGTCGCAGTGCGGAGAGTAGGAGCAGCGGGAGCGCCGCCAGCCCCAGGCGCAACGAGGCGATTACAAGCGGAGGGGCGTCCGTCAGCCGGACCAGTGGAGCGGCCCAGGAGAGCGCCGCCACCCCGGCGAGCAGCACGATCCACTCGCGCGACGCAACCGCCTGGAGCTTCGCCCTGAGCATGGTCCGACGCTAGCAGGTACGGGCCCTGCCAGACGTGCGATCGGGAAGCGCTAGTTTCCGTAGCTGGCGACGAGTTCCGCGACCATCTCTTCGAGCTCGCCGCTCCTCGGCGACGCGTAGAGGCCTCGCACGACCTCGTCCGAGTTCGGGGCGATGGACAGGAAGTTGGGGTGATAGGTCATGCCCAGGCCTGTGCCAAACGCGTGCTCGTCGGGGGTGTCCCAGTCGAGGATCACGAAGTTCACGCGGTCCTGGAATTCGATTCGGAGCCCGTTCACGACGGGCCGCGCACGCGTGCAGGCCGGTCACCAGATCGCATCGAAGAAGACGAACGTCGGCTTCCCGTTCACGGGGAAGTACGCACCGGTCGAGTCCACGCGGTTCTCTGGCGGCTGGTAGTCCGCAGCCACCAGGACCGCCGGCCCGGTCGGGAAGTCATAGCCCGAGGCCGGGGCCGCCGCACCCGCAGCGGACGCCGCAGTGGGCGCCGGCGGTGTGGTCGGCGCCGCGCTGCCTCCGTCGTCGCCACCCGAGCAGGCCGCGGCAAGCGCCCCGCAGGCGAGGACGAGCGCCGCGAGGCGCAGGGTGTGGAGGCGACCTCGGCGGAAGTGCGGCATCACCAGCTCACTCGATCACGATCGCCGGGATCGCGCTCGCCTCGACGAGTTGGACGCGGGCGCAGGGCGTCATCCCTGGCACGAACTCTTCGCTCGGCTGCCTTGTCATCTCGCCTCCGCGCCCTCGCGGCGCACGAGGCTAAGCCCGCCGCGCAGGGCGACGTACACGCCCACCAGGAGCAGTGCTGCGCCCAGCGCTTCGAGCAGTGTAGGACGCTCGCCGAGGAGTGTCGCGCCGATCGCGGTCGCGCCGACCGGCTCACCGAGCACGGCCACCGCGACGACCGCGGCCGGCAGCGAGCCGAGCGCCCAGGTCAGCGCGCCGTGCCCGATCAGCTGCGGCACGAGCGCGAGCAGCGCGATCAGGACGTAGGCCTCGGCGCCCCAGCCGAGCGGCGAATCGCCGCTGACCGCCAGCGCGAGCAGCAGTGCGATCGCGGCGATGGCGTTGACCAGCGCTGCGTAGCTGACGTTCGACAGCCTCGCCCGCACGTGCCGCCCCGCGACGAGGTAGATCGAGGCGAAGACGGCGCCCAGCGCCGCGAAGGCGTCACCGCGCAGCGAGACGCCATCGCCCAGGTCGGCGCCGGCGATCAGCAGCGCCCCGGCGCCGGCGATGGCGATCGCGATCAGCAGGGCGCGCGTCGGCCGCTCACCGAGCGCGACCCACGCGCCGAGCCCGACGATCAGCGGCTGCGTCGCGACGATCGCCGTGCTGGCGGCGATCGAGGTGTCCTGCACGGAGGCGACCCAGAAGCCGAAGTGCGCGGCCAGCGCGAGGCCGGCGAGCGTCAGCAGCCCCGCGTCGCGCCGTTCGAGCAGGCGCAGCTCCTCGCGGCGTCGCAGGCCGGAGAGCGCGAGCAACGGCAGCGCCGCGAGCGCCATGCGCAGCGAGGCGACGACGAGCGGAGGGGCGTCGGCGAGCCGGATCAGCGGCGCGGCCCAGGAGAGCGCCGCGACCCCCACGAGCAGCACAATCCACTCGCGCGACGCAACCGCCTCGAGCTTCGCCCTGGCCATGATCCGACGCTAGCAGGTACGGCCTCTACCAGCCGTGCGAGCGGGAAGCATTAGCCTCCGTGCTCGGCGAGGAGTTCCTCGATCATCTCTCGCAACTCGCCGCTTCTCGCCTCCGAGTACAGGCCTTGTACGACCTCGTCCGAGTTCGGCGCGATGCTCGCGTAGTTCGGGTGATAGGTCAGGTTCAGGGACCTCGCGAACGTCCTGTCCGCGCGGAGGCTCCAATCGAGGATCACGAAGTTCACCCGGTCCTGGAATTCAAGTCGGAGCCCGTTCACGACGGGCCGCGCACGCGTGCAGGCCGGTCAGAGCACGTCATCGAGGACGACGAAGGTCGGTTTCCCGTTCACGGGCAGGAACGCCCCGGTGGAGATCACCCGGTCCGTGGGAAGCTCTTCGTCGGCAGACACCAGGACGGCGGGGCCGGTGGGGAAGTCATAGCTCGGTTCGAGCGTCGCGGTCGGGGTTGGTTCGGGCGTCGCGATCGGGGTTGGTTCGGGCGTTGCGGTCGGAGTCGGCTCGGGCGTCGCGGTCGGCGTCGGCTCCGGTGTCGCGGTCGGAGTCGGCTCGGGCGTCGCGGTCGGCGTCGGCTCGGGCGTTGCGGTCGGAGTCGGCTCCGGCGTCGCCGTCGGGGTCGGCTCGGGCGTCGCCGTCGGGGTCGGCTCGGGCGTTGCGGTCGGGGTCGGTTCGGGCGTCGCGGTCGGAGTCGGCTCCGGCGTCGCGGCTGCGGTCGGCGCCTGGGTCGCGGCCACTGCTGGCGTCGCGGTAGCGGTCGACGCGACCGTCGCGGCCGCAGTCGGCACCTGCGTCGCGGTAGCGGTCGACGCGACCGTCGCGGCCGCAGTCAGCACCTGCGTCGCGGTAGCGGTCGGCGCGACCGTCGCGGCTGCGGTCGGGGCGGGCTCCGCCTCGCCGCCACCCGTGCAGGCCGCGGCGGCGAGCAGCGCGAGAGTGGCGAGGGCCAGCGCCGCGAGGCGCAGGACACGCAGGCGGCGCGGACGGCGGAGCAGCATCAGCAACTCACTCGAGCGCGATCGTCTGGATCGCGCTCGCCTCGACCAGCTGCACGCAGGCGCACGGCGTCATGCCCGGCACGGACTCCTCACCCGGCTGCATCCGCTCGAGGCTGTCAGCGATCTCCGCGATCTGCTCGCGCGAGCGTGTCAGTTCGTCGATCCGGCCGTCGAGTTGATCGACGGCCTCGGCGAGCGTGTGGCTGAGCACGGTGCGCACGTCGCCGCAGGTTCCATCGTGGGCGAGGCCCAGCACCGTGCCCATCTCGCTGAGCGACAGGCCCAGCCCGCGCAGACCCACCGCGAGCCGCAGCGTCTCGACGTGCTGCTCGGAGTAGTCGCGGTACCCGTTGGCGCGGCGCGGCGGCGGGGGTAGCACCCCTCGCCGCTCGTAGAAGCGGATCGTGTCCGGGCTGAGGCCACTGGCACCGGCGGCGCGCTGGATGTTCATCGGATCGTCCGCCTCCGTTCGCCCTTTCCCCCTCAGGATACGCCGTCGCGGGCGCCCGTTGCGCCGGCTAACCGCCGTGGAGATATCGAAGGACGGTACTGGCGATGGCCTGGATGCTCATCCAATCCGTCTTCCTCGGTCGGGTTCGCCTCGAGATTAAGGATATGACGCCGCGAGGCGCCACGGGAGGGATCCGGCTAGCTCCCGTAGCGTGCGATCAGGGCGTCGAGGAGGCCGCGCAACTGGGGCTCGCGCTGCGCTCCGAAGACCCTCGCGACTACCTCGGCGGAGTCGGGCGCGACGAGCAGGTAGGCGGGAGTCCCGGTGTAGCCCAGCAGCCTCGCCAGCGTCCCTTCCTCCGGGTCGTCGACGTCGAGGACCACGAAGTTTGCCCGGTCCTGATATTCCTCCCGAAGCCCATGCACGATGGGCCGCGCGATCGCGCAGAACTGTCACCAGATCGCGTCGACGAAGACGAGCGTCGGCTTCCCGTTCGAGGGCAGGTACGCGCCCGTCGAGGCGACGCGGTCCTCGGGCGGCTGGTACTCGGCGGCCACCACTACCGCCGGGCCGGTGGGGAAGGCATAGCCCTGCGGGGTGGGCGTGGCGGAAGCCGTCGCCGCCGCCTCGGGTGTCGCTGCTGCGGTGGGTGGGGCGGTCGCTGCGGGCGCGGGGTCGCCCTCGCCGCCTCCGCTGCAGGCGGCGATCAGCGCCGCGCAGGCGAGGAGGAGCGGCGAGAAGCCCCGGACGCAGGCTCGGCTTGCATGGAATCGCGGCATCCGCATCGTGGCTCGATCATACGCCCGCGCGCCCTGCCGCGGCACGCTAGTCGTACGTGCCGCCGGCCGTGTCGGCGTCCGCGACGCCGACCTCGAGCAGGTGCCCGAACACGGATCCGAGGGCGGTCGTGCGCACGATTCCGTCACGGTCGATGAAGAACGTCGCGGGCAGCGCTTGCACGCCGTAGCGCTGCGCCACCTCGCCGCGTGAGGTATCGAGCAGTATCGGGAAGGTCAGCCCGAACTCGTCGACGAAGCCCTCGGCCGCGGCGATCGTGTCCTCCGGCAGGAGGTTCACCGCAAGGATCACGAGGTCGTCGGGGCCGGACGGCCCGCGCTCCTCCCAGAGCGTCTGGAAGTCCGGCATCTCGCGGCGGCAGGGCGGACACCAGCTCGCCCAGAAGTTGAGCACCACTGTCTTGCCCCGGTAGTCGGAGAGCCGCACCGACCGGCCGTTCAGCGTCCTCAGGAAGAAGTCCGGAGCCGGCTGATCGACCTCCAGTGGCAGGTCGTCCAGCAGCCCGATCGTGGCAGCCCTCGCGGGCGTCGCGGTCGCAGTCGCTGTCTCCGTCGCCGCTGGCTCAGTGCCGCCGTCTCCGCAGGCAGCCGCGATGAGCGCGGCGCAGGCGAGCGCGAAGGGCGCGAGCCAGCGGAGGCGGGCGCCTGTCGAGCTGCGGGGTGGCATCGCGGACCCTCGAGGATGCCGGCGCTAGCCTCCGCCGGCGGCGTCCGCCTTCTCCACGCCCGCCGCCAGGAGGTTGCCGAACACGGGGCCGTAGTTGACCGAGCGCACCACGCCTTCGCTATCGATGAAGAACGTCGCCGGGAGCCCGCGCACCCGGTAGCGATCCGCCACCGAGCCGTTGACAGTGTCGAACAGCACGGGGAACGTGAACCCGCGTCCCTCCACGAAGCCGCGAGCGTCGGCCATGGTGTCCTGGACGAGGAAGTCGAGCGCGAGCATCACGAGGTCGTCCGAGCCGTCCTCGCCGCGCTCGTCCCACAGCTCCTGGAACTCCGGCATCTCCTCGCGGCAGGGCGGGCACCAGCTCGCCCAGAAATTCAGCACCACCGTCTTGCCGCGGAAGTCCGAGAGCCTGACGGTCTCGCCATCAAGGTTCGTCAGCGCGAAGTCAGGCGCGGGCTCATCGATCGCCAGCGCCAGATCGTCGAGCAGTCCGATCGTGACCATCTCGCCGCTGGTGGTCATCACCTCCTCGGCGCCGCTGTCGATGAACTCGCGCTGCACGAAGAGCGCGGCGATCACCGCCACGATCAGGAAAGCCAGCCTTCTGTTCTCCTGCATCTCGCATCCCTTTCCCGATCACGCCCGCGACCGGGCGCAGCTTGCGTCAGGAGCGATCTCCGTCGCTCTCGAGGATGACACGCGTCTCCGGTTGGAACACCGCCCAGGCGAACCAGAAGTGGTTGCCGGAGACGAGCTGCGTCAGTTGTGACCCGGCCAGCGGCCCCTCGACCGCGCGGCCGAGCACGTCCCAGGTGCTCCCCGTACCCACGTCGACAATCGCACCGTCGCGTGACTCGAAGCGCAGCCGCTCGCCATCGAGGAACGGGCTGAACGCCCCCGCGGAGCCGACGTTGGCGCTGCCGATGATGAACGCAGCGTCGAGGGCGGAGACCTGCCCCGGCTGCCAGAACGCCACGACCGGCTCACCACCGACATCGGCCTCGATGACGACGAGTTCGCTGAGCGCGCTGAACGGGAACGCCGCCGTCTCGCCCCCGATCCCCAGCGCGAGCACGCGCTCCTTGGCAGAGAGCTGGTCGCTGAACTCCCCGACGGGGAAGAACGTCCTGCTCGTGCCGTCGTAGAGCGGGTACGGATTCGCGCCGTAGTTGCGCCCGTAACCGGTCTCGCGGCTCAGCACCGTGCCGTCCGTGAAGGCCGCCGCGAACTCCTCGAAGGAGACGAGCTGCGCGGGCAGGAACTCAAGCACCGTCCCGGTGTGGTGGCCGACGATCGCCTCGCCGGTGAGCTGCTGCCACAGCGTCTCGGTCTCGCGGTCGTACATGATCAGGTCGCTGCGGCGCAGGCTGCCGGAGACGCCGAACGTGCGCTCCTCGCCGTTCACGAGCCGCGAGAAGGCGATCGCCGAGTTGCAGAGCGGGCAGTACGTCACGATCACCGGCTCGCCGCCGACCACGTCGTTGACGATCTCGTGCCAGGTGAGGATCTCCAGCGGATAGGCGCGTGCATCGCCGTTGCGCTCGAAGGCGATCACCGGCGCCTCCGGCGCCAGCCACTCCGAGGCCTCATCGAGGCCCAGGAAGCGCGGCTCGTCGATCGCCGGTATCGCGTCGCGCGGGATCACCGACCGGATCTCCGCGAGGCTCACGGCACGGCGGCTGAGATCGATCTTCGGGAAGTTGCGCTCCAGCGACCGCACCGTGTCCACCTCATCGTCCTCGAACTCCCGGCCGGGCGGCGTCGGCGTCGGCGTGGGCGTCAGCGTGGGCGTGGCGGGCGACGGCGTCGGCGTCGGCTCCGCGGTCAGCGTGGGCGAGGCCTGAGGGGTCGCGACGGGCGTCCCGGTCGCGGGAGCGGGCTCGGGCTGCGAGTCGCTGCCACAGGCTGCGAGCAGCGCCGCAGCGGCGAGGAGGAGGAGGAATGCTGCGATGGTGCGCCGCTGCAGCGTCGTCCGAAGGCGTCCCGCGTGAGCCATGCTGCCTCCTCGCGCCCGCCGCCGGCGACGCCCGAGGCGGGAACGCACTGCGCTCGCGCGATGCGGCGACCTCCGTGATCCGCCCTCGTGAACTCCCTTCCATGATACGTCCCGACCACCCTACGGGCGGCGACTCGCGGGCAGCGGCAGGGCGGGACTGGTGGCCTCGATCAGGCGCGACTACCATGACGCAGTTCCCGGACATGCAGTGCTGCGAAACGGCGCGAGGGAGGGCGAAGATGGACCGGGATGCGCTCGACCGCGCGGCCGCGATCCTCGCCGGCGCCTCGCACACGGTCGCGCTCACCGGAGCGGGGATCTCGAAGGAGTCCGGCATCCCCACCTTCCGCGGCCCGGACGGCCTCTGGACGAAGCGCGGCGAGCCGCCGCTCAACGGCTACCAGATCTTCCTCCAGGACCCCGCCGCCTGGTGGGAGCAGCGCCTCGAGCAGCTCGAGCAGCCCGACGAGTTCCGCCGCTCGTTCGAGACCGCGCAGCCGAACGCCGGACACCGCGCGCTCGCGGAGCTCGAGGCGATGGGCGCGCTGCAGCACGTGATCACGCAGAACGTCGACGACCTGCACCGCCGCGCCGGCACGAAGTCGCTGACCGAGATCCACGGCAACACCAACTGGATGCGCTGCCTCGGCTGCGCCGCGCGCTGGCCTCGCGAGGAGTTCCCGGTCGACCGCGCGCAGCTCCCGCCACGCTGCTCCCAGCCAGGCTGCGAGGGCATCGTGAAGGGCGACGGCGTGATGTTCGGCGAGCCGATCCCGCCCGAGGCGCTCGAACGCTGCGCCCTCGAGGCGCGCTTCGCCGACGCCTTCATGATCGTCGGCACCACCGCCGTCGTGTACCCCGCCGCCGAGTACCCGCAGATGGCCGTGCGCCGCGGCGTGCCGCTGATCGAGGTCGACCCCGATCCCACGGCGCTCACGGAGCTGGCGACCGTGGTACTGCGCGGACCGGCCGGCGAGATCCTGCCCGAGCTCGTCGAGGCCGTCCGCACGCGCCTCGGCGCGGCCGGCGAGACCCAGACCAGCACGCCGTGACGTCGCGCTCCAAACCACGAGGCGACCTGCTCGGCGTCCTGATCGGCACGGAACGCGGCCTCTACCAGCTGCTGCCCGGCGAGCCGCTGCGCCGCATCCTGCCGGACATGGAGATCGCCTCACTCGACGTGCGCGACGAGGTCGCCCTCGCAGCCGTGCCCGGCCGCGGCGTCTGGCAGCACGACGGCGGACCGGCGACGGCCTGGCGGCAGGTCTGGGAGGGCGATCCGCGCTGCGTGCGCATCGACTCCCGCGGCATCCGCCACATCGGCGCCGCGCCCGCCGCCCTGCTGCGAGCCGCACCCGGCGAGGAGGAGTGGACGGCCTCGCCGAGCCTCGACAGCGTCGTGCGCTACCAGCGCACGCGCAGTCGCGGGGGGTCCGGCTCCAGCTGGGAGCTGAGCGCGATCGCCTTCCCCGGCAGCGCGCTGCTCGTCGCCGTCGGCGGCGCGGGCGCCTGGCTCTCGAACGACGAGGGCCGCAGCTGGATGCCGCGCTCCGAGGGCATCGACCCGAACGTAACCGGCCTCCAGGAGCACCCCGAGCGCAGCGATCGCGTCTACGCGACGACCGGCGGCGGCCTCTTTCGATCCGAGGACGGCGGCTTCAGCTGGCTGCAGTCGATCAGCGGCCTCGACCGCTCGGTCGCGCACAGCGCCGCCGTGCTGCCGGGTGCGCCGGACGCGATGGTGCTCTCGGCCTCGCGCCGCGCCGGAGGATCGGGCGGCGCGCTGTTCCGCTCGATCGACGGCGGAGTGCGCTGGATCCGCCTGATCCTCGGTGACGAGGACGAGTGGGCCGAGGCGCCGCTGGTCGCGTCCCTGCCGGGCAGCCGCGACACCGTCTTCGCCTTCGCCGACGGCGTCGTCTGGGCCTCGCACGATCGAGGCGGCGACTGGCGCCCGCTCACCGACCCGCCCGCGCGCCCCCTCCCCCGCGCGCGCTGCCTCGCCATCGCGCTCTGAGCGCGGCACGCCCGGAACCCCACGCCCGGCTACATCGTTAAGCTCACAGGGACTGTTGGGAGGGGGCACTGATGCCGCTGCGTCGCGCTCGTCGCTTGCTCCCCGTCCTGCTCGCCGCCCTCGTGCTGGCGCTGGCGGCGTGTACCGGGGGTGCGGACGACCCTCCCTCGCCACCCGCGACGACACCGATCGCAGCGACGGCGACCACCACCCCGACTGCGACCGTGATGCCCTCGCCGACCGCGACCCCTGCGCCGACCTCGACAGCCACGCCCACGCCGACACCCAGCGAGCCGCCAACAACCTTCCGCTACGACACCTACGACACCACCGGCGCCGTCGCCGAGCCCGGCAGCTACGCCTTCCTCGAGGACCCCGCCGACACGACAACCGCCGTCATCACCTACGAGGGCCTGCGCGACGGCTCGGCGAGGGCGCTGCGCATTCACCAGACGGACGCCGGCGGCGTCTCGCGCGCCGCCTTCCTCGATACCGTCGAGGTGGGCGACCTCTTTGAGTGGCGCGAGGCCGAGGACTGCTGGGTTCGCTATCAAGTGACGTCGACTCCCGCCGCACCGGGAACCTCGACGCGGGAGTTCGGGTTGCGGTGGGTGACATACACCTATGCCGGCTGCAGCGGCGCAGTTTCGGCCAACGGCAACCGCACGATCGATTGGTCGCCACCGAACATCCGCAGTCCCGACATCGCCGTGCCCGTCCGGCACGGACCCTGGACGCTCCACTCTCCGCAATGGGCGGGTCCGGTAGAGAGCACCGTGCGATACCCGCAGCCGTCGACGTTGCCCGATCCCGATCCGGGAACACCCATGCCGTTCGTGACCACGGATATCGCTGAGGCGAGAAGCACCATTCCCTTGTGGCGCGAGCCGACGGTTCCCGAGGACTGGACGTTCTCCGGAGCGTCGATGGGCGACCCCTACGGCTACGACTACGGCTACAATGCGGCGTATCAGGTCGGCAGCGGTCTCAATCATGTCAGCATTGAAGTGTTCTACAGTGAGTGGCGCCCCGTGTTCGAGGTGGGGACTGGGCGTGAGTCCGCGGTGCAGCGTGAGCTGCGGATAGTTGACGGCCGCCCCGCTCTCCTCATCTACAGTCCGCCGGGGCCGAACCACGACGAGGGCTACCCGATCTCAGTGTGGGTCTTCGATGACGCGACGGGGATCCAGTACCGCGTTAGCAGCCATACGCCGAACCTCCGTGGCAGCAACATCGAATCGGTCATCGCGATCGTCCGCAGCCTCTTCGAGCCTCCGAATCCGCTGCCGCCGCAGACGGCCTTCCGCTACGACACCTACGACACCACCGGCGCCGTCGCCGAGCCCGGCAGCTACGCCTTCCTCGAGGACCCCGCCGACACGACAACCGCCGTCATCACCTACGAGGGCCTGCGCGACGGCTCGGCGAGGGCGCTGCGCATTCACCAGACGGACGCCGGCGGCGTCTCGCGCGCCGCCTTCCTCGATACCGTCGAGGTGGGCGACCTCTTCGAGTGGCGCCAGGCGGAGGACTGCTTCGTGCGCTACCGGATCACCGAGGTGAACGAAGACCCGACCGGAGCCGTGCCCAGGAAGGCGCTCGGAGTCGAGTGGGCGACGTACGCTTACACGGGGTGCACCGGCACCATCCCGAGCACCACCGCGGTCACCCTCACATGGGGCGGTGTCCTGAAGGATCTCGGTGGTCCGAGCCTGCCAGCACCAGTGATGCACGGCCCCTATCAACTCGTGCCGCTCGCATGGAAAGGCGAGGTGAAGGACTGGGTGACCCTTAAGCTTCCGGTTCGCGACGAACCGCTCATTGTCGAAGAGTACAACCCCTCCCGACAGGCGGTCCTCGCACTTCCGTACTGGCGCGACCCTGACCTTCCGGAAGGCTGGTACGTGTCCTACATCAGTGCAGGCTCAGTGAGCGACCCCTCTCGTGGCTACACCGCGAGGTTCTCCTCCCCAAGGGCCGAAGGACGGCTGGAACTCGGGCTCAATGGCTACTACGTCCCGAGGATGGGATACCCCCTCGCCTCCTCGACCAAGGAAGTGGGGGGCGTCCACGAGACACGCATCATCGGTGGCCGTCTCGCACTCGCGTCCTACAACACACCGAACGAGGGAGAGGGAGGCTATGACCCCCTCTTCGTCCCAACCCTCTGGATTTACGACCACGACACGGGAACCGGCTACACCCTGACCGGCTATGGCCAGGACGTGAGAGACATCGACGTCCTGATCGAGATTGCGGCCAGTCTCTTCGAGAGCCCGAATCCGCTGCCGCCTCCCACCACCTTCCGCTACGACAGCTACGACACCAGCGGCGAGGTCGCCGAGCCCGGCAGCTACGCCTTCCTCGTGGACGCGGGCGAGGCGGCGAGCGTCGTCACCACCTACGAGGGCCTGCGCGACGGCTCGGCGACCGCGCTGCGCATCCACGAGACGGACGCCGACGGCCTCTCGCGCGCCGCCTTCCTCGATACCGTCGAGGTGGGCGACCTCTTCGAGTGGCGGGAGGCGGACGACTGCTTCGTGCGCTACCAGGTGACGTCAATGGCCGCCGCATCGGGAACGTCGACGCGGGAGTTCGGGGTGAAGAGCTTCACCGACGCCTATGCGGGCTGCAGCGGGGTGGTCACCGTGGACGGCGACCGCCGGATCGACTGGTCGCCGCCCGTCATCTCCTCACGCGCCCTGACCTCGCCCGTGCGGCACGGGCTGTATTACCTCATCCCCGGCAGTTGGGCAGGTACGACCGCCGAGCCGGTGTTCCCCCCGTTGCCGGACCACGTCGCCGCCATCCGCGATCTTCCGTGTTGTGACGAACCCCATCCCTGGTGGCGCGAGGCGGAGGTGCCAGCAGGATGGACGCTTGCCGGCGTGACGTGGCGAGGGGAGACCGGTCCCACCTATGGCTACTCGGCGTGGTACCGGAACGAACACGGGGACGCGGGCGTCGAGATTCTCGTGGGGTACTGGGCGCGTGAGCAGTACCCATGGCCGTTCCCCGTCTGGGCCGACACGGCTCTTGTGCGCGAGCCTCGCATCATCGACGGCCACCACGCGCTCGTGCAGTACAGCCCCGCCGGGCTGAGGCACGAGCCGCGCAGGCTCCCGGAGGTCTGGCTCTTCAATGAGGAAACGCGGATGTTCTACCTCGTGATCGCGTGGGATCCTCGCCTCGCCGGCAGCGACCCAGCGGCAACGATCGCGATCGCCCGCAGCCTCTTCGAGGCCCCGAATCCGCAGTGACATTGCGCGCCCTCGCCCGCAGCCGGGCAGCGCACAGGGGAGCGCGGTGCTACGATAACGGTCCTCATCATGCTCGCTCCCACGGAGGCGTACCCAGTTGGCGAACCGCGCCCAGGCTGAAACCGTCGAGATCAACGGCCTCTCGTTCAACTACCAGGAATGGGGCGACTCACGCAGCAAGCAAGCGCTGCTGCTGCTGCACGGCTTCGGAGAGACCTCCTCCATCTGGGAGGAGATCGCGATCGAGCTGTCGCGCGAGTACCGCGTGCTCGCCCTCGACCAGCGCGGACACGGCGGCAGCGCCCGCCCGCGCGACCACAACTACAGCCGCAACAGCCAGGTCGAGGACCTCGAGGCGTTCGTCGAGGCCCTCGGACTGCGCAACGTGACGATCGTCGGGCAGGCGATGGGCGGCGCCAACGCGCTCTGCTACGCCGCCGAGCACCCGGACGTCGTCGCCGCGCTGATCGTGATCGAGGCCGCTCCCGAGGTGCTGCGCAGCGGCGTCGAGACGCTGCGCCGCCTGCTCGCCTCTGCCGACAGCTTCGTCAGCCTCGACGAGGCCGTCGAGACCTACGAGCAGTTCTACCCCTACGCGACCACGGAGCAGCTCAACCGCCGCGTCAAGGGGACGCTCGCCCGCAGCGAGGACCTGACCTACGTCTGGGACTTCGACCCGATCTTCCGCGACGCGACCGCGCGACCGCCCGACCCGGACCCCGGCCAGCGCCGCATGACCAACCTCTGGGAGTGCGTCGAGCGCGTCCAGTGCCCGGTGATGATCGTGCGCGGCGCCGAGACCGACATGCTCACGCCCGAGGCGATCCAGCGCCTGCACCGCCGCATCCCCGGCTCCCGCGTCTCGCTGATCGAGGAGGCTGGGCACGCCGTGCCGACGGACCAGCCCAGCGCGCTCAGCCAGCACATCCGCGAGTTCCTCCAGAGCCTGTCCCGGAGTCCGGCGGCGTGACCGCGCCGAGGCAGCTCCATCGCGTCCTCGTTACCGGCATCGGCGCCGTCACGCCAATCGGCGGCGACGCGCCCTCGTTCTGGGAAGGCCTGCGCAACGGCCGCAACGGCATCGGGCGCGTCACGCTCTGCGACCCCGAGGGCCTGCCCGTGCAGATCAGCGGCGAGGTCAAGGACTTCGATCCCGAGCAGCACCTCGACCGCCGCACCGCGCGGCGCACCGCGCGCTTCGCGCAGTTCGCCGTCGCCGCCGGCCGCGAGGCCCTTGAGGACGCCGGGCGCGCCGGCAACGGGGAGCTGCAGGACGATACCGGCGTCGTCATGGCGACCTCCGGCGACGCCTTCGAGATGGGCATCCCCTACCTGGAGATGGAACGCCGCGGCCCGATGAAGGCGGACCCCTTCATCATCACGCGCTCCGGCCAGCACATGGGCGCCGCGCGTGTGGCGCGCGAGCTGGGCCTGCGCGGCCCCAACACCACGATCAACACGGCCTGCGCCTCTGGCACGGACGCGCTCGGTCACGCCCTTAACCTGATCCGCCTCGGACAGGCGCAGGCGCTGCTCGCCGGCGGCGCCGAGGCGCTGATCGGCCGCCTCGCGCTCGCCTCGATGGGCCGCCTCGGCGCACTCTCCCGCAACAACGAGGACCCGGAGCACGCCTGCCGCCCGTTCGACCAGGACCGCAACGGCTTCGTCCTCGGCGAGGGCGCCGGGGTGCTGCTGCTGGAGTCCGAGCAGTCCGCCGTCGCGCGCGGCGCGCGCATCTACGCCGAGCTGGCCGGCGCCGGCTGGTCCTTCGACGCCACCGACGACACCGCGCCCGACGCCGAAGGCGAGTCGCTGGCGATGCGCCGCGCCCTCGCCGACGCGGGCATCGACCCCTCCGAGGTGGATTACGTAAACGCCCACGGCACGAGCACGCAGTACAACGATCGCAGTGAGACGAACGCCGTGAAGCTCGCGCTCGGCGAGGAGAACGCCTACCGCATCGCGATCTCGTCGACGAAGTCGATGACGGGCCACCTCGCGGCGGCAGCCGGGGGCATCGAGGCGGTGGCCGCGCTGTTCGCGCTCCACCACGGCGAGATCCCGCCGACCATCAACTACGAGACGCCGGACCCCGACTGCGATCTGGACATCGTCCCGAACGAGGCGAGGAAGGCGGACCTGCGCGTGGTGCTGTCCAACTCGTTCGGCCTTGGCGGGCAGAACGCCTGCATCGCCTTCCGGCGCTACGAGCCGTAGCGCCGCCGGCTCAGCTCGCCTCGGCGGCTCCCAGCCGCAACTCGCCCGTCCACTCCTCGACACCAACCTCGAGCTCGCAGGAGACGCGGTCGCCCTCGGCTGCGAGTGCGCCGTCGACGGCGTCGACGACGAAGCTGGCCCGCACCTGCGCCGCGCCCGTCTCCCCGCCGACCAGCGCCGCGCCCGCCTCGAGCGAGGCGTTGAGCTCGCCCTGCTCGGCGTCGACGACGGTAACGTAGCCCTCGGAGAGCGGAACCTCGCCCTCGCGGCCGAGCAGCCAGACGAGGATCCACGACACCTCGATGCCCGGCGCGTCCTCGGCCTCGCCGTCGAGCACGACCTGGAAGCGGCCGTCGAGCAGCTCTTCGCGCTCGCTGACCTCGCCGCCGACCCGCCAACACAGTGGCACTGTCTGGGGCATCGGTCCGCTCAGGCCGCGCTGAGCCACGGGTCGGTCTGGGGGCCGCCGAGCGCGCGCAGGTGGCAGACGTCGTTGAGGCTGCGGAGTGTGAGCCTGCCGTCCTGGGCCACGGCGACCTCGGTGATGCCGCAGTTGGCGGTGAAGATCTGCGCGTACTCGGAGTCGCCGAGGTCGCAGATGCGGGCGACCGTCGCGCCGAGCACCCCGCCGTGCAGCACGGCGACGGCGGTCCCGTCCCGATGGCGCTCGGCAAGCTCGCCGATCTGGCGGGCGACGCGGTCGCGGAAGGTTGACCCGCCCTCCTCGCCGGGGATGCTCCCGCGCCCCCAGGCCCGGCCGACGACATCGAAGCGCTCGCGCACCGCGTCCCAGGTGAGCCCCTGCGCCTCGCCGAAGCCGTACTCGCGCAGATCGCGCAGCTCGACAACCTCGTGGCCGGTGTGCGCGGCGACAATGTCCGCCGTCTCGCGCGCGCGGCGCAGGTCGCTGGAGTAGAGCGCGTCGATCTCGAGGCCGGCGAGGCGGCGGGCGGCGGCCTCGGCCTGCTCGCGCCCGAGCGGCGTGAGGGCGTAGTGGGTGAGCTGGCCCTGCACGACGCGCGCGAGGTTGCCCTCGGACTCGCCGTGGCGGAGCAGCAGCAGCGTCACGGGGCGTCCTTGATGAGCTGCAGGAAGTTCGCGACGACGCGCGCGGTCGCGCCGAAGATCAGGTGCTCGCCGTAGCGGTAGGCCGGCATCACCGGGCCGTCCGGCCGCGCGGTCCACTCGAGGGCGTCCCCGGAGCGCAGCAGGTCGAGCGGCACCTCGAGCAGCTCTGCCACCTCGATCTCCGCGAAGCGGAACGGGTACGGGCCGGGCCGCGTGATCGCCCCGACGAAGGGCGTCATCACGAAGTGCGAGCGCGTCGGTACGTCGTCGAGGCGTCCGAACAGCTCGATATCGGAGGCGGCGACGCCGATCTCCTCCTCGGTCTCGCGCAGGCAGGTGACCTCGAGCGAGCCGTCCTCGGCATCTTGCGCGCCGCCGGGGAAGCTGATCTCGCCCTTGTGGTGCTCGACGTGGTGCGTGCGGACCTGGAACAGCAGATGCTCGGCGCCGTCGCGCTCGTAGAGCAGCAGCAGCACGGCTGCGGGCGCGAGGGCGTCGTCGGCCAGGGGTGTGGCCTCGTGGCTCTCGACGATCTCGCGGATCCATTGGCGCATCGGAGTGCCCGCCTTGCTGATACTTCGACGCTCGGCGCTGGCGCATGGTGAGACTCCGTATACTATGCCTGTGCTGGCCCCACAGGCGAGGCGGCGGCCGGATCGGGCCCGGAGCCAGCGCTGGAGTGCGCACGGTCACGTGAGGAGACAGGCGTCATGCTGAGATTCGTCGAGGAGATCGTCCTGCTTCAGTTGCACGATGACGACGGCAGCTTCGCGCGCGTGCCCACCTGGTCGCGCGACTACGCCATCGCCGGCAGCGTCCTGATGGACCTGGCGATGGAGAACCGGATCGATACCGACCTCGAGAACCTGATCCTGCTCGATGACACGCCGGTCGGTGACAGTCTGCTCGACCCGACGCTGGCCGAGATCGCGGCCGGTGAGCAGCACTCCGCGCGCTTCTGGCTGGAGCACACGGCCGCGGGCGCCGAAGCGATCCAGGAGGCGGCGCTCTCGCGGCTGGTCGAGAACGGCATCCTCGAACGCCGCGAGGATCGCGTCCTCCCACGGAGACCCCTGCAAGACTCCCGTTTCGAGGGCGGTCCGGCACCCTCTCCCGCAAGGGGAGAGACACCCCATGGTGCTAACTGGTCAAGCGGCGAGCGGCTCGCGGTCGTGGCGGTGCGCCCAGGCGGTGGCCTCGTCGTAGCAGGCGCGGGTCCTGAGGCAGCCGTGGAGGTAGCCGACGAGGCGGTTGGCGAGGGCGCGCAGCGCCTGGTGATGGAGGTCGCCCGCAGCGCGCCGGCGGCGGTAGAAGTCGTGGCAGCCCGGGCTCGCCCGCAGCGAGCAGAGCGCCCAGCGGTCGGCGGCGTCGGCGAGCCGGCGGTTGCGCACGAAGCGGGCGCGCACGCTGCGTTTGCGTCCCGATGCTACGGTCAGCGGCGAGGTGCCGGCGTAGTTCCTGCGGGACTTCGCCGACTCGTAGCGTTCGGGGTCGTCCCCGAACTCGCCGAGCACCCGGGCGCCGAGCACGACACCGAGTCCGGGCAGGGAGCGGTAGATCGCGGCGTCCGGGTGCTGCTCAAAATGGCTCGCCAGCTCGGCCTCGAGCTCCTTGATCTGGCGGTTGATCTCGCTGATCTGCGCGACGGCCGCGCGGGTGCTCGCGGCGAACGCCCTGCTCACCGCAGCAGGCGCCTCGAGCTGCGGGGAGCGCAGCGCGTCGCGGACCACGGCGGCGCGCTGCTCGAGGTTGCGCTGGCGGCCGCCGCGGCTGAGCGCCGAGCGGATCTTTGCGGTCGACAGCCGCGCCGCCTCGCGCGGGCCGGGCGCCCGGGCCAGCACGCCGACGGCGTCGCCGTGGGCGAGCTTGGGGAAGGCCACCAGGGCAGCCGGGAAATACTCCCTGAGGGCGTTGCGCAGCCGGTTGGTCTGCCGGACGCGGTCCCAGATCAACTGCTGGTGGGCGCGGGCGAGGATGCGCACCGCGGCGGCCTCGTCGCTGTCGCCTGCCACAGGGCGGTGGTTGTGGCGGTCGGTGCGTACCAGGTCGGCGAGCAGCTTCGCGTCGCCGGCGTCGGACTTGGCGCCGCCGACGTGGTGTCGGTCGCGGTAGCGCGACGCCGAGCGCGGGTTGATCGCGTACACACGGTAGCCGGCCGCGAGCAGGGCCGAGACCCAGGGCCCGCGCTCCGTCTCGATGCCGATCACGACCTCGCCCGGGTCCGAGGCGTGCTGCGCAATCAACTCGTGCAGGGCGGCGACGCCTTTGACGCCTTCGGGCAGCCGCCTGGCGGCGAGCTGCTCGCCGGCCTCGTTCATGAGCTGGATGTCGTGGTGGTCCTCGGACCAGTCGTCGCCAACGTACAGGGTCATCGTGCCTCGCTTCCCTCCGCTTCGTGCTGCGTGCTGCGACCTGCCGGGTTGGTCCTGCGACGGCCTAATGGAACAGTGCTCTCGGGCACGACACCCCATGAGTGCTGCGGACCACCCGGACGTACCAGCCGGGGCACGGTCTCTCCCGAGAGATCCCGAGGTCTCAGGGAGCCACAGTGCTCACCAGCCGGCCGGTCCGGGACCAGTCTCCCAGATCGCTCCGGGGTTCCGGTCGAACCCCATTAGGGAGCGGGAGCCCGCGCGCCTTGCACAGAAAGCGCGCAGCACCCCGCTCCGCAGGCGTTTCGCAAAGGTCTTCCAGGGGAGCAGGGAGGAGCCGGAGCCCATGGCGAGATCGAGGGTTAAAGCGAAACCGCGCACTCCCGGTTGCCCGGATGTGCGCGGCCTCTCGCCTCGCTGGTTTCCGCTGTTCCTGGGAGCCTCCAGCGGATTTCGGCTCCCGGGACACCCCCGCTCGGCTGACTAGAGGTTAGGGGATCGGGCTGCCGATGTGGGCCGGATCCGGCCTCAGTTAAGCACAACCAGTGCGCAATACATCCACCGCCGTCCACAGATCGCGAGGCGCCGAGGCGCTGACGCGGCTATCAGGCGCTCGCCTGCCCGGCCGCGGCGGTTTCCTCCTCCAGGTAGGGCAGGATCGCCTCGAGCAAGTCGGTCTTCGAGTCCAGCGTGCGCCCGATGCCGGAGAGCAGCCCCATCACGCGCGCGATCAGCACCACGTCGCCGGGCACCTCGACCAGCGGGTTCGCGCGCAACACGCGCCCGAGGCGCAGGTTGACCTCGGCGAACAGCCGCTGGTCGGCGTAGGCCTGGCCGGAGCGCAGCACGTCGCCGAGGAATGCCTCGCCGAGCTCGTAGTAGGTCTCCTCGTCGCGCACGCGGGTGCGGAAGCCCATGTCCTCCATCGCCGTCGAGACCTCGGCGCGGTGCTGCGCGATGATCGCGCTCGTCAGCACCACCACCTGCTGCCGGAACTCGTCCGGCAGCCGCTTCGTCAGCCCGAAGTCGACAAGCCCGATGCGCTCCGGAACGCCGTTCCGCGGCGGCAGCACGAACAGGTTCCCGGGATGCGGGTCGGCGTGGAACATGCCGAGCCGCAGGATCATCACGTTGTAGATGTCGATCAGCGAGGCGGCGACACTCCTCGTGTCCACCCCCGCCTCGCGCAGCGCCTCGACGTTGGTGATCTTGATGCCATCGAGGTAGTCCATCGTCAGCACGCGGCGGCTTGACCGCTCCCAGTAGATGCGCGGCACCACGACGTCCTCACGGTCGGCGAGCAGCGCCGCTATCTCCTCGGCGGCCCGGCCCTCGTGCACGAAGTCGATCTCGTCGGGTGCGTTGCGCTGCATCTCGGCGGCGATCGGGCGGAAGTCGATCACCGTCTCGATGCGCGCCCAGACCTCGGTCAGCCAGCGAATCGTCTCGAGGTCCCACTGGACGATCCGCTCGATGCCGGGGTACTGCACCTTGACGGCGACATCCGTGCCGTCGTGCAGCCTCGCGCGGTAGACCTGCGCCAGCGAGGCAGCGGCGACGGCCTTCGTGTCGAACTCGGCGAACAGCTCATCGACGGAACCGCCCAGTTCGCGCTCGATCAGCGGGCGCATCTCCGCCCAGGGGCGCGGCGGGACGCCGTCGTGCACGAGCGAGAGCGTCTCCACGTACTCCTCGCGCAGGATGTCGGCGCGGCTGCCGAGGAACTGCACGGCCTTGATGATCAGCCCCTGTTGGCGGATCGAGCGCCGCACGATCGCGCGCGCGGCGGCGAGGTGGAAGCGCTCGGTCGCCTCGGGCAGTTCGGAGCGCCGCAGCCGGCGCAGCAGCCGCAGCCAGCGCCAGCGCAGCCAGAGCAGCGCGACGGTGACCGCCATCGGCACGAAGCGCCGCCAGCGCCCCGAGGGCGGGCGCGGCGTGACGCCGGACAGAGACCCGCTCACGCGGCCGACCTCGCGACGCGCCCGCGCTTCACCGCGTGGCGGCCTGCTGCGCTACGATCGTGTGCATGGCGGTCTTCAATCCGTTCCTGCCGTCGTTCCAGAACAACCCGTATCCCCAGTACGCCGCGCTGCGCGCCGCCGAGCCCGTGCACTTCAGCCTCGCGCTCCAGGCCTGGGTGCTGACCGCCTACGAGGACTGCGCGCTGGTCCTGCGCGACGACGAGACGTTCTCCTCGAGCTCCGATACCGCCTCCGGACAGCTGGCGCAGGTGTTGCAGCAGCAGCGCCGCGAGTTCCCGCTGGGCGAGACGCCGACCGTGCTCAACTCCGACCCGCCCGTGCACACCCGCCTCCGCACCCTGCTCAACCGCGCCTTCACCCCGCGCGCGATCGAGGGCCTGCGCCCGCGCATCGAGGAGATCGCCGCCTCGCTGCTGGCCGACGCGGACGCCCCGGGCGGCCGCTTCGATGTCGCGACCGGCTTCGCGCAACCCCTCCCGATCATCGTAATCGCGGAGCTGCTGGGAGTCCCGCCCGAGGATCGCGACCGCTTCAGGCGCTGGTCGGGGGCGATCGCGCGCGCGACGGACGTGCTCAACACGCCCGCCATCCTCGACGCCGCTCGAGAGGCGGCCACGGAGCTGATCGCCTACATGGACGATGTCGTGGCGCAGCGCCGCCACGCCCCCGAAGCCGACATCCTCACTGCCCTAAGCCAGGCCGAGGAGGACGGCGAACGCCTCTCACACGAGGAGTTGCTCGCGTTCTCGATCCTGCTGCTGCTGGCCGGGCACGAGACGACCAGCAGCCTGATCGGGAACGGCCTGCTCGCCCTCGCCGCGCGCCCGGAGCTGGCCGCGCGCCTGCGCGCCGACCGCTCGCTGCTGCCCTCGGCGGTCGAGGAGCTGCTGCGCTTCGACAGCAGCGTGCAGGGCGTCGTGCGCTTCGCGCGCCGCCAGACCGAGTTACGAGGCCGCACGATCGAGCAGGGCGCGGCGCTGCTGCCGCTGGTCGGCGCCGCCAACCGCGACCCGGCGCAGTTCAGCGATCCCGACGAGCTCGACATCGAGCGTTCGCCGAACCGCCACCTCGCGTTCGGGCGCGGCATCCACTTCTGCCTCGGCGCACCGCTCGCCCGCCTCGAGGGCGAGATCGCCTTCGCCGCGCTGCTCGATCGCTTCCCGGAGTTGCGCGTCGCCGAGGACGGCGTCGAGCGCGCCGGCACGCTGCTGCTGCGTGGCGTCGGCAGGCTCGAGCTGGAGGTCTGACCCGCGGGGAGCCCGGCGCGGCGCTGTGGCAGAATGCGCGCCATGAGCGAGGGCGCCCCCGGCTACGACCGCGACAACGTCTTCGCGCGCATCCTGCGCGGCGAGATCCCGAGCGATCGCGTCTACGAGGACGACGAGTTCATCGCCTTCCGCGACATCAACCCCGCCGCGCCCACGCACATCGTGTTGATCCCGCGCGGCGAGCCGCCCGCCGGCCCCGGCGGCCTCGAGGACGGCGACGCCGGCTGGGCAGGCCGCATGCTCGTCGCCGCCTCGCGGATCGCGTCGCAGCAGGGGCTGGCGGAGGACGGCTACCGGCTGGTCCTCAACAACGGCCCCGACGCGGGCCAGGAAGTGCCGCACATCCACATGCACATCCTCGGCGGCGGACCGCTCGGCCCGATCGCCTGAGCCGCGGCTCGCTCGCATCGAGGCGCGTCGAGCCGCCTCGAAGCTGACGGCCGCCCGGCGAGGCGTGGGCGCGTGTAATCTGGTGCGGCCGCGGAGTGGGCCCGTAGCTCAGCGGCCTAGAGCAGTCGGCTCATAACCGATCGGTCCCAGGTTCGAATCCTGGCGGGCCCACCATTTTGTACGGTAGACAGTACCGAGCCGTTCAGGGCCACCTTTTCGGCGACCCTTCCGGGTATCAAGCTATCGTCGGGCATGGGAACGGTGTAGCGCATCAGGGCGTTGCCGGGCATGACCACGATCTCCTTGACGAAGGACTCGATGAAGGCCCTGCGCTCGGTCAACTCGCTCTCGTTGAGGAACTCGCTCATGTCCTGGGCGTAGGCCGTAATGGTCTTCACGTCGTCCAGGACCTCCCTGCGCTGGGAGAGAATCGCCCTCGCCTCCTCAGCCGAAGTCTCAAGGCGCTCCTGACGCTCCCGGTGGTCACGGATGCGTGGGGTGACGTCGGCCATATCGAGGTCGGTGGTCTCGACGAGGTTGTGGAGCCGGTCCAACCTGCGCCTTACGTCGGTAAGCTCTGAGTCGATGGTCTGTAGCCTCTTGCGCTGGTCGCGGGCCACGCCGTCCATCTCCTCGCCCACCACCTTCACGAGGGCGCGGATGCTGCCGTCGGTGAGGATGTTGGAGCGAATCTTTCCGACGACAAGCTCCTCGAAGCGGCGGGCGTTGAGCCTGGGGGTATCGCAGGCGCCGCTGCCCCGCTTCATGATCGACTGGCAGACGTAGTAGGAGAACTGGCCGCTCTTGGAGTCCTGGCCTGAGAGCGCCCTGTTGCAGGTCTTGCACCTGACAAGTCCGCTGAGCAGGTAGGAGCTTCCGACCCTTCGGGGGTGGCTGATCTTGGGTGCGCGGGATCGCATCAGCTTGTTGACGCGGCGGAATTGGGCCTTGGAGATGATGCCTGGGAACGCCTTGTCCACGCGCACCGGCTCGGCGTTGTCCTTTGCGTTCGCGCCCCAGACCAGATTGCCAGTGTAGACCTCGTTCTTGAGGATGGCGTGGACGCTGGTCTTGCCCCAGAGCTTTCCTGCGGGGCTGGCGATGCCCTCGTCGTTGAGGGTGCGAGTGATGTCCAGCATTCCCCTTCCGGCTTCGGCCATGTCGAAGATGCGCTTGAGGATAGGTGAGGTTGTCGGGTCGGGCTTCAGGGTGGGGCGCTTCTTGGGACCGTCCTGCACCATGACCCGGTTGTAGCCGTAGGGCGTCCTGCTGGCGATCCAGAAGCCGCGAGAGGCGGCCTCCCGCATACCCCGGACGACCTCCTGTGCAAGATTTTCGCTGTAGAATTCGTCAACGGACTCGATGATGGCCTCCATGAGCTTGCCGGTGGGGGTGTCGTCGGCGTGCTCGGTGATGGAGACCACCCGAACGCCCTTACGCCGGAGCATCGACTTGAAAGCGACGGCGTGCTCGCGCTTCCTGGTGAATCTGGAGAATTTCCAGACCAGAATCTCCTTGAAGGGGGCGTTGGGTTTGGCGGCCTCGTCGATCATCTTGCGGAACTCCGGCCTGTCGGCGATGCGTCCGCTCTCGGCCTCATCGACGTATTGGCGGGCGACGAGGTAGCCGTTCTTGTCGGCGTAATCCCTGAGCGCCCGCAACTGTGCGGCGATGGACAGGTCCACGTCCTGCCTATCGCTTGAGACCCTGGCGTAGAGGGCGGCCGGTGTGGGGTCGTGTCGTTCACTCATCTGTGCGTCCTCCTTGTGCTTTCTGCTTGTTCAGGCCAGGGAGCCTTTGGCCCGGAACTCGTCGACCAGCCGCTCCACGTCTTCGGGGGCGATGCCCTGCTCGCGGGCGCGCCGCTGTCCGTAACGCACGAGGCTTCTCCACTCGCGGTCGTCCATGTAGAGGCGGAGGGCCTCTCGGACAAGCTCGCTCATGGTGCGGCCCTCCTCGGCCATCACCTGTCTGATCCGCTCGGCCATCTCCGGGGGTAGCGAGAAGGTGATGACCTTTGTCTTCCTGGGCATGTTTTTTACCTCTTGTAGTCATACTGGGTCATACCCTTATCATGGACGAATCAGCTTCCCCTGTCAAGGGGCGCGCCCCTGTAACGAGCGCTCGCAATGGTATAAAATAGGATGGTAGACCATGTGACGGAGGAGCTCCCCCTATGGGGACTTTCAAGTGGCCGCTGCGCATTTCCAGCATGGACGGCCAGCAGCCCCAGGACATAGAGGCGACGGTGGACACCGGCGCGTCGTTCACCACGTTGCCCTCGAACCTTCTGCGGGAGTTGGGAATTGAGCCGACAGGCAAGCGCGGTTTTCTGGTGGCGGACGGGCGGCGCGTCGAGATGGAGTACGGACAGGCGTGGGCTACGATAGACGGCGAGAGCGTAGTCACCATCGTGGTCTTCGGAATCGAGGAGGCCCCTCCCCTGCTGGGGGCCTACACCCTGGAGGGCTTGGCCCTGGCGGTGGACCCGGAAGCTCAACGGCTGGTTCCCACCCACATGATCCTCTACTAGCAGGGTGATGAAAAAGTCCGCGGCGGCGCTTTTGGGCTGAAATCGCGCTGGTCGCGACATCAAGAAACCCAATGTTTCTGGGCTCTACGCCAGCCCACCGAATGGCCAGTGAGACCCTACGGCTCAGGATCAGGAGTTTTTCAGATGGGATGAGGGCTGGTCTCCTCCTCAAGGGGATACTCGTCCCCGGTAAGCGGCCTCGAATCGGGCCCAGAACGGCTTCTCAGAGCCAGAGAGGTAGAAGACCAGCCATGCAGCAGCATATCGCAACGGCAGAGCGCGTTGAACGGGAGGAAGCCAGCGGAGTCACCTGGGGCCTCGATGTGAGCGACCGTCACACCCAGATCTGCGTGCTCGGCCCCGCCGGGGACGTGCAGCGCGAGCAGCGCGTCCGCACGACGGCCCTCGCGCTGAGGCGAGCGCTCGGGGAGCTGCCGGCGGCACGGGCGGTGCTGGAGGCGGGACGGCACTCGCCGTGGCTGAGCCGGCTGCTGACCGAACTCGGTCACGGGGTGATTGTCGCCAACCCCCGCCAGGTAGCGCTGATCGCACGCAGCCACCGCAAGGACGACCGCAGCGACGCCGAGCAACTGGCACGGCTGGGTCGCCTCGACCCCAAGCTGCTCGCCCCGATCCGTCACCGCAGCGCGCAGGCCCAGCAGGATCTCGCGGTCGTGCGCGGCCGCGACGCGCTCGTGCGCTCGCGGACGCAGCTCATCAACCACGTGCGCGGCGCCGTCAAGGCGTGGGGCGCCGCGCTGCCGAAGGTGACCGCGCCAGCCTTCCATCGCAAGGCAGCGGAGCACATCCCGGCTGAACTGCGCACCGCACTGCTGCCGCTGCTCGAGGTGATTGGCGAGCTCAGCGCCCGCATCGCCGCCGCCGGCCGGGAGGTCGAGGCGCTGTGCGCGGCCTACCCCGAGACCGCCGCGCTCCGCCAGGTCGCAGGCGTCGGTCCCATCACCGCCCTCACCTTCGTGCTGACGATCGAGGATCCCGCGCGCTTTCCCCGCAGCCGCGAGGTCGCACCCTACCTCGGCCTCGTGCCCAGGCGTCGCGACTCCGGCGGCCGCCACACGCAACTGGGGATCACCAAACGTGGCGACTCCCACCTGAGGCGGCTGCTCGTGCAGGCCGCGCAGTACGTCCTCGGACCGTTCGGACCAGACTGCGACTTGCGCCGCTGGGGCGAGCGCTACATGGCCTCGGGAGCGGGGAACGCGAAGAAGCGCGCGGTCGTCGCCGTGGCGCGACGCCTCGCAGTGTTGCTGCACGCGCTCTGGCGCAGCGGCGAGGTCTATGAGCCGCTGCGCCAGGCCGCCACGGCGGAGGGGGAGGCTGCGTAGCGGGCGACGGGAAGACGGCGAACCACCACCAGACGACCACCAACGGCTGCACCGTGATGCTGAAGACCGGGCGACTGCGACAGGCTGCTGGTCCACCCAAGGACGCTTTTCAGCTGGCAGCGCCCCCTGCAAGCAGGTTCCCCATCATGCACCGGGTCCAGAAGCGCGACCCCTCGGCGAGTGCGGATAGAAGCGGGGCACAGGTCACCATCCGGCATGGCGTGCAGACGGAGCGGCCACCACGTTGGCCGACTTGCAGATCGGACCAGCCCTCATAGAAGCAGCCTGCTGAGGCTGTCGCACGGAGTGGCGTGGGTGGAGTGCCAAAAGGGTAGCCGGTCGGCAGTCGGCAGTCGGCAGTCGGCAGTCGGCAGTCGGAGCGGAGCGGTCGCGTCTGGCGGGGCAGGCGCGCTACGCGGCAGCCGCGGCGGTAGCCCGGTCTCCTCGCCGGGGGTTGCTGTTCGCTGGCCGGGGTGACGGGCGCGCCCGGCGATAGAGCTTCTTGAGGTTGTGGGTGGCGGCGCTCAGCTTCCATTCGCTGGCGCACGCGGCGATCCCGCGCCGCTTGAAGCGGCGGATGCCGCGGTTTTCCTTGACGTCTCCAAAGACGGGTTCGATCATCCAGCGCCGCTGCTCGTAGAGACGCCGGCCCCGCTGCGTCGCCAGTTTCCGGTCCATCCGTTCACGTACGGAGAGCCCGGCAGGGATGCGCCCGCGCGGCGCCGCAGCGCCGGCGCGCCGGTTGCGGTCGCTGCGGGTGGCGATCAGCAGCTCCGGACCCCTGCCTTCGGCCTGCCGCACGTTCGCCTCGGAGTAGTAGCCGGCATCGGCCAGCAGCACGCGCAGCGGCCCGCAGTGTGCGGCCTGCAGGTTGCGGTGCATCGCCTCGATCATCGGTTGCAGCTCGTGCATGTCCGTCGCCTGGAGGCTCACCTCGGCCGCGACGATGATCTGGTCGCTACTCGTCACCGCCTGCACGTTGTAGCCCTGGAAGTAGCCGTGATAGTCGCGCACCACGCGGCTGTCCGGGTCGGTGACGTTCACCTTCGCGCCCGGGTCGGGCTGCGGCGGCTGCGGGCGGCGCCCGCGCCGGTCCTTCTGCGCGCGGCTCCTGAGGCGTTCCTCATAGTCCTCCTGCCGCTCCCGCTCACGGGCCGCCAGCCGCTCCCGCGCCTCGCGCAGCCGCTGCAGGCGCTCCTCGCGGTCCCTGAACCCCGCAGGCAACTCGTCGCCCCGCGCGTCGCCGAAGCGCGCGTTCTCCTCGGCGTCCACCCGCTCCGCCTCGGCGAGGATGCGCCGCACCTCGGCCGCAAGCTCCGCATCCGTGCGATTGCGCTCACGGCTGGCGTTCGCGCGGAGTTTGGTGCCGTCGAGCGCGACCACGCCGACCCGCAACAGACCCGCCTCGGCGCACAGCCTGAGCACCCCGGCGAACAGTCCCGCCAGCGCTTGCTCGTGCTGCTGCCGGAAGCGGCAGATCGTGGCGTGGTCGGGCTGCTGGTTCGCGGTCAGCACGCGGAAGGCGATGTCCTCGCGGCAGCGCCGTTCGATCTGGCGGCTCGAGCGCTCGCCCTCGCAGTAGGCATAGAGCACGAGCGCGACCATCATCGACGGCTCGTACGCCTTCCGCCCCCAACCGTCCTCGCGGTAGCGCGCGTAGAACGCGGTGAGGTCGAGCTGGCTTACCGCATCGAGCACGAACCACGCGAGGTGGTCCTCGGGCAGCCAGTCGCGGAGGCTGGCGGGCATCAGGTATTGCTGGTCACGCTCGCACGGCAGGAAGCGCTGGGTCATGGCGGCACCCCGGAATCACTCCGCCCCCGCCGCCATGCTCATCCTATCGCGATGTTCCCCGCATCGCGGGTTTGTGCGACAGCCTCAGCTAGGTGCGCGGAGACGGACAGTCATGACGCAGAACTCCGCTTCAGGTCTCGCCGGCGCTCCCTCCTCGGACGCAGCGCTGCTGGAGCTGGACGGCGTCTCCGTGCACTACGGGGCCGTCGTGGCCCTCGACGACGTCTCGCTCGGCATCCGCAAGGGCGAGGTCGTCGCGGTGATGGGGCCGAACGGCGCGGGCAAGTCCACGGTGCTGAAGGCGATCATGGGCCTCGCGCCGGTGGTTGCCGGCGAGGTCTTCTGGCGGCAGCAGCGACTCGCGGCGGCCACGCACGAGATCGTGAAGGAGGGCATCGCCTTCGTGCCGCAGGGCCGGCGCGTCTTCACCCACCTCACGATCGAGGAGAACCTCGAGCTGGGCTGCCTCTACCTGGCCGACGGCGCCGAGAAGGCGCGGCGGCTGGACGCGGTGATGGAGCTCTTCCCGATCCTCCGCGAGAAGCGGCGCGACATGGCCAGCCAGATGTCCGGCGGGCAGCAGCAGATGCTGGCCCTCGGCCGCGGCCTCATGGCCGGCCCGGAGCTGCTGCTGCTCGACGAGCCGACGCTGGGCCTCGCGCCGATCATCGTCAGCGAGGTGTTCCAGAAGGTCCGCGAGATCAGCGACCGGCTGAGCACGACGATCATGCTCGTCGAACACAATATCAGGGGCGCGCTGGAGATCGTGGACCGCGCCTACGTCCTCGACATGGGCCGCGTCGTCCACGACGGCACGCCCGAGTCAATCCGCGAGACCAACATCCTCACGGACGTCTTCCTCGGCCGCGTCAGGCGCGACGACGAGGGAGCCGAGGGCGGCCCGTAGCGCGCTCGCTGTGAGCGCGGCCGGCACGCCAGACCACCTCGACCTCGTGGGGTTCCCGGTTCACTCCCCAGTCGCCGTCGGACAGCTCAGCCAGCGGTATTCCATCGGCTAATTGACTCTGGCACCATCGGATGGACCGAAGGACGGCTTCAGAGATCATCACTAATCACCGATCACTGCCTTTGAGCATCTATTGTGATGCAATGACCAGGTCCTCGTTGGAGCAAGCTATATAGGGGCCAAGGTAGGGACCCATACGACGGCGGTACTCTTCCACTTGTTCGTCAATGTCAAAACCATCCTTGGCCTGTGTCTCGGCCTCGAATATCTGCCCCACTTCTTCTACTGTATCCAAGTTGAATTTGATGTTGTCCTTGTGCCACAGTTCACGCTGCTTGCGCACTATGACTCGACTACCCAGAGCGGCCTCTAGCACTTCTATGACCTGCGGGTCATGTACTTCCCAAAGCTGGAATCGGCTGATCCGTGTGCCTGCTTCTTGATGGTCTCGATAGTAGATCAGCTGCCTCTTCTCATTCTCAACACGGAGCTTAAGTCGCCGTGCCCCATGCTCTTTTCTACTAGCTGGGAGTTGGTAGTAATGGTCTACTTGTTCTTTGACTTCGACTAGGTTCGCCCCAACATCGCGGAGAACCTGGCGTATCGGCGTAAAGTCTGGGCAGTATGCCTTGATTTCACGGTTCATATGCACGTCCATCTGCGATCCCTCCTCACGTAGTCATAACAAGCGTGTACCGAACCACAGCTGCGATAGTCCCTAAGGCCAAGTCGGTGCGGATTACCTCGGTTCGAGCACAACGGACTCGAGGCCTTAGCGCTCCTCGATCGGGATGTAGGGCTGGTCGAGGGGGCCGACGTAGTGGAGCAGCGGGCGCAGCAGGATGTTGTTCTCCATCTGCTCCAGCACCTGCACGGTCCAGCCGGGCACGCGCCCGACCGCGAAGATCGGCACGAACAGGTCCTGCGGAATGCCGTGCAGGTAGTAGATCACGCCCGCGAAGAAGTCGACGTTGACGTTCACGCCGAGCCGGCCGTAGGGGCGCATCGCCTCCTGCACCGCCTCGAGGATCGCGTACCACTTCGGCTCGCCCTTCTCGGCGCTGAGCCGCTCGACGCCCTCGCGCAGGTGGCGGGCGCGGGGGTCCTCGGCGCGGTAGACGCGGTGGCCGAAGCCCATGATCGGCTCGGAGCGGGAGCGCAGCTCCTTCACGTACGCGGCGGCCCGCTCCGGTTCCTCGATCTCCTGCGCCATCTTCATCACGTTCTCCGCCGCGCCCCCGTGCGAGGGACCGGAGAGCGCCGCGATCGCGGCGGTGATGGAGCCGTGCAGATCCGCCTGCGTGCCCGTCACCACGCGCGCGGTGAACGATGAGGCGTTGGAGCCGTGCTCGGCGTGGAGGATGAAGTCCTTGTCCATCAGCCGCGCCGAGTCCTCGCTCGGGACTTCGCCGTCGAGCATGTAGAGGAAGTTCGCCGCGTGCGAGAGGTCGTTGTTCGGCTCGATCGGATCACGGCCCGCGCGGATCGCGTGGTGCGCCATGACGATGCTCGGCACCTGCGAGGTGAGCCGCATGCCCTTGCGCAGCGTGGCGTCGTGCGACTTGTCCGCCGTCTCCGGGTCGATCGCGGAGAGGGCGGACACGGCCGTGCGCAGTACGTCCATCGGGTGCGCGTCCTTGACCAGCCGGATCACGTCGAGGATCTCACCCGGCAGCACGCGTGCGGACTTCAGCTCGGCTTCGAAGGCCGCGAGCTGCGCGGCGCTCGGCAGGCCGCCGTGGAGCAGCAGGTAGCCCGTCTCCTCGAACGTCGAGTGCTCGGCGAGATCGTCGATCGAGTAGCCGCGGTACTGCAGCTTCCCGGCGCGGCCGTCGATGAAGCAGGTCTCGCTGCGGTCGAAGTAGACGCCGTTGAAGCCGCGGTGGATCTGGATCTCGTCGGCCGATGTCATCTCTCCGCCTTCCGGATTCGGCTCCGTCGCAGCCGGAGCGCGCTAGTCGTCCTCGAGCGTGGAGGTGTCGCCCTCCGGCAATCCGAGTTCGCGCGCCTTGAGCAGCCGCCGCATGATCTTGCCGGAGCGCGTCTTCGGCAGGATATCGATCACCTGGATCTCGCGCGGCGCAACGGCCGGCCCGAGGCGTGCGCGGCAGTGCCTGTTGAGCTCGCGCAACAGCTGCGGTGTTTCCTCCACACCGTCGTTGAGCGTGACGAAGGCCTTCACCACCTCCATCGCGATGGCATCCGGCTTGCCGATCACGCCCGCCTCGGCGACCGCCTCGTGCTCGATCAGGGCACTCTCGACCTCGAACGGGCTGACCAGGTGGCCGGCCGTGTTGATCACGTCGTCGTCGCGCCCGACGAACCAGAAGTAGCCATCGGCGTCGCGCTTCGCCTTGTCGCCGGTCAGGTACCAGCCCATCTGGAAGCGCGAGTCGTAGCGCTCCTCGTCGTTCCAGTAGGTGCGGAACATCGAGGGCCAGCCAGGGCGGACGGCCAGCTGGCCCTCCGCCATCGGCTCGGTCATCTCGTTGCCCGCGTCGTCGATGATCGCGGCGTGGATGCCGGGGAAGGGGCGGCCCATCGAGCCGGGACGGATCGGCATCGAGGGGTAGTTGGCGATCATGATCGCGCCCGTCTCGGTCTGCCACCAGTTGTCGTGGATCGGCAGGTCGAACGCATCGAGGCCCCAGACCACGCCCTCCGGGTTGAGCGGCTCACCGACGGACATGACGTAGCGCAGCGAGCTGAGGTCGTGCTCGCGCGCGGCGGAGGCCCCGGAGCGCATCAGCAGCCGGATCGCCGTCGGGGCGGTGTACCAGACGGTGACCTTGAAGCGCGTGATCGTCTCGTACCAGCGGCGGGCGCCGAAGCCGCCCTCGTCGATCACCTGCGTGACGCCGTTGCTCCACGGCGCGAACATGCCGTACGAGGTGCCCGTGACCCAGCCGGGATCGGCGGTGCACCAGTAGATGTCCTCCTCCTGGAAATCCATCACGTACTTGCCGGTCGCGTAGTGGCTGACCACGGTGTTGTGCACGTGCGCCGCGCCCTTGGGCAGGCCGGTCGTGCCGCTCGTGAAGTGCATCACCGACCAGTCCTCGGGGCCGGTCTTCTCGATCTCGAACTCGTCCGAGGCGTCCGCGATGAGCGCGCTCCAGGAGATGTCCGTGTCGGCGAGCTCGTGCTCCTCGCGCCCGTCCATGATGATCACGTGTTCCAGGCTAGGCAGGTTGTCCCGGATCTCGTTGACCTTGGACAGCAGCTTCGGGGTGGTGATCATCGCCTTGCCCTCGGCGCGCCCGACGCGCTCGGAGATCGGCTCGGGGCCGAAGGCGGAGAAGAGCGGCGCCGCCAGCGCGCCCAGCTTGAGCGCGCCGAAGAACCCGAAGTAGAGCTCCGGGGTGCGGTCGCTGAGGAAGAAGACGCGGTCGCCCTTCTCGATCCCGGCGCTGCGCAGCGCGTTCGCCGCGCGGTCCGTCTCACGCTTGAGGTCCGCGAAGGTGTACTCCTCGACCTCGAGGCCCTGGCTCTGCCAGATCAGCGCGAGCTTGTTGGCGCGCTCGCCCATGGCGTGGCGGTCGATGCACTCGTGGGCCTGGTTGACGAGGCCGTCGGGCGTGTCGAGTTCAGCCCAGAGCTCGTCCCAGTCCCACGAGGAGCGCAGGCTGTCGTAATCAGCGAGGTTCGGCGGAAGCTTGAGTGCGGAGATGTCCTTTGCGATCTCGGGGTATTCCGTGGCCATAGTGATCCCTCCCTCGCAGTGGGCGTGCCGGCAGGGCCGAGTATATCGCAGCCTCTACCGATAGGCCGCCGCCGCTCCTCGTTAGGGGTATCAGGCGAGGGCCATCTGAGGCGCCCGCAGGGGCCCCTTACGCTCCGGGCGGCCGGTACTCGACGGACGTCCCGACGGCCGCGTCGATCTCCTCGGGAGTCAGCAGCGCGGTGGTGCTCCAGGTGATCGCCCCGGCAGCGCTGATGGCGAGGCCGAGCGCGGCCGCGGCCGTCTGGTCCGGAACGTCCATGATGATGTAGAGGTCGTCTTCACCGAAGGCGTAGTAGAAGGCCTCCACGGCGCCTCCGACCGAGGCGATCGTCGCGATGAGGGCCTCGCGCCGCGACGATCGCCCTCCTGCATGAGGCCCGCCAGCCCCTCGCTGGTGTATGACGCCCTGGCCAGGTACTTCGGCACGACTTCCTCCCCCTGCGTAGTCCGGAAACGCTAAGCGGGCGTTACCGTACTACAGGCGTGAAGGCGCGCTGCAGCCGAGGCCGCCTACGCCGCGCGGAGCTGGTCCACCGCCCTCGCGACGGCCGCGAAGCCGCTCTCGATCCACTGCCGCTGCTCGCCCGGGCCGATCGGCTGCACCAGCAACTCGCCGAGGCCCGAGCCCGCCAGCTCGGCCAGCCGATCGGCCACCTGCTGCTCGCTGCCGGCGACGATCACCGCGTCGACCAGTGCCTCCTCGATGTTCGAGGCGGCGTCCGGGTAGCCGGCCGCGGTGAGCATCCCGGCGTAGAACGGCAGCTGCGCGGAGCGCCCGAGTTGCGTGCGGCCCGCGGCGAGGACCACGTCGCGGTCCTCGCTGACGCAGACGGGGACGTGTGCGATCAGCGGGGGCGCCTCGCGGCCGGCGGCCTCGGCGCCCTCGCGCAGCGCGGGCAGCGCGCGCTCCAGCAGGTAGGCGGCCGGCGAGTTCCAGGAGATCGCCCCGTCCGCCAGCTCGCCGCAGAGCCGGTAGGAGCGCAGCTGCAGCGCCGACGCCATCACCGGCGTCTGCAGCGGCTCGTCGAGGCGGCCCCGCGCGGTGACGTGGCTGCCCTCGAACTCCACCTCGCCCTCGTGCAGCAGCGTCGTCAGCACGTGCAGGTACTCACGCAGGTGCGTCAGCGGGGTGCGCCACTCGACGCCGAAGGTGTGCACCATCCCCGGCTCGTGGCCGGGGCCGATGCCGAGCCGGAAGCGCCCCGGCGAGATCTCCTCGAGCGCCCGTGTCTGCTGCGCCAGCAGCACCGGGTGGCGCGGCCAGGTCGGCACGATGCAGCTGCCGAGGACGATCCGCTCCGTGCGCGCGATCGCCGCACCGAAGATCGTCAGCGCGTCCGCCCGCGTCCCGCCCGTGGTCATCCAGGCGGCCGGGATCCCGAGGCGCTCGGCCTCCTCGATCTGCGCGAGGGCGTCCCCGGCCTCCGCGGCGGAGGCGACGACGCCGATCGGTGGCGACGCGGCGCTCATCGGGAGCCTCCGAAGATGATCGCCGGCTTGATCTCGTCCCAGCTCTGCATGCGCAGCATTGCCTTGTTGAACTCCTCGATCGGGTAGCGGTTGGAGATCATGTCCATCCAGGTGAAGCGCTCCCAGTTGTGGGCGATGAACTGCAACGCGCGGTGGTAGTGCGCCACGCTCGCGGAGATCGATCCGATGATGCGCACGTGCTTGCGCGTGATCTCCCCGGGCCTGATCGAGACCTCGCGATTGTGGAGCTGGCCGACGACCAGGTAGCGGCCGCCGCGGCGGATCATCGAGAAGCCCTCGGGGAAGGCGGAGACGGCGCCGGAGACCTCGATCACCGCGTCCGGGCCGCGGCCGTCCGTCCACTCGCGCACCAGCGCCTCGCGGTCGGCGGCGTCCGGCACGTCGTCGATGTCGATCGTGTGCGTCGCGCCCCAGCGGCGCGCGACATCGAGGCGCGCCGCCGGTCCGCCGATCACGATGATCTTCGAGGGCCCGCTGCGCGAGGCCAGCGCGGTCGAGAACAGCCCGAGCGGCCCCGAGCCCTGGATCACCAGCGCGTGGCGGTCGTCGAGCCGCCCGAGGCGGTCGAAGCCATGCACCATCGTGCGCAGCGCGCAGGCCGCGGCCGCTGCGAGCTCGTCCGGGCATGATGTCGGGCACCTTCAAGCGTCCGGAACTGGGGTAGACGTAGCCGTACTCGGCGAAGCCGCCGGTGAGGTAGGGGTACTCCGTCGCGAGGCCCTGCATGTAGCCGCGTCGGTGCTCGCAGAGCGTCTGCTCGTGCTCGATCACGCAGTTCACGCACTGCCCGCAGAAGCCGTGCGTCCAGATGATGCGGTCGCCCACATGCAGCGGCTCACCCAGCGAGTCGTGCTCGGCGCCCTCGCTGATGCGCGCGACGCGGCCCGTCATCTCGTGGCCGAGGATGCGCGGGAAGCGATCCGTCGAGGAGCCGGACTCGCCCTCCCAGAGGTGCACGTCGCTGGCGCAGATTGTCGCGGCCGTGTTGCGCACCAGCAGCGCGCCCGGCTCCAGTTCCTGCGGGATCGGAACCTCGGCGATCTCCAGCGGCTGCTGGTGGCCGGTGAGCAGCGCGGCGCGGCAACTCGTGGGTATGTCTGCCATCCGGACCTCCTCGCGCGCCCTGTGCGGGCGCAGTCGCGCGCGCAATGTAGCGCATGAGGCGGGCGCGCGCGGCGAGCGGGGCGCCCTCGCTGCTAGGCGAGGCCGCGCAGCGTCTTGAAGACGGGAAAGAGCAGCAGCGCGACGACCAGCAGAATCGCCGCCGCACCGCCGATCGCGAGCTGCAGGCCGACGACCTCGGCGATCGTGCCGACGGCGAAGACGCCGAGGGCGACGAGGCCGAACTCCATCATGTAGATCGAGAGCACGCGGCCGCGGTACTCGCGGTCGACGTAGGTCTGCAGCAGCACCGTGCTGAGCGACATCCGCCCGGCGTGGCCGATGCCGATCACGACGGTCAGCAGCGCGGCCAGCCAGAACGTCCCGACCGTGGCGAACGCCAGCACGCCGGCCGCCAGCAGCACCGCGCTCAGCAGGTAGAGCAGCCCGTGGCGGCGCGGCGGCAGCGAGGCGATCACGAGCGAGCCGAACAGTGATCCAACACCCATCACGCTGAGCAGCATCCCGAGGTGTAGGCCCCCCAGTCCCAGCACGTCCTCGACCCAGCCGGGCAGCAGGAACATCCACGGCATCGAGGCGCAGACGATCAGCAGGTTGAGGGCCAGCACCTGCAGGATCGCGGGCCGTCGCATCGTGTAGCGGATCCCGTCGCGCACGCCCGCCCAGCCCTGCGCGTCACGCGAGGCCAAGGCGGCGCCCCCGCGCCCGCCGCCCTCGCCTCGGTCGGTCGCGAGGCGCATCGGCACAAGCGCGGCGATGGCGACGACGTAGTAGAGCGTGACCGCGCCGTAGAGCCAGGCGCTGCTCGCGATCACGAGCAGCGCGCCGCCGATCGCCGGTGCGATCAGCCGCATCGTGGTCATCCCGGCGGCGCTGAGCGAGATGGCGTTCATCAGCCGCTCCTCGCCCGCGATCTCCGGGATCATCGCCTGCCGCGCCGGCATCATCAGCGCCATCCCCGCACCCTGGAAGAAGACGATCGCGATCAGGTGCTCGTAGCGCAGCAGACCCATGAACAGCAGCACTGCCACCAGCGCCGCGAGCAGCGCCTGGAAGCCCTGCCCCACCTGCAGCACGAGCCGCCCCGGCAGCCGGTCCGCCAGCATCCCGCCGTAGAGCGAGAAGGCAAGCGAGGGGATCGCGTTGACGAGCGCGACGAGCCCGAGGCGCCCGGGCGACCCGGTCAACTCGTAGACGATGAAGCCCATCGCCAGCATCTGCGTCTGGATGCCCCCGAACTGCCCCAGCGTGGAGATGAAGAACCAGCGGAAGTTGCGATCGCCGAGGGACTCGAAGGTGCGCAACTCGCTCGCCCGGCCCCCGAAGGGGAAGCGACGGGGCCCCTGCCTGCCCGCATCGGCGGCGCGCTCGTCGCCGCGAGGGGTCTCGGGAGCGGGGCTGGGCGCGACGCTCATGGCCGTCCATTCGCGCGTGCGGGCGCGGCCTGCGCCGTCGTCGGCACCGCGCCCGGACGATGCCGCACGGGGATCCTGAGCGTAGCATGGGCCTCCACTGCGAGCCCCCCCCCGTCTTCGCACCGCGGGCGGCAGCGCCCGGCACCGGAATCCGCTACGCTGGAGGCGGCAACGAAGGAGCAATCGTGACCACCGACTTCGACCTCGACACCGACCTCGACTCTGAGATTGACGAGCCCGGCCCCGAGGTCTCGATGACCGACGCGGCAATCGGGCGCCTGCTGCACCTGATCGAAAGCGCCGGCGACCCTCCCGTCACCGGCATCCGCCTGCAGGTCGCCCGCCGCACGCAGGACGGCTTCGAGCACCTGCTCACGATGGTCGACCAGGGCCGCGAGCCGGAAGATGACTACGAGCTGGACTTCGACGGCCTCGCGATCTACGTCCACGGCGACCACGCCGAGGACCTGGACGGGCTGGCCGTGCACTGGGAGTACAAGGGCGAGGGCGTCAACGGCTTCGAGTTCGACAACCCCAACCCGCGCTGGCGCGATCCGCTGGCCGAGCGCATCCAGGTGCTGTTCGACGAGCAGGTCAACCCGGCGATCGCCGCACACGGCGGCGCCGTCGACCTCCTCGGCGTGGAGGGCAAGATCGCCTATGTCCGCATGGGCGGCGGCTGCCAGGGCTGCGGGATGGCGAGCGTCACCCTGCGCGAGGGCATTGAGGGCATGATGAAGGAGTCGGTGCCCGAGATCGAAGAGATCATGGACTCCACCGACCACGCAGCCGGCGCGAACCCTTACTACCAGCCCTCGGCCGGCCACGGCCACGGCGGCCACTCGCACGGCTAGCCGCGCCGAGTCTTCCCTCTCCTTCGTCTGTGGGGGGCTGCGCCCCCCACACCCCCATCCCGGACGAGCGCGCGCGCTCTGCTCATGTTGACGCGGGGAGACCCCGCAGGGCGACTCGGCCCACCCACCCGCCCTCGGATTTTCTTTCTGTGGGGGCTCCGCCCCCACGCCCCTGCTGCTGCTCGCCCCGAAGCCCCGAGGGCGCACCTTCCGGCCCCCTCTCCCCTGGAGGGAGAGGGCGGGGGTGAGGGGGAGAAGCGGCGACTGGCACAAGCTCCCCGGGGGCGCACCGTCCCGCCACCCTCTCCCCGAGAAGGAGAGGGCTAGGGTGAGAGTTCGCGGCGTCTAGAAGATGGCGAGCGGGTTGACCGGGCTGCCCGTGCCGCCCACCACCTTCAGCGGCGAGATCATCAGCAGGAACTCGTGGCGGCCCTGCTCGGCGCAGACGTCGGCGAGCGGTTGCAGCAGCGCGTTGTCGAGCAGCGGCACGCCGTAGGCGTAGATCACGCCGTGCATCGCCCAGGGGCTGTCGTACTCGTTCGGCTTCGCGTCCATCATGTCCCAGCCGAGCAGGGCCACATCGTGGTCGCGCACGAACGGCAGGCACGAGGCGTGGAGACCGGGCACGTCGCTCCCGGCGTCGCCGAGGAACTGATCCGGGTTGTCCGCCTGGTACGCCTCGCGACCGCTGTAGACGAGCAGCGCGTCGCCTGACCCGACGCTCACGCCCTGCGCCTCCGCGATCTCCTCGAGCTCCCAGCCGTGCACCGGGCGGTCCACTGTGACGTACTCCGTCCCGCGGTGGCGGGGCACGTCGAGCAGCACGCCGCGCGTGATGATGCCCGTGTCCCACGCGGTGACGTCGGCGTGGGTGACGCCCTCGCCGGTGATGAACTCGTCCGGGTCGCGCCCCTGCCAGGCGCCGTTCTTGTCCCAGACGTGGCAGAGCGCATCGAGGTGGGTGTGCGTGTAGCCGTGGTAGATGAAGCCGTAGTAGTCGACGACCGATCCGCCCCCGGGCTCGCGCACGTTGCGGCGCATGAAGTGCTGCGCGGGCACCGGGTTCGTCGGCCCCGGGTTCTTCGGGTACTCGCGGCTGATCGAGACGACGCGCGCCTGCTGCACGAGTCCGAACGCCGCGAGGCGCTTCTCGTCCGTGATCAGGTTGACGGCGCCGCGGCTGTCGTCGTCTCCCCAGCGGCCCCAGTTGCGCCGCTCGGTCAGCCAGGAGTTCACCTCGTCGCTCGTCGGCAGCGGTCGCTCTTCGTTGCTCATCGGGGCCCCCTTCCGGCCGTGCCGATGATAGCGCCCCGCCCACCACCCGCGCCTTGACCGCCGCACTCGCCCGCGCGCATGGTGCGCGCATGCCGGAAGCGCTGAGCAGCGAGGGCTGGACCGGGCCGCTGAGCGGCCTGCGCGTGCTCGACTTCGGCCAGGCCGCCGTCGGCCCGATCGCCGTCGAGTACCTCGGCTGGCTCGGCGCCGACGCGATCAAGGTCGAGTCGCCGCGCGGCGACACCGTGCGCGGCACCAGGCCGAGCCTGAGCGGGACCGGCCACACCTTCCTCGGCAACAACCTCGGCAAGCGCGGCGTCATGCTCGACCTCAAGGATCCCGAGGGCCACGCGCAGGCGCTGCGCCTGATCGGCAGCGCCGACGTGCTGGTCGAGAACTTCCGCTCGCCCGAGGTGATGCGCCGCCTCGGCCTCGGCTACGAGCTGCTGTGTGAGCACAACCCGCGGCTGATCTATCTGCAGAGCTCGGCCTACGGACCGCGCGGGCCGATGCACGGCATGACCAGCAACGAGTGGTTCTCGCAGGCCGCGGCCGGGCTGACCAGCGTCACCGGCGAGGCAGGCGGGCGGCAGGAGTTCTCGCGCGGCACGGCGACGCTCGACTGGGGCGGCGCCTTCACCAACCTGCAGGCGATCCTCGTCGCGCTCTACGTGCGCGAACGGACCGGCCGCGGGACGTTCATCCAGACCTCGCAGCTGCAATCGACGATCGCCGGGGCCACGAGCCGCATCGCCGAGCACCTCGCGAGCGGGCGCGCGCCCGGCACCGCGCCCGGCCCGATGGGCAGCGCCCGCCCCAACATCGTGCCGGACCAGGTCTTCGCCTGCGCCGATGGTTATGTCGCGGTGAGCGTCCCCCACAACGGCTTCTGGCCGAAGCTCTGCGAGGCTCTCGGCCTCGGCAAGCTGCGCGACGACCCGCGCTTCGCGACCAACAGCGCCCGCGTCGAGCGGCGCGCCGAGCTGCTGCCGATCCTCGAGGCCTGCTTCCGCGAACACAGCGCCGAGGAGTGGGAGCGCCGCCTGCACGACGCCGACGTGCCGGCCGCCGCCTGCCAGCGCGGCCCGACACTGAGCGCGAGCCTGCTCGAACACCCGCAGGTGATCGCCGAGGACCTCGTGACGGTGCTCGACACGCCCTACGGCGCAATGGCCAGCGCCGAGCCGCACTGGCGCTTCAGCAGGACCGAGGCGCGGATCACGCGCGCCGCTCCCCGCCTCGGCGAACACACCGAGGAGGTGCTCGCCGCCCTCGACGGAGCGGACCGTGCGGGCGCGGCGGCTAGCCCCAACGGCGACGGGCGCGCGCACTCACGGCTGCCCCTCGAAGGCCTGCGCGTCGTCGATGTCTCGCAGGGGATCCCCGGCGCGCTCTGCGCGATGCAGCTCGGCGACCTCGGCGCGGAGGTCGTGAAGCTGGAGCCGCCCTCGGGTGACTTCTTGCGCACGATCGGGCCGTTCATGCAGCCGCCGGACGGCGGGACCGAGGAGAGCGCGCTGTTCCTGCAGTTCCAGCGCAACAAGCGCGGCATCGCCGCCGACCTCAAGACCGAAGCCGGCGCCGAGATCCTCTCGCGGCTGCTGGAAGACGCCGACGTACTCATCGAGGGCTACCGGCCGGGCGTGATGGAGCGCCTCGGCTTCGGCTACGAGGCGCTGAGCGCGCGCCATCCGCGCCTCGTCTACTGCTCGATCAGCGGGCACGGCAGCCGCGGGCCGCTGGCCGGTGTGCCCGCGAGCGAGATCGATGTGCAGATGCTGGTCGGGTCGAACCGCCACCTCGGACGGCCCGGGGACCCGCCGCTGCGCTTCGGCTACGACTTCGCGCAGCACGCGGCTGGCATGGCCGGCTTCCAGGCGATCCTCACCGCGCTGCTCTGGCGCGACCGCCACGGCGCCGGCCAGCACGTCGAGACCTCGCTGCTCGCCGCCTTCACCGCGATCCACCAGTGGACCTTCACCGCCGAGCGCTCGCAGGGCTCAATCGGCGGCCGCGCGATCCTCGGGCTGAGCGACCCGCCCGACTACGGCTTCGAGACCGCCGACGGCCCCGCGCTGTTCACGCTTCGCGGCGACGAGGGCGGCTGGAACGCCTTCCTCATCGCCATCGATCGCCCCGACGTGCTGCTCGACGATCGCTTCAGCGGTCCGCGCGGGATGATGGACAACCTTCGCCACCTGCCACCCGTCATCAACGACACGCTGCGCGCGTGGCGCTACGAGGACCTGCGGCGCATCGTGCAGGACGAACTCGGCGGCACGATCGTGCCGATGAACACCATCGAGTCGCTGCTCACCAGCGAGCAGGTGCCGGCGCTGGAGATGGTGCGCCGCCTCGAGGGCCACGCCACCCTCGGCGACCTCGAGACGATCGCCCCGCCCTGGACCTTCGAGGAGCCGTGGACCGCCCTGCGCCGCCCGCCCCCCGTGCTAGGCCAGCACACCGCCGAGGTCCTCGCCGAGTTCGGCTACGCCGCGCCGGACATCACCCGCCTCGCGGAGGCGGGGGTGGTGGTGGTGTGGCAGGATGTAGGTGGAGGCGATTCGCGATGAAGCGAGTGTTCACAGCGAGCGTGTGCCGCGAGGGCGAGTGGTACGTCGCACAGGCGCTGGATGTCGACGTGGCCAGCCAGGGCGAATCGGTCGATGACGCCCTCACGAACCTCCGCGAGGCGCTGGAACTCCACTTCGAGCCGCCCATCCCTTCGTCCGAGCCCCTGATACGCCAGATTGAAGTAGAGGTGGCCGCCGGTTAGGCTGTCCTATCTCCAAGATCAGGCGACACATCGCGCTGTGTGTCAGGACCATACCTTGGCCTTGCCGATGACGCTCTCGGGGGTGCGGCCGCGGGTCCAGCGGCCGGTGTGAGCGCGGTCTGAGTTGTAGTAGCGCAGGTAGCGCTCGAGGTCGCGGCGCAGCCCGGTCTGCTTCGGGATCAGGTGGCGCGCGAAGGCGGGCTTCCAGCACTCCTCGAGGATCGTGCCCTGCACCCGCTCGACGCAGCCGTTGGTTTGCGGCCTGCCGGCGCGGATGAAGCGCTGTTCCGCGCCCAGCTCGGCGACCGCGGCCCCGAACTCGCGGGAGCGGAACTCCGAGCCATTGTCCGTCATCACGGTCTCCAGGCACCAGCCGCGGACGGCGAGGTCCGAGGCGACGCGGCGGGCCAGTTGCGAGGTCCACTTCGCCGATGGGTTACGCGGGGTGACGTGCAGCTCCGCCCACGTGTAGGCGGAGGCGACGTCGATCGCCGTGTACTGCCAGACCGTGCCCGTCGTGCCGGAGAGCCGGCCGACGTGGAAGCAGTCGAATTGCACCAGCGCACCGGGCTGTTTCGCCTCCAGATGGCGCTCCGGCTCAGGCTCGCGGGGAGCCGGTTCGGGAGGCGCGGCGTAGCCGGCGACGAGGCTCAGGCGCTTCCTGCGGGTGTTGAGGCCGTGGCGCCGCAGCACGCGCCAGACACCGGATGGGGAGAGCTTGATGCCGCCCCACTTGGGCCGGGCCAGCTCGGCGGCGATGCGCGCCGGGCCGAAGCCGGGCTGGCCGAGGGCGAAGGCGACGACGCGATGCTCGACGAACGGACTGGTGGCGTTGGGCATGCGCGGCCGGCGGCGCTCACGCGGACGCAGCATCTCCAGGCCGTAGCGCTCGGCCTCCTTGCGCCAGCGGTAGAAGGTCGAGTGGTGGATGCCCATCATCCGGCAGGCGGCGCGGACGCTGCCCACCTCCTCGGCGAGCGCGAGCGTGCGCTGGCGGAAGCGGTAGAGTTGGTCGTCAGGGGTCACGGCGGAGCTCCTCTCTGTGCGTCTACACACAGCAGGATGTACCGCCTGGCCCCTATCTCAGAAGGCCCGTACCTGTCGCAGCTACTCGGGAATAGGACAGGTTAGGCCGCTTTCCTATCGAGAGGTAGCGCGGAAGCTCAGGGCCACCGGCTTCCGCGAAGTCAGCCAGAAGGGCAGTCACGTCAAGTTCGCTCGAGACACCGAGCACAGCATCCTCACCGCGGTTGTGCCTCGCCATAGAGAGATCGCAGTCGGAACTCTACGGAGCATCTTGCGGCAGGCAGGACTCACGCCTCGCGACTTCGAGGCCTTGTAGAGCCCTCCGAAGCCACGCGACGGCCTCCGTGCCAACAGAGCGGGATAGGTCCAGGCCGCTCTGCTACCGGCCTACCCACCGATGCGGTCCCCGTGCCGGCGATGGGAATCAGGCGCGATCAATCCGCTCGTCGTAGATGTCTTCCCGCCTGAGACTCAGATCCTTCGGCCACGCCCCCGCGCTGCGGACGGGCCACACCTCGTCGAGGGTCAGCCGTCGAGCTGTCTCGCGGCGCTTCCGCTCGGGCATCGGCTGCTCGGTATCCATATCGACCTCACCGTTTCGCATCCAGCAGATCCCAGCGCAATCGCGTAGTCGAGGGTAACTGGTTGTCGTCCGTGCGGCATCGGATGCCGCAAGCACCCTGCGGCCCGCCGCCCGCCCCTCTACGGTTCCCGCGTGAACAGCAGGCCGCCGCCGCGCAGCAGCGGCGAGCCGTCGAGGGCGATCGAGACCTCGGCGCCCTCGACCTGGCGGGGGCCGGCGCGGCCCGAGGCCTGGCGCGCGGCCTCGGCGATGTGGCCCATGCCGTGGAGGCGGCCCTCGGAGAGCGACCCGCCGAAGGTGTTGACCGGCAACTCGCCATCGAGCGCGACGCGGCCGTCCTGCACGAAGCGGTGCGCCTCACCCTCGGGACAGAAGCCCGCCGCCTCCAGCCAGTAGTACGTCGACGGGCTGAAGCCGTCGTAGAGCTGCGCCGCGTCCACGTCGCCGGGGCCGAGGCCCGAGCGCCACCAGAGCTTGCCCGCCGTCGAGGCGCCGCACGCCATGTAGTCGTCGAGCATGTAGTTCACGTACGTCGGGCGCGGCGCGGTGTGCTGCCCCCAGGCGGCGACGTAGGCGGGCGGCCTCGGCAGGTCCCGAGCGCGCTCGGCCGTGGTCAGCACCAGCGCCGCGCAGCCCTCGACGGGGATGTCGCAGTCGAAGAGGCAGATCGGCTCCGAGATCATGCGCGCCGCGAGGTAGTCGTCGACGGACATCGGCGTCCCGTAGAAGAAGGCCGACTCGTTGCGCTGGGCGTTGGCGCGGCTGTTCGTGACCAGCGAGGCCATCGCCTCGCGGGTCGCGCCGAAGCGGTGCATGTAGCGCTGGTAGGCGACGGCGTGGAGCTGGAAGGGGCTGGTGTAGCCGTAGGGCGCGGTGAACTGGCTGTCCCCGCCGGCGACCGGCTCGCGCCACGCGCCGTAGGCGCCCGCCGGGCGGTGCATCGCGCGCCATACCAGCGCGTACGTGCAGGCGCCGGCCAGCAGCGCGTTCAGCGCCTCGATGATCGCGCTCGGAATCAGCCCGGCCGAGACCTGCGCGAACCACTCGATCTCCGTTCCGATGTCGAGGTGGTCGATCAGGAAGTCCGCGGGCACGAGGTCCTCGCCGGGTCGGTTGCCCGCGCCGCGGAACGGCTGGTCCGGGTGCGTCGCCAGCCCGTCGATCTGCGAGGGCTCGATGCCGGCGTCGGCGATCGCGGCGCGACAGGCCTCGATCGCGAGCTGCCCGAGCGGGCGCTCGTGCGTCCGCGTCAGCTGCGAGAAGCCGATGCCGGCGACCGCGGTCTTGCCCTTAGCCGCCCACATCGGAGCCTCCTCCGTCCGCGGCCGGCCGGAACTGCGGCAGCGCGATCGCCTCGCCCTCGGCGGCCTCGAGCGGCTCGAACACGGCCTCGACGGGCGCGCCGATGGCGACCCAGTCCGCCTCGCCCGCCGGGAGGTCGCTCAGCAGGAAGAGCTGCGGCTGCTCATCGAGCTCGACGATGAGATTGACGTAGGGGACGGCGCCCTCGAAGCCGGCGACGTTGCGCTGGTGGTTCGTGGTGAAGCTGTACACGCGGCCGCGCCCGCTGACGGCAGGGTAGCCGAAGTCCGCCGAGGTGCAACGCTCGCAGAGCGGACGCGGCGGGTGCTGGTAGTGGGCGCATTGCTCGCAGCGCTGGATCGCCAGCTCGCCGCGGCCCGCCGCCTCCCAGTACGCGCGCGAGAGGGCGTCGAGGACCGGCCGCGGACGGCTCGGGGAACGGTCGTCCGCCTGATCAGCGGGCGTCATGTCAGGACCGCAGGATCTCGAGCGCCTTCGCGACCTGGCCGTCGTCGGCAGGATCGTCCGGCAGCGGGAAGCGGATCGAGACGGGCAGATCGCCGTAGCGATCCTTGAGCAGGTGGGCGGACTCGACGTAGTCGCCGCTGATCGCGATCTCGTCAACGAGGTCGTCGTTGAGGCAGCCGGCCAACTCGTCCCAGCGGCCCTCGCGGGTGAGCGCGCGCAACTGCGCGCCGAGTTCCTCGACGCCGCGCAGGCGCAGAGGGCCCCAGTAGTTCGGCGTCGAGTACATGATCGCCATCTGGCGGCGGTTGGCCTCGCGCGACTCCGCGATCTCCTCCGCCGTCGAGCCGGTGTTCATGTACGGCGAGACCATCACGTCGACCTCATCGAGCGAGCGTCCGCCGCGCTTCGCGCCGGCCTCGACGGCGGGCATCGCGATCTCACGGATCATGCGCGGGTCGCTGTTGCAGCTGTGCGTGAAGAAGCCGTCGGCGACCTCGCCGGTGAGCCGCGTCATCGCCGGGCCGACCGCGCCGAGGTAGATCGGGATCTGGGGGTGCTCGATCAGGGCGGGGGTGAAGAAGGGCTGCATGCGGGTGAAGCGGTAGTGTTCGCCCTCGAAGCGCAGGCGCGTGCCGTCCTGTGCCGCCCAGACGTCGAAGATCGCGCGCAGCGACTGCACGTACTCGCGCATGCGCGGCACGGGCGGGGTCCACGGCACCGAGAAGCGCTGCTCGATGTTCGCCTTGACCTGCGTGCCGAGGCCGATCACGAAGCGCCCGCCGGAGAAGTCCTGCAGGTCCCAGGCGGCGTAGGCGAGCGACATCGGGCTGCGCGCGAAGGCGACGAAGACGCTGACGGCCACGCGCAGCTCGGTCGTCGCCGCGAGGGCGGCCCAGGCGTTCACGGAGCCGTCGTGGACGCCCTCGGAGACCGTCAGCCCGTCGTAGCCGAGCGCCTCGACACGGCGGGCGTAGTCGCCCACTTCCTTCGGCGGCATGTCGCGCGGCTTCGAGGCCCAGACTTGCATGGCGGCTCTCCCTCTGGGCGGTTTCCTAGCGGCCTTCCGTGGCCGGCTTCTCGACCTCGTTGTGCGCCCCGCAGGAGGGGCAGTGGAAGACGAGGTTGTAGATTTCCCAGGTCCAGGCGTCCTCGACGAGCAGCGCGCCGCAGCCGCCGCAGGCGAAGCTGCCGCTTCCTCCGCGGCGCAGCAGCGGCGTCTCGTCGCCGCTCACGACGATGCGGAAGTGCGGCTCGGCCAGCTCGATCACTTGAAGCGTTTCGGCAGTCATCGCCGCCCCTTTCCGCGCCCGTCGCGCGGCCAGAGTCTACGTCACGCGCGCGCTTCGGGCTCGCCGCGCGGGCAGGCCAAGTCAGCCGCCGGCCGCCTCGTCCCCGAGTAGCGCCAGCACCTCGTTTTCGGCATAGCGTTTGAACATTTCAACGTTTGTGAAGTGTCGGAATCCGTGGTCGTTCGCGGTTTGCAGGGTCTGCTCGCTCTCATCCAGCAGCACCGCCACTGGCTGACTGTAGCCCTCCTGTAGTCCGTTCGGCCACGCGAGATCAAGGATGGCGAGAGGTGCGCCCGTCTCGGGATGCGCAAGCTCGTGTTCGTACCGCCCTTCGGGAAGCCCCACACCCTGTACCCACTCGATCAACTCAAGCAGCGCCGCTTCCTCGTCCGCGCTGCTGACGCCGCCGATGGGCTCATCGGCCTGCCCGGCAACAGGCGTGACCGGTTCGTACGCAACACTCTCGGTCGGGATCCCCTCATGCCGCAGATCATCGAGCAGGGCGTTCGCCGCGGCAGCAAGAAGGCGCCGACGGGCCTCCAGGAACGCAGGGTAGTTCTCGACATGCCAGAGTTCCGGGTCCATCGGAATCCATTGCGAGGCAAGCACACCGGGATGGCGCGCCTCGACCGCCCGAAAGTACTCATCTGGATTGCGGGCTCCGATCTGCAGGTTGGTGTCCTTCGTCAGGAAACAGAAGTTGGAGACCGCGTTCACGTCGTTCTTCCGGTATCCGTGCTTGTACAGGACAGCCTTCGGGAAGATGTGATGCATCTCTAGAGCATTCATCCTGCCTGGCAGGCCCTGCCGGAGCGGCAGGCCCGTACTCCAGTCCTTCGCTTCGCCCACACGGGTGACCGCGTACAACACGGCGTAGAACCGCGCGCCGCGGCTCCATTCGCGGAAGTGATCGGGCTCGACGCTCAGGCCCCCGCGCCAGAGGCGCAGTTGCTCCGTGAGACGGTCGAGGCCGCCGTCGACCTCTTCAAGCGCCTGTAGATCCTGGTCGATGGTGGTCTCCACCGAGCCAGAAAAGCGACCCCACATCGCGCTTTGGAAGTACCAATAAAGCAAGCGATCCCGCTCGACTTCGTCCGCGACGTGTCCGCCCATCCTGTCGATGTAGTGCGTCATGACCGGCAGCGCGTACCTGCCAAACAGCACGCGGTCGTGGTCAAGTCCAAGACGGCCGGAGATGAGAGTCAGTGCGTAGTCGATGCTGCGCTCCGCGCGAGCGAGCCCATCCTGAATCTCGCTCGTCGGCACGCCGTGGAGATGCGTGAAGCGCGCCTCTCCCTTCACGATCGCGTTGACGTTCCGCAGCAGCCAGTCAAGATCGAACTGGTAGCCGTGCCCCCGCCAGCGCTCAAGAGCCGACTTCATGCGCTCGCGCCCCTCCGGCCAGGACGCGCAAATCTTCGCAAGTGCGAGATCGCCCTGTGAGAGCTTCGTTCCGCCGCTGTTCACCCGGTTGAAGATGTCGACCACCACGTCGATCGTCTTATCCGTTCCGGTGACTTCTTGAGGGTGAAGATCCGCCTCGCGAATCCCGAGGATGCCATTCAGCCTTGCGATGAACTCCCCGATCCGGGAGGACAACTCCGGTTTCTGACCGAGCATCTCAAGGTACTCGCCGCTAGTCCCTGATTGCCCCGCCGCATGAGTTGAGAGACGTCAATCCACAGCGGATCGTCCTTCATTCGACTCGGCTGGTAGAACGCGAACTGCTCGTCCTCGAGATGGAACTGGAGCCCGGTAAAGGTCTCTGCCCTGCCGTCGAAGAACGGCGGCGGCTCCCCCCGGACAATCCCGTACAGCGTCGTGATCCGCTGCTGGCCATCGAGGATGAGCTGCACCACGCCTGCCGCGAGGTCGCTCCCGCCACGGTGATCGGCGTGGTCGGAGTCCGTGATCCATACCAGCAGGCTGCCAACCGGATGGCCGCGATACATCGAATCCATCAGACCGCGGACCTGATCCCTGTTCCAGACGTAGCCGCGCTGGAACTCCGGCAGGACCATGTGTCCACTGTCGATATGGTCGAGGATCGTCGATACCTTCACTTGGCCTCCAGATGTCCAGTGCCCGCCGCGCATCCTACTGCAACGGGATCGCGACAGCTCCGGCTACCCCTCGCCCTCGCGCAGGCGGTCGACGGCGGCGCGGATACGCTCCGCTGTCGCGCGCAAGTGCGAGGCGTCATCGTACGGCCGGCGGGGCCAGAAGAAGCCGCGCAGGCCGTCGCCTCGCGAGCGCGGGATCACATGCACATGCAGGTGCGGCACGCTCTGGCTGACGCCGTTGTTGATCGCCACGAACGTGCCCTCGGCGGCCATCGCCTGCGGCACGGCACGCGCGAGCAACTGCGCGCGCTCCAGCAGCGGACCTGCGTCCTCGAGCGGCAGGTCCGGCAGCGTCTCCGCGTGCTCGCGAGGGATCAGCAGCACGTGCCCGTGGAACACGGGCCGGTGGTCGAGGAAGGCAAGGAAGCGCTCATCATCGAGGACGACCGCCGCCTCGGCCTCGCCGGCCGCGATGGTGCAGAAGGTGCAGCGAGCGGCACGCCGCGAGGTCACCCCCGCGCCTCGTCTGCCTCGAGGGCGCCGGCCGCCAGCGCGGCGATGCCCGTGGTGATCGGCACGGCGGCGACGATGCCGATGCTGCCGACCAGCGTGCGCACGATCTCGGTGGCGATCAGCTCGCGGCTGATCAGCAGCCCGAACGGCTCCGGCTGCACGGAGAGGATCACGATCAGCGGCAGCGCCGCGCCCGCGTAGGCCAGCACCAGCGTGTTGACCGTCGCGGCGATGTGGTCGCGGCCGACGTTGAGGCCGCGCGCGAACAGCTCGCCCGCGCCCAGCAGCGAGTTCGCCCGCCGCAGCTCGAAGACCACCGAGGCCTGCGTCGCCGTGACGTCATCGAGGACACCGAGCGCGCCGATGATGATCCCGCCAAGCAGCACGCCGCGCGCGTCGATCACGCCCTCGGAGAGAATCCGCAGTGTCGCCCCCTGATCGCCGGCGAGCCCGGTCAGGGCGGCGAACTCGACCGCCACGGTCGCGAGCACCACGGCGAGCAGCAGGCTGAGCACGGTCCCGGCGAGGGCCGCGCCCGTCTTCAGCGTCGCGCCGTGGGCGAGCACGAGTGTGGCCGTCATGATCACGCTCGCGCCGATAAGCGTCGCCGCCAGCGGGCTCATCCCGGAGAGGATCGCCGGCACGATGAAGCGAACGATCACGAGGAAGCTCGCGACCAGACCAACCAGCGACCAGACGCCTCGCCAGCCCCCGAACAGCACCACCGCCGCGGCGAATACGGCCCCCAGCACCCAGAGCGGGAAGGTGCGCAGCCGGTCCGCGATGAAGTAGACCGTGCGCTCGCCGTCCTCGTAGGCCGTGACCAGCACGTCGTGGCCGGGCTGCGCGTCGATGGCGAACGCCTCATCGCCCGCGACCTGCCGCTCGATGGTGACCAGCTCCCCGCTGTCGAGGCGCAGCTCGATCCGCTCGGAGACGAGCGACACGCCGGCGGCGGTCTGCTCCCGCCCGGTCTCCTCGATTGAGACGACGGTGGCCTTCTGGCTATCGCCGTCGAAGGGATTGATCGAGGGCGCCTCGAACACGCCGGCGGCGGGCAGCACGACGACGAAGACGAGCAACAGCAGCGCGATCGCCGTATAGACGATCGCCTGCGGCCCGCTGGGCGGAGCGAGGCGCAGCTTCATGGTGCGAGTCTCGCGCGCGATGCGCCGCCGCGCCACCCGCTGCGAAGCCGCTGTGCCCTCTCCCACCGCCGGGAGAGAGGGCGAGGGTGAGGGGACTCCTCGGCTAGACTGGGCGCATGAGCAATCTCGCCGCCGCCCTGCGCGATCGCACCGCGAGCCAACTCGCGGCGCTGCGCGGTCGCCGCCTCGCGGGGCTGTTGGTGCTCGGTGCAGCGCTGGCGTGGGCCGTGGTGCAGGGCGCGCACTCGCACGAGGGCTTCGCGCCCGTCGCGCGCGATCTTGGCGCGGAGGCTCCCTCGCGCACGATCGCGGTTGACGCCTCGACGGGGCAGCTCGACCTGCGCGGGCTGGCGGTGCGACCGGGCGAGGTGATCGACTTCGTGCTCGAGGGCAGCCGCGGCTCGCCCCACCGCTTCATCCTCAGCGGCCTCGGCGGCGCGGAGATCGACGAGCGGCTCGCGCCGGACGGCGACACGGTGATCCGCATCCGCGCGCCGCAGCAGGGCGCGCTCAACTTCTTCTGCGTCGTCCCCGGCCACGAGGGCCTGCACGGCAGCCTCGTGGTCGACATCGGAGGCGATCGCGAAGGCGGTTGACGCGCACCGGCGCGGTTGCCATCCTCGCAACGTTCCGCGGAGGCATGCCATGGTGGAAAACGGAAGCGCGCTGACCCTGCACTGGCCCGCGCTGATGAACGAGGAAGGCTTCGGCCTTCTCTGGTTCGGCTCCTGGATCGTCGATGACGAGGGAGTCGAAGGCGAGTGGTTCTACAGCGGCCGCGGCGGCGAGACGCAGACCGCGGGGATCCCCGCGGAGGCGATCGGTGTGCGCATCCGGCGCTGGCCCTCCGAGGGCCTCGAGGCCGAGTACGCCGACGTGCTGCTCGCTAGCGATCCCGGCGAGGTCTGGGCGGAGCAGCTGAACTTCGACACCAGGCAGCCGTTCGCCCGGCTACCAGCCGACCCGAAGAGCGCCATGCGCGGCATCGACCCGTAGCGGCGCGGACGGCAGGCGGCGATCCCTCTTCCCTCTCACCCTGTCCCTCTCTCTCCCTGAGGAGAGAGAACCCGTGCCGGGGGTTGGGCGGCGCAACGAAGCTCCGAGGGCGATCGCGCGCCTGCTGTGGGGGCTGCGCCCCCCACACCCCCATCCTGGAGGAGCGTGCGCACGGTCGTGTCGTGGACGCGAGGGATACTTCACAGGGCCGCTCCGGCCCACCCACCCGCCCTCGGATGTTCTCTCTGTGGGGGCTCCGCCCCCACGCCCCCGCCCGGCCGCCGCGAGGGCGGCGGGCGCCCTCTCGCCATCGAGAGGGCGGGGTGAGGGGCGCTCCCTCAGCTCCGGGGGCCTTGCGGGGTATCCCCGCGTCCGGTGAAGCCGCCCCCACGGCACGACCGCGAGCAGTTCGCCGCTTGACCAGTTAGCACCCTGGGGTGTCTCTCCTCGGGGAAGAGAGCGCAGCGTGCCCTACGCGTCGCGGGCTGACGAGGGCTACCGTCGCAACGTGCCAATCGGCCCGATCGTGCCACGGCTGATGCGCTGCACCACGGGCGCGACCACACCGACCGTGTCCCACAGCTGGGCGTGCCGCCAGGCTGATTCGCGCTTGCGGCCGTCGCCCTGCAGGTACTCCTGCACCGCGGCCTCGAACTCGGGCCCCTCGAGGGCGAAGTCGAAGCCGTGCTTCTCCTCGATCGCGCGGTTGACGTCCATCTCCACCTGGTCCGGACGCCGCGACAGATGCCCGAGCTCCGTCCCGCTTCCGTCGAGGAAGACGATCGTCGGCGTGCCCGACTCGTCGTAGCTATTCGTACGCGACTCCACGATGTCCTCGTTGCCTTCGGCGGGCAGGATCGAGAGGTCGACGCCGAATACATCGGCGACCTTCGCCATGACGGCGACGCCGCGCCAGTCGTCGGGGGTTGCGGGGTCGGTGACGACCAGCGCGCGGAGCGAGCCGCCAACGAACTCGATCGCGCGCTCCATGCGCCCGCGGTCGTCCTCGACCGGCTCGTACGCCTCGTAGTGGCGCTCGAACTCCTCGCGATGGGCCGGGAGGGTCGCCAGCCACTCGCCGTAGTCACGGGCGCCGGCGTCGAATCGTTCGGCCAGGCTCTCGCTCATGTTCTCGTCTGCCATCGTCCACCCCCCGGATCGGCGCGCAGCGTATCAGCCATCGCGCGCCCTCGTTGCACCCGGACACGCGCGAGCCGCCCTCGCGGGCGGCTCGCGTCTACTGCATCCGGTACGGCCTAGCGTTCGTTGCCGTCGATGTCGTAGCTGTACTTCTCCGGCACATCGAAGCCGAAGAGGCGTGCGGCGTTGAGGCCGAGCAGGTCGCGACGCTCTTCCTCGGAGAGGTTGCCCATGGTGCGGGCGATCGCCTCGTCCGAGTGCGGCCACGAGCCCTCGTGGTGCGGGTAGTCGCTGCCCCACATCCCGTTCTTCGTGATCTGGTAGTCACGCGCGAGCAGGACCCCCGCCGGGTCCTCCTGGAAGGAGGCGAAGCACTGCTGCCGGAAGTACTCGCTGGGCAGCATCTTCAGCTTCGGGAAGACCCAGAAGTGGTGCTTCTCGTACGCCTCGTCCATCCCGGAGAGCATCCAGGGCACGAAGCCGAAGCCGGACTCGATGGTGCCGAAGTGCAGCTTCGGGTGCCGCTCGAGGATGCCCGAGGCGCAGAAGTGCGTGAACGGCTCGATCGCCGGCGTCATCGCGTGCGTGACGTAGTTGATCACGGCGCCGCCTTCGCCGCTCGCCGTGCGCGGGTCCTTCCCGGTGGCGATGTGGCAGGTGACAGGAACGCCCGCGTCCTCGATGGCGGACCAGAGCGGCTCGAACATCGGCGAGTTGTAGCCGATCTGCGAACTCTTCGATCCCGCGCTCTCGTGGAACGGGCGGACCGGGATGTTGACCGCGCGGAAGCCGAGCTTGACGGTGCGCTCCACCTCCTTGATCGCCTCATCCACGTCGGCGGGGGCGATCAGCGCGGCTGGCATGGTCCTGTTGAAGTGATCGCCGACGACCTCGTAGTACCACTCGTTCTGCGCGCGGCAGAGCGCCGTCGCGAGCCTCGGGTCGGGCGTCGCCCAGGCCATCAGGCCGCCGCCGTTGGGGAACACCACCTCGGCGTCCACGCCGTCGCGGCCGTGGTCGGCCCAGCGCTTCTCCCAGTCGAAGTAGCCGCCCATCGAGCGCTCCCGGTCCTCGCCGGAGAGCTTGAAGTCGCGGATCTTCATCGGGCGCAGGCCCTCGGTGATGGACCACTTCACGCCGCTCTCGTCGACCTCCTGGCGAGGCAGGCGGTGGCGGAAGCGCTTGTCGACGCGCTTCTCGAAGAGGTCGGGCGGGCCGTTGAGGTGGTTGTCCGCCGACACCATGAAGTAGCGCTTCGGGATCTCCGCGGTGGGAATCCCGGACTTACCCATCACCGTCGTGCCGGTGGAACGGTTCGTCGGGGTATGTGGGGGTGCAATCGCCATCGTCATCGCCTTCCGTACAGGCCGGCGGAAGATCCGCCCGGCTTGCGCTGCATTATTGCACAGCGGCGGCCTCGCGGGAGGCCGCGCCGCGTACCGTCTCAGGCCTGGCCCCTGCTAGCCCTCCTGCGCGGTGTAGCGCAGCAGCGTGAACAGGTTCGTCCCAACCAGATCGCCGTCCTGGTTGTAGTAGTTGTTGAGCACCGTCGCGAAGTAGCCGGGGCCAAGCCGCGTGTCCTTCAGGCCGGAGCAGTTCACGAACTCCGTCGAGGCCGAGACGCGATCGCCGGGGCGCAGCGGCTTGCCGTAGGACTGCTCCGAGATCGTCGCGATCGTCGCCGTCGCCCCCGGCGGGTCGAAGCGCTGCCCGGCCGCGAGCGGCTCAGAGCGAGGCGGCCACGGCCCACGCTCGGGCTTGCTGACGTCGGGCGCCTGCGGGTTGACGCCGCTGCGGCCGGGGCGGTCCATCGTCCAGGTGATGAGCGCCATCGGCGGGGCGATCATGCCGCCGTGGCGGCTGTTCCGGGCGTACTCGCTGTCCTCGTAGAGCGCGTTGGCGTCCTCCACCATGTCCGCCCAGTACATGATCTGGACCTCGCTCACCGGGTAGGCGCCGGAGCGCGAGGCCGATTCCTGGCCGAGCCACTCGCGCGCGAAGTCCGGGAGGTCCGGGTCCAGCTCGATCTTCGGCTTCTCCAGCTCCAGCCGCGGCTTCACCGCGCCGCCCTCGCGCGACGGCAGCGCCATCGTGGCCGTCGAGATGCAGGCGGTGCCGAGGTGGTTGCGCGAGTTCAACTCCAGCTCCACCAGGTAGTCGTCGCCGTCGCGGTGCTTCTTCGCGACGCGGCCCTCGAGGATCGCGGTGTCGCCGGGGCAGACCTGGCCGATCATGCGCAGCGTGGTGGCGCGGAAGTCTGCGTCGGGGCCGCACCAGTCGGTCACGAAGCGGCCAAACAGCGCCTGGTTGAACATCGTATTCACGAACTGATCGCGGCTGCCGATCGACTTCGTGTACGCGGAGTCGTGGTGGTAGGGCATGAAGTCGCGCGTGCCGACGACCCCCATCACGAGGTTCTTGACGGTGATCGGGTATTCGAGGATGGGCAGTTCGTCGCCCTCGTTCACGTCTTCCCAGAGCAGTGAGTCGGTCATTGCACATCCCTCCGCGCGCAGCTGCCCGCCTTTCGTACCCTCGCCGCGCGCGACTGTCCAGCGCCGACGTCCGCTCCGAGGGAACCGAGGCCCGACAAATGTCGTATTAGTAGGCAGGGGGGCGTGCGGATCTCCAGCGCTCCGCGGGGTGCAGCGGGAAGAGAGGGCTGCTCATGGACTCGATGCCGCGACGGCTGATACTTCTGGTGGCAGGCAGCGCCTTGCTGCTGGCCCCGCTGCTCACCATCCAGCTCGCGACGGGCGCCGGGCGCGCGCATGCGTGCTCGTGCCGGCCGAATCCGCCGCCGCTTGAGGCCCTCGATGGATCCGCAGCCGTCTTCTCGGGGAAGGTCGTGTCCTCCGGAACGTTCTCCTTCGAGCACTACTGGTCGGTAGAGATCGAGGTCGACACGGTCTGGAAGGGGCCAGTCACGTCCACCACGTTCGTATACACCACATACGGTCCGACCTGTGGATACGAGTGGTTCGAGCGAGGCAAGGACTTTCTCGTCTACGCGTACGAGGGTTACGAGAGTGACGAGACCCTCTACGCCAGCCTCTGCAGCCGCACTCGGCCGTTCGAATACGCAGAGGAAGACCTGCAGGAACTCGGGGACGGATGGGCCCCCGACACGGGGGTGACCGGCGCCCTGCCGGCATCCACGCCCGTGGTGGTGGCCTCCGACTCTGGAACCACGGACGCTGAACCGACACCCGCCACGGAGAGGCGAACCCTCGACTCCGGAACCACGGACACTGGGCCAACACTCGTCGATGGGGAGGGGACCCCCGGCCCAGGCGAGGCCGACGCCGGACCAGCGTCCACAGACGCCTTCCGCTCGCTCGCCTGGTGGGCGCCGCTTCTGGCAGGGATAGCCGCCGCCGCGCTCATCATCAGGCAGTGGGCGCGCCGTCGCGAACTGGAGTAGCCGCCGGAATCTAGCGGAAGTGCGGGATCACCTCGTTGCCGATCAGCTCGGGGTACCGCGGCACTTCCGATGCTGGACCGGACGGGCGAGGAGCGGTGCTCATGGGCTGGATGCCGCGGCGACCATTGCTCCTGCTGGCCGGCAGCGTCTTGCTGCTAGCCCCGCTGATCAGCGTCCAGCTCGCGACGGGCCCCGGGCGCGCGCATGCCTGCTCCTGCGCTCCCCCGCCACCCGACGAAGCTTTCGAGAAGGCGTCCGCCGTCTTCTCGGGGCGAGTCGTAGGGATATCCGGTGAGACGGAGAGCGCTATCAAGATCCAGGTCGACGAGGTTTGGAAGGGATCGGCAACGTCAACCACTGTCTTAGAACGTCCATCGGAGTGTGGATACCCCGGCTTCACGTTGGGCGAGGATTACCTCGTCTACGCCAGAAGCCTCGACGAGTCCCTGGCCGTCTTCCTGTGCAGCGGGACGGCGCAGCTCGAGTACGCGGAGGAATACTGGCAGGAACTCGGCGAGGGGCACGGCGCACTCGGCGAGGGGCACGGCGCACTCGGCGAGGGGTACGCCCCTGAACCCGGCGATGAAGAGCGGGCGGCTGGCCTTGGGATGCTGCTCCTCGCAGCGTTCGCCCTGGCGGTCGCGGCGATCCTCCTGCGGCTCGCAGCGCGGCCCCGCCGGTCCGGGTAGTCGCCCGCGCCAGGGAGGCGCCTACCCGCCCGCGGCTGCCTCCGGCGCGCCGAGCGTCGCCAGCACCTCGGCGGTGTGCTCGCCAAGCAGCGGGGACCGGCCGGGCACCGTGGGCGAGTCCGAGAACTCCCAGGCCGGGCCGATCGAGCGGACCGGTCCCACGCCCGGATAGTCGAACTCCGCGATCAGCCCGAGCGCCTTCGCCTGCTCGTCGCCGGCCAGCGTCTCGAAGGTGTGGTACGGCACGGCCATGCCACCAAGCTCGTGCGCCATGCCCACGACCTCGTCGGCGCTGTATGCGCTGAATGCCTCCTCGAAGGCTTCGCGGTGCCCATCCGCCCACCCGAAGTTGAGTTCCGTGTCATCCTCGATCAGGTGGGAGAGACCCAACCGCTCGCAGAAGGCGCGCAGCCCGTCGTAGTCCTCCATGAAGCCCCAGAGGATCGCGCGGTCCTTCGCCATGAAGCCGCGGTTGGGCGGGCGGTAGCGGGCGACGCAGTGGCCGATCCACTCGTCCGGTTCGCTCTCCGAGACGAACATCACCGTCTGCATCGCGAGCTGCGAGCCGAGTTGGCTCAGCTCCACCTGCTGCCCCTCGCCGCTGCGCTCGCGCTCGACGAGCGCCGCCGTGATCCCCTGGAAGGCGAAGATCGCGCCGTTGCCGGCGCAGACGGGCACACCGAGGCGGACCGGAGGCGCGCCCTCCTCGCCCAGGTAGCGCCACTGCCCGGACATCCCCTGCACCTCAAGCTCGGTGGCGCGCTGCCCCGTGATCGGGCCCTGGTCGCCGTACGGGGTGAGTGAGCAGTACACGAGCCGCGGGTGATCCCCGCGCAGCGCCTCGTAGTCGAGGCCGTGCTGCGCCGCCTCGTCGGCGTAGAGGTCCGTGATCAGCACGTCCGCGTCGGCGATCAGGCGGCCCAGGGCGTCGCGCGCCTGCGCATCGCCCATCCAGTCCAGGCAGACGCTCCGCTTGCTGCGGTTCACGCCCAGGAAGGCAGCGGCGTCATCGCCGACGAACGGCGGGCCGAGTTGGCGCAGGTAGTCGCCCTCGGGCGGTTCGACCTTGATCACGGTCGCCCCGACGTCGCCGAACATCATCCCGCACTGCCCGACGTAGCCCTGCGTGAGATCGACCACCTGCAGTCCTGACAGCGGGGCGCCGTCAACGGGCTCCGGCGTGTCCGGCGAGGCGCCGTTGCGCCTCGAGGCGGCCTCGCGGAACTGGGCGACCACCGACTCCGTGTCCTCGCCGGGCCGCGGCGTGGTGGCGATCTCGCCGGGGGTGCGGCTGAAGCGCCAGGGCAGGCCGCCGACGGTAACGCGGCCCCAGTGACTGTCGACTTGCTCGAGCATGTGCTGCTCGCGCACCTGCTCGTTGATACGGATCTGGTTGTAGCTGAGGTAGGGGCCGCACGGCACCAGCTCGGCCGCGAGCAGCGTCAGCCAGTGCTCGGAGGCCTCGGCCGCCAGCACCGCCTCGATCCGCGCCTCCACGTCGGCGCGGCGCTCGACGCGGCCGGCGTTGCTCTGCAGCCCGGGGTCCTGCGCCAGATCGCCCAGCCCGAGGGCGGCGCAGAGCCGCTGCCAGGTCGGCTCGTCCGTGGCGCTCACGTTCACGTAGCGGCCGTCGCTGGCGCGGAAGGCGCGCGAGGGCACGACGTTCGCCACGCCGGAGCCCAGCGGCGGCGGGTTCACACCGTTGGCGAAGTACTCGCTCGCCCGCGAGGCGCTGAGCGCGATCGAGGCGGACATCTGCGAGGTGTCGACGAACTGGCCTCGGCCGGTCAACTCGCGCCGGTAGAGGCCGGCCAGCACCCCGGCGACGATGTACTGCGACGTGGTGAGGTCGATGTGGCTGCCCTGCTTGAGGCCCTCGGGCGGCCCACCCACCGGGCCGCTGACGGCGGCGAAGCCGGAGATCGCCTGCCCGTAGGGGTCGACCGAGCCCATCAGGTGGTAGGGCCCGCGCGAGCCGTAGCCGGAGGCGGAGCAGTAGACGATACCGGGGTTGATCGCGGCCGCCTGCTCGTAGCCGAGCCCGCGCCGCTCCATGAAGCCGGGGCGGTGGTTCTCGATCAGTATGTCCGATGAGCGCACCAACTCGGTCACCACGTCCTGCAGCTCTTCGTCCCGGAGGTCCATGGTGACGCAGCGCTTGTTGAGGTTCATCGAGATGTAGACGGCGGTGATGCCGTTCTTGTAGGGCGGTGGCTGGCGCGAGAGGAAGTCGCCGCCCGGCGGCTCCACCTTGATCACCTCGGCGCCCATCTGGCCGAGCAGGGCGCATGCCCATGGCCCCACCGCGTAGTGCGTCGCGTCGAAGACCCTGAAGCCACTAAGGGGACCGCTCATGGCGCCGCTCCTGTCGATTGCTCCGCTCGCGGACGGTCCGCTAGCGGAAATGCGGGATCACTTCCTTGCCGATCATCTCGAGGTGCTCGGGCACCTCGGAGGAATCGCATGACCAGTTGCAGATGAAGTAGCGCACCCCGGCGTCGATGAACGTCTCAAGACGCTTGATGACGTCGGCGGGGCTGCCGAGGATGTCGTAGCGCGCGACGCGTGCGGAGAGATCGCGACCGTAGCGCAGCTTCCCGGCGGCCACCTCCAGCGCCTCGTCATAGGAGTCGCGCATCAGCCAGAAGGTCGTGAGCGCCCACCCCATGTTCGAGATGTCACGCCCGATCTCGTCGGCGTGGGCGCGGATCTGCGTCACGCTCGCGCGGTACATCTCCGGCGTCATGTAGTAGGGATCCCACGCGTCGGCGTATTTCGCGGCGCGCTGGATGGCGCCGGTCGTGCTCTTGAAGCGCGGGTTGCCGTCGGGGCCGGTCTCGATGCCGCCCGGCCGGCCGCCCACCCAGATCGGCGGGTGGGGCTGCTGCACCGGCTTCGGATCCATCGTGATGCCCTCGTACTGGAAGCGCGGGCTGTGGTAGCTCGACTCCTCCTCGGTCCAGAGGCTGCGGATCATCTCGATGCCCTCGTCGGTGCGGCGGCCGCGCTCGTTCAGGGGGATGCCGAAGCCCTCGAACTGCTTCGGGAACTCGCCGCCGACGCCGATGCCGAGGATGGCGCGGCCGTTGGAGAGGACGTCGAGGGTGCCGAACTGCTTCGCCACCCAGCCCGGGTGGTGCAACGGCAGCAGCAGCACGTCGGGGCCGACCGTGATGCGCGAGGTAGCGGCAGCCGCGAAGCAGAGCGTCGTGAACGCGTCGTAGGAGGGGCCCCGGTTCGTGGGCGTCTCACCCGTCCAGAAGCCATCGAAGCCGAGATTCTCGAGGCGGCGGGCGAACTCGCCGGGTGACAGGCCGCAGTTGTGCGAGTAAAACGCACCGAATCCTATGCGGTCGATAGCGCCCTCCTTTCGCGGTGGCGTCGTACCGCGGGGCGGTCCGGACCGCTAGCTGCCACGCAGCCGCGGGTCCAGCACATCGCGCAGCGCATCACCAAACATGTTTGCACTGTAGACGGTCAGCGCGAGCGCAAGCCCGGGCCAGACGACCATCCAGGAGTTGTCCACCATGTACTGCACCGCGCTGCCCGTGAGCATCCCGCCCCACGTCGGCTGCGGCGGCGGCACACCGTAGCCGAGGAAGCTCAGCGCCGCCTCGGCGAGCACGATGCCGCCGATCGCCGTCGTCGCGAGCACGATCAGCACCGGCATGATGTTCGGCAGCACATGGCGCAGCATCATCCGCATCTCGCCGGCGCCCGTGGCGCGGGCAGCCAGCACATAGTCCTGATGCTTGACGTCCAGCACGGACGCGCGCACCACCCGGCTGAGCTGGATCCCCCGGGCGAGCCCAAGCACGAGGATCAGATTGATGATGCTCTGGCCGAAGAGGCCAACCAGGATGACGGCGATGACAAGGGTGGGGAGCGCCATCCATGCGTCGACCACTCGCAGGAACGCGAGGTCGTACCACCCTCCGAAATAGCCCGTCACCCCGCCGGCGACGAGCGCGAGCAGGATCCCGCCGGCCACCGCCAGGAGGGCGATCGACACCGAGACGCGCGCCCCGTGCGTCACCCGGCTGAACAGGTCGCGGCCGAGCTCGTCGGTGCCCCAGACGTGACTGATCGAGGGGCCGTCGAGGCGGTCGCGCAGGCTCGTCTCGTTGAAGCCGTAGGGCGCGATTAGCGGAGCGAAAGCCGCCCACAACGCAATGATCGTCAACACCACGCCGCCGAACGCGCCGAGCGGCTTCCGGCTCACGAAGCGGACCACGCCCGCCCGCAGTTTGCTCCGCTCCTGCCGCATGGCGAACGGAGCTTCCACGCCCTGGGCCATCTCGCCGGCCATCACACCCTCACTCTCGGATCGAGGAAGCCGTAGCTGAGGTCGACGAGCAGGTTGATGATCGCCGTCGTGAACGCGATTACGAGCACGATGCCCTGGATCAGCGGGTAGTCGCGCTTCGGCAGCGCCTGCGCCACCAGCAGCTGGCCCATCCCGGGGATGTTGAAGAGCGACTCGAGGATCACGATCCCGCCGATCCCGAGCACGATCTGCACGCCCATCAGCGTGATGACGGGCATGAGCGCGTTCTTGAAGACGTGCCGCCAGATGACGGTGCGCTCGTTGAGGCCCTTGGCGTAGGCCGTGCGGACGTAGTCCTGGCGCAGCACCTCCAGCATGGTGGTGCGCATCAGCCGCATCACCGGAGCGCCAAGGAAGACGCCGAGGATGACTGCCGGGAAGAGCATCAGTTGCAGATTCTGCAGCGGATCCTCCCAGAGCTCGTGGTATCCGCGAAGCGGTGTCCAGGAGAAGAACCTGGCCGGGAGCACGATCGCCAGGATCCCAACCCAGAAGATCGGCATCGACAGCCCGAGGATCGCGATCGAGCGGGCGATCTGATCGAGCCAACCGTCGGGTCGCAGCGCCGAAACGATCCCGACCCCCATGCCCCACACCCAGCCGATGACGACGGCCATGATCAGCATCTGGAACGTGACGGGCATGCGTCGCTGGATCTCGTCCAGTACCGGCTGCTTCGTCCAGATCGAGGTGCCGAGGTCGCCGGTCAGCGTGTCGGCCCAGAAGAGCGCGTACTGGAGCGGGATCGGATCGGAAAGCCCGAGCCGCTCGCGAAGCGCGGCGACGTTCTCCTCGGTAAAGGACTCGCCTTCCGCTCCGAGCATCAGCTGCGCGGCATCGCCCGGCAGGAAGCGGGTGATGGCGAAGATGATGGTCCCCGCCAGGAACAGGGTCGGGATGACCAGCAGCAACCGCTGCATCACGTACTTATGCATCGCTGCTCACATGCGGGCCGCCGGGGGGATAACCCGGCGGCCGCATCGATGTCGTCCCGGCGAGCACTCGCGCGGAATCCCGGCCCGGAGGACTGCTATTCCTTCCAGACGTACTTCCAGACGCCGGCGTTCCAGCCCGGCGTGGGGCTGAAGCCGTGCACCTTCGTGCTTGAGACGATCGGGCTGTCCTGGAGCGGCCAGTACCAGTTCCAGACGCCCTGGGCCCAGCGGCGCTGGAGATCGTGCACCAGCTCGCGCCGCTCCTCGCTGTCCAGGATCACGCGCTGCCGCTCCATGATGTCCGCCGCCTCGCGGTACTCGGGCTCGCTGTCGTACGCCGCCTGGTAGATGTACTTTCCGCCCGAGCGTGCGCGCTCGTAGTGGACCGACGAGTACACGAATGACTGGATATCCGGACGCACAATCCAGCTCTGGTAGATCCCGCCGTCGGGGAACGTCTGCCCGCCGATGTGCGCCGCGTAGTCGACGATGTTCAGGTTCTGCTTCAGACCGACCTCCGCGACCATCGACGCCACGAGGTCGATGTTCGGGTAGGTGATCGTGTAGGAGCCGATGTTCGCGGCCTGGACGGTGTAGCTCGCGCCCTCGGCGCCGGCGGCCATCAAGAGCTTCTTCGCCTCGTCGGGATCCCATCCGGTGTAGTACCTGCCGGCGTCTCCCATCTCCTCGGGCGGGAGGTACCAGTAGCTCAGCCACGGCAGCACCATCACGGCGTTGCGGCCGCGGCCCGAGTAGAGTTCCTCGATCCAGGTCGGCCGGTCGATGGCGAGCGCGAGCGCGCGTCGCACGCGGACGTCGTTGAACGGCGCAACCGTCAGATCGAACACCCAGGGGTTCCAGACCATGGCCGGGAACCACTCGACGTTCAGGCTGTCGATCTTCTCCATCTCGAAGGCCTGGTTGATCGGGAACGAGATCAGCGGCCCGAACGCATCGAGCTCGCCCGCCTGCAGCGCTGCTGCGGCGGCGGTCGGGTCGAGAATCAGCGGGTGGTCGAGCTCATCGACGTAGGGCAGTTCGGGGGTGTGGTAGTTCGGATTGCGCGCCAGCTTGAACCCGGACGCGGGAACGTACTCGGTGGGGTAGAATGGCCCGGCGCCGCGCATCTGCTCGACGCTCACGATGTCGCCGAAGCCCTTGTCGCCGAGCTCCGTCCCGTTGCGGGTGATCGCCTCCTTGGTCTCCACCGTCCACCAGTGGCTCCCCATGATCGACAGGTAGTCGGCATCCGGCGCCGTCAGCGTGGTCTTGACCGTGTAGTCGTCGACCGCCTCCGCGTTCGGTTCCCGGTCCGTGAACATCTCGGCGGTGAAGCGCGGCAGCAGGCCGGCCGGATCGCGCATGAAGGAGGCTCGCCGGAAGGACCAGATGACATCCTCCGCGAGCACCACGCGGCCGTCCGATGTCTGCGCGTCGTCGCGAAGGTTGAACGTCCAGTTGAGCCCGTCCGGCGTCTGCTCCCAGGATGTCGCCAGGTCCGGCAGCACGGCCTCCGCCGGCGCGTCGCTGTCGGGGCGCTCGTCCCACTGGACGAGCTTCGCGCCGACGTTATTGGCGATTGAGCCCATGGCGGAGCCGTTGGTGCGGTGGTAGTCGAGGCTGGGCACGTCGCCGGCCAGCTGGCCGGCGATGCGCAGCGTCCCGCCACGCTTCGGCTGCATGACCTCCGGCGTCGCGGCCGCAGTCGCCGCGGGCGCCGCAGTCGCCGCGGCCGGAGCCGCCGTCGCCGCGGCCGGAGCCGCCGTCGCGGCCGGAGCCGCCTCGTCATCGTCGTCGCCGCAGCCGATCAGCGCTGCGGTCGCGAGGCCCATGCCGCCAACGGCTCCGCCCCGCAGCAACTGCCTGCGCGTCAGCGATCGCTTTGCAGATAGCCAGAACCTCGGGTCGGTGTTTTGCATCAGGATCCCCTCAGAATGCGCGCACGCCTACGTGGCCGGCGACATTGCCCATTGTTATACGCCATGGTGTCAACGCGCGGGGCGCCTCCTTGCCTCGTGAGCCGCTCTCCGCGTCCGGCGATCGCGCGCCCCGGGCCGCGGTGGCCCGGCTACGCGCTCTCTGCGGGCTCGAATACGGGGAGCTTGAACGGCCCGGCGTCGTCCTCACAGTCTATGAGCGTGGCCTGGACGGGCGTACCCCGTTCGATTCCGTCCATGTCGAGACCCTTCGGGTTCGTCATGAACAGCGGGCCCTCCTCGAGCTCAACGAGGATCACGTCCCAGGGCGCCGGACACTCCGGGTAGTAGCGGCGCTCGAACGTGCAGTAGGTGTTGATCTGCGCCCGCCCGGAGAGTTCCGTCCAGCTGAACTCGTCGCCCAGGCAGACGTTGCACATCGGCGTCGGCGGCCACTGGAACTGACCGCAGCCGTCGCACTTCTGGAGGCGGAACTCTCCCTGGTTGCAGTACTCCCAGAACGTGTCGTGGTTCGGCCCCAGCGTGCGGTTGGGGCGTCGCTCCCGCTCAGCCATCGCTCTAGCTCCCCCGCCGATACATGATCGAGTACGCGCCGCCGGACCCGTGATGGCAGTACATCGAGGTCTCGACACCCTCGACCTGCCGGGCGCCGGCCTCGTGGCGAAGCTGCCGCACCGCCTCCACCATGTGGTTCCAGCTCTGCATGTAGGACTCGGAGAGCATGCTCCCGCTCGTGTTGCAGGGCAGTTCCCCGCCGATCTCGATGCGGCCGTCCTGGATGTACTCCATGCCCTCGCCCGGCTCGCAGAAGCCGAAGCCCTCGAGGTTGATAGGGAGGTGGATGCTGAACGCGTCGTACGTCTGGAAGTGATCAACATCGCCCGTCGCCATCTCCGCCATGGCGAAGCACTGGTCTCCGGAGGCCTTGAGCACGGCGTGGTAGAGATCGAACATCCGATCGCGCAGTTGCGTCGCGCCGATTTCGGCCGTCGCGCGCCCGAATCCGCTAACGAGCACCGGGGTGTGGGGTAGATCCTGCGCCATGTCCGCCCGCCGCAAGATCAGGGCCACCCCGCCGTCATTGACCAGGCAGAAGTCGAAGATGTGGAGCGGGCGGCAGATGTAGCGCGACTCCATGTAGTCATCGATGGTGAGCGGGTCGCGCATGACGGCGTTCTCGTTGAGCACGGCGTGCTTCCGCAGCGTCACCGCCACGGCGCCAAGCTGCTCCTCGGTGCTGCCGTACATCAACTGGTGCGCCTTGAACATCATCGCGTAGTGCGCGCCCTGGGAGCTCCAGCCCCACGGGTGGTAGTAGTAGTAGGACGTGGGCTGGTCCGGGGTGACCGTGCTCCCGCCGTACAGGGTGCCCATGCTCCGCTGGGCGTTGCCGTAGATCAGCGCCACCGTGTTGCAGGTGCCGCTCGCGATCGCCTGGACAGCCTGCGGTATGAGCAGGTCCGCGGCGCCATCCCCGCCCCAGGTCGGGTTGATTCCGAGAATCTCGCAGACCCGCTGGTGCACCACGGGGCCGCCGACGGCGACGCCGTCGATGTCCTCCTTCTTCAGCCCGCTGTCGTCGAGGGCGCGCTTGAACGCCCTCACGGCCAGGCCGTAGGAGTCGAGCGCTCCCGGGTCCCCCGGCTTCCGGGCGGACCCGCTCCGTCCCGCCCGGTAGTCCGCGGCGTAGTCGGTCTCGCCGACGCCGACGATGGCCACCTGGCCGCTTACCTGGCGTAGTCGATCAATGTCATAGGACATCGCAGAGCCCCCAATCGCGGATCGCCCAACGGCGCCGCAACACGAATCTTATAGCAGGTACGGCCCTCACCGGGCGTCGAGGGTCGCAAGACCTCGCGGCCCGGCGCTACCGCGCGGGGCCGAAGACGGGCAGCTGGTAGGCGCCAAACTGATCCTCGCCGTCGAGCCAGCTCAGCTCCATCGCCAGGCCGTCGCGGAGCCCGTGCGACTCGATGTCGATCGGCTGGGTGACGAAGAGCGGGCCCTCGTCGAGCTCGACCATGAGCACAGTGTGCGGGGCCGGATACTCCGGGAAGTACCGGCGGCGATAGATCACCCAGGAGAGCAGCGTGCCGCGGCCGCTCACCTCCTCCCAGGCGTAGTCCTCGGACAGGCACTGGTCGCAGACCGGGCCGGGCGGCCAGCGGAAGCGACCGCACTCGCCGCAGCGCTGCAGGCGCAGCTCCTGCTGCTCCGTGAACGTCCAGAACTGCTCGGCGTAGGGGTCCATCACGCGAGGAGGGCGCTGTGTGGCCACGGCTAACCGCCCTTCGTGTAGATCAGGCTCATGCACTTGCCGGCGACGTCGTGGGCGTACTGCGCAACCTCGGCGCCCTCCACCTGGCGGTCGCCGAGGCCGCCGCGAAGCTGCCGCACCAGCTCTATCTGGTGGTTCCAGCTCTGCATGTAGCTCTCAGAGAGCATGCCGCCGCTCGTGTTGCAGGGCAGCGCTCCGCCGATCTCGATGCGCCCGTCCTGGATGAAGTCCCCGGCCTCTCCTTCGCCACAGAAGCCGAAGCCCTCGAGCGTGAAGAGCAGGTGGACGCTGAAGCTGTCGTAGGTGGAGTAGACGTCGATGTCGCTCTGGGTCACCCCGGCCATCGGATAGACCTGCGCGACGACGTCGCGGTGGGCGGGGAAGTAGAACTCCTTGATACGCGGCCGCAGCTGCGTGGCGTCGACGCTGAGCTCGGACCAGCCGAAGCCGCTGACCATCACCGGATCGTGCTTGCGCTCGCGGGCGAGGTCGGCACGCTGGACGATGAAGGCCACGCCGCCGTCGTTGATGAGGCAGTAGTCGAACAGCCGCAGCGGCTCCACGATGTAGCGGGCGTTCATATAGTCGTCGGTGGTCATCGGGCGCTCGCGCATGATCGCGTTCGGGTTGAGCGTGGCGTGCTTGCGCAGCGCGACGGGGATCGCGGCCAGTTGCTCCTCGGTGGTGCCGTAGACCAGCTGGTGGCGCTTGAACATCATCGCGTAGAGGGCGCCCTGCGAGGTCAGGCCCCACGGCGCGTAGTAGACGTAGGAGAGAATCCCCGCGCCGCCCATCGCCTGTGGCCCGCCGTACTGGACGTTCTGCGAGCGCTGGGCGTTTCCGTAGACGCAGGCGACCGTGGTGCAGAGGCCTGCCTGGATCGCCTGTACCGCCTCGATCACGCTGCGCGGCGCGTCGCCGCTGCTGCTCCAGCGGGGGTTGAGGCCCAGCACCTCGCTGGTTCGCTCGTGCGACATCGGCCCGCCCACGCAGAGCCCGTCGATGTCGCCCTTCTCCAGGCCGGCGTCATCCAGGGCGCGCCGGAAGGCGCGGGCCGCGAGGACGTAGGAGTCGCCGCCCCCACTCCCCACTTCCGCTGCCTCGCCCCCCGGCTTGCGGTAGTCCGCCGCATAGTCGGTGTCGCCGATGCCGACGATGGCGGCCACGTCCGTCAGGGGACGCAGGCGATCGAGGTCCGCTTGAGCGGCCATGCACGTTCCTCTCTCCAGGCGGCGCGTCTCCAGGCGGCGCGACGATATCACAATGCTTGTCAGATCGCTCCGCCGCCACAACTGGCCTCCGCGCTGTACCTTGTCGCACGTGATACAGAACGTGACGCTGCCCTCGCCCCGGATCGGGACGCCGACGCCGGGGATCGCCTCGTCCCTCCGCGCGCGGCGCCAGGTGTCGCCCGCGTGACCGGGCCGGCCGTTCGGCGTCCGCGAATCTTCCGCGGCTGGTGGATCGTGGGGACTGGCTTCGCCGGGCAGCTGGCGGCCGCGGGCGCGCTGGCCTGGGTGTTCGGCGTGCTGCTCCAGCCGATGGAGGACGACCTCGGCTGGAGCCGCACGCTACTGGTCGGCGTGCTCACCATCGGCAGTCTGGTCGGCGGGGTGGTCTCGATGCGGCTCGGGCCGGTGGTCGACCGGCACGGCGCGCGCAAGTTGATGACCTACAGCGCCATCGTCGGCGGGTGCGCGCTGGTACTGCTCTCCCTGGTGCAGGCGCCGTGGCAGTACTACCTGGCCTGGACCTTGTTCGGGGTGTGCGCGCCCGGGTTCGGGATGCTCGGTCCGCGCGCCGCGATCGCCAACTGGTTCGTGCGGCGCAGGGCGTTCGCCTTTATGGTGTTCACGTTCGGCTCGGCGACCGCGGGCATCCTGGTGGCGCCGATCGTCGCGCAGATCGCGGAGGCGGCCAGCTGGCGTCTGGGCTGGGTGCTGATGGCATTCCTGGTCTGGGCGATCGCGCCGCTCGCCTGGTTCACGGTGCGCAGGCGGCCGGAAGACATGGGCCTCCTGCCCGACGGCGCGGACCCCGACAAGCCGGGGGCGATCCCGGAGGTCCTGGCCGAAGAGGCGGTCTTCACGGTCTCCGAGGCGATGCACACACGGACGTTCTGGCTGCTGACCGCCGGCATGATGCTCACGTCGCTGCCGGCGTCCTCGATCATCGTGCATCTGGCGCCGTACACGGTCTCGAAGGGCTTCAGCGTCGCCCAGGGCGCCTCGGTGGTGAGCGTCTACGGCCTCTCGGTGCTTCCGTCGCGAGCCGTCTGGGCGTTCCTGATCGCGAAGCTGGGGATCCGCAGGGCGCTGATCCTGTTCGGGTTCGGCTATGCGACGGCGATCGCCATCTTCCTGATCCCGTCGTCGCTTCCGCTCATCTACGTGGCCACGGCGCAGCTCGGGCTGGCGATCGCGGGCGCGCAGCAGTTGCAGGCGCAGGCCTACCCGGACTACTTCGGGCGCGCGATCGTGGGGGCGCTCACGGGTTACTCCGCGTTCATCTACACGCTCGCCCAGGCCGGGGCGCCGCTCTTCGCCGCCGTCGTCTACGACCTCACTGGCAGCTACGTCATCGCGTTCGGGACCTTCTCGGCCTGCTGCGTGGCCGCCGGCGTCGCCTTCGTGATCGCCCCGAAGTCCGCCGGGCGGCCGTCCGCCGCCGCGGCCGAACCGCCGACGACGCCGCCGCTACACTGAGCACCGCGCATCACCTGAAGGAGGAGGGCCGCCATGAGCGCACTCGAGGGAATCAAGGTTCTGGACATGTCACGGCTGGCGCCGGGACCGTTCTGCACCATGCTGCTCAGCGATCTCGGAGCAGACGTGCTGCTCGTGGAGGCGCCCCAGCAGTTCGTCTCTCGCCGCGGTCCGGCGGAAGAGCCGGAGGAGCGCGACGAGGAGGCCGAGCAGCAGGAGCTGCGCCACGACGCGCTGCGCCGCAACAAGCGCTCGATCGTGATCAACCTCCGCGAGGATGCGGGCAAGGAGATCTTCTACCGCCTCTGCGAGGACGCCGACGTGGTGCTGGAAGGGTTCCGGCCGGGCGTGGTGAACCGGCTCGGGGTGGACTACGAGACGGTCTCGCGGATCAATCCGCGCATCGTCTACTTATCGCTGTCCGGCTACGGGCAGGACGGCCCCTACCGGCTGATGGTGGGACACGACATCAACTACATCTCTATCGCGGGCGCGCTCGGAGCGATCGGGAGGCCCGGCCAGAAGCCGGCGATCCCTCTCAACATCCTCGCGGACTACGCCGGGGGCGGGACGATGGCCGCGTTCTCGATCGCCGCGGCGCTGCTCGCGCGCGACCGTATCGGCCGCGGCCAGTACATCGACCTGGCGATGTCGGACGGCGTGCTCTACCTGCTCGCCTCAGCCGTCTCCGATCTGCTGGCGGGAGGCGAACCGCCGCGCCCCGGCGCCGGCCGCCTCTCCGGCGCGAACCCGCACTACGACGTCTATGAGACTGCGGACGGCGGCTGGATCTCGCTCGGCGCGCAGGAGGCCCAGTTCTGGGAGAACCTCTGCGACGTGGTCGGCCGCGAGGACTTCAAGCCCCTCCAGCACGAGACGGAGCGCTACCCCGAGATCCGCGAGCACCTCGCGACGACGTTCAAACAGCGGACCCGCGACGAGTGGTTCGAGCAGCTCAAGGAGACCGATCTCTGCATCGCCCCCGTCTACTCGCTCGAGGAGGCGCTCGACGACCCCCACAACCGCCATCGCGGCATGGTCGCCACGGTGACCGGCGCGGGAGGCGAGCAGGTGGACCAGATCGGCGTAGGGCCGAAGCTGTCGGAGACGCCGGGGCGTCCGAGGACCGTTGGGCCCTCCACCGGCGCGCAGACCGACGAGGTGCTCGCGACCATCGGCTACGACGCCGAGCAGATCGCGAACCTGCGCACGGAGGGCATCATCGGCTAGGCGCTGAGGACGCCCTCGGCGCGAAAGCCCGCAATCTCGGCCTCGGAGTAGCCCGCCTCGGCAAGCACGCCGGCGTTGTGCTCGCCGAGCAGCGGGGCCGGGCCCTGAATGCCGGCGGGCGTGCCCTCGAAGTCCCAGGGCGGCGCCAGGCTGCGCAGCGGGCCGAAGCCCGGCTGCTCGACCGTCTGGATCATCTCGACATGCTGGACCTGCGGCTCGTTGACGAGCGCGTCGTAGTCGTTCTTGGGGAACGCCCAGCCGTTGTAGCGCCAGGTGATCTCCATCGCCTCCTCGGTGGTCAAGTTCGCGAGTGCCCGCTCCCAGGCCGGCTTGGCGATGTGCGAGTAGCGCCCGCCGCCACCGCCGCTGTCGGCGTTGACGATCTCGAACAGCGGATCGTCCTTCAGCCACTCCATGCCGAGCTCGCTGTAGAGCTCCTCGCGCTGCTCGGGGGTCGTGCGCGCGAGCGAGAAGTAGATCGCCCCGTCCTTGCAGTGGTAGCCGGTGTCCGGAGGCTTGACGTAGCTGTCCAGGTGGAAGCCCCACCACTCGTCCGGGTTCGAGAGCGCCACCCACAGCGTGGAGCGCATCGCGAGGATGCTCCCGAAGAGCGAGATGTCGATGCGCTGGCCGCCGTTCTCGTCTCGCGCGTAGATCGCGGCGCAGATGCTCATCACCGCGTAGACCGCTGCGTAGGTGCTCGCGAGATCGGTGGCCATCCGTACCGGCGGCTCGCCGATGTTGCCGAGCGAACTGGTCGCCTCGCCGGCGAGCTGGGCGGCGAGTTCGCCGTAGGGCGGCTGGTCCGCCCACGGCCCGTGCTCGCCGTACTCCGAGAAGCGGCAATAGACCAACTGCGGGTTGAGCTCACCGAGCGATGCGTACTGCAGGCCGTCGTCGCCTGCCCATCCCGCGTCGGCGATCACGATGTCCGCGTCCGCGATCAGCTTGCGCAGGATCTCGACGCCCGCCTCGCTGTCCGGGTCGAGTGCAACGCCGCGCTTGCCGCGGTTGAGCCCCAGGAACGCCGCGCCGATGTCGCCACGCTGCCGTGAGCCCCAACCGCGCGAGCGGTCGCCGCCCGCTCGCTCCACCTTGATCACGTCGGCACCGGCGTCGGCCAGCTCCTGCGAGCAGTAGGGCGCGGCGACGCCCTCGGCGAGTTCGACGACGCGGAGGCCTTCCAGTGGACCGCTCATCTAGCCCTCCCGAGCCACGGGGGCGCCGGCCGCCGGCTGCTCCGAGGCTGCGCGCCGCTGCTGGAGATCGGCAAGGATGTCCTGCGTATGCTGGCCCGGCATGGGCGGGCTGAACATCCGCGCGGGCGTCTCCGAGAGATGCCAGGGCGGGCCGCCCGTCCAGACCTGATCCCAGGCTGCCGTCTCCACAGGGACGATGTAGTCGTTGTCGAGCACCTGCGCGTGATGGCGCAGCTCGGACCAGGTCATCGGATACCCGACCGGGACGCCGGCGAGGTTGAAGTGCCTCAGCCAGTAGTCACGCACCATCCCCGCGAACACCGGCTCCAGCAGGCCATCGAGCTCCTCGCGATGGTCGACGCGATCGGCGTTGACGCTGAAGCGCGGGTCAGCGGCGAGCTCGGGCTGGCCGATCACCTCGCAGAAGGACTGCCACTCCGCCTCGCTGGTGACCGAGACGCCGAGGGTCTCGCCGTCCGCGCAGACGTAGGCGCGGTCCGGCGCGGTGTTCTGCGAAGCGGAGCCGAGCCGCTGCGGCTGGTGGCCGCTGGCGAGGTACTCGCTGATGCGGACGCTCTGCAGCGCCGAGCCCGCCTTCAGCATCGAGACGTGGACGCGCTGTCCCTTGCCGGTGCGCTTGCGGGCCACGAGGCCCATCAGGATCGCCTGGGCGGCGTAGTTGCCGCTGGTCCCGTCCATCTGGGTGAAGTGGCGGTAGAGCTCGTCGTCGTCGTCGGGGGTTCCGGTGCCGGTCGCGAAGCCGGTGACGTATTGGGCGGGGGTATCCGCGCCGGGCGTCAACTGCATCGGTCCGCTCTCGCCCCAGCCGGTGATCGCGCAGTAGACGATGTTGGGGTTGATCTCGGAGACGACGTCGTAGCCCACGCCCAGCCGGTCGGCCACGCCGGGCGTCATGTTCATGACGAAGACATCGCTCGTCCTCAGCAGCTCGTAGGCGACGGCGCGATCCTCGGGCGACTTCATGCCCAGCGAGAGGCCGCGCTTGTTCATGTTCCAGGCGATGTAGCCAATCGACGTGCCGTGGATCAGCGGCGGCACGCCCGCACCGAGCGAGCCCCACTCCACGTTCGGCTGCTCGATGTGGATGACGTCGGCACCGAGGGCGCCAAGTTGTACGGAGCACCACGGCCCCACCATCCACATCGTCAGATCGAACACGCGAACCCCGGCCAGCGGTCCGTTACTCATCGAAGCCTCCGATCAGCGCATGGGGCGGGCCAGGGTGGTGCGGCACGAATCGAGCCAGACTGCCGTACGTCCGAGGCCACGACGCAGCATAACAAACTTTGGCGGTGCGCCCACGCGCCGGCCCGGAAGGGGCCGTCACGGATCGCGCGTTACTCCCGAGGGCGGAACTTGACCAGCGTCACCTCGTCCGTGACGTCGTCGAACTCGGCCTCGACGGGCATGCCCATCTCGATCTCCTCGTTCGCTACGCCGACGATGTTGGTGATGAGGCGCGGCCCCTCCTCGAGCTCGATGAGGGCGACGTTGTAGGGGATGTCATCGGCGAAGTTCGGGTTGAAGACGTGGTAGTAGACGCCGAACGACCAGACCGTCCCGCGCCCGCTCAGCTGCACCCAGTCGTCGTTTTCCTCGAGGCACTCGGGGCAGTGCTGCGCCGCGGGGAAGCGGACGTAGTCGCAGTTGGGGCAGCGCTGCATCCGCAGCTCGTGGCGCTTCGTGGCCTCCCAGTAGGGCGCCATCTTCACGTTGGTCACATCGGGGAGTGGCTTTGTGTAGTCGGCCATTCCGCTAGTCCCTCCTCATGATCGTCGAGGCGGCCTTGTTGAAACCCATGGTCGAGCAGTACTGCGCGATCTCCGCGCCCTCGACCTGCCGCGGGCCCGCCTGGCCGCGAAGCTGACGCACGGCCTCGGGGATGTGCAGCCAGCCCCACATGTAGCTCTCCGAGAGCTGCCCCCCGTTGGTGTTGAGCGGCAACTCGCCGCCGATGCCGATGCGACCGTCCTGGATGAAGGAGCCGCCCTCGCCCACCCCGCAGAACCCGTACCACTCGAGCATCTGCAGAATCCAGACGCTCGTCGGATCCTGGATGAACAGCAGGTCCACATCGTCGCGGCTGACTCCGGCGGCCGGGTAGATCTGCTCCGCCACCTTCTGGATGAACGGACGCATCAGCTGATCGTCGTTCTGGAAATCCCGCATGGATGTGTTTTCGGCCATGCCCATGAGGTACACCGGCGGCTGCTTCATGTCGCGCGCCCGCTCGGCCGACGTCACGATCACGCAGGAGCCGCCGTCGGTGATGAGGCACATGTCGAAGAGGTGCAGCGGCTGCACGATGTAGCGCGAGTTGAGGTAGTCGTCCTTCGTCAGCGGGTCGCGCATCACGGCGATCGGATTGAGGCGCGCGTGCGCGCGCTCGGTCACGGCGATCGCCGACATCTGCTCCTCGGTGGTGCCGTACTCGTGCATGTGGCGGCGGAGCGCCATCGAGGCCGGCCCCGCGATGTTGGCGAAGCCGTGCGCCTGGGTGTAGTCCGCCGAGGTGCCGCCGGCGAAGTAGTTGCGGTTCGAGCGCTGGTTCGTCCCGTAGACGCAGGCCACGGTGTGCGCGAAGCCGCTGGCGATCAGCATCGCCGCGAAGTGCAGCGAGAAGTTGCACGTCCCGTAGTCGAGGGTGGCGCTGTAGAGGGGATTGAGCCCGAGCATCGGCGCGAGCTGCGTGTCCACGCCGAGGTCTCCGAACGAGCGGCAGGTCAGCAGCCCGTCGATGTCCCCCTTCTCGAGGCCGGCGTCGTCGAGCGCCAGCTTGAAGGCGTCGACGGCGATCTCGTTGCCGTCCTTGCCCGGAATCGTGCCCTGTTGGGTGGTGCCAACGCCCACGATCGCCGCGCGATCGCGGAGCGTGGCCAGCTCGGTGACGCTCATAGTCGCTCCCTCTGCGCGACGCCGGCCGGAGCGCGAGAGCTCTTCTGGAGACGCAGCGCCGGCCCAGCATAGCCAATCACAAAACGAATGTCAGCGGCCCCCAACCGCGCTCATGTGCATCGCCGCGGAGAGCAGAGCCAATTTCGCCGCTTGATCCGCAGATTTCGTCGCAACGCTTCGGGGCCGCTGGCGGCGATCCGGCTATTGACAAACGGCGTGTTTCATTCATAGTCAAGCGTGTTCACGATCGTGAGCACACTCAGGGGGGATATCATGCGCAACGATCAGAGGTTCTGGACGGGCGGACGCCCGGCGGTGACACGCCGGCAGCTCCTGCGGGGAGCTGGCGTCGCCGGCCTCGGACTGGCCACCGCAGCGCTGATCGGCTGCGGGGACGATGATGACGACGGGGGCGCGGCGGCGCCTGCCGCCACCACGGCGCCTACCGCCGTGGCCGCTACCGCAGCGGCCGCCGACCAGCCGGTCGTCAGCGAGAGCTTCCAGATCCTGCAGTCGCGGGACGCGGCCAGCCTGGACCCGCTCGCCTCGCAGATCTATACGACGCCCGAGCGGATCGGGCTCGTCTACCCGCGGCTGGTCAGCGTCGCACGCAACCCGGGCGAGGATCTCGCGGACACGAGCCAGGTGCCGTCCTGGGCGGTCGACAGCTGGGAGTTCAGCCCCGATGGCGCCACCCTCACGTTCCACATGCGCGAGGGCGTGAAGTACAGCAACACGCCGCCTGTCAACGGGCGAGAGCTTGTGGCGGACGACGTCAAGTACTCGATCGAGCGCTACAAGAGCGACCCGACCAGCGTCTTCGGCCCGCGCTTCAGCGACGTCAACACGATCGACGCGCCCGACGACCACACGGCCACCTTCAACCTCTTCGCGCCCTCGGCGTACCTGATGTACTCGCTCTCCGCGGAGCCTGCGTTCATCACGCCGCGCGAGGTCGGCGAAACGGAAGGGGACTTCAAGACGACCCTCGTCGGGCCCGGTCCGTTCCTGCACGACGAAACCATCCAGGGCGAGGGCTCGCGCTACACCAAGAACCCGGACTTCATCGACGCCGACAAGATCTACTACGAGAAATACGACATCAAGGTCGTCAACGATACGGCGACACGCAAGGCCGCGCTGCGAACCAACGAGGTCGACTTCTCGCCCTCCACCGGGCTCAACCCGGCGGACCTGCAGACGCTCGATGACAAGGTCGTGACGTACCAGAATCCGTCGATCGGCAACTTTGCCGTCTGGTTCAACATGAGAAACCCGAAGTGGGCGGACGTACGGGCCCGGAGGGCGATCGGGAAGACGATCGACCATCAGCAGATCATCGATCAGACGATGCAGGGCAACGGCCACTTCAACGGCGTCATCCCCATCGGATTCGGGAAGTGGGCGTTCCAGCCGGACGAGTTGAAGGAGCTCGACATCTTCCAGACCGATCCGGCCGAGGCCGCCAAGCTCTGGTCGGCGGCGGGCATGCCGAGCGCGCTCAACGAGACGTACATCGCCCCGAGCGCGGTCATCCCCTGGTCCAGCGAACTCGCGGAGCTGATCGGCCAGCAAATCGAGGGTGCGCTCGGCCTGCCCTCGGAGTACTCCACCGACGAGTACAGCACCTTCGTGAACAAGGTGTACAACAACAAGTTCGAGGACGTCGCGATCTTCGGGATGGGCCTGTACGACCCGCTGGACTACCTGCTTGCCCAGTACTTCCCCGGCGGACCGCGCAACGGCCCGGGGCTCAACGATCCGAAGGTCGAGGCGGACCTGACCGAGATGCGCCAGACGCTGGACGAAGAGGAGCGGCTGGAGAAGGTTCGCGCCCTCCAGACGCACATCCTCACGAATGTGCTCTCGATGCTGCACCTTCCTCGCAACTTCACCTGGAGCATGTACAACTCGAAGCTGCGGAACTTCCGGCCTGCCCTGCGGCCGCCGGGGATCGAGTGGACGCTGGAGTCCTGGCGGGTGGCGTAGCGCAGCAGAGCCTGGGCGGCCACGCGGCTCCAGTCGCGCGGCCGCCGGGGCTGCGCCCAGGCGGGGTGTCGTTTCCGGCCGGGGCACAGGCCGCCGAAGCCGGGGCGCTCCGTGGGCAGAGGGGATTGAGGCCTCGATTCGACCCGGCCCCGGAACACGGACGCCGCTTGCGTAGGGCGCCCGGAACCGCGGGAGGAGCTTGCAGCATGGAACGCGCGGTGGCGGAGTAACGCGGTGTTCGTGTACGCCTCCCGGCGCGTCCTCCTTGCGGTCCCAACGGTGCTCCTCGTCGTGGCCTTCGTGTTCCTCGCCACGCGGATCCTCCCGACCGACATCGCGGACTTGATGGTCGACAACGCCGGCGTCGGCGGATCGCCCTTCACGAAGGATGCGATCCGCAAGGAACTCAACCTCGACAAGCCGATCCCGATTCAGTTCGCGATCTACGTGGCCAACCTGGCGCGGGGAGACATGGGGGTCTCCGCCTACGACCGCAAGCCGGTGCTGAAGAAGATCAGGGACGCGTTTCCCATCACCCTTGAGTTGACGGTCCTCGCCATGGCCTTTTCGAGCACCGTCTCGGTCCTGGTCGGGATCGTGAGCGCGCTGCGCCAGGACTCGGTTACGGACTACGTATTGCGTGTGGTCACGATCTCGGCCTTTGCAGCGCCGATCTTCTGGATCGGGACCCTGGTCATCATCATGCCGGCGATCTGGTGGAACTATTTTCCGCCGCTCTTCTACGTCTCCTTCATCGAGGATCCCAAGGCCAATCTCCAGCAGTTCGTTCCTCCCGCGCTGGTGCTCGGGGCGGCGCTGACCGGGTCGGTCGCCCGCATGGTGCGTTCGTCGATGCTGGAGGTGCTGCGGCAGGACTACGTCCGCACCGCACGCGCCAAGGGGCTCACGACGGCGGTCGTGATTCGGCGGCACGCGCTCCGCAACGCGTTCATCCCCGTGCTCACGTTCATGGGGCTGCAATTGGCTTCGCTGCTCGGAGGAACGGTGATCATCGAGTCGATCTTTGCGTTACCGGGGCTGGGGCAGCTGACCATCAGTTCGGTGACCACAAAGGACTATCCTGTGATCCAGGGCACCGTGCTGGTGTTCGCCGTGATAGTGATCCTCGTGAACCTCGCAGTCGATCTCAGCTACGGCCTGATCGACCCGCGGCTGCGCTACGGGCCCGCGCGATGAGCAGCGAGCGCGGCGGCAGCGCGGCCGGCTCCCGGGGGGCGATAGCCCTTCCCGTGGCGCTCCTGGGCAATGCTGGGCGCCGCAACCGGCTGCAGCGGCTCGGTCGCATAGCCAGGAGGAAGCCGCTGGGCACCTTCTCTGCGCTGGTGATCGCGCTGTTGGTGACGCTGGCGATCTTCGGACCGCTGATCGCCCCGTACCAACCTCGGGTTGGAGTGCCGGGCGGTCACTTCCTGGAGGCCCCCTCGCTCACCTTCCTGCTCGGCACCGACCACGCTTCGCGCGACATCCTGAGCAGGATCATCGTCGGATCGCGCGTGTCGTTGTGGGCCAGCCTGGGAGCCGTGCTCCTGGGGACGGGCAGCGGCGTGGTGATCGGGGTGATCTCCGGATACCTCGAGGGCACCTTCGACATGATCGTCCAGCGCGTGATCGACGCCGTGATGTCGATCCCGCTGATCGTGATCGCGGTGATGCTGATCTCGCTGGTCAGCCCGACCCTGAACAACCTCATCATCGCGCTCGCAATCGCGATCTCACCGCGCGCGGCCAGGGTCGCTCGCGGCTCGACGCTGGCCATCAAGAGCGAGCAGTACGTAGAGGCGGCGACCGTCGTCGGGTGTGCGACGCCTCGCATCATCGCGCGCCACATCCTGCCCAATATCTTCGCGCCCGTCATCGTGCTCGCCTCGATCACGATGGGCGGAGCGATCATCGCGGAGTCGTCACTGAACTTCCTCGGCCTGGGGCCGCCGACGGTGATCTCGTGGGGCGCGATGCTGAGCGGGCCCGGCCGCGAGTTCATGGAAGTCGCGCCCTGGATGGCAATCTTCCCCGGCCTCGCTATTATGATCACAGTATTGGCGTTCAACCTGCTCGGCGACGGGCTGCGGGACGTGCTGGACCCGCGACTGAGGGGATCGAGCTAGCGCACGGCCGACCCGGCGCGGGCCAGCACTCCGCGCTGCACGATCGCCCGGCGCGGAGCGACGCGAAGGAGGGCTGAGACAATGGCCGGACCACTTACCGGAGTTCGGATCGTAGACGTCACGGAGGGGGCGCAGGGCCCCTGGGCCGGCTCCCTGCTCGCCGACCTCGGCGCCGACGTCATCAAGGTCGAGCAGCCCAAGGGCGAGATGATGCGGCATGCCGGCCCGTTCAAGCGCGGGCACGCGCTGCCCATGGCCGGCATGAACCACGGCAAGCGCAACATCGTCCTCAACCTCAAGGAGCCGGCGGGACGCGAGGTCCTCTACCGCCTGATCCGCGACGCCGATGTCTTCATGGAGAACTGGCGGCGTGGCGTCTCCGACCGCCTCCAGGTGGAGTACGACCTCCTCGCCTCGATCAACCCACGGCTCATCTACGCCTCGGCCAGCGGCTTCGGCCAGACCGGCCGCTACGCCCACAAGGCGACTGTCGACCCGATCTCGCAGGCGATGGGCGGTTACTTCTCGCTGACCGGTCGCGAGGGCGGCCGCGGCGAGCGCCCGCGCTTCATCGTGATCGACTTCGCCTCGCCGCTCACGGTGACGCAGTCAATCCTGCTCGCGCTGCTGGCGCGCGAGGACACCGGCAAGGGCCAATGGGCGCAGTGCTCGCAGACGGAGACGATGATCGCCGTCGGCTCGGTGCGCGCCGCCGAGTACTTCAGCAGCGGCGAGACGCCCCGGCCCTGGGGGAGCGGCAGCCCGCACGTCGTCCCCAGCCAGGCCTTCCTCGCTGCCGACGGCTACATCCTCGTCGAGTGCCCGAGCGAGCCGAGTTGGCGCGCGCTCTGCGAGACGCTGCAGCTGCCGGAGCTCGCCGACGACGCGCGCTTCGACTCCAACGCAAAGCGCGTGGAGCAGCGCGAGGAGCTGCTGCCGATCCTGAACAAGGCCTTCCTGCGCTACAGCGGCAATCGCTGGATCGAGCAGCTGGAGGCGGCGGGCGTACCCTGCGGCCCCGTCCACTGGGACATCGAGGACCTCTACACCGAACCCCAGGTCGTCGCGAACGAGATGCTCGCCGATCGCGAGCATCCGGAGATGGGCCGCGTGCGCGTCAACGCCGTGCCGTGGCTGCTCAGCCGCACGCCGGCGGAGTACGGGAAGCTCGCGTCGCTGATGGACCAGGACCGCGACGACGTGCTGGCCGAGTTGGGCGAGCGCGAGCGCGCCGCCGCAGCCGCTGGCAGCGAAGTCCGATCATGACCGCCCCGCTCGCCGGGGTCCGCGTCCTCGACCTCAGCGAGGGCGACGGCGCTCCCTTCTGCGCGATGCAGCTGGGCGACGCGGGCGCCGACGTGATCAAGGTTGAGGGCCTCGAGGGCGACTGGGCTCGCCCGCTGGGGCCGCCCTTCGACGACGCAGACGGCCCGCTGTTCATCGGCATGAACCGCAACAAGCGCAGCATCGCCGTCGACCTCGACCGCGAGGAGGGCCTCGCGGTCGTGCGCGATCTCGCCGCGAGCGCCGACATCCTTGTCGAGTCCTTCCCGAAGGCGGCGGACGCCGCCCGGATGGGCCTGGACTACGAGACGCTCTCGGCCGCGAACGGCGGCCTGATCTACTGCGACCTCTCGCTGCTGGGGCGGCTGGGCCCGAACGCCGACAAGCCGGCCACGGACCTGATCGTGCAGGGGATCAGCGGCGTGACCCGCTTCGCGGGCGAGCGCGGGACAGAGCCCGTGCGCTTCGGGTCCAACTACGCCGGCGTGACCGCTTCGATGTACGCGCTGCAGGCGATCCTGGCCGCCCTCTATTGGCGGCGCCAGAGCGGGGAGGGTCAGTACATCGAGACCTCGTACCTGATGGGCATGATCGCTACCCAGCAGAACTACACCACCGCCTTCAGTGACCCCGACGAGGTCGGAAGCGGCGGCGGCTTCTACACCTCGCACCTGGAGCCCCCCGCGCACGGGTACCAGACGAAGGACCGCGCGATCGAGTTCACGCTCGGCTACGCCCGCGACCCGAACGCGTTGCAGGTGATGCTGGAGCGCGTGGGCGTGCTGGACGAGGTGCGCGCCGATCCGCAGATCGGCGATCGCCCGATTGCCTCCGAGGACCTGGCCGAGGTCAAGCCCTACCTCTCAAAGGCGTTCCTGAACCACAGCAGCGAGGAGCTGCTCCAGCTCCTCGACGAGCTGGGCGTGATGTGCGCCCCGGTGCACGACTACGACAGCATGTTCCACGACGAGGGCATCCTCGAGCAGGACATGCTGCTGACCCTCGATCACCCGACGCGAGGCGAATTCCGGACCGGTGGCCTCGCGTGGAAGCTCTCGGATACCCCGGGTAGCGTGCGCCTCGCGCCACCGACTCTCGGCGAGCACACGGACGCGGTGCTGGCGGAGATCGGCTACGACGGGCAGCGCATCGCCGCCCTGCGAGCGGACGGCGTCATCCGCTGACGCCTGAGCGCCCGTATCCGGAGCGGTGGACTACAGGCCGGGGAACGCCCTCGCGTTCCCGGCGAGGATTTGCTCCTTCTCGTCATCCGTGGGGTCGAGCGCCATGACCGGCGCGGCCATCTCGCGGATGTCCTCGCCGGCGCCGGGAAGCGTGCGCCTCGCGCCACCGACTCTCGGCGAAAACTCGGACGCCGTGCTGGCGGAGATCGGCTACGACGGGCAGCGCATCGCCGCCCTGCGAGAGGGCGGCGTCATCCGCTGACCGCCTGAGCGCCCATAACCGGAGCGGTGGGCTAGAGGCCGAGGAACGCCCTCGCGTTCCCGGCGAGGATCTGCTCCTTCTCGTCGTCCGTGAGGTCGAGCGCCATAACCTGCGCGGCCATCTCGCGGATGTCCTCGCCGGCGCCGACGCCCGGCCCGTCCGAGCCGTACATGATGCGTTCGATGCCGACCTTGCGGAAGACGCGGACGGCCTGGTTCGCGGGCAGGCAAGAGTGCCCTCCCGACGGGTGATGCGCGTCCACGAGGCCGCCCGAGATGTCGAACCAGAGGTTGTCCTTGAACTCCCTGCTCAGGTCCACGCGGTCGTCCCACATCTCGTCGCAGAAGTGGGCCATGATGAACCGCAGCCGCGGGAACTGGGAAAGCACGGAGCGCCAGTTGGTGGGCAGCCCGTACTGCTGGCCGTCCTCGTTCATGCGCGAGGTGCTGTCCGTGAGGATCGGCAGCTCCGCCTCCTGCATGCGCTCGTAGATCCCCATCATGTTCGGGTGATCCGGCATGTGCCCGCAGATGCTGGGGTGCACCTTGACCCCCTTCGCGCCCATCGCGAGGCAGCGATCGAGCTCCTCGCTCGTGCCCTCTCCGAAGAGCACGGGGTCGATCATGACGAAGGGGATGATGCGCGGCTCCGCGGCATGCGCCTCGCAGGCCCAGTCGTTGAAGCCGCGCACGCGCTCGCGCATGTTCTCGGCGAGATCGAGGGTGACCTGCTCGACCTCCTCGTCAGTGGCGCCGCCGGCGCGGACGCGCGCGAGACGAGCCTCGACCATGCGTCCGGTGTCCATGATGTTCTGGGTGGCGACGTAGCTGACCCCGCGCTCGTTCATGTACGGGATCACGGCGTCCGGGTTGCCCCAGTACCACTCGTCCGGCCAGCCCGCCTTCGGGAAGACCAGCCGCTCCTGATTGATATCCTTGCAGAGATGCAGATGGACATCGATGATTTCCGGACCGCTCCCGGCTGCCACTATGTTCCTCCTCAATCATTGGGCGCCCGCCGCGAAGCGGACGCCGGGCTTACGAAGCTACGGGCCTGAACCGAGGGATGACGACGTCCTCGGCGACCTCCTCGAAGACCACCTCGACGGGCATCCCGATCTCGATCGCGTCGTTGTCCACCTCGACGATGTTGTTGATGAAGCGCACGCCCTCGTCGAGCTCGACGATCGCGACGTTGTAGGGCAGTTCTTCGCGGTATCCGGGCAGCCAGCCCTGGTGGTAGACGATGAACGAGTGGACGGTGCCCGTGCCCGCCATCGCCGCCCACTCGTAGTCCGCGGAGAGGCAGCTGCTGCAGTTCGGCGAGGGCGGGAACCAGGTGTGCCCGCACGCCGTGCAGCGCTGCGCGAGGAACTCGCCTCGCTTCGCGCCCTCCCAGTGCGGCTCGTTGAGCTCGGTGATGACAGGAATCGGCTTCGTGTACTCGCTCATGCGCCACCCCGGTAGATCAGCGACCAGGTGGACTGCCAGTGCCCGGTCGAGAACGTGCACATCACCGTCTCGAGGCCGGCGATCTGGCGCTCGGGCAGCTCGGCCTGGCCTCGCAGCTGCTTGACGGCGTCGTAGGTGTTGTGCCAGCCGACCATGTAGGTCATGCGGTTCTGCCCGCCGTGCGGGTTCACCGGCAGCTCCCCGTCAAGCTCGATCCTGCCGCCCTGGATCCACTCCTGGGCCGTGCCGAAGTCGCAGAATCCGTAGTTCTCGAGGGCGGAGAGCACGTTGGGCGTGTACGAGTCCTGCACGTACAGCGCGTCGATGTCCGCCGGGCTCAGCCCGGACGAGCCCCACAGCATCTCCGCGTTCGGAAGCTGCGAGGGGTGGTACATACTCTGCGGGTGCTCCAGCTCCTGGAAGCTGGACTGCGCGCCCATGCCCACGATGGTGACGGGCGTCCCCGGCAGGTCCGCCGCACGCTCGGCGCTGGTGAGGATCACCGCGAAGCCGCCGTCGCTGACCATGCAGAAGTCGACGAGTCGCAGCGGGGCGATCACGTAGCGCGCGTTTATGTAGTCATCGAGCGTCAGCGGCTCGCGGTAGACCGCCAGCGGGTTCAGCTCCGCGGCCCGCGACTGCGCCACGGCCACCGCGCCGAGTTGCTCCTCGGTGGCTCCGAAGTCGTGCATGCGGCGGCGGTAGTTGAACGCCGCGACCGCGCCCGGGTTGGAGAGCCCGTAGACATCGTCGAAGTTGCCTCCGAGGTGGTAGACGCTCCCGCCGAAGCGGTTGCGGTTCGTGCGCTGGTTCGTCCCGTAGACGCAGGCCACGACGCTCGCCATGCCGCTCGCGATCAGCATCGCCGCGTACTGGATCGACTCGCCGTGGTGGCTCGCGTTGGCGGCGATGCGCGGCTGCAGCCCGAGCCGGTGGCCGATCTCCTTGATGTCACCCTGGCCGCCGAAGCTCGGCTGCACGAGCAACCCGTCGAGGTCTTCCTTCGCGAGGCCGCTGTCGGCCAGCGCGGCGCGGAGCGCCTCGATCGCGATGTCGTCGGCGCTCTGCCCCATGAGCTTGCCCTGCTGCGTGGCGCCGACGCCGGCGATGCAGACCTTGCCGAGGACGCTATCCGCCAGCGACATGGCTCACCTCCTCGATCCCGGCTAGTACCGCCTCGTTGTGCTCACCGAGCAGCGGCGGCGGTCGCCGCACGGAAGCCGGTGTCTTGGGGAGACCCCAGGGCAGCCCCAGCGTCGTGATCGGGCCCAGCGTCGGATGCTCAACCTGCAGGACCATCTCGTACTCCCGCATCTGCGGATCCTCGAACAGCGATTGGTAGTCGTTGCAGATGACCGCGATGCCTCCACACTCCTCGATCATCGTCTGGAGGTCGGCCGCGCTGTGCCTGCTGGTGTAGGGCTCGAAGGTCTCGATCAGCGCCTGCCCGTTGAGGGTGCGGTCGAGGGTCGTCGCCCAGCGCGGATCGGACGCCACCTCCTCCGGGACGCCGAGGCGCTCGCAGAGTACCGCCCATCCGCTCTGGTCCCTGACGAAGCCGAAGTTGACCGCCAGATCGCGGGCGCTCAGCTCGTACTCGGGCGGGTCCGTGGGTGCGGAGAGGTGCCAGCCCCCAGAGAGCGAGTCGTTGCTCTGCGCCGCGTTGAGCTGCGTCTCGATCGCGAGCAGCGCGCCGAGTTCGGAGACCTCGACCTTCTGGCCGCTCCCGCCGCGCGCGCGGTGGATGACCGCGGCCATCACGCCCTGCGTCGCGAAGATCCCGGCGGCCATCGCCGAGGCGTCCGCGCCGAGGCGCAGCGGCGGCTCGTCGAGGGCGCCGAGGTAGCGCCAGATGTCGCCCATCGCCTGCAGCACGATCTCGCCGCCCGGCTTGTCGCGGAGCGGCCCGCGTTCGCCGAACGGTGTGACGTTGCAGTGGATCAGCTCGGGGTTGGCCGCCGCCAGGTCCTCGTAGCGCAGCCCCAGCCGCTCCGCCTCGGCCGGGGCGAGGTCCGTCACGAGCACGTCGGCGCCCGCAATCAGGCCATCGAGGGCGGCCCGCTCGGCCGCGTCCTCGACGTCGAGCACGACCCCACGCTTGTTGCGGTTGAGCGAGAGGAAGACGGGGCCTTCCTCGCCCAGGAACGGCGGGCCGATCGTGCGCGTCCAGTCGCCACCCGGCGGCTCGACCTTGATCACGTCCGCCCCGAGGTCGCCGAGCTGCATGGCGGCGAACGGCGCGCCGATGCCCTGCGCCAGCTCCACCACCGTGACGCCATCGAGCGGTGCGGCGGCGGGCTGCGGATCGGCGCGGGGGCCGTCCCGCCGCGGGGCCTCGGCCGCGATCAGCGCGAGCACCTCGTCGCGGTGCTCGTCGATTCCGGGGGCGCGTACGACGCTCGCGGGCGTGGCGCTGAAGCGCCATGGCGCACCGCCGAGCTTGACGGCTCCCCAGGGGTGATCGCGCTCGACGATCTGCTCGTTGGCCTGCACGTGCTCGCTGGCCCAGAGGTCCGCGAACGTCAGGAACGGGCCACACGGCACGCCGTGCGCCTCGAGGGTCGCGAGCCAGTCCGCGCTCGACCGCCCCTCGAAGGCCTGCTCAAGCACCGCGACCAACTCGGCACGGTGCTCGACGCGGGCGGCGTTATCAGCGAACCGTGGATCTTCGGCGAGACCGTGCAGATCGAGCGCGGCACAGAGCCGCCGCCACTGCTCCTGCGTGTTCACGCCGACCGCGATGTACGCGTCGGCCGTCCGGAACGCCTGGTGCGGTACGAGGTTCGTCGTCGCGCTGCCCATCGGCGCCGGGTGTCCGCCCGCGAAGTGCTCGGCGATGCGGCTCGTCTGGTAGACGGTCGTCGCCTGCATCATCGAGGTCTCGATGAACTGCGCGATGCCGAAGCGCTCGCGCGCGCAGAGGCCCGCCAGCAGGGTCTGGGTGACGAAGGCGGAGCAGGTGTGGTCGATGTGGCCCTTGCTGCGGAAGTTCTCCGGCCGGGCGCCCTCGGGGCCGTTGATGCTGTCGAAACCGGTGAAGGAGCGCGCGTAGCCGTCGGCGCTGCCCTCTCGCCTGCGCGGGCCGCGCGCGCCGTAGCCGGACGAGGAGCAATAGACGATGTCCGGGTTGAGCGCACTCAGCGCCTCGTAGCCGAGGCCGAGGCGCTCCATGACGCCCGGGCGGAAGTTCTCGACGAACGCGTCCGATCGCTCGGCGATCGTGAGCGCGATCTCCAGGTGTCGCGGGTTCTTGAGGTCGAGGGCGATGTTCTTCTTGCTGACGTTGACGGACGTGTAGTACGTGCCTACGCCCTCCATGTGGGGCAGGAGGTTGCGGATCGGATCCCCGTCGGGCACCTCGATCTTGATGACCTCGGCGCCGAGCTGGCCGAGCAGGGATGCGCCCCAGGGACCGACCGCCAACTGGCAGACATCCATGACGCGAAGACCGGACAAGGGGCCTGCCATGGCTACCTCCGGCTAAGCACGCGAACTGAGCCGCAGCGTATCACAGACGTTGCTGTTCTAGGTTGGCCCGACTGCCCCGTCAACCGAACGGGGACGCCCCCAACGGGAATGGGCCGCGCCTCAGCCGGCGGGCCGGAACTTGGGGATGGCGAACTCGTCCGTCACATCCTCGAACACGACCTCGACCGCCATTCCAATCTCGATGTCCTCCCTCACGACCTGCACGAGGTTGGAGATCAGCCGGACGCCTTCCTCCGTCTCGATCACGGCGACCGGGTACGGGAGTTCGTCGGCGAAGGCCGGGTAGTAGAGCTGGTGCATGAGGATGTAGGACCAGACCGTGCCCCGCCCGGAGAGCGCCGTCCACGTCGTGTTCGGCGAGAGGCAGGACCAGCACGACGTCGTGGGCGGGAACCGCAACCGCGCGCAGTCGTCGCAGCGCTGCATGACGAACTCCTGGCGCTTCGCGGCTTCCCAGTAGGGTGCGCTGACCGCATCGACAATCGGCAGAGGCTTCGTGTAACTGTCCGCCATCGCGCTACTCCTTCGTCAGGATGAATGAGCTGGCGTTGGGCGCGGTCCCGATGAACTGGACCACCTCGGCGTCCTTGACCTGCCGCTCGCCGCACTCGCCGCGGATCTGGCGCACGGCCTCGACGAAGATCGCGCGCCCCTGCAGGTAGGTCTCGGACAGATGGCCGCCCGAGGTGTTGATCGGCAACTCCCCGCCGAGTTCGACGCGGCCGTCCTGCACGAAGTCCAGCGCCTCGCCGCGGCCGCAGAAGCCGAAGCCCTCAAGGTAGTAGAGCAGGAACGGCGCGAAGGCGTCGTACCACATCAGCGCATCGATATCGCCGGGGCCGACGCCGGCCTCGCCGTAGACGCGCTCCGCCACCCGCTGGTAGGGCTCGTACTCGAAGCCGTCCTCGAAGTGGTACATGTTCCAGCCGGCCTGCTGGCTGGCGGACGCGAGGTAGACCGGCGGCTTGCGCAGGTCTCGCGCCCGGTCGGCCTTGGTCATGATGAAGGCCACGGCGCCGTCGTTGATGATGCAGTAGTCGAACAGGCGCAGCGGCTCCGCGATGTAGCGCGCGCCGGCGTAGTCGTCCCAGGTCAGCGGCCGGTCGCCCATGATCGACATCGGGTTGAGCGCGGCATGCTTGCGCTGGGCGATCGGGATCGCCCCCAGCTTCTCGCGATCCTGGCCGTAGTGGTGCACGTAGCGATTGAACTCGAGCGCCGCATTCGCGCCCGGCGAGGTGAAGCCGTAGACGGGATGGATCGCGCTTGCGCCCTCGTCCTGGCCGCCGAAGCGCACGCCCGCCGTGCGGGCGTTGTTCGTGTAGATGAAGGCGATGTTCTCGCACTGGCCGGACTGCACCAGCGCGGCCATCTGCGCGATCGAGGGCCCGAACAGCCGGCCGCCGTTGCTGTACGGGTACGCCACCTTCGGCTGGATCCCCAGTATGCGCACCATCTCGTCGTACCCCGTCGGCTGCCCCGTCCCCATGCCGACGATCACCCCGTCGATCTCGTCCTGGGTCATCCCGCAGTCATCGAGGGCGTTGCGGAACGCCTCCTGCGCCATCCCGTAGGCGTCCATCTCCGGATAGCGGCCGTAGCGATTCGTCGTGCCAACGCCGACGACCGCGATGCGCTCGCCGCCGCTCGTGAGGTCTGCCATGTGCGCTCCGTTCCTGCCTGCCGCCGGCGTCAGGACGCCGGCCGGAACCGCGGCAGGGTGATCTCGTCGTTAAGTTCCTCGAACACCACCTCCACGGCCATCCCGGCACGGAGTTCGTCGAGCTCGACGCCGACGATGTTCGAGGTGACGCGCGGTCCTTCCTCGAGGGCCACCCAGGCGACGTTGTAGGGAAGCGCGTCCAGGAAGCCCGGGTGGAACGCCTGCCGGTACACGATCCAGGACTCGACCGTGCCGCGCCCGGAGGCGGGAACCCAGGTCGTGTCCTCGGACAGGCAATCCGGGCAGATCGGCGACATCGGAGTGCGGGTCTTGCTGCACGCGGCGCACTGCTGCAGCAGCAGCTCGCCGCGCCTGGCGCCCTCCCAATAGGGCCGCTCGTAGTCCGGAACGACGGGAAGCGGTGCGTTCGCCACGATGACCCCCTAGTCCGCGCGGAAGATGATGGAGACGAATGGGCCATGCACGTACTGCGCCAGCTTCGCGCCCTCCACCTGCCGCTCGCCGCACGCGCCGCGCACCTGCTGCACGGCCTCGGCGAGGTGTCCCCAGCCGCCGATCATCGCCTCCGAGAGGTGCCCGCCGGCGGTGTTCACCGGCAGCTCCCCGCCGACGGCGGTGCGCCCCTCCTGGATGAAGTCGAGCGCCTCTCCGGGTCCGCAGAAGCCGAGCTGTTCGAGGCCGTAGATCACCTCGGGCGAGAAGCTGTCGTAGATCTGGAGCAGGTCGATGTCCTCGCGGCTCACGCCCGCCATCTCGTAGACGGGCATCGACGCCGGCGCGGAGTACTGGTAGACATCCTGGGCGCCGGCGCCCAGCCCCTCCATCGCGAACACCACCTGCGAGCGGCCTGCCTTCATGCCCTGCATGCCGGACAGATAGACCGGGGGCTGTGCGGCGTCCCTCGCGCGATCGGCCGTGCTGACGATCATGCAGACCGCCGCGTCGTTCACGGCGGCGAAGTCGAAGAGGTGCAGCGGCTCGATGACGTAGCGGGAGTTGACGTAGTCGTCCTGCGTGATCGGCCGCGCCGTGTAGACGGCGTTGGGGTTGCGATCGGCGTTCGCCCGCTGGTTCACGGCGACCGCGCCGAGCTTCTCCGGATCGGCGCCGTGCATACTCACGTAGCGCCGGAAGGACATCGCCGGAAGGGCGCCCGGGTGCACCATCCCGTAGTGCGGGAACTCCCAGTGCGGGCCGCCGCCGGGGCGAAATGCCTCGCCGCCCTCCTCCGTACCCTGGGGGTTCGCCACGGTCGCGCCGATGCACGCGACGTAGTTGGCCATCCCCGAGTGCGCCACCAGCCCGGCCATCTGCACCGTCTGCGCGGACAGCCGCCCGTGTCGCCAGGTCTGGAACGCCCACTCGACCTCGATACCGAGGAGCTGCGGGAGGCGGTCCACGTCCGGGCCCATGTTCACGAGCAGCCCGTCGACGTCGGCGCGCTCGAGTCCCGCGTCTTCGACGGCGTTGCGGAACGCCTCCGCCACGAGGCTGAGCTCGCTGCGGCCGGTATGGCGCGAGAACGGGCTCACGCCCACGCCGACGACGGCGCATTGGTCGCGCATGCTCCGCAACAGTTCGTCATCCGGCATGTCAGCCTCCCTGAACTTCAGACAGCCATGACCGCGTCACGATCACAGGCTCCCTATTCCCTTAGCCGCGGATCGAGGATGTCCCGGAGCGCGTCTCCGAGCAGATTGAATGAAAGAACGACGAGCGCGATCGCGACACCCGGGAAGATCGCTATCCACGGCGCTCGTTCGAGGAACTCGCGGCCGCTCTGGCTGAGGATCGATCCCCAGGATGTGTTGGGCGGCGGACTCCCCATCCCGAGGAAGCTCAGAGACGCCTCCGCGATGATGGCCGATCCGAGGAAGACCGTGGCGATCACGATGATTGGGGCGAACACGTTGGGCAGGATGTGGCGGAAGAGCGTGCGGATGTTCCCGCAGCCGATCACCCTCGCCGCCTCGACGTACTGATTCTCCTTCGCCGAGAGCACCGTCCCGCGGACGATGCGATTCGTCGCCGGGGTCAACGCGAAACCGAGCGCGATGATCACGTTGCGCAGGCTCGCCCCCGCCATCGCCACCAGCGTCAGCGCCAGCACCAGGAACGGGATCGCCATGAACGCGTCCATCACGCGCTGCACGAAGTAGTCGATCCTGCCCCCGAAGTACCCGGACACCGATCCCCACCAGGTCCCGTGGGCAACGCCGATCAGTACGGAGAAGAAGCCGACGAACAGCGAGACCCGCGCCCCGAAGGTGATGCGCGACAGCAGGTCGCGGCCGAGGTCGTCCGTGCCCAGCAGATAGGTGCTGTTCGGAGAGACCAGGATGTCCTCGTAGTGCTGCTCGTTGGGCGGGTACGGCGCCACGACGTTGGCGGCCGCTGCTGTCGTGACGAGCACGACGATCACCAGCAGGGCGACGGCGCCCAGCGGTTTCCGGCGCGCGATACGGCCAAGCCGCCTGATCCGCCAGCGGAGCCCCCGAGACGGCAGGACCGCGGCAAGACGCTCATCGATCGGCGCGGCCTCTGTGCTCATCCCCCGCCGCCTGTCCTTGCTGTCATCCGCTAGTCCGCCGTTCCGTAGCGGATCCGCGGATCGAGCCATGAGTAGAAGATGTCAATTACCAGATTCATGGTCAGGAGCGTGGCCGCGAAGACCAGCACCGTCCCCTGCAGCACCGGGTAGTCACGGTTCATGATCGCGTCCACCGTCAGCCGCCCGAGGCCGGGGATGGTGAAGATGGTCTCCACGATGACCGTGCCGCCGAGCAACTGGGCAAACTGGAGCCCGACGATGGTGATTACGGGGATCATCGCGTTCTTCATGGCGTGCCTCGTGACGACCACCCGGGTCAGCAGACCCTTCGCCCGGGCCGTCCGGATGTAGTCCTGCCGCAGCACCTCCAGCAGCGATGAGCGCATCATCCGCGCCACGCTGCCGGCGAGCACCACCGCCAGTACGACCGCGGGGAAGAGGATCTTCTGGAAATTCCCCCAGGGGCTGGTGAACGGAGAGACGAACTCGAGCGGCGGCGTGTAACTCCACCATCGCGCCATGAACACGATCAGCATCGTCCCCGTCCAGAACGTCGGAAGCGAGAGTCCGAGGATCGCGCCGGTCCGCGCCACGTTGTCGACCCAGCCGTCCTGGTTCACAGCAGAGAGCGTACCGAGTGGGATCGAGATGCAGAAGGCGATCACGATCGCGACAATCGTCAGCTGGGCGGTCACGGGGAAGGCATTCACGATCTCGCCGCTCACCGGGCGGCCCCGGAAGAGCGACTGGCCGAGGTCGCCCTGGAGCACTCCGCGCATGTAGTCGAAGTACTGGACCGGGAGGGGGTTGTCGAGGCCGAGTTGCGCCCGCAACTCCTCGCGGACCTTTGCCTCGACGCCACGCTCCCCGCCCGAAGCCAGGTTCTCCAGCATCAGGTCGACCACGTCGCCGGGGATGATGCGGATCAGGGTGAAGACGATCACCGAGACCAGCAGCATGACCGGGACGATCCCGAGCAGCCGTCTGGCGATATAGCCCGTCACCCGAGGTTCACTTCACGCATCCCAACGCGCACGCGAGGGCACGCCCGACCTGTCGGGCGCACCCCCTTGTGCCGTTACCGGGCGCCGCGGCGCGGCGCTACTTGTCCAGCCACGTGTGGCGGACGTGGTTGCTGAGGTAGACCCCGCCCTTCGCGCCGAAGCTCGGCTTGAAGTTCTTCACCCAGGGCTGCTCAATCAGGTAGCTCTGGCCGGAGTAGAGCGGCAGGTTCCAGAGCCCCTCGGTCAGCGCGAAGCGCTCGATCTCCTGCACGATCTGGACCTGCTCCTCCTCGTCCCCGGAGCGTAGCAGGGTCTCGATCTTCGCATCGATCGCGGGGTAGCTCTGCGCGGGCCCGTTGCGGTTGCCCTCGGTGTGGTGGAGGCCCACCACGTAGTCCCAGATGCTCCCCACCAGGTAGCCCCAGGCGGCGAACTGCGAGTACTGCCCGGTGAACGTCTTGCTTACCCAGCCCGTGTAGTCGAGGATCTCGGCGCCGGTGTCGAGCCCGATCCCGATCTCCTTCAGCATCTCCACGTGGATGTTGACCACGGCTTCGTGCGAGGGGCTGAGCCAGGCGATCTTCGCCGTGAAGCCATCCTCGACGCCGGCCGCCGCCACTAGCTTCTTCGCCTCCGCCACGTCGTAACGCAGCAGGTTCGCCAGCTCCGCCTCAGGCAGCGCGAACTCGGGGAAGCGATGGAAGGGGAAGGTGCCGGTGAAGACGCCTTCCCCCTCGCTGAGTGCAGCGAGGTAAGCGTTGCGGTTCAGCGCGTGGTTGACGGCCCGCCTCACCCGCACGTCCGTGAGGCCCTCCGCCTCGAAGCGCATCGCGAGCGCGGCCTGGCTGGGGGCTATGTATGGAGTGATGATCGCGTCCGGGTCGGTCTCCGCGATCGCGTCACGATCGGACGGGCGCAAGCCGTGCATCCCGTTGCCGTTGCCCAGCATGTCGAGGTTGCCCGAGCGGAAGTTCGCGATCGCCGTCGCCTTGTCCGGCACGACCAGCGTGTCGACCCCGTCGAGGTAGACGTTGTCCGCGTCGTAGTAATCCGGGTTCCTGTCGTACTCCGCGGTTTCCGCCGGCTCGTAGCGCGTCATGATGAACGGGCCGGTGCCGGCGCCCCAGTTCTTGAGATCGCCTTCCTGCGCGACGGCGTCGGGCGGCTGGATCTCGGACGGCTCCGATCCCAGGTTGAAGAGGAACCCGGGGTGCGGGTACTCCAGATTGAACACGACGGTGGAGTCGTCGGGCGCCGTCGGCAAGCCGTCCAGCATGTTGTAGCGCGCCCGGTTCACTGCCTCCGGCAAGAGATTCCGCTCGAAGCTGAAGAGCACGTCCTCGGCCTCGAGCGGCCGGCCGTTCATCGGCGCCACGTTCGCCCACTTCACGCCCTGACGGAGATTGAACGTCCACGTCAGCCGGTCCGGCGTGTTCTCCCACGTCTCCGCGAGGTCCGGCGCAATCACCGTGTCGTAGATGCCGCCCGGTCCCCGTAGCAGCTCCACCAGGTTGCTGTAGATGAGCGAGATGCGGTGGTGCGTCTGGAAGGAAATCGAAAGCGTGGGATCGAGGTTCGGCGCCTGCCGGGCGGAGTAGAACTGGAGCCGCCCGCCTCGCTTGATGCCGGCGGCCGCCGGCGTGGCCGGCGCCGCGGTTGCCGTGCTGATCGTCTGACCGGTCGGCGCGGCGGTCGCCGGCACGGCGGTCGCGGCTGCCGGAGCCGGCGCATCATCGTCGTCGTCGCCGTCGCCGCACCCGATCAGTGCGGCAGCCGCGAGGCCCAGGCCAGCCACGGCGGACCCGCGGAGCAGTTGGCGTCGGGTAACCGGTCCCGGCCTCGTTAGCCAGAATCTTGACTCGCTGTCTCGCATGGCGCCCCCCTTGGTGCTTGGTTAACGAACCCGGATGGCCGGGTATGTTGCGGACTATTGCGGGATCGGTGACACCTGTCAATGAAGCCTGTGCGCGGGCCGCCCCCCGCAGGCGGCCCCGGCCTCACGCGATCGGAGTCAAGGCCCGGAGCGACAACCCTGCGACTATTCCTCCGCCGGCCGGAACTTCGGCAGCGTGACCTCCGCGGTCACGTCGTCGAAGACCACCTCCAGCGGCATGTCGCAGCGCAGCGCCTCGCGGTCACAGTCGACGAGGTTGCTCATCAGGCGCGGCCCCTCCTCGAGCTCCACGTAGCCGACGTTGTAGGGTCGCTCTTCGAAGCCCTGGAAGTAGACCTGCCACATGTCGATCCAGGACCACAGCTTCGCGCGGCCGCTCACCTCGGTCCACGTGTAGTCCTCGCTGAGGCACTGCGGGCAGTACTCGGCGGGCGGGAACCAGAAGTGGGCGCAGTCGTCGCAGCGCTGGATGCGCAGCTCGTGCCGCTTCGTCGCCTCCCAGTAGGGTGCGGTGAGCGGCGTTGGGGTCGGGAGCGGCCGGGCGTACTCGCTGGCGTCGGTCGTCATTGCTCAGTTCCTCAGTATGTGCGCGACGCTGACGGGCGCGGTGCAGGCGTAGAGCCCGTAGTGTGCGTCCGCCACCTGCCGCTCGCCGCACTCGCCGCGCAGCTGCCGCACGGTCTCGACATGGAGCGCCCAGCCCTGCATGTAGCTCTCGCTCGTGTGCGCGCCGCTGGTGTTGATCGGCAGCTCCCCGTCGCGGGCGATGCGCTCCGGACTCACCCAGTCGCCGCTCTCGCCGATCCCGCAGAAGCCCATACCCTCGAGGGTGAACAGGATCGTCGGCGTGAAGTTGTCGTAGATCTGCGCGAAGTCGATGTCCTCGCGCCCGATGCCGGCCGTGGCGAACAGCTCGTCCGCCATCCGGCTGAGCGGCTTCTGGAACAAGTCGTCGGCGGTGTAGACCGGCGTCAGGTCGCTGCCCTGCGCCGTCGCCGTGAGGTAGACGGGCGGCTTCTTCAGATCGCGGGCGCGCTCGGCGGACGTCACGATCAGGCAGACGCCGCCGTCGTTGATCAGGCAGTAGTCGAACAGCCGCAACGGCTCCGCGATGTAGCGGGCGTTCATGTAGTCGTCCATCGAGATCGGATCGCGCATCACGGCGTTCGGGTTGAGCGCGGCGTTGGCGCGGTTGTTGATCGAGAGCTCGCCCAGCGCCTCCACCCGGGTGCCGTAGAGGTACTGGTGCCGCCGGAACATGTGCGCCACGGCGGCCCCGGGCGAGGTCATCCCGTAGGGCGCGTCGAAGTTCGTCGCGTTGGAGTCGGGCGCTCCGCCCTCGCCGCCGTAGGTGGCGCCGACGGAGCGTCCGTTGTTGCCGTAGATCAGCGCGACCACGTCCGCGAGGCCGGATTGCACGGCCATCGCCGCGTACTCCAGCGCCATGCCGGACTGGCGGCCCTCGCCGGGCAGCACGTTCACGAACTTCGGGTAGCGCAGCCCGAGGAGCTCGCACATCCGGCCGTAGTGCGGGATGCGCGAGACGATCACGCCGTCGATCTCGTCCTTCTCCAGCCCGGCGTCGGCCAGCGCCTCCTTGAAGGCGATGATGCCGAGCTGGTAGGCGCTGCGGTTACGGTCGCGATCGCGATAAAGCGCCCCGAACGGGGTGGTCCCGACCCCGACGATGGCGACCTGATCGCTGAATGCCTGTCTGCGCGTTGCGGAGTCGATGGCTCACCTCCCGGTTGCTGAACGTTGCCTAACGGACGGCGTCAGCCTCACGCAGCGCCTCGATCTCCGCAGCGCTGTAGCCGATGCGAGCGAGCACCTCGTCGGTGTGTTCGCCGAGCAGTGGCGGCGGGCTCTGAATCTCCGCGACCGTCTCGGAGAACAGCCAGGGAATGCCGGGCACGCGGAACTCGCCGATCTCCGGGTGGCTGAGCTCCCGCACCATGCCGATCTCTTCTACCTGCGGGTCCTCGAACAGTGTGCTGTAGGAGTTCAGGGGGAAGACGCTGCCCCCGAAGGGCTCGAGGATCGCGCCGACCTCGGCGGTGGTCTTGTCCGCGAAGGCTCGCTCAAAGACGTCATGCACTTCCCAGCCGTAGCGGCTGGGTCCGCCGCCCACGTTGGCCCCGGCGCCGGCCCAGCGGGGGTCGTCCTTTACCGATTCCGGGATCCCCAACTGCTGGATCAGCGCGTCGAACGACTCTTCAGTCTGGGCTCCGAGCTGCATGTAGACGCTGCCGTCCTTCGTCCGGTAGCCGTGATCGGGAGCCTTGATGTAGGTGTCCTGGTGGAAACCCCACCAGTCGTCGGCGGTGTCGCTCTGGCTCGTCCACATCATCCCGCGCAGGTGCAGCAGCGTGCCGAACATGCTGACCGAGACTTGCTGACCCTCGCCGCTGCGCTCGCGCTGCAGCAGTGCGGCGACGATCCCCTGGACCGCCTGCCCGCCCGCGTTGATGTTGGCCACGTCCGTCCCGAGGCGCACCGGCGCCTCGCCGATCGTGCCCAGCGAGTTCGTGTAGTCGGACATCGTCTGGATCGGCAGCTCGGCGCCCGGCAGGTTGGCCATCGGCCCATCCTCGCCGAAGGGCGTGATGCAGCAATGGACGAGCCGCGGATTCACGGACTCCAGGTCCTCGTAGCGCAGTCCCTGCTCCTCGCGCTGGGCGGGGCTCAGGTCCGAGACCAGCACATCGGCCTCACGGATAAGGCGCAGGAACGCTTCCCTGCCCTCGGGCGTCGCGAGATCGAGCGCCACGCCCTGCTTGTTGCGGTTGATCGCGAGGAACTGGGCGCCCACTCCGTTGACGAACGGCGGCCCGTAGCCGCGCGCGTCGTCGCCATCGAGCGGCTCGACCTTCGTCACCTGCGCTCCGCCGTCGCCGAGCGCCATCGCGCAGTAGGGGCCGGCGTAGCCCTGGGAGGCGTCGACGACGCGAATGCCCTCAAGCGGTCCGGCCACGCTAAATCTCCGTGCTTGCCGCGGCCGGCTCGGCGACGGGCTCGTCGGGCCAGAGCTCACCGAGCACCTCGTCCGTGTGCTCATCCGGCAGGGGCGACGGGAGCACCTCGATCGGGTCGGACTTGCTGAAGCGCCAGGGAGCGCCTTCGCGGTAGATGGCGCCCCAGTGCTCCGTGTCCATCAGCTCGATCAGGTTGTTCTCCAGCACCTGCGGGTGGTAGCGCAACTGGTCGAAGCTCAACACGCGGCCGTTCGGGACGCCCTCCGCGGTGAGCCGGATCTCCCACCAGCGCACGGGCTTGGTGCGGAACCGCTCCTCGAGCAGCGGGATCAGCTCCGCGCGCTGCTCGACGCGCTGGCGGTTGGTGCTGAAGCGGGCGTCATCGGCCAGGTCGTCCAGGCCGAGGGCGCGGCAGAGCGCCGGCCACTGCGGCTCCTTCACGACGCCCACGGAGATGTACCCCTTGTCCTGGCAGAGGAACGCCTGATGGGGCGCGGTCGTCACCGTCGCGCTCCCCATGCGCGGGGGGTCCTCGCCGGTCGCGAGGAACTCGCCCACGCGGGTGCTCTGCAGGGCGAGCGATGCAGCGAGCATCGCCACCTCGATCTTCTGGCCCACGCCCGTGCGTGCGCGCGAGTACAAGGCCATCAGGACCGCCTGCACGATGTACTGGCTGGTGTTGAAGTCCAGGTGGGCGAAGTGCCGGAACTGCTCCGGATCGCCGCCCTCGCGGCCGGTGATGCTGCTCCAGGCCGAGTACGCCTGGATCTGGGGGTCCGCGCCGGGCTTCGGCACCATGTGCCCCGTCTGGCCGTACCCGGAGGCGGAGCAGTAGACGATGCCGGGGTTGATCCCGGACACGGTCTCGTAGTCGAGACCGAGCCGCGAAACCACGCCGGGGCGCATGTTCTCGACGAACACGTCGCAGCTGCGGAGCAGCCGGTAGGCCGCCTCCCGGCCGCGCTTGTCCTTGAGGTCCAGCATGATCGAGCGCTTGTTGTAGTTCGCCGTGATGTAGAGCACGGAGAGCCCATCGAACAGCGGCGGCACCGCCATCTGGGCGCGCCCGGGCGCCTCGACGTGAATCACGTCAGCGCCGAGCTCTCCGAGCTGCTTCGCAGACCACGGACCGACGCCCGCGAGCGTGAGGTCAAAGACGCGAATTCCGTCCAGCGGCTTTCCCATTGTGCGATCCTTTCGCCCGCCCAAATCGGCGGCGTACGCAGTCAAGCGGTACTCTATCACACGCTTAATCCGCAATCTGGCATCATCGCCCCGAAACAGAGCGGGGATCGAGGAATGCCCAGGGAAGGCAGGTGCAGATGAAGGCGGCGATCTTTCACGAGCTTGGCGGACCGGAGGTGATGCAACTGGAGGAGGTGGACGACCCCCAACCGGGCCCCACCCAGGCCGTCGTACAGGTGGCCGCCTGCGGCATCTGCGGGCACGACCAGGCCGACCGCCAGGGGCTGACCCCGGTACCCCGTCCCATCGTCCTCGGGCACGAGGTCTCCGGCACCGTCGTCGAGGTCGGCGACAAGGTCCGCAATCTGAGCGTCGGCGACCGCGTGGCCTGCAAGCAGTTCACCACCTGCGGCGCCTGCAACGCCTGCCTGGGCGGCCGCGAGATGGATTGCCGCACGCGCAGCTTCAACTACGGCGGCTGGGCCGAGTACGTCGCGCTCGACGAGCTGGCCCTGCTCAAGGTGCCCGACCACGTCGACCTTGTCGGCGCCTCGATCGTGGCCTGCGCGGTCGGCAGCTGCCTGCGCGCCCTGGAGACGATCGGGCAGCTCCGAGCGGACGAGCACGTGCTGGTCACCGGCGCCGGAGGCGGCCTCGGGATTCACGGCCTGCAGACCGCGAAGGCGCTGGGCGGCCGCACGATCGCCCTCACGAGCTCCGCAGCGAAGGTGGAGCCGCTGCGCGAACTCGGCGCCGACGCCGTCGTGCTGGCCCAGGGGCGCGACTACTGGCAGGAGATCATGGACCTGACCGACGGAAAGGGCGCGGATCTCGTCCTCGACCAGGTCGGGCACCCGGACGTATTCTCACCCTGCTATCGCGCCCTGGCGCGGGGCGGGCGCTACGTGCTGACCGGCCAGGTCTACCGCCAGAAGATCGACCTCTACCCGGCGTTCGTCTTCGGTAAGGAGGCGATCATCACCGGCTCGGCCTCGACGCGCATGAGCGAGTTCATCGACTCGATGCAGCTCGTCTCGGACGGACTCGTGGAGCCGATCGTCCAGCAGTTCGCGCTCTCCGACATCGTCGAGGCGAACCGCCAGATCGACGCGCGCGAGATCTTCGGCCGCGGCGTCCTCGTTCCGTAGTCGCTGGCGACTGGCCCCTCTCCCGTCACCGGGGAGAGGGGCCGGCCGAGCGCGTCCCTAGTCCCCTAGCAGGCTGCTGAAGAAGCGCCTTTCGGGGTCTCGGAATGGCGAGAGGCGGCTTGAGGCCGCCTCCGGCTTCGTGATCGCGGCCTCCTGACCTGCCTCCGGGTGCCTCTGGGGGCTCCTTGGCGGGGCGGAGGGCGCACTGCGCCTACGCCGCGGCAGTCTCGAGCCCGGCCATGCGCACCAGGTTGTAGGCGGCGGCGGTGAGCTCCAGCCAGCCGCGGTTGCGCTCGCGGCCCACGAAGCGCAGCTTGCGCCCGCCGCCCACGGTCTTCATCCAGCCGAAGACCTGCTCCACGATCTTGCGTCGCTTCTGACTCTGCCTGTAGCCGCGATGCCGCGTGGTACGCCCGTCCACGGCGCTGCGGCGGCGGCGGTCGTTTTGCGCCACGTGCGGCGTCACGCCGCGCGCGCGCAGCGCCGCCACGAAGTCGCGCGTGTCGTAGCCGCGGTCGGCGCCCAGCGTCCCGCAGCCGCTCACGCTGCGCTCCAGCATCGTGACCGCCGCTCGGCGTACCCGTTCGCCTCGGTCAGCTCCACATCCAGCACCAGGCCGTGCCGGTTCTCGGTCAGCAGATGGCCCAGGTAGCTCAGTTTCGCTGTCTGCCCCGACCCCTTTGTGTACAGCCGCGCCTCCGGGTCCGTGCCGGAACTATGCGTATCACGGCTGCGCCGCCGCCCCCGGAAGTCGACATCCGGGTTGCGCCCGCCCGGGGGTGGCTCCTGCTCGTCGCGCGGGCGGTAGCTCTTGAGCGAGGCCCAGGCCTCGAGCAGCGTCCCGTCCACCGTGAAGTGCTCGGCGGAGAGCAGCCGGCGCCGCTTCGCCTCGGCCACCACCTCGGCGAAGAAGGCGCGCGCGGCATCGGCGGCGAGCAGGCGCTCGCGGTTCTTGGAGAAGGTCGAGGCGTCGAACGGTGCGTCTGAGATGTTGAGGTCGAGGAACCACTTGAAGAGCAGGTCGTAGCGCAGCCGCTCGCAGAACTGGCGCTCGCTGCGCACCGAGTAGAGGGCGATCAGCAGGCTCGCCTTGAGCAGGTGCTCGGGCGGGATCGAGGGCCGCTCGTTGAGTACATCGTGTCGAACAGCCCCGAGAGCTGCTGCAGCGCGGAATCGACGATCGGTTTGATGCGGCGGATCGGGTGGTCGTCCGGGATGAAGGAGTCCGGCGTGACCGCGAGCATGATGTTGGCCTGACGCTCGGCGTCACCGCGCATGGGGCAGCCTCCAGGCTACGCCCCCGCCGCCAGTCCTATCCTGCCAGACGACCGCCCCTTTTTCAGCACCCTGCTGCAGGCTGTCGCACAAACCCGCGATGCGGGGAACATCGCGATAGGATGAGCATGGCGGCAGGGGCGGAGTGATTCCGGGGTGCCGCCATGACCCAGCGCTTCCTGCCGTGCGAGCGTGACCAGCAATACCTGATGCCCGCCAGCCTCCGCGACTGGCTGCCCGAGGACCACCTACGAGCGCACGTGAGAGTGGGAATATCTGGTTCTTCACCATGTCTCGCCGCTGCTCTGGTTCCGTGACGCCCGCGACCAGAGGAGCCGAGTTGATGAGCGCGCTCGCCATGATGATCGACTCGTCGGACGTGGGCGGCTCGCAGTGGGAGGCGACGTCATACAGGTGGAGAGCCTCTTCTTCGTTGGTGAAGAGGATGGATTCCGGTATGCCCATGAGCCAGGAGGTGTACCGCCAGATGGCCATGATGCTGTCCCGTTCCTCCTGGCTGAAGCGAACGCCCAGGGACTCGGCGTGCTTCATGGTCCGCGCAGAGAAGCAGGCGGCGGCGTAGCCTGTGTGCGCAGCGCTGATTGGGGCGCCCCAGGCCTCCTCGTCCCAATCCTCGGAGCGGCGCAGCAAGCGCCTCATCTGGGCGTGAATGATCCGGATCCGGACGGAGAGCTTCCATCCGTCCCCTTGCCGGTCCAGCCCTCCGGGGAAGAATATCTCGACGAAGTGGCGGTTGTTCTGCTGGAGCCGCCTGACGCCGCGATCGAAAATGCGGCCCGTCAGCACGAACGACTTCGCGATGTACGTCGTGAAGCCGTCGACGAGCACCCCGGTCACGAACCCGGAAAGGATCATTCCGCTGTCCCTGTGGAAGGCGCGGATGCCCGGGCGGAAGGCCTCGCGATCGAGCCAGGGCGGATCGGGAGGCGGCGAGAGGAAGAACTCGCGCAGCGCTTCCGGCGCCGCACGCAGCATCTCCTCGTCTTCTTCCATACCGGCCCGGATGTAGCGGGCTAGCTCACGGCCGGGCAAGGAGGACATGTCCTCCATCAGCTTGTCCAGCTCGGGATCGCCGATCAGCATGTGCTTGAGGTAGTTCGACGCGCCCACGGGGTCAAAAGCCAACGCCCGTTCGGCGTTAATCCGGTAATCGGTAGGCAGAACGATGCCCTCGAGGCTGGCGTGACCGTTCAGGGCGTCAGATGCGGGGGTCACGGGAGGCTTCGGCATTACGCCAACCCCACTTCAATCCGGGACCGTATGTACCCTCGTCCCGGCAGTCTTGTCGGAGGCCCCGCCCCCTGCCTCCGCGGCGCAGCCTGAAGCCAATGGTAGCACAGGCGTGCCCCGGGAAGGCGAGTCCGGACGCCGCCAGACAGCCCCGGCGAGGCCCGTGGATCGTCAGCGCTCGCCAGCGCTGCCGTGCCGCGAACACGAAGTCCGCAGCCACCGTTTCGCCCTGCCCGAAGGCCTGCGCGGCCCGCACGTGTGCGCTGAGCCGCCCTACTCCTCCACCGGCTCGACGCGCAGGTCGGGAAGCCATTCGAGCCACGACGGCAGGTACCAGTTGCGGCTGCCCAGCAGCTCCATGCTGGCCGGCACGAGGACCGACCTCACCAGCGTCGCATCGAGGAGGATAGCCACGGCGAGCCCGAACCCCACCTGCTGGTTGATGATCGTCTTCCCCGACGCGAACGCGCCGAAGACCGCGACCATGATCAGCGCCGCGCCGGTGATCAGCCCCGCCGTCTCGCGCAGCCCGTAGGCGACCGCCTCGGCGTTGTTTCCCGTCTGGTCGTAGCGCTCGCGGACGCGGCTCAGCAGGAACACGTGGTAGTCCATGGACAGCCCGAAGAGGATCGAGAACAGGAAGAGCGGTATCCAGACGTCGATCACCTCGGCGTGCTGGAATCCCAGCAAGTCCGTGCCCACGCCCTTCTGGAATACCAGCACCAGGATCCCGTACGCCGCGCCGACGGAGAGCAGGTTCATGACGACGGCCTTGATCGGGATCACGATCGACCGGAAGACCAACAGCAGGACGATGAAGCTGAAGCCGAGCACGAATGCGAAGACAATCGGCGTGTAGCGCTCGACGATCGCGAACACATCAGCGGTCTCGCCACTCACGCCGCCGACGTGGACGGTCGCGGGCACGCCGTCGCCGAACGCAGCCGGCACGTGTTGCTCGCGGATGGCGGTCACGACATCGACCGCCGCGTGACTGCGCGGCTCTCCGGGGACGATGACCTGCAGCAGCGCCAGATCGCCCGCGGGACTGATCTGCCGCAGCGGCGGCAGGGGGGAGATCCCGGAGCCCGCGAGGGTTGTTTCGAGTTCGTCGAGCGCCGCGAGCACCTGGGCGTTGCTGATGTCGCCGTCGATGACGATCTCAAGCGGGTTGGCGACCCCGAACGAGAGCTTCGGGTGCTCCTCGAGGACGAGGAACGCTTCCCTCGTCTCGGCGCCCTCCGGGAACGTGTCGACTCCGTTGATTCCTGTCTGGATTTGGAAGTAGAAGAGCGTTACGGCGACCAGCGGGACGCCGATGACGAGGATGCTGATGACCGGGGAGCGGGTCACGAGGCGCGTCGTGACTTCCCAGAATCCATCGTGCGCGGGAGCCGCGTCGCCGGAGCCCTCGAGCCTGCCCGCGCCGATGAAGGGGATCGATAGCCGGTTGATTCCCGGCCCCAGCAGCGCGAGCACGGCCGGCAGCAGCGTGAGCGTGGCCGCCAGCGCCACCAGCACGACGAGGATCGCGCCGATGCCGAGCGACTGGAAGAACGAGAAGGGCACGATCAGCAGCCCGCAGAGGGCGATCATCACGGTTACGCCGCTGAACAGCACCGTGCGGCCCGCCGTGTCGCCCGTCTTCGCGACCGCCTCACGCGTGGACAGGCCGCGCCGCATCTCCTCCCTGAAGCGGGAAATGATGAAGAGCGAGTAGTCGATGCCCACCGCGAGCCCGATCATGGTGACCATCAACGTGACGAAGAAGCTGAGTTCGAAGACCTGGCCGATGAGCGCCACCAGGCCCAGTGCGATGGCTATCGCCACCACGGCCAGACCGATTGGCGCCAGGGCAGCCACGACCGCGCCGAAGAGCACGAGCAGAATGATCAGCGCGACCGGGATGCCGAACCGTTCTCCCTGCTCCAGATCTTCCCTCGCGAACTCGAGGGATTCGTAGGAGACGCTGGCCGGTCCGACGATCAGCACGCGGAAGCCGTCCGAGGCGTTGGCTTCCTCGATCACACCGAGCACGTCCTCGATGTTCAGCTCGGCCTCGGCGAGGCTGCCGGTCATGAGCACCGCCATGACCGTGGTCTTGCGATCGGCGGACACGAGACGGTCGTCGTTGAGCAGGTAGTAGTGCCCTCCGCCGGCCACGACATCGCTTCCCAGCGCGAGGATCCCCATGAACACCGAGTCGACCTTGGCCCGGAAGGCCGGGTCGTCCACCGTCAGAGACTCAGACTGAACGACGACGATTTCGGTGATCGCCTGGGATGCCGGGAGCCGCTCCGCCAGCAGGGCGGTGGCCTGCTCCGACTCGAAGCTGGCGGCCAGCCGGAACTCGGTGGTCGTGGCGCTTTCCAGCAGATTCACGTTGAGCGCGGAGGCGATGACCACCAGCGCCACCCAGGCGCCGATGGTCAGCCACGGCCTTCGCGCGCTGATGCGAGCCAACAGTTCAGTCAAGGTCACATCCCTCGCACGCCGGGGAGGCGAACGCGTCCCAACCGCTTGTCCTCGCGAGTGGCGCAGCCGGCGAGGCATCGCTGCAGAAGACGATGGTCCTTGCTCGGCGCGGGCATTCTAGCCCAAACAGGCTCGATCGCTTGAGCGCCCCCGCCTGCCACGGACAGCGCCACACGCCGCCGAAGCCAGCCCCGAAATGTCCGCTCGGCGACGCAACACGCGCCCGGGCTTGCGAGGACCGGACCCTCTACAATCGGGACCGCAACCGAGTCCCGTCCCGCCGGCGCTCGCCCACCCGGGCGCGAGAGGAGCACACGATGAAGGCCGCGATCATGCACGGCGTGCACCAGCCGCTCACCATCGAGCAGGTCGAGATCGACGAACCGGGCGACCGCGAGATCCTCGTCCGCACCTCGGCCTCCGGCGTCTGCCACTCCGACCTCCACTACATCGAGGACCTGATGCCGATGAGGACGCCGGCGATCCTCGGCCACGAGGCCGCCGGCGTCGTCGAGGCGGTCGGCTCGAAGGTGACCTACGTGCAGCCCGGTGACCACGTGATCGCCTGCGGCTCCGCCTTTTGTGGCGAGTGCCAGGAGTGCCTGACCGGCCACCCCAACCGCTGCGTGGACAAGCCCTTCCGTACGTTCGACGACCCGCCGCGGATCACGCTCAACGGCGAGCGCGTCCACAACTCCGTCTCCAACATCGCGAGCTTCGCCGAGTGGATGCTGCTCAGCGAGCGCGGCGTGGTGAAGGTGCGCGACGACATGCCGCTCGATGTCGCCTCGCTGGTCGGCTGCGGCGTGATCACGGGTGTGGGCGCGGTGCTGAACGCGGCGCAGGTGAAGCCGGGCTCGAGCGTCGCCGTCTTCGGCGTCGGCGGCGTCGGGCTCTCGGCTGTGCAGGGCGCCTACCTCACCGGCGCCCACCAGGTCATCGCCGTGGACCTGCTGGAGTCGAAGCTGGGCATGGCCCGCGAGTTCGGCGCGACCCACGGCGTCAACGCCTCCGAGGAGGACCCGGTCGAGGCCGTGCGACGGCTCAGCGGCGGCGGCGTCGACTACTCCTTCGAGGCGATCGGGAACGCCAACGTCGCGCTGCAATGCGTGCAATCGCTCGGCCTCGGAGGGACGGCGACGATCATCGGCGTGATCCCGGCCTCGGAGACGATCGCGCTCGGCGGGCGGGCGCTCGCGGGCGAGAAGACGATCAAGGCAACCACGATGGGATCGAACAAGTTCCGCGTGGACATGCCGAAGCTGATCGACCTCTACATGCAGGGCCGCCTCAAGCTCGACGAGATGATCACCCGCCGCGGCGAGCTCGAGGAGATCAACGAGATGTTCGAGGCGATGAACAAGGGCGAGGTCGCCCGCCAGGTGATCGTCTTCGAGTAGCCGGCCGGCGGACCGCTCCGTGCGCGTCGTCGCCTCGAAGCTGCCTTGACGCGCCGCGCCATCGCCGCGCCGCTGCTGGCGGCAGCCCTGACCGCGCTGCTCGTCGCCTGCGATGGGGGCGGCGACGGCGGCACGCCCTCGATCGTCTCGACGCCGCCGCCGGCAGCGACGGCGACGCCCGCACCGACCGCGACGCCGTCACCGGCCTCCGCGCCATCGCCGACGCCCGCTGCCGCGCCACCCGCAACCGGCACACCATCGTCAGTCGCGACGCCCTCCCCCACCGCTGCCTCTTCGCCTTCGCCGGCTGCCACGCCCGACCCCACCGCCGAACCCACACCCTCCCCGACCGCGACGACGTCGATGCCGCCGCCGGTCGCGGTTAGCCTCGTCACCGCGTTCGGCGGACGGGAGTTCGAGCGTCCGGTGGAGCTCGGGGCCTACCCCGCGGGGCCGGACGCAGGGGATAGCGTCTTCGTCGCGGAGCAGGACGGGCGCGTGTACGTCCTCCCTGAGGGCGGCGAGTCGCTGCTGCTCGACCTGCGAGCGCGGGTGAGCCGCGCCGGCAACGAGGAGGGCCTGCTCAGCGTGGCGCTCGATCCGCAGTTCGCCGCGAACGGGTGGCTCTGGCTCTACTACTCAGTCGATCGCTCGGCCGATCCGGGTCCGAGGCGCACTCGGCTCTCGCGCTTCAGCGTCGACGCGGAGCGGGACCCGCTGGCCGCGGACGCCGACTCGGAGCTCGTGATCCTCGAGATCGAGCAGCCCTACTCGAACCACAACGGCGGCGCGATCCGCTTCGGGCCGGACAGGATGCTCTACCTCGGCCTCGGCGACGGCGGATCGGCGGGCGACCCGCGCGGGAACGGGCAGAACCTCGGCACCCTGCTCGGCAGCATCATCCGCATCGACGTGCGCGACGCCTCGGCGGCCGAGCCGTACCGCATCCCGCCCGACAACCCGTTCGTGGACACGCCCGGAGCGCGCGGCGAGATCTGGGCCCATGGGCTGCGCAACCCCTGGCGCATGGCCTTCGACAGCGCCGGCCGCCTCTGGGTCGGCGATGTCGGCCAACGGGCGCTCGAGGAGATCGACGTGGTCGAGCGAGGCGGCAACTACGGCTGGAACCGGCTGGAGGGCACGCGCTGCTTCAGGCCCTCGAGCGGCTGCGACCGCGAGGGCGCGACGCCGCCCGTCGCCGAGTACGGGCGCAGCCTCGGCTGCTCGGTCACCGGCGGCGTGGTCTACGAGGGCCGGGACGCGCCCTCGCTCGCGGGCAGCTACCTCTTCGCCGACTACTGCAGCGGGCGCGTCTGGGCGCTGGAGCCTGCGGGCAGCGCCGTCATCGAGGTCGCGCGCAGCCCTCGACAGGTCGCCTCCTTCGGGACGGACGCGCAGGGCGAGGTCTACCTGCTGACGTTCGGCGGGGCGATCCTGCGGATCGCGCCGCCGGACGGCCGATAGCGGGGCGCGCCGCTACACTCGGGCCATGCTGGTTCCGATCCTCGCGGCGCTGTTCGGGCTCTACGTACTCGCCACGCTCTGGCAGCTGCGGCGCGCGCTGGCCGCCTCCGAGCCGGAGGCGCGCCTGCGGGAGTCGAGGCGCGCGCTGATCGTCGTCTCCCTCGGCGCGCCGCTGCTGGCGGCGCTGATCCTCGCGGTCTGGTGAGGGCGCTCACGGTTGACCGTGGATGCCGCGCTCGTACGATGAACAGGTGACCAGCACCAGCGAACAGACGCAGACCGAGCGCTACGAGCCGGGCGCAATCGAGCAGCGCTGGCGGCAGCGCTGGGAGGAGAGCGGGCTCTACCGCACCGAGGACCACGTCGAGGGGCGCGACAACTGGTACGCGCTGACGATGCTGCCCTACACCTCGGGCGACCTGCACGTCGGGCACTGGTTCGCGATGGCGCCCTCGGACGCCCTCGCACGCTTCCGCCGCATGCGCGGCTACAACGTGCTCTTCCCGATCGGCTTCGACGCCTTCGGTCTGCCCGCCGAGAACGCCGCCATCGCCGGCGGCGCGCACCCCAAGGACTGGACCGACGGCAACATCGTCCACATGCGCGACCAGCTCAAGCGCATGGGCACGATGTTCGACTGGACGCGCGAGGTCGACACCAGCTCACCCGACTACTACCGCTGGACGCAGTGGTGGTTCCTCCAACTCCATCGCCAGGGGCTCGCCTACCGCGCCGACGCCCCCGTCAACTGGTGCCCCTCCTGCAACACCGTGCTCGCCAACGAGCAGGTCCACGAGGGCGCCTGCGAGCGCTGCCACAGCGAGGTCGAGCAGCGCGCCATGGAGCAGTGGTTCTTCCGCAGCACCAACTACGCCGAGGAACTGCTGGCCAACGAAGACCTCGAGTGGCCGGATTACGTCAAGCTGATGCAGCGCAACTGGATCGGCCGCTCCGAGGGCGCCGAGGCCTCGTTCGCCCTCGAGACGCCCGCGCCGGACGGCACCGACGAGATCCGCGTCTTCACCACCCGACCCGACACGCTGCACGGTGTGACGTTCATGGTGCTGGCTCCGGAGCACCCGCTCGTCTCGCAGGTCACCACCGGGGAGCAGCGCTCCGAGGTGGAGGCCTACGTACGCGCCGCCGGGCTCGCCTCCGAGATCGAGCGGCAAGCAGTCGATCGCGAGAAGACCGGCGTCTTCACGGGCGCCTACTGCGTCAACCACCTCACCGGCGACCGCGTCCCGATCTGGATCGCCGACTACGCCCTCGCGACCTACGGCACGGGCGCGGTGATGGCCGTGCCCGCGCACGACCACCGCGACTTCGAGTTCTCGGGGAAGTTCGGGCTGCCCGTCCAGACCGTGATCGCGCCGCCGGACTGGGACGGCGAGCCGCTGACCGGGGCCTTCGTCGAGGCTGGGACGATGGTCAACTCCGGGAGTTTCGACGGTTTGCCCTCGGAGGAGGGCAAGCAGGCGATCACCGCGCACCTCGAGGCGCAGGGCTGGGGCGGAGCGAAGATCCAGTACCGCCTGCGCGACTGGCTGATCTCGCGCCAGCGCTACTGGGGCGCGCCGATCCCGATGGTCTACTGCGCCGGACAGTGCGGCATCGTCCCGGTGCCCGAGGAGCAACTGCCGATCGAGCTGCCCTATGACGTCGAGTTCCTCCCGACGGGCCAGTCGCCGCTCGCGCTCTCGGACGAGTTCGTGCGCACCACCTGCCCGGAGTGCGAGGGGCCGGCGCGGCGCGAGACGGACACGATGGACACGTTCATGTGCTCGTCCTGGTACTACATGCGCTACGCCGACGCCGTGAACGCCCAGTCCGCGATCGCACCCGATCCCGCCACCGCCTGGCTGCCTGTGGACCAGTACACCGGCGGCGCCGAGCACGCGACGATGCACCTGCTCTACGCGCGCTTCTTCTACAAGGCCGCGCGCGACGCCGGCATCGTGCCCGGCGACGAGCCGTTCACGCGCTATTTCGCGCAAGGCCAGATCCTCGGCCCCGACGGGCGGCGCATGTCCAAGTCGCGCGGCAACGTCGTGCCCCCCGACGACCAGGTGGAGCAGTGGGGCGCGGACACCTTCCGCGCCTACCTCATGTTCCTCGGACCGTGGGACCAGGGCGGCCCCTACGACGTCGAGGGCATCGTCGGTGTCGCGCGCTGGCTGCGGCGCGTCTGGACCCTCGCCGCCGAACCGCCGGCGCATGGCGGCGCGGCGGGCGGCGCCTCGCGCCAGGCGCTGCGCGAGGCGCACCGGACGCTGGAGCGCGTAACCGCGGACTACGAGGGCTTCCACCTCAACACCGCCGTCGCCGCGATGATGGAGCTGACCAACACGCTCGTGCGCACGCGCGAGGCCGGCCCCGTCGATGCGGCGGACTGGGACGAGTCGCTGCGGCTGCTGCTCTTGATGCTCGCCCCGATCTGCCCGCACATCACCGAGGAGCTGTGGGAGCGCCTGGGGCAGCCCTACTCGCTGCACGAGCAGGACTGGCCGGAACCCGACGCCGCCCTCAGCGCCCTCGAAACGGTCGAGCTGCCGGTGCAGATCAACGGGCGGCTGCGCGACCGCATCGACGTCTCGCCCACGGCCACGGAGGCAGAGGTGCGGGCAATGGCCGAGGCGCGGCAGCGCGTCGCGGAGCTGCTGGACGGGCGCGAACCGGACCGCGTCATCTACGTGCCCGGCCGGATGCTCAACTTCGTCCTGCGATAGACGCATGACTATGGTCTCCCGGTCGCCGCAGACCCGGCTGCACCCCTCGGCGCGGCCTCAGCGGGCGCCGCTCGGCCTGCGGCTGGCAGGCATGCTGCTGCTCGCCTGCAGCGCGCTGCTCGCAGCCTGCCTCGGCGAGGAGGACGCGCAGCCCGTGCCGGCCGAGGGCGCCTCGGTCGAGACGATCCGCACGCGCGACGGCCTGCGCCTCGACGCGCGGCTGTTCGCCGCCGAGCCGGAGCGGATCGTGATCCTGCTTCACATGTTCCCCGCCGATCAGACGGCGTGGTATCCGTTCGCGCGTGAACTGCAGGGGCTCGGCATCACTGCCCTCACGCTCGATTTCCGCGGCTACGGCGCATCCGAGGGCGAACAGGATCCAAGCGAGATCGACCACGACGTGCGCGCCGCGATCGCCTTCGCGCGCGAGCGCGGCTACATGCGCGTCGTGCTCGTCGGCGCCTCGATGGGCGGCACGGCCGCGATCGTCGTTGCGGCCGATCAGCCGGTCGACGGCGTCGCCGCGCTCTCCGCGCCCTCGCGCATGCGGGGCATCGACGCGAAGAGCACGATCGCCTCGCTGGACGTGCCGCTGACGCTGATCGCCGCCTCCGGCGACCTCGCGGCCATGAACGCCCTGAACAGCTTCGTCGCGCGCGCCGGGCTCGCTGACGACGCCCGGCTCGTCGTCCCCGGCAGGGCGCACGGCACCGAGCTGCTGGACTCGCCGGACGGCGACGCGGTACGCGCGCGGCTGCTGGACTTCTTCGACGAGGTCTGGGGGAGCTAGCAGGCCCGCTCGGCGAGCCGCGGCCACGCCCAGGGAGGGACTCGCGCTTCAGAAGCCGAGTCGGTGCTGCTCCGGATCGTCGGTGGGGGTCTGGCCGCTGGGACCGGGCAAGTGCTCGGGACCAGCGCCCGGCTCGTCGTCGAGGGCAGGCATCGCGAAGTCGTCGATCACGCCCTCATCCGCCATTGACGGCCCACCACCCCGCGGGGCCCCGCCGTCCGGCGGCTCCAGCATCGTTCCGAGGGCGGCACGCGAGCGCTCAGGCGTCCGCTCATGCCCGCGGCCGTTGCCGTTGCCGTCACCACCATCCGGCGTCACCGGCACGGCGAGCCGGGTGTCCCTGCGAGCCCGCTCCGGCGGGATAGACGGAGCCGCGGGAGGCGCCTCGAGCTGGTCCAGCCCGGAACGCACGGACTGCCGGAAGGCGTCGAGCTGCTGGTCGAGCCGGGCGAGCAGTTCCAGCGCGTAGCGGTCGGCGGCGGCCATCTGCTGCTCGCTGAAGCGGCGTGATTCGTTGATGCGGCCCTGGATCTCCGCGTTCACCTCGGCGAGGCGCTCCTCGGCGTCCAGCTCCGCCTCCTGCGTGATCTCCTCGGCGCGCACCTGCGCGGCGCGGACGATCTCGTGCTGGGTGGTGAGCTTCGTAACGTGCTCTTCCGCCCGCGCGACCAGCAGCTGCGCCTCCTCCTCGGCGTCACGCAGCAGCGCCTCGCGCTCCGCGAGCACCTTCTCCGCCTCGTGGACCTGGTTGGGCACGGCGACCCGGATCTGGTCGACGATGTCGAGCAGCCGCTGGCGATCGACGATCGCGCGCCCGCCGATCGGCATCCGCTGGGCGTTCGCGACCAACTCCTCGATCTGATCGATGTGATGCAAGAGATCCATCGCTTCGTGTCTCCCGTCAGTCGCCGCAGCAGCCGGCCCGGCTCTCGCCGGATGCCGGCCGCATCCTTATCGTCCCGCCACTACTCATCGCCGAACTTCTCCCGCAGCGCCGCCGCCACGCCCGAAGGCACGAGGTCGCTCACGTCGAGACCGAAACTCGCCAGCTCGCGGACCCGCGAGGCGCTCAGCACGAGATGCTCGATCGAGGTCATCAGGAACGCCGAGTCCACGTCCGGGGCCATCTTGCGGTTCATCAGCGCCATGTCGAATTCCTCGAGGAAGTCGTTGATCGAGCGCAGGCCCTTGACGAGCACCGTCGCGCCCTCGGCGCGGGCGCAATCCACGGTCAGGCCGTAGTTCGCGATGACGCGGGCGTTCGGGATGTCCGCGACCGCGTCGCTGAAGAGCGCGACGCGCTCGTCGGTGCTGAACAGCGCGGAGCGGCTGTTGGCGACGGCCACGACGAGCTCCTCGTAGAGGCTCGCCGCACGGCGCGCGATGTCGAGGTGGCCGAGGGTCACGGGATCGAAGCGGCCCGGGTACATCGCCGTCGTCACGGTTGCGGCTCCTCTCGCTGCCGGTCCTGCGCGCCGGGACAGCGATAGGCGGCGATCGCACCGTCGCCCTGGCGGCGCCGCCGCCAGACCGCGCAGCCGCCGAGGGCGGCCGGCGCATCGCTGCGAGCCGAGTGCTCGACCGCGATCAACGCATCGGGCGCGACCGCGCCTGCTATCGCCTGCTCGATCGCGCGCCAGGCGGCGCCGTCGTCGTACGGCGGGTCCGCGAGCACGAGCGTGAACAGCTCGCCCTCGGGCGGCCGCCAGCGACCGACGCGGCCGGTGATGACCTCGCCGCGATCGCCCATGCCCGCACGCTCCAGGTTGTCGCGAAGCACGCGGCAGACACGGCGGTCCGACTCGACGAAGAGGCAGCGTCCGGCCCCGCGCGAGAGCGCCTCGATGCCGAGCGCGCCGCTGCCGGCGTATAGATCAAGTACCGAACTGAGGTCGGCATCGGCCGCCTCAAGCATTCCGAAGAGCGACTCGCGCAGCCGCGCCGAGGTCGGCCGCGTGGCGCTGCCACGCGGGGTCTGCAACTGCACCCCGCGCGCACTCCCGGCGATCACTCGCAACGGCATCGGCGATCCTCGCTAGATGTTCCCGGCCGGGCCCGGCGGTCCCGAGGGCGCGGGCGTGGGCTCCGCTGTCGGCGTCGGTTCGGGTGTCGGCTCAGGCGTGGGCTCGGGTGTCGGTTCCGGCGTGGGCTCGGGTGTCGGCTCAGGCGTGGGCTCGGGCGTCGGTTCCGCCGTGGGTTCGGCTGTCGGCTCCGGGGTTGCTTCCGGCGTCGGCTCAGGCGTGGGCGCGGGCGTGGGCTCCGGCGTCGCCGTCGACTCCGCGTCATCCGCGCCGGCGGGGACATCGGCGGGAGGCGTCTCGCGCGCAGCGGCCGCCGTCGCGCCCGCGCCGTCCTCGGTCCCGCCGCCAGCCTCGTTGCTCGTGCCGGGCGGCGCTATCGGGGCCTCCGAGGTGACGCGCAGGACGACCTGGCGGCCGACGAAGATCGTGCCGTCCGAGACGACCAGCGTGATGTCGTAGGCGCCCTCGCGGTCCGGAGCGCGCCAGACGATCACGCCCTGGCTGCCGCCCTCGAGGACCCCGTCCGAGGCGGTCCACTCCGGATCGAGGTACGGCCCGTAGGGCAGCTCAAGGGTGACGGACTCACCCTCGGCGAAGCGGCTGATTGCCTCTCCGATCGAGGGCAGCTCGGCGTTCGGCTCCGCCCCCGCCACGGCGACGCCACCAAGGCCGAAGCGCTGCGCGAGGTCTAGCCGGAAGGCCATGGAGAAGCGGTTCTCCAGCCACACGCTGCGCGGCCCGCTGCGCCCGGCGTAGACGAAGCTCACCGCGCGCGCGCCGTCGTCCCAGAACAACCCGCTGTTCCCGGAGTCGCGGTCGATATTGACCGCCGCGACGGCGACCGCATCGCCCGGGCCGATCGCGCCGTAGGCGCCATCGCTGAGCGCGGTCGCCAGCGCCAGCCCGTCCTGCAGCGTGAGCGGGCGCAGGCCCTCCGCCGAGCGCTCCCAGGAGCGCCGGTCGACGATCAGGGAGACGCGGGAGACATCGAGTCCTTCGCCCTGTTGCGAGGTGAGCGCCGTCTGCAGGACGTCGTAGTAGATCGAGGCGTCCCGCGGGGCGCGCAACCAGATGCCGTCGCTGCTCTCCGCGAGCGCGGGCCAGTCGTATGCGCCGACGCTGGTGCCGGCCGTCGCCGGCACGGCTACGACGAGGCCGAGGCCGCGCACGCGCGCGCCTTCGCCGAGCGCGGCGATGAAGTAGCTGAGCGGGCCGCGCAGCGCCGGATCCAGCGAGCCATAGTCGATCAGCAGCCCGTCCGCCCCCAGGTCCTGCGCCGCGATCAGCAGCTCGTCGATGTGCACGCTGGTGAGATCGGCCGTCGTCAGCAGGCGGTCCACCGCCGCCGTTGCGGCGGCGCTGTCCGCCGTCACGCCGAGGTAGACTTTTGCGCCGCTCGCGGCCGCGAGCGCGGCCTCGAGGCCGCCGCGCTCGATGATGAGCGCGGGCTCGCCAGCCTCGTCCTCGCCCGGCTCGGCGGCGAGCACGGCGACGATCCCCGGCGAGGGCAGGGCAGACAGGTCGGGCGCCTCGCCGGCCTCCACGATCAGCGCGACAGAGCTCTCGACCACGGACTGCGCGAAGACGGCGATGTTCCCCGGTACGACCTCGACCTCGCCGCGTGCCGCGGCGCCGTCATCGATCACGCTGGCGGACCCGATGCGCCGCCACCCGCCATCCGCGTGCGTGTAGAAGCCCAGTCGCTCGCCCGCGGCGATCGGCTCGTTCAGGAGCACGGTCAGCTCCGCGGGACCGCTGACGGCGCCACCACCGGCGAGGTCGTACAGCTCGCTGCGCGCGCTCAGGCCCTCCGGCACCGCGGGCAGCTCGTCGCGCACGGCGGCCCCGACGTCCCCCTCGGGCGCATCGTCGCCGCGGTCGATGATCGAGAACGGCGACCAGACGAGGACGGCAATCAGCACGGCGAGGACACCGACGACGGCGAGGACACGCATCAAGCCGCGGTCACCGCCCTCGTAGTCGTCGCCGCCGTCCTCGTCGTACTCGTCGAAGAAGGGGGAATCGAAGTCCCCGTGCCCGAGAGGCGCGAAGGAGTCGGGATCACGCCGGATTGGGGGGTCAGACTTGTCCATGGATCACTCCAGCCTCGGCAGCACGGCGATTGAAAGCTGCTGACCGGCGCGCACCACGGTGAGATCGGCCGTCTCACCCGGACGCAGCGGCTTCAGCAGATTCACAAAGGGATGGTCGAGGTCGACCGCGACGCCGTTCACCGCCGTCACGATATCCCCGATGCGGATGCCCGCCTGCTCCGCCGCGCTCCCCGCCTCGACCTCGATCACGAGCGCGCCGACGGGAAGCTGGACGCCCTGCGATGCAGCGAACTCCGGCGTGAGCTCGATGTGGTGCCGGAACGGCCGCTCGATCCCGAGTCGCGGCCGCACGTACGAGCCGAGCAGCACGATGTCCTCGATGATCGGGCGCAGGCTGTTGGATGACTGTGCGAAGGAGATGCCCTGGACCGGGCTCCCCGTATTCGTGCCGCGGACCACCGTCGTCAGTATCCCGATCACCTCGCCGTCGCTGTTGATCAGCGCGCCGCCGGAGTCACCGGAGTTCACGGCTGCATCGGTCTGCACCAGGTCCTCGAGGATCGCGCCGTTGCGCGGCCAATCCCGCCCGGTTGCCGAGACGATGCCGACGCTGACCGAGTTCCCGACCGCGAACCCGGCAGCCGAGATGGCCGCGACGGGCTCGCCCGGCACGAGCCGCGAGGAGTCGCCGAGCGAGGCGCTGCGCAGGCCCTCGGGCGAGATACTGAGCACGGCGAGGTCGCTGTAGGGCGAATCGTGCGAGCGGATCACCGCGGGCCGCCGTTCGCCGGTGGCGAGCAGCACGTTGATCTCGACCGCGCCGTCGATCACGTGGAAGTTCGTGACGATGTGCCCACGCTCGTCGATGACGATGCCGGAGCCGACGTTGCGCTGCTGGGTGACGTTGCCCTGCTCGTTACGTCGAGGAACGCCGTCGGCGATGACCGTGACCACCGCCGGGAGTACGCGCTCGATCGCGCGCTGGAGGCGCTCGGCGCTGCCGGCGACGACGGCGGTCGCTGCGGGCGTCGCGGCAGTCGCGACGGGCGAGGGCATCGCCGCCTCATCGGTCGCGCCTCTTCCGCCGGGTGCGACGACGACGACGAGGCCGCCCGCGAGGCCGCCGACCAGCCCTGCGGCGAGCGCCAGAAACAGCAGCGAGAGCGTGCGGTGTTGGTCCACGTGCGATGGAGTGATCGTCTTGACCCCTGCCGAGGCCTGACCTCGGCGCCCCGCACCCGGTTATGGTACCACCGGTACGCGGCAGTGTGTAAGCCCATGATCGATAGGTTGCCGGAGCGGCGCGAGGCAGGCGCTCTGCCGTTAGGGCGACAGATAGTCCGCGCTGTCGCGGACAGTCTGATAGTCGTCATGGTCGAGGTAGTGCACCCATGTCCTCCGGGATCCTCGCACGCGCAGCGCGCGATTGGCGCCAGGCCCTCGCCACGCCGCTGCCTCCGCCCGGGGGTATTGCTGGAAACGGTCTGTGACGAACTCAAGCGCCGGCCGGAGGTCTGTGTCGGTAGAGAAGATGACGCCGACGTCATAACGATCATCGATGGCCCCCGCAATGAAGTCGATGGCTAGTTCAACGTCCACGCCCTTCTGCTCAGCTCGCGTCGCTGGCCAGTCGCCTGGGTAGCGCAGCGCCCGCGGGATGACGATCGCTCCGGCCCGCTCCCAGGCCTCGCACTGGCGCATGTGGGCGCCGTAGGTCTTCGGCTGCTTGGTTGAGTCTGGGCGCCCGGTATAGATCCGGACCTCACTCAGAGTTCGTGTCAGCCCCGGCGGCGGACGCTCGCAGATCAGGTTCCCAAGCGCAAGTGGATCGGTCTGGCCATGGGTGTGATGTGTCGCCGCATCGTCATGGAAGCACCGGCGTGCCGCCTGCAGGACATTCTGGGCGTCAATGAAGAGCGCGACGCGATCCGCCACCGGGCGCCTTCCAGACATTAGATAACCCCGCCAGTTCGCCACCGAAGCGGCGGACGGCGGGGAAGATTAGCCCCTGACGGGGCAGGGCGAGTCTCAGCGCCACGCAGTCGGCTGTCAACACGCACACGGCGTCGGCAGACCACGCCGAACGGGCTCGTCCTCGGCACGTACGCTGAGCTGCCGGAGCGGCGCGAGGCGTAGACGGCGCTGCGCCCGTGCCTACAGCCCCGCGAGCGGCAGCTGCGCGCCGAGGGTAGCGAGGTCCAGCTCGTGCAGGGAGGCGACGACGCGGCGCGCGCCGGGCTGCGGCGGCGCGGCCGTCGAGGCCTGACGCGATTGCACGACGAACATCCCCGCCGTCTCGGCCGACTTCACGCCTGCCGGGGAGTCCTCGATCGCGACGCAGGCGGCGGGCGCGACGCCGAGGCGCTTCGCCGCCAGCAGGAAGATGTCCGGCGCGGGCTTCGCGCGCTCGATGTCGTCTCCGCTGATCGCCACGTCGAACGCATCCGCGAGGCCGCAGCCATCGAGCGTCGCGTCCACCCACTCGCCGATCGATTGCGAGGCGAGGCCGACGGCCCAGCCGGCCGCGCGCGCGGCGGCGATCAGCTCGCGCGCACCGTCGAGCGGTTCGATGTCGCCACTCCGCAACTCGGCGGTCGTGAGCGCCGCGTAGCGGAGTCTCAGCGCCTCGACCGGGTCGTCGAGGCCGTAGTGCTCGCGCACCCACACCATGAACGGCTCGATGGCGAGGCCGGTGAAGCGGGCGTAGTCCTCCTCGCTGATGCGCTGCGGGGCGACCAGCCGCTGCGAGGCGCGCAGGTGCGCCGGCTCGGAGTCGACGAGCACGCCGTCGAGGTCGAAGACGATCGCGCGCCCGGGGCTCGAGCTCACTCGCTCGGCCCGTCGCCGTCGTCGCCGGACGTTGCGGCGGGCGCCGCGCCCTCGAGCAGCTGCTTCAACCGCCAGATGGCGTCGCGCAGCGCCTGGCGGCGGTGCGCGCGCTGCACGAGCAGGTCGAGCAGCGCGCCCGCGAAGCCGCCCGCCGGCGTGTAGATCGCCTCGACCAGCAGGTGGACGTTGTCCGGCCCCTCCGCCGAGAGCACCCAGCTCAGCGTCTCGAAGGCGTCGCCGCGCGCGCCGTCCGTCCCGTCGGCGGCGGCGCGGAAGAGCAGCAGCCGCGGCGGCTCGCGCTCGACGGCCTCGAGGCGGACGCGCTCGGATCGCAGCGGCAGCGCGAGCACGCCGCCGAGGCGCGCGCGCGGGCCGGGCTCGCCCTCGACATCGCGGAAGCTGCGGGGCAGCCACTCGCCGTAGCGCCCCGTCGCATCGAGGCGTTCGAACGTCGCGCTCGCGCTGGCGTGGATATGCACGTCTTCGCGGATGCGTCCCACGCGCCGCTAGCCGCCCAACTCCCGCATCGCCGGGAAGAGCACGACCTCGCGGATCGAGTGCTCGCCCGTGACGAGCATCACCAGCCGCTCGATGCCGACACCGAGGCCGCCGGCCGGCGGCATCCCCTGCTCCAGCGCGCGCACGAAGTCCTCGTCGGCCACTTCCGCCTCGTCGTCGCCGCCCGCCGCCTTCTGCGCCTGCTCGCGCAGGCGCTCTCGCTGCTCGACGGGGTCGTTCTGCTCGGAGTAGGCGTTGGCTCGCTCGATGCCGAGCGCGAACAGCTCGAAGCGCTCGGCGAGGCTGGCGTCGTCGCGCTTGCGCTTGGCCAGCGGCGACAGCTCCGCCGGGTAGTCGAAGACGAACGTCGGGTGCACCAGGTGCGGCTCGACGAAGGCCGCCATCAGCGCGTCGAGCGCCGTCCCCCACGAGGCGTCCGGGGCGACCTCGACCCCGCGGTCGCGGGCGAGCGTGCGGATCTGCTCTGCCTCCGGGTGCGCGCGGTAGTCGATGCCGGTGTGCTCGAGCAGCGCCTCGCGGTAGGTGGTGCGCGCCCACGGCGCGCCGATGTCGATTGTCTGCTCGCCGTGCCGCACGAGCAGGCCGCCCGTGACCTCCTGCAACACGTAGCGGAACAGCGCCTCGACCATGTCCGCGACGTCCTCGTAGTCGGCGTAGGCCTCGTAGGACTCGAGCAGCGTGAACTCGGGGTTGTGGCGGTGGGAGATGCCCTCGTTGCGGAAGACGCGGCCGATCTCGAAGACCTTGTCGAACCCGCCGACGACCAGCCGCTTGAGGTGCAGCTCGAGCGAGATGCGCAGCGCCAGATCGCGATCGAGGGCGGCGTGGTGTGTGTAGAAGGGCCGCGCCGCCGCGCCGCCCGCCTCCTCCTGCAGCACCGGCGTCTCGACCTCCATGAAGCCGCGCCGCTGGAAGAAGCGCCGCACCGCCACGAGCACCTCGGAGCGCGCTCGCGCGATCTCGCGCGACCGCTCGTTCGCCATCAGATCGAGGTGGCGCTGACGGTAGCGCGTCTCGACATCGACGAGGCCGGCCCACTTCTCCGGCGGCGGGCGCAGCGCCTTCGTCAGCACCCGCCACCCGCTGACGGCGACCGTGACCTCGCCGTGGCGCGTCCGGAACAGCCGCCCGCGCGCCTCGACAAAGTCCCCGAGGTCGACCAGCGCCAGCAGACCGAACTGCTCGCCGAGGACGTTGCGCCGCAGGTGCAGCTGGATGCTGCCGGAACCGTCGCGCAGGTCGACGAAGGCCGCGCGGCCCATGTCGCGGATCGCCGTGACGCGGCCGGCGACGGTCACGGCGCGGCGGCTCTCCTCGAGGCCCTCGCGTTCGTTGCGCTCGAAGAGCGCGACGGCCTTCGCCGCCTCGTGGGTTCGGGACGTGCGGGCGGGGTAGGCGTCGCCGAGCGCGAGCAGTTGCTCGCGCTTCTGCCGGCGCAGCTCGATCAGTTCCTGTTCGGACGGCATCGGCCACCTGCCCGCGCAGCGGCGGCGGCAGGAGGACTGCCGCCGCAACGACGCCTGGGCGCGCCGGTCAGGACACCTCGACGATGGTGATCATCGTGTTCCCGGCGGGAGCGCTGACCTTCACTCTGTCATTCCGCTTCCTGCCGAGCAACGCCTGCCCGACGGGCGACTCGTGACTGATGCGGCCCTCGCCCGGGTTCGCCTCGGCAGGCCCGACCACCTGGAAGGTCTGCTGCACGCCGCCCTTGAGCTGCACCGTGACATTCGAGCCGACGCGCACGTCCGGGGAGTGGTGCGCGGCGTCCTCGTCGATCACCTCGGCGCTCTCAAGCAGCAGTTCGATCTCGCGGATGCGGCCTTCGAGGAACGCCTGCTGGTTCTTGGCGTCTTCGTACTGCCCATCGATCTGGGCAGTGCCGAGCTCCTGGGCCTCGTGAATCGCCTTGGCGACCTCGACGCGGCGGCTGGTACGGAGTTCGTGCAGCTCGTCCTCGAGCCGCTTGAGACCTGCTTGCGTGAGCAGAACCCGATTCGCGCTCATTTCCCACCTCCGCGGGATGCGAATCCGCCGGCTGCGAAGCCGGTGGTCCGCTGGACCCTGTGAGACCAAGAGACGAAATGCGGACTCGCCACCAGGCAAGCCCGCAACCAAGACGACACGTTCTATCTATCGTTGCGTCTACTTTATCGCGGTCCTCCACGCGTGACAATATTCCGTACGGCGGGCTCCAGCCCAGCAGTTCCAGGTGGAGAACCGCGATGCGGACAGTCAGCGAATATCTGGACCTTCCCTACCACCGCGTGATCCAGCCGGACGAGAGCGGATTCTGGTCCGCTCATGTGCTGGAGTTCGACAGCGTGTTCAGCGAGGGCGAGACCGCCGCCGAGGCTGCCGCGAACCTGGGCATGGCGATGGGCCTCTGGATCGAGCACGAACTCGCCGAGGGTCACCCAATCCCGGAGCCCCGTGGCAGCACGAGTCGGTCAGGCGAGTGAGACCGGGACGGTCCGGCTCCCCGCGTCGTCACGTCCGACGCCGTTTCGTTGCCCTCCGCGCGGGGGCCGCGTAGGCTCGCATCCGTGGAGCGCCACTTCACTGTTTCCGGCTTCCTCTCGCACGACGGGCGAACCGCGCTCCACTGGCACCGCCTCGGCCTGTGGCTGCCCCCCGGCGGGCACATCGAGCCCAACGAAGACCCGATCCAGGCCGTGCTGCGCGAGATCGAGGAGGAAACCGGCGTCGAGGCGCTCATCGTCCCCACCAGCACGCCCTACCCGCATGACGATCCGCGGCAGCTGCCGCCGCCGGTCACGATCGGCGTCTACGAGATCGACGAGCCCGGCAACCCCCACCAGCACATCGACTTCGTCTACTTCACCCGCCCGCGCTCGCCGGGCGTGCCGGCCCTGGCCGGACGGCCCGACCAGGGCGAGGGCTGGCGCTGGGTGAGCAGCGAGGAGCTGCGCGAGCCGGGCGCGCTGCTCGACGGGCCGGGGGGATCGGCGCCAGTCCCGGAGGACGTGCGCCGCCTCGCCCTCGACGCGATCGAGGCGGCCGACGCCGTGGCGGCGACTGCGGCCGGCACGGACCGGCGGGGCTGAGCGCATGCTGGCGATACAGCTGATTCGCGAACGGACGGACGAGGTGCGCCGCGCCTGCGCGCTGCGCGGCGTCGAGGCGCCGATCGACGAGATCCTCGAGGTGGACCGCGCGCGCCGCTCGCTGCTGACCGAGGTCGAGGGGATGCGCGCCGAGCGCAACGAGGCCGGGAGGGCGATCGGCGCGACCCGCGACCCCGAGGAGCGCCAGCGGCTGATCGACGCGCAGCGCCAGGTGGCGGCGAGGCTCGACGAGCTCGACGCCTCGGCGCGCGAGCGCGACGAGGAGCTGCAGCGCCTGCTGCTGGAGCTGCCGAACCTGCTCCACGCCTCGGTCCCCGAGGGCGGCGAGGAGGCCGGGCTGGTGCTGTTCGGGGGCGTCGCGTACGGCGCGCCCGTGACCGCCGACCCCCCGCGGCCCGTCTCCGCCGAAGCGACGCGTGAGGGCGAGGAGGGGCGGCGCCCGCACTGGGAGATCGGGCAGGAGCGCGGGCTGATCGACTTCGAGCGCGGCACGAAGATCTCCGGGTCGCGCTTCTACGTGCTGCGCGGGGGGGCGGCGCGCCTGCAGCGCGCGCTCATCGCCTGGATGCTCGACCTGCACCGCGAGCGCGGCTACGACGAGGTCTACGTGCCGTTCGTCGTCAGGGAGGAGATGCTCGTCGGCTCCGGCCAGCTGCCGAAGTTCGGCGACAACCTCTACCGCGACCACGAGGACGACGTCTGGCTGATCCCCACCGCCGAGGTGCCCGTCACCAACCTCTACCGCGACGAGATCCTGCCGCTGGACGCGCTGCCGATCCATCACGTCGCCTACACGCCCTGCTTCCGCCGCGAGCGCATGAGCGCCGGACGCGACGTGCGAGGCATCAAGCGCGGCCACCAGTTCGACAAGGTCGAGCTCGTGAAGTTCTGCGAGCCCGAGCGCTCGTGGGACGAGCTGGAGACCCTGCTCGACGAGGCGCTCGAGGTCGTGCGCGCGCTCGGCTTCCGCTACCGCGTCGTGCAGCTCGCCGCGCAGGACGTGGGCGCGGCCTCGGCGATGACTTACGACATCGAGATCTGGGCGCCCGGCGCCGGCGAGTGGCTGGAGGTCTCCTCCTGCTCCAACTTCCTCGACTTCCAGGCGCGTCGCGCCAACCTGCGCTACCGCGACGCCGAGGGGCGCGTGCGCCACATGCACACGCTCAACGGCTCCGGCCTCGCGCTGCCGCGCACCCTCGCCGCTCTGCTCGAGCAGTACGAGCGCCCGGACGGCATCGAGGCGCCCGAGGTGCTGCGCCCCTACCTCGGCGGCGCAACCGTGATCGAGGACGAGCCGCAGATCAGCTCCTGACCCCCAACCGAACGCCCGGCACGGCAGATCCGCACGTCTGTGCTTGACATCGCCGCACGCATGTTCCAGTATGCGTTCTGAGTGGCGGACATGCGTTCTATGTGCGGGAGGTGAGGAATGCTGTTCGCAACCGTCCTGGGGGTACTGCTTGGAGGCGCCGCCGTGCTGCTGGTGGAGCAGTGGCTGCGCGCCGAGTTGGGCGCACAGCGCCCCGCCGTGCAACCGAGAATCGTGGAGCGAGGCCGGCCGGCCTCGCTCGCGCTACGCCGCCTGCCGCCGCGGTAGACTGCGCGCGTGACAGATCACGCCGGTCCCGGACCGCCGACCCTCGTGCGCCTGCTGTTCGACGCGTTCGACGAGTTCGAGCGCGTCGCGGAGGCGCTCGCCGGCCTCGATGCGAGCGGGGCGCCGGCGGACGGCGCCGATCGGCTCAACTCCGGCGGCTGGATCGTCGCGCACGTGGCGAAGCAGCAGGACCACTACTGGAACGCCGAATTGCAGGGCCTCTATCGCGATCCCTGGCTCGAGGAGCAGCGCGTCAACTTCGGCGACTCGCCTTCGGCGCCGGACCTCGCAGCCGCGATCGAGGCGTTCCGGCGGGTGCGCTCGCGCGCGATCCCCTGGCTGCGCCGCCTCGACGCCTCGCGCCTCGAGGAGGTCGCCCGCCGCTCGCCCAGCCTGCAGCGTGATCAGAGCGTGAGCGACCTGCTGTCGAGGAGCATCGGCCATCTCTTCGCGCACGCCGGCGAGCTGAGCGCGATCGCCTCGCTGGCGGGGGCGCCGGACCTCGGCGTGCCGGGCCGGATGACGCACTCGACGCGGCCCTGAGCAGGCGGAGGACGTAGCCCTCCGCTACGTCGCGAGCACCCGCTCCGCCGCCTCCCTGGCCTCGTCCAGTGTCTCGACGAAGCGATCCGCGGGAACGCGCTCGAGCACGTTGAGGGCCTCGAGGGTGCGGGCGGGCATGCCGTGGAGGCCCATCACGATGCACTCGGTGTCCTCGGCGATGGCGATGTCGATCATCTGCTCCACCACCAGGGCGGCGCTGTCGTCCATGTAGACGGTCTCGGAGAAGTCGAGGATCACGACCTCGTGGTCACGAATGTCGACGCCGATCGTGCTGACCAGCTTGCTGGAGGAGGCGACGGAGAAGGTCCCCCGGAGGGACACCATCCCGACGCGCGCCGAGAAGGCGTCTACGTCGTCCGCGTCTTCCTGATTGGCGAGGAAGCTCTGGTCCAGCAGTGGCACCGAAACCACGTTGTCGAGCTGCAACCGTTCCAACTGCCGTGCGCTGGCCATCGCCGCGGCGATCAGGCCGATCGCCACGGCGGTCACGAGGTCGAGGAAGACCGTGAGTCCGAGCGTGATAACCATCACGATCAAGTGTTCACGTTGCACGCGGTGGACCCGCGTGATGAAGCGCCAATCGATGATGTCCCAGCCGACCTTCATCAGGATGCCGGCGAGCGCCGCGTGAGGGACCGACTCGACGTAGCGCCCGAGGCCCAGCACCAGCGCCAGCAGGATCGACGCGCGCAGCGCTCCCGAGACCTGCGTCCGCCCACCGGCGCGGATGTTCACCACCGTGCCCATGGTCGCCCCGGCGCCCGGCAGCGCGCCGATGAACCCGGCAATCGTGTTGCCGATGCCCTGCCCCACCAGTTCCCGGTTCGGGTCGTGCCGCGTGCGCGTCATCGAGTCGGCCACCAGCGAGGTGAGCAGGCTGTCGATGGAACCGAGCAGCGCGAGGATCAGCGCCGGTTGGACCGAGCGCGCGAGGATGTTCGGCGAGAGTTCCGGCAGGTGCAGGTCCGGCAGGCCGGTCGGCACCTCGCCGATCACGGGCGTGTTGCCGAGCCAGAGGACGCTCAGCAGCGTCCCGGCGATCAGCGCGGCCAGCGGGGGGGCAGGTACTTCCTCAGCTGCGCCGGCCAGCCCACGCCCACGGCGAGGGTGACGAGGGCGATCGCGAGTGCGCTGGCGTTGAGACCGCCGAGCGCGTCCGGCCACTCGCGGATCGCGTCCAGCGGGCCGCCCGTGGCGACGGGAGAGCCCAGGAACGGCAACGTCTGCAGCAGGATGATGATCACGCCGATGCCGGACATGAAGGTCACGTCCCGCAAGGTGGTGTCAGAGTGCACCATCCTGATCAATTGCTAGCTGGCAGCCTGCAGCAGCACCTCCTCGCCTGACGTGGGCTCGCGCCCGGGCGAGGGTAGCAGCGTCACCATCGTCATGTAGCGCCTCGCCACCGCCCACTCGTCGTGCTGCTCGGCGAGCACCGCGCCGACCAGCCGGACCACCGCGGCGCGGTTGGGGAAGATGCCGACCACGTCGGTACGCCGGCGAATCTCGCGGTTGAGGCGCTCGAGCGGGTTGTTCGACCAGACCTGCTTCCAGTGCGCGAGCGGGCAGGCCGTGAAGGCCAGGACCTCCGGCGCCGCCTCTGCGAGCATCGCCGCGGCCTCGGGGAAGCGCGCTTCCAGCTGCTCCACCACGCGGGCGTGCTGGGCGTGCACCGCCTCCGCCGAGGGCTGCTGGAAGATCGTGCGTACGGTCGTCGCCACCAGCGCCTCGGCGCTCTTCGGCACGCGCGTCAGCAGGTTCCGCATGAAGTGCGCCCGGCAGCGCTGCCACGAGGCGCCGCCGAAGACGGTCGCGATCGCCGCCCGCAGTCCCTGGTGGGCGTCGGAGGTCACCAGCTCCACGCCGGAGAGCCCGCGCGCCACCAGGCCGCGGAGAAATGAGAGCCAGAACGCCCCGTCCTCGCTCGTGCCGACGTCGATGCCCAGCACCTCGCGCTTGCCGTCGGCGTTGACGGCGGTGGCGACGACGACGCTGACCTGGGCGATGCGGCCCTCCTCGCGCACGCGCTGGGTGAGCGCGTCGAGCCAGAGGTAGCGGTAGGGGCCGCCGTCGAGCGGCCGCTCGAGGAAGGAGCTCACGACCGCGTCGAGCTCGGTGCAGATGCGCGAGACCTGGCTCTTGGAGATGCCCTCGCAGCCGAGCGAGCGCACGAGGTCGTCGACGCGGCGGGTCGAGACGCCCTCGACGTAGGCCTGCTGCACAACCGACAGCAGCGCGCGCTCGGCGCGTCGTCTGGGCTCAAGCAGGGCGGGGAAGTAGCTGCCCTGGCGCAGCTTCGGGATCTGCAGCTCGATGCTGCCGGCGCGCGTGTCCCAGCGCCGCGGCCGGTAGCCGTTGCGCCGGGTGAGGCGTTCCGGACTGCGCTCGCCGTGGCCGGCGCCGATTTGCGCGGCGACCTCGGCCTCCATCACCGCCTCGGCAAGGACGGCCACCGCTTCACGCAGGAAGTCGAGGTCGCCCCCGGCCGCCTGCTTGCGAGCAACTCCAACAAGTCCACGCTCTCCCTGACCACCGTAGTCCTCCTTCACGTGACTAACTCCTGTGTGAAGGATGGCGCGGTGGTCTCCTACGTCCACCTCTCTGACACCACTTGCTGGGACGCTACTGACATGAACCCCGAGATGACCGAGTAGGGCGTGTAGGCCACGAAGCGCCCGACTCTCAGCACGCCGAGCAGGATCTGGATCACCCCGGCCATGATCACGACCGTGAACGCCTCGGCGAGGCTCCCGGCGTGAGTCGTGACGATGACTGCCATGGCCACGGCCATCGGACGGGTGGGACCGGAGATCTGGGAGCGCGTCCCGCCGAAGACGGCGGCGAAGAACCCGACCGCGATCGCCCCGTAGATCCCGGCGACCGCCCCCAGGCCCGACGCCACACCGAAGGCCAGACCTACCGGCAGCCCCACCACGGCTGCGGTAATGCCGCCGAAGACGTCTCCCCGGAGTAGCTGGGCGTTGTAGTTCACTTGTGCATGCCTGACCGACTCTCGCGCACCCGGGGGCGGCCCGGAGACTACACGAAATCGAACAGCGTCTTGTTGGCGCGAGGACATGGTTGCGCGCTACCCGCCGGGAACGCCGCGATATGACCTCGCGAGAAGGTTGGAGCGGACGAACCTTGACCGCGAAACGGGCGGCTAGCTGAGGCTGTCGCACAAACCCGCGATGCGGGGAACATCGCGATAGGATGAGCATGGCGGCGGGGGCGGAGTGATTCCGGGGTGCCGCCATGACCCAGCGCTTCCTGCCGTGCGAGCGTGACCAGCAATACCTGATGCCCGCCAGCCTCCGCGACTGGCTGCCCGAGGACCACCTCGCGTGGTTCGTGCTCGATGCGGTAAGCCAGCTCGACCTCACCGCGTTCTACGCGCGCTACCGCGAGGACGGTTGGGGGCGGAAGGCGTACGAGCCGTCGATGATGGTCGCGCTCGTGCTCTATGCCTACTGCGAGGGCGAGCGCTCGAGCCGCCAGATCGAACGGCGCTGCCGCGAGGACATCGCCTTCCGCGTGCTGACCGCGAACCAGCAGCCCGACCACGCCACGATCTGCCGCTTCCGGCAGCAGCACGAGCAAGCGCTGGCGGGACTGTTCGCCGGGGTGCTCAGGCTGTGCGCCGAGGCGGGTCTGTTGCGGGTCGGCGTGGTCGCGCTCGACGGCACCAAACTCCGCGCGAACGCCAGCCGTGAGCGCAATCGCACGGATGCGGAGCTTGCGGCCGAGGTGCGGCGCATCCTCGCCGAGGCGGAGCGGGTGGACGCCGAGGAGAACGCGCGCTTCGGCGACGCGCGGGGCGACGAGTTGCCTGCGGGGTTCAGGGACCGCGAGGAGCGCCTGCAGCGGCTGCGCGAGGCGCGGGAGCGGCTGGCGGCCCGTGAGCGGGAGCGGCAGGTGGACTATGAGGAACGCCTCAGGAGCCGCGCGCAGAAGGACCGGCGCGGGCGCCGCCCGCAGCCGCCGCAGCCCGACCCGGGCGCGAAGGTGAACGTCACCGACCCGGACAGCCGCGTGGTGCGCGACTATCACGGCTACTTCCAGGGCTACAACGTGCAGGCGGTGACGAGTAGCGACCAGATCATCGTCGCGGCCGAGGTGAGCCTCCAGGCGACGGACATGCACGAGCTGCAACCGATGATCGAGGCGATGCACCGCAACCTGCAGGCCGCACACTGCGGGCCGCCGCGCGTGCTGCTGGCCGATGCCGGCTACTACTCCGAGGCGAACGTGCGGCAGGCCGAAGGCAGGGGTCCGGAGCTGCTGATCGCCACCCGCAGCGACCGCAACCGGCGCGCCGGCGCTGCGGCGCCGCGCGGGCGCATCCCTGCCGGGCTCTCCGTACGTGAACGGATGGACCGGAAACTGGCGACGCAGCGGGGCCGGCGTCTCTACGAGCAGCGGCGCTGGATGATCGAACCCGTCTTTGGAGACGTCAAGGAAAACCGCGGCATCCGCCGCTTCAAGCGGCGCGGGATCGCCGCGTGCGCCAGCGAATGGAAGCTGAGCGCCGCCACCCACAACCTCAAGAAGCTCTATCGCCGGGCGCGCCCGTCACCCCGGCCAGCGAACAGCAACCCCCGGCGAGGAGACCGGGCTACCGCCGCGGCTGCCGCTTAGCGCGCCTGCCCCGCCAGACGCGACCGCTCCGACTGCCGACTGCCGACTGCCGACTGCCGACTGCCGACCGGCTACCCTTTTGGCACTCCACCCACGCCACTCCGTGCGACAGCCTCAGCAGGCTGCTGAAAAACTCCTGATCCTGAGCCGTAGGGTCTCACTGGCCATTCGGTGGGCTGGCGTAGAGCCCAGAAACATTGGGGTTTTTGATGTCGCGACCAGCGCGATTTCAGCCCAAAAGCGCCGCCGCGGACTTTTTCATCACCCTGCTAGGGATGGTCTGATCAGGTGGCGTATCGGGCGCGGTGCGGGTCGATCGGCGTGCCGAGCCGCGCTGTGGGGGCCGATACCGCGGTTCAGGGGGCGATCCCGCCCCCATTCCGCTGCGGGATCGCCCGCACGAGCGATTCCGGACGCAGCGCTCCCGCGATCACGCGAGTTGAGGCTCGGCTCGCAGCAGGTTCGTGAAACCGAGCAGCAGCGCGAGACGCTGGTGGTTCTTCTCCAGGCCCCGGTAGCGGACCTTCGCGTACCCGAAGTGCCGCTTCACGTAGAGAAATGGATGCTCGGCCTTCGCACGCACCGAGGCCTTGCGCCGCTCCGCCTGTGCCTCGGTGCCGCCCGGCGGCAGCAGCCGCCTGAGACCCGGGCGCATCGCCACCTGCCAGCGCACCTCCGAACCCGCGTGCTCCGGGCGCTTCTCCACTCCCTGGTAGCCGGCATCGCCCCACACCGCGCTCTCACCTCCGTGCAACAGGCGATGCGCCTCGGTCACGTCGGAGACGTTCGCCGCCGTCGTATGCACGCTGTGGACCAGCCCCGTCCGCGCATCCGTGCCGCTGTGCAGCTTCATCCCGAAGTACCACTGCCGGCCCTTTCTGGTCTGGTGCATCTCGGGGTCGCGCGCTCGCTCGCGGTTCTTCGTCGAGGACGGCGCGCTGATGATCGTGGAGTCCACGATCGTGCCCTCGCACAGCTGCAGCCCCTGCCGTGCCAGATGCGCGTTGATCGTCGCGAACAGCTCCGTTCCCAGCTGATGGCGCTCCAGCAGGTGGCGGAAGTTGAGGATCGTCGTCTCATCGGGGATCGGCTCGGAGAGGCTGAGACCGGCGAACTCGAGCATCGAGCGGGAGTCGTAGAGTTCCTGCTCCATGCCGGGGTCGCTGAGGTTGAACCAGAGCTGGAGGCAGTGGATGCGCAGCATCACGCGCAGCGGGTAGGGGCGGCGTCCGCGGCCCGGCTTCGGGTAGACGGGCGCGATGCGCTGCTCCAGCTCAGCCCAGGGGACGAGCCCGTCCATGCGCTCCAGGAACCTCTGGCGCCGTGTCTTGACCTTCTTGTGCTCGTACTCGACGCTGCCGAACGAACGCTGCTGCATGGGGCGCCCCTCTCCGGGTCGCCCCATGATCGCATCCGCTCACGCGCGCTCAGGCGAGTTGTTCAGACCATCCCTAGAGCTCCCGGACGAGCATCCCGCCCGGCTGGCGACGCCAGGTGCGGATGCGCGCGTGCTCGATGCCCGCGGCGAGCGCGTAGTCGCGGGCGCGGGCGGCGAAGCCGGACGGCACGTAGATGTAGAGCGGCGCGTCGTCGTTCTCGAGCTGCGCCCATACCAGCTCTGCCTGACGCCTCGTCACCGTCTCCTTCGTCTCCACCTGCGCGACCATAATCGGACGGTAGCGCGGGTGCTCGACAACGACGATGTCCGGGAAGACCTGCGAGCGCGAGGCGCCGCCTGCCGTGAACTCCAGCGCCAGCTGCGGCTCCGGGACGTTGACGTACGTCCGATAGTCGGGGTGTGAGTCGTCCGGGAACGGGAAGCGGTCGTGCGCGAGCTGGCTGATCGTGGCCTCCAGCTCGTGGCGGCGCGACTCCTCGCTACGCCGCCACGGCACGCCGGCCTCGCGCCAGCCCGCCATCACCCGCTCGCGCTTCGAGTCGAAGCCGCGCAGCTCGCGCGCCTGCTGGACGACGAAGACTAGGAGGAACAGCAACGCCAGCGGCAGCAACAGGACGCCGAGCTCCGGGGGTCCCTGCAGGTTCTGGAAGATCCCCAACCTGGGGATGATGTCGATGATCCCGCCGATGACGGGCGTGCCGCCGTTGACGGGGTCACCCGGCGCCAAAAAGACCCCGACCAGCATGACGAGCATTGCGACGAACGCGATCGCCCCGATCGGTGAGGGTTGGCCGTACTGCGAGACGGCGGGGCCACCGTGCTGCCCGTGCTCCTCGACGGCCTCGACCTGCGTGCCGGCGGCTGCGAGGACCGGTGCGGCCTCGGCGGGCTCTTCGGCCGGCGCGTCAGCAGGCTCGTCCGCGGCGGCCGGCGCCTCCGCGGGCGCCTCCTCGGCAGCGGCGGGCTCAGCCTCCGGCTCGGCTGCCGCGGGGGCGGCGGGGGCCGGAGCCGCGCCGCCGCCAACCATGGCGCGCGCGCCGGCCGGGTCGCTGAACCAGAGGGTGTTGATTTCGAGGAAGTGCGCCTGATCCTCGGGCAGGTCGGCCTCGGCGAAGATCGCGGTCACCGGGCAGGCGGGCTCGCAGGCGCCGCAATCGATGCAGACCTCGGGCTCGATGTAGAGCATCCGGTCTTCGCCTGCGTCGAAGTGGATGCAGTCGACCGGGCAGACCTCGACGCAGGACTGGTCCTGAACGTCGATGCAGGGCTGGGTGATGATGAACGTCACCCGTGAGCCTTCCCCTCCCACGCTCGCCCGAAGGCGGGCGTCAGGCTTGTCACGCTGTCGGCATCCTATCGGCGCTCCGCGTGAGCGTCTACGCCTTTTGCCGGATAACCGCGCGTCTCGCTAGCCGCCGACGTACGCGGCGGCGGAGCGGCCGGCGGCGCGACCGAAGACCGCGCCGGACATCAAGCCCGATCCAGCGGGGTAGTTGTAGTGGAAGAGGCCGCCGACCATCTCGCCGCAGGCGTAGAGGCCGGGAAGCGGCGCCCAGTCCGTGCTGATCACCTCGGAGTCCGTGTTCACGCGCACGCCGCCGAAGGTGAAGGTGATGCCGCCGGTGATCGGGTAGGCGCGGTACGGAGGCGAATCCAGCCGCTGCGCCCAGTTGGTCTTCTCCGGTTCCAGCCCGTCCGTCTTCAGCCCGTCGCGGATGCCGGGGTCGAACGCGCCCCCGCCGAGGACGGCGTCGTTGAACGCATCGAGCGTCTGCTTCGCGGTCTCGTGGTCGAGCGGCAACTGGGCGACCAGCTCCTCCAGCGTGTCCGCCACGATCGGGTCGCTCGTGCGGTAGCGCGGCTCGAGGGCCTCGAACACCTTCGAGTCGAAGATCTGGTAGGCGATGCCGCCGGGCTGGCGCAGCACCGCGCCTCCGGTCTTCGCGTAGGTGAGCAGGTGGAAGTCCTCGCCCTCGTCGATGAAGCGCTCGCCGTCGGCGTTGAGGGCGACGCCGAAGGGGTAGGAGAGCCTGTTGGTCTGGTCCGTGAGCCTGCGGTCGCCGTACATCGGCGCCTCCGCGGAGATCGGCGTGCCGTGGCTGCCGGACCACTGTCCGTAGGGCAGCGCGCCAACCTCCAGCGCCATGCGCAGCCCGTCGCCGTTGTTGTAGCGGGTGCCGCGCACGCGCGCGGTGTCCCAGGGCCGCCCGAGGTAGCGTGCGCGCCACTCGGGATTCGCCTCGAACCCGCCGCAGCCGAGGATCACCGCGCCCGCCTCGATCTCGTGCAGTCCGTCCGCGTCGTTCACCAGCACGCCGCTCACGGCGCCGCTGGAGTCCTGCAGGACGGAGCGCGCACCCGTGCCGTAGCGCAGCTCGATGCCCCGCTCGGCGGCGACGTTGAACCACATGCGCGAGAGCCCGATGCCGATGCCGACCGCGCGGATCACGGCGCCCTGCGGCCAGCGCACGGCACCCTCGTACTTCACGGCGGAGAGGTCGGTGGCGGGGCCCATCACGATGCCCTGCTCGACCATCCAGCGGACCGTCTCGTAGGAGCGGCCGATCAGCATCTCGGACAGCTCCGGGTCCGAGGAGCCCTCGGTCACGCGGTCGAGGTCGGTGCGGAACAGGGCGGCGCTGTAGGGCTTGATGTTCTGCGTGAAGCCCGGAATCTGCTTCTCGATGTCGGGGACGATCGGCAGCAGATCCTCTGCCCGCTCGAAGGCGAAGCGGAAGAGGCCGCCGCTGTAGTGGGTATTGCCGCCGCGCAGCTCCTCGGGCGCCTTTTCCAGCATCAGCACCCGCTCGGCGCCGTGCTCGCGGGCGGAGACGGCGGCTGCGTGGGCGGCGTTGCCCGCGCCGACGACGATCACGTCGTACTGCATGGTCGGTTCCTCGCTTCCGGGCTGTTCCTGCCCTCGGGGCGTCGTCGCGCCTTCGCTGCGCCGCGCGATGGTACGGGCTCGCACGGTCAGGGGGGAGCGGCGCGCCGCCGCCGGCTCAGTGGATCACGTTGTCGTGGACCAGCTGCTTGCGCTCCTCGTCGCTGAGGCCGAGCAGCTCCCCGTAGATGTAGCGCTCGCCGCTGCCCTGCAGCTTCGCCGCGTGGCGCACCCGCGCCGGAGTGTCCGAGAGGCTCCAGGGCGGCGTCATCACCCACTTGGGCCCGAGGATCGCGTGCTCTACCTCGACCCAGCGGCCTTGCGCCCGCAGGTGCGGATCCTCCAGCAGTTGCTTGTTGTTGAGCACCGGCGCGGCGGCCACGCTCGCCGCCTGCAACCGCGCCGCGAGGTCGCCCGGCGGCTGTGCGCTCGTCCACTCGCCGATCAGCGCGTCGAGCTCCTGTTCCTGCTCGAGGCGCTCCAGCACGCCGGCGAAGCGCGGGTCCTCGGCCAGCTCGGGGCGGCCCATCGCCTCGCAGAGCGCGACCCACTCCCCGTCCGTGCCGATGGCGATGCTGATCCACTCGTACTCGCCGGCGCAGCGGTAGACGGCGTGCGGGGCCATCGTCGGCTCGCGGTTGCCCTGCGGCTCCGCGTTGCGCCCGTTCAGCGCCGAGTCCAGCAGCAGGTCGCCGACCAGCGTGGTCAGCGATTCGTTGGCCGAGAGATCGAGGTACTGACCCTCGCCGGTGCGCTCCCGATGCAGCAGCGCGTAGAGCACGGCGAAGACCAGCCATTGCGAGCTGATCAGGTCCGGCCAGTTCACGTACTCGCCGGGCGGCCCGCCGGGATAGCCCGAGGTGAGCCCGACGCCGCTGCGCGAGACGAAGTTCGGCGCGTAGCCCACCTCGTGCGCGTCGGGGCCACCCTGGCCGGAGGCGCTGAGCGAGATCGCGATGATGTCCGGCCGCAGCTCGCGCAGCGCCTCGTAGCCGAGGCCGAGCCGCGCGACGGAGCCGGGCCGCTGGTTCTCGACGACGATGTCGCACTGCGCGGCGAGCCGCCGCCCGAGGTCGAGGCCGCGCGGATCGCGGAGGTTGAGCCGCACGCACTCCTTGTTGAGGTAGAGCACGTTGATCGCGGGGTCGTCGTCGGTGGCGCGGATGCGCGGAATCATCGCGCTGGTCACGCGAATCACCTCGGCGCCGAGGAAGCCGAGCATCTGCGTCGCCGCGGGCCCGGCGACGCCCGTCGTCAGGTCCAGGACGCGCTTCCCCGCGAGCGGGCCGGGCGCGGGCTCGTCCGCCATCAGCGCCTACTCCCCGTCATTGGAGTCCTCGCCTCCGCCGAGCTCGACGCCCGCGCGCTCCTCCTGGAGCCGGAAGAAGATGTTGGAGTCGAACTCGCCCCAGCCGCGCCCGAGGGCGGCGACCATCTCCTGCTCGGAGAGCGCGGCGTGCGACATCGGCACGCCCAGCTCGCGCCCGAGTTCGGTCGCGAGGCCCATGTCCTTGCGCGAGAGCCGGAGCGCGAAGCTCGGCGGATCCCAGTGCTGGGCGAACACCGTGTCGATCAAGCGGTGGTTGAGGAAGTGCCCCTGCCCGAACGCCCCGTCCTGCAGCACGCGCTGCATGACGTGCGGATCGACGCCCGCCTTGGCGGCCAGCGTCAAGCCCTCGGCAATCGCCATCCGCGAGGAGATCGAGGTCATGTTGTGCATGAGCTTGGCGACCATGCCGCTGCCGATGCCGCCGATGTAGCTGACCTTGTCGCCGATCGAGTCCAGCACCGGCTTCAGCTCCTCGTAACGGTCGGCGTCGCCGCCCACCATCACGGCGAGCGTGCCCGCCGCGGCGCCGGTGATGCCGCCGCTCACGGGCGCGTCGAGCACCTCGATGCCGCGCTCGGCGAAGCGCGCGTGGAGCGCGCGGATCAGCGTCGGCGAGTTGGAGGAGAGGTCGATGTAGACGCTGCCTTCGGCGGTGCTCTCGAGGATGCCGCCGGGACCGAGGGCGACCGCCTCGACCTCGGGCGGGCCGGGCAGCGAGGTGAAGACGACCTCGCTCGCCTCGGCGACTCCCTGCACGCTGTCGGCCCAGGTCGCGCCGGCGGCGAGGTGCGGATCGGCGATCTCGCGGCGCAGATCGTGGACGGTGAGATCGTGGCCGGCCTTGATCAGGTTCATCGCCATCGGGCCGCCCATGTTGCCGAGCCCGATGAAGCCGATGCGCATGGCCGTGCCCTCCGTTCAGCGCTCGCCCGGCCCTCGTTCGCTGGCCGCTGCGGCGTCGCCGGGCGGATACTAGCAGCGCCCGCGGGCAGGCGCTGCCGCAGCGCGGCGCAGCGTGTAGGCTTGCGCGGCTCACCGTCCGGACCCAAATGGCCCGGCCCGTGAGGCGCTCCGGGGAGGAACCGCGACCGTGACCACCCGCCCCCTCGACGGCATGCGTGTGGTGGAGTGGTGCTCGCTCGTCTGCGGGCCGTTCTGCGGCAAGTGGCTCGCCGAGGCCGGCGCCGACGTGATCAAGATCGAGGCGCCCGGCGAGGGCGACGAGGCGCGCCGCCGCGGCCCCTTCCCGGACGACCAGCCCGATCCCGAACGCAGCGGCCTCTTCCTGCTGCTCAACACCAACAAGCGCAGCATCACCCTCAACCCGGAAACCGCCGACGGCCTCGCAATCCTGCGCGACCTGATCGCCGGCGCCGATGTCTTCGTGCACGACCGACCGCCCGCGCTCGCCGACGAGCTGGGCCTCGACTACGAGACGCTGTCTGCGCAGCACGAGCGGCTTGTAGTGACCTCGATCACGCCCTACGGGTACAGCGGCCCGAGGCGCGACGAGCACGCCTACCCGCTCAACGTCGTGCACGCGAGCGGGGCCACCTACCACCAACTCGCGGGGCAGATCGCGCTGCGCGACTTCCCGGACGCCGGGCCGGTCAAGCCCGGCTCCTTCATTGCCGAGTGCGACGCCGGGCTGAACGCCGCCACGGCCACCCTCGCGGCGCTGCTCGCGAGGATGGGCACGGGCCGCGGCCAGCACGTCGATGTCTCGAAGCAGTGGGCGATGATGAGCACGCAGCGCCCGGAGGTGCATCGCTACGCCTCGGACGGCACGCTCGTCACCCGCGAACTGGATACGGAGTGGTTCCCCGGCGTCTACCAGTGCAAGGACGGCTGGGTGGTGATGGGCGCGATCTGGGGGGAGCGCAACTGGTCCGCCGCCGTCGAGATGATGGGCGGCGACCCCTGGTTCGCCTCGGAGCCCTGGTTCACCGAGGAGCTCTGGAACCTCCCCCAGCTCGGCATCCCCAAGCCCGACCACGCCGACGAGGTGCGCGACACGATCGCCGAGTGGTGCATGGAGCGCACCCGCGAGCAGATCCAGGACACCGGGCAGGCGCACGGCCTCACCATCACCGGCCACACCACCATGGAGGAGGTGCTCGCCAGCGAGCAGATGCGCGTGCGCGGCTTCATCCGCGAGATCGAGCATCCCGAGACAGGCCCGATCCCCGACACCGCCTTCCCGTTCCGCACCTCGACGATCGAATCGCGGCGACCGGGCCCCGCGCCACGCCTCGGCGAGCACAACCGCGAGGTCTACTGCGACCTGCTCGGCCTCGAGCCGGAGCAGCTCCCGATCCTCCGCCAGGCGGGCGCGATTTAGTGACCCCCGCGTGACCTCAAGCGCAGCGATGGCTACCTCGATCCGGCTCAGGGAGTGTCGCGACGAGGATGTCGATGCCGTGCTCGCGCTGTGGCGCCGCGCGGAGGCCGTCCCGCGCCCGACTGACCGCCCGGATGCTCTGCGGCAACGGATCCAGCACGGTGACGGGCTGTTCCTCGTCGCGGTCGATGGCGATCGCGTCATCGGATCGCTGATTGGAAGCTGGGACGGCTGGCGCGCCGGGCACGCGCGGCTGGCGGTGGACCCCGAGTACCGCCGCCGCGGGATCGCGACCATGCTCGTCGCGGAGGTCGAGCGCCGGCAATCCGCCCTGGGCGCGGAGCGATCCACGATCCGCGTCTTCCACAACGAACCCGGCGCCGTGGCATTCTGGAACTCGCTCGGCTACGTCGCCGACCCCACCGAATCGATCTACGTGAAGGGACTCGAACGATGACGCGCGACCCGATGCAGACCCGCCTCTGCGACGAGTACGGCTGCGAGATTCCCCTCGTCGGCTTCGCCCACACTCGCGACGTCGTCGCCGCGGTGACGAACGCCGGGGGCATCGGCATGTACGGCGTCAACGCGCTCACGCCGGAGGAGATCCGCAACGACATCCACTGGATCCGCGAGCGCGTCGGCGACAAGCCATTCGGCATCGACTTCCTGCTCTCCGCCTCGTATGTCGAGGGCACGCCGGAGGAGCTGATGCCGCAGATCCCGCAGGAGCACTGGGACTTCGTCGACGGCGTGATGCGCGAGCACGGCATCCCGCAGCCGAAGACGCCCGGCCCGTGGGGCGTCAAGCGCGTCGACCTGCTGCGCAAGGCGCGCGCCAAGTTCGAGGTGCTGATCGAGGAGCAGATCCCGATCTTCGCCTCCGGCATGGGCAGCCCGGCCTTCGCCCTGGAGATGCTGCACGACGCCGGCATCAAGGTCTGGGGGCTGATCGGCCTCGCCCGCCAGGCGGCGCGGGAGCTGGAGCAGGGCCTCGACCTGATCGTGGCGCAGGGGCAGGACTCCGCCGGGCACACCGGGCGGATGGGCACCTTCTCGCTCGTCCCCGAGGTCGTCGAGCTGGCGAAGGCCTACGACAAGCCGGTGCTCGCGGCGGGCGGCATCACGCACGGCCGCCACATCGCGGGCGCGCTCGCCCTCGGGGCCGACGGCGTCTGGACGGGCACGATCTGGCAGGCGACGCACGAGTCCGACACGCCGATGAAGAAGAAGCAGCGGCTGATCGAGGGCCGCGGGCAGGACGCCTGGATCTCGACCGCCTACGACGGCAAGCGCGTCCGCACGATGCGCTCCAAATTCCATGAGATGTGGGAGCGCGAGGATGCTCCCGATGTGTTGCCGATGCCGCTGCAGGGCCTGCTGGTCGGCAAGATCGAGACGGCGATCGAGGACCACCAGCTCGACGACTGGCTGCACGTCACCGCCGGCCAGGGCCTGACCTTCATCGAGGAACTGAAGCCCGCCCGCCAGGTCGTCTTCGACCTCGCCGAGCAGGCGCGCGACAGCCTCGAGGCGCTCGGCGCCTACGGCGGCGAGTAGCTCGGCGGGCGCGGCTCGCCGGATCGCGTCAGCGACGCGGCGGGGCGACGGCGGTCTTGCCCCAGCAGACGATCTCGCCTTCCTCGGTGAGCGCGCAGGTATGTCCCTGGCCCGCGCTGACTTCGAGGTGACGACCTTGCGGCACCGCGCCTTGTCGTTCCGCGTGTGGACCCCAACAGACAATCTCGCCGGCTTCGGTCAGGCCGCAGGCGTGGTACCAGCCCGAAGTCAGCGCCGTGATGCGGGTCGTCGGCGCGTCCGACACCTGCCCGAGCGTCCCCCAGCAGACGGCTTCGCCGGCATCAGTCAGTGCGCAGGAGTGCGTGAGCCCCGCGCTAATCGACGCGTAGCGACCCATTGGTGGATCGGCTTGGCCGGAGCCGTTGCGACCCCAACAGACCGCTTCCCCACCCTCGGTCAGCGCGCAACTGTGGTCCAGGCCTGCAGTCGCCTCCGCGTAGCGACCGGCCGGCGTGTCAGACTGGCCGCTGACGTTGTTGCCCCAGCAGGCCACCTCACCGTCCACTGTCAGCGCGCAGCTGTGCGATCCGCCCGCACTCACCGATTGGTATTGGCCGGCTGGCGGATCCAGAAGGCCGAAGATGTCAGCGCCCCAACAGACGAGCTCGCCCGTCTCCTTCCGGGCGCAGGCATGGGCACCGCCAACTTCCACGGCCTCGAAACTCCCCGAAGGTGGATCTGCCTGCCCTGAAAAGTTGTTCCCCCAGCAGACGATCTCTCCTTCCTCCGACAGCACGCAGGCATCGTGCGCGCTTATGTCGATCGCTCGAAACTGACCTTCGGGTGCGGCCCACCGGGTATGGCCCCAGCAAAGCAGCCCGCCCTCGTGCGCCAGCGCGCAGCTGTGCGTCCCACCTGCAGTCACGGCGACATACCGACCTGGGATGGCGTCGGTTTGCCCGGACGCGTTGCTGCCCCAGCAGGCGACTCCGCCGCCCACGGTGAGCGCACAGCTGTGGGCCCACCCCGCGCTCAGTGCCACGTAGTGTCCGGGTGGCGGCGCCGTACGCCCATCATTGCTAACCCCCCAGCAGACGAGTTCGCGATCCGCGGTCAACGCGCAGTTGTGGTCGGTGCCCCCGTCCACTGCGACGAACCGTCCCTCGGGCGCATGAGCCTGTTCGCCGTTCCGGTACCAACAGGTCAGTTCGCCCGCCTCCGTAAGGGCACACGCCCGATAGTTGCCCGTACTCACAGCCACATAGCGGCCTGGCAGGACGTGCTGTAGCCCGCCAGAGGCGGCAACCAGGCAGGAAACCTCGCCGACCCCGGTCAGCACGCACCAGCCGTATCCGCCCGCGCTCACTGCATCGTGGCCGCTCTGTCCCTCGTACGGTGTGTCGTACCACTGCGCGCCGCCGCCCCAGCACACGGCCTCGCCGTCCGTGGTCAGTGCGCAGTTCGTCCATGCGCCACTGCTGATCGTCGTGTAGCGGCCGTGCGGGACGTCCAGCTGCCCAGACGTGTTCTCACCCCAGCAGGCGATCTCGCCGTCCGCCGTCAGCGCGCAGATATGCGAATTACCCGCGCTCGCCGCGACGTAGCGGCCCAGCGCGATGCCGTTCGCAGCATCAGCGGGGAGAGCGCCGGGGCGCCATGTCTCCGTATGAATCGAGGTGTACCCGTTGACCGTGAAGGTCACGGTTGCCCCAGTGACGGCCTTACCTTCGCAGCCGCGCCATGGCACCCGCAGGTACCACCCATAGTCCGCGCCCGCGGTGGTCGTGGCACAGATCGTGCCGCCGATCAGCGCGCTGATCTCGTCGCCCGGATTCGCACGCCCGTAGTAGATGGCAGGGAAGATCTCTCGCGCGTCGGCGGGGCGTGCCGTCACGGCCATTCCGAGCACCACCGCGGCCAGCGCGATGCCGCCGAATGCCGCACGAGTCCATCCACCGGCCGGGATCGCCCGCTTCATGCGCGCAATGTACGCGGCCGGGCGTCGTCCCTGAGCCTACGGCGGCGAGTAGCGCCCGGCTCGCCCCTCGCGGGCAACGAGAGAGCCGCCCTCGCGGGCGGCTCTGCTGCGTGTACAGCCGGTGGGAACCGCGTTAGGGATGGTCTGAACAACTCGCCTGAGCGAGTGAGCGGATGCGATCATGGGCGGACCCGGAGAGGGGCGCCCCATGCAGCAGCGTTCGTTCGGCAGCGTCGAGTACGAGCACAAGAAGGTCAAGACACGGCGCCAGAGGTTTCTGGAGCGCATGGACGGGCTCGTCCCCTGGGCTGAGCTGGAGCAGCGCATCGCGCCCGTCTACCCGAAGCCGGGCCGCGGACGCCGCCCCTACCCGCTGCGCGTGATGCTGCGCATCCACTGCCTCCAGCTCTGGTTCAACCTCAGCGACCCCGGCATGGAGCAGGAACTCTACGACTCCCGCTCGATGCTCGAGTTCGCCGGTCTCAGCCTCTCCGAGCCGATCCCCGATGAGACGACGATCCTCAACTTCCGCCACCTGCTGGAGCGCCATCAGCTGGGAACGGAGCTGTTCGCGACGATCAACGCGCATCTGGCACGGCAGGGGCTGCAGCTGTGCGAGGGCACGATCGTGGACTCCACGATCATCAGCGCGCCGTCCTCGACGAAGAACCGCGAGCGAGCGCGCGACCCCGAGATGCACCAGACCAGAAAGGGCCGGCAGTGGTACTTCGGGATGAAGCTGCACAGCGGCACGGATGCGCGGACGGGGCTGGTCCACAGCGTGCACACGACGGCGGCGAACGTCTCCGACGTGACCGAGGCGCATCGCCTGTTGCACGGAGGTGAGAGCGCGGTGTGGGGCGATGCCGGCTACCAGGGAGTGGAGAAGCGCCCGGAGCACGCGGGTTCGGAGGTGCGCTGGCAGGTGGCGATGCGCCCGGGTCTCAGGCGGCTGCTGCCGCCGGGCGGCACCGAGGCACAGGCGGAGCGGCGCAAGGCCTCGGTGCGTGCGAAGGCCGAGCATCCATTTCTCTACGTGAAGCGGCACTTCGGGTACGCGAAGGTCCGCTACCGGGGCCTGGAGAAGAACCACCAGCGTCTCGCGCTGCTGCTCGGTTTCACGAACCTGCTGCGAGCCGAGCCTCAACTCGCGTGATCGCGGGAGCGCTGCGTCCGGAATCGCTCGTGCGGGCGATCCCGCAGCGGAATGGGGGCGGGATCGCCCCCTGAACCGCGGTATCGGCCCCCACAGCGCGGCTCGGCACGCCGATCGACCCGCACCGCGCCCGATACGCCACCTGATCAGACCATCCCTAGCGGCCCTTCCACTCCGGCTGGCGCTTCTCGGCGAAGGCGCGCGGGCCCTCGGAGATGTCCTCGCTGGTCTCGACGCGGTGCAGCAGGTGCTTCGCCATGATCATCGCCTCGTCGTGCGGCAGCACGTGGGTGCGGTAGAGGATCTCCTTGAGGCAGCGCACGGACAGCGGCGCGTTCTCGAGCAGGATGTTGGCCCAGCGGAAGGCCTCGTCCAGCACCTCGTCCTTCGGGACGATCGAGTTGATGAAGCCCATCTCCTTGGCGCGGTCGGGCGTGATGTACTCGCCCATCAGCACCACCTCGAGGGCGTTCCCGAGCCCGATGATGCGCGGCAGGTCGGCGACCCAGTGCGGCATCAGCCCGCGCTTCACCTCGCGGATGCCGAGGATCGCGTCGTCCGCGCAGATCCGGAAATCGGAGCGCTGCGCCATCATCCAGCCGCCGGCCAGGCAGTAGCCATGGATCGCCGAGATTACCGGCTTCCAGACGTTCTCCGGGTTGCTGTTGCCGGTGACTCGCTGCTTGCGCCAGTCGATGCCGGCCGCGTTCATCGCCGCGCGCTCCTTGAGGTCCATCCCCGCGGAGAAGGCGCGGCTGTCCGGATGCGCACTGAGAATCGCCACCCAGATGTCGTCGTTCTCCTCGACCTCACGCCAAGCGTCGGCGAGCCCCTGGTTGAGCTCGGTGTTGAGCGCGTTCATCGCCTCGGGACGGTTCATCTCGAGGTGTGCGATGTGGTTCTCGACCTTGAAGTTCAGGACCGACATGGTCACCTCCTGCTTCCTGCTGTCGCGTTGTTGCTGAGCGCGGCTGAAGGTACGTCAACCGAGCGCCGAATGTCCACGCGCGCCGCCCGGGCGCAGCCAGCGCCGCATCGCGTTCCGCCGCTTACCGACTCTGCCGATCTCCTCGAAACCGGCGGCGAGGAAGACCGAACGCACGCCCATGAAGCGGTAGCTGGGCGAGTCCGGGTCCACCGGGTAACCCATGCACCAGCAGTACTTCGGCCGCCGCGGCGCTCGAGCAGCCGCGCGAGATCGGGCCAGCGGTCGGCGGTCACGGGCGCGAACTCGAGCTCGTCGGCCATGGCGCGCTCCTCCGCCGCGAGTCTATCGAGGCGAACGGGGCCGGCGCGTATCATCGCCGGCACACGAGTTCACGAGAGGGGCGTCCATGGACCTGTCGAGCTACGAGCACATCGAATTCCGCCGCGACGGCCACGTGCTGGTGATGACGCTGAACCGGCCGGAGCGCCTGAACGCGGTCCACCCACCGCTGCGGCGGGAGCTGATCCGCGCCTTCAACGAACTGGACGACGACGACGAGTCGCGCGCCGTCCTGCTGACCGGCGCCGGCCGCGCCTTCTGCGCCGGCGGCGACGTACAGCGCATGAACGAGCAGGGCGGCAGCAACACGCGCGCCAAGTTCGCCCAGGTGCGGACCGGCGAGATCCTGCGCGCGCACCTGGACCTGGAGAAGCCGATCGTGGCCGCGGTCAACGGCCCGGCGATCGGCCTCGGCGCCACCCTCGCGCTGATGTGCGACATCGTCGTCGCCTCGCCGCGGGCGCGCATCGGCGACCGGCACGTCAACATCGGCCTCGTCGCCGGTGACGGCGGCGCGCTGATCTGGCCGCTGCTCGTCGGCCTCAACAAGGCCAAGGAGCTGCTCATGCTCGGCGACCTCGTGGAGGGCGAGGACCTCGAGCGGCTCGGCATCGTCAACCACCTCGTGCCGGAGGAGGAGCTGGAGGCGCGCTCGATGGAGCTGGCGCAGCGCCTGGCGGCGATGCCGCCCTACGCCGTGAAGGCGACGAAGCTCACGGTCAACACGCTGATGCGTGACAAGATCTCATCGGTCTTCGACCTCGGCCTCGCGTACGAGCACTACTCCGCGAAGATGGCCGACCACCGCGAGGCGACCAGCGCCTGGGCGGAGAAGCGCGACGGCATCTTTACCGGCGAGTAGCGCGCGCGAGGCAGCGGCAGCGGAGCGAGGACGGAGGCGCGCGATGGCGCAGTACGAGGGCTACGAAACGATCTTGATCGAGCAGCAGGAGCGCGTGTTGCGGTTGACGATGAACCGCCCGGAGGCGCTCAACGCCTTCGACGCGCAGATGCACGAGGAGATGGCGCGCATCTTCTCCGAAATCCACGACGACAACGGCACGGACGTCGTGGTGCTCACCGGCGCCGGTCGCGCCTTCTCCGCCGGCGGCGACATGACCTGGCTGCAGGAGATGATCGACGATCCCTCCGTCTGGGACCGCACCAGCGTCGAGGGCAAGCGGATCGTGCTCTCCATCCTGGAGGCGCGGCAGCCCGTGGTCGCGCGCCTCAACGGCGCGGCGGTCGGCCTCGGCGCGACGGTCGCCCTCGCCTGCGATGTGGTGTTCGCGGCCGAGGGCGCCGTGATCGGCGATCCGCACGTCAGCGTCGGCCTCGTCGCCGGCGACGGCGGCGCCGTGCTCTGGCCCGCGCTCGTTGGCTACGCGCGGGCGCGCGAATTCCTCTACACCGGCGAGCTGATTGAGGCGACGCGCGCCGCGCAGATCGGGCTGATCAACCGCGCCGTCCCCGCCGACGAACTGGACGAGGTGGTCGACAGCTTCGTCTCGCGGATCGCGAACGGCCCGAAAGTGGCGATCCAGGGCACGAAGGCGTCGATCAACCAGCCGCTGCGCGCGGTTGCCGGGACGAACCTCGACCTCTCGCTCACCCTCGAGGGCATCTCCAACTCGAGTGCGGACCACCAGGAGGGCATCGCCGCCTTCCGGGAGCGCCGCGAGCCCCGATTCACGGGACGCTGATTCACCGGCCGCTGACGGCCGGGGCGGCGCGGGCCTACGCCGCGCCGTAGGCGTCGCGGAAGTCGCGCAGCGCGTCGATGTGCTGCTGCACGGTCGTGAGGCCGCCCTCGAGGGTGTGCAGCGCGAAGTGCGTCGCGCCCGCGTCCGCGCAGAGCCGGGCGTGCTCGGCCTGCTGCTCCGGGCCCCAGCGCGCAACGCGCGCTCGCGTCTCGATGCCGATCTCCGCCGGGTCGCGACCGGCCGCACGGGCCGCCTCGTGGATCTGCTCGATGCCCGCTGCCAGGTAGTCCGGGCGCGCCCAGCCGGCCACCCAGCCGTCGGCGATGCGCCCGATGCGGTCCAGCACGGTCGGCGCGTGGCCACCGATCCAGACGGGAATCGGCTGCTGCGGGCGCGGGCTGATCGCCGACTCCGGGATCGAGTCGAACTCGCCCTCGAAGCTCAGCAGCGGCTCGGTCCAGAGCCGCCGCATCAGCGCGATCTGCTCCTCGGAGCGCCGTCCGCGCGCGCGGAACACCTCGCCCAGGCCGAGCCCGCGGTACTCGATGTCGGACCAGCCGATGCCGATGCCGAGCAGTAGCCGCCCGCCGGAGAGGATGGCCACCTCGGCGGCCTGCTTCGCCGCGAGGGCGGTCTGGCGCTGCGGCAGCACGAGGATGCCGGTCAGGAAGCGCGGGCGGGTGGTCACGGCCGCCAGGTAGCCCATCAGCACCATCGGCTCGTGCCAGTCCGTGCTGCTGTTGTAGTCGCCGCGCCGCTCGCTGCGGTCCAGATCGGGCGTGGGGTCGCTGCCGAGTACGTGGTCGTAGACCTCGATCAGGTCGTAGCCGAGATCCTCGGCGGCCTGGGCCCAGTCGCGAATGGCGGCGGGGTCCGAGCCGATCTCGTTGGTGGGAAAGCAAGCACCGAGTTCCATCGCGTCCTCCTCGCCGGGCAGCCGCCGGTTCACTGGAGAGGCTACGCCGCGACGCAAGCAAGGGTGCGCCCGGACGGGCCATCCCTGTGGATTCCGAGGCCGCATCGGGGGCCGCTCCGCGGCCCCTCGTCGGGCCGACCACGTTTGCCCGCACGGGCGCGCTCTGCTAAGAACCTGAGGGCGCGCCTCGATCCGCGAGCAGCGCTACGGCCTGGCGATGGCCGGGCGGCAACACGCCGTCGATCAAGCAGGCCACATAAGCAGGCCAGAGGAGGTCTCGATGAAGGTTAGTATGTTCCACCTGATGCCGTATTCGGCGATGCCGGAAGAGCCGCCGCACGGCCCCGACTGGAAGACAGCGGGTATCTGGGTGGACCTCCCGAACTCGGTCTACGACCCGCAGATCGGTAACGAGCTCTACAACGAGTACCTCGACGAGCTCGAGTACTCCGAGCAGGTCGGCCTGGACGGCATCTGCGTCAACGAGCACCACGCGAACATGTACGGCACGATGCCCTCGCCGAGCATCATGCTGGCCGCCCTCGCGCGCCGCACCAGCAAGGCCAACCTGATCGTGCTGGGCACCTCGATCGCCCTCTACAACCCGCCCACCCGTGTCGCCGAGGAGATGTCGATGATCGACGTGATCTCCGGCGGGCGCGTGGTCTGCGGCTTCCCCGTGGGCACCTCGCAGGACACGAACTGGGTCTACGGCATGTCGCCCTCGACCTTCCGTGAGCGCTACTACGAGGCCGAGGACCTGATCAAGAAGGCGATGGAGACGCGCGAGCCGTTCCACTACAACGGCAAGTACTCGAAGCTGCGCTACGTCAGCATCTGGCCGCGTCCCGCCCAGGAGCCGCGTCCCCCGATCTGGGTGCCCGGCGGTGGCTCCATCGAGACCTGGGACTGGACGATCGAGAAGGACCACGTCTACGCGGCGCTCAGCTACGGCGGCTACAAGCGCGCCCAGCAGACCCTCAACGGTTACTGGGGCCGCGTCCGCGAGCTCGGCGCCGACGAGACGCCGTACCGCGCCGCCTACATGCAGCTGACCCTCGTCTCCGACTCCTACGAGCAGGCCAAGGCGGAGTACCAGGAAGGCGTCGAGTTCTTCTACCAGAAGCTGCTCGGCTCCACCGGCCGCTACTTCCCCGAGGCGCCCGGCTACCGCACCGAGGCCTCGATCCGCGCCGGCTTCGAGCGCAGCCTCGCGCTCGCGCAGGAGTCCACCCCGCAGGCCGGCCGCACGGCGCCCCCGGCCGGCGGCCCGTCCTGGGACCAGCTGGTCGAGGAAGGCAACATCGTGGCCGGCAGCCCGGACGAGGTCGCCGAGAAGCTGCGCGACATCTCGAAGAGCCTGCGTGTCGGCCACGTGCTGCCGCTGCTCCAGATCGGGAACATGCGCCGCGAGACCACGATGAAGAACATCAAGATGTTCGGCGAAGAGGTTCTCCCGCAGATCCACGACGTCTGGGACGACGAGGACTGGGAAGACCGCTGGTCGCCTCGCCCGCTCGCGCAGCGCGTGACGCCGGCGCCGATCGGCGGATAGCAGAAGCATCGCTCACCACCGCCCGCCGGAGGGACCGGCGGGCGGTTCAGCACGGAGGTACAGGTTGACGACAGCCACGACACACACGGAACGGATCGTCTCGGTCCGGGACGGAGCGTTCGAGATCGAAGTGCGCGAGGGCGGCGAGGGCCCGCCCCTGCTCTACCTGCACAACATGATGGCCGAGTACGGCTGGTTCCCGTTCATGGAGCGGCTGAGCGAGCACTACCGCGTGATCGCGCCGATCTTCCCGGGCTTCCGCGACTCCACCGGGCTCCAGCACATCGATGACCCCGTCGACACGGTCGTCTACCACAACGACCTGCTCGACGCGCTCGGCCTCGACAGCGTCGTGGTGATGGGGCACGAGCTGGGCGGCATGTTCGCCGCCGAACTGGCCGCACTCAGCCCGCACCGCGTCGAGAAGCTGGTGCTGATCGACGCCTACGGGCTGTGGATGGAAGAGCACCCCGTCCCGGACTACTTCGCGACCCCGCGGCGCACCCTGCCGACCCTGATGTGGCACGACCACATGTCTGAGGTCGCCCAGGAGTACAACCCTCCGACGCGCGACCCGGAGATCTCGATCCACCGCACGCGGGCGCAGACCTCGGGCAGCCGCTTCCTCTGGCAGTTCCCGGACCGCGGCCTGAGCAAGCGGATCCACCGCATCCAGTCGCCCACGCTGATCGTCTGGGGCGAGTCGGACGGGCAGATTCCGCCGGAGTACGGCCCGGCCTTCAACGCGCTGATCTCCGGCTCGCAACTGGTGACCATCCCGGAGGCCGGCAACCTGCCGCAGCTGGAGCAGGTGGACGCCTTCATGGACGCCGTGCTGAGCTTCCTCGGCTAGCACGCCTCCTCGGCAAGACGCACGAGCGGCCCCCCTCGCGGGGGCCGTTCTGCGTCCGCGGCTCGCCGCGCTACCATGCGGACACGCCGAGGGCTGAGACAGGCCCGCGCCGCGTTCGCGGCTGATCGGGGGCAGCGTGGGCTGGCGCGAGGACTACGAGGCACGGCTGCTCTCGCCCGGCGAGGCCGCGCAGCTGGTGCAGCGCGGCAACACGCTCTTCACGCCGATCGGCGGCGACGCCTACGCCGTCATGCCCGCGCTGATCGCCCGCATCACCGAGCTGGATCGCGAGGTCAGGATCCGCGCCTGCGCTCCCTCCGCCGAGCAGCAGTGGTTCAAGGACGAGTTCGCCGGCCTCGGCTTCGACGTCAACCTCGAGGTCTACGCGGGACCGAGCGGGCGGGCCGCGCTGGAGTCACTTCGCGCCGACTACTACCCGCAACTGTTCTCGACGCAGTTCCGCCATTACGACGACCGCGGCTCGGACGAGCCGATCGATGTGTTCATGTCGAACTGCGCGCCGCCCGATGACGAGGGCTACGTCCACTTCGGCGGGGTGCCCTGGCACAAGGGCGACTTCGTGCGCCGGGCGGGCGTCTCGATCCTCGAGGTCTGCCCCTGGCTCCCCAACGTGCGCACGACCGAGCGGCTGCACGTGACCGAGGTCTCCGCCTTCGTGCTCACGGAGACCACCAGCCGCCCACCGCCCCCGGCGCGCGAACACCCGCCCGAGGCGATCACGATCGCCGGGCACGTCAGCGGCATCATCGAGGACGGCGACACGATCCAGATCGGCGCGGGGCGCACCTCGATCTTCCTCGGCGACCTCGGCGCGTTCGACGGCAAGCGCGACCTCGGCTGGCACTCCGAGGTCACGCCGCACGCGGTGCTCGAGCTGATGATGGAAGGCACGATTAACTCCAGCCGCAAGTCGCTCGATCCCGGCCTGCATGTCACGACGAGCGTGGCGCCGTGGAACGAGGAGGAAGCGCGCTGGCTCGAGAACGGGCCACTCGAGACGCGCGCGGTGAGCGAGGTCAACCAGATCGCCGTGGTTGCCCAGCAGCGGCGCATGACCTCGATCAACAACGCACTCAGCGTCGACCTCACGGGCCAGATCTGCGCGGAGTCGCTCGGCACCACCGTCTACCACGGTACGGGCGGGCAGCCCGAGTTCCACATCGGCGCCTTCATCGCACCCGAGGGCAAGGCGATCACCGTGCTGCCCTCGACCGCGCGGGGCGGCGAGTTGAGCCGCATCATCGCGATGGTCGGCGACGGCTCCCACGTCACGATCCCGCGCTCGTTCGCCGACTACGTCGTCACCGAGCACGGGGTTGCGCGGCTCGCCGGCAAGAGCCAGCGCCAGCGCGCCGAGGAACTGATCTCCATCGCGCACCCGGACCACCGCGGAGACCTACGAGCCGCCGCGTTCCGGCAGTACTACCCGGCCGGATGGGAGGCCTCGCCCGATCGGGGGGCGGAGGGCGCCTGATGGCGGACGGGCCGCTCAGCGGGATTCGCGTACTGGACCTCTCGATCATCTACGCCGGCCCCTACGCCGGCATGCACCTCTCCGACCTCGGCGCCGACGTCGTGAAGGTCGAACGGCCCGAGGGCGATCCCTTCCGCAACACCGGCGCGGTCGCGCCGGGGCAGAGCAAGGTCTTCCAGTACCTCAACCGCGGCAAGCGCAGCCTCGTCATCAACCTCGCAACCGTCGAGGGCCGGGCGCTGCTGCACCGCATCGTGCCGGGCTTCGACGTGGTGCTGCACAACTACCGGCCGGGCGTGCCGGAGCGGCTGGGGTTCGGCTACGAGACGCTGTCCGCCCTGCGGCCGGACCTGATCTACGCCGAGGTCAGCGGCTTCGGCTTTAGCGGGCCGCGCGCCGATCTGCCCGGCAGCAACATCGTCGCCGAGGCCCACGGCGGCGCGATGGTGATGGGCGAGAAGACCAGCGAGGACGGCGCTCCGATGCGCACCGGTGTGACGATGGCGGATCTGTCGACCGGCATCGCGCTCGCGATGGGCGTCTGCGCCGCGCTGCTGCACCGCGAGCGCACGGGCGAGGGGCAGGTCGTCTCCGCCTCGTTGCTGCGCTCGGTGCTCTCGCAGACGGGCATGTTCAACATGCGCGAGCCGGTCACGGACGCCGCCGTGCGCGACCCGCTGATGGCCGAGATCGCCGAGCTGCGCTCGCGCGGCGCCTCCTACCGCGAGGTGCTGGACGCGCGCATCCGTTACCACGGCACGCTCGGCGGCCCCTTCCACGGCGGCTACCTCGTGAGCGACGGCGCGATCGCGATCGGCGCGCTCACTCCCCCCACCCGTGCCGCCGCGCAGGGCGTGCTCGGCATCGACGAGAGCCCGGAGGACGAGGAGGGCGGCGACCCGGCGGAGCAGCGCGTGCGCATGGCGGAGGTGCGCCGGCAGGTCGCGGCCGTGCTGATCGGCGACACCCGCGAGCGCTGGCTGGAGCGCTTCGCCGAGGCCGGCGTGCCTGCCGCGCCGGTCCACTTCCCCGAAGAGGTCGCCGACGATCCGCAGGGCGCGACACACTTCGTGGAGGTCGAGCACGAGCAGCTCGGCACGCAGCGACATGCCGCGCCCATCGTCGATCTTTCGCGCTCGCCGTCGTCGATCGCGTCCGGTTCGGCAGCCCTCGGAAGCCACACGGACGAGCTGCTGCGGGAGCAGGGGATCAGTCCCGGGGAGATCGAGGAACTGCGGCGGATCGGCGTGATCATTTAGGTACGCGCGTACGGTGCAGAGGTCGGAGCGTACCCCTCAGCGTTTGACGGTTGGCAGCGACGGTTTCTATCATCGCGGGTGATTGCGCGGGAAATGCGTAGCGTCAGGATCAGGGGGTTCCCATTGAAGAGACTTACATTGCTTATCCTGGCGCTGGTCGCGCTTGGACTTGCCGTCGCCTGCAATGGTGACGATGGCGACGGCGGAACCGTAGCCACCATCCAGGACCGCGGCGAGTTGCTCTGCGGCGTGAAGCAGACGCAGCCGCTGTTTGGGTTCAAGGAGGCCGACGGCAGCGTGAGCGGATTCGACATCGAGTTCTGCAAGGCGATCGCCGCCGCTGTCCTGAGCGACGCCAACGCCGTCGAGTTCGTCGACGCCTCGGACGCCTCGACTCGCTTCGAGTTGCTCGCAGACGAGACGATCGACGTGCTGATCCGCACGACGACGATCACCGCCTCGCGTGACCGCGAGCTGGGAGTCGACTTCGCGCAGACGACCTTCTTCACGGGTCAGGGCTTCGCCGTGCGCAACGACTCGGGCTACGACACGACGTCCGACATGGCCGAGGCGACCATCTGCGTGCAGACGGGTACGACGACCGAGCAGAACGTCGCTGACCACTTCACCGACATCGGTCTGGAATACGACACGAAGGGCGGTCTCAGCACCGATGTCGCCGAGGCGTTCTTCGCCGGGCGCTGTGACGTGCTGACGGCGGACGCTTCGGACCTCGCCTCGCGGATCGCGGTTCGTGACGACGCGGCGGACTACAAGATCCTCCCGCAGATCATCTCCAAGGAGCCGCTCGCACCCGGTGTGCGCGACAACGAGAGCGAGTGGAAGGACGTGGTCAACTGGGTCGTCCACGGCCTGATCGCTGCCGAGGAAGAGGGGATCACGCAGGCGAACGTGGCCGGCATGGCCGCGAACCCGCCGAACACCGGCATCGCCCGCCTGCTGGGCGTGCCTTACGAGGGTGGCTCGGTCTCCACACTGGGCTTCGACTCCGTCGACGCGCAGTTCATCCAGCGGGCCATCGCCGCCGTGGGCAACTACGGCGAGATTTACGCCCGCACGATCGGCGACAACATCCCGCGTGACTGCACGCTCAACGCGCTGGCCACCGACACGTCCGTCCAGTGTCCGGCGGGCGAGGGCGGCGTCCTCTACGCGCTGCCGTACCGCTAGGTCGTCAGCCGACAAGGCAGAGGAGTAATCCGAAAGGGGCCTCCCCACCATCCGGGGCGGCCCCTTTCGCGTACCGGCTCCAGTTGTTCGCGGCGCCGTGAGCCGGCGACCATGCATACTGCCGCTCCCAGTGAGGCCACCCGCGCACCACTCAGCGGCCGGTGCTGAGAGGCTCCATGAAGCGACTTGCCCTGTTGATGCTGCCGATCGCTCTCGCATTCCTCTCTGCCTGTGGCGGTGACGGCGGGGCCGACGGCGGTAGTACGGTGACCACCGTCCAGGATCGGGGCGAGTTGCGTTGCGGGGTGAAGCAGACACAGCCGCTGTTCGGCTTCAAGGAGGCCGACGGCGCCATCAGCGGATTCGACATCGAGTTCTGCAAGGCGATCGCGGCGGCGACGCTGGGCGACGCGACCAGGGTCCAGTTCGTCGACGCCTCCGATGCCTCGATCCGTTTCGAGTTGCTCGGCGACGGCGAAATCGATGTGCTGCTCCGCACGACCTCGATCACCGCCTCACGCGACCGCGACCTTGGCGTCGACTATGCGCAGACCATCTTCTACACCGGTCAGGGTTTCGCAGTCCGCAAAGACTCCCCGTACAACACCACCTCGGACATGGGGGACGCCACTATCTGCGTCCAGACCGGCACGACCACCGAACAGAACATCGCGGACCACTTCGCGGAGATCGGCCTCGTCTACGATTCGAAGGGCGGTCTCAGCCAAGACGTCGTCGACGCGTTCTTCGCCGGGCGCTGCGACGTGCTGACGGCGGATGTCTCGGACATCGCCTCGCGGATCGCCGTACGAGACGATGCGGCGGACTACCGGATCCTCCCGCAGATCATCTCCAAGGGGCCGCTTGCACCCAGCGTTCGCGAGAACGACAGCAAGTGGAAGGACATCGTCAACTGGGTCGTCCACGGCCTGATCGCTGCTGAGGAACTGGGGATCACACGCGCGAACGTAGCGCGGATCGCCGCGAACCCGCCGAACACCGAGATCGCGCGGCTGCTGGGTGTTCCCTACGAGGGCGGCCCTGTCTCCACACTGGGCTTCGACTCCGTCGGCGCGCAGTTCATCCAGCGGGCGATCGCCGCCGTCGGCAACTACGGCGAGATCTACGCTCGCACGATTGGCGACAAGATTCCCCGCGCCTGCACGCTCAACGCGCTGGCCAGCGACAAGTCGGTAGACTGCCCACCGGGCGAAGGCGGTATCCTCTACGCGCTGCCGTACCGCTAGGTCGTCATGCGAACTGCCCGGGAGGAGTGTAATGTGAGGTCGGCCGTCCCCTCATCGGGGAGAATCGTTCTCTCAACTCGGGCCCACCCGTCCCTGGGCCGGCTGTGAAGCGGTGACCATGTCAGCTGCCGTTCCACCCGAGGCCGCGCTCGTACCGCTCATCCACCGGCGAAGCTTCCGCGACTTGGCAACGCAGGGCGTCTACGTCGCGGTCACCGCGCTCGCCTTCGCGTACGCGTTCGTTGCACTCGACCTGCGCGACTTCGGCTTCGGGTTCCTCGACGAACCGGCGGCCTTCAACGTCGCCAACCAGTGGCTGGTCGACGTCGACGGCGTCACCAACTCGCGGATCACGATGTACCTGGTCGGGGTGTGGTCATCGATCCGTGCGGTGATGGTGGCGATCCTGCTCTCGACCATCGTGGGCGTCGTGATCGGCGTCGCGCGGCTCTCCCCGAACTGGCTCGTGTCGCGGCTGGCCACGCTGTTCGTGGAGCTCTTCCGCAACACCCCCCTGCTCGTGCAGGTGGTCCTGATCTACTCCGTGTTCCTGGTCGGCATGCCGCTGATTCAGAACGTGATCAGCGTCGGTGACATCGTCTTCATCTCCAACCGCGGCGTGGCGATTCCCTGGCCGGTCCCGGACAGCGGCGTGTGGGGCGCACCGCACTGGTTTGCCGGCATCTGGGTACTGGCGCTGCTGATCTCTGCTGCCGCGGCAATGCGGCTGCGGGCCCAACGGCAGGCGCTGGAGCGCGACACGGGCCTACCGCAATACGCGAACCGCAGGGCCTTCTACCTGTTTGCCGCCGGCGCGGTGATCTCCTACCTGGTGCTGGGAGCTCCGGTCACCATCGACGCGCCAATCGTGACCGGCACGCACTACGCCGAAGGCATCGTGATCGAGCCGGAGTTCGCCGCGCTCGTCGTGGGCCTGACGTTCTACACCGGCTCATTCATCGCCGAGATCGTGCGGTCCGGGATCCAGGCGCTGCCCCGTGGCCAGACGGAGGCGGCGAACGCCGTCGGGCTGAGCGGCTACCAGCGCCTGACGCTGATCATCCTTCCGCAGGCCCTGCGCCAGATCATCCCGTCCGTCACCAACCAGTACCTGAACGTCAACAAGAACTCCTCGCTCGCCTACGCGGTGCTCTACGACGACCTGTTCCGCGTCGCCAACATCGTGCAGAACAAGGCCGGGCACGCGCTGGAGATGTTCTTCGTGATCATCATCACGTACATGGCGATCTCGTTCGTGCTCTCGGCGGTGATGAACTTCTTCAACTCGCGCGTCACGGTGCACGAGGTCTAGGGGGCGCCGATGGCCGACATGCCGCTGCCGCCCCAGCAACGCCGGATCGTGCTGCCTCCGCACCGCGTGCGCTCGGGACGCCCGTGGTCCATACGCGCCCGCGAGTGGGTGCGTCACAACCTCTTCCGCTCGCGCAGGGGCACGCTCCTGACCTTCGTCGCGCTGGCGATCGTCGGCGTGCTGCTGGCGGGCCTGATCTGGTTTGTGTTCGTCGAGGCCAACTGGCTGGTGGTCACGAACAACCGCTGGCTGCTCTTCGCCGGCGGGTTCCCGCGCGAGGAGGCATGGCGGCTCTGGTTCGGGATGGCCTTCGTGTTCACGCTGATCGGGCTCACCTACGGCACCTGGTCCAGCCTTGCGCGCAAGGACCACGTCTTCATCGGGGTCGTCGGCGCATTCGTGGTCTTCCTGATGACACACGGCGATGCAGCAGTGGCGAGTTTGACCGTCCCGCCGTTCGGGATCAGCTGGTCGGCGCCGATCAGCTGGTCGTCGCTGTGGTTCCTCGTCGCGATCGGCATGCTCTACGTGGGCTATTTCGCGACGGTCTGGATGCCGCGCGAGCCTGGGCGACAGCGCGCGCTGCAGCAGCGTGTCGTCGGCGGGCTGCTGGTGGCGGCGCTGCCGATTGCGCTGATCATCCTGCTCGGCTTCGGCGGCGCGAAGGCGCGCCAGCTCGATGGCTTCGTGCTGAACCTGGTCCTCGCGCCGGTCGGCATCGCCGGCGGGCTGGTCATCGCGATCCCGCTGGCGATCGGCCGCGCCTCCAGCCTGCGCGCCATCTCCTGGACCTGCACCGCCTACATCGAGGTCGTGCGCGGCGCGCCGCTGCTCGGCTGGCTGTTCGTAGCGCTGTTCATCCTCGACGACCTGTTCCCGGGCGACCTGATCATCCGCGCCATGGTGGTGATGGCCGTCTTCACCGGCGCCTACATGGCCGAGTCCATCCGCGGCGCGCTGCAGGCGCTGCCCCGAGGGCAGTACGAGGCCGCGCACGCCGTGGGCCTCACGCGGCTCCAGGCGCTGCGACTGATCATCCTGCCTCAGGCGCTGCGCATCTCGATCCCGCCGATCGTCGGACAGGCAATCGCGATCTGGAAAGACACCACGCTGGTCACGGTGATCCTGCCGCTGCGCGAACTGAAGGGGAACGCCGACTCCTCGATCGCGCAGTTCGAGTTCACCCCATACCGCATCGAGGCCTACGTATTCGTCGCCCTGGTCTTCTGGACGGTGGCGTTCATGATGTCCCGCATCTCGCAGCGCGTCGAGCGCACACTGGGCGTCGGCGAGCGTTAGGATTCACGACAGGAGCAACCGATGACCACCGAGACCGAACCGATGGCAGCCAGCACGTCCGGGAATCCGGGCATGATCGTCTCCGAGAACGTCGACAAGTGGTTCGGCGACTTCCAGGCGCTGGACAACGTGACGATGTCCGTCGCGGAGCACGAGATCGTCGTCATTCTCGGCCCCTCCGGGTCCGGCAAGTCCACCTTCATCCGCTGCCTCAACCGCCTCGATGAGCACGACTCGGGGCGCATCGTGATCGACGGCATCGAGATGAACGACGACGTGCGGAACCTGAACGCGATCCGCTCCGAGGTCGGGATGGTCTTCCAGCAGTTCAACCTCTTCCCGCACCTCTCCGTGATGAGCAACATCACGCTCGGCCCGCAGAAGGTGCGGCACATGCCGAAGCTGGAGGCCCAGGACCTGGCGATGCAGCTCCTCGATCGCGTCGGGATTCCGGAGCAGGCGGACAAGTACCCCGGACAGCTCTCCGGCGGCCAGCAGCAGCGCGTCGCGATCGCGCGCGCGCTGGCGATGCAGCCCAAGATCATGCTCTTCGACGAGCCTACCTCGGCACTCGACCCGGAGATGATCAACGAAGTGCTCAACGTGATGAAGGAACTGGCCCTGTCGGGCATGACGATGATCGTGGTGACGCACGAGATGGGCTTCGCGCGCGAGGTGGCCGATCGGCTCGTGTTCTTCGACGAGGGCCAAATCGTCGAGCAGGGCACCCCGCAGCACTTCTTCGAGAACCCGACCGAGGACCGGACGAAGCTCTTCCTCTCGCAGATCCTCTAGCAGGGTGATGAAAAAGTCCGCGGCGGCGCTTTTGGGCTGAAATCGCGCTGGTCGCGACATCAAAACCCCAATGTTTCTGGGCTCTACGCCAGCCCACCGAATGGCCAGTGAGACCCAGCGGCCCAGGATCAGGGGTTTTTCAGCAGCCTGCTAACTAGCAGGCTGCTGAAGAAGCGCCTTTCGGGGTCTCGGAATGGCGAGAGGCGGCTTGAGGCCGCCTCCGGCTTCGTGATCGCGGCCTCCTGACCTGCCTCCGGGTGCCTCTGGGGGCTCCTTGGCGGGGCGGAGGGCGCACTGCGCCTACGCCGCGGCAGTCTCGAGCCCGGCCATGCGCACCAGGTTGTAGGCGGCGGCGGTGAGTTCCAGCCAGCCGCGGTTGCGCTCGCGGCCCACGAAGCGCAGCTTGCGCCCGCCGCCCACGGTCTTCATCCAGCCGAAGACCTGCTCCACGATCTTGCGTCGCTTCTGACTCTGCCTGTAGCCGCGATGCCGCGTGGTACGCCCGTCCACGGCGCTGCGGCGGCGGCGGTCGTTTTGCGCCACGTGCGGCGTCACGCCGCGCGCGCGCAGCGCCGCCACGAAGTCGCGCGTGTCGTAGCCGCGGTCGGCGCCCAGCGTCCCGCAGCCGCTCACGCTGCGCTCCAGCATCGTGACCGCCGCTCGGCGTACCCGTTCGCCTCGGTCAGCTCCACATCCAGCACCAGGCCGTGCCGGTTCTCGGTCAGCAGATGGCCCAGGTAGCTCAGTTTCGCTGTCTGCCCCGACCCCTTTGTGTACAGCCGCGCCTCCGGGTCCGTGCCGGAACTATGCGTATCACGGCTGCGCCGCCGCCCCCGGAAGTCGACATCCGGGTTGCGCCCGCCCGGGGGTGGCTCCTGCTCGTCGCGCGGGCGGTAGCTCTTGAGCGAGGCCCAGGCCTCGAGCAGCGTCCCGTCCACCGTGAAGTGCTCGGCGGAGAGCAGCCGGCGCCGCTTCGCCTCGGCCACCACCTCGGCGAAGAAGGCGCGCGCGACATCGGCGGCGAGCAGGCGCTCGCGGTTCTTGGAGAAGGTCGAGGCGTCGAACGGTGCGTCTGAGATGTTGAGGTCGAGGAACCACTTGAAGAGCAGGTCGTAGCGCAGCCGCTCGCAGAACTGGCGCTCGCTGCGCACCGAGTAGAGGGCGATCAGCAGGCTCGCCTTGAGCAGGTGCTCGGGCGGGATCGAGGGCCGGCCGCTCGTTGAGTACATCGTGTCGAACAGCCCCGAGAGCTGCTGCAGCGCGGAATCGACGATCGGTTTGATGCGGCGGATCGGGTGGTCGTCCGGGATGAAGGAGTCCGGCGTGACCGCGAGCATGATGTCCGGCGGCCGCCACACGCAACTGGCCTGACGCTCGGCGTCACCGCGCATGGGGCAGCCTCCAGGCTACGCCCCCGCCGCCAGTCCTATCCTGCCAGACGACCGCCCCTTTTTCAGCAGCCTGCTAGCCGTGGGTCTGGCAGATCGGCTTACCCTCACCCTCACTCCGCCACAGTGGACGACGGAAAGCGGGGCACTACCCAGCCTAGCCAGCGCAGTTCATATTAGGCTGGGAGGGGGCAGGACTTTGACTGACCAGACTGACCAGCTCTTCGTATCTCTGGACGAGCCTCGCTACTCGTACGCGGAGGCTGACCGTATCGCGGGTGTCGGTCGTGGCACTTCGAAGCGATGGCTGAAGGGCTACCAGTACCAGCTGGCCGACAACCGCACGGTCCACCAACCACCGATCGCCTCTACTCAACCCGTCGAACGCGGGGTGTCGTTCCTTGAGCTGATCGAGGTAGCGGCGATTGGCCGCCTCAAAGAGCTTCACTTCACGCTCCAACGGCTGCGCCGCCTAGAGTGGATGAAGCGCGGACTGTCCTCGGGGTCTCGCGACCGCTTGTCGAGCTGCGTTTCCGCACCGATGGCCGAGCGCTATTCGTGCAGCAGAACGAAGGAGAGGCGCTGGTTTCGATTTCGCAGCCCAAGGCGCAGCAGGCGTGGGATGAGGTACTCGACCCCTTCCTCACGACAGTCGAGTACGCCGGCGACCTCGCCCACCGCTGGTGGCCGATGGGGCGCGAACAGCACGTTATGGTTGACCCCGAGTACGGCTTTGGACAGCCGGTGGTTGCGAACACTGGCGTCCGCACGGAGATTCTTTGGGAGCAGTTCGTCTCGGGCAGTACATACGAGCAGATTGCCCTCGACTTCGCGGTCGAGGCCCACCTGGTCGAGAAGGCCCTCCAGTTCGAAGCGCGACATCACGACGCGCTGTCCGCATCCAGGTGATCTTCGTCGACGCTTCGATCCAGCGGAGCGTCGCGCAAGCGCTCCAGAAGGTTCGGGAGGACGTTCTCTGGATCGACGATGTGCCAGACCTATCGCAAGCTACGCAAGACAGCGTCTGGCTCCGCCGCTGCGGTGCCGAGAGTTGGCTCGCCATTACACGCGACAAGAAGATTCGGACGCGGCCCGCAGAGCGGAGGGCCGTGACGGAGGGTGGCGTCGGGTTGTTCGTTCTCTAGCCCACCGCAAGAACCTCACGCGATGGGAGCAGCTTCGCGCGATCGTTACACGTCTCGACGATATGGAGCATCGCTACGAACGAACGGTTCGACCCTTCATCTTCAACTTGGGCGCTAGCTGAGGCTGTCGCACAAACCCGCGATGCGGGGAACATCGCGATAGGATGAGCATGGCGGCAGGGGCGGAGTGATTCCGGGGTGCCGCCATGACCCAGCGCTTCCTGCCGTGCGAGCGTGACCAGCAATACCTGATGCCCGCCAGCCTCCGCGACTGGCTGCCCGAGGACCACCTCGCGTGGTTCGTGCTCGATGCGGTAAGCCAGCTCGACCTCACCGCGTTCTACGCGCGCTACCGCGAGGACGGTTGGGGGCGGAAGGCGTACGAGCCGTCGATGATGGTCGCGCTCGTGCTCTATGCCTACTGCGAGGGCGAGCGCTCGAGCCGCCAGATCGAACGGCGCTGCCGCGAGGACATCGCCTTCCGCGTGCTGACCGCGAACCAGCAGCCCGACCACGCCACGATCTGCCGCTTCCGGCAGCAGCACGAGCAAGCGCTGGCGGGACTGTTCGCCGGGGTGCTCAGGCTGTGCGCCGAGGCGGGTCTGTTGCGGGTCGGCGTGGTCGCGCTCGACGGCACCAAACTCCGCGCGAACGCCAGCCGTGAGCGCAATCGCACGGATGCGGAGCTTGCGGCCGAGGTGCGGCGCATCCTCGCCGAGGCGGAGCGGGTGGACGCCGAGGAGAACGCGCGCTTCGGCGACGCGCGGGGCGACGAGTTGCCTGCGGGGTTCAGGGACCGCGAGGAGCGCCTGCAGCGGCTGCGCGAGGCGCGGGAGCGGCTGGCGGCCCGTGAGCGGGAGCGGCAGGAGGACTATGAGGAACGCCTCAGGAGCCGCGCGCAGAAGGACCGGCGCGGGCGCCGCCCGCAGCCGCCGCAGCCCGACCCGGGCGCGAAGGTGAACGTCACCGACCCGGACAGCCGCGTGGTGCGCGACTATCACGGCTACTTCCAGGGCTACAACGTGCAGGCGGTGACGAGTAGCGACCAGATCATCGTCGCGGCCGAGGTGAGCCTCCAGGCGACGGACATGCACGAGCTGCAACCGATGATCGAGGCGATGCACCGCAACCTGCAGGCCGCACACTGCGGGCCGCTGCGCGTGCTGCTGGCCGATGCCGGCTACTACTCCGAGGCGAACGTGCGGCAGGCCGAAGGCAGGGGTCCGGAGCTGCTGATCGCCACCCGCAGCGACCGCAACCGGCGCGCCGGCGCTGCGGCGCCGCGCGGGCGCATCCCTGCCGGGCTCTCCGTACGTGAACGGATGGACCGGAAACTGGCGACGCAGCGGGGCCGGCGTCTCTACGAGCAGCGGCGCTGGATGATCGAACCCGTCTTTGGAGACGTCAAGGAAAACCGCGGCATCCGCCGCTTCAAGCGGCGCGGGATCGCCGCGTGCGCCAGCGAATGGAAGCTGAGCGCCGCCACCCACAACCTCAAGAAGCTCTATCGCCGGGCGCGCCCGTCACCCCGGCCAGCGAACAGCAACCCCCGGCGAGGAGACCGGGCTACCGCCGCGGCTGCCGCGTAGCGCGCCTGCCCCGCCAGACGCGACCGCTCCGCTCCGACTGCCGACTGCCGACTGCCGACTGCCGACTGCCGACCGGCTACCCTTTTGGCACTCCACCCACGCCACTCCGTGCGACAGCCTCAGCAGGCTGCTTCTATGAGGGCTGGTCCGATCTGCAAGTCGGCCAACGTGGTGGCCGCTCCGTCTGCACGCCATGCCGGATGGTGACCTGTGCCCCGCTTCTATCCGCACTCGCCGAGGGGTCGCGCTTCTGGACCCGGTGCATGATGGGGAACCTGCTTGCAGGGGGCGCTGCCAGCTGAAAAGCGTCCTTGGGTGGACCAGCAGCCTGTCGCAGTCGCCCGGTCTTCAGCATCACGGTGCAGCCGTTGGTGGTCGTCTGGTGGTGGTTCGCCGTCTTCCCGTCGCCCGCTACGCAGCCTCCCCCTCCGCCGTGGCGGCCTGGCGCAGCGGCTCATAGACCTCGCCGCTGCGCCAGAGCGCGTGCAGCAACACTGCGAGGCGTCGCGCCACGGCGACGACCGCGCGCTTCTTCGCGTTCCCCGCTCCCGAGGCCATGTAGCGCTCGCCCCAGCGGCGCAAGTCGCAGTCTGGTCCGAACGGTCCGAGGACGTACTGCGCGGCCTGCACGAGCAGCCGCCTCAGGTGGGAGTCGCCACGTTTGGTGATCCCCAGTTGCGTGTGGCGGCCGCCGGAGTCGCGACGCCTGGGCACGAGGCCGAGGTAGGGTGCGACCTCGCGGCTGCGGGGAAAGCGCGCGGGATCCTCGATCGTCAGCACGAAGGTGAGGGCGGTGATGGGACCGACGCCTGCGACCTGGCGGAGCGCGGCGGTCTCGGGGTAGGCCGCGCACAGCGCCTCGACCTCCCGGCCGGCGGCGGCGATGCGGGCGCTGAGCTCGCCAATCACCTCGAGCAGCGGCAGCAGTGCGGTGCGCAGTTCAGCCGGGATGTGCTCCGCTGCCTTGCGATGGAAGGCTGGCGCGGTCACCTTCGGCAGCGCGGCGCCCCACGCCTTGACGGCGCCGCGCACGTGGTTGATGAGCTGCGTCCGCGAGCGCACGAGCGCGTCGCGGCCGCGCACGACCGCGAGATCCTGCTGGGCCTGCGCGCTGCGGTGACGGATCGGGGCGAGCAGCTTGGGGTCGAGGCGACCCAGCCGTGCCAGTTGCTCGGCGTCGCTGCGGTCGTCCTTGCGGTGGCTGCGTGCGATCAGCGCTACCTGGCGGGGGTTGGCGACAATCATGGCGCCTCGTGACCGAGTTCGGTCAGCAGCCGGCTCAGCCACGGCGAGTGCCGTCCCGCCTCCAGCACCGCCCGTGCCGCCGGCAGCTCCCCGAGCGCTCGCCTCAGCGCGAGGGCCGTCGTGCGGACGCGCTGCTCGCGCTGCACGTCCCCGGCGGGGCCGAGCACGCAGATCTGGGTGTGACGGTCGCTCACATCGAGGCCCCAGGTGACTCCGCTGGCTTCCTCCCGTTCAACGCGCTCTGCCGTTGCGATATGCTGCTGCATGGCTGGTCTTCTACCTCTCTGGCTCTGAGAAGCCGTTCTGGGCCCGATTCGAGGCCGCTTACCGGGGACGAGTATCCCCTTGAGGAGGAGACCAGCCCTCATCCCATCTGAAAAACCCCTGATCCTGGGCCGCTGGGTCTCACTGGCCATTCGGTGGGCTGGCGTAGAGCCCAGAAACATTGGGGTTCTTGATGTCGCGGCCAGCGCGATTTCAGCCCAAAAGCGCCGCCGCGGACTTTTTCATCACCCTGCTAGAGGGCTCAGTCGCTACCTGTAGCGCCGCGGTCGCTCCGTGCGCGTATCTGGAGGCATGGCGCCCTCGGCAGGATTCGAACCTGCGACCCGCGGATTAGAAGTCCGCTGCTCTGTCCCCTGAGCTACGAGGGCGGCTCGATCAATTGTAGCCCGCACCGCTTCCGGCGCCCGCCCGCGCTCTGTGCCGCACAGCGGCTCAAGAGGTTCCGCTAGAATCAGCCGGCTGGCGCACGGATGGGCCGCAGCCGCAGCCCACGCACCGTCTGGGGGCACATGACCGACTCGCCGCTCCAACAGGTCGCGATCGTCGGGGCCTACAACACGAAGGTCGCCCGTCATCTCGAGGGCGAGACGTCGCTCTCGGTCACGGTCGACGCGATGCGAGGCGCGCTGGCGGACGCCGGGATCGAGGGCTCCGAGGTCGATGGCGTCAACGTCGTGGCCAGCATGGAGCCGGCCGCGTCCACGCACTTCGTGCACACCGGGGGCTGGGTGCTCGTGCTGGGCGGGCGACCGAGCTGGACGGGCGGAGCGCTCGTCGGCGTCTCGTCGGTCCTCGAGGCCGCCGCGGCGATCGCGGCGGGCTTCTGCCAGACGGTGGTGATCGCGAACGGCCAGGCAGGCGCCTACACGGCGCGTCCCTCGACCGCGCCGTGGACCCGGCCGAGCAACGAGTTCGTGGAGTGCTTCGGGCTTTATACGGCGGCCGAATTCGCCCTGATCGCGCAGCGGCACATGTACCTCTACGACACGAAGCCGGAGCACCTCGCCGAGGTCGCATCGACGATTCGCACGAACGGCGGCCGCAACCCGGAGGCCGTCTACAGCGGGCAGGTGGTCACGCCGGATGACGTCCTCAACTCCCGCATGGTCGCCTCGCCGTTCCACCTGCTGGACTGCGCGATGACCGCCGAGGGCGGCGCCGGCCTCGTGCTCACAACCGTCGAGCGCGCCCGCGACCTCGATGTCCCCGCGGTGCGCGTGCTCGGCGGGGGACTCGACCGGCGGGGGCCCGCGTACCACATGGCGCCGATCTGGGACCGCGTCGGCGATGTCGGCGCCTGGGCGGCGAAGAAGGCCTTCGCGATGTCCGGGCTGAAGCCCTCGGATGTCGATGTGTGCGAATTCTATGACCCGTTCTCCTTCGAGCTCATCCGCCAGTTCGAGGCGTACGGCTTCTGTGAGCTGGGTGAAGGCGGTCCGTTCGTCATGGACGGCCGGATCCGGCCCGGCGGCGAGTTCCCGATCGTCACCGACGGCGGAACGATGTCGTTCTGCCACGCGGGCACAGCGCAGCTCCTGCAGCGGGTGGTCTCGGCCGTGCGGCAGCTCCGCGGCACCGCCGACTACAACCAGATCGAGGGCGCGGAGGTAGCGATGGTGACCAACCACGGCGCCGGCGCGCTCCTCACCGATGTCGCCCTGCTCGGCCGCAGCTAGCTGTTCTTCCCACGAACGTTGTTTACAGGCGTGAGGCGGGGACAGCCCCGCCGATACCGCCGTGTGGCCGGCGAGCATTGTAGCGGTAGAGCCAGCGCGGGAGCTGGTGCAGCCGCTCGGCGTTGGAGCGATAGGGGCGGGCGTAGGCCCACTCGTTCTGCAGGGTCTGGATGAAGCGCTCGGCCTTGCCGTTCGTCTGCGGGCGGTAGGTCCGGGTGTGCCGCAGTGCCACGCCGGCGGCGGCGGCCACGCCGCGGAAGTCGCGGGAGACGGTGTAGGCCTTCGCGTTATCCGTGAGCACGCCGCGCACGCGCACGCCACGGCGGCCGAACGCGGCGAGCGCCTGCTTGAGGAAGGCGGCGCAGCTGCGCCCGCTCGTCGGGCAGGACGGCGACGTAGGCGTAGCGGCTGTGGTCGTCGACGGCGACGTGGAGGTAGTCGAGGCCGCGGGTACGCGGGGTCGCGGCGGAGCGCCCGCGGACGCGGTGCCCGCCGCCCTCGGGGATGCGGCCCAGCTTCTTCACGTCGATGTGCAACAGGTCACCGGGGGCTGGGTGCTCGTAGCGGACCGTCTCGCGGGTGACGCGATGCAGCCGGTCGAGGCGGTTGAGGCCGCGGCGCCTGAGCACGGCGTAGACGGTGGAGCGGGCGAGCCCGGGCGCCCAGGCGATGCGGTGCGGCCCGAACCCCTGGCTGCGGCGCACGGCGCAGATGCGCTGCTCGAGCGCGGCTGCGGTGCGGCGGGGGTTGGAACGCGGAGCGGAGCTACGGTCCCGGAGCCCGGCCGCGCCCTCCTCCCGGTAGCGGCGCCACCACTTGGCGACCGTGGGGCGGGAGACCCGGAAGCGCCGGGCGACCTCCGCCTGGGACCAGCCGGCCTCGACCTCCAGAACCATCTCCAGCCGGGCGGCCGGAGTCAGACGCGCGTTAGGATGTGCCACGAGCGGCTCCTCTCCTGCTACTGGTGCGTTCGTTACACACACAGCAGCAGGCGGAGCCCCTCACCTGCAACAACCTACGTGGGAACTACAGCTAGCAGGCTGCTGAAAAACCCCTGATCCTGGGCCGCTGGGTCTCACTGGCCATTCGGTGGGCTGGCGTAGAGCCCAGAAACATTGGGGTTTTTGATGTCGCGACCAGCGCGATTTCAGCCCAAAAGCGCCGCCGCGGACTTTTTCATCACCCTGCTAGCAGCAGGCCGCGGCCCCCCGTCGGCAGTGGCGCCGCAGCGCTGCCAGCACCCGCCCGCGCTGCTCGCCTCGCACCCGCAAGACCCGCGCGATCTATGTATCCTGTCAGCGCCATGACGAGTACTCCCCAAGCCGCACGGGCAGACGCCGGAGCGGGCGCCGCCACGCGCAGCGAGGTCCCCACCGACCTCGACGACCCCAGGCTCTACCTCAACCGCGAGCTGAGCTGGCTGGACTTCAACGACCGCGTCCTGGCGGAGGCGCAGGACCCGCGCAACCCGCTGCTGGAGCGCGTCAAGTTCGTCGCCATCACCAGCAGCAACCTGGACGAGTTCTACGCAAAGCGGATCGGCTGGCTGCAGCGCCTGCTGCGCACCAACCCGGCGCGCCGCACCGTGGACGGCCTGAGCGTCGCCGCGCAGCTGATGCAGGCGAAAGAGCGCTGCGCCGCGATGCGGCACGCGACCGACGAGCTCTGGATGCGTGAGCTGCGCCCCGCCCTCGCCGCCGCCGGCGTGCGCATCGTCAGCTTCGATTCCCTGAACGACGCCGAGCAGACGGAGCTGGGCGAGCACTTCAAGCGCATGATCCTCCCGGTGCTGACGCCGCTGGTCGTCGACCCGGCGCACCCCTTCCCGTTCATCTCCGGCGGCAGCCTCTCGCTCGTGATCGAGCTGGCGGATCCCGTCAGCGGCATCGGGCGCTTCGCGCGCATCAAGGTGCCGCCCAACCGGCCGCGCTTCATCGAGATCGGGGACGGGCGCTTCGTGCCGATCGAGGAGGTGATCGGGGCCTTCCTGCACCTGCTCTTCACGGGCGTCGAGGTGCGCAGCTGGAACATGGTGCGCGTGATGCGCAGCGCCGACATCGGCGAACCCGGCGAGGCCGCGCAGGATCTGCGCGAGCTGATCGAGAGCCAGCTCGAGCAGCGCCGGCTCGCCTCGGCGGTCGCCCTCGAGGCTCCTGCCGCGCTGCCGCCCGCCCACCTGCGGCTGCTGCTCGACGAACTCGACCTCGACGAGTCTGACGTGATCGAGGTCGAAGACCTGATCGGCAAGGAAGCGCTGATGCAGATCGGCACGCTGCCGCGGCCCGATCTCTCGGTGCCCCCGTTCACCCCGGCCGTGCCCTCCTCGTTCGCGAACATCAAGGACCACGCGGCGCTGTTCGCGCTGCTGCGCGAGCGCGACGTGCTGGTCTCCCACCCCTACGAGTCCTTCGATGCGACGGTGGCCCGCTTCGTGGCAGCCGCGGCGCACGACCCGCAGGTGCTCGCGATCAAGCAGACGCTGTACCGCACCTCGCCGGACTCGCCCGTGCTGGAGTCGCTGATCGACGCCGCGGGCAAGGGCAAGCAGGTCGCCGTCGTCGTCGAACTCTCGGCGCGCTTCGACGAGGCGAACAACATCGAGTGGACGCGTCGCCTGGAGCAGGCAGGCGTGCACATTGCCTACGGATCGCCCGCACTGAAGGTGCACAGCAAGACCTGCCTCGTCGTCCGCGAGGAGGAATCGGGGCTGCGGCTGTACGCGCACATCGGGACCGGGAACTACAACTCGGCGACCGCACGGGTGTACAGCGACCTCGGGGTGTTCACTTCGGATCTCGGGATCTGTTCGGACCTCGTGACGGTCTTCAACCACCTCACGGGATCGTCGGCGCGCCCGGTCACGGAACACCTCGTGGTCGCGCCCACAACGCTGCGGCGCGACTTCGAGCAGCGCGTGCGCCGCGAGATCGAGCACGCCCGCAACGGCAAGCCCGCGCGCGTGGCCTTCAAGATCAACGCGCTCGAGGACGCCCGCTTCACGCGCCTGCTCTACGAGGCCGCGCAGGCCGGGGTCCAGGTGGACCTGATCGTGCGCGGCATTTGCCGGCTGCGGCCCGGCCTCGAGGGCCTGAGCGAGCGCGTGCGCGTCGTGAGCGTCGTCGGCCGCTTCCTCGAGCACGCGCGCATCTACTACTTCGAGAACGACGGTGAACCCGAGTACTTCATCGGCAGCGCCGACCTGATGGAGCGCAACATGGACGAGCGGATCGAGATCCTGACGCCGATCCGCCAGCCCGACCTGCGCGAGCAGCTCCACGGCATCCTCGACTCGCAGCTCGCCGACTGCCGCCAGGGCTGGGAGCTGCGCGATTCCACCTGGGAGCGGGACGCGCACTGCACCCGTCCCGGCGTGCACGCCGAGCTGCTGGCCCGCGCCCCGTTCAGCTAGCACCCCGCAGCGCGCGCTGAGCGCGCCCCCCGGCGCCCGCCCCGCCCGCTACCATGACGCCCGCGGCACGAGGGGCGGCCGATGACACAGGCGCTCGCCAACTACCGGATCTGCGACTTCACGGGCCAACTCGCCGGCGCGGGCGCGACACGCGCCCTCGCGGCCTTCGGCGCCGAGGTGATCCGCATCGAGGACCCCGTGAACGAGGGGCGCTGGGACATCCTGCGCGGGCAGCCGCCGTACGTGGACGAGCGGCGCGGCATCAACCTCGGCGGCTCCTTCAACAATCACAACACCCACAAGCTGGGGATCACGCTCAATCTCCGCAGCGAGCGCGCCAGGGAGCTGCTGCGCGACCTCGTGCGCGTCTCCGACGCCGTGACGGAGAACTTCTCGGCGGGCGTGCTGGAGCGGCTCGGCTTCGGCTACGAGCAGTTGCGGGAGCTGAAGCCGGACATCGTCTACGTCTCCAACAGCGGCTTCGGCGGGAGCGGCCCCTATCGCGACTTCAAGACCTGGGGCCCGATCGTGCAGGCGATCTCCGGGCTGACGTGGACCTCGAAGCTGCGCGACCAGCCGCCCGCGGGCTGGGGCTACTCCTACATGGACCACACCGGCGCCTACTACATGTGCATCGCGCTGCTCGCCGCGCTGCACCACCGCAACGTCAGCGGCGAGGGCCAGTGGGTGGACATGGCCTGCACCGAGGCGGGCGCGACGCTGACCGGACCGGCGATCCTCGACTACACCGCCAACGGACGCCCCACGCGCCGCGACGGCCTGCCCGACTCCAACCACAGCCTCTCGCCGCGCATGTCCCCGCACGCGATCTACCCCGCCGCCGGCGAGGACCGCTGGATCGCGATCGCCTGCCGCGGCGAGGAGGACTGGCGCGCCCTCGCCGCCGTCGTGGCCGAGCCGTGGACCGCCGAGCCGCGCTTCGCCGGCCTCGAGACGCGCTGCGAGCACGAGGAGGCGCTCGACGCACTGCTCGCTGCCTGGACGGGCGAACGCGAGGCCCTCGAGACCGCCGCGCGGCTGCGGGCGGCAGGCGTGCCCGCCGCGGCGGTCGCCCGCCCCGAGGACCGCGTCGAGCACGACGCGAGCACGGCGGCCTGGGGCCTCTGGCCGGAGGTCACGCAGACGGAGATGGGCCGCGTGCGCGTCGACGGCGTGCCCGCGCACCTGAGCGAGACGGACTGGGAGCTCACGCGCGGCGCACCCTGCCTCGGCGAGCACAACGAGTACGTCTTCGGCGACCTGCTCGGCCTCGGCAGCTCCGAGATCGAGGAGCTGCACCGGGACGGCGTGATATGACGCAGCCGCCCGCTCCCGCGCCCGGCCCGCTGGCCGGTCTGCGCGTCGTCGAGCTCTGCGACGAGGCCGGCGAGCTGGCAGGCAAGCTGCTCGGCGACATGGGCGCGGACGTGGTCAAGGTGGAGCCGCCCGGCGGCGCCCGCACGCGCGGTTACGAGCCGTTCCTCGGCGACGAGCCGCACCCGGAGCGCAGCCTCTACTTCTGGCACTACAACACCAGCAAGCGCTCAATAGCGCTCGACCTCGATGGGGACGCCGGCCGCGAGGCGTTCCGCCGCCTCGCCGCGAGCGCCGACGTGCTGGTCGAGGATCAGCCGCCGGGCCGCCTCGCGGCGCTGGGGCTGGACTACGCGGACCTGCGGGCGACCAACCCGCGGCTGATCCACGCCGCGATCACCTCGTTCGGGCGCGACGATCCGCGCAGCCTGGAGCCGTTCACGGACCTCACGATCCTCGCGGGCGGCGGTCCGGTCTGGTCCTGCGGCTACGACGACCACTCGCTGCCGCCGGTGCGCGGCGGCGGCGGTCAGGGCTTCCACACCGGCTGCCACTGGGCGCTGATCAGCATCCTCGCCGCGCTGCTCCACCGCGACGGCGGCGGCGAGGGCCAGTTTATCGACGTCAGCATGCACGCCGCCTCGAACGTCACGACCGAGGCGGGGAGCTACCAGTGGCTCGTCGCGAACGCCACCGTGCAGCGCCAGACCGGTCGCCACGCCGCCCCCTTGCCGACCGGCCCCACCCAGCTGCAGGCGGCCGACGGGCGCTGGATCAACACCGGCTTCTTCCCCCGCCATCCGGACCAGTTCCAGACCGTGATCGAATGGCTGCGCAGCCTCGACCTGCTGGAGGAGTTCGAGGAGGCGCCGCTGCTCGAGGTCGCGGGGGGCCTCGATCGCATGCTCGACATCGGGCGCATCAATGATGATCAGGAGGAGGCCGCGCTACTGGCAGCGGGGCGGGCGGCGATGAACCTGCTCGCCGCGCGGCTGCCCGCCTACGACTTCTTCGCCGGCGCGCAGGAGCGCGGGTTCCAGGTCGGGATCATCTACCCGCCCGAGGAGGTGATCGCGGACCCGCACTTCGTGGCGCGCGGCTTCCCCACCGAGGTCGAGCACCCGGAGCTGGACCGCTCCTTCACCTACCCCGGCGCGCCGTGGCGCTTCCTGGAGTCGCCATGGGCGATCAGCTGCCGCCCCCCGCTGATCGGCGAACACACCGAGGAACTGCTGACGGAACTCGGCCTCGACCCCGCCGACCTCGACTGACCGCCGGGCGCCGGACTCAGGCGACGATCCCGCGCTCCCGCAGCTCCGCGATCCGCGCCGCATCAAGGCCGAGCGTCCCGAGCACGGCGTCGGTGTGGTCGCCGAGCCGCGCCGAGGGCAGGCGCACCTCGCCCGGCGTGCCGAGCAGCTTCGGCGCGACGCCGACCTGCTCGACGGCGCCGACGCCCGGGTCGTCGAGCGTCTCAACGAGCCCGCGCTCCCGCACATGCGGGTCCGCCGCCATCTCGTCGAGGTCGAGCACGGGCGTGAGGCAGGCGTCCGCCTCGCCGAGCGCGGCGAACCACTCGTCGCGCGGGCGCGTGCGGAAGGTCGCAGCGAAGGCGGCGCTCATCTCCTCCTGGCGATCGTCGTCGTGCTGCTGCGGGATGAAGTCCTCATGGCCGAGCCCGCGGCAGAGCGCCTCGAAGAAGTAGGACTCGATCGCGCCCACGCTCACCCACTTGTCGTCGGCGCACTGGTAGACGTTGTAGAAGCAGCGCCCGCCGCCCAGCGGGTGCTCCCCGCGCGGCGGCGGGGGCTTGCCGACGTTGAACATCCTCGAGATCTGCATGCTCAGCAGCGAGGTCACGCCATCCGACATCGCGAGGTCGATGTCCTGGCCGCGTCCGCTGCGCTCGCGCGCCTGCACGGCGAGCAGCACGGCGAAGGCCAGCAGCAGCCCGCCCCCGCCGAAGTCCGCGACGAGGTTGAGCGGCAGGATGGGCCGGCCGGCGGCATCGCCGATCATCCCGAGCGCGCCGCCGATCGAGATGTAGTTGATGTCGTGCCCCGCCATCTGCGCGTAGGGGCCGGTCCGGCCGTAGCCGGAGAGCGTGCAGGTGATGATCCGCGGATTGCGCGCCGAGAGCGCCGCGTAGTCGATCCCGAGGCGCTGCGTGACGCCCGGCCGGAAGCCGTCGAGGACGACGTCGGCGTCATCGACGAGGCGGAAGAAGAGATCGAGGCCCTCCGGCTCACGCAGGTTGAGGGCGACCGAGCGCTTGTTGCGGCGGAAGGCGTTCGTGGCGACCTCGCGGTCGGCACGGGCAGCGGCCTCCTCGCTCTCCCCGTCGCCTGCCCTGTCGAAGCGCGGGACGGCGCCCGGCGGGATCTCCACCATCAGCACGTCCGCGCCGAAATCGGCGAGCAGCATCGAGCCGTACATCCCGGGACCGAGCCGGGCGAGGTCGAGCACGCGCAGGCCCTCCAGTGCCTTCGTCATCCGCAAACCTCCCTTGTCCACCGCCGCCCGCGTCCAGCGACAGGCTAGAATGCCCCCGACGTGACCACCAGACCCGAGCCAGGAGCAGCACCATGCACCTCATGTACTTCACCGAGCAGCCGGACTCCGCATATCCCGAGCCGCGGGACGAGGATGGCAACCTCGGCACGACGCGGGTGACGTTCTCCAACAAGTACTACAACCCCGTCGAGGGCAGCCGCCTCTACAACGACCGCCTCCGGGAGTACCTGAGAGCCGAGGAGGTCGGCTACGACGGCATCATGCTCAACGAGCACCACAACGCGCCGTTCTGCATGCAGTCGCAGATCACGGTCTGGGCCAGCATCCTCGCCGCCGCGACCGAGCGCGTGAAGATCGTGCTGCTGGGCACGCCGCTGCCGACCCTCGAGAACCCGCTCGCGGCGGCCGAGAGCCTCGCGATGGTCGACATGATCTCGAAGGGCCGCCTCGTCGCCGGCATCGTCCGCGGCGGGGGCTCGGAACAGCTCGCGAACAACGTCAACCCGGCCTTCAACCGCGACCGCTTCTACGAGGCGCACGACCTGATCGTGAAGGCCTGGACGGAGCCCGGCCCCTGGCGCTGGGAGGGCGATCACTACCACTTCCGCGCCGTGAACCCGTGGGCGCGCCCGCTGCAGCAGCCGCACCCCCGCATCTGGGTGCCCGGCACCGCGAGCCCCGAGACAATCGTCTGGTGCGCGCAGCAGCGCTACCCCTACATCGCGCTCAACACCGCCGTCGACGTCACGCAGCAGATCTGGAAGCTCTACGACGACACCGCGGCGGAGGCCGGCTACGAGGCCGGCCCCGAGCACCGCGGCTACCTGCTGCGCGTGCACGTCGCCGACACGGAGGAGAAGGCGGTCGAGAACGCGAAGCAGTTCATGTGGATGCAGGGCGAGTTCGCCGGCGTCGGTCAGCCGGAGTACCAGTCGCCCTCGGGCTACTTCTCCCCCACCAAGCGCGAGCAGTTCGTGCAGGCCATCAACCACCGCGGCGAGGATCCGCGTGCGCGCCCCTTCGACGTCCAGCGCGGGAGCCGCTCGATCGTCGCCGGCACGCCGGACCAGGTGGTCGCGGAGCTGCGCGAGGTCATGGAGCAGACGCGGCCCGGCATCTTCGCGCTCTGGGGCAGCGACGGGCGCGTCAGCCACGAGGACGCGATGCGCTGCATCGAGCTGACCGGCGAGGAGGTGCTGCCGCGCCTGCGCGAGATCGCGCAGGAGCTGGGCCTCAAGGATCCGTTCGAGACGAACGCCCCGGTCAGCTCGCAACACCTCGATCCCGCACTGGTGCCGGAGAGCTTCGAGGTGCCGGAGCCGCCGGTCGCGCCCGCGCGCGCGATCCGCCGCGGCACGGCCACCGCGACGGCCAGCTCAAGGGGATAGCCGATGCCCTCAGACCCGCTCCGCACGCGCCTCTGCGACGAGTACGGCTGCGAGTACCCGGTCGTCGGGTTCGCGCACACGAAGGACGTGGTCGCTGCCGTCACGAACGCGGGCGGCATCGGCATCTACGGCGCCAACTCGCTCACCCCCGAGCAGATCCAGTCCGACGTGCGCTGGATCAAGGAGCGCGTCGGCGACCGCCCCTTCGGTGTCGACCTGCTGCTCTCCGCCTCGTACATCGAGGGCACCCCGGAGGAGCTGGAGTCGCAGATCCCGCAGGAGCACATCGACTTCGTCGATCGCGTGATGCAGGAGCACGGCATCCCGGAGCCGAAGACACCCGGCCCCTGGGGCATGGCGCGCGTGGACCTGCTGCGCAAGGCCCGCGCCAAGCTCGAGATCATCAAGGAGGAGCAGGTCCCGATCTTCGCCTCCGGCATGGGCAGCCCGGCCTTCATCCTCGACGAGCTGCACGAGGCGGGCGTGAAGGTCTGGGGTCTGATCGGCCTCGCCCGCCAGGCGCGGCGCGAGCTGGAGCAGGGCCTCGACCTGATCGTCGCCCAGGGCCAGGACTCCGGCGGCCACACCGGCCGCATGGGCACCTTCTCGCTCGTGCGCGAGGTGACCGAGATCGCGAAGGAGTACGACACGCCGATCCTCGCCGCCGGGGGCGTCACCACCGGCGCGCACATCGTCGCTTCGCTCGCCCTCGGGGCGGCCGGCGTCTGGTGCGGGACGATCTGGCAGACCACGCACGAGTCCGAGACCTCGATGCCGAAGAAGCAGAAGCTGCTCGCCTCCGGCAACCAGGACGCCTGGGTCTCCGAGGTCATCGACGGCAAGCGCATGCGCGTCATCCGCGGCGCGATGCTCGATGTCTTCGACGCGCCGGACGCGCCGCCGCCGCTCGCGATGCCGCTCCAGGGCATGCTGCTCGGCAAGCTCGAACAGGCCGTCGAGGATCACCAGGTCCACGACTGGCTGCGCATCCCGGCGGGCCAGGGCGTCGGCTTCGTCACGGAGATGAAGCCCGCGCGGCAGGCGCTGCTCGACCTCGTAGACGAGGCGCGCGACAGCCTCGACTGGATGGGCTTCGACCCCCCCGACGACGAGGACGAGTAGCCGGGAACCCGGGCGCCGCGGCGCCATCGGGACGGGAGCGGACACACAGGGACCACGCGAGGAGACTGCGATGGCAGACGAACCCACGATCAGCGCCCTCGAGGCGATCCACTCGACGCGAGCGATCCGCCGCTTCAAGCCCGATCCGATCCCCGAAGACGTGCTGTGGGCGATCCTCGACGCCGCGATCCGCGGGCCGACCGGCGCCAACCGCCAGAACTGGGGCTGGGTCGTGGTCCGCGACGCGGAGGCGAAGCGCCAGATCGCCGTCTGGTTCAAGCAGGAGTACGACAACACCTACGGCCGCGTCGACGAATCGACCCTGACCGACACGGGCCGCATCCAGTCCGGCACGTACACGATCAACGAGGAGATCGACTACGGGCTGACCGCCCAGAACTACCGGGCCGTGAGGCACCTGGCGCACCACCTGCACGAGGCGCCGGTGATCGTCTTCCCCGTGCTCTTCGGCGGCCCCGGATCGAGGCGGGAGGGGCGCAACCCGCGCCGCGCGGGCGCCTCGATCTTCGGCGGGGCGCAGAACATGATGCTGGCCGCGCGCGCGTACGGCGTCGGCTCGGTGATCACGGGCTGGGCCGTCGACATGCCGGAGCTGCACGAGCTGCTGAACCTGCCCGAAGGCTACGAGCCGATGGCGCTGATACCGATGGGCTACCCGACGGTCCGCTTCTCCCAGCCGCAGCGCCGCCCCGTGGACGAGGTGACGCACTGGGACCGCTGGGGCGAGCAGCACGCGAGGCCGCCGCAGGAGTAGCGGCAGACGGCAATGCTCGCGCATCCCCGTCGCGGTACCGACCGGCGCGAGATCACCAGGAGCGGCGAATGAGGAGGGAGCCACCACACGAGCGCTGGTCCGGTCTGCTCGGCTCGCGGATCAGCCGACGGAGCGTCATCCGTGGCGGGGTCCTCAGCGCGGCCGGTTTGAGCCTCGCGGCACTGATCGGCTGCGACGGCGGTGACGAGGTTCCTTCCGCGACGCCGGTTCCACCGCCCCCGACGGCAACGGCGACTCCGACCCCCACCGCAACTCCGACGGCGACCCCGACTCCGACCCCGCGATCCTTACGGCGACTCCGACGGCGACTCCGGCGGCAACTGCGACGAGCGGCGCCCACGGCGACCCCAACTCCCCCGCGGCGACCCCGATTCCCACGGCGACTCCGACTCCCACGGCGACCCCGACTCCCACGGCGACCCCGACTCCCACGGCGACCCCAACTCCCACGGCGACCCCGACTCCCACGGCGACTCCGACTCCCACGGCGACTCCGACTCCCACGGCGACCCCGACTCCGACGGCGACGCCCACAGCCACACCGATGGCAACACCCGTGCCGCTTGCCGGCCCCGACTATCCGCTGGAGCCCGCCTGGGACTACGCGGGGTGGGCACGCGCGGATGGCGCGCCCTTCGCCTACGGCTGGGCGGAGCCGGACGACAAGCTGGTCGCCGGCGGCGTCCTCATCTACGGGACGTCGCTGAACCACTCGAGCTTCGACAACATCACCTCCGGTAGCGGCCTGACGCAGTCGACCAACACGATGGTTGGCGACATGCTCGTTGGCTATCACCACGGCCCGGACTTCAACGTCTACCAGACGGAACTCAACCCGGACTTTGGTCTCGCCACAGGCTGGGAGATCACTCCGGACAGGCTCTCGCTAACCTTCACGCTGCGTGAGGCGCACTTCCACAACGTCGCGCCGGTCAACGGCCGTGCGCTGGTCGCCGACGACGTGGCGAAGGCCTACACCCGCATGCAGAACGGCCGCCAGGCCGGCCTGCTGCTAGGCCTGAGTCGAGTCGAGGCCCTTGACGACCGGACCGTGCGCTTCAACATGTCGCGGCCGAACGCGGACATCCTCGTCGTCGCGGGCAACCGCGAGCTGCCGATCTACCCGCCGGAGATCTACGACCAGGGCATCGCTGCCACCACGCCGATCGGCACCGGCCCCGGGATCTTGGACAAGGAGAACACTATCAAGGACCAGCGGATGGCGTTTGTGCGGAACCCCGACTACTGGGGCGGCGCGCCGCTGCTCGATGCGTTCTTCTTCGACACGATCCAGGACTCGCGGACGCGCAAGGCCGCGTTCCGCACCGGGCAGACCCACTACGGCCTGCCCAGGCTGCAGACCGAGGAGCTGGACGAGATGTGGGGGTACGTCCCCGGGATGAACGTGATGAGCAACCCGTCGCTGATGGGCATCACGATCTTCGCGGTCAACTCCAACGTCCCACCCTTCAACGACACGCGCGTGCGCCGCGCCATCAAGCTCGGCATGGACGTGGACCGCTACCTCGCGATCCGCTACCCGGGCCAGACGTACCCGGACTCGCTGCCTGCCTTCGGCTGGCCGTTCTACACCGACTCCCACCCCGGCCGCGCCGCCTTCGGCAGCACCGGCCCGTACGACCCGGAGCAGGCGGCACAGCTGCTCGCTGCGGCCGGCGCCGGGCAGGGACACAGGATCCGCCACCGCTCCCCGGCGGGTTTCACGAACCCCGGCGCGGACACGCAGCTGATCTTCGAGGACCTGCGGGCGCTCGGCTTCGAACCGGAGATGCTGCCCACCAACGGTACCGCCTTCGCGACGCAGTACTACTCCCAGGGCTTCTCCGACCCCGCGGTCCGCGACGCGGACATGATCCAGGGTTGGTCGACCGCATCGCCGACGGCGAACGGCTACTTCTGGGAGAACATCCACTCCCAGTCGTCGACGCAGCACTTCAACGTCGTCGACCCGGTCGTGGACGACCTCGCCGACAGGCAGTTCGGTGAGTACGACCCGGAGGCACGGCGCCACCTGCACCAGCAGATCGTCCACCGCTTCAACGAGGAGGCCTACTGGATGGACAAGGTGCCGGCCTCGGCAGGCATCTTCATCGTGCGGCCGGAGGTGCGCTTCGCGCGCTTCCACGGGCCGTACATCGGCATCCATGGCTTCTGGGACTGGGGCTACGCCTTCCACAAAACATGGCTCGACCCCAATCCCCCGAGACGGACGCTCACGGTGGACCTCCGCGGCTAGACCCGCGCGAGGCGAGAGGCGCGCAAGCCGGTCCCTGGCCCGACTCCCGTCGCCCGACCGCAGCGAACCAACGACGAAGTCTGCGTGACTGCGGCTCGGCGACTCCGAGCGGACTCATCGGGGCTGGGCGCACGCTTGAGCTCTACCCGGGCCAGACGCGCTCAAACCACCGCCCAACGGAGCAATCGGGCGGGCCGTAGCGCATTGCGAGAAGCAGGCGCGCCCCTTAGAGTAGCGCGCTACACGCGGGGCATCGGCGCACGAAGGTGAGCCGACGCGAGTGATCCCGGAGGGGCATATGACAGAGCAGCAATCCGAACGCTGGTCCAGATTCATCGGATCGCGCGTCAGCAGACGTAGCGTCATTCGTGGCGGCGTCCTCGGCGCAGCCGGGCTCACCGCAGCCGCGCTGATCGGCTGCGGTGGCGACGATGAGGAAGAGGTCGTCGCGACCCCTGCCGCGACTGCCGCGACTGCCGCCCCGACGACCGCGGCAACGCAGGCGCCGACGGCCGCTCCCACGCCGGAGCCGGAGCCGGACTACGTCACCGGCGCGAAGGCGCAGGGCGCGCCGTTCGCCTGGAACTACCCGGAACCGAACGAGACTCCGAAGCGCGGCGGCATCTACAAGGCAGTGCTCACGTTCGCGCACGGCAGCTTCGACCCGGACACGTCTTCGTTCTCGTGGACGCCCAACAGTATGATCGGCGACTTCATCGTCGGTTATAACGCCGGGCCGGGCATGAACAAGGGGCTCGAGATCGAGCTCAGCCCGGACGACGGCCTGGCCACCTCGTGGGAGACGTCCGAGGACGGGCTGACGTACACGTTCAACATCCGCGAGGCGAACTTCCAGAACGTGGCGCCGGTCAACGGGCGAGCGATGGTCGCCCAGGACATCGTCACGGCCTTCGACCGCATGCTCGCCGGCTACTTCGCCGGCCCACTGGGCACGATGGACCGCATGGAGGCGCCGGACGACCGCACCCTGCTGGTGCACATGAAGGTCCCGGACCCGGACCTCCCGACCACGCTCGGCAACCGGCAGTTCCCGGTCTTCGCGCAGGAGCCCTACGACGAGGGCACCCAGGACACGAACCCGATCGGCACGGGCGCGATGATCCTGGACGACGCGAACACCGTGAAGGACCAGACGCTGGCCTTCGTCTCGAACCCGGACTACTGGGCCGGCGCGCCGTTGCTCGACGGCTTCCAGTTCGAGCGCATCCTGGACCGCGCGACGCACCTGGCGGAGTTCGTGCAGGGGCGGGTCCAGTTCGTGCGCCAGCCGGACGAGATCTCGCAGATCAAGAACCTGTTCGGCGAGGTACCCGGCATGCAGGTCACCAGCGACCCGTTCTGGAGCTCCGGCACCACGGTCTACGCCGTCAACCCGAACGTCGAGCCGTTCAACGACATCCGGGTGCGGCGGGCGCTGAAGCTCGCGATGGACACCGTCAAGTACGGCGATCTGCGGTTCCCGATCGGCTGGAACACCGCGCCGTCCTTCGCGCTGCCCTTCGTGTTCGGCGCCGACTACCCCGGGCAGAAGTCGATCGACCCGGGCAATGTGCCGGACGAGTTCGGCCCGTGGTTCAAGTACGACCCGGCGGAGGCAATGAAGCTGCTCAGCGCCGCTGGCGCGGAAGGCATCAGCTGGCGCCACCGCGGCCCCGCCGGCTTCTCCGGCGAGACCACCTCGCAGGATGCGCTCTGGCTCCAGGACATGCAGGCGCTCGGGCTGGACGTCGACTTCGTCAGCACCGAGTCCGTGAGCTTCACCAACCAGTACTACGGAGGTGGCTTCCGCGACCCGAAGAACCGGGCGACGGAGAGCATCCAGGGCTGGTCCACGGCGACGCCCACGCGCAACGGCTACTTCTGGGAGAACATCCACTCCGAGTCCGGCGTCAATCACTTCGACACGCGCGACCCGGAGGTGGACCGCCTGGCCGACCTGCAGCGCTCCGAGGGCGACCCGGACCAGCGGCAGGAGTACATCCGGCAGCTGTTCGACCACTTCAACGACCAGGCCTACTGGATGGACAAGCCGCCCGGAACCTGGACCGGCACGTTCCTGCGGCCGGAGTCGCGGTTCTTCCGCTTCAACGCGCCGCACATCGGCATCCACTGGTTCTGGGACTGGGGCTACGGGGTCCACAAGGCGTGGCTCGGCGAGACTCTTACGGAGTCGCCGTCGATCTCGCTGCTCGACTTGTAGCCGGAACGAACGCGGAGACCAGTCGGAGGGAGCCGGCCTGTGGGTCGGCTCCCTCCGCGTCCGGGAGCGCGCAACACACCCGAGTCAGCGCGAGGCAAGCAGCGCCACTGCGGACGCCGGGCCGCTACAATGCGCGGCGCTGCGTCCTCAACCGGTTCGGATAACAACCCGGATGCGCGGGGCGGGACGGGATCGCAGCAGGGGACGGCCCTATGACGCAGTACCTGATCAAGCGCCTGCTCGCCTCCATCCCCACGATCCTGATCGTCTCGCTCGTCATCTTCGGACTCGTCCGCCTGATCCCCGGCGACGTGGTGCTGGCCAAGCTCGCGCAGGGGGGCGGGGCCGGCGGCTCCGTCACCGACGAACGGCTTGAGGAAATACGGACGGAACTCGGGCTCAACCGCGCGTTCCACGAGCAATACGCGGAGTGGTTCCTGGGAGCGCTCCAGGGAGACCTCGGCAAGTCGCTCTGGAGCGGGACGCCCGTGACCGAGCTGCTGCTCGACCGCCTCCCGGTCACGCTCGAGATCGTGATCCTTGCGATGGGGCTCTCGATGCTGCTCGCCATACCACTGGGGATCATCTCCGCGGTCAATCAGGATCGCCCGCTGGACTACGGGGCGCGGCTGTTCACGATCTTCGGCCTGTCCATCCCTGATTTTGTGCTCGGCACCGTGGTGATCCTGTTCCTCACCTTCTACCTCGATGACGCAACCTTCGGGTTGTTTGACTCGTGGCTGCCGCCACTCGGCTGGTACCCGCCATGGGAGGATCCCTGGACAAACTTCCAGGCGCTGATCCTGCCCGTACTGATCCTCGCCTACCGCTCGTCCGCGGTGAGCGCGCGGATGATGCGTTCGACCATGCTCGAGGTGCTGCGGGAGGACTACGTGCGAACCGCACGGGCAAAAGGCGTCACGGAGCGCGCGGTGATCATGCGCCACGCACTCCGCAACTCCGTGATCCCCGTGCTCACAATCATGGGCGCACAGACGTCATTCCTCTTCGGCGGCTCGGTCATCGTCGAGCAGATCTTCAGGATCCCCGGGATGGGGCAATGGACGCTCGACGCCGTCAGTCAGCGCGACTACCCGGCGGTGCAGGGGGCCGTCCTGATGATGGCGGTCGTCTTCGTCATTGTGAACCTGGCTGTCGACTTGATGTACGGGGTGATCGACCCGCGAATCCGCTACAGCTAGCAGCGGGATCGTACGGGCAAGGTACGGAGCGGTATGGCTGAACGCACGTTGGATACGGGAGCGGCGCGGCAGTTCGCCAGCGAGGCGCGCCACCCCGCCGTCGACGCCTTCATCCGGATCGTTCGCAACCCGATCGGGGGCGGCTCGGCCATCGTCCTCGCCGTGGTCATCGGCGCTGCGCTGCTGGCGTGGGCCGATCTCGTCGGCGACCCGTTCCTGAGCGCGGGCGGCCGGCTCGAGAGCCCAAACTTCACCTATCCGTTCGGCACCGATCACATCGGCCGCGACGTGCTCGCGCGCGTACTGCACGGCGCGGTGATTTCGCTCTACGTGGGGTTCCTCGCCACCGGCCTGGCGGGCGGCATCGGCTCCTTCAGCGGGCTACTCAGCGGCTTCGCCGGCGGCTGGTTCGATCTCGCGATGCAGCGCGTCGTCGATGCGATGCTCGCCATCCCCGGGCTGGTGCTTGCGCTCTTCTTCGCCGCGGTCTTCGACCCAAGCACGGAGACCGGCGTGCTGGCGATCACGATCGCCATCACGCCAGCGGTCTCGCGCGTCATTCGCAGCGCCGTGCTCGCTGCCAAGGAGAACGTCTACGTCGAGGCAGCACGCACGATCGGCGCAACCCCGCTGCGCATCATGGTGCGGCACGTGCTGCCCAACGTGATGGCCCCGATCCTGATCATGATGTCCACGCTGCTCGGCGCTGCGATCCTGATCGAGGCCGGCCTCGCGTTCCTCGGCATGGGCGCGCAGCCTCCGGAGCCGTCCTGGGGGCTGATGCTGAGCGGTCCCGGGCGCCAGTACATGGAAGTCGCGCCCTGGCTGGCGATCTTCCCGGCGGCCGCGATCAGCGTCACCGTCCTGGCCTTCAACCTGCTGGGCGACCGCATCCGCGACGTGCTGGACCCGCGCCTGCGAGGCTCGCGCTAGCCAGACCGGCGCTACTCAGCCCAGAGGTGGTCCTCGAACGCCCAGTCGAGCAACCAGCGCGCCTCGTCGAAGCGGTTCGGCGCGTCGAGCAGCACGACCAAGAGCCGCCGTCCCTCTCGAGTCGCCGAGGCCACCAGCGTGAGCCCGGCCTCGTCGGTGAAGCCGGTCTTCACGCCGTCGGCATCCGGGTAGCTGCCCAGCAGGTGATTCCCGTTGTGCATCGTGAGCGTGCGCGAACCCTGCGCGGTCCAGTACGTCTCGCCGACGACCGACGCGAACTCGGGCAGCGTCATTCCGTAGCGGGCGAGCATGGCGAGGTCGTAGGCGGAGGCGTGGTGCCCAGCCTCATCGAGGCCGTGCGGATTCGCGAAGTTGCTGTCCTCCAGGCCCAGCCGGTGGAGCAGCGTATTCATCGCGAACACGAAGCCCTCGTCGGAGCCGGTCAGGTGCCTCCCGAGGGCCAGCGCGGCGTCGTTGCCGGAGGGCAGCATCAGCCCGTAGAGCATGTCCGCAACGGTGAAGCAATCGCCGGGCAGCAGTCCCATCACGGAGCTGTCGTGCATGGAACGGCTGTCGATGTCGCTGTCCACCCAGCCGGCGAGGTCGCTGCCCTCGATCGCGAGGATCGCGGTCGCGATTTTCGTCAGGCTGGCCGGGGCGAACGGCTGTCGCGAGGCTTTCTCGTAGAGGACGGCGCCCGAGTCCGCGTCGATGACGACGGCGGCATCCGCGCTGATCACCGGGGCTGGCGCGCTCTCGAGCGGCTGCGGCGCCGGCGCGCTGGGCGGCGGGAACACGGCCGCCGGTACAGCGGCGGCGCCCTCGACACTGCGAGCGAGGCGGCCCGCGGTCTGGCTGCACTTGATCATCAGTGGCGTACCGGCGGGGATGCGCCCGCCGGGGAACTGCTGGGACCATGCCACGTTCACGAAGGCCGGCGCGCCGAAAATGTAGGAGACGAATCCACCCCCGGACTTGTTCGCCCAGACGGAGCTCAGGCTGCATCCGCGGATGGCTGCGGCGTTCGCGATCCCCTGGACGGTGCCCCCTCCCCAGATCACGAGTCCGAATCCAGACTCCGGAACCCAGCCGAGCAGACCGGGCCCGACCGCTGAACTCGGGCTCTGCGATCCGCATGCCGGGACCGGCGGCATCGGCTTGAGGAACTTCGCAGCGACCCAGCCGACGAGCCCGTCCGCGCGCACGCGCTGCCACTCGTAGCCGTCCGCGCTGGTGGAGCCCTCCAGCACCTGCAGTGTCGAGCCGTCCGGGACGCAGACGATCATCCCGCCGGAGAGCGAGGGAGCGTCGCGCAGGCGCAGGCAATCGCCGTCGCCAAGCACGATCGCCTCGTGGCCGGGGACGAGCTGCCCGATTGCGGGGCGAACGGGGACATCCGGCGCGGCGTCGATCGACGCTGCGCCGACGGGCGCGCGGGTCAGCGCGCTGGCGGGAGCCAGGATGAGCGCGAGGATGAGGAGGGCAAGCAAGAACTGGCGAGGCATGACCACACCCGTGAGTCGAAACCCGCCAACTCACCCAAAAGTATACACAGCCAGTGCCACGGAACGAAGCAGGGGGACGAGCCGCGCCAGAACGCGCGACCCCGGCTAGTGGTAGATGATCATGTCCGGCACGTGTGCCAGGGCCTGGATCTGCTCGGGGGACATGATCGGCTGGTCCTGCCTGAAGAACAGCTTGATCGCTGCTCGCTCCGAGGGCGCGACAAGCGAGTACCGATTGTAGTGTTTCAGCTTCAGGCTGATGCCGCCGAAGCCGTCCATGTCGATCGTCAACTCGACGCTGCTGACATCCTCGACTGTGTCGCGATCGAGCAGCATCCAGTCGACGAACTGGTGCACGACGAGAATCTTGATCGGCAGCCCCTCCTCCTCGACAAGCGAAGCGAGATAGTGCTGGACCTCGTTCAGCTGCTCCGCCTCCAGAGAGCCGATGACGAGACCCGGCCGCAGCCCGTGTTGCAAGGTCGCGAACTCCGGATCGAGCGCCAGGTGCACGAACGGCTCGCGCAGGAACTTCTCCAGCAGCTTGGCCTCGGTAAGCGGGTCACTCCAACCGATCTGCACATCGAGGAAGACGAGCATCCCCCGTTCGCGGGCCGCCTCGACGTACGTGGCGATCTTCTCGTCGGACATCCGCCGGAGGTACGTGCCGTCTTTAGTCTGATGGGCCTGGGCGACGGCGGTGATCAGGTGGAATGCCGGGATCACGTCACGCGGACCGTTCAGCCGGTCGTAATGCGCGGCCCAGGCGGCGATCTCCTCGGCAGCCTCCGCGGGCGGGGCCTTGCCAAGCGCGCCCATGACGGGCACGCCCGGGTAGCCATAGAAGGACACGACCTGGGCGCCCTCGAACAGCGAGTCGTTCGAACGAGGCTGCGGGAACGTCCAGGCGCGCTCCACGTCCGAGCTTACGAGGTACTCGACCCCGGGCACGAACTGGGACAGGCCCTGCATGTGCGGCGGCACGCCGTCGCCCCAGCCGATGGCGTACCACGGCTGGTCCTCCGGGATGAACCAGACGGATAGACCGGGGACGGTGCCCTGCGGGCCGCGCTCCCATCCCATCCAACCGAGCGCCCGGCCCGCGAAGGCCTGGCTCATCCCGATGCGCGGGCCGCTCCAGTTGAGCCGCGTCGAACCGGGCTTGAGCAGGACGTCGCATTGAGGAAGCGTATCGATACCGCTGATCGCGACCGACTGGACCCAGCCAAGCGCCTTCGAGGCGATCTCGACCTGCGCATCGTTGCCCTCGCAGAGGTAGGCGCGTTCGTCCTCGATCCGCAGCAGCGACCGCGGCTCGACGAGGTGCGCCGAACCCAGGCCGCCGGGCGCCCGCACCTCCACCCGTGCCTCGGTGAGGCAGGTGATCTCGATCTCAAGCGGCGTGCTCAGCGAGTTGCCGTACGGGGCGCCGCCGACAGCCTCAGCGGCAGCCTGGCAGGGAGCGACGGTGGCCGAGACGGAACCACCTCCGGCGACTGTCAGCGCGAGCGCGATGAGACCGGCGAGGAGGGTGGCCAGCGTGCCTGGCAGCACGGGTGCCGCTCGGGACCGACCCCGGGATCGCACGGAGCAACCCACACTGCGCAATGACGGCATCGATGTTTCCGATCCGATTACCTCCGCTAACCATTATCACCATGTCGGGAGCAGAAGTGAAACCCACCGGATCACATCACTGGATCTGTTGCCGAAATCACCACCGCGTGCATCACAACGGGCGTTACCGAACGGCCCTCCGGCCCCCGATGCCGTCCTGTGTGGCGGGAGCCGCTCGCCGCCCTCGCGCCGCTCGCTACCGGGTCGCGCATCACGTTGCAATCGCCAGGGCGCGCGCCCACCCATACCACTCGCGACGCAGCCGATGTAGCCTGTGCGCTACAATAGGGCCGTGATCGAGATTCGCCAGACCGAGGTCTATGCCCGCTGGTTCAGGCGGCTTCGGGACAGAGAGGCAAGGGCGCGGATTGACATCCGCATTCGCCGGCTCTCCCTGGGCAACCCGGGCGATGTCAGGCCGGTGGGTGGCGGAGTATCCGAGATTCGCGTCGATTACGGACCCGGCTACCGGGTGTACTTCGTACAGAGGGGTGAGGCGCTCATCGTGCTCCTGGCCGGCGGCGACAAGGGCAGCAGGACCGTGACATACGACGATCGCTGGAGCTAGCCAAGGGGCTCTAAGGAGGCAAGAACGGTGGCTCGGACACAGACCAGGCCGTGGGACCCGGCAGAACACTTCACGACCGAGGAGGACATGGTCGACTACCTGAACGTCGCGCTGGAAGAAGGTGATTTGCCCCTCATTGTGGCGGCGCTGGGGGACATCGCCCGTGCCCGGCGAATGACAAAGGTGGCCCAGGAGGCGGGGCTGGCCAGAGAGAGTCTGTACAGGTCTTTGTCTGCCAACGGTAATCCGGAGTTTGGTACCGTGCTGAAGGTGATGCGCGCCCTGGGGCTTCGCCTGCGAGCCGCTGGCGCGGTTACCGCGAACCGTGAGTGAATCGCCACCTCGCAAGGATTGCCTCGGGCGGCAGGGACGTGAGGGGCGTTGCACGCCCCGGCTCGGCGCTCGAGATGGATGGTGCGCGACGTTCTGGCACGAACATCGGGCAAAGACCCACGTCTCCAGCCTCCGTTCGTACATCGAGGCCGTCGGCGGGTGCGTCCGACTGCGGGTCACTCCGTAGTCCGGTAACACCGCGTTCTGATGCGCTGCACCCACCCGGCGGTTGCGCCCTCGCGTCGCCTGCGCTACCACCCACCCATGCTCGAGCGCATCAGCGACACCGGGAGCAGCGAGGGCGTGCGCGAGCGCCGCTTCGACATCGTGCGTCCCGACGGACGCGTGCCGGGCGTGCTCTGCACTCCTGAGCAGGCCGAAGGCCCGACTCCGCTGGTGCTGCTCGGCCACGGCGGCAGCGGGCACAAGCGCGACGAGAGCCGCCTGGAGCGCGCACACGCCTACGTCCGGCGGCACGGGATCGCCGCCGCCGCGATCGATGGCCCCTACCACGGAGACCGCGCCGCACGCGGTCGCGAGCAGCGCTACGACGCAGCCGCCGCCGAGGGCATGGTCGGCGACTGGCAGGCCACGCTCGACGCGCTGCTCGGCCTCGGCGAGTTCGATCGCGACCGCATCGGCTACGGCGGCGTCTCGATGGGCACGATGTTCGGGCTGCCGTTCATCGTCGCCGACGGCCGCATCCGCTGTGCCGTGCTCGGCCTCTGCGGCGTCCGCAGCTCGGCCCGGACCGAGGACAGCCTCTTCGCCCGCCTGGTGCGCGACGCCCCCCGGCTCACCTGCCCGACGCTGTTCCTCATGCAGTGGGACGACGAGCTGTTCGACCGCGAGGGCGTGCTGGCGCTGTTCGAGCTGCTCGGCGCGCCCGACAAGCGTCTCTACGCCAACCCCGGCGGTCACGCGGAGACACCGGCGCACGTGCGCGACCTCGGCCTGGAGTTCGTCGCGCAGCAGTTGCTGGCGTAGCGCGCGGGCCCGAGGGCAGCGCGGGGACCGCGGGCGCCTCGTAGCCCGCGAGCGTGCGTGCCGCTACGCTGCGCCAGAGAGCCCGCCCGCCGGCAGGGCCGGACGCGCAGCGCGAGGACGGACCGAGGATGGAAGTCGCAAACGAACTCATGGTCCGCGGCATCGTCGTCGGCGTCTTCCAGGAGAACTGCTGGGTCGTCGGCAACCGCCGCACCGGCGAGGGGATCTGCATCGACCCCGGCGACCAGCCGGAGGAGATTCTCGCCCTCGCGCGCGATATGGGCGTCACGATCAAGGCGATCGCGAACTCCCACGCGCACCTCGACCACATCCTCGGCGTCCACGGCGTCCACGAGGCGACCGGCGCGAAGTTCCTGCTCCACGAGAGCGACCTCGATCTGCTGCAGAACGGCTGGAAGACGTCCGCCGAACGGATGGGCCTGGACCTTGCGCAGGGCCCGCCCGATCCAGACGGTTATGTCGAGGATGCCGACATCGTCGAGGTCGACGGACTGCGCCTGCGCGTGATCACCACCCCCGGCCACACCACCGGCAGCGTCAGCTACTACAGCGAGGACGGCAATCTGCTGTTCAGCGGCGACACCCTCTTCCGCGGCTCGATCGGGCGCACCGACATGCCCGGCGGCAGCTACGACGAGGAGCTGCGGAGCATCACCGAGAAGTTGCTGGTGCTGCCGGACGAGACGATTGTGCTGCCGGGCCACATGCAGGAGACCTCGGTGGAGTTCGAGAAGCAGCACAACCCGTTCGTGCTGGACTGGCAGCGCCGCCGCGCCGCCTCCGAGGGCCGCTAGCCGCCTCGCTCCTCCGCGGCCGCCGGGCCGCGCGTCTGGACCACGTGCATCCGCCCGAAGAGCGTGCGGACGCCGAGGACCTCAACGCCGTCGTGGTCCGCCAGCGTCGTGACGTGCTGCTGCACCCAGCGGCCCGCGGGCTGCCCGGCGACGGCCGCCAGCACCGCCGCCGTGAATGCGTTCGGGAGGCGGGCCCAGGGGCGACCCGTCGCGAGAATCAGCGTCGCCGCAAGCGCGGACAGCCCGGCGCCGACCGCGACCGTCGTGCCGCAGAGCGGCGAGATCGCGAGCGACGCCTGGCCCGCCTGGAGGCGGCGCAGCGCCTCGCGGGCCGCGTCCTCCAGCTCCTCCACCTCCAGGTCGGCGATGATCACGAAGCCGTTCGCCATCGCGCGCCCGGCGAGCCTCGTGGGGCCGCGGCGCGCCAGCAGCACCGCGACCGTCGCGTGCTCCAGCGCATGATTGCGCCGGATCGCGTCGAGCCAGGGCCGGATCAGATCGAGCATGGCGTGCGCCTCCCTCGATCGAGTGTACTCGCACGCCGAAGCGGCGAGAGCGCGCTCAGTAGGCGCGGCTGGTGCCGGGTGCGCCGACCGTGAAGTCCGCGTCGACGTGGATGATGACTTGCACGTCACGTCCTTGGCCATTGGGCGTGGAGATGACCAGCGTCCCCTGCGCCACCGCCGCCGGCAGCAAGGTCGGGTTCACCGTGATCGTGATCTCCGCCTCGCGGGAGCAGCCGCTGCCGCTGCAGGCAACATCCGAGCCGAGGGCCACGCCCGCCGGCGGATCGACGACGATCCATCCTTCCGAGGGCGCAGCCGACCAGGAGAGGATCCCCGTGCCCGTGTTGCGGATGCTCACGGTCGCGCGCGTTTCGTCGAACGTGCCCTCGGTGCGGATTTCCAGCGGCGGCGAACTCACGGACAGGCGAGGCTGCCCAAGCGCCCGTGTGCGGAAGTTCCCGCTGATCGAGGGCGTATCCGTCGAGTGCGAGGGCTGTGGCGTGGGCATGTCCATGTCCACGTAGGGGAACCGGAAGTTGGCGACCGAGAGCGCCTGGAAGTAGCTGACCTGCGAGAGGTTCGGCAGCGTCGCGTCGACGGGGGTCCAGAGCGGACTGCCATTGGGCGTCGGCGGGCGCGCCATGCAGCCCCAGACCAGCTCCTGGTAGGGGTAGCGGTTGCGCGATTGCGTCCCGTCGCAGCGATAGCGCTCGCGCGGCCAGCCGCCAAAGACCGGGTCCGCGGGATGGTTGGAGTTGCGGGAGCCGGGTCCAGTGAACCCGTTGTAGGACCAGACCGCGTAGTACCAGTTCTCGATCAGGGCCGGGGACGACCCCGTGTCGGTGCCCGCGATGGGGCGAACCTGCGGCGCACGGTTCCACTTGTCCGCCAGGATCGCCGCACCACGCGCGATGTTGTAGGCGTAGTGCGTCGCCACGCTCACCTGTGAGGCGCTCGGCCGGTCGCCGATGCCCAGCGGCACCGTCATGCCGGTCGTGACCTGCATCACCCCGTGACCGCAGTCGAACGAGATCGACGCATCGCCTGCTGACTCGAAGGCGACCGCGCGCGAAGCCATCGTCAGGTCCGACTCGACCCACGCGATGGCGCGCAACAGCTCGACGGGGATCTCAAGGATCGCGCTGTCCGAGCGGTTCGCGCGCGTCCCGACCTCGATGGTCGGCAGGCCGAAGAACGGATCGTCGGGGAACAGCGCATTGACGGCCGCCGCGTCGATCACGTCCAGATAGGACTGACGGGCGCGATCGGCCTCGTAGGTATCCGGGCTGCGCAGGAAGGCGCAGGCCAGCGCCGGATCCACCCCTCGAGGCGAGGCCCAGAGTCCGAGCGCCAGCGCCATGGCGAGCGCGATCAGCGCGGCGCGCGCGGTCCGGCGCAGCGCGGCCTCAGGCATCGAGCAGCCAGCCGATGAAGATCAGCTCGTGGTCCGCCAGCACGGTCGCGCGTCCGCCGGCGCTCGTGATCACCACCAGCGACTCGCGGCCGGGCTCGTAGGCGTCGCGGCCATCGAAGCTGCGCGTCGCCAGGTAGCGCCCGTCGCCGCTCCAGCCGAGCGGTGCGTCGAAGCCCCGCTCCGGCGCGGTCAGCGCGGGCGGCTCGTCGGCGCCCTCGAGGGCGACTGTGACCGGGGGAGCGCTCGCGGCGAAGCCGGGCTCCTGCCCGAAGGTGATGCCGTCGCCCATGGGCATCCAGACCGGCGAAAATTGATCGCCGACGAACCCTTCGCCGGCCTCGATCCGCGGCTCGCCGCCGCCATCGAGCGCCGTCACGTGGAGGCGCTGCACCACGCGCTCGGCCTCGATCCGCGGCGCGAGGTAGGAGAGGGTGTTGCCGTCCGGCGAGAGCCGCCAGCCGCGCGCGATGTGGTCCGAGGCGTGGAGCAGCAACTCGGCGCCGCCCTCGCCACTGCCATCGCTGCGGTAGAGGTCCGTGCCGCCGTTCGAGAGTTCCGCGTAGACGACGCCACCATCGTCCACGACCGCGACGGGGAAGACGCCGAAGCGGGTGGCCAGCTCGCGCAGGGTTCGCCGTGCGCGCGTCGCGAGGTCGACACGCACCAGCTCCTGCGTCCCCTCCGCGGTGTCGCTGCGGCGATAGACGAGGTAGCGTCCCGCGCGGTCGAAGACGGGCGCGACGAGCAGGTCGGCGTCACCGGCAAGGCGTGTCAGCTCGCCGCTGGCGGCGTCCAGCAGCCACAGCTCCGCGGGCGAGTCACGGACCGGCTCGGCCTCCGGCGGCAGGGCGACGAAGGCGGCGAGCGAGCCGGCCATCTCCGTCGCGGGCGTCAGCGCCCAACCGGGCGCGTGCGGGACACGCGCGATCTCCTCCCGCGCGTCGAGGTCTGCGGCCGGCGCCACGTAGATGCGGTCCTCGGTGGCGCCGAACTCTGCGAAGACGAGGCGCGCTTCGGCCGGGACGCCGTCGGGCCCGTCGCCGCGCGGGTCGCAGGCAGCGGCAGCCAGCACGGACAGGGCGAGCAGGAGCAGGACGAGGCGGGGCAAGGTCATGCGCCCTCGGGCTTTCCGGGATGCCGGCCCCCCGCCAGGGTGAGCCCACAGTCGCCTGAGGGCTCGAATCACGATATGAACGGCCGTCGCGCCGTGTCAACGCGCGAGGCCACGGGGGCGCTCGGCGAGCGCGCTCCGGGGCGACCGCTGGTACGCTGGATCGCGTGATCATTCGCTATCTCGCGGTGCTCGATGATGCGCCGCTTGCCTTCGTCATCCTGATCGCTGCGTTCGGCGCCTCGCTGCTGGTGGGGCTGGTGCTGCACGAGGTCGCGCACGCCTACGTGGCGGACTCGCTCGGTGACCCCACGCCGAGGTCGTACGGGCGGCTCTCGCTGAATCCCAAGCGGCATCTGGACCCGCTGGGGGCGGCGCTGATTTTCTTCGCGGGCTTCGGCTGGGCGCGGCCGGTACCGGTCAACCCGTTCAACACCTCCGGCAACGTGAAGCTGAACATGGCGGCCATCGCCATCGCGGGACCGGTGACAAATCTGATCGTCGCCGCCATCGCCGGCCTGCCGATCAAGCTCGGCTGGGTACCCTTCTTCCACCCCTTCGTCGCGCCCTCGCTGGCCGAGTTCGCGGCGGGCGTGTGGACGGAGTCGCCGGAGAATCTGGTCGGGCTCTTCCTCGGCACGATCGTGCTGCTCAACGTGATCCTGGCGATCTTCAACCTCGTGCCGCTCGCTCCGCTCGACGGCTTCCGCGTCGTCGTGGGGCTGTTGCCGCCCCCGCTCGCGAGGCAGTTCACGAGGCTGGAGCCTTGGTGCCCCGGCATCCTCATGGTGCTGATCTTCCTCCCCTTCCTCGGGGGCCCGTCGTGGCTGTTCGACGCGATGGGGCCGCCGCGCAACCTCCTGCTGGAGCTGTTCGCGGGCGACACCGTGGTGCGGCTGGTCTGACGCGCGTGCGGGACGCCGCCACGGACCTCGCACGGCACACGCGACGCTTCTTCCGAGGCCTTCGCGGCTCGCTCTCCCCCCGCGGAGGAGCGCACGGTACACGAGCTGCTCGGACCCGCCGAACTGCGGCTGTTCGCCTCGCTGCAGGGCCGCGAGCGCCGGCACGCCCTGGACGTGCTGACCTGGCTGCGCGCGAACGCCTCGCCCTCCGACGAGCTGCTGCTGGCTGCGCTGCTGCACAACACCGGCAAGGGCGCGCTGCACGCGCACGAGCGCATCCTCCATGTCCTGCTGCTGCAGTTCGCGCCGAGGACGCACGCGCGCCTCGCCGATCGCGGCGGCAGCCGGCTGGGACACGCCCTCGCGGCGCTGCGCGACCACCCCGAGCGCGGCGCGCTGCGGCTCGCCGCGATCGGCTGCTCGCCGCGGGTCTGCGAGCTGGTCCGCCGCCACCACGATGCCTCGCCCGGCGACGACCGCGAGCTCGCCTGGCTGATGGAGGCCGACCAGGTCTGCTGAGGGCGCGGCGGGAGTGTGGCCGGAGCCGCCCGTGCTACCATCGACGCCAGACGATTGAGCGGCGCTCCACGCCCCGCGCGGTACGAATGGCACGGTGCATATGACGCAGGTCGCCATCCTCGGTACGGGCCTGATCGGGGCCTCGATCGGCCTCGGGCTGAAAGCGGCCGAAAGCACGGGTGACATCGAGATCACCGGCTTCGACATCAGCCGCGAGCGCGAGCGCGAAGCCGAACGCCGCAACGCGATCGACCAGCGCGGCAGCAGCCTGCGCCAGGCTGTCCAGGGCGCCTCGCTGGTGGTGATCAGCACGCCGGTGCTCGCCACGCGCGAGGTGATGGAGGAGATCGCATCCGCCCTGGCGGATGGAGCGATCGTCACCGACACCTGCTCGACGAAGGCGCAGGTGATGCGCTGGGCCGAAGAGGTGCTGCCGAGCTCAATCAACTTCGTCGGCGGCCACCCGTTGGCCGGCAAGACGCAGTTCGGGTCGGCCGCCGCCGAGGCAACGCTGTTCCAGGACGCGCGCTGGGTGATCGTGCCCTCGCGCTCCGCCTCCAGCAGCGCCGTCGAGACGGTCGCCGGTCTCGCCACGGCGCTCGGCGCAAAGCCGATGTACATGGACGCCGAGGAGCACGACGCCTACGCCGCCGCGATCTCGCACCTGCCGCTGTTCGCCTCGAGCGCGCTCTTCCGCCTGGTGCGCGACTCCGAGGCATGGCCGGAGCTGTCGCTGCTGGCGGCCAGCGGATTCAAGGACACGACGCGCCTCGCCGGCACCGACGAGCAGATGGCGCACGACATCGCAGTCACCAACCGCGAGCAGGTCGTGCACTGGCTGCAACGCCTGCGCGGCGCGCTCCACGACCTCGAGGACATGATCGCCGACCCGGAGCGGAACGACGAGTTCCTGCGCTACCTGGTGCAGCTCAACCTCGACCATCTCTCCTTCCAGGACGGCCAGGTCGGCCGCGTCGAGATCGACCAGAAGGGTTCCGGCATCCCGATGCCCGGCATGAGCGACCTGCTCCTCGGCGGCGCACTCTCCGACCGGCTGCGCGAGATAGGCGGCGACGACGCCAGCGAGGACAAGCAGACGCGCCAGCGCAGGCGCTTGTTCGGCCGCCGCTAGCCCCAGCATGGGCGCGCCGCGGACGATGCGAGTCACACCGCCCGCGCGGCTGCGCGGCTCGATCCAGATCCCCGGCGACAAGTCGATCACCCATCGCGCGCTCATGCTCAACGCCGCCGCCGAGGGCGAGGCGCGCATCGACCGCTTCCTCGATGCCGCCGACACCCGCTCCACGCTGGAGTGCATGCGCGCCCTCGGCGCAGAGATCGAGCAGCCCGCCGAGGACGCGCTGATCGTGCGCGGGCGCGGCCGCGCGGGGCTCCACGAGGCGTCCGTCGTGCTCGACTGCGGCAACTCGGGCACGACGATCCGGCTGCTGAGCGGCCTGCTCGCCGGGTTCCCGTTCCTCTCCGTGCTGACCGGCGACGGCTCCCTGCGCGGCCGCCCGATGGGCCGCATCGTCCAGCCGCTGCGCGCCCTCGGCGCACGCGTCAGCGCGCGCGCGGACGGCACGCTGCCCCCGCTCGTGATCGAGGGCGGCGTGATCGCCGGCGGCCAGCGCATCGAGACGCCGGTCGCCTCGGCGCAGGTCAAGTCCGCGATCCTGCTCGCCGGGCTCGCCGCCGAGGGCGCGACGACCGTCGCCGAGCCCTCGCGCTCGCGCGACCACAGCGAGCGCATGCTGGCCGCCATGGGCGCCGGCATCGCCGTCGAGGGCGCGACGGTGACGCTGACGCCGCCTGACGGCGATCTGCAGGCCGTCGGCGTGCGCGTGCCCGGCGATGTCTCCACCGCGGCCGCCTGGATCGTCGCCGCCACGCTGCACCCGGACGCCGACCTGCTGCTCAGCGGCGTCGGCCTCAACCCCACCCGCGCCGGCATCATCGAGGTGCTGCGCGAGATGGGCGCCGACATCGAGGAACTCGAGCAGCGCTTCACCGGCGGCGAGCCGGTCGCCGACCTGCGCGTCCGCTCCGCCTCGCTGCGCGGCGTGCGCATCGGCGGCGACATCGTGCCGCGCGCGATCGACGAGCTGCCGCTGCTCGCGCTGGCGGGCGCCGTCGCCGAGGGCGAGACCGTGATCGCCGACGCCGCCGAGCTGCGCGTCAAGGAGTCGGATCGCGTCGCCACCACGGCGGCGGCGCTGCGCGCCCTCGGCGCGGAGGTCGAGGAGCGCGCGGACGGCCTCGCCGTCGGTGGCGGCGCGAGGCTGCACGGCGGGCTCGTCGATGCTGCGGGCGACCACCGTCTCGCGATGCTCGGTGCGGTCGGCGCGCTGATCGCGGAGGGCGAGTCGGCGATCGAGGGCGCGGACGTCGTAGGCGTCTCCTACCCCGCGTTCTGGTCGGACCTCGCGCGGATCGGCGCGGCGTAGGAGCGGGACGTGTCGACCACTCCGCCGCCCCTGCTGGCCGTGATCTCGGGACCGTCCGGTGTCGGCAAGGACGCGGTGATGAGCACCCTGCTCGCGGGCGACGAGTTCGCGCGCCCGGTCACGATGACCACACGCCCACCGCGACCGGGCGAGGTCGACGGCGTCCACTACGTCTTCGCCGGCGGCGAGGCGTTCAGCGCCGCCGTCCGCTCGGGCGAGCTGGTCGAGCACGCCGCGGTCCACGGCCGCCTCTACGGCACACCGCGCACGCAGCTGCGCAGCGCCCTCGCGAGCGGGCGCGACGTGCTGCTGCAGGTGGACGTGCAGGGCGCGATCGCGATCCGCGAGGCGATCCCGGAAGCGCGGCTGCTCTTCATCGCCCCCGAGAGCCTCGAGCAGATCGAGCAGCGCCTGCGCGATCGCGGCGCCGACCCCGCCGAGCGCGCCATCCGCATCGTCTCCGCGCGCGCCGAGCTGGAGCAGCAGGACGCCTTCGACGCCGTCATCGTCAACGTCGAGGGCGACCTCGAAGGCACAGTCGCCCGCGTGCGCGCCTGGATCGCGCGCGAGCGCGCGCGTCCGGGGCGGCGCGCGGTGGAGGTATGAGCGCGGGCGCTCAGGCGCCGATCAGGGCCTAATCCTTGTGCGGTAGTCCTCGAACGCCTCGTAGAAGACCCTCACGCTGATCTGGAACGTGGTCCGGAAGAGCTGCTCCCAGTTCTCGTGGGTTGGCATCTGTTCGAAGAAGTCGAAGAGGGCGGCCTCACCGGCTCGTCTCACGAGCCGCTCCACGGCGAAGTAACCGAGCGCGCGGGTCGCGCTGTATCCCGCAGCGGCGACGCCCTGCGGGGTCTCCCGGCTCTCGAGTGAGCGGGTTGACCGGCTTACCAGACCGCGTAGCCACTCCAGGTGACTATCGACGTCCACGTCCTTCGCCGCCGAGCGATACGCCGTTGTCGCGTACTCCACCGCGCCGTACGCCAGCCACTGCGGGGGAACGTCGTTGGCCGGGACCATCGCGAGAATGGGGTAGATGTCGTGCAGCTCCGAGAATCCGCAGAGGTCAAGGGCGATCGCAGCCCTGTACGGCCCGGGCCGGGTGCAGATGGCGCTGGGATCGAAGGCGGGGTCCGCAACCAGTATCGAGTCGGTATCGGGGCCTATGTACAACGTGAAGTGCCCCAGCTCAGCATCGAACCGCTCCATGACGAAGGCGCGGACCTTCTCGATGTCGGCACGTATGGCTGCCTGCGTGTCGTCCGGGACATCGCCCACGAATACGATGGCAGGCCCCGCAGAGTCGTCGGAAATGTGAGGCAGCGGCGGCGCCACCTCTGCGCGGTACTCCTCGAACTCCGTGTAGAAGTCTTCCGCGGTGATGCTGAACGCAGCGGCGAAGGCCTGCTGCCACGTGTCCACAGACCGCAGCAGGCGGTAGTAGTCGAAGATGGCCGGGTCGCCCACGCGTGCTGCGAGCCACTCGACGGCGAGGAAGCTCACACCGTCGATGGCAGACCCGGGGACCGTGTCCTCGTCTCCCCTCATGTGGAAGCTGCGCAGCGGAAGCCCGACCTCCCGCGCACTCCCGATCAGACCGCGTCGGAATGGCTCGTACACCCAGGTGCTTCCCCATCCGCGGTAGCGGATCTCGACGTACCGTTCCGTGCCCCTGGTCATCCACTCGGGGCCACCCCGGCTCCTGACGGAGCGCTCCGGCGTGAGCAATGCGTCGGTCTGATGATTGACCACGCCGAAGCGGTGGAGCGGGTCCGCGCAACGGAGCACGACCACGTGCACATGGTCCTGGCTGTACCTGCCGCACAGGCCTTCCGGGGGCTCGTCTCCGAACACCTCGAGATACGTGCTGCGCACTGACTCCACGCCCATCCCGACGTAGACCGGGTTGTCTGGCGCCACGACCGCGAAGCGCTCGGCGAAGAACGCCTGCACGTCCTCGTACGCAGCGAGGAAGTCCATCCCGAGGCGATCCGGGACATCGTCGAGGAACGTGATCGGCGGCTCCGCAGTGCCGGGTTGCCACCAGTTCAGCGATCCCGACATCTTGATCCAGAACGCCTGGCCATGGCGCAGCACCAGCGGCGCGCTCGCAACGTCGTCGTCCACAAGGTTGTAGCTCGTATACCGCTGGCTGCCCGCGTCCCAGTGCCACACTGAGATCGCTGCATCGCCGAGTCGCGCCCCCGCCTCGCGGACCGGCGTGCCGTCCTCGCCCGCCCAGGCGACGAGGTTGAGCCCCGCTCGCAGCGGCGCCGCCGCGCCGTTCGTCCCGACAGGGCGTGTCCAGCTGAACGGCTCAGCGCCGCCGATGAGCAGCCACACGCCCATCCCGGGCGTCAGCCTCGGCAACTCATGGCTGCGGTATCGCCACGCCCGCCGGTAACGCTGTTCCTGTGCGTCCCAGGCCGAGATCCGCCGAAGCGTCGGGAGCTCCTCGAACAGCTGCCTGGACGAGGTCTCGGGCCCGACCCAGCCGATCAGGTTCCAGCCGGGCTGCAACTCCGTCGTGATCGCGACGGCCTCAGGTACCGCATTCGAGTCCGCGGACGCGGTCTCAGGCGTGGAGGCGACTCCCGCGCCCAGAACGAGCGCTGCGCGTGAGGCCTCGAACTCCTCGTAGAAGCCGCGCGGGCTGATGCCAAACGTGGCAAGGAAGAGCCGCCTCCAGTTCTCGTCGGTTGGCTGCTGCTCGTAGAAGTCGAAGAGCGCGGGCTCGCCGGCTCGCTCCACGAGCCACGTGACCGCGAAGTAGCCGAGGGCGCGGGTCGCACTGTATCCCGCCTCGGAGACTCCATCGCGAGTCTCCCGGCTCTCCAGTGAAGGGGACGACCGGCCCGCCAGATCGCGCAGCGATGCCAGGTGACCATCGAGGTCGAGAGCCTTCGCCGCGCGGTACGTATTCGTGACGTATTCTTCCGCACCGTACTCGAGCCATTGAGGAGGAAGGTTGTACCCCGGGAGCAAGGCCTGGATGTAGTGCAGGTCTTGCCCGAAGGAAGGTGCGCATTGCGCCAGGGAGATGACGGCAACGTCACGCCTGAAGAACCCACAAGTGGGCGGGATGCTGGTGGAAGACAGGGGAACCACGGCTCGGAGTGACTGGAGATCGGAGCCCACGTAGAGCGTAAATTCCCTCGGCTCCGCCTCGAAACGTTGGGAGACGAAGGCGCGCACGCTCTCGAAGTCGGTACTGATTTCCTCCCTGGCGTCCGCTGGCACCTCCCCCACCCACTCGATGACGGGCTGCGAGCGATCGTCGGTCAGGTGAGGTAGCAGCGGCGCCAGCTCCTGACGGTACGCTTCGAACTCCGTGTAGAAGTCCTCCACCGTGATGCCGAACGCGGCGGCAAACGCCTTCTGCCACGTCTCCGAGGACCGCAGCAGGTGGAAGTACTCGATGATGGCCGGGTCGCCCGCGCGTGCTGCGAGCCACTCCACGGCAAGGAACGCCAGCGCGTTGATGTGCCCGCTGCGCCACGCATCGGCGTCGGGATCCCTTACCTCGACGCTGCGCAGAGCAAATCCAGCCCCCCTCGCATCGCGTAAGTGGGCGACTCGGGAGGTGTCGTAGCGGCCCATCCCGACCGCCGCTCGGTACCGAGCATGGCTGTATTCCTTCGTACCCCTGATCAGCCAGTCCGAGCCGCCGGGATCGCGGACCGAATTCCCTGGCGTGAGCAACACGCTCAGATGCCGGCCGTCCAACCCAAGTTGGCGTGGCGTGGCGCACCCCAGCACGGCCACGTATCCGTCTCCTCTGGTCGATCGCCCGCAGAAACCCTCCTCGGGCCCCCTTCCGAACAACTCGCGGTGGATGGCGCGTACCGACCGTTCGTCGGCACCGATATAGATCGGAGTGCCTCGCGTCACGACCCCGAAGCGCTCGCCGAAGAACCTCTGCACGTTCTCGTACTCGGTGCGAATGGCACTCTTGAACTGATCCGGAACGTCGCCGAGGAAGAAGATCGGCGGCTCCTCCGTGCCGGGCTGCCACCAGTTGACCGGTTCCGATACCCGGATCCAGAGCGCGTCACCCCGGCGCAGCGACGTGCTCGCCGCGCCGCTCGCGCTGAGGTCGTAGGTCGCGTATTGCCCGCTGCCCGCGTCCCAGTCCCACGCCGTGATCACTGAATCACCGAGTCGGTCCAGGGCTTCCCCGACCGGCGTGCCGTCGTCCCCCGTCCAGCCGACGAGGTTGAGCCCCGGGTGCAGCCGCTGCAGCGCGCCGTCCGGCCCGATCGGGTGCGTCCACTGGAGCGGCGCGTCACCGTCGATGAACAGCAGCAGGCCCATGCCGGGCATCAGCCTCAGCGAATTCCGGTTTATGTTTGGCCGCGCCCTGCGGTAGCGCTGCTCCTCCGCGTCCCACACCGAGATCCGCCCGAGCGCCGGGAGCTCCTCGAACAACTGACCGGACAGGGATTCGGGTCCAACCCAGCCGACCATGTTCCAGCCGGGCTGCAACTCCGTCGTGATCGTGCTGGCGTCGGAAGCCGAGGTCGCCTGCGCGAACGCTACCGAGGGCGCGGACGCGACCCCCGAGCCCAGCGCGAGTACCGCGAGGATGGCGAGGCAGGCGGTCGGGAAGCGTCGCTGTCGCATGCTCGCTCCCGCGGCCACGAGGCGCGACCGTGCATGCCTCAGCATTCAGGCTACAGCAAGGGCCTCCCCCGCCTCGCCACCGGCGGAGCGAGCCGCTCCGCGTAGCGTCCGCGCACGGCGATCCCGTATCGTGTGCGCCCCGACGGGGCCACCCCGCCTTGCGACGGCCAGCGCAGGCACGGGACGCGCGCCACAGCGCCGGGCGCCGCGAGGCGCTGGCGCGCGAAAGCCCGCAGGAGGAGCCCGATGCCCTACGCCACCGCCTCCGACGGCGTACGCCTCTACTACGAGGAGACAGGCGAGGGCATACCCGTCGTCTTCGTGCACGAGTTCGCCGGCGACCACCGCAGCTGGGAGCAGCAGGTGCGCCATTTCGGGCGCCGCTACCGGACGGTCGCCTGCGCGGCGCGCGGCTACCCGCCCTCGGATGTCCCGGAGGCGCGCTCGAGCTACTCGCAGGAGCGCGCCGTCGACGACGTCCGCGACGTTCTCGATGCGATCGGCGCCGAGCGCGCGCACATCGTCGGGCTCTCCATGGGCGGCTACGCGACACTCATCTTCGGGCTCACCTACCCCGAGCGCGCGCGCTCGCTCACCGTCGCCGGCGCGGGCTACGGCAGCACGGCCGACCGCTCCGACTTCGAGCGCGACGCCGAGCAAGTCGCCGAGCGGCTGCTCGCCGAGGGGATCGAGGCGTTCGGGGAGGTCTACACGCGGGGGCCCACGCGCGTGCAATTCCGCGACAAGGATCCACGCGGCTGGGAGGAGTTCCGGGCGCAGTTCCGGGCCTCCTCGACCCTCGGCCACGCCAACACGATGCTCGGTGTGCAGCGCAACCGCCCCTCCATCCTCGCGCTCGAGGAGAGGCTGCGGAGGCTCACCGTCCCGACCCTGATCGTGACCGGCGACGAGGACGAGCCATGCCTCGAGCCCGGGCTCTTCATGAAGCGAACCATCCGCAGCTCCGCCCTGGTCGTGATCCCGCGCTCCGGCCACACCGTGAACCTTGAGGAGCCGGCGGCCTTCAACCGCGCGGTCGAGGACTTCCTCGCCGCGGTCGACGCCGGGAGCTGGCGGGTGCGCAACCCGGAGAGCCTCTCGGAGTCCCAGCTGCTCCCCGCCGGAGAACGCGGGCGTGACTAAGGAGGACCCCACCCCCGGCGCGCTCGCCAGGCTTCGCGTCGTCGAGGTCGGGGAGTGGGTCTCCACTCCCTTCGCGGCCAAGCTCTTCGCCGACTTCGGCTCCGACGTCGTGAAGGTGGATCGCCCGGGCCCGGGCGATCCGGCGCGCACCGACGGGCCCTTCCCGGGCGATCGGCCCGGGCCGAACTCCTCCGGCCTCTCCCTCTGGCGGTGTGGAAGCGTCGCTGTCGCATGCTCGCTCCTGCGGCGCCGAGGTGGGGGCGACACACGCCTCGCCATTCAGCGAACAGCACCGGCCGCGGGCCTCCTCCTGCGTCCGGGGCGGCGCGCCGTGGAGGTGTGAGCGGCGGGCGCGTTCAACAGCCCCTCCGCTGGGCCTCGCACCGCCCTCGGAACGTCCGTATACTCGCCCCCGCGTAGCGCAACTCGGGAGAACGGTCTGTGGAGAACTGGCCGGACCTGGTACGAGGCTACCTTGCTGCGGAGGGGTGTGACGTTAAGACTCGTGGGCGCGATCTCTTGCGCGGGGACCGCGACAGCGCGAGGGGGGACGACGAGAAGGATTACTTGTACGTCTGGGTGCCCACGGACGTTGGCGAGAACTCACCAGCCGCACAGGTCCCTATCTCAGGCGCTTCGGAGAGGCTAGCGAAGAGCACCCGACTGCGGAGAAGGTATTTCTCGTTCCGACGCTTGAGGGTTGAGTAGCGAGTTCCGGCAGGGTGCCCGCCGGTCGCATGGCGTCAAGACCCTCGTCCCAGCCCAATTCTTCGATAGTGACTCTAAGTGGGAGAGAGATCGGCGCGCGGCGTCGGCGACCAGCGAACTCAGGCAACGAGGCGAAACCATTGCCCGTGAGCGCATCGCCCAGCCATTCCGCGTCCTCCAATCCCCCGCCAGCAATGCCAACGAGTCCGGCTCGGATTTGTTCGATGTCCTGCGTGATGAGCTTCGCAACAGCGCACGGGCAGATGATCGTCCAACGATCCATCTGGTCGTAGGTCCTGCCGGGATGGGCAAATCCTTCCTGTTTGAGTCACTCTACGCACATTTGTACGCTGATTTCCAGGCTGACAAGCGCTCCCAACGGCTCTCCACCAGACCCTTCGCGCTCCTCCCTGAGCACCTCAACGATGCCTCCGTGCCAACTATCGGATCACTACTTGAGGCATATCTCCGCACCGAATTTGCTAGGCCACTGGAGCGCGAGGTTTTCTATTGGGAACTCGTTAATGGAATGGGCATTTGGCTTCTGGACGGGCTCGATGAGATCTTAGAACACGATAGTCATTTCTTCGACTACGATCTCATGGATCTGGTGACACTGCCTCAGGGCGAAATGCCACGGATCGTCATCTGTGTGCGCGATTCATTGTTCGACACTCATCGTGGTCTGACGGACTTCTGCGAAGAATTCAGCGAGCATGTCGTTGTTTATCAGCTTAGCGGCTGGGAGCGATCTTCCAAGAGCGACCTCGCCAGCAGGAAGTTGGGGTCGCGGGCTACTGCCGACAGCTTTACCAGGAGCCTCAGTCAGCATCCCGTGCTCGATGAGCTGGCCGCTACGCCTTACTACTGCGAGCTGCTCACTGAGGACTTCGCCTCTGAAGGCTTTGGCTCAGAGTATTCGGAACGCCATATCCTAGAGCGGGCGATAGAGCGCATCGTGGCGCGCGAACGCGGTAAAGGGCTCCTCCGCAACGTCTCTGACGATGACGTGCGCGAATTCATCGAGTCGTGTGCGGCTGTGAATTTGTTTGAGGGTGGTGTTCCAATCGATGAGGTGAGTGAACTAGCTGATATTATACTTACCGGTTTGGACAACGACAACGAAATCGAACGGCTTATGGTTCAAATGGGTCAAATAGCCGTGTTCGCGCCCGGCTACGATGTCAGATTACGATTCGCACAAGAACCGCTTGGACACTATCTTGTCGCAAATTACCTAGTCCAGAGCTTACAATATAGGCCGGAAGTTCTCAACCGCATTGACCTTCCGGAGAATGTTGTGCGACTCATGTGTGATGTCGTGAAGGCGTCAAGAACTAGAGACGAGGTATGGGATTTGTTGAGCGAGAGAGTACGCGAGAATTCCATCTTTGGCAGGAATGCTCTGCGGATTGCCGTTCAGCTGTCTGCCGGAACCGACTTGCTCACTCGCGTTCAACTTACGGGCTTGGACCTTTCCGGTTTGCGATTCGAGGAACATGACCTGCGGCACGCATCCCTCGATGGTGCTGATCTCACGAACACAGACTTTGGCAATGCCAATCTCGCCGGTGTCAGCCTTGAAAACTGCCTCATCAAAGGCACTACATTTCCGGCAGAGTCTGACAGGGTCGTGAACATTCGGTTCGGAGGCATGCACAAATTCTACTCGGCACGTTTCGGTGGCCGGTTCTTCGACGACGTTACGGAACTGCGGGGGTTTCTCCACCCGGATGTTGATGGGTCGGCGGGAGAACCCGTTTGCGAAACTGCTCGTCAGCTTCAGCACCTATTCGGAAAATTCGTGAGAGAGAACGGAATGCCACGCCGGAAGTCGCTCAACCGGCGAGGCGCCCTTCGGGGTAAGCAATTTGCTGATCCAGAGACGATTCTCGGAGCGGCAGTCCGTGCGGGATACCTCTTTGATTCTCAGTGGCGCGACCAAGTCGAGCGCGCTCAGGATGATTCATACGCCGAGCTCGTGGAGTTCAGGACACAGCTCATGATCTCGCCGGGGATCCAAGCAGTGCTGGACGAATCCTGCTGGAAGCCGGACTGTCAGCATGTGCAGTGACAGCCCCCCGCCCCCTCCCGCGTTGACACTCCGCCGCCGCCAGCCGTAGCCTCGATCACAGTCGCAGCGTAAGAAGAGCGACGCGGAACGGGAGTAGTACGCCGCCACGCGGGGCCCAGAGAGCCGGGGCAAGGTGGAAGCCCGGTGCCCGACAGCAGCGGCGGAATGGACCCGGGAGTCTCGGCCCGAACGCCCCTCGGGGCAAGTAGGCGTCGACGGTGTGGGCGCCGTTATCCAGGCCCAGGGCATCGCCGCCACGTCCCGAGTCCGGGGCAGCCGGGTGGCCGTGCCTTGCATGAGCGCGAGCCGTTGGCCTCGAGGCCGGTCGGCGCGCGGAACTTGGGTGGCGCCGCGAGGACCATCGCCCCAGGGCGGTGGTTCTTTTGCGTCCGGGGCGCACACTGTTCGGGGATCACGAGGAGGCTTGATCGTGCACCGGAGACCTGCGCCGTACTGCCGCCAGTCCGCGCCGCATCTCGGCGGCGTCTGGTGGTGGCCGCACGCCGCACGCACCGAAGGCTGCACTGCACGGACAGGACCACGACGATGACCACACCCACCGCACCACGCACGATCCCGAGCCGCGAGGAGCTGCACGGCCTCGCCGCCGCCGGCGAGGGCAATCTCGCGGCGATCTACCGCGAGGTCCGCGCCGACCTCGAAACGCCCGTCTCCGCCTACCTCAAGGTCGCGCGCGGCGACTACTCGTTCCTGCTCGAATCCGTCGAGGGCGGCGAGCGCATGGGGCGCTACTCGTTCATCGGCACGGAGCCCTACCGCGTGAGCGCGCTCGACCACGAGGACGGCGACCCGCTGAGCGTGATCGAGAACGAGATCGCCCAGTTCCGCCCGGTCCCGGCGCCCGGCCTGCCGCGCTTCCACGGCGGCGCCGTCGGCTACATCGGCTACGAGGCGGTCGGGCACTTCGAGCGCGTGCCGCAGCCGGAGACGGACGCGCTGGGCGTACCGGAGTCATGGCTGATGTTCACGGACACGCTGCTGGTCTTCGACCACGTGCTGCACACCATCAAGGTGATCTCGCACGCGCGCCTCGACGGCGATGTCGACGCCGCCTACGACGCAGCGGTCGCGAAGATCGAACGCCTCTCGGAGCGCCTCGCGAGCCCGCTCGCCGCGCTGCCCTACACGCCGCTCGACGGGCCGACGGGGCAGCCGATCGAGTCGAACTGGGCGCACGAGGACTACCTGGAGGCCGTCGAGACGACCAAGCGCTACATCACCGACGGCGACATCATCCAGGCGGTGATCGCGCAGCGCTTCTCGCGCAAGACCGGCGTGCATGCGGTGGAGCTCTACCGCTCGCTGCGCGTGATCAACCCCTCGCCCTACATGTACCTGCTGCAGTTCGGCGAGATCGCCATCGTCGGCGCCTCCCCGGAGCTGCTGGTCAAGGTCGAGGACGGCCGCGTCGACGTGCACCCGATCGCGGGAACACGGCCGCGTACCGGATCCCCCGCCGAGGACGAGCGGCTGGCCGAGGAGCTGCGCAACGATCCGAAGGAGATTGCGGAGCACGTGATGCTGCTCGACCTCGGGCGCAACGACGTCGGGCGCGTCTCGAAGACCGGCTCGGTCGAGGTCACGCAGAGCTTCGACCTCGAGTTCTACTCGCACGTCATGCACCTCGTCAGCCATGTGCAGGGCGAGCTGCGCGAGGGGATGAGCGAGTACGACGCGCTGCGATCGGCCTTCCCGGCGGGCACCGTCTCCGGCGCGCCGAAGATCCGCGCGATGGAGATCATCGCGGAGCTGGAACCGGACCGGCGCGGCCCCTACGCCGGGGCGGTCGGGTTCTTCGACCTCTCGGGCAACGTCGAGACCTGCATCACGATCCGCACCGTGCTGCTGCGCGACGGTGTCGCCTACGTGCAGGCCGGCGGCGGCATCGTCTACGACTCAGACCCGCAGCGGGAGTTCGAGGAGACCCAGCACAAGGCGCGCGCGCTGATGGCCGCCATCGACGACGCCGAGGCGCGGGCCGGCGTCAGCGCGCCGTCGGGAAGCCTGGGCTACTGATGGACGCCAAACCGCTCGTCGCCGCCGCCGCGCTGCGCCGCAGCGACGGCCGCGTGCTGCTCGTGCAACACGCCCGGCAGGAGCGCAGCGGCGCCGGCAGCCGCTGGTCCCTGCCCTCGGAGCCCGTCGCCGACGACGAGACCGCGGAGCAGGCGCTGGCGCGGCTGCTGAACGACCGCCTGCATCTCACTCCGGACCGGGCCGAGTTCAGCGACTCGATCGCGCTGCCGGACGCGATCGCCAACGTCTTCCTCTGCAGCTCGTGGCGCGGCGATCCGCAATACGCGCCCGCGGACTTCCTCGACGCCGCGTGGGCGCCTCCGGGCGGGGCAGCCGGCATCAACGTCGTCGAGGGCGTGCGCGGCTGGCTGCAGGGCTTGCCCGGGGACGCGAGCGCGCTCCCGAAGAGCGCCAGCGCCGAGGAGCTGACGGCCGAGCTGATCGTGGCGCGCGACGCCCTGCGCGCCGCCTACCTCGCCCTCGACGAGCCGTGGCGCGACGTCAGCCTCGACGGCGACTGGGCGCCGGTCGACCTGCTCGCGCACTGCGCGACGGTCGAGGCCTACTACGCCTCCGAGGCGCGCGAGCTGCTGGAGACGCCGGGCCACACCTGGCGGCCCTTCAACCCCGCGCAGGGCGCCGCGGAGCGCGCCGGCCGCGCGCGCCCGGCCGGCGACCGCGCCGAACTCGAACGCCTCGATGCGCTGCGCGCGGAGACGCTCGCCTGGCTCGAGACGCTCGGGCAGGACGAGCTCGACGCCTACGGCGACCACGCCGATCGCGGCGCGGTCCGCGTCGGCGACCGGATCGCCCGGATCGTCGCCCACGACAAGGCGCACACGCAGCAACTCGCGAAGATGCTTGCCGCCTCGCAGGCGGACCCCGACGAAGACGAGGAGGCCTGAGATGCTTCTCCTGATCGATAACGTCCGCGGGCGGTCTGTGGCCTACATCCCTGGCCTGTTTGGAGCGTTCCCATGCTTCTCTTGATCGATAACTACGATTCGTTCACATACAACCTCTACCAGTACCTCTCCGAGCTGGGCGCGACCGTCGAGGTCGTGCGCAACGACGAGGCCAGCGTCGAGGACTGCCTGGCGATGGGTCCGGAACGGATCGTCGTCTCGCCGGGGCCGTGCACGCCGGCGGAGGCGGGCATCTCGATCGACCTGATCCGCGCGGCGGCCGGGCAGGTGCCGCTGCTCGGCGTCTGCCTCGGGCACCAGAGCATCGGCGAGGCGTTCGGCGCGCGGGTCGGTCACGCGGGCGAGATCATGCACGGCAAGATCTCGACGGTGACGCACGACGGCAAGGGCGTCTTCGAGTCGCTGCCGCAGCCGTTCGAGGCGATTCGCTATCATTCACTGGCGATCGAGCCGGACTCGCTGCCGGACGTGCTCGAGGTCTCGGCGCGGGCGGAGAGCGGAGTGATCATGGGAGTCCGCCACCGCACGCTGCCGATCGAGGGCGTCCAGTTCCACCCCGAGTCGATCATGACGGCGACCGGCCACGATCTGCTCCGCAACTTCCTCGCGATGGAGTCGCCGCGCGCAGCGGCGGCCCCGGCGTGAGGCGAGAGGCGGCCTGAGATGGGCACGTTCCACCAGCAGATCGAACTCGCCGCCGGGCGCGAGGGACCATTCGAAACCCTCGACGCGCTCGTGGGCACTCGCGCGATGTATACCCTCGTGCCGTCCTCGGTGCTGCAACGCCTGGGCGTCGAACCGACGGAGCGCCGCAGGTTCATCACGCCGGGTGGGAGCGGCGTGGAACGCGACGTGGGTTGGGCCACGGTCCGGATAGACGAGGAGTACGCCGCCACACTCGTCGTGTTCGGCGAAGGGGATGACGAGCCGGTGCTCGGATCGTTCACGCTCACGGGGTGTGGCCTCGGTGTCGATCCCCTGCGGCAGCGGCTGATTCCGGTACCCGCCTACCTTCCCGGCTTCCAGGTAGTCCCCGACGAGCAGCGGGAGGCAGTCTGAGATGGGACTGCTAGCTGTGGACGCATTCCTCGTCGGCATTCGGACGGACAGCGGCTCATGATCCGCGAGGCGATCGCGGCGGTCGCGGGGGAGGGGCGCGACCTCAGCGAGGACGAGGCCGCCGCCGTGATGGGCGAGATCATGGAGGCGGAGGCGACGCCCGCGCAGTTCGGCGCCTTCGTCGTCGCGCTGCACCACAAGGGCGAGACCGTCGACGAGGTCGTCGGGATGGCGCGCGTGATGCGCGAGCACTCGCTCAAGGCGCACGTCAGCGCCCGCCCGCTGCTCGACACCTGCGGCACCGGCGGCTCCGGGCTCGCCACGTTCAACGTCTCGACGGCGTCCGCGATCGTCGCCGCCTCGGCCGGGGCGAAGGTCGCCAAGCACGGGAACCGGGCGATGACCTCGCAGTCCGGCTCGGCGGACCTGCTCGAGGCGCTCGGGGCGGAGATCGCGCTCACGCCGGAGCAGGTGGCGAGCTGCATCGAGCGCACCGGCGTGGGCTTCCTCTTCGCGCAGTCGTTCCACCCGGCGATGAAGTTCGCAGCGCCGCTGAGGCGCGAGATCGGCGTGCCCACGGTCTTCAACATCCTCGGCCCGCTCACCAACCCCGCATCCGCCAACAGCCACGTGCTGGGCACGCCCAGCCTCGCCACTGCCGAGCTGCTCGCCGGCGCGCTCGCCCGCCTCGGCGTCCGGCACGCCCTCGTGGTCTCGAGCGACGAGGGCCTCGACGAGATCTCCGTCTCGGCGCCGACGACGCTGTTCGAGGTCCGCGGCATGGAGGTCACGCAACGCCGCGTCACCCCGAAGGACCTCGGCGTGATGGAGCGCACGCTCGACGAGGTGCGCGGCGGCAGCGCCGAGGAGAACGCGGATGCGCTGCGCGCGGTGCTGCGCGGCGACGGCTCGCCGGCACTGCGCGACTTCATCGCCGTCAACAGCGGCGCGGGGCTCTACGTCTGCGGCCTCGCCGCCTCGATCCAGCAGGGCGCCGAGCAGGCGCTGACGGCGATCGACGAGGGCGAGGCGGCCGCACGCCTCGGCGCCTTCGTCGAGGCGACCCGGCGTAGCTGACTCGATGACTGCGAACACGACGGCCGCCTCCAGCGGCCCGCGCGAGACGGGCACGGTGCTCGATCGCATCGTCGCCGACCGGCGGCTGAGGCTGGCCGAGGACCAGCGCTCGGCGCCGTTCGACGTACTCGAAGGCCTCGCCGCCTCGCGCCCGCCGCCGATCGACTTCGCCGCCCGCCTCATCGATGGCCGCGCAGCCTCGCCCGAGGGCGCACGGCTGCGCTTGATCGCCGAGATCAAGCGCGCCTCGCCCTCCCGGGGCGTGATCGACGGGGGGCTCGACGCCACCGCGCAGGCGCGCGAGTACGCCGCCGCCGGTGCGTCCGCCGTCTCCGTGCTGACCGAGCCGACGTTCTTCCAGGGCAGCATCGATGACCTCGCAGCCGCCGCCGCCGCGTTCGGCGGTGACGCGGACCGGCCCGCGCTGCTGCGCAAGGACTTCGTCTTCGACGCCTACCAGATCATCGAGGCACGCGCGCACGGCGCGGACGCGCTGCTGCTGATCGCGATGCTGCTCCCACCGGCCGCGCTCAGCTCGCTGCTCGAGCTCACGCGCGCGCAGGGCATGGAGGCGCTGGTCGAGGTCCACGACGCCGAGGAGCTCGCGGCCGCCGTCGACGCCGGAGCGCGCGTGATCGGCGTCAACAACCGCGATCTGCGGACCTTCGACGAGGACCTCGCGACCTTCGAGCGGCTCGCGCCGCTCGCGCCGGCGGGCGTCACGCTCGTCGCCGAGTCGGCGATCCACACGGCCGAGGACGCGGCGCGCATGGCCGAGACCGGAGCGCACGCCGTGCTCGTCGGCGAGGCGCTCGTCCGCTCCGGCGATGTCGCCTCGAAGGCCCTCGAGCTTGCGCTCGCAGGGGCTCGTCGCGCGGTGGCCGGCTCATGACGCTCGTCAAGATCTGCGGCAACCGCACGCCCGCCGACGTGCTCTCCGCAGCCGATGCCGGCGCCGACTTCGTGGGGATGATCTTCGCGGAGTCGAGTCGCCAGGTTGGCGTCGACGAGGCGCAGGCGATGGTGCGTGCCCTCGGCGAGCCGCTCGCCGCGCACGAGATCGCGCTGCCGCCCCCCGCCTGGGGCCACGCCCGCGAGGATGAGCGCGAGTGGTTCCGCCACGGCGCGCAAGTGATCGAGGCCTACCTCGAGGCGAAACGGCCGCTCACCGTCGGCGTCTTCGCCGACCAGTCGATCGAGGAAGTCAACGAGATCGCGCTGGAGACCGAGGTGGACCTGGTTCAGCTCTCCGGCGACGAGGCCTGGGACGACTGCCTGCTCGTCGCGCGGCAGGTGATCCAGGTGGTCCACGTCTCCCCGCTCGACTCGCCCTCGGACCCGCTCAAGTTCGTCGAGCCGGGCTTTGCGATCGCGCTCATGCTGGACTCGGCGCACGGACCGTACCGCGGCGGATCGGGGCGCACCTTCGACTGGGAGGTTGCCCGCATGGTCTCCGCCGAGCTGCCGATGATGCTCGCCGGCGGCCTCACCCCTGAGAACGTCGGCGAGGCGATCGAGCGCGTCCGCCCGTGGACCGTCGATGTCGGGAGCGGCACGGAGACTGACGGGCGCAAGGACCCCGCGCGCGTGCGCGACTTCATCGAGGCGGTGCGCCGCCAGGACGCCGCCGCCTGACGCCACGAATCGTCGCGTGATTGTGTCCAGCCTGGCTGTACCGGAACTACGGAGCGTCTAGTTGTAGTTCCCACGTAGGTTGTTGCAGGTGAGGGGCTCCGCCTGCTGCTGTGTGTGTAACGAACGCACCAGTAGCAGGAGAGGAGCCGCTCGTGGCACATCCTAACGCGCGTCTGACTCCGGCCGCCCGGCTGGAGATGGTTCTGGAGGTCGAGGCCGGCTGGTCCCAGGCGGAGGTCGCCCGGCGCTTCCGGGTCTCCCGCCCCACGGTCGCCAAGTGGTGGCGCCGCTACCGGGAGGAGGGCGCGGCCGGGCTCCGGGACCGTAGCTCCGCTCCGCGTTCCAACCCCCGCCGCACCGCAGCCGCGCTCGAGCAGCGCATCTGCGCCGTGCGCCGCAGCCAGGGGTTCGGGCCGCACCGCATCGCCTGGGCGCCCGGGCTCGCCCGCTCCACCGTCTACGCCGTGCTCAGGCGCTGCGGCCTCAACCGCCTCGACCGGCTGCATCGCGTCACCCGCGAGACGGTCCGCTACGAGCACCCAGCCCCCGGTGACCTGTTGCACATCGACGTGAAGAAGCTGGGCCGCATCCCCGAGGGCGGCGGGCACCGCGTCCGCGGGCGCTCCGCCGCGACCCCGCGTACCCGCGGCCTCGACTACCTCCACGTCGCCGTCGACGACCACAGCCGCTACGCCTACGTCGCCGTCCTGCCCGACGAGCGGCCAGCTGCGCCGCCTTCCTCAAGCAGGCGCTCGCCGCGTTCGGCCGCCGTGGCGTGCGCGTGCGCGGCGTGCTCACGGATAACGCGAAGGCCTACACCGTCTCCCGCGACTTCCGCGGCGTGGCCGCCGCTGCCGGCGTGGCACTGCGGCACACCCGGCCCTACCGCCCGCAGACGAACGGCAAGGCCGAGCGCTTCATCCAGACCCTGCAGAACGAGTGGGCCTACGCCCGCCCCTATCGCTCCAACGCCGAGCGGCTGCACGTAGCGCTTCATAAGTCCCTGTTACCGACCTCACTCCGTGCTTCAGAAGTACCTGCTACTAGCAGGCTGCTGAAAAACCCCTGATCCTGGGCCGCTGGGTCTCACTGGCCATTCGGTGGGCTGGCGTAGAGCCCAGAAACATTGGGTTTCTTGATGTCGCGGCCAGCGCGATTTCAGCCCAAAAGCGCCGCCGCGGACTTTTTCAGATGGGATGAGGGCTGGTCTCCTCCTCAAGGGGATACTCGTCCCCGGTAAGCGGCCTCGAATCGGGCCCAGAACGGCTTCTCAGAGCCAGAGAGGTAGAAGACCAGCCATGCAGCAGCATATCGCAACGGCAGAGCGCGTTGAACGGGAGGAAGCCAGCGGAGTCACCTGGGGCCTCGATGTGAGCGACCGTCACACCCAGATCTGCGTGCTCGGCCCCGCCGGGGACGTGCAGCGCGAGCAGCGCGTCCGCACGACGGCCCTCGCGCTGAGGCGAGCGCTCGGGGAGCTGCCGGCGGCACGGGCGGTGCTGGAGGCGGGACGGCACTCGCCGTGGCTGAGCCGGCTGCTGACCGAACTCGGTCACGAGGTGATTGTCGCCAACCCCCGCCAGGTAGCGCTGATCGCACGCAGCCACCGCAAGGACGACCGCAGCGACGCCGAGCAACTGGCACGGCTGGGTCGCCTCGACCCCAAGCTGCTCGCCCCGATCCGTCACCGCAGCGCGCAGGCCCAGCAGGATCTCGCGGTCGTGCGCGGCCGCGACGCGCTCGTGCGCTCGCGGACGCAGCTCATCAACCACGTGCGCGGCGCCGTCAAGGCGTGGGGCGCCGCGCTGCCGAAGGTGACCGCGCCAGCCTTCCATCGCAAGGCAGCGGAGCACATCCCGGCTGAACTGCGCACCGCACTGCTGCCGCTGCTCGAGGTGATTGGCGAGCTCAGCGCCCGCATCGCCGCCGCCGGCCGGGAGGTCGAGGCGCTGTGCGCGGCCTACCCCGAGACCGCCGCGCTCCGCCAGGTCGCAGGCGTCGGTCCCATCACCGCCCTCACCTTCGTGCTGACGATCGAGGATCCCGCGCGCTTTCCCCGCAGCCGCGAGGTCGCACCCTACCTCGGCCTCGTGCCCAGGCGTCGCGACTCCGGCGGCCGCCACACGCAACTGGGGATCACCAAACGTGGCGACTCCCACCTGAGGCGGCTGCTCGTGCAGGCCGCGCAGTACGTCCTCGGACCGTTCGGACCAGACTGCGACTTGCGCCGCTGGGGCGAGCGCTACATGGCCTCGGGAGCGGGGAACGCGAAGAAGCGCGCGGTCGTCGCCGTGGCGCGACGCCTCGCAGTGTTGCTGCACGCGCTCTGGCGCAGCGGCGAGGTCTATGAGCCGCTGCGCCAGGCCGCCACGGCGGAGGGGGAGGCTGCGTAGCGGGCGACGGGAAGACGGCGAACCACCACCAGACGACCACCAACGGCTGCACCGTGATGCTGAAGACCGGGCGACTGCGACAGGCTGCTGGTCCACCCAAGGACGCTTTTCAGCTGGCAGCGCCCCCTGCAAGCAGGTTCCCCATCATGCACCGGGTCCAGAAGCGCGACCCCTCGGCGAGTGCGGATAGAAGCGGGGCACAGGTCACCATCCGGCATGGCGTGCAGACGGAGCGGCCACCACGTTGGCCGACTTGCAGATCGGACCAGCCCTCATAGAAGCAGCCTGCTGAGGCTGTCGCACGGAGTGGCGTGGGTGGAGTGCCAAAAGGGTAGCCGGTCGGCAGTCGGCAGTCGGCAGTCGGCAGTCGGCAGTCGGCAGTCGGCAGTCGGCAGTCGGCAGTCGGCAGTCGGCAGTCGGCAGTCGGAGCGGAGCGGTCGCGTCTGGCGGGGCAGGCGCGCTACGCGGCAGCCGCGGCGGTAGCCCGGTCTCCTCGCCGGGGGTTGCTGTTCGCTGGCCGGGGTGACGGGCGCGCCCGGCGATAGAGCTTCTTGAGGTTGTGGGTGGCGGCGCTCAGCTTCCATTCGCTGGCGCACGCGGCGATCCCGCGCCGCTTGAAGCGGCGGATGCCGCGGTTTTCCTTGACGTCTCCAAAGACGGGTTCGATCATCCAGCGCCGCTGCTCGTAGAGACGCCGGCCCCGCTGCGTCGCCAGTTTCCGGTCCATCCGTTCACGTACGGAGAGCCCGGCAGGGATGCGCCCGCGCGGCGCCGCAGCGCCGGCGCGCCGGTTGCGGTCGCTGCGGGTGGCGATCAGCAGCTCCGGACCCCTGCCTTCGGCCTGCCGCACGTTCGCCTCGGAGTAGTAGCCGGCATCGGCCAGCAGCACGCGCGGCGGCCCGCAGTGTGCGGCCTGCAGGTTGCGGTGCATCGCCTCGATCATCGGTTGCAGCTCGTGCATGTCCGTCGCCTGGAGGCTCACCTCGGCCGCGACGATGATCTGGTCGCTACTCGTCACCGCCTGCACGTTGTAGCCCTGGAAGTAGCCGTGATAGTCGCGCACCACGCGGCTGTCCGGGTCGGTGACGTTCACCTTCGCGCCCGGGTCGGGCTGCGGCGGCTGCGGGCGGCGCCCGCGCCGGTCCTTCTGCGCGCGGCTCCTGAGGCGTTCCTCATAGTCCTCCTGCCGCTCCCGCTCACGGGCCGCCAGCCGCTCCCGCGCCTCGCGCAGCCGCTGCAGGCGCTCCTCGCGGTCCCTGAACCCCGCAGGCAACTCGTCGCCCCGCGCGTCGCCGAAGCGCGCGTTCTCCTCGGCGTCCACCCGCTCCGCCTCGGCGAGGATGCGCCGCACCTCGGCCGCAAGCTCCGCATCCGTGCGATTGCGCTCACGGCTGGCGTTCGCGCGGAGTTTGGTGCCGTCGAGCGCGACCACGCCGACCCGCAACAGACCCGCCTCGGCGCACAGCCTGAGCACCCCGGCGAACAGTCCCGCCAGCGCTTGCTCGTGCTGCTGCCGGAAGCGGCAGATCGTGGCGTGGTCGGGCTGCTGGTTCGCGGTCAGCACGCGGAAGGCGATGTCCTCGCGGCAGCGCCGTTCGATCTGGCGGCTCGAGCGCTCGCCCTCGCAGTAGGCATAGAGCACGAGCGCGACCATCATCGACGGCTCGTACGCCTTCCGCCCCCAACCGTCCTCGCGGTAGCGCGCGTAGAACGCGGTGAGGTCGAGCTGGCTTACCGCATCGAGCACGAACCACGCGAGGTGGTCCTCGGGCAGCCAGTCGCGGAGGCTGGCGGGCATCAGGTATTGCTGGTCACGCTCGCACGGCAGGAAGCGCTGGGTCATGGCGGCACCCCGGAATCACTCCGCCCCCGCCGCCATGCTCATCCTATCGCGATGTTCCCCGCATCGCGGGTTTGTGCGACAGCCTCAGCTAGGACCAATGAACCGCCCCGGGAATGTTGGAGGCTCCAACTCCTGAGAGGATGGGGCGATGACACGACGAGGCAAGTACCCAGCAGAGATCCGCGAGCCGGCCGTGCGGATGAGTAGCGTCCCAGCAAGTGGTGTCAGAGAGGTGGACGTAGGAGACCACCGCGCCATCCTTCACACAGGAATCAGTCACGTGAAGGAGGACTACGGTGGTCAGGGAGAGCGTGGACTTGTTGGAGTTGCCCGCAAGCAGGCGGCCGGGGGCGACCTCGACTTCCTGCGTGAAGCGGTGGCCGTCCTTGCCGAGGCGGTGATGGAGGCCGAGGTCGCAGCGCAAATCGGCGCCGGCCACGGCGAGCGCAGTCCGGAACGCATCACGCGGCGCAACGGCTACCGGCCGCGGCGCTGGGACACGCGCGCCGGCAGCATCGAGCTACAGATCCCGAAGCTCCGCCAGGGCAGCTACTTCCCCGCCCTGCTTGAGCCCAGACGACGCGCCGAGCGCGCGCTGCTGTCGGTTGTGCAGCAGGCCTACGTCGAGGGCGTCTCGACCCGCCGCGTCGACGACCTCGTGCGCTCGCTCGGCTGCGAGGGCATCTCCAAGAGCTCGGTCTCACGCCTCTGCTCGGAGCTCGACGCAGTCGTGAGCTCCTTCCTCGAGCGGCCGCTCGACGGCGGCCCCTACCGCTACCTCTGGCTCGACGCGCTCACCCAGCGCGTGCGCGAGGAGGGCCGCATCGCCCAGGTCAGCCCTGCGGGGTACCCCCGCGTACGCGGGTGGGGTCGTCGCCACCGCCGTCAACGCCGACGGGAAACGCGAGGTGCTGGGCATCGACGTCGGCACGAGCGAGGACGGCGCGTTCTGGCTGGCCTTCCTGCGCGGCCTGGTGGCGCGTGGGCTGTCCGGCGTCGAGCTGGTCACCTCCGACGCCCACCAGGGCCTGAGAGCGGCGATCGCGACCGTCTTCGGCGGCGCCTCGTGGCAGCGCTGCCGGACACACTTCATGAGGAACTTGCTGACGCGCGTGCCGAAGAGCGCCGAGGCGCTGGTGGCGACGACGGTGCGCACGATCTTCCAGCAGCCCTCGGCGGAGGCGGTGCACGCCCAGCACGCCCGCGTGGTGGAGCAACTGGACGCGCGCTTCCCCGAGGCCGCGGCGATGCTCGCCGAGGCGGCGCCGGAGGTCCTGGCCTTCACGGCCTGCCCGCTCGCGCACTGGAAGCAGGTCTGGTCGAACAACCCGCTCGAGCGCCTCAACCGCGAGATTCGCCGGCGCACCGACGTGGTCGGCATCTTCCCCAACCGCGCCGCGGTCGTCCGGCTGGTCGGCGCGGTGCTCGCCGAGCAGCACGACGAGTGGGCGGTGGCGAGGCGCTACATGACGATGGTGACGCTGCTACCCCCGCCCGGGCGCGAGCTCACGTCAGGCGAGGAGGTGCTGCTGCAGGCTGCCAGCTAGCAATTGATCAGGATGGTGCACTCTGACACCACCTTGCGGGACGTGACCTGCGGATGGTGTTCGAGCATCAAGCCGAGCATGCGTCGCAGTGGGCAACGATTACCTCGATCGCCTCGAAGTTTGGGATGACCGCCGAGACGTTACGGACGTGGGTGCGGCGTGCTGAGGTCGATGCAGGCGCACGAGCGGGGCTGACGACCGGGGAACGGGAGCGGCTGCGGCAGCTCGAGCGCGAGAATCGCGAGCTGCGCCGTGCCAACGAGATTTTGAAGGCGGCCTCGGTTTTTTTCGCACGGGAGCTCGACCCGCGACTGCCGAAATGATCCGCTTCATCGAGACCCACCGCGAGCGCTTCGGGGTCGAGCCGATCTGTCGCGAACTGCAGGTCGCCCCGTCTACGTACTACGCCGCACGGCAGCGTCCGCGATCGGCCCGTCGCATCCGGGACGAGGCACTGCAGGTGCAGCTGAGACAGGTCCACGCCGAGCACTTTGGGGTCTACGGAGCGCGCAAGCTCTGGCGTCAGCTCACGCGCGAGGGCATCCCGGTCGCTCGCTGCACCGTGGAGCGGCTGATGCGGGCGCTGAGTCTCTCAGGAGTCGTGCGAGGGAAGCCCCGACGCACGACGCTACCCGACGAGCACGCGCCCAGACCCGCGGACCTGGTGGAGCGCGACTTCCGGTCAGCCACCCCGAACCGGCTCTGGGTGGCTGACCTCACCTACGTGCGCACCTCGTCGGGCTTCGTCTATGTCGCCTTCATCATCGACGTCTACTCCCGCTACATCGTGGGCTGGCAGGCGTCAGGTTCGCTGCACACCGAGCTCGCGCTCGGCGCCCTGGAGCAGGCGCTCTGGAGCAGGCAGGGCCCCTTCGGCGGGCTTGTCCATCATTCCGACCGCGGCGTGCAGTACCTCTCGATCCGCTACACCGAGCGGCTGGCCGAGGTCGGCGCGGTCAGTTCCGTGGGCAGCCGCGGCGACTCCTACGACAACGCACTGGCGGAGTCGGTGAACGGGCTCTACAAGGCCGAACTCGTGCACCGCCGAGGCCCGTGGCGTGGGCTCGAGGACCTCGAACTGGCCACCCTCGAGTGGGTCGACTGGTTCAATCACCGCCGGCTCAGCAGCGCCATCGGCTACGTGCCACCCGCCGAGTACGAAGCCAGCCAGTATTGTGAGTCTGTCCAGGCCTCCGCCGGGACTCAATGAACTGAGTCTCCATTAAACCCGGGGCGGTTCAAGCGTCGCGGTGGCCCCGTCCCCGGCCTTCAGCTCTGTCCCGCATCCTTCTGTTCCTGTTCCTCGCCCTTTGGCATACGGTAGCCGACGCGCGGCTCGGTGAAGACGTAGGTGGGGTTGTCCGCGTCGTCGCCTCGCGCATCTCCTGCTCCATGGCCTCGAAGAGTCACACTTGCCGCTCCCCGTTGAAGTGTGTGACATGGCGGAACGTGTCGTAACCGCGTACGACCCCGGAGGGGACATGGCTGACTACGTTTTGGCTCCACTGGTTATTCGTTTGCACGAGGAAGCGAACGACCAAGAGTTCAGGCGGCGCGTGCTTGACCTGATCGACGACATGCTGCGTGTCGGATTCATGGGGATGAGCGACGGGTTGAGGGAACAGTACGACCGCTGACTGCTACCCCGAACCCACCAGCAAGTCATCCAGAAACTCCGAGCCCGGCGCGACGCCCGTGACCAAGAGATGGTCGCGCGCACGCGTGCAGGCGACGTACAGGAGGTGGCGCTCGGTGTTGTAGACGTCCTCGAGGTCGGCGGTGTCGGCGACGGCCTCGATGCGGGACTGGAGCGGGATGACCTCGTCGTCGCCGCCTGCGACGACGACGGCGCGGAACTCGAGGCCCTTCGCGAGGTGCATCGTGCCGACGGCGGCCTGGCCGGCCTCACCTTCGGCGCCGCCGTCGAGGTTGCTCGCGGTGAGGCCGGCGGCCTCGACTGCCGCCCGGGCCCGCGGCATCTCCGCCTCCGACCGCACGAAAACGCCAATCTCCTCCGGCGGCACGCCCTCCCGAGTCCTAGCAGGGTGCTGAAAAAGTCGTCTGGAACGGTCTCGGCCCGGAATCGACTGCGTGCGACTACCGAGAAACCCTTTGTTTTCAAGGGTTTGTCCGAGCGTCGTAGTGCCGCGAAACGCTCCGTTTCCCGACTTCAGGGGTTTTTCATCACCCTGCTAGCCTCGATCCACTCCGCGATGGTCACGGCTTCCTCCTCGACCGTGTCGAGGACAGCGACTCTCGGCTCGGGGCCGTTGAAGGCGGAGACGGTGCCGCGGCGAGTGTCCGTGTTGCCGTCCACGTCGCTCATCTCGGGCGGGAGGAGGCGGTCGGCCTGGCGGCGGATCTGGTGCGAGGTGCGGTAGTTGATGCGCAGCGTGCTCGAGCGGCCGCGCACGTCGACGCCGAGCGAGCGCCACGAGAACGGTGTCTGGAAGATGCGCTGACCGAGGTCGCCGGCGAAGAACAGTCCATCCTCCTGCTCGCCTCGGAGCGCGGCGAGGAAGCGGAGCTGCGGGACGCTGATGTCCTGGCTCTCGTCGACGACGATGAAGTCGTACGGGCTCTCGCCGCTCGCCGCGGCGTGATCGGCGGCCGCGGCGAAGACCCCGGCGAGGGTGACGAGGTCGTGCCCGGCAAGCTCGGAGCGGACGCGCTCGAAGATGGACCAGAGCAGTGCGCGCTGGTTCTCGCCGAGGCGCGTCTTGCGGCCCAGCCGGGCGACATCGCGGTAGGACTCCCAGGTCGAGAGCTGCCACGCGTCGACCACGTCGCTCCACTCGGTCTCGAGGAAGCGAGCGCTGAACTTGTGGTTCTCCGCGGCCTCCGATGCCTCGTGCAGCAGAGCCCGCAGCGTGGAGGCGTCCACCGGCTTCGCAGGGCCGGACGCGGCCTCGTACTGCTCGATACCGACGCGGTCGATGGCGCTCACGGCGATGCGCTCGCGCGCGTCGTCACCACCGAGGAGTCGTCCGAGCTTGACGCGGAGCGCGGCCGCGAGGGGGTCGCTGAACGTCGTCAGCAGCACGCGGGCATCGGGATACGAGCGCGCGAGGTGGACCGCGCGGTGCAGCGCGACGACGGTCTTACCCGTGCCGGCGGACCCGGCGACGCGTGCCGGGCCCCCGTAGCCGCGCTCGACGATGGTTCGCTGGGCCGGGTGCAGGAATACGGTCCACTGCTCCCACGGGTAGTCGAGGGCGCGCTCCAGCTCGTCGGCGTTCTCCATGAGCCGGAACCGGCGCTGCGCGTCCGGGTGGTCGAAGGGATCCGTGTCCTCGCCTGCATGCACCGGCGGGGTCGGCGTGCCGCCGGTGGCGAGCTCGAGCAGTGCCTCTGCGGCCTCGCCTGGCAGGTGGTCTGTGAGCGCGAACAGCGTGTCCTCTGTGGCTGCCCGCGCGTCGGCGAGCCACTCAAGAGGCACCCCGTAGCCGAGCAGGTCGTCGTCCGTAACGTGGTCGAGGAGCCGCGGTTTGGGTGCTGGCGGCGGTGCGGGGTCAGCGACGGTTTGCTCTCCCGTGACGTAGAGCGGCACCTCGATCTCGCGGACGGTCTCGCGCACCTCGACGATCTGCGCGGCACCCGTCCTCGGGTGGCGCTCGATCACGCGCCGCTCGGCCCAGTGGTAGGCGGCATCGTGGTGGTCCGCGTAGCAGAGCAGGAGGCTCGAGGCGGTCCGGTGGATGATGAGGCGCAGGTCGCGGCTGATGCGCGCCGACCAGAAGTTCCTGTCTTTGCTCTCGTCGACGCGGTGGAGCTGGGTGCCGGGGTTCGCCGGGTTGAGCTGCAGGTCGAAGGCGGTGGTCTTCGCCGCCCGCTGCTCGTCCGCGGTCAGCCGGGCGAGGCTGGCCGTGAACGTGTCGGCGATCCGGAACTCCATTAGCCGCACGCCATTTTCGGCCGCCATGTTGGCCGCTGCGGGGTGCCGTATCCGAATGCGGCGGGCGGCGGGAAGTTCGGCGGCAACCCGCGTCCCTATCCGAGCGGCCGTGTCAGGGCGCTCGCCGCAACGGCGAGTTCGCCCGCGCGCGCAGTGCCGACCAGTTCACGAGGCCGCGCTCCGAGACGATCATTACGCGAGACCCGCCAGGAGGCGACGCCCCATGGATCTCCGGCCGCATCGAGCTGCTCGTTGACCGTGCGCACCTCGGACGCCAGATCGCGCCGGTCTGCATCGAACTGGAAGGCCGGGTAGAGGTAGCCGCGGCCCGACGGCAGACCGAGCAGCCATGAGCGCTCCCGGTAGCGCCGCACGCGCTCGCGGTTCTCCCGCTTGGCCCCGAGCGCCAGCGCGGCGACGCGGGGATCAAGCATCGGCTCGTCCCAGATCGCGCGCAGCGCCTCACCCTCGATCTGCGCCTGGAGCAACAGCACTTCCTCTCACTCGTCGAGCACGCGGTGCGACGCGCCGCCGAGTCGACGAGCCAGCGGCTGACGGTCTTGGAGCAAACCGTACCACTGTCGGGATTCGTAGTCGGCCGATCGCATCATTTGGATGTGTTATCAAGATCATGCCGCGTGAATCACAACCCATTGTCTCGCGTGAGTGGGTTGATCGAGGGGCACCCATCCTCGCCTTCTGCGCGCTCATCCTGCATGTGAGCTTCGACTGGTTCGCCCGCGAACTGACCTGCGGGGACCCCGAAATCCATGAGAAGCGACCGGAAGGCAGCCCGGTACCTCTCGTGCAGTGGGAGCGGAGTATTCTCCGCGCTGAGGCGTGGCGAGGCGAAGTCCTCGAAGTCCGCTTGGGCTTCAACTGCTGAGTCCAACTTCTCACGCAAGAGAGTGCCTAGGGATGGTCTGAACAGGTGGCGTGTCGGGCACGGTGCCTATCGATCGGCGTACCGCGCTGCGCTGCGGGGGCCCGCTACCGCGGTCCGGGGGCGGTCTCGCCTCAATGTCGCTCCGGAAGCGCTTCGGCGGGCGATTCCGGACGCAGCGCTCCCGCGATCACGCGAGTTGAGGCTCGGCCCGCAGCAGGTTCGCGAAGCCGAGCAGCAGCGCGAGCCGCTGGCGGTTCTTCTCAAGACCCCGGTAGCGCACCTTCGCGTACCCGAAGTGCCGCTTCACGTAGAGAAACGGATGCTCAGCCTTCGCACGCACCGAGGCCTTGCGCCGCTCCGCCTCGCCTCAGCGCCGCCCGGCGCCAGCAGCCGCCTGAGACCCGGGCGCATCGCCACCTGCCAGCTCACTTCCGAACCCGCGTGCTCCGGGCGCTTCTCCGCTCCCTGGTAGCCGGCATCGCCCCACACCGCGCTCTCGGCGCCGTGCAACAGGCGATGCGTCTCGGTCACGTCGGAGACGTTCGCCGCCGTCGTGCTCAGGCTGTGGACCAGCCCCGTCCGCGCATCCGTGCCGCTGTGCAGCTTCATCCCGAAGTACCACTGCCGGCCCTTTCTGGTCTGATGCATCTCGGGGTCGCGCGCACGCTCGCGGTTCTTCGTCGATGACGGCGCGCTGATGATCGTGGAGTCGACGATCGTGCCCTCGCGCACCTGCAGACCGCGCGCTGCGAGGTGCGCGTTGATCGTCGCGCACAGCGCCGTTCCCAGCTGATGGCGCTCGAGCAGATGGCGGAAGTTGAGGATCGTCGTCTCATCGGGAATCGGCTCGGAGAGGCTGAGACCGGCGAACTCGAGCATCGAACGGGAGTCGTAGAGTTCCTGCTCCATGCCGGGGTCGCTGAGGTTGAACCAGAGCTGCAGGCAGTGGATGCGCAGCATCACGCGCAGCGGGTAGGGGCGGCGTCCGCGGCCCGGCTTTGGGTAGACGGGCGCGATGCGCTGCTCCAGCTCAGCCCAGGGGACGAGCCCGTCCATGCGCTCGAGGAACCTCTGGCGCCGTGTCTTGACCTTCTTGTGCTCGTACTCGACGCTGCCGAACGAACGCTGCTGCATGGGGCGCCCCTCTCCGGGTCGCCCCATGATCGCATCCGCTCACGCGCTCAGGCGAGTTGTTCAGACCATCCCTAGGCCACCCCGCGCAGAGGCTAGGCCACCGAGTAGGGCCAGCCCCTCGTCATTCACGAGCTGGTACTTGAGGAAGATGTCTCGCTTCGCCTCGGCTGCGGCCACGTCCTCGACTATGGAGCGCACCTCAAGCGAGTTCATATAGGCCTGTTCACCCCTCACCACGAGCAGCCCGGTGAGGACAGAGTTCTTTGGGAAGTCGGTAGCCCGTTCCCTGATGGCGCGGGCGGACTCGCTGAGCTGAGCGAGCCCCTTTCCTATGCCCCTCCTGCTGAACTCTCCGCGAAGCACATCGTAGTCCTTGGTCATGTCCGCCTTCAGGCTGATGTGCGCGGCCTTCACCTCCACCAACGTGATCAGCTTGCCCTCGACGCACACGAAATCGCAGTTCAGGCGGTTTGCCGGCAGGACATCCTTCCCACGGTGGATCGTGGCTCGGGGTAGCGCGGCACGCAGCAGGTCGCCGACGTACTCTTCGTACACGGAGCTCATCACGTCCTTCACCACGTCGGCTTGGGTGCGAGAGCAGAGCACTTGCTGAACATCTACCGAAAACCCTCTAGCAGGCTGCTGAAAAACTCCTGATCCTGAGCCGTAGGGTCTCACTGGCCATTCGGTGGGCTGGCGTAGAGCCCAGAAACATTGGGGTTTTTGATGTCGCGACCAGCGCGATTTCAGCCCAAAAGCGCCGCCGCGGACTTTTTCATCACCCTAGTTGGGCGGTCCAGGAGGTCGCTCGCGACAGGGGCGACGTATCGTCCGTCGCTCAGTTTGATCAGGGGCCAGCGAACAAGAGGCGAGAGAGCGTACGCCTCGAAGCCCTCCTCAACGACATCGGGGTGCTTTGCCCACTCCTTGAACTCTGCATAGTCCAGACTCATGGCATCGAAGAAGGCGTTGACGACCGCTTGGTCGCCTGACACCTCCAGCCCCAACGGCCAATGTTCCCTGTGGAAGACGCCGCTCGATCCCTCGGCGACGATCTCTGCGTAGGCTGCGAGGGACAGCATCGCCATTTCGGAGTACGTAAGTCCGAACGTCTTACGGTACGCTGCTTCCAGATCGACGTTGAGTGCTGACGTTCGATCAAGCACGCTCCGGTTGAGCCAAAGCTCGCGAGCGTAGGTGTCGAGGCCTAGCTGATTGCGGGCATTGTGCTGGGCGACCCGCATGACAGCCTGCCATGCGGAGCGCGGCGCGTCACTGCTTGGGAGCCGGTCGGCAGCGGATCCCACGTCCATGAGGACCTGCTCGGCACTTCGAAACGCTTCTGATAGCATCACGCTGGCCGCCGTATCGGGAAGTTCGCGCGCGAGAATCGCCGCAGTTACAACTCGCCGCACGATGGTCGGGTGAAGCGTCGCGCGAGTGCCTCCAGCGTCGCGCATGCTCGCGACGAAGACGCGCTCGTTACGAGCACGCATTCCGGTGATCGTGGCGGCAGCAACCATGATGGAATCAAGCGAATACGGCATCACTCGTGCCCGGAATACTTCAGCGGGGTCGCCTGTGAGCAGGCTGCCGCCCGGCACGCGCCATCTCTGAGTCTTGTACGGGTTGCTCTTCTCCCCGTACACGATGACCTGCTTGCCCAGGATTGAGCCCGCGAAGTCGTTGGCAGCGCGCGTGCGAGTGCTTCGGCCTCGCTGCTCGCGCCTTTTCGCGCTACGCCGGCGACGGTTGCTTGGGTGACGCTTCTTCTTGGCCACGGCCTGACTACTGCACGGGCCTCAGCGGGCCCTGCCCCTCTTGGCGATCCGGATCTCCATCAGTCGACTCGGAACACCTTCATCACTTCGTCGCCGAGGTGGTTGATGACCTTTACCGCGATGCGGCCGGACTCCGGCTTGTCGAAGGGGCGCGAGGTGTCGCTGTGCAGGGTCTCCCACGCCTCCTCGTTGATCTCGGCCTTGAGCGTGGTCTTGAGCGCCTTGTACGGGTCGTTCTGGCCGAGGAAGTAGGCGTGGCGGACGAAGAAGCTCTCCTGGTTGTAGTCGGTGTCGATGAACCAGCAGGCGATGCCGTCCGGGCCGTCGCTCTGCACCTTGCCGGTGTTCGGGTGGAACACGTCGACGCCGTTGACCTTCACCTTGACCTGCCCGGGCTCGGCCTCGGCGTCGCCCGAGGCGTCGAGGATGTCGATGTCCGGCTCGCCGAAGATGACGAAGAGGTTGCCCTTGCCGGTGTTCTTGAGGTCGCCAGCCATGTGCAGGTCGGCGTTCATGCGCGCCTTGAGGACGGGGACGCGACCGAGCCGGTTGAAGTCGGTTGCGTGCGCCTCGTAGTTGAAGGCGCAGGCGATGAGCACGTCGAAGCGCGCGTCGGCGGCCTCGCGGGCCGCTTCGACGAGGTCCGGCCGCGTGACGGTGCCGAACTCCGGCCCGATGAAGATGCCGGCGCGCTTCTCGGCGCCCGTGCCGTTGGAGCCGGAGCCGCCCTCGGCGTAACGCCCCTCGGCGCAGATCATCTCGCCCGGCCACGGGGTGACCGAGGAGAATTCGATGCGGTCCTCCTTGTGTGCCTGCTGCACGCCCGCGGTCTGGAGGTGCTCGAGGATCGTCGAGCCGAAGTCCTTCGGCTTGCCGTAGGAGGGCGAACGCTCCGCGACGCCGTCAATAAGCTCGTCGTCCTCGTCGACGCCGAGGACACGGTGCGGCGAGAGACTCTCGACCGTGAACGGGCCGGCCACGCGCACCTTGCGGTTATCGGTGTAGGGTTTGTCGTAGAGGTACTCGAAGTCCGCCTTCGCGGCGATCGAGGCGTCGATCTCGCGCTGGCGCGCGATGCGCTGCTCCCACCACTGTTCGTGCAGCGCCAATGCCTCGGCAGGCCAGCCCTCGTCAGTATCGCGGGGAACCTCCCACTCCTCCCACGACTCGCCGAGCACCGCGTTCAGCTGCTCGCGTAGTGGTTCGAGGACTCGCTCGAACTGCTCCCAGATGACGTCGATCTCCACGTTGTTGGCGACGGCGCGGAGCGTTACGTGGGGCACACGTTCGTAAACGAAGCCTTGGCGAATGTCGTGGTACGGCTGAGTGCCAGACGGCTCTGTGCGCGCGATCTCCGCTTCCTTCTTCTTCCCTTCGGCGCTGTCGGCAAGCAAGTAGTATGGATACCGCGTGCCCATGATCCGAGCCCGCGCGAGGGCGAGGGCCACACGCGAAGTGTCGATTGTGATCCAACGGCGACCCCACTGCTCTGCCACGTAGGCTGTCGTTCCGGATCCGCACGTTGGGTCAAGGACAAGATCACCCGGGTCGGTGGCCATCAGAATACAACGCGCGACTATACGATCATTCGTCTGGACTACATACACTACGTCTTGCGCTCCCATGACGTCAGTCCATAAGTTGTTTAGCTCGGTGACAGGATGATCCATCAGATACCGAATAAACCTCGGCGTGTTCCCCTCGGTGTGGACCCTGCCAGCTGCAATCAAGCGGAGCATGTTTGGGAGGGTGGTAGACCACTGCCGGTTGCGCGGCAGTAGAAAAGTCTTGCCGTTAGCTGAGAACTCAGGGTAGAGGCACGATTGCACACCCGCGAACATAGTGTGAAGGCTCGTCGGCTGATACTGGCGTCCCTCAATGTTCCGTTGCTCCGCTCGCCTAACCGAGAAAGACCTTCTGTCGTCGGTCATGAGGTACTGATATTGAGATGATGTCCCTGAATCCTCTTTGGAGACGAAGAGATCGCGGACCTTGAGATGATCAGCCGACTTCGCGTACCAGAGGACAAAATCCGATATCCCAGTCAAACCGGTTGAGCCGAGACCACCTGTCTTTCGAAACGTGATCTGCGATACGAAGTTCTTCTCCCCAAACACTTCGTCCATCACGGCCCTCACGCGGTGGACGTTCTCGTCCCCTATCTGCATGAACACCGAGCCTGAGTCAGCGAGCAGGTCGCGGGCGACCTCGAGGCGGTCGCGGAGGTACGACAGGTAGGAGTGGATGCCGTCGCGCCATGTGTCGCGGAACGCCTTCACCTGCTCCGGCTCGCGTGTGATGTGCTCCGGCCGACCGTCGCGCACGTCGCGGCTCGTCGTCGACCACTGGAAGTTCGAGTTGAACCTGATGCCGTACGGCGGGTCGATGTAGATGCACTGCACCTTGCCGCGTAGCCCCTCGCGCTCCGCCAGCGAGGCCATCACCTGCAGGCTGTCGCCGAGAATCATGCGGTTCGACCAGTTGGCGTCGTGCTCGTAGAAGTCCGTGCGGTCGGCGCCCTCCGGCAGCCCGTTGAAGTCGGCGAACAGGTCCGCCTGGTACACGCCTTCCGTGATGGCGTCGTCCTTCGCGGCCCGGTCGCTCCTGCGGCGCAGGTCGTCGATGAGCACCTTGGGGTGCACCTTCTCCTGGATGTAGAGCGGCGGTGCCTGCACGACGAGGTCGGAGAGGTCCTGCTCGTCCTTGCCGCGCCAGACGAGCTGCGGGTCGAGGTCGCGGTTGCGACGCGCGTAGGCCACCTTGATGGGGCTGCGGTCGTCGTCTTCCATCGCAGAGCTGTACTCGGCGGTGGGGATGTTGGTCCGCTTCGCCTCGTCGTGGCGGAGCGTCTCGACCTCCTTGCGCCTGCTCTTCTTCCTGGCCGGCATGTGCGTCAGTCCTGTCCCTCGGCTTCTCGTAGTAGAGCACGCAGCTGCGGGATCAGTTCGGGTATGTCGCCGCTGACGATCTCCCAGACGATCTGCTCGCGGATGCTGCCGTAGCCATGAACGATGCGGTTGCGCGTTCCCGTGATGTCGGGCCAGGGAATCCCGGTGTGAGCCTCGTGGACAGCCCTGGGGACCTTGCTGGCTGCCTCTCCGAGAACCGCGATATTCCACAGTACCGCGTCATAGACGAGCCGCGCGCCGACAAGCTCGTCGCGGCCGAGGCCGGCAGTGTAGTCCTCGATCCGCGTGCAGCAATCGAGCATGTCGCGGACGTAGACGTCCCAGCGCCCATCAGACATACACGGCGTCTGCTTCGATGTAGGGACGCAATTCGCCTCGCACCTCGGTCTCGACCACGAGGTCGACCGAGCGGCCGAACAGGCCCTCGAGGTACTGCAGGACCTCGCCGTAGCCGCTCCAGCCGCGCGCATTCGGAAGCGTGACGAGGATGTCGACATCGCTGTCCGGCCCGGCCTCGTCGCGGACGATGGAGCCAAAAAGCGCCAGGTCGCCGACGCCGAAGCGTTCGGCGAGCACCGGCTTGTGCTCGCGCAGCAGCGCCAGCACCTCGCTCTTCCTCATCGCTTGCTCGACCATCCCGGTCCTCCGGAGTGCGACTTCGTGCTCTCTCTATCCTGCCACGACCGGCGCAGCGCCGGCGGCGGCTTCGATCATCCGGCCGAAGTGCGCTTCGATTTCGGCCTCGAACTCGTCCTGCATCGCCCACACGTCAGTGAACTCGGCGAAGGCCCAGCGGCCGTAGCTCCCGAGGTGGTTCACGCCGGGCACCCAGTAGGTGTCCATCGTCAACTTCTTCTCCTTGGCGTCTTCGCCGCGGTAGCCCTTGATCTCCACCACCAGGTGGAGCAGGTCGTCGTCGCCATGCCCGTCGTCGACGAGCACGATGAAGTCGGGGACGTAGCGGTGCGGTTCCGCTCCTCGCAGGTACGGAACCTCGAAGCCTAGGCCCTGGTTCTTCACGTAGGCGCGCACCTGCGGATGCCCCTCGACGACGCGGCAGAACTCGGCCTCCCAGTCGCTGTCGCAGACCACCCAGTTCACGTGGCTGCGGCTCGCGTCGGTCTTCCAGCGCGTCCGCTTCGATGTCGTGAAGCGCACATGCTGCGTCGAGCCGGACGCGTTGTACGGGTCGAGCACGGCCTTGATCGACTTCTCGCCGAGGAACGCGCGATTGATACCCGCTGTGATCCGCTCGCATGCGGTGTCCGCAAGGCTCTGGTACATGAGCTGCGCGGGATAGGTCCCGCCCTTGCAGACGAGGTGTTCGTCGAGCCACCGGCGCGTGATGCGCTTCAACTGGCCGAAGAGGTGGAGCTTGGGCTCGTCGCCGGGGTCGCGCCACTTCGTCTCCAGGAGCCGCTGCGTGAGATGGAACAGCAGCGTCGAACGCCGCAGGTCCCCGGTGTGGACCAGGCTGAGGTCTATGCCCTCGCCGATGATGCCCTCGTTCCGGGTCCGCGTCGGCCCGATGATCTCCGGCGTGAGCACGAAGGTGGAGTCATCGGTGAACTCGGCCTCGAGCCGCTCGTTCGGGAGCTCGACCCGGTAGCCGTGGACACGCGGGAATCGGATCTCGAGGTCGTCGCGTTCCGGCCGGACGGCGCGCACCTGCACGGTCTCTCGCGGCGGTGTCGGCTTCGCCACGACCGGCTTCGCCGTGAAGTCGAACGGGATGCCGAGCACGTCGGCGTACTCGACATCGAAGAGCTTGTCCTCGTTCAGGTCGTAGGACTGCCGGCGCAGCGCCCGGCCGATCACCTGCTCGCACAGCAACTGGGTCCCGAACGCGCGCACGCCGAGGACGTGCGTCACCGTGTTCGCGTCCCACCCCTCGGTCAGCATCGACACCGAGACGACGCAGCGGATCGAACCGCCCAGCTGCCCTTGCTTGCCGACCGTGTTCATCACCTCGCGTAGCAGGTCCTGCTCGCTGATCTTCTCGGCTGCCGCCCGGTCTCCGGTGCGCTGCACCTGTGCACGGCGGAAGTGCTCGATTTCGGCGGACGCGGCCTGCCGGAAGTTCCGATCGAGCCCCTCGCCCGACTCGAGCTGCTGACTGTCGATGAGCAATGTGCGCGGACGCGCGTGTGGGTTGAGGTGCTCGTCGTAGTTCTGGAACAGCTCGAGGCGCCCGTTCACGACGGATGTCGAGCCGTCCGGATTCTCCCGCTGGAAGCCGGCGATGTAGTCGTAGACGAGCTTGGAGGTCGCGGTGTTGTTACACACGACGATGAAGCAGGGCGGCACCTCGACGCCGGCGTTCTGCCAGAGTTCGAAGGTCTCGGCGTAGTGGCCGTAGAGAGCTTCAAGTGCCGTCTGTAGTTCGACGGGGATGCTCAGCGGGTCGAGCTCGCCCGCCTGCCCACGGCCCTTCTTCGGCATCTTCGGCCTGATGTGGTCCCAGAGGTTGCGGAACAGCGGCGCGTCGGTACCGGGGATGTTGTCGGCCACGGGGACTCGCGGGAGCTTCACGATCCCGCACTCGATTGCGTCCATGAGCGAGAAGTCGCACATCGTCCACGGGAACAGCGTCCCCTCGGCGTAGCCGGAGCCACGGAGGAAGAACGGAGTCGCCGACAGGTCGAAGACGCGCCGCAGTCCGAGCTTCCGGTTCACGGTTTCCAGGCCGTTGATCCAGAGCCGTGCCGCCTCGCGGTTCTTCTCCGCCTCCCGCCGGTCGTCGCCCGTGAGCTTGCCCTCATCGTCCTTGTCGGGCTTCTCCCGGTAGCAGTGATGCGCCTCGTCGTTGAACGCCATGATGCTGCGCATGCCCATGAGCTCGGGCATGACCCGCTGCAGCATCTGGCCTTCGGTCTCGATCGACTCGATCTCCGGCCCACGGCCCTGGAGCAGCGCGCGCCCGCCCTTCGAGAGTTCGAGCGTCTCGCGCAGCTTGAACGCGTGGTAGTTGGTGATGACGATCCGCGCCTGCTCGAGGTCCTGCAGCATGTCGCGCGGCACGAGCTCACGGCTCTCGTAGTAGCTCTCGGGGTCGTTCGGCTTCAGCACGCGGAGCCGGTCGCGGATGGTCAGGCCGGGCGTGACCACGAGAAAGCCTCGCGTGAAGTTCCGGCTCGTCGGCCGCCTCACGGCGTTGACCGTCTGCCAGGCGATGAGCATCGCCATCACCGTCGTCTTGCCGGCGCCGGTCGCCAGCTTGAGCGCCAGCCGCGCGAGATCGGGGTTCGCCTGTTCGTTCACGTCGTCGAGCCGCTCGAGTATCTCGCGCACCTCGCGGCGGCCACTCTGCGGCGCGACCTCGGTCAGCCAGATCGCCGTCTCGACGGCCTCGACCTGGCAGAAGAACGGGCGGATGTCGCTGAAGTCGTACTCACGCCAGTGCTTCAGCAGGCGCGCCGTCTCCGGCGTGACATTCCACTGCGCCTCGGGCGAGGCGCGCCAGATGTCTACCTCCCGTCGCAGCACGTTGATGGTCGACGTCGGGTCGTACTGCTGCTCTTCGGTGGAGAGCCCCTTCCCCTCGTCGATCACCATCTCCGCCTGCCGGGCCTGACCGCGCTGTTTCCTCGGACGCGGGACGGGCGTGATGTAGGACGCGGGGCGTCGCTGTTCGAGGATCCGGTTCGTGGGCTGGCGCTCGTCGTCGAGCTCCCAGTGGCGCGCCGGGTGCTTGTACGGCGAGTTGAGAACCGGGGATTCGAAGAAGCGGTCGGTCATAGGGGCAGTCTATCAGCGGGGGGGAGCTGAACCGATCGGATCAGGCCGCGGATTGGCGCGTGGTGCACCCGCGCAGGACCCACACATGGGTTGGCTGTTGAGTCCGGTGCGATGACCAATAGACCCGACACAACGCCCGTATTTTCGATTATACGGGCGTTGTGTCGGGTCTATTGATCGGCACAGCCGCTATTGCCGCCAGCAAGGAGGGGAGCAGTGCGTTGCAGAATGACATGGGATCGCGAGGACAGGGAGATCGCCAAGGATCTGTCAGCGTTCGACCGCAAGGTCTACGCCTGTCAGACATTGGTGCCGCTCAACTACGAAGAGTATTTCCGAGAAACGGGACAGTATCGAAGTATCGCGCTGTCGGTCGGCATCGAGGACGACAGGCTTGGGGAGACAGTCGCCTTGCTCGTGCTTGTCGAGGGCGCGAACGAACGCGCGCCCGCGGAGGTGCAACTCACAAACCTGCAGGATGCGTACCGGCTCGCGCGCGACCTTGCCGCCGACCCGTCCACTCGACTCGACAACGGACTGATCCGCGCCCTGAACGCGCTGATCTTGCGCGGGGAACCCAATGTGCGGGGCGGCGGTCAATTCCGCACCCAAGCCACGGCGGTCGTCGATGCACGTACGCAAGACATCCGCTACCGTCCGCCGCCGCCGGCATACGTGCCAACCCTCATGGACCACCTCATTGAAGACCTCAATGCTTGGGTGGATGAAGGTGTGCCTGGTCCGATCGTCGCGGCGCTCGCCCACTTCGGAATGGTCTCGATTCATCCATTCAACGACGGAAACGGGCGCACCGCAAGGTTGCTCGCCGACATGATTCTGCTTCAAACGGGCAGTTCCGCCGATGGGATGCTCTCGGTGAGCGAAGTCCTGCACAAGCGCCTGTACGACTACTACGACACGCTACGGGCCGTACAGGGCGATGACTTCCGTGACGCCATCGATGTCGGCGCCTGGGTAGCGCAGCACACGGTCTGGCTCAAAGAGGCGGCCACTTTGCTTGAGGAGAAGCTCGTCCGGCACAGAGGCCGCCTCAACAGCTGGCAACGGAAGTTCGGCGAGGTTCTGAACTCTCGTCAGCGTCTCGGGCTCATGTTCGCGGCCGAAATTCGCCCCATTTCGTCCACGGTCTACGCGCGCCTCAACGGCACGTCCCCGACTTCCGCGAAGACTGACCTAAACCAACTGATCGATCTCGGGGCGCTCAAGCGGGTCGGGAGCGGCCCGAGTACGCGCTATGAGATCACACCGGAGTGGGGCGTCATGGCACCGGACTCCCCGACACGGGATGCAGCGAGTGTGGGTAACGCAGATGGTCAGCCGCGCTCGCCTGGCAACTCTTCGCAGGCAGAGCATCGCACGGAGACACCAGCGATGGAGTAGCAGACGAAACCGAAGCCGGAGCGGCCCTCACCTGCAAGTCGAGTTGCCGCTCCGACCGGACCGCCTCTGAGCGTCGGCCCAGAAGCGGGTTGGAGCGGCGTAGTAACGCTGCTCCCGTCTGCGGGCAAGGAGTACAGCCTCCATGTCCGCTTCGGATCAAAGCATAGCCGACGCCGGAGGAAGCGGCGATGGCGACCTCGCGGCGTCAGAATCGCAAGACCAGAGCACGCGCCGTGAGTCACTCGGCGAGATGGAAGCTGCCCGGTACCTGCAAATCATCCGGCCGCGCTACCGAAGGGCAAGCCGGAAAGAGAAGAGTCGAATTATCGAGCAAGCAGTCGAGGACACGGGCCTCCATCGCAAGTCCATCATCCGGGCCCTGAATCGAGTGAACGCCCTGCCCAGGCCGCGTTCCGGCCGGCCGGTCGTGTATGGCACGGACATGGCCGAGGCCTTGTTCGATCTCTGGCATGTGCTGCGTCAGCCAGACGACCGAAGGCTTGCTGCGGGCGCCGCCGATGCGGCAGCAGCGCTCGTGCGGAACGGCCGGCGCTGTTTCCCGTCCGAGTTGATTCAGCAACTCGCGAATGTGTCCCCGTCCACCGTTCGCCGTCTCCTGTTGCCATTGCGCAGCAACGCAGCGCGCCGCCGGCCGTCTCCGTACGCACGCAGAATGAACAATGCGATTCGTGATGGCACGCCTGTCCGAACGAGCCGGAATTGGGCCGACGTGCGACTGGGGTCGATGCAGGCTGACACTGTGCACCACTGTGGCGAGACCACAGCGGGGGTGTACATCTGCACGCTGGTAGTAGTCGACGTGCGCACCAGCTGGATCGAGTTCGAAGCCTTGCCGCGCCTCCAGCAGGGACCGCTGGTGAGTGCTCTCGACCGCATCTGGCGCAGGCTGCCGTTTCCGCTGCTTTCACTCCATTCCGACAGCGGTAGCGAGTTTATGAACTTCCGTTTGGCGGGCTGGTGCGAGCGGCGTGGTGTTGAGAGGACTCGAGGGCGCCCCCGCCGCTCGAACGATCAGGCAGTGGTGGAGCAGCGTAACAGCACCTTCGTGAGAGTGCCCGTCGGACATGGGCGGTACGAGGGCGCGGCTGCGCACGCGGCGCTCGCCGAGCTTTACGTCCCTCTCCGAGACTTGGCGAACTTCTTTCTGCCGGTCGAGAAGACCGTCGGTGGCCCAAAGGCGATCATTCCGCTGCGCGGCGAGCACGTAACGCCGTATCGGCGCTTGCTTGAGGAGGATGCGCTCGACGAGAGAGTTCGGCGTCAGCTCGCGACATACTGCGAGCCCCTCGACCCTGAGAGTCTCTCAGAACGTATCGACGCAGCCCTTGACCGATTGGAACAGTTGGAAGCCTGACACTGTGGAGCAGCCGAGGAACCCGCGTCTCCCAAGCCTGCCCCGTTCGGTAACAGCACTTATGACGCACGACCATCAGATCCGGTAACGAAACTTAATGAGAGGATCGGCACCAGCTCCCGCGCTGGCTCTACCGCTACAATGCTCGCCGGCCACACGGCGGTATCGGCGGGGCTGTCCCCGCCTCACGCCTGTAAACAACGTTCGTGGGAAGAACACCTAGCTGAGGCTGTCGCACAAACCCGCGATGCGGGGAACATCGCGATAGGATGAGCATGGCGGCGGGGGCGGAGTGATTCCGGGGTGCCGCCATGACCCAGCGCTTCCTGCCGTGCGAGCGTGACCAGCAATACCTGATGCCCGCCAGCCTCCGCGACTGGCTGCCCGAGGACCACCTCGCGTGGTTCGTGCTCGATGCGGTAAGCCAGCTCGACCTCACCGCGTTCTACGCGCGCTACCGCGAGGACGGTTGGGGGCGGAAGGCGTACGAGCCGTCGATGATGGTCGCGCTCGTGCTCTATGCCTACTGCGAGGGCGAGCGCTCGAGCCGCCAGATCGAACGGCGCTGCCGCGAGGACATCGCCTTCCGCGTGCTGACCGCGAACCAGCAGCCCGACCACGCCACGATCTGCCGCTTCCGGCAGCAGCACGAGCAAGCGCTGGCGGGACTGTTCGCCGGGGTGCTCAGGCTGTGCGCCGAGGCGGGTCTGTTGCGGGTCGGCGTGGTCGCGCTCGACGGCACCAAACTCCGCGCGAACGCCAGCCGTGAGCGCAATCGCACGGATGCGGAGCTTGCGGCCGAGGTGCGGCGCATCCTCGCCGAGGCGGAGCGGGTGGACGCCGAGGAGAACGCGCGCTTCGGCGACGCGCGGGGCGACGAGTTGCCTGCGGGGTTCAGGGACCGCGAGGAGCGCCTGCAGCGGCTGCGCGAGGCGCGGGAGCGGCTGGCGGCCCGTGAGCGGGAGCGGCAGGTGGACTATGAGGAACGCCTCAGGAGCCGCGCGCAGAAGGACCGGCGCGGGCGCCGCCCGCAGCCGCCGCAGCCCGACCCGGGCGCGAAGGTGAACGTCACCGACCCGGACAGCCGCGTGGTGCGCGACTATCACGGCTACTTCCAGGGCTACAACGTGCAGGCGGTGACGAGTAGCGACCAGATCATCGTCGCGGCCGAGGTGAGCCTCCAGGCGACGGACATGCACGAGCTGCAACCGATGATCGAGGCGATGCACCGCAACCTGCAGGCCGCACACTGCGGGCCGCTGCGCGTGCTGCTGGCCGATGCCGGCTACTACTCCGAGGCGAACGTGCGGCAGGCCGAAGGCAGGGGTCCGGAGCTGCTGATCGCCACCCGCAGCGACCGCAACCGGCGCGCCGGCGCTGCGGCGCCGCGCGGGCGCATCCCTGCCGGGCTCTCCGTACGTGAACGGATGGACCGGAAACTGGCGACGCAGCGGGGCCGGCGTCTCTACGAGCAGCGGCGCTGGATGATCGAACCCGTCTTTGGAGACGTCAAGGAAAACCGCGGCATCCGCCGCTTCAAGCGGCGCGGGATCGCCGCGTGCGCCAGCGAATGGAAGCTGAGCGCCGCCACCCACAACCTCAAGAAGCTCTATCGCCGGGCGCGCCCGTCACCCCGGCCAGCGAACAGCAACCCCCGGCGAGGAGACCGGGCTACCGCCGCGGCTGCCGCTTAGCGCGCCTGCCCCGCCAGACGCGACCGCTCCGCTCCGACTGCCGACTGCCGACTGCCGACTGCCGACCGGCTACCCTTTTGGCACTCCACCCACGCCACTCCGTGCGACAGCCTCAGCAGGCTGCTGAAAAAGTCCGCGGCGGCGCTTTTGGGCTGAAATCGCGCTGGCCGCGACATCAAAAACCCCAATGTTTCTGGGCTCTACGCCAGCCCACCGAATGGCCAGTGAGACCCAGCGGCCCAGGATCAGGGGTTTTTTAGCAGCCTGCTAGTGGTCGTGGTGCTCGTGCTCGTCGCACTCGTGCTCGTCATGCATGTGAGGGTGATGCTCGTGGTCATCGCACTCGTACGGGTCGTGTTCGTGACCCGGCCCGCCGTGGTGCTCGTGCCCGTCGCACTCGTGGGCGTCGTGCTCGTGCGCGTGGTGTTCGTGCTCGTCGCACTCGTGCATGTCGTGCTCGTGCCCGGGCTCGCCGTGATGCTCGTGCTCGTCGCACTCGTGCATGTCGTGGGTCGCCTGTACCACCGAATGCCTCCTGATCTTCCTCTATTGCCTCAGCGGTGGCTAGCAGGCTGCTGAAAAACCCCTGATCCTGGGCCGCTGGGTCTCACTGGCCATTCGGTGGGCTGGCGTAGAGCCCAGAAACATTGGGTTTCTTGATGTCGCGGCCAGCGCGATTTCAGCCCAAAACCGCCGCGGCGGACTTTTTCATCACCCTGCTAGTAGCAGGTCTGACCGGACCCCCTTCGCGAGGCCATCGCTTATGAGAGTCCAGCGTGTTGCTGAGCCTCCCAGCGCTCGGCGCAGGCAGCCGGGGCGAGCCAGCCCAGGCTGCTGTGCGGGCGCTTCGTGTTGTACTCGATCCGCCAGTCCTCGATCAGCACCTGCGCCTCGAGCAGGCTGTCGAACTGCTTGACGGCCAGGAACTCGTCGCGCAGCCGGCCGTTGAACGACTCCACGTACGGGTTCTCCCACGGCGCACCGGGCTCGATGTAGCTGCTGCCGGTACCGCTGAACCGGCATCAGTCGCGCAGCGCGTTGGCCGTGAGCTTGGGTCCATTGTCGCAACGGATGTAGCCGGGCGCCGTCCCGCGCCCGGCGACGATCCCCTCGAGCGTGGCGGCGGTGGCGTCGGCGTTGCTGCGCCTGGCGGCCACCACCGCCAGTGCCTCCCGCGTGTGCTCGTCGACGATGTTGAGCAGCTTCAGGACCCGCCCGTCCGCGGTCTGGTCGAACTGGAAGTCCAGCGCCCAGACGTGGTTCGGCCGCTCAGCACTCAGCCGCCTGGCGGGCTGAGCCGAGTCCCCCAGGCGCTGACACTTGCGTCGCTTCAGCGGGACGCGCAGCCCCTCCTCACGCCAGAGCCGTTGCACACGCTTGCGATTCACGCCCCAGCCCTCCTCGCGCAAGGTCGCCCAGGCCCGGCGGTACCCCCAGCGGGGGTGGCCACGCGAGAAGGCGTGTAGTTCCGTCCGCAGCGCGTCGTCGCCGCGGCCGCGCGCCGGGAGGCGGCGCTGCGTGGAGCGGTGCTGGCCGGTGACCCGGCATGCCCGCCGTTCCGACAACTCGAGGCGGTCCTGCAACATGCAGACCGCCTCACGCCGGCGCGACGGGCTTACCAGTTTCCCCGGGCGATCTCCTTGAGCGCGTCGATATCGAGTTCCTTGTTGGCGACGATCCGCTTCAGCCGGGCGTTCTCGCGCTCCAGCTCGCGCTGCCGTTTGGCGTCGTCGGCCTTCATCCCGCCGTACTGGTTGCGCCAGCGGTGGTAGGTCTGCTCCGAGATCTCGACCTGCTTCGCCGCCTCGGCGATCGTCTGCCCTGCGCCGGGCAGCCGCTCCACCTCTCGCAGTTTCCGCACGATCTGCTCAGGCGTGTGCCTGCGCCGTTTCACCGTGATGTCCTCCTCCGCCCACCTTCGCGGGCCTAAGGACTCTCATCAACAGCGGGCTCGTCTCAGGGGGTCGGGTCAGGTCGCCAGAAGCGGAGTCCACGATTCTGTGCACGACCGGCAGCCTTGAGCCGCCCCCTAACTAAACTCTGACGGGGCTTATACTGCGGCCCTGTCACCAATCGCGAGCGAGGGGTCAGGAGACGGACCTATGGAAATCAACGCGGAGCGCGAGGGCGCGACCGTCATCGCCAAGCCGATGGGGCACCTCGACGGCTCCAACGCGAGCGCGTTCCGGGAAGCCCTTGAGGGGGGCGATCGAGGAGAGCGATCGCGGGCTCGTCCTTGACTTCGAGGAAATCTCCTACATCAGCAGCGCGGGACTCCGTGTCATCCTGCTCACGGCGCGGACCCTCCAGGGCAACGGGGGCTCAATGGCGCTCTGCGCACTTGACGCCCCGATCCGCGAGGTGTTCGCGATTAGCAGGGTGATGAAAAAGTCCGCCGCGGCGGTTTTGGTCTGAAATCGCGCTGGCCGCGACATCAAGAAACCCAATGTTTCTGGGCTCTACGCCAGCCCACCGAATGGCCAGTGAGACCCAGCGGCCCAGGATCAGGGGTTTTTCAGCAGCCTGCTAGTGGCTTCGACACCATCATCCCGATTCACGCCACCCGCGACGAGGCGCTGGCTGCCGTCAGTGGGTAGCCAGCTGCACCCAGCCTGAACGAGACAGCGCACCCCAGGCTACGCGATGACCCACAAAATCCTGGTCGTTGACGACGAGCCCGATCTCGAACCCCTCATGCTCCAGCGCATGCGCCGCGACATCCGGCAGGGCCGCTACGAGTTCGTCTTCGCCCGCAACGGCGTGGAGGCGCTGGAGAAGCTGCGCGCCGACGCGACGATCGACATGGTCCTCTCGGACATCAACATGCCCGAGATGGACGGCCTCACCCTGCTGGAGCAGATCCCCTCGGTCGATCCGAACCTCCGCTCCGTGATCATCTCCGCCTACGGCGACATGCAGAACATTCGCACCGCGATGAACCGCGGCGCGTTCGACTTCGTGACCAAGCCGGTCGATTTCGAAGACCTGCGGATCACGATCCAGCGCACGCTCCGGCGCGTCGAGGAGTGGCGCGAGGCGCTGGAGTCCCGTGACCGCCTGGTGACGCTGCAGAACGAGCTGGACGTCGCCAGCCAGATGCAGCAATCGATCCTGCCGATGACCTTCCCGCGCGGCTCCGACTACGCGATCTTCGGCGCGATGCAGCCGGCGCGGAACGTCGGGGGGACTTCTTCGACGTGATCCGTTTGGACAACGGGCGGATCGGCATGGCGATCGCGGACGTCTCGGGCAAGGGGGTGCCCGCCTCGCTGTTCATGATGTCCAGCCGCACCCTGCTCAAGGGCGCCGCGATCGGCCACGAGGACCCCGGCGCGGTGCTCTCCGAGGTCAACAACCTGCTGATCGAGGACAACCGGGCGGGCATGTTCGTCACCGTGCTCTACGCCATCTACGATCCCGCCAGCGGCGAGCTGACCTACGCCAGCGGCGGCCACGACGCGCCGCTGCTGGTCCGCCCCGACGGCTCTTCCGACCTGCTGCCCCGGACCGGCGGCATCGCCTTGGGCGTGGCGCCGGACTTCGAGTTCCGCGAGCACAGCGAACAGATCTCCGCCGGCGACACCGTCGTGCTCTACACCGACGGCGTCACCGAGGCCATGAACATGGATGAGGAGCCGTTCGGGGTGGAGGGCATGAGCAAGCTCTTCGCCGCCGCGCCGCCGCAGGATCCGGAGCAGGCAGGGATGGAGATCGTGAAGGCGATCAACGAGTTCTCCGACGGCGCGGAGCAGTTCGACGACTCACCTGCCTGACGCTCCGAAGGCGGTGAGGCGTGAGCGCGCAAATCTCCCTCTCGCTCGCGCCCGGCAGCGGCCGCGACGCGCTCGCCCTGGTCACGGCCGATGTGGAGCACATGGCGCGGCAGGACGGGTGGCCTGACGATCTGACCTTCCGGGTGCACCTGGTGCTGGAGGAGTTGATCCTCAATGTCATGGACTACGGGCTTGACGAGGACAGCAAGGGGGCGGCGCTCACCGTGGGGACCGGCTGCGACTCCGTGACCATCGAGATCGTCGACGACGGGCTCCCCTTCGATCCGCTGACCGACGCGCCGGACCCCGATCTCACCGGCTCGATCGAGGATCGGCGCATCGGCGGACTGGGCGTCCACCTGACGCGCACCCTCATGGACGAGGTGGTCTACAAGCGCGAAGACGGCAAGAACCGGCTGACGATCGTCACCAGCAAGGTCAAATGAGGCGGACGCGAACCGCGCGAATCCTCTGGCTGGCCGGGGTCTGTCTGGCCCTTGCGGCGTCCGCCGTCGCGGCGGGCTGCTCCGGCGGCGGCGACGCGCCCGACGACGGCGGCGGCGGCCCCACACCGACCGCGATCGCGGCGCCCGCAACGCCGGGGGTCACCGAGGACCGGATCCTGTTCGGCCAGTCCGCGGCGTTCAACGGACCCGCCCAGGAACTCGGCAAGAACATGCGGATCGGGATCGAGGCCGCGTTCTACGAGGCCAACCTCGCCGGGGGCGTGCACGGGCGCATACTCGAACTCACCTCGCTCGACGACGCCTACGAGCCGGAGGCCGCGATCGCCAATACCCGTTACCTGATCGAGGAAGACGGGGTATTCGCGTTGATTGGCGCCGTGGGCACTCCCACCTCGCGCTCTGCGACGCCGATTGCGGCGGCAGCGGGTGTGCCCTACATCGCACCCTTCACCGGCGCTGCGTTCCTGCGCGACCCGGGGTGGGACAACATCATCAACCCGCGCGCCTCCTACAACCAGGAGACCGAGGAGATGGTGGCCCGCCTGATCGGCGACCTCGGGATCGAGCGCATCGGCATCATGTACCAGGACGACTCCTACGGCCGCGCCGGCTACCGGGGGTCGCTGGCCGCACTGCAGCGGCGAGGGCTCGAACCCGTCGCCGTCGGCCTGTATCCCCGCAACACGACGGCCGTGAAGACGGCGCTCCTGGACCTTCGCGAGGGCGCACCCGACGCCGTGATCATGATCGGCGCCTACGAGCCGATGGCTGCGCTCATCAAGTGGGGGCGAACGACCGGCTTCAACCCGGTCTTCCTGAACGTCTCGTTCGTCGGCAGCAACGCGCTGGCGCGCGAGCTTGGCCCTGACGGCGCAGGCGTGGTCGTGACCCAGGTCGTCCCCTTCCCGGACGACGACTCGCTCCCGGTGATCGCCGCCTACAAGCGCGCCCTGGCGCTCTATTTGCCCGACGCCACCCCCGGCTTCGTCTCGCTCGAGGGCTACCTCGCGGGCCGGCTCGCCATCGCGGGACTTGAGGGCTGCGGTCGCGAGGTCGACCGAGCCTGCTTCGTGGACGCGATCCTCGGGACGGACTCCATCGACATCGAGGGCTTCGCACTCAACTTCGGCGAAGGCGACAACCAGGGTTCGGACAGCGTGTTCATCACGGTGATCGGCGCCGACGGCCTCTACCACCCAATTGAAACGCTGCAGGATGTGGAGACATGGTCGACAAACTGAGGCGCCTGCTCGAAAGCCGCTTCCGGATCTCGACCCAGCTGTACCTGGCGATGGGCGGCGCGGTCGTCCTCACCCTGGCCGCCAGTCTGGTCGGCTGGTTCTCGTTCAACCAGGTGGGAGCCGTCCAGAGCCAGGTCAACGAAGGCAGCGTGCCGGAACTGGCGGCCGCCTTCGGCGTCGCCCAGTACAGCGGCAACCTGGTAGCCGCGGCTCCCAACCTCACCGTCGCAGCCAGTCCGGAAGAGTTCGACCAGGTGGTCCTCGGCATCGACCAGGCATACGCCTCGTTCGAGCAGCAGATGGCCGCCCTGGAGCAGGGCGACAGCGAGCAGGAGCGAGTCCTGCGCATCCGCGAGCGTGCCGACACGATCATCGCGAACATCGAGGCCCTCGAGAGCGAGACATCCGGCGTGTTCGAACTGACCACGCGCCGGGAAGCGCTGCAACTGGAACTTACGGAGGTGCGAGCCAGTCTGGACGACGCCCTCGCCCCCGCCATCGACGACCAGCTCTTCTTCGCACTGACCGGGTATCGCAGCCTCACGGCAGCCCCGGCGCCGCGCGAGGAGCATCTCTCCGAGGGCCAGTTCGTCCGCTACCGCCGTCTCGCCGAGTTGCAGGCGGACGTGAACATCGCGACCGAGCTCCTGGCCAACGCCTTCACCCTGCCCGACGCGTCGCTGATCGAGCCGCTGAGGGAACGCTTCGAGTCCACGGTCAGCCGCATCGACAGGAACCTGTCGGCGCTGGTCGGTTCTTCCTTCCACGCCGAAGCGGCGCCGGTCTTCGCGCGTCTCTTCGCGCTCGGCTCGGGCGAGGACACGGTGTTCGATCTGTTCGCCGCTGAACTGCGGATCGCCGAACGCCAGGCGGAGCTGCTCGACCTCAATCGCGATCTCTCGGTTGAGCTGGTTGCGGAGGTGAACGGCCTGGTCAGCGCGGCCCAGGCGAGCACCGAGGAAGCCACGCAGGCATCCACCCAGGCGATCTTCACGGGCCGCGTGCTGCTGCTCGCCATCATCGCGATCAGCATCACGGGCGCGCTGCTGATCACCTGGCTCTTCATCGGCCGGGTGCTGCTGCGGCGCATCGGGATGCTCTCCGAATGGATGCGCAACATGGCCCAGGGCGACCTGGAGATCCGGGCCGACATCGGCGGACGTGACGAGGTCGCGGAGATGGCCGCCGCCCTCGACGTGTTCCGGCGTCACGCCCTGGAAGTGCAGCGCCTCAACCTCGTCGAGGAGCTCGCGGAGGAACTCCAGGGCAAGAACGAGGAACTCGAGGACGTGCTGGCCCAGTTGCAGCAGGCGCAGGACCAGATCGTCATGCGCGAGAAGCTGGCGGCGCTCGGCGAACTCACGGCAGGGGTCGCCCACGAGATCCGCAACCCGCTGAACTTCGTGAAGAACTTCTCGGAGGCCTCGGGCGAACTGGTGGAAGAACTGAAGGAGATCCTCGAAGAGGAGGGCGTGGAACTCACGGACGAGCAGCGCGATCTCGTCGAGGAGATCACCGGCGATCTGACCAGCAACGTCGAGCGCATCAGCTCCCACGGCGAGCGCGCGAACCGGATCGTGCAGGACATGCTGAGCATGGGCCGTGGCTCGCAGGAGTGGCAGTCCATGGACATCAACGCGCTGGTGGACCAGCACGCGCTGCTCGCCTACCACAGCGCCCGCGCCACGAACCCCGACTTCCAGCTCGATATCCAGCGGGAATTCGATCCCGACACCGGCGAGCTGGAAGTAATCCGGCAGGATCTGGGTCGCGTCTTCCTCAATATGGTCAGCAACGCCTGTCACGCGACCAACGAGAGGCGCCTCGCCAGCGCAGCGGGAGGCGGACAGTACCACCCGATGCTCACGCTGATCACGCGGCGGGAGGACGACGAGGTCCAGATCCGCATCCGGGACAACGGCTCCGGCATCCCGGACGACGTCATCGAGAAGATCTTCAACCCCTTCTTCACGACCAAGCCGACGGACCAGGGCACGGGCCTCGGGCTCGCGATCTCCGCCGACATCGTGCGTCGCCACGGAGGATCGATCCGTGTCGAATCAGAGCCGGGCGAGTTCACCGAGATGACCATCGGCCTGCCGCTGGAGAGGCCGCCCGAGCCGGACAGGGCCGTGCTGGCAGCCCACCCCGGCTTCGAGTAGCCGCCAGCCCACCACCGAAGCTCCCTGCAAGCGCGGCAGCCGCCGGAGTGAGTCGGCGGTATCATCGAGAGCACCGCGCACGGCGAGAAGGATGCGACGTGGAGACGTTCCGGACGGTGATCGAATCGGCGGCCCTCGCCGATCGTCAAACCCGGGCAGCAGCATGACCACCACCGTGGGCCGCTCCGCCCTGCCCGACGAGCGCGGCTACTTCGGCGCCTTCGGCGGGCGCTACGTGCCAGAGACGCTGATGCCCGCGCTCAGCGAGCTGGAGGAGGCCTACGCCGCCGCCCGCGAGGACGAGGCCTTCCGCGAGGAGCTCGAGCGGCTGCTGCGCGACTTCGTAGGCCGGCCCACGCCGATCACGCGCGCGGACCGCCTCGCGCGGCAGATCGCGGGCGATCGCGCGCCTCGCGTCTACCTCAAGCGCGAGGACCTGACCCACACCGGCGCGCACAAGATCAACGCCGCGCTGGCCCAGGGCCTGCTCGCACAGCGCATGGGCAAGCCGCGCATCGTCGCCGAGACCGGGGCCGGGCAGCACGGCGTCGCGACGGCCACCGCCTGCGCGCTGCTCGGCCTCGAGTGCGTCGTCTACATGGGCGCCGAGGACGTGCGGCGACAGGCGCTCAACGTCTTCCGCATGAAGCTGCTCGGCGCCGAGGTGCGCACGGTCAACTCCGGCTCGCGCACGCTCAAGGACGCGATCAACGAGGCAATCCGGGACTGGGTCACGAACGTGCGCAACACGCACTACCTGCTCGGCTCCGTCGTGGGGCCGCACCCCTACCCGCTGCTCGTCCGCGACTTCCAGGCCGTGATCGGCCAGGAGGCGCGCGCGCAGGTGCTGGAGGCCGAGGGGCGGCTGCCCTCGATCGCGCTCGCCTGCGTCGGCGGCGGCTCGAACGCGATCGGGCTGTTCCACGCCTTCATCGACGACCCCGTGCGCCTGATCGGCGTCGAGGCCGCGGGCGAGGGCCTGGAGGGGCGGCACGCGGCCCCGCTCGCGGCGGGCACGCCCGGCGTGCTGCACGGCTCGCGCTCCTACCTGCTACAGGACGCGCACGGACAGGTCACCGAGGCGCACTCGATCTCGGCCGGCCTCGACTACCCCGGCGTCGGACCGGAGCACTCCTGGCTGAAGGTCAGCGAGCGCGCCGAGTACGTCTCCGTCACCGACCAGGAGGCGCTGGTCGCCTTCCGGCTGCTGAGCGAGACCGAGGGCATCATCCCCGCGCTGGAGCCGGCGCACGCGCTCGCCTACCTCGCGAAGCTGCTCCCCGCTCTGGGCGAGGACGAGCTGGTGCTCGTCAACCTCAGCGGGCGCGGCGACAAGGACATGGGCACGGTCGCCGACGCGCTCGGCGTCACGCTGTAGAAAGCTACAACCACTCACCGCGCTCACTCACCTCTTATCTGGCTGACAATTCGCTGACGGACTGTGTGCCGCGCTCCCTGCGAAACGTGAGCAACAACCACCTTGTATCGCTGGGGCTGTCCGACTGCGGGACACCAACCGATGTCTCCTACGGTGAGCACACACTCAGCGAGGGTAGCTATCGGTTCACCCTCTGCGTAACATGCCGGCGGGTTCTGGATCTGCGTGGACGTGGAGCAGGCGGAGGAGTGCAACCGCTGGGTGTCCGCCTCGAACGCAGGGACGGTCGAGCCGCTGCTCGATCGCCTCGCCGAATCCGCCTGGATGGGTGAAGCACCATGAAGTCGAGCCTCCTGGCGGCGCCGCTCGTGCTGGCCGCCATGCTGCTCAGCGTTTCCGTAGGCGAGGGACTTCCCCTTGCCGACGCTGCCGACGACGCCGGCGGGGAGGTCGTCGTCGAGTTGCGTATCTGGCAGCACGTGAACGACGAGCGGAACCTGCACGTGAGCGCCCGCCTGCAGGGGGGCAGGTGGGACGCACACGGGACGCGTGCGGTCCAGTTGCAGTATGGGCTGGGCGGCCTGGGGAGGTACAGCTACGACACGCTATCGATCGGCGGTGTGGAGCTGGGTATCTGGCAGCGGAGGCCGCAGGCTCCGGGTGCGTACCGCATTGACGTGGTACGAGACCCGTACTACGGCTACCGGTTTGCCCAGGTGGAAGATGAGGAGCGGGATTCGGGTCCCCTTCCTGTCTTCGTGCGGGCCTGCGGCAAGGAGTGTGCCGCGGGTTTGCAGGAGTTTCCCGCGGTTTGGCAGGAGTTGGGGACCGTGCATTTCCTGCTTGATGACGGCCACAGCCCGAGCGGCCGGTATCGCTACGGCGACATGACTATCGCAGTGTCGCCCACTTCCGGACTCCTCGCGGATCGCGAGTACCTGCTGGCGCTGCGTGACCCGCTCGCGGGCACCGGCGCGCTGAACTGGAGCGCCGGAACCCCGGTTGCGCAGTGGGAAGGGGTCGTGGTCGAGGGGGCTCCGCCGCGCGTTACGGCGTTGCGGCTGACGGGCCTCGGGCTGACCGGCGAGATGTGGGGCTGGCTGGCCGACCTCACCGAGCTGCGAGAGCTCTGGCTGGACGACAACCCCCTCCTCAGGGGCGGGATTCCATCCAAGCTGGTTAACCTGGACAAGCTCACGCACCTGTACCTCGGTGGTGACCGCCGCCTGTCGGGGTGCGTCCCGCCGCCACTGCTGGCCGTGCCCAACAACAACCTCGACCGGGTGGGCTTGCGGCCTTGCCCTTCTGTGGCTCAGGTGAGCAGAGCGTGGGGTCGCGACGAGTTCGTGTTCAAAGGGGGCAACTACGAGGGTGGCGGAGTGGGCGGCTTTGACGTTGGTGGGGCGGGCACTTACTTGTTCAGGACCCGGGGCATGGTCTTCGACATGCCCGTGCGTGCCTGGCTGACGGTGGCCTGGTCGGAAGCCTTGGCTATCACGATGAGTGACTTCGAACCAGGGCCTCCAGGCGAGTCCTACAACTGCCTCCAAATCTACGGGGGCTTCGGCGGGCCATTTCTGGTCGACTACGTCACCGGGGCCTGGATCGCTCATTACGGCACCGGCGAGGAGTGTGAGCGGCACGTTCCTCCGCAACTCCCGCAGTACGAGGCAATCTTCGATCAACTCAGCGCGTCGCTCTGGGTACCCCGGAGGGCTCCCTGGTGATGAAACGCTTGTCCTGATGGTCGGCCCGAACGGCCGAGTCCGGCGCGACCGCGAGCATGATGTCGGCCTAGCAGGGTGATGAAAAAGTCCGCCGCGGCGCTTTTGGGCTGAAATCGCGCTGGTCGCGACATCAAAAACCCCAATGTTTCTGGGCTCTACGCCAGCCCACCGAATGGCCAGTGAGACCCAGCGGCCCAGGATCAGGGGTTTTTCAGCAGCCTGCTAGCGCTCGGCGTCGCCTCGCATGGGGCAGCCTCCAGGCCACGCCCCCACCGCCCCCACCATCCTGCCAGACGGCCTCGCCTCTTTTAGCAGCCTGCTAGGCCGGCAGCCGGCCGCGGTGCGGCAGCGCAGGGCGCCTGTTACGCTCGCAACGTGATCGCTGATCGTGCCGAACCGGGGATCGCGACGCTTCCGCCGCTGTGGCGCGTGCGCGACATGGTCTCCGCCCTTGCCGTCGTCGTCATCGCATTCGCCGTGCTTGCGGGCCTCTTCGCCACCACGGTGGAGCGAGGCGTGGGCGTCAACGCTGCGGGCGCAGCCGCGATCGTCGGCTTCAACCTGATCCTCGTGGCCACGGTGCTGCTGCTCGCAGCGCGGCGCGGGATCACGCTGGCGGAGCTCGGCTTCGTGCGACCGCGCGTCTGGGGCCCGATGGCGATCGCCTGGGCCGGCGCCTACGTGATCCTCGTCTGCTACGTCGCGGCGATCGCGCTGCTCGATACGCTCGGACTGCCCGTCGAGGCGTTCAAGGGTGGCAACACGATCGAGTTCGACCGCGACCGCATCGCCCTCGTGGTGGTGCTGGCCATCGCCACCGTCATCGGGGCGCCGTTGAGCGAGGAGCTGCTGTTCCGCGGGCTGCTGTTCCGCGGGCTGCGCGGCTACTGGCGTGCGCTCCCGGCGATGGCGCTGAGCGGCGCGCTGTTCGGCATCTTCCACGTGAACCTCGCCGTGCTCGTGCCCTTCGCCGCCATCGGCGCGTTGTGGGCGTGGGCATACGAGGAATCCGGCTCGCTCTGGACCACGATCGCGGCGCACGCCGGCGTCAACGGCGTCGCATTCGCCGCTACACTGATCTTCCTCGATTGAGGTGAATGAGCACCGCCCATGAGTGATCGCATCGCGGAGTTGTTCGAGCGCACGCGGGCCGAGGGCCGGCCCGCGCTGATCGCCTTCGTGCCCGGCGGCTGGCCGGAGCCGGACGCCACGCCGGGAATCGTGCGCGCGCTGCTCGAAGGCGGCGCGGACGCCGTCGAACTGGGCGTGCCCTTCAGCGACCCGCTCGCCGATGGCGTCACCAACCAGGCTGCCTACCAGCAGGCGCTCGACGCCGGCGTGACGCAGGACGACGTGCTCGCCAGTGTCCGGGCGCTGCGCGATGACGGCGTCACCGCGCCGCTGCTGCTGATGGGATACTTCAACCCGATGCTCGCTCCGGGGACGGACTCGTTCGCACGGGCGGCCTCGGAAGCCGGAGTCGACGGCCTGATCGTGGTCGACCTGCCCGTCGAGGAGGCGGACGAGCTGGCGGAGCCGGCGAGGGAGCACGGCGTGCACCTCGTCTACCTGCTTGCGCCGACCTCCACCGCGGAACGCATCGAGGCGGTCGGCGAACGCGGCAGCGGCTTCGTCTACTGCGTGAGCGTGACCGGCGTGACCGGAACGCGCGCGCAGCTTCCGGAGGACCTGCCGGCGTTCATCGCGCGGGTGCGCGAGCGCGCCTCGCTCCCGCTCGCGGTAGGCTTCGGCATCTCGGCGCGCGAACATGTCGAGGAGGTCGGCCGCATCGCCGACGCCGCGATCGTCGGCAGCGCGGTCGTGCAAACGATCCGCGATGCGCCCATCGAGCGCCGCCACGAGGCGGTGCGTAACCTGATGAAGCGGCTGAGCGGCCGGGTAGCGGAGGCAGCGGCAACATGATGGTTCGCGGCATCCGGGGCGCAACGTCGGTACGCGCGAACACGCGCGAGGCGATCCTCGAGGCGGCCAGGGAACTGCTGCACGCCGTCGTCGAGGCGAACGACGTGGAGCGCACACAGATCGCCTCGGTCTTCTTCACCACGACGCCCGACCTCAACGCCGAGTTCCCCGCCGTCGCCGCGCGCGAGGTGGGCTGGGTCGATGTGCCGCTGCTGTGCGGGCACGAGATGGCAGTACCCGGCGGGCTGCCGCGCTGCCTGCGGCTGCTGATGCACGTCAACACGGACCGTGGTCCCGATGAGATCCAGCACATCTACCTGCACGAAGCCACCGCGCTGCGTCCCGACATCGCCGGGACCGCCGGTGGGACGGCCGGTCCGGAGGGTGGCGACGCGTGATCGTCGTGATGCGCATCGACAGCGGCGAGGAACAGAGCGCAGGCGTGCTCCAGCGCATCGAGTCCTTCGGGTTGCAGAGCGAGGTCATCCACGGCGAGCAGCGCAAGGTCATCGCCGTCCTCGGGCAGGTCTTCCCGGACCTGCTCGACGAGCTGGCGACGATGGACGGCGTCGACCAGGTGCTGCGTGTCTCGCGCCCCTACAAGCTCGCCAGCCGCGAGGTGCGCGAGAGCGACACCGTCGTCGACCTCGCATACGGGGTCAGCATCGGCAACGGGCGGCCGGTCGTGATGGCGGGCCCGTGCGCGATCGAGTCGGAGGAGCAGCTTTGGGAGACCGCGACCGCGGTCAGGCAGTCCGGCGCGCACATCCTGCGCGGAGGCGCCTTCAAGCCGCGCACCTCGCCCTACTCCTTCCGCGGACTCGGCCTCGAGGCGCTCGAGATGCTGAAGCGGGCGGGCCGCGAGCACCAGCTGCCGGTAATCACGGACTGCTCTCCGAGCGCGACGTGGACATCGTCTCGGAGCACTCGGACGTACTGCAGATCGGCGCGCGCAACATGCAGAACTACGTGCTGCTCTCCGAGGCCGGCAAGACCGGCAAGCCCGTGATGCTGAAGCGTGGGCTTGCCGCCACGATCGAGGAGTGGCTGCTCTCCGCGGAGTACGTGCTCACGCAGGGCAACCGCAACGTGATCCTCTGCGAACGCGGCGTGCGCACCTTCGAGACCGCGACGCGCAACACGCTGGACCTCAACGCCGTCGCACTCGTGAAGCGGCTCAGTCACCTGCCCGTGATCGTCGACCCCTCGCACGGGACGGGGCACTCGTACCTCGTGCGGCCGATGGCGAGCGCCGGCCTGGCGGTCGGCGCGGATGGACTGATGATCGAGGTGCACCCGGACCCGGACCGGGCGCTCTCGGACGGAGCGCAGTCGCTCACCCCGGAGCAGTTCGACGAGCTGATGCAGGAGGCCTCGACGATCGCCCGCGCGATCGGCCGCCCGCTCGCCGAGCGCCCGCGGGTCGCGGCCTGACGGCGGCGCGCTCGATGACCGCGCCCCACCCCGCCGAGCAGCCTCCCGCGGACGAGCCGCCTGCCGCCTCCGCCACGAAGCCGGCTCCCGCCGCCGCCGAAGCGCAGGAAGAGGACGCGTTTGCCCTCGATCTGCCGAAGTTCCAGGGTCCACTCGAACTGCTGCTGCACCTGATCGAGCGGCGCGAACTCGACATCACCGAGGTCTCGCTCGTCAGCGTCGCGGAGCAGTACCTGGCCTACGTGCGCACCGGCGACCACATCGACCTCGGCGCGCTCGCCGCGTTCATCTCCACGGGAGCGCGGCTGCTGCTGCTCAAGTCGCGCGCGCTGCTCCCGCCCGAGCCCGGGGACGGCGACGACGATGCCGACGATCGCGACCCGCAGGCGCTGCTCGACGCGCTCGTCGAGTACCGCCGCTACCGCCGCGCCGCGGAGCACCTGCGCGGCCTGGAGGACGAGCACCGCAGCGCGTACCGCCGCGAGGCCGCACCGCCCGAGCTGCCACCGGCGAGCGGCCTCGACGGCGTCAACACGGACCAGCTCTACGCGCTGTTCCGCGAGGTGCTGGAGCGGCTCCCCGCGGAGGAGCCGCAGCCGGAGCTGGCGCGCGAGCCGGTGCTGCTGCGCGATCGCGTCTCCCTGCTCACGGCGCGCCTCGAGCGGGAGCGCACGGTCTCCTTCCGCGAGCTGATCGGCGCGGCCACCTCGCGGCTGGTGGTGATCGTGGACTTCCTCGCGGTGCTCGATCTGATCCGCCGCGGCTACCTCGAGGCGCGCCAGGACGGCGCCTTCGGCGAGATCACCCTCGCGCGCGTCGAGGGCGCCTCGGCGCAGGCCGCGCTGCCCGCGACGGAGGAGCCCGGCGAAGGATAACGACCGTGTTTCCGACTGGCTGCTCCGATCCGGATCTTCTGAGGTGTGGCCCGACGGCAGATCTGCCATGTGGAGAAGCAGACTAGGAACGAACCCATCGCCTCCCGCTAAGCCCGAATCCACCGAAGAAGAGCGCGCGAGCGGCTGCGGTTGGGTGCTCCGCTGTAGCTGGGACAATGGGTTTTGACAAATCACGTACCAGCGACAGGGAGCACCCATTCGATGCTACCAACGAGCGACCCCGACCGGATAGACATCGCCTTCGACGACCACCGCCTGGTGGCCGATGCGGGGCTGCTCCTCCCGGCCACGCTCGCCCAGCATCTCGGTTTGCAAGAGCTCGCCGACAGCTACCTCGACCTCGGTGACGCGGCGGGGCGCGCGAACGCCGGCGACAAGCTGCTGACCCTGGTCGCCTCGGCGCTCGCGGGCGGCGACTGCATCGACGCCGCCGCTGCGTTGCGCGCCGGCGGGACGGCGAGCGTGCTCGGTTGCACCGTCAAGGCGCCGTCCACCCTCGGGACCTTCCTGCGCAGCTTCAGCTGAGGCCACGTCCGCCAGCTCGACCGCCTCAGCCGCGAGTTGCTCGCCCGCGGCTGGGCGGCCGGGGCGGGACCCGGCGACGCGCCGCTCACGATCGACCTCGACTCGACGCTCTGCGAGACCTACGGCCTGGCGAAGGAGGGCGCCCGCCAGCCCGGCTACAGCGGCGCGCGCGGCTATCACCCGCTGCTCGCGGTGGCGGCCGGGACGGACGAGGTGCTGATGGCGCGGCTGCGCGAGGGCCGCGCGCACACCGCCCGCGGCGCCGCCCACTTCCTGCGTGAGACGGTGGCGCGGCTGCGCGAGGCCGGGGCGTCGGGGCAGCTCACGGTGCGCGCCGACAGCGGCTTCTACACCCACGCCGTCGTCGCCGCCTGCCGCGCGCTGGATGTCCGCTTCTCAATCACCATTCGCCAGCAGCCGAGCGTACGCCGGCTGATCGAGGCGATAGCGGAAGAGGACTGGACGCCGATCCCGTACTGGCTGCCGGGCGGCGCCGATGTCGCCGAGACGACCTACACGCCGTTCCAGCACAAGGAGGATGCCACCCCGGTGCGGCTCATCGTGCGGCGCGTCAAGCCGGCGCCCGGCTCACAGCTCGCGCTCTTCGTGAACTATAGCTACCACGCCTTCATCAGCGATCGCGCCGGAGAGATGATGGAGCTGGAGGCCGACCATCGCCGCCACGCCGAGATCGAGAACGCGATCCGCGATCTCAAGTACGGCGTCGGGCTGAACCATCTCCCCTCGGGCCGCTGCACCGCGAACGCGGCGTGGCTCGCGGTGCAGGTGATCGCGCACAACCTCGCCCGCTGGACGGCGCGCCTCGGGCTCGGCGAGGGAATCGTGACGACGAAGACGCTCAGGCGGCGCTACTTCGCTCTCGCCGGACGGCTCACCCATTCTGCCCGGCGCTGGACCCTGCACCTCCCGAAGCGCTGGCCCTGGGCCGCCCAGTGGACAGCCGCGCTCGCGCGACTCCGGGCGCTACCGCTCCCCGCCTCACGCCCCGCCCACAGCGCTGGCCCCGGGTCCGAGGCTCGCACCAGCATGCCCGCGCACGCCTCGCGCACCCTCGCGCCCGCGCCCTCAGCGCCCCCGAGCGGCGCTGAGCGAGGGCTCCTCGCTCCGCTCCGCCCGCGCCGCCGCCTGGCGAACGCCGGCACGCCCGCCGAACTCTCCGCCAGCCCCGCATCCCGCCCTGTCAAGCTTCGATCGGTGGATTCGGGCTAAGGAGCCGCGTCACCTTCGTCAGGCAGACGCGAAACCAGTCCCAGCACGGGCATGTCACTAAGCCACCCTCGTAGCGGCGACTCATAGCCAGCATGGTTGACTCGAATCTGTTCGTTCACGCGGCTTGCGATGATTAGCGCCGACTGGAGCAGTTGATCCAGGCTGGACGACAAGGTCCCGAGCAGCCAGCGATGGTGGCGGTAAATGAACGCTGGTGCGGGCTGTGGAGACAGAGGATCTCGGAGGAGATACTCGTGCGCCTGCAAGCCCCCGTGCGCGACGGAGCACAGCGATGAGTAGGTCCGGCGCTGCAGGGCGCGCACATCTTCCGAGTAGAGGGCGTCGACCATGGTTGCCGTCGGCGGTGTTCGGTACCGGACCAAGATGTCGCCGCCCGCCTTGCGAGAGCGTTCGGCCATCCAATCGGGCCGTTCAGCCCAACCCTGTGCTTCGTGCGACAGTTCGAACAGCCGTCGGGTCGCCGTGGCTGCAGCAACGAGCCGACAACGGTGCAGTAGCTCGAACGCGAAGTCGGCGGTGCTGACGCCGTCCAGGATGACAAGGTACTGCCGCTGAAGATCGTCGTAGGGTCGGTTCCCGAGTGTTTCGCCAAGTTCGACGGCGAGACTTCGCAGTCCCATGCATGCGGCCCATATCGCAGAGGTTGCGGAGGGGAACGTCCCCTCAAAGGCGTCCATCGCCTCATCCTCGCGCTTCTCGACTTCGCCAAAGTCGAAGATCTTCGCGTGGCGGTGTGTGCCTTCGAAGCCGAGACGCTCCGTGATCATCGAAGCGGCGGCCGACGTCAGCGCGGCAGTCCGCTCGTGAACTTCGAGGTACGCGCAGGCACCGGCGATGCGCGGTTCGACGGGATCATCAGGATCACCGGCTGCATAAAAGGCGGCGGCGAGCACTCCGCCGTGTCCGACAGAGGTGAGACCGCGTTCAACCTCGTCGAGCGCCTCGGTGTTCTCCAAGCCAGCTCGGCGCCTCAGATCCCTCAGGTGGGGCATGACGGCACCGATGGCACCGGCCCGCGCGAGCGGTGCCAGGTTGTCATGGAGCCTCGGACTCTTCAGCGCGTCCCGCAGATCGAGGAGTGTTCTGTCTGGCTCGTGCCAGATCGCCGTGAGAAGCATGCTCAGTTCGTAGGCTCTCCGCAGGAGTGCGACGGCCGGCGCCCCCATTCCCGACAGCAGCGCAGCACCGGCGTCTACGACGGCGTCGTGAGCGTCAACTATGGCCAGATGCTGGAACCTCTCGTACTCGTCGGCGATCGGCCATCGAGCCACGGCTTCCGATGCGAATGCCCGGAGCCTCCACAGCGCGATTTGGTAGTCCTCAGTAGGTGGCGCGGCATCGTTGACAAGCGCGTGCTGCTCTTGGACCCACGCGTGTCTCTCCGACATGAACTCCTTGATGTCTGGCGCTAGGCGACCCAGTGCATCAGCCCATTCCGGGCGGTCGGTAGGCGTGTTCTCTCCGTCAGTCACTGGCACGATCATACCGCTGCAGAATCGAGGCTCATGGTCTCGCGCCTCCTTGCGGTTTGAAGCAGCGATCGGGCCGGTGCTACGATCCTTGCTCGCGGTCGCGACAACGGCCCAGAGGGGACAAGCCCACCACGTGCTGCTCATTCGCGAAGAGCTGCGCCGCGCCGCCTCCCCGGGCGCGCACGCGCTGACGCTCGGCGTCTTCGACGGGGTCCACCGCGGCCACCGGATGCTGTTCGAGCGGCTGCGCGCCGATGCCGCCACCCGCCAGCTCGGCGCCGGCATCGTCACCTTCCACCCCCACCCGATCACCGTGCTCCGCCCCGACATCGAGATCTCCTACCTCACCTCCCTCGAAACGCGCGTTGAACAGCTCCGCACCACGGGCGTCGACTTCGTGGCCGTCGTGCAGTTCACCTCCGAGCTGGCGCAGGTCTCCGCCGAGGACTTCGCGCGCATCCTCGTCGAGGAGACGGGGCTGAAGCTGATCGTCATCGGGCGCGACTTCGCCCTCGGACGCAACCGCGAGGGCACCCCGGAGCGCCTCGCCGAACTCGGCCTCGACCTCGGCTTCGAGGTGCAGCCGATCGAGCTGCTGCCGGAGGACGGCGCGCCGGTCTCCTCGACGCGCGTGCGCGAGGCGCTGGCGGCCGGATTGATGGGGGAGGCGGCGGACCTGCTCGGCCGCCCCTTCGCGCTGCGCGGCCCGATCGTCCACGGCGACGAGCGCGGCCGCACGATCGGCTTCCCCACGATCAACCTCGGCCTCAGCCCCGACCTCGCGCTTCCCGCCGACGGCGTCTACGCCTCGCGCACCGAGGTCGACGGGCGCTGCCTGGAGAGCTGCACGAACATCGGCACGCGTCCCACCTTCGACGGGGTGCGGCGCTCGGTGGAGACGCACCTGCTGGACTTCGAGGGCGACCTCTACGACCGGGTCGCCTCGGTCGAGTTGCTGCACCGCCTGCGCCCGGAGCAGAAGTTCGACGGCCCCGAGGCGCTGATCGCGCAGATCCGCCGCGACGTCGAGGAAACACGGGCCTGGTTCGCATGAGCGAAGCACTAGAGCAGCAGTTTGCCGCGATCATGCGCGGCACGGAGTTCGGCGACGAGGCGACGCGCCGCACGATGGAGCGCGAGCTGCGCGAGCGGCTCGCCGAGGGTCGCCCGCTGCGGGTCTACTGCGGCTACGACCCGACGGCGGTCGATCTGCACCTCGGCCACACGCTGACGATGCGCAAGTTGCGCACCTTCCAGGACTTCGGCCACGAGGTGACGTTCCTGATCGGCAACTTCACCAGCCTCGTGAGCGACCCCTCGGACAAGAACAAGACCCGCCCGATGCTCTCCCCGGAGGAGATCGAGGCGAACAGCCGCACCTACGTGGACCAGGTCTTCCGCATCCTCGACCGGGAGCGCACGATCGTGCGGCGCAACGCGGACTGGCTCGGCAAGCTCAACTTCGGCGAGGTGCTGCGCCTCGCCTCGCACTTCACGGTGGCGCAGTTCCTGGAGCGCGACAATCTCGCGCGCCGCTTCGAGCGCCACGACCCGATCCATGTCAGCGAGTTCCTCTACGCGCTGATGCAGGCCTACGACGCGGTCGCGATGGAGACCGACGTGCAGATCGGCGGCAGCGACCAGCTCTTCAACCTGATGGCCGGCCGCCAGCTCCAGCGCGAGTACGGCCAACGTCCGCAGATCGCGATCACGCTGCCGCTCCTCGCCGGCACCGACGGCCACGAGAAGATGTCGAAGTCGCTCGGCAATCACATCGGCATCGACGAGCCCCCGAACGAGCTGTTCGGCAAGGTGATGTCGATTCCGGACTCCTCGCTGCGCAACTACTTCACGCTGCTCACGGACCTTTCGGGCGTGGAGATCGCGGCGCTGCTCGCTGGCTCGCCGATGGAGGCGAAGAAGCGCCTCGCCTTCGAGATCACCGCCGGGCTGCACGACGCCGCCGCGGCCGAGGCCGCGCGAGACTACTTCGAGTCGACCTTCCAGCGCCGCCAGACTCCGGACGAGATGCCGGTGTACGCGCTCTCCTCGGACGGCGCGCTCGCGCCATCGGGACGCCTCGACCGCGTGCTGGTGGACGCCGAGCTGGCGATGAGCGGCGCCGAGGTGCGGCGGCTCGTCGAGCAGGGCGCGGTGCGCGTCAACGGCGAGCCGGTTTCGGAGTTTGACCGCACGGTCCACCCGGGCGACGAGTTGCGCGTCGGACGCCGGCGCTTCCTGCGGCTGGTCGCAAGCACCGATGGAGTGACGGAGTCAGGAGCGAACGATGCTTGACGGCGGCTTCGAAATCGACATCGAGGGCATCTGCGAGAACATCGAGGAGGCCTCGGTCATTTCGATCTATTTCCCGATGCTGCGCCGGACGCTGCTGCTGGACACGCGCTCCGGCAAGTTCGTCCGCCCCTACATCGGCGTCGTGCCGATGGTGCGCAACGCGAGGGAGCGCTTCGAGTCGCTGAAGCGGCTACGCCCCCGGCTCCCCCGCCCGGACTCGATCACGCTGATCCCCTGGACACGGCGGGTGGGAGCGCTCGAGGACGCCGGCGTCTGGGAGCACGTGGTCGCGCGCCTCGACGATATCGGCGGCGAGGCGGAACTGGCGCGCGCACGGGACTGCCTCGCGGAGCTCTACGCCCTCGAGCAGCAGGAACTCGGCAACGCGATCCGCGGCCGTCAGTACGAGACGATCTGGCGCAACCCGGAACTCGGCCCCGCGACGGCCTGAGGCGGCCGCGGGCTCCCGCCTCAGGCCCCCGCGGCGGCCTGCAGCTCCTTCAGCACCTGCTCCTGCACATGCACCGGCACCTCGGCGTAGCGGTCGACGGCGACGGTGAAGGTGCCGCGGCCGTTGGTCATCGAGCGCAGGTCCGGGCCGTAGCGCTGGATCTCGGCGAGGGGGGCCTCGCCCTGGATCACGCTGTAGTCGCCCTCGGTGTCCACGCCGTGGACCTGGCCACGGCGGCCGTTGAGGTCGCTCATCACGTCGCCGACGCGGTCGCCGGGGACGCGCACCACCAGCCGCACGATCGGCTCCAGCAGGATCGGCCCTGCGTCGAGGAAGCCCTGCTTCAGCGCCTGCGCGGCGGCCAGCTTGAACGCCATCTCCGAGGAGTCCACCGAGTGCGCGGAGCCGTCGAGCAGCGTCACGCGTACATCGACGATCGGCGCGTGCGCGAGCGGCCCATAGGGAAGCGTCTCCATCAGGCCCTTCTCAACCGCGGGGATGAACTGCCTCGGCACGTTCCCGCCAACGACCTTCTGCTCGAAGGTGAAGCCCGCACCGCGCTCGGCCGCGTCGACCTCGATGACGACGTGGCCGTACTGCCCGTGTCCGCCAGTCTGCTTCTTGTGCCTGTACTCGGCCTTTGCCTTGGTTGTGACCGTCTCGCGGTAGGGCACGACCGGGATCGTCACGTCTACCTCGACGCCGTAGTTCTTCTCGAGGCGCGCGGCGGTGATGTTGGCCTGCGCGTCGCCGATCGTCGACATCACCGTCTCGCTCGTATTCGCGTCTCGGACGACCGCGAGCGTCGGATCCTGCTCGACCAGCCGCTGGAGGGCCGAGGAGAGCTTGTCGACGTCGGCCTTCGTCTTCGGGTGGAGGGCGGAGCGGAACGTCGCCTCCGGGAACGGGAGGGCCGGCACGCGCTCGTTCTGCGCGTCGCTGCCGAGGAGCGTGTCGCCGGTCATCGTCTCGGCGAGCTTGGCGGCCACGCCGATGTCGCCGGCGGTCAGCTGCGGCGTCTCGATCTGTTCCTTGCCGCGCTGGATGAAGAGGTGCCCCAGCCTCTCGTTGGTGCGCCGCTCCGGGTTGTAAGGGTTCGCGTCCGGCGTGAGCACGCCGCTCAGCACCTTCATGAACGTCAGCCTGCCCACGAAGGGGTCCGCCGCCGTCTTGAAGACGTGCACCACCAGCGGGCCCGAGGGGGACGTGGTGCAGGAGCCGTCGGCCAGCTCGTGCTCCCTGCCGAGCGGCGAGGGCAGCAGCCTCGCGAACTCGTTCAGCAGCGTCCGCACGCCGACGCCGCTGACGGCGCAGACCGGCAGCACCGGCACCACGTCCCCGGCCGCGACCGCCGCCGCCAGCACCGCCGCGACACGCTCGGGCGGCAGATCCTCGCCCTCAAGGTAGAGCTCGAGCAGCTCGTCGTCGGTCTCGGCGATCGACTCGATCAGCTGCTCGCGCGCGGCCTCGATGGCGTCGGCGAGTTCGGCTGGCGCCTCGCCGACCGTCGCGTCGGCGCCCATGCGCGCGTCGCCGCTGGCGAGGTGGACGATGCCCTCGAAGGAGTCGGCGGACCCGATCGGGATCGCCAGCGGGACGACTTTCACGCCGAAACGATCGCGCACCTCGTCGAGCACCTGCTCGAAGTTCGCGTGTTCGCGGTCCATGCGCGTGACGGCAATGAAGCGCGGCAGGCCGCGCGCCTCCGCCTGATCCCAGGCGAGCTCCGCGCCGGCCTCGATGCCGCTGGAGGCGTCGACGGTGATGAGCGCGGAGTCGGCGGCGGCGAGGCCGCTCACGACCTCGCCGATGAAGTCGGCGTAGCCCGGCGTGTCGATGATGTTGAGGCGCTGTCCGGCCCATTCGACGGGCAGCATCGAGAGCGAGATCGAGTAGGTGCGGGCGTGCTCCTCGGGGTCGAAGTCGGAGACGGTGTTGCCGTCCTCGACACGGCCGAGGCGGCTGGTGACACCCGAGGCGAAGAGCATCGCCTCGCCCAGCATCGTCTTCCCCGCGCCGCTGTGCCCCAGCAGGACGACGTTGCGAAGCTGTTCGGACGTGTAGGCGTTCATCGTGTCGGCACCCCCTGCGCGCACGTGGTGGCGGGATGTTACACCGCGCGGGCGCGCGAGGTCAGGTGGGGGTCAGGCTGCAGTCTGGGCGGGCGGGATGTCAGTCTTCGGATGCCTCAAGAGCCAGTAGCGCCGAGGCGCGCGCCCTAACCTCCTCGTCGGCCTCCCCATGCTTCGTCCAGATGTCCGGGAGATCGTGCCCTGACGCCACAAGCCGCGCCGTGTTTGTGAATCCCACGAAGGCGGATGCGGGCGGCAGTTCGTCGTAAAGGTACAGGACATTCTCGTCGTACCAGGCGCGCGCGTCCGCCGCGAGCTGTCGCAGTTCCTTCGCTTCGGCAGATTCCGGACTGGCGCCACTAGCAGGCTGCTGAAAAACCCCTGATCCTGGGCCGCTGGGTCTCACTGGCCATTCGGTGGGCTGGCGTAGAGCCCAGAAACATTGGGGTTTTTGATGTCGCGGCCAGCGCGATTTCAGCCCAAAACCGCCGCGGCGGACTTTTTCATCACCCTGCTGCAGGCTGTCGCACAAACCCGCGATGCGGGGAACATCGCGATAGGATGAGCATGGCGGCGGGGGCGGAGTGATTCCGGGGTGCCGCCATGACCCAGCGCTTCCTGCCGTGCGAGCGTGACCAGCAATACCTGATGCCCGCCAGCCTCCGCGACTGGCTGCCCGAGGACCACCTCGCGTGGTTCGTGCTCGATGCGGTAAGCCAGCTCGACCTCACCGCGTTCTACGCGCGCTACCGCGAGGACGGTTGGGGGCGGAAGGCGTACGAGCCGTCGATGATGGTCGCGCTCGTGCTCTATGCCTACTGCGAGGGCGAGCGCTCGAGCCGCCAGATCGAACGGCGCTGCCGCGAGGACATCGCCTTCCGCGTGCTGACCGCGAACCAGCAGCCCGACCACGCCACGATCTGCCGCTTCCGGCAGCAGCACGAGCAAGCGCTGGCGGGACTGTTCGCCGGGGTGCTCAGGCTGTGCGCCGAGGCGGGTCTGTTGCGGGTCGGCGTGGTCGCGCTCGACGGCACCAAACTCCGCGCGAACGCCAGCCGTGAGCGCAATCGCACGGATGCGGAGCTTGCGGCCGAGGTGCGGCGCATCCTCGCCGAGGCGGAGCGGGTGGACGCCGAGGAGAACGCGCGCTTCGGCGACGCGCGGGGCGACGAGTTGCCTGCGGGGTTCAGGGACCGCGAGGAGCGCCTGCAGCGGCTGCGCGAGGCGCGGGAGCGGCTGGCGGCCCGTGAGCGGGAGCGGCAGGTGGACTATGAGGAACGCCTCAGGAGCCGCGCGCAGAAGGACCGGCGCGGGCGCCGCCCGCAGCCGCCGCAGCCCGACCCGGGCGCGAAGGTGAACGTCACCGACCCGGACAGCCGCGTGGTGCGCGACTATCACGGCTACTTCCAGGGCTACAACGTGCAGGCGGTGACGAGTAGCGACCAGATCATCGTCGCGGCCGAGGTGAGCCTCCAGGCGACGGACATGCACGAGCTGCAACCGATGATCGAGGCGATGCACCGCAACCTGCAGGCCGCACACTGCGGGCCGCTGCGCGTGCTGCTGGCCGATGCCGGCTACTACTCCGAGGCGAACGTGCGGCAGGCCGAAGGCAGGGGTCCGGAGCTGCTGATCGCCACCCGCAGCGACCGCAACCGGCGCGCCGGCGCTGCGGCGCCGCGCGGGCGCATCCCTGCCGGGCTCTCCGTACGTGAACGGATGGACCGGAAACTGGCGACGCAGCGGGGCCGGCGTCTCTACGAGCAGCGGCGCTGGATGATCGAACCCGTCTTTGGAGACGTCAAGGAAAACCGCGGCATCCGCCGCTTCAAGCGGCGCGGGATCGCCGCGTGCGCCAGCGAATGGAAGCTGAGCGCCGCCACCCACAACCTCAAGAAGCTCTATCGCCGGGCGCGCCCGTCACCCCGGCCAGCGAACAGCAACCCCCGGCGAGGAGACCGGGCTACCGCCGCGGCTGCCGCGTAGCGCGCCTGCCCCGCCAGACGCGACCGCTCCGCTCCGACTGCCGACTGCCGACTGCCGACTGCCGACTGCCGACTGCCGACTGCCGACTGCCGACCGGCTACCCTTTTGGCACTCCACCCACGCCACTCCGTGCGACAGCCTCTGCTAGTCGAGACAAAGTTCAGCGCACGGTAGAGGTCCAAGATCCAGCCATGGGCCCGCTGGACCGCTTCGAGACGTCGCTCGAACAAGGCGCGCCGGTACCAATCAGCACGCTCGATCCGGAGTTCGGCGTCGCGCGCATCAAGGCGAGCCCGTTCCAGACGGTAGTTCAGGCAAAGGTTGGCCACCGCGCCGAGTAGTACGAACCCTCCGGACATACCAGCAGCCCAAATGAGGTCGCTCATAGATCCTCCGTAAGTTGGAGGTCCAGCACCTCGAGCTGGAGGGTGCCGCGGAAGTTGTCCTTGCTGAACGTGTAGACGATGTCCGCCGTCTCGCCGTCGGGGACCGCGTGTTCCGCGAGGCCGAAGGCGATCGCGCGCCAGCTGACTCGGCCCTCCTTGAGCGTGAACTGCAGGTGGGACCGGTCGCTGCCCACGACACGGCTGTTGAGGATGCGCACCGCCCTCGCGAGGAAGCGCGGCGTCGGGTTGCCGATGCCGTGCGGGCCGAGCTGCTGGAGGCGGCGCAGCAGGTCGCCGTTGACCGCGGCGACCGGCAGTTCGGCCTCGATATCGATCGTCCGCGTGAGGTCGGCGGGCGTCAGGTGCTCGGCGGCGTCGGCGACGAGGCGCTCGCGCAGCTCGGGCAGCCGGGACGCCTCGATGCTGAAGCCGGCGGCGGCGCGGTGGCCGCCGAAGCGCAGGAAGAGGTCGGCGTGGCGGCGCAGCAGGGCCGTGATGTCGAAGGCGTCGATCGAGCGGCAGGAGGCCCGGCATTCCCCGTCTGCGATCTGGAGCGCGATCGCGGGCCGGTGGTGCGCCTCGGCGAGCCGCCCGGCGACGAGGCCGACGATGCCCGAGGAGAACTGCTCGCTCGCGACGATCAGCAGCGGCGCTTCCAGCTCCCCGGGCGTCAGCAGCTCGCCGGCCAGATCGAGGGCGGCCGTCGTCTCCTCGCGGCGCTCGAGGTTGAGCCGGTCGAGTTCGGCGGCGAGGCGCTGTGCCTCGTCTTCGTCGTCGGTGAGCAGCAGTTCGAGCGCCGTGCTGGCGTGCGCCATCCGCCCGGCGGCGTTGATCCGTGGGCCGAGCTGCCAGCCGCACAGGTCCGGATCAGCCTCGGCGAGGTCGACCTTCGCCACGGCCGCAAGGGCACGCAGCCCCGGACGCCGCGAGCGCGCCAGCGCGCGCAGCCCGATGCGCACCAGGTCGCGGTTCTCGCCCAGCATCGGCGCGAGGTCGCAGATCGTCCCGAGGGCGACGAGCGCGCGGTGGTCCTCGGGCGATCCAGCGCGGCCCGCCCGCACGTAGAGGTGATCCACGACCTTGTGCGCGACGCCGACCGCGGCCGGCTCGGAGCCGTATTGCGAGCCGCCGAGCTTCGGGTTCACGAGCGCGAGCGCGTCGGGGAGTTCGTCCGGCACGGTGTGGTGGTCGATCACGATCACGTCCATGCCCAGCTCGTTGGCCAGCTCCACCTCGCGCAGCGCCGAGGTGCCGCAGTCCGCCGTCACCAGCACGCTCGCGCCCTGCGCGTGCAGCGTGCGGACGGCCTGCGGGTTGGGGCCGTAGCCCTCGCTGAAGCGGTCCGGGATGTAGGGCAGCGGATGCGCACCGAGGTCGCGCAGGCCCTCGCTGAGGATCGCCGTCGAGGTCAGCCCGTCGACGTCGAAGTCGCCGAGGATCGCGACCGTTTCGGCCTCGGCGCAGGCTCGCTCCAGCCGCTCGACGGCGATGTCGAGGTCCGGCATCAGCGCGGGGTCCGTCAGCTCGCCCGGCTCGCCGAGGTATGCGATCGCCTCGTCGAGGCTGCGCACGCCACGGTTCGCGAGCAGGGCGGAGATCAGCGGGGGCCACGTCGCGCCCTCGAACGCGCCGATGTCGGGCACGGCGCGAATGCGCCAGCGCCGTCCGCCGGAGCCCTCGATCAGCCGCGCGTCCGTTGCCGGGGCGGTCGGGTTAGTCGTGGTACCTCCGGAACAGCAGGGAGGAGTTGTGACCGCCGAAGCCCAGGGAGTTCATCATCGCGTACTCGATGTCCACGTCGCGCGCGCCCTCGGCGATGTAGTCGAGGTCGCAGTCGGGGTCGGGGACTTCGAGGTTGCGCGTCATGTGCAGGCGCTGGTCACGGAGCGAGAGCACGGTGACGGCCGACTCGATGCCACCCGCCGCGCCGAGCGTGTGGCCGAGCATCGACTTCGTCGAGGAGACGGGGATGGCGAGTGCGGACTCGCCGAAGACGGCCTTGATCGACATCGTCTCGAACTTGTCGTTGAGCAGCGTGCTCGTGCCGTGCGCGTTGATGTAGCCGACGTCGCTTGCGGCGACGCCGCCCTTGCGCAGCGCGATCTTCATCGCGCGCGCGGCGCCCTCGCCGTTCGCGGACGGCTGCGTGACGTGGAAGGCATCGGCCGACTGCCCGTAGGAGACGGCCTCGGCGAGGATCGTGGCGCCCCGCGCCTTCGCGAACTCGAGTTCCTCGAGGATCAGCGTGCCCGCGCCCTCGGCCAGCACGAAGCCGTCGCGCTCCATGTCGAAGGGCCGCGAGGCGTGCTCGGGGTCGTCGTTGCGCTGCGTGGAGAGGGCCCGCGAGGCGTGGAAGGAGGCGAGGCCCATGCGCGTCACGCAGGCGTCGCTGCCGCCGGTGATCATCGCGCGCGCGTCGCCGCGGCGGATCACCTCGAGCGCGGTGCCGATTGCGTCGGCGCCGGAGGCGCAGGCGGAGACGGTGTTGTAGTTCGGCCCGCGCGCGCCGAAGCGGATCGAGACCTGACCGGCCGCCATGTCGGAGATGAAGGCGGGCACGAGGAAGGGCGATACGCGACCCGGCCCCTTCTCGAACATCACCCTGAACTGTTCCTCGAGCCAGGTGAGGCCGCCCATGCCCGAGCCGATCATCGCCCCGACCTCGTCGGCGATCGGCGCGATGTCGAGCTCCGACTGTTCGAGCGCATCCTGCGTGGCGGCGATCGAGAGCTGGACGAAGCGATCCATGCGCCGCGCGGCCTTGCGGTCGATGTAGTTCAGCGGGTCGAAGTCCAGCGCCTCGCCGGCGATGCGCGAGCCGAGGTCCGAGGACTCGCAGAGCGTGACCGGCCCGATGCCGTTCTCGCCCGCGAGCAGCGCGTCCCACGTCGCCTCGCGGCCAATCCCGACGGAGGTGACGAGGCCGACGCCGGTGACGACGACGCGGCGCTGCCCTGCCAGGGCCGCGCCGGCGGCGGGGGTACTCATCGCGTTCGGATCGAGGCCGCCCATTACACACCCTCCCAGCGTCCGAAGAGCAGGACCGAATTATGCCCCCCGAGTCCAACCGAGGTGCTCATCGCGTGTCGCACCTCCATCGAACGCGCCTCGTTCGGTACGTAGTCGAGGTCGCAATCCGGGTCGTGCGTACGATAGTTGATCGTGGGCGGCACGATCTGCCGATCGCAGGCGAGGACCGTCACCGCAGCCTCCACGGCGCCCGCCGCGCCCATCATGTGCCCGAGCATCGACTTGGTTGAGGAGACCGCGAGGCGGTCCGCATTCTCGCCGAAGACGGTGCGGATCGCCAGCGTCTCGACGCGGTCATTGAGCGGCGTGCTCGTCCCGTGGGCGTTGAGGTAATCAACCTCGCCCCGTGGCACCTCGCTGTCGGAGAACACCTGCTGCATCGCGCGCACGACGCCGCGTCCGTCATCGGCGGCTGCCGCCATGTCGAAGGCGTCGCTGGCCGTGGCGGCGCCCTCCCACTCGGCGTAGATACGCGCCCCCCGCGCCAGCGCGTGGTCGAGCTCCTCGAGGATCAGCACGCTGGCGCCCTCGGAGATGACGAAGCCGTTGCGGTCGGCGTCGAAGGGGCGCGAGGCCTGCGTCGGGTCGTCGTGCACGGCCAGGGCGCGCATCGCCTGGAAGCCGGCGTAGTAGATCGGGTGCAAGGGCGCCTCGAAGCCCCCGGCGAGGATCACGTCGGCCGCGCCGCGGCGGATGATCTCCGCCGCCTCGCCGATGGCCGCGCCGCCCGTCGCGCAGGCGGCGGTGATGGCCATGTTCGGCCCGCCCGCGCCGAGCGCGATCGCGACGAGGCCGGAGGCGGTGTCCGGCAGCGAGTTGGTGATCATGAACGGGCTGACCCGGCGCGGACCGCGCTCATCCAGCAACTGCTGGTTCTCGATCAGCAGGTGCGCCCCGCCGATACCTGTCCCGAGCACGATGCCGACGCTCCCCGGCGGCTGCCGCTCCAGATCGAGCTGCGCGTCCTGCACCGCCTGCTTCGAGGCCGCGATCGCCAGCATCGAGGAGCGGTCGATGCGCCTCGCGAGCTTCGGGTCGACGTGCTGGGCGGGGTCGAAGCCGCGCAGCTCGCCGGCGATCGGGCATTCGAACGCGGAGGCGTCGAAGGCGGTGATCGGGGCGATACCGGAGCGGCCCTCGATCAGACCCTCCCAGGTCGATTCGGCATCGAGCCCGAGAGGCGTGAGCAGCCCGAGGCCCGTGACCACCACTCGCCGCGGCGCCTGAGCCATCAGCTCTGCGGCGCCTCGAGAGCGTCGAGCGGCAGCACCGAGATCGGGATCGGCTCGACCTCGGCGTCGTCGAGCGAGACGGCGACCACGCGGTTGGAGATGCGGCGCACCATGCGCGAGAGCACGTGCCCGGGCCCCACCTCGATGAAGGTGTGCACGCCCTGGTTGGTCATCGCGCGCACGTTGCCTTCCCAGAAGACCGGCGCACGCAACTGCTCGGAGAACTCCTCCCGCAGCTCCGCCGCGGTGTGCAGCAGGCGTGAGCTGCGGTTCGAGACGATCGGGCGCACCGGATCGCTGATCGGCACGTCCTTGATGATCGCGGCGAACTCCTCGGCCTGCTCGTTGTGCAGCGGGGTGTGGCTGGAGACCTTGACCTTCAGCCGGATCACGCGCCCCTGCAGCTCGCGCGCGTGCTCCATCGCGCGTTCGAGGGCAGAGACGTCGCCGCTGATCACGGTCTGCGTCTGCAGGTTGTGGTTGGCGACATCGACGCGGTCCGCTAGCGAGTGTGTCGCGCTCTCGCAGATCTCCCGCACGAGCTCGCCGTCGAGGCCGATGATCGAGGCCATCCCGACGGGGCGGCCCTCGTTGAAGCTGCTCATCAGGCGCGAGCGCTCCAGCACCACCAGCAGCGCGTCGCGGAAGGTCAGCGCCTCGCTGGCGACGGCCGCGCCGAAGAGGCCGAGCGAGTGGCCGCCAAAGAGGCGCGGCTGGATCGAGCGCCGCACCTCGCCCAGCTTCTCGCACATGCCGCGGAAGATCGCCGTCGAGGTGGTCAGCACCGCGGGCTGCGTCAAGCGCGTCTCCGACAGCTCGTCGGCGTCGCCCTCGAAGCAGACGCGCGCGACATCGATGCCGGTGACGTCGCTCGCCTCCTCGAAGGCAAGCCGCGCCTGCGCCGAGTGCTGGTGCACGAGGCGGCCCATGCCGGGCGCCTGCGAGCCCTGGCCGGGGAAGACGATCGCGACCGGGTCGTACTGCGACGCACCCGGGCCGGCGCTCACGGCGCCAGCTCCGGCGCGACGCGCGCGCGCGCGCGGACTCCGCAGCATCCGTGCGACAGCCGTGGGATCAGGTGAGCAATCACCGCGCGACGCCCCCCCTGCGGCTCGGTTCCGCCACCGCGTCTACGCATCCTCGACATGGTAGTGGCTACCCGCCTCTGCCCGTCAAGCGCCGAGCCCTCCGCGCCGCCGGCAGTCGCCGCCTTAGCCGTCGAGCGCCTTGCGCGTGTCGGGCAGTGCGCGCAGCAGATCCTGCGCGATCGCCGTCGACGGACCCACCGTCGACTCCAGCGCTCGACCGGACTCGGTATGTATGTAGACCGCCGCCGCCGCCGCGTCGTAGGGGTCCATCCCCTGCGCGATCAGCGAGACGATGAAGCCCGCCAGCACGTCGCCCGTTCCGGCCGTCGCGAGGACGGCGCTGGCGAACTCGGAGAGCCGCGCGCGCCCGTCCGGGTGGGCGACGATCGTGCCCGCACCCTTCAGCACCACCACGCTGCCGCTGCGCTGTGCGTACTCGGTCGCGTGCCGCAGCCGGTTCGATTGCACCTCCTCGACGCTCGTGCCGAGCAGTCGCGCCATCTCGCCCGGGTGCGGCGTGAGCACCCGAGGCAGCGACAGCCGCTCGTGCCAGTCCGGGATCTGCGCCAGCGCGTTCAGCGCGTCCGCGTCGAAGACGGCCGCGCTCAGGCCCTCGACCGCGTCGAGGCCGTCGAGCACGCCGCTCACGAACTCGACCGTGTCGGGTGTGTCCGTGAGGCCGGGGCCGATCAGCAGCGCCTCGCGGCCCGCGAGCGCGCCCAGCAGCTCCCCGGCAGCCGCGGCGCCACCCGCCGGCAGCGGGTGATGCGTGACTTCCGGCGACAGCGCGGCGAACATCGGCTGGATCGACTCCGGCGCGGCCAGCACAACCAGCCCCGCCCCCGCACGCAGCGCCGCCTCCGAGGCGAGGCGCGCCGCGCCGGGGTAGAACTTCGAGCCGGCGGCGACGACGGCGGTGCCGAAGACCCCCTTGTGCGCGTCGTCGGAGCGGAAGGGCATGAGCCGCTGGAGATCGCGCATCCGGATCTCCTCGTAGGGGAGCGCGTCGCCCGCGTCCTCCGGCAGCCCGATCTCGACCTCCGCGATGTTCCCGGCGATCGCGCGGCCCGGCATCGCGAACAGCCCGACCTTCGCGAATCCGAGCGCGACCGTCGTGTCCGCGCGCACCGCCGCCGGGTCCGCCGTCCCGGTGTCCGGATTCACGCCCGAGGGCACATCGATGGCGACGAGGTGCGGGCGCAGCGTGCGGTTGGCGCGCGCCTCGGCGAGGCGGTCGAGCACGTCCTTGATCGGACCGTCGATCGGGCGGTTCAGTCCCGTGCCGAGCAGCGCGTCGACGATGCCCTGCGCGCCGCGCATCGCCTCCTTAAGCTGCTCGCAGCCAGGATCGTCGGCCGCCGCCAGCGTCTCGACGCCGGCCTCGATGGCGCGCTGCAGCAGCGGATCGTCGTCGGGGCGATCACCCACGAGGTAGACGGCGGAATCGGCGCCCCACTCCTTGAGGCTGATCGCGGTGAGCAGCCCGTCGCCACCGTTCTTGCCGGGCCCCACGAGGACGATCGCGGTGCGACCCTCGACCGCGCCCATGTTGATCCACGTCTCCTGCGCGACGACGACCCCGACGCGCTCCATCAACTCCGCTTCGCTCGTCCCCGCCTCGACGGCGGCCGCCTCAAGGGCGCGCATCTGCTCGACCGTAACCAGCTTCATGTGTGCTTCCCCTCGTTACGCGCTCGCCGGCGCCTCGCCGCGAGCCTGTGTGTCACCGTACTTCGGCCTACTGGAGCCGCCCGGAGGCGCGCAGCCGTTCTACGAGCCGCGCCCGCGCGGCCTCCGGATCCTGCTCGCGGCGCTCCTGCGAGGAGACCACGACGGCGATCGCGAACTCCGCCAGGTGGCTGAGCGAGATATCCATCGCGTCCAGCCCGATCGTCTCCGCGCGCGACGCGGCGCCCCCGTAGAGATAGACCAGCGGCTTGCCGCGGCGGTCCGGGAGCACCTCGATGTCGCGCCAGGCGACGGAGCGTGCTCCCGTACCGAGCGCCTTCATCACCGCTTCCTTCGCCGCGAAGCGTGCTGCCAGCTCCGGCACGCGGCCCCGGCAGAACGCGACTTCCTCGGGCGTGTAGACGCGATCAAGGAAGCGACGAGGGTGGCGCTGCAGCACGCGCGCCACGCGGTCGATCTCGATCATGTCGACGCCAACGGCGTGCGTATTCACGGCGCGCGATTCTAGCACGCGCGGGCCGCTATACTCTCCGCCCGTGAGGATTCAAGCGTGACTGCCCAGGTCATCAGAGGTGCCGCGATCGCCGCGGACATCCGCGCCGAGGTCGCCGACCGCGTCCGCGCGCACCTCGCGGGTGGCGGCGCGACGCCGCAGCTGACGGCGGTCCTCGTCGGCGACGACCCCGCCTCGGCCACCTACGTCCGCAACAAGGCGCGCGCCTGCGAGGAGGTCGGCCTCGACGCGCAGACGCTCACGCCGCCCGCCGACATCTCGCAGGACGAGCTGCTGGAGATCGTGCGCGGGCTCAACGCCGACCCCGTCGTCTCGGGCATCCTCGTCCAGCTCCCGCTGCCGCCGCAGCTCGACGAGCGCACGGTCACCGAGGCGGTCGATCCGCTGAAGGACGTGGACGGGCTGCACCCGGTGAACCTCGGACGGCTCGTGCAAGGCGAGCCCCACCTCGTCCCGGCCACCCCGGCGGGCGTGCAGCAGTTGCTGCTGCGGACGGGCACGGACCCCGCCGGCAAGCGCGTCGTCGTCGTCGGCCGCTCGACGCTGGTCGGCAAGCCGCTGGCGCTGCTGCTGGGGCAGAAGGCGGAGGGCGCGAACGCCACCGTCACGCTGGCGCACACTGGCACGAGCGACCTCGGGGCTGTCACCCGCGAGGCCGATATCCTCGTCGTCGCGGCGGGCCGGCCGAACACGGTGACGGCGGAGATGGTGCGCCCCGGCGCGGTCGTGATCGACGTCGGCACGAACCGCGTCGACGACGCCACGCGCAAGCGCGGCTGGCGCCTCGCCGGCGACGTGGACTTCGAGGGCGTCTCGCAGGTCGCCGCGGCGATCACGCCGGTCCCCGGCGGCGTCGGCCCGATGACCATCGCCATGTTGCTGGTGAACACGCTGCGGGCTGCGGGGGTGGCGTAGGGCTATGCTCGAACGGTGCCAGGAGGTCCGCCGTGGGCTCCGTCGACGCCGCTCCCCTCGTCTTCTCGTTCCTCGACGGCGGCTTCTCCTCCGTCGGGGTGTGGATCGGTGTCATCGGCTTCGTCTCTGTACTCACCATTCCCTACGTCCTTCTGACGTTCCCGCTATACGTCGTGACCGGCTCTCTCGATCGGAGGCGTCGCTGGCTGGCGGTCGTGCCGTTTGTGAACGCATCTGTCCTCGCACGGCTCGCGACTGGATCCCTCGACAGGACGACCGCCCTTGCGCTGCTGCGCCTTAGTCTCCTCTTTTGCTTGATCGTCCATGTGGTCGTATTCGCTTGGTTGTGGAGCATGGAGAACTACGGGGGATCCGTTCTCCGTGCGTGGATAGACGGGATCTTCAAGCTCGGGACTATCTTGTTTGGCGGGCAGGCGCTCTACGGGCCCGATCGTGAGGGCGCAGCGGCAACATCCTGGTTCTATGCTGCCCTTGCACTACCGTTCGCCCACTGGCTCGTGTTCAGTGCGGGCATGGGTGGGAGTGGCGCGCGCGACCGGTCAGCCTTCGTGGCTGGGTTGGCTGGCGGCCATCCCGGTCCTCGGCGTGATTCCGCAGTGGGCGATCGCGCTGCGAGTGAAGACGTCCGGACCACTCGACCGCCAGCCCATGGCCTGACCCTTCGCGCTCTGCGCCCGCCCGTGCGAACATCGAGGCATGGACGATCTGCGGCAGCGACTGGCCGAACTACTCGAGCGCGTGCGCGATGTACAGGTGCGGCTTTGACCTGCCCGCACGCGAGCGCGAGCTGAACGAGGCTCGCACCCAGGCCGCCGCCCCCGACCTCTGGAACGACTCCGAACGCGCGCAGGCGCTGATGAAGCGCGTCGCCCGTCTCGAGCGGCAGGTCGAGACCTGGCGAACACTCGAACGCCGCTCCGCCGACCTCGCCGACCTCGTTGAGCTTGCCGACGACACGGACGGCGAGGATCACGACGCGCTCGAACGCGACATCGAGGAGGAACTCGGCGGCCTCGAGGCGCAGTTCACCGAGCTGGAGGTGGCGCTCACCCTCGGCGGCCCCTACGACGACCACAGCGCCGTGCTGGCGATCCACGCCGGGGCCGGCGGCACCGAGGCGCAGGACTGGGTGGAGATGCTGCTGCGCCTGTACCTGCGCTGGGCCGAGCGCCACGAGTACGGCACCCAGGTGGTCTCGATCTCCCCCGGCGACGAGGCGGGCATCAAGTCCGTCTCAATCCGCATCATCGGCGAGGACGCCTACGGGCTGCTGCGATCGGAGCGAGGCGTGCACCGGCTGGTGCGGATCTCGCCCTTCGACGCCTCGAACTCACGCCACACCAGCTTCGCCCTCGTCGAGGTGATGCCGGAGGCGCAGGACGAGGACATCGAGATCGAGATCCGGCCGGATGAGCTGCGCGTGGACACCTACCGCGCGAGCGGCCACGGCGGCCAGAACGTGCAGAAGAACGACACCGCCGTGCGCCTCACGCACCTGTCGACTGGTATCGTGGTGACCTGTCAGAACGAGCGCTCCCAGCTCCGTAACCGCGAGTCCGCCATGCAGGTGCTTCGATCACGGCTGCTCGAGATCGAGCTGGAGAAGCGCGAGGCGGAGTTCGCCCGCATCAAGGGTGTGCACGTGCAACCGGGCTGGGGCAACCAGATCCGCTCCTACGTGCTCCACCCCTACCGCATGGCCAAGGACCTGCGCACCAACCTCGAGACGAGCGACACGAACGCCGTCCTCGACGGCGAGATCGACGACTTCATCTACGCTTGGCTGCGCGAGCAGGTGGGCGTGAACGAGATGGCAGCGAAATGAGCCTGTTGTCGCGCACGTCGGCGGCGTTCGGACTCGCGCTAGCGTTCGCCCTCGCCCTCGCCCTCGCGCTCGCCTGGCCGGGCGCGACACGCGCCGAGGGCATCGAGGCGTCCAACCTGCGCGTGCGCAGCAAGGATCCGACATCGATCACCTTCAGCGTGCGTGTCGCCGCGCCCGCCGGGCTCAAGGAGGCGGAGCTCGTCTACCGCGTCCTGAACCCGAAGGAAGGGGACGTCGGCGGGTCCGTGGTCCGCGAGGACTTCGAAGCCGGCGAGGAGTTCGATGTCTCGCTCACCCTCGAGACGCGGACAGGGCAGCGCTACATCCCGGTCGGCTCGCAGTTCCGCTACCACTGGCTCTTCACCGGCGAGGACGATGAGAGCTTCGTCACCGAGGAGCAGAGCTACCTCTTCCTCGACGGGCGGTACCCGTGGGTCTTCATCGAGGGCGGCGACGTGACTGTCTACTACTACGGCACCAACCATGATCGCGCCGAACGCGTGCTGGAGGGCACCCGCTCCTCCCTCGAAGCCACCGAGCTGCTGCTGCAGGTGAAGGTTCCGTACCCGGTACGCGTGATGGTCTGGGCCTCCGAGGACGACGGCGACCTGGCGATGCGCTCGCGAGGCTTGACCTTCGACCGGCTCGTGAATACCGGCGGCCAGCGGGTGGGGTCCGATCTGCTGTTCGTCTTCGCGGCGACGATCGACGTCGTGCGCCACGAGGCGGCGCACATCGTCACCGCGATCGCCGGCGACGGCCCCTTCACCCGGATTCCCTCGTGGCTCGACGAGGGCACCGCGGTCTACATGCAGAGCTCGCAGTTGGAGTACGACGACGCGATCGCGTTCGCGATCGCCGCGGATCGTACGCTGCGCCTGCGCAACCTGGAGTCCCCCAGCAACAACCCGAACCTGATCAACATCCAATACGGCCAGTCCTGGTCCGTGGTGGACTACCTGATCGAGGAGTTCGGCGAGCAGCAATTCGCCGACCTGTTCCGAGTCATCCGCGAGGGCGCGACCACCGACCGCGGCCTCGAGCAGGTCTACGGCTTCGACCAGGACGGCCTCTACAACCGCTGGCGTGAGGCCAAGGGTCTCAACCCGATCAACTACGCGCCGCGCATCGAGGCCACCTCCGCCCCCGTCTCCGAGGCGACGCGCGCGCCCCTCGCGATCCCGACCTCAATCGGCGCAAGCGGCGGCTCCGGCGACGGCGACGACGGCGAGGACCAGGACGAGGCGGCGGCCCCGGTCGCGACCGGCGCAGCAGAGGCCGAGTCCACGGCCGCGCCGCCAAGCGCCGACGGCGGGAGTTCGAACGCCGTCGTGGGCATCGCCGTCGGTCTCGTTGCGCTGCTGCTGGCGGGCGCGCTCGCCGGCGGCGCCATCTACGTCGCGCGCCGCCCCGGCTAACGGCCGGGACCGGACGCCCGCCAGGTAGACCGCTACCCGCACAGGCTGCGCGAGCGGGTGTATAACGTGCCGCATGCGGGCGTGTGCGGCGCTGTTGTTGATCGGAGTGCTCCTCGCACTCGGATGTAGCCCGGGCGGCACGAGTTCACCAACGCCCGACCCGGGTTCCGCGCCCGCGTCGAGCGAGCAGTCCACTCGCACTCCCGCGTCCGGAGTCCCTACGACTGTCCCTAGCGTTCCACCAACGTCTGTATCGACGGCCACTGCGACTCCTGCCGCAGAGCCCGAGCCCACCACACGTCCCACTGCGGCATCGACGGCACGGGCAACCGCAACGCCTACCAGCACTCCTACGCCCACGCCAACAGCGACGCCTACCAGCACCCCCACTCGGAGGATCGACCTACCGCTCGCAGGTGAAGTATTGCTCTCAGTGATCTGGCCCGGGGATGCCGGGACGATGGCGCTGGCATCGCGAGCCATGGACCTGCTGGAGCACGCGATGCGTACCCAGGAAGAGTTCATGCGCGTCCGGTACCCCAAGGGCCACGCCATTCTACTGGTTACCGATAGGGCAGTAACCGTTGGCGCTCGAGGGCTGATCGCCGTAAGTCCACGAGGCGCCGAGTACTATGAGCGCATCGCACATGAAGCGGCTCGCACCTACTGGAACACCCCGCCCAGGTGGCTTCAGGAGGCCACTGTGAGGTTCATGGGAACCATCTCGGTTGGCACGCGCACCGGCGAACCACTTCCTGAACCGATCCACTCCTGCTCTTCAGTCGACAACATCAGCGGACTACTGAGACTAATGGCGGCAGAGGGGGTCCACTATTCCTGCGCTGACCCCCTGGGAGAAGCGATGTTCCTCGACCTGTACCGCACCATCGGCGATGAGGCGTTCCGCGAAGGATTCGGAACCCTGTACGCGCAATTGCGTGACAACACCCTCAAAGACGAGTGCCTCGACGTAGAGTGGGGTGCGTGCAACGTCAAGGCAGCCTTCCTGACCGACGCGACTCCGGAGCACGCGGCTGCCGCCGAGGCAATCATCAACCGACGGTACTACGGCATCGACGACTAGCAGGGTGCTGAAAAAGTCGTCTGGAACGGTCTCGGCCCGGAATCGACTACGTGCGGCTACCGAGAAACCCTTTGTTTTCAAGGGTTTTTCCGAGCGCCGCAGTGCCGCGAAACGCTCCGTTTCCCGACTTCAGGGGTTTTTCATCACCCTGCTAGGCTGATCCGTGCCCGGGATCGCCGCGCACCACGCGTGCTCGCCGACGACTTGGGCCGGCTAGCGGCCGGGGATGATGAGGCCGCCCGGGGTCGTGGACGGCTGACCGGCGGCGCCCTGCGCCTCGCGGGCGGCGAACTCTTGCGCCTGGTCGACGTCCATGAAGGGAGAGACGAGGATGCGCTCGCGGATTACCGGCTCGTCGTCGCCGGCGACGATCCGCTTCAACTGCTCGATCAGGTCGTTCTCGTCCCAGGCGCCCGTGAAGCGGCGGCCGTTGACCAGGAGTACCGGGATCTCGGAGACCATCCGCGCCTGCGCCAGCCGCGGGAACTCGGAGATCTCGATCACTTCGAGGCGCACCCGCCGCGCCTCGACCGCGAAGGCCGCGGCGACCCGCAGCGTGTAGGCCGAGTACGGGTCGTAGGGTGCGACGAGCAGCTCCAGCCGCAGCTCCTCCTCGAGCTCGTGCAGCGCCTCGCGCGTCTCCGGGTTGATCGGCGCGACGCCCGCGCCGACGTAGACGAGCGCGTCCATGAAGGCGGTGAAGAGCAGCCCGGACCAGAGCCCCGTGAAGCGGATCTCACGGCCGTTGCGCCCGCGCAGCACCGTCACGGGCGGGCGCTCGATGCCGGCCTCGGCGGCGCGGCCGGCGTGCTTGTCGATGTCGTAGGGCGTGAGCGAGATAAGCGGGTGCAGCGACGCGAGCTGCCTCGTGGCGCTGGAGACGGGTTCACAGAAAATGCAGGGGTCGCGGTCCGTGCGCACGAGCGCGGATTCGCGCTGCGTCCAGGTCTCGATCGCGACGGGTCCGGCGAGGCGCTCCGAGAGGTATTTCGCGATCGCGGGCCGTTGTTCGCGCGGGATTACCGGTTCGCTGCTCACCACCTCAGTCGCCGCCTTCCGTTGTCTGTGCGCGCCGCAGCGCGCCGATTGCGATCACCAGTCGTTGCAGCGCGGTCAGCACCGTCGCGATCGCGAGGATCCACAGCGTCACGCGCAGCCAGCCCGTCATCAAGCCCAGCGCCAGCAGCACCACGCGCTCGGGGCGGGTCGCCAGCCCCGCGGTGATATCGGAGCCGAGTTCCCCCGCCCGCGTGCGCACGTAGGAGACGAGGAACGAGCCCGTGAGCGCGACGAAGACCAGCGCGGCCTCCTCGCTGTTCCCACGGTCGAGCTGGTAGAGGAGCACGCCGAAGAGCACGACCGCCTCGGAACAGCGGTCGAGCGTGGAGTCGAGCAGCGCGCCGACCGGGCCGGCGCGGCCCGTGGCTCGCGCCAGCGCGCCGTCGAACAGATCGAGGGCGCCCGCGATCAAGACGACGATGCCGCCGATCAGCAGCTCGCCGCTCGCGATCAGCGCGGCGCCGGCCACGGCGCCGAGGAAGCCCGCGACGGTGATCACGTTCGGCGTGATGCGCAGCGCGATCAGCACGCGCACGATCGGATCGAGGATCAGCGCCGGAACGCGCGAGGGCAGCAGGCGCGGGAGCATCGTCATCGCCGCGTGCTCCTCGTCGCGCTCGTCCTCAATGCGGACCCGCGCCTAGTCGGGACGCCGCGCGGCGTCCCGCACCGCGCGGCTGTGGGTAGCGCGATCGTAGCGCAGTCGCTCGTAGTAGGAGAGCACCCGCCGCGTCACTCGCGGCCAGGAGTAGACCTCAACGCGCTGACGGCCCGCCTTCGCCAGCTCCTCGCGCAGCCCGCAGCTGCGCACCAGCCGCGTCAGTGCGTCCGCCAGCGCCATCGGATCGCGGGGCCGCACGAGCAGCCCCTCGACCTCGTCCGTGACCACCGAGGCGTACCCGTCGATGTTCGAGGCGACGATCGGCACGCCCGAGGAGAGCGCCTCCAGCAGCACGTAGCCCTGCGACTCGTGGCCCTCCGCCGGCGAGCAGAAGATGTCGGCGCTGCGGTAGTAGCGGGGCAGATCCTCGTCGGATACGTCGTCGACGAAGCGGATGCCGCGGCGGCCCGCGTGCTCCATCGAGGCGCGGTAGCGGCGCTTGCCGCGCGAGTCCGGCCCGACGACCACGAGGCGCGTCCCCGGGTCACGCGCGTTCACGATGCCGAAGGCGCGCAGCAGGTGCGCGAGCCCCTTCCGCTTCTCCGCGCGGCCGACGTAGAGGATGTTGATCCGCCCGTCATCGAGGCTCTGGATCGGCTCAAGCGTGGGATCGGCGAAGCGCTCCACCTCGATGCCGTTCGGGATGATGTTGTAGAAGCCGGGGAAGTAACGCCCCACATAGCGCCCGGCGGGTGGCGAGACGGTGATCTTGCCGTCGAGCTCACGGTACCAGCGCTTGAGCAGCCGCCGCCCGTAGGAGTAGAGGCGGTTGCCGCCGTCCTTCGTCGCATGGAAGGTGCCGACGTTGACGACGTCCGGGTTCGCCTCGCGCGAGTTGCGCAGTACCTGGATCGGCAGCGTCGGCATCAGCGGCTCGTGCACGTGCACTACGTCCAGGGCCTCCTGCTCCAGCACCTGGCGCACATGCCGGCCCAGTCGTGGCGAAAGCGCGATGCGCGCCATCGAGCCCGAGGCGGGCACGGGGGTCGGGCGGCCGAGCACGCGCACGCGCGGGTCGTCCACGGGAGCGCTGGCCGGGGCGAGGATGATCGCCTCGTGGCCGTATTCCTCGAAACGCGCCGAGAGCTGCTCGATGTGCTTGTTGACCCCGCCGGGAGTGAGCCAGTCGTAGGGCGAGACGAGGGCTATCTTCATCGCGGCGCCTCGCCTCGCAGCCGCCGCCAGCGCTCGCCGGCGACCTTGCGCGGCGTCACGGCGAGACCGCGCAGCTGCTGTGCCGCCAGCTGCCGCACACCGATCGCGCGCAGTCCCGGCACGCCGTGGGTGACCCCGGAGCAGCGCCGCTCCTCGATCGCCCGCCGCAGCTCCGCCGCCGTCCTGCCCTCGAACAGCGTCGTCGCGCTGCCGACGTGTTCGAGGAAGTGCGCGTCGCTGCCGCCGGTCTCCGCCAGACCGTAGCGCTCGGCGTTGAGCCGCCGCGCCTTGGCCCCGGTCACGCGCCCGGCGATCGTCGGGTTCGCGACCTCGATGCCGTCCAGGTGCACCGCCGGGTCCTTGATCGCCAGCAGCCGCTCGAGCGCGTGCTGCCCGATCGAGCGCGTCAGCCAGGAGAACGGGTGCGGCGCGACGGCCAGTCCGCCGGCGCGGTGCACGGCCGCCACGGACTCCTCGAGCGGCCGCAGCGTCGGCAGCGGCTCGTCGATCCAGAGGGCGAGCAGGTGGCCGGAGCGGGTCGTGAGCTCGATGCCGGGGACGAACTCGAAGCGGTAGCGCCCCTGCGCGTGCAGCTCGCGCGCGATCAGCGCGCCCCGCACGTCGTCGTGATCGGTCACCGCGAGCACGTCGAGATCCGTGTGCTCCTCGACGTGGTCGAGCAGCGCACGCGCATCCGCCATGCCGTCGCCGTGTGCCGTGTGGATCTGGAGATCGGCCTGGCCGAAGCGGGTGACCGAGGAGCGGGTCACCGAGGAAGCGTCATCGGTCATGGCGGCATTTTACGCACATCGAGCGGCGGCTACGAGGCGGACCCGGCCGGCGGGGCCGTGTCATCCCAGACGGGGTGCAATGCGAACCACTGATCCGGGGACTCGCGGATGCCGCGCTCCAGCGCGCGCAGCAGCAGGTCCATGCCCGCGGCTGCGTCCGCCTCGCGGTCCCCGCTGCGCGGCAGATTGAGCGGCGGTTCAAAGCTGACGCGCACGCCGCCCCGCTCCGTGCGCCGCACGAAACCGACGACGAGGTCGGCGTTGGCGCGCAGCGCCAGCTCGACGGGTCCTCGAGGCAGCCGCGCCGGCTCGCCGAAGAACGGCTGCAACTGCCCGCTGCCGAGCACGTCGCGATCGCCGAGGATCGCGAGCATGCCGCCGTTGCGCAGCTGCTCGATTGCCGCGCGCACGCCGCGCCGGTCCGCGGGCACGAAACGCACGCCGGGCGCTGCCCGCACGTCGTGCACGAGGCGATGCAGCGCGGGCGGCGAGAGCGGCTCCGTCAGCACGAGCACGTCAACGCCGAGCGCGCCCACGGTGCGGATCATGAACTCCGGACTGCCGAGATGCGCGGAGACGAAGACCACCCCGCAGCCGCGATCGTGCGCTGCAAAGAACTGCTCCAAGCCGTCGACGGCCTCGAGGCGGTCGAACGCGCGCTCCGGCGGACGGTGCGCCGCCCAGGCGAGGTCGGCCCAGTAGTGCGCGGCGGTGCGCAGGCAGCCGCGGGCGGCGCGGTCGCGCTCTCGCGGCGTCGCCTCCGGTGCGCAGGCGCGGCGCATGTGCGAGCGGGCGACGTTGCGCAGCCGTGGCGAGGCGTACCAGGCAACCGCCGCGCCGAGGTCGGCGATGAGGTAGAGCACACGCTGCGGCAGCCGCCCGAAGAGTCGTACCCAGCACCACAGCAGGATGAAGCCAGGCACGTGCTAGCTCGCCGCCTCCGCCACGGCGTCGTCCAGCCAGAGCGGGCGGAAGATGTACCACTGCTCCGGCCGCGCGCGCACCATCTCCTCGAAGGCGTTGAACATCGCCTGCGTTAGCGCGCGCGCGTCCTCATCGCGATCGCCGCTGCGCTCGATCTCGATGCGCCGGAAGTCACCGCTGAACTCGTCGCTCCACGAGCCAAGGCGCGGCACGGTGGCCGCGACCACGTTGGCCCCCGTGCGCAGGGCCAGCCGCGCCGCCCCGTCCGGGACCGAGATCGTCGCACCGAAGAACTCGACGCCGACACCGCCCGTGGGCTGCGGCACGTCGGCGAGCACGGCCACGATCTCGTTATCGCGCAGAGCGCGCACGAGCTGCATCGTGAGCCGCCCGGCCGGCAGGATGCGCAGCCCGATCCCCCGCCGCGAGGAGAAGACGAGGTCGTCGAGCCGCGGCTCGGCGAACGTGTCCGCGATGACCGAGATCGGGTAGCCGTGCTCCGTCATCGCCGCGGCGCCGAGATCCCAGTTGCCGAAGTGGATGGTCACGAGGAGCACGCCGTTGCCGGCTCGCGCCTCGTCAAGTTGCGCCCACTCGTCGAAGATGATGCGCCGCCGCACCTCCGGGCCGGAGACGGCGGTGATGCCGAGGAAGTCGACGAGGTAGAGGCCGTAGTAGCCGAAGGAGCGGCGAGCCAGCCGCCGCGCGCGCGCCTCGTCGCCGCCGGTGACGCGGCGCATGTTGGCGATGCAGCGCCGCCGGCCGCCACGCCAGAGATAGAAGCTGCACAGCCCGCCCAGCCGCGCGACCGCGTACGAGGCTCGCAGCGGGATCGCACGCACGAGCAGGGCCGCGATCCGGAACCCCCAGTAGATGGCCATCGGCGCGCAGTCTACCCCGCGGATCGCGCGACGGGCGCCTTCGCGCGCCTGCTATCCGGCCGAGGCCGCCTCCGCCTCTCCGGCGATGAAGACCTCGAGCTCGTCGCGTGCGACGTGGTCCACCCACTGCTCCGGCGGCGACTTCATGAAGTAGGCCGAGGGGGCGAGCAGCGGGCCGCCGATGCCGCGGTCGAGCGCGATCTTCGCGCAGCGGATGGCGTCGATCACAACGCCGGCGGAGTTGGGGCTGTCCCAGACCTCCAGCTTGCACTCCAGGTTGAGCGGGACGTTGCCGAAGGTCGTGCCCTCCATGCGGATGTGGCACCACTTGCGGTCGTCCAGCCACGGCACGTGGTCGGAGGGCCCGACGTGCACGTCGGTGCCCGGCAGCTCGTAGTCGATCTGCGAGGTGACGGCGTTGGTCTTCGAGATCTTCTTGGACTCCAGGCGCTCACGCTCAAGCATGTTGAGGAAGTCCGTGTTGCCGCCGAAGTTGAGCTGGTAGGTGCGGTCCACGCGCACGCCCCGGTCCAGGAAGAGCCGCGCCAGCAGGCGGTGCAGGATCGTCGCGCCGACCTGCGACTTGATGTCGTCGCCGATCACGGGCAGGCCCGCGTCGATGAAGCGCTGCTGGAAGTGGCCCTCCTTGGCGATGAAGACGGGGATGCAGTTGATGAAGGCGCAGCCGGCCGCCAGCACCTGCTCCACGTACCACTTCGTCGCTTCCTCGGAGCCGACCGGGAGGTAGTTGATGACGACGTCGGTGTTCGTCGCGCGCAGGATGCCGGCGACGTCGGCGGTTGCGCCCGGCGCCTTCGTGATCACCTCGGAGAGGTACTTGCCGAGGCCGTCGTGCGTCATGCCGCGGTCCACGGTGACGCCCGTGGCGGGAACGTCGGCGAAGCGGAAGGTGTTGTTCGGCGGCGCGTAGATCGCCTCGGAGATGTCGTGGCCCACCTTGTTCACGTCGATGTCGAAGGCGGCGGTGAAGCGGATGTCGCGGATGTGGTAGTCGCCGAGCTGCGGGTGCATCAGCCCCGGAATCGTCTCGTCCGCGCGCGCGTCGCGGTAGAACTCGACGCCCTGGACCAGCGAGGAGGCACAGTTCCCCACGCCGATGATCGCTACGTTGATTGGCTCGCCCATTGCGAAACCTCCGTTCGTGCCGCTCGCGCGGGAGCGCGGCGCGGTCTTCCGAAGTACGATAGGCGCGCCACGTCCATTACTCCAATACGACTCGATGATGCGACACAGAAGCCATGCTTATCTATACTGCCCCCATGACACTTCCCCCCGAGGTCGCCGCTGGCGACGCGGCGGAACCCATCGAGGCCATCGAGACGGCGCCGCTCAACGTGCACATGCAGCAGCTCGCGTATCTCCGCGCTGTGGAGCGGCATGGCTCGCTGACGGAGGCGGCGCGCCGCCTCGGCGTCACCCAGCCCGCGCTCTCGCAGGCGATCGCGCAGCTGGAGCGGCGGCTCGGCACGCCGCTGCTGGAGCGCGCGGGACGGGGGCGGCGGCTGACCGAGGCGGGCCTTGAGGTCGCCCGCTTCGCCTCGGAGGTGCTCGGCCGCGCCGCGGAACTGCGGGAGTGGCTGCAGGAGCTGGAGGCCGGCGGCGGCGGAGTGCTGCGGATCGGGATGATCGACGCGGCGAGCCTCTACGTGCTGCCGGAGACCGTGCGCGCCTTCCGCGACGCCCGCCCGGGCGTGCAGCTGCGGCTGATCGTCGATCGCAGCGCCGTCCTGCTCGATCGGCTCGCGCGCTTCGAGCTGGACGTCGCCTTCGTCGTCGGGCCGCCCCCCGAGGGCTACCGCTCGACCGAGGTGCTGCGCGAGCCGCTCTACATCTACGCGCCGCCCGACTCCGAGGAGACGCCGGAGCAGGGCGAGTGGGCGCTCTACCCGCAGGGGCGCCGCACGCGCCTGCTGATCGACGGGGGTCTGGCGCTGCTCGGGCTGAGGCCGCGCGTGACGCTGGAGAGCGACAACCCGGCCGTGCTGCGCCAGATGGTGGCGCTCGGCCTCTGCTGGAGCGTGCTGCCCGCCCAGATCGCCGAGGCAGGGACGCCCTCGCTGCGCCCGCAGCGCCGCGAGATTGTCGCCGAGCGAGCGCTGCTCGCCGTCCGCCGCGCGCATGCGCCGGACGACGCCCGCGTCGCCGCCTTCCTGCACCTCGTCACCGAGCGCGCGGCCGCACCGGCGGCGTAGGCCCGCGAGCGCCCTCGGTCAGTCGAGGCGCAGCGCCACGATCGCCGGCTTGTCGCTGAGGCCGACGGGCACGACGATCGTGTCCCCGGCCACCGCCGGCGAGCCGTTGATCCCGCCCGCCAGTTGCAGCGACCAGAGTTCGCGACCGGTGGCCCGGTCGAGGGCCAACACGCGGCCGTAGATCATCGACACGAACAGCAGGTCGTTGACGACGGTGGCGCCTCCGAACGAGTCGCCGGGCAGCTCGACATCCCACAGCACCTCGCCGCTTGCCGCGTCGAGGGCGACGACCTGCGAGGGCAGCTCGCCCAGCGCCGTCGTGTAGCCGAAGGAGGTCTCCTCGGGCGACTCGTAGTAGGTCGCGGCGTTGACGGCGACGGCGTAGACGATGCCCTCCGTCGTCGCGATCGGCGTGATCACGCCGCCGACCGCTCCGGGCAGCACCCACAGCTCGCCCTCGAACGAGGTCAGTTCGTCGTTCTTGTGGATGCCGACCGGGGTGCTCCAGAGCCGCGTCCCGTCGGACGGATCGAAGGCGGCGACGAGCCCGTGCTTGCCGGTGTTGATCACCACCGGCCGCGGCCCGTCCGGCCCCTCGATCGTCGCGATCGCGGTCACGATGCTGTCGCGGTCGAAGAAGTCGTGCGGGATCTGCTGGTAGCCCCAGCGCAGCGCGCCGCTCTCGAGGTCCAGCGCGAGCACCGAGTCCGTCCAGCGGTTGTCGCCCGGCCGGCTGCCGGCGTTGGGGAAGCCCCTGGCGCCCGGGAACGGGTACGGGCTGGACGTACCCCAGAACGTGAGACCGGCCTCGAGGTCGACCGCCGGCGGGTACCAGGCGCCGCCGCCGCTGTTCAGCTCCGGATGCCCCCACAGGTCGGGCGACTCGATCGAGTCGAACGACCAGGCGACCTCTCCGGTCGCGGGATCGAGGCGTACAGGAAGCCGCGGCTGCCGGGGATCGAGAGCGACGAGGTCGCCGCGAGCACCAGCTCGCCCGCGACGAGCGGCTGGAAGTTGACGGCGCCGCGGCCCTCCTCGGTGAGCTTCGTCTCCCACAGGTGGCTGCCGCAGGCGGCGTCGTAGGCCGTGATCGAGTACCCGCCGGTGGAGGCGAACACGCGCCCCCAGCCGACGGCCACGCCGTTCGGCCCGAAGACCGGCGCGTCGTTGACGACGCGCCAGCGCCGCTCCCCCGTCTCCACGTCGATCGCGTGGATGTCGCTGTCGAGGTCGGAGACGTAGACGGTCCCGCCGAGGACCAGCGGGTTCGTCGCGGCGGACCCGTTGGGGCTGCCGCTCTGGTCCAGCCGGTACTCCCAGGCGACGCCGAGCCGCTGGACTGTCTCCGAGTTGATGCCGCTGTCGAAGGTCGACCGCGTGCCCGCGAGGTCACGGTTTGCGTGCGGCCAGGCCCGTGCCTCGGAGGCGGCTTCCGGCGCCGGACCCGCAACCGGCGCTGGGTCGCAATCCTCGCCGCCCTTGCCGCCCTCCTCGCAGGCGGCGAGCAGCAGCGCCGCCGTCGCGAGCAGCAGGAGCGGTGCGCGACGTAGCCGGCGAGCGCGACCGGGTGCGAGCAATCCTCGAGGTGTCGCGGGCTCAGTCCGCGAAGACACGGTAGGGGTGCCAGATGCCGGGGATCGGCCCGCACTCCAGCAGCGCCACGAGCTTGCCGTGCGCGCCGTAGCCGCGCGCCTTCACGCCGACGCGCGCCGGGGGCCGGCCGTCGATCGGTCGCGGGCGCAGATCGCGGCCCTGCCGCGCCAGCGCGATCGAGCGCTTGCCGAGGATCACCGCCGGCCAGTCGCGCAGCACCGCGTCCGGGGCGTGCACCAGCTCATCGCTCAGCCCCGCCTCCAGACGCAGCACCGCGTCATCGAGCGTCGTCGCGTCCTCGAGGCGGAACGGCCCGACGGCGGTACGGCTGAGTCTCGCGAGGTGCCCGCCGACGCCGAGCGCGTTGCCGAGATCGTGCGCGAGCGCGCGCACGTAGAAGCCCTTGCTGCACTCGACCTCGATCTCCAGCTCCGGCGGCTCGCACGAGTCGAGCGTCAGCTCGTAGACGGTGACCGGGCGCGGCTCGATCTGCGGCTGCTCGCCGCGCCGGGCCGCGCGCCAGGCGCGCTCGCCATCGAGCTTGACGGCGCTGAAGGCGGGCGGCGTCTGCATCAGCTCGCCGCGGAAGGCGTCGAGGGCGTCTTCCACGTCTGCGCACGTCACGCCGGAGGCGTCGCGGCTCGCCTGCACCTCGCCCGCGGAGTCGTAGGTGTCGGTCTCGACGCCGAGCGTGATCCGCGCGCGGTAGCGCTTGCGCGCGTCCACCAGCGAGTCGATCAGCCGCGTGGATGGCCCGAGGGCGATCGGCAGCACTCCGGTGGCCGGGCGGTCGAGCGTGCCCGCGTGGCCGACGCGGCGGATGCCGGCGGCGCGCCGCACCACCCGCACGACATCGAACGAGGTCATGTCCGGGGGCTTGTCGATGTTGAGGAAGCCGCTCAGCGCCGGGGCCTCGGCGCGCGTGGCGGCGGCGCTCACAGCTCGCGCCCCTCGGAGCGCGCGAGCTCGCGCATCAGCACGGTCATGCGATCCGCCTCGGCGATCGACTCGTCGAGCACGAAGCGCAGCCGGGGAACGCGCTTGATGCGGATCCGCTTCATCAGCTCGCGGTGCAGGAACGAGGAGCTGCGATCGAGCGCGACGAGCACCTCGGCGCCGCCGTCGTCGGCGCCCATCACGCTCACGTGCACACGCGCCGTCGAGAGGTCGGGCGCGACATCGACGCGCAGGATCGAGAGGAAGGCGTCCACCAGCACTGGATCCTTGACGCGGCGCTGCAGCAGCTCGGCCAGCTCCGACTGCATGAGGTCGTTGACCTTCTCCATGCGACGGCTCATCGCGGCGAGGTCCTCACAGGCGAATCCGATCGCGGGGGGAATGGTGAGCCAGGCGCCCGCGCGTTGACGGCGCAAGCCGCGCTAGCGCACCTGCTCCATGTGATACGTGACGATCTCGTCGCCTTCCTCGAAGGCCTCGAAGCCGTCCACGGTGATGCCGCATTCGAGACCGGCGGCGACCTCGCGCGCGTCCTCCTGGAAGCGCTTGAGGGAATCGATGCGCGCCTCGCGAATCACCTCGCCGCCGCGCATCACCCGCGCGAGCGAGCCGCGCGTGACCGGGCCGTCGCGCACGAGGCAGCCGGCGATCGAGTTGCGCCGTCCGCGGCGGAAGATCTGGCGCACCTCGACGACGGCGTCGCGGCGCTCCTCGTAGATCGGCTGCAGCATCCCGCGCACGGCCTGCTCGACATCCTCGATCACGTCGTAGATCACGCGGTACTCGCGGATCTCGACGTGCTCCGCGTCGGCGAGGCGCTGCGCGCCGGTCTCGGGACGGGTGTTGAAGGCTATGATCACGCCCTGCGAGGCGACCGCGAGGTTCACGTCGGACTCGTTGACCGTTCCGGCGGCTGCGTGGATCACCTTGACGTTGATCTCATCCACGGCGAGGGCCTCGATGGCGCGCACGAGCGGCTCGATCGAGCCCTGCACGTCCGTCTTGAGCACGATGTTGAAGTCCTGCACCGCCCCGCGGTGGATCTCCCCGAAGAGCGTGTCGAGGGTCACGCCGGTGCGGACGTTGCCCTCGCGGTCGGCCGCGCGGCGCAGCTCCTCGCTCTCGGCGCGGGCGCTGCGCTCGTCCTTGACGGTCACGAAGCGCTCGCCCGCGGCCGGCACCTCGCTCAGTCCGAGCACCGTCACCGGCGTGGAGGGGCCCGCCTCCTTGAGTGGCTGCCCGCCCGAGTCCGTCATCGCCTTGATGCGGCCGTAGGCCAGCCCGGCGCGGATTGCGTCGCCGCGGCGCAGCGTGCCCGTCTGCACGAGGATCGTCGCCGCGATGCCGCGCCGTGGGTCCGTCGCCGCCTCCAGCACGATGCCGATGGCGCTGCGGTCGGGGTTGGCCTTCAATTCCTCCAGATCGGCGACGAGCAAGACGTTCTCGAGCAGGTCGTCGATGCCGTCGCCGGCGAGCGCGGAGATTGGCACGACGACGGTGTCGCCGCCGAACTCCTCGGGCACGAGCGCGGCGCCCATCAACTCCTGCTTGACGCGGTCCGGGTTGGCGTTCGGCAGGTCCGTCTTGTTGACCGCGACCACGATCGGCACGCCGGCGGCGCGCGCGTGGTCGATCGCCTCGCGCGTCTGCGGCATCACGCCGTCGTCGGCGGCGACGACGATGACCGCGATGTCCGTGACCTGCGCGCCGCGAGCGCGCATCTCCGTGAACGCCGCGTGGCCCGGGGTGTCGATGAAGGTGAGCATGCGCCCATCCGGCGCGGTGGCCTGATAGGCGCCGATGTGCTGGGTGATGCCGCCGGCTTCGCCGTCGACGACCCTGGCGCGCCGGATCGTGTCGAGCAGTGTCGTCTTGCCGTGGTCGACGTGGCCGAGCACGGTCACGACCGGCGGGCGCGGCTGCGCGTCCTCGCCTTCCTCGATGATGCGGCGCGACAGGGGAGCGGACTCACCCTCGCCGGCGGAGGCAGTCGCCTCCTCGCCGCCTTCCTCCTCGGGCGAGTACCCGAGGTCGGCGGCGACGACGGCGGCCGTGTCGAAGTCCACGACCTGGTTGATGGTCGCCATCACGCCGTTCTTCATCAGTTCCTTGATCACGTCGACAGGCGTGATGCCGAGCAGGCCCGCGAGGTCGCTGATGACGACCGCGGGGGGAATCGTGACGCGCGGCGCCTCGGCCGCTGAAACAGTCTGGTCCGGAGCCTGGGTCATCGCTCGTGTTCCCCGTTCCGTGCGGTCCCGGCGGCCGCGGTACTGGCGCTCCGGTTGGCCTCGCGCTGCTGCGCGTACATACGCAGTGTAGCGCGGTCTGCGGCACTGACCGCGGTCCGCAGCGCCCGATCCAGCCGCCCCCCCTCGATCGCCTCCTGCCAGCAGGCGGGCGATTCGCAGAGGTAGCCGCCGCGTCCCGGCGCGCGTCCCCGTTCGTCGACGCCGACCGAGCCGTCCGCGCCGCGCACGAGCCTGGTCAGCGATCGCTGATCGCGCCGCTCGCGGCAGCTCAGGCAGCTACGCTGCGGAGGCGTCCGTGTGCGGGCCGCGGCCATTGCCTTGTATCCGTCCCATTCGCTGATCGCGTCCGCTGCGCGTGCGCGGCGGCTAGTCCTCGTACTCCCCGTACTCATCCTCGTCATCGTCGGCGTCGTCGGCGTCGTACGGGAGGTCGCCGTGCAGCTCGCTGAGCCCTTCCTCGATATCTTCCTCGTCGATCTCGAAGCGACGGCGGCCACCTCGCGGCTGGCGCTCGCGCACCGGCTCGGCCGCCCCGCGACGGCGGCGGCGTGCGGGACCGCGGCCGGGACGCGCCGGCCCTTCCGGCTCGTCGTCGATGTCGCGCAGCTCCCCGATCTCCTCGGCGAAGCGCAGCCCGCCGGGCGCCGATCGAGGCGCGACCGGCGCGCGAGCCGGCGCCGACTCGGCCAGCGCAGCCTCCTCGACGGCGACCTCGGCCGCAGCCGGGGCCTCCTCGGCGGCTTCGGCAGCCGCAGCGGGCTCGGCGAACTCGGCGAGCACCTCCTGCTCCGGCGTGAGCGGGGCGGGCGCGGCGGGCGCCTCGAGCTCGCCGGGCAGCCCGGGCCGCGCGTAGCCGGCCTGCGAGGGCCCGATCACCTCCGGCAGCGGGGGAAGCGTCGGAAGCGCCGAGGTGGGCGCCAGCGGGAGCGCGTCCATGTTCGGCTCGGGCGGCGGGTACATCTCCTCGCCGTTGCGGATCAGCACGCTCTCGGGGCTGATCTCGATGCGGCGGCCGGTCAGCCGCGCGGTCAGCCGCGCGTTCTGCCCTTCCTTGCCGATCGCTAGGCTGAACTGCTTGTCCGGCACCGCGAGGAATGCCGTGTTCGTCTCGCGGTCGAGGCGCACCGAGACGACCTCGGCGGGACTCAGCGCGTTCGCGACGAAGCCGGCCTCGTTCGGGTCCCAGCGGATCACGTCGATGCGCTCCCCGCCGAGCTCGTTGACCACGTTCTGGATGCGCGCCCCGCGCACGCCGACGACCGCGCCGATCGGGTCGATCCCGTCCTGGCGCGAGATCACGGCGATCTTGCTGCGGAAACCGGGCTCGCGCGCCATCATGACGATCTCGACGGTGCCCTTCGCGATCTCCGGCGACTCGAGCTCGAGCAGCCGCCTCAGCAGCTCCGGATGCGAGCGCGAGGCGACGACCTGCGGCCCCTTTGCCGCGCGGTAGACCTCCTTGACGTAGACTCGCAGCCGCTGCCCGACGCGGTAGTGCTCGGGGCGCACCTGCTCGGCGGAGGGCAGCACGGCCTCGGTCCGGCCGAGGTCGAGGATTATGTTGCGACGGCCGGCCTCGACGCGCAGCACGGTGCCGGAGACGAGTTCGCCCTGCTTCGTCGTGAACTCGCCGAAGACCGCCTCGCGCTCGGCCTCGCGCAGCCGCTGTAGCACGACCTGCTTCGCCGTCTGCGCGGCGATGCGGCCCGCATCGAGCGAGGCTTCCAGCACCTCGCGGATGCGGTCGCCCTCGACCGCGCCGGCATGGCCCATCTCCGCCGCCCGCTCCGGCGAGATCTGGATCTCGTCGTCCTCGATCTCCTCGTCGGGCATCACGTCCCAGACGCGCCAGGCATCGATGTCGCCTGTCTCGACATCGATCTTGACCTCGATTTCGGCGTACTGGAGTTCGTCCTTCTTGAAGGCGGAGGCCATCGCCGCCTCGACGGCCTCGAAAACCGTATCGCTATCGAGGTTCTTCTCCGCAGAAAGCTGCGCGATCGCGGTGACGAATTCGCTCTTCATGTGCTGCCGCCGCTCCCGGGGTGCCCTGGCTGGAGCCCCCCCTGCTACAAAAAAACGTGGGCGCTGGCCCACGTCTCGCAAGGAGGCGCTGGTGTCTCCGTCAGTGTAGCACGCAGCCTCGCGCTCGCGGGCGCGAAGCCGTCAGTCGGTCGCGATATCCGGGTCGAGCGCCTCGATGGCGGCCGCGCGCAGAGCACGCACGCGGGCGACGATCTCGCCGCGCGGGACGTGCTCCTCCTCGCCCGTCGCACGTACGCGTAGCTCGACGGTTCCTCGCTCCTGGTTGCGGGCGGAGACCGTGAGCCGCCAGGGCAGACCGATCAGGTCGGCATCGTTGAACTTCACGCCCGGCGACTCGTCGCGGTCGTCGAACAGCACCTCGAGGCCGGCCGCGGCCAGCTCGGCGTAGAGCGCCTCGGCCTCCGCGGCGACCTGCGGGTCGCGGTCCAGCCGCAGCGCCACGAGGTGGACGTCGTAAGGCGCGACCGAGACCGGCCAGCTGATGCCGTCCTCGTCGTGGTTCGCCTGGACCGCCGCGGCGACGATGCGATCGACGCCGATGCCGTAGCAGCCCATCGTCGGCACCACGCCCACACCATCCGGCCCGAGCACGTCGACGCTGAACGCCTCGGAGTAGATCTGCCCGAGACGGAAGACGTGCCCCATCTCGATGCCGCGATGCAGCCCGATCACGCCCTCGCCGCAGACCCCGCAGGTGTGGCCGTCCTCGACGAGGGCGATGTCGGCGACCTCGCTCGCCTGCCAGTCGCGGCCGTGGTTGACGTTGATCAGGTGGAAGTCGGGCCGGTTCGCGCCGGCGACGAGGTTCGGCGAGTCGGGGATGGAGGTGTCGGCGATCACCGTCATCCGATCGCCCAACCCCACCGGCGCGGCGGAGCCGGCGACAAGCCCGTGCTGCACGACCTCGGCGTCGCTCATCGCCCGCAGCGAGCGCCCGCCGAGGGCGTTGGCGAGCTTGACCTCGTTGATCTGCAGATCGCCGCGCACGACGGCGAAAATCGGCTCGTCGGCCTCGCCGCCGCCCTCGGCCATGTAGAACACGGCCTTCGCGGTCTGCGCCTCGGAGACATCGAGGAACGTGGCGAGTTGCTCGATCGTCGTGGCTCCCGGCGTCGCGACCTCCTCGAGGGGGAACGGGTCCGCCGGCTCGGCGGGCGGGCGCACGAAGGCGGCCTTCTCCGTGTTGGCCGCGTAGCCGCAGTCGGAGCAGAGCGCGACGGTGTCCTCGCCGGCCTCGCTGAGGAAGATGAACTCCTGCGAGCCCTTGCCGCCGATCGCGCCCGAGTCCGCCTCGACGGGGACAGTCGGCACGCCGCAGCGCGCGAAGATGCGCCGGTAGGCCTGGAACATCGCCTCGTAGGAGGCGCTCAGGCCGTCCTCGTCGGCATCGAAGGAGTAGGCGTCCTTCATCGTGAACTCGCGCACGCGCACCAGGCCGCCGCGCGGCCGTCCCTCGTCGCGGAACTTGGTCTGGATCTGGTAGAGCGTGACGGGCAGGTCGCGATAGGAGCTGGAGTGGTCGGCGAAGAGGCGGGTGATCACCTCCTCGTGCGTCGGTCCGAGCACGAGCTCGCGCCCGCGCTGGTCGTTGAGGTGGAAGAGCACGGGGCCGAAGGCCTCCTCGCGCCCGCTCTGCCGCCAGATCTCCACCGGCTGGATGGCGGGCAGCAGCACCTCCTGCCCGCCCGCCGCGTCCATCTCCTCGCGCACGACGGCCTCGGCCTTGAGCCGCGCGCGGCGGCCAAGGGGCAGGTAGCTATAGGCGCCGGCCATGAGCTGGTCGATGCAGCCCGCGCGCAGCAGCAGCCGATGGCTCGCCGTCTCCGCATCGGCGGGCGCCTGGCGCAGCGTGCGTCCGAAGAGCCGTGACATTCGCATGGCGTCGAGGGTACGCAGGCGCGGCGGCGGCGGCAAAGGCGGAGGGGAGTAGCCTCTACTCCATCTCACCACGAAGCCAATCGTCCCGGACCAACGTGTGGCCGTACACGAAGCGAAGCGCGGAAACCCGGGCGCGGCGATTGAGGCCCTGCGCCTCCGCTGCAGTAACTTCTCTCCTCTTGCCTTGATCGTTCGGATCGAGAGTCATCAGCAGTAGCCTCCGTCGATCTACCGGCAGGGACAATTCCAAGGCGTTCCCGAGGCCAGCGTGACCGCTTGGGAATGGAGATCCCGCTACTGCAACTGGATGATCACTGATCAGGAACTCGTGCCGGGCGTCCGTGTAACACATCGCCCAAGAGCGGCGATTCACCATCTCGGCGTATTCGGGATCCGTCAGCACGTCCAACATCTGCTGGAGGTGCTCACTGGGGTCAATCTCCAGGTCGTAGTTCGCCTCACTCAGGGTCTCCAATAGTTCGGTGGCTTCGTCAGGAGTGATGTCGTCACGACTGAGCCGTTCCCGCACGTACGCAGTCGCGGTGTCTGGCGGAAGCTTGTTTAGGGCATACGACGCCTCGAACGTCGCCGACCACTTCATGACGTCGGACAGCGTGTCCTGGATGACCTTCCTCGTCCGCGAGGAACGAACGAACTGGAACGCGACAAACAGCGATATCGCCGCGCGTGCCTCCGGTGTGGGCGGGAATCGCTCGTCGATGCCGCGCAGGCCCTCGGCGAATGTGGCCTCGACCTGGGCGAGCGCACGCTCAATTGCATCAGTTGGACCGCCCGGACCCTCCACCGTATGGAAGTCCTTCTCGAAAGCAACGTTGCGAATGTGTTGGTTCTCCAAGATCTCGCCGCTCTCCACGTTCAGGGCGCGCACCCTCCCGTCGTAATCGGCGAATCGACGAAGGTAGGACTTTGGGACGGTGTGGTGCCGGATAGCTCGTTGGGGAGTCATGGCAAGAGTGTAGGAGTAGGCCAGCTATCCGGCTTGCAGCGGAAGAGCCGGGGGCTCTTGTCACTGGCCTGGTCCAGCAGGTCAGGCGGCCAGCTATCCGGCTTCCGCCGGAAGAGCCCAGGGGCTCTTGTCACTGGCCTGGTTAGATATCGAACGTATCGAGCTGCGGCTCGCCGTGTCAAGGCAAACTGGCGCAGTCTGCATCCGCTGCTTCATGCGCTCCTTGCCCCCGCCCCGGCAGGTGCTACCATCCGCCGCGCCGCCTCGGAACCCGCGAGGCGCGCCCACCCGCATCCGCACCAGGAGCCCGCGATGAAGCTGCACGAGTACCAGGCAAAGGAACTGCTGGCGCGCTACGGCGTGCCCGTGCCGGGCGGCGCCGTCGCCCGCAGCGCCGACGAGGCCGCCGCCGCCGCCGAGGCGCTCGGCGGCAAGGTCGTCGTCAAGGCGCAGGTGCATGCCGGCGGGCGCGGCAAGGCGGGTGGCATCAAGCTCGCCAACTCCGTCGAGGAGGCGCGCGCCGCCGCCGAGGAGTTGCTCGGCACGCGGCTCGTCACGATCCAGAGCCCGCAGGGCCAGCCGATCAACTCCGTGCTCATCGAGGAGCAGATCGACATCGCCCGCGAGCTCTACCTCGGCGCGGTCATCGACAACCAGTCGGGGCGGCCCGTCGTGATCGCCTCCGCCGCCGGGGGCATGGACATCGAGCAGGTCGCCGAGGAGACGCCGGACCAGATCCACAGCCAGGCGATCGACCCGGCCTGCGGCTTCCAGGGCTACCAGGCGCGCGCCCTCGCCTTCGCGACGGGCCTCGACGGCGACCTCAACCGCCCCGCCGTCGCGCTGATCCAGGCGCTCGCGCGGGCCTTCGAGGAGAACGACGGCTCGCTCGCCGAGATCAACCCGCTCGTCGTCACCGGCGACGGCAAGCTGCTCGCCGTCGACGCCAAGTTCAGCATCGACGACGAGGCCGACTTCCGGCATCGCGACCTCGTGGAGCTGCGCGACACCTCGCAGGACGACCCGCTGGAGGTCGAGGCCGAAGAGGCGGGCGTGCAGAACTACGTGAAGCTGGACGGCGACATCGGCTGCATGGTCAACGGCGCCGGCCTGGCGATGGCGACGATGGACGCTATCAAGTTCGAGGGCGGCGAGCCGGCGAACTTCCTCGACATCGGGACCGCGAACGACCCGGAGGCGATCGTCACCGCGCTGCGGCTGATCGGCGCCGACCCGGACGTGAAGGCGGTGCTGGTCAACATCTTCGGCGGCCTCGCGCGCACCGACGTGATTGCGGAGGGCGTGGTGCAGGCCAAGCGCGACGGGCTGATCCCGCAGCCGACGGTCGTGCGGCTGGCCGGCACCAACGTCGACGAGGGCACACGCATCCTCGACGAATCGGGCATCGATCTGATCCGCGCGGACGGCTTCGCCGACGCCGCGCGCAAGGCCGTCGAGGCGGCGGGCTAGGCTCCGCGTGACCGCGAAGGAACTGCCCAACACGTCGGTGCTGATCGAGCGCGTCCAAGGTGTGCTATGTGAGGCCGTGCACCGCTGCGACGTGTCGAAACGAAACAGTGGGCGAGTCATCACGCCAGCACTCAAGCTCCCCATCTGGGAGATGGGGTTGGAGTTCAAGCATGTGTACCCGAGAGCGAACGGCTTGGGCGATCAAGCGCAACAGACGGCCGGACACCGGTTGGGCAAGCGAAACGGGAGTAGCTGGACCTGGCACCCAAGGAAGGGCGACCACTCCACCCTGAAGGAATACTCGTTCGACGTCTCATGGATCGAATACGGTGATGAGTACGGAGGATCCAGCCTCAGGGATTTGGATATCCCGGCCTTCAAGCGGCTGTACCTGGCTTTCGAAACCGAGTTGGGGGACAGGACCGCGGTCCTCTACGACTTCGACAAGCTACTCTGCGCCCGCGCGGAGATGCGCGCGTTGCTGTGGGACTCGAGGAACAAGAAGAGCAAGTATCCGCAAGGCCACGAGAAGCTGTCCGCGCGGCTACGGACTGCCGACGGTGGGCGCGAGGGCTGGTGGCTGCTGAGTGGCTGGGGTGATGACTGCCTCGAGCACCGCGTGTACCACAACGGCGAACGCCGGCGAGACCTTGAGCGGGCTTGCAGCAACGAATAGTCGGAGACTGACAAGGGCGAGGGAGCGTACACGTGGGCGTATTGATGGACGAGAACAGCCGCGTCGTCATCCAGGGCTTCGGCGGCGCGGGACAGCGCGAGGCGAAGACCAGCCGCGAGTACGGCACGCAGATCGTCTGCGGCGTCACGCCGGGCCGCGGCGGCCAGGTCCTCGAGGACACGCCGATCCGCAACACCGTGCGCGAGGCCGTCGACGAGTTCGGCGCGAACGTCTCGCTGATCTTCGTCCCCGCGCCCTTCGCGGCCGACGCGATCCTCGAGTCCGCCGACGCCGGCATCCCCGTCGCGATCTGCATCACCGAGGGCATTCCGGTGCTGGACATGGTGCGCGTGAAGCGCGCGCTGCAGGGCATGAAGACTACGCTGATCGGCCCCAACTGCCCCGGCGTAATCACCCCGGCCGCGCGGGCGCGCGCCGGCATCATGCCGACCGACGTCTACCTCGAAGGCAGCGTCGGCGTGATCTCGCGCTCCGGCACGCTCGTCTACGAGACGGTCGACCAGCTGACGCGGGCCGGTATCGGGCAGTCCTCGAGCGTGGGCGTGGGCGGCGACCCGATCATCGGCACCACGCAGGCCGAGGCGCTGGCGCTGTTCGAGGCGGACCCGGACACGGCGGCGGTGGTGCTGATCGGCGAGATCGGCGGCACCGCCGAGCAGGAGGCAGCGGCCTACGTCGCGCAGATGTCGAAGCCGGTGACGGCGTTCATCGCCGGCGCGACCGCCCCGCCCGGCCGTCGCATGGGCCATGCCGGCGCGATCATCGCCGGCAAGGCGGGCACCGCCGACGCCAAGAAGGCCGCCCTCCGCGCCGCCGGCGCGATGGTCGCCGACTCCCCCTCGCAGATCGGCGAGACCTGTCTGCAGCAGCTCCGAGACGCCGGCCTGCTGTAGGACGTCGTGACAGCGGGTGTACGCTGGTAGGGTCATGATTCCCGCGAATGGCAATTCTCGACTGTCAGAATTGACACTCACGTCGGGGTGAGCGAGCGCCGCAGCGTCGGCACTCGTGGTCGTGGAATCGCAAGAAATGAACGTCCCCTATTGTGAGAATCGAACAACCGGGCGGGACTACAGGGGCGTCGCGGTCTCATCAGTCGTGGTACGATTCGAGTGGCACAAGTGGCAATTCCAATTGCACATGTGCGGAATCTCTGCTGGACTGCCATGCAGTAGAAGCAAACACGAGGAGCTATCATGGTGCAGAAGACGGGGCCCCAACACCGTAAGACGGCCAAGCCCGTCGTTCGGCCTGCCCGTGAAGCTCAAAGCCACAACGACGGACTCACCGACGAGTTGCGGAAGGAACTTCGCGCGCTGATCGCGCGGCGTGCGCCTGCCCTCCGGGAACTCGAAAAGCACTAGCAGCACGGGGCATCCCGGGAGGCTCTGGTCCGGCGCGTGAGCGGGTTCCCGCCGACCAGCGAGCCATCGAATAAACCTGTACGCACTTCCCCACGCCTAGGTCGGCCGTCAAGTCCGCGAGGAGCCGATGAGCCGTCTCCACTACCTGAACGAGGACGAGATCCGTGGCCTTGTGGAGTGGCTGACGCGGGACCTGTTCCCGGGTATGCCGGCTTTCCAACTGGCGGGTCAGGAGGGCGCTGCTCGCTTGGAATCGGCCCTCGCGCAACCGCACTGGTCGCACCATCGCACTGCTCAGCAGAAGGCCGCCGTGTTGCACTACAGCCTCAACAAGAACCATCCGTACGTGGATGGCAACAAACGGCTTGCGGTCGCCGCAATGGAGTGGTTCCTGTTCCGCAACGACTTCGCTCTCATCGCCACCAACGACCAACTCGTCGACTTCGCACTCCGCGTTGCCGACGATCGTCTGAGCCGCGACGCAAGCGCTGAGTGGATAGCGCAACGGGCGATTCGGTCCAGTTGGACCGACCAGCGCGTTCAGAAGTGGGCTGACTCGCTGTCTGCCGATGCGATGGGAGACATGGGGGCTGCTCTCGCAGCGGCGCCTCCCTCACCATCGGGGGGCCCCACTACCCAGTTCCTAGAGTCGGTCAGGAACATGCATCAGCAGAGAGCCCAACACTAGCGGGATCGCCGGCACGCGGTTGCCGCCCCCCGCACGCCTGCCTACGCTCCGCCGCGGAGGCGCAAGTAGTGTGACGGCCGAAGGCGCGCGCAACGGCAGGCTCGAGGGCAAGGTCGCCGTCGTTACCGGCGGCACGAGCGGGATCGGCCTCGCCGTCGCCCGAGTGTTCCTTGCCGAGGGCGCGCGCGTCGCCGTCTGCGGGCGCGATCCGCGCAGGCTCGACGCGGCCTCGGTTGCCCTCGGTGAGCGGGCGATCGCCATCCCCTGCGACGTCACCTCGGTCGACGACCTCGATTCGCTGTTCGCGGAGGCCGCCGCGAAGCTGGGGCCGATCGACGTCGTGGTCGTGAACGCGGGCGGGGACAATCCGCCGCAGTCCTTCCTCGACGTGACCGAGGAGGAGTTCGACGCGGTCGCGACGCTCAACTTCAAGTCCGTGTTCTTCACGGTCCAGAAGGCCGCTCCGAGGATGAACGACGGCGGCTCGATCGTGATCATGACCTCGGCCGCGTCCGAGACGGGCTACGCCGAGGGTGCGGTCTACGGCGCCTCGAAGGCGGCCGCGCGGTCGCTCGCGCGCTCGCTCGGCGCGGGGCTGCTGCGGCGCGGCATCCGCGTCAACGCGATCCGGCCCGGCCTGATCGACACGCCGATCCTCGACACCACGATGGACGAGCGGACGCGCGAGTACATACGCCGCCACCGCATCCCGATGCGCCGCGAGGGCCAGCCCGACGAGATCGCGAAGGCGGTGCTCTTCCTCGCCTCGGACGACTCGTCCTACGTGCTGGGCGTCGAGCTCGGCGTCGACGGCGGCCTGATCGACCTGTAGCGGCGGCCGACGGCCCGGCGGACGGGCCGCTCCCGGTCCGGCGGAACTTTCCGAACCTGCGAAACGTCCTACAGTCGTACGCGGTGCCAGCAGATCGAGGGGGCTGCTCTTGGCGAGCGCACAAGCCGTCAGCAATCGCACAGCCGCTCGACTCGCGCGCGGACTCGCGGGAGCGCTGGCGCTGCTCGCCCTGCTGACGCTCTCGTGCGATGGCGGCGAAGAGCCCCCGCCACCCTCGCCAGCGGCGACCACCACGCCCTCGGTCACCGCGTCGCCCGACGCAACCGCGACACCCGCGCCTGCAGCGACTCCTGAGCCGGTCACACCGGCCGCGACTGCGACCGCGACGCCTGTGGCCACTGTCGCGCCCACTGCGACCGCGACGCCCTCGCCGACGCCGACACCGACGCCAACGCCAGTGCCCACGCCGCCGGCGGTGACCGTGACCGGCCCGCTGCTCGTCTTCTCCGAGCGCGTGGGCGTTGAGGAGGAGACGGATGAGCAGCAGGTCGTACTGCACGAAGTCGTGGCCTACGACCTCGGCGCGGATCGGTACTGGACAGCCTTCGAGTACCGGCACGTGCGCCCCCGTGTGCACGGCGCTCTTCGAGAAGGCTTCTCGGCGGTGCAGCCGGCAGGCACGAGCCTCGTCGTCTGGAGCGAGGGCCAGGTCCGCCGCATGAGCCTGAACGGCGAGATGGAGGCGCTGCTCCTCGAGGACCACGTGATCAGAGAGATCGAGGTCTCGCCAGACGGAACGAAGGTTGCCGTCATGTCGGGTGAGCCCGGCACGCTGCTCGTCCTCGATGCGGCCAGTGGCGAGGAGTTGCTGCGAGTCGAGGGCGACAATCCCGACCTCGGTACGCTGCAGGGCGGCGGCCGACACGGCCGGCTGGCTCTGGGTGATTGGCACGCGGACGGGAACGCGGTCAGCATCACGGCCGACGACTACACTGCGATCCTCCCGCTCGACGGCGACATCCGCGTGTTGCCGGAGGGCTCGCGGGTCTCCTCCGACCTCCGCTACGCCATCCACTTCGGGGAGGTGGTCGGGCTTCTGCATCATGCGCTGGTTTGGGACAAGCTCGATGTTCTCGACGCGGTGACAGGGCGCGTTCTTTGGACCATCACGGACGAAGCCGGCATCAGACGCTCATACAAGGAACCATTCTGGGTGGACGAGTCGCGATATGTGGCATTCACATTCGGATCGAACGGGGCAGAGCGGATCCTGGACACCGCGAGCGGAGAGATCCTGCCTCTGACCAGCAGGATCACTCGGCCACCTGACGATCGAGTACCGAGTACTTGCGGCGCCGTCGAGTTCGGCTCCGCGGGGTCTCCGTGTGACGTGAAGTTCGAGGGGCGTGTTGTTTGGGAAGGCGCGACTGGGTGGACGTACTACCTCGGGCTGATCGAGATCCCGGGCCGTCTCACGCTGCGGGGCATCACTCCACTTGAAGCGGTGCGGAAAATTCCGCCGCCCCCTCCGCCTCGCCGCGAAGAGATGGTCGGGCCGCTGCTCGCTTTCGAGGTCCGCGGCGACTACGAGTACGTCTCCGACAGCTCGGGAGGCTCCAGGTCGATCCCGACCCGGCGCATCATCGTCTACGACGAGGGCACGGGACGGAGTTGGTCTCTCTCCAATCGGACTGACTGGTCTCGGTCCGACTATTCCTGGTCGCTGTCCGACTTTGCCGAAGAGGTGCAGGTGGCTCGCGGGGGTATTGTCCTCGTTAGCAACCCTCTTGGCCGTCCTTACAACCCGAGACTGCTCTACCTCGCGCCTGATGGTCAGGTTGAGCCTCTCGACGACTCCTGGTTCTCGGGCAAGAGATTCCGGGTCTCACCGGACGGCCTCAAGGTCGTTCTCAAGGCCCCGGGGCGCCCTGCTGTTGTCCTCAGTATCCCCTCCGGCAACGAGATCCTGCGTCTCGATGACGAGGATATTGTCTCTTCTGCGGGGCTCGACCCTTCCCGTACCTGGCGTGTGGGCTTGGTGGGTGGCGGTGTTGCAAACGCGTGGACTTCGGACTCCGCGGCAATCCTGATCAACCTCATGGACTACGGCACGCGCCCGCACGACTCGGCACAGGACGAGCGCGGCGGCATCGTCACCTTCGATGGCGCGGTTCACGCGCTTCCCTGCGGGCCGAACGGGCGTACCCGGACTCTGTCTTGCCTCTCGCCCGACGCCCGCTATATCGCACACGGGCGGTTCGAGGACTCCGGGGGGTACACAGACTTGCACTGGCGGCGTTTCGACATCATCGAGTCCGCAACCGGGCGCGTTCTGTGGACAGTGGATGTTCCCGGAATCCCCGACGACTCATACCGCGAGTGGGCCTCACCCGAGCACTTCGCATGGTCTGCCGGAGTACGATCATCCGGCATCTTCAACTTCGCCACCCAGCGCGTCGATTCTGATGCGCCAAGCGCCGACGTCTCCGTCCTCGACGTGAACACGGGCGAGATCGAGGTGATGGACAGCGCCGACTACCTCGCGCGCTTCCACCCGCCCCTGCGCGCCACCACCGATTGCTCCGAGAACCCCGGGCAGCCCTGCAAGATCCTGCTCGACGGCGAGGTCGTCGGGGAGGGGCGCTGGCCCAGGATCATCGGAATCATCGAACTCGACGAGTAGCTGCCTCGCGCGATGGGGCAACGGACCCCCTCACTCACCCCAACCCTCTCCCGCGAGGGGCGAGGGGGTAGCACCTACAGGAAGACGGGCTCGCGGCTGGTGAAGCGGTAGAGGCGCGCGGGGCGGTGGGCGCCCTCGCGGCGCACGTCCTCGGTGGCCTCGATCACGGCGGTGGAGAGCATGCGTTTGCGGAAGTTGCGGCGGTCGAGACGCGCCCCGAGGATTGCCTCGTAGGCGGCCTGGAGTTCGCGCAGCGTGAAGCGCTCCGGCAGCAGGCCGTAGGCGATGTTCGTGTAGTCCAGCTTCGCCCGCACCCGCTCGACCGCCTGCGCGATCACCTGACCGTTGGAGAACGCCAGCGGCGGCAAAGCGTCCACCGGCAGCCAGGCCGGCCGCCAGGCGTCGTCCGCGCTCTCGCGCAGCCGCACAGCCTCCGCCTCGACCAGCGCGAAGTAGGCGATCGCGACGCCCTGCTGCGTCGGGTCGAGGCCGGACTCGGTGAACAGCTGCTCGAGGTAGACGTCGCGCGCGCCGGTCTCCTCGAAGAGCTTGACCTCCGCCGCCTGCTGCAGCGTGCGGCCGCCGTCCCAGAGCCCGCCGGGCAGCGCCCACAGCTCGGCCTCGGGCGGCTCGTCGCGATGCACGAGCAGCACCTGCAGCCGTTCCTCGATGATCGCGAAGATGACGAGGATCGTGGCGACGGCCGGCGTGTCTGTCATCGCCGCGCTCGTCTTCCGGCCACGGCCGCGATCATCGTGCGGCCCTAGACCACCGTGAGCAGGAGATCGCCGTCGCGGCGCGCCCCCGCACGCTGCCCGCGCAGCGACCAGGAGGTCGCCTCGGCGATCTCGACATCGACGAGTTCGCCGACAAGTCTCACTCCGTCGAAGTGCACGATCCGCCCGCCGCGCGTGCGGCCGCTGGCGTGGCCGTCCTCCTCGCGCTCAACGAGGACCTCCGCGGTCTCGCCGAGCAGCGCGCGGTTGCGGGCGCCCGCGCTCTCCGCGTGGATCGCCTCGATCACCTTGAGGCGCGCCTTCTTGACCTCGCGCGGCACGTCGTCGTCGAGCTTACGGTAGGCGAAGGTGCCGGGCCGCGGCGAGTACGCGGCGACGTGGATCACGTCGAAGCCGATCCGCTCGAGCAGCGCCACGGTGCTCTCGAACTCCTCGTCCGTCTCGCCCGGGCAGCCGACGATCACGTCGGTGGCGATCGCCGCGTCGGGCATGCGGAGGCGGATGCGCTCGACGCGCTCCTCGTACTCGGCGACGGTGTAGCCGCGCCGCATCCGCTCCAGCATCCGGTCGTCGCCGGACTGCACGGGGATGTTGAAGTGCTCGCAGACCTTCGGGAGGTCCGCGACCGCGTCGATGATGCGGTCCGTCATGTCCTTCGGGTACGAGGTCAGGAAGCGCGTGCGCACGACGCCCTCGATCGCCTCGATGCCCTCGAACAGCGTGGCGAGGTCTGCCCGTTCGTCGAGGTCGTGGCCGTAGGCCTCGACGGTCTGTCCGAGCAGCGTCACCTCGCGCACCCCGCGCTCGGCGAGATGGCGTACCTCGCCGAGCACCTCGGCGACGGGCCGCGAGCGCTCGCGGCCGCGCCGCAGCGGCACGATGCAGTAGGTGCAGAACTTGTCGCAGCCGTGGACGACGGGCACGTAGGCCGTCGGACCGGTCGGTTCGCCGAAGGTCTCGGTCCAGAACTCGCCCTCGGAGACGTCGCGGGCCTGCCCGGCCACCTCGAGGATCGGGTCGAACTCCTGCGGTCGCGCCCAGACGTCGACCCAGGGGAAGCGGCGCGCGAGGGCGACCCGCTCCTTGTCGCCCTCGGGGCCGACCATGCAGCCCATCACGGCGATCTGGAAGCTCTCGCCGCGCTTGCGGCGCTGGTTGAGGGCGTGGAGGCGTCCGGCGGCGCGGTCCTCGGCGTGCTGGCGGACGGCGCAGGTGTTGACGACGGCGAGGTCGGCGCGCGCGGGGTCCTGGGCGGGCGTGTAGCCGGTGCGCGCGAGGCCGGCGGCGAGGCGCAGGGAGTCGGCCTGGTTCATCTGGCAGCCAAGCGTCCAGATGTGGAAGGTGGGCACGTGGCTACTCCGTCCGGCGTGCGGGCCGCCGCCCGCGCGTCTCGCCTCGGGGCGGGGCCCGGGGGCGGGTGCGGTGCGAATGGCGGAGGGGGCGGGATTCGAACCCGCGATCCCGAACAGGGATAAGCGCTTAGCAGGCGCCCGCACTAGGCCACTATGCGACCCCTCCACGAGCGATCGTAGGCGGGCGGGCCTGCGGGCGGCAAGGCGGGAGGATCGCATCGCAACCCCTGTTACCGAAATCCCGGCGCGTGCATCAGACTGCTGTTACCGAAATGACCGTGGCCGCAGGCGAGTCGATGCGGGGGTCGAGAAAGGACCCGCACAGCTACTGCCCCCGTCATGCGCGAGCGGGCCGAGTTCCGTTCGATGGTCGTGTGACCGCTCGGGCTCAGCGAGATGTGGCCGGGTGTGATGCCGTGGTCCCGCCGAACGCGGCGACGACCTCGCAACCGCCGTGATGTGGTGCGCCATCTCCGCAGCAACCACGATGTGAGCGAACGTCGCGCCGTGAACGCTCGCAGACCGTGGCCGCCCTCGATACCGTGCTCGACGGGCTGACCGGGCGTGGGTACGCCTTCGGCGTGCTCTGTAGCTGACACCCGACCGCGAGGGAGCCGGATATGTCGATGCGAGTCTGGACCCGGCGTGCTGCTCGACGCGTGACGGCCGTGGGCGCACTGCTCTTCGCAGCTACGCTGCTGGCGTCCTGCGAGGGGATAGCCGACAACGATCTGGCAGCGCCGGACAGAGTGTCCATCGAGGGGGCCACCATCCTGACCGAGCACACCGACGCGGGCATGGCCACGCTCAAGGACGGCGAGTTCCGGGCGCCACCGGCGCCCGGCTCGGCCAGCGAACTCGAGATCCGCCTCGCCCAATCGGCCGTCGGCGACCTTGACGGCAACGGCATCCCGGACGCCGCCGCGATCACGATCGAGAACCCGGGCGGCAGCGGGAACTTCCGCTACCTGCACGCGCTACTGAAGGAGGAAGGTGAACTCCACGACGCCGACACCGTCTTCCTCGGCGACCGCATCCGCGTCGCGGGCCTCTCCATCCACGAAGGCGTCATCACGGTGGCTACCGTCGACCGGCCGCCGGACGCACCGTTCAGCGAGACTCCCTCGATCCTCGCGCTTCGCCAGTTCCGCCTCGCGGGCGAGACGTTCGAGGAGATCGGGGGCATCAGCAGTGCTGACGCGTTCGCGTGTGACGACAGCCTGCCCGACGCGGCGCTCGTCGTCGTGCTCTCGCCTGCCGGCGGCGAGGAGGTCGCGAACGGGTTCACGGTCCGCGGCTGCTCGCGCACGTTCGAGTCGAACGTGCAGTGGCGGCTGCTCGGCCGCGCGGGCGAGGTGCTGGCGAGCGGCTTCGCGATGGGCGGTGGGGTGGACGGCCCGGCACCCTTCACCTTCGCGGTCGCGTACGAAGCCGCCGAGCGCCAGCTCGCTCACCTCGAGGTGTACGAGGAGGACGTGTCGGAGGGCGAGGGCTTCCCGCCACCGCGCAGCGTTGTGCCGGTGGTGATCGCCGCAGCCGAGTAAGCCGCGAGGCGGCGCCCATGCCCGCACAGCGGGGACGACAGGCACACTCACACGCATGACTACGACACAGATAGAGGCCGTCGAGCGAGCCGCGCTCGTGCGCAAGACGCCCTCGGCTGGTGGCGATGCTTCATGACCCGCAAGCAACGCGCGTCGCGCGTGCTGCTCAACGCGGGTGCGGTGTGGGAACTCATCAACCGCCTCAATATGAGCCTGGGAGATCGCACGCCGCGCCGACATCACACCCGGCTATCTCTCGCAGCTCCTGAGCGGCCAGCGCTGCCCCAGATCACGCCGCAAGATCGAGTCCCCAACGCACAGATCCTCGGTAACAGGTTCTGATGCACAGAGGGATATCCTCAGTAACATCCATTTATGATGCATTGCGGTGGGCGGATCGCATCGATACGTCTGACTACCGCGTCGACCCGTACACTGGCAGGCGGGAGAGCCGAAGCATGCTCAGGCAAGCAGTGCACCCCGGCCTCGTCCTCAAGGACGAACTCGCGGAGTTCGGCGTCGATCCCCAGTTCTGGCTGAACCTCCAGGGACAGTTCGACCTCGCGACAGCCGACCGGCAGGTCGGCGCGATCGTGAAGGAGCTCCCGACGGCCGCCGGGAGCGCATAGCGCGCGACCGAGGCAGCGCCGCGGAGCCTGCCCGAAGACAGACAGCACAGGTTTGACGCCCCGCGGGGAGTTCGCGTACTATGTACACCGTCACTTAGCGTACTTCGTACACGAAGTGTAGCGCGCTGCCGCGTCGCTCTCGCGCCCGCCGCGCCGCAGAGAGGCTCCCCCATGGTTTCCTTGATCGCCCGCCCCGTCCCGCAGTTGCAGTGTGAGTCCGATGTCGGCATCGAGACGCTGCCGCTCTCGCAGGAGGCGTCCTTCGGCTCCTGGCAGCGCGAGATTCCCGAGGCGTACTGGCAGCTCGGCAGCGACGAGCTGGTGGCGCGGGTGCGCGAGGCGCGCGCCAGCCTCGGCGATCGCGGCGTCGTCCTCGGCCACCACTACCAGCGCGAGGACATCATCCAGTTCGCCGACGAGCGAGGCGACTCGTTCATGCTCGCGCAGTACGCGGCCGAGCGGCCCGAGTCCGAGTACATCGTCTTCTGCGGCGTGCACTTCATGGCCGAGGCGGCCGACATCCTCTCCGCCCCGCACCAGCGGGTGGTGCTGCCGAACATGGAGGCCGGCTGCTCGATGGCGGACATGGCCTCCCCTGCCGACGTGCACGTCGCCTGGCGCGAACTCGGCGACCTCTTCGGCTCCACCGAGGACCTGATCCCGGTCACCTACATGAACTCGGCGGCCGCGCTCAAGGCCTTCTGCGGCGAGCACGGCGGCGTGGTCTGCACCTCGTCGAACGCGGTCAAGGTGCTCGAGTGGGCGTTCGAGCAGGGCAAGCGCGTCTTCTTCTTCCCGGACCAGCACCTGGGCCGCAACACCGGCCACGCGATGGGCATCCCGCTCGAGGAGATGACGCTCTGGAACTGGCGGCTGCCCGCGGGCAACCTCGGCGGCGCCGCGCCGGAGCAGCTCGAGCGCTCGCGCGTCATCCTCTGGCAGGGCCACTGCTCCGTGCACCAGCGCTTCACCACGACACAGATCGACGAGGCGCGCGAGCGCTACCCGGACGTGCGGATCGTCGTCCACCCCGAGTGCCGCTACGACATCGTGCAGGCCGCCGACGCGATCGGCTCGACGGCCTACATTGCGCGTTATGTCGCCGAGGCGCCCGCCGGCTCGGTGATCGGCATCGGGACCGAGATCAACCTCGTCTCGCGGCTGGCGAAGGAGAACCCGGACAAGACCGTCTTCTGCCTCGACCCCGTCGTCTGCCCCTGCAGCACGATGTACCGCGTCCACCCCGCCTACCTCGCCTGGGTGATGGAGTCGCTGGCCGCGGGACACGTCGTGAACCAGATCGTCGTGCCCGAGGAGCAGCGGGCGCACGCCCGCGTCGCCCTCGAGCGCATGCTGGCGCTGCGCTAGCCGCGGCCCGGCGACCAATCGTGAGCGCCCACCCCACCGAACCGCAGCCTGAACCCGCGCGCGAGCTGCTGCGCGCGGACCTGCTGATCATCGGCTCCGGCATCGCCGGGCTGTTCGTCGCGCTGCAGGCGCACGAGCGCGGGGCGAAGGTGCTGGTGGTGACGAAGAGCGCCATCGACGAGGCGAGCACGCGCTACGCTCAGGGCGGCATCAGCGCCGCGATCGGCCCCGGCGACTCGCCGGAGCTGCACCTGCGCGACACGATCGAGGCCGGCGCCGGGCTCGTCGACGCGGCCGCCGCCCGCGTGCTCGTCGAGGAGGCCGCGGGCCGCATCGCCGACCTCGGCGGCTACGGGGTGCGCTTCGACGAGGCCGAGGGCGAGGCCGCGCTCGGCAAGGAGGGCGCGCACTCGGCGCGGCGCGTGTTGCGCGCGCGCGGCGACCAGACCGGGCTGGAGATCGAGCTCTCGCTGTCCTCGCTCGTGCAGCGCGAGGGCATCACGGTGCTGGAGCACGCGCTCGCCGAGCGGCTGCTGGTCGCCGACGGCCGGGCGATCGGCGCGGACGTGCTCTGCGCCGACGACGGCGCACGGCTGCGCTGCGAGGCGGACGTTGTCGTCCTCGCGACGGGCGGCGCGGGGCAGGTGTACCGCGTGACCACGAACCCGCAGATCGCGACCGGGGACGGGGTCGCCCTCGCCTTCCGCGCCGGGGCCGAGGTCCAGGACATGGAGTTCACGCAGTTCCACCCGACGGCGCTGCGGCTGGCGGGTCAGCCCTCGTTCCTGATCTCGGAGGCCGTGCGCGGCGAGGGCGCGCTGCTCTTCGACACCGCGGGACGGCGCTTCATGGCCGATCTCGATCCGGCTGCGGAGCTGGCGCCTCGCAACATCGTCGCGCTGGCGGAGCTGGCGCAGATGCGTGCGACGGGCAGCGACCACGTGCTGCTGGACATCACGCACCGCGACGCCGCGTGGCTGGCCGCGCGCTTCCCCAACATCTACCGCACCTGCCTCGCCGCCGGTCTCGACATGGCGCGCGACCGCATCCCGGTCTCGCCGGCGGCGCACTACACGATGGGCGGCGTGCGTACGGACACCCGGGGCCGCACCACGCTGCCGGGGCTCTACGCGGTCGGCGAGGTGACCTGCACCGGCGTGCACGGCGCGAACCGCCTCGCCAGCAACTCGCTGCTCGAATCGGTCGTCTTCGCGCACCGCCTCGTCGAGGCGCTCTACGGCGGCCCCCTGCCCGAGGGCGAACACGAGCCGCCGGCGCTGACCCCCAACGCGCACACGCTCGATGCCCGCGGCGCCGCCACGCCGACCGATCGAGCGCCCTCGCGGACGGAGCTGCGAGACCTGATGTGGAGCGAGGCCGGCCTCGAACGCGAGGGCGAGCGGCTGCGCGCGGCCGCGGCGCAACTCGCCGCCTGGGAGGCCGCACTGCCCCACCCGCGCACGCGCGAGGAGCACGAGCTGGCCTCGATGCTGACGTGCGGGCGGCTGATCACGGAGGCGGCGCTGCGGCGCGAGGAGTCGCGCGGCGCGCACTACCGGCGGGACTTCCCGGAGCAGCGGCCCGAGTGGCGGCGGCGGCTCGTGTTCCGCGCGCTCGCCTAGGCAGAGACGTGACCTCGACGCCCGCGTCGCTGTTCCCGGACGTCCGGGCCCTGCTCTTCGACTTCGACCACACGCTCGCCGACCTCGGCTCGCACGTGCGCTGGGGCGACGCCAGGCGCGAGCTGCTGGCCTGGTACGAGGAGTGCGGCGTTCCCGGCGACGCGATCGGCCCCGGCGCGATCAGCCTCTACGCGCGCATCGCGGCCTCCCGCGTACTGCCCGAAACCGCCCTCGACGCGGCGCAGCGCGGGGCCGCGACGATCCTCGACCGCTGCGAGGGCGAGGCGATCGCCGCGACGCGCCTGCTGCCCGGCGTGCGCGAGGCGCTGCGGGCGCTCGATGGCTCCGGCCTGCTCGCGGGGGTCATCAGCTCCAACTCGCGTGAGGTTCTGCGCGCGATCCTCGAGCGCGAGGGCGTCGCCGCGCGCTTCGGCGTGCTCGTCGGGCGCGAGGACGTGCGGCTGCCCAAGCCCGCGCCCGAGGGCCTGCTGCTCGCCTGCGAGCGGCTCGGCATCGCGCCTCGCGAGGCCGTCTACGCCGGCGACAACGTCGCAGACATCGAGGCCGCCCGCGCCGCGGGGATGCCCGCCTGCGGCATACGCGGCGGCGACTCGAGCGAGGAAGCGCTGCGCGCAGCGGGCGCGGAGGCGGTACTCGACGGCATCGCCGCGCTCGTCGCTGCATTGCTGCCGACCGGGCACCCGGAGCGCGTCGCATGAGCGGCGCGCCGCAGGGGCTGCGTCCTCCCGATGCCGCGGCGCTGCGGGAGGCCGTCGCCCGCGCGCTCGCCGAGGACCGCGTCTCGCAGGACGTGACGACGCAGGCGACGGTCCCGCCGGAGCAGTCCGGCCGCGGCGCGCTGCTGATCAAGCAGGACGGCGTGCTCTGCGGGCTGGACACCGTCCGCGAGGTGTACCGCCAGCTCGGGGGCGGAGTCGCCGTCGAGGCGCTCGCCGCCGACGGCGATGCGGTGCGCTCCGGGCAGGTAGTGGCGACCGTCGCCGGGCCGCTCGCGCCGCTGCTCTCGGGCGAGCGGGTCGCGCTCAACTTCCTGCAGCGGCTGAGCGGCATCGCCACGCTGACTCGCGCCTTCGTCGAGCGCTCAGCCGAGGGCGGCGCGGCGCGGATCACGGACACGCGCAAGACGACGCCGGGGCTGCGCGCGCTGGAGCGCTACGCGGTGCGCGCCGGCGGCGCGGACAACCACCGCGACACCCTCGCGGACGGCGTGCTGATCAAGGACAACCACCTGGCCGCCGCCGCCGCGCGCGGGATCGCGCTCCCGCAGCTGCTGCGCGATGCGCGCGAGCGCGCGCCGCACACCCAGCGCATCGAGGTCGAGGCGCCGGACGTGGAGACCGCGCTGCTGGCGATCGAGGCGGGCGCGGACATCGTGATGCTCGACAACATGCCGGTCGAGGCGATGCGCGAGGCCGTCGAGACGGCCGGCGGGCGCGCGCTGCTCGAGGCCTCGGGCGGCGTGAGCCTCGACACCGTGCGCGAGATCGCGGCGACAGGGGTGGATCTGATCTCCGTGGGCGCGCTGACGCACTCGGCGCCGGCCCTCGACATCTCGCTGGAGGTCGAGCCGGCATGAACCAGGTGATCGTCATCTCGGGGCCGCCGGGGGCGGGCAAGAGCGCGGTCGCTGGGGCGCTCTGCGAGCGCTTCGACCGCATGCTGCTGATCGAGGTGGATGAGCTGCGGCGCTGGGTCTGCGCCGGCTACCGCCGCCCCTGGGACGGCGACGCGCAGGCCGCGGAGCAACTGCGGCTCGGCGCCCGCGCCGCCTGCGCCGTCGCCCGCGAGGCGATCGCGATGCGTTACGCCGTCGCGATCTGCGACGTGGTCGACCCGGAGTTGGCAGCGGTCTACCGCGAGGCGCTCGAGGGCGTCGGCGCGGCGGCGCACTTCGTCACGCTGCTGCCCGAGCGCGGGACGACGCCGGCGCGCGACTCGGGGCGCGCCGACCCGCCGGCCGACCGCAGCCGCGAGCTCCACGCGCAGCTCAGCGCCGCGCACGAGGCGGGCGAGCTGCCCGGCGCCGTCCTCGACAGCTCGGCGGACGCGGACGCCTACGTCACCGCCGACCGCCTCCAGGAGTTGGTCGCGCGCGGCGAGGCGCTGCTGCAGCCTGAGTAGTGGGCGTCGGACGCGCGCTATGCCTCCCGCGACGCGGAGCGGCGCGGCATCAAGGCAGTGTCGAGGGTGATCGTCACCGGGCCGTCGTTCGTGCTCTCGACCGCCATCATCGCGCCGAAGCGGCCCTCCGCGACCGTGACGCCGAGGGCGCGCAGCTCCTCGCAGACGGTCGCCACCAGCGGCTCGGCGTCCTCGGGCGGGGCCGCCTCGAAGAACGAGGGGCGGCGGCCCTTGCGTGTGTCGGCGAGCAGGGTGAACTGCGAGACGATCAACGCGCCGCCGCCGCTATCGAGCAGGGAGCGGTCCATACCGCGCGCCTCGCCGGGGAAGATGCGCAACTCGGCGACCTTCTTCGCGAGCCATTGCGCCTCAGTCTGGCCGTCGCCGACGGCGACGCCGACGTAGACGAGCAGGCCGCGCCCGATCTCGCCGCTGACTTCGCCATCGATGGTGACGCGCGCCTGATCGACGCGCTGGACGACGGCTCGCACGAGGGGCCTCGCGCCGCCTAGCTGCTCTTCTTGTCGCCGGAGCCGCTCTTCGAGGAGGCCTCGGTCTTCTTCTTCGCCGCGGCGGCGGACTCCTTCTTGGCCTCGCGCTCGGAGGTCGCCGCCTCGGCTGCGAGGACCTTGTCGGACTTCTCGGAGTCCTCGTCTTTGGCGGGCTCGCTGCGCTTGGAGGTGGAGCGGCTGTCGGTCGCGTACCAGCCGGAGCCCTTGAAGACGACGGGCGGCGCGTGGATGACGCGACGGGCGGTCTCGCCGCACTCGTCGCACGGCTGCTCCGGGGGAGAGCCGAAGGGCTGGCGCTTGTCGTAGCGGTGTCCGCTATCGCAGCGGTAGTCGTAGGTCGGCACGATTCGAGGAGTCTCCGTTGGGTTGGTCGCGCAGCAACGCCGCAGGAAAACGCTCCCGCGGCGTGCGAATCAGTGTACGCAAGGGCTGATCCGGCCACAACCCGGACGCTCTCGGGCTGCGTTGGCGCCGGCCCGCACCTCAACAGCCACGGCAGGACACGCACACGGAGGAGAACCTGACCGGATCCGGTCAAGAGTCGGCAGCGTCTCCGAACCACTTCGCGGGCATCGGCTCGACGATGTCGCCGAGGATTCGGATCTTGTCCCGGTTGCGGCCGAACGCCATGTTCGGTTTCGCCGTGTGCGGCGCCAACCGCGGCGCCGGGGAGCCGCTCCCGGTGGTGACGACCTCCTCGCCGCTCTCGGTCGCCTCGTCCATGACTCTCTCCCAGTTCAACAGACAGTCTCGACCATTGAAGCCGCTCCCACCACCCGCAGGCCTTCGCACTCCGGGGTTGTCCCGGACCGCGACAGCCTCAGCTCACGCGATAGCCCCTGCGCCGGGGCTGTGGCTATACTCGGTAGCTCGCGGACACGGTCGGCTCTGGCCGGAGACGCAGCGCGAGAGGCGTATGGCAGGCTGCGGCCCGCCGCAGTACGAGGCGCGAACGCGCCGAAGGAGTGACGTGAGCGCAGCCTCAACTATGAAGCAGATGCTGGAGGCCGGCGTCCACTTCGGACACCAGACCCGGCGCTGGAACCCGCGCATGCGGCCGTTCATCTACACCGAGCGGCACGGCATCCACATCCTCGATCTCGCGCAGACCGTGCGGCGCTTCGACGAGGCGCTGCAGCAGGTGCGGGAGACCGTCTCGGCCGGCCAGACCGTGCTCTTCGTCGCCACGAAGAAGCAGGCCCGCGCCGTGATCCGCGCCGAGGCCGAGCGCTGCGGGATGCCCTACGTCATCAACCGCTGGCTGGGCGGCACGCTCACCAACTGGGCCACCATCTCGCGCCGCATCGAGTACCTGCGCGACCTCGAGCTGCGGATCGCCTCCGACGAGCACGAGACGCTGTCGAAGCGCGAGCGGCTGCGGCTGGAGAAGCAGTACAACCGCATGCAGCGCGCCTTCGGCGGCATCAGCGCGCTGGAGCGGCCGCCCGGGATGCTCTTCGTGATCGACGTGAAGCTCGAGGACATCGCCGTCCGCGAGGCGAACCGCACGAAGACCCCGATCGTCGCGATGTGCGACACGGACGCCGATCCGACGCTGATCGACTTCCCCGTGCCGGCCAACGACGATGCGATCCGCGCGATCCAGCTGGTGACCGCACGCATCGCCGACGCGGTCCTCGAGGGCCGCGCCTACAGCGAGGTGGAGCAGGAAGCGGCCGCCGCCGGCTCGGTGGCGATGATGCCGCCCGCCGAGGCTCCCGCCGCCGCCGCCGCACCCGTCGCCGAAGCGGCCCCCGCCGCCGCACCCGTCGCCGAAGCGGTCCCCGCCGCCGCGGCAGTTGCCGAGGCCCCTGCCGCCGCGGCTCCGGCCCCGGCTGCAGCGGCGTCCGACGGCGCGGAACAGTAACGAACGAAGCCTGCCGGCGCGGCAGGCAGCCCACCCGGCGCAACGCAACGAGGGAGCGGTCGTGGTCTCAGTCCAGGATGTGAAGCGGCTCCGCGAGGAGACCGGCGCGGGCGTGATGGACGCCAAGCGCGCACTCGATCAGGCGGAGGGCGACTTCGATCGCGCCCGCTCGCTGCTGCGCGAGGGGGGCATCGCCAGCGCCGCGAAGCGCGCGGACCGCGCGACCGGCGAGGGCGTGATCGAGTCCTATATCCACGCCGGCGGACGCATCGGCGTGCTCGTCGAGCTGAACAGCGAGACCGACTTCGTGGCGCGCACCGAGCAGTTCCGCGATCTCGCACACGACGTCGCGCTGCAGGTCGCCGCGATGGACCCGGACGCCGTCAGCGTCGACGACCTCGCCGAGGACGTCCCCGAGGACGAGCGCGAGCAGCGCGCGCTGCTCACCCAGCCGTTCATCAAGGACTCCGGGAAGACGATCCAGCAACTCGTCGAGGACACGATCTCGGCGACGGGCGAGAACATCCGCATCTCTCGCTTCATCCGCTTCGAGATCGGCGGAGGGTCGCCCGCGGAGTAGCGAGGCGAGCAGCGCAGGCCGGTGCTGCGCGCCGGCCGGAGGAGGTGGCGGTGGACGTCGACGATATCCTGCTCGACGCCGACGACCGCATGGACAAGGCGGTCGAGTCCTGCCGCCAAACGCTTGCGGCAGTGCGGACGGGCCGGGCCAACACCGCGATCGTCGAGCGCCTGCAAGTCTCGCACTACGACCAGACAATGCCGCTCAACCAGCTCGCGACGCTCGCCGCGCCGGATCCCACGCTGGTCACGGTGCAGCCCTGGGACAAGTCCGCGCTGCAACCGATCATGCGCGCAATCCAGGCGAGCGACCTCGGGATCACGCCCAGCAACGACGGCTCCATCATCCGGCTGCCGATCCCGCCGCTCACCGAGGAGCGCCGCCGCGAGCTCGTGCGGCTGGTCGGCGCGCGCTCCGAGGAAAGCAAGGTCGCGGTCCGCAACATCCGCCGCCACGCCATCGACGAGTTGCGCAAGGCGCTGCGCGCCCGCGAGCTCTCCGAGGACGAGGAGCGCCGCGCGCTCTCCGATGTCGAGGAGCTGACCGGGGCGCACACGAAGCTGATCGACGAGATCGGGCAGCAGAAGGAGCAAGAGCTCCTCGAGATCTAGGGGCCAGCGGGGCGCGGGGCATGGAGCGCAAGTCAGGGTGACGCCGCATGTCCGTGAGCCAGCCGGGCCTCCGAGCCAGCATGGTCGCTAAGCCCGCGGCGAGCGGCGTCGTGAGCCCGCAGGGCGAGGCGCTGCCGCGCCACGTCGCGATCATCATGGACGGCAACGGCCGCTGGGCCCGCGATCGCGGCCAGAGCCGCCAGCAGGGCCACCGCGCCGGCGCCGACCGCATCCGCCCGGTCATCGAGCGCCTCGGCGAGCACGGCGTCCCCGTCGTCACGCTCTTCGCCTTCTCGACCGAGAACTGGGGACGCCCGCGCAACGAGGTCGACTACCTGATGTGGCTCGCCGGCCGGGTGATCGACCGCGAGCTGGACTCGCTTGCCGAGGCGGGCATCCGGCTGCGCCACATCGGCGACCTCTCGCTACTGCCGCGATCGCTGCAGCAGAAGGTGGCGGCGGCCGTCACCCGCACCGCCGCGAACGACCGCATCACCGTCAATCTCGCCTTCAACTACGGCGGACGCTCCGACATCGTGGAGGCGGTGCGGCGGCTGATCGCCGACGGCGTCGCCGCGGGCGAGGTGGACGCCGAGGCGATCGCGAGCCGTCTGGCGACCGCCGAGCTGCCGGACCCGGACCTGCTGATCCGCACCGGCGGCGAGCGCAGGCTCTCCAACTTCCTGGTCTGGGAAGCGGCCTACAGCGAGTACTACTTCACCTCCACGCTGTGGCCCGACTTCGGGCCGGAGGACGTGGACGAGGCGCTGGGGGAGTACCGCCGCCGCCGCCGCCGCTTCGGTCTGGTTCCCGAGCGCCAGGCGGAGCACACGCACCCGGACGCCTGAGCCGTGCTGCGCACGCGTCTCCTCGTGGCCGCGATCGGCCTGCCGCTGCTGGCGCTGGCGATTGCGCTGCCGGAGCCCGTTTTCGCCGCCGCCATCTCGCTGCTGCTCGCCGCCGCCGCCGCCGAGCTGTTCGTCGCCGCCGCCGGGACGCGGCCGGCCTGGCAGCCGCTGGCCGCAGCCGCCACGACCGCCCTCGCGGCGGCCTGGATGCGGCAGGCCGCGGACGGCTTCCCGCTCTGGACGCTGCTGCCGCTGCCCGCGATCGCGCTCTACGGGCTGCTGCGCCCCGGCCCCGGCCCGCGCCGCCTGCGCGAGGCCTGGTGGCTCGGCGCCGTCGTCTACATCGGCGTCCTCGGCGCGCACTGGCTGCTGCTGCGCGGCGAGCCCGAGGGCCAGCGCTGGCTGATCGTGCTGCTCGGCGTCACCTTCACCACCGACACCGGCGCCTACGCCGTCGGACGGCTGATCGGCCGCCACCCGCTCGCGCCACGCATCTCGCCCGCCAAGACGCGCGAGGGCGCGATCGGCGGCTTCCTCGCCGGCGCCGGCGCCGCCGTCGTGCTGCCGATTGCACTCGGCCTCGACGCCGACGCCGTGCTGATCGCGGCGATCGCGGTCACGCTGCCGATCGCGGCGCAGGCGGGCGACCTGCTGGAGTCGGCGCTGAAGCGGCGCATCGGAGTGAAGGACAGCTCCGGCCTGCTGCCGGGACACGGGGGCCTGCTCGACCGCATGGACTCGCAGTTGCTCGCGGCGCCCTTGCTATACTGGACATTGCAGTGGCTGTAGCGCCTGCTCCGGCCTCACGCCCAGCGCTTCCGTGGAGGTCCGCATGACCGAGATCGGCCTCGCGATCCTCGGCTCGACCGGCTCGATCGGCACGCAGACGCTCGACGTCGTGCGCGGCCTGCCCGACCGCTTCCGCGTCGCCGCGCTCGCCGCCGGCGGCAACGTCACGCTGCTGCGCGAACAGATCGAGGAGTTCCGCCCCAGCGCGGCCTGCGCGCGCCCCGGCCCCGAGGCGGACCGCCTCGCCTCCGAGTTCGGCCGCGACGCCTGGCTGCCGTTGGACGAACTGGCCGTGCGGCCGGACGTGGACATCGTGGTCGTGGCCACCGCCGGACGCCTCGGGCTGGAGCCGACGCTGCGGGCGCTCGAGGCCGGCAAGATCGTCGCGCTCGCCAACAAGGAGGTGCTCGTCGTCGGCGGGCACGTCGTGCGCGCCGCCCTCGAGGCGAACGCACACCGCGGCGCGGAGCTGCGCCCGATCGACTCGGAGCACTCGGCGATCTGGCAGTGCCTCTGGGGCGAGCCGATGGAGACCGTCGATCGACTCACGCTGACCGCCTCCGGCGGCGCGTTTCGCGACTACGACATGGACGCGCTCGATCGCGTCACGCCGGAGCAGGCACTGAAGCACCCGACCTGGGAGATGGGACCGAAGGTCACGATCGACAGCGCCACCCTCTTCAACAAGGGCCTTGAGGCGATCGAGGCGCGCTGGCTGTTCGATATCCCGATCGACCGCGTCGACATCCTCCAGCACCGCGAGAGCATCATTCACTCGATGGTCACCTACTCCGACGGCTCCATGAAGGCGCAGCTGGGCGAGCCGGACATGCGCCTGCCGATCCAGTGCGCGCTCACCTACCCGGAGCGCGCGTCGCAGCAGCCCGCGCCACCGCTTGACCTCGCCGCGCGCGGGACGCTGAACTTCAGCGAGGTGGACATGGAGCGCTTCCCGGCGCTGCCGACCGTGCTGGAGGCGGGACGGCGCGGCGACACCTCGGCGGCCATGCTCTCCGGCGCCGACGAGTCCGCCGTCGAGCACTTCCTCGCCCGCCGTTGCCGCTTCACGGACATCGCGCGGCTGCTCATGGAGGCGCTCGACGCGCACGAGGCGGACACCGACCCCGGCCTCGACCAGTTGATCGCCGCCGAGGCGTGGGGCCAGCGCTTCGTCAACGAGCGCGTGGCCGCCGGGATTCGCTGAGCCGCGTATGAGCGACCGCACGGGCGGTCAGAGCGGCGACGAGCGCCCGGCGCGCAGCCGCGCCCGCATCCCCCGCTCCCTCAATACGGCGCTCGCGATCGCTGCCGCGCTGGCAGTCAGCTGGTGGTTCGCGCCCGACGCAGTCAGCTCGACGCTGTTGTTCGTCGGGATGCTCGTGGTGCTCGTCGTGGCGCACGAGCTGGCGCATTTCGCGACGGCGAAGCTGTTCGGCATCGCGGTGCTGGAGTTCGGCATCGGCTTCCCGCCGCGGATCACCGGGCGGCAGTGGGGCGAGACCGTCTACACGCTGAACTGGACGCCCCTCGGCGGCTTCGTGCGGCTGCTCGGCGAAGAGCTTCCGGACCACCCGCGCTCGCTGGCCGCCGCCGCGCGCTGGAGGCGCTTCATCGTGCTTGTCTCGGGTTCCGTCGTGAACCTGCTGCTCCCGATCCTGCTCTTCGCCGTCGCCTTCACGATTCCTCACGAGGAGTCGATCGGCCGCGCGGTCATCGAGCTGGTCGTGCCCGACGCGCCGGCCGAGGCCGCGGGCTTCCTCAGCGGCGATGTGATTTACGAGATCGGCGGACGCGAGGCGACGAACGTCGCCGCCGCCTGGCGGCTGATCCGGCTCAACCTCGGCAAGGAGACCGACGTCGTCGTGCGGCGTGGCCAGGAGTACGTCACGCTGCACGTCGAACCGCGCTGGACACCGCCGAGCGGTCAGGGGCCGACCGGCATCACGATCCGCTCGCAGTGCACGGTGGTTGGCGGCGTCGGCTGCGTGCCGTTCACGGAGAGGGTCTCGCAGCCGCCGTGGGAATCGATCCCCGCAGGCGCGCGGGCCACCCTCGACGCGATGATCCTCGCGCGCAACGAGCTGGTCTCCTGGATCAAGGGCGGCAGCAGCCCGGCAGTGGCCGGACCGGTCGGCATCGCGCAGACCACCGGCGAGGTCGCGCGCGAGGGCGGCATCACCCCGCTGCTGATGCTCGCGGCGCTGCTCTCGATCAACCTCGGCGTGCTGAACCTGCTTCCGCTGCCGATGCTCGACGGCGGGCGCGTCTTCTTCCTGCTGATCGAGGTGCTGCGAGGGGGGCGACGGATCGCGCCGGAGAAGGAGGCGATCGTCCACCTCGTGGGCTTCGTCGCCTTCATCGCGCTGGCGATCGTGATCACCTTCGCGGACATCGCCCGCATCGCCAGCGGCGACTCACTGTTCCGCTAGCGGGACTGCGCCGCCGCTCAGGCTGGCTGGTAGCGCTCGACGGCGATCTCGTCTGCCCGCGCGCGCATCCGCGATGCGTCGTGCCACGCTTGCATCCGCAGCAGCATGTCCATGCTGACTCCGAAGGCCTTTTCGAACCGCAACGCCATCTCCGGCGAGAGCGCAGCGTTGCCGTTCAGGAGATCGGAAAGCGTCGCCCGGCGCACCCCGAGAATACCCGCCGCCTGCGTCACACTCAGGCCGAACTCCTCAATGACTTCCACGCGGACGAATTCGCCTGGATGCGAGGGGGTCATGTTCACCTCGATGCCGCCGTCGCTCATCAGTGGTAGTCCTCCAGATTCAGGCGATCGATGTGGCCGTCGTCTTCCTCGAACGTGATCCTCCAGTTGCCGGATACGGAGACGCTCCACTGACCGGTGCGGTCGCCCGAGAGCCTGTGAACGCGCCAGCCAGGCGGTGCATCGGCAATGAATCCTTCCAGGTGCTCAGCCAGCATCAACGCGGTCAGGACGTTGCGGACCCGACCGACCAACTCGCGCCTCAAGAATCGGGGGTCATCGTCCTCGATCAGTCGGCGCAGACCCCTGTGGCGGACAGAGCGCAAGAGCATCTTTCTGGAGTGTACGGCGCTACCGTACGGTTGGACAAGCACCCACGCCATGAGCTATAGGCCCTCGTCGCGGCGAGATTCACTATTGTGGCGGGGCGCCCTTCGGCTCGCACGAGGCCCGGTTGACACCTCACCCCGATACACCAACGATAGGCGCAGTGGAGGTCGGCTAGTGGCTCGGAATTCCACGCGCAGCGTCTCCGTCGGGCCGATCCACATCGGCGGCGGCGCGCCGATCGCCGTGCAGTCGATGGCCGCGACGAAGACCCAGAACATCGAGGCGACCGTCAACCAGGTCGAGCTGCTGCAGCGCGCCGGCGCGGACCTCGTGCGCATCGCCGTCGACTCACGCAAGGACGTGGAGGCGCTGGCCGAGGTGCGCGCGCGCACCACGGCGACGCTCTCGGTGGACCTGCAGGAGAACTACCGCCTCGCCAGCATCGTCGCGCCGCACGTCAACAAGATTCGCTACAACCCCGGCCACCTCTGGCACCACGAGCGCGAGAAGCCCGTGCGCGACAAGGTCGCCTTCATCGCCGAGACCGCCGAGGCGAACGACTGCGCGATCCGCGTCGGCGTCAACTGCGGCTCCGTGGACCCGGCGCAGATCGCGGCCCACGGCGACGACGATGTCGAGGCGATGGTCGCCAGCGCGCTCGAGCACTGCGAAATCCTCGACAGCCTCGGCTTCGAGCGCTACATCGTATCGCTCAAGGACTCGGACTGGCGCAAGGTCGTCGAGGGCAATCGCCGCTTCGCGGCCGAGCGGCCGGACGTGCCGCTGCACCTCGGCGTGACCGAGGCGGGCATGCTGCCGGAGGGCGAGATCAAGACGCGGCTGGCCTTCGAGCAGCTCGTGCCGGAGGGCATCGGCGACACGGTGCGCGTCTCGCTCACCCTGCCGTTCGAGGACAAGGGCACGGAGATCGACGCCGGGCGGCGCATCCTCGCCGACATCGAGTCCGGGCGCTTCCGCTCGATGCCGACGGTCCTCGATGACGGGCTCAACATCATCTCCTGCCCGTCCTGCTCGCGCGTGGAGAACGAGGCGTTCATCGAGCTGGCCCAGGACGTGCGCAAGATCACGACCTGGGCGAAGCAACACGACGTCACCATCGCGGTGATGGGCTGCCGAGTGAACGGTCCCGGTGAGACGGACGACGCCGACCTCGGCCTCTGGTGCGGCCCGGTCGCCGTGAACCTCAAGCGTGGGACCGAGACGGTCGGCTCCTTCCCGTACGACGAGGTGCTGGAGCACCTGCAGCGCGAACTAGAGTCAATAGTCGAGGAGCGCGCGACAGCGTGAGTCCCGAACACCCCGAAGCCAGGGGGGGCGCGATAAGCGCCCCAGGGTCCGACGGCGCCTCGCAGCGGCCGCTGCTGGCGCTGAGCACCATGTGGGCGGTGCAGCCACGCTTCGAGCGCGACCTCGGCACCTTCATGGAGCGCGCCGGCGAACTGGGCTACGAGGCGATCGAGATCAACCACTCGATGGACGCCGAGCAGATTGGCGCAATCCTCGGGCACGCGACCCTGCCCGTGACGGCTGTCCACGCGCCGGCCCCGCTGGAGCGCGACCGCCAGCGCGGCTGGAACCGCGACCTCAACCTCGCCTCCACGGACGAGGAGGAGCGCGCGCGCGCCGTGCACTACACGCGGCGATCGATCGACGTGGCCGCCGATGCGGGCGCGGGCGCGGTCGTCGTGCACCTCGGTTCCGTCGGCGGGCGGGCGCTCAACGCGGCGAGCCAGCTGCGCGAGATGTACCCGCGCCGGCAGATGGCCGCCGATGCCTGGGAGCAGGCGATCGACGAGGCGCGCCGCGATCGCGCACAGCGCGCCGCCCCGTTCCTCGCGCAGGCCCGGCGCTCGCTAGCCGAACTGGCGGAGTACGCCGCGCCGAAGGATGTCGCGCTGGGCCTCGAGTGCCGCCTGCAATACCACCAGATCCCGCTGCCCGAGGAGGCCGCGGATCTGCTGGCGCCATACGCGCCGGAGACGGCGGGGTACTGGCACGACGCGGGCCACGCCGAGGTGCTGCACCGCCTCGGGCTGGTGGAGCGCAGCGCCTGGTTCGACTTGCTGGGCGATCGCGTGCTGGGCAGCCACCTGCACGACGTCGACGGCCTGCGGGACCACTGCGCACCCGGCAACGGCGACCTGGATTTCGCCTGGCTGGCCAAGCGACTGCCCGCGGCGGCTGCGCGCACCCTCGAGATCGACCAGCGCGAGCCGGACGAAGCCGTCCTCAGCGCGATCGTGCAGCTCCGCGAACGAGGCGTGATCGAGGCGGAGTAGCGACCCGGGGCGTCGGCTCCGGGGGCAGCCGCCTCAGAGCCCTCCGCGATCCTGTCGTTGCAACGGATCCCCGATGACCGGGGCGATGCGATCCCAGAAAATGGCGCCGAGCAGCGCGATCAGTGCGAAGGCCGCGAGGACGAGGCTGGAGCGCTTGACGCCCCCGGCGAAGTCATCCGAGACCCCCTCGGCGACATCGACCAGCTTGTCGGCGGTCAGGCGGGGCGTGGATCCGACCTCCCCGCCAGCCTCAGGGGCGATCTCCTCGTGCACCTGCTCGAACACCGCGCCGGAGACCCCCTCGTAGACAGGCCAGAAGAGGATCAGGACCAGGATCGAGGAGACAAGCAGGGACGCGGATCCCCACGCCACCCGACCGGGCCAGGTCGTCCCGCCGAGCGCGCCGATGGCGACAAGCACGGCCGCCAGGAACAGCCAGACGAACGAGATGCTCCCACGAACCACGCTCGACCCGTCGTGCACGGCATCCAGCACCTCGGCGAACCCGCTGGCCGAGGGGTCACCGGGCGTGTGGACGTAGCCGTCGGCCAGGAAGGAGCGGAGGCGGTCGAAGTCCCTCAGGACCTCGCGATCCGACGAGAGCTCGGCGCGGAGGTCGGCCTCGCTGTAGCTCCAACCCTCGGCGAACAGCTCGCGGCTGTCGTCGAGAGCATCGAGGGCGTCCGGACCGCCGCCCTCCCGCACGGCCAGCCGCAGGTCGGCGTGCGTGTATGTGACCGTGTCCGGGACGGGCTCCAGCACCAGCAGCGGAATCGCGTCGGCGATGGCGGTACGTGCCTCGTCCACTACGTCGTCCGCCGAGACTCCCGGGGGCAGACAATCCGGCAGCGTGCCGCTCTCGGCGCCAGCAGCGGCGCTCGCCTCGGCGTCCGTGGAGCAGACAGGCAGACCCCGCACGGTCTCGTCGACTCTCGTGACGGCCAGGTCCGTCAGGAGCCTCGCGGCATCCTGCTTGTTGCCAACCAGCGAGATCCCGGTCGAGAACCCCTCGGACCTTCCCGTCACGTAGGCGCTCACGTCCTCGATGAGCAGGTCCGCCTGCTGCTGCACCCAGGCTCGAGGCGCGGCCTCGCGCAGCACGTCCTTGACCTCGTCACGGCTGATCTCCACGCCGTAGGGCAGCGTGACCGCCTCGTCCAGGCCCTTGTCCACCGCCGGGTCGAGTACGTCCGTGTAGACAAGCTCGGAGGCGTCGGCCTCGCGCAGGATCGACTTGAGATCCTCGACGGCGGTCGCGACCTGCGCATCGCTCAGGCGAATCCGGATCTCGAAGCTGTCCGATTCGCCGGTCAGGTACCCCGTCAGTTCGTCGAGGACGTGCTCGACCTGCGCTCCGAACCACTCGGGAGTGACGACACCGATGATCACCTCGGCAAGCCTGCCGCCGGCTTCCTCGTCGCTCCCGAAGAGGCGCTGCATCCAGCCTGAGGAGTCCGCGTCCGAGGCCAGCGTGTCGCCCGCCGCCTCGCGGATTCTCGGCTCCAGTTCCTGCTCGATCAGCCGATCGTAGACGCCGGCCTCGCGCATCAACACCTGCAACTCGGCCACGACGCCGCGGATCGTCTCCCCGATGCGCAGATCGATGGTGAACTCGTCGCGCTCGCCCGTGGCGTAGCCGGCGAACTCCCGCACGGCGGGAGCGACCAGCGCCTCCAGATCCTCGGGAGACAGCGCGCGATGCACCGCGGCCACGATCCGGACCGTGCTGACACCCGACTCTGCGACCGGGTTCTCGCGCAGGTCGGCACCGAGCTCGTCGGGCTCGCGCTCGCGGATGTCATCGAGGACCGACGTCAGCACGTCCTCCATGACGAAGCGGTAGACGTCGGCCTTCTCGAGCTGGTCCGTATAGAAGTCAGCGTTGAGGAAGGTGCCGCGCAGGCTCAGCAGCATGAGGGCGCCAAGCAGGACCACCGTCAGCGGACCACCGAGCGCAACAGCGCCCGCCCACCTCAGCCAGATCATGACCAATCCGACCGACTGACTAAGGCAGCAACGGGCGCGCCGACAGGCTGCCTACGCCACGGCGCGGTTCGGGATGCGGCACGCAGAGCGCCGGCCGCGCCGGCGCGGCGCGGCCGGACACCCGCTGTGACGCGGCCGGGAGCTATCGCCCCTGCCAGTTCGGGTCGCGCTTCTCGGCGAAGGCGCGCGCGCCCTCCTTGATGTCCTCGGAGTTGACGACCGGCAGCGACAGCCACGCGCCGAGGCGGTAGGAGTCGTCGATCTTCGCCATCCGCCAGGCCTGGATCATCGCCTTCGTCGCCTGCACCGAGAGCGGCGCGTTCGAGGCGATCTGCTCGGCCAGCTCGATCGCGCGAGGCATCAGCTGATCCGGCGGGTCCACGACCTCCGAGACGATGCCGAACTGCAGCGCCTGCTCAGGCTCGACGCGGTCGCCGACGAGCAGCACGTGGTTGGCAGCGGAGAGGTTGACGATCCTCGGCAGGTGGTGAATCGCGTAGCCGGCGATGATGCCGCGCCGCGGCTCGAACAGCCCGACGTAGGCGTTCGAGGACATGATGCGGATGTCGCAGTCCAGCGCCTGCTCCAGGCCGCCGCCGACGGCGAGGCCGTTGATCGCGGCGATGAAGGGCTTGGGGCTGCTGGAATAGACCAGCCGCGGCACCTGGCCGGTCTGCCGGGCGGCGACGCCCTCGCCGGTGTTGGCGCGGTCGGCGGCTTCCTTCAGGTCCATGCCGGCGCTGAAGGCGCGGCCCGCACCGGTGAGGATGCCGACCCGCATGTTGGGGTCTGCGTTGAAGTCGTCGACGTGCTCCGCCATCTCCGTGCGCAGCTGGCCGCCGAGGGCGTTCAGCCGCTCCGGCCGGTTGAGCGTGAAGATCGCGTAAAAGTCCCGCTTCTCGTATAGCGCGTCAGGCATGGTTCCTCCCTGTTTGCCTTGCGGTGTTCCCTGTCTCTCTGCTTCGCCGCAGCGGGCGCCTCAGCGCCCCTGCCACACGGCGTCGCGCTTCTCGGCGAAGGCCTGCGGCCCCTCGCGAGCGTCCTCGGAGTCGAGGACGACCGCGTCGATCCACTGGTAGAGCCGGTAGTTGTCGTCGATGTTGGCCATGCGCCAGGCCTGAATCTCGGCCTTGGTGCCGTGCACGGAGAGCGGCGCGTTCGCGGCGATCATCTGCGCGATCTCCGCGGCACGCGGGATCAGCCGCTCCGGCTCGACGACCTCGCTCACGACACCCCACTCGAGCGCCTGTTGGGCCTCGATGCCGTCGGCCGTGAGCAGCATATAGGCGGCGGCGGTGGAGCCGACGATGCGCGGCAGGTGGTGCATCGCGTAGCCGGCCATGATGCCGCGCTTCGGCTCGAACAGCCCCACGTAGGCCGTGCTCGACATGATGCGGATGTCGCAGTCGAGGGCGATCTCGCAGCCGCCGCCGATGGCGAGCCCGTTGATCGCGGCGATGAACGGCTTCGGGCTGCGCGAAAAGGCCATCTGATGGACGCTGCCGTCCGGGCGGCTGCCGCTGACGGCTTCCCCGCTCGCGGCGCGGTCGGCGGCCTCCTTGAGGTCCATGCCGGCGCAGAAGGCGCGGCCCGACCCGGTCAGGATCCCGACGCGCATCTGCGGATCGGCGTTGAAGTCCTCAACCGCCTCGCTGAGCGCGTCCATCACCCCGCCGCCGAGGGCGTTCAGCCGCTCCGGCCGGTTGAGCGTGAAGACCGCGTAGATGTCGTGCTTCTCGTACAGGAGTTCACTCATCGGCGCGCCGTTCGTCTCCCTCTTGAACCTCGCCGCCATGGGGCGCTTCGCGGGCCATCATACGCCGCTCCGTGCGCGCGTGCGGGGCGGCCTCGTCTAGACCCTGCTTGCATTAGGTCAGGGGGTGCGCAATGGCTGGTCTCACAAGAGGAAGCGGGATAAACCAAGGTACGTGGATGCGCCCCTTTGTTGTCGCGGTCGTTGCATCCGTGATGCTCCTCGGTGCCGAGGCATGGCCCTTCGCCGTCACTACGATCCCGCTTGAGCCGTGGCAGTTGATTGCGACATTGCTCGCTGGTCCGGTCATTGTCGGGTGATCACGTACCTGCTGGACAAGATCGAGGAACACAAGTGCGAGGCGTGGCGGAGGATGCCGCCGGTCTACGGCGGCTGGAAGCCAGCCGATGAGATCGAGGCCAAGGCAGGAGATGGGGAGGATTGATGGGTTAGGGAAGACGAGAGGGCTGGTCGCTGCACACACCAGTGACCGCCCTCAAGCGCCGCGTTGCCGCCGCGGCGTTCGTTTTCCTTGAGCGGCTAGAGACGAGCGAGCCGGCTGGAGAATCATCAGGACTTGATCAGATGTGCTACCCTTCCCCACGCCCGCCAAGGCATGGGGAAGGGTAGCGTGCAACTCAATGGCCGAGACTGAGCACGACGAGACGTATGACGACCTGGACGCGCAGCTCCGTGCAGCGGTGAAGGATTCACTGACACCAGAGGAGTTTAAGGCACAACGACTCTCCTTCGTGGTCGGGATGGTGGGCCGCAAGAGCGGCATGACGAGAAGTGCTATAGAGGAGTTCATAGACGCCCAGCCCGTGTGAAATGGACTGAATACCCTTGGATCTATTCGAGCTGTCCGGGCGGGATGAAGATCATCCGGCCTACCAGCGACTCCAGCTATCGAACACCCTCCGTCTACACACCTTCGTAGGAAGTCTGCTAACGGCGGCTCTTGCAGTTGAGAGGCCGATGGTATCTCAGCCGATCATACGGGCTCTCAACTTCCACGCGATCGCTGGTCTCCACCACACGGCAGGAACGTACCGACGGCACGAGGTGGTCGTTGGTGCATACAGGCCGCCGCCTCACCACCGCATCGACCCGCTGATGGACGATTTTGTCAACTTGGTCAATCTGCAGTGGCGCGACACCGACCCGGTGCGCCTGGCTGCCTTCGCGTTGTGGAACCTCAACAACATTCATCCGTTCGAGAACGGGAACGGGCGCACCGCGAGGGCTCTGTGCTACTTCATCCTGTGCGCGAAGCTCGGCGGGTTGCTGCCTGGCACACGCATTCTTCCGACGCTGCTCGCCGAGGAACCAACGCGAAGTCAGTATGTCGCCGCTCTGGCGCACGCAGACAGCAGCAATGATCTGGATCCCCTGATAGACCTAATCCGTGAACTTCCTACGGGTGCAAGTCTCGTCCTGATCCGCCCCCTGGGCGCAAGGCTGACGGGGCTGAACAGGTCTGGACACGGGGCCGTCCCCGCCTCCCGCCTGTAAACAACCTCTATGGGAATTACACCTAGCCGCTCAATTCGCGGCGCATCAGCGCGAGGCCCATCGGCCCCAGCTCGAAGGCGCGCGCGTGGAACGCCTTGAGGTCGAAGTCCTCGCCGAGGCGAACGCGCGCCGCCTCGCGCGCCTCCAGCCAGGCGCGTTCGCCCACCTTGTAGCTGATCGCCTGCCCCGGCAGTCCGAGGTAGCGGTCGACCTCGCTGGCGACGAAGTCCGCCGGGAAGTGGCTGCGCTGCTCGATGAACTCCAGCCCCAGCGCCGGCGTCCAGCGCTCGCCGGGGTGGAAGCCGCCGGACGCGGCGCCCTCCGGGATCGAGAGCTCGAGGTGCATGCCGATGTCGATCACCACGCGCACGCAGCGCAGCGCCTGCGCGCGCAGCATCCCCAGCTCGTAGTCGGGCGTGTCGAGGTAGCCGAGCTCGCCCATCAACTGCTCGGCGTAGAGCCCCCAGCCCTCGACGTAGCCGGACGTGCCGCCGAGCAGCCGCTGCCAGCGCGAGAGCAGCCCGGTCATCCAGGTCGTCACACCGATCTGGAGGTGGTGGCCGGGGACGCCCTCGTGGTAGGCGATGGAGACCTCGCCCCAGAGCGGGAAGCGCGTCTTGCCGCCCGTCGGGTACCAGGTGCGGCCGGGCCGGCTGAAGTCCTCCGAGGGCCCCGTGTAGTACATCGCCAGCGCTCCGCCCGGCGGCGCGATCAGCGCCTCGATGCGGCGCACCGGCTCGGGGATCTCGAAGTGCCGCCCGTCCAGCTCGGCGATCGTCGAGTCCTGCAGTTCCTGCATCCAGCGCTGGAAGGCGTCGACGCCCTCGATCGCGCGCTCCGGGTCCGTCTCCAGCAGCTCCTTCGCCGCCTCGACGCCGCCGCCGGGCAGGATGAGCTCGGCGACCTCCTCCATGCGGCCCTCGATGCGCCGCAGCTCGTCCCAGCCCCAGTCGTAGGTCTCGCGCAGGTCCAGCTCGTCGCCGTTGTAGACGCGCACGCCGAGGGCGTAACGGTCCGCCCCGACGGCGTCGCGCGGCCTCGCGAGCCGGAGGTAGCGCTGGCGCAGGTAGCGGCCGAAGGCGGCGCAGGCGCCGCTCGCCGCGCCCGCGGCGTTGCGCAGCTCCGTCGCCAACCCGGGCGACTCGACGCCCGAATCGCCGAACTCCTCGGCGAGCCCTCGGAAGAAGCCGGTCTCGCCCTGCTGGTGGCCGCTCCACACCTCGGCCTGCAGGGCACAGGCCTCAACCTGCCGGCGGGACGCGACCCGCTCGCGCACGATGCCCGCCTCGAGCGTGTCGCGGTAGCGGCTGAGCGCCTCCGGCACCTTCGCCATGCGCAGCGCGATGTTGGCCCAGTCCTGCTCCGTCGCGCGCGGCATCAGGTCGAAGACCCGCCGGGTCGACTGCAACGGGCTGGCGAGGATGTTGAGGCTGCGGTAGTGCTCGCCGGCGGCGTCCAGTTCGAGCGTCAGGCGCAGCCGCTCCGACATCGCCTCGCGGGCGATGCGGTCCCGGTCGTCCTGCGGCTCTTCCGCCTCGAGCGCGCTCAGCGTCTCGCGATCGAGCGTCGCGCGCGCCTCGTGCCCGGCGGGCGAGAAGTCGGTCAGCCGCTCCTCGTGGCCGGGGATGCCCATCGAGGTCGCGGCGTTGGGGTGCAGCTCGGCGAGCCGCTCGACGTGGTCGCTGGCGATCGCGTAGATCGGCGACGGCTCGCGGTCGGATGCTGCTGCCTCAGGCGACACGACGCCTCCCGCCGCCCGGCGCTAGAACGTCGCGATCGGGTTGGCCGGCGATCCCGTGCCCTGCGCGAGCCGGAGCGGGTTCAGCGTCAGGCAGAACTCCCAGCGGTTGCGCTCCGCGCAGGCCTCGGCGAGCCGCTCGAGGTGCCCGTTGTCGATCAGGCGCAGGCCCATCGCGACCAACGAGACCTGGTGCACCGGCAACATCGTCTTCGGGAAGTCGCCGGCCGGCGTCGCGTCCTGGATCACGTCCGAGCCGAGCAGCGCCACGTCCCGCTCGCGGATCCACGGCAGGCAGCCCGCGTTGTACCCGGAGTGCTCGTGCGGCGGCTCCTCGCCCGAGGCGGCGGCCGCGTCGACCGCCGCGCCATGGCCGGTGCGCAACAGCAGCACGTCGCCCGGCTCGACGCGGACGCCCTGCGCCTCCTCGGCGGCCTCGAGGTCCTCGGGGAAGACGTGATCGCCGGGCTCCAGCGTGGTGACGCCCTTCACGCGGGCGACATCGAGCAGCACGCCGCGGCTCATGATGCCGTCGCGCATCACGTCGGAGGTCTGGACGGTCGCGCCCTCGGAGGCCTTGACCAGCGAGGCAGGGCGGCCGTTGTACATCTGGCCCTTGTAGAAGACGTGCGCGAGGCCGTCGATGTGCGTGAACACCATGCCGTGGAAGACGAAGGCGACGTGCTCGGCGGCCCATTCGAGCATCTCGACGCCGGGGAAGAGCGGATGCCCCGGGTTGTCGCCGAGGGCGTAGCGCTCGCCGGTCTGGACCATGTTGATCAGCGGGTTGGCGGCGCCCATCGCCATCGGACCCGGATAGGGAATCTGGCGCGAGCAGGAGACGCTGACGCCCTCGCGCACCAGCGAGGCGGCCTGCATGCGCTTCTCAGGCGTGATCAGGTTGAGCGTGCCGAGGAGGTCGTCATCCCCCCAGCGCCCCCAGTTACTCAGGGAGTCGAAGTAGCCGAGCACCTCGTCCTGGGTGGGTGGTGTTCCCATCAGCCGGTCTCCTCCCGACGCCGCTTCGCGCCCGCGCGCAAGCCCGCGCCGATGCTACAACAGCGCCGCGCTGTGTTGCGGCGAGGGCCGCGTGCGGCGCTGCAACTCGCCGCTACACGCCGGGGCGTGGGACCAGCCCTCGAAGCGCGCGTGCGTCCGCCGGCGGCGAGCCGCGGCGCGAGCCCGCAGCGGGCGAGTCCGCTCCGATCCGCTGGGGGTGTGGGGGCTACGCCCCCACAGAGAAGAAATCCGGGGCGGGTGGGCGGGGAGCCGCGCGCAGCGCGAGCTCACCCGGGAGCCGAACGCTAGCTGAGGCTGTCGCACAAACCCGCGATGCGGGGAACATCGCGATAGGATGAGCATGGCGGCAGGGGCGGAGTGATTCCGGGGTGCCGCCATGACCCAGCGCTTCCTGCCGTGCGAGCGTGACCAGCAATACCTGATGCCCGCCAGCCTCCGCGACTGGCTGCCCGAGGACCACCTCGCGTGGTTCGTGCTCGATGCGGTAAGCCAGCTCGACCTCACCGCGTTCTACGCGCGCTACCGCGAGGACGGTTGGGGGCGGAAGGCGTACGAGCCGTCGATGATGGTCGCGCTCGTGCTCTATGCCTACTGCGAGGGCGAGCGCTCGAGCCGCCAGATCGAACGGCGCTGCCGCGAGGACATCGCCTTCCGCGTGCTGACCGCGAACCAGCAGCCCGACCACGCCACGATCTGCCGCTTCCGGCAGCAGCACGAGCAAGCGCTGGCGGGACTGTTCGCCGGGGTGCTCAGGCTGTGCGCCGAGGCGGGTCTGTTGCGGGTCGGCGTGGTCGCGCTCGACGGCACCAAACTCCGCGCGAACGCCAGCCGTGAGCGCAATCGCACGGATGCGGAGCTTGCGGCCGAGGTGCGGCGCATCCTCGCCGAGGCGGAGCGGGTGGACGCCGAGGAGAACGCGCGCTTCGGCGACGCGCGGGGCGACGAGTTGCCTGCGGGGTTCAGGGACCGCGAGGAGCGCCTGCAGCGGCTGCGCGAGGCGCGGGAGCGGCTGGCGGCCCGTGAGCGGGAGCGGCAGGTGGACTATGAGGAACGCCTCAGGAGCCGCGCGCAGAAGGACCGGCGCGGGCGCCGCCCGCAGCCGCCGCAGCCCGACCCGGGCGCGAAGGTGAACGTCACCGACCCGGACAGCCGCGTGGTGCGCGACTATCACGGCTACTTCCAGGGCTACAACGTGCAGGCGGTGACGAGTAGCGACCAGATCATCGTCGCGGCCGAGGTGAGCCTCCAGGCGACGGACATGCACGAGCTGCAACCGATGATCGAGGCGATGCACCGCAACCTGCAGGCCGCACACTGCGGGCCGCTGCGCGTGCTGCTGGCCGATGCCGGCTACTACTCCGAGGCGAACGTGCGGCAGGCCGAAGGCAGGGGTCCGGAGCTGCTGATCGCCACCCGCAGCGACCGCAACCGGCGCGCCGGCGCTGCGGCGCCGCGCGGGCGCATCCCTGCCGGGCTCTCCGTACGTGAACGGATGGACCGGAAACTGGCGACGCAGCGGGGCCGGCGTCTCTACGAGCAGCGGCGCTGGATGATCGAACCCGTCTTTGGAGACGTCAAGGAAAACCGCGGCATCCGCCGCTTCAAGCGGCGCGGGATCGCCGCGTGCGCCAGCGAATGGGGCTGAGCGCCGCCACCCACAACCTCAAGAAGCTCTATCGCCGGGCGCGCCCGTCACCCCGGCCAGCGAACAGCAACCCCCGGCGAGGAGACCGGGCTACCGCCGCGGCTGCCGCTTAGCGCGCCTGCCCCGCCAGACGCGACCGCTCCGCTCCGACTGCCGACTGCCGACTGCCGACTGCCGACCGGCTACCCTTTTGGCACTCCACCCACGCCACTCCGTGCGACAGCCTCTGCTAGTGGCTCAGGACCTCGACGCTGCCCACGGGGCGGCCGAAGCGGTCGGCGATCACGGTGGTGACGGGGCTGGTCCGCTGCCCGAACGTCGGCAGCCACGAGGAGTGCTTGCCGGGTCCGCCCGTGACGAAGAGGTGCAGGTGCTCCGGCTCGTTGACGATCGGGAGCAGCGCGTCCGGCGGGAACAGATCGATGCCCAACTCCGGCTCGATGCGCACGTTGACGGACTCGAGGAACTCGGGCGAGAGCCGCGTTGCCGGGTAGCGGGCGTGCTCGCAGACGTACTGCTGGATGCCTTCGCGGGTCCAGCCCTCGTCGGCGATCGTCGCGGCGTGCTCGGGGCCGAACGCGAGCAGCGGTTCGCCGCGGCTCAGGATGTTGTTGCTGCCGGCCTGCCCGAGGGCGCCGACGATGGTCTGCAGGACGCCGAGCGCCGTGTTGCTGCCGTGCTCCTGGATGTTGTGCGGACCCTCGCTGGCCGCGACGGTGACGGTGCTGTCCTCCGGCTCGAAGCCGCGCGTGGTGTGGAACGGCGCCCAGGGGCTGGCCTCCTCGTTCTCCGCGAGGCAGAGCGCGAACTTCGCGGGCGTGCCCTGCGTGGCGCGGTCGCCGAGGCCGGGCGAGGCGCCCGCGATGTTGAGCAGCAGCAGCCGGATCGCGCGCCCGATGGTCGCGTTGGCGCGGAAGCCGGGGCCGTAGCAGCCGGGGCCGCCGTGCACCCCCAGCTCGCGGCCGATCGGCCCGTTGACGAGCACCAGCACGGCGCACGGGTGCGTGGTGGCGTTGATGCCGCTCAGGTTGAATTGCGGCTGCACGATGCCCTGGATCGCCGCCAGCAGCAGCGGCAGCGCACGCGGCTCGCAGCCCGCGAGGACGGCGTTGATCGCGATCGCCTCGATGGTTGCGACGCCGTTGCGCGGAGGCAGGATGCCGACCACCTCGTGCCGATCGCGGTCGCTGTAGGCGAGCATCGCCTCGACGCGCTGCTCGGTGGGCGGGATGACGGGCAGCCCGTCCGACCAGCCGCGCTCGACGAAGACCTCGTGCAGTTCGCCCGGGTCGGCGGGCAGCTCGACGAGCGCCGCGGGATCGCCGAGGCCGCGCGTTGCGCCTGTCGTCATCGATCGCCGCCGGCGATCGCCACCGGCTCGGGCGCGAGGGCAGCGAGCAGGTTGGTCAGCGATCCGCGGGCCTTCTCGACGACGGCGTCGTGCTGGATGCCGCCGATCGGGTGCGGGACCACGATGTAGCGCAGGTCAGGCATGCCGCGCTGCTCGGCCTCGAGCCTGAACAGGCTGACGAACGCCTCGGTGGTGATGTTGACGGTGGGGATGCCCTGCCGCTCGAAGAGGATGGAGGCGTGGACACTCCACGCCGTGCAGGAGCCTCAGTCGCTTGTTCCGATGAGGGCGAAGTCGGCTCCTTCCGCGAGCTTGCTCTCGTTGCTCTTCGTCGGTGGCCCGGCGCTGGGCTTGCCGATCGCCGTGAGCTCGCCGAGGTCGAAGTGCTCGCGCAGGCCCTCGACCATCTGGCGCATCAGCAGGCCGGCGTTGGCCTTGCGGTTCTCGACAATGCCGGGCCGCAGGCCGTCGAGCGATGCCGGCAGCGGCGCCAGTGGATAGCGCTCGATGGGGGCGTGGCCGGTGGGGTCGTAGACGCGGATGGTGTCGCTCATGGTTCGCTCCTCCGTGCGTTCCGCTGCGGCGCGTGCTGTCGATCAGACGCGCGAGTAGATCAGTTCCTTCAGTTCCTCGATCTCGGGGAAGCGCCCGCTCTGCTTCTTGCTGAAGACCAGCTCGCCGTTCACGGACCACTCGAAGCAGCCGCCGTCGCCGGTGCGCATCTCCAGCGTTCTGACGTCGTCCTGGATGTCGTACATGATCTCGCCGATCATCCACTGCGCGCGGGCGAGGTAGCTGCAGGGCACGCAGTACTCGACCGTGATCTCGACTCCCTGCTCGTCGCTCATGGGCTGCCCCCTTCGGCTCCCGATTCTAGCGCCGAGGCAGCCCGCAGCGCGCGTCCACCTCAAACAAAGTTCGATGGTTGAAGCGGACTCCAATGTCGCACCGCCCCCGCGAGGGCTGCTAGATTCGTGCGGACGGACGTTCATAGTCGCACGGCCGGACGGACGAGCTGCGCGCCTCAGTGGAAGGAACGGCCGATGAGCTTACGCGGAGCCGCCTCGATCATTGGCATCGGCGAATTGAAGCCGGAGCGACGCAAGCCGGGCCGGACGGGCCTCGGTCTGGCGCAGGAAGCCGCGCGGAAGTGCATCCGCGACTCCGGGCTGCGCAAGGACCAGGTCGACGGCCTGATCACGGAGACGCAGTACGCGAACACGGTCGCGCTCTCCGAGTACCTCGGCATCCGGCCCAACTGGCAGCACTCGATCAACACGATGGGATCGTCCGGCGCCACCGCCGTCGCGGCGGCCGCCGCGGCGATCAACGCCGGGCTCGCCGAGCACGTGCTGGTGATCGCCAGTTCGCCGGACCCGAACCCGGGCGCCGGCGGCGCGGGCGGCTACGGCGAGCAACGGCAGTACCAGGACGCCTACGGCCCCGGCCCCGGCGCGAACTACGAGTACGCGCTGATCGCCGAGCGCTACCAGTACGAGTACGGCCTCAGCGACGAGGACCGCGTCTCGATCGCCGTACAGCAGCGGGAGAATGCGCAGGCCAACCCGGAGGCCGCCTTCTACGGCACCCCGGTCACCGCCGAGGACGTGATCAACTCGCGGATGGTCGCCGACCCGCTGCGGCTGCTGGAGTGCGTGATGCCCTGCTTCGGCGCGGCGGCGCTGATGGTCAGCCGGCCCGAGGCGGCGAAGTCCTCGCCGCATGACCCCGTCTACATCCTCGGCGCGGGGCAGTCCTCGGACCGCGGGGTGCCGGGCATCGCCTATGCCGAGCGGATGACCACCTCGCCGGTGGCGGTCTCGGCGCGGAATGCGTTCTCGATGGCCGGCCTCGGTCCCAACGACATGGACATGGCCTCCGTCTACGACTGCTACACGATCACGGTGATCATCGAGATGGAGGACGCCGGCTTCGCCCCCAAGGGCGAGGGCGGCGCCTGGATCGCCGAGACGGATGTCACCTACAAGGGCGAGTTCCCGATCAACACCCACGGCGGCCAGCTCTCCTTCGGCCAGCCCGGCAGCGCCGGCGGCATGTCGCACGTCACCGAGGGCGTACGACAGCTGATGGGCCGCGGCGAGGCCCGCCAGGCGGTGAAAGATATCGACTACTGCTTCGTCAATGGCTGAGGCGGCGGACTGAGCGTGATGTGCTCACTGGTCCTCGGGAAGGACCAAGGCTAGACACCCGGGCAGCAACTCCGGCCCAGCGTGAAGGCAAGGCGAGGAACGATGAACGACGCAGCACCCGAGCACCCGATCCCCGTACCGACGCCCACGGCGCAGCCGTTCTGGGACGGCACCAAAGAGGGCAAGATCATGCTGCAGTGGTGTCGCGTCTGCGACACCACGATCTGGTATCCGCGCGAGTTCTGCCCCAACTGCCTCGAAAGCGACGAGTCGCCACAGTGGATCGAGGCGAGCGGGAAGGGCCGCATTCACACCTTCACGGTGATCCGGCAGGCCGCGCACCCCTACTTCAACCAGCACACGCCCTACCTCTTCGGCGTCGTCGAGCTGGCCGAGGGGGTGCGCATGTACACGAACTTCCTGATGCCGGTCGAGGACGCGCAGTGCGGCATCCCCGTGGAGCCGGTATTCAAGCAGCTCAACGACGACATCACCGTCGTCCAGTGGCAGCCGGTGGGCGCTTCGTAAGCCTCGGGCCTCCTCCCCGCTCTCGCGGGCGAATGCGAGCCGATCCGGATCGGCTCGCATTCTTTTTTCCCAGGATGCACAGTTATGTAGCATTGGAGCGAAGTTCAGGGTTCGCTCGCCCGCTGCCGGACTGTTAGATTCCACAGAGAGCGCGGAACAGCCGGGCACACGCACCGGACCCGCGCGACGCACGCATACGCGAGCGGGAGGAGTTGCCGATGAGTCTGCGCGGAGCGGCCTCGATCATCGGAATCGGCGAACTGAAACCGGAGCGGCGCAAGCCCGGGCGAACCGGCCCCGGCCTGGCGCAGGAAGCGGCCCGGCTCTGCATCGAGGATGCAGGCCTCCTCAAGGAGGAGGTGGACGGGCTGATCACGGAGATCCCGTTCGCCAACACCTGTGAGTTCGCCGAGCTCCTCGGCATCCAGCCGACGTGGGCGCACGGCGTGAACATGATGGGCTCGTCCGGCCCCACGTCGGTCGCCATCGCGGCGATGGCCGTCAATGCAGGTCTCGCCAACAACGTGCTCTGCCTTGTCACCTCGGGTGAAGCCGGAGGCTTCGGCGGCGGTGGTGGTGGCGGCCCCGTCGGCAACCAGACCTCGCAGTGGGCCGGACCGTTCGGACCGGGCCCGGGCGCGAACTTCTGGTACGCGCTGGTCGCCAACCGCTACAAGCACGAGTTCGGGCTCACCGACGAGGAGCGCGTCGCCATCGCGGTGCAGCAGCGGGAGAACGCCCAGGGCAACCCTGAAGCGGCCTTCTACGGCACGCCGGCGACCACCGACGACATCCTCAACTCGCGCATGGTCGCGAACCCGCTGACGCTGCTCGAGTGCGTGATGCCCACCATCGGCGCCGCGGCGCTGATGGTGAGCCGCCCGGAGGCGGCGCGGTCGTCCCCGCACGGCCCGGTCTACATCCTCGGCGTCGGTCACTCGATGGACCGAGGCGTGCCCGGCATCACCTACGTGGACCGCATGACGAAGTCCCCGGTCGAGATCTCGGCGCGCGCCGCCTACAAGATGGCCGGCGTCGGTCCGGCCGACATGGACATCGCCTCGCTGTACGACTGCTACACGATCACGGTAATCATCGAGTTCGAGGACGCCGGCTTCGCGCCCAAGGGCGAGGGCGGCAAGTACTTCGCCAGCGAGGACGTGACCTACAAGAGCGACGGCATCGCCGTGAACACCCACGGCGGCCAGCTCTCCTTCGGCCAGCCCGGCACCGCCGGCGGCATGTCGCACGCCACCGAGGCGGTGCGCCAGTTGATGGGCCGCGGCGAGGGCCGCCAGAAGGAAAAGGCGGACTACTGCTTCGTCAACGGCTGAGGTGGCGGACTGAGCGTGATGTGCTCACTGGTCCTCGGGAAGGACCCCAACTAGCCACTCTGGAACGAACGCCCGCCGCCACGATGGCGGCGGGCAGCAGGACAGGACGCGAACGATGACGAACGGCGATGGCCCGAAGCGGCCGGTACCGGAGTCGAACCCACTCACCGTGCCGTTCTGGGAAGCAACGAAGGAAGGGCGGCTCACGGTCCAGCGCTGCAAGGCCTGCAGCCGGCTCTTCTGGTACCCGCGCGAGTTCTGCCCGCACCCGCACTGCTTCTCGAACGACTACGAGTGGGTAGACGTGAGCGGCAAGGGGCGGCTGCACACGTTCACGATCATCGCGCAGGCCGCGCATCCCTGGTTCCAGGAGCGCGTGCCCTACATCTTCGGCGTGATCCAGCTCGACGAGGGTCTGCGCATGATGGGCAACGTCGACATCCCCGTCGAGGAAGCCGCCTGCGACATCCCCATTGAGGTCTACTTCGAGAAGATCGACGACGACTGGACGCTGCCGCTGTGGAGGCCGACCGAGTAGGGACGCTCTCCGGCAGCGAACGGCTCGCGGGCGCGCTCCAGGCGCGCCCGCTTCGCGTCCACCGCTCGCCACGAGCACCGTTCGCGCCACGCGCGGTACCCTGACACACGGCGCGCCTGCGCGCGCGGATGGAGCAACAGCGTGGCGATCACTCTCGGCGTCCTCGATCAGTCGCCGATCCGCGAGGGCGGCACTGCCGCCGAGGCGATCGAGGACACGCTGCGGCTGGCGCAGGCGACCGAGCGGCTCGGCTACACGCGCTACTGGCTGGCGGAGCACCACAACAGCACCGGCCTGGCCTGCGCCGCCCCGGAGGTGCTGATCCCGCGCGTCGCCTCGGTGACCTCGCGCATTCGCGTCGGCTCGGGCGGCGTGATGCTGCCGCACTACACGGCGCTCAAGGTCGCCGAGCAGTTCCGCATGCTGGAGACCATGTTCCCCGGCCGCATCGACCTCGGGCTGGGGCGCGCGCCGGGGACGGACGGCCGCACCTCGGCTGCGCTCGCGCAGGGGCCGGGCATGCGCACTGTCGAGCACTACCCGCGCCAGGTGGCCGATCTGATGCGGCTGCTCCGCGACGAGCTGCCGGAGGGGCACCCGCTGACCGGCATCCACGCCCAGCCGCTCGGCCCGACGGTCCCGATGCCGTGGCTGCTCGGCTCCTCGCTGGACAGCGCCAACACGGCGGCGGAGCAGGGCCTGCCCTTCTCCTTCGCGCACTTCATCCAGGACCAGTGGGCGGGCGAGGCGATCACGCTCTACCGGCGGCTCTTCCGGCCCTCGCAGTGGCTCGACGAGCCCACCGTCAACGTCGGCGTCTCCGCGATCTGCGCCGACACCGACGAGGAGGCCGAGCGGCTGGCGATGAGCCGCTGGCTGTGGCGCCTGCGCAACCGCCAGGGCCTGCGCCGCGGCGTGCCGCCGCCCGACGACCCCGAGGCCGAGAACCTCTCGCCGCCGGAGCGCGACTACATCGAGTACCAGAAGCAGAGCAGCCTCGTCGGCGGACCCGAGCGCCTGCGCGAGCGCCTCGAGGCGCTCGCCCTAGAGCTCGACGTCAGCGAGTTCGTGGTCGTGACGATCACCTACGACTACAAGGACCGGCTGCGCTCCTACGAGCTGCTGGCCGAGGCCTTCGGACTGAGCGGTGCGACCGAAACGAACGACGAGCGGAAGGACGATGGAGATGCGTGACCTCGGAGGCCGCGTCGCGGTGGTGACGGGCGGCGGCAGCGGAATCGGGCGCGGCATCTGCCTCGCCGCGGCGGAGCAGGGCATGCACGTCGTCGCAGTCGACATCGAGCGCGACGCGGCGGAGGAGACGGCGGCGCTGGTGCGGGAGCACGGCGTGCGCAGCCTCGCGGCCAGGGCCGACGTGTCCGACCGCGCCTCGGTCGACGAGCTCGCCGACGCGGCCTACGCCGAATTCGGCGCCGTCGACGTGCTGTTGAACAACGCCGGGGTGCTGGTCTTCGGGCCGACCGGCGAGATGCCGGCGAGCGACCTCGACTGGATGCTCGCGGTGAACCTCTACGGCGTGCTCAACGGCGTGCAGGCGTTCCTGCCGCGGATGCGGGCGCAGGAGCCGGACGAGGACGGCGTGCGCGCGCAGATCGTCAACACGTCCTCGATGTCCGGGCTCGTCGCCGGGCGGGGCGGCGGCAACCTCGGTGGCTACGTCGCCTCCAAGTTCGCCGTCGTCGGGCTGACCGAGTCGCTGCGCATCGAGCTCGCGCCCGAGGGCATCGACGTGACGCTGTTCTGCCCCGGCGCCACGGACACGCGCATCGGCGAGGCGCAGCGCAACCGGCAGGAGACGTTCGGACCGGCGCGCGACATCCCCGGGCCGATCATCGCGCAGCGCGCAGCGCCGCGTGACCCGAGCCGCTCCCCGGACGCGCGGCGCGAGCCGCTGGTCGTGGGCCGCGGCGTCATCGCGGGCGTGCGCGAGCGCCGTGCCTACATCCTCACCCACACGGAGACGCGCCGCGTCGTCGCGCGCCGCTTCGCGGACATCGACGAGGGCTACGACCAGGCCGAGGCGTAGCGCGGCCGCCCTCGCGCGCTGTCGCCAGGGCCTACAGCACCGCGATCGGGTTCACGGGCGAGCCGGTGCCGCGCGGAACGACGAGCGGCGCGACGACGAGCAGGAACTCCCAGCGCCCCGCCTCCGCGCACGCCACCGCGATGTCCTCGAGCTGCGCGTTGTCGAGCAGCGGCATCCCGAGGTAGGGGATCGTGAGGCGGTGCAGCGGCGCGCCCATCAGCACCGAGCCGTCCTCGTTGTGCATCGGCGCGTCCATCAGATCCCAGACCAGCAGCGACGCGTCGTTGGCGTGGAAGAACTCGAGGCAGGAGGCGTGCACGCCCGGGCGCGACGGATCGTCGTAGCCCTCGGGGAAGCCGGGACGGGCCGCGTAGAACGGGCCCGCGCCGGAGCGGATCACGACGGCGTCGCCCGCCCGCGGCTCGATGCCCGCCGCGGCGGCCGCGTCGGCCAGCTCCCAGCCGTGCACCGGCGCGTCGATCGTTACGTGATCGACGCCGCGCAGCCTCGGGATGTCGTAGAGCACGCCGCGCGTCACGATGCCCTCGCGCCAGTGGTCGACGGAGAGCGTGGTCGCGCCCTCCATCGTGATGTGCTCGGCGGACGAGCGGCCTCCGAAGAGCTCGCCCCCGGCGCGCGTGTAGACGTGGCAGAGCGCATCGAGGTGCGTGTTCGCCCGCCCGTGGTAGGCGATGCCGATGAAGTCCGAGCAGTGGTCGTCGTCGAGCCGCATCTCGTGCTGGACCGGCTGCAGGTTCTCCGGCCCCGGCTCCACCGCCAGCGGGTAGGAGAGCGAGACGGAGCGCCCCTCGCGCACGGTCGCGGCAGCCGCCGCGCGCGCCTCGGGGGTGATCAGGTTGAGCGCGCCGAACTGGTCGTCCTCGCCCCAGCGGCCCCAGTTGCTGAAGCGCTCGCGGTAGGCGCGGAACTCCTCGGTGGTTGGCGGGGTGCGGTCTGCGAGGGACATCGCGGGCTCCTCTCGGCTCTCTGCGCGGGCTCTCCGCGCGGCGCATGGTAGGGCACGGGCGCTCGCCCGTGCGCACGAGGACTCCCGAGGGCGAGGGCGCTCCCCGCGAGAAGCTCGTCGAGGAGCTCAGTCGACCTCCAGCGGCAGCGCAGGATCGGCGGCGTACTCCGACATCGAGGCGTCGTAGACCGCGACGTCCTTGTAGCCCAGCAGCGAGAGGACGAAGGCGTCATTGGACGCGGCGATCCCGCCGCCGCAGTACGTGACGACGCGCTGCGTCCTGTCCGCGCCCGCCTGCTCGAAGAGCAACGCAAGTTCCTCGGCCGGGCGGTAGAGGCCGCTATCGCGATCGGTCAGCTCCATCGCCGGCACATTGGTCGCGCCGGGAATGTGCCCGGGGCGCCCGTAGGCCCCTCCGCCGTCGGCGCCGGAGTGCTGCTCCCGTCCCAACGCGTTGATCAGGCAGCTACCACCCGCGCCGCCCGAGTCGATGAACGTCCTGACCTCGTCCAGGTCCGCGAACCGGGCCGGATCAGCAGTCGTCGTGAAGGTCGTGGGGTCGTACGTCACCGCATCCGTCGACACGGCCCGGCCCTCGGCGTTCCAGCGACGCCAGCCGCCGTCCAGCACCGCGGCGTCCTCGCAGCCCATCGACTGGAACATCCACCACAGCCTCGCCGCCCACGCCGATCCCGAGCGGTCGCAGAGGATCAGCTTCGACGACTCCGAGATCCCATGCCGGCCGGCTGCCTCGGCGAACGCCTCGGCCGAGGGCATCATGAAGCGCAGCTGCTGGTCGTTGTCGGAGAAGTCTCCCTGCAGGTCGAGAAAGCCCGCGCCGGGAATGTGTCCCGACTCGTACTCGGCCCGGCCCGACTCGACGCGATAGCCGCCGCCGTCGCGGGGACGCAGGAAGACGGTCGCCTCGAAGACGCGGACGTCGTCGTCCGCCAGATGCTCCGCGAGCCAATCGGTCGAGACGAGGAACTCCGGATGCGCGAACGCCATGATCAACTCCAGCCTGTTTGCGCGGCGCATGGTAGGGCACGGGCGCTCGCCCGTGCGCACGAGGACTCCCGAGGGCGAGGGCGCTACCCCTCGTCCGCCACCCCGTCCTCGCCGTCCTCGGCATCGTCGGCGATCTCGGCAAGGCGCTGGCCGATGGCGACGCTGGCGGTGTCGACGGCGGTGAGCTGGATCCAGCGCTCGAACGCCTCGCGGACGCGCGTGTAGGCGTCCTCGACGCGCTCGCCGAGCTCCGTGTCGGCGCCGCCCTCGACCGCGTCGCGCGACATCGCGATGTCGCCGAGCAGCGCCTCAAGGCGTGGTTCGATCGTCTCCTGCAACTCGTGCAGCTCCTCGTTGCCCTCGGCGTGTCCGCGGTCGCGCATGATCGCGAGCGCGCCCATCACCCAGGCGATCGCGCCGAGCAGCGTGCCCACGGCTTCCGCGTGCAGCTGGAGCGCGTACTGCCGCTCGGGCGGCGGGCCAGCGGGCAGATCGGGCAGACCGGGCGGCGGGGGCGGCTGCGTCATGGCTTGCGCTCCCCCTCGTAGGCCAGCGTCGTCGCCATGCGCAGCGCGCCGACCAGCGCCGCGTCCTCGCCAAGCGCCGAGGGGATGACGCGCGGGCCGGGCGCGACCTCGTCGAGCACGCGTTGCAGCAGCGGGATCAGCCGGCTGCGGTGTTGCTCCTCGCCATCGATCAGCACCGCGTCGGGGTCGAGCAGCGCGCTCGCGTCGGCGAGCAGGCCGGAGGTCGTCTCCAGCTCCTCGTCGCTGATCGGCTGCCCGGGCTCGAGCTCGGGCATCGCCGGCAGCGCACCGGCGGCGAAGCGCGCGCCGCGCACGGGCCGCCCGCCCACGATCGCCGCGGCGGCGGGCACGCCCCGCAACGAGACGTAGAGCACGTCGTCGAGGGTCTGCGCGGCGCCCTGCCAGCGCTCGCCCTGCAGCGCCGCGAGTGTGCGGCTCTCGCAGGCGATCGGCGCGTCGAAGTGGCGTCGCAGCGCCTCGACGATCGAGAGCCCCTCCCACGCCGGCTGGCCCGCCGAGTCGACGAGCCGGCCGCTCAGCGGGTCGACGACGCCGGGCGCGGCGACGGCGATTGCCAGCGCGGAGCGGCGCTCGCCGTTCGCGGCGAAGAGCGTCGCGATGCGCCCGCCAACCTCCCACGACCAGGCGTGCTCATCCTCGAGTGGCGGCAGCGGCCATTCGCCGCGCTCGATCGGCTTCCCCTGCAGGTCGGCGAAGAGCACGCGCAGCTCATCGGCGCTGAAGTCCACCGCGACCAGCACCGGCTCGCCCTCGGGCGCGGGCGCGCTGTCGTCTGTGTCTTCGCCTGTGTCTTCGTCAGTCATCGACGCCTTCGACGCTCCCGTCCGCCCTCGCGGCGACTCTACGACGGCGGCCCGTGCTGCGACAGTCCGCGGCCGCACCGTAGCCGGGGCCGCGCGTAGACTCGCAGCGCGGCGGGCGAGGGCCCGCGCGACGAGGAGGACGCCGCGTGCTGCTCCAGCTCGGCGAGCACCGCATCGACACCAGCGAGCGCGCCGCGATCATGGCGATCCTCAACGTCTCCCGCGACTCGCCGATCGCCGCCTCCGTCGTCGACCCCTCGAAGGCGCTCGCGCGGGCGCGCGAGCTGCGCGCACAGGGCGCGGCGATCATCGACGTCGGCGCGCACTCGACGTCCTCGAGGGCCGCGGAGATTGAGGCGCAGGAGGAGATCGAGCGCGTCGCCCCGGTGATCGAGGCGCTGAGCGCCGAGGGCGTCCCCGTCTCGATCGACACCTGGACGCCGGCCGTCGCCCGCGCCGCCGCCGAGGCCGGCGCGCACCTGCTCAACGACGTGAGCGGCTTTCGCGACCCGGAGATGATCGCCGTCGCCGCGGAGCACGGCCTGCCCGGCGTCGTGATGCACATGCGCGGCCGCCCCCACGGCCACTACGAGGTCGACCAGACCTACGAAGACATCGGCGGCGAGGTGCGCGCCTTCCTGCTGGAGCGCGCGAGCGCCCTTGAGGCCGCCGGAGCGCCGCGCCCGTGGCTCGACCCCGGCTTCGAGTTCGCGAAGTCGCTGGACGACAACCTGCGGCTGCTCGCCGACCTGCCGGCGCTCGCCGCCGAGGGCTACCCGGTGCTCGTCTCCGCCTCGCGCAAGGGCTTCCTCGCCGAGGCGCTGGGGCACGAGAAGCGGCAGGACACGCCCGGCCTGCTGGAGGCCACGCTCGCCTTCCACACGCTCGCGGCGGCCCTCGGCGCCCACGTCCTGCGCGTCCACGACGTGGAGCCGCACGCCCACGCCCTGCGCCTCATCGGCGCGGCGCGGCCGTATCTGGGGTAGGGGGTGGTAGGAGACGCGCACGGGCGCGAACAAGGATCACTGGATGCGGTCGCTCTTCTCTAAGTTGTGGCGAGCGCACAGGATCTGAACGTTCTCCGCCGTGATCGAGGAACCGCCCGCCGAGTACGGGATGATGTGATCAAAGTGGAGTTCGTCCTCCGCGCCGCAGACGACACAGCGGCCGCGGTCGCGCTCCCACACTTGCCGCTTCACCGATGACAGGATCATGCGGCTGCGTTCCCGTAGCGACGGCTCCGCCATCGCGTCGGTGTCGGCGGTATCGAGCCGGAACTTGAAGACCGAGCGGCCCCCGCCCTCCTCACTCCAGCAGTCGGACAACCGGAAGATGCCGTTGAAGACCCACATCCCCCTCAGGAGCTTTTCGTACACCTTTACGAGCTCGGCTTCGCGCGACCCGTCGCGGTATGCGAGGGCCGCCTCCCGGAAGAGCGCGTTCTGAGTTGGCCGACCCGACGCGTATGCGAGTGGCTGATCGATCGCCAGAGGGTCCGGGCCCCCGCGAACTCGCGAAGCGTCATGCCCCTCGTAGATGAGGGTCACGCCCGCGTCTTCCACGGCGTCCGCATATGGGGCGCCCTCGCGCCGGCTCATCAGCATCACGCTGTACCTCGGATCGAGGTGGAAGTTCATCCCCCGCTGGAGACGCACCTCGTGCTCCTCCGTGGCACATCCGGTGGTAGCTGATGATCGCGCTGGGTCTGAGGCTCCCGAGTTCCACGCGTCCCCCCGGCCAAGCGAGTGGCTCGCCAGGGTAGCGGAATGAGCCGATCCAGGATCGGGCCACTAACAGGGTGATGAAAAAGTCCGCGGCGGCGCTTTTGGGCTGAAATCGCGCTGGTCGCGACATCAAAAACCCCAATGTTTCTGGGCTCTACGCCAGCCCACCGAATGGCCAGTGAGACCCTACGGCTCAGGATCAGGAGTTTTTCAGCAGCCTGCTAAGCCCTGATCCACCGAAGAAGAGCGCGCGAGCGGCTGCGGTTGGGTGCTCCGCTGTAGCTGGGACAATGGGTTTTGACAAATCACGTACCAGCGACAGGGAGCACCCATTCGATGCTACCAACGAGCGACCCCGACCGGATAGACATCGCCTTCGACGACCACCGCCTGGTGGCCGATGCGGGGCTGCTCCTCCCGGCCACGCTCGCCCAGCATCTCGGTTTGCAAGAGCTCGCCGACAGCTACCTCGACCTCGGTGACGCGGCGGGGCGCGCGAACGCCGGCGACAAGCTGCTGACCCTGGCCGCCTCGGCGCTCGCGGGCGGCGACTGCATCGACGACGCCGCTGCGTTGCGCTCAGGCGGCGCCGGGCGCGTGCTCGGCTGCACCGTGAAGGCGCCGTCCACCCTCGGGACCTTCCTGCGCAGCTTCAGCTGGGGCCACGTCCGCCAGCTCGACCGCCTCAGCCGCGAGTTGCTCGCCCGCGGCTGGGCGGCCGGGGCGGGACCCGGCGATGCGCCGTTCACGATCGACCTCGATTCGACGCTCTGCGAGACCTACGGCCTGGCGAAGGAGGGCGCCCGCCAGCCCGGCTACAGCGGCGCGCGCGGCTATCACCCGCTGCTCGCGGTGGCGGCCGGGACGGGCGAGGTGCTGATGGCGCGGCTGCGCGAGGGCCGCGCGCACACCGCCCGCGGCGCCGCCCACTTCCTGCGTGAGACGGTGGCGCGGGTGCGCGAGGCCGGGGCGTCGGGGCAGCTCACGGTGCGCGCCGACAGCGGCTTCTACACCCACGCCGTCGTCGCCGCCTGCCGCGCGCTGGATGTCCGCTTCTCAATCACCATTCGCCAGCAGCCGAGCGTACGCCGGCTGATCGAGGCGATAGCGGAAGAGGACTGGACGCCGATCCCGTACTGGCTGCCGGGCGGCGCCGATGTCGCCGAGACGACCTACACGCCGTTCCAGCACAAGGAGGATGCCACCCCGGTGCGGCTCATCGTGCGGCGCGTCAAGCCGGCGCCCGGCTCACAGCTCGCGCTCTTCGTGAACTATAGCTACCACGCCTTCATCAGCGATCGCGCCGGAGAGATGATGGAGCTGGAGGCCGACCATCGCCGCCACGCCGAGATCGAGAACGCGATCCGCGATCTCAAGTACGGCGTCGGGCTGAACCATCTCCCCTCGGGCCGCTGCACCGCGAACGCGGCGTGGCTCGCGGTGCAGGTGATCGCGCACAACCTCGCCCGCTGGACGGCGCGGCTCGGGCTCGGCGAGGGAATCGTGACGACGAAGACGCTCAGGCGGCGCTACTTCGCTCTCGCCGGACGGCTCACCCATTCTGCCCGGCGCTGGACCCTGCACCTCCCGAAGCGCTGGCCCTGGGCCGCCCAGTGGACAGCCGCGCTCGCGCGACTCCGGGCGCTACCGCTCCCCGCCTCACGCCCCGCCCACAGCGCTGGCCCCGGGTCCGAGGCTCGCACCAGCATGCCCGCGCACGCCTCGCGCACCCTCGCGCCCTCGCTCAGCGCCCCCGAGCGGCGCTGAGCGAGGGCTCCTCGCTCCGCTCCGCCCGCGCCGCCGCCTGGCGAACGCCGCCACGCCCGCCGAACTCTCCGCCAGCCCCGCATCCCGCCCTGTCAAGCTTCGATCGGTGGATTCGGGCTAAGTGGGCGGTATGATCGGGCCTGATCGGCGCGGTGGCGGCGCGAGAGGAGCCTAGTCAGTGCACGATGTATCGGACTGGCTGGACAGGCACATGGCGACGCTCAAGCCGCTCTACGCGAGGCGGCTGCCCGTCCTCGGCCCCGGGCGCGACGACGAGCTCGACGGCATCTTCATCCCTCGACAGGTCATGATCCGGGTCTCGAAGGAGTGGCTCCGGGCCGGCAGAGTGGACCCGGCCCTTCCCATCGAGATGACGATCGACAGCCACCCATACGCTCAGAGGATCGAGGTCGTCTGGTACAACAGCGCGTACCGAGGAGGTGACCGCAACGAGACACGGCTACGCGGCTTCGACACCGCATCGGTGCTCGCGGACCCGGAGTCGACGGGCGCGCTGGTGATGTTCGCCTTCGAACCGTCAGAACGCGGTCAGCCGGCAGCGTGCCGTGTCTGGATGTGCGAAACCGCCGCTGAAGAGGACCGCGTGGAGGACCGCTTCGGCCCGGTGGACTCGGTGAACGACGCGCTGTGGCCTCACATCTTCCAGAGGCTCGACAAGCCTCGAGGTTGGCTCGGAACGACTGGGCGGCTTGAACCGCTGTGGAGCGCTGACCCCGCCCCGGCCCTCGTCTCCAACCAGAATGCCTTGGCCAGCAACTCGTAGCAGAGGGAATCGGCGCTGCTGCGGTACTCGCAAGGCTATCGAGCGTCGGCTGCAGGCATCGAACTCGCCTCCTGACGGCGCGCGTCGGCGCGGGATTCGGTAGCATGGGGCGGGGCGGTGACGTCCGCCCGCTTCGAGAGGACGAGCGATGTTCATCGGCTACTTCACCGAACGGCCCTATCAGGACCGCGACTCCGGGTTCTTCGGGATCACGGGCCGCTCCAACACCGACCTCAATATCAGCAACGCGGCCTACAACCCGAGGCTCGGCGCGGAGCTCTACAACCGCTACCTCGATGAGAAGGTCTACGCCGAGGAGATGGGCTTCGACGGTGTGATGCTCAACGAGCACCACAGCACGCCTTTCTGCATGGGCAGCGTGCTCAACGTCGAGGCCGCCATCCTCGCGAGGATCACGAAGCGGGTGAAGATCATCCTTGCTGGTAACGTGCTGCCGCTCTGGGACGACCCGCTCTTCCTCGCCGAGAGCCTCGCCGAGATCGACATGATCTCGCGAGGGCGCCTCGTCACCGGCTGGGTGCGCGGCGGCGGCCGCGAGAGCGTCTCGCACAACGCGCAGCCGCCCTTCAACTGGGAGCGCTTCCAGGAGGCGCACGACTTCGTGGTGGCGGCGTGGACGCGCCCCGGCCCGTTCCGCTGGGAGGGCGAGCACTTCAACTACCGTTACGTCAACCCGTTCGTCCGCCCGTACCAGAAGCCGCACCCGCAGATGTGGATCCCCGGCGTCGTCAGCCGCAACACCGTCGAGTGGGCCGCGACGCAGCGCTACCCCTACATCATGCTCGCCACACAGCTCGAGCCGACCAAGCAGTCCTTCGCCTACTACCACGAGGTCGCCGAGCGCGAGGGCTACGAGTCCGGCACGCAGAACATCGGCTACCTCTTCAAGGTGCACGTCGACGAGACCGAGGAGCTGGCCTTCGAGACGGCCCGCAAGTTCATCGAGGGACCGCCCAACCCGTTCCTCGAGGGCAACACGGGGCAGGTCAACTCGTTCATCCAGAACCTGCCCGGCCTCACCTCGCGTACGAACCTGCTGCCGACGGGGGGCGCGCAGCCGGCCGGTCGGCAGGTTGCGGGCGCCACGACGCCGCGCCTGCGCGGCAACCAGGGCCGCAGCTACGAGGACCAGGTCGACACGAGGACGATCATCACCGGCACGCCGAAGTCGGTCATCCCGAAGATCCGTGAGGTGCTCGAGGAGTTGCGCCCCGGCTCGATCTTCCTCTGGGACGGCGACGGCGCGATGACGCACGAGGACGCGATGCGCAGCCTGCGCCTGATGGGCGAGGAGGTGCTCCCGGCCGTCCGCGAGATGGGCACGGAGCTGGAGCTCTTCAGCTCCTTCGAGCGCGACACGTCCACCGGCGAGCCGATCGAGGAGGCCGCAGCCGCGACGGTGGGCTAGCCTCGAGCCTCATCGGGACACGCACCACGCGTGAGGGCGGCCAATGGCCGCCCTCGTCTGCGTCTGCGCCTCACCGGCGCAGGCGGCCTCGCGGGCGTCGGACGAGCGCGCTGCGCGCGGCTCCCCACCCACCCGCCCCGGAGTTTCTTTCTGTGGGGGGCTCCGCCCCCCCACACACCCCCACGCAGCCACCCGGCAGCCCGCTGCGCCGTTGATGCCTGGGTGCTGGGACCCGCGGAACGCGGGACTCACCCGATGCGCCCTCGATGACCATGTGCGCCCGGCAGGCGTCGACCGAGTGTCAGGGGGCCGTCGGGCGTGCGCCGCCCCCCAGCAGGACCTGGGACGGGAAACGGGCGACCTGGCGCTCAGTGCCCCCGGTAGCGCGAGGCGAGGGGGTAGCGGCGGTCGCGGCCGAAGGCGCGGGGGGTGATCTTGATGCCGGGCGGCGACTGGCGGCGCTTGTACTCGTTGCGGTTGATCAGGTCGATCACGCGCCGCACCGTCGCCTCGTCGTAGCCGCGCGCGACGATTGTCTCGAAGGCGTCGTCGGCCTCCACGTAGGCCTCGATGATCGGATCCAGCACTTCGTAGGCCGGGAGTGAGTCGGTGTCGAACTGGTCGGGGCGCAGCTCGGCCGAGGGCGGCTTGTCGATCACGGCCTGCGGGATCACCTCGCTGACGCTGTTGCGGTAGCGCGAGAGTGCGTAGACGAGGGTCTTCGGCACGTCCTTGATCACCGCGTAGCCTCCCGCCATGTCGCCGTAGAGCGTGGCGTAGCCGCAGGCGTACTCGGACTTGTTGCCCGTGGTCAGCACAATCGCGCCGGTCTTGTTGGAGAGCGCCATCACCAGCAGACCGCGCAGCCGCGACTGCACGTTCTCCTCGGCCGCGCCCGCCTCGCTGCCCTCGAACTCGCGGGCGAGCGCGTCGATGGCGGCCTGGTGCAGCGGCTCGATCGGGATCGCCGAGAGCTGGATGCCGAGCCGCGTGGCCAGATCCTGAGCGTCCGCGATCGAGCCCTCCGAGGAGTAGCGCGAGGGCAGCGAGATGCCGCGTACGTGCTCCGGCCCCAGCGCGTCGACCGCGACCGCCGCCACCAGCGAGGAGTCGATGCCGCCGGAGAGCGCGATGATCGCGTCCTGGAACCCCGTCTTGCCCAGATAGTCGCGCGTGCCCGTGACCAGCGCCCAGTAGGTCTCCTCGAGATCGCCGGGCGGCTCCGGCAGCGAGCCGTCGAGCGGCGCTCGCTCGTCCTCGTGGGCCGCGGTGACGGCGACTGCGGGCGTCGCGACCTCGGGCCGCCCGCGGCGCACACGGGACTCGTGCATGCGCGCCTGCACGACCTCGTCGACGGGGATGTCGACGACGACGAGGTCCTCGAGGAAGGAGGCGCCGCGCGCGAGCACGTCGCCGTCCGCGCCGATCACGATCGAGTTGCCGTCGAGCACGATCTCGTCCTGGCCGCCGACCTGGTTCACGTAGGCGATGGCGATGTGGTTGTCGACGGCGCGGGTGGCGAGCATCCGCTCGCGCTCGCGGCGCTTCCCGGCGTGGAAGGGCGAGTGGTTGATGTTGACGACGACCAGCGCCCCATCAAGGGCAGCCGCGCGCGCCGGGCCGTCCGGGTACCAGATGTCCTCGCAGACGGTCGCCGCCACCTCGACGCCGCCGATGACGAAGCGCGGCGTCTCGACGCCCGGCTGGAAGTAGCGCTCGTCGTCGAAGACGCCGTAGTTGGGCAGGTGCTGCTTGCGATGCCCGCCGACGATGCGCCCCTCGTGCAGCACGAACGCGGTGTTGTAGAGCGCGACATCGAACTCGGGCGCGCCGACGATCAGCGGCGGCAGCCCGTGCGACTCCTCGAGCAGGCGCGCAAGCGAGCGTCCGGCCTCCTCGATGAACGGCGCGCGCAGCAGCAGGTCCTCCGGTGGGAAGCCGGTGATCGCGAGCTCCGGGAAGGCGACGAGGTCGGCGCCGAGCGCGGCGGCCTCGTGCGCGGCCTCGAGGATGCGCGCGCGGTTGCCGTCGAAGTCGCCGACGGTGGTGTTGATCTGCGCCAGCGCCACGCGCAGTGGTCGCATCTGCGCCTCGTTCCTGCCGATCGCGGCTGCGAGGTGGTTCGCGTATCTCGTACACGAACCCGCCGGCCCCGATCGTACGAGGGTCACGCGAGCACGGTCAATCGCGCGGGGTCGTGCGCGCGCGCCTCGGGCCGAGAGGTGGTGCGCCGAGCCACTGTCCCGAGCACAGCGTCCGGGGCACACTGTCGGGGGAAGCCCCACTCGGGCGGTGGCTGCGGAGGGCGCCGGTGCAGGCCGATCTGATCACCCGGCTCGGGCAGGCTGCCGTCGCGGCGCACGACGGCGTGCACGCCGGTCAGCAGTGGTGGGAGCGCTGGAACTTCGACCCGGAGATCCTGATCCCGGTCGCCCTCATGACCGCGCTCTACCTGCGCGGCCTCTACGTCTGGCGCGAGCGCAGCCGCCCGCACCCCCACTGGCGCACCGCGTGCTACCTGCTCGGCGTCGCACTCCTCGTGGCGACGATCGAGACGCCGATCGACGCGCTCGCCGAGCATCACTTCTTCATGCACATGATCCAGCACGACCTGCTGATGATGTACGCGGCGCCGCTGATCCTGCTCGGCGCGCCGACCACGCCGGTGCTGCGCGGGTTGCCTCGCGCGGTGCGGCGCGTGCTGGTGCGCCCGGTGATGCGCCGCCGCGAGTCCTACGCCCTCTACCGGCTGATCACGCATCCCATCATCGTGATCGCGGTGCACAGCGGGGTGCTCTGGGCCTGGCACCTGGCGCCGGGCTGGTACGACGCGGCGATCCGCGACGCCCTCGTGCACGACCTGCAGCACCTCAGCCTGACGTTCGCCGGGCTGCTGGTCTGGTGGAACGTGATCGATCCCGCGCCGCTGCACTCGCGGCTCGGCTACATGTGGCGCATGGCGCTGCTGATCGCGGTCGGCACGCCGAAGGCGTTCCTGGGCGCGATGATCACGTTCAGCGAGTCGCTGCTCTACGACTTCTACAACGACTCGGCGCCGATCTTCGCGCTCGACCCGATACGCGACCAGGAGATCGGCGGGCTGATCATGTGGGTGCCGGGCCAGATGATGTTCCTGCTCGCCGCCGGCGCCGTCTTCGCCGTCTGGGCGCACAAGGCGGAGCAGCGGCAGCAGGCCGAGGAGGCCGAGCGCCTGGCCGCCACGCAAGCCGCCACGACGACCTCCTGACCTCGGGCGCCGGTGACGCACATGAAGACGGCCCCGCGCTCTGCGGGGCCGTTCGCTTGCGCGCCCGAGATGAGCCTCAGACGCCGTTGAGCAGGTCCGTGAGGTCGTTCCAGAAGAGGGCCAGCAGCGCGATCAGCACGCCGCCCGCGAGGAAGAACGAACCCGCGAAGACGCGCGTCAGCAGCTTGGGTTCGAAGTAGAGGTGCATGAAGAAGGCGACGACCACGACGAACTTGACCGCGGACAGCACGATCAGGACCGGGATCAGCAAGTCGCCGAGGTTGATCCAGAGCGAGAAGGCGAGTTCGACGATGGTGATTACCGTCAGTGCAAGGCCGATGCCGACGTACTGCCTCGGCGTCAGGCCGTGCTGCTCCTCGGCTTGCTGTGCGTGCGTTCCGCCGTGGCTCATCGCGCGCTCCACTCCCTCCTGATCGGGCCCTCCGCCACGATCAGGCCGGTATCAGGTAGATGATCGTGAAGATCACGATCCAGACGATATCGACGAAGTGCCAGTAGAGGCCGGCGGTTTCGATATGGAAGCCGGCCTCCGGTCCGAGTCCGCTCCGCCGGAACGATCCCAACAGCAGCGAAGCGAGGATCACTACCCCAACGGCGACGTGCGTCCCGTGGAAGCCGGTCAGGACGAAGAACGAGGCGCCGAACTGGTTGGTGGCCAGCGTCAAGCCCTCCTGCCCGAACGTCCGGAACTCGAAGACCTGATAGCCGAGGAACATCAACCCCAGCAGGACCGTCGCGAGCAGCCAGGCCTTCATCATCAGCAGCCGGCCGTGCTGCGCGCCGTAGACCGCGAGCACCATCGTCACCGAGCTCATCAGCAGCACGAAGGTGCTCTGCGAGGTGATCGGGATGTCGAGCACGCCGGCGTACTGGACGCCATCGACGACGCGGTCGGCCGGGAACCAGCCGGTGACGACCTCGTGGCCGTTTTCGACGTGCGTGTGTGCCTCGATGAAGCTCAGGTTCGGGGCGGGAATGTCGGCCTTGAAGATCAGGTAGGTGGAGATCAGGGCGCCGAAGAACAGGCACTCCGAACCGAGGAAGATCCACATGAGGAGCTTCCGGTTGTCGACCCCGGTGACGGAGTGGTGCTCGACGTGATGCTCGGCAGTGGCCACGTGTCGTCCTTGCCTACTCCGTGGGTTCCAGGACCCAGCCCCAGATCGCGTAGATGATCACCGGCACGCCAAGGGCGGTCACGGCGAGGTGCGAGAGCGGCCCGAGGCCGAGCATCAGCACGCCGAACGCGAGGATCAGCGGGTAGTACGAGGGCGGCGGCATGTGGATGTGCTCGCCCGGATCGCCCTCGGGCTGGCTGAGGTTGTGGTCGCGGTCGTGCCACAGCGGGTCGCGCGCGCGAACCTCGGGGATCGCGTCGAAGTCGTGCTCCGGCGGCGGCGAGCTTGTGGCCCACTCGAGGCCGGGCGCGTCCCAGGGGTTGTCCGAGGCCGTCTTCGGCTGCCGCATGGTGCGCGCGACGTTGATGACGAAGACCAGCACGCCGAGCGCCAGCACGAACGCGCCGATCGTGGCGAACATGTTCCAGAACTCCCAGCCCATCCCCTCGTCGTAGGTGTAGACGCGCCGCGTCATCCCGCCCACGCCGAGGAAGTGCATCGGGAAGAAGGTCATGTTGAGGCCGATGAACATCAGCCAGAAGTTCCACTTCCCGAGGCTCTCGCCGAGGAAGCGCCCGGTCATCTTCGGCCACCAGTAGTAGAGCCCGGAGAAGATGCCGACGATCGCGCCGCCGACCAGCACGTAGTGGATGTGCGCGACGATGAAGTAGGTGTCCTGCTGCTGCTGGTCGACCGGCGGCGAGGCGTGCATCACGCCGGAGATGCCGCCGATGGTGAACAGCGCGATGAACGAGACGGCGAAGTACATGGCCGTGGTGAAGCGGATGCTGCCGCCCCACATCGTGCCGAGCCAGTTGAAGATCTTGATGCCCGTCGGGATCCCGATGATCATCGTGCTGGTCGCGAACACCACGCGCGGCACGGCCCCGAGGCCGGTGGTGAACATGTGGTGGCTCCACACCGCCCAGCCGAGGAACCCGATGGCGACGCCCGCGAAGACGATCGCCGGGTAGCCGAAGAGCGGCTTGCGGGAGAAGGCCGGGAGCACCTCGGAGACGATGCCCATCGCCGGCAGGATCAGGATGTAGACCTCCGGATGTCCGAAGACCCAGAACAGGTGCTGCCAGAGGATCGGGTCGCCGCCGCCACTGGGCAGGAAGAAGCTCGTCGTGTACTGGCGGTCGAAGAGCATCTGGACCAGCGCCACGGTGAGCACCGGCAGCGCGAGGATCAGCAGGAACGCGACGACGAGCGTCATCCAGACGAAGACCGGCATGCGCATCATGGTCATGCCCGGCGTCCGCATGTTGATGATCGTGACGGCGAAGTTCAGCGCCGCCGCCAGCGATGAGATGCCGAGCAGCATCAGTCCGATCACGTAGTAGTCCATGCCGCTGCCGGAGTACGGGCTCCCGCTGATCGGCTGGTAGGCGAACCAGCCCGTGTCCGGGGCGCCGCCGAGGAAGAAGCTGCTGGTCAGCACAAGCCCGCCGGCGAGGAAGATCCAGAAGGAGAGCGCGTTCAGCCGCGGGAACGCGACATCACGCGCGCCGATCATCAGCGGGATCATGAAGTTGAAGAACGCCGCCCCGAGCGGCATGATCGCGAGGAAGATCATCGTCAGCGCGTGCATCGTGAAGAGCTGGTTGTAGAGCTCCGGGTCCACGACGCCGCCGTTGGGGACGGCGAGCTGCGTGCGGATCGCCAGCGCCTCAAGGCCGCCGAGGAGGAAGAACAGGAACGCGGTCACGCCGTAGAGCACGCCGATGCGCTTGTGGTCGACGGTCGTCAGCCAGGACCAGACGACGCCCTCGGCAGTCGGTGCGGCCATCGTGCCGGCAACGGTTGCCATCGTCGTGTTCCCTTCCGAGTCCCGCGCGCTCGCCAGCGTACCTACTGTAGCCCGAGGAGGTAAGTGGCGATCGCCTGGATCTGCTCAGGCGTCAGCACCTTTTCGAAGGCAGGCATGAACCGGGCGGCGTCATCTTCCGAGTCGGCTCCGGGCTTTTCCCGGTCCGGGTTGCTGATCCAGGCGACGAGATTCTCGAAGTTCGTGTCGAGGATCCCGGCAGCGATCGTGCTGCGCGCGCCGACGTGCGAGAGGTTCGGGCCGATCTTTCCCCTGGCCGTCGTGCCCGCGACGGTGTGGCAGCCGGAGCAACCCAGCAGGGCGGTGCCTTCCGGGACTGCCCAGACCGGGGTCAGGAACAGCTCCTGGCCCATCTGCGCCAGGTCGTCCGCCGGGCCGACGCCCTCCGCGGTCTCGTTGGCGACCCAAGCGTCGAAGTCCTCGGGCGTATCGACGAAGACGCGGAAGCGCATGTTGGCGTGCGCGGTGCCGCAGAACTCCGCGCACTGGCCGAGGTAGGCCTCGGCGCGTGCGGCGTCCTCGTGCGGCGTGAACCAGAGGTCGTTGTTGTGTCCGGGGACCATGTCCACCTTGCCTGCGAGCTGCGGCACCCAGAACGAGTGGATGACGTCCTCCGACAGGAGGTTGAAGGAGACCGCACGTCCGGCGGGGATGTGCAGTTCGTTCGCAGTCACCAGGTCGTCGAAGACGCCGTCGCCGTTGAGGTCGTACTGGAACTCGAACCACCACTGGCGGCCGACTGCGTTGACGTGCAGGGAGTTGTCGGGGGGCGGCTTGCTGCTGTCGGCGATGACCTGCCAGGTGGGCACGGCCATCACCACGACGAGCACGACGGGGATGAGCGTCCAGACCACCTCGAGGCGGGTGTTGCCGTGGATCTGCTTCGCGACGCGGCCGGGCCGCTCGCGGTACCAGAAGGCGAGGCCGACGGTCAGCCCGAGGATGCCGATGAAGACCGCCATGCCCAGCCAGAACGTGAGCAGGTAGAGGAATTGGATGTCGTCGGCGAAGTCTGACTTGGGGTTGACGGTGCTCTGCGGGTCGCTGCACGCCGCCAGCACGAGGGCAAGCGCGAGCACGGCAACCGGAGCGAGCCGTCGGAAGCTGCGGTAACTGCGCACCGGGGCTCCCTCCGTCAACCGCGTGGCCCGCTCCGAGAGCGCAATCCGCGCGATCCCCCAACGCGAGGCTATGGCTATCATTAGGCCGTGTAGCGGTCAAGCGCAAAGGGGCTCGGCGACCACCCGGCCACCGCGCTCAGGCGGCGCACAAGCGGCGCTCGCGCACCCTTCATGCGCGTGTGCTGAGCGGCCGGATCGCGGCCGGATCGCCTGTATGCACGGCGCTATTGCGCGCCCCGGCGAAGCGGATGTGACGATGATCATCGCGGCGATGCGGACGTTTGCTCACTCGCTGCACGGGCGGCTGCTCGTGATCGGCGTCGGGTCCGCGCTGCTGGCGCTGATCGCCGTGCTGGCGATCGCCTCCGTGCGCGACGTGGGGCGCGATCCGCTCGGCGAGGTCGATCCCGGCATCGAGCGAGCGGCGGAGTTCAGCCTGCCCTCGCTCGACGGCGGCGAGGTCTCGATCGCGGACTATGCGGACGGCCCGATCTTCCTGTATTTCTGGGCTTCCTGGTGCGCGCCCTGCGAGCGCGAGGCGCCGCTGATCGAGCGGCTCTGGAAGGAATTCGAGGCTCGCGGCTACGCCTTCCTCGGCGTCAACATCCTCGACAGCGAGCGCGAGGCGCGGCGCTTCGTCGAGCGGCACGGGCTCACCTTCCCGTCGCTGGTGGACGCGGACGGAGGCGTCTACCTGGAGTTCGGCGTGAACGGCGTGCCGGAGGCGTACTTCCTCTCGCCCGGCCTGCAGGTGCAGCGCAAGTTCCTGGGGGAACTGCGCGAAAGCGAGTTCCGCGCGATGCTGGAAGCGATCATGGCGGCCAGCGAGCGGCCCGCATCGTGACCCGAGGCGGGCCGAGGCGCGCGGCCGGCGCAGCAAAGCGAGTGCGATGAGCAGCCTTCGCAACCTCTTCCGCAGCGGTCCCCTCGCCAGCCGGCGAGGGCGCCTCGTGGCGATCCTCGTGATCGCGACAGTCGCGATCACGGCGATGGCCGTGCAGGCCTTCGACGGCGCCTACTACACGACCCCCGAGGAGTTCGCGCAGGAGCTCGACACCGAGGGCCGCCGCTGGCGCGTCGGCGGGCGCGTGGTCGATGGCACGGTCGTCGAGGAGAACGGGCGGCCCGTGAGCTGGGTGATCGAGGGCGAGCACGGCGAGACGATGCGCATCGAGTACGACGGCGTGGTGCCGGATCTGTTCACCCCCCGCGCCTTCGTCGTCGTCGAGGGCGTCGCCGCCGGCGACGGGCTGCTGCAAGCGACGAGCGTGATCATCCGCCACGAGCCGGAATTCGTGACCGATGCCGATGACGCCTCGATCGCGGCGCCCTGACGAGGCGCGCACGAGGCCCGCATGAACCTCACCGCCACCATCGGAGCCGCCGCCGTCCTGACCGCGCTGGCGGCGGCGCTGTTCGCCGTCGGCGCCTCGGTCATCGGCAGCCAGCGCGGGCGGCCGGAGGTGCTGCTGGCGGCGCGCCGCGCGGTGCCGGTCGCGGCGGCGTTCACGACGCTGGCGATCGCGACGCTCGCGTATGCGCTGCTCAACGACGACTTCTCGCTCTCGCACGTCGCCTCGGTCTCCTCGAGCGAGATGCTGCCGCACATGAAATGGGCGTCGCTCTACAGCGGGCAGCCGGGCTCGCTGCTGTTCTGGACGTGGCTGCTCTCGCTCTTCCTCGCCGCGTTCACGCTGCTGACCGTGCCGCGCATCCCCTGGGGCTCCGCGCAGGCGGTAGCGATCGGCGGGGGCATCCTCGCCGCCTTCCTGGTGCCGGTCGCCTTCCTCGCCTCACCGTTCGAGGTCAGCCCCGTCACGCCCGAGGACGGCGTCGGCCTCAACCCGCTGCTCGTCGACCGCTCGATGCTGATCCACCCGCCATTCATGCTCGCCGGGCTGGTCAGCACCGCGGTCCCGTTCACCCTCGGGGCGGCGGCGCTGGTCGCCGGGCGCATCGACGGGCGCTGGCTGCGCAGCGTGCGGCACTGGGCGCTGCTCTCCTGGCTGATGCTCAGCATCGGCAACCTGCTCGGCGCCTTCTGGGCCTACACGACGCTCGGCTGGGGCGGCTACTGGGGCTGGGACCCGGTCGAGAACTCGGCGATCCTGCCGCTGCTCCCGATGACCGCGTTCGTGCACTCGATGATGGTCCAGGAGCGGCGCGGGATGCTGAAGCTGTGGAACCTCGCGCTCGTGCTCGCGGCGTTCGCGCTCGCCGTCTTCGGCACGTTCAACGTGCGCAGCGGGCTGGTCGCCTCCGTGCACTCGTTCGCGCTCTCCGACGTGGGCCCGTACTTCCTCGCGCTGCTCGGCCTGACGCTGCTCGGCTCGGTGGTGCTGCTCACGATGCGCAGCGGGCGGCTGCAAGCGGACCACGACTTCGAGTCGCTGGCCTCAAGGGAGAGCTCGCTGATCGTGAACAACTACCTGTTCACGGTGATCGCGCTGATCGTGCTCGGCGCGACGCTGTTCCCGGTCTTCTCGGAGCTGCTGCAGGACGCGCGCATCACCGTCTCCGCGCCGTTCTACAACGACGTCGTCGGCCCGCTGCTGGTGGCGCTGCTGGTGCTGATGTCGATCGGCACCGTGCTGCCCTGGCGGCGCGCGGCGCGCACCACGCTGCTGCGCCGCTTCCGAGGTCCGATCGCCGTGGCGCTGCTCAGCCTCCTGCTGCTCGCCGCCGCCGGCGTGCGCGACCGTTACGCCCTCGCCGCGATGGTCGCGGCGATCGTGCTGCTCTTCGTGACGCTGCGCGAGTTCGCGCTGGGAGCGCGCGCGCTGCGGGCGGCGAGCGGGCGGCACTGGCCGGCCGCCGTGCTGGCGCTGTTCGAGCGCGACCGGCGGCGCTACGGCGGCTACCTGGTGCACCTCGGGCTGGCCGTGATGGCGATCGCCGCCGTCACCTCCAGCGTCTACCAGGAGCAGACGCGCGCGCTGGTCGCGCCCGGCGAGTCGTTCGAGATCGGCCGCTACACGGTCGACTACATCGGCCTGTCGGAAAGTGCGGGCGTGGCGAACGGCATCGACTCCGAGGTGGTCGCGGTCTTGCGCGTAGAGGCCGCCGGCGAGTTCGTCGCGGTGCTCGAGCCCGGGCGGCGCTTCTTCGACAACTTCCCGGGCCAGCCGCTGACCAAGGTGGATATCGAGACGGGGCTGCGCGAGGACCTCTACGTCTTCCTCCAGGGCTGGGACGAGGAGGGCGTCGCGGAGATCAGCGCCTTCGTGAATCCGCTGATGATCTGGCTCTGGATCGGCGCCGGCGTCTACGTGGCGGGTGGCCTGGTGGTCTTCGCGCCGGTGAACGCCCCCGCGCGGCAGCGCCGCGATCTGCCCTCGGCCGCCCCCGCCGAGCCGATCGCGGAGGCCTGAGATGCGCCCTGAGCGGAGCGGCCTCCGATGAGTCCCGCCGTGCGGCGGCGGGTCGCCCTCGGTGTGGCGGCGGCGGCGGCGATCGCGATCGTCGCGCTGGCGGCGCTGCTGGCGCTCGCGCCGCCCGGAGGGGAGGCAAGCGCGCCGGACCCGGAGGCGCAGGCGCTGCAGCTCGAGCGCCAGCTGCTCTGCCCCAAGTGCACGAACCTGCGCCTCGACCAGTGCGAGCTGCAGGTCTGCCACGACATGCGCCGCGAGATACGAGGTCAACTGGCGGCAGGAGCGGGCAACGACGACGTGCTGCTGTTCTTCTCCACTCGCTTCGGCGACCGCGTGCTCGCCGACCTGCCGCGCTCCGGGTTCAACCTCGTGCTCTTCGGCTGGGTCGCCGGGTCGATCGTGCTCGTCGGCCTCGGCGGAGGCATGACGCTGTGGCGGCTGCGGCGCAGCGCGCGCCCGCTCGCCGCCAGCGGCGCGACTTCCGAGGGCGACGAACGCTGGCTCGACGAGCAGCTCGACGCGAACGCGGGGCCGGGAGGCAGCGCCTGATGGAGTGGCTGGTGCTGGTGCTGTTCGCGGCGCTGGCGGCGCTGCTGATCGGCGTCCCGCTGCGGCGCGCGCCCGCCGGGACGGCCCTCGAGGCGCCCGCGCTGGGCGCGCTGCGCGAGGAGCGCGCGCGGCTCCTCGCGGACCTGCGCGAGTTGGACGATGACGCGGCGAGCGGCCGCATCTCCGCCGCCGAGCGGCTCTCCGGACGGCGCGCGCTGGCGCCCCGCCTGCGCGCGCTGACGGAGGCGCTGCGCGCTGAGGGCGACGACATGCGCGCGCAGGCGTGATCCGCGCCGTCGCCGTCCTGCTGCTCGCGCTCGCCCTCGGAGGCGGCGCGCTGGCTGCCGCTCACATGCCGGCGGCGGCGCAGAGCGCCGACGGCGAGATCCGCGGCCGCCTTGCGCAGGGCACGGCAGGCGCTCCCGCCCCCGACAGCATCCCCGTGCAGCTGATCATCCTCGGCGGCGCGGGCGGGCTGGAGACGGCGGATACCGTCAGCGGCGAGGGCGGCGCGTTCCGCTTCGAGGTGCCCGCCGACACGCAGCGCACGTACGTCGTGCGCGTGGAGCACCAGGGCGTGCAGTACCTCTCGCCGCCGCTGCTGCTCTCCCGCGAGCTGCCCACCATCGACATCGAACTGACGCTCTACGAGGCGACCAGCGAGCGGCCCGATCTGCGCATCGAGTCGACGCTCGTCACGCTGCTCGCACTGGACCGCACCACGACGCAACTGACGATCGAGCGCGTGGACGAGGTGACGAACCTCGGCGACCGCATCTACGTAGGCGACGAGACCGGCGTGACGCTGCGGCTGCCGCTGCCGGAGGGCGTCGTCGGGGCCTCCGGCGCGGGAACGGACAGCGGCTTCGCCATCGAGGGCGGCGTGCTCGCGGGCACGACGGCGCTGCGGCCGGGCCCGACCACGGTCGTCACGCGCTACGTCGTCGGCTACGATCGCGCCGAGGACGCCTACAACCTGCGCATTACCGCGCCGCTCGCGACCCGGCGGATGGAGATCGAAGTGCCGGCCCGCTTCATCCAGGACCTCGAGCCGCTCGACGCGAGCGAGCGCGCCGACTCGCGCGAGGTCTCCGGCGAGCGCGTCGAGGTGATCACGCGCCCGGCGGCACGGCCCGGCGAGAGCGTCAGCGTGCGCCTCGAGGGCCTGTCCGGGCTCAACGCCTCGAACCCGCTCGCCGGCACGGGCGGGGCGCTGCTGGGCGTGCTGCTGGCGCTCGCGGTGACCGGCGGCGGCGCGCTGCTGCTGCTGCGCGCACGCGGCGCCGCAGCGGGAGCCGGCGCGTGATCGAGGCGCGCGGGCTGACCCGCCGCTTCGGCAGCACGCTCGCCGTCGACCACGTCTCCTTCGAGGTCGCCGAGGGCGCCAAGATCGCGCTGCTCGGCGCCAACGGCGCGGGCAAGACCACGCTGCTCGCGCTGCTCTCCACGCTGCTCTCGCCGAGCGAGGGCGAGGCGACCGTGGCCGGCCACGACCTCGCCTCGGACGGCTCGGCGCTGCGCGCCTCGATCGGGGTGCTGACGCACCGGCCGATGCTCTACGAGGAGCTGACGCCGCAGGAGAACCTGCGCTTCTTCGCGCGGCTCTACTCCGTCGCCGACGCCGACGAGCGGATCGAGGAGCTGCTGCGCGCGGTGGGCCTGTGGCTGCGCCGCGACGAGCCGACCGCCGTGCTCTCGCGCGGCTTCCACCAACGCCTCGCGATCGCGCGCGCGCTGCTGCACCGCCCGCCCGTGCTGCTGCTCGACGAGCCCGAGACCGGCCTCGACCGCGAGGCGCTCGAGGTGCTCGACCGGCTGGTGCTGCACGCGCCGGGCCTGACCGTGCTGGCGGCCACGCACCTGCGCGAGCGGGTCGCGTCCTGGGCGGACGGCGTGCTGGAGCTGGAGCGCGGGCGCGTCCTCGAGAGCAACGCCGCGGCAGCGCCGGGCGTCGCGGCGAGGGCTGCGCGATGAACGCGACCACCGCGGTGCTGCTCAAGGACCTGCGTCTGCTCTGGCGGCAGCGCTCCGGCTGGCTCTCGGCGGCGACGTTCGCCGCGATCAGCGTGCTGACGTACTCGTTCGCCTTCGACCTCGCGACCGGCGACGTGCGTCCGCTGCTGCCGGGCGTGCTCTGGGTGACGTTCCTGTTCGCCGGGATCATTGCCAGCGGGCGCTCGTTCGCGGCAGAGGCGGAGCAGGGCACCTTCGACGCGCTGATGGTCTCGCCCGCGCCGCGCTCGGCGATCTACGGGGCAAAGCTGCTCAGCAACCTGATCGCGCTGCTGCTGATCGAGGTGGCCGTACTGGTGATGGCGACTATCCTCTTCAACACCGCCCTGCTGAGCGCGGAGCTGATCGCGATCATGACCGTCGGAACCCTCGGCTACGTCAGCCTCACCACGCTGCTCTCGACACTCGGGGCGCGCGTGCGCTCGCGCGAGGTGCTGATCCCGGTGCTCGCGCTGCCGCTGCTGACGCCGCTGCTGATCGCCGCCGTGCGCGCGACCGGCGGCGCTCTCGATCTGCCGACGGGCGGCGAGCCGTGGCTGCTGCTGCTTGCCGTCTACACCGCCTGGACCGCCCTCGGCAGCGTGCTGCTCTTCCCCTTCGTGGCGGAGCAATGAGCGCGCAGGCCAGCAGCGACGCGACCGCGGGCGGCGGCGTCCTCCGCCTCGCCATGACCGCGCTGCGCCCGCTAGTCGCGGTCTACGGCGCGCGCTGGACGCTGCTGCCGCCGCTCACCGGCGCGGCGATGCTCGCGCTGCTCGTCGGCGCGGTGATCGTCGCGCCTCGCGAGGCGATCGAGGGCGAGGTGCAGCGCCTCTTCTACATCCACGTGCCCTCGGCGCTGGCCGCCTATCTCTGCTTCTTCATCGTCTTCGTCGCCTCGATCGCGCTGCTCTGGACGCGCAACCTGCGCTTCGATGCGATCGCGCAGTCGGCCGCCGGGGTGGGCGTGCTGTTCACCGCTCTGACGCTCGCCACGGGCGCGATCTGGGGGAAGCCGATCTGGGGCGTGTGGTGGGCCTGGGACGCGCGCCTGACGAGCACCCTCGTGCTGCTGCTGATCTACGCCGGCTACCTGCTGGCGCGCAGCCTCTCGGACCGTGGCGACGTGCAGGCCGCCCGCTACGCCGCCGTGTTCGCGATCATCGGCTTCGTCGACATCCCGATCATCAACCTCTCCGTGCACTGGTGGCGCACGCTGCACCCTGCCCCGATCGTGACGCGCCTCCCGGGCGACCAGGCGCTGCCGACCTCGATGCTGGTGGTGTTGATGCTCGGCGTGGTGGCGATCACGCTGCTCGCGCTGTGGCTGATGGCGCTGCGCGCCGAGGTCGAGCAGATCGCCGTGCGCAGCGACGATCTGCGCACGGTGGTGGACCGGCGGGAGTCGCGGCGGGCGGTGGCAAGCTGATGGACTTCCTGGAGTTCCTCTTCGCCGGATTCGCGGTCTTCTGGGCCGGGCTCTTCGTCTACCTGCTCTGGCTGCAGGCGCGGCTGCGCTCCGTGCAGCGCGAACTCGAACGCCTCGAGGAGCGCCTCGCCGAGAGCGAGCGCGCGCGGGCGGAGGAGGAGACGGCGAGGTGACCCGCTACCAGTGGCTGGTCGTCGTCACCGTCGCCGCGACGCTGGTGCTGATCGCGATTGGCGCGGTCGTGCGCACTACCGGCTCCGGCCTCGGCTGCCCGGACTGGCCGCTCTGCCACGGCCAGTTGCTGCCCCCCGCGGAGCGGACCGCGATCATCGAGTACACGCACCGCACGACGGCGGCAATCGTCGGCCTGCTCGTGCTGGCGACCGCGGCGGTCACGCTACTGCGCCACCGCGAGGACCGGACACTGCGCAACCTGGCGATCGCGTCCCTGCCACTGCTGGCGTTGCAAGCCTGGCTCGGCAAGGTGACGGTCGAGCGCGAGTTGCCGCCGGAGATCGTCACGCTGCACCTCAGCATGGCGCTGCTGCTGCTCGCCGTGCTCTCGCTGATCGCCGCCTTCGCCTTCCTCGGGCCGGAGCGCCGCCGCATTGAGGATCCACGACGCGCGGTCTATCTGCGGCTCGCGATCTCGGCCTCGGTGATGGTCGCCGTCACGCTGATCGCCGGCTCGTACGTCGTCGGCGCGGGCGCGACCAACGCATGCACGAGTTGGCCCGGCTGCCCGGAGGCGCCCGCCCCGTTCCTCGACGGGTTGCGCCTGCAGCACATCCACTGGATGCACCGGCTGATCGCGCTCGCCGCCTTTGTCGCCGTGGTGCGGCTGATCTGGCACGCGCGCGACTTCCCCGACGAGGACGAGTTGCTGCGCTCGGCCGCGTGGGGCCTCGGCGCGCTCTACGCTGCGCAGATGCTGATCGGCGCCGCGAACATCTGGACCGACTTTTCGAGCGCGGTGCGCGCGGTGCACCTCGCGGGCGGCGCGGCCACGTGGGGGCTGTGCGTCCTGATCGTTGCCGCCGCGATCTACCTCCCGAGCCGCGGCGCCGCAGATCGAGCGCCCTCCGCGCTTGCGCGGGGACCGGACGCCGCCCGTGCGTAGCGAGGCGTCGGCGGCGCGCGCGGAGACGGCCGCGCCACGCTCGCTGCGCCAGACCGTGCGCGCCTATGTCGCGCTCGCCAAGCCGCGCATCATCTGGCTGCTGCTGGTCACTACCGTGCCCGCGATGGTGCTCGCCGAGCGCGGCTGGCCCTCGACCTGGCTGATCGTCGCCACCATGATCGGCGGGACGCTGGCCGCCGGGGGCGCGAACGCGATCAACCAGGTGGCCGACCGCGACATCGACGAGCTGATGCACCGCACGAGCGCACGACCGCTGCCGGCGGGCAGTCTGACGCCTTCGCGGGCGCTGGCTTTCGGGCTGGCGCTTGGGGCGATCTCGGCAATCTGGCTGACGCTGACGGTGAACCTGCTCGCGGCGCTGCTCGCACTCGCCGCGCTCGGCTTCTACGTACTGGTCTACAGCTACTACCTGAAGCGCAACACCACGCAGAACATCGTGCTCGGCGGCGCGGCCGGCGCGGCCCCGCCCGTGATCGGCTGGGCGGCCGTGACCGGCGAGGTCGGCATCGAGGCGCTGTTCCTGTTCCTGATCGTCTTCTACTGGACGCCGCCGCACTTCTGGGCGCTCGCGCTCGTCCTCTCCGACGACTACGAGCGAGCGGGCGTGCCGATGCTGCCGGTCGTGCGTGGCGAGGCGGAGACGAAGCGCCAGATCGTGCTCTACACGCTGATGCTGATCGGCCTCACGCTCGCCTTCACGCTCATCGGCGGTCTCTCCCTGATCTACTTCGCGACCGCCGTCGGCGGGGGTGCGGCCTTCCTCTATCTCGCCATCCGGCTCGCGCGCAGCGAGGGCATCGCGGACGCGATGCCGCTCTTCCACTACTCGATCGCCTACCTCGTGCTGCTCTTCGCCGCGGTCGCCATCGACGAGCTGGTGCTCGGCTAGTCAGTCCCGCCCTCGGCGCCTCGCTCCGCCCGCTCGACCTCGTCGACCCAGGCGGGATGGTGCTCGCGGGCCCACTCGCGGCGGACGCGGCCGAGGGCCATGCCGCGCAGCGACTCGCGCGTGGCGGGGTGCAGCAGCGCCAGGTAGAGGTGCGCGACCAGCGGCGGGATCGCGATCAGCGCCAGCGCGGTGTGCCAGGGGAAGACGCCCTCGACGAAGCCGACATCGAACACGGACTTCGTCATGTAGTTCACGCCCAGCACCGCCCCGCTCGCCGTCAGCCCCAGGCTGAGCGTCAGCGAGGCGAGCGCGTTGAGCTTCTGGCCCGCGTTGAACTTGCCGACGCGCGGCGGCGTCGAGCGCGATCGCAGCGCGCGCAGCGCGGTGTGCTGGAGCCACAGGTAGTCGTCGATGCCCGCGCGCGTCAGCTCGCGCAGGTCGGCGCGCAGCGCGTGGCCTGCGGGCGTCGGTGCGAGCAGCGGGCCGAGCACGGCCGCGAGGCCCGCCACGAACGCCCAGCCGAGCACGACGTGCAGCCAGGCGAAGACCCGCACATCCGCGAACTGCAGCGCCTTCGCCTCCGGCCAGAAGTTGGTCACGCCGCTCAGCAGCAGCAGCACGTAGAGGATGCCGAGCGTCCAGTGGATGCGCCGCGAGGGTCCCTCGAAGCGCTCGATGAAGTGCTCTCCGCCGTGCGGCTCGCCTCCGCCGTCGGCGGCGGGCGCGGTCAGGCCTCGATCCACGCGTCGACCCGCCAGCCGCGCTCTTCCCAGTAGCCGATGTCGCGGCGGTCCCGGAACTCGATGCGGGTGAGCCACTTCGGGCCCTTGTAGCCGTACATGCGCGGCATGATCAGCCGCGCGGGCGGGCCGTGGTCGGGCGGCAACTCCGCGCCGTCCCTGCGATAGGCGACGAGCGCGTCGGGCAGCAGCGCCTGCTCCATCGTCAGCGAGTCGCGGTAGATCTCCCCCAGCGAGTGGAAGGTGACGAAGCCCGCGTCGGGCGAAGGCCGCACGAGATCAGCGATCGTCTGCAGCGAGACGCCGTCCCACTGCACGTCATCGACGCCCCAGCCCTCGACGCAGTGGAAGTCGCTGACCTGCCGCACCGCGGGCAACGCCAGCAGCTCGTCGTAGCTGAGCGTCATTGGCTGCTCGACGAGGCCGTCGATGGTGAGGCGGTAGGCGGTGGCATCGAACCGCGGCCGGGGTTGCTCGACGGTGTTGATGCGCCAGCCGCCGGTCAGCGAGCCGAGCGCCCGCACCGCCACCCAGCCCGCCACGACGCTGCCGGCGAGCAGGCCGAGGAAGCGCCCTCGGGAGAGCACGCGCCCCGCGCGGGCGGTCGCGCCGCTGCCTGACTGCACCGTCCCGGAGCTTCGCTCGTCCATCCGCGCACCGGCCGTTCGTCTGCCGTCGCCCGCCCGTCGCGGGTCGGTCCGTCCCCAACCAGCGTATCAGCGCGAGGCGGCCCTGCGGGCGGCTACTCGCCGCCTCGAATGCGCTCCAGCAGCAGATCCTCGAGCGAGAAGTCGAGCTCGAGCGTCTTGTCCATGCCCTCGTTCATGAACCACTCGAAGGTCTGCTCGACGGCGGAGCGGAAGGTGTACTCCGGCTCCCAGCCGATCTCCTTCATCAGGCGGTCGATCGAGAAGATGACGTTCTGGTTCCAGGGATGGATGTTGGGCGCGGATCGCTGCACCAGTTGCGAGACCCGCGTCAGCCAGGCTCCTCCGCCGGCGCCCCGGCGATCCTCGAGCGGCCCGCCGCCGAGCGGGAGCTTGTCCGCCCAGAGGTCGTCCATGAGCGACGCGGGGACCGAGATCTTCTCCGGCGTGACGCCGATCACGTCCGCGATCGTGTCGATGTAGCCCTCGTCGGTGAAGTAGTCCTTACCGGTGAGGTTGTAGCGCTTCCCGAAGGTGTTCGGGTTGAGCATCATCATGCGCAGCGCCTTCGCCTCATCGTCGACGTGCCCGATCTGGCCGAGCGTGGTGCCGTCGCCGGGGACCAGCGCGGGACGCCCTCGCAGCAGCCGGACGAACATCCGCTGCTCGCGGTCCTTGATCATGTTGTGCGGCCCGAAGACCGAGGCGAACGGGACCTGGCTGGCCGGGAAGCCGTGATCGCGGTACGCGCGGACAAGGTACTCCTCGCACGCGATCTTGTTGCGCCCGTACTCGATCTGCTTGTCGGAAAGCTCCACCGGGTGGGTCTCGCGGATCGGGAGGATCTTGGCGTGGGCGTAGATGGCGGTGGAGCTGGCGAAGATGTAGTGCCCGGTCCGCCCGTGGAAGATCTCGTCCATGCTGCGCACGTCGTCGACGGTGTACGCGCTCATGTCCTGGATGCAGTCGAACTCCTCGCCGGCGAGGACCTCGCGCATGCCCTCGTGGTCGGTGCGGTCGCCGTAGAGGCGGCGCACGCCGGGAGGCAGCACGGCCTCCGTCACGCCGCGGTTGAAGGTCGTCACCTCGTGGCCGTGTTTGACGAGTTCATGAACGAGCGCGAGCCCGTTGAACCGCGTGCCGCCCATCACCAGAACTCTCACGAGGAACCTCCGCTTCACGCCGCGTCATCGGCGGAGGTCTAGTCTACGCTGCCCAAACGTGCGTGATGTGGTGACGTCGTCGGCGCGGGCTGTTCGTCGCGGAGTTGCTAGCCCTCTACCTCGAGGACGCGGAAGCGCAGCCGGCCGACGGGCGCCTCGACCATCACCTCGTCGCCGGGGCGCTGGTTGATGACGGCGTAGCCGACGGGCGATTCGACGGAGATCTTGCCACTCCCGGGGTTGACCTCGCTCGGGCTGACGAGCTGGAAGGTCTGCTCGCGGTCGATCTCGAGGTTCAGCACTTTCACGGTCGAGCCCACGTTGGCGCGGCCGCCCTTGGTCTCCGGGGCGATGATCACGGCGTGGCGCAGTTGGTCCTCGATCGCGCGGATGCGCGCCTCAAGGTGAGCCTGCGAGTCGCGTGCGGCGTCGAGCGGGGCGTTCTCGCGGAAGTCCTTGTCCGCCATCGCGGCGCGCAAGGACTCGGCCATCTCGGGACGGCGCCCCTTCAACTCATCGAGCTCCCGCTCCAGTAACTCGAGGCCCTCGATCGTCACGTAGTAGGCGCCGCCCAGTTCGGCGGCCGCGCCGGCGCCGCCGCGCGCGCCCCCGCCGCCCTCGCGCAGGCGCAGGGCCGGCACGAGGTTCTGCTCGGTGAAGGCGAGCCGCGAGGCGTAGGCGAGGAAGGCGCGCAACGGCTCCAGCAGCGTGCTCATCTCGTCGTCGAGCTCGGCCGGCTCGTCGTCGATGGCGAACGCCTCCGGGAAGCGCTCGTGGAGGTACTCGCCGATCTGCTCGGCGGCGAGGTCGGCCATCGGGTGGTCCGTGCCGAACCACTCGACGAAGCGATCGATCTCGGCGCGCTCCGCGCGCGCCTTCTCAGCCTCGATCGCGTTGAGAAAGTGTGCGCTTGCGTCGCCAACGCTGATAGCCTCGGCCATGGCCGGCGCCTCCCTGCTTATGCGGTGTTGGGGCGCTGCGGACAAGCCGCGCCCGGTTACTACTCCGGGTGCGCGCTCGTGCCCGGCCCAGGCAGTGTAAAAGATCGGTAGCAGATCGGCGAGCGAGCATGTCAACAACGGACCGCCTCGATCCACTCCGATCCGAGCTATCCCGGCTCGCCCTCGAACTCGACTCGGAAGCCGAGTCTCGCTTCGGGCGCTACCTCGATCTGATCGAGGCGTGGCGCGTGCGCGCCGGCGTGACCGCGATCCGCGACGCCGACACGATGCAGCTGCGGCTCTTCGGCGAGTCGCTCGCGCTGCTCGTCGTGCTGCGCGAGGCAGGCATCCTCGAGGCAGGCGAGAGCTCCGCGATCGTCGATATCGGAAGCGGCGCGGGGATACCGGGCATCCCGATGCACATCGCCGACCCCTCGCTGGCGCTGACGCTGATCGAGTCGCACGGGCGGCGCTGCGAATTCCTCGAGACAGTGATCGACGAGCTGGCGCTCGACGGCGTCGCCGCGCAACGGATGCGCGCCGAGGAAGCCGGGCGCGATCCCGAGCTGCGCGAGGGCTTCGACCTGGCCGTCGCGCGCGCCGTCGCGCCGCTGCGGGTGCTGGTCGAATACGCATTGCCACTGCTCCGGCCGGGCGGCCTGCTGGCGGCGCCCAAGGGCAGCCGCGCCCGCGACGAGCTGGGCGAGGCGGAGGCCGCGATCGAGGAGCTCGGCGGCCACGTCCTGACGCCGCTGCCGCTCTCCCTGCCGGAGGGCGCCGTGCCGCAGATCGTCGTCCTCGTGCGCCGCAGCGGGCCGATGCCGGGGCGCTATCCGCGCCGACCCGGCATCCCCAGCAAGCGCCCGCTGTCCTGACCCGGCGAGCCGTGGGCAGCAGCGCTCAGGCCGGCAGCTCGCCGAGCAGGCACTCGTAGACCTCGTGCGTCGCGATGTCAAAGCAGACGAACGTGACGGTTTCGGGCAGCGGGTTGGATCCGAGGAAGGCGAGCGTCTCGCCGATCGCGATCCTCGTGGCGTGTTCCAGCGGGAAGCCGTAGGCGCCGGTGCTGATCGCGGGGAAGGCGACGGTCGCCGCATCGTGGTCGCGGGCGAGTTCCAGGCTGCTGCGGTAGGCGTCGGCGAGCAAGTCGGCCTCGCCCCGGCGGCCGTCGGCCCAGATCGGCCCGACGGTGTGGATCACGTAGGTAGCCGCGAGGTTGTAGCCGTAGGTGATGCGCGCCTCGCCGGTGGGGCAGCCACCGATCTCGCGGGAGGCATCGAGCAATTCCGGCCCGGCGGCGCGGTGGATTGCCCCGTCCACGCCGCCGCCGCCCAGCAACGAACTGTTGGCGGCGTTGACGATCGCGTCGACGCGCTGCTGCGTGATATCGCCCTGCTCGAGACGTATGCGATCGCGCATGGCCGCCCTCGCTTCCCCTCGGCGCATTCTAGTGAGGCGGCGGGCTGCCCTCGCGCGCCTTCCGCAGGTTCGCGATAGACTTGCGTGGCGGGCCTGTAGCTCAGCTGGGAGAGCGCCACACTGGCAGTGTGGAGGTCAGGGGTTCGAGCCCCCTCAGGTCCACCAGCGGTGACTGTATTGCCGGCACGTGGTCTCAGCCCGCAGCCGCCCGGGGTGTGCTGTGGTCGTGGCTGACCACCGTCGATCACAAGCGCATCGGCGTGCTGTATGGAGTGACGGTGACCTCGGAGGACGGGAGCCGCAGGCGTGTCTGGATTTTAGGCCTCCTGCGGCTCGGGCTGGGACCATGCCCGGTGCTGTCAGCGCAAGGGCCAGAGCGACCTGAGTGACCAGCCGCGGCCGTGCGAGCGCTTCTGCTGCAGGAGATGGTCAACGTAGTGGTCCTCGAGACAGCCCTCCAGCGACTTCTCCAGCTGGAACGTGGCGTGCGAAATGCCGTGCACCCTGTGGGCAATCTCCTGAAGGCGGATGGTCAACTGATCCGTGTCTCCCCGGTAGTCAGGGTCGAGGAGCACGTGGGCCGTGCAGGCTTCGCTGTTCGACGTGATGGTCCAGACGTGAACGCCGTGGACGAGGGTGACCCCCTCCAGTTCCTCTATGTCGTGGCAGAGCTTGTACACGTCGATGTGTTCGGGAACCTCTTCCATCAGCACGTGGAACACTCGCCGCACCAGAGTCCAGGCGGAGAACAGGATCAGCACGCCGATGAAGACGCTCAGCAGCGGGTCGATGAACTCCCATCCGAAGGCCATGATTAGCAGGGCCGAAATGATCATGCCGGCAGCCATCAACACGTAGGACATGAGGTGCCGGAAGGCGCCTTCGACGTTGATGCTGTGCCGCACTGAACCGTGCAGCATCCAAGCGCCTGCCGCGTTCACGATCAGCCCGACCGCGGCGACCACGAGGATCGGCAGCCCTTCGGGATGGGCATGAGCATCGCCACCATGAGCGTGGGGATCTCCCCCACTGAGGCGGTTGTAGGCCTCGAACAGAATGAGTGCCCCAACGACCACGAGGATGCCGGCGTTCACGAGTACCGCGAGGACCTCAACGCGGTAGTAGCCCCAGGTCCGCTAGCAGGCTGCTGAAAAAGGGGCGGTCGTCTGGCAGGATAGGACTGGCGGCGGGGGCGTAGCTTGGAGGCTGCCCCATGCGCGGTGACGCCGAGCGTCAGGCCAACATCATGCTCGCGGTGACGCCGGACTCCTTCATCCCGGCCGACCACCCGATCCGCCGCATCAAGCCGATCGTCGACGCGGCGCTGCAGCGGCTCTCGCCGCTCTTCGACACGATGTACGCAACGAGCGGGCGGCCCTCGATCCCGCCCGAGCACCTGCTCAAGGCGAGCCTGCTGATCGCGCTCTACTCGATCCGCAGCGAGCGCCAGTTCTGCGAGCGGCTGCGCTACGACCTGCTCTTCAAGTGGTTCCTCGACCTCAACATCTCAGACGCACCGTTCGACGCCTCGACCTTCTCCAAGAACCGCGAGCGCCTGCTCGCCGCGGACGCCGCGCACGCGTTCTTCGCCGAGGTGGTGGCCGAGGCGAAGCGGCGCCGGCTGCTCTCCGCCGAGCACTTCACGGTGGACGGGACGCTGCTCGAGGCCTGGGCCTCGCTCAAGAGCTACCGCCCGCGCGACGAGCAGGAGCCACCCCCGGGCGGGCGCAACCCGGATGTCGACTTCCGGGGGCGGCGGCGCAGCCGTGATACGCATAGTTCCGGCACGGACCCGGAGGCGCGGCTGTACACAAAGGGGTCGGGGCAGACAGCGAAACTGAGCTATATGGGCCATCTGCTCACCGAGAACCGTCACGGCCTGGTGCTGGATGTGGAGCTGACCGAGGCGAACGGGTACGCCGAGCGCGAGGCGGCGGTCACGATGCTGGAGCGCAGCGTGAGCGGCTGCGGGACGCTGGGCGCCGACCGCGGCTACGACACGCGCGACTTCGTGGCGGAACTGCGCGCTCGCGGCGTGACGCCGCACGTGGCGCAGAACGACCGCCGCCGCCGCAGCGCCGTGGACGGGCGCACCACGCGGCATCGCGGCTACCGGCAGAGTCAGAAGCGACGCAAGATCGTGGAGCAGGTCTTCGGCTGGATGAAGACCGTGGGCGGCGGGCGCAAGCTGCGCTTCGTGGGCCGCGAGCGTAACCGCGGCTGGCTGGAGCTCACCGCCGCCGCCTACAACTTGGTGCGCATGGCCACGCTTGAGACCGCCGCGACGTAGGCGCAGTGCGCCCTCTGCCCCGCCGGGGAGCCCTCAGAGGCGCCCGGGGGCAGGTCAGGAGGCCACGATCACGAAGCCGGAGGCGGCCTCAAGCCGCCTCTCGCCACTCCGAGACCCCGGAGGGCGCTTCTTCAGCAGCCTGCTAGGGGAATCGCGGGGGTTCGCGCATCGGCTCGCGCGGGGGAATCGGCAGGTCCACTCCGCCGAACGGCTTGAACAGGTTGTGCAGCGCCGTGCCGAGGTTCTCAGCAGGCACCGCCTCCTCGTCCAGCGCTGCCCAGATCGAGAGCCGCCGCTTCAATCGGCCATCGGGATTGCGATCCGTGATGCTGCCCAGGAAGCCGCCTCCGTCCGCGATGCGACCACGACTATAGCGCCGATTGCAACGCAATCATCGGTGCGAGGGTTCGCGCCGATAGCGGTGGGGCCGTGCAGGCCCCCTACGAAGGCTGAGGCCGCCGCGGCGTGTAGGGCGGCGGGTCCGCCATGTGCGGCAGGCCGTGCGCGCCGCCGGGGCGGAAGTCCAGCGGCGCGTGGCGGTGCGCGCGCAGCAGCCGCACCAGCGTCTCGATGTCCGGGACGGGCTCCGGGAAGCCCGTCGCGACGCGGCCGACGGCCGGCAGGCTATGCACATCCGATCCGGCCGTGCGGCCGACGCCCAACTCCTCGGCGAGTGTCGCCCAGTAGCCGTCGACGTGGTCCGTGTGGTCCCCGTTGACGACCTCGACCGCCTCGAAGAGATCGGGGATCGAGGACCAGCTCGGGCGCTGGTGATCGCCCTCGCGCATCGGGTGCGCCCAGACCATCGCGCCGCCCTCGGCGAGCACGATCTCGCGCAGCCGCTCGATGTTGGTCAGCTCCGGCCGGTAGCGGTCGAGGCCGAAGACGAGCACGTGCCCGGCGGTGCTGCCGATCTCCATGCCGGGCAATACGGCGACGCCGTGGCGCTCGCCGATCGCGCGCGCCTCTGCGGCGTCCCAGATCGCGTTGTGCTCGGTCAGGCAGACGCCATCGAGGCCGCGCGCCGCCGCCTGCGCGACGAGCCGCTCTGCCCGCACCCCGCTGTCGAGCGAGAGGTCGGAGCTGTGGCAGTGCATGTCGACCACGGCGCCGCCGGGGAAGCGCGCGTCGGCGACGACGCCGAGCTCCGCGCCGGGTTCGCGCGCCATCGAGACCGCAGCCGGCAGCGGCCGGCCGGCCGCAGCAGCGGGTGGCGTCTCCGCCCCCTCCTCAGTCACGCGGCGCGCGCACGGGCGTGCACCCTGCCCGCTATCCCGCCGCCCGCTCGCGGGCGAGGCGGATCAGCTCCGGCAGCACCTCGAGGCAGTCGCCGGTGATGCCGTAGCGCGCGTAACGGAAGATCGGCGCGTCGCCGTCGGTGTTGACGCCGACGAGCACGCGCGCCGTCGAGCAGCCGGCCATGTGCTGGCTCGCGCCGGAGATGCCCGCCGCGATGTAGAGGTTCGGGCTGACGATCTTGCCCGTCAGGCCGACCTGCTCCTCCGCCGGCGCCCAGCCGTCGTCGACGATCGCGCGCGAGGCGCCCGGCAGGCCGCCGAGGGCCTCCGCGAGCTCGCGGATCAGGCCGAAGTTGTCGCCCTGCTGCAGCCCGCGCCCGCCGGAGACGACGATCTTCGCGTCCTCGAGCCGCGGCCCGGTGAGCGCGGCGGGCTCCTCGACGGTCACGCGCGCGTCCGCCGGCGGTGCGACATCGAGGGCGACCGTCTCCGCCGTGCGGCCCGCCTCGCGCTCCGGCGCCGTGGCCACGCCCGGCGCGAGCGAGACGACGCGCGGGGTGGCGGACATGCGATAGACCGCGCGGGCCGCGCCACCGAAGACCGAGGCGACGGCCTCGACGTTCGCGCCGTCCGTGCGGAATTCGCTCACGCCCATCACGCAGCCGCCGCCAAGCCGCGCGCCGAGGCGCGGCGCCAGCTCGAGGGCGTTCGGGCCGCGGGAGACGATCACGCTGCTCGCGCCGGAGGCGCTCACCGCCTCGGCCGCCGCGGCGACGACGGCGTCGCCGGAGAAGCTGGCGAGGTGATCGGCGTCGGCGCTGAGCACCTGCTCCGCGCCGCGCTCGGCCGCCTCGGCGGCGGCCGCCTCGAGGCCCTGCCCGATGAGCGCGCAGGCGAGCGGCTCGCCGAGCGCATCGGCGAGGCTGCGGCCGAGGCCCAGCGCCTCACCCTCGGCCTGGTTGAGTCCTTCGGAACCGGGTTGCGCGATGACGACCAGCACGCCGCTCACAGCACGCCCTCCTCTTCCAGCTTCGCGAACAGCGCCGCAGCCTGCTCGGCGGGGGTCCCCTCGATCCGCTCGCAGTGGCCCTGCACGTCGGGGATGAACAGCTCGACCAGTTCGACGCCGTGCGCCGCGCCGCCGGCATCGAGGTCGGATGCGGCTCGGACGGTCGGCGGGTGGCGGCGGGCGGCGATCATGCCTCGGCTGGTGGGGTAGCGCGGCACGCCCAGCTCGTTGCTGATCGTCACAACGGCAGGCGTCGCCACCGAGACCACTTCCTCGCCAAGCGGCGTCGCGCGCTGGACGCGCAGCCGTCCGTCCTCGGCGCTGACACCGAAGCCGAGCGTGACGCAGGCGAAGCCGAGCAGTTCCGCCAGCGCTCCCGGCACGGTGCCCTGGTCGTAGTCCGAGGACTGGCGCCCGCAGAGCACGAGGCCGACGTCGCCGAGCTCGCTGATCTGCGCGCTCAGCAGGCGCGCGGTGCGCAGCGCGTCGGCGGCCCCGGCCTCGGGGTCGTCGATGCGGATGATCTCGTCGCAGCCCATCGCGACGCAGTGCTTGAGCACCTGGTCGGCGTTCTCGCCGCCGGCCGAGATGGCGGTGATCTTCACCTCGTGGCCGTCGTCGCGGAGGCGCAATGCGGCCTCAATCGCCTGGTCGTCGTAGGCGTTGATGATCAGCGGCAGCCTGGTGCTGAAGGCTCGTCCGCTCCCGTCGACCTCCAGCTGGCCCCACAGCGCGTAGCTGTTGACGCCGTCCGGGTCGACGACCTGCTTGACGCAGATCACGATGTGCATGCGGCCTCCTTCGGTCGCCTCGCTCCCACAGTCAGCTGCGCGCGCGGCTCCGTGCGCCTTGGTTACGTATGGGCCTCGGCCCTACTCCTCGTCGTCGAAGAAGACGAAACTCTCCTCGCACCAGACGAGTTGCGTGCCCTGTCCGCTGTGATCGTCGATGCTGCGCCCGGCGAGTTCCAGCCAGCGCCAGGGCGGGTCGCCCTGCTCGAACCTGCGGCCGGTGAGCACGCCGCGGTAGGTGACGCGCCCGGCGTAGTTGGTGCCCTCGATCTGCGCGCCGCCCTCGCAGGTGCAGGGCCTGCCCGTCAGCGACTCGTCGAAGAAGTAGCGGATGTCCTCGTCCTCGTCGACGGCCTCGGGGGCTGCGTCGTCGAGGTCCTCTGGACGTTCGTCTTCGGGCCCGCTCACCAGCCTGCCCCCCTGCCTGAGCCACCGTCGTGCGGAGCAAGTTTCGCGTCGCCTCGTGGCGGCGTCAAAGCACTTCGCGGCGGGCGTAATGATAGCCGCCCGCGGCGCCTGCTACGATCCGCGCCGCAGGCGCCGGCGGGCCGCACGAGCTGCCGGCGGAGGAGCGGGAGGGCCGCATGGGACTCGCAGATCGCACACCGCCATCGGAGGCGGACTTCTTCGCCTATCGCGAGCGCTTCAGCAACTGGGGGCGCTGGGGCGGCGACGACCAAATGGGCACGCTCAACCACATCACGCCCGAGGTGCGCGCGCAGGCCGCCGGCCTGGTGCAGGCGGGCCGGGCGATCTCGCTCGCCAACTCGCTGGACACGCGGCCGGGGCCTCGTAACCCGTTCCCCGTCTCGCACTACCTGCGCTGGCACCAGGGCATCGCCTGGGACTTCTTCGCGATCAACTACCACGGCCTGACCAACACCCACGTCGATGCGCACTGCCACATCTTCACCGACGACGAGGAGCCGCTGCTCTACAACGGCCGGCCGGCCTCGCTGGTGACGGTGACGGGCGCGAAGAGCGGATCCGTCGACCACTGGCGCGACGGCATCGTGACGCGCGGCGTGTTCTACGACATCCCCCGCTACCGCGGCGTCGACCACGTCAGCTACGAGGAGCCCGTCCACGGCTGGGAGCTGGAGGATGTAGCGAAGGCACAGGGCGTCGAGCCGCGAGCGGGCGACGCGGTGATCATCCGATCCGGCGCCGACGCCGTGCAGCGCGCGCTGCAGAGCGGCGCGCTGCAGGCGCCCGGCGAGAGCATGAGCACCACGGTGCCGGGCGCGCCGCCGCGGCCGGGCGTCCACGCCTCGGCGCTCGAGTTCCTCTACGAGTACGACGCCTCGATCCTCGTCTGGGATCTGCAGGAGGCGGCGGGGCAGGGCTTCGAGGGCAGCGGCGGCGCGATCCATCAGGTCGCGCTGCCCTACATGGGCCTGCCGCTGCTCGACAACGCCAACCTCGAGGCGCTCGGCGTGGCCGCGGCGGAGCTGGGCCGCTACGAGTTCCAGTTCGTGTGCGCGCCGCTGGTGATCTGGGGCGGCACCGGGTCGCCGGTGAACCCGCTGGCCGTGCTGTAGGTGGCGGCTCCGCCGCCCCCAGTGAGCACCGAGACGGAGCGGCGGACTGCGGTGCTCGACCGCTTCGAGCGCGCGACCGAGTTCCCGCTGCTCGTCCTCGCGCTGCTCACCATCCCGCTGCTCCTGGCGCCGCTGGTTCTCAACCTGTCCGGTGGGCAGGAGCGGGTCATCTTCGCCCTCGATTGGCTCATCTGGGGCGTCTTCGCGGCCGATCTGCTGATCCGCACCTGGCTTGCGCCGCGGAAGCTCTTGTACCTCCGGCAGCACTGGTTCGACGTGCTGATCGTGGCGCTGCCGTTCCTGCGGCCCCTGCGCGTCGCGCGGTCGGCGCACGCCCTGCGCGTGCTTGGAGCGGCCCGGGTGCTGGCGTACGTGGCTCGGGCATTGCACGTGACGCGGACGCTCCTTGTTCGCCACGGTGCGCGGTCATCACTGCTCTTCATGGGCGCCGCGCTGGCGGTCTCGGTGATCGCGATCTACTTCGCGGAGCGATCGAGCGGTGGTCCGATCGACAGTCTGGACACCGCGGTCTGGTGGGCGATCACGACCGCCACGACGGTCGGCTACGGTGACACCTACCCCGTCACGCCGTTGGGCCGAGGCATCGCCGTGGTGCTGATGATCGTCGGCATCGGCGTGTTCGCGGTGCTCACCGCGAGCGCTGCCGCCTTCCTCTTCGAGTCCAGGAAGCCGACCCGCGACCCGGCGTCCGACGAGGTGCTGGCGGAGCTGAGGCGGCTGCACGCGCGCCTCGACGCGGCCGGGCTGGCCGAGGGCGAACCTGAGCCCGCTACGTCACCTGGATCGGGTGCGGGAGGGGCTGGTTGAAGAGGTAGCCCTTGTCGTTGAAGGGGACTTCCTCCGGCTGCGTCTCGCCCGAGGCGTCGGTGGCGCGCGTCATGATCGTGTGCTCGCCCGGCTCGGCGCTCCACTCGAACTCGAACTTCGCCCACGAGTAGTCGACCTGCGGGCCGAGGACGGCCGCGTCGCTCCAGCTCGCGCCGCCGTCGCTGCTCCACTCGACGCGCTCGATCGGGCCGCCGCCCGAATGGGCGTAGCCGTGGAGGCGGTGGACGCCCGCCGACAGCTCGGCGGGCCAGGGTAGTGCGAGGGCGCTCTTGACGTTCTGTTCCTCGGCGATCTTGCCGGAAGCCTCGCCCTCGGGCTCGTAGTTGGTGCCGACCATCACGTAGTGGGTGGTGTTGTTGCGCGTCCAGATCGGCTCGCGCGAGACGACGATGCGTCCGAGCCACTTGATGCTGGTGGCGCCCACCCAGCCGGGCGCGATCGCTCGCAGCGGGAAGCCGTGATCCTTCGGCAGCGTCTCGCCGTTCAGCTCATAGGCGAGCAGCGTGTCGGGGTGCAGCGCCTTCGCGACCGGAACCACGCGCCGGAAGCCGCCCTCCGGGGCGTCGGTATCGAGGCCGACCAGCATCACGCAGACGGCGTCGTCGCGGATACCGGCCAGCGTCAGCACGTCGCGCAGGGAGACGCCGGTCCACTCGCCGTTGGAGACGCCCCCGGTGGTCCACTGCGAGCCGGTCGTCAGCCAGCCGGCCAGCCGCTCGAACATTGCGCGCTGGTTCCCCGCGCACTCGATGTAAGAGACGAACGTGCGCGAGGGCAGGCGGCGGATTTCCTCGTACGTCAGCTCCAGAGGGTTGTCGATGGCGTCGCCCTCGATCGACAGCCGCCAGTCCCCCGTGTCCACATCGACGCTCGCCGGTGAGTTGTTCCGCACGAAGAACAGGCGGGTCGGGGTGATCACCTCGTCCATCAGTTCCAGGCGCGCCTCGAGGCTCGTATCGGCGTGCTCGATGAACGGCTCGGTGTCCTTGAACCAGTGCGCGGGCTCGCCGGCATCGTCGCCCTCGCCGCCGCCTTCGAGATCGATGCAGGCCACCAGTACGGCGGCGACGCCGCCAGCCGCCATCAGCTCCAGGAAGCGGCGGCGAGTCATGCCGGACGAACGGGCGCGCCGCCAGAGCTCCCCGGCCATCGCCCCGTCGCCCTCATCCGCCGCAGCCGGATCGGGCGCGGCGACATCACGCCTCGAGGTCATGCATTCCTCCGCGGTCAGGGGAGTGGTTCCCGCTCGGGTCCATCCGGCGACGGTCCCGATGCTGGCGCACCGCACCGCTCAGGGCAAGGCCCGCGCGTGTCGGTCCTCGATCTCCGACCGACACGCGTTATTTCCTCACCGTCGATCTCGCCCTACCTCTACCATGGGTCGATGACAGACAGTCGCGACCACGCGCCCGGCGCCTACGGCGAACGCATCGCCGCCGACTATGACGAGCTGCACGCCCACATGGACCCCGCGCACGCCGTCAAGGCGCTCGCCGCGCTGGCCGGCGGCGGACGCGTGCTGGAGCTCGGAATCGGCACCGGACGGATTGCGCTGCCCCTCGCCGCGCGCGGGGTCGAGATCCACGGCGTCGACGCCTCCGACGCCATGGTCGCTGAGCTCCGCGCGAAGCCCGGGGGCGATGCGATCCCGGTCACGATGGGCGACTTCGCGGACGTTGGCGTCGAGGGCGAGTTCGACCTGATCTTCGTCGCCTTCAACACCTTCTTCGCGCTGCTCTCGCAGCAGGAGCAGGTGCGCTGCGTCCGCAACGTGGCGGCGCGCCTGAGCCCCGTCGGCGTGTTCGTCGTCGAGGCCTTCGTGCCGGACATGTGCCGCTACGACGACAGCGGTCAGTCGCTGCACGAGCAGCGCACCGACGACGAACACGCGGTCTTCCATGTCTCGCAACTCGACCGCGCGCAGCAGCGGATCTCCACGCGCTTCGTCTCCATCAACGGCGAGCACGCCTCGCAGTACCCGATCGAGATCCGCTACGTCTGGCCCTCGGAGCTGGACCTGATGGCGCAACTCGCGGGGCTGCGGCTGCGCGAGCGCCGGGGCGACTGGCAGGGCGGGCAGTTCACGGCCGCGAGCCGGTCGCACGTCTCGATCTACGAGCGCGCGTAGCCCCGTCCCTACAGCCCGTGCTCGGCGACGACCTCGGTGTCGTAGAGGATGTTGCCGGTATACGAGCCGGGCGACTGCCGGCAGATCCAGACGGCCGACTTGCCCAGGTCGTGCGCGATCTCGACATCGAGCAGCGGCGCGTCGGGGTCGTCGATGTTGCGCAGCAGGGCGACACCGGGCGTCGTGACCTGGCCGTCGGGCGAGAGGCAGTTGAAGGAGATGTTGTCCACCTGGTGCTCCAGCGCGAGCTGCTGGTTGACGCGGTCGAGCGCGGCCTTGGTCGGCCCGTAGAGGTACGAGGTCGGCCGCCGCTCGTCCACCGGGTAGGGGCCGGGCGGCGAGTTCACCGCGCCGCGCGAGGAGATGTTGATCACGTGCCCGCCGCCGATCGCGCGCATGTGCGGGATCGCCGCCCGCATCAGCAGGATCGGCCCCCGGACGTTCACGTGGAGCATGAGGTCGATGTGCCTCTCCGCCATCGTCTCGATCGTGCCGCGCGCCTGCACGGCGGCGTTGTTGACGAGGATGTCGAGGCGGCCGAACTGCTCGACCGTGTCGTTGATGCAGGCGCTGCAGCTCTCGGGATCGCGCATGTCGAGGCGGATCGCGAACCCCGTGCCGCCCTCGTCTTCGATCTCCTTGACCACGTCATGGATCGTCACCGGCCAGCGCGGGTCCGTGACCTCGCTGCTGCGGGCGGCGATGACCGTGGTGGCCCCGGCGCGCGCGAGGTAGAGCGCGATGTCATGGCCGATGCCGCGCGTCGCGCCCGCGACGATCGCGACCTTGCCCGCCAGCGGCTTGCCGTTCTCAGACATCACGCACCCTCGATTCGCCAGTCCGCAACGTCGTGCTGCGCGCTCCGAGCGCGGGCGAGCGTAGCAGGATCCGCAGTGGCGTTCAGCCCGTGGTCGTGACGCGCTACCCGGAAGGCGGCGGCTCCGACATGAACTCTCGAAGCGCCGGAAGGATCCGCTCGGGCGCCTCCTCGGCGAGGAAGTGGCCGCAGTCCTCGAAGGTGAGTAGCCGCGCATCGGACAGCGCGGACTTCCAGCGTTCGACGTGCACGAAGACGATCGGTGCGCCCGATCCTTCGTCGACGTAGTGCATCCGCTGCCCGTCCGGCGTATCGAAGAAGCGGCTCTCGAACGGAAACAGCGTGTCCGAGACCCAGTCGGGTCGCCCATCAGCAGCCATCGCGCACACCTCCGCGCTACCCGACGACCGGCGCGCCGTCGCGGATGCGCAGCTCGCCGTCCTGCAGCAGATGGCGGATGCGGCGCGTGGCGCCGAGGTCGGCGAGCGGGTCGCCGTCGAGCACCAGCAGGTCGGCGCGGCGGCCGGGCCGCACCGTCCCGATCTCGTCCTCGAGGCCGAGGACGCGCGCGCCCTGCAGCGTGGCCGCCTGGATCGCCTCGTGCGCCGTCATGCCGAGGCCGGCGAGCTGCGCGATCTCGTCGTGCAGCGCCTCGGGACCCGTGAACGGGCTGCCCATGTCCGTGCCGGCGGCCAGCGGCACGCCCGCGCGCCAGGCGGCGATGATGTTCTCGCGGTGCGCCGCGGCCACCTCGTGCGCGCGCTCCAGCGTCTCCGCGCCGAGCGCCTCGCCCGCCGCCTCGATCACGATCCGGATCACGGCCAGCGTGGGCACGAGCGCCGTGCCCCGCTCCAGCATCTCCTCGATCAGCTCGGCCGTGACGAACGAGGCGTGCTCGACGGTGTCGACGCCGCCGCGGACGGCGTTGCGGATGCTCGGCTCGCCGTGGGCGTGGGCGGCGACGGTCTTGCCCTCGGCGTGCGCCATCAGCGTGGCGACGCGCACCTCGCGCTCGTTGAACTGCTCCGTGTTGGGGCCGTGGCCGGTGCCGATCACGCCGCCGGAGACCATCAGTTTGAGCAGATCCGCCCCGGCGTCGAGCTGCTCGCGGGCGGCGCGCCGCACCCCGTCCTCGCCCTCGGCGAGCGCGCCGACGTGCCAGCCGTGGCCCTCCGGCGCGGTCAGCCAGGCGCCGGCCGCGTAGATGCGCGGCCCGCGCGTCAGCCCGTCGGCGATCGCGTCGCGCAGTCCGAGGATCACGGGCGCCACGCCGCCGACGTCGCGAGCCGTCGTGACCCCGGCCGCGAGCAGCTCGCGGGCCCGTCGCGCCGAGTCGATCGCCTGGTAGCCGTGCGAGCGCTCTGCGCCGTGCTCGAGCGCCTCGGGAGTGGCGTCGAGGCTGAGGTGCGTGTGCGCGTCGATCAGGCCGGGTAGCGCCGTCGCGCCGCCCGCGTCGAGCTGCGGCTCGTCGCCGGCGAGGCCGACGCCGATCTCGGCGAAGCGCCCGTCGCGCACGCGCACGTCGACGCCATCGAGCAGCTCGCCCGTGCCATCGAGCAGGCGCAGGTTGCGGATCAGCACACGCGTCTCCCGTTCACCACAGCCGCTCGTTGACGAGGCACCCGGCGAGCCGTAGGGTTAGTCATGCAGTTAGCCAAGCGATCGCCCCAAGGGACTATAGCGATGGTAACGGTGAACGTTCACGAAGCGAAGACTCATCTCTCGCGCCTCCTCGCACAGGTCGAGGCCGGCGAGGAGGTCGTGATCGCCCGCAACGGGGCGCCCGTGGCGAGGCTGGTGCAGATACGGAAGCCGCGGGGCACACCTCAATTCGGTTCGTGGAAGGGCCGCCTCACCCTGGATGACAGCTTCTTCGACCCGCTGCCGGAAGAGGAGCTGGCTGCATGGGAGGGAACCGACGAGGGGCCGGACATGGAGGAGGAGACGTAGCGATTGCGCCTCCTGCTCGATACCCACGCACTCGTCTGGTGGCTTGAGGGAAGCCCCCGACTGTCGGTCAGTGCCCGCCGGGCGATCGCTGACCCTTCGAACGAGAAGCTGGTCAGCGCCGCGTCGGCGTGGGAGATCACTACCAAGCATCGGCTCGGAAAACTGCCCGGAGCCGACGAGTTCGCGGGCGAGATTCCTTGGGCCATCGCCGACGAGGGATTCGAGGAACTGCCGGTGACTGTGGACGACGGTGCGCGGGCCGGCGCGCTGCCCGGTCCCCACAACGACCCGTTCGACAGGATGCTGATCGCACAGGCGCTCGCCCGCAGCCTGATGCTCGTCTCCACCGACTCGCTCTTCGATCAGTACGGCGTCCGCCGCCTCTGGTGAGCCAGAGCGCCCTCGCTGCTACCGTCCTCCGAGATCGAGATCATGCGCGATAAGGCCGCGACCGTACCGGGGCGCGCGGAACTGATCAGCGACCGGGGGTCGCCGCGAGGGAGAGGATCCGAACGTGAAGGTGGTCACCGGCTACGGCGAGGTCTGGCTGGGCGAGATCAAGGAGCAGGTGCAGCGCGCCGAGGCAGCCGGCTTCGACGGCATCACCACCGGCGAGCTGAAGCACAACTCGATCCTCGCGCTCACGTTCGCCGCCGAGTACAGCGAGCAGATCGAGATCGCGACCAGCGTCACCATCGCCTTCCCGCGCAGCCCGTACGTCATGGCGCAGACCGCCTGGGATCTCCAGGAGTTCAGCAAGGGCCGTATCAACATCGGCCTCGGGAGTCAGGTGAAGGGGCACAACGTGCGTCGCTTCGGCGGCGCCTGGACGCCGCCCGCCCGGCGCATCGAGGGCTACATCGGGATGATGCGCGCCGTCTGGCGCTCCTGGCAGGAGGGTGAGCGGCCCGCGTACCACAGCGACGACTACAACTACACGCTCATGACCCCGGCCTTCAGTCCCGGCCCGATCGACTATCCCTACCCGAAGATCTCCCTCGCCTGCGTCGGCCCGAGGATGGCCGAAGCCGCCGGCTACTGCGCCGACGGCCTCCTCCCCCACGGGTTCATGACCGACAAGTACCTCCGCGAGACTGTGCTACCCGCAGTGAAGAAGGGCGCGGACCGCGCCGGCCGCTCGCTCGACGAGATCAGCATTGCCGTCGGCGGCTTCAACGCCTTCGGCGAGACGGACTCCGAGGTCGAGCAGGCGATCGAGGCGCTGCGCCGACCAATCTCCTTCTACGGCTCCACCCGCTCGTACCACGGCGTGTTCCGCGCGCACGGCCTTGAGCCGCTCGGCATGCAGCTCTACGAGCTCTCGCTGAAGGGCCAGTGGGACAAGATGTACGAGGCGGTCAACTTCGAGGTCGCCGTCGAGATGGCGAACGCCAGCACCTACGACAACCTCCCGCGGTTCGCGCGCGAGCACTTCGACTACGCCGACCGCATCAGCCTCCCGATGCCGAGCAGGCCCGAACGCGCCGGCGTGTACGGCGGCGACGCCAGCCGTGACGCCAAGGCGGCCCTGCCCAGCGAGGAGCGGCTGCAGTGGCTGATCGAGGAGTTGCACGAGGTCTAGCCGCGACTACCAGCGCGGCCGCACCTGCCAACTCTCGCCGCTACCTACCCGCGAGGCGATACTCGTAGCGGACGGCTGCCGTCCGGCGAGAGCCGGAAGCAGCGGCTGCGGCGGAAGGACCAGCGATGAGCGCCGACCCTGGCGCGGCGATCGTCGCCGAGGGCCTCGTCCGCACCTTCCCCGGCGTCCGCGCCGTCGACGGCATCGACCTCTCGATCGAGCGCGGGCGCGTCTTTGGCTTCCTCGGCGCGAACGGCTCCGGGAAGACCACCGCCATCCGCATGCTCACCACGCTGCTGCGGCCCACCGAGGGGCGCGCGTTCGTCGACGGGCTTGACGTGCAGCGCGAGGCCACCGAGGTGCGGCGGCGCATCGGCGTCGCGCTGCAGGAGGCCGGCCTCGACGACCTCCAGACCGGGCGCGAGCTGCTGACGCTGCAGGGCCGCCTGCAAGGCATGCCCCGCTCCGCGGTCGGGCCGCGCGTGGACGAGCTGCTGACGATCGTCGAACTCGATGACGCGGCCGACCGCAAGATCGGCACCTACTCCGGCGGGATGAAGCGGCGGCTCGACCTTGCCTCGGCGCTCGTGCACGGGCCGAGCATCATCTTCCTCGACGAGCCTACGAGCGGCCTCGACCCGATCAGCCGCGAGGCGCTCTGGCGTTATGTCGAACAACTCAACCGCGAGGACGGCGTCACCTTCTTCCTCACCACCCAGTACCTCGAGGAAGCCGACCGGCTCGCCGGCGAGATCGCGATCATCGACGCCGGGCGGATCATTGCCTCCGGGTCGCCGTCGGCGCTCAAGGCCGAGATTGGCGCGGACGTGGTGACACTGCGGGTGGAGCACGGCGCCGGCGACGCGGAAGCCGTCGAGCGCGCCAGCGAGCGGATCCGCGCCCTGTCCGACCTCGAGGAGCTGCGGCGGATAGAGGACTCGCTGGTGGTCTACATCCGCGAAGGCAGCCAGGCGATCGCCCCGATCGTGACGATCGCCAACGAGACCGGACTCTCGGTGCTCGATGTCACGCTTGCCCGTCCGACGCTGGACGACGTCTTCGTGCGCGCGACGGGCCGCCACCTGGAGGTCGACGCCGACGTACCGGACCCGGCAGCTGCGATCGACAGCTCGGTGGAGGCGGCGGCGTGACGGCGCTCGCGACGGCCTCGTACGAGCTTTGCTGGCGCGCGGTGCGGGAGACGCTGCGGCAGCCGGGCGTGGAGGCCAGCAACCTCTTCATCCCGCTGTTCTTCTTCTTCGTGACGGTCGGCGCGATCAGCAACATTGCCGGGCCGGCGTTCGGCGTCGAGAACTACGCAGGGTTCCAGTTGCCGGTCGCGGTCCTGCAGTGCGTGGCCGGCTCCGCCTCGGTCTCGGGGATCGCGATCGTGAAGGACATCGAGAGCGGCTACTTCGACAAGCTGCTGCTCACGCCCAGCCCGAGGCTGGCGATCGTGCTGGGACGGCTGTTCGCGGACGCCATCCGGGCCGTCGCGTTCACCGCGGTGATCCTCGTCGTCATCTCGTTCGTAGGCGCGGGCATGGAGGCGGGGCCGCTCGGGTACGTCGTGATCCTCGCGCTCGCGGGGCTGTTCGGGGCGGCCTACTCCGGCATCGGCGCGACGATCGCGCTGCGCACGGGCAACGCGCAGGCGGCGCAGGCGGGGTTCCTGGTCTTCTTCCCGCTGCTCTTCCTCTCGCCCGCCTTCGCGCCGAAGGAGGTCTTCGACCCCTGGATGGAGTTCCTCGCCTCGCTCAATCCGGTCACCTACCTGCTCGAGGGCATGCGGGCGCTGGTCCTCGAAGGCTGGCAGTGGGACAACCTCGCGGGCGCGTTCGCCTCCGTGCTCGGCCTCGGAGTGGTCACCATCGCGCTCGCTCTGCTGTCGCTCCGCAGGCGCACACGCTGACCTCGCCACCGCCACGAGGGCACCCTGCTAGTCGAAGATCTCGTCCTCCCGGAACGTGGTCCACGAACCGAAGACGGGGAACGGCGAGGGCAGGTTGCCCTCGGGATCGTTCAGCCTGAAGGCGATGCGCTCGGCATCGAAGACGTTCCGGATCGAGATCGAGACGCCCGAGGTGTCGATGCAGTTCTCGCACGCCTCGGGGAACTGCTGCCTGGTCCGCGGGTCGACGAAGGTGATCGTGATCTCCGCGCTACCGGCCGCCGCGCGCTCGATGCGGTAGTCGCTCGCGTCGATCTCCCACTCGCTGACGGCGTGGCCGCCCTCGGCGGACTGCGCCCAGAGCGTCACGCCGCTGAAGAAGTCGAGCACCACGCCCTTCCTCCGGTCGGCGTCCCTCGAGGGGTCGAACTGACGGAAGGAGCGGCCGGCCAGCTCCTCCTCGATGCGCTCCGCCTCGGTTTCACTGACCGGCTCAGGCGGACCACCCTCGCCGCCTGCACAGCGGGCGAGGAGCGCGCTTGCGAGGAGTATGAGCGACCACAGTTTGAGCACGCTGCATCTCCCCTCGCGGCGCCGGGCAGGTCCGCGTCCCGCGCGGTTCACGCCCTCGCAGCGCTCCATCCGAGGATATTCCCGCGGCCGGCCGGGCGCGCGCTGGTCCACGTCCGGGCGATCCCGGCGCGAGGCGCGAGGCGCGCTCAGCGTATAGAATCGGCCTCACTTGTCAGGAGGGCTTCATGGACTGGGACGACTCGGCCGAACTCGCGGCATTCCGCACACGCATCCGCACCTTCTTCGAAGAGCAACTGCCGGAGCGCTACAAGCGCGCCGCCGCCGGCGAGTGGCTGCGCCAATCCATCACCGCACCGGACGGCTCGGTGATGTGGTTCGACGAGCCGAGCTGGGACCACGACCGGATCTCCGAGCACCCCGATGCCCGCGCCGCCGCCCGGGAGTGGGGCGACGCGCTCGCCGACGAGGGCCTGGTCGCCCCCGCCTGGGCGAGGGAGCACGGCGGCGCGGGACTCTCCACGCTGGAGCAGTTCGTCTTCAACGAGGAGCGCGAGCGCGCCGGCGCACCGCGCGTCGGCGGGACCGGCGCGATGTTCCTCGGCTCGCTGCTGATGGTCTACGGCAGCGCGGAGCAGCAGGCGAAGTACATGCCGCCGATCGCGCGCGGCGACATACAGTGGGCGCAGGGCTACTCCGAGCCCGGCGCCGGCTCGGACCTCGGCTCGCTGCAACTGCGCGCCCGGCGCGACGGCGACGAGTACGTGCTCAACGGACAGAAGATCTGGTCCACCCCGCAGACCGCCGACTCGATGTACGCCCTCGTGCGCACCGACCCGGACGCGCCGAAGCACAAGGGCATCTCCTTCCTCATGATCGAGGACTTCCACACCGAGGGCATCTCGATGCGGCCGATCGAGAACGCGGTGTTCGACCACAGCTCGTTCGGCGAGACCTTCTTCGACGACGCGCGCGTGCCGGCCGAGAACCGCATCGGCGACGAGAACAGCGGCTGGTACGTCGCCATGACGCTGATGGACTTCGACCGCGCCTCGATCTCCAACACCGCCGAGGATCGCGCGCTGCTCGAGGATCTGCAGGACTACCTCGACACGCCCGAGGGCGCGGCGAAGTCGCGGCTCGCGGATTCGGCGACGATCCGCGCGCAGCTGACGGACCGGGCGATCGAGATCGAGGTGGGCTACAACCTCTCGCTGCGCCTCGCCTCGCTACAGGCGAAGGGGCTGATCCCGAACTACGAGGCCTCGATCGGGCAGGTCTTCTCAAAGGCGCTGAACCAGCGCATGGCGCGCACAGGCACGATCATCTTCGGGCTCTACTCGAACCTCTGGCCGGGGGAGGAGCGGGCGCCGATGACCGGCAACTTCACGCGCTCCTACGTGCGCACGATCCCCTCGACGATCGCGGGCGGCAGCGCCGAGATTCAGCGCAACGTGATCGCCACGCGCGGCCTGGGGCTGCCTCGAGGCTAGCGGGCGGGCGGCAGCCGCTACGGCTGCCGCCGCGCGCCGGCGCTACGCCTCGCCGTTCGCCGAACCGTCGTCCGGGGCCACGCTGCGCGCGCCGCCGGAGATCCCGGCGAGGGTGCTGCTGATGTTCCCGGCGACGCTCGCGAGGTCCATGGGGATGATCCACTTCGTGGACTGGCCATCGCCGAGCTGCTTCATCATCTCCAGGTACTGCAGCCCCATCGTGTTGGAGTCCACACCCCGCGCCACCTCGTAGATTCGCTCGAGGCCGATCGAGAAGCCCTCGGCCTGCAGGATCTGGGCCTGCCGCGACCCCTCGGCGCGCAGGATCGAGGACTCGCGCACGCCCTCGGCCTCGAGGATGGCGGCCTGCTTGTTGCCCTCGGCGACGTTGATGGCGGACTGGCGCTGGCCCTCGGACTCGGTGATCTGGGCGCGCTTGGTGCGGTCCGCCGTCAGCAACTGGGTCATCGCGTCCTGGATGTCGTGCTGCGGCGTGATCTCGCGGATCTCGATCGAGGTGACCTTCACGCCCCAGCGCACGGTCTCGATGGCGATCTTGACCTGCAGGCGGTTGTTGATCTCCTCGCGCCGGGCCAGCACGTCCTCCACCGTCATGTCGCCGATCACCGCGCGCAGCGAGGTCGTCGCCAGGTTGCGGACGGCGATGATGAAGTTGTTGATGTTGATCACCGCCGACTCGGGATCGACCACCTGGAGGAAGACCACGAAGTCAACGTCGACGAGCGCGTTGTCCTTGGTAATCGAGGTCTGCTTCGGCTCCTCGATGACGAACTCGCGCATATCGATACGGATGCCGCGGTCGATGAACGGGATCAGGATCACGAGGCCGGGGCCGCGCGTGCCGGCGTAGCGGCCGAGGCGGAAGATCACGGCCCGTTCGTACTGGCGCACCACGTTGATGAAGAACACCCGCCACCTCCTCGAAACTGCCGGTCTTGCCCGGCTCATTCGAGTATAGCCGCGCGCAGGGGCGTCCACGCGGCCGTCGCGCAGGACGCCCTCAGGTATCATGCGCCGGGCGTGGCGGGGCGCACCCGCGGAGGAGCACCGATGTCGGAAGCGAACAGCGAGCAGGGCGCGCTGGAGCAGCGCGGCGCAGCGAGGATGCTCGACGACCTCAAGGTGATCGACCTGACCACGATGATCGCGGGGCCGGTCACCGCGCGCATGTTCTCCGAGCTTGGCGCCAACGTGATCCACATCGAGCCGCCCTGGGGCGACGACGGGCGCAACTCGACCACGCCGTTCCTCGGGAGCGAGGGCGTGCTCTACACGGTGTCCAACCGCAGCAAGCGCGGGATCGTGCTGGACATCCGCACGGAGAAGGGCCGCGATCTGCTGCTGCGCATGGTGGAGGACGCCGACGTGTTCATCGAGAACATGCGCATCGGCGTCCTCGATCGGCGCGGCCTCGGCTACGAGGATCTCTCGAAGCTGAACCCACGCCTCGTCTACATCTCGATCAGCGGCTGGGGCCGCGAGGGGCCGCTCAAGTACGAGCCGACCTACGACGTGATCATCCAGGCCTTCAGCACCGCGATGCGCCGCTACGACGAGCACGGCCCGCCGCGCCTCAACGGATCGATGGTGGGCGACACCTCGACGCCGCTGCTCGCCGCCTTCGGTGCGATGGCGGCGCTGCGCGAGCGCGACCGCACCGGGCGCGGCTCGCACGTCACGAGTTCGCTGCTGCAGGGCGCGCTGCACATGATGGCGCCGCGCAAGGTGGTGGCGGAGGACGAGACGGGCCCGCCGCACGAGCGGCAGCTCCCGGGCGGAGCGGGCGTGTTCCAGACCGAGGACGGCGAGTGGACCTTCATCTGCGCCTGGAACAACGGGCAGTTCGAGCGCATGTGCCACCTCGCGGGCTACCCGCACCTGGCCGGCGACCCCGCGTACGCGACGCGCCAACTGCGCGAGACCGCCCAGGTGGAACTCAACGAGCTGTTCACCGCCTGGATCCAGCCGCACCGGCGCGACGAGCTGATCGCCGCCCTGCGCGCCGCCGACATCCCCTGCTCGCCCGTCTACGGCGGCGTCGAGGAGCTGATGGCCGACGAGCACGTCCAGGCCAACGAGTTCGTCGTGCCGATCGAGCACCCGACCAAGGGCCGCATCTGGCAGATGGGCGGCGGCTTCGAGATCGACGGCGAGCGCGGCGTGCTGACCTACTCGCCGCTGTTCGGCGAACACACGGACGAGGTGCTGCGCGAGCACGGCTGCTCCGATGAGGAGATCGCCGCGCTGCGCGAGGAGGGGGTGGTCGCGTGAGGATCGCAATCTTCGGGCAGGCCGCGTTCGGCCTCGACACGTTCAACGCTCTGCGCGAGGCCGGCGAGCAGATCGTCGGCGTCTCCACGCCCCCCACGCCCGAGGGCCGGCGCCCGGACCCGCTGCGCGCCGCCGCCGAGGAGGCCGGCCTGCCCTGGCTGGAGACACGCGCGCTGCGCCGCGCGGAGGCCTTCGAGGCCTACCTCGCGTGGGAGCCGGAGCTGATCGTCTTCGCCTTCGTCACCGACATCGTGCGCAAGAACGTGCTCGACGCCGCCACGCACGGCGCGATCCAGTACCACCCCTCGCTGCTGCCGAAGTACCGCGGCCGCTCGGCGATGAACTGGCCCGTCGTCAACGGCGACGCGGAGACCGGGCTGACGATCTTCTGGGTGGACGAGGGCATCGACACCGGGCCGATCCTGCTCCAGCGCACGGTCGAGATCCGGCCCGACGACACGATGGGCTCGCTCTACTTCGAGCGGCTCTACCCGCAGGGCATCGAGGCGCTCGCCGAGGCCACCGCGCTGGTGCGGGAGGGCCGCGCACCGCGCATCGAGCAGGACCACGCGGAGGCCAGCTACGAGCCGCCGTTCGACGACGAGCACGCGCTGGTCGATTGGTCGAGGCCGGCGCGCGCACTGTTCAACCACGTGCGCGGCTGTGATCCCGCGCCGGGCGCGATCGCCGCGCTCGGCGAGACGCGAGTGCGGCTCTTCGACCCTTCGCTCGCGCCCGGCGCGCCCTCGGAGCCGATCGGCACCGTGCTGGAGCCGGACGCGGCGAACCCCCAGGCCGCGCGCATCGCCGTGATCGGCGGGGTGCTGACCGTGGGCCGCGCGCGGGCGGACGGCGGCAAGGTCGCGGCGTCCGAGGTGCTGAGTCCGGGCGATCGCCTGACGGCGGCGCCGCCGGGCGCCTGACCGGCAGCGACTCCCGTTACGTCGAGTCCGCGGAGTCGGCCTCGGGGGGTTCGTTCGGCGCCCAGTAGCGCGCGGCGAAGTAGGCGAGGAAGGCCCCGAGCAGCAGCGCGATCACGCCGACCACCGCGAGCACGACGACCAGCAGGCGCTCGATGCTGAGGTCCGTCGACCCCTGGCCTACGCCGATGCCGATCGCGAACGCGAGCGCCAGCGCCGCCCCCGCCCCAAGCACGCCGCCCGTCGGCAGGAACAGCTCCAGCACCACGAGCAGGACCGCGAGCACGACGAAGGCGAATGCCGCCTCGGCAGGCAGCAGCGTCCCCACGCCCAGGAAGAACAGCAGCAGCGCGATCGCCCCGGCGACGCCGGGGACGAACGTCCCGGGCGCGAAGAACAGCTCCGTCGCGACCCCGACCATCCCGATCAGCAGCAGCAGGGTCACCACGAACGGATCGCCGAGGAAGCCGACGATGCGCTCGTAGGCGTTGAACTCATTCTCCACCCGCGGCGCGGACGCGAGCCGCAGCTCCACCGTGCGCCCGTCGATCAATTCCACTGTGCGGCCCTCGACAGCGGCGAGCAGCGCAGACTCGGTCGCGGCGACGAGGTCGATCACGTTGAGCTCCAGCGCCTCGCTCGGGGTTGCGGAGCTGGCGTCGCGGACGGCGGCCTCGGCCCAGTCCGCGTTGCGCCCGCGCAGCTCGGCGACGCCGCGCGCGAAGGCGACGGTGTCGTTGGTGACCTTCCTGCCGAGGTCGCCCTCGACGTCCTCGCCGGTGGCCGTGACGGGCGTGGCCGCGCCGATGGTGGTGCTCGGAGCCATCGCCGCGACGTGGCCGGCCATCGCGATGAACGTGCCTGCCGAGGCGGCCTCCGCGCCCGGCGGGCCGACCCAGACGATGACGGGCACCTCGGAGCGCTCGATGCGCCCGACGATCGACTTCATCGCGCCGATCTCTCCGCCGGGCGTATCGATGCGCAGCAGCACGGCGAGGCCGCCGCGATCCTCGGCGTGGGCGATCGCGCGGTCGATGTAGCTGGCGAGCACACCGTCCACCTGCCGCTCGATGGTGACGACGTGCAGCGCGCCCTCCGTGCCGTCGACGGCGCAGGCCGAGCCGAGCGCGGCGAGCGCGAGGGCGAACGCGGCGAGCAGGGGTCGAGCGATGCGGATCATGCGAGCGCCTCCCTTGCGACGATAGCGCGTGCCCGCGGCCAGCCCGGTCACAGGTCGCGAGCGAGATCCTCGTCGCGGCCGGCGAAGACGAGCAGGTCACCGGGGCCAATGATGCGATCGCGGACGGGGTTGAGTTCCACCTCGCCGCTGCGCACGGCGATCAGCAGCCGGCGCGTGCCGTCGTTGCTGTCGAGGTCGCCGAGCCGCCGCCCGTGCAGGTGCTCGGGCGCCTCGTGGATGACGATGCCGTAGTCATGGCTGACGGAGAGGTAGTCGCGGGCGCCCTCCACGCGCAGCAGGTGGGCGAAGCGTTCGCCGCCCTCGCGCTCCGGCTGGACGACACGGCGGACGCCGATGCGTTCGAGGATCGAGGCGTGCAGCTCGTTGGAGGCCTTCGCGTACACCGCGCTCACGCCGAGCGACTGGACGTTCATCGCCGCGAGCACGCTCGCCTCGATCACGGCGGTGGCGACGACGGCGGCGTCGACGCTGCCGACGCCAAGGTCGCGCAGGGCGAGCTCGTTGGTAATGTCGGCGATCGCCGCCTTGGCGCAATCGGGCGCGGCCCGCTCCACGCGCGCCTCGTTGAGGTCGATCGCGAGCACCTCGTGGCCGAGCGGCCCGAGGGCGCGGACAAGCTGGGAGCCGAAGCGGCCGAGCCCGAGTACGGCGATCTGCATCGTTCGTTCCTCTCGCTATGCGCGCCGCGCTATCCGATGCGCACCCGCCCGTACGGGTAACGGTAGCGCTCCTGGGGGCGGTCCGGGATGGAGATCGCGACGATCAGCGGTCCGAGCCGCCCGATGAACATCAACGCGGTGATCAGGATGACCCCCGGCGTGGAGAGATCCCCCGTGCTGCCCATCGACCAGCCGACGTTGGCGAGGCCGGACATGACCTCGAAGAGCAGCGGCAGGAACGGTCCATCCTCGAACAGCAGCAGGAGCGACAGTCCCACGGAAAGGAGGAAGACGCCGAGCAGCGTGACGGCCGTCGCGCGCAGCACGATCGCCTGCGGGATCTCGCGCCCGAAGACCTGGGCGCTGTGCCTGCCACGCAGGGCAGAGAGGATGACGACGAGCGACACCATGAAGGTCCCGATCTTGATGCCGCTGGCGGTGGAGGTGGACGCGCCGCCAATGAACATCAGCGGAAGCAGGATCGCGATGCTCGCGTCCTGCAACGAGACGATCTCGATGGTGGACATGCCGGTCGTGCGATTGGCGGCGAGGAAGTAGATGTTAGCGAGCGCCTCGAAGGGGTTGAGCCCGCTCAGCGGATTGCCCGCGCGCAGCTCGATGCTGGAGAACACCAGCATGGCGATCAGCTGCAGTGCCGCCATCCCGATCACGACCAGCCTCGTGTCGAGCGACCAGCGCCGCGGACGCGTTCGCAGGTTGAAGACGGTGATGAAGGAGAGGCTGCCGAGGAAGGCGGCGGTCCCCATCACGATAATCGGGTAGGGCTCGTCGACCTGCCCGCTGAACCCGCGGCCCCCGCCCATCAGATCGAAGCCCGCGCAGTTGGAGGCGGAGAGGGCGTGGAAAAAGGCACGCCAGATCGCCGGGGCCGGATCCCACTTCGTCAGCGACCAGGGCAGCAGCAGCAGGAACGTCGTAGCCTCGATCGTGAAGATGAAGAGCGCGGCGCGGCGCAGCAAGCGGCGCACGTCGCGCTCAGAGTCGCCGATCAGCTCGATGCCGAAGAAGTCGCGCCCGCGCAGGCCGAACTGCCCGCCGACGAACAGGATCAGCATCCCCGCGTACATCGTGACGCCGAGTCCGCCGAGCTGGATCAGCACGATGACCACGAGCTCGCCGAAGAAGCTGAACTGGTCGGCCGTGTCGAAGCGCACGAGGCCGGTGACGCAGATCGCCGAGGTGGCGGTGAAGAGCGCATCCCAGCCGTTGGTCCACTCGCCGGACTCGGACGCGATGGGAAGCGAGAGCAGCAGACCGCCCAGCGCGATCAGGACGGCGAAGGCGGCGGGCACCATCCACGGCCGGGGCCGGAAGTTGCGCCGGCGGATGGTGCTGACACGCACCGTCTCCGATCGCCGTCGTGCGCGCCGCACGACCACGTCGCCGGGGAGCCTGCGTCCGAGACGCCTCATGCGCGCCTGGCCCTGTCTGCCGGTCCCCGCCGGCCTGCGTGCTCCAGCCTACGCCTGCGCCACGCTGGGCGCAGCCGCGCCAAGCCGCCACGTTGACAGATCGCCCCGGCGCGGCGACGGTGCTGCGCACCGATCGCGACGGGGCGAGGACAAGCCCCGGAGGGCGCGCCCGGCGTCGGAGCCGGCGGAGGGGGTGACATCGTGGGCATGCTCGATGGACGGGTCGCGCTGGTCACCGGGGCGAGCCGCGGCATCGGCGAGGCGATCGCCATGCGCTTCGCCGCCGAGGGCGCGCGTGTGGTCTGCGTCGCCCGCACGCTGAGCGAGGGCGACCACCCCCTCGATGGCTCGCTCGAGCGCACGGTCGCCGCGATCCGCGAGGCCGGCGGCGAGGCGGAGGCCGTCGCGGCGAACATCTCCGAGGGCGAGGAGTGTGGCCGCGTGGTGGCCGCCGCGGAGCAGGCGTTCGGCCCGGTCGACGTGCTCGTGAACAACGCCGCCGCGAACTACTTCGCGCCGGTCGCGGAGATCCCGGAGCGGCGCTGGCAGCGCGTCTTCGCGGTCAACGTGCATGCGCCGTTCATGCTGGCGCAGGGCGTGCTGCCCGGGATGATCGAGCGCGGGCGGCGCGATCGTGAACATCGGCTCCGGCGGCGCGACCGGCCCCGGCCGCGGCCCCTACCCCACGGTGTCCGAAGGCCGCAGCGTGCTCTACGGCACGACCAAGGCAGCGCTCGAACGCTTCACGCAGGGGTTGGCCGAGGAGGTCGAGCAGCACGGCATCGCCGTCTCCTGCGTCTCGCCCTCGGAAGCGGTGCGGACGCCGGGCGCACTGTTCCACCTCGAGGCGTCCGGGATGGGCGACCAGGGCGCCCCGGTCGACTACATGGTGGATGCGGCGCTGCTGCTGGCGACGGAGCCGCTGGAGCGGGTGAGCGGCCTCGTGACCTACGACCAGCGGCTGCTCAAGGAGTACGGCCGCCTCGATGACGCGAAGGGCACGGGCGTCACCCGTCCGGGCTCGGGCTACTCGCAGATCTAGGAAGTCGCGGGCCCGGCGGATCGAGGGCTGAGCCGCACGAGCGGGATCTCGCGCGGGCGCGCCTCCTCGATCATCTCGTCGTAGCGCGGGTAGGCGCGCGCGGCGATCGGCCACAGTCGCTCGCGGTCCTCGCCCTCGATCAACGAGGCCGTCACCGCGATCCGGCGGCGGCGCACGTAGACCCAGGCATGCGGATCCGTGAGCAGGTTGCGATACCACTCGGGGTGGCGCGGACTGCCGCCGATCGAGCCGACGACGAAGTAGTCGTCGCCGTCCTCGAAGTAGAAGAGCGGCGACTCGCGCAACTCGCCGCTGCGCTGCCCGATGCTGACGAGCAGCAACGTCGGCACGTACGACACGCCGATGCGCCTCGTGACGTGGCGGCTGAGCAGCGAGTAGCCGGTGTAGCGCACCAGCGCGCGCTCGACGCGACTGCGGATGCGAAGCAGGTCGAGCAGCGCGATCAGCATGAGGGACTCCTCGCTGCATGGTTGCCAGCGGCCTGCAGCGCGGTCAACCGGCCCGTGATCCGCGCGAGTGCCGCTGCCGGGAACGCACGCCGTGGCCGCAGCGTATAGATGTAGAGTGGCCCGACCGGGGCACTGTGGTTGGGGATGGCGCGATGAAGCGCTGCGCCAGGCCGAAGATCGCGATCGTCGGCGCACTGCTGCTGCTTGCCGTCGCCGCCGCGACCGGCAGCGCCATCGCGCAGAGCGGGACCGCTGCCGGAGACACCGTCCGCGTCGAGCTGCGCGTGTGGCAGGACATCGACGACGACCTCGACATCTCCGTCAGCGCCCGACCGGCGGATGGCTCGTGGCAGACGCTGGGAGTGATCCCGCTGCCGCTGGACGACGGCCACAGCAGCAGCGGGCGCTATCGCTACGGCAACATCACCCTCGCGGTTCCGCTGTCGAACCGGGCGACCCCCGTGCGCATCGATATGCGCGTCTGGCAGCACGTGGAGAACGGCAGGCGCATCTACCTCAGTGCTCGGCCACAGAGTGGCTCGTGGGCGACGCTGGGCACGATCGCGCTGCCCCTGGACGACGGCGTCGACTCCCTCCGCGGTCTTCGCTACGGCGACACGAGCATCGACGCGCCGCTGCCCGAGGACGAGGTGTCCACACTCGCGGGGCGCGCGGGGGTGCGCGGGTACGCGGACGGTCCCGGAGACCAGGCGCGCTTCGGGCGGTTCGCCGAGGACATTGGCGGCCTCGGAGTGGCATTCGATCGCGACGGGAGCGTGATCGTCGCGGACCAGGAGAGCCGCGCGATCCGGCGCATCACGCCCGACGGCACGGTGACGACCATCGCCGGGGGGAACGGCTGGGGCGTGCGCGACGGCCCCGCCTCGACCGCGCAGTTCGCCGGACCGACGGACGTGGCCATCGCCGATGACGGAACGATCTACGTGGCCGACTACTACGGCCACCGCATCCGCAAGATCGCGCTGGACGGGATGGTGACGACCGTAGCCGGCGGCGGCCCCTTCTACGGACCGCCATTCGGGGAGGGCGCCTGGGGCGACTTCCGCGATGGACCCGCCGCCGAGGCGAGGTTCAAGTTCCCGCACGGGATCGCGCTGGATGGGAACGGCAACCTCTTCATCGCTGAGGACTACGGGCGCATCCGGCGCCTTTCGCCCTCGGGCAGTGTCGTGACGTTCGCGGGAGGGCAGACACTCGGCCACCGCGATGGCCACAGACATGAAGCGAGGTTCCTCAATCTGCTCGCGATTGACGTGGACACCGAAGGCAACATCTACGTCATCGACAACCACTACGACAGCGGCATCGCCATCCGCAAGGTCGACACCGCCGGCGTTGTGTCCACACTCCGTCGCGGCACCGCTTCGTTTCGCACGGGAACGCTCGCCTCCCCGAGAGGTCTTGCTGTGACCGGCGACGGCGCGATCTACATCGCGAACACGGGACGGCACCAGATCCTCGAACTGACGGATCGAGGCATCCTGCGCGCCGCGGCAGGCACCGGCGAGGAGGGCTACGCCGACGGGCCTCGGGTTGAGGCAATGTTCAACCTCCCGGCTGCGATTGACGTCGCGCACGATGGCAGGCTCGTCGTGGCCGACGAGGGGAACAACCTGATCCGCACGATTGCCCTCACGGCGACCAGCTCGTCCGCCCGCGGCCAGGCGCTGGCGGTCGCCGGGCGACTCCCGCGGCTGGAAGATGTGAAGGTCACGGTCTTCGCCAGCGGGTCGCTCCTCTCACGGCCGGCGGGGATGGCGCTGGACCTCGAGGGGAACGTGATCGTCGCGGATTCCGGGCGCCACGCAATCCGTCGCATCTCGCCGAGAGGGACTGTGACCACGATTGCCGGTGGCCGGGGCCAGGGTCTTCGTGACGGCGTAGGGAGAGAGGCCCAGTTCTCGGAGCCGAAGGGTGTCGCCGTACACCCGGATGGCTCGATCTACGTCGCCGACTCGGGGAACAACCGCATTCGCAGGATCGCGCCGGACGGGTCGGTCACGACGGTCGCGGGGGGCGGCCCGCCCCAGAGCGCGGGGAACTGGGGAGACTTCCGCGACGGCCCGGCTGCCGAGGCGAGATTCCGCAGTCCCAGCGCACTAGCATTTGACGGAGCGGGCAACCTGCTCATCGTTGACAACGGGAACAGCCGGATACGGCTGCTCTCGCCCGCCGGCGAGGTCTCGACCGTGGCGGGAGCGTCGCGCATCCCCGAACGCCACCGCCACCAGGGGAACTCCGGCAGTTTCGACGGACCGGGGAATCAGGCAGTCTTCCACTCCCCGGATGGCATCGCTCTCGATGACGAAGGCAACATCTTCTTCACGGAGAGCAACCACGCCATCCGAATGATCGATAGCAGCGGGTTCGTCTCGGCGGTGTTGAGGACTCCGCGCACTCGCTATGGGGGAGCGCTCTCGCCCTTCCTCGGGGGAATCGCAGTAGGCAGTGATGGTGCGCTGTACGTGACGGACTTTTCCTACGATCGGGTCATCAGGGTCACCCGCGACGGGGAGATATCGATCGTTGCCGACCTTGGGTTCCGGAGGCCGCTGGGGATCATCGTTACCGAGGATGGCGATCTCCTCGTGTCTGACACCGACAAGGGCGTGATCTTCCAGATCACGCTCGGGGACGGGACCGGCACGGCGGCGGAGTAGCTGCCGGGCCACCTGAGCCTCCGCGCCCGAACCCCCGCCATGGCGCCGGCGCACCGCGGTCACCGGTCGCCGCCCGCGGATAGCCGCCTGCGGCGCGCGGCACGATACTGCGAAGTCCAATGAGCACGGTGCCGCACATCCGCGAACGCTCGATCGCCCGCCTGCGAGCGGCGACGATCTACTGGATCGCGACGACGCGGCCGGACGGCCGGCCGCACTCGATGCCGGTCTGGGGCGTCTGGGTGGACGGCGCGCTCTGGTTCGGCACGTACGGCCAGAAGGTCCGCAACCTCGCGCACCAGCCCTGGACCGTCGCCCACCTCGAGAGCGGCGAGGATGTCGCGATCATCGAGGGACCGGTCGAGCGCTTGCCGTTCGCCGAGGCGCCCCCTGCAGTAGCCGCCGCCTACGGCGCGAAATACGTCGACCCGACGACAGGCGAGCCGTTCCGGCTCGAAGCCGCGGTGGAGTCCGGGGAGGACAGCTGGCTCTACGTGCTCCGTCCTCGCATCGGCCATGCCTGGGTCGAGGGGGCCTTCGTGGAGACGCAGACGCGCTGGACCTTCGAGGACGACTCGTAGCGCGAGCGGCGTCGCGCGCATCGATCCCATGCGCGCCGGGGCGTAGCCTGACGGGCGCAGCCGAGGGGAGCGCCGGGGCGATGAAGGTCTACGCGGGCACCGGCACGCACACGCCGTTCGCGGACATCGCGGCGCACGTCCGGCGCGTCGAGGCGCTCGGCTACGACGGCATCAAGGTGCCGGAGACGGTCAACGACGGGATGATCACCGCCGCGCTCGTCGCCGAGCACAGCGAGCGGCTGCGCATCGTGACCGCCATCATCCTCGCCTTCCCGCGCAGCCCGATGCAGCTCGCCTACAGCGCCTGGGGCGTGCAGCAGCTCGCCGAAGGGCGACTCAACCTCGGCCTCGGCACGCAGGTGAAGGGCAACATCGAGGGCCGCTACGGCGTGCCGTGGACGCCGCCGATCGGGCGCATGCGGGAGTACCTGCAGGCGATGCAGGCGATCTTCGGCGCGTTCCAGTCCGGCGAGGGCGTGCGCTTCGAGGGCGAGCAGTACCGCATCACGCGCCTCCAGCCGCGCTTCAACCCCGGCCCGATCGACTACCCGGCGCCGACGCTCTGGCTGGGCGCGGTCAACCCGGCGATCTGCCGCCTCGCCGGCGAGCTGGCGAATGGCGTGCTGACGCACCCGACGAACTCCAGCCCTCGCTACCTGCGCGAGGTGACGCTCGCCAACATCGCCGAGGGCGCGAAGCGGAGCGGCCGCGACCCCTCCGAGGTCGAGCTGATCCCGAGCCTGCAGGTGCTCACGGGCGCGACGCAGGCGGAGATCGACAGGCAGCGCGAGGTGGTGCGCGAATCGATGGGGTTCTGGTACTCCACCCCGCCCTACTGGCCGACGCTCCAGCTGCACGGCTGGGACGACCTGGGACCGCAACTGCGGGAGCTGACGCGTGCGGGCAAGTGGGACGAGCTGTCGTCGCTGATCAGCGACGAGATGATCGACGCGCTGATGCCGCAGGGTACGTACGACTCCATCGCCGACGTGATCCTCGAGTGGTACGGCGACGTCGCAGACGGCGTCACCTTCCCGCTCCCGAGCGACCCGGCGCGGGACGAGCAGGTCGCACGCGTGATCGAGCAGCTTCAGCAGGGGTAGGGCGGCTACGGGCTACCATTGACTCGACGGCTAACGAGGTGACGCGATGCCCATGCAGAATCCTCCCCACCCGGGCGAGATCGTCAGGTGGGAGTGTCTCGAACCGTTGGACTTGACGGTGACGCGGGCGGCGGAAGGCCTGGGCGTTACGCGTCAGGCGCTGTCGGACCTGGTGAACACGCGTGCCGGGGTGTCGGTCGAGGTCCCTCCGCCTGTCCCAGGCGTTCGGCTCTACACCCGAGACGTGGCTCGGCATGCAGACGGCCTACGACCTCTGGCAGGCCCGGGATCGCGCGAAGGAACTCAAGGTCGAGAGATTCATCGAGGCGAGTCCAACGTAGTCACCACAAGCGAGGGGCGGAGGCGAACGATGCAGCTCTCCGGAGACGACCGCACGGCGATCCAGGACCTGGTGTCGCGCTACAACATGGCGCACGACACGGACGATGTGGACGGCTGGCTCGACACCTTCACCGAGGACGCCACGTTCGTCACCGGCCGCAGCCGCCGCGAGGGCCACGGAGAGTTGCGCGACTTCTTCCTGCACGGCGGCGAGCGGCTGCCGAACGTCCGCCACATCACCTACAACGCCGTCTTCGACCCGATCGAGGGCGAGAGCGACCGCATCGTGATGCGCTCGGATCTACTGGTCTTCCGCGCCGACGAGCCGCCGGTGCTGGTGCTGACGCGCCGCTACCGCGACACGCTGCGCCGCGAGGGCGGCGAGTGGCGCTTCGAGCGCCGCGAGATCACGGCTGACTGACGCCTCGCCTCGAGGCCCTCTGGCATGAGTGACTCGCAATCTGCCTCACTATGACTCACAATATGAGTCACGGAGGCGGCCACGTGAACCAACTCACAGTCCGAGGGTTCGACGACGAACTGAACGACCCACTTGCAGCGTCTCGCGAGGCGCGAGGGGATCTCCCTGAACAAGGCTGCGCTGAAGCTGCTCCGCAAGGGCCCCGGGCTGACAGGCGACGCCGGCGACGATCGGACAATCGGCTCTTCGCTCGACTTCTTCATCGGTTCCTGCACCGCGGCCGAGGCGGACGAGTTGGCCGCCGCGCTGGAGGAACTCCACACCATCGATGAGTCGATGTGGGCATGAGAATACTCCTAGGTGGGTCATGCCCTGGAGTGGCCGAGTTTTAGACCGATCAGTGGTCGGGTTTTAGAGCGATCGGAACAACAGACGACCGTCTCGTCGCCTTCATCCGTGAAAGCAACCGCATCGAGGGACTTTCGCATGACCCGACGGGCGCTGAGATTGACGCCCACTCCACATCCTGGCGCGCGATCGCGTGACCGCCGAGGACCTCACCCGGTTCGTTGCGGCGGTCCAGCCAGGCGCGTTGCTGCGCACAGCAGCGGGGCTGGATGTACGGGTGGGCCGCCATCGCCCACCGCGCGGCGGCCTCTCCATCGAGTCCGAACTCCGCGGGGGGAACAAATCGAGCGGGGTAGGACTTACGTGTTCACCAAGCCTGCCAGCGGTGGCTGGGCCAACTCCTCCAGTCCGACGGCCACGCTGACGGCCTCCGACAAGCGCACTTTCGACCGGTTTGGATTTTCCGTCGCGGTGGACGGCGACACGGTGGTGGTGGGCGCCACTGAGGACGATGACAATGGCCTGGATTCCGGCTCGGCCTACGTGTTCGCCAAGCCTGCCAGCGGGGGCTGGGTGACGGCCACCGAGACGGCCAAGCTGACGGCCTTCGACGGGGCCGCTGACGACGAGTTTGGGTTTTCCGTCGCGGTGGACGGCGACACGGTGGTGGTTGGCGCCCGCGCTGACGACGACAGTGGCTCACAATCCGGCTCGGCCTACGTGTTCACCAAGCCTGTCAGCGGGGGTTGGGCCACGGCCACAGAGACGGCCAAGCTGACCGCCTCCGACGCTGCCGCTTACGGCCTGATTGGCACATCGGTCGCGCTGGACGGGGACACGATGGTATTGGGTGCCCCCGGGGACGATGACAATGGCCAGTATTCCGGTGCGGCCTACGTGTTCGTCAAGCCGGCCAGTGGCTGGGCCGACGCCACCGAGACGGCCAAGCTGACCACCTGGCTGAACGCTTCCGGCGCGGCCGCTGGCGGCAAGTTTGGCACATCGGTCGCGCTGGACGGGGACACGATGGTATTGGGCGCCCCCGGGGACGATGAGAATGGCCTGGAGTCCGGTGCGGCCTACGTGTTCGCCAAGCCGGCCAACGGGGTCTGGGCGGCGGCCACCGAGACGGCCAAGCTGACGGCCTTCGACGGGGCCGCTGGCGACCGGTTTGGGAACTCGGTTGCGGTGGACGGGGACACGGTGGTGGTGGGCGCCTGGTCGGACGATGGCACTGGCTCGAATTCCGGCTCTGCCTACCTGTTCGTCAAGCCAGCCAATGGCTGGGTCACGGCCACGGAGACAGCCAAGCTGACCGCCTCCGACGCTGCCGCTTACGACCAATTTGGGAAATCGGTGGCGCTGGACGGGGACACGCTGGTGGTGGGTTCCTGGTCGGACGATGCGTACGCCGGCTCGGCCTACCTGTTCATCAGGCCTGCCGGGGGCTGGGCGACGGCGAACGAGACGGCCAAGCTGACGGCCTCGGACGGGGCGGCTGGCGACTGGTTCGGGACTTCGGTCGCGGTAGACGGGGACAAGGTGGCGGTGGGCGCATCCGGGAACGACGACAGTGGCTCACAATCCGGCTCGGCCTACGTGTTCGCCAAACCTGCCGGGGGCTGGGTCAGCGCCACGCAGACAGCCAAGCTGACCGCCTCCGACGGGGCCGCCGAGGACGAATATGGCCATTCGGTAGCCGTGGACGGCGACACCGTGCTGGTGGGCGCGCACAAGAACGATGACGACGGCTCAGCTTCCGGCTCGGCCTACGCGTACCAGGTCTCGGCTTGGACCGCGATCGCGGACAGCGCGGCCGGCGGCGCCAACGCCAGTTCCTACGTGGTCACGGGACTGAGCAGTGGCACGGCCTACACATTCCGGATTCGGGCGACCAACGCCGTGGGCACCAGTGCCCCCAGCGCCGCCGTGACCGTGACGACCACCAACACAGCCCCTACGGCGGTCGACGACAGTGCTACCACCAGCGCAGCCACGGCGGTGACGATCGACGTGGTGGCCAACGACACCGACCCCGGGGGAGACACGCTCTCGGTGACGTCGGTGACCACGCCCGGCAACGGCACGGTCACCCTGGGTAGCGATGGCACCGTCACCTACACCCCCGACGCTCTCTTCAGCGGCAGCGACAGCTTCGACTACACGGTGTCGGACGGCACCGACACCGATACCGGGACAGTGACCATCACCGTTACGGGATCGTAACGACGCCGCACGTCCTTCTGGGTGAGGCCCACGTCTGAGCCACGCTGAGGCGCGCGTCCTTCTCCAAATCACCAGCTGCCGGCCGGGGCCGCCAGGGGGAGCGGCACGCGAACGCGCTTGCCGGAGGCGTCGCGGACCCGCACCTCGACCTCGGCATCGACGGCGCTGAGCAGCCGGCTCACGGTCTCCCAGCTGGGGTGCACCCTGGCGGCCTCGATGCGGGAGATCTCGGACTGCGTCATGCCGATCCGGCGCGCCAGCTCGCGCTGCGAAAGCCCGGTGGCCGCGCGCAGTGCGATCAGCATGCTCGCCAGGTCGTAGCGCGGCGAAGCGGCGTCGTACGCCGCCCGCGTCGCCGGGTCTTCCAGCAGCTTGGCGCGCAGCTCCTTCCAGTCGCTCATGGTTGTTCCCTCCTCCGCCCGAGCCACGTCGCCCGACGCGCTGTGGCGACCTCGATCTCGCGGCGTGGCGTCCGCTGGGTCCGCTTCGTGAAGCCGGGGAGCAGCCCGAACGTCCGCCGGAACCAGTGGAAGTAGATCACGCGGTAGCTGCGGGCGCGAGACGCGCCCGCAGCTCCCAGAGACCGTCACCGAGCGAGCGGGCATGCGGCATACCCAGCGTGGGACCGTGCGCCTCCAACAGGTCGATGACGTGCGCGACCTCTGCCCGCGCGTCGGCGCTCAGACCGAGAACCCACTCATCGACCGGCCGCTGGCCGGTGTCTGAGATGAAGGTCCGGACGTTCCACGCCATGCGCAGAGCATAGCAGAGATGCTGTCGTGGTAATAGCATGTCTGCTATCACAGGTCGCTGCCCAGGGCCGACGGGAGGGCTCGCAGCATGCGATCTACCGGCGTCCGCGCATCGAGGGCAGGATTGTAGTCCCGCGGCACCAGACGCTCTCGGCGGGCGCTGCCCGCTCGATTGCCCGCAAGGCTGGGTGCGGAGGGTAGCGCGTCGGGGGAGGGGGCGTGCGGCTATCGGCAGCGCCTGGCGGGGCTAGGAAAAGATGGTCGCCAGGTCGGTGAAGTCGACGGGGAGGCGAATCTCGATGCCAGTGACGTCGGAGCCGCCCACCTCGATCTCAGCCGCTTGCGCGCGGTCGGTCGTGAAGCCGGTCGGGCCGCCGTACCAGCCGACCTGGTGCCAGACTTCGTCCTTCCAGATGTAGACCCTGACTACGAACGTGCCGTTCTGGTGGGGAATGTCGAACGTACCGTCTGCGGATGTTCCGCCCAGCTTGCTGTTGTCGGTCGACCCACCCCACACCCACACGCCGATCCCCGTCGCTGGCTCTCCGCCGGGGCCAAGGACGGTGCCCTGGACCCGCGGGATTTGGGCCTCCCGGAGGTCGGCGGGGTTGGCGGGGAGGCGGATCTGGATGTCGACCACGTCGCCGTCGTCGACATCCAGGACGGTCGCCTGCCCGATGTCGGTCGTGAAGCCGTCATCGCCGCCGTACCAGCCGATGTGACGCAGAGTCCCGCTGGCATCTCTCGTATAGATCCGGATCCTGAACATTCCGTCCAGCACGTGCAGATCGAAGGTACCGACCCGGTCTGTCTCGATGCTCCATCTCTTATAGAAGTCGGTGCCACGGATCCCGATGCCAATGCCGGGAAGCGCCTCACTACCCGGCCCGAGCACGATACCCTCCACCCGCCCGGTGGCGAGCTCAGAGAGCACTTCTTCAAGGTGTTCCTCGAACGCCTCATAAGACTCGTCAACGGCTATTCCGAAGGCGGACTCAAAGGCGTCTTCCCAGGTCGCGCTTCCACCGAGCAGCTGCCAGTACTTGACTTGCGGATTCCCCCCGGTCTGCTCGGCGAGCCACTCGCTCGCGAGAGCTCCCAGGCCATAGGCATGTGGCGCATCAGCCACATCGAACTGCTCAAGATCTCGCAACGCACCATCGTTATTCGCGCTCAGCACGACTGCTGCCGGGCGGTACCGTTCCCAGAATCCGCTGTAGAGCATGGATTCGTAGACGGCACTTCCTTCAACCAGCCAGCGCGGGGTCGCCATCAGGGAATGTTCGGATAGCTCGCCCTGCAGGACATGAAAGTACTCGTGCGACAGGATCTGGGAGTTCACGCCGCCGCTAAAATACCTGCCGGCAACGAAGATCGCACGGACCCCCCCTGCGATCGGGGTGACTCTTCCGCCCCCCCGGAATGTCTCCGGGCTGACACCGCCAACTTCAGCATAGACGGCTCGTACGGCGTCGATGTCCGCGCCGAGGTACACGGCGAACTCGGGCGCCTCTACGCCGTATCGATCGGCGTAGTAGGCCACCACTTCGTGCATTGCCGCGCGGTATCCTGCCTCGAGATCGGGTGGCACCTCGCCCACGAATATGATCTCCGGATACGTCGGGATTGCAACCGGTGTGGGCGTAGGCGTCGGGGTCGGCGAGGGCGTCGCGGCCGCCGTGGGAGTGGGCGAAGGCGAGGCCGTCGGCGTCGGTGTAGCGGTCGGCGTCGGCGAGGGCGTCGCGGCCGCCGTGGGAGTGGGCGAAGGCGAGGCCGTCGGCGTCGGTGTAGCGGTCGGCGTCGGCGTCAGGGTAGCGATACGCGTTGGCGGGGGCCTCGGTGTCGGCGAGGGCGTCGGGGTCGGCGAGGGCGTCGCGGCCGCCGTGGGCGTGGGCGAAGGCGAGGCCGTCGGCGTCGGTGTAGCGGTCGGCGTCGTCACCGGCGTCGCCATGCTGCGGGCCGGCTCCGTGTCTCCACCGCCGCCCGTGCAGCCCACGAGGATCAGGCCAAGGACTGCGAGCGCGGCGAACCGGCGCACCACGTTCATTATCCGCACAGCCTAAACGCCCGCGCGCGGGCGTCGATGCGGGGCGCCCTCGTCGAGCCTGTCCTGCCACACCATCGCGCCGCTCCTCCGCCTTCGCGCGCCCTCGGGGGCTGCTGCGAGGGTAGCGCGTCGGGAGGGGGCGTGCGGCTATTGGATGGTTGGGAGGTCAGCAGGGTTGGCGGGCAGGCGGATCTCGAGGCCCGTGACATCGGCGCCGTCCACCTCGATCACCCTTGCCTGCTCGCGGTCGGTCGTGAAGCCGGTCTCACCGCCGTGCCAGCCGATGTGGCGCCATGCTCTGGCTTCCAGAACGTAGATTCCGATGGTGAAGGCTCCGTCGGACACCACAATGTCGAACCTGCCGTCCGCGAAGGTCGCGGTAAAGCGATTGTTCTCGCTGGTTTCCCAAGCGCATACGCCGCCGCCGCCGGGTAGCGCGGCGTCTTGCCACACTTTGGCAACCCGGCTAGCGTTGCTGCATGAGCACGATGAACATATCGCTCCCCGAGGCCCTCAAGTCCTTCGTCGACCAGCAGGTCAGCGGCCGCGGCTACAGCTCGTCAAGCGAATACATCCGCGAGTTGATCCGCAAGGACCAGGATCGCCAGCGCCTGCGCGGCCTGCTCCTCAAGGGCGCGGCGTCGCCGCCGGCGGTCACCGCCGATGGGGACTACTTCGGCCAGCTTCGCGATCGGGTCCGCGAAGCTGGCCAGGGGTGACCGGGAAACCTGTCGTCCTTCGCGAGCGGGCGCGGCGCGATGTCGACGCGACCGTCGAGCACTATCTGGCCGAGGCGCGAGGGGCGGTTGCGCTCGCCTTCATCGACGCGCTGGAAGAAGCCTTCCGTCGTATGGGCGAGCACCCTGCAAGCGGTTCGCCCCGGTATGCGCGTGAACTGGATCTCCCGGGCCTTCGCGCGTGGGTCGTGAGGGGGTTTCCGTATCTGGTCTTCTACGTCGAGCGAGAGGCGGACATCGATGTCTGGAGGGTCCTGCATGCGGCCCGGGACATCCCGGCGTGGCTGCAGGAGCCGCTCGAGGACTGATCATGGGCCCCGCGCGAGGCGCGCGCTGGCGCTCCGCGGGATTCCGACGGCATCACCGCGACGGGCGCGAGCGCGGGCCAAGGAGCGGTGCCGCGAGCGTTCCGCTTGCGAACACGGTGGGCGCACGCCGCCGTGTTAATATGTGGCACGTGACGGAGACGAACCGGCGGCGCAATGTGCGGAGGTTGGAAGAGGACGGCTGGTACCTGCAACGGGAGGGCTCGCAGCATGCGATCTACCGGCATCCGCGCATCGAGGGCAGGATCGTAGTCCCGCGGCACCGGACGCTCTCGGCGGGCGTTGCCCGCTCGATTGCCCGCAAGGCCGGGTGGGAGGACTGGCAACGATGAGATACGCAGCACTGATCGATGGGGCCGATGGCGCCTACGGAGTGGTGTTCCCGGACCTCGACGGCGTCGTGGCCATGGGCAGCACGGTGGATGAGGCGCTGGTCAATGCCGAGGAGTCGCTTCGCGACTACGCCCTCGAGATGGAACGAGATGCTCTGCCCCTCGTTCCGCCGCGCCCGCTCGAACACGTCGAGGTCCCGTCAGGCTCGGCCCTGACCTCGATACTCCTGGTCCGCGCGCCGCGCGAGCGGCCGGGCGTACGGCTCAACCTCGTATTGGATGCCGAGGTGGCCGAGGTGATCACGTCCGAGGCGAAGCGGCGCGGTATGAGCCGCAAGACCTACCTGGAACGGGTCGTGCGGTTTGCGGCGCAGATGGGGGGATAGGCTGGCTGCTGGGGGGTCCCGCCTGCTGTGTGTGTTGCACGCACCAGCAGCAGGGGAGGAGCCGCTCATGGCATAGCGTAAGGGTGCGTCTGACGGCGGTCACCCGGCTGGAGTCGGTCCGGGAGGTGGGGAAGACGACCTGGCTCAGGCGGAGGTCGCTCGGCGCTTCCGGGTCTCCGGTCCGACCGTCGGGAGGTGGGTGCGGCGCTGTCGCGAGGCGGGCGTGGCTGGGCTCGAGGACCAGAGTTCCGCCCCGTGCTCGAATCCGCGGCGCAGCGCACCCGAGCTGGAGCGGCGCAGCTGCGCCATGCGCCGCAGCGAGACCGAGACGACTTCGAGCCAATCACCATCGCGATGCCCTACGTGCATCTCGGCACGAGTAGCATCTACTGGTCGCAATTCTCGTATCGGCGCTCAGCTCACGGGGTGTTCTCCAGGGTCTTCTCCAGCAGTTGCATCCACATCCAGAAACAGGCCCCGATCACGCTGACAAGCAGGCCGAGAGCGGCCACGAGAATCAGGAACGATGCTGCTCTCGCGCCGGAGGCGACGCGGCTGATGCGCAGCCCAGGGTCAGGCAGCTCACCAGCACTCGCCGCTGCGAGCAGGCGCTCAGCAACCAGCGGGGAGTCGTCGTACTCGATGGTGAGCCGCTCGATGCGGCTGCGGTACCACCACTGAGCGCGTGCTCGGCGACGAGCGCCACGACGCCCACCACGACCAAGGCCGCTGCGACGGCGGTGTGCGTATAGCGCCCCAGCGCCGCATGGCTGCCACCAGCAGCAGCAGGCCGAGGCTGACGATCAGGCGGCGTTGCAGGATCCCGCGTAGCGCGATCCAGTAGATGTACTCCGTGTAGAGTTGGGTGAAGCGCTCGCGCACGGCTCCTTCGCTCACGAACGGACGCCCCAGGCTACAGCGCGAAACGCGGTTCGGCGCCAGACTAGCAGCTCGGCTTACTCGACGTCGCTCTCGCGTGCTTCGCCGAGGGCGAGAGCGCCGTGCTCGTCTCCACCGCCGTCGTCGAGGTCGGGATCGACGTGCCCAACGCCACCGTGATGGTGATCCTGGGCGCCGCCGGCACCAGCTTGGCGCATCGCCTAGAATCGAGCACATGGGGACCTTCACTTGGCCAATGCAGATCAGCGGGATGAATGGCGGGGTGGCGAGGGAGCTCGAGGCCACCGTCGATACGGGTGCGGCCTACACCACGCTGCCCGCCCGTCTGCTGCGCGAGCTCGGGATCGAACCCACGGGCCAGCGCCGCTTCTTGCTGGCCGACGCCGGCGGGTCGACATGGATGTCGGCCGCGCCTGGATCACGATCGACGGTGCCAGCGAGGTGACCGTGGTGGCCTTCGGAGAGGATGACGCTCCGGCGCTGCTCGGAGCCTACACCCTGGAGGGTCTCGGGCTAGCCGTGGACCCCACGTCGCAGCGCCTGGTCCCCACACACCTCATCATGTACTAAGACGGGCGGCGACAGCCATACTGTTGTGACGCGGTCGGCTCGGGCTCGGGGCCGAGCATAGCGCAGCGTGGTCCGCTCCGTACACCCGTGCTAGCATCATCCACCGCAACGAGCATCGTGCCCGTGTACACGATCGAGCGCCCCGGCTCGACCTGCTGGAAGGCGACCCGGTTGCGATCGCCGCTCGCGCCGTTCGAGGCCTCGGCGGCGCCGCTCGCCGCCGTCGGCGGAGCCACACGCCACGAGCAGCGCCGCCGCGAGCAGCAGCCCGGCACTCGCCACCCTCGTCCAGCACATCATCTGGGTGTTCCTCTCGCTGCGCCGCGCGCTTCCTTGCCGACTATACGTTCCCGTGCTGCCGATGGTTCCCTTCACCGCGTGGCCGCGGTTCGAACTTCATGCTCGGCCTGCTCGCCGCCGCCGCGATGGTCGTCGCCGTGCTGCTCGCTGCCGATGCGATCGTGGTGCGCAGGAGCGCGCAACGCCACTGCGCGCCGGCGCTGCCGTTCCGGTCACGGGCTGGCTGGCTCGGCCGTGGTGCGGTTCAGCCCGTCCGCCGGCGACGACGTGGCCGGGGGAGGATCCGCAGTTCGGCGCCGTCGATCGCAAGCGGCAACCACGGGGGAACGCGAACGGCCCCGTTGCAGTAGCGGCGCGATGTTGGTCGCTACCCTCATTGTAGCCCGATCGTACAGGTGTGCTAATGTCGGTTCGCGTCACAGAATGTCCCTTCTGTGCAGCGAAGCGGCGCGGAGGAGCCCACCATGGTCCCCGAACCAGCCCCCAACTTCTCAGCTTCACTACACAAAAGGCGAACGGGGCCGCCAGCGCCCCGGATCTGGGCCTCGCCGGCGCCATCAGCGACTATCTGACGCTCGCCGTACGCGGCGTCCGCTCGCCCGCCGCGGCGCGCCTCCGCGAGCTGCACCTCACACGCTTCCGTGACTTCGTCGCCGCGCGTTACGGCGACGACCGCCTCGCCGCGCTCGTCGCGCGCGATGCCGCCGCCTGGCAGCGCGAGCTGGCCGGGCGCTACGCCCCATCGACCGTCAACGCCCACCTCGCCTCGCTCGCCGCCTTCTGCAGCTGGGTCGAGGCCCACCACCCGCAGTGCTTCGCCGTGGGCCCGCCGACGGCCGGGCTACGCGCGCTGCCGCTGCCGCCGCTTGAGCCGCGCGCACTCAGCGCGCAGCAGGTCGCCTCGCTGAAGAGCGTGTGCGACCGCCTGCCGCGCTTCGCGCAGCTGAAAGGCCGCCGCGCCGACGGCGAGCGCAGCCACGCTCACGCCCGCCCCTGGCGCGACCGCGCCGTGGTCTACGTGCTGCTCTCGACCGGACGGCGGCGCGAGGAGCTGTGCCAGCTCGACCTCGCGCAGCTTGAGCCCGCTGAGCCGCAGCGCCTGCGCAGCGCGCGGCGCGCCCGCATCGACGCGGTGCGCGGCAAGGGCGGCACGCAGCGCAACGTCTTCCTCTCAGCCGAGGCGCGGGCGGCGCTCGCTGACTACCTCGAGCGCGAGCGTCCCGGCGACGCCGGCGCGCACGAGGCCCCGGCGCTCCTCCTCAGCGCCGCCACGCTCGCGACGCGGCGCCCCGATGGGCGGCTCAGTCCGCGCGCGGTGAACACCCTGCTCGCGCGCGTCGGGCGCCTTCACGACGGGGAGCAGCCGGACGGTACTCGCCAGATCAGCCCGCTGCGACCGCACGACCTGCGCCACACCTTCGCCTTCGCGCTGGCCGAGGCCTCCGGCGCCGACGCCTACGAACTCGAGCGCCGCCTCGGGCACCGCAGCCAGCGCTACATCGCGCGCTACACTAACCCGCCCGAGGACGTCGCCGCTGGCTACGTGGAGGGGCTATGAGCAGCGAAAGACAGCTCGGCGCCCGCTTGCGTGACGTGCGGCAGCGCGCGGGGCTCACCCAGGGTGAGCTGGCGGTGGCCCTGGGTGTGCATCGAAGCACGATCAGCGCGTCCGAACACCGCGCGAGCGGGCTCGCTGCAGCGAGGATCGCGCAGGCGGCCGAGGTGCTGGGGGTGTCCGCCCGAGAGCTGCTGGGTCCCAGCGCTGCTTCCGGCCAGCCCGCATCGCCGCCGAAGCGCCCACTGCGCGCGAGCGGCGGTCCGGGCGGCGCCGGAGCGGAGGTGTTTCGTTGGGGCTGGGACGCCGAGCAGGCGACCGATTCGTTCCAGCGGCTCATGTTCAGCTACCAGGCGGTCGATCGGCTCGCCGCCGCGGAGCCAGGAACGACGCGGCAGTGGATCCGCGGTCACCGCAGCCGCAGCGTCTCATGGCCCGGGTCGTCCTACAGCCGCGGGGCTGGCGCCTCGTTCTTCGACCTGATCGAGGTGCTCGCGGTCGCCCGGCTGCGTGAGCTCGGATGGGAGCTGGAAGCCATCCGCGCCGTGCTGGACGCATGCGGAGGCATCCTGGAGGAAGAGCGGGTCTGCGTGCGGGAGTCCCTGTGGCGCCACGGAGGGGGGATGTTCAGCGTGGACGGCGTGCTCGCGCGAGACGGCGGTATTGCCCAGGAGGAGGCCGAATCGGCGTGGAGTGATGCGCTGCAGCCGCTGCTGCGGACGTTCGACTACGGCCACGGTTTCGTGTGGAGCTGGTGGCCGCTCGGCAAGCAGCGCGCGGTCGTCCTCGATCCGGACGCCGGTCACGGCTTCCGTATGCATGTCGTGCCAAGCTGGCGGTCGACCGAGGCGATCTACGAGTGGCACCGAGACGGGAGGCCGCCTGGCCCGCTTGCCGAACTGAACGCCGCGGAGATACGCGACGGGCTCAAATTCGAGCTCGCGACCCCCCGTTGTAGCTTGGCTGGTCCGGTGCGTACACGTATGGTAATCACGGCGCACGACGATCAGGAGCGGCAAGAGGAGTGGCACCATGATCGAGCGCAACCTGAGCCAGCTCACGGATGCAGGCGTGCTTAGCGAGGACGCCGCTGCGTTTCTCGCGGGGGCGGTGGCCGCTCGTCTCAACATCATGGTCTCGGGCCGCACAGGAACCGGCAAGACAACCCTCCTGAACGCGCTCGCGGGCGCCGTCGCCGGCGACGGCGAGCGTGTCTTGCTCGTGGAGGAGGCAGAGGAACTCGGCTCCTTGCGCATCGCCGAAGGGGTGTCGGAGAACTGGGTGCACCGAGAGGTCCGGCACGGTGAGCCCGGGCGTCTGGTCATTGGTGAAGTCCGTGGTGGCGACCGAGGGCTGCTGCTGCTCGCTGCCATGGCGCGCGGCTTTGGCGGCAGCATGTGCACGATCCACGCAGACAGTGCCCGCGGCGCGCTCACGCAGCTGCACGACCTGGTAAGCCCGAGCGTCGCTTGCGCGCTCCGCTCGACGCCGCTCCCGGGCGAGTCATTGCTGGCGCTCGGTGAGCTGTCCGAGCTCGCAACCGCGAGCCGGGAAGAGCTGTCGGGCGCCGTCACGGAGGTGATTGCCGAGACCGTGCAACTCGTCGTGCAGGTCGGATGCGAGCGGGCGAGCGGCGAGCGCTACGTCGACTCGATCTTTGAACTGACTGGGTGCGATCACGCAGACGGGGTGCACGAGCTCACGGGCGTCGAGCTGTGGGCGCGGCACGACGATAGCCTCGCCTTCCAGGGCGTGCCGAGCCGACATCTGCAGAACTGACGAGGCGGCGTCGCGTCTAGCAGGCTGCTGAAAAACTCCTGATCCTGAGCCGTAGGGTCTCACTGGCCATTCGGTGGGCTGGCGTAGAGCCCAGAAACATTGGGGTTTTTGATGTCGCGACCAGCGCGATTTCAGCCCAAAAGCGCCGCCGCGGACTTTTTCATCACCCTGCTAGATGCCAACGCGTACTCCCTGCTTGAGGGCGGCGACGACGGCATCGCGGATCTCGTGCGGCGAGCCGAGGAGGTTCTGCTCTCGGCCATCGTAGTTGGCGAGTTGCTGTACGGGTTTCGGCGGGGATCACGATTCGAGGAGAACCTCGCCAACTCCGCTCGTTCCTCGACAGCCCATCCGTCACACTCGCGCCGGTGGGGCTGGCGCCGACTGCAGACCGCTACTCCAGAATCGCGACATCGCTGAGAGCCAAGGGCCGGCCCATCCCAGCCAACGATATGTGGATCGCGGCGCACGCCATGGAGACGGGCGCCGATCTCGTGTCGGCCGATGGGCACTTCGCGCACGTCGACGGGCTTGCGTGGATCCGGGTGGCGGCGAACTGAGGCCGAGCCCGGCCTCACGACCTGTAGCCTGCTCCCCCCTCCCCCGCGCCGGACGCGCCGTGCGCCCTCGTATACTCCCGGCGAGAGCGAGGAGGGCCGCACATGTTCGCGACGATCGGGCACACCTTCGAGTTGATGAAGATGAGCTGGCGCGTCCTGATGCTGGACCGCGAGCTGATCCTGTTCCCGATCATGTCGGGCATCTCGGTCCTGGTGCTGGTCGCCGTCATGGGCGGCATCGGCCTCTCCACGGGCACCTTCGACCGCGCCGCGGAGGGCGCCGCGGAGTCTCTGGGCGCCGCGGACGCGGTACTCGGGCTGGTGTTCGTCTTCGTGTCCTCGGCGATCGTGATCTTCTTCAATTCGGCGCTGGTGGCGGCGGCGCTGGAGCGGCTGCGAGGCGGTGACCCGAACATCGGGTCCGGGCTGCGCGCCGCTTCCGCGCGGCTGCCGCAGATCCTCGCCTGGGCGCTGATCTCCGTGATCGTCTCGATCATCCTGCAGGCGCTGCGCGACCGCGGGGGCATCGCCGGCCAGGTCGCCTCGTGGATCGGCGGCGTGGCCTGGGGCCTCGCGACGTTCTTCGTGATCCCGGTGCTCGTCGCCGAGGGCGTCGGGCCGATCGAGGCGATCAAGCGCTCGGCCGGGCTGCTCGGGCAAACCTGGGGCCGCCAGGTCACCGCGGGCTTCGGGTTCGGGATTGTTGCCATCCTCGCGGTGCTCCTCGCCCTGGTGCCCGCAGTGCTGCTGTTCTTCATACACCCGCTGCTCGGTATCGCCGTCGGCGTGCCGCTGGTGGCGCTGGCGCTCGGCACGGTCTCCGCCCTCGAGGGCATCTTCAAGGCCGCGCTCTACGATTTCGCGAACGGGCAGACCCCGCACGGCTTCGACCGCTCGACGCTGGCGGACGCCTACCGGGCGCGCTAGCCCGGACCCGACCAGCGGCGGTCCAGCCGCCGGGCGGCTATGATCGCCGTGGCTTCCGCGCCGACCCCGGGACGGCGCGCCGCCACCCGGCGAGGCGAGACGGCCCGAGGTGTCGATGCAGCGTTCGAGGGACAGCGACGCCTCCAGCACGCCCGCCGCGACCGCTGTGCCCCCGGTTCCTGATGCGCCCGCGCCCATTGAGCCGGCGCCGGCCAACGCCTCGTTCTGGGGCCCGCTGCACAACCGCGACTACCGCTGGTACCTGCTCGGCGGGCTCACCTTTTCCGGCTCGCTCTGGGTCGGCATCACGGCGATTGGCTGGGTTGCGCTCGAACTGACCGGTACCCCCTCCGGGGTGACGCTCGTCAGCGTCGTCTGGTTCTCGCCGTTCTTCCTGCTGGCGCTGCCCGCGGGCGTGCTCGCCGACTCGGTGGACCGGCGGGCGCTGATGATCATCGCGCGAGGGCTCTCGGCGGTGCTCTTGACCGTCGCGGCCGTGGTCGCCTTCGCGGGGCTGTTGAGCTACCCGCTGCTGCTGGTGTTCGCCGCCTTAACCGGGACGCTGATCGTGCTGGAGATGCCGGCCCGCCAGGCCTACGTCGCGATGCTGGTGCCGCGCGGGCAACTGGTGAACGCGATGGCGATGCTCTCCAGCGAGGGCAGCATCTCGCGCGTCGCGGGGCCGCTGCTCGCGGGCTTCCTGCTGGACGAGACCGGCGCCGGCGGCGCCTTCCTCGCGTTCGCGGTGCTGAGCCTGCTGATCGTCGTGTTCACGCTCCCGATCCGCACGCCGGGACGTGTCGAGCGGGAGCGCCCGCCCGGAGCGTCGGCGGGGCGGATGCACCGCGAGCTGATGGAGGGGTTGCGACACCTCGCCGGCCACCACGACGCGCGGGCGCTGGTGGTGCTCGGCGTGCTCGGCGGTTCCGTGGCGTGGGTCTACGTCACGCTGCTGCCGGTGATGACGAGGGACGTGTTCGACGGGGACGCACAGCTGCTGGGCGTGCTCAGCGCCGCGATCGGGATCGGACAGGTGCCGTCCACGCTGCTGCTCGCCTTCTATCGCAACTTTCGCTGGACCGGCGCCGCGTACATCGGCGCGATGTTCACGCTGGGCCTCGCGATCGTCGGCTACTCGATGTCCACCTGGGTGCCGTTGACGATGCTGCTGCTGGCGGTCACCGGGCTGACCTTCTCCAGCCTGCACATCCTGCTCAACTCGATGCTGCTGCGCATCGTCGAGCCGCGCTTCCACGGCCGCGTGATCGGCGCAATGACCCTCACCTGGGGCTTCAACGTGCTGGGGCTGCTCTCGGCGGGCGCGATCGCCGAGACGCTCGGGGTGCAACTCGCCGTCGGGTTCTCCGGCGCGGCGCTGATGGTCTGCGCCAGCGGCGCGGTGCTGCTGCGCCCGCGGCTGCTCCGCATCTGAGCGCCGCGCGCCCGCCAGCGCCGCCGCACACGCCCCCGATGCGCTAAGGTCGCGCACAGACCAGACGGGGCGGGCGAACCGCCCCGCAGGCGCGAACGGGGAGCGCTCGATGGACGAGTTTGCGGGACGGGTCGCCGTCATCACCGGCGCCGCGAGCGGCATGGGCCGCGCCTACGCGCGCCGCTTCTCCTCCGAGGGCATGAGCGTCGTGCTCGCCGACATCGACGCCGAGGCCCTCGATCTCCTGGTCGGCGAGCTGCGCGAGGCGGGCCACGACGCCAGCGGCGTGATCGCCGACGTCATGGACCCGGACGCCGTCGAGGCGCTCGCGGAGACGGCGTTCGAGCGCCACGGCGGCGTCCACGTGCTGTGCAACAACGCCGGCGGGAGCGGCGGCACCCGCGGCCCGATCTGGGAAAGCTCGCTGGACGATTGGAGCTTCGTCTTCGGCCTCAACATGTACGGCGTGGTGCACGGCGTGCGCTCGTTCGTCCCTCGCATGATCGCGATGGACGAGGAGGCGCACGTGGTCAACACCTCCTCGATGTCGGGGATCGTGCCGGGGGGTCTGCTCTACGGGGCCGCCAAGCACGCCGTGGTCAGCATCACGGAGACGCTCTACCTACAGTTGCGCCGCCGCGACCTGAAGGTCCACGCGCACGCGCTCTGCCCGTGGTTCGTGCAGACCTCGCTCACGCAGCGCAGCGACGACCCTCGCGCCGTCGCCGCCTACCAGGGCGCCATCCAGCCGGAGGACGTGGCCGAGGCGGTGATGCAGGCGCTAGGCGACAACCGCTTCTACGTGCTGCCGCAGCACGATCTCGACGAGTTGATCGTCGCTCGCGCGAAGAACATCGTCGCGGAAAGCGAGCCCGCGTCGGTCACGCCCTGGGAGGCGAGCGCCGCCGCACGCGCGGGCCGCGTACCGGGCAGTGGCGCGCAGACGCAGTAGGGGAGAAGCAATGAGCGAGTACCTGGCGAGCCCCAGGGACTGGGTCGCCGAGCAGGTCGAGGTCTACGAGGGCAGCAACGGCCGCGAGGGCACGACCCTGCGCGACACCGGGATGCCCGTGATCGTCGTCACCTGCCGGGGGCACAAGAGCGGCGCGATCCGCAAGGTGCCGCTGATGACGGTCGCCGACGGCGACGGCTACGTGCTGGTCGCCTCGGTCGGCGGCGGGCCGAAGCACCCGCTCTGGTACTACAACCTGCTCGCCGATCCCGAGGTCGAGATTCGCGACCGTGATCGCGTCCAGTCGATGCGGGCGCGGCTCGTCGAGGACGAGGCGGAGCGTCCGCGCCTCTGGGACATCGCCGTCGCCGCCTACCCGCCGTACGCGGAGTACCAGGAGCGCACGGAGCGCGTGATCCCCGTGTTCCGCGCCGAGCCCGTCGGCCAGGGCGACTGACGTCCGGCAGGTCATGCTGTCGCCGCGAGCGCTGTCGTTGAGCCGCAGCTAGCAGCGATCGCCGATACTGGATCTACCAGGCCGCGGGCGCCCTCGCGGCGGTGAAGAAGGGCGTGTGAGATGAGCGACGCCAACAGCCTGCTGAGCACCGTCTACCGACAGTTCAACCAGGCGGCCAGCTTCACGGACTACGAGCCCGGCCTGCTCCAGCAGATGCGGGACTGCAACGCCGTCTACCACCTGCGCTTCCCCGTCGAGATGGAAGACGGGCAGGTGGAGGTCATCGAGGCCTACCGGGCCGAGCACAGCTACCACCGGCTGCCGACCAAGGGCGGGATCCGCATCAGCCCGAACGTGAACGCCGACGAGGTGACCGCCCTCGCCACGCTGATGACCTTCAAGTGCGCCCTCGTCGAGGTGCCGTTCGGCGGCGCGAAGGGCGCGATCGTGCTGGACCCGCGCAGCCCCCGCGATGTTCGCAGACGCGTGGTCCGGCGCTACACGGCGGAGCTGGTGCGCAAGAACTTCATCGGCCCCAGCGTGGACGTGCCCGCCCCCGACTACGGCAGCGGCGAGGAGGAGATGGCCTGGATCGCCGACACCTACCGCCACCTGAAGCCGGACGAACTCGACGCCTGGGCCTGCGTCACCGGCAAACCGGTCACCCTGCACGGCATCCCCGGCCGCACCGAGGCGACGGGCCTCGGCGTCTGCGACGGCATCATGGAGGCGCTCGACCGCGCCGAAGATGTGAAAGCGCTGGGCCTCTCGCGGGGCCTCGAGGGCAAGCGCGTGATCGTGCAGGGTCTGGGCAACGTCGGCGCGCACGCCGCGACCCACCTGCAGGACTGCGGCGCGCGCGTCGTCGGCGTCGCCGAGTACGAGGGCGGGCTCTACACGGAGGACGAACTCGACGTCGAGCAGGTGCTGGCCTACCGCGCCGAGACCGGCTCGCTGCACGGCTTCCCCGGCGCCCGCTTCATCGCCACATCCGCCGAGACGATCGAGCAGGACTGCGACATCCTGGTCCCCGCCGCGATCGAGGGCGTGATCACGGCGGAGAACGCCGGCCGCATCCAGGCGAAGATCATCGCCGAGGCCTCGAACGGACCGGTCTACCCGGACGCGGAGCCGATCCTCGCCGAGCGCGGGACGCTGCTGATCCCGGACATCTACCTCAACGCCGGCGGCGTCACCGTCTCCTACTTCGAGTGGCTGAAGAACCTCTCGCACGTCAGCTTCGACCGCATGCACAAGCGCTACGAGGAGATCTCGACGCGCCGCGTGCTGACCGCGACGGAGCGGCTGACGGGCAGGAGCTTCCCGCCGGACGAGCTGGCCGTGCTCACCCGCGGCCCGTCCGAGATCGACTTCGTGCGCACGGCGCTGGCGGAGACGATGTCCGAGTCCTACCGGGCCATGCACGAGCTCTGGAAGGAGCGTGATCTACCGGATCTGCGCACCGCCGCCTTCGTCATCTCCATCGACCGCATCGCCGCGAACTATCTGGCGCTCGGCATTTTCCCTTAGCCCGAATCCACCGATCGAAGCTTGACAGGGCGGGATGCGGGGCTGGCGGAGAGTTCGGCGGGCGTGGCGGCGTTCGCCAGGCGGCGGCGCGGGCGGAGCGGAGCGAGGAGCCCTCGCTCAGCGCCGCTCGGGGGCGCTGAGCGAGGGCGCGAGGGTGCGCGAGGCGTGCGCGGGCATGCTGGTGCGAGCCTCGGACCCGGGGCCAGCACTGTGGGCGGGGCGTGAGGCGGGGAGCGGTAGCGCCCGTAACCGCGCCAGCGCGGCTGTCCACTGGGCGGCCCAGGGCCAGCGCTGCGGGAGGTGCAGGGTCCAGCGCCGGGCAGAATGGGTGAGCCGTCCGGCGAGAGCGAAGTAGCGCCGCCTGAGCGTCCTGGTCGTCACGATTCCCTCGCCGAGCCCGAGCCGCGCCGTCCAGCGGGCGAGGTTGTGCGCGATCACCTGCACCGCGAGCCACGCCGCGTTCGCGGTGCAGCGGCCCGAGGGGAGATGGTTCAGCCCGACGCCGTACTTGAGATCGCGGATCGCGTTCTCGATCTCGGCGTGGCGACGATGGTCGGCCTCCAGCTCCATCATCTCTCCGGCGCGATCGCTGATGAAGGCGTGGTAGCTATAGTTCACGAAGAGCGCGAGCTGTGAGCCGGGCGCCGGCTTGACGCGCCGCACGATGAGCCGCACCGGGGTGGCATCCTCCTTGTGCTGGAACGGCGTGTAGGTCGTCTCGGCGACATCGGCGCCGCCCGGCAGCCAGTACGGGATCGGCGTCCAGTCCTCTTCCGCTATCGCCTCGATCAGCCGGCGTACGCTCGGCTGCTGGCGAATGGTGATTGAGAAGCGGACATCCAGCGCGCGGCAGGCGGCGACGACGGCGTGGGTGTAGAAGCCGCTGTCGGCGCGCACCGTGAGCTGCCCCGACGCCCCGGCCTCGCGCACCCGCGCCACCGTCTCACGCAGGAAGTGGGCGGCGCCGCGGGCGGTGTGCGCGCGGCCCTCGCGCAGCCGCGCCATCAGCACCTCGCCCGTCCCGGCCGGAGCAGCCGCGCGCCTCCACCGCGAGCAGCGGGTGATAGCCGCGCGCGCCGCTGTAGCCGGGCTGGCGGGCGCCCTCCTTCGCCAGGCCGTAGGTCTCGCAGAGCGTCGAATCGAGGTCGATCGTGAACGGCGCATCGCCGGGTCCCGCCCCGGCCGCCCAGCCGCGGGCGAGCAACTCGCGGCTGAGGCGGTCGAGCTGGCGGACGTGGCCCCAGCTGAAGCTGCGCAGGAAGGTCCCGAGGGTGGACGGCGCCTTCACGGTGCAGCCGAGCACGCGCCCGGCGCCGCCTGAGCGCAACGCAGCGGCGTCGTCGATGCAGTCGCCGCCCGCGAGCGCCGAGGCGGCCAGGGTCAGCAGCTTGTCGCCGGCGTTCGCGCGCCCCGCCGCGTCACCGAGGTCGAGGTAGCTGTCGGCGAGCTCTTGCAAACCGAGATGCTGGGCGAGCGTGGCCGGGAGGAGCAGCCCCGCATCGGCCACCAGGCGGTGGTCGTCGAAGGCGATGTCTATCCGGTCGGGGTCGCTCGTTGGTAGCATCGAATGGGTGCTCCCTGTCGCTGGTACGTGATTTGTCAAAACCCATTGTCCCAGCTACAGCGGAGCACCCAACCGCAGCCGCTCGCGCGCTCTTCTTCGGTGGATTCGGGCTTAGGCCGCCTGCTCCCGCCGCCTAGCTGAGGCTGTCGCACAAACCCGCGATGCGGGGAACATCGCGATAGGATGAGCATGGCGGCGGGGGCGGAGTGATTCCGGGGTGCCGCCATGACCCAGCGCTTCCTGCCGTGCGAGCGTGACCAGCAATACCTGATGCCCGCCAGCCTCCGCGACTGGCTGCCCGAGGACCACCTCGCGTGGTTCGTGCTCGATGCGGTAAGCCAGCTCGACCTCACCGCGTTCTACGCGCGCTACCGCGAGGACGGTTGGGGGCGGAAGGCGTACGAGCCGTCGATGATGGTCGCGCTCGTGCTCTATGCCTACTGCGAGGGCGAGCGCTCGAGCCGCCAGATCGAACGGCGCTGCCGCGAGGACATCGCCTTCCGCGTGCTGACCGCGAACCAGCAGCCCGACCACGCCACGATCTGCCGCTTCCGGCAGCAGCACGAGCAAGCGCTGGCGGGACTGTTCGCCGGGGTGCTCAGGCTGTGCGCCGAGGCGGGTCTGTTGCGGGTCGGCGTGGTCGCGCTCGACGGCACCAAACTCCGCGCGAACGCCAGCCGTGAGCGCAATCGCACGGATGCGGAGCTTGCGGCCGAGGTGCGGCGCATCCTCGCCGAGGCGGAGCGGGTGGACGCCGAGGAGAACGCGCGCTTCGGCGACGCGCGGGGCGACGAGTTGCCTGCGGGGTTCAGGGACCGCGAGGAGCGCCTGCAGCGGCTGCGCGAGGCGCGGGAGCGGCTGGCGGCCCGTGAGCGGGAGCGGCAGGTGGACTATGAGGAACGCCTCAGGAGCCGCGCGCAGAAGGACCGGCGCGGGCGCCGCCCGCAGCCGCCGCAGCCCGACCCGGGCGCGAAGGTGAACGTCACCGACCCGGACAGCCGCGTGGTGCGCGACTATCACGGCTACTTCCAGGGCTACAACGTGCAGGCGGTGACGAGTAGCGACCAGATCATCGTCGCGGCCGAGGTGAGCCTCCAGGCGACGGACATGCACGAGCTGCAACCGATGATCGAGGCGATGCACCGCAACCTGCAGGCCGCACACTGCGGGCCGCTGCGCGTGCTGCTGGCCGATGCCGGCTACTACTCCGAGGCGAACGTGCGGCAGGCCGAAGGCAGGGGTCCGGAGCTGCTGATCGCCACCCGCAGCGACCGCAACCGGCGCGCCGGCGCTGCGGCGCCGCGCGGGCGCATCCCTGCCGGGCTCTCCGTACGTGAACGGATGGACCGGAAACTGGCGACGCAGCGGGGCCGGCGTCTCTACGAGCAGCGGCGCTGGATGATCGAACCCGTCTTTGGAGACGTCAAGGAAAACCGCGGCATCCGCCGCTTCAAGCGGCGCGGGATCGCCGCGTGCGCCAGCGAATGGAAGCTGAGCGCCGCCACCCACAACCTCAAGAAGCTCTATCGCCGGGCGCGCCCGTCACCCCGGCCAGCGAACAGCAACCCCCGGCGAGGAGACCGGGCTACCGCCGCGGCTGCCGCGTAGCGCGCCTGCCCCGCCAGACGCGACCGCTCCGCTCCGACTGCCGACTGCCGACTGCCGACCGGCTACCCTTTTGGCACTCCACCCACGCCACTCCGTGCGACAGCCTCTGCTAGAGCGGTGGGATCGGCCGCCGCGGCGCTTTTGGGCTGAAATCGCGCTGGCCGCGACATCAAGAAACCCAATGTTTCTGGGCTCTACGCCAGCCCACCGAATGGCCAGTGAGACTCAGCGGCTCAGGATCAGGAGTTTTTCAGCAGCCTGCTAGAGGACCATCTCGCACAGGTCCGGGGAGTACATGAGGGGGGCGTCCGTGGCCGCCTGCACCTGCTCCGGTGTGACCCCGGGCGCGACCTCGCTCAGCAGCAGGCCGCCCGCGACGACATCGATCACCGCCAGGTCCGTCACTACGAGGTCCACGCAGGCACTCGCCGTCAGCGGGTAGGCGCAGGTCTCGCGGATGCGCGGCCGGCCCTCGCGCGTCGTGTGCTCCATCGCCACGATCACGCGGCGCGCGCCCACGGCGAGGTCCATCGCCCCGCCGATGCCACCGCCGCCCCGCTCCGGGATCGACCAGTTCGCGAGATCGCCGCGAGCGGAGACCTCGAGGCCCCCGAGGACGGCGACGTCGATGTGCCCGCCGCGGATCATCGCGAACGAGTCGGCGCTGTGGAAGAAGCTCGCGCCGGGGCGCAGTTCGATCGGCTGGCCGCCGGCGTTGATCAGGTCGCGGTCGAAGCCGTCTTCGCGGATCGCGCCGTAGCCGAGGATGCCGTTCTCCCCCTGGAACAGCACGCCGTGATCGGGTGGCAGGTAGTTCGAGACCAGCGTCGGCAGCCCGATGCCGAGGTTCACCGCCATCCCGTCGCGCAGTTCGCGCGCGACACGCAGCGCAATCAGCTCACGCGTCAGCCCGATGGTCACGCTACATGCCTTCCAGGCGCAGATCGATGGGATCACAGCGCACGATGCGGTCGACGTAGACGGCGGGCGTGCCGATCGTCTCGGGATCGAGTTCGCCCGTCTCGACGATCTCGGACACCTCGGCGATCACGAGGTCGGCGGCGGTCGCCATCAGCGGGTTGAAGTTGCGCCCGGACATCCGATAGACGAGGTTACCGAGCCGGTCCGCGCGGTACGCCTGGATCAGCGCGACGTCGGCGCGCAGCGGCGTCTCCAGCAGGTAGTCGACGCCTTCGACCTCGATGCGCCGCTTGCCCTCCTCGACGACGGTGTCGAGGCCGGTGCGGGTGAGGACGCCGCCGAGGCCGGCGCCGCCGGCGCGGATGCGCTCCACGAACGTCCCCTGCGGGACCAGTTCGAGCGTGACCTCGCCGCACTGGTACTGCTCCTCGAAGTGGCTCCGCTTCGAGGAGGAGGCGCGGACCGCGAAGGTCGCGATCATGTGCGCGATCTGGCTGTTCTCGCAAAGTTCGTCGAGACGGTCACCGAAGCCGATGTTGTTGGCGATCCCCGTCAGCCGGCGCGTACCGCGGCGCTTGAGCGCGAGGATCAGGTTGGTCGGCGATCCGGCCGAGACGAAGCCGCCGACCATCACGGAGGCGCCGTCCTCGATTCCCTCAAGGGCGGCGTCCGGCGAATCGAAGATCTCGGCGACCAGCGTGTGCCTCCCTCGCTCGTGCTCGCGGGGATGATAGCGCGGGCGGCGGGCGGTGCTGCGCTATCATCGCGGCGCGCGAGGAGATCGGCCATGACCGCGAATCCAAATCCGGGGAACCCGCTATACACGCGGCTCTGCGAGGAATACGGCTGCGAGTATCCAATCGTGGCGTTCTCGCACACGCGGGATGTCGTCGTGGCGGCCTCCAACGCGGGGGCGATCGGGATGCTCGGCTGCAGCACGCACTCGATGGACGAGCTGCGCGCCGACCTGCAGTGGATCAAGGAGCGCGTCGGCGACCGGCCCTTCGGCTGCGACATCACCCTGCCCTCGTCCTACGTCCAGGGAAACCGCGAGCAGCTCGACGAGCAGATCCCCGAGGGCCATCGCGCGTTCGTCGAGGACCTGATCCGCGAGCACGAGATCCCGGAGCCGAAGACACCGGGGCCGTGGGGCACGCAGCGCCTGCGCAGCCTCGCCGACACGCGCGCCAAGCTCGAGCTGTTCATGAACGAGCGCATCCCGATCTTCGCCTCGGGGATGGGCAGCCCCGCCTTCGTGCTCGACGAGCTGCACGACGCCGGGGTGAAGGTCTGGGGCCTCGTCGGCCTCGCCCGCCAGGCCGCGCGCGAGCTGGAGTCCGGGCTCGACCTGATCATCGCGCAGGGGCAGGACTCCGGCGGGCACACCGGGCGCATCGGCACGTTCTCGATCGTCCCCGAGGTCGCCGAACTGGCGAGGGCGTACGACACGCCGATCCTCGCCGCCGGCGGCATCACGACCGGCCGCCACCTGGTCGCCGCGCTCTCGCTCGGCGCGGTCGGCGTCTGGACCGGCACGCTCTGGCTGGCCACGCACGAGAACGGGCACCTCGAGAGCTGGCAGAAGCAGAAGGTCGTCGACGCGCGCACGCAGGATGCCTGGGTGACGACCGCGATGGACGGCAAGCGCGCCCGGGGGCTGCGCGACTCCTTCGTCGAGGCGTGGGAGCAGCCCGAGGCGCCCCCGCCGCTGGCCATGCCGCTGCAGGGGCTGCTCGTCGGCAAGCTGCTCCAGGCCGCCGAGGACTGGGACCGCCGCGACTGGATCCGCACGCCCGGCGGGCAGGGCGTCGGCTTCGTGCGCGAGATCAAGCCGACGCGGCAGGTGATCTTCGACGTGATGGAAGAGGCCTGGGACGCCCTCGACGCCGTGCAGCTCGCCGAGCCGCCCGGCGCGTAGCCGGGGCGACCGGAAGCGATCGAGGCGATGGCGCAACCCTCCGCTGGTGGCGCCGAAGGCGGACAGCGCGGCGCGCTCTCCGGCCTGCGCGTGCTCAACCTCGGCAGTTCGCTCTCCGCCGCCTGGTGCGCGCGGACGCTCGCCGACTACGGCGCGGACGCCACGATCGTCGAGCCGCCCGGCGGAGCTGCGCTGCGGCGGCTGGGACCGCTCGGCCCCGAGGGCGAGAGCATCCCCGCCGCCTACGCGCTCGCCAACCAGCGATCGCTGGTCCTCGACCTCGCGCACGACGCCGACCGCGCCACGCTGAGGCGCCTCGCCGCGGACAGCGACGTGGTGCTGGAGAGCCGCGCGCCCGGGGCCCTCGAGGACGCGGGCGCGAGCTTCGAGGAGCTGCGCGGCGGGCGGCCGGGGCTGATCCTCGCGGTGCTGACGTCGCACGGCCTGACGGGGCCGCGCGCCGGGCAGGCGGGCAACGATCTGACGGCGTTCGCACGATCCGGCTGGGCGGCGATCAACGGACGCGCGGGCGAGCCGCCGCTCAAGGGCGCCCGCCACGTCGCCTCGCTCTACGCCGGGCTGACGGGCGCGGCGGCGGTGCTGGCGGCGCTGCGCGAGCGCGCGGCGAGCGGGCGCGGGCAGCTCGTCGACCTCGCGGAGACGGACGCTCTCGCCGCGACGTTCGCCTCGGTCGCGGCGCACGCGCAGTACCAGGGCGAGCTGGAGCAGCGCAACGTCGTCTGGTTCCGCGACCCGCTCCAGGGGCCGCTGCCGGCGGCCGATGGCTACTTCCACCTCATGCTCGGCCGCAGCGACTTCTTCCGGCTGGCGCTGCACATCCTCGGGCTCCCGGAGCTGGCCGAGGACGCGCGCTTCGAGAGCCGCGCCGCTCGCCTGGAGCTCGCCCCGGAGTGGGTGCCCTCGGTGCGCGAGCGGGTCGCGGCGCGCGAAAAGCTCGAGTTGTTCGAGGCGCTGACCAGCGCGCGCGTCGTCGCCGGCCCCGTGCTCGACGCCGCCGAGCTCGGCGCGAACGAGCACCTCGCCGAGCGCTGCTTCTTCATGCGCCCGGAGGGCGGCGGACCGCGCATGCCGGGCCCCGCCGCGCGACTCTCGGCGACGCCGCCGCGGCTGCGCCGGCCCGCGCCCGCCCCCGGCGCGGATGGCGCCTCGGTGCTCGGCGAGCGGCGAAGCGCGCGCGACGCGACCCCGCCGCCCGGCGGCGCGCGATCGAGGCCCCTCGCGGGCCTGCGGGCGCTGGCGCTGACGCAGGTCTGGGCGGGGGCGCACTGCGCGCAGCAGCTCGCGCTGCTCGGGGCGGAGGTGATCAAGATCGAGGCGCGCCGCCGGCCCGACACCTGGCGCGGCGGCTACGAGATGCGGATCCTGACCGCGCTGCAGGACCGCCCGACGGCACGCCGGGGCTGGAACTGCCACCCGTCCTTCAACTCCGGCAACCTCAACCAGCTCGGCGTCACGCTCGACCTGCAGAGGCCCGAGGGCATCCGGCTCTTCCGCCGGCTGCTGCGCTCCACCGACATCGTGGTCGAGAACTTCACGCCGCGCGTCCTCGGCAGCCTCGGGATCTCCTACGAGGCGATGCGCGAGCAGCGGCCGGGCGTGATCCTCTGCTCGATCAGCGGCTTCGGCGCGAGCGGCCCCTACCGTGATCGCCCCTCCAACGGCGGCACGATCGAGCCCGCCTCCGGCATGTCGTCGCTGCTCGGCTTCCCCGGCGGGCCGCCTCGCAACTCGGGTGCGACCTTCCCCGACCCGCTCGCCGCGATGACCGCGACGACGGCGATCCTCGCGGCACTCGAACACCGCGCCCGCACCGGCGAGGGCCAGCACATCGACGTCTCGATGCAGGAAGCGACGCTCGCGCTGGTCGGCGACGCGGCGCTGGAGCACGAGCTGACCGGCCGCACGCCGGGGCCGCAGGGCAACCGCCACCCGGACATCGCGCCGCACGGCGTCTACCCCGCAAGCGGTGACGACCGCTGGGTCGCGTTCGCCGCCGAGGACGACGCGCAGTGGGAGGAGCTCTGCCGCATCGCCGGACGCCCCGACTGGCTGACCGACCCGCGCTACGCGACGAACGCCGCGCGCAAGGAGCACGAAGACGCCCTCGATGCCACGATCGCCGAGTGGACGCGCACGCAGCCGCGCGACGAGCTTGCGGAGCGGCTCGCCGCCGCCGGTCTCCCCGCCGCGCCGGTGCTGACGCCGGGCGAGCTGCCGGGAGACGCCTCCTTCCGCGAGCGCGGCGTCGTCGCCGAGGTCGCACACCCCGAGGCGGGCGCCTGGCCCTACGTCGTCGTCCCGTACCGGCTCACGGAGACGCCGCTGCGCGTGACCGCCCCAGCCCCCTGCCTCGGCGAGCACTCGGCGGAGGTGCTCGCCCGCCTCGCCGGCGTCGACGCCGCCGGCTACGAGGAGCTCGTGCGCCTCGGCATCAGCGGCGAGGACCCGCCGCAGTAGCGGCGGCTACCGAGCCTCTTCAGCTGGCTTGGCAGCCTCAGCGGTGCGCGCAATGGCGTCCAGCTTCTCAGTGATTTCAGAGTCGATTTCATCCTCGTCGACGTACTGTGCGAGCTCGTGGAAGTTGCTCTTGTTCATCAGATTCGGGAGAGCCAACTTCTTGAAGTAGGAACTGAACAGGGGCGTCAGGAAGCCATCGCTTACCTTCGACTCGACATCCCATGGTGAACCTTGGCCCAGAGTGTCCATCGCCTGTTCGATCTCGTCGATCGCCTCGCGCATCGCGCCCAACCGCCGTCCGATTTCCGGTGGGACGAACAACGGTCCGGGCTCTTCCGCCTCGGCGTATGCCCGCGCAGTCGATGCGGCAAACGTCTCGAGCGTCCCGCGTGAGCAGAGGTAGTTCTCGATCTCACGCCGCCTCCACGCTAGGCACCTGAGCTCTCCGGCAGACTGCCCACCCGCGAGGTCGTCTAGGATCACGAGGCCCTGCAACTCTGGTAGCGCCTCGCGTAGGCCGTGAAAGTGACTCCGAGCCTCGGGCAGCCGATTCCCGACGTAGTGCACGAAAGGCCGCTCCAAGGCGCGGCTCGCTTGCTTGTGGCCGAGCCGCCGGGCGAACGCCTGTAGGATCGCGAGGTCCGTCGAGCCTTCGAGGTAGAGCACCCAGCCGGTCTGCTCGGCCTGGTAGTAGTCCTCGAAACCGATCGTCCTGAGGGCCTTGAGCACCTGACTCGCGCGATCGTCTATCCGGTGCGGTTTGCCCACGAAGGCGACGACTGTGTCCTTGCCAGCTGCCTCGTTGAGCAGTACTTCCGAGTGGCTTGCGGCGATGATCTGGCTGTTGCTCTCGGCCGCTGCCTCCGTGATCAGCTGGTAGATCTGGCGCTGTCGCAGGATTTCAAGGTGTGCATCCGGCTCGTCGAGCAGCAGCACCGCACCCGGATTCGCGTACATGTAGGCGAGGATGAGCAGCGTCTGCTGCAGCCCACGTCCGCTCGATGAGAGATCCAGTGGGACGCCCCGCTCACGGTAGCTCATCGTGATCTCGCCCCGCTCATCGACGTAGCGCGGAGCGTCGAGGCGCGCCCTGAACAGAGCATCGATCTGCCCGGTCATCTGCTCCCACCGCGTGGGTTGCTCCTCACGGATGCGGAAACAGAGGTTGCGCAGCACCTCCGCGGTGCGGCCCTCCCCGATGCGCACGTTGATTGCGCCCGGATCGAGCCGTGTCTCGGTCGCGGTGAGCCCCGACATCGGGGGGAGGAACGCGACTTCGACCTCTCCCGCTTCCCCGGGCACAGGCATGCGATCCGGTGTCTTGCCATCGCCCAGTCGCAGCGGGCGGCAGTAGAACGACTCCTCATTCGCGTAGTCGAACTCCAGCCCGCAGGACCATGCGCTGCTGCCGCCCACGCCGTCCACGATGACTTCGATGCGGATATTGTCCGTCTGCTGCCGACCGTCGATCTTGTACACGTTCCGCGTGTGGAGCTCGCGCCACAGTAGGTTCGCGGTAGGCGCCGGGATCGCGACTAGCAGGGTGATGAAAAAGTCCGCGGCGGCGCTTTTGGGCTGAAATCGCGCTGGTCGCGACATCAAAAACCCCAATGTTTCTGGGCTCTACGCCAGCCCACCGAATGGCCAGTGAGACCTTACGGCTCAGGATCAGGAGTTTTTCAGCAGCCTGCTAGGTCACGACGGTTCACCGTTACTCCCGGGCGCCTCGCCGGGACACTCATCCCCCCGCGCCGCTCGTTCCAGCGCTTGAGGCCGATGCTCCACAGCGCCAGCGCCTGCATCGCCGAGGTCTTGCCCGAGTTGTTGGGACCGATGAACACGACAGGGCTGCCAAGTTCGACCTCGACATCCTCGAAGCGCTTGAAGTTGCGGATGGTGAGATTTGTCAGCACCGCGCCGCCTCCAACGGCGGAGCGCGCCGCTCCGCCACCGGCACATCGTAGCCGGAACCGGGCGCCGCGATCGCGGTCCCCGCTCCATTCGCTGGCACGTCTCAACGGCCAGCCTGTTGGCTACGGGGCCTCCACCGCCACCTCGACCAGGCGCGCGAGCGCGTTGGCGAGGCGCATCTGGCGAGGCGTCCGGCAGCGCGCGCGCAGCAGGCCGGGGCTCGCGACGACGATGGCGAGGCATTGGGCCCGGCTCGTGGCGACGTTCAGGCGATTGAGGCTGTAGAGGAACTCCATGCCGCGCGGCGCTTCCTCGGGCGAGCTCGTCGCCATCGAGTAGATCGAGATCGGGGCTTCCTGGCCCTGGAACTTGTCGACCGTGCCGATGCGCATACCGGGCAAGGCCTCGGCGAGCAGCGCAACCTGGGCGTTGTAGGGCGTGATGATCAGGATGTCGCCGCGAGTGAGCGGCCGGGTCTCCCCCCGCGCGTCCGTCCACGTCGGCTCCGAGGCGAGCAACGCGCGGACGTGCGCGGCGATCGCAGCGACCTCCTCGGGCGACTCGTTGGAGTGGCCCTCGTCCGGCAGCACGGGGAGGAAGCGCATACCGGCGCCGTCGAACGGAGGCTCACCGGCGACGGCGAGGGCCTCGCAACCTTCATGCGAGCGCAGGCGGCTCTCGTAGAACACCTCGGAGGTGTACGCGCTGATCTGCGGGTGCAGCCGCCAGCTGCCCTCGAGGAAGAGACCGAGCTCGTCCGGCATCACAGACGCGCCGCCGAGGACGTGGGCGAGCACCGAGCGCTCCGCTCCGGGCGGGTGGACGCCCTGCAGCGGCTGGTCGAGCTGCTGCGGATCACCGAGGAGCACGAGGTTGGCGGCGCAGGGCGAGGCCGCGATCACGTCGGCGAGCGACATCTGCCCTGCCTCGTCGACGAACAGCACATCGACGCTGCCCGCCATGTCCTCACGCGACCACAGCCAGGAGGTGCCGCCGACCACGTCGAGGGAGCCGCCGGCGAGTTGGTCCCTCGCGGCTTCGTTGCTCTGGAGGTGCAGCGCATCGCGGTACGCCGGCTCGTCGGCGCTCGTGCGCTGGCCGATGGCGATCGGGACGCCTTCTTCCTGCGCGACGGCCGCCGCCTTCTCCAGCAGCTCGCCGATCACCTTGTGGCTGTTCGCGGTCACGCCGACGCGCTTCCCCGCCGCCACGAGGTCCACGATCATCCGCGCGCCAACCGTGCTCTTGCCCGAACCCGGCGGCCCCTGGATCGCGAGGTAGCTCTCATCGAGCGCGAGCACGAGGCGCCTCGCGGCCTCTTGCGCGTCCTCGCCGCGCCCGGCGAGCGCGCCGTCCGCCGGCTGGCCCGCCCGCGGCGGGCGGCGCATCAGCAGATCACGCGCCGCCCGCTGCTCGCCGGGCGCCTCGATGCCGTGTTCGATCACCCACCGCGCGAGGCGCTGCACGCTCTCCGGCTTCGGTTCGGGGCGCAACAGCTCGAAGGGGATGAGTGAGGCCGGCTCCGGCGCGGGACTCTTCGACCCGAGCCTGAGGTCGATCACGCCGTTCTCATCGTCCAGATGGAAGACCGTCCCCGCCGGGCGGCCGGTCTGCGGATCGTGTGGCGAGCCGCCGACGCGGATTGCGTGTTCCTGCGGCGGGAAATGGAAGCGGTAGATCGTCGAGCGCGCGCGGCGCGGGATCACGCCACGAACGTTCGAAGGTCAGCTCGCCGAGCGAGTCGGACTCCTCGCGGCGCTCCTCGTCGGTCAGCTCTTCCATGAGGAAGAAGTAGCGCCACCAGAACGACTTTTGCTCGCGGCGGTGCCAGTTCAGCAGCTGGGCCAGGAGCCAGCGCCCGCGCTCCTCGTCACCCAGACCGTCGAGGTCGTCCGGCAGTCCGGCGATCAGCTCGCCGGCGAGCTGTTGCACCGCGATCTGTGCTTCGCTGTCCTCCCGCTCCTCCGGCTCGATCGCCGCCGGACGGGGCAACTCGCCAATCCCGGCGGCGAGGGCGGCGCGCTGCTGCTCCAGCCAGTCACGCAAGCGCAGCGTCGAGACGCAGTCGTCGCGGTTGTAGCCCTCGATCCGAGCGAGCAACTCGTCCCGCCGTTCGCCCTGACCCAGCTCAAGCCACGTCTCGAACTCGACGATGCTCGTGCCGGCGTCACGGAGGTCGACTTCCCGCTCGAAGCCGTAGAGCGGTTCGAGGCGCTTGATCGAGTAGCTCTCGACCGAGGCGCGGATGCCCTGTCGCACGGCGCGGTAGAGGTCCACGAAGACGCCGCCCCGCAGCAGCTGGTCCACCTCCTCCTCGCGCGTGCCGTAGCGGCCGGCGAGCCGCTTGACCGCCGTCGGCTCGTACGGGGCGTAGTGGTAGACGTGCAGATCCGGGTGGGCCTCAAGGCGGTCTATCACGAGGTCGATGAAGCGCTCGAACACCCGTCGCTCGGCGCGGGTCGTGACGGTGCCGTCCTCGATGGCCCAGAGAGCGTGGAACGCGGGCTGCCCGTCCGCCTCCCGGCGGCCCGGCTCGATCACGCCGAAGAGGTACTCGATGCCGTCGACTTCGTCCGAGGCGAAGAACGGGTCGCCCTCGATGTCGAAGAAGAGGTCGCCGGGCGAGGGTTCCGGGAGCATCAGCAGGCCGGCGTTGGGAACGAGCGCGCCCTCGCGGTCGCGCGCCGGCGCGATGCGTTCCGAGAGCACCTCGCCCTCTCGTTCGCCGCGGACCTGGATCTGCGCCTGCGCCCGGATCCGGGAGAGCGCGTCGCGGCCCGCGCCGTCCAGCCGATCGGGCAGCGGGGCCGGCGGCTCGGCGAGGGCGGTCCGCGTGCTGACCTCGATCGCGTGCAGCGCGCGGCGCTGGCGGCTGGTCAGGTTCGCCACCAGCGACAGATCGTCTTCGGCGCGCCACTGCGCCCGGCACTCGACGGTCCAGCGGCAGACTCCGCAGTGCTCGACCGGCTCCGGCCTCGAGGGGACCGGGAACACCGGAGCGGGATCATCGAGCAACGCCTCGAGGTCGCGCGCGACGGAGCGGTAGTAGGCCGCGTAGTTCGCCACGCGGAAGGAGGCCGTCTCGCGCTGCACCCCGCCGAGCGCGAGGTGCATCCGCTCTGGCCATCGCCCCTGCAACTCCGCGAGCAGATCCGAGTACATGCAGAGTTGCAGCACGGCGGAGGCCTTGGCGTGGCGCGCCAGCTTCGTGTCCCAGACCTCGTAGCTCCACTCGCCGAGGGCGCTCGGGCGCTCCACCCGCCGCAGGAAGTCCGCGTACCCGAGCCGCCGCCCATCGAACAGCGCGCCCTGAAAGACGACGTCTGCCCCGGCACGCATCGCCTCGATGGTGGCGTCACGGCCGCGCGCGATCCGCTCCGCGGTGGCGAGCGTCCAGTCGTGCTCCACTTCGGCGACGCTGACGCCCTCGGTGCGCAGCCCTTCGAGGAAGCGCTGCTCGTGTTCGGTCCCGCGCTGGGCGATGCGGTCGAGCACCGGGTCTTCGCGCATCGGCCTCGTGAGACGCCCGGCGGCGACCGCACGCTCGAGGTTGGCGAGGTGCCGGCACTCGAGGAAGCCGACGAGGTCGGTCGCCGAGTACACCACGCGCCCGTCGATCAGCTGCATGCGGCGTCTCCCGGCCTCGTCAGCCCGCGGCGGGCGGCGCCTGCACGTAGGCCGAGGACTGGAACGCGCGGATCGCGTCCACGTGGACGACGCGGACGTGCGGCGGGGCGTCCTCGATAGTCCCGGTGTAGTCGACGATCGTGCGCACGCCGGCGGCGATCAGCCGCTCCGCCACGCCCCCGGCGTACCTCGGCGGCACCGCGACGATCGCGGCCACGATGCCCGCCGCGTCGAGGGCGTCTTCGAGGCCATCGACGGACTCGACCGTGAGGCCGCGGATCGTGTGGCCGATCTGGCGCGGGTCGGCGTCGAAGGCGGCCGTGATCTCGTAGCCCGCCTGCGCGAGCTGCTCGCTCGCCAGCGTCGGCCGGCCGAGGCGTCCGCAGCCGACCAGCGCGATCGGGCTCAGCGGCTCGCCGCCGAACGCCGCCTCGAACGCCTGGGTGAGCTCCTGCGGGCCTCGGGCCTGCTCGATCAGCCGTCCCTCCCGCACGAGGTAGTGGAGGTGGGCGCTGGTCTCCCAGATCGCCATATTCCGCGTGTCCGCGTTCATCTCCTGCCACGTCCCCACGTTCCAGCTGATGCGCGAGGCGATGCCGGCGGCGCTGCGCGGGCCGTCGGCGGCGGCCGCGAGGATCTCGTCGGCGCGCTCGTGGTGGTGCTCGATGATCTCGTCGACTCGGCTGCGCAGGTCGGCGAACGAGTACTCGTGGGCGGGGTGGACCATCGTCACATCGAGGTCGGCGAGCGCGCGGTGGGCGTCGATGAAGTCCTGCAGCGGGTTGCCCGTGTCGGTCGGGTAGCGGCTGACGTTGGGCGTCGTGACCGGCAGCACGTGGTCGCCGGCGAAGAGCAGGCGGCGCCCGTGGTCGTGGATGCAGGTGTGGCCGGGCGTGTGGCCGGGTGTCCAGATCGTCCACAGCCCGGAGCCGGGCACGAGTTCCTCGCCGCCCTCGAGCAGCACGTCCACCTCGGGCGGGCCGGCTCCGGGATCGAAGGTCAGGACGTAGGGGTTCGTCGCGTCGGCGCGGTGGATGGCGACCGGGGCGCCGGTGAACTCGCGCGCCTTCGCGGCGAGCCCGAAGTGGTCGTTGTGGCCGTGGGTCACGACGATCAGCGAGAAGTCTCGCGGGGCCAGCCCCGCCTCCGGGATCTGGCGGCGCAGCGCCTCGAGGCCCGCCTCGCTGTCCATCCCGGCGTCCACCATCACCCAGCCCTCTGAGGTCTCGATGGCGTAGACGAGCGTGTAGCGCTCGCGGCTGCTGGGCCGGATCTGGCTCACCGGCATGGGGATGCGGAACTGGTAGACGCCCTCGGCCGCTGGCTCCACGCGGTCCCTCCCAACCCAGGCTTCGTCTGCGCCTCGTCAGCCTAGAGGCGCCCGGCGGCGCAGTCACCGGGCGGCATCCCATCGGTGCTATGATCCGCCCGGCTCGCGAGGGGGTGACGCTTGCGTGTAGACGGTGAACACCGCTTCGAGCTCCCCCGCTCCGTGATGTGGGAGCACCTGCTGAACCCGGACTCGCTGCAAGCGGCGATCCCGGGCTGCGAGGCCTTCAACGAGGTCGCGCCCGACACCTGGGAACTGACCGCCCAGGTGGGTGTCGGGCCGGTGCGCGGAACCTTCACCGGCCGCGTCGAACTGCGCGACCGGGAGCCGGAGACAAGCTACACGCTGATCGCCTCGGGCCAGGGACGGCCCGGCGGCGGCACCGGCGAGACCGCGATTGTGTTGGCGGACGACGGAGACGGCACGCACCTGAGCTACCAGGCCGAGGTGACGGTCCGCGGCGCGATTGCCCGCGTCGGGGGCCGGCTGCTGACGGGCTCGGCGCGCACGATGGCGCGCCAGTTTTTCGATGCGATCGAGCAAGAGGCAAAGGCGGCAACAGAGAGGAGTGCGGCGCTATGACCGTACCGATTTCAGTGACCGTGAACGGACGGCTCCATGAAGTGGAGGCAGAGCCCCGCATGCTGCTGGTGCATCTCCTGCGCGAGGAGTTGAACCTGACCGGCACGCATGTGGGCTGCGACACCAGCCAGTGCGGCGCCTGCACCGTGATCATCGACGGTTCATCGGCCAAGTCCTGCACCGTCCTCGCGGTGCAGGCCGACGGCGCGTCCGTCACCACCATCGAGGGCCTCAACGCCGACGGCGAGCTGCACCCGTTGCAGCAGGCCTTCTGGGACGAGCACGGGCTGCAGTGCGGCTACTGCACGCCGGGCATGATCATGTCCGGCGTCGACCTGCTGGAGCGCACCCCGGACCCCTCGGACGATGAGATTCGCCGAGGGCTGGACGGCAACCTCTGCCGCTGCACCGGCTACGAGCACATCATCAACGCCGTGAAGACCGCGGCGGGAGGTGCGCAATGACCATGCAGGCAACCCCCGGCCAGCTTGTCGGGCAGCGCGTACGCCGTCGCGAGGATCCGCGCCTGGTCACGGGCCGCGGCAACTACGTCGACGACATGAAGCTGCCGGGCATGCTGCACCTGGCCTTCAAGCGCAGCGACGTCGCGCACGGCATCATCCGCTCGATCGACACCAGCGCCGCCGAGGCGATGCCCGGCGTCGAGCTGGTGCTCACCGGCGCGCAGCTCGTCGAGATGATCCCGCCGATGCCCGTCGCCACGCCGTTCCCGGCGCCGGATCACCACTCCGTCCCGGCAGGACCGCGTGCGCTACGTCGGTGAGCCGGTCGCAGTCGTCGTGGCGACCGATCGCTTCCTGGCCGCCGACGCCGCCGACGCGATCGTCGTCGACATCGAGGAACTGCCCGCGGTCGTCGACCCGGAGCGGGCGATGAGCGGCGACCCGGTCACCATCCACGAGGCGTTCGAGAACAACCTCGCCGTCCCGTTCGCCCCGTCAGGCACCGGGGTGAACGCGGCGACGCTCGAAGTCGAGGACGAGTCGGCGCTCAACGCGGCATTCGAGCAGGCCGATGTCGTGGTCTCGCAGCGCATGGTCAGCCAGCGGCTGGTCCCGAACGCGATGGAGCCGCGAGGCGTGATCGCGCGCTTCGAGCCCGGCAACGACGAGCTGACGGTCTGGTCGACGACCCAGAACCCGCACATCGCACGCACGCTGCTGGCGGCGATCCTGGGGATGGGCCAGCACCAGGTGCGCGTCATCGCCCCGGACGTCGGCGGCGGCTTCGGCAGCAAGATCAACGTCTACGGCGAAGACTTCGTCGCGGCGGCGATCTCGCGCCGGCTCGGCCTGCCGGTGAAGTGGATCGAGGACCGCTCCGAGGCGTTCATGACCACGATCCACGGTCGTGACGTGATCTGCTACCTCGACGTCGCGGCCAGCAACGAGGGCAAGGTGCTGGCCGTCAAGATGCGGCTGGTGGCGGACATCGGCGCCTACGAGATGGTGCTGACCGCCGCGATCCCCACGCTGGTCGCGTTCATGATCAGCGGCGTCTACGACATCCCCGTCGTGCGCTGCGACCTGACCGAGGTCTTCACCAACAAGATGCCGACCGACGCCTACCGCGGAGCGGGACGGCCCGAGGGCATCTACTTCCTCGAGCGCGGCATGGAGATGCTGGCCGCGAAGCTGGGCATGGACCCGGCCGAGCTGCGGCGGGTCAACTTCATCCAGCCGGAGCAGTTCCCGTACACCACCGCCGGCGGCATGGTCTACGACTCCGGCGAGTACGAGACCGCGCTCGACAAGGCGCTCGGGAACGCCGGCTGGGAGCAGATGAAGGCGGACCGCGACGCCGCCCGGGCGGACGGCCGTCTGGTCGGCCTCGGGATGTCCTTCTACACCGAGATCTGCGGCTTCGGGCCCTCGGCGGCGATGCCGAGCGTGGGCCTCTGGGAGCACGGGAGCGTGAGCGTGGAGCGCGACGGCAAGGTGCGCGCCACCACCGGCGTCTCCTCGCACGGCCAGGGTCACGAGACGACCTTCGCGCAGATGCTCGCCGACGAGTTCAGCATCCCGATGGACGACATCACCATCGTCCACGGCGACACCGGCCAGGTGCGAGGCGGCACCGGCACGTTCGGCAGCCGCTCGCAGGTGGTCGGCGGCACGGCGCTGCTGCTCGCCACGGCCAAGGTGCAGGACAAGATGCGGCGCTTCGCCGCCCCGATGCTGGAGCTGCAGCCCGGCGACCTCGCCTTCAAGGACGGCATGATCGGGCCCGCGGGCCAGGAGGAGACCGGCGTTCCGTTCACGGACGTGGCGGCCTTCGCCTACGCCCCGATCCCGCTGCCCCCGGACACCGAGCCGGGGCTGAGCGACGAGGCCTTCTGGGAGCCCGAGGGCTTCACCTGGCCCTTCGGCTGCTACATCTCCCAGGTGGAGATCGACCGCGACACCGGCGTGCTGGAACTACAGCGCTTCGTGGGCGTGGACGACTGCGGCAACATCGTCAACCCGCTCATCGTCACGGGGCAGATCCACGGCGGCATCGCCCAGGGCGTCGGCCAGGCGATGACCGAGGAGGCCGTCTACGACGAGGCGAGCGGTCAGTTGGTGACCGCCTCGTTCATGGACTACGCGATCCCGCGCGCGCGGGACTTCCCGCGCTTCGAACTGGACCACACCGTGACGCCTTCGCCGCTCAACCCGTTGGGCGTGAAGGGCATCGGCGAGGCCGGCACGATTGGGTCCACTCCCTGCATCGTCAGCGCCGCCGTTGACGCGCTCAGCGACTTCGGCGTGGAACACATCGACATGATGCTGCGTCCGGAGAAGCTCTGGCGTCTGATCCATGGAGGCGACGCATGATTCCCTCAGCGTTCGAGTACCAGCGCGCCGGCTCCGTCGAGGAGGCGATCGCGCTCAAGCAGCAGGCGGAAGGCGACGCCCGCTTCATCGCCGGCGGTCACAGCCTGATCCCGCTGATGAAGCTGCGCCTCGCCGAGCCGACGCTGCTGATCGACATCAGCCGCATCCCCGGCCTGTCGGGCGTCAGCGAGGACGGCGGACGGATCTCGATCGGCGCGCTCACCACGCACGCCGAGATCGAGGCCGACGCGGTCCTGCTCGCCTCCGCGCCCGTCGTCGCCGAGGCGGCGGGCGAGATCGGCGACCAGCAGGTCCGCAACCGCGGCACGATCGGCGGCAGCCTGGCGCACGCCGACCCGGCGTCCGACCTCCCGGCCGTGGTCGTCGCGCTTGACGCGTCGATCCACATCGCCGGTCCGGGCGGCGAGCGCGCGGTCGCTGCCGGCGACTTCTTCAGCGGGCTCTTCGAGGTCGACCTCGCGGAGGACGAGCTGATCACCTCGGTCAGCTTCGACGCTCCCTCGCAGGCGGCCTACGCGAAGCTTCGCCACCCGGCCTCGCACTTCGCGATCGTCGGCGTGGCGGCCTCGCTGACCGTCGAGGGCGGCGTCTGCACCGGCGCGCGAGTCGCCGTGACGGGCGCCTCGACGCACGCGCAGCGACTCGGGGCGGTCGAGGACGCGTTGACCGGCTCGGCGCTGGACGAGGACGCGATCTCCGCCGCGGCGGCGGCGGCCGACAGCCTGGAGGATCTGAACGCGGACCTGGCGGGCTCGGAGGATTACCGGCGAGCGATGACGCGGGTCTTCACCGGCCGCGCGATCGCCGCCGCCGCCAGCCGCTGACCGCACGCCGGGGCGCCTGCGCGCGCCTCGGCGAACTGATCGCACACCTCGCGCCGGGGATCACGCCCGGCGCGAGGCGTGTCTAGAGCCGATGCATGAGAGAGGCAGGGAGCCATGCGAGGAGTCGGAGTCGTCGAGTTCGGGGGCCCGGAGGTACTGCGGGTCGTCGATCTGCCCGAGGTCCACGCCGGTCCCGGCGAGGTGCGCATTCGCGTCCACGCCGCCGCAGTGAGCCCAACGGACACGATGCTGCGCAACGGCTCCCGCGCCGACGCGCTGCGCGACGTAGCGGGGCCGCACGTCCCCGGCATGGACGCCGCCGGCGTCATCGACGAGATCGGCCCCGGCACGGAGACCGACCTCGCCGTCGGCGACGCGGTGATGGCGATGGTGCTCCCGGGCGGCAGCCACGGCGCCTACCGCGAGAGCATCGTGCTCTCCGCCGACTCGGTCGTGCGGGCCCCGGCGGGCGGCAGCCACGCCGAGGCGTCCACGCTGCCGATGAACGGGCTCACGGCTCGCCAGTCGCTCGACCAGCTCGCGCTGCAGCCGGGTCAGACCCTCGGCGTGACGGGCGCGGCAGGCTGCTACGGCGGTTATGTCGTGCAGCTCGCCAAGGCGGAGGGGCTGCGCGTCATCGCCGACGCTTCGGCCGACGACGAGCAGCTGGTCCGCGACCTCGGCGCCGACATCGTCGTGCCTCGAGGCGACGACATCTCCGAGCAGATCCGCAAGGTAGCCCCCGACGGCGTCGACGGCCTCGCCGACGGCGCGGTCCAGAACGAGCTGGCGGTGGGCGCAATCCGCGACGGCGGGGCCTACGCCGCGGTACGCGGCTGGGGCGGCACCGGCGAGCGCGGGATCAACTTCCACGTCACCTCGGTGCGCACGTACGACCACCGGGCGGACCTGCTCGATCGGCTGCGGCAGCAGACCGAGGACGGACAGCTCACCCTGCGCGTGTACCAGACGTACCCGGCGGAGCAGGCGGCGGACGCCCACGCCCGCCTTGAGGCTGGAGGCGCACGCGGCCGCTGCGTGATCGTCTTCTAGGGCCGGAAGCGCGGCGCCTACTCGACGAGGTAGTCAGGCTCCTCTTCGGCGACCACCAGCGACCTCCCGCTGCCGATCCGCAGCGGGATCGCCGTCTCTACTTCGCCATCATCGAAGAGGGCGACGATCCGCAGCCGAGCGCCGAGGCCCTCGAGGTGCCTGCGGAGCGAAGACAGCCGCATGTCATCGCCGCGTTCGAACTGCGACACGGCCGGCTGGCTGCTGCCCAGGTTGACGGCCAGTTCGGCTTGAGAGCGGTTGAGCGCACGGCGGAGCTCGTACAGGCCAATCTCCGCCACGGTAGCCTCGCGCAGCGCGCGGAGCCGATCGGGAGCACCCGGACGGGCTACGACCTTCTCGTGGAGGTCTCGATAGTTCCTGGCCATGACACCGACTCCCTACCCGTCCCGGCTCCCGAGCAATCCCCCTGCGCGAAGTTCCTCGAGATGGACGTCATAGAGCACGTCCGCCTCGGGTATCGCCCGCCCGTACCACTCATTCCACTGCCCGGACTTGTCACCGCCCACCAGCAGGATGGCCTGGCGGCGCGGGTCGAAGGCGAACAACACTCGCAGCGCACCCCCCTGTGAGACCCGCAACTCCTTCATGTTGGAATGGCGGGAGCCCGTGATCGTCCCTACCACCGGCCTCCCGAGTCCCGGACCAGTCTCCGCCAGCAGCATCACGCGATCGTCGAGAGCCTCCTGCTGCTCGACGCTCAGTTGCTGCCACCAGCCCTCGAACTGATCGGTGTACTCGACTTCCCACACGCAGAGTATAAGCCTTTTCTACTATAAGTCAAGTCTAATGTGGTTGCGTCGCCGGCTACCCGTCCACCCGCACGAACTTCTGGAGCGCGCGCGAGCCGCGGTCGATGCCGCGGTAGGTCTCCGCGAGGTCGCCGACGTAGATGCTGCCCTGCGAGTCCACGGCGAGACCGTGCGGTCCGATCACCTGGCCCGCCGCCTGGCGCTCCGCCGGGCAGGGCGGGATCGGCGGCTGTTCCGGGCACTGGCAGCCCTCGTCACCCCAGCCCGTGATGCGCTTGCCCTCGGGGCTCCAGATGCTGATGCGGTGCAGCAGCTCGGCGACGTAGGCGTTGCCATCCGGGCCGAAGGCGAGGTCGTCCGGCAGGTTCACGCCGGACCACTCCTCCTCGTACGTCCCGTCGGGCCCGAAGACCTGGATGCGGCGGTTCGAGCGGTCGCAGACGTAGACGCGACCGTCCGGCCCGATCGTGACGGCGTGCGGATTCGAGAACTGGCTCGGCCCGGAGCCGGGGCTGCCCCAGCCGAAGCGGTACTCGCCGTCGGCGCTGAAGACGTGGATGCGCGCGTTCCCGTAGCCGTCGCTGACGTAGAGGTCGCCGTTCGCGGCGACCGCCACGCGCGTCGGCTCGTTGAACGGATCGCCGCCCATGCGGGGCGCGCTCTGGTGCGGAGTGCCGAGGCTGAGCAGCGGCTTCCCCTCGGGCGTGAACTTGCGCACGGTGTGGTCGCCCGTGTCGGCGAGCCAGACATTGCCCTCGGCGTCGACGCTGATGCCGTGCGCCGTCGTCGTCACGTCGTCGCCCCACCAGTCGAGGAAGTAGCCGTCGCGGTCGTAGACCTGGACCGGTCGCCGCGAGCGCGAGAAGACGAAGACGCGGTCCTCGGCGTCGACGGCGACTCCGGCGACATCGATCAGCGCCCAGCCCCGGGGCCGCCTCGCCCAGTTGTCGACGACGTAGTAGGTGTGCTCGCCGGAGCCGAGCGGCTCCTCGACGATCCCGCGCGAGCGGGTCGCCGGGGCGCCCCAGCGCCCGTCGCTGTTCGCCCAGCCGTGATGTTCGAGCCGCGTCACGTTGACCATTGGAAGCCCCGCCTTCCCGCGCCTGCTAGCGGCCGGGCCAGGGCACGCGACGGTGGTCGAGGTCCGGCCCCAGCTCCTCCGGGACGCGCTCGATGAGCGCGTCCAGCGTCCACGGCCCCTCGCTGCCGATGTTCGCGACCCACTCGCGCCGGTTGAGCAGATAGACCCGCCGGCCGACCGCCCCGAAGACCTGGCCGTTGATCGAGGCGGCCTCGTCGGTGAGCAGGTAGGCGACGATCGGCGCGACGTTCGCCGGATCCATGGCGCCGCCGATCGCCTGCTCGCTCGGCAGCGGATCGCCCTCGCCGACCTGTCCCATCTGCTGCGCGACGATGTCGTGCATGCGCGTCGCCCCGACGGGGACGATGCAGTTCGAGGTGATCCCGAGCGGCTCGAGCTCCTCGGCGAGGCTGAGCGCGAAGCCGATCACGCCGGCCTTCGCCGTCGCGTAGGCGACGCGGGTGGCCGCTCCGGCCAGGGCGGTGCTGGAGGAGAAGGAGATGATGCGGCCGCTGCCCTGCTCGCGCATGACGTTCGCCGCCGCCCGCGCGCAGGAGTAGTGCCCGCGCAGGTGCACCGCGATCGCCCGGTCCCAGGCGTCGGGGCTGACCTCGAGCACGCCGCCGTCGACGAGGATGCCGGCGCAGCAGATCATCGCGTCCAGCCGCCCGAACTGCTCGAGGGCGGTCGCGACGATCTGCTCGCCGCCCTCCATCGTCGAGACGTCGGACCGGCTCGCGGCGGCCTCGCCGCCGGCGGCGATGATCTCGTTCGCGACCACCTGGGCGACATCCGCCTCGGGGCCTCCGGCGCCGTCCACGGGCCCGCCGTAGTCGGCAACGATGACGCGCGCGCCCTCCTCCGCGAGTCGCAGCGCGATCCCGCGGCCGATGCCGCGGCCCGCGCCGGTGACGGCGGCGACCTTCCCCTCGAGTGGCTTCGTCATGGACGCCATACTAGAGGAAGCGCGCGGTAGCGCGTGTGTTCACCCTTCGGTTGACGAGTTCACCCTTGGCTAGTACGTTTGTCAGGTGGAGATTCGCTTCCGCACTCGTCGTTTGCAGCGGGCCTTCGACCAGCCAAATCGTGCGGTGCGGGAGTGGGGACCAATCACCGGGCAGCGGTACATTGATCGATTGGAGACACTTGAGACAACCGAGCGCATCGAGCACCTGTACGAAATCAGGCCGCTGAACTTCCACGCGCTGAGCGGTGACCGAAGAGGACAACACGCACTACGGCTCACAGGGCAAATGCGGCTGATCGTGACGATCGAGAACGAGCGAACGGTCATCGTCGAGGAGGTGGTGGACTACCATGAGTGAGCCGACGTTTCCCTATGTGGAGTCGAGTGCTGCCGTCTCTCACCCCGGCTCCCTGCTCGCCGAGGAGCTTGAGGTCCGGGGGATGTCGCAGCGTGAACTCGCGCGGCGCATCGGGCGGCCATACCAGGTGGTGAACGAGATCGTGCGCGGCCGCAAGGCAATCACCGCCGAGACCGCCCTGCAGCTTGAGGCCGAGTTCGGCACGAGGGCGTACATCTGGCTTGGTCTGCAGTCGAAGTACGACCTCGCCATCGCCCGACAGAAGCTTGAGGCCGCTACGCCGGTGTCCTAGACGGGCGCTGTCGCGAGCGTGCCTGATAGCATTCGCCGCCAGCCAGCCGCTCGCGTGGTGAGACGAGGCGCCCGATGACCCTGAAGATCGGCATCCACACCGGACCGCAAGACCTCTCGATGGACGAGCTGCTCCGGGTCTGGCGGCGCGCCGACGAGGCGGGCTTCCACTGGGCCTCGGTCTGGGATCACTTCTACGCCAACCCATTGCAGTCGCGGGAGGATCCGTGCTTCGAGGGCGTCGCCTCGATGGCCGCGCTGGCCGGGGCGACCACGAACCTGCGCGTCGGCTGTCTCGTCTTCTGCGCGCTGTTCCGCAGCCCCGGCATGCTGGCGAAGGCCGCGGTGACGATCGACCACCTCTCCGGCGGGCGGGCGGAGATCGGCATCGGCGCCGGCTGGTTCGAGGAGGAGTTCCGCGAGTTCGGCCACGGCTTCCCGCCGCTGGGGCAGCGCTTCGAGCAACTCGAGGAGACACTGCAGATCGTGCGCTCGCTGTGGCGCGAGCCGGTGACGGACTTCGACGGCAAGCACTACCAGCTCTCCGGCGCGGTCTGCAGTCCGAAGCCGCTCAACCCCCGCATGCGCATCTGGGTCGGCGGCAACGGGCCGAGGCGAACGCCCCGGCTCGCGGCCCAGTACGCCGACGGCTACAACATCCCCTACCAACCGCCCGAGATAATCCGCGAGCGGCTGGACGCGCTGGAGGAAGCGTGCGAGCGGCTGGGCCGCGACCCCCAGGAGGTCGAGACCAGCGTCAATCTCCGCTTCCACATGCGCGCTCACGCGGGCGACAGTGACGCCGACCCGCCATCCGAGATCGTCCCCGGCTCGCTGACCGGAACCAGCCAGCAGGCGATCGACCGCATCGGCGAGTACGTCGAGGCGGGCGTGCAGGGGCTCAACATCGCCTTCCGGCCACCGATCCGCTGGGACGCCTACGAGGCGTTCATCGAGGACGTCCTGCCGGTCTTTCACACGGCGAGCGCCTGATGCTCGAGCGCTTCCACGTCCCGTCAGAGATCGAGGTGCGCGTCGATCCGGGGGTGATGCGCGCCACGGTCGAGGACCTGTTCGTCGCCCTCGGCATGCCGCGCGACCACGCCGAACAGTCGGCGGACGTGCTGCTCTACGCGGACATCCGCGGGATCGACTCGCACGGCGTCTCGAACATGCTGCGCAGGTACGTCGACTCGATCCGCGACGGCACGATCAACCTCGATCCGCGGTGGCGCATCACCCACGAGAGCCCAGCCGCCTGCACGATCGACTCGGACGGCGCGCACGGCGGCGTGATCGGCCCCGAGGCGATGCGCATCGCGATCGAGCGGGCGCGCGAGTTCGGCATCGGCTCGGTCGCCGTCTACAACGGCGGCCACTACGGCGCCGCCGCCTACACCGCCGCGATGGCCCTCGAGGAAGACATGATCGGCGTCTCGATGACCGCCGGTGGCGTCCAGGTCACGCCGACCTTCGGCGCCGAGCCGCTGGTCGGCCTCAACCCGATCGCGATCGCGGTGCCCACCCGGGAGGAGCCTCCGTTCATCTTCGACGGGTCGATGAGCTCGATCGCCGGGAACAAGGTGCGGCTCGCGCAGCGCCTCGGCCGCGACACGATGCCGGGCTGGATCGCCGGCGAGGACGGCGAGCCGATCATGGACGAGCAGCCGATCCCGGAGCCGTACATGATGCTGCCGCTCGGCGGCACCCGTGAGATCGGCTCGCACAAGGGCTACGGCCTCGCCGTCATGGTCGAGGTGCTGACGAGCCTGCTCTCGGGCGGCTCGGCCGGGCCGGACCGGCGCGCCCGCCAGGCGCACCATCTGCTCGCCTACCGCATCGACGCCTTCACGGACCTCGAGGGCTTCAAGGACGACATGGACGCCTACCTGCGGCGCCTGCGCGAGGCGAAGACCGCCCCCGGCGAGGAGCGCGTCTACTACGCGGGGCTGCCCGAGCACGAGGAGGAGGCGATCCGCCGCGAGCGCGGCATCCCCTACCACCCCGAGGTCATCGAGTGGTTCCGCGGCATCCTCGCCGAGCTGGGCATCAAGGACCGCCTGCCGGCGGTCTGACAGACGGGCGTGTCGCAGGGGCGGCGGCGTCAGCGCCCGGTGTACTGCGGGGCTCGGCCTTCCTCGTAGGCCTTGATCGCCTCCTTGTGGTCCTCCATCTGCAGCGAGAGCCACTCCAGCGCCGAGGCGGGCGCCTGACCGAGCAGCACCTCTTCCTCCAGCCGGCGGTTGAGCGACATCTTGGTCCAGCGCACGGCGAGGCGAGGGTTCGCCGCGATCCGCCGCGCGAGGTCGTACACGCGCTCCATCAACTGGTCGCCGGGGACCGCCTCGCTGATCAGGCCGATCCGCTCCGCCTCGGCCGCGTCGACCAGGTCGCCGGTGAGCAGCAACTGCTTCGCCTTCGGCAGGCCGAGGAGGTGCGCGAAGATCACCGTGCCGCCGTCGCCGGGCACCATCCCCAGCTTGATGTGCGAGTCGCCGATGCGCGCCGTGTCGGCGGCGATCACGATGTCGCAGAACAGCGCGAGCGTCGCACCGACACCGACCGCCGCGCCGTTGACGGCGGCGATGATCGGCGGCTCGAGGGCGAGCAGGCCGCGGATGATGTCGTGCCGGCCCGGCTTCGGGATCGCCCAGGCGTGGTCCTCGTCGCCTGTGTTGCGGTCGGACATCGCCTTGATGTCGCCGCCCGCGCAGAACGCGCGCCCGGCGCCCGTCAGCACGACGACATGCACAGCGGGATCACGGTTCACGTCGTGGAAGACGCGCTCGAGCTCATCGAGCATCGGCGGGTGCGTCGCGTTCAGCCGCTCGGGGCGGTTGAGGGTGATGGTGAGGATGCCCTCGTCGCCGAGCTCGATCTTGAGGAACTCGTAGCCCTCGTAGTCCATGTCCGCAGCCCTCCAGACAGGACTGGCCGGGCGCTCAGTCCACCCGCACGAACTTCTGGACCGCGCGCGATCCGCGGTCGATGCCGCGGTAGGTGTCGGCGAGGTCGCCGACGTAGATGCTGCCCTCGGAGTCGAGCGTGAGGCCGTGCGGACCGATCACCATCCCCGCGTCGAGGCTCTCCGCCGGGCAGTGCATGCTCGGCAGCAAGCCCTGCGGGCACTCGCAGCCCTCGTCGCCCCAGCCCGCGATGCGCTCGCCCTCGGGGCTCCAGATCGTGATCCGGTGCTGCAGCTCGGCGATGTAGACGGTGCCATCCGGGCCGACCACCAGGTCGTCCGGCTGGTGCACGCCGCGCCACTCCTCGAGGAACTCGCCATCAAGGTCGAAGAGCTGGATGCGGCTGTTCATGCGGTCGCAGACGTACACGCGCTGGTTGTGGTCGATGAAGATCGCGTGCGGCGTGCTGAACTGGCCCGGGCCGTCGCCCGGGCTGCCGAAGCTGAACTTGTGGTCGCCGCCGGCGGCGAAGACGTGGATGTGGTTGTTGCCGTAGCCGTCGCTGACGTAGAGGTCGCCGTTCGCGGCGACCGCCACGCGCGTCGGCCGGTTGAACGGCACGCCGCCCATTTCCGGCGTGTTGATGTGCCTCCTGCCGATCGCGAGCAGCAGCTTGCCGTCCGGCGTGCACTTCTTCACGAGGTGGTCGCCGGTGTCGGCGAGCCAGACATCGCCCGCCTGGTCGATCGTGATCCCGTGCGGGGTGGTGTGCTCGTCGTCGCCCCACCAGTCGAGGAAGTTGCCGTCCCGATCGTAGATCTGGATCGGGCGGGTCGAGCGGTTGTAGACGAAGAGGTTGTCGTCGGCGTCGACGGCCACGCCGGCGACATCGCCGAGGGTCCAGCCCCGAGGGCGTCGCGCCCAGTTGTCGATCACCCGGTAGCGGTGAGCCCCCTCGCCGAACACCGTGTCCGGCGTGCGAACCCAGCGGGTGAACGGCTCGGTGAGCTGGCCGGGCACGGTGGCCGAGCGCTCCCACTGCATCTTCTGCACATCAAGACTCACGGCCCGCGATCCTCTCCATGATCAGCACGGCGCACGCCGGCGGGTGACGGGCGTGCGCCGCGTGATGACCGTCCGCGCTGCCGCGCGTGGCGGCTACTTCTCGATCCAGATCTCCTCGAAGAGGTGCGTCTTGACGTTGCCGCCTCCGGAGAGTCCGAAGCGGTACCCCATGATTTCGCTCTTCCAGAACATGAAGCCCTGACTGCGGACGCCGGGCGCGATGTACACGTTGTCGAGGATGTAGCGCTCGACCGCCCGGTACGCATCACGCCGCTCCTCGATGTCGAGGAGCTGGCGCTGCGCATCGATCATGGGAGTGAGTGCCGGGTCATCGATCCCGTACGGGTTCTGGGTCCCGTTCGGGTGGAAGGTCTGCAGGAACGAGTGGTCGACGGTGTCGCCGCCGCCGCGCGTCGTCGCCATCATGACCATGTCCTCGTTCGCCGCTCCGTCCTCGGTGGTGATGATCCCGCGGCCGGGCAGCACCTTGAGTTCGGTCTCGATCCCGATCGGGGCAAGTTGCGCCTGCACCAGTTCGTTCTGTCCGGCGTAGGACTCGCCGGTGTGCTGGAGCACCTTCAGGGTTCCGCCGGCGGCGGCCTGGACCAGCTTCGCCGCCTCGACGAGGTCGGCGGTCTTGTCGACGCGGTAGCCGGGCATCTGCAGCAGCTCGTCGTCCGGGATGGTGAAGTACGGGTCGCGCCCGCCGGGCGTCATGAGCGAGCCGAAGCCATCGTTCTGGAACTCGATCATCTGCTGCCGGTTGTGGGCCAGATGGACCGCCTGGCGCAGCCGCTGATCGTTGAACGGCTCCCTCTGGACCGCGAAGAGGACGCCCCCGTAGCCCCTCACCTCGCCGCCGGAGTGCCAGACGGTGAACTCTTCCTCCCCCTGCAGCTCGATGCCGAAGCTGTTCGGGTAGACGCGAGCGGGTCCGTCGATCTCGCCCGCCTTGAAGAGGCCGAACTGCACCGTGTCGTCCGGCACGATCCGGTACTCGACCGCGTCGAGGTAGGGACGGCCGGCCCGCCAGTAGTCGGGGTTCCTGACGTAGCGCCCGCCGATGCCTTCCTCGTGCGACTCGGAGATGAACGGCCCGGTGCCGATCAGCGCCCTCGGGTCGTTCAGGTCGTTGCCGGCCAGCTCCGCCACCTCGGGCGAGACCATCGCGTTGAAGAGCGAGGCCAGCGCATCGAGGAAGTTCGCATCCGGCTGATTGAGATTGAACTGGATCGTGCCGTCGTCGACGGCCTCGACGCTGTCGAGCGACGAGAACAGGAAGCGCCCCGGCGAGAAGTCGCTGAAGGCGATGCGTTCCACGTTGAACACGGCGTCGGCGGCCGTGAACGCCCGCCCGTTGACGGGCGGGACGGGCTGCCACTTCGCGGCGGGATCGAGACTCGCAACCAGCGTGGTGTCGCCCGTCCACTCCCAATCGGTGACGAGGTCGCCGACGGCAAGGAACGTCTCCGGATCCGGCACGAACAGGTTGTTGCCGACCAGGCCCCAGTGGTCCTGCGTCTGGATCGGGGAGGTCGCGCGGTGCGGATCCCACGATGTGCGGGCGAAGAAGAAGACCGTGACGATCTCACCGCCCCGCTTCGCCGCGTCGGGATCCGGCGTCGGCGTCGGCGTGGGCGTCGGTGTTGGCGGAGGCGTGGCCGTGGCAGGCGCAGCCGTAGGCCTGGCTGTAGCCGCGGCCGCAGGCGTGGCTGCGGCGGCCGTGGGCGTAGCTGCGGCGGCCGTGGGCGTGGCCGGAGCAGCGGTGGCAGCCGGCGCCGCCGCTTCGTCGTCGTCGTCGTCGCAGCCGATCAGTGCGGCGGCGACCAGTCCGGTCGCGCCGACCGCGCCGCTCCGCAGCAGCGTCCGGCGGCTGAAGATTCCTCGTCCCTCGATCAAACTATCCGGCATCGAGCCCCCCTCTGAGCCATGCGATCTGGCCGAAATCCTGCCGCAGCCACCACAGACGGCACGTCTGCGGACACGGGCGTGGTGAAACACTACCCCAGCGCGTCAAGTTTTGGCGGCTCGGGCGTCCGTCTACTCGCCGCGCAGACGCGGATCGAGCACGTCGCGGAGGGCATCGCCAAACATGTTGAAGGCGAACACCACCAGAGTGAGCGCCATGCCCGGGAACAACACGAGCGAGGGGTTCGTCGCGAAGTAGGTCCGCGACTCCGCGCCGCCGATCATGCGGCCCCACGAGGGCGTGGGCGGCGGGACCCCGAGGCCGAGGAAGCTCAGCGCCCCCTCGGCCAGGACGACGCTGCCGAGGCTGACCGTCGCGATCACGATCAGCGGCGAGACCACGTTCGGCAGCACGTGCCGCAGGATCACGCGCGACGTACTGGCGCCCACCGTCCTCGCTGCTTCGACGTAGGTCGACTCCTTGATCGCGAGCGTGGAGCCGCGGACGACGCGCGAGCTGCTGGCGATCATCAGCACCCCGAGCACGAGGGTGATGTTCAGGGTGCTCGGCCCCAGCACGCCGACCGCGACCAGCGCGAGCACCAGCGGCGGGTAGGCCATCACGCCGTCCACTACTCGCTGAATCACCATGTCGGCGCGCCCTCCGACGTAGCCGACCCAGAGTCCGAGGACGGTGGCGGCCCCCGTCCCGATCGTCACGGCGCCGAACCCGACGAACACGGAGAGCCGCGCGCCGACGATGACGCGGCTGAATTGATCGCGGCCGAATGCGTCCGTCCCGAAGAAATTGTTGGCTGTCGGGCCGGAAAGCCGCGGGCCGGTAGCGATCTGCGCCGTATCGAAGGGAACGATGTACGGACCGATGGCGCCGAGCACGATGAACAGCAGCACGATCAAGGCGCCAAGCATGCCCAGCGGCTGCTTGCGCACGAATCGCCACAGCCCACGACGAGCGGAATAAAGACGGCCACTCGGCCGGTAGAGGCTCGCCGCTGCCGTCACCGCCGTACTCCCATCGGGGTCATCGCCCTTCGCCCTCCGACACTCGCGCCACTCATCCGTGGCGGATCTGCGGGTTGAGGTAGCCGTAGACGAGATCGACCGACAGATTGACGAGCATCACGAACACGCCAACCAGCAGCACCACGCTCTGGATCATCACGAACTCGCGCTCGTTGATCGCCTCGAGCATCAGGCGCCCCAGTCCCGGCAGGTTGAAGATCGACTCGATGATGACGCTTCCGCCGAGGAGGTTCGCGACCGAGAGCCCGATGACCGTGACCACGGGAATCGCGGCGTTCTTGAAGGCGTGCCCCGTGACCACGCTGTACTCGGTAAGCCCCTTCGCCCGAGCCGTCCGCACGTAGTCCGCACGGATCACCTCAAGCATCTCGGAGCGGACCATCCGCATCACCGTGGCGCCGAGGCGCAACGACAGCACCATCGACGGCAGCAGGAAGAGCGTCGTGTTGCCGACCGGATCGTCGACGAACGAAACGTATTGGAGCGGCGGCACCCACCCCCACCAGATCGCGGGCATCACGATCAGCAGCGTGGCGAGCCAGAAATTGGGGATCGACAGCCCGCCGATCGCGAGCGTGCGGGCGACGAGGTCGAGGAACGTGCCTGGACGGAGCGCCGAGAGCAGGCCCGTGGGAATGCCCATGATGATCGCGAAGAGGATCGAGAGGATCCCGAGCTCGACCGTGATCGGCAGGGCGCGCCAGGCGCGCGTCGCGACGCTCTCCTTGCTGAACACCGAGTCGCCGAGGTCGCCTCGCAGCAGCCCGCCCGTCCAGTCGAAGTACTGCCGCAACACGGGGCGGTCGAACCCGAACTCGGCACGGATGCGGGCGCGATCCTCGGCCGGCACGCCGGCTTCCGCCAGCCGGTCGTCGAGGGCGCTGCCCGGCAGCAGCCGGATCGAGCCGAAGACAATCAGGGAGATGATGAACACCGTGGGTGGGACCAGGAGGACCCGCCGCATCACGTATTCCTGCATCGTTCACACCTCGGACGCGTACGTCGCCAGACTATACACGCGCGCCATAGGCGCCATTCGGCACGCGAGGGCCGACGCGCTCGTCGCGGTCTGTGCTATCAATGCACGGCCTGCAAGGTCGGCGAGATGCGGGAGTAGCGCGATGGCCATGCCCACGGATATCGGCGTCGTCGATACGCTGCTCGGCATCCCCACGCCCGGCCACAAGGCGTACACCGCGTTCCGGCCGATGCTGCGCGACTACGAGTCGCTCGAGGTCTTCGACTACCCGGTGGCGTACCAGTACCGCAACCGGCCGGACATCCCGCAGACCGGCAGCAGCGAGGAGATGGTCGCCTTCACGCTGGCGGAGATGGACAAGCACGGCATCTGGCGGGCCGTCGTCGACGTGACCGGCGAGGAGAGCGCCGGCCGTCGCGCCCTCGAGCTGCACCCGGACCGCTTCGCCGGCGCCTACACCGTCGACCCCAACGAGGGCGTCCCGGCCCTGCGCAAGCTGGAGCAGGCCGTCCGGGAGCTCGGCGTGAAGGCGGCGAGCGTCACGCCCGCCTTCGTCCACCCGCAGGTGCCGATCAACGACAAGCGGGCCTACCCCGTCTACGCCAAGTGCGTCGAGCTGGACATCGCGGTCACGGTCACCACGGGCGTGCCCGGCCCGCGTGTGCCGATGCAGGCGCAGGACGTGGCGCTGATCGACGAGGTCTGCTGGTTCTTCCCGGAGCTGCGCTTCGTGATGCGGCACGGCGGTGAGCCGTGGACCGCGCTGGCGGTGAAGCTGCTGCTCAAGTGGCCGAACCTCTATTACTCGACCAGCGCCTTCGCGCCCCGCCACTACCCTCAAGACATCATCGACTTCGCGAACACCCGAGGCGCCGACAAGGTGATCTACGCCGGCTACTTCCCGACGGGCCTCTCGCTGGAGCGGATCTTCGCCGAGCTGGCGGATGTCCCGTTCCGCGACCGCGTCTGGCCGAAGTTCCTGCGCGAGAACGCGGTACGCGTCTTCAAGCTCGACGAGTAGCCGCGACAGGGAGCCTTCGATGACCACCACCACCAGCGCCATCGAGTTCCTCGGCGAGCCCCGGATCGAGGACCGCGTCTCCGAGCGCCGCTTCGAGGTGATGCGCGGCGGCGAGGCGATTCCCGGCATCCTCTGGACGCCTGCCGCGCGTGTTGGGGCGGCGCCGCTGGTGCTGCTCGGCCACGGAGGCAGCGGGCACAAGCGCAACGACCGGATGCTGGAGCTCGGCGTGCGCTTCGCACGCGATCGCGGCTTCGCCGCCGCGGCGATCGACGGCCCCGGCCACGGCGACCGCGGCGGCCTGACCGCGACCACCGACCCCGCCTACCGCGCGATCTGGCAGCGGCCCAACAACGTCCCGAACATGGTCGCCGACTGGCAGGCGACGCTCGACGCGCTGAGCGAGCTGGACACGATCGATCAGGCGCGCGTCGGCTACTGGGGCATGTCGATGGGCACGATGTTCGGGCTGCCGTTCGTCGCCGCCGAACCGCGGATCCGGGCTGCCGTCCTGGGCAAGGTGGGGCTCACCGGCAGCAGCGTCGACCGCAGCAATATTGCGCCGCATCTGCGCGCGGCGGCTCCGAAGGTCGCCTGCCCCACGTATTTCCATGTGCAGTGGGACGACGAGCGATTCGACCGCTACAGCTCGCTCTTCCTCTTCGACCTGATCGGCGTCGCCGAGAAGGAGCTGCACGCCTTCCCCGGCGAGCACGCCGTGACCACGCCCGAGGCACTCGAAGGCTCGATCGCCTTCCTCGCACGCCACCTCACCGCCTGAGAAACCTGCGCCCCGCCGTCACGCCCAGGATTTGCCGGACGGCATCGGCAGCGCGCCCGCCGGGACGATCTCGTCGAGGGCGTCGGCGATGAGCGTGCGCTGCTCGCCGGCACGCTCGTCGAGCACGCCGCGCGTGCGCACGAAGGCCGCCGTGCGCACGATGTCGCGCCGCTCCTCGGCCAGCTCGCGCCGCACGAGGATGTTCATCAGGCCGTACTCGTCCTCCAGCAGCAGGAAGACGATGCCGCGCGCGGTGAGCGGGCGCTGGCGGCAGACCACCAGCCCCGCCACCTCCACCGTGCGCCCCGCCGGCAGCGTCTGCAGGTGGCGGCTGGAGGCGACGCCCTCACCGAGCGCGCGGCGCAGGAAGCGCATCGGGTGGCGGTCGGGCGAGAGGCCCAGCAGCGCGTAGTCGGCGGCCATCCGCTGGTAGGGGCCGAAATCCGGCAGCGTCACCATGTCCTGCGCGGTCGGCAGATCGAGCCGCAACTGGCGCCCTGTCGCCTCCGCCGCGGGCGCACCCGCCGCCCCGGCGACGGCCCCGCCCGTGAACAGCCCGAGCTGCCAGAGCAGCTCGCGGCGCTGCAGCCCGAAGCCGTCGAAGGCGCCGACCTGGATCAGGCGCGCCGTCGCCTGCCGACCCAGCCCCGTGCGCTGCACGAAGCCGAACAGCGAGCGGTACTCGCCGGCGCGTGCGCGCTCCTCCTCGATGCGCTCGGCCCAGGCGGCGCCGAGGCCCCGCACGTAGCCGAGGCCGACGCGGACCGCGCCCTCGGGCAGCTCCACCGTGCAGCGGGCGGCGCTGACGTTGATGTCGGGCCGCTCGACGGCGACGCCGTGGCGCTTGGCGTCGTTGGTCAGCACGTGCGGCGGGTAGAAGCCCATCGGCTGCTGGTTGAAGAGCGCGCACAGGAACTCGGGGGCGTAGCGCTGCTTGAGCCAGCTCGACTGGTAGGCGAGCAGCGCGAAGGCCGCGCCGTGGCTCTTCGGAAAGCCGAACTCGGCGAACCCCGCGAGGTTGCCGAAGACCTGCTCCGCTACCGCGAGCGGCACCCCGCGCTCCGCCGCCCCCGCCATGAAGCGCGCGCGCCAGGCATCGAGCTCCTCGTGCGCGCGCCTGCGGCCCAGCGAGCGGCGGAAGCGGTCGGCCTCGCCGGGCGTGAAGCCGCCCATGTGGCGGGCGACCTGCAGCACCTGCTCCTGGAAGATCACCACGCCCAGCGTCTCCTCCAGCACCTCGCGCACGCACTCGTGCGGCGGGGCGGGGCGGTAGCCGGGGTTTCGGCGCTGCTGCTCGCGCCGCCGCACGTACGGGTTCACCGCGCCGCCGACGATCGGCCCCGGCCGCACGATCGAGACCTGCACGGTGAGATCCTCGAGGTTGCGCGGCTGCGTCCGCGGCAGCATCGCGATCTGCGCGCGCGACTCGATCTGGAAGACGCCGACCGTGTCGCCGCGGCAGATCGAGTCGTAGACCGCCTCGTCCTCGAAGTCGATGCGCGAGAGGTCGACGATGCGCCCGCGACCGTCGGCGATCAGGTCGATCGTCTCCTCGACGACCGAGAGCATGCCGAGCGCGAGGAAGTCGATCTTCACCATCCGCGCGTCGTCGACCGAGTCCTTGTCCCAGTGGCAGAGGTAGCGGCCCGCCATCGCCGCCGGCTGGCAGGGCACGCAGTCGATCAGCGGCCCCGAGGAGATGACCATGCCCCCGGGGTGCTGCGAGAGGTGGCGCGGCACGCCCGCGAGCTGCGGCACGAGCGCGGCCAGTTCCCGCCAGCCTCGCGCCTCCGCGCGGTCCCGGAACTGCGGCGAGCGCGCGAGTTCCTCGGGCAGCTGGCCGGGCCCGTCGTACGGCCCCGCCAGCCCGGCGAGGCGATCCAGCTCCGGCGCCGGCAGCCCCAGCGCCTTGCCGACGTCGCGGACCGCGCTGCGCAGCCGGTAGGTGGCGAAGGCGGCGACGAGCGCGCTGTGCTCGCGGCCCCAGCGCTCGTGGACGCGCTCGATCAGCTCCGCCCGGATGTCGCGCGGGAAGTCGAGGTCGATGTCGGGCAGCGACTCCATCTCCTCGTTGAGGAAGCGCTCGACGAAGAGGCGGTGGCGAATCGGGTCGATGTGCGAGAGCCCGATCAGGTAGCAGACCAGCGAGGAGACCGAGGAGCCGCGGCCACGGCCGGGCGGCAGATTGGTGACGCTGCGGGCTGCGCCGGGCCCGCGCACCTCGCGGGCCACCTCCTGCGCCAGCTTGAAGATCTCGTGGTAGATGAGGAAGAACCCGGCGAGATCGTGCAATCCGATCAAGCGCAGCTCCTCGACCAGTTGCGCCTCGGCCCTGGCGCGCTCGGCCGGCGAGCGGTAGCGCCCCCCCAGGCGCTCGCGGCAGATCCGCTCCAGCTCCTCGAGCGGCGTGACGCCTCCGGGCAGCGGCGGCGAGGGCAGCCGGTAGCCGAGGTCGGCGGTCAGGTCGAAGCGGCAGCGGCGCGCGATCCGCAGCGTGTTCGCCGCCGCCTGCGGGTGGTAGCGTGCGAAGCGCTCGGCCTGCTCCCGCGGGCTGCGCAGCCAGAACTCGGCGTTCGGCCGCCGCACGGCGTGGGACTCGTCGAGGCTCGCGCGATGGCGGATCGCGACCAGCACGTCCTGCAGCCGGTGCCGCTCGCGCACGTGGTAGTGGACGTTGCCGGTGCCCACCACGCCCACGCCCGCCTGCTCCGCGAGGGCGACCAGCGCCTCGTTGCGCGGGCGGTCGCCGTGCACGTCGTTGTCCTGCAGCTCGACGAAGACCCCGTCCGCCCCGAACCAGCCGACGAGGCGGGCGAGCGCCGCGGCCGCCTCGGTGCGCCGTCCCGCCTGCACGAGGCGGGGGATGCGGCCCTCGCGGCAGCCGCTGAGTACGATCAGCCCGTCCGCGTGCCGCTCCAGATCGGCGAGCGGCAGCACGGGGTCGAGCCGCCGCGCCTCCTGCGCGCGGCGATCGCTCTCGCGCAGCCCGAAGGCGTAGCTGGAGAGCCGGCAGAGGTTGGCATAGCCCTGCCGCGTCTCCGCCAGCAGCGTGAGGTGCGAGCGCACCTCGCCGCCGGCGCAGTCGTCGTCGCCTTCCGCGGCCGGCTCGGAGACGGTCAGCTCGAGGCCGCTGATCGGCCGCAGTCCGGCCTCGCGGGCGGCGCGCGCGAACTCCATCGCCCCGAACATGCCGTCGTGGTCGGTCAGCGCCAGCGCGGCGTGACCCTGCTCGACGGCGGTGCGCACCAGTTCGCCCGGGCTCGAGGCGCCCTCCAGCAGCGAGTAGTGGCTGTGCACGTGCAGCTCGACGTAGGGCACGCCGTCGAGCGCGTCGCCGGCGAGGGGCGCGGCTCGATCGCGGGGCGCACGCGAGCGCGGGGTGTCCGGCACGGCCCGAGCCTGCCGGGCCTCGAACTCGTCCCAGCGCTCCATGTAACCGAGCTGCTGATCACGGCGTGTGCGCGCCACGGCGTCACCCCTTTCGCCGCGGTGCGATGGTAGCAGAACGCACGTTCTGCTACCATCGCCGCCCGATGCCCCTGGCGAGGGGGCCGGCACTGAACATCCACACTGGGAGTGCCTTCTGGAGAGGCTCTCACACCGCGTCCGCGACGTTCCCGCACGGGCGCTGAGGGCCTGGATGAGGGCTGCGGTGCTGCATGGCGCCGACCTGAGCAGGAGCGTCGGCGCTCGCACCTACAGTGGCCGGGCCGAGTCGTCGCGAGGCGGCGTCGGTGATGGTGTGGGTCCGGGCATTGCGGTGGCTGTGGACGCGGGAGCGCCTTCGCCTTACGAACCCCCCGCCACCTCGATGATCCAGGTTCCGTCGTCTTGCTTGCTGGCCGCAAAGTAGTACGTGACCCCGTTGATGGTCGTGTTACGGGCGCTTATTCCGGTCCCGGCGGCGAAGAACAGGAACCTGCCAGTCCCCGACGAGTCGACCGAGAACTCGGCGGACGTGCCCGGGTAGGTGCAACCCTCTCCAGGCCTGACGATCAAACCCACGTGGCATACCCCGTTTGCCCCCTCTGAGGCGGGCGTGGCCGTCGCTCACGGTGCGGCGTCGGGCCAGCCGTCCGGGAGTTCGCCGTCGTCGAGCGCGTCACGGATAGCCGAGGCTGCAGCCTCGGTCACCCATGTGCTCCAGATGGCATCGTTCCCGCTCAGCCACCAGAGGGCCGCGTCGTTGGGGTCGGCGTCCGGGTTGTCCTCGAGCCAGGCCGCCACGCTGCTGTACTGCTCAATGTCGAAGCTCCAGGCCCTGAGCATCGAGACGACATCCGGGGCATTGGCCAGAACATCAGGGTGTGCCGCGATCAGGATCGTGGCGTCCTCGTAGGCGCAGGCCTTGGTCGTGAACCAGCACTCGTCGCTGTACTCAGGCTCCGTGAGCCGTACGAGGTCGAGGACCAGTGCGGGCCCGTTGGTGCCCCACTGGTAGCCAAGCCACGGCTCGCCCTTCTCGTACGCGCCGATCAGGTCGGCGTTCAGAGCTGAGCCATCGCCGGGTGCGATGATCTCGATGTGGTCGGAGAGGCCGTAGCCCGCGACCTGCGCCGCATTGACTATCTCACAGGACCAGCCGATCACGCAGGAGACCAGCCGCGCCTTGCCGCCGGTCTCGGCGGTCGCGAACAGCTCCTGGAACTTCGGGTCCTTGAGGTCATCGACGCTGTCGAGGTCCGGGTACTGCTCCTGCAGGTATGCAGGGATGACGAACGCGGACTGCCAGTCCTTGCCGAGGCTCTGGCCGAGCGAGACGACCTCGCCGTTGGCCTGTGCCTCGTTCCAGGCCTCGTCCTGGTTGGGCAGCCAGATCTCCATGGTGATGTGGGTGTCGCCGTTGCGCAGACCCTGGAACAGGGGCAGCGTGGCTCCCAGCACCACGTCGGTCGGGTAGCCGTAGCCTATCTCGGCGACGTACTGCGCGATCCGGTTCTGGACTTGTGCACTCGTCCAGTTCAGGTCGCTGAAGACAAGGATGTGAGTAGGCGTGGGCGTGGCCGTCTCCAACAATAGTTCCGGCAGGCTCACCGTGAGCGGCGTGCTCACCAGCCAGCGCCCGACCGTCACCGTGGCCGGAAAGAACCGTGCCCGCGGCAGCAGCCGCTCGCCCCACTCGCCATCCGCCTCGCGCTCCTGCAGCGCGAACTCCGTGCGCCCGTCGGCGAGGCGTTGCGCCGTGATGCGCACCTCGGCGCCTTCGGCATCGTCGCCGGCGCCCGGCGCGCGCACCGTGAGCGGCGTGCTCACCAGCCAGCGCCCGGCGGCAATCGTGGCCGGGAAGAACCGCGCCCGCGGCAGCAGCCGCTCGCTCCAGCCATCGTCCGCCTCGCGCTGCTGCAGCGCGAACTCGATGCGCCCGTCAACAGCCAGCGCGGCCGTGATGCGCACCTCGGTCTCGTGGCCTGCACCGGAGGCGGTGATGGCCGTCACGCCCAGCACCGCGATCACGCCCGCCACTGCCAGGACTGCGAGACGTGCGTGCATCACGTAACTTCCGACCTTGCCACAGGCACCGACTGTTCCGTCGACCGCAGGGCCATACACTACGGGGTTGCGATCAGCGAGTCGAACGGGAGCGATGCGTGTCGCCCGTCAATCGCCGTGGCGCCTCCGTTGATCTCGACCGCCTGCCCCAAGAACGCTCGCGTGTGCCGGAGCGCAAAATCGTCGAGGCACGGCTATTGGCGCGCCCTCGGCTACGGCACCTGGTTATCGAACACCCGTTCTGCTACCATGCGCGAGCCTCTTGGCGGGGGTGAACCATGGGGAATCGACACTCACGGATCGCGTGCCTGCTCGTGCCATCGCCGGCGCTCGCCGCCGAGCTGGCGGCGCGCCCGCAGCTGCATGGGCGGCCCGTCGCCGTCAGCGACGACTCGGGGCGGCGCGTGGCCGAGGCCAGCGAGGCCGCCGCCGCGCGCGGGGTGCGGCCGGGGCAGCGGCTCAGCGAGGCGCTCGCCTGCTGCCCGGCGCTCGCGGTCCTCGAGGCGCGGCCGGCGCGCGGGCGGCGCGCCGCCTCGCAGCTCGTCGAGGCCGCTGCCGCCGTCAGCCCGCTGGTCGAGGAGGCGGCGCCGGGCGAGGTCTACGCCGACCTGCGCGGCCTCGAGGGCCTCTACCCGGACGGGGACGAGCTCGCGCGGGCGCTGCTGGAGGCGGCTCCGCGCGAGCTCGGGGCGCGGCTGGGGCTGGCGGATAGCCGCTTCACGGCGCGCGTGGCAGCCTTCGCCGCGCAGCCGGGAGCATGGCTGCGGATCGGCGGCGACGAGGCGCGCGCCTTCCTCGCGCCGCGGCCGACCGCGCTGCTGCCGCTGGAGCAGGCCGCGCGGGAGTGGCTCGCGCTGCTCGGCATCGCCACGCTCGGCGACCTCGCGGCGCTGCCGCGCCACGCCGTCGAGGCGCAGCTCGGCGAGGCGGGCGGGCGGGCCTGGCTGGCCGCCCGCGGCGAGGATCCGACGCCGCTGGCGCCGATCGCGCATCGCGAGCGCGTGCTGGAGCGCGCGCAGGCCGAGCCGCCGCTGATCGGCCGCGAGGCGCTGCTGCACACCTTCGGACAACTGCTGGGACGCGCGCTCGCGCGGCCGCTGGCGCGCGGGCGCCTCGTGCGCGCCGTCCAGCTCGGCGCCGTGATGGAGGACGAGCGGATCTGGGAGCGCCGGCGCGTGCTGACCGAGCCGACCGGCGACCGCGCGCGGCTGTGGACGGCGCTCGCACCCTCGATCGAGGCGGCGGAGTTCGGCGGGCCGGTGGCCGAGTTGGCGCTGGAACTCGGCGGGCTGACCGCCGAGCGCGGCCGCCAGGCCCGGCTGCTGCGCGAGGGCGGCGCGCGACGCCGCGAGCAGCTCGACGAGATGGCTCGCCACCTGCGGCTGCGCTACGGGCAGGCGGCGCTACGCCGCGTCGTCAAGCTCGCTCCGCAGAGCCGCATCCCCGAGCGCCGCTACGCCCTCGCCGACTACGAGCCGTGAGCGCGGAGCGGCAGCCGGCGGACGGTGCGCTCAGCCCGCTGGGCCTGCCGCGGCAGATCGAGGTGCGCCCCGGTCCCGAGGGCGAACCGCGCGAGCTGCGGCGAACGCGGCGCGGCGTGCGAGGCGCGCCGCTCGCAATCGAGCGCATCGCGGAGTCGTGGCGCATCGCGGACGAGTGGTGGCGCGAGCCGCCGCTGCGGCGCAGCTACTACCGCGTCGTCCTCGGAGGCGGCGGCACGCTCACGCTCTTCCACGACGAGACGCAGCCGCCCGCCGAGGGTTGGTACGAGCAGCACTACTGATCGGGCGAGCGCTGTCCGCCTTCGACGGAACGCCCTGCTTCAGGGGCAGAGCCGTAGGCCATAATGCTCGTTGGTGGGAGGGCCTGTGCGGAACCCGGCCGGCCTTGCGTTCTGCCTGGTCCTCGCCCTCGTTCTGTCAGGCTGCGCTGGTGGCGAGCCGGACCCGGCCGCCACACCCGCCCCGTCCGTCACACCCACCGCGACCATCACAGCCACCCCGACCGCTACGCCAGCCCCGTCCGTCACCGCCAGCCCGTCCGCCACCGCCAGCCCGTCCGCCACAGCTTCCCCGCCCGTCACACCCGCCCCGTCCGCTACCGCCATCCCGTCCGCCACGCCCGAGGCATCAGCCACGCCCGAGCGCGAGCTCGTTGAACTCACGGGCTGGCTCAACAGCGAGCCGCTGACGATCGCGGAGCTCGTCGCGGGGAACCGGGTCGTGCTCGTGGACTTCTGGACCTACACCTGCGTGAACTGCGTCCGCACGCTGCCCTGGCTGCGCCAGTGGCACGAGCGCTACGCCGCGCACGGGCTCACGATCATCGGCGTGCACACGCCGGAGTTCGAGTTCGAGCGCGATCCGGACAACGTCGCCGAGGCGGTTGCGCGCCTCGGGATCACGTACCCCGTCGCGCAGGACAACGAGTACGCCACCTGGCAGGCGTTCTACAACTGCTGCTGGCCGGGCAAGTACCTGATCGGCGTCGACGGCACGCTCGCCTACCGGCACACCGGCGAGGGCGCGTACCAGGCGACCGAGCTCGCGATTCGCGCGGCCCTCGAGGCTGCGGGGTACGACCTCGGCGGCGTGCCGCCCGGCGCGGACCCCGAGCCGCACTTCGACCCGGTGGCGACGACGCAGACGCGCGAGCTGTACGGCGGCTACGCGAGGAACTACGCGCCGTTCGGACGCTACGCCGGCCAGGACGCGTACTACCTCGGTCCCGACGCGGTGCGGGACTACCGCGACCCGAGCGAACGGCGCGACGGGCAGTGGTACCTGGAGGGCATGTGGCGCAACGAGGGCGAGGCGATCGTGCACGCCCGCACCACCGAGGATCTGTCCGACTACTTCGCGTTCACGTTCCTCGCGCGGACGGTGCACCTCGTACTGCGGCCCGAGCGGGCCGAGCCGTTCGACGTGGTGGTCGAGCTCGACGGGCGGCCGCTGCTCGGGGACGAGGCGGGCGCCGACGTGACGTTCGACGAGCAGGGCCGGAGCGTCGTCCGCGTCGAGGAGCCCCGGCTGTATCGCGTCGTGGAGCTGCCGCAGTGGGGCGAGCACGAGCTGCGGGTGAGCTCGGACTCGGACGACCTCGCGATCTTCGCCGTCACGTTCGGCTCCTACGCGGAGGGCCCGTAGCGGCCTCCGCTGCCCACAATGCTTATGATGGCCGTGCGGGCCCGCGGACGGGGAGCGGAATCAAGGCGCGGGCGTTGTGAGGAGGGCGCGATGCCGGAGCATTCGAACGCCGCGGTCGTGAGGCAGGGCTACGAGGCGTTCGCCTCAGGTGACACTGAAACCCTCGCCGCGCTGATCGCCGAGGACGCCGTGTGGCACGTGGGAGGACGCAACCTGTTCTCCGACGCCCACCAGGGGCGCGACGCGATCTTCACGTACTTCCGCAAGCTGCGGGAGTTCACCAACGACTCGCTCGCGATCGAGCTGCACGACGTGCTGGCGAACGATGAGCACGCGATCGCGCTCGTCCACATGACCGGGAGGCGCGCGCGCCGGGAGCTCACGTCGAACGCCACGACCACCTACCACATACGCGACGGGCAGGTGGTGGAGGCGTGGACCTTCCACGAGGATCAGTACGCCGCGGACGACTTCTTCTCGTACCGCAAGCACAGCCAGGGGCGCATGCCGTAGTCCCCGCTGCGCGCGGGCCTGGACCCATCCCGCCTCGGCGGCGGTCAGCCGGACAGGCCTGAGAGCGTGCGGAGAGGAGAGCCCGCTTGCCGACCAATCAGTACTGGTGGCCGGATCAGCTGAACCTGAAGGTTCTCCGCCAGAATTCTCCCCTGTCGGATCCGCTGGGCCAGGATTTCGACTACGCCGAGGCGCTGAAGACCCTCGACGTCGATGCGTTGAAGAAGGACATCGAGGAGGTGATGACGACCTCGCAGGACTGGTGGCCGGCTGACTACGGCCACTACGGGCCGCTCTTCATCCGCATGACCTGGCACGCCGCGGGCACGTACCGCATCAGCGACGGCCGGGGCGGTGGAGGCTCGGGCCAGCAACGCTTCGCGCCCCTCAACAGCTGGCCCGACAACGCGAACCTGGACAAGGCGCGCCGCCTGCTCTGGCCGGTCAAGCAGAAGTACGGCCGCAGCCTCTCCTGGGCCGACCTGATCATCTTCGCCGGCAACTGCGCCCTGGAGTCGATGGGGTTCAAGACCTTCGGCTTCGCCTTCGGGCGCCCGGATGTCTGGGAGGCTGACGAGACCGACTGGGGGGCGGAGGGCGAGTGGCTCGGAGACGAGCGCCACGGCGACGACGGAGAACTCCAGGGACCCCTTGGCGCCGACCACATGGGCTTGATTTACGTGAACCCGGAGGGGCCGAACGCCAACCCGGACCCGCTCGCGGCAGCAAGGTACATTCGCCAAACGTTCAAGCGCATGGCGATGAATGATGAGGAAACGGTTGCCCTCATTGCCGGCGGACACACTTTCGGCAAGGCGCACGGCGCCGCCACTGAGGACCATGTCGGTCCCGAACCGGAGGGGGCCGGCATAGAGGAGCAAGGCTTCGGCTGGAAAAGCAGCGCGGGCAGCGGCAAGGGCAGCGATACGGTCACAAGCGCCCTGGAGGGCGCCTGGACCGACAACCCCGTGAGGTGGGACAACAACTTCCTCGAGAACCTGCACAACTACGAGTGGGAGCTGACGACGAGCCCGGGTGGCAAGTCGCAGTACACCCCCACGAATGCAGCCGCACTGGCCACCGTGCCGGATGCACACGATCCCGCGAAGAAGCACGCACCCTTCATGCTCACGACGGACCTCTCCTTGAGGATGGACCCGGACTACGCGCAAATCTCGCAGCGCTTCCTTGAGAACCCCGGGGACCTTGAAGACGCCTTCGCCAGGGCGTGGTTCAAGCTGATCCACCGCGACATGGGCCCCCGCAGCCGGTACCTCGGGCCGCTGGTTCCTGCGGAGCCGCTGCTGTGGCAAGACCCTGTCCCCGCCGTCGATCACAAGTTGGTCGGGGAGCAGGATGTCGCCGACCTCAAGGCGCAGGTCCTCGCCTCGGGATTGTCCGTTTCCCAGCTGGTTTCGACCGCCTGGGCAGCGGCGGCATCGTTCCGCGGCGCCGACAAGCGTGGTGGAGCGAACGGGGCGCGCATCCGCCTCGCACCGCAGCGGGACTGGGAGGTCAACAACCCGGCCGAGCTCGCCACGGTGCTGCAGACGCTGGAGGGGATCCAGGCGGACTTCAACAGCTCCCAGACCGGCGGGAAGCGGGTCTCCCTCGCCGATATGATCGTGCTGGCCGGGTGCGCAGGCGTCGAGCAGGCTGCCCGGGACGCCGGGCATGAGGTGCAAGTCCCCTTCGCGCCGGGGCGCACGGACGCGTCGCAGGAGTGGACCGACGTGGAGTCGTTCGCCGTCCTCGAACCCATCGCGGACGGGTTCCGCAACTACCTTCAGGCAGGGCAGCAAGGCGCTGCGGAAGAGCTGCTGGTGGAGCGGGCGTGCATGCTCACGCTCACCGCGCCCGAGCTGACGGCGCTCGTTGGCGGCATGCGCGTCCTGAACGCGAACACCGGGCAGTCTGCGCACGGAGTTCTTACCGAACGGCCGGGGACGTTGACCAATGACTTCTTCGTGAATCTGCTCGGCATGGACAGCGAATGGAGCTCGGCCCCCGCAGCCGGGGACGTGTTCGAGGGACGTGATCGTCAGACGCGTGACCTCAAGTGGACCGGCACAAGGGTCGACCTCGCCTTCGGTTCAAACTCCGAGCTCCGAGCCCTCGCGGAAGTGTACGGATGCGACGACGGGCAACCGCTGTTCGTGCGCGACTTCGTAGCCGCGTGGGACAAAGCGATGAATCTCGATCGCTTCGACGTGGCGTGATCCTCAGCGGGGAGCTCGTAGCGGTCGTCTCCAATGCACCTGCGAGGGGTGGCGGAGCATCCCAACGTCCGCTGCAGCATCGATGACGCCCCGCCCCACCCGCGTTAGTAGCCCATGTCCTTCAGCTGGCTGACGGTCCGCCCCATCTGCCGCTCGTCCGGGTCGATCGCCACGTCGATCAGCGCGGCGCGGCCGGAAGCGAGGGCGCGCTGCAGGGCGGGGCCGATCTCCTCGGGCCGCTCGACGTGCTCGGCGTGTCCGCCGAAGGCCTCCATCACCTTGTCGTAGCGCGCCTCCGGCACGTACATCCCCACCCGCTCGGGGTAGTCCGCCGGGAACAGGGCGCCCTCGATCGTGCTGCCGAGGATCCCCTGGTTGTTGTCGACGACGAAGACGACCGGCAGGTTGTGGCGCAGCGCGGTCTCGATCTCCATGCCGTTGAAGCCGAAGGCGCTGTCGCCGTTCACGCTGATCACCGCGGCCTCCGGCCGGGCGAGCTTGGCGCCGATCGCGAACGGCACGCCCGTACCGATGCAGGCGTTGGTCCCGGAGTTGAGGCGGGTGGCCGGTCCGTAGCTCTGCAGCACCTGGCGCGCGGTCGCCATCGTGATCTCGCCGTCGACGGTGATGATCGCGTCGCGGGGCGCGGCGTTGCGGATCTCGGACATCAGCCGGTAGTGCGAGATCGGCTCCTTGTCGGACGCGAGCATCGGCGCGAGTCGCTCCTCGTTCCTCGCGAGGGTGTCGCGCAGCTCCTGCCGCCAGGGCGATTCGGCGCGCTCCTCGGCGAGGCCTTCCGTGCGGCCGGCAAGCGCCGTGTTGAGCTGCCGCAGCACGTGGCCGGCGTCGCCGGCGATGCCGACTTCGACGTCGCGCTGGATGCCGATCTCCTCCGCCTCGATGTCCACCTGGATCAGCTTCGCGTCGGCAGCGAAGCCCTGTCCCATCTGGAACATCCAGTTGAGCCGCGCCGCCAGCACCACCACCACGTCGGCTCCCCGTATCGCCTGGCTGCGGGCGGCGGCGACGTTGAGCGGGTGGTCGTCCGGGATGTAGCCGCGTCCCATGGGGGAAGCGAGGAACGGCACGCCGAGGTCCTCGACGAGTTGCCGGAGGTCCCCGAACGCCTCGTCGCCGGCCCAGCGGATGCCCTTGCCGACAATCAGCAGCGGGCGCTCCGCGTTCAGCAGCAGCTCGGCCGCCTGCTCGATGAGCAGCGGATCGCCCTGCGGCCGCGCCGGCGCCGCGGCGCGAATGGCCGGGCGGACTTCGATCTCCTCGATCTCCTCGCGCAGCACGTCGAGGGGGAGGTCGATGTAGACGGGGCCGGGGCGGCCGCTGAGCGCCTTGTGAAAGCCCATCGCGATCAGTTCGGGGATGCGCTCGGCAGAGTCGGCCTGGATCGCCCACTTGGTGATCGGCTGCATCATCGCGACGGAGTCGGCTTCCTGGAACGTATTTCGCCCGCGCTGGTGCAGCGCCGCGGAGCCGCCGAGGAGCAGCAGCGGGTAGCCGCTGTCCCACGCCACATGGACGCCGGTGATTGCGTTGGTGACGCCGGGGCCGGAGCCCGTCATCGCCACGCCGACCTTGCCGGCGACGTAGCCGTGCGCGATCGCCATCATCGAGGCGGCCTGCTCGTGCCTCACGCCGATCGGCCTGACGCCGATCTCGGCGCAGGCGCCGATCACGTTGGTGACGGGGCCGGCGACGATCGTGAAGATCGCATCGGCCCCCTGATCCTGCAGCGCCTGCGCAACCAGCATGTTCCCGGAGATCCCGGACATCTTCGATCCCTTCTCGCGAGCGGCGGCCGAAGGCCCGGCAGGCGCTCCCCTGTGTTTACTCAGCCGGCGGCGGTCACGCGCTCGTCGTGCAGCCGCTCGATCTCCTTCCAGTCGTAGCCGAGGCTCAGCAGCACCTCCTCGGTGTGCTGGCCAAGTTCCGGCGCCGGGCCTTGCACTGCGCCGGGGGTCTCACTGAAGCGGACGGGCACGCCCACCGACAGGTAGTCGTCGAACTGGGGGTGCTCTACCTCGACGATATAGCCGTTGTCCCAGAACTGCGGCTCGGCGAGCACCTCCGCGTACTCGAGGACCGGGCCGCAGGGCACGCGCTCCGCCAGTATGCGCTCCAGCCAGTGCTGCCTCGGCCTGGTCAGGAGCGTCCCCTTCACCTCCGCCAGGAGCCAGGCGGCGTGCTCGCGGCGTGCGAAGGCGTCGGCGCTGCGCTCGTCGCTGATCAGGTCCTCGCGCTCGATCGCGCGGCAGAGGCCGGGCCAGTCCTTCGGGTCGAGGACGCCGACGGTCAGCCACTTGCCGTCGCCGGTCTGGTGCCAGCCGAAGGCGGCCTGGTTGTAGCCTCCGGCGCCCTCGCGGACCTCCTGGTGTTTGGTGTGCAGGAAATTCGCCAGCGTCAGGTTCTGCACGGTCATCATGCTGCCGAGTAGCGAGGCGTCGACCCGCTGGCCCGTGCCGAAGCGCTCGCGCGCCACGATCGCGGACATGATCCCGTAGGCGAAGACGATGCTCCCCGACTGGTCGGCGAGGCCCCACTGCACGGCCTGCGGCTCCTTGCCGGGTCCGCCGCCCTGGGCGATCAGGGCGCCGCTCATCCCCTGCGCGATGTGATCGAAGGAGGCGCGCTGCGACCATTCACCGATCGGCCCGAAGCCGGTGGTGGAGCCGTAGATCAGCTGCTCGTTGTGCTTCCGCAGCTCCTCGTAGCCGAGCCCGAGGCCGTCCATGACCCCCTGCCGGAAGTTCTCGGTGACGACGTCCACCTCGGCCACAAGCTTGTAGACGATCTCGCGCGCCTCGGGCTTGCGGAGGTCGAGCGTGATGCTGCGCTTGCCGCGGTTGTTGCCCTCGAAGTAGGAGCAGAAGCCGTCCGGCAGCCGGCCGAGCGAGCGTCCCGGATCGCCGTCACCCGGCAGCTCGACCTTGAGCACGTCGGCGCCCATGTCGGACAGCATCGAGGTGGCGTGGGGGCCGTTCTGGTAGCGGGTGAAGTCCAGGATGTGAATCCCATCAAGCGGTCCTGGCATGCCTCGGTCTCCCTTCGGTTCCCGTCCCGTGTGCCGGCGCAGCGCTAGCCCGCGCCGCGCAGCCGGGGATCGAGGACGTCGCGCACCACGTCACCAAACAGGTTGAAGGAGAGCACCGTCAGGCTGATCGCGAGGCCGGGGAAGATCGCGAGCCAGGGCGCGATCTCCATGTATTCCCGGCCGGACGTCGACAGCATCAGCCCCCACGAGGAGTCTGGTGGCTGCGTCGCGAGCCCGAGGAAGCTCAACGACGCTTCGATCAGGATCGCGGCCCCGAGCAGGGCGGAGACGAGGATCAGGATCGGCGCCACGACGTTCGGGAGGATGTGGCGGAACATCACGCGCCTGTCGCTCGCACCCGTCGCCCGCGCAGCCTCCACGTAGACGTTCTGCTTCACGGACAGTACGGCCGACCGGATGACGCGAGAGTTGCTCGGCGCGATGACGATGGCGATCGCGAGCACGGCGTTCGTGGTGTTCGCGCCCAGCACGGACACCAGCGCCATCGCAAGGACGATGCCGGGAAAGGAGAGCATGCCGTCCACCACTCGCTGCACCACGAGATCGAATTTACCGCCAAGGAACCCGCTCACCAGCCCGACGAACGATCCAGTCAGGCTGCCCGCGAATACGGAGAGGAGACCCACGTAGAGGGACATGCGCGAGCCGTCGATGATGCGGCTCAGCTGATCACGTCCGAGATCGTCAGTGCCGAACGGGTGCCTGAGAGTCGGGCCCGCGAATATGTCCACCGAAAGATCGAGGGGATCGTACGGTTCAATCCACGGAGCAGTAATCGCCATGAAGATGAGGCCGAGAACCATCAGCCCGAAGACCGCCCCGAACGGCTGCTTGATGATGCGGATGAGCACGTCGATCGCAGGGTGACGTTGCGTCCGCACGAACTGCCTGATCTCGGGTGACGCCCCGGTGGTCGCTGTTCGCATTGGCTGCTGCCTTCTCCGCCAGTCTGGTCCGGCCGCCGACCTCAGGAGTAGCGGATGCGAGGGTCGATGACGGCGTACGCCAGATCGACGGCCAGGTTCACGAAAACGAAGATTCCGGCCATCAGCATCACCGTCCCCTGCACGACTGGATAGTCGCGTCGGTCCACCGCGTCGAACGCAAGTCTTCCCATCCCCGGCAGACGGAAGATCTGCTCGATGATCACAAGACCGCCGATCAGGAAGCTCACCTGTGTGCCCATGATCGTGAGCACCGGGATCATCGCGTTTCGCAGCGCGTGCTTCATGATCACGGTTCGCTCGCCGAGGCCCTTGGCCCGCGCGGTTCGCACGTAGTCCTCGCGCAACACCTCGAGCATGGCCGACCGCATCATGCGTGCGCTTACCGCGGAGAAGCGATAGCCGACGATGAGCGCGGGAAAGATCAGCGCCTGGAAGTTCCTCCACGGATCCTCCCAGGGTGCATACCATCCAAACTCCGGAAGCCAACCGACGTAAAGCGACAGCACCAGCAGCAGCACGGTGGCGATCCAGAAGTCCGGGATCGAGAGGCCCATGATGGAGAACAGCCGGGCGCCATAGTCGAGCCAGGTGTTCTGGTTCACCGCGGAGACTATCCCGATGGGGATGGCGATGGCGATCGCGATCGTCATCGCCATGGCGGCGATCTGCAGCGAGACGCCCATGCGATCAATTATGGTCGGGAGCACGGCGTCCGATGTCCAGAGCGAGTTTCCGAAGTCCCCCCTGGCCACGCCGAACACCCAATCGACATATTCGACCACCGGGTTGCGGTCGAGCCCAAGTTCGTGCCGCATCCTCTCCAGGTCTTCCTGGGAGACGTATGCGCGGCCACCCCCGGTGTCCGCGAGCCGCGCCATCACCACATCGCCCGGGATGAGTCGCAGCAGCCCGAAGATGACTATCGACACCACGAGGAGCGACGGAATCGAGGCCAGAACCCGCTGGATGATGTACTTACCCATTGTCCCGTTCATTCCAAACGCGCGATGCGCGCACGATGAGATCGGCGGGCGCGCTCATTCCGGGGCTGACGACACCGGCACCCCTCGTCCTACAGAGCTCGGGGCCTACGAAACCCTGCGCCAACTCCGCACGCGACGATCGCCGGGGGATGCCGCACCCGGGCGATCGCCGCACCACCGAGCGAGCGCTACTTGTCCAGCCACGCTTTGTGGTAGCCAAAGCCCCAATCGAAGGTGTGGTACACGGAAATGAATGCTCCATTCCACCGGTAGTACCTGAGCCACGGCTGCACCGGCGTGTAGTTGAACGTCTGAGACATGGATAGGCGGAGCACCCGGTCCAACTCGCGGTCCCAGATCTTGCGATGCAGCTCGCGACGTGCATCCGGGTCGAATTCGCCGACCGCCTGCTCAGCCCAGGCATCGATGTCCGGATCGTTGACCTTGTGCACGTTCTGTGAGGACTGTGTGTGCACCAGATCGAAGAACGAGCCCTTTGCCGTCGGCGCAGCCGTCGAGTACCCCTGCATCATCTGGCTTTCAGGGTCATCCCTGAACTTGCTCGTGAAGCGCAACGCGGAGAATGTCTGGAAGTCCACGTCCTGGGACTCGAGATTGATGCCGATGTCTTTCCAGGGCGAGGTTACGAACGCAATGCTGTTGGGCTGACTGGCCCCGTACGACGGCGTAAACAAGGTCGTCAGCGTGACGCCCTCCGCGCCGGCCGCCGCCACGAGCTTCTTCGCCTCGGCTGGGTCGTGCCGCCACCAGCGACCGAGCTCGTCCCCCGACGGCTCCTTGTCGAATACCAGCGGCCAGAGGAAGACCGGGAGCACCCTGCCCAGGCCTCCGGACAGAATCTGGACCATCTCTTCCCGGTCCAGCGCCAGCGACATCGCTTGACGCACCCTGTCGTCTTGCAGCGTCGGGTGATCGGTGTTGAACGCGAAGAAGCTGATGGCGTTCGTAATCGGATCCGACGTGATCCGCGTGCCGGGGTTGCTCTCGATCAGCCCGTCGGCCTGCTCCTTGTTTCTGACGACGCTATTGGCATGATCGAGCCTGCCCACCCGGTACTCAGCGAGCCGCGCGGCGACATCGGGGATGATGACCAGTTCCGCGCCGTCGAGGTACGGCTTCCCCTGCCAGTAGTCGGGATTCGACTCGAAGGTCAGCTGCGCTTCCTTCTCCACGTCGGTGAGTATCGCGGCGCCTGTCCCGATGGCCGTCGTTTCGATCAACCCGTCGTCCCACAGCTCAGGCGCGTAGATCGGGAGTTGGCGGCTGGCGAGCGCCACGGGCAGGTCCGCGTCCGGGGAGCTCATCTGGATGGAGAACGTCTGCTCGTCGACCACCGTGAAGGAGTCCACGTACGCGAAGAAGGCCTGGTTCAGGCCCCCTGCCGCATGCCGGTCGTAGGTCAGCTTTACGTCCTGAGCTGTGAACCGCCTCCCGTTGACCGGCGCCACATTCTGGTAGTTGACGTTCGGCTCCAGCTCGAACGTAAATTCGAGACCGTCTGGTCTCACCTCCCAGGACTTCGCGAGCTCCGGCTGAATCTTCGGAAGGTACTTGCCCAGATCCTGCCCGGTCGCGAACCCAACCAGGCGGTCCGCTGAGAACGTCGCCGTCGAGGCCGCAAGCTCAAGCTGCTTTCCTGTGTCAAACGTCGCTGGCGTCCCGCGATAGAGGAGGGAGATACGCAGTATCCCGCCGGACTTCGGCGTCCCCTCGGGCTCGTCGTAGCCGTAGGGGAACGGCGCGCCGTCTGCGAGTGCCTGCGCGACGTAGTCCGGCCCCGTGGGCGCCGCCTCGGTCGGCCTGGCCGTCGCCGCGGCGGCCGCGGCCTCGGTCGCCGTCGCCGCGGCGGCCGCGGCCTCGGTCGCAGTCGCCGTCGGCGCGGCGGCCGCCGCAGTCGCGGCCGGCGTGGCCGCCGGCTGCTCGTCTTCGTCGTCGTCGCCGCAGCCGATCAGCGCCGCAGCGGCGAGCCCGGCGCCGCCGAGCGCCGCACCGCGCAGCAGAACTCGTCGTGTGGTAAGCACCCTCATGAACCGTGCAAGCTCGCGGTCGTCGTTCATTCCGATGCCCCCTTTGCGGATCTGATTCCCTGGCGCAACTCCATTCGCCCCTCGGCATGTCGCGCGGCGGAGAGCGCCCTCCAAGGACGCGCTCCGCCCGCGCTTACCGGCTAGTAATCGAGGTTGTATACGCGCGCCGCGTTGTCGTGGAGGATCTTCTGGAGCGTCTCCCTCGGCAGCGAACTGAGGTTCCGCTCGATGAAGTCCTTCGGCACGTCCGCGATCGATGCCGGACCCGGCGACATGCTCGTGGGATGCGGGAAATCCGTCTCGTAGAGCACGTTGTCGGGCAGCAGGTCGATGGTCTTGAGCGCGATCTCACGCTCGAACCAGAAGCAGGCATAGACCTGGCGCTTGAAGTACTCGCTGGGCAGCAGCTCCATCTCCGGGTGCTCCTCGCGGGCGCCCGCGTTCATCCACTGCCAGTCCAGCGCCTCGAGGACGTAGGGAACCCAGCCGACGCCGCTCTCGACGGAGACGAAGTTAAGGTTGGGGTGGCGGTGGCAGATGCCGGAGATCAGGATCTCCATGATGCCGTTCATGTTGTCCATGAAGAAGCGCACGGTGCCCGCGGAGTAGTTCGCCTGCGAGCCGTTGCCGGCGAAGCCGCCGTGGGTGTCGACCGGGTTCCCCGAGCCGATGTGGAAGTTGATGCTCAGGCCCAGATCCTCGGCCGTGTGCCACACGGGGTTCCAGTGCGGGTCGGCCAGCATCGGCGAATCGCCGAAGAGGTGCGGCTGCTGCGGGAACAGCACGCCCTTGTGGCCGAGCTTGAAGCAGCGATTGATCTCCGCGACCGTCTCGTCCACGTCCCAGAAGGGGACGGCCATGATCGGCAGCAGCCGCTTCGGATCGACGGCGGACCACTCGTGCAGGAAGTCGTTGTAGGCGCGGACGCAGGCGAGCATGAGCTCGGGGTCCTCGAGCTTGAGGAAGTTCTGATTCCCGAAGCCCGCCACGTTCGGGTAGATGATGTGGGCGTACATCCCGTACTCGTCCATGCGCTCCAGGCGCTTCGTCGAGTCGTAGGAGCCGGGGTCGAAGTCCTCGAGGGTCGACGGGTGGGCCGGAGGCCACTCGCGCCAGCCGGCCATCGCCGTGATGCCGATCGGCGACGAGGGCTGTCCGTTGAGGATCCAGATGTCACGCGGCATCTCCGGGTCCGCGCTCGGATCCCAGTGCCTCGCCGTCTCCCAGGGGATGTTGCGAACGTGGGGCACCATGTCGCCCCACTTCTTGGTTGATACGCGCGATGTGAAGAGGTCGTACGGCTCCGTTACGTGCGTGTCGACGTCGATGACCTTGATTTCGTCCGTGATCATGCTGCCTCCAACGCGAGGCGTGACCCGGGGGAGGGAGCGCCTCGCGAACGCGCCGGACCGGGAACCCGGTCCACGGGTCGAGGGTGGCCGATGGTGATCGGAGTGGGCGTTCCCCCTTCGCCCTATCACCCTCGCAATATCACTGCTGTGACTATAGGTGGGGGCGCAAGATTGTCAAGAATCCCGCGCTCGCCCGTTCGCCGCCTCTCAGATGCGGCTGGCGGCGAGCCCGCGGGCGCGACGCGCTATGATCGCGCTCGCCATGCCGGGGCGAAACGCATCGGCAGCGTACGAAGGAGTCGTGATCGCGTGAGTGCTCCCCTCCGCGTGCTGACATGGATGCCGCCCGAGATGACCGAGCGCGTGACGCGCGAGGTCGAGGGCGTCGAGGTGATCCACGTCCCGGCGCGCGGACCGTTCCCGCAGGACGCGGACGGCGAGGTGCTGCTGGTGGGCGCGCGCAGCGTGCCCATCATGGAGGAAGCGCTGCGCAGCGGCGTCCGCTGGATCCACATCTACGGCACCGGCGTCGACGGATTCCCCATCGAGCAGCTCGAGGACGGTCAGACCCTCACCTGCTCACGCGGGGCGAGCGGCGTGCCGATCGCCGAGTGGGTGATGGCGACGATGCTCGCCTTCGAGAAGCGGCTGGAGGAGACAGCGATGCACGAGCCCTGGGAGCGGCGCGGCGATCCGGGGCTGGGTACGTTGACCGGGAAGACGCTGGGCCTCGTGGGGCTGGGCGGCATCGGCGCGGCCCTCGCCGAGCGGGCGCTGCCCTTCGGGATGCGGGTGCTCGCCCTCCGCCGCCGCCCGCGCCCGAGCGAGGTACCCGGCGTCGAGCTGGCGAGCGACCTCGGCAAGCTGCTCCGCGAGGCGGACCACCTGGTGCTCGCCGCTCCGGCGACCGCCGCCACACACCACCTGATCAACCGCGACGCCCTCGCGCAGGTGAAGCCGGGCGTGCACCTGGTCAACGTCGCGCGCGGGACGCTGCTGGACCAGGAGGCGCTGCGAGGGGCACTCGATGACGGGCGCGTCGCCATGGCCTCGCTCGACACGATCGAGCCGGAGCCGCTGCCGGCCGGGCACTGGCTCTACTCGCACCCGCGCGCGCGGATCACCCCTCACCTCTCGTGGAGCATGCCGCAGGGACGCGACCAGATCGCCGCTATCTTCATCGCGAATCTGCGCCACTACCTGGCGGGCGAACCCCTCGAGGGCGTCGTGGATGTCGAGGAGGGCTACTGAGCCAGGTGCTCGCGGTAGCTCGCTCCGGCCCCGCCCATCACTCGCCTCGAACGTAGCGGGCGGCGGCGCTCGCCGCGGAGACGGCCTCGCCCACTGCCTCCGCTACATGGCCGCCGTAGCCGCGCCGCACCGCGCCGGCGGCGAAGACGCCGGGCAGCGAGGTCGCGAACGCGGTGTCGGTGACGACGTGGCCGTCCTCGCGCTCCAGCTCCGGCGGCAGGAATTCGCTGTTCGGGGTGGAGCCGATGAACGGGAAGACGGCCGTGCACGCCAGCTCGCGGGCGCTGCCGTCCCTGACGCCGCGCAGCCGCACGCCCTCGACCGCGCCGCTGCCGAGGACTTCGTCGACCTCGCAGCCCCAGACGAACTCGACGTTGTCGAGCCTCGAGAGCCGGTTCACGTAGTCCGCCTTCGCCCGCAGCGGGCTGCGGGCGACGAGGTAGACCGTGCGGCAGAAGCCGGCCAGGACGAGCGCCTCCTGCGCCGCCGCGTCCCCGCCGCCGATGACGGCGACGTCCTGGCCTCGGAAGAGGTGACCGTCGCACCAGGCACACTGAGAGACGCCCCTGCCCAGCAACTCGTGCTCCCCGGGTACGCCCAGTCGCTTGAGCCGCGCGCCCGAGGCCACAACCACCGCACGCGTGCGATGCCGCTCACCGCCGGCGACGGCGACGTGCCCTCCGTCCTCGGCCGAGAGCGCCTCGACCGGCGCCTGCACGATCGCGACGCCGAGCGAGCGGCAGCCCTCGACGAGATCCACGGCGAGGTCGATCCCGGAGAGTTCGCCCGCAGCCGGATATCCGTCGAGTCGCTCGACGGTGGCGATCTGCCCGCCGAACAGCAGCTCGCCCTCGATCAGGGCGGTGCTGAGGCCCCAGCGGGCGGCGTGGTGCGCGACGCTGAGGCCGGTGACGCCGCCGCCGATCACGAGGACGTCGTACCTGCCGCGGCGGCGCACCATCCTCGAGTCGCCCCGTCAGCTCGTCCGCGCCTCGGCGAGCCGTGTCTCCCAGTCGGCGGGCAGGCGGATCTGCTTCGCGACCGGGTAGCCGAGCCTGCCGTTGTGCGAGAAGGTGCACGCGTTGTTGCGCAGCGGGTCGCCGGCGACCGCGATCATGAAGTCGTCGGGCTCGAACACGATCGGCACGAGCCGGTTCGGATCGTCCGATTCGAGGAACACCCTCGGGATCCTGCCGAGGTTGACTTCGGCCTCGAGCGACCGGATCACGTGGTCGGTCCAGTCGCCGAGGTAGCGCTCGAACTCCCAGGCCGGCAGCCGTGCGTGGTCGAAGAGGTACTGCTTAACGTCCTGCTTGCTCCAGCCGGCCTTCGCGATCGTCTGCGCCAGGATCGGACTCAGCACCAGCAGCGGCCGCAGCGAGCCCATCGACTTGCCGACGGTGAAGATCAGCTGCCAAGTGTTCTGCTTCAGCACCGCGTCGGCGATGTAGGGCAGCACGAGCTCCGGCGTATCGCCGTAGACCGAGGCCATCATGTCGCTGCCGGTGTAGCGCGCGATCGTGACGGTGTTGTCGCCCGCCTCGAAGCCCATCTCGACGCTGGTGGGCGGCCAGCCGATCTCGGCGAGCACGTCCTCGTTCTCCGCCAGCACCACGCGCCAAGTGTTGCCGAAGGTGGCCTTGTCGTTCTTGTGCAGCAGGAATCCCGCGACGTTGCGCAGGTAGAGCCGCCAGAAGCGCCCAATCGAGGTGTTCGCGATGAAACCGTCGCGCAGGACACCCTGCTCGAAGTTGAAGCCCAGCTCCTTCGCGATCGGTCCGTTGATGGTGATCAGCGTCTCGGCGCCGGGCGTGTTGCCGCTGTGTTCCACGCCGTACTCGGGATCGGCCATCGCCTCGGCGAGGGCGAGCAGCACGGGCATGTACTCCGGCCGGCAGCCCGCCATCACTCCGTTGACCGCGACGCTCCAGATCGTGACCGCGCGGTTGTCGGGCAGGATCACGCCGATCATTTCGTCCGGATCGCGATCGGTGAAGCCGAGGAACTCCCCCACCTTCTCGACGGTGGGCGGCACGATCGGCAGCCCGTCGCTCCACTCGCACTCGTAGAAGTAGCGGTTGACCTCCTCGAAGCTGCCTTCGAAGACGATCTCGCGCGGCGAGGGCTCGGCGACGGCCGGCGCGTCCGCGGGCGCCTTGAGGAGATTGGCAACCACGGCGTCCAGCGTCACCTCGCGGACGTTGCGCTCCATCTCCTGCTCGCTCTGGTTGCCGACGTGGCCCGGCACCATCGCCAGTGGCAGGTTCGGCAGCCCGAGGCCTGCCGAGGTCGTGCCGGCCTGGCCGATGAACCCTTCGCAGACAAGCGACGAGGTAGGGACGCCCGCGTACTCGCACGCTGCACTCGCCCGCATCACGGCGGGCGTGCAGCTGCCTCAGCAGCCCATCCCGGAGATGGCGGCATCGACCCCCAGCTCCTTGAAGCGCTGCGGGAGCGAGGCGAGAATCTCGCGCTCCTCGGAGCCGTGCGTGGAGCCGAACTCCCGCCAGCTCACGAAGCGGACACCGGGGAAGCGCGCCGCGAGCTGCGGCTCCAGCAGGTCGAAGATCTCGTCGCCGCGGTACACGTAGTCCCAGAGCTGGGCGACCGTTTTGCCGGCCAGCGTGTCCAGCCGTGGGGCCAGCGGCTGGGGCTGGAGTTGCCGCGCGCTGCGCGGCCAGACCACGCGGTAGTGGCCTCCGTCGTTGCTGTTCGTCATGGCTCCGGCTCCCTCGAGGCTGATCGTGCGCTGCGAGTCAGGCGCAGCGCCGCCCGATCCTACTCGCTGCGCGGTGAGCCCGCCCGGCGCGGTCAGCCCAGGACAAGGGAGTGCATTCACGTATTTCTGTGTTTACACTCTCCCTGCACCAACCACGCCAACAAGTGGAGCCGCAAGACACATGGCGCCCGCGAAGAAACGACTGACTCTGGACCTGGACGTCCCTGTACAGCGCCGCCTGAAGGTCGCGGCTGCACTCCGGGGCATCAGCATGCGCCAGTACTGCCTGACCGCCATAGGCAAGGAGCTGGCGCTAGACGCGGCCAATGGGATGCTCGGCCTCTCCGCCGACCGCTCCGACTCCGAACGGTTCGCGGAACTCCGGAACAAGTACTTCGGCGGCGAGGTGCTGCCGGGCAGCGGCGTTGACTTCATCCGGGAGGCTCGCGAGTCCAGGAACAGCGCTTGACCGAACTCGTCGTTGTCGACGCAAGCCTGGCGGTCAAGTGGCTGGTGGAAGAGGAGCACTCCGGCAAGGCCCACGCAATCCTCCAGTCCTGGGATAGCCAGGACACGAGATTGGCGGCCCCACACCTCATGCCCGTGGAGACGGCGAATGCCCTGCATCGGCGCGTGGTGCGGGGAGAACTGACCGTGGAAGGGGCCACGGAACTGATCGCGAGCCTGCTGGCATCACGCCTCGAACTGCACGAGGCGCCCAATCTGCACGTCCGGGCCATGGAACTGGCGAGCCGGCTCAGCCAGGGGGCAGTGTACGACGCACACTATCTGGCGCTGGCGGAGGCTCTCGATTGCGAATTTTGGACCGCAGACGAGAAGCTCGTCCGGATGGCGACCCCGATTGCGGGGAATGTGCACTGGATAGGCGAGTTCGCCTCGCCCGAATAGCAGGGCTGCGCCCTCGGAGACGCTCGCCAGGAGGGCGCTGCAGGCGGCCGGGCGCAGCACCGATCGCGTAGCATCCGCGCGCGGCGAGGAGCACACGATGACCGGAGAACGACCGAGCGCGCTACGCGTCCGCGATCCCGGCATCCGGCAGCTTCTCGCGCGCGACGCGCGCTGGCAGGCGTGGCTCGATGTCGAGGTCGCGCTGGCCCGGGCGCAGGCAGAGATCGGCATGATCCCCGCGCCGGCCGCCGAGGAGATCGAGCACAAGGCGCAGCTCGAGCTATTCGACCTCGATCGCGTGACCGAGGGACTGCGCGTGACCGGGCACGGCCTGGTTCCGCTGGTCTGGGAGCTCGACCGGCTCTGCGAGGGCGACGCCGGCGGCTACGTCCACTGGGGCGCCACGACGCAAAACATCACCCAGACGGGCAACCTGCTGCAGGTCCGCAAGGCGCACCACATCGTGCTCACGGAGATTGCGGGGCTGCTCGAGGCATTCGCCGGCCTCGCCGAGCGCACGAAGGACGACGCGATCGCCGGCCGCACGCACGGCCAGCACGCGGTGCCGGCGACCTTCGGCGCGAAGGTGGCCGTGTGGATTGACGAGCTGTGCCGCCACGCCGAGCGGCTGCGGCAGATCGAGCCGCGGATCTTCGTCGCGATGCTCGGCGGGGGCGCGGGCACGGCCGCCTCGTTCGAGGGCCACGGACCCGTGTTGCAGCGCCGGATGGGCGAGTTGCTGGGGTTCGGCTCGATGCCGCTGCCCGGCCGCACCATCTACGACCACATGACGGAGTACGTCCTCGCGCTCGCGCTGCTCGGCACGAGCTGCGGGAAGGCGGCGCGCGAGGTGCGCGTGCTCATGTCGGAGGAGTTCGCGGAGGTCGAGGAGCCCGTGTCGCCCGGCACCGTCGGCAGCAGCACGATGCCGCAGAAGCGCAACCCGAAGCTCTGCCAGGACATCATCGCGGACGAGACGGAGCTGCGATCGCTGGTCCCGCTCGCGATCGAGGCGATGCTCGGCGATCACGAGGCCGACGGCAGCCGCTCGATGATGATCGACCGTGCGCTGCTCCGCGCGCTCGAGCTGAGCGGCGACATCCTCGTGCGGCTGCTCGATGTGGCGACCGGGTTGCGCGTCTTCCCGGAGCGGATGCGGCGCAACCTCGATCTCTCCGGCGGGCTGATCATGTCGGAGAGCCTGATGCTCGCGCTGGGTCGCGAGATCGGGCGGCAGCGCGCGCACGACGCCGTGTACGAGGCAGCGCAGGAAGCCGCCACCAGCGGAGAGGCGTTCGCCTCGCTGCTCGCGAGGGACGAGGAGATCGCCTCGCATTTCGGCGCGGAGCGGCTGGCGGAGCTGCTGGACCCCACGCGCTACACGGGCGACAGCGCACGCCAGGCCTCGGAGCAGGCGGCGCGCGCACTGCGCGTGGCCGCGGAGCTGCGCGAGGCGCTGGCCGCGGACTGAGCAGTCCTCGATCCCCTCGTGATCAGGATCGCGCTCGCGATCAGCGCGAGGGGAGCTGCGCCCAGGTGGGCCGCCGGATCAGCAGCAGGAAGATCGCGCCGCTGAGGGTGAACAGCGCGTAGCAAGTGAACACCAGGCGGTAGCTCCCCGTCTGGTCGAACGCCCAGCCGGCGATGACCGGCCCGGCGAAGCCGAGCGGCATCATCAACGTCGAGGTGAGGCCGCGGATCGTTGCGAAGTAGCGGGTGCCGAAGTAGTCGGCCACCAGCGTCATGAACATCGCCACCCAGGCCGCGTGCGCGAACGGGTAGGTGAGGAAGTAGAGCGGCAGCAGCCAGAGCCGCGAGGGCGACAGCGACGCGAAGATCAGCATCCCGACGCATTGCAGGAAATAGGAGATCACGTAGAGCCTGCGACGCCCCACGATGTCGCCGAGCCAGCCGCAGATGAAGCGCAGGGGGACCTGGAACAGCCCGTAGGCGCCGGTGATGAAGGCTGCGCCCTGCAACGTGAAGCCGACGTTCTGGAGGTGCGGAACCTGATGCACGATCCAGCTGATCTGCGTCGCCGCGCCGATCGCCGTGGCGGTCCCGAGCAGGTAGAACGCCGGCGTGCGCAGCGCCTCGGCGACCGTCATCCCGTCGCCGAACGAGCTTGCCTCCTGCGAGGCGGTCGGGGTTGCCGGAGCCGGAGCTCCGTCCGGGCGGTAGCCGTACGGCTCCGGGCGGTTGCGCAGCACCAGCGAGAGCGGCAGCGCGCAGCCGACGATCACCACGGCGGCGATCAGCAGCGTCGAGCGCCAGCCGAAGGCGCCGATCAACACCGCCAGCACCGGCACCATGAAGTAGCCGGCGCCGCGCGCGGAGGCCAGCAGCCCGAGCGCCTGGCCTCGTTTTTGATCGAACCAGCGCATCAGCGCGGCCGAGTACGCCGTCGACGAGCCGAGACTCTCGCCCGAGGCGATCACGAGACTCGCGATGTAGTAGACCCAGAGGACGCGGGCCTGCGAGAAGAGCACAAGCCCGACGCCGACGATCAGCACGCCGACGATCGCCATCCTGCGCGCTCCGAGACGGTCGACGAGCGCGCCCGTGACGGGGGCGAGCAGTCCGTGCTCGAAGCTGCGCAGCGAGAAGCCGACGGAGATCGCGGCCAGGCTCCAGCCGGTCTCCTCGCGGATCGGCTCGATGAACACACCGAAGCCGAAGCCGACCACACCGAAGGTGAGGAAGCTGGTGAACGCGCCGGCGAGCGCGATGTACCAGCCGTAGAACAGCCGGCCGCGTACGAGGTCGCCTCCGCGGCCCAGCGCGGCGTGCATCGCGCCTCCGTTCGGGCGCCGGTCCTCGTGGCCCGGCGTTGCCCGCAGCGTAGCGCCTGGCCGCCTCGTCCGGCTCTGCGCGGCAAGATTGCGGGCCGCTCGCCTGTGCGGGCGAGCGCGGGCCCGCTAGCATGCGCTCCCCCGCACGTCAGCGGCCACGCCGCAGAAGGGCCGTCCCCATGTCAGACGAGAGCCAGTACTCGATCCGCTACACCAACCCGATCTACGGCGAGGAGGAGATCGCCGCCGTTGTCGAGGCGCTCCGCACGGAGCCGGATCTGCAGGTGGGCCCGCGCGTGCGCGAGATGGAGCGCCGCGTCGCGGCCATGTTCGACAAGAAGCACGGCGTCATGACCAACTCCGGCACCTCGGCGCTGTACCTCGCCGTCGAGCTGCTCGACCTGCCGCCGGGGAGCGAGATCATCACCTCGATCATCAGCTTCTCCGCCACCTTCGCGCCGATCGTGCGCGGCGGATTCGTCGCCTCCTACGTGGATGTCGAGTTCGACACCTACAACATCGATGTCGACAAGATCGAGGAGATGATCACGCCGAACACGCGGGCGATGCTGATCCCGAACCTGATCGGCAACGCGCCGGACTGGGAGCGGATCCGCGAGATCGCGGACCGTCACGACCTCAAGGTGATCGAGGACTCGGCGGACACGCTCGGGGCGGAGTTGCGCGGCAAGACGACCGGGACCTGGACCGACATCAGCATGACCAGCTTCGCCCGCTCGCACATCATCACCAGCGGCGGCAGCGGCGGCCTCGTCGCCGTCAACAGCGAGGAGGAGTGGGACCGCGCGCTGCTGCTGCGCCGCTGGGGCCGCACGTCCGAGGTGCAGACGTACGGCTCGAAGCAGGGCTCGGGCGACCGCTTCGAGGCGGTGATCGACGGCATCCCCTACGACACGTACTTCATCTTCGACGAGGTCGGCTGGAACTTCGAGCCCTCGGAGATGCACGCCGCCTTCGGGCTCGTGCAGCTCGGCAGGCTCCAGGAGTTCTACGAGGCGCGCAAGCGGCGCTTCGACCTGCACACGGAGTTCTTCAACCTCGAGCGCATCCGCGAGCGATTCGTGCCCGCGCGGCAGCTGGAGGGGCTGAAGACGAGCTGGATCTCCTACCCGCTGATGATCCGCGAGGATGCGGGCTTCGACCGGCCCGAGTTCCAGCAGTTCATGGAGAGCAGGGGCGTCCAGACGCGCATGGTCTGGTCCGGCAACATCCTCCGCCAACCCGCGTTCAGGGACACCGCCCACAAGGCTGCTCCCGAGGGCTACCCGAACGCCGACCGCGTGATGGAGTACGGCCTCATCCTCCCGATGAGCCACGCCGTGCCGACCGACGACATCGAGCAGATCCATTCACTGATCGACGAGTTCGTCAGCACGCACTGAGCTCATCCCGGCGGGCAGGACGTGAACGATGGCCTATGGAGACACCGAACACGACGAGGCGCTGAGGACGGCGTGGCACGAGTTCTGCGACCGCCTCAAGGACATCGGGGAGCTCGTCTTCGCGGATCCCTCGCCCGCGACGCCCCTCGAGCGGGCGGTCGGCCTCCAGTACGTCGCCCGCAACATCTCGGCGGGGCTCGAGATCGGGCTCGAGCATGCCGATCCGCTGTTCCCGCAGCTCTTCCGGCTGATGGGTCCCAACCGCAAGCGGGGAGGCGACAACCCGGACTGCGTCTACTTCCTCGGGCTGATCGACGGCAGGGAGACCTACAGGCTCGCCGGCAACCGCGGCAGCGCGCACTTCGTCGCCTTCTCCGCCGCCCGCCCCGTGGAGACGGTCCCCGAGGGCGAGTCGGCCGAGGTGGGGCGGCTGCTCGGCGACGAGCTGGAGACGGAGTGGGACGGCAGTTTCGTCGTCACCCTCAGTCCGGAGCCGCAGCCCGGCAACTGGATCCGCACCACTCCCGATGTCGACAAGGTCTGGATCCGGCAGTTCTTCGGCGACTGGGAGCGGGAGCAGCCGATGACCATCCGGATCGAGCGAGTCGGCGCCGAGGGAGCGCCGCCACGGCTCACGCCGGAGCGCCTCGCCGAGGGCCTCGAGGCGGCCACTGAGGAGCTGCACGAGACCGTCGCGTACTGGCGGGGGTGGCAGGAGCACTATCGAGCGCAGCCGAACCGCTTCCTCGAATCTCCGACGGCGCGCAAGCTCGGAGCCGCCCCCGGCGGGCTGCCGCAGCACTGCTACTTCATGGTCCAGCCGGACGAGGCGCTGCTGATCGAGTTCACGCCGCCGGACTGCTTCTACTGGAACTTCGAGCTCAACACCTACTGGATGACCTCGATCGACTATCGCTACCACCTCTCCAGCATCAACGGCTCACAGGCGGTGCTGGAGGACGACGGCTCCGCGATCCTCGTCGTCGCCCACGACGACCCGGGCGTCCCCAACTGGCTGGCGACCGACGGGCACTGCGAGGGGCACATCGGACTGCGCTGGATGCAGGCGGACTCCCAGCCCACCCCGGCCGCGAGGCTGGTCAAGCTCGCCGATCTGCCCTCGGTACTCCCGCCCGGCGCGCGCCGCCTCGACGAGGCGGGACGGAGGGAGCAGCTGCGACGCCGTCGCATCGGCGTGGACCGGCGCTTCCGGCTCTAGGCAGTCCTGTGCCCGAGCGGAGGCGACAGGCGCCGGCCTGAGATGGCGGCGGCCGGCATCGCTCGGTACAGCCGTCGCCGTGCGAGCGGGCTACGTCACTGGCTGTAGCCCGAGCCCGAGGACGAGCCGCCGGCGGGCGCCAGCTCCGCGGCGGCCACCACGAGCCAGTCCAGCAGGAAGCGGAAGTCCTGGTACGCCTGCGCCGAACCAAGGCGCTCGCCCAGCAGGTCCAGCTCTCCGAGCAGCGCCGCGAGGTCGTAGTGGATGCCTCCGGCGTCGACCTCGGCGTTCTCGACCTGCGGCGAGAGCGCGCTGTAGCGGTCCGCCGCCAGCGCCACGATCGCCCCGAGCCGGAAGGAGCGGTCCGCGGCGTCGAGCGGCGCGTCCGTGCGCCCCGACACGTCCAGCCGCTGGCTCAGCGTGTCGCCCGTGAACGGGTCGACCCAGCGCGCCTCGATCTCGCCCAGCACCGCCGAGCGGTAGAGCGCCGCGTCGCGCAGCACCAGCTCGTAGAACACCGTCGTCGCGGACCCGGACGGAAGCTCCGCGAACTCCCTGCGGTTCTGCTCGAACGTGTGGTCCGGCGTGATCCGGTTCTCGTAACCGACGATCCGCCACGCCTGCACTGCCCGCGGGTCCCACGTCACCTGCGCCCGCGCCTGGTCCGCGAACGGCGTCGACAGCGCCAGCCAGTTCTCGCGGCTGAACGTCGCCCGCGCCTGCTCGGTGTCGTCCAGGTAGCGGTACCAGCCGTTGCCGTGCTGCGCCAGCTGCTCCAGCAGGTAGTCGTTGTAGTTCGCGATCCCCACGCCGATCGTGATCAGCCGCAGCGGGTTCTGCCGGTCGTAGTCCGGGGACGACTCGAGGATCGCGAACGGGTTCGTCTCATCCACGTTCGCCACGCCGTCCGACATCAGGATGATGTAGTTGAAGGCACCCGGCCGCTCCCGGCGCGCCTCGTCGGCGAGCCGCACACCGAGGTTCAGTCCCGCCTGCACGTTCGTGCTGTTGTGCGGCGAGAGCCGCCCGATCGAGCGCGCGACCGCCCCGTCGTCGGGATGCGTGTGCTCGACGGTGTAGGCGTCGATGACCTCGGTGGTGAAGTGCACGACGGCGATGCGGTCGCTCGCGTTGAGGCTCTGGCGGATCGTCTCCGCCGCCTCGCGGGCGATCGCGACCCGGTTTCCCTCGTTCATGGAGCCTGATGCATCCAGCACCAGCGTCACGTTCAGGGGTGTGCTGTCGCGCAGCCTCGGTGCCTGGAGGGCGACGCGGGCCAGATGCCGCCCGCCGCCGAGGGGATGCTCCACCACCTCGCTCGTGATCGCGAAGCTGCGCTCGTCGCGCGGCAGGTCGTAGCCGTAGGCGAAGGCGTTGACCCACTCCTCCGCGCGCACCGAGTCGGGCTCCACCGCGAAGCCGCTCCGCGCCCAGTTGAGCGCGAGGAAGTAGGACGTGCGGTCCGTGTCCAGGCTGAACGTCGAGACGGCGTCCGTCGCTGCATCGACGAACGGCGTGCGCCCGTAGTTGCGGAAGGTCGTGTCCGTGGGCCCCGGCCGCTGCTGATCCGCCGGCGCGGCGGGGGCAGAGACGGCGGTGGGCGCGCCGGTTGCCCGCGCGGCGGGAGCCGCCGTGGCCGTGGCGGCGGGGGCAGCCGTGGCGATGGTGGCCGCGGTGGGGGCAGCCTGGCGTCCGCGGCTGCGATCCTCGTCATCGTCATCGCCGCAGGCGGCGACCGCGAGGGTGAGCAGTGCGATCAGGGCGATCGCGGCGGGGATCCGGTACATCCGCATTGCTCGTCGCATGGGAACCTCCCTGGGCTGCGGTGTTGAGGGGAGACGAACGTCGGGTCTTGCCGATCAACGAGGGGACGGCTGGCCAGGTAGCGCCAGCCCCTCCTACCTGGAGATACGCGCGTGACCGCCGGACGGTTCTCTGATCCCGGTGTCCTGCTCGGCGACGAGCTGCGTCACTCGCTGTAGCCCGAGGAAGGCGCCAGCTCCTCGGCAGCCGTCGTCAGCTGGTCCAGCAGGAAGCGGAAGTCCGTGTAGGCCTCGAGCGAGCCGAGCTGCGCCTGGAGGGCGTCCAGCTCCGCCCCCAGGGCGGCGAGATCGCCGTGGATGCCCGCGTAGTCGACCTCCGCACCCTCGACCTGGGGCGAGAGGCTGCTGTAGCGGTCGGCGGCGAGGCCCACGATCGCTCCGAGGCGCAGGTAGCCGTCGCCGCCGGCGAACGAGGCGCCCGTGTGCCCGGAGACGCCGGCGTCCTGGCTGAGCGAAGCCCCGGACGCCGGGTCCACCCAGCGCAACTCCACGCTGCCCAGCACGCTGGACCGGTCGCGGGCGTCCTCGTGGAGCACGAGCTCGTAGAACACGGTCGTGGATGCCCCGGAGGGGAGCTCGGCGAACTCCTTGCGGTCCTGCTCGAAGGTGTGGTCCGGCGTGATGCGGTTCTCGTAACCGACGATGCGCCAGGACTGCACGACCGCGGGATCCCAGGTCACCTGGGCGCGCGTCTGGTCCGCGAAGGGCGTGGAGAGCGCCAGCCAGCTCTCGCGGCTAAACGTCTCCTGCGCCTGGACGATGTCGTCGAGGTAGCGGTACCAGCCGTTGCCGTGCTGCGCCAGCTGCTCCAGCAGGTAGTCGTTGTAGTTCTCGATCCCGACGCCGATCGTGATCAGCCGCAGCGGGTTCCTGCTGTCGGAATCCGCGGCCGACTCGAGGATGGCGAACGGGCTGGTCGCGTCCACGTTCGCGACGCCGTCGGACATCAGGATGATGTAGTTGAAGGTTTCGGGACGCTCGCGCCGGGCGGCGTCGGCGAGCTGGACGCCGAGGTTGAGACCGGCCTGCACGTTCGTACTGCCGTGCGGCTGCAGGCGGCTGATCGACCACGCCACGTCCTCGTCGTCGGGTGCGCTGTGCTCGACGGTGTACGCCTCGATCACGCTGTTGGTGAAGTGGACGACGGCGATGCGGTCGCGAGGGTTGAGGCTCTGGCGGATCGTCTCCGCCGCCTCCCGGGCGATGGCGACGCGGTTCCCCCGCTCCATGGAGCCGGAGGCATCCAGCACCAGCGTCACGTTCAGGGGCGTGTCGTCGCGCAGCTCCGGCGCCTGGAAGGCGATGCGGGCCAGGTGGCGACCTTCGTCGAGTGGGTGCTCCACCACGTCGCTGCTGACGGCGAAGCTGCGATCGTCGCTCGGCGCGTCATAGCCGTAGTCGAAGGAGTTGATCCACTCCTCCGCCCGCACGGAATCGGGCTCGACGCTGTAGCCATTGTTCACCCAGTTGAGGGCGAGGAAGTATGAGGTGCGGTCCGTGTCGAGGCTGAACGTGGAGACAGCATCGCTGGACGCGTCCACGAAGGGCGTGCGGCCGTAGTCATGGAACGTCGTAGCCGAGGGCTGCCGGGGCTGCGAGGAGGCGTCCTCGCCCGTCGTGGAGGGAGCGGCGCCGCTGCCCGGATTCACCGGTCGGTATGGCGACGCATAGGCATCAGCGGCCGGTGCGGGCTCGGCGGCCTCTTCCGAGGGAGCCGCGTCTGCCATGGAACCGTCGTCCGCGGCCGGCGCGGCCTCGGCCGTGGCAGCCGGAGCCGGCGTGGCGGTGGGGGCAGGGGCAGCGGCAGCAGCCGCCGTGGCGGCGGCAGTAGCGGCCGCCGTGGCGGCGAGCGCCCTCGTGGCAGCAGCCGCCGTGGGAGCCGCCGTGGCGGCGGCGATCGGCCTCACGACAGCCGCCGTGGGGACGGGGGTCGCCGTGGCGGCGGGGGCGGTCGGCGCGCCGGTGGGGGCTGCCGTGGCGGCGGGGGCCGCGACCATGGGCGCCGCGCCGTCGCCATCGCCGGGGCCGCCGGCGAGGGCCCAGACCCCGACCCCGGCGGCCACGACCAGCAAGGCCGCTGCCGCCGCCGGAACCCAGGTCCGCCCGCCAAAGGCGGTGGCGGCGTCACGCAGGAAGGCGAAACGCGGCTGCTGCTGCTCTCCCAGCCGCCCCTCGATCCGAGCCCAGAGATCGTCAGGTGCACGCAAGTCGCGGGCCTCCTCGCTGAAGTGTTCCCGGAGGCGGCGCTCCATCCCCGGGTCCGGTGCGTCGTTATGCGCCATTGCCCGCAACCTCCATCGCGCCGGACTGCTCCAGCAGCTCACGCATGTGGCGGAGCGCTCGGTGGAGCCGGGACTTGACCGTGCCCTCGCGCAGGCCGGCGGAACGGGCCACCTGCGCAATCGTCAGGTCGGCGAAGTAGCGCAGCACCACTACCTCGCGGTGCTCGGGACTGAGCTGGGCGAGCACCTGGCGCACGGCCTGGCGGTCCTCGCTCGCCTCGAGTGCGTCGAGCTGCCCGGCGGGCGCTCCCAGCGGGCTCGACTCCTCCAGCGGGACCGTCGGCAGCCTGCGTTTCCGCTGCTGGGAGATCACGGCGTTCACGAGGATGCGCATCAGCCAGGGCTTCACGGAGCTGCCTCGCCGGAAGGTCCGGATGCCGCGCCAGGCCAGCAGGAACGCGTCCTGGACGTGCTCCTCGGCCTGGGCCGCATTGCCGGTCATCAGGTAGGCGGTGCCGAAGAGCGGGTGCTTGTACTGCTCTACCAGGTAGCGGAAGGCCTCGCGATCCCCGTTCTGGCAGCGCAGGACGGCCTCGTCTTCGGTCATGCGCCCCTCATCCTCCGCCGGCCGGCCGAGGTAGTGTTCGCGTCTCGCGTCAAGTCGCGCCAGTACCATCCTGATAAGAGATACGCGGCTTCGAGGCGGATCGTTCCCTGATCCTTCGGATCTTCGTCATTGCGGAGCACTGCGTTGCTCGCGGCGCGGACGCCGGGCCCGGCTGCGACTCGCTTTCGCCGCCGACCGGCACGCGCGTAGGATTGCGGCCTGAGCACAAGGGGGAACCGTGAGCACCGTCGCATTCATCCAGCGCAGCCTCGAGTTCACGCATGGCGCCCTGATCGACGCCCGCAACGGCAGCGACGAGCAGCTGCACTTCGTCCCCGAGCAGGGCAGCCACTCGATCGCCTGGTGCCTCTGGCACACCGCGCGCGTCGAGGACCTCATCATCAGCCGCGTCAGCGGCGGCGCGCAGATCTGGAGCGAAGAGTGGGCCGGCCGCAGCGGCCTCCCCTTCGAGGGCTTCGGCACCGGCATGTCCGACGAGGACGCCCGGGAGGTGCATGTCGCCGACATCGAGGCTCTCGGCGGTTACCAGGACGCCGTCTTCGAGCGCACCGCGGAGTTCCTCGCCAACGCCACCGACGAGGACCTTGAGCGCGAGATTCCCGCGCGCAACGGCACCGAGAGCGTCGGCGAGGCGATCTCGCTGCACATGATGGGCCACTTCAACGGCCACCGCGGCGAGATCAACACGCTTCGCGGCATGCAGGGCATGCCCACCGTCATGGCCGCCCAGGGCACCCACTAGCCCCCTGATAGCCTGCTCCCTACCGCTGCACGAACATCAGGCGTCACCGTCCCTGGACGACAAGATCCCGCGGTTCGGCACAGTGGCGGCCGGCGCCGGCGGCGCAACGGTAAGGAGCCATCGTGAGAGCAGGCCTGATCTCGGACACGCACTGCCCGGCCATGGGCAAGGTCCCGCCGCTCGAGGTCGCCCGCGCCTTCGAGGGCGTCGATCTCATCCTGCACGCCGGCGACGTCTATACCTCGGAGTGCCTGGACTGGCTGGAGCAGATCGCGCCCGTGCTCGCGGTGGAAGTCCCGCCGGCGCCGTGTTTCGACGACCCGCGCGTCGCCCGCAAGCGTGTCGTCGATGTGGCCGGCCATCCGGTCGGGCTGATGCACGACCTGATCATCATCGGCTACGGCTTCGAGGTGGTGCCGGGCATCATCGAGCGCCAGGTACGCGACGACACCTCGCTCGACGAGTGCCTGCAGCGGGTCTTCGACGAGCGCGTCGAGGCAGTCATCTTCGGCGACACGCATGTCCCGATGGTGGAGCGGCACCAGGGCATCCTGTTCGTCAATTCCGGCAGCACGATGCTGCCGTGGCAGCGCCGCCAACTCGGCACCGTTGCCATCCTCGAGGCGGACGGCGACGGCCTCGAGGCGCGGATCGTCCTCCTGAGCGAGTACAGCGACTAGCCGCCCGTAGCGCCGGGTTGCCGTGCTGCGGTACCCTCACCCCGCAATACGCGATACGCGATGCGGATACGCGATACCCGATACCCAATGCGGATACGCGATACGCGATGCGGATACGCGATATACGATCAAGGAGGCCCGTATGCCGAGACCGATTCCCGTGCCCGACGCCTTGAGCAAGCCGTTCTGGGACGCCTGCAACGAGCGCCGGCTGATCATCCAGGTCTGCACCATGTGCGACCGCAAGCAGTTCCCGCCGGAGGCGGAGTGCAACGAGTGCGGCTGGCACCTGCACCTCGACTGGGTCGAGACCAGCGGCCGCGGCACCATCAACGGCTACTCGGTCACCTACGACTCGCGGATCATCGCGTGGCACGAAGAGCAGCCGTTCAACAACGCCGTGATCTCCCTTGAGGAATACCCCGAGATCAACTTCTTCTCGAACCTGCCCGGCGTACCCGTGGGCGAGGTCCCCGTCGGCGCGACGGTGGAGGTCGACTTTATCGAGGTGTCGGACGATCAGCTGATCCCCGAGTGGAAGGTCGTCGAAGCGAGCTAGCGCCTGCGCGGCGAAGACCACCCGCCACTACCACCCGAGGCACAAGGCAGGAAGGCACAACTGATGGCAAACGAGATTCACTGGGAACGCAACGAGGATCCGGTCAGCATCTGGGAGCACCGCGGCAAGGTCGCGCTCGTCGGCCGCGGCCACTCGCCAAACACGGACCGCCGCTGGGACGGCGTCAGCATGGACAAGACGCTGGGCGCCAAGGTCGTCGAGGCCGGCCGCGCCGCGCTGGACGACGCCGGCATCTCGCCCGACGAGGTCGACGGCGTCGTCTCCTCGGGGGGCGGGCAAGCCTGGCACATCAGCCTCGGCTCGCAGTGGGGGCCGACACGGCCCTTCTTCGACGCGCCGCACGACAGCGAGGACGGACTCACCTACGTGACGGCCGAGTGGGTGCGGAAGCAGCTGAACCTCGAGAACGCCACGTACGTGAACTCGCACGGGGAGACGCTCTGGAACCTGATCGGTCTCGCCGCCCAGGTGGTGGGCGACGGGCGCTGCGAGGTCTGTCTGGTGACCTACCCGAACGGGAACATCGAGGGCCGCTACCACCAGAACCCGAGCCTCGCCGCGCCGGGACGGATGCAGTGGACCCACCCGTACGGCTGGGGGCTGTCCGGCCATGGCTACGTCTTCGAGCAGTACGCCCGCAAGTACGGGACCAACCACGACCGCATGGCGCCGTTCGTCGTGCAGGAGCACGCCAACGGACTGCTCTGGCCGTACAGCTACTATGCACAGCACGAGCCGGGGCCGTTCACCGAGGAGGACTACCTCAACGGGCGCTGGATCGCACAGAATCTCAGCATCTTCGACTGTGACCGGCCCGTGCAGGCCGGCGCCGCCTACATCGTCACCACCGCCGAGCGCGCGAAGGACATGAAGCAGACGCCGGTCTACATCCTCGACCACACCGAGAGCGCGTCCACGCCGCGCAGCCTGGTCCAGACGTTGGACGACACCGAGGAGTGGACGGACACCCAGGCGAGGCGGTCGTACGCCGGCTCCGGCCTGCGGCCCGAGGACATCGACGTGTTCGCGCCGTACGACGGCTTCGCGGTGTTCACGCAGTACTTCCTGGAGGCCTTCGGGTGGCGAGGCGTGAAGCGCGGCGATGCGCACGACTTCTACGCCGGCGACATCTCCCTCAAGGGGCCGAACCCGCTCAACTCGGGCGGCGGCAACATGGGCACCGGCCGCATGCGCACCGTCTTCATCACCGATCCGATGGAGCAGTTGCAGGGGCGCGCCGGCGAGCGGCAGGTCGCCACCAAGGCCGAGGTAGCCGTCACGATCGGGGTGCTTCCGAACAACGCCGCGGCACTGGCGTTCAGCACGGTCCCCGACTAGCAGGCGGGGACAGCCGGCTGCGATCCCGGTCGCAGCCGGCCCGGCCCGGCGGATCGTGGCAATATGGCGTGGCATGAGCACCAGCCCTTCAGCAGCGCCGACATCGCGCTTGAGGAGGATCTGGAGATCAACTTCTTCTCGAACCTCCCCGGCGCACCCGTGAACGAGATCCCCGTAGGAGCCACGGTGGAGGTCGACTTCATCGAGGTCTCGCCGGATCAACTGATTCCGGAGTGCAAGGTCGTCGAAGAGAGCTGACGCCAACGCGGCGAGGACCACACGACGCGAAAGGGCAGCGCAGGAGGGCACGAGTCATGGCACGCGCGATTCACTGGGAGCGCAACGAGGATCCGGTCGGCATCTGGGAGCACCGCGGCAAGGTCGTGCTCGCCGGCCGCGGCCACACGAAGAACACGGACCGCCGCTGGGACGGCGTCAGCATGGACAAGACGCTGGGCGCCTACGTCATCGAGGCCGCGCGCGCCGCGATGGACGACGCCGGCATCTCGCTCGAAGACGTCGACGGGATCGTCACCTCGGCAGGTGGGCAGCCCAACCACATGAGCCTCGGCTCGCAGTGGGGGCCGACACGGCCCTACTTCGACTCGCCGTACGACAGCGAGGACGGGCTCACCTACGTGACGGCCGAGTGGCTGCAGAAGACGATGAACCTCACGAACGTCAGGTACATGAACTCGCACGGCACGACCCTCTGGAACCTGATCGGGCTCGCCGCCCAGGTCGTCGGCGACGGGCGCTGCGAGGTCTGCCTGGTGCCCTACCCGAACGGGAACATCGAGGGCCGCTACCACCAGAACCCGACCCTCGAGGCGCACGGACCGGCGCGCTGGACCGTCCCGTGGGGCTGGGGGCTGTCCGGTCAGGGCTACGTCTTCGAGCAGTACGCCCGCAAGTACGGGACCAACCACGACCGCATGGCGCCGTTCATCGTCCAGGAGCACGCCAACGGACTGCTCTGGCCGCACAGCTACTACGCACAGCACGAGCCGGAGCCGTTCACCGAGGAGGACTACCTCAACGGGCGCTGGATCGCACAGAATCTCAGCATCTTCGACTGCGACCGGCCCGTGCAGGCCGGCGCCTGCTACGTGGTAACCACCGCCGAGCGCGCGAAGGACATGAAGCAGAAGCCGGTCTACATCCTCGACCACACCGAGAGCAACTTCGCCCCGCGCAGCCTGGTCCAGACCCTCGACGACACCGAGGAGTGGACGGACACGCAGGCGCGGCGGTCGTACGCCGGCTCCGGCCTGCGGCCCGAGGACATCGACGTGTTCGCGCCGTACGACGGCTTCGCGGTGTTCACGCAGTACTTCCTGGAGGCCTTCGGGTGGCGAGGCGTGAAGCGCGGCGATGCGCACGACTTCTACGCCGGCGACATCTCGCTCAAGGGGCCGAACCCGCTCAACTCGGGCGGCGGCAACATGGGCACCGGACGCATGCGCACCGTCTTCATCACCGACCCGATGGAGCAACTGCAGGGCCGCGCGGGCGACCGGCAGATCGCCACCAAGGCCGAGGTTGCGGTCACGATCGGCGTGCTTCCGATCAACGCCGCCGCGCTGGCCTTCAGCACGGTTCCCGACTAGCAGCCGGGGCTGCGCAGGAAGGCATGAGTCATGGCGCACGCGATTCACTGGGAGCGCAACGAGGATCCCGTCGGCATCTGGGAGCACCGCGGCAAGGTCGCACTCGCAGGCCGGGGCCACTCGAAGAACACCGAGCGCCGCTGGGACGGCGTCAGCATGGACAAGACGCTGGGCGCCTACGTCATCGAGGCCGCGCGCGCCGCACTGGATGACGCCGGCATCACGCCCGACGAGGTCGACGGCATCGTCACCTCGGCGGGCGGGCAGACCAACCACGTGAGCCTCGGCTCGCAGTGGGGGCCGCAGCGGCCCTTCTTCGACCCGCCGTACGACAGTGAGGACGGACTCACGTACGTGACGGCCGAGTGGCTGCGCAAGACGATGAACCTCCCGAACGTGAAGTACATGAACTCGCACGGCGCGACCCTCTGGAACCTGATCGGGCTCGCCGCCCAGGTCGTCGGCGACGGGCGCTGCGAGGTCTGCCTGGTGCCCTACCCGAACGGGAACATCGAGGGCCGCTACCACCAGAACCCGACCCTCGACGCGCCCGGACCGAGCCAGTGGACGCACCCATACGGCTGGGGGCTGTCCGGCCAGGGCTACGTCTTCGGGCAGTACGCCCGCAAGTACGGGACGAACCACGACCGGCTGGCGCCGTTCATCGTCCAGGAGCATGCCAACGGCCTGCTCTGGCCGCATAGCTACTACGCCCAGCACGAGCCCGAGCCGTTCACCGAGGAGGACTACCTCAACGGGCGCTGGATCGCACAGAACCTCAGCATCTTCGACTGCGACCGGCCCGTGCAGGCCGGCGCCGCCTACATCGTCACTACCGCCGAGCGCGCGAAGGATATGAAGCAGAAGCCGGTCTACATCCTCGACCACACGGAGAGCCAGTTCGCCCCCCGCAGCCTCGTCGAGACCCTCGACGACACCGAGGAGTGGACAGACACCCAGGCGCGGCGCTCGTACGCCGGCTCTGGCCTGCGGCCCGAGGACATCGACGTGTTCGCGCCGTACGACGGCTTCGCGGTATTCACGCAGTACTTCCTCGAGGCCTTCGGCTGGCGAGGCGTGAAGCGCGGCGAGGCTCACGACTTCTACGCCGGGGACATCTCGCTCAAGGGACCGAACCCGATCAACTCGGGCGGCGGCAACATGGGCACCGGACGCATGCGCACGGTCTTCATCACCGACCCGATGGAGCAGTTGCAGGGGCGCGCGGGCGAACGCCAGGTGGCGATCAAGGCCGAGGTCGCGGTCACGATCGGGGTGCTCCCGTTCCGGGCCGCCGCGCTGGCGTTCAGCACGGTCCCCGACTAATCGTCGGGGCTGCGCCGCCGTTCCGGCGTCGCACCCCGTTGCGGCCTAGCGGTTCGCTAGCGATACTCCCTCGGCGTACAAGGAACCGAGGGAGTATTGAGTGGCGATCCTGCTGAGCTTTGATATCGACGGGACTCTCGAGCTGGGTGACCCGCCGGGCGGCGTCACGGTCGACATGGTCCGGCGGGCAATCGACCGCGGCTTCATCGTCGGCAGTTGTTCGGACCGGCCGCTCAGCAGCCAGCGCCGCATGTGGGCGGCGCTCGAGATCGAGCCCGACTTCGTCGTGTCGAAGCACCAGCTCGCCAAGGTCAAGGAGAAGTTCGAAGACGCCGACGCCTACTACCACATGGGCGACCGCAACACCGACTTCGAGGCCGCCGAGGACAACGACTTCGGCTTCTGGTGGCACCATGAGGCCGAACTCGAGCCCTGGCTGGAGCTCACCAACTCCAGCTGACCCCGAGGGTTCAACGACACCGCACAAGGCCCGCCGCTGGCGGGCCTTCGTCTTGCATCCGCGGGGTGATGCGGCGGGCCGACGGGGACGAACCCTGACTGCTGGCTCAGGCCGTCAAGGCGCGCTGCGGGCAAGTCCCCGTCGCGCTGCGCTACTCGCCGGCGACGACGCTGAAGCGGCCGCTGTCGCTGCGTCCGAAGACCTCGGGGAAGAAGGCCTCCTCGGCGTGGGCGGAGGCGACGAAGAAGTCGCCGGGCGTGGTGGCGCGAGTGTAGTAGACGTACTCGTGCACGCCTCGAGGCAGGCGATCGGCAAGCAGCACGATCCGGTCGTCGCGCAGGTCCACCTGGTCCCACGGGTTGTAGTACCAGCGATACCAGGGCGCGTAGTACGCGGGCGCGTCGCCGAGCAGCGCCTCCGCGCGATCGGCTTCCAGCTGCTCGCGGAGGCGTGGCGAGACGATGTTGAGTTGCGGGTCGATCGGCTCGAGGCCCGCGGGCAGGAAGTCCTCGACCCTCGCGAACACGCGGTCCGCGGGCGCGAGTACCGTGACCGTCACCCTCACGACCTCGCCGATCGAGGCGCTGGTAATGGGTGTGCCGGGCTCGTCCAGCAGCGAGTAGCGGTGTGAGACCGCGAAGCCGCTTCAGTGCCTCGATGCCCTGTGCGGGGGTCACGTAGCGCAGGTTGAGCCCGTAATACATGCGTCCCTCGGCGTCCGTCTCGCGCTCGAACTGCACGCGGCTGACCTCGCCGAGCGGCAGCTCCGCGAGCGCGACCGTCGTGGCGTCGAGGTAGTCGCCGGCGGGCACGTCGAAGTCGCCGACGAGCACCCTCGAGGCGTTCACCAGCACGGAGTAGTCGTACACGCCGCGCGTCTCGCCGGTCAGCTCGGCGTAGGCGCCGAGCGAGGCCATGCCCTGGGCACGCTCGACGTTCGTCTTCCAGCGCTGCGAGGACCGCGCGATGGCGAGCCAGCGTGCGGTCTCCTCGATCAGCGGGTGCTGCGGGGCGGCCTCGGTAAGCGCGCGGAGGACGAGTGCGGTCGGGCGCACGCTGCTGTTATGCATGCTGCCTGCGATGCGCTTGTCCTCCCAGTGGTTGCCGTTCGCACTGGCGATGGTGGTCGCGGTCAGGTCGTTGAGCAGGATCCGCACGTCCTCGTGGTCCGCCTCGTGACCCGTGGCGAGCAGGCCAAGCAGCAGGTAGGCGCGGCCCCAGCTCGTGAGGCCAGTCCGGTGCTCCTCGACGATCGCGCGCATCGCACGCGCCTGCTCATCGATCAGCGGGCCCGCCTCCGCAACGTGCTCCGAGGCGCTCGCGAGGGCGTAGAGCAGGAAGGCGTGCTGGTTCGGATCGGCCGGGCGCTCGACGTCGGTCTGGCTGTTCAGTTCGCGGCGGATCCCGGACCAGGCGTTGGTGAGGGCGCTATCGGGGGCCGCGTGACCGGCGTCGCGGGCCTCGCCGAGCGCGATCAGCACCCAGCCGGTGATCCACAGGTCGGGGTCGCAACTCTGGCACCAGCCCCAGCCGTCGCGCCAGTGCTGCGCGTTCACAAGCGCCGCCAGGTCGGCCTCGAGCTGGCTGGTCTGCGCCTCGTCGAGGCGGCCCGCCTTCGTGCGCTGCACGGCGACGGTCGCGATGATGCGGCTCGCCTTGCGCACATTCGACTCCCACCAGCGCGACGGGTACGGCGCGAAGTACGCAAGCTCCTCGTCGAGCGCGCCCACCAGCGAGCCCTGGATGGACAGCTCGAGCGAGCCGCTACCCGTGATCACGTAGTCCGGCAGATAGACCGCCTCGATGACGGGCGCGTCCTCGACGACACCGCCGGTCGCCGTCGTCTCCGGCGTGACGTCGAGGTGCACGGGCAGGCTGATCTCGACAGCGTCCCCGTAGCTGCCGGTCACGGCGCGGAAGCGCACCGTCGCCGTGCCCTGCTCGAGCGCGCGGGCGGGCCACTCGAAGATCGCCGAGTCACCGGGCTCGATGGTCGCCGAGCGCGCAGCGTCGTCGTCGAGGATCACGCCCTCGACCTCGACGGTGACCGTCACCTCGCGCGCCGCGTCCGTGCCGTTGCGCACGAGCGTGCGCAGCGTGACGGAGTCGCCGACGCGCAGGAAGCGCGGCAGCGCGGGGCGCACGAGCAGCGGCTGCGTCACCAGCAGCTCGCTCTCGCCCTCGCCGACCTGCGTCTCGGTCGTCACTGCGCGGGCGAGCGCGCGCCAGGTGGTGGTGTTGTCCGGCAGGCGCAGTTCGAAGCTGGCCCTGCCTGCGTCGTCCGTTGCGAGCTGCCCGATCCAGAGCGCCGTGTTCCGGAAGTCCGAGCGCACAGGCGCGTCGGCGCCGCTCTCTGCCGCGGGCGCCGCGGCGGCCGCCTCCGGCTCGCCGGGGCCTGTCGCCGGGATCGCCGGCATCGCAGCAGCCTCGGCGGGCGACTGGCTCTTCGCCCGATCGTCGCCCGTGCCTTCTTCGCCCTCCCCGGCCTCGCGGTAGGCCTCGTTCCAGCGGTCCACGAGGACGGCGAGCGACGAGGCGGTACGGACGCCAAGCCGACGTTCGTACCAGAACGCGCCCATCGCGTCCGCCCCCACATCGTCCGCCAGCGCGAGCACAGCCTTGTCGACGATCGCGACCGCAAGATCGGCCTCGACGCCTCGGCCCTCCGCGTCGGTCACCGTGACGTCGTAGCGCACCGTTTCGCCGGCCAGCGCCTGCTCGCGGTCCGGCTCGATTCGCACATCGAGCCTGCGCGGCGCTGTCGAGACCGGGAGCTCCAGGGAGCCGACCAGGTAGCGCGCGTACGGGTCATCCGTGGTGGGCGGGCGGTAGAGCACCACGCTGACGTAGATGTTGGGGATGTGCGCGTCCTCGATCGGGATGCGCAGCACCTCGCTGTTCGTCTCGAAGGTGTGCACCTCGCTGCTCAGCACGCGCCCGCGCTCGATGGTCACGAGCGCGGTGGCGCCCGCGAACGGCGCCGGCACGAGCACCTCGGCCACGTCGCCGACCTCGTACTCCTCGCGGTCGGCGATGAGCTCGATGATGTCGTCGTCGCGCACGGGCCACGGCGCGTAGTCCGGGCCGTTCACCCAGAGGGAGCGGGCGGAGCGCGCGACACGCTCCCGGTCGTCGAGCGACTGCGCGACGAGCCGGTACGAGCCCGACTTCGGCGGGGTGAACGTGACCGTCGCCTCGCCGGCCTGGTTCGTCGTGGCCGCGAGCACCTCGATCTCCGTCTCGATCAGCTCGTAGCGGTAGAAGTAGCCGCCGTGGTCCGCCCGCTCCCTTGAGCGCACCCATTCGCGCTCGATCACGCGCACCGTCACGGGCCGGTTCGGCGCGATCCGGCTCTCGAAGTCGACCGTCACGAGGTGGACGGTCTCCGGCTCCCCGGCCCTCGCGATGTAGGACTCCGTCTTGATGCCGGCGTACCAGGTGGCGGGGTGGACGGTGGCCGTGGTGCTGTTTGCCACGGCCTGCCCATTGGTGTCCCGCACGGTCGCGCTGATCGTGAACTGCTGGGTGCCCTCGTCCCGCTCGAGCCTGGCGGGAACCTCGAAGCGCGCCACGCCGGAGGCGTCCGTACGCGTCTCGCCTTCGCCTCGCCGCGGATCGGGGCGGTCCGGGGTCTGGTAGTAGTAGTCGTACTCCGAGAACGAGTAGTCCTCGTAGCCCTCGACCCGGATCGCCGTTGGGAACGCCCGCGCGGCCCACTCGACATCGGCGTCCGCCACCGCGCCGCCGAAGTAGAAGCGCGCCTGTGCCTCGGTGGGGATCGCGTCACCGGTGAGGTAGTCCGTTCCCGCCGTCTCCACGGTGACCTCGAACTCCGGTGCGCGGAACTCCGCCACGGTGAAGGAAATCCAGGCCACCACGCGGCCGTGACCGTCGAGCAAGGACACCCCGTACCTACCCGTGGCGGCGTCGCCGGGGAGCACGAACTCGCCCGCGAGAGCCCCGAACTCGTCGAGCTCGGACGTTGTGTCGAGCAGGTTCTCCCAGCGCGGGTCCCGGATCCGGACGGTGACCTCGGTGCCCGGTCCTGGTACGGCTAACGAAGCGTCGTCGTCGTCCCGCACGACGCCCTTGTAGTAGACGGTCTCGCCGGGGCGGTAGATCGGCCGGTCGCTGTAGAGGTGGCCGACCGAAATGGGGAAGTACGAGGAAGCTCCCAGCTGCCGGGGGGAGGCGCCCGCATCCCACCACGTAGACGCCACACCGCTGCGTCCGTCCTCCTCGATCCGCACGAGGTGGTCTCCGTACGGAGTCCAGTAGGAGTCTGTGTCGGCAGTGACGGTGAATCGCGCCAGTCCGTCGCGGTCGGTGTCCGCGGCCTGGTAGGGGCTGGATGGCGGGTCCTCAAGCGGTGCGGTGTGCACCGCGACCTCCGCCAGCGGCGTGCCCGAGTCGTAGTCGAGCGCCCAGACGAGCAGCTCATCGAACGCGAGTTTCGTGACGACCGCCGTATCCACGACGCTGAGTACCAGCTTGCGCCAGCCCACGTCCTCCTCGTCACCAGCGGCAAGGAAGTAGTGTCCCTCTGGCAGCGGCTCACCGACGCTCAGGTCCGTCGAATAGAGCCGCGAGGTCTCGCGCAACCCGGATCCGATCTCCTCGGTCCAGGTTCGGATTGGCTCGCTCTCCGGCCAGAAGTTGATGCTTCTCCCCTGATTGGAACTCCATCCGTCGATGAGGCCCCGGCGGAGCAGGATCTCAGCCTCTGCGTCGGACAGGCGGTACAGCTGGAAGCGCACCTCGTTCAGGTTCTGCGCGTGGTAGTAGACCGCCTGTGGATCGCTGGCCGAGAAGGTGACGAAGCTGGCCGGGACTGCCAGGCTTAGCGACGGCCTGACCGTCGGCGCCCTGGTGGTGAACGAGAACTCCGTTGCCACCGGCACGGTCCGCCCGCCGCGATCGCGGACGCCCTCGGCGATGCGCACGGTGTATCTCGTCGAGGGCTCGAGGGGAGCACGGAAGTACACCCGTTCGGGGCTCCACCGATACCAGGTCACCTCGATGTCTTCCTTATCGATGCCGCTGATCGAAACAAGTCCATCGAACGAGTCGGGGTCCATCGGGTTGTTGTAGTAGAGCTGGATGTCGTACAGCCGTGCATCGGTCGCGCCGTCCGCCGGAGACGTCTCCACCAGTTCAGGTGAGCTGACGACCCTGAAGCCCGCAACCCGCTCCGAGGACGAGGAGCCACCGCTCGCTCCACGCAGGCCGGCGGCTGCGCTGAGCGCGTGCACCGCGCCGAGCGCCAGCGGCTCGGCGGGTGTCAGCGTCACGACCGTGTCGCCCTCGCTCCACCCGAACGAAACCGCAACGTCGGGCCCGCCGTCTTCGCGCAGCACGAGGCCAGCTTCGACCGAGGCGTGCTCCATCGGCTGGTTGAAGGCGACCACGAACGGACCGTCCGGCTCGACAAACTTCGAGCCATCAGGCGGCTCGAAGCCGCTGATCGCGGGCTGGATGGTCGCGAAGCTCCACGCGAAATCGGACTCGAGGACGCCGTCGGCGGCCGACGTGAGCCCGGCGGGGATGCGCACCTGGTACCGCGTGCTCGGCTGCAGCCCCTCGCTGGGCGTGAAGCGATAGAGCGAGGTGTTGAGCCACTCGCCCTGCCCGGCGATCGGCGGGGCGAACTCCAGCACCTCGGGCGCGGGGCCCTCCTGGAGCACTGTGAGCGGCGCTACGGAGCGGTTGAACTGGACGAGGATCTGCGCCTCGACGGGTACCTCGCGGTCTCCGTCGCCCGGGATGACGGAGGCGACCTCCAGCCGGCCCCCGACGGTGAACGCGTGGACGTGGTCCCCGGCAAGGGACGCCGCCCCGGCATGCACGCGCACCTGGTAGCGCCCGCCCCGCTGCCAGCCCGGGAAGGCGGGCTGGAAGAGCAGCGTCCGATCGCCGTCCCAGACGAACGAGCCCTCAATGGCTGGTTCGATCGAGACGAGGGCGGCGCCGTCCGCCACGAGTGGCGGCTCGTTGAAGGCGATCGTCACGGTCGCCAGTCTCGGCACGTCCGTACCGCCGGGCGAGACGGACACCGCCTGAGCCGGCAACGGGGTCGCAGTTGGCGTGGGAGTCGGCGTCGGCGTTGCCGTGGGGGTCGGGGTCGGCGTCGGCGTTGCCGTGGGAGTCGGCGGCGGCGTTGCCGTGGCAGTTGGCGTCGGTGTTGGCGTGGGCGTGGGCGTGGGCGTGGGCGTGGGCGTGGGCGTGGGCGTGGGCGTCGGTGTCGCCGTCGGAGCCGCGGTCGGCGTGGCAGTCGTAGTCGCGGCCGGGGTTGGGCTCGGCGTGACGGCAGGCGCCGTGGCAGTGGCCGGCGCCGGCTCGGGTTCGTCGTCGGAGGTGCAAGCGGCAGCGAGCGTGACGACTGCGGCCAGCAGCAACGCGCCAGCGATCATCTTGTTCAGCATGGCACGGCGCCTCATTGGGTCAGTCCGTCCCCGGGCCTGCACTGAATAGTACGCGTCGCCGCGTGCAATCGTTCCGCGAGTCCGATCGCTGCGAGCCGTACCCCGAGCAAGCGTGCATCGTGCGCAGGACGCTTCAGCCGGCGCGCTGGCGCACATCGGGACGCCGCGCTCAGGCGGCGCGCATCGAGTCGATCACGCGGCCGGTGGCCGCGACGGCAGCATCGATGGCTGCGTCGTCGACGCCGAGGTGCGTGACCATTCGCACCCGCTGCGGGCCGGTCCCGCTGCACAGCACGCCCTCGGCGGCGAGGCGCTCGCGGAACTCGATCCCGTCCAGCGCGCCAGCGATCTCGAAGAAGACGATGTTGGTTTCGGCGCCGGCGACCTCCAGGGGGCCGCCAGGCAGCGCGGCCAGCCCATCGGCGAGGCGCGCCGCGCGCTCGTGGTCCTCGGCCAGGCGCTCGACGTGGTGTTCGAGGGCGTGGAGCGCGGCGGCGGCGATCACGCCGGCCTGACGCATCCCGCCGCCCAGCTGGCGGCGCAAGACGCGCGCACGGGCGATCACCTCGCGCGGTCCCGTCAGCACGGAGCCGACCGGTGCGCCGAGGCCCTTGGAGAAGCAGAACGACACGCTGTCGGCGAGCGCGGCGATCGTGGCCGCATCCGTCTCCAGCGCCAGCGCGGCGTTGAAGATGCGCGCGCCGTCGAGGTGCACCGCAGCGCCGGCGAGACGCGCGACCTCGACCACACCGCGCATGCTATCGAGGGGGATCGCCGCGCCGTTACAGCGGTTGTGCGTGTTCTCGAGGCAGACCAGCGCGGTCCGCGGCGCCGCGCCGGGTGCGCGGAGCCGCAGTCGCAACTCGCTGGGGTCGATGCGGCCTCGGTCGTCGTTGGCGGCGCTACGCAGGCTGATGCCGCCCAGCGCCGACGCGCCGACCGCCTCGTGGTGGAGGATGTGCGACTCCGAACCGACAATCGCCTCGTCGCCGCGGCCGCAGTGCACGAGCAGCGCGAGCAGGTTCGCCATCGTGCCGCTCGGCACGTAGAGCGCGGCCTCCTTGCCGACACGCTCGGCCGAGGCCTCCTCGAGACGCTGCACCGTGGGATCGTCGCCGAGCACGTCGTCACCGACCTCGGCGCGCGCCATCGCCCGGCGCATCGCGTCGCTGGGCCGGGTGACGGTATCGGATCGCAAGTCGATGACCACGCTCAGTCTCCTCTGGCGGCCGGTCCGTTAGAGCAGGTCGCCGAGTTGCTTCGGATGCGGGTACGGGTGCCGGAAATGGACGCGCTCGGAGAAGACCTCCGGCGCCTTCGCCAGCAACTCGTCCCAGGCGGCGAGCAGGCGGTCTTCGCCCTCGTAGTCGAAGTCGCTCGCCCGCATGCGGTTGCCCCGGCCATCCACCACCGGCGGATGCTCGAGCCACCACTCGACCGTCGTCCTCACCCAGTCCTGTGGCCGCACGGCGTCCCGATAGCCGAGGTCCCCGCGCAGCTTGCTGTTGCTCATCAGCCGGTGGAACGGCTGCCCGCTGAGCGGCACGAACGTCCGCCCCGGTGGCGCGATGCTCCATGGGATCTCGACGAACTCGAACTCGTACCCCAGCATCCCGGCGATCAGCTCGACCCACTGCTGCGCCGTGAACTGCACGTCATCGGCGAGGTGGTAGATCTGCCCGGCCGAGCGCTCAGGCTGATCGATCGCCAGGGCGATGGCATGACCGACGTTCTCCGAGGCGCAACGCGTGCTCAGTGTCAGCCCGCCGCCCTGGATGATGAAGCGCCTCCGATCGTCGAGGACGCGCCTGATAATCCGCCACTCGCTCGAGACGATGCTGTGCGGGCCATAGACGTACGGATAGCGGAAGTGCGTTGCCTGATAGTGCCCGGCCGCGTGGCGATCCATGACCGCGCGCTCCGTCTCCATCATGCGGTCGACGAAGGCGTCGGCGCCGTCCTCTTCCAGCTCGTTCTCCTCGAACCCCGGGGTCAGCACCGGCCCATCGTGCTCGGCGTTGTGGGGATCGCGGACGTGCATCCAGCCCTTCATGACCGGGAACCCGCCGATCGTGATCAGGCGCGGCGTCTTGCCCTCGAGGGCCTCGGCGAGGTGCCGGATGCGGCCGTACGTAGCCACCACCAGGTCGAAGCTGCGGCCCGCGAGATCGCGCGCGATCGGCTCCTCGAAGTGCGGTTCGCCGTGGATGTGCTCGAGGTCGTCCGGCAGGTCGTCGACCTCGTGCAGCCCGCGGTGGTAGAGCGTCACGTCGTAGCCACGCTGCAACAGCCGCCGGACAATCGGAGGGCCGGTGGCCGCTGTGCCGCCGACGACGAGTGCGCGCATCGAACCTCCAGCATGCTCGACGCCGCACCAGGGGCCGCGGCGTCGAGTCCGATTCATTCCCGTGCGACGTGACGATGTTGCGCCGGCTCCGAGGCAACCGGCGACGCGCACATACTACCCGCCGTGGGCGTCGGCCCGACGCGGTTAGCTGTCGCCGGCGAATCGCGGCATCACCTTCGTGGCGAAGGTCTCGAGGTTCCTCAACGACTTGCTCAACGGGATCCCCATGTGTGAGAACTCGACAAGCAGATGGTCCAGGTGGCATACCTCCCGCAGCTCCTCGATCTTCCCCACCACGTCCTCAGGGGAGCCGACAAGCAGGCTGCGCGGCTCCAGGAAGTCCCAGTCCAGCTTCACCTCGTCGCCCAGGACCTCGCCGGGGTTGGTGAACACCTGCCTGCCGCGGAACGGATCGTTGAAGATGAATGCGGACATGATGCCTGCTTCCGCATCCCGGCGTGCCTCCTCCATTGAGGGGGCGACATACATGGAGCGCATGACCGCCTGGTCTTCTCCCAGGGCGAAGGGTCTCCCCTCCAGCTCCGTCCTGACCTGCGCGTAGAGTTCCATTCGGTCCCTGATCCTGAGCGCAGGGGGCTGCCAGTAGCACGCCTTCAGCCCAAGTTCGGCCGCCGTTGTCACGGATCTGTCCGTGGAGACGGTCATCCACAGCGGTGGGTGGGGGTCCTGGTAGGGTCTCGGCGTCACCCGCAGCTTCGTGACCCGCTCCCCGTCCTGCCATGCCGGGTTCGGCGGATACAGCGGATGCGAGAAGACGGTGCCGGCGGCGGGGAAGCTGTAGTTGGTTCCCTCGTACGAGAAGTACTCGTTGGTCCATATCTGCCGCACGATCTCCACCGTCTCCCGGAAGAGCTCCCGGTTCTCCTCATCCTTGCGAGGGTCCGCGTTGGGATGAAACTGCGGGCCCTCGTACGGCCAGACTCCCCTGCCGAAGCCAACCTCGACGCGTCCGCGGGTCAGGTTGTCGAGGATCGCAACGTCCTCGGCGAGCCGTATCGGATGCCACCACGGAGCGATGTTCGCCATCTGCCCGATGCGAATCCGGGACGTCCGCGCCGCGAGGTCCGCGCCGAGCAGAATCGGGTTCGGCAAGTCGCCCACCGCATAGGGCCCGAAGTGGTGTTCCCCGAGCCACATCGCCTCGAAGCCGAGCTCCTCGGCCAGAATGGTCTGCTGTCTGAGGTTGTCGATCAGTTGCTCGGAGTTGGTGGCCTCTCCCGCGGAACCCGCCACGGTCGTGAACGCCGCGAACTTCATGCCTGGAACCTCCCGGGTAGCTGGCACCTCAGCGCGTCTGAACGGTCGTGCTAGGCTTGCCGCCCACGATACTCCGAGGAGTGACGCCATGACATCAGACCGGAATTCGGGTCTGGTCCAGACCGTGCTGGGCCCTGTCCCTCCCTCGGAACTGGGCGCCACCACGACCCATGAGCACCTCTACATCGACTTCGCATTCGCGTATCGCCCGGCCCAGGACTCGCCGTCCGAGGAGCTGGCGGATGCGCCCATCACGCTCGAGAACCTCGGATGGATACGGCGCAACTACTACAGCAACCGCTCCAACCTGCAGTTGATCGACCTGGACACAGCGATCAGCGAAGTCACGAAATACCGCGATGTCGGTGGCGGCGCGATCGTGGACGCGACCAGCACGGGAATCAGCCGCAACCCGGATGCGTTGGTCCGGATATCCCGGGAAACGGGCGTTCACGTCGTCATGGGCTCAGGCTTCTACGTGGAAGCGGCCCATCCGGCCGACATGGATGAGCGAGGCGTCGAGGATCTGGCGCGGGAGATCATCGGCGACATCGTCGAAGGCGCTGAGGGCAGCGGCGTACGAGCGGGCATCATCGGGGAGGTCGGTTGCACGTGGCCGCTGGCCCCCAACGAGCGCAAGTCCCTGCTGGCGGCGGCAATCGCCCAGCAAGAAACGGGCGCGGCGATCCTGATCCATCCCGGCCGGCGCCAGGATGCGCCGTTGGAGATCCTGGACGTGCTTGCGAACGGAGGCGCGGAGCCATCCCGCGTGATCATGGGACATCTCGATCGAACCGTGTTCGAATTCGATGCGCTTCAGCGTATTGCCGCATCAGGCTGTTACCTCGAATGGGACCTGTTCGGCAATGAGGGGTCGTACTATCCGCGGGCCGAAATCGACATGCCCAGCGACGCCCAGAGACTGGGTTTCATCAGGCGCATCGCCGACGCCGGCTATTCCGACAGAATCGTCCTTGGTCAGGACATCTTCACGAAGCACCGGCTTGTCAGGTACGGAGGGCACGGCTACGGCCACATCCTCGAGAACATCGTCCCCACGATGCGACGCAAGGGCTTCCCGGAGGATGTGATTCGAGCGATCACCGTGGGCAACCCGGCCACGATACTCACGCTCGCATAGGGTCCCCGGCGAGCATCACATTGCGGCGACTTGCGGGATCACGAGGCGGCCCATCGCCTCCATGACGCGCGGATCGTCGGCGCCCTGCAGCGAGCCGAGGATGGCCTGCGCGCCCGCGTCCGCGAGTTCCCCGATCTTCTCGACGACTTCGGCGGCGCGCTCGCCCTCGGGACCGGGATCGAAGCGCATGGTGACGGTTCGCTCGATCGCCTCGTAGTCCGTGCCCTCATCGGCGCAGTGCTGTTCGAGGATCGCGAAGAGGCGCTTCGCTCCCTCGGGGCTGTCGCCGCGCACGTTGCACTGGTCCGCGTAGCGCGCGACAAGACGCAGCGTCTTCCGCTCGCCACTCCCGGCGACCATGATCGGCGGCCGTGGCTGCTGGATCGGCTGGGGTGAGCACAGCGTCTCCGCGAGCTGGTAGTGCGTTCCGTCGAACGGGCCGTCGTCGTCGCTCCACATCTGCAGGCAGATCCGGATCGCCTCCTCGAGGCGCTCGTAGCGTTCCCGCAGCGGCGGGAATGCGATCCCCAGGCCGAGGTGCTCCCGCTCGTACCAGGCCGCGCCGATCCCCAGCCAGGCGCGCCCCTGCGACAGGACGTCGAGGCCGGTGACCTGCTTCACGAGGAAGCCGGGGTTGCGGTAGGTCACCCCGGTCGCAAGCACGCCGAGCTTCACGCGGGAGGTCCGCGCGGCGATGTACCCGAGGATGCCGTACGCCTCGAACATCTCGTGTTCGGCCGGACCGACTCCCGGTATCTGGAAGTAGTGGTCCATCACCGAGATACGGTCGAAGCCGGCCGCATCTGCGCCGCCCACGACCTCGTCCAGCTTCGCCGCGAAGTCCGGCGCCGCGACGTCATAGGTGAAGTTCGCGAGGTGCAGTCCCAGTTTCAAGCGGCGTCTCCCTTGCGGCGCGACGGCGGCGTCGCGCGAGCGTGTACCTCAGCAGGCGGAAGTGCAGCCGGGTTGGTCTCCACGGTCCGATGGTAGCAACCCCGCGGCATCAGGGTTCCCGCGCCGGGCCGGCGATGCGCACTATCCCTGCTGCACGGGTTCGCCGCTCAGCGGCGCGTAGCGCGAAAGGAAGAAGCGGGCGACCTCGACGGAGTGGAACGCGAAGGCGCGCTGCAGGTCGAAGCCGTGCCGCTGGTCGGCGAAGACGGTGAGGTCCGTCGGCACGCCGGCCTGCGTCAGCGCCTCGTAGAGGCGCAGGCTCTGGTCGAGGGCGACCATCGTGTCGGCGGAGCCGTGCATGAGCAGGGTGGGCGGGAAGCCCGCTCCGACGTGCGTCAGCGGGCTCATCGCGGCCCAGTCCGCGGACGAGGGATCCTCCGGCAGATGCTGGGCGTGCTCCCAGGCGGTGCCGAGCGCGGGCTCGAGGCTGGCGATGGGGTAGTAGTTGACGCTCGCGGCAATCGGGCTCGCCTCGCCGCTCAGGCGAGCGGCGGCCAGCAGCGACATGTGCGAGCCCGCGGACAGACCCCAGAGGACGAGGCGACCCGGATCGACGCCGAGCTCGCCGGCCTCGTCCTGCATCCAACTGATCGCCGCGAGGACATCGTCGAGTTGCGCGGGCCATTTGGCTTCGCCGCTGAGGCGGTACTCGCTGGCGACGCAGGGGTAGCCGTTGCGGGCCATGAGGATGCCGTAGCCGCGCATCATCGCCCGCCCGCCGCCGTGCCAGCTCCCGCCGTGGACGAACAGGACTCCCGGCTGCGGCCCGGTCTGGCCCGCTGGACGGAAGACGTCGCAGCGCAGCTCCCGTCCGCCCGCGGAGGCGAAGGCGACGCCTTCCTCGATCTGGACGCGCGCCTTCGGCTCAGTCACGTGTACCCCTTCAGCCCGGGCGCGCGGTCGCCGCGGCTAGCGTCCCTGGAACTGCGGCTCGCGGCGTTCGACGAAGGACTGGACGCCTTCCTTGAAGTCCTCGGTGAGGAAGAACCTGTCGATGACGAGGCCGGTGAACTCCTGCGAGCGCTGCCATGGCTCGTCGGTGCGCTGGTAGACGACGCGCTTGGAGGCCGCGAGTCCAAGCGGACCGCTGAGCGCGATCTGCCCGGCGAGTTCGAGCGCGGCGTCCATGAGCTCCTCGCGCGGGACGACCTTCAGCACGAGCCCCAGCTCCAGCGCTTCCTCGGCCTCCACCATCCGCGCCGTATACATCAGCTCGAGGGCGCGCTGGTCGCCGACGGCCTGCGGCAGCAAGTGGCCGAGTCCGCCGTCCGCGAAGAGCCCGCGCTTCATCTGCGTGACCTGGAAGCGCGCGTCGTCCGCGGCGATGCGGAGGTCGGTCGCGAGGGCGATACCGAAGCCCATACCGATCGCATAGCCGTTGATCGCGCCGACGATCGGCACGTCGCAACGCCGCAGCAGATCGGCGGGGTGGTAGTCGGTGTGCGGTGGCCGCCAGGCCGGGCGACCGCCCTGGGCGCTGTTGGCGAGCCCGCCGACATCGGCGCCCGAGCAGAAGGCGCGCCCTTCCCCCGTGAGCACGATGCAGCGCGTCGTGTAGTCGCCCTCGTTGAGGCTGGCGAGGTATTCGCCGAGCTGCGCCGTCACGTCGCGGCTCCAGGCGTTCAGCTTCTCGGGCCGGTTGATCTTGACGACCGTGATCGGTCCGCGCTCGTCGATGAGAACCTCGTTCGGCATCGGTCATCCGCCTCTCGTCGTGCCCCGTCGCCGCTGCGAGGCGCGGGGCGTCACCTGCTGCCGGAGTATAGGGTCACCGGGCTCTACCGCCTGCCGCCACTGCTTCCCGCGTCCGGGGTCGCTCCGCGGACGGCTGGAGGATCGCGACCGGCCGTTCGAGGATCAGCGCGCCCACTGCTGCGCCCGCGCGGTCCTGCGCTTCGGCTAGCCGTCCGGCTCGGGGGCGCGTCCACGCGGGCGTAGCGCGTCCGGCACCTCGATCCCGGCATCCACGAAGGCCTGGCGCTGCGCCGCACGCACCGGGCGGAAGAGCGTGCGATGCCCCTCGCGCGCCCACTCGAGGCTGTCCTCGAACGGCTGCGCCTGCCCCTGGAAGCGCGGCATGACGTGGCGGGCGAAGAGCTCGTAGCTGCGCCGCATCCGCCCGGTCGTGCGCGCCCACTCGCGGTGGTTGATGAGGATGCCGCCAACGCCGCCGGAGGCTTCGAGGACCTCCTCGATGGCGGCCGTCGCGTCGTCGGGCGTGCCGATCGCCACGCCGGGCTGGTTCGCGAGCCAGTCGACGCTGTCGCGGCCGCCCTCGAAGCGGATCCCGAGCGTGCCGAAGTAGCCGTGGTTGAGCGCGAGGACGCCCTCGCGGATGTCTTCGAGCGCCTCTTCGCGCGAGTCGGCGAGGTGCATGGTCATGGTGATGCGCCAGTTGCGGCGATCGACCTCCGTGCCGTGCAGGGCGGCCTCCTCGCTGGCCCACGTCCAGGCCTGGGACATCGTGCCGAGGCCGCCGGCCAGCTCGGAGGAGGCGACGGAGAGCATCCCCAGGCCGTGGCGCCCGGCGGCCTGCGCGCCGGCCGGCGACACCGCGTGCGCGACGAAGACCGGGACGTGGGGCTGCTGGTAGGAGGCCATCTGCAGGCGCGCGTCACGCAGCTCGTACCACTCGGTCTGCTCCGTCACGACCTCGCCGCGCAGCAGGCGCATGATCGCGTCGAGCGCCTCGCCCATCCGCCGCCGCTGCGTCGTCGGCTCGATGCCGAGCTGGTAGGCGTCGGAGTAGAGCGCGCCGGGTCCGACGCCGAAGTTGATGCGGCCTCGCGTCAGGTGGTCGAGCTGGACCATGCGATGGGCGAGCGTGAAGGGGTGGTGGTAGGGCAGGCTGACCACGCCCGTGCCGAAGCGGATGTGCCTCGTGCGCTGGGCCGCCGCCGCGATGAACAGCGCCGGGTCGCCGACGGTTTCCCAGCCGGCGCTGTGATGCTCGCCGATCCAGGCCTCGTCGAAGTTGAGGCGGTCGAGGAGCTCGATCACCTCCATGTCGCGCTCGTAGGCGACGGTCGGATGCTCGCCGGGCTGGTGGAAGGGCTGGGCGAAGATCCCGAACTTCAGGGGCTCGCTGCGATCGGCCATCGGCCGGCCCTCGCTTTCCTCACGCGGGCTATCGCCGCCCGCCCGGCCTCACCGTCGCGGCGGGGATCCCTCCGGCCGTCACGCGGAGCGCGGGAAGCATACTGCAAGCCGGCGAGGGACTCGTTCGGTACGGCTAGTCCCGGTCGGCGCGCGCCGACCTCGCCCGCGCGCGCCCGTTCGGATCGAGGATGACCTTGCGCGGCCGGATGGAGAGCGGGGTGACCTCGAGGCATTCGTCCTCGCGAAGCAGTTCGAGGGCGAGCTGGAGCGACAGCACGAGCGGCGGCACGAGCTTCTCCGTGCGGTCTGCGGCGGCCGCGCGCATGTTCGTGAGCTTCTTCTCGCGGGTCGGGTTGACATCCATATCGCCGGCGCGCGAGTTCTCGCCAACGATCATCCCCTGGTAGACCTCGACTCCCGGGCCGACGAAGAGCGAGCCCCGCTCCTGGAGGTTCATCAGTGCGTAGCCCCGGGTATCGCCGCGGCGATCGGCAACCAGGCTACCGGTCGCGCGGCCCGCGAGGTCGCCGTACCAGGGTTCGTAGCCCTGGAAGACGTGGTGAGCGATGCCGGTGCCGCGAGTCTCCGTCAGGAACTCGGTGTAGAAGCCGATCAGTCCTCGCGAGGGCGCGACGTACTCGAGGCGAATCCGCCCGCTGCCGTGATTGATGGTCCGCGTCGCTCGCGCCTTGCGGGGCGCCAGCAGCTGCGTGACCACCCCGAGGTACTCCTCCGGGACGTCGATGGTCAGCGCCTCCACGGGCTCGTGCCGCCTGCCGTCGATCTCGCGGGTCACGACCTCGGGCCGGCCGACGGTCAGCTCGAAGCCCTCGCGCCGCAGCGTCTCGACGAGGATCGCGAGCTGCAGCTCGCCGCGTACCTGGACGATCCACGCGTCGGGACGTCCGGAGTCCAGGATCCGCAGTGAGACGTTGCCGACCAGCTCGGCGTCGAGCCGGCTCTTCAGCATGCGTGCGGTGAGCAGATCGCCCTCGCGCCCCGCCAGCGGCGAGGTGTTGATGCCGATCAGCGCCGAGAGGCTGGGCTCGTCGACGGAAATCAGCTCCAGCGGCTGCGGATCGTCGGGGTCGGCCAGCGTCTCTCCGATCGTGATGTCGGGGATGCCGGCGATGGCGACGATCTCCCCCGGCCCGGCCTCGTCCGCCTCGACGCGCTCGAGCACCTCGGTGACGTAGAGCTGCCGCAGCGTTGCGCGCTCGACCGTGCCGTCGCGGCGGCACCAGGCGATCTGCTGGCCTCGGCGCAGCACGCCGTTGATGACCCGGCAGAGGGCGAGGCGGCCGACGTACGGCGACGCATCGAGGTTCGTCACCAGCGCCTGGAGGCCGTGGCCGGGCTCGTAGGTCGGCGCCGGGATGCGCGCGAGCAGCACCTCGATCAGCGGCTGCAGGTCGGCGCCACGGCGCCCCGGATCCAGCGAGGCCCTACCGTCGCGCGCGTCGCAGTAGACGATCGGGAAGTCGATCTGCTCGTCGGTCGCGTCGAGGTCGAGGAACAGCTCGTACACCTCGTCGACGACCTCGGCGATGCGGGCGTCGGGACGGTCGACCTTGTTGATGACGAGGATGATCGGCAGCTTGCGCTCGAGCGCCTTGCGGAGCACGAAGCGGGTTTGCGGCAGCGGCCCCTCGCTCGCGTCGACCAGCAGCAGCGCCCCGTCGACCATGGTCAGCCCGCGTTCGACCTCGCCGCCGAAGTCGGCGTGCCCCGGCGTGTCGATGATGTTCACCTTCACGCCGCCCACGCGGATGGCCATGTTCTTCGCGAGGATGGTGATGCCCTTCTCGCGTTCGAGGTCGTTCGAGTCCATCACCCGGTCCGGCAGCTCCACGCGCGCGTCGAGCTGCCCCGACTGCTGCAGCAGCGCATTGACGAGCGTCGTCTTGCCGTGATCGACATGGGCGATGATCGCGACGTTGCGGATGTCCTCGCGGACGCCGCGCGCACCGGCCCGGGGCGTTGCGAGAGTGGGAGAGGTGGTGATGACGGGCTCCGGGTGAAGTCAGGCTTGGGAGTGCCGTCTCAGCGGCGCCCCAATCAGTTGAGCACGCGGGGAGCGCAGGCGATAGCGGAGGGCGGCCGCGTCGTGGCCGGGAGGGCTGGCGACGGGCGCGGTCCGCGCTCTAACCAAGGACGCGGCTGGCGGCGAGCTGCGCGATCTCCTCGTCGCTGAGGCCTGCCTCCTGCAACACCTCGTGTGTGTGCGCGCCGACGTCCGGCGCGGCCCCGCGAACCGCGATGTCCGCGCCCTCGATCCGGAACGGGGCGTTGAGGATCTCGAACGGGTCCGCGCGCGGGTGCTCGACCGTGGCGAACGCGCCCATCGCTCGAGGCTGCGGGTCAGCGATCACGTCGGGGAGCTCCGCGACCGGCGCCCAGAGGCAGCCGGCCGCGTCGAGGCGGGATCTCCAGGTTTCGAGGTCTTCGCCCAGGAACCGCTGCTCCAGCGCCTCGGCCAGCTCCGGGCCGCGAGCGAGCAGCTTCGTGATCGAATCGTAGCGCTCGTCGGCGGCCCAGCCGGGCTCACGGATCGCCTCGCAGAGGCGCGGCCAGTAGCGTTCGGCCTGCGGCATCATCAGCAGCAGCCAGCGGCCGTCGCGTGTCGGGTAGCTGTTGGCGAGCGCGTTCCAGGGCGAGCGCCGGTCGACCTTCGCGGGCTGCGCGGCCGACTGCAGCGCGTTCTGCAGATCCGTGCCGATGGTCCACATTCCGGTCAACTGGAGCGTCACCTCCACGCGTTGCGCCTCGCCGGTCTGGTCCCGCAGGCGCAACGCGGCGAGCGTGGCGGCGAGGATGTTGAGCGAGCTCGTGTGGTCACCTTGTCCGCCGCGCGCCATCACCGGCGCGTCGCCCGATTCACCGAGCGCGCCCATGACCCCGGAGCGCGCCCAGAACGCGAGGTAGTCGAAGCCCCCGCGGTCCGCGTCGGGGCCACTCGACCCGTAGCCGCTGAACGCGACGTAGACCACCCGGGGGTTGATGGCGCGGATCTCCTCGAAGCCGAGGCCGTAGCGCTCCACGCGGTGGCGAGTCAGGTTGGTGATGAAGACGTCCGCGCCGGCGGACAGCCGCCGAACGAGATCGGGGCCGCCGGAACGCTCCAGGTCCACCGCGACGGAGCGCTTGCCCCGGTTGTCGAGCTCGAAGCCCGGAAGGATCTCCGCGTCCGGCGAATTCGTCTGCAGCACACCGCGGAAGGCATCGCCTCCGGGAGGCTCGACCTTCACGACGTCGGCGCCGAGGTCGGCCATGAGGGCGGCGGCGGCCGGCGCGGCGAGCCAGTTCGCGACCTCAAGCACCCGAATCTCGTCGAGGGGCGCTGCCATCGGACATGCTCCTGACTCGCCGCGGGCCCGGCCCGCTCGCAGCGAGCCCGCCTCGCGACGCTCGGTAACGGCGGGCACCAATCGTACGCCCGCGACGGCCGCGCGCTACCCCTCCTGTAGTCGCCGGATCACTGCTGCGACCTCGTCATCGTGCGCCGGATCCTCCGGCGGAGCCAGCCCGAGGCCGTCCGCCAGGCCGCGGTAGCGATCGAGCAGCACGTCCGCGATCTCGCCGTACGTCCCCTGCGGCACGAGCGCGTCGAGCACCTCGTCACCAAGGAGGGCCGGAAGGTCGTCCCAGCGGCCCTCGCGCGTGAGCTCGCGCAAGCGCTGCCCGAGGTCTCCCCAGCCGTGCGCCTCGATCGTCGGCCAGTACATGGGCGTCGAGTAGAGGAAGGCGAGGCTGCGCCGCGCCGAGTCGCGCGCCAGCGCCAGCTCCGCCGCATCGCGCCCGGTGATGATCGGGGTTCCGGCGACGAGTTCGATCTCCTCGAGGCGGCGCCCCGCCTGCTCGGCGCCCGTGGCCAGCGCCGGCCGCGTGACCTCGCGCAAATAGCGCGGGCTGGAGTTCGTCGGATGGGTGACGAGGCCAGCGCAGATCTCGCCCGCCAGCTCGCACAGCCGGCGGTTCACGGCTCCGAGGGAGAGCGGAGGCGGCGGCGCCTCGATCGGGCCAGGGTTGAAGTAGGGCTGGAGGCGCGTGAAGCGGTAGTGCTCCCCCTCGAAGTCGAGGCCGGCGCCCTCCTGGAAGGCGGCGAAGATTGCGTGCAGCGCCTGCAGGTACTCGCGCATGCGTGCCACCGGCGCACGCCAGGGCACGGAGAATCGCCCCTCGATGTTCGCGCGGATCTGCGTGCCGAGGCCCAGCCCGAAGCGCCCGCCCGACATGCGCTGGAGGTCCCATGCCGCATACGCCACCACCATCGGGCTGCGCGGGAAGGCGAGGATCACCGAACTCCGCACGTGCAGCCGCGTCGTGTGCTCAAGTGCGAGCAACGAGACCATGAGCCCGTCGTGGATCGTCTCCGGCACCCGCAGACCGTCAAAGCCCATGCGCTCGACGCGCTGTGCGTAGGGGCCGACTTCCTCCAGCGGCATGTTCGGGTCGGTCGAGGCGTAGACGCGCATCGTGTCCCTCCTGCCCACCATGAAGCCCGGCGGCCGCGAAGTTGCGCAGCGGCTCCCCGGCGCGGCGCTGATGGTAGAGATTGTGCCTGCCGCGTCGCGAGCTCGCTGCTGCCCCTGCTGCCGGACGTCGCCGTCGCGTGCTCAGAGGCGTGGAAGGGATCCTCGCGCGGGCTGGCGTGGCATCATGCGCAGGATCGCCGGAGGCGAGAGAGGAGCCCGACCATGTCCGATTGGGAGTTCATTGAGGTAGAGCGGGAAGAGCGCGTCGGGATCATCCGCTTCAACCGGCCGGACCGGATGAACGCGCTTGGCGCCGAGCTGGCCGGCGAGATCCGCCAGGCGCTCGAGGAGTTCAACGCCGACCCCGACATCGGCGCGATTGTGACGACCGGCAACGGTCGCGCGTACAGCTCCGGCGCCGACCTGAGCGCGCGCATGGCCGGCGACTTCGACCGCCCGCAGCCGCGGCCGGCGAACATGCACCCATGGCAGCCCGAGTTCCTCGCGGTCGAGTGCAAGCCGCTGATCGCCGCGGTCAACGGGATCGCGCTCGGCATCGGGCTCACCTCGATCCTCTGGTACGACGCGATCGTGGCATCGACGGCGGCGCGCTTCTCGATGCGCTTCGCGGCGATCGGCCTGACGCCCGAGGTGAGTTCCTCGTGGATGCTGCCGCGGGTGATCGGCCTCCACAACGCGAAGGAGATGATGCTGACCGGGCGGATCTACAGCGCGCAGGAGGCGCTGGACCTCGGCCTGGTGCGCCGGCTGGTCGAGCCCGACCAACTGCTGCCCGAGGCGATCGCGCTCGGCCAGGAGATCGCCGCGAACCCCGCGTCGACGTTGCGCGCGGTCAAGGAGATGACGTACCAGGACCTGTTCGCGCCCGACCTCGAGGCGACGGAGCAGAACTCCCGGGTGAGGTTCGACGCCGCGCTGCTGACGCCGGAGCATCGCGAGGCGGTGCGCGCCTTCTCGGAGAAGCGCACGCCTCGATTCCACGACGCGGAGTACATGCGCGGCGTGGCCGTGGAGATGCAGGAGGGCTAGCCGCCGCGTCCGCCGCGCGAGTGCGAGAGGGGGACGCGCGGAGATGAGCACTGCCCCCGGTGGACCGCTCGCGCGGCGCGTCCGCTCCCGAAGGAGCCGCTCGTGGCTGCCGGCGGTCGCGGCGGGCCTCGTGGCGCTGGCGGTGTTGGCCGCCGGGTGCAGTTCGGATGACGCCGCCCCTCGATCGCCCGGCACGAGCCCAACACCTGCCGCGCAAGCGACGCCGGCAGGCACAGCGCCGCAACCCGCGACGACGGCCACTCCGCACCCCACCACGACGCCCGCCGGCACGCGCACACCCGCAGCGGAGGACTCCCGACCCGCCGACCCCGGCGACCCCTACTTCGACCGCCAACGCGTGCTGAACATCGCCATCGAGATCGCGCGCGAGGACTGGGAAACCCTGCGCCACCAGACCCGCACGCTCGAGGATCTGATAGCCGAGATCGAGAGGTACGGCCTCTCCCGGCCATTCGCCGACATCTACACCTGGTTCCCGGCCAGGGTGACCGTGGACGGCGACACATACGCCGAGGTCGGCGTCCGGAAGAAGGGATTCATCGGCTCCCAGAGCGACACCAGGCCCTCGCTCAAGCTCCGCTTCGACAAGTACGTGGACGGCCAGGCTCTCGGCGGCGTCATGGAGCGCATGACCCTGAACAACGGCGTTCAGGACCCTTCGATGGTCAACACCTGCCTGGCCCATCAGATCTTTGCCCTCGCCGGGACGCCGACCCCCCGTTGCAGCTTCGCCACCGTCTCGGTGAACGGGACGAATCTCGGCCTCTACGTCCACGTCGAGGAGATCAAGCCTCCCTTCCTGGCGCGCCACTTCGCGAGCGCCGAGGGCAACCTGTACGAGGGAACGGTCAGCGATTTCACACCCGAGTACCGAGGCACCTTCGAGAAGAAGTCCAACGAAGACGCCGACGACTGGTCCGACATCGACGGCGTGGTCGCCGCGTTGCAAGACCCCTCCGAGGCCGGCCTGGCGGCGCTGGCGGACGCTGTCGACCTGGACCGCTTCCTCACCTTCTGGGCCGTGGAGGTGCTGGTGGGCCACTGGGATGGCTACAGCGGCAACCGCAACAACTACCGCTTCTACCGGGAACCGGGCGGCCGCTTCGTGTTCATGCCCTGGGGCGTGGACGAGGCGTTCCACCTGAAGGACGATCCCAATCCGTTCGACAACATCAGCAACCCCCCGCCGTCGGTGCTGGCCCTCACGGCCATTCCCAACCGGCTGTATCAGGATGACGCCTGGCGAGCGAAGTACGTCGGCCGCCTGAAGGAGCTGCTCGATACCGTCTGGAACGAGGACGAGTTGCTGGCGAGCGTTGACGAGATGGCGGCCATCGTGCAGGAGCACGCCCTGCCGGAACGCAGGTCGGCCGCCGCCGCGGACGCCGAGCGGGTGCGCCAGTTCATCCTGAAACGGCGGACCGAGATCCTGGAGAACCTGACGCCGCAGCCGCCGGATTGGCCCGCTCCAGATCAGGCCGCCGCCGCCTCCGGCGAATCCGAGTCCGGCAAGGTCGACGTGCGCTTCGAGACCAGCTGGGGGAGCAACAAGAGTCTGAATCCCCTGGCAGAGGGCGAAGTCTCCTATCTGGCGGTGAACGGCGCCGAGCTGTCCGCCGGCGAGCTGGGAGTGATCGTCGGCCACGCCAGCGCGGAGGAGACCGCGGGGTTCGGCATCGAGGATGCGGCCTCGCTCGCCGTTATCAGCCTGCAGCCCGACGGGTCGGTCGAAGGGTTCACCATCGTGCTGCCCATTGCCCGACTGACCGGCGACGCCACGCTGGTGATCGGCATGGACCGGATCGCTGGTGGCGTGTGGTCCATTCCGGCCGGGGGCGCGACCCCGGACAGCTTCACGCCCTTCAGCGAGGGAGTGCTGATGCTCTCGGAAGCGAGCGCCGAGGCGGGCGCGACGGTCTCCGGCAGCTTCTCCGGCGTCTTCGGGGGCATCCCACCCGCCCTGCCGCCCGAGAGTGCCGGCAATGACGAGGCGAGTAGCGGCGCCGCCCCGCCGGACGCCGGCCTGGTCATCAACGAGATCGCCGCCCAGGGGGATCCCCTCGACTGGTTCGAGCTCTACAACTCGTCCGACTCCCAGCTGGCCCTCGCCGACTTCGTTGTGGCCGACGATCTGGCGGACGCCGGCAAGCGGGTCGCCTTCCCCTCGGATCTGGTGATTCCACCCGGCGGGTACATCCAGGTTCAGCTCGACAAGGACGGTTGGCCCGGCTTTGCCCTCGGCAGGGATGAGGAGTTGGGCATCTGGACGGCCGGCGGCGTGCCGGTCGCCCGGGCCGACTGGGACGAGGGACAGGCCGATGCGGGCGCGAGCTACGCTCGCGTGCCGGACGTCAGCGGTGAGTTCCAGACCGTGGGGAGTCCCACCCCGGGCACCGCGAATCAGCCCGAGGACTGAACGCGCAAGAGCCGGGAATGGTCTCCCGGTGGTTGCCGAGCGGCGACCCCGAGCGAGCGCTCAGCGACCCTTGAACACGGGGTCACGCCGCTCGCCGAGGGCCGCACGCGCCTCCAGGGCGTCCTCCGAAGTGCCGGGAATGGGCGAGGCGTTCGAGGTCAGCACGGCCGTGTGTTCCAGCGTGCTGTCCGCGGCGGCCCGGATCACCCGCTTGTTTATCCACGAGACCAGCGGCGGGTTGCGCATGATGCGATCGCACAACGCGCGCACCTCCACCTCGAGGTCCTCGGACGGCACGATCTTGTTGAGGACGCCCCACTCGGCGGCAGTCTTGCCATCGAGGTGGCCGGTGAAGGAGAACTCGAGCGCGCGACCAAGGCCGGCGAGCCTCGTCAGGTAGTAGGCGCCGCCGTGCTCGATCATCTGGCCCACCAGGTGGTAGGAGATGAAGCGCGTGTTCTCGCTGCCGTAGCGGATGTCGCACTGCAGCGCCATATCCATGCCGAGTCCGGCGGCCACGCCGTTGACCATCGCGATCGTCGGCTTGCGGACGAACGAGATGTCCTTCATCAGCTTCGTGACGCCGTAGTAGAAGCCCTGTCGCGCCGCATCCAGCCCGCCGGCCTCGTACGGTGCGTTGCCGAGGAAGTTGTCGTTCGGCACGAACTGACCGAGATCGCTGCTGCGGATGTCGACACCGGCGCAGAAGCCGCGCCCGATGCCGGTCAGCACGATCACCTTCACGTCCGCGTCATCGTCGCCGGCGCGCATGTACTCGCCGACCTTGGCCAGCGTGCCGTTCCGCTCGGGGCCGCCGACGGCGGCGTTCAGCTTCTCGGGTCGGTTGAACTTGATCCACAGGATCCCGTTGTCTTCCTTCTCGTAGAGGAGGTACGGGACGAGCTCGAGCTGCTGCACGGGAACCCCCTTGGACGCCTGGAGTCCGGGACTCGCGACGAGCGTCCGCCTCGATCGTGGGAAGCAGGCAGGCCCCGCGTCCTTCGAGGACGCGCTAACCGCCGCCCGTCACATCGATGGTCACGCCGGTGACGAAGTCCGCGTGTGCCGACGCCAGGAAGCAGACCACGTTCGCCTGGTCGATCGGCTCGGCGACGCGGCCCAGCGGTATCGCGGCGATCTGGCGCTCGCGCGCCCCCGCTGGCCGCCCCTCGTATACGAGGCGGATGCGCTCGGTCATGGTGGTCGCGGGCGCGATCGCGTTGACGTTGATGCCCGCGGGACCGACCTCCATAGCAAGCTTCGAGGTGAACGAGATGATGCCACCCTTGGCTGTGGCGTAGGCCGCTGAACTCGTCGGGCTCCTCCCGCGACTTGATCGGGAGGAGAAGTTCACGATCTTGCCGCCGCCCTGCCTGGTCATGTGAGGAATCACGGCGTGGCAGAACAGGAAGGTCCCGGTGAGGTTGAAGTCCAGCACCTTCTGCCACTCCTCCAGCGTCAGCTGTTCGGTCGTGGCGCCCGGATTCGCGATGGCCGTTGAGCCGCCGACACCGTTGACGAGGATGTCGATCCTGCCGAAGCGGCTGACAGCGTCGGCGACGACGGCATCCACCTCTGCCTGCGCGAGCGCGTTGGCGTGATAGGCATGGTGGGGGCCGCCTCCGGCCGCCGCGAACGCCTCCATCGCGCCGTCGAGCAGCTCGCGGTTGTTGTCGACGGCGGCGATGGTCCCGCCCTCCGCCGCGATGATCTCGGCGCTGACGCGGCAGATGCCACTGCCGGCCCCCGTGATCAGCGCCACCTTGCCTTCGAAGCGAGCGAACGAGGCTTCGGCCATGGTGATGTCCCTCCGTGTCCCTCGCCGCGCTGCCGCTATACCGCCGCCGGGATCCCGGCCGTTGCCAGCGCCGCCGCGGCGCCAGCCTGCCCGAACGCGCCGGCGTGCGGCAGCACCTCCCGCGCGAACAGCTCGAGCATCTTCGTGGTCTTCGCCGGCCCGTAGTACGGGGGGTAGTGGATCATCACCGACGAGGCACCGGCCTTGGCCAGGGTCTCGAGGCCGCGCAGCACCGTGTCCGGCGACCCATGCAGCACGGTATCCCTGACCAGATTCTCGTAGGCGAACGCGCCCTCGTCGCTCTTCTCGGCGACGTCACCGAGATAGCTGCCGGTGTTGCCGCCTGCCATGAAGCTCTTCAGATGGCGCACGATGCCCGCTTCCGAATGCTCGCGAGCCATGGCATCGGATTCGGCGACGTAGACCATGCGGGCGACATCGATGTTCCCGAACGCCGGGTTCTGGCTGTAGGGCGCCGTCGCTTCCGCCATGTGCTCGCGGTAGAGCGCCACGTGCTCGCCGATGGTCTCGATCGACGGCAGCGTCGATTGCATGAGACCGAAGCCGTTGCGGGCCGCGTACGCCATCGAGCCGGGCGTGCCCGCCGCCATGTAGATCGGCGGATGCGGCTCCTGGATCGACTGCGGGAAGACCTCGCTCTGCTCGTCCATCTTGATCTTGAAGAACTTGCCGTCCGCGTTGACGCGCTTGTCGTAGAAGCCCTGCAGGATGAGCGGAACCGCCTCCTCCTGCATCAGCGTGCGGCGCTCGTCGTAGTCGACGCCGAGGCCCTCGAACTCGTATGGCCGGTAGCCGGAGCCAAGGCCGAGCTGGAAGCGGCCATCGCTCAGGATGTCGACGAACGCCGCGTTCTCGACGATGCGCATCGGATGGTGCAGCGGCACGACCATGACGGCGGCGCCGAGCTTGACGCGGCTGGTCTTGGCGGCGAGGTAGGACAGGTAGCTGAACGGATCGGGCAGGATGCCGTAGTTGTTCGAGAAGTGATGTTCCGCGATCCAGACGCTGTCGTAACCGTTCTCTTCCGCGGTCATCACCTCGCCGGTGACGCGCGCGTGAATCGACTGGTGCGGATACGGCGATGTCTCAGGGTCCGGGTGCGATGTGAGCAGCAGTCCAATCTTCACGTCAGTCTCCCAGCAAGCTCCGTCCGGCAACGATAGCCGTATCCCGGTTCGTGTGCAGACGCCGCCACGCCAGGCGCGTGCTGCTATAGCCTTGACGACGAACTGCTGAACTGCAACGACCGCGAGTGGACGGGAGCAATCCCGTGCGAGGAGGGGAACGATGACCGCATTCGTGCTCATCCACGGCGCATATCAAGGCGGCTGGATCTGGGGCCCCGTCGCCGAGCGGCTACGCGCGGAGGGCCACGTGGTGCACTCGCCGTCCATGGACGGCTGCGGCGAGCGCTCAGCGCAGCGCCGGCCCGGCATCACCACGGAGTCGCAGGCGGACGAGATCGCGCAGCTGCTCTTCTACGAGGACCTCAGCGACATCGTGCTGGTCGGCACGTCGTCGGGTGGGATGGTCGCGGCGAAGACGGCCGAACTCGCGCGCGAGCGGGTGGCTCGTCTCGTCTTCGTGGACGCGCTCGCACTGATGCACGGCGAGACCATCGGAGACGTCCTCAGTGGTCCGAGGCCCGCCAACGTGGGGGACGACGGGCCATCCGGGGAGCACCTGGCACGCCTGCTCCAGGGCCTTCCGGCCGAGACCGCCGCGTGGGCGGGCGAGCGCTTCGGAGGGCGCCCCGACGGGGTATTCACGCAGCCGGTCGAACTGGAGTCGTTCTGGGACCAGAGCTGGGACGTCTCGGTGATCTGGTGCCGCCGCGCCGAGAACCCCGGCGAGGCGCACCAGCGCCGTTGCGCGGAGGCGCTTGGCGCACGCTGGCACGAACTCGACACCGGACACTACCCGATGATCAGCGAGCCGGACGCGCTGACACGGCTCCTTCTGGAGGGGTGAGAACGGACCGGCGAGCCTGACGAGGCGCGTCGGCGCCATCGCGAGGACTACAATGCGCCGGCGCCTCGCTGCGCCGGCGATGAGACCCGGAGCTGAACCCCGGAGCCACCGGGGTCTGCGCGCACCTCGCAGCCTCCCGGTGTACCGCGCTCGCAAGGAGGCGCCGCCCGCGGTCCCGCGCAAGTGTCGGGCGAGCAGCCCCGGAGGCCAGCCGTGAAGATCGACCTGTTCTACGAGTTCTGCCAGGGGACGGGACGGCCCTGGCCGGCGGGCGCCGACCACCGCCTCTACCAGCAGGTGCTGGAGCAGGTCGATGTGGGCGAGGCCGCCGGCTTCAACTGCTTCTGGTCGGTGGAGCATCACGGCTCGGTCGAGTTCGCGCACATGCCGGCGCCGGAGATCTTCCTCACGGCGGTAGCGGCTCGCACAAAGCAGATGCGGGTCGGGCATGCGGTGGTGCTCACGCACCCGCTGTTCAATCACCCCGTTCGCGTCGCCGAGCGGGCGGCGGTGCTGGACAACCTGAGCGATGGCCGCCTCGAGATCGGCTTCGGACGCTCCACCCTCCGTGAGTGGGACGTGTTCCACATCGACGGCGAGTCAACGCGGTCCATCCTCCGCGAAGTCCTCGAGATCATGCCCCGGATGTGGACGGAGGACGAGTTCTCGTACGAGAGCGAGCACGTGAAGATCGCTCCGATCACCGTCGTTCCGCGGGTGCTGCAGGAGCCCCACCCGCCAATGTGGATCGCCGGTGGCAGCCCCGAGTCGATCGAGCTCGCCGGACGCGGTGGCATCGGCTACCTCGGGCTCACGTTGTTCCAGCCACTGTCGGCCCTGGCTGAGAGCGTGCGCGCCTACCGCGAGGCGCAGCGCGATCAAGAGCCGTTCGGGCAGGCGGTCAACAACCGCTGTGGCGCGTTCACCTACGTCTACTGCGCAGAGACCGAGGACGAGGCGATCCACGATGGCGGGCCCCAGGCGGCAGCCTGGTACCTGACCAAGGTCCATACGCTGCGCCTCGGCTGGCAAGCCCGGCAGGCGGGTCCGACATCGGAAGCGTTCGATCGAGCGGCGCAGATCGAGAGCATCGCCTCATCCGGCGACAGCCCCGGGCGCGACGTCCTGATCAAGGTGCTGGAGGGAGCCCCCATCTCCAACGAGGAGTTCTACGAGGCGATGGACGCGGAAGACCAGTTCGTCGTCGGCACCCCGGACCAGGTGATCGAGAAGATGGAGCGCTACCGGGAGGTCGGGCTGGACCACATGATGTGCCTGGTCCAGGCGGGGCCGAGTCTCCCGCACGAGAAGATCATGAAGTCGCTCCGGCTCATGGGCGAGACGGTGATCCCGCACTTCCACGACTGAGCCCGCGCGGCCGGAGCGCGTCGGGGAGCTACGGCAGAGGAGGGCGCGAGCGATGCCTGCACCACCAAGCCAGGAGGAGATCCTCGGCTACTTCGAAACCCTCAGCAACTGGGGGCGCTGGGGCGAGAGCGACACGCTCGGCACGCTGAACCTGATCACGCCCGAGAAGCGCAGGCAGGCGGCCTCCCTGATCCGGGACGGCGTCAGCATCTCCTGCTCGCGCGTCATCCCCTGGTCCGGTTCGAGCGCGATGGCCGGCGCGAACCCGGTGACCAACATGGTGCAAAGCGGTGAGCTGTTCGCCCTGGGCGACGACCGGGAGCACCCGAGGTTCCCGGGACGCAAGATGCTGCAGGCGTCGAGCGAATACCTGTCCTTCGTCTTCCACGGCTCCGTCTTCACGCACATCGACGGCCTCGCCCACGTCTTCTGGGAGGGGCAGATGTACAACGGCCGCTCGGCTGCGCTGGTCAAGAGCGGCGAGGGCGCCACGATCCAGACCTCGGACGTCATGCAGGACGGCATCCTCACCCGCGGCGTCCTGCTCGATGTCGCCCGGCTCAAGGGCAGGACGACGCTCGACCCCGAGGACTACGTCTTCCCCGAGGACCTCGAGGCCGCCGAGGAGGCCCAGGGCGTCCGTGTCGAGGAGGGCGACGTGCTGCTCCTGCGCGTCGGCTACGGGGCTCAGATCGAAGCCGCGGCCGCGGCCGGCGAGCCACCGCCAGAGGAGTTCTCCGGCTACAACGCCGCCTGCCTGCCGTGGCTGCACGAGCGCGGGGTCGCCCTGATCGGCTCCGACGTCTTCACCGACCACGCGCCGATCGGGCAGTACGTGGAAACGATGATGCCGATGCACCAGGTCGCCATCCCCGCGATGGGCCTGCGGCTGATCGACAACGCCCACCTCGAGCGCCTCGGCGAGGCCTGTGCCGAGCGCAATCGTTGGGAGTTCAGCTTCTCCCTCAATCCGCTGCGCCTCGCGCAGGGCACCGGCTCGCCGGCGAACCCGATCGCGACGTTCTAGCGCTGGTCGACGACGACCGGCGCGACCGCTCCGAGTAGCCAGCGCGCGATCGCCGTCATCCCGGCGTCCTGGTGCGGCCGGCCGAAGACCTGCACGCCGACGGGCATGGCGCCGACACTCATGAGCGGCATGCTCACGGCCGGAGCGAACAGCATCGAGCTCGGGAAGTTGAACACCGGATCGCCGGTCGGGCGCGGGGCAAGCGGAGCGCCTGGCTCGTCGCCGAGCCAGACGTGAGCGGGGCCCGGACACGAGAGCGTGATGATCGCATCGGCGGATCCGGCCAGCGCCGCGTGCGCCGCCTGGGCGATCCCGCGGGCGAGCAGCGCCGCCCGATAGTCGTCCACCGACATCGCCTCCGACCGGGCAAGCACGGCCTTCGCCCGCTCGCTGACGCCGTCGGGGTGCTGATCGACGAGGTTCCGCGTCGCCCAGCGGTTCTCCCAGCCCGTGATCGCGTTGCACACCTCGCGAGCGTCGCTGATCGCGCCCTCGAGCGATTCGACGAGGGGGTTGTCCCGCCGCCGCAGGAGTTCGACGCCGAGCTCGCGCAACTGACCGAGGACCGCAGCGAAGCCCTCCTTGCTGGACTCGTCCAGCTCGGCCCAGCCCTGGGTCTCGAGCACGATCAGCCGCTCGGGCTTGCGCGGCGCGGGGGTGGTCGCAGGCCCGTCCAGTCCGGGCCAGCCACGATCGCCCCCGGCGCGCCGCGCGATTTCGATGGCAACCTGCCACATGTCCTCGATGCAGCCTGCGTGTACGCCGTGGGTGCTCATACTGGTCGCCTGCCGCTCGCCGCGGTTGATTCCTCCCTGCGTCGGTTTGAGGGCTACGTTCCCGCAGTAGCCGGCGGGCCTGATGATCGAGCCACCAACCTGCGAGCCAAGCGCCGCCGGGAGCATGCGCGCCGCGACCGCTGCCGCCGAGCCGGACGAGGAGCCGCCGGGTGAGCGCCGCGGCTCGAACGGGTTGGTCGTCGGTCCGGGATGCGCGCCCCCGAGCTCTGCCGTGACGGTCTTTCCGAGGATCACCGCCCCCGCCTGCCGCAGCGCCCAGACGGCCGCGTTGTCCCGCTTCGGGAAGTTCCCGCGGAACGCCTCGCAGCCGTACTCGGTCGGCATGTCCTTCGTCTCCAGGAGGTCCTTGATCCCCACCGGCATGCCATCGATGGGGGAGAGCGGCTCGCCCGCGGCCCAGCGCTCCGTGCTCGCGTCCGCGGCAGCGCGGGCCGGGTCGCGGTTGAGCTGCGCGAAGGCCTGGACCACCGGCTCGCGCTCCTCGATGGTCGCCAGGCAGCGCTCGAGGAAGTCGCGGGGCGTGTCATCGCCCGTGCGGAACCGCTGAGCGGCGTCGTGGAACGTCAGGGGCTCGTAGGCCCGCGGGTCGTAGCCCGTCGCAGTGGCCTGCGCCATCACTCAGCCTCCCTTGCCTCGGAGGGCCACTGTTCGCCGAGCGGCTACACCGAGCGCTCAGCGACCCTTGAATACCGGGTCACGCCGCTCGCCGAGGGCCGCACGCGCCTCCAGGGCGTCCTCCGACGTGCCGAGAATGGGGGAGGCGTTCGAGGTCAGCACGGCCGTGGCTTCCAGCGTGGTGTCCATGGCGGCACGAATCACCCGCTTGTTGACCCACGAGACCATCGGCGGGTTGCGCATGATGCGGTCGCACAGCGCGCGCACCTCCGCCTCGAGGTCCTCGGACGCGACAATCTTGTTCAGAACGCCCCACTCCGCGGCAGTCGCGCCATCGAGGTGGCCGGTGAACGAGAACTCGAGCGCTCGACCGAGGCCGGCAAGCCTCGTCAGGTAGTAGGCGCCGCCGTTCTCGATGATCTGGCCGACCTGGTGGTAGGAGATGAAGCGCGTGTGCTCGCTGCCGTAGCGGATGTCGCACTGCAGCGCCATGTCCATGCCAAACCCGGCGGCCACGCCGTTGACCATCGCGACCGTCGGCTTGCGGATGAACGAGATGTCCTTCATCAGCTTCGTGATGCCGTAGTAGAAGCGCTGTCGCGTCGCATCCAGTCCGCCGGCCTCGTAGGGTGCGTTACCGAGAAAGTTGTCACCCGGCTCGAAGGCGCCGAGGTCCGTGCCCCTGACGTTCACGCCTGCGCAGAAGCCGCGGCCCACGCCGGTGAGCACGATCACCTTGACCTCGGGGTCGTCGTCGCCTGCGCGCATGTACTCGCCGATCTTGGCCAGCGTGCCGTTCCGCTCGGCTCCACCGACGGCGGCGTTGAGCATTTCGGGCCGGTTGAACCTGATCCACAGGATCCCGTTGTCTTCCTTCTCATAGAGCAGGTACGGAACAAGCTCGAGTTGCTGCATAGGGGACCCCCTTCGGACGCCTCGGATTCTCAACTCGCCAGAGCGTAACGCCCCTTCGAGGAAGCGGACACTCGCCGGGACCGAGCATCGGCGAGAGCTGCGCCGTCAACTCCCCGGCAGCCCGAGGAGGTCGGCCGTGTGGTCGCCTTCCTCGCCTCCGATGACGCCTCGTTCATCACCGGGCAGCCGATCATCGTCGACGGCGGGGTGATGGCTCGCTAGTTCCGCCCCTGTCACTGGTCCTGCGCTGCGGGTCGGTTAGACTGCTGCCCTGGAACGAGCGTCCCGAGCGGGACGTTGAGGTCGAAGCGAGGGACGGGGTCGGCGTGGACAAGGGTACAAGCGTGATCTCCGCCGGGGCGGTCGAGGTCGCCATGAGCTACCGAGGCGACATCCCGGGCGACGACGGGCTGTGCATTCAGATCTATGCGGACGTAGCCGGGCAGGATACCGAGCTGCTGCGCTTCGACTGCTTCGCCGTGGCGCCGCACTACCACTACGGGCCGGAGTTGGATAACGAGCGCCTGATGCTGGACGCGACGGCGGCCGGTGATCCCCTCGCCTGGGTGTTGGAGCGTTTCGAGCGCGGCCGCCTGCGACCGATGATCGAGCGCGCGGGCTATCCGGACGTCGCAGCTTCGCTGGATGAGGACGCCTTCCGGGCGGCGTTGCCGAGAGTGAGCGACGAGGCCCGAACGATCGTCGCGCAGCACACGTCGTAGCTCACGCCGTTCGAGGAGGCCCGATACCTCGGCCCATCACCGCCTCGGCGAGCGCCGCGAGGCCGCTCAGCCGTGGAACAGGACCGGCGGTCCTCCCGAGGCGATCGCCTCGGTGCGGTGTCGTACCTGTTCGATCGCCCGCTCCGGTTGCGTGAGCACGTAGAAGCGCTCCTCGCGGATCGCTTCGCAGACCAGCTCCGCGATCTCCTCGGGTGTGCGGTACTCGTCCTCGGGCTCCGACCGCCGGGCGCGCATCCGTGCCTCGTAGCGCTCGCGCTCCAGCTCCACCCGCTCCTCGTCGCCGGGCTCGCGATACTCCGCCGGGCGCTCGCTCTTCGCGATCCCGCCGGCGATGCGACCGGGCACGAGCAGCGACGCCCGCAGCTTCGCGCCCGCCTCCGCGAGCTCGTGGTGCAGCACCTCGGTCAGCGTCACGATCGCGCCCTTGCTCACCACGTACGGGCTGTTGCCCCGGCGCCCACCGAACGCCGGCACGGTCGAGGTGTTCACGATGTGCCCCTCGTCACCCTGCGCCAGCATGATCGGCACGAACACGCGCACGGCGTGCACCGTGCCCCAGAGGTTGGCGTCCAGCGTCCAGCGCCAGTCCGCGTCGCTCGCCTCCCAGAGATTGGCGCTGCGCGGGTTCACGCCGACGTTGTTGCAGAGCACGTGCACCGCGCCGAACGCCTCCAGCGTGCGCTCCGCGAGCGCCTGCACCGCGCCCAGTTTCCCGACGTCCGTCGGCACCGCGAGGCAGCTCGAGCCTGCCGCCCGCAGCTCGGCCTCCGCGCTCGCCAGCCCGGCGGCGTCGATGTCCGCCAGGACGACCCGCATCCGCTCCTCCGCGAAGCGTCGCGCGAGCGCGAGCCCGAGGTTCCCGACCCCCGCCACGATCGCCACCCGATCGCTGAGCTCTTGCACGTTCGTCCTCCCTCACCCGCCGCGCCCGCCAACGAGTCGCGCTGGATGCTAGGCTCCGCGCCGCCGGCTGGCGAGCGCGCCTGCGCCGGCCGCGAGGGGAGCGAGCGCGTGGAGGCCGGCCGCGATCTCGAGGGCAAGACCGCGCTCGTCACCGGCTCCGGCCGCAACCTCGGCCGCGCCATCCTCATCGAGTTCGCGGCTCGTGGCGCAAACGTCGTCGTCAACGCGCGCAGCAACCGCGCCGAGGCCGAGGCGGTGGCGGAGGAGGCCCGCGCGCTCGGAGCGGACACCCTCGTGACGCTCGGCGACGTCGGCGACGCGGACGCGGTGCACGCGCTCGTCGGCGAGGCGCTGCGGCGCTTCTCCTCGATCGACATCTACGTGAGCAACGCCGCCACCCGCCCGCACCAGAGCGTCCTCGACGTCAGCGCCGAGGACTGGCGACGCGCGCTCGCGACCAACCTCGACGCCTCGTTCCACCTCGCGAAGGCGATCGCGCCCTCGATGGTCGAGCGGGGCTGGGGCCGCATCATCCACATTGGCGGCGGCTTCGGCGTCGCCCCCGGCCGGGTCCACACGCTCGCAGGCAAGGCCGGCCTGCTCGGCCTCACGAAGGCGCTCGCCGCCGACCTCGGGCGCTACGGCATCACCGCCAACCTGGTCGCCCCCGCCGCCCTGGACGTGCGCGGCGAACGCGCCGGGTCGCCGCCCCAAAGCGGGCCGGACGCCGTCCCCGCGGGCCGCTGGGGCACGCCCGAGGATGTCGCCTGGACCTGCGCATTCCTCGCCTCCGAGCGCTCGGGCTTCATCACCGGCCAGACGCTGCACGTCAACGGCGGACGCATGATGCGCTGAGGGGCCGGGTTCCAGCTGCGGGTATCCGGTTGGCCGGCCACCCGGCGAGCGCCCGCTATTCCCCCACGCCCGGCGACGCGTCCCCCACAACCAGGCACGACAGCTCCTCCTGGCGGAACGCCGCGTACTGCTCGCATACGTACCCGTCCCCGTCATGGTCCAGCTCCAGCGGCACGTGGAAGTCTGCGAACCCACCCCCTAGCAGGCTGCTGAAAAACTCCTGATCCTGGGCCGCTGGGTCTCACTGGCCATTCGGTGGGCTGGCGTAGAGCCCAGAAACATTGGGGTTTTTGATGTCGCGGCCAGCGCGATTTCAGCCCAAAAGCGCCGCGGCGGACTTTTTCAGCACCCTGCTGCAGGCTGTCGCACAAACCCGCGATGCGGGGAACATCGCGATAGGATGAGCATGGCGGCGGGGGCGGAGTGATTCCGGGGTGCCGCCATGACCCAGCGCTTCCTGCCGTGCGAGCGTGACCAGCAATACCTGATGCCCGCCAGCCTCCGCGACTGGCTGCCCGAGGACCACCTCGCGTGGTTCGTGCTCGATGCGGTAAGCCAGCTCGACCTCACCGCGTTCTACGCGCGCTACCGCGAGGACGGTTGGGGGCGGAAGGCGTACGAGCCGTCGATGATGGTCGCGCTCGTGCTCTATGCCTACTGCGAGGGCGAGCGCTCGAGCCGCCAGATCGAACGGCGCTGCCGCGAGGACATCGCCTTCCGCGTGCTGACCGCGAACCAGCAGCCCGACCACGCCACGATCTGCCGCTTCCGGCAGCAGCACGAGCAAGCGCTGGCGGGACTGTTCGCCGGGGTGCTCAGGCTGTGCGCCGAGGCGGGTCTGTTGCGGGTCGGCGTGGTCGCGCTCGACGGCACCAAACTCCGCGCGAACGCCAGCCGTGAGCGCAATCGCACGGATGCGGAGCTTGCGGCCGAGGTGCGGCGCATCCTCGCCGAGGCGGAGCGGGTGGACGCCGAGGAGAACGCGCGCTTCGGCGACGCGCGGGGCGACGAGTTGCCTGCGGGGTTCAGGGACCGCGAGGAGCGCCTGCAGCGGCTGCGCGAGGCGCGGGAGCGGCTGGCGGCCCGTGAGCGGGAGCGGCAGGAGGACTATGAGGAACGCCTCAGGAGCCGCGCGCAGAAGGACCGGCGCGGGCGCCGCCCGCAGCCGCCGCAGCCCGACCCGGGCGCGAAGGTGAACGTCACCGACCCGGACAGCCGCGTGGTGCGCGACTATCACGGCTACTTCCAGGGCTACAACGTGCAGGCGGTGACGAGTAGCGACCAGATCATCGTCGCGGCCGAGGTGAGCCTCCAGGCGACGGACATGCACGAGCTGCAACCGATGATCGAGGCGATGCACCGCAACCTGCAGGCCGCACACTGCGGGCCGCTGCGCGTGCTGCTGGCCGATGCCGGCTACTACTCCGAGGCGAACGTGCGGCAGGCCGAAGGCAGGGGTCCGGAGCTGCTGATCGCCACCCGCAGCGACCGCAACCGGCGCGCCGGCGCTGCGGCGCCGCGCGGGCGCATCCCTGCCGGGCTCTCCGTACGTGAACGGATGGACCGGAAACTGGCGACGCAGCGGGGCCGGCGTCTCTACGAGCAGCGGCGCTGGATGATCGAACCCGTCTTTGGAGACGTCAAGGAAAACCGCGGCATCCGCCGCTTCAAGCGGCGCGGGATCGCCGCGTGCGCCAGCGAATGGAAGCTGAGCGCCGCCACCCACAACCTCAAGAAGCTCTATCGCCGGGCGCGCCCGTCACCCCGGCCAGCGAACAGCAACCCCCGGCGAGGAGACCGGGCTACCGCCGCGGCTGCCGCGTAGCCGCCGCCGGCGTGGCACTGCGGCACACCCGGCCCTACCGCCCGCAGACGAACGGCAAGGCCGAGCGCTTCATCCAGACCCTGCAGAACGAGTGGGCCTACGCCCGCCCCTATCGCTCCAACGCCGAGCGGCTGCACCAGCTCCCGCGCTGGCTCTACCGCTACAATGCTCGCCGGCCACACGGCGGTATCGGCGGGGCTGTCCCCGCCTCGCGCCTGTAAACAACGTTCGTGGGAAGAACAACTAGCAGGCTGCTGAAAAACTCCTGATCCTGAGCCGTAGGGTCTCACTGGCCATTCGGTGGGCTGGCGTAGAGCCCAGAAACATTGGGTTTCTTGATGTCGCGGCCAGCGCGATTTCAGCCCAAAAGCGCCGCCGCGGACTTTTTCATCACCCTGCTAGGGATGGTCTGAACAACTCGCCTGAGCGCGTGAGCGGATGCGATCATGGGGCGACCCGGAGAGGGGCGCCCCATGCAGCAGCGTTCGTTCGGCAGCGTCGAGTACGAGCACAAGAAGGTCAAGACACGGCGCCAGAGGTTCCTCGAGCGCATGGACGGGCTCGTCCCCTGGGCTGAGCTGGAGCAGCGCATCGCGCCCGTCTACCCAAAGCCGGGCCGCGGACGCCGCCCCTACCCGCTGCGCGTGATGCTGCGCATCCACTGCCTGCAGCTCTGGTTTAACCTCAGCGACCCCGGCATGGAGCAGGAACTCTACGACTCCCGTTCGATGCTCGAGTTCGCCGGTCTCAGCCTCTCCGAGCCGATTCCCGATGAGACGACGATCCTCAACTTCCGCCATCTGCTCGAGCGCCATCAGCTGGGAACGGCGCTGTGCGCGACGATCAACGCGCACCTCGCAGCGCGCGGTCTGCAGGTGCGCGAGGGCACGATCGTCGACTCCACGATCATCAGCGCGCCGTCATCGACGAAGAACCGCGAGCGTGCGCGCGACCCCGAGATGCATCAGACCAGAAAGGGCCGGCAGTGGTACTTCGGGATGAAGCTGCACAGCGGCACGGATGCGCGGACGGGGCTGGTCCACAGCCTGAGCACGACGGCGGCGAACGTCTCCGACGTGACCGAGACGCATCGCCTGTTGCACGGCGCCGAGAGCGCGGTGTGGGGCGATGCCGGCTACCAGGGAGTGGAGAAGCGCCCGGAGCACGCGGGGTCGGGGGTGAACTGGCAGGTGGCGATACGCCCGGGTCTCAGGCGGCTGCTGCCGCCGGGCGGCACCGAGGCACAGGCGGAGCGGCGCAAGGCCTCGGTGCGTGCGAAGGCCGAGCATCCATTTCTCTACGTGAAGCGGCACTTCGGGTACGCGAAGGTGCGCTACCGGGGTCTTGAGAAGAACCGCCAGCGGCTCGCGCTGCTGCTCGGCTTCGCGAACCTGCTGCGGGCCGAGCCTCAACTCGCGTGATCGCGGGAGCGCTGCGTCCGGAATCGCCCGCCGAAGCGCTTCCGGAGCGACATCGAGGCGAGACCGCCCCCGGACCGCGGTAGCGGGCCCCCGCAGCGCAGCGCGGTACGCCGATCGATAGGCACCGTGCCCGACACGCCACCTGTTCAGACCATCCCTAGGCGAACGGCCGCGGCGTGACGTAGCGCGCTGCTTCCTGGCACGACCAGTAGGCCACCGCCAGCAGGATCGTCTTCTGCCGCTCCGCCCACGCCTCGAAATCCGCGTAGAACTGCGGCAGCGAGACGCCAAACGCCGCCTCGAACGCCGCATACACCTCTGCTCCGTCCAGGACGTCCTCGTAGAACGCCAGCCAGTCCTCGAACGTGCCGTACGACCCGATCGCGTACAGCATCGCCGCCGCCATCAGGTCCTCGTGCGCCCGGCCTTCGCGAAAGTCCGTGGCGGGCTCGTGGAAGATGGCCGAGCGGTAGCGATCGTCCCGCACGGTGGGAGGCCTTCCCCGCTGGTACCAGGCCCAGTAGTACTCGAACGTGGCCATCCCGACCCACCGCGCGCTCACGTAGGGCGCCTTCACTGCGCGGATGAACCACTCCCTCGCGATCACCGTCTCGTCCGACCGGCAAGCGGGCCCGAAGAACATGTGCCCCTCCCGCTGGAACGAGCACTCGCTCGGCAGCTCGTCAAGAGCCTCCCCGAACGCATCCTCGTAGCGCACGTTCAGACCCCCGACGGTATGCGCGATGTTGATCGTGATCGGCCCCTCGTGCGTGAGGCCGAAGTTCGTGCTGGCGTATGCGATCACCTTCCGCATCTCCGCCGTGATCGCTCGTTGCGCCGAACGCGCGTCAGACATGCCCCGCACTCTGCAGCACGTGGCCCGCCCCAACGGCGCCTCGCCGGGCGGGAGATGCGGCCTCGCCGCGGCCTGGGGCGTGGGCACCGGTGCCGCCACCTCCACCTCGAACGTCACGGGCACGGAAAAGCTCACCGGATCGCTGACCAGCAGGGTCGAAATGCCGGGGTACTCGCGCAGCGGCACGCGGAAGTCATGGGTGATCCACTCGTGCCCTTCCTGGCGCGTGCTCACGAACGCCGAGCGGTTGGCGAGACTCACCCAGAACTCCATCTCCACGGTGGCGCTCGTCTCGACCGTGCGGGTGGCGGCGACTGCGCTGAACGCTCCCCCGACCGCGATGATGGCGACGAGGCCCGCGATGACGGCACTCTTCATGGCCACGCCGAAAGGCAGAAGGGATTGCCGGGGTTCGGGTTGCTTCATGATGCAGCTCCCGTGCTGGGTGTTCCGCGTCTCGTGATCGCGAGCAGCTCTTCAGGGAAGAGTAACTTCTTAACGAACCTGCAGGAGTGGCGGTTTTGCAGCCGCACGATCGCGGCCCCGGATCGCCCACGGGCCACGATAGCCGCGTGTTATAGTTTCCCGGCTCTCGCCCGGCATCATGCCGCGGGCGGATGGTGAGGGGGCGACGATGGCAACGGTCCCGACCGCACGAGGAGACATCGACACGAGCGAGCTCGGCTTCACGCTCATGCACGAGCATCTGAAGGTAGAGTCGCCGAATGTCCGCGCGAACTGGCCCCACCTCTTCCCCGACTACGACCGTGCCGCGGAGATCGACTACGCCGTCAAGGTGCTGGACGAGGCGTACGAGACCGGGATTCACACGCTCGTCGAACTGACGACGCTCGACCTCGGCCGGGACATCGAGTTCGTCAAGGAGGTGGCGGAGCGCTCACCCGTCCACCTCATCGTCTGCACCGGCATCCACTCGCACCCGCCGCTCTACCTCAGCCGCGGCGATCCCGAGCTGATCGTGCCGCTCTACGTCCACGACATCGAGGAAGGCATCGCCGGCAGCGGCATCCGCGCCGCCGTGATCAAGGTCGCGACCGACGCGGCCGTGACCGAGGCGAACGCGGTGCAGCTTCGCGCCGCGGCGATGGCCCACCGTCAGACCGGCGCCCCGATCATCACGCACTCCAGCGCGCCGGCCGAGACCGGGCGCGATCAGCAGGACATCTTCGAGGAGGAAGGCGTCGATCTCACGCGCGTGCTGATCGGCCACGTGGGCGACACGACGGACCTCGACTACCTCACGGGTCTCCTGGAACGCGGCAGCATCATCGGCATGGACCGCTTCGGGCTCCCGATGATTCCCCTCGAGGATCGGATCGCGACGGTGGCGGAGCTGTGCAAGCGCGGCTTCGCCTCGCAGATCGCGCTCTCGCACGACGCAAGCACGTACCTGGATGTCTCGCCGCGGGAGACGCGCCAGGGCCCCGCTGCCGAGGACTGGAACTTCTTCACGGTCTCCCGCAAGGTCCTCCCCGCCCTCTCCAAGCTCGGTGTGAGCGAGGAGCAGCAGCACACCATGATGGTGGAGAACCCGCGCCGCTTCTTCGAGGCGCAGGGCGCCTACTAGCGGAGGTCGGCCCGCCCGCTACGCGCGCGCCGCGAGCGCCAGCGGCTGCTCCGAGGTCACGACGCGCCGCGCGCGCAGGTCGGCGATGTCAGCGGCGCCGTAGCCCAGTTCCTCGAGGATTGAGTCCGTCTGCTCGCCCGCCAGCACGCCCGGTCCGTAGCGGCCGGGGGTCCCGGAGAAGGTGACGGTCGGGCCCCAGCGCTGGTAGGGGCCCCAGATCGCGTGCTCCGCCTCGTTTGCGAAGCCGTTGGCCTGCATGTGCTCCTCGTCGCGCAGGAACGTGCCCGGCGTGTGCACGTCCGCGCGCACGCAGGGCACGCCGGCCGGGATCAGCTCCGCCTCCCAGGCGTCGGCGTCCTTCGCCGCGAGCAGCTCCGTGAGCGCCTCGGCCAGCGCGCCGTCCGCCTCGCGGCGGTCTTCGGCGGTCGCGAACCGCGGGTCGGACGCCAGGTCGGGGCGGCCGAGGGCCGCGCAGAGCGCCGGCCACTGCGCATCGCTGCTGACCGCCAGCATCACCCAGCCCGATCGCGCCGGGTAGAGCCGGTAGAGCGCGCTGAACCCGAGCACGTCCGCATCGACGGTCGGCCGCTCGGGCTTCCCCTCGTAGGAGAGGAAGTCGTCGTAGTTCGCGTAGGCGTTGGCCCCGAGCATGCTGAGGAAGATCTGCTGCCCCTCGCCCGTCCGGCGGCGCGCGTGCAGCCCGAGCATGGCCGCCGAAGCGAGCACGACCGAGGTGTTCGGGTCCGGGCTCGTCTCGTTCGCTCCGTAGAGCCAGCCGGAGCCCTCACGCAGCTCCTCGACGGAAGCGATCTCCCCGGGCGCGCCGTCGCGCCCGGCCTGGAAGAGGGCGCCCCCGCAGGCGGCGCCGGGGATGGGGTGCGCCGCGGGCCGGTGCGCGCTCGGCCCGTCCGGCCCGTAGCCGGTGGCGGGGATATAGATGATGTCCGGGCGCAGCGCTCGCGCCTGCTCGTAGCCGATGCCGAGGCGTTCCGGGACGCCGGGGCGGAAGTTGTGGATCAGGATGTCGGAGCGCTCGATGATCTGCTGCGCGATCCGCTGGCCCTCGGGCGCCTTGAGGTCGATGCAGATGCTGTCCTTGCCCGCCGTGGTCTTCGACGCGCCGACGTAGGCGCCCAGCCCCGCGCCCATGCCGCGGTGCGGGTCGCCCTCCAGCGACTCGACCTTGATGACGCGCGCGCCGAGGTCGGCGAGCAGCGAGGCGCCGAGCGGCACAGCGATCACGGTGGCGAACTCGACGACCGTGACGCCCTCGAGCGGGTGGCGGGGCGCGGGCGCGCCCGCGCCGTTCCCGGAGGCCGCAGGCGGCGCGGACGGCGCGCGCGGGGCTTCCGCCAGCACCTCGCTCGTGTGCTCGCCCAGCAGCGGCTCCGGGCCGCCGACCGCGCCGGGCGTCGTCGTCAGCCGGGCGAGCGGGCCGAGCTGGCGGAGGCGGCCGAGCCTCGGGTGCTCCGTCTCCACCACCTCGCCGTTCACCAGCAGGTCCGTGTTGAAGAGCGCGCGCTGCGGGGTCTCGAACGGCTCGGCGGCGACGTTGCCGTTCGCGCGGAAGATCTCCATCCACTCGTCGGCGGGGCGCTCACGGACGCGCTCGAGGATCAGCGTGCGCAGCGCGTCGTGGTCCTCCTGCTTCGCCAGCGTCGGGGCGGTCGCGAAGCGGGGATCGCCGTAGATCTCGGACAGCCCGACGGCCGCGATCATCGCGTGGAAGAGATGCTCGACGAGGTTCGCGAACTGGATCCAGCGCCCGTCGGACGCCATCACCGGGAGGTACTGCAGCGTGATGCGGGCTGGGGCAGGCGCCGGAGGCGGGAACTCGTCCGCGAAGTCTCGCTGCAACTGGGTGCGGACCAGCCCGAACAGATCCTGCGGGAACTGGCCCTGGAGCAAGCTGGTCTCGACGAGTTGCCCGGCGCCGAGGCGGTCGCGCGCGAACAGCGCCGCGAGGATCCCTGTGATGGCGGACTGCGCCGCGCCGTGCACGCCGACCTGCAGCGGCGAGAAGTACGGGGCGGGGCGTGGAGCGAATCCGAAGAACGAGCGCATCCGCCCTGTCTTCGCGGACACGATCGCCTCGTCCGCCGGGTACTGCGCGTACGGCCCGTGCGGGCCCCAGCCGCTGATCGAGCAGTAGACGAGCCGCCGGTTGATGGCCGAGAGCGTCGCGTGGTCCGCGCCCAGCGCCTCGGCGCGGCCCGGCCGAAACGAGGCGACCACCACGTCGGCGCCGGCGACGAGTTCGCGCAGCCGTGCGCGGTCGCCGGCCCCGGTCAGGTCGAGCACCGCGCTGCGCTTGCCGCGAAGCCACATCGGCGCGGACGGCAGCCGCCGCAGCGGATCTCCACCCGGCCGCTCGATCTTGATCACGTCGGCGCCGAAGTCGCCGAGCACCATCGTGGCGACGCCGCCGACGGGGCCGGAACTGAGATCGATCACGCGCAGGTCGTCGCAGGGTCCAGACATCCGCACCCGCCTCCCGCCTCGGCCTGTAGGGCGCGATTATATACATTATCTCCGCGCCGACCCTTCGCCCGCGCCATCGCCGCGAGCGGCAGCCATCACGAATGCGGGTGAGGCGCTACACTCGGCCTCGCAGCAGCACTCCAGGGAGGATGCCCATGAGTCTCGATTTCGGCCTCGCCTTCAATTTCCGCAATCCGGAGCCGTTCAAGGTGCCGCCGGCGCAGTTCTACGAGGAGATGTTCCAGCAGATCGAGTACGCGGAGGAGCTGGGCTTCGACACCGTGTGGCTTCCCGAGCACCACTTCTCCCCGGACGACGGCTACGACCCCAACCCGCTGACCGTCGCCGCCGCGATCGCGGCGCGGACCACGCGCATCAAGATCGGCACCTGGCTGCTGCTGCTCCCGCTGCACAACGCGCTCGAGGTCGCCGAGCAGGCCGCGCTCGTCGACATCATCTCGGGTGGCCGCCTCCAGCTCGGCCTCGGCCTCGGCTACCGCAAGGAGGAGTTCGATGCCTTCGGCATCAACCGCCGCGACCGCGCCGGCCGGATGGAGGAGGGACTCGAGGTCATCAGGCGAGCGCTCGGCAACGAGCAGTTCTCCTTCAAGGGGCGCCACTACAACATCGAGAACGGCTCGGTGTATCCGAAGCCGATCCAGCAGCCGCTGCCGCTCTGGGTCGGCGCGCGCAGCGAGCCGGCCGCCCGCCGCGCCGCGCGGCACGACGCCTCGCTACTGTTGATCGACGTAGGCGGCAACGCGAAAGCGACCTACGACGTCTATGCCGAGACGTTGCGCGAGCGCGGGCGCGACCCGGCCGACTTCGGCGTGCACGGCATGATCCTCGGCTCGTTCATGATCTCCGACGATCCGGAGCGCGCCTTCGAGGAGGTCCGCCCGCACCTCGAATGGGAGCGGACCGCGATGGAGGGCTGGTACGAGGAGTCGGCGCAGAGCGGTCACGACCCCGTGCTGCTCGACGCGATGGACCGAGGCCAGCGGGGAGGGGGCGGCCGCGCGATCGAGAACGACGTGGTCGGCGATCCGGCGGAGACGATCAAGGTGATCGAGGCCAAGCTGGAGGAGGCCCCGTACACCCACATGGTCTTCGGCGGCGGCAACACAACGCCGTCCGGCTTCCGCGCGAAGAACTTCTACCCATACCTCGAGCGCTTCGCGAAGGAAGTCATCCCGCACTTCCGCTAGGGAGCGCGCGACCGGGCCGCCGCCGCGCCGAGGCGGCGCCGCCTCGCCTGCGGCTATGCCCCGACGAGTTCGAGCGCGGCGTCGACGATCTTGTCCGCGTTGACGAGCCACGCCTGTTCGAGCACCGGGCTGTAGGGCACCGGACTGAACGGGGCTGCGAGGCGCATCGGCGGCGCGTCGAGGTAGTCGAACGCCTTTGCCGCGATCTGCGCGTTGATTTCCCCACCGATGCCGCCGAACTCCACCGCCTCGTGAACGGTCAGCACCCGGTGCGTCTTCCGCACGGACTGCACGATCGTGTCGGTGTCCAGCGGCTGGAGGCTGCGCGGATCGACGATCTCGGCGCTGATGCCGCGCTCGGCGAGGCGATCGGCTGCCCGCAGCGCCTCGTGGACCATGTAGGCCGTGGCCACGATCGTGAGGTCGTCGCCGGGGCGCACGATGCTCGCGGAGCCGAGCGGGATCGCGTAGGGCTCCTCGGGGACGGGCCCCCTGATCGCCGCGCAGCGGCTGGGGAAGATCACGAAGACCGGGTTGTCGTCGCGGATCGCGGAGGTGAACAGCCCCTTCGCATCGGCGGGAGTGCTCGGCATCACGACCTTGAGGCCGGGGATGTGGCAGAGCAGCGCCTCGAGGCTCTGTGAGTGCTGGGAGCCCATGCTGGTGCCCGCGCCGGCGTTGACGAAGACGGTGAGCGGCAGCGTCGCCTTGCCGCCGAACATGTACTTCATCTTCGCCATCTGGTTCAGGATCTGGTCGAAGCAGATCGCCATGAAGTCCATGAACATCAGGCTCACGAGCGGCCGCAGCCCGCGCGCCGCGGAGCCGATGCCGAGGCCGGTGATCGCGCTCTCCGAGACCGGCGTGTTCACGATCCGCCCCTCGCCGAGCGTCTCCTTGATGCCGCGCGTCAGGCCGAACACATCGCCGGTGCCGACGATGAAGATGCCGGGGTCGCGCTCCATCTCGCCGCTCAGTGCCTCGCTGATCGCCTCGCGGAAGCTGATCTGGCGCTCACTGCCGTCCGGCTGCGGGCCGTCCGTCGCCAGACGGAGGGACGTAGTCGGCGTGTACACGTCCGCGACGAGGTCGGCGGGATCGGGCAGCGCCCGCGTCTGCGAGCGCGTGAGCGCCTCGTCGATCTCGTCGCGCACCTCGAGGATGATCCGCTCCGCTCCCTCCGCCGTGATGAGCGAGCGATCCTCCAGCACACGCTGTAGCGCGTCGATCGGGTCGCGCTCGCGGTAGGCCGCGATCTCATGAGCGGGCCGCGAGTCCAGGGCCGCCTCGCTGCGGCCGGTGTGGGTGTTGAAGCGGTACGTGTCGCACTCGATGAGCGTCGGGCCGCCGCCCGCGCGGGCCCGGTCCACCGCCTCGCTCGCCGCCGCGTGGACGGCGAGCACGTCCATCCCGTCGATGGTCACGCCCGGCATGCCGTAGCCCAGCGCACGATCGGAGAGGCGAGCGGCCTTGGTCTGCTCCGCGTAGGGCGAGGTCACGGCGTAGTGGTTGTTCTCGATCACGAAGATCACCGGGAGCTCGAGCGCGGCAGCGAGGTTCAGCGCCTCGTGCCAGGCGCCCTGGCTGGTGGCGCCGTCGCCGGAGAAGCAGACCGCCACCCGGCCCTCGTTGTTGTACTTCGAGGCGAAGGCGGCGCCGGTGGCGATCGGCGCACCGGCTCCCATGATCCCGTTCGCCCCGAGGATCCCGAGGTCGAGGTCCGCGATGTGCATCGAGCCGCCCTTGCCGTGGCAGAGGCCGGTCGAGCGCCCGAACAGCTCGGCGTACATGTCCTCGATGTTGGCGCCCTTGGCGATGCAGTGCCCGTGGCCGCGGTGAGTGCTGACGATCGCGTCGGTCGACTCGAGCACGGAGCAGACGCCGACCGCGACCGCCTCCTCGCCGGAGTAGAGGTGCACCGGCCCCGGGATCTCGGCGCGCTCGGCGCGGCGGCCGGCGGCCTCCTCGAACTCACGGATCGTCACCATGGTGCGGAACATGTAGAGGAGCTCTTCGGCGTCGATCATCGTCACCATGGCACTTCTCCGTTCCTTGTTCCCGGCGGCTTGGTGGCCTCGTAACAATCGAGGAACACGCCGGGTGTTCGCCGAAGGCCGCGTGCAGTCTCCATTACATGAGCATATAGGGGCGGGCGAGCAGCTCGCAGACACGGCCGAGGAAGCGCGCGGCCGGAGCGCCGTCCGCGATCTGGTGATCGAACGTCAGGCTGAGCGTCGTGACCCGCCCGCGCTCGACGCGCGCGCCCTCGAAGACGGGCACCTCGCGCGTCCGACCGACGCCGAGGATCGCCGCCTGCGGCGGGTTGAGCACCGGCGTGAACGCGTCGACGGCGAAGCTCTCGAGCGAGGTCACGGTGAAAGTGCCGCCGGTGACCTCGTCGACGGACAGCGCGCCGTCCTGCGCGCGCCTCGTCAGTTCGGCAATCGCGGCGGCGAGCTGCTTGAGGCTCAGCGCGTCGGCCCCGCGGACGACCGGGACCATCAGGCCCTCATCCAGATCGACGGCGACCCCGATGTTCACGTCCGGCTCGACGACGATCTCGCCTCCGTCGAGGCGGGCGTTGAGGCGCGGGTGCTCACGGAGCGCGAGGGCGCAGGCCTTGACGACGAGCGCCACGAGCAACGCGACGACGCGATCCTCGCGCCACTCCCGGTTCAGCCCATGAAGCATGGAGAGGGCCTCGTCCACGCTGGTCTCGACGGAGAGGGTCAGCTGGGCGCTCTCTTGCAGGCTCGCGCGCATGCGCTGCCCGATCAGCCGCCGCCGGCCGGTGTACGGGACGGTTTCGGCTGCGGCGGGCGCCGCCTGCGCGGCGTCGGCGATCGCCTGCCGCACATCGGCCTCGACGACCCGGCCGTTCGGACCCGTTCCGGCGAGCGCCGCGATCTCGATGCCGTGCTCGGCCGCGAGCCGGCGCGCGAACGGCGAGGCGATCACCCGCTCGCCCGGCGCTCGCTGTGGCGCGGGCGCCGGCGCGGATGGCAACGGGGCCTCAACGGGCGGCGGAGGTAGCGGCGGCGCGCCCGGCGGCATGGCGCCCGCCTCGTCCAGAGACGGCAGGATCGGCTGGTTCGCGACGCGCTCGAGGATCTCCGCGGGCACCTCGGACTCGTCGCCGCCGAGCAGGCAGCCGACGATCGCGCCCGGGGCGAGCACGGTGCCCTCGGGGACGAGCTGCTTCAGCACGCCGGGCTCTTCGGCCTCGACCTCGGTTTCGACCTTCTCCGTCTCCATCTCGAAGATCGCCTGGCCCGGCTCGACGGACGCGCCGTCCTCGACGAGCCAGCGAACGAGTTCGCCCGAGTCCATCGTCATGCCAAGCTTCGGAAGGTGAAGGGTGCTGGCCATCTCGACCCCTGCCTGCGGCTGCCACTATACGGTGGGCGGCATGCATTCGTAATGGAGCGGCGCGCGGCTCGCGCCGCGCCGGGCGGCGAGGCCGCCCGGAGCCGCTCCCCTACAGCACCGCGATCGGATTCACGGGCGAGCCGGTGCCTCCGTTGATGATCAGCGGCGCGATCGTGAACTGGAACTCCCAGCGCCCGATCTCGGCGCACGCCTCGGCGAGCAGCTCGAAGTCGGCGTTGTCGAGCAGCGGCAGGCCCATCCACGGGATCGCGAGCATGTGGATGTGCAGCGGCACGTTGATGGGACTCGGATACTCCAGCCCCGGCGCATCGAGGAAGTCCCAGGAGAGCAGCGCCGCGTCGTGCTCGTGGAGGAACTCGAGCACCGAGGCGTGCACCCCGGCCGGGGACGACCAGCCCGGCGTGTCCGGGTGGTCCGTGAAGTACGGGCTGTAACCGCAGCGGATCAGCACCGCGTCGCCCGGCAGCGGCGTGATCCCCGCTGCCCGCGCCGCATCCTCGAGCTCCCAGCCCTGCACGGGCTCGCCGGGCGTCACGTAGTCCACCCCGCGCAGCCGCGGGATGTCGTAGAGCACGCCACGGGTGACGACTCCGTGACGCCAGTCGTCGATCGTCAGCCGGTGCGCTCCCTGCATCCCCGTCTGGCCGGCGGCGTTGCCGTTGTAGTACGGGGCGTCCGGGCTGCTGAAGTCGGACCGGATATGGGAGAGCGCGTCGAGGTGCGTGTTCACGTAGCCGTGGAAGAAGAGCCCGATGTAGTCCGCCAGCCCGCCGGGGCCGACGCTCTCGAAGTGGTGCGCCGGGTACGGGTTACGAGGGCTCGCGACCGTGTCGATCGGGCGGCCGCAGGAGATCGTGCGGCCCTCGGTGACCAGCGACGCCGCGCGCCGCCGCGCCTCCGGGGTGATGTGGTTGAGGGTGCCGAACACGTCCGCATCGCCCCAGCGGCCCCAGTTGGAGAGGCGGCTGCGATACGCCTCGTACTCCTCCACGCTCGGCGGCGTTCTGTCGGCCAGGCTCATAAGATCCCCCTGTTCGGCGTGGACACGAGTCGGAGCCTCGCTGGCGAGGCGTTGGCGCTACCCGTCGCCCCGCAGGCGCGGGTCGAGGACGTCGCGCAGCGCGTCCCCGAACATGTTCATCGAATAGACCGTGATCGCGATCGCGAGCCCCGGGAAGAGCGCCAGGTAGGGGTGACCGCGCATCTGCTCCTGCGCGTCCTGCAGCATCTGCCCCCACGAGGGGAACGGCGGCTGCACGCCGAAGCCGAGGAACGAGAGCGAGGACTCGATCAGGATCACGAAGCCGATCGAGACCGAGATGTTCACAATGATCACGGTGAAGATGTTGGGCAGGATGTGCCTCGTCAGGATGCGCTGGTCCGAGGCGCCCAGCGCGCGGGCCGCCTCCACGTACACCTCCTGCATCGTCGAGATCGTCTGGCTGCGAACGATCCTCGATGTCCCGGCGGTGAACAGAACCGCCAGCGTCAGGATCAGGATGACCTGGCTGGACGCCGAGTCGCGGGGCGTCGTGCCCGACAGGATCGAGACCACGAAGATCACGAAGATCAGGCCCGGGAACGCCTGCCAGATATCAACGAGCCGCTGCACCGAGAGGTCGAGCGCCCCGCCGTAGTAGCCCGAGACGATCCCGATCACGCCCGCCAGCAGCGAGGTGATCACGACCGTGCCAAGGCCGACCACGACGGACGTGCGCGCTCCGAAGATCACCCGGCTGAGCACGTCGCGGCCCTGGTTGTCTACGCCAAAGAAGTGATCCGGGCTCGGACCCTGCAGGCGGTTGAAGAGGTCGATCTGGGCGTAGTGGTAGGGCGCCACCTGCTCGCCGAAGATTGCGATCAGGAGGAGCAGGATGACGATCGCGCCGCCAAAGGCGCCCAGGGGCTTCCGCCTGACGAAGCGCCATACGCCCTTCAGCCAGCGGCGGCGGATTCCCTCCTCGGCGATGGTCAGTACATCGCTGCGGCCGCTCACCCATGCGCCCGCCATCAGCTGTACCGGATCCGCGGATCGATTACCGCGTAGAGCACGTCCACGACGAGGTTCGAGGTCACCACGACCGCGGCCGAGAGGAGGACGATCGCCTGCACGGGCGGATAGTCGCGGTTGCTGAGCGAGTCGAGCAGATAGTTTCCCATCCCCGGTATCGAGAAGATCCGCTCGAGGATCACGGTGCCGCCCACCAGCACGCTGACCTGCAGGCCGAGCAGGGTGACCACCGGGAGCAGGGCGTTCCTCAGGGCATGCCGGATCAGCACGTTGCGCTCGCTCAGGCCCTTCGCGCGCGCGGTGCGGACATAGTCCTGGCGGAGCACGTCGAGCATGGCGGAGCGGGTGAATCGCATGAGCGCGCCCGCCAGACCGCCGCCGAGGATCACCGCCGGCATCCACAGGATCTCCAGATTGGTGAGCGGTTCGTCCCAGATGTGACGGTACTGGAGCGGGGGCACCCACCCGAACCACTCAAGGCCGTACACGAGCGCCATCAGCGCAAGCCAGAAGCTCGGCACCGCGAGCAGGGTGATCGCGAAGCTGCGTCCGACGTAGTCGAGCCAGCCGTCCTGCCGGACGGCGGACACAATGCCGATCGGCAAGGCGATCACGACGGAGAACAGCATCCCCATCGTGCCGAGCTCGAGGCTGACCACCAGCCGGTTCTTCAGATCCGACGTCACCGGGCGCCGCGTCAGGAACGAGTCACCGAAGTCGCCGCGGACGACGCCGCCCACCCACTCCACGTACTGCTGGGGGATAGAGCGGTTGAGCTGGAAGCGCTCCTCGAGGGCCGCGCGCGCCTCCGGATCCGGCGAGCGGATGTAGTCCGAGAACATCTGATCGATGGCGTCGCCCGGCAGGAAGCGCACGGCCATGAACACGAACACCGAGACGCCCAACAGCGTTGGGATCAGCAGGAACACGCGCCGGGCGATGTAGTTCTGGATGTTGCCCGTCCAGTCTCAAGGCCCCGATACGGTCGCCCTCGGGCAGCCGCTGGCGAGCCACACCCGGGAGCCGGCTCGCGGCGGCCCTGGAGAGCCGGCTCCCGAACCCGGAGGCTCGGGCGGCGCGCCGCCGCCGGCCTCCGGGCTGCCCCGAGGGCCTGCGCTAGGCAGGCCCTCGGGCCTCTACTTCTCGAGCCACAACTGGTTGTAGAGGCCGGTGAAGCCACCGCCGCCGCGACCGAAGAAGTGCGCGTCGGGGACGTTCACCCATGGCTGGTACGCCTCCCAGCTGATCTGCCAGCCCACGCCGGACACGTACCACATCTCCTCCGCGAGCAGCGTCTGGATGTCGCGGATCTTCTGGTTCCGCTCCTCGACGTCGATCGTCTGGTTGATGTCGACGATCTTCTCGAAGATGTGCGGCTGATCCACGCGGCTGGTGTTGATGTTCGCTTCCGGGTTGTACATCTCGTTGAGGAAGTCGCCGAGGTCCGGGTACACGTTGAGCACGTGCGCGACGCCTTCGAACTGGCCACGGATCGTCTGCGGCAGGAAGACGGACCCGTAGTCGGGAATCGTGCTCTTGAAGTTGATCCCGAGGTCCAGCATCAACTGCGGCACGACCTCCGCCTCCAGCTTCCAGGCGGAGCTGTAGATCGGCGTGTAGCTGTAGGTGGCCTCGAAGCCGTCCGCGAACCCGGCGGCCGCCAGCAGCTTCTTCGCCTCCGCCACGTCGTAGCGGATGTACTTTCCGCTGCCCTCCGGATCCGACCGCGGGTCCACCGACTGGCCCGCGAATCCCGCCGGCATCGAGTTGTGCCAGCTGACCTTCTCGCTCATCGCGAAGCCGGCCTCGTCCAGCGCCCGCACGTTGTAGGCGGCCTCGACCATCGAGGCGCGGTCGAACCCCAGCGAGATCGCCTGCCGCACGCGCTGGTCGCCCCAGGGCGCCGTCCAGCGCGGCTCGCCGAACGCGAAGTAGGAGTGGCCCAGCGACTTCCTCGGAAGGATCAGCGCGTCCGGCACGTCGCTCCCCAACTGCAGCACGTCGTCGCCGGCGAAGCGCGTGGTGATGTCCAGGTTCCCTGCCTGGAACTGCACGACCTGGTTCGCGGCCGAACCGATGTAGGAAGTCTCGACCCCGTCCAGGTACGGCTGCTGGCCGCCTCCGCCGAACCACTCGGGGTTGCGCTTCAGCTTGAAGTTCACCTCGGGCTCCCAGCCATCGAAGATCCAGGGGCCGCTCCCCACCATCGTCTCCAGCGGGTCGAAGGCCGTGCCCGTTTCCTTGGGCATGATCAGCAGGTTGAAGTAGTTGGCGAGGCCGTACAGCGCGCGGGCGTTGGGTGCGCCCATGTGCATGACCACCGTCGCCGCGTCCGGCGTCGTCACGGAGTCGATATAGCCGAGCTCGGAGCGGTTGGGCGACGGCTCCGGGAGGTCCGTCGGGCCCTTGCCGGTGAAGCGGTTGTAGGTGTAGTGCACGTCCTCGGAGTCGACGTTGCGATTGATCGGCGCGGTGAACTTCGCGTTCGGCTGCAGCTGGATCGTCAGCGTGAGCCCGTCCGGCGTGATCTCCCAGGTCTCGGCCAGGTCGCCGGCCATGTCCCCGTTGGGGTGGTTCTCGAAGTTCGCGGCCTGCTGCTTGAACAACTGGCTGTAGACGCCCGCGGCGGGCGCCTTCAGGTTGTGATCCAGCCCCGCGAGCGGGTCGAGGTTCAGCGGGCTGCTCGAGCCGGCGATCTGGTGGTAGCCGCCCATCCTCGGCTCACCGCGCAGGCCGCCGCCTGCGCGCGCCTCCTGCGCCACCGTGTCCGGGGCCGCGGTCGCCGCCGGAGCCTGCGTTGCCGCTGCAGCCGCTGCGGTCGCCGCCGGGGCCTGCGTAGCCCGCGCAGCCGCTGCAGTCGCCGCCGGCGCCTGTGTGGCGGCCGCGGTTGCGGCCGGCGCCTGTGTGGCGGCCGCCGGGGCCGCCGTGGCCGCGGGCGGCGCGTCGTCGTCGTCGTCGCCGCAGCCGATCAGCGCGGCGGTCGCGAGGCCGATGCCCCCCACGGCGCCAGCCTGCAACAGCCGACGCCGGCTGATCCCCATTCGCTCGTATGAACGGTCCATTCTGTCCCCCCCATCGACCGGCACGGGTGCGGCCGGGCGGACAGGCTCGAAGTCTGCCGGACGGCGCAGAGCACCCGCGCGTTTGCACTCCCTGCGAACCGCCCGATGCTAGGGATATCACGAGCGGGATGTCAACAAATGAAATACGCCCGGGAATGCACGAGGGGCGCTCGGCGATAGACCCCCGGGCGCACACATCCGGCCTCGCGGCGACGCTGCGCCACGGCGGTTGATCTACAATCGCAATAACGCCACACCGTTCCTGCGACAGGACACTACCCCGATGACTTTTGACCCGCTTCACACCCGTCTGTGCGAGGAGTACGGCTGCGAAGTGCCGATTGGGGCGCTCGCTCATACGCGCGACGTGATCGTCGCCGTTACCAACGCCGGCGGGATCGGCGTCTACGGTGGCGGCACCGACCCCGACTCGCTGCGGGCGGATATCCGCTGGATCAAGGAACGGGTCGGCGATCGGCCGTTCGGGATCGACTTCCTGATGCCGGCCTCGGTGGTCGAAGGTAACCAGGAAGACCTCGAGGCGGCCATCCCGCAGGAGCACCGCGAGTTCGTCGCGGGGCTCAAGGCGGAGCACGGCATCCCCGACCCGAAGCTGCCTCCCCGCCACGGGGGCACGTTCCGCGGCGACATGCTGCAGCGGGCACGGAGAGCCGTCGAGGTGCTCTTCGAGGAGGAGGTGCCGATCCTGGTATCGGGCCTCGGCAGCCCCGCGTTCATCGTCGAGCGCGCGCACGCGGCGGGGATGAAGGTCTGGGGGCTGGTCGGCCTCCCACGGCAGGCGAAGCGGCAGATCGAGGCCGGCGTCGACGTCGTGATCGCGCAGGGCTACGACTCCGGCGGGCACAGCGGCACCGTCGGCACCTTCACGCTGGTGCCGGAGGTCGTCGAGCTCGCGCGAGGGAGCGACACGCTCGTCCTCGCGGCCGGCGGCGTGTCGAGCGGCAAGCACCTCGCCGCCGCGCTCGCGATGGGCGCCGCCGGCGTCTGGACCGGCACCATCTGGCTCGCAACCAACGAGTGCCAGTACTGGAAAGACTCCGACATCAACATGCAGTTCCGGCAGCGGCTGATCGAGGCGAACGCCGAAGATCCGATCCAGTCGCGCGGCATGTCGGGGAAGCCGATCCGGCAGCTGCCCTCGAGATTCTCCGATGTCTGGAAGCAGCCGGACGCCCCTCCCACGCTGGAGATGCCGCTCCAGGGGATGCTCGTCGATTCGCTGCTGCGGGGCGCACAGGAGGCGAAGATGGCCGAGTGGCTCGTGCAGCCGGCCGGCCAGAGCGTCGTCGGCATCCACGAGAGCAAGCCCGCGGCGCAGGTCGTCTACGATATGGCCGACGAGGCGCTGGCGATGATCGAGCGGCTCCAGGGCGAGTCGTGAGCGGGGCCCTCGACGGGCTGCGCATCGTCGAGGTCGGCGAGGGCAAGGCGCTGGCCTACGCGGGCAAGCTCCTCTGCGACCTCGGCGCCGAGGTGATCAAGATCGAGCCTCCGGGAGGCGATGCGCTCCGCGCCTACGGACCGTTTCCCGGCGACCAGCCGCACCCGGAGCGCAGCGGCCTCTTCATCTTCCTCAACGGCTCCAAGCGCGGCAGCCGCCTGGACATCGCGACGGCCGAGGGGCGGGCGGGGCTGGAGGCGCTGCTCGGCGATGCCGACGTGCTGCTGCACTCGTTCCGGCCCGACGAGGCCGCGCGGCTGGGCCTGTCGCCGGAGCCGCTGTCCGACCGCCACCCGGCGCTCGTGGTCTGCGCCATCACCCCCTACGGTTCGAGCGGGCCCTACGCGAACTGGCGCGGCTACGCCCTCCAGGCGTACGCCGGCTCCGGTGTCGCCTTCCGCGTCGGCGACCCGGAGCGTGAGCCGCTGACCGCGCCCTTCGACCAGGCGGAGCTCCAGCACGGCGGACTCCACGCCGCCGCCGCGGTCGCGCTCGCGCTCGTGCATCGCGATCGCAGCGGTCGCGGGCAGTTCGTCGACATCAGCGTGCTCGAGGCGGTCACCACCGCCGTCTCCGGATACGGGCTCCCAATCGTCGTCTACCGGGGCCGGCCCCCGCCGGAGCGCTCGGGCCGGCGCTTCGGCTCCATGCACTGGGGCCTCTTCGCCAGCAGCGACGGCGACTTCGCCGCCTACACGATGCTGGACCGCCACTGGCACGAGTTCATCGACCTGATGGAGCGCCCCGACTGGACCGACGACCCGCGCTTCGCCTCGATCGTGGGGGTGCCCGGCGGAGCCCAGAGCGCGGACGAGCGCGAGGAGTTGGTCGACCGCCTCGAGGCCTGGTTCCGGGAGCGTCCTTCGGCCGCGATCTGGGAGACGACGAAGCGCAGACGCATCTCGTTCCACCCGGTGCATACCGTTGGTCAGGTGATGGAGTCGGATCAGCTGGCGGCCCGCGGCTTCCTCGTCCCTGCCCCCGGCGACCACCCGCCGCTGCTGGTTCCGGGCGCGCCCTACCGGCTCTCGGAGACGCCGTGGCGGCCGCCAGGCCCGCCGCCCACACTCGCCGGCGAGCCGGCGACCGGCTGGTCCGAGCGACCTCGACCGCCCTCGATCCAGCCGCTCGCGCCCTCGCGCGAGGGCGCCGGCACGGATGACGCGCCGCTTGCCGGCATTCGCGTCATCGATCTTGGTCAGGTCTGGGCGGGACCCCAGCTCGGGCGCTACCTCGCCGACTACGGCGCCGACGTGATCGCGATCAGCACGGGCAGCCGGGCCCGCGCCGGGCCGCCGCCCCCGGGGCCGGAGCAACCCGTCACCTGGGAGGGCTTCTTCCGCAACCGGCGCTCGCTCAGCCTCGACCTGACGAAGCCGCGAGCGGTGGCGCTGTTCCGCGAGCTGCTGGAGCACGCGGACGTGATGATCGACAACTTCACGCCAAGGGTGCTCCCCGGCTTCGGGCTCGACTACGAGGATCTAGCGGCCGCCTACCCACGGCTGGTGATCACCGCCCTCTCCGCCGCCGGGCGTGACGGGCCCTGGTCCGATCTGCTCAGCTACGGCCCCACGCTCACCGCCCTCTACGGCGTCAAGAGCGTGTTCGGATACGCCGAGGACGGCCGGGTCATGGAGGACGCCTCCGACCTCGACCCGATCTCGGCCACCTATGGCATGGTCGCGATCATGGCCGCGCTCTACCAGCGCGACCGCAGCGGACGGGGTCAGTTTATCGAGGTCGCGCAGGGCGAGACCGGGTTCTGCGGCGTGGCCGAGGCGGCGATTGAGTTCAGCTGGAACCGCCGCGACCTCGGGCCGCAGGGGAACCGCCACCGCGTCCTGGCGCCGCACGGCATCTACCCGTGCGCCGGGGACGACGCCTGGATCGCCATCGCTTGCGGCTCCGAGGAGGAGTGGGCCGCCCTCGCTCGCTGCGCCGGCCGGCCGGACTGGATCGGGCGCGCCGCCTTTGCGACTGCCGGGGATCGGCGCGCCACAAGCGCGGAGCTGGACGCCGCGATCGCCGAGTGGACGCGGCGGGACTCGCCGGAAGCGCTGGCGTCCCGGCTCCAGGAGGCCGGCGTCGCCGCCTTCCCGGTGATGAACGTCGTCCGCCTGCTCGCGGACCCGCACTACCGCGAGCGCCGCGACTTCTTCGACCTCGGGCCGGACTTCCCGGGCGACCAGCTACTCGACGGCAACCCCTGGCACCTCGCAGCGGCGCCGCCGCGGCTGCGCCGTCCAGTTCCGCTCCCCGGTCAGCACAACGAGGAGGTACTGGGCGAGTTGCTCGGCCTCACGCCGCAAGCGGTCCGCGAACTGGAGGCCGAGGGCGTCGTCGCCTGACGCTCGCCCGACACTCAGGCAGATGCGCGATGGCGCTCCGCTATCCCGGGCCCGTCCGGTCGTAGGCCAGGTCGGTGCGGTCGCGCCGGCCCTGCTCGAACACCGGGTGGTTGGGGTACTCCGCCTCCACGGCGGAGAACCGGCTCCAGTCGTAGATGATCACCCGTTTGGCGATGCGCCAGACGCCGTCTCGCCGCTCGAGGCGGTCGACGTAGCGGCCGCCGTACTCGAGCAGCGGACGGGCCGGATCGAGTTCGTTGTCCCCCAGCCGCGGCGGATCGAGGAAGCGGTGGTACGCCATCAGGTAGGACTCCGCCCAGGCGACATCGCCATCGACCTCGATCAGGATGTTGGTGATGTGATGCTGCGTGCGCTGGTCGACCGAGCCGAGCCCGGACACGGCGCCCGTGGCGAACTCCCAGCCTGTCCCCTTCCTTGCTCCGTGATTGTCCAACCCGTCTTCGTGGTAGACGCCCTTGAACAGCTCGAGGTCGAGCCGGTCGATGGCTCGACAGTAGCGGTAGATCACCTCGGTGATCTCCTGCTTGTCCAGCAGCTCCTGGACGGCGCGTTCGTCGATCATGTGGTCCCCCAACCCGCCCATGGCCTATCACGTGTGGCCATGGGCCTGCTAGCAGTCTTCTAGCGCAGCGGGACCGGGTTGCCAAACCTGCGCCTCGGCAGGCCCCGGGCTTCGCAGCGGGATCGCGCTCCCGTACCTCCGCCCCGGTCGCTCCTCGTAGCGGGGAGGATGCGCTCGGTCAGTGTGGTTCCGGGTGCAATCGCATTCACGTTGATGGCCGCGGACCGACCTCTGGGGACTCTGCTGCACAGGCTGCTCCGCGCACTTGTGACAACGAACGCAATGTTGACACCTTTCGCCTGCTCTGCGTGACTGCGTCCTCGCCTGGGCCGCGCGTCGCCGGATCGGGTGCGGTACACTCTCCCGCATCAGGACGAAGGCCGGGGTTCGGCCCGCGCCTGGTGCGCTCGTGGTGCAGCGATGAACGTCCCTGCTGGATTCGGCGGGGCGCCGGAGGGGATTGAGATGGCATCGGACTCGGACTTTAGCTACTGGTCACGCTTTTCGGGCGAGCGGCTCTCGCGCCGCGGCTTCGTCCGCGGGGCCGCGCTTGGCGGCGCCGGGCTTGCGGCCGCGGCCCTGATCGGCTGCGGCGACGATGATGAGGACGAGGCGGCCCCCGCAGCCGCTACAGCGGCCCCTGCAGCGGCCACCGCCGCGCCCACCGAGGCGCCGGATCCGACAGCTTCCGAGATCATCGGCGACAACTGGGGCGTGCGGGACGCGGGCGTGGTGAAGTACGGCGGCACGATCAACGCCGCCGCAGGCTCGCCGGTGCTCGCCAACCTGGACCCGATCGAATCCGGCTCCGCGATGGTGCACCAGACGGCCTCGAACGCGTACAGCTCGCTGATGCGGGTCGGCCGTGAGATCGATGACCGCAACAGCCCCATCTACTACCCGGACATCGCCCTCTCGTGGGAGATCCCGGGGCCGACGGAGATGGTGTTCCACCTGCGCGACAACGCAAAGTTCCACAACGTCGCGCCGGTGAACGGCCGTGCGCTCACCTCGGAAGACGTGAAGTACAGCATCCTGCGGTCGGCGACGAACGAGAAGAGCCGCTTCAAGGGCGCGCTGAGTGCGATCAGCGAGGTGGAGACGCCGGACCCCACCACCGCCGTGGTGAAGCTGAGCGCCTTCGACCCGCTGATCTTCAACGACCTCGCCGGCCACTACGTCTGGATCGTGCCGCGTGAGCTGGACGAAGCGGGCAAACTGCAGGAGCTGATCGTCGGCTCGGGTCCGTTCATCTTCGACCGCTGGGAGCAGGACTCGCGCATCGCCTACAAGAAGAACCCGGACTTCCACGTCGAGGGCGTCCCCTTCGTCGACGAGTTGAACTGGCTCCAGATCGCGAACTCCGACACGCGCTTCAGCGCGTTCGAGTCAGGCCAGAGCCTCGTCAGTGGGCTCAACAGCCAGGAAGCCCTGCGGGTGGAAGGCGACCCGAACATTCTGGTCGAGTCCTTCCTCTCCGTCTCGCCCTTCGTGATATTCATGAACTTCAAGGATCAGCTGTGGCAGGACGAGCGCGTGCGGAAGGCGCTGTCTCTCGCGGTCGACCCCGACATCGTGCTCAAGCTGCAGTCCGGGGGGAACGGTCTCTGGCGCGGGGTGATCTCCAACCAGCACAGCGGCTGGACACTGAGCCAGGAGGAGTTGAAGAGCGACCGCTACTATCTGCGCCAGAACGTGGCCGAGGCGACGCAGTTGCTGGACGCCGCGGGCTTCGGCGATGGCCTGGAGACCAGCTTCCTCTACAACACCAGCTGGCCTCCGTACTATCAGGAGACCGTCCAGTACGTCGCGCAGGCTATGGCAGAGGTCGGGGTGAAGGTGAACCTGCTCGGTCAGGAACACGCCACGATGCGCAAGAACCAGGACGAGAACAACTACGAGGGCCTGGCGTTCGGCGCCGACGGGCAGCCGCAGGCGGAATCGTACCTGCTGGACTACCGCACCGGCGGCCCCAAGAACGGCAGTGGTGTCTCTCTGCCGTGGCTCGACGACGCCGTCAACGCCGTCGTGAACACGATCGACCTGGAGGAGCGCCAGGACAAGGCGAAGTCTCTGACCAGCGATATCTTGGAGCAGGTGCTCTACAAGATTGAGTACAACGACAGCCGGCGGCACGAGGGCCGGCGCAGCAATGCGAAGAACTGGCTGGGCCCGCCGCCGCACTGGTACGTGACCAGCGGATTCGCCTACACCTGGCTGGATGACGCCTAGGTCATCAGTCCCGGTTCAGCAGGAGGGCCGGAGCGCGAGGATGCCCGGGCTGGCCTGACGTCGGCGGCGCGCTATGCGCGCCGCTGGCGCGACCGGGAGGGAGCCCCGGATGCTGCAGTATATCGGCCGCCGGGTGCTGCTGCTGATCCCGTCGCTCTTCATCCTCTACACGCTGCTGTTCCTCATGGTCCGCGTGATCCCGGGCGACATCGTCGACCTCTATATGGAGGGGGGCACGCACCGCTCCGGGGAAGAGCTGGAGGAGGCGCGGTCGGCGCTGCGCCAGGACCTCGGGCTGGACCACGCGATCCCGGTGCAGTACGGCCTGGCGCTGAAAGGCATCGTGCAGGGGGATCTGGGCAACTCGCTGCGCAGCCGCCAGCCGGTGACGGACGAGATCATCCGGCGGGCGCCGATCACGATGGAGCTGGCCGTCCTCGCCTCGATCACGGCGCTGCTGGTGGCGATCCCGGCCGGCGTCATCTCGGCCGTGCGCCAGCAGGGGCTGGTCGACCAGGTGGTGCGGGTGGCCTCGATCCTGGCGCTCTCCGTGCCCAACTTCTGGACCGGCACAATGCTGGTGCTGCTGCCCGCGCTCTGGTGGGGGTACGGAGCGCCGCCGATCTACCAGTCGCCGCTCCAGAACCCCGTCGTGAACCTGCAGCAGATCCTGCCGGGGGCGCTGACGCTGGGCGCCACGCTGGGCGGCACCACCACACGCTTCGTCCGGTCCTCGTTCCTGGAGGTGATGCGGCAGGACTACATCCGCACCGCCTGGGCGAAGGGGCTGACGGAGGCGAGGGTGCTGCGCCGCCATGCGCTGAAAAACTCTCTGATCCCGGTGGTGACGATCGTGGGGCTGCAGCTCGCGGCGCTGCTGGGGGGCTCCGTGATCACCGAGGCGATCTTCAACATCCCCGGCCTCGGCACGCTCACGATCGCCGCCATCCGGCAGCGCGACTACACGCAGTTGGAAGCCAACATCCTGCTCTTCGGCACGGTGGTGGCGGTGATGAGCCTGCTGGTGGACATCTCGTACGCGTGGCTCGACCCGCGTATCCGGTACTCATGAGCAGCGGCGGGCGACGATGAGCGCACAAACAATCGAGGCCGCCAGCGGGATGCGCGCGCGGCGGCCGCTGGCGGTGCGGGGCTGGGCCCTTGCGCGACGGCGGCCGGTGGACGCGCTGGCCGCCGCGGCGCTGGCGTTGGTGGTGCTGCTCGCGATCGTCCCGAACGTCGTGGCGCCCGCGCACTACACCACGCAGGACTTCACGATCACGCTGGCGGCGCCCAGCGGGTCCCACCTCTTCGGCACGGACGCGCTGGGCCGCGACATCTTCAGCCGCATCGTCTACGGGGCGCGGACCTCGATGATCGCCAGCACGGTGGCGGTGCTGATCAGCGCCGGGTTGGGCATGGTGGTGGGGCTGAGCTCCGGCTACGTCGGCGGGAAGCTCGACCTGACGGTGCAGCGCATTACGGACGGGCTGATGTCCGTGCCGCTGCTGCTGATGGCGTTGATCGTGATCGTGATGCTGGGGACGGGGCTGCTGAACGTTGCGCTCGCGCTGGGCCTGGTAGGGGCGATGCGCGTGAACCGCGTGATCCGGGGCAGCACGATCGCGGTCAAGGGGACGACCTACATCGAGGCGGCGCTCACGGTCGGCTGCACCTCGTCGCGGATCGTGATCCGCCACGTCTTGCCGAACGTGATGGCGCCGTTGATCGTAATCTCGAGCGTGCAGTTCGGCACCTTCATCACCGCGGAAGCGGCTCTGAGCTTTCTCGGCCTCGGCGTACCGCCGCCGAACCCGAGCTGGGGCGGGATGCTGAGCGCGGAGGGGCGCACCTATTTCCTGGAAGCCCCGTGGCTGGCGATCTTCCCCGGTGTCGCGATCAGCATCACGGTGCTGGCGGCGAACCTGATCGGCGACGCCCTCCGCGACCTTCTGGACCCGCGGATGCGCGGCAGCATGTAGGAGCCGCCCCGGCGGCGAGAGCGGCCCACCGGAATCACAAGGGAGAGCAACCATGGATCTGGGGCTTGAGGGGCGCGTCGCGCTGATCACGGGCGGCAGCCAGGGCATCGGCCGCGCCACCGCGCTGGCGATGGCGCAGCACGGCGCCCATGTGGCGATCTGCGCGCGCGGACGCGAGCAGCTGGACGCCGCCGCCGCGGAGGCGGACGCGCTGGGCGCCGGCGATGTGCTGGCGGTCACCGCCGACATGTCGATACCCGAGGACATCGAGCGCTTCGTGGCAGAGTCAGCGGCACGCTTCGGCCGCATCGACGTGCTGGTGAACAACGCGGTCAGTTTCCCGGTCGGGCGCTTCACCGAGATCCCCGACGAGGCCTGGCAGCACCACGTGAACGTGAAGCTGCTCGGCTATGTGCGCTGCTTCCGCGCCGCGCTGCCGCACCTCCAGCGCGGCGGCTGGGGGCGCGTGGTCAACATCGGCGGAGTGGCGGCGCGGCAGTCCGCCGCGAACGGGATGACGGCCGGGGCGGTGAACGCGGCGATCGCGAACTTCACGAAGTCGGTCTCGGACAGCGTGGCCGCCGAGGGCATCACCGTGAACTGCATCCACCCGGGCTCCACGCGCACGCAACGCCACGACCTGGTGATGGAGAACGCGATCGCGGAGGAGGAGGGGCTCACCCGCGAGCAGGCGGAGGCACGCTCCATCGCCGGCATCCCGATCGGGCGGCTGATCGAGTCGGAGGACATTGCGGACGCCGTGCTCTTCTTCGCCTCCGAGGCCTCGGGCGCGATTACCGGGCAGACGATCGCGGTCGACGGCGGGGCGGCGCGGGGCGTCTACTACTAACGGCTCGCGGCGGCACCGCCGCGAGCACGGCCCGCTACTAGACCATCGTCAGCTCGAAGATGCGATCGAGTGAGTCCAGCTCCTCGGCGCCGCGCATCAACTCCACGAGCGAGTCCAGGCGTTCCTGCCCGCCGGGGAGCCCGGGGACACAGTCCTGCATCCGCGCGACCGCCTGATCGAAGTTGAATGCCATCCGCTCGTACGGGTACACGCCGGAGTGGACCATGCCGCTCTTCATCCGCACGTCGATCGCCGGCGAGAACATCGGCTGCCCCCACACGGGGACGAGGCGGACGCGGTTCGCCATGAAGTCCAGCACGCGTTCGTCGTTCTCGAGGTCGTCGCCGGTAGGCCCGAAGGTGGCCCCGCCCACGACCGGGTAGCCGCCGTTCACCGCCGCGTGCGCCGCGAAGTACTGCGTGCCCCAGCCCACGCGGGCATCCTGCGGGTCCGGGTTGCGCGGGAACTCCGGACTCGGGTAGAGGGTCTCGATCAGGTTCATCGAGACCACGACCTCCTCGATGTCGTCGGCGTCGAGATCGTGCTGCTGCTTGAGTTCCGCCATGAGGTCGATCACCGGCTGGTTGTACCCGGCAGTGGGGTACATCCGGAACATGACCGTCTCCAGCAGGTAGCGGGAGCCAAGACCCTCGGTGATCGTGCCGAGGTCGATCCTGCGCGGACCGGTGAAGGCGTAGCTGAGCTTGCCCTCGTGGTTGCCCGCGTAGGCGTTGTAGAAGCCGGCCTCGCCTTCGATCGCAAGCTCGGAGCCCTGCACGTGGCCGGTGTTGGCCATCGTGGCGGCGAAGACGCCCTGGCGCGCGGAGTTCGGCTCGTGGAACGCCATCTCGCCGCCGCCGCTGCGCCCGCCCTCGTTGAGGCCGGAGGTGCTGCTTGCCGCAATCGCGATCGCAGCCACAATGCCGTCCTCGTCGAGATCGAAGAGCTTCGCGGCGACCATCGCGGCACCCATCGTGGTGAAGACCGGCGCGGGCCGGAAGCCGCGCGCGGCGACGCTGGGCACGAAATCGTACGCAAGCCGGCACTCGAACTCGTAGCCGGCGGCGAGGGCGGTGATGACTTCCTTCACGCTCTTGCCGCCGAGCTCGCCGTTGACGAGCGCCACGGCGCAGAGCACCGGCCCGGGGTGCGTGATCATGCGGAAGGAGTCGTAGAGGCCCGAGACGTGCATGATCTCGGTGTTGGCCAGCGTTGCGCCCTGGCGTGTCGCCCGGGCGCCGTCGCCGAGGATCGTGGCGCCGTCAGACCGGCTATCCTCGGCCTTGACCAGTTCCACGATCTCCTGCGCGCGCGGGAGCACCGCGCCGAAGACGCCGGCCACGAGGTGCAGCAGCAGCAGCGCCTTGACCTTGTCCACCACTGCCGGCGGCAAATCCTCGTACGTCAGCCCGGCCGCCCAACGCCCGAACTGACGGCTGATCGAGTCGCTCATCGCTGCTCCCATCCGACCGCGGGTGTATTCCCGCGCCGCGAGCCGATACTACGCCGTTCCGCGGCGCGCGGCGCGGCGGGCGGTACACAGATCGAGGCCGCGCGGCGTAGCATCGGCGCGCGCGTCGCCGAGCCGGCGGCGGACGGCACTATGGAGGGAATCACCTTGATCGACTACGGCATCGAGGGCAAGACCGCGATCGTCACCGGGGGAAGCCGGGGCATCGGCCGCGCGTGCGCGATCGCGCTTGCCGGGCAAGGGGTGCGGGTCTGCATCAGCGCCCGCCGCGAGCAGCTGCTGGAAGAGGCGGCGCGCGATATCCGCGAAGCCACCGGTGGCGAGGTGATCACGGTGTCCGCCGACATGACGGCGCCGGAGGACGTGAAGCGGATGGTCGCGACCGCCGCCGACCGGCTGGGCGGCGTCGACATCCTCGTGAACAACGCAGCGAGCTTTCCCTATGGCTCGGCGACCCAGCTCTCCGTGGACGACTGGATCAACCACTTCCAGGTGAAGTCCTTCGGCTACCTGCGCTGCATGTTCGAGGTATTGCCGCTCATGCAGAGCAGCGGCTGGGGCCGCATCATCAACATCGTCGGCCAGGCGGCGCGGGCCGGCGGCGGCAGCGCGGGCGCCAACAACGCCGCGATCATCAACATGACCAAGGGCTTCGCTCTGGACGTGGCGCAGGACGGCATCAGCGTCAACGCCGTGCACCCCGGCGGCCCGGCCGACACCGATCGCGAGCCGATGCGCATCGCCTACACGGCAGGCGAGCGCGGCATCTCGCTGGAGCAGGCGACGGCCGAGGCGGAGGCCGCGATCCCGCCGATCGGCCGCCGCATCATGTCGGCGGATGCGGCGCACATCGTGCTGTTTCTCGCCTCGATGCAGGCCGACGCGATCACCGGGGAGACGTTCGCGATCAACGCCGGCGGGGACCGCACCGTCATCTACTAACCGGCTGCTGGAGGAACGCCTTCCGGGCGGCGATGGTTCGTGGACCCTCGGGGACGGGAGGCGTGTGCGATGCACCCGCTGAGCGGCGTACGCGTGATCGAGCTGGGCGTCGCCGTCGCCGGCCCTCTGGCCGGCCGCTATCTCGCGCACCTCGGCGCCGAGGTGATCAAGGTCGAGTCACGGGAGCGCAGTGCGCAGACGGCGCTGACCGGTCCAGGCTGGGCGCCGGCGGATCTCGGACCCGCGGCCCGCGACCTGCTGATCTCGAACAACAACTTCAACGCGCAGAAGCTGGGCCTCGGCCTCGAGCTGAAGACGCCCGGAGGCCGTTCGATCCTCGACCGGCTGATCGCGCGGAGCGACGTGTTCCTCACGAACTTCAGCCTCCCCGCGATCCGCTCGCTCGGGATCGAGTACGAGCAGGTGCGAGCCCACAACCCCCGCATCGTGTACATGAGCATGCCCGGCTACGGCAGCGGCGAGGGGCCATACAGCGAGTTCCGGTCCTGGGGCCCCAACCTCTCCTCCGTCGCCGGGCTGGACTACCTGACCGGGGACCCCGACCGGCCCCCGGTGATGACCCCGTCGCCATTGCCCGACTTTGTGTGCAGCTTCCACGGCGTCCTGGCGGTCCAGGCCGCGCTGCGCCATCGAGAGCTGAGTGGCCAGGGGCAGCACATCGACCTCTCCCAGTTCGACGTGATGGTCGCCTGCCTCGGTCCGTCCCTGGGCCTGATGGCCGCCGGCGGGCCCGAGGCGCAGCGAGCCGGCAACCGGCGCGAGGGCGTCGCGCCGCGCGGAGTCTTCCCTACCCGCGGGGAGGACCGCTGGGTTGCGATCACCGTGCAGAACGACGAGCAATGGATGAGCCTCGGGCGCGTCGCCGGGCAGCCGGCCTGGGCGCTCGACCCCGAGCACGCGACGCTCGAGGGGCGGCTCGCGAACCAGGACCGTCTCGAGGCCGAGCTCTCTGCATGGACTCAGGGTCAGACGGCGGAAGCCGTCGCCTACCGCCTGCAGGCCGCGGGCCTTCCGGCGGCGCCGGTCCAGGACGCCTGGGATCACGTGAGCGACCCGCAGTTGCGTTCCCGGCGCTTCTGGCGAGTCGTGCGTCATCCGTTCCTCGATCGCGATCTCGTGAGCGGCTTCCCCGCGCAGTTCTCGGAGACCGCCGCGCGCATCGATCGCGCCGCCCCCGCCCTCGGGGAAGCGAACCATGAGCTGCTCGGCCGCGTGCTCGAGCTGGCGCCGGACGCAGTTGCTCGCCTCGAGGCCGACGGCGCGCTGCCGCCGGTTGCGCAACTGCCCGGGGAGGTCGCGTCCGGCGCGCCCCTGCGTCGCCCCTTCTGGCCGTGGGCGGGACCCCTGCTGGGTCTGGACGAGCCGGCTCCCGCCGAGCAGCCAGTGGCCACGTCGCCCCCGCCGGTAGATGGCAGCCCGGGCCGCCCGGGGGCGGGGGGCGCTCTCTCCGGGGTCCGCGTCGTCGATCTGAGCGGCGAGCTCGCCGCGTACGGGACGCGCCTGCTCGCCGACCTCGGCGCCGACGTTGTGCGGGTCGAGCCCCCCGAGGGGGCAGCGATCCGGGAGGCGCCGCCGCTCTACCAGGGTGAGAGCTTCACCCAGCTCTACCTCGATGCCGGCAAACGTTCGGTCGTGCTCGACCTTGCCGGCGAGGACGGCCGCCGGGCGATGGCGCAGCTGCTGGCCGGGGCGGATCTCCTGTACGAGGACGGCCCCCCCGGCGCGCTGGCCGCCAGCGGCTTCGGCCGGGAACGCCTGCGCGAGCTCAACCCCCGGCTCAGCCTCGTCCAGGTCACGGCGTTCGGCCAGGAAGGACCGTTCCGGGACTGGCGGGCGGACGAACTCATCCTCTGGGCGATGAGCGGGATGCTGCGACTCACGGGCTACCCGGACCGACGCCCGCTTCTCCCGGGGGCGCAGATCGCTCACTACTTCATCGGTGCGTTCGCCGCCGCAGCAGCGGCGGCGGCGTTGCACGCGCGCGAGCGCATCGGGCGCGGGCAGCAGGTCGACATCTCGGCGTACGAGGTGCTCGTGATCTGCGGGGGTCAGGAGATGCCGGCGCAGCTGGAGACGCTCACGCCGCTCCGCCAGCGCGCGGGCAGCCGGGCGCTGAGCATTGCCCCGTACTCGTACTACCAGTGCCGCGACCGCATGGTCTGCTTGCTCGCGCTCATGGCCGATCACTGGACCGCCCTCGCGCAGTGGGTGCGCGACGAGACCGGCATCGAGGAGGTGCTCGCGGAGCACCTCGCCAGCTCCGCGCAGATCCGGTCCGAGCTCAACGACGAGATCGAGGGTTACATCAACGCCCTCACGGGCCGCTACGACGCCGACGAGTTCTGCCTGGAGGCGCAGCGACGAGGGATTCCGGCCGCCCCGGTCAATCCCATCGGCGCGACGCTGGCCGACGCGCACCTGGATGCTCAGGGCTACTGGTCGACTGTCGAGCACGGCGCGCTGGGTGCCGTCCGCTGGCCTGGCCCGCCCTACCGCCTGAGCAGCAGCCCGGCCGCGCGCCAGCGGCGGGCGCCCGCGCTGGGCGAGCACACCGAGGGCGTGCTCCGCGAGTGGGGCGCCCGTCCCACCCGCGGCTAACTGCTCCACCGCGATCGGCTGGATTACGCAACGCTCTGAAGGACGCGCGGCGCATGCTCGACATGGCGCCTCGCGCGGGCCGCAGCAACAGGGAGTCGCGACCACAGCTATGATATCGACCCGTGCAGGGCCCGCCGAACTTCATCGACGGCAGGGACGAACGGAGTACCGCATTGACGCTCGACCCTGCGACGACACGCTTCATCGAAGAGCTGGCCGAGGGGGCCGACGCCGACGCCAGGCCGCTACACGAGATGACGCCCGAAGAGGCGCGGGCGTTCAGCGAAGAGCTGGCCGCGCTCGCCGGGCCCGCGCCGCAGATGGCGCGCGTCTCCGAGCACACGCTCGAGCGGGCGGACGGGAACGTGCCCCTCCGGGTGCTCCTCCCGCTCGAGCGCCCCGCCGGGGTGATCGTCTACTACCACGGGGGCGGCTGGGTGGTCGGATCGATCGACGAATCCGACACGCTGGCGCGCAAGCTCGCGGAGCGGACGTCATGCGCCGTGGTGCTCGTCGGCTATCGGCTCGCACCCGAGCACCGCTATCCGGTCGCCGTCGACGACGCGTACGCCGCACTGGAGTGGACCGGCGCGCATCTGGACAACATCGCCGGGGACGGGGCGCCGCTGTTCGTGGCGGGCGACAGCGCAGGGGGCAACCTCGCCGCCGTCGTGGCCGTCCGCGCGCGCGACCGCAGCGGCCCGGCGATCGCGATGCAGATCCTCGTCTACCCCGTCACCGACGCGGACTTCGACCGGCCCTCGTACACGGATCCCGCGAACGAGTTGCTGCTGACGAGGGACGCGATGATCTGGTTCTGGGACCACTACCTGCCCGACGTAGCCCGGCGCTCCGAGCCCGACGCCTCGCCACTACGGACAGCGGACCTCGCGGGCCTGCCGCCGGCGGTCGTGCTCACGGCTGAGCACGACGTGCTGCGCGACGAAGGCGAGGCCTACGCGCAGCGGCTCGCGGATGCCGACGTCCCGGTGGACTTCCAGCGACACGCCCGGCAGATGCATGGCTTCTTCACGTTGCTGATGCTGCCCGGGAGCGAACGCGGGTTCCAGCACGTCGTGAAGGCGGTGCGTGCATGCATCGTGCGCCAGCCAGAGGCCGCGCCCGCGGTGCCCTCGCACTGAGCGCGACGCCGCCAATGACAGTGAGGTCCGGTCAGATCCGCTGAACGGACCAGGGAGGGACACGAAGATGGCCGAGAACGTGAAACGTGCGGACTTCGACGCCGTCGTCATCGGAGCCGGATTCGCGGGGCTCTACATGCTCCACGGCCTGCGCGATGAGCTTGGCATGTCGACGCAGGTCTTCGAGGCGGGCGATGGGGTCGGCGGCACCTGGTACTGGAACCGCTACCCCGGCGCGCGCTGCGACTCCGAGAGCTACATCTACTGCTACTCGTTCTCGAAGGAGCTGCTCCAGGAGTGGAACTGGAGCGGCAAGTACCCGGAGCAGCCGGAGATCCTCGCCTATCTCAACCACGTCGCGGACCGTTTCGATCTCCGCCGGGATGTCCAGTTCAACACTCGCGTCACGGCTGCCAGCTTCCGCGAGGCGGACGGCCTCTGGGAGATCGAGACTGACCAGGGCGATCGGGTCACGGCCCGCTATCTGGTTACGGCCATCGGCTGCATCTCGGCCGGTCAGGTCCCGGACATCGAGGGCCTCGATTCCTTCGAGGGCGAGTGGTACCACACCGGCGGCTGGCCCCACGAGGGAGTCGAGTTCGCAGGCAAGCGCGTCGGCGTGATCGGCACGGGCTCCAGCGGCGTCCAGTCGATCCCGGTGATCGCCAGGGAAGCCGGGCACGTCACGGTCTTTCAGCGCACGCCCCAGTACACGGTGCCCGCGCGCCACGAGAACGTCGATCGCAAGTTCCTTGAGAACGTCAAAGCCAACTACGACGCGATCTGGGAGAAGGCGCGAACCTCGGCCGGCGGTCTGCCGGTGGACTACTCGGAGCGCTCCGCCCTCGAGGCAAGCGCGGAAGAACGCCAGGCAGCGTACGAGGCCGGCTGGGCTCAGGGGGGCCACGGCTTCCTCTTCGGTTCCTTCCACGACATCAGCACCGACCGGCGGGCGAACGACACGGCCGCGGAGTTCATCCGGGCCCGGATCCGGGAGATCGTGACAGACCCGGACACCGCCGAGAAGCTACTTCCCCGGGACCACCCTCTCGGGTCGAAACGAGCGCTGATCGACACCAACTACTTCGACACGTACAACCGCGACAACGTCAGGCTCGTTGACATCCGCCACTGGCCGATCGAGGAGATCACGCCAACAGGCGTGCGAACCGCGGACGGCGAGGAGCACGAACTCGACATCATCGTCTTCGCCACGGGCTTCGATGCGATGACGGGCAGCTTCTTCAAGATGGACATCCGCGGCCGCGATGGTCTCCCGCTGAAGGAGAAGTGGGCCGAGGGACCGAAGACGTACCTCGGCCTCGCCACTACCGGCTTCCCGAACCTCTTCATGATTACCGGGCCCGGCAGCCCGTCCGTGCTCAGCAACATGCCGGTCTCGATCGAGCAGCACGTGGAGTGGATCTCCGACTTCGTCGAGTACCTGCACGAACGCGACATCGCCGTGGCGGAGGCGGATCCCGACGCCGAGACCGGGTGGGTGGCCCACGTGAACGAGGTTGCCGATCAGACGATGTTCATGCTTGCGGACTCCTGGTACCTCGGAGCGAACATTCCCGGAAAGCCTCGCGTGTTCATGCCGTACCCCGGTGGCGTCGGGGCCTACCGGATGAAATGCGACGAGGTGGCAGCCAACGCCTACGAGGGCTTCGTGCTCAGCGAAGATCCCGCCCATGCCCTCGCGAAGTCGGCTCGCTGACCATCCGGGTCGCGCCCGTAGTCCCACTCCGGGACCGGCGTAGGGGTCCCCGTTCCGAGTGAAGCGGGCCGGCAACGCTGTTCCAGGGCGACATCATCTTGCGCGTCCCGCTGGGCGTCGCGCGACTCGATCTAGACTCGGTGTGTGGCCTCGCCGCGTTCGAGTGACATCCCGGGGTTGGGCTGCCCGAGTTCGCCGGTGCGGCGAGCCGCACAATACAGCGAACGACAAACGTCAGGTCGGCGCAGGACCCGGAGGTTTGCGATGGCGGGGCCGCTGAGTGGGATTACGGTGCTCGACTTTACGTGGGCGATGGCGGGGCCCTATGGGGTGATGATTCTGGCGGACCTCGGAGCCGAGGTGTGGAAGATTGAGACGCCGTTTCAGACGGAGCGGCGGCGCGGGAATGCACCATACGTGCACGGGGTCAGCACGTACTTCTTCTCGGTGAACCGGGGCAAGAAGAGCATCATGCTCGACCTCAAGGCGCCCGAGGCGACGGAGATCGTGCACCGGCTGGTGCGGCGGGCTGACGTGGTCACGGAGAACTTCTCGCCGGGGACGATGGATCGCCTCGGGTTTGGGTACGAGGCGCTGTCGGAGCTGAATCCGGCGCTGGTATACGCGTCGACGTCCGGGTTCGGGCAGACGGGGCCGTACCGGGAGCGGGGAGCGGTGGACATCATCGTGCAGGCGATGGGCGGGCTGATGAGCACGACCGGGCACGAGAGCGATCCGCTGCCCTCGCGCGCGGGGTACTCGATCGGGGACATGGCAGGCGGGATGTACACCGCGATCGGGGTGCTGTCGGCGTTGGTGGAGCGCAGCTCGAGCGGCCTCGGGCAGCACGTGGACGTCGCGATGCTCGACAGCCAGGTGGCATTGATGGAGAACCCGATCGTGCGGCACTTCGCGACGGGGGAGGTGCCGCCGCGGGTGGGGCTGCGGCATCCGCTGAGCACGCCGCACCAGGCGTTCCCGGCGAGCGACGGTTGGTTCGTCGTGGCGGGCGTACGGGACCACAGTTGGCAGCTCTTCTGCGGAACGATCGAAGCGGACGAGCTCGCGGTGGATCCGCGGTTCTCGGAGAACGCGCTGCGGACGCAGAATTACAAGGAGCTGGAGCCGCTGATGTTCGCGGCGACGCGGCGCAGGCCCCGGGACTACTGGCTGGAGACGCTGAAGGATGAGTTCCTGGTGGCGCCGCTGAACAACATCGCGGACGTGGCCAGGGACCCGCAGCTCCACTCGCGCGACATGTTCCGTGAGTTGCCGACATGGACCGGGGGGACGCTGACGGTGTCGAACACTCCGGTGAAGCACTCGCGGACGCCCGGTGGAGCGGAGCGCGGGGCGGCGAAGCCGGGAGAGCACAGCCGCGAGCTGCTGGGAAGCGTCGGGTTCCTCGAGGCGGAGATCGACGACCTCGTGGCGCGCGGGGTGATCGCAGTGGAGCCGGCGGAAGAGGAGTAGGGTCGTTCTGCCAGTGGCGGGGTCGATCGCGGCACGGGCTGTCGAGCACGCCGCTGCCGGTCTTTCCCGCAAGTCCAACGCGACATGATTGAGACAACCGTAATGACCGTATCCTCGCTTCGTGTCCGCTGGACCGCAGTCCTGACAGCTCTGGTCATCGCCGTCGTCCTGAGCGCCTGTAGCGGCAGCCCCGCTCCCACGCCGACACCAACGGCTACTCCGATCGCCACCCCAACGGGTACTCCGACCGCCACTCCAACGCCGACACCAACGGCCACTCCGACCGCCACTTCAACGTCGGCACCAACGGCTACTCCGACCGCCACTCCAACGCCGACACCAACGGCCACTCCGACCGCCACTTCAACGCCAGCACCAACGGCTACTCCGACCGCCACTCCAACGCCGTCACCAACGGCTACTCCGACCGCCACTCCAACGCCGTCACCAACGGCTACTCCGACCGCCACCCCAACGCCGGACACGGCCGAGGACGGCCGGATCGTGGCGTCGGACCGGGCAGCGCTGGTCGCGCTCTACAACGCCACGGAAGGCGCAAGCTGGGACACCAGCACGAACTGGCTGAGTGACAGGCCCCTCGATGAGTGGCACGGCGTCACCACGGACAGCGCCGGCCATGTCACTGCGCTGCACCTCACCCGGAACATCTTGAGGGGGCCGATTCCGGCCGAGCTGGGCGACCTCACCAACCTGCGGACGCTGGACCTCGGGTTCAACAGCTTGTCGGGGCCGATCCCGGCCAGGCTGGGCGACCTCACCAACCTGCAAACGCTGGAACTCGCCTGGAACTACTTGAGGGGGCCGATTCCGGCCGAGCTGGGCGCCCTTGCCAACCTGCAAACGCTGCACCTCGCCTGGAACTACTACTTGAGCGGTCCGATCCCGGCCGAGCTGGGCGGTCTCACCAACCTGGAATCGCTGGGCCTCGCGCGCAACCAGTTGACGGGGCCGATCCCGGCCGAGCTGGGCGACCTCACCAACCTGCAGACGCTGGAACTCGGGTTCAACGAGTTGACGGGTCCGATCCCGGTTTGGCTTGGCAGCCTCACCAACCTGCAAGAGCTGGGCCTCGGGTACATCGGGTTGACGGGGCCGATCCCGGCCTGGCTGGGCGACCTCACCAGCCTGAGGACGCTGGAACTCTGGGCCGACGAGTTTACGGGGCCGATCCCGGCCGAGCTGGGCGACCTCACCAATCTGCGGACGCTGGAACTCTGGATAAACGAGTTGTCGGGACCGATCCCGCCCGAGCTCGGCGACCTCACCAATCTGCGGACGCTGGAACTCTGGATAAACGAGTTGTCGGGACCGATCCCGGCCGAACTGGGCGACCTCACCAATCTGCAAACGCTGCTCCTCGACCAAAACCAGTTAACGGGGCCGATCCCGCCCGAGCTCGGCGACCTCACCAACCTGCAACAGCTAGGGCTCTCGGACAACCAGTTGTCGGGGCCGATCCCGGCCGAACTGGGCGACCTCACCAACCTGGAATACCTGGGGCTCTCGGGCAACCAGTTGATGGGGCCGATCCCGGCCGAGCTGGGCGACCTCACCAACCTGCAAGCGCTGAGGCTCTCGGACAACCAGTTGTCGGGGCCGATCCCGGCCGAGCTGGGCGACCTCATCAACTTGCAGTGGCTGGAACTCTGGGTCAACGAGTTGACGGGGTGCGTGCCCGCTGGCTTGCGCGATGTAGAGTCGAATGATCTTGGGGATCTCGACCTGCCCGACTGCGGCTAGGTGTAGTTGCCTGTCTCAGGACGCCGCCGGGCAGTGCCAGTGAGTGCGCTCCCCGGTCTGCACGCAGGGAATTGAGGCCGGGCGGAAGGGTAATGGCCGACGGGCTGGCGAGATCTGCCGTCAGCCTAGGGCAGCGTCGTGGCCAGCACCCACATCGGGGTCTCGCCGACATCGTAGGTCTCGAGCGGCGTGAGCACGCCACTCTCGCCGTCCACCCGGTACGAGGCGAGGCGACCGGACTCGAGCCCGGCGACGAACAGGAAGCTCCCGCTGGGATCGAGGCCGAACGCGCGCGGGACAGGCTCGGTCGCGACGCGTCCGGTGGCCGTCAGCCGCCCTGTCGTCTCATCGACGGCGAAGCTCGCCACGCTGTTATGTCCCCGGTTCGGGGCGTAGAGGAACCTCCCCGACGGGGTGATCTGGATCTGCGAGCACGAGTTGCGACCGTCGAAGTCGGCGGGGAGCGTCGGAACGGTCTGCACGGGGGCGAGGGTTCCGCTGTCCCGGTCGAACGCCCAGGCGGTCACGCTGCCGCCCTGCTCGTTCGAGGTGTAGACGAGGTCCTTGTCCGGATGGAAGCGGAAGTGACGCGGCCCGTCCTCGGCCTCGGGGCTCGCGGTGGGCGGATCGTTCGGGGTCAGCTCACCGCTGCGTTCGTCGAACCTGAACCGGAAGATCGCGTTGGGGCCCCGTCCCGCGATGTGCGGCACGAAGGCGAACCGGTTCGAGGGGTCGGTCTGGATCGAGTGAGCCCCGGTCGCCGTGTCGAGCCACTGCACGGCCGGCTCGCCGAGTGCGCCGTTGGCGTCCAGCGGGTGCACCGCCACTTTGCCGATCTGGTAGTAGGAAGAGAGCAGGAACTTCCCGTTGCGGTCGGTGGCGACGTAGTTCGGCTCGCCCTCGAGGGGGACCGTCCCCGTCATCGAGAGATCGCCCGTGCCAGGGTCGATCTCGAAGCTCGACATGAGGCGCTCGGTGCGGCGTCCGACGTACATGCGCCTCCGCCCGGGATCGAGGGCGAGCGGGGCCGGTCCCCCCGACACCTCGATCTCGTGTCGCTGCGCGAGCCGGCCATCGGCGGGATCCATGACGAACCGCAGGATCTTGTCGTCGCCCTGCAGTGAGACGTAGACATACGTAGTCATTCGCTACCTCCCTCGTCGCGCGCGGCGTCGCCAGCCCCGCAGCTAGATCGCGCCACCTGCGCGTAGTGACTCTACCTCCCCGGCGTCGAGGCCGAGCTCGGCCAGCACCTCGGCGGTGTGCTCGCCGACGAGCGGGGCGCGTCGCGTGATCGCGAGGGGGGAGTCGGAGTAGAGCCCCCAGATCCCGGGGTAGCGGAAGCAGTCGTCGAGCTCGGGGTGCTCGACGTCGACCCAGTAGCCGCGGTCCTCCCAGTGCGGGTCGGCGAGGATCTCGTCGACGCTGCGCACGGCGCCCCACGGCAGGCCGCGCTCCTGTGCGCCCCGGTAGGCCTCCTCGGCGGTGATCTGCGGGAAGAAGCCCTGCAGCACGTCCGCGATGTGCTCCTGGCTCTCGGCGACGACCTGCGCGTCCCGGTAGCGCTCGTCGAGGAGGTCGTCGGCGGCGCCGTACTCGTCCATCCACTCGGCGAAGATGCGCACCCGCTCCGGCGAGATCCGCTGGTTGAACATCGCGTTGATGTAGGTGCCGTCCTTGCAGAGGTACTGCGTCCGGGGGCGCGGCATCGACCAGGCGGAGTGCCGGCCCGTCTGCCGGCGGACGACGCGGCCGGTCGAGAAGTACGTGGGGATCGCCGACTCCGTGGTGAGCGAGCACGCTTCGTGGATTGAGACGTCCAGGTGCTGGCCCTCGCCGCTCATGTCGCGGTAGACGAGCGCGGCGCTGATCGCGACGAGGGCGAAGTGGCAGCCTATGTGCCAGGCGTTCCCGCCGCCCGGCGCGATCGGCGGCGCGTCCGGGTAGTCCTCCTCGTCGTAGCCGCACTGGGCCATCTGGCCGCCGGCCGCCAGCTGCACGAGGTCGGTCGTCTGGAAGTCGCGCCAGGGGCCGTCCTGACCGAAGGGCGTGAGCGAGCAGTAGATCAGCCGCGGGTCGGCGTCACGCAACTCGTCCGGGCCGAGACCGAGCGCCGCCAGCCGGCCGGGCGGCTGCGTCTCGAGGAAGACGTCGGCGCCGGCGACGAGACGACGCAGCACGGCGGCGCCCTCGGCGGTCTCGATGTCGAGCGTGATCCCGCGCTTGCCGCTGTTGTAGTGCCAGAACGAGAGGCTGCGGTCGGGGTGCGGCTCGTCGGAGTAGTAGGGACCGACCCGGCGCTCGGGCACGCCTCCCGGCGGCTCGACCTTGATCACGTCGGCGCCGAGGTCGGCGAGGAGGCGTCCGCACCACTGGCCCTGCGCGCCGGCGAGCTCGACCACGCGGAGATCCGCGAGGGGGCCGCCGGCCGCCTCCGCTCCCGCCCCGGTCGTCACGAGGAGGCTCCGGATCCGGCCACCGCCTCCGCCTCGAGGTAGGGCTCGAGCGGCAGGTCCTCCGGCCAGATCGAGTCGTCGCGGTAGCCGTCGCGAAGCTCCTGCTCGCTGAGGCCGAGCAGTCCGCACAGCACCTCGCGATTGTGCTCGCCGATGAGCGGAGCGGCCGTCCGCGAGGTCGTCTCGATGGCCGAGCCGCGGAACGGGAGGTTCTGGTAGCCCATCGGGCCGAGTCCGGCGTGCGGGAGCTCGGTGAACATCGCGCGATGGCGGAGCTGCGGATCGCGTTCGACCCGGTCCTCGTTGCTCTGGACGGGCATCGCGGGGACGCCGGAAGCCTGACAGCGCTCGGCCAGCTCGTACTTCTCGAGGGTTTGCGTCCACGCCTCGATCTGCCGGTCGAGCTCCTCCTGGTGCTCGAGCCGGCCGTCGTTGCCGGCAAAGCGAGGAGCGCTCGCCCATTCGGGGTCGCCCATCACGCCGACGAGGGCGCGCCACTGCTCGTCGTCGCGGCAGACGATCGCGCACCAGTCGTTGTAGCCGCCGCCGGCGGTGCGGTAGGCGTTGTGGGGGGCGACCAGCGGGCCGCGGTAGTTGTCGAGGAGCGGCGTCCCCGGCCAGTGGGTGCGGTTGCCGGGCGGGAAGCCCTCGCGGCGCATCGCCCGGCCGTTGACGGTCGCGTCGAGGATCGCCGGTCCAGAGAGCGCGATCCCCGTGCCGACCTGCGAGAGGTCGACGTGCTGGCCGCGACCGGTCACGTGGCGGTGGTGGAGCGCGGTCATGACGGCGATCGCGCCGTAGATGCCGCCCGTGTCATCAAGGTACGACCAGCCCCAGCCGGCCGACGGCTCGCCGGGCAGCCCGGAGAGGAACGTCATGCCGGAGAGCGCCTGCGCGCTCGGCCCGTAGGTGCGGTAGGGGTGATCGGGGCCGCTGTGTCCGAGGGCGGAGAGCGAGACGTAGATGATGTCCGGCTTGATCTCGCGCAGCTGCTCGTAGCCGAGCTCCCAGCGCTGCATCACCCTCGAGGTGAAGTTCTCGATCACCACGTCCGAGACGGCGATCAGGCCCTTCAGCAGCTCGCGGCTGCGCGGATTGCGGAGGTTGAGGGTGACGCTGCGCTTGTTGACGTTCTTCTCGCTGAACCAGTGGCTGTTGTTGAGGTTCGGCTCGATGTGCTCGGGCCGGCCCGTGTTCGTGTAGCGATCGTTGTGGTGGACAGAGCCGGGCGCGGGCCACTCGACCTTGATCACCTCGGCGCCGAGCGTGCTGAGGATGCGCGTGCCCCAGGGGCCGGCGCGCACCCAGCTGAGATCGACGACGCGTACGCCCTGAAGAGCACGCGCGCCGCTGCGGGCCGGCTGCCCGGTAGATCGCTGACTCATCGCTGCCTCAGTTCTCGAAGTGCCAGCCGTCCGCCGCCTCGCCGCTGACACGCCAGCGCGGCACGACGAAGGCGTCCTCGGGTGCGTGATCGTAAACCACCTCGACCGGGGCGCCGATGGCCGCGGCATCCTCGTCGTCGACGAGCACGCCGCCGATTCGCACCGGCTCGCCGTTCGCGTTCGCGCAGTCGGAGAGCTCCACGAGCACGACGACGTAGGGGACGGCCTCGCGGAAGGCGGCGAGCACGGGGTGGCAGACGACGACGTAGCTCGCGATCACGCCCCGCCCCTCGGCCTCGTGCCAGCCCGGGTTCATCGAGCGGCACGAGGGGCAGACCGGGCCGGGCGGGAACCAGCGGTGCGCGCAGTCCTCGCAGCTCTGGACGAGCAGGCGGTGAGCGGCCGTGCCCTCCCACCAACCGGCGCTGTCGTGGTCGGGCTGGTGGTTGATCAGCGAGTAGTCGATCGGACCCGGCATCGTGCCTCCCCGGCGGTCCTAGCGGCGCAGCGCGACGGACCAGCCCTGGGCGGTTCCACCGCCGCCGACGCTGAACGCGATCGTCGGTGGGCTCGGGTCGTCCCGGTTGTCGCGCCGCCGGTCTTCGCGGCTGCGGACCTGGCGGCAGCCGCCCGCACGGTCGTAGTGGTGCTCCCCGTCCGCCCAGCCGGGGCAGTAGTCGTCGGCGCGGCCGCGCAGCTGGCGCGTCGTCTCGATCAGGTAGCCGATGCCGTGGGCGTAGCCCTCGGAGAGCTGGCCGCCGTTGGTGTTCTGCGGCAGCTCGCCGTCGAGGCCGATGCGCCCGTCGCCGATGAAGGCCCCACCCTCGCCCTCGCCGCAGAAGCCGAACGCCTCGAGGTACTTCATCGGCGTGGTCGTGAAGTTGTCGTACATCGTGACGATGTCGACGTCGCCGCGATCGATGCCGGCGTTGGCGAAGGCGCGCTCGCCGACGTGGCTGCTCCAGCCCGCGTTGAGGTCGTCCAGCGCCCAGGTCCAGTCGGGGCGGTAGGAGGAGGCGCGGGCATTCCCGCCGAGGATGTAGACCGGCGGTTGCACGAGGTCACGCGCCCGCTCCGCGGAGGTGACGATCAGGCAGCCGGCGACATCGTTCTCCTGGCAACAGTCGAGCAGCCGGAAGGGCTTCGTGATCCAGCGCGAGTTCTGGTGGTCGTCGATGGTGATCGGCTCGCGGCGCGTGGCCTTCGGGTTGTTGGTCGCAGCCTCGCGCTGGGTGACGGCGAGCTCGGCCATGTTGAGCGTGCTGTAGCCGTAGCGGTGGAGGTAGGCCATCGCCTCCATCGCGAAGCGGGTGGGCGCGCCGCGCACCCCCCACGGGATCTGGTACTGGTTGATGCCGCTCGCCGGCTGCGGACGTACGGCCCCGGGTCCCGAGCCTCGCTCGGTGGGGGCGCCGCCGCCCATGCGCACGCCGGAGCGGCCGTTCATCGAGCGGAAGATCGCGATCACCTCGCAGTGGCCGCCCTCGAGCAGGCCGACGGACTGGTGCACGAGCTGGCCGATGCTGTTGCCGCCGCCGAGGATGTCGACGCCGACGTTGGTGCGGATGCCGAGCGCGGTCGCGACCGCGTCGTTCGTGCAGGAGTCGCCGGCGGCGGTCTGATGGCTGGTGATGCCGTCGATCTCGTCGACGGAGAGGCCTGCGTCGCGGGCGGCCTTGAGGATCGCCTCGCAGGCCATGGAGAGCGTGGTCCGGCCCGACCAGCGCGAGTAGTCGGTTTCGCCAACGCCGACGATGCAGTAACGGCCGCTGAGCCGGCTCATCGCGTGCTCCCGCCCTCGGGAAGCTCAACACGGGGGTTGCGGGCTCGTCAAGGTGGCGCGAAGCCGGCGCCCTGACGGAGCGGGCTCGTGTCCGAAGTCGCGCTGCCTCTATCATCGCCCCCGCAGGGCACGACGCCCTGCATCGGCGGGGGAGCATCCCAATGGCATTGATCGAGTACGAGCAGCAGGACCACATCGTGACGATCGCGCTCAACCGGCCCGAGCGCCTGAACGCGCTGGGGGGCACGCTTCGCGACGAGCTCTGCGAGGCGTGGGTGCGCTTTGACGAGGATCCCGAGGCGCGCGTTGCGATCTTCACCGGGCGCGGCCGGGCGTTCTGCGCCGGCCGCGACCTCAAGGAGTCGCTTGAGCAGGGACACGGCGGGTCGGGCAGGAGGTACAGCGAGGTGCTCAGCCAGGACCTCGTGCCGCAGACGTCGAAGCCGACCATCGCGGCGGTGCACGGGTACGCGATCGCGGCCGGGTTCGTGATGGCGCTGGGCTGCGACATGATCGTGGCCGCCGAGGGCACGAAGTTCCAGATGCAGCAGCTTCGTCACGGGGGCACGATCGGGCACTACAGTCTCGCGATCCTCGAGCAGCTGCCGTGGCAGTCGGCGATGGAGATGCTGCTCGGCGGCGTCGAGCTGGATGCACGCCGCGCCCACCAGCTCGGGTTCGTGAATCACGTGGTCCCGCCGGATGCGCTACTGCAGAAGGCCAAGGAGATGGCGGCGAATCTCGCCGCCCTGCCGCCGCTGCACCTTCAGCGGACGAAGCAGCTTCTGACCGAGGTCCGCCCGCGGCCGACGCAGCAGGTTCGCGAACTCGAGCGCGAGACGCGCGAGTTCATCGCGGGGCTCGAGGACACGACGGAATCGATGAAGGCCTGGGTCGAGCGCCGGCCGCCCGTCTATCGCGGACGGTGACCCGGCGCCGCGGGCGTCACGGGAGGGCGACGATCGTGAGACCTAGTTGTAGTTCCCACGTAGGTTGTTGCAGGTGAGGGGCTCCGCCTGCTGCTGTGTGTGTAACGAACGCACCAGTAGCAGGAGAGGAGCCGCTCGTGGCACATCCTAACGCGCGTCTGACTCCGGCCACCCGGCTGGAGCTGGTTCTGGAGGTCGAGGCCGGCTGGTCCCAGGCGGAGGTTGCCCGGCGTTTCCGGGTCTCCCGCCCCACGGTCTCCAAGTGGTGGCGCCGCTACCAGGAGGAGGGCGCAGCGGGTCTCCGGGACCGCAGCTCCGCTCCGCGCTCCAACCCGCGGCGCACCGCAGCCGCGCTCGAGCAGCGCATCTGCGCCGTGCGCCGCAGCCAGGGGTTCGGGCCGCACCGCATCGCCTGGGCGCTCGGGATCGCCCGCTCCACCGCCTACGCCGTGCTCAGGCGCTTCGGTCTCAACCGCCTCGACCGGCTGCACCGCGTCACCCGCGAGACGGTCCGCTACGAGCACCCCGCCCCCGGCGACCTGCTGCATATCGACGTGAAAAAGCTGGGCCGCATCCCCGAGGGCGGCGGACACCGCGTGCGCGGGCGCTCCGCCCGGACCCCGCGCACGCGCGGCCTCGACTACCTGCACGTCGCCGTCGACGACCACAGCCGCTACGCCTACGTCGCCGCGCTGCCCGACGAGCGCGGCGCCAGCTGCGCCGCCTTCCTCAAGCAGGCGCTCGCCGCGTTCGGCCGCCGTGGCGTGCGCGTGCGCGGCGTGCTCACGGATAACGCGAAGGCCTACACCGTCTCCCGCGACTTCCGCGGCGTGGCCGCCGCTGCCGGCGTGGCACTGCGGCACACCCGGCCCTACCGCCCGCAGACGAACGGCAAGGCCGAGCGCTTCATCCAGATCCTGCAGAACGAGTGGGCCTACGCCCACACCTATCGCTCCAACGCCGAGCGGCTGCACCAGCTCCCGCGCTGGCTTTACCGCTACAATGCTCGCCGGCCACACGGCGGTATCGGCGGGGCTGTCCCCGCCTCACGCCTGTAAACAACGTTCGTGGGAAGAACACCTAGCCGCGAGGCAGGCCGAGGCCGCGCGTGGCGATGATGTTGCGCTGAATCTCGCTGCTTCCGCCCGCGATCGTGCGCGAGACCGAGCGCACGTAGTCCTTCGCGGGCTCGCCCTCCAGCGGCGAATAGCCGTCGCCGCCGCCCCAGAGTTGCCCGTACAGCCCCAGCGCCTTCGCGGCCGTCCGCGCCGTCCGCTGGGTCGTCTCGAAGACCGACATCTGCAGCATCGAGGCCTCGTAGTTGGGCACGAGGCCGGCGCCCTGCATGGAGACGACGCGGAACGCGAGGTTGAAGACGACCTCCACCTCGATCGCCCGGTCGGCGATCTCGTGGCGGATCGTCGCGGACTCGGAGATGCGCGACTTCGCCGCGCCCTCGGGCGACTCGATGAAGGCGACGAGGCGCTCGATCGAGCGCTGCGCGTCCACGGTCTGGCGGATGCGCGAGCGCTCGAAGTCGAGCAGCGTCACGCTCACGTACCAGCCGCGGTTCTCCTCGCCAACGAGGTTGCCGGCGGGAACGTGCACGTTGTCGAAGAAGACCTCGTTGAAGCCGTGCTCGCCGGCCATGTTGATCAGCGGGCGGACCGTGATGCCCGGCGTCACCATGTCCACCAGCAGGAAGCTGATGCCGCGGTGCTTCGCGGCGTCCGGGTCGGTGCGCACGAGCAGCGCGATGTGGTCCGCGGCGTGCGCGCGCGAGGTCCAGATCTTCTGCCCGTTCACGGTGTACTCGTCGCCGTCGCGGACCGCCCTCGTCTGCAGCGAGGCGAGGTCCGAGCCGGCGCCCGGCTCGGAGAAGCCCTGGCACCAGGCGCGCTCGCCGGAGAGCGTCTTCGAGATGTGCTCGGCCTTCAGCTCTTCCGTGCCGTGGATGATGATCGCGGGGCCGATCTGGGAGATGCCCTGCCCCCCGACCTGCGGCGCCTCCGCCTTCGCCAGCTCGTGGTTGAGGATGAACTGCTCCACCGAGGTCATCCCGCCGCCGCCGTACTCGACGGGCCAGGCCGGGGCGATCCAGCCGCGTTCGGCGAGTGCGCGCGCCCAGCTCCAGGCGGCATCGCGGACTACTGGATCCTCGGAGATGCGGTCGATCTGCCACTCCTCGCCGGAGCCGCCGGAGCCTCCGCGGGCAGCGGCGCGATAGTGCTCCGGCAGCGCCTCCTCGACGAGTTCGCGCACGGCGGCGCGGAACGCGGCCTGCTCCGGCGTATCAGCCCACTCCACGCGTCGCTCCTTCACCGTCCGCCGAGGGCGGGTCAGCCCTCGGCACGCGCGATGATACCCCGCGCCGCACGCCCACGCTGCGGCGCGTGCGCCCGGCTCAGGCCTCCTCGGGCGGGTAGAACGTCTCCAGCTCCTGGAGCGTGATCATCGCGCTGCGCGACTTGTCGATGATGGCCGCACCGCTGGCGATCAGCGCCTCGTATCCCCGGGCCGTGAAGCGGTTGGTGCACGCCTCGAGGCTCTCCCACCAGACCTCGCCGACGTAGTCGGGGAGGAAGCCCTCGATCCGGGAGGAGCGCACGCGGTTCGAGGCGAACTTGAGCACGCCGCCCAGCTCCAGCGCGTGCGCGGCGTGCTCCTCCCGCCAGTAGCGTTCGAACTCCTCGGCGCTCACGTCCGCCCGGCGGTGCACGAAGGAGAGGCTGCGCACGGTCGGCGGCGGGTCGGAAGCGCCCTCCGGCAGGAACTCGTCGAGCCGCTCGAGGACCATGCCGGTGTTGCGAGGCTGGTCGATGATGTTGTGGCCGCTCTGCAACGCGCGCTGTCCCTCGGGGATCTTGAAGCCGATCTCGGAGTCCTCGGGCGTACGCCACCACAGTTCGCCCATCGCGTCCGGCTGCAGGCCCTCGACGGTCGACTCGAGCACGAGGTTCGTCCCGAAGCGGTAGACCGAGGGCACGCGCACGACGAAGCCGGAGTGCGTCTCCAGCCAGTAGCGCTGGAACTCCTCGGGGCTCACGTCCGCTCGGCGGTGCAGGATCGCCAGGTTGCGTGTGTTCACGATTCGTCCTCTCCGCTCACCGCGGTGACTCGTCCGCAGGTCCGTCGAACAGTACGCGGATCGAGGCGGTGCGCCCACCCCGCACGCGCCCTCGTGACCCCGCGGTGATACGATCGAAGGGGAGGAAAAGCAGGCGTCTGGAGAAAGGCCAAGAGCCATGAATGAGCCGACACTGTTGACCTCGAATCGCGCGCAGTCGCTGCAACGGCAGCTGCTGATACTCGCGATACTCGCGGGGCTCGCGGCGAGCCTGATCGTGCTCGTCTCGCAACCGATCACCGACTTCCTGCGCGAGGGTCCGGCGCGCGTGCTACCCATGGAGGGCGGCACGCTGCGCGTCGTGCTCGGCGTCGGCACGGCACTCGCCACGATCGTCGCGGGGGCGGCGCTCTGGCGAGGCATCTCCGTCTCCGGAGTCGTCGTCGCGGCCATCGCCGCGGGCATCGGGTTCCTGCTCGTTCACGTGCTGTTCAGTCTGGCGATCGGGCTGTTCGTGCTGAGCGTCGCCGCAGCCGTCGCGGGACGGACGCCTCGCCTGCTGCTCGTCGAGGCCGGCCCGCGCCGCTACCCGCTGCGCTGGGCTGCGGGCGCCGGCGTCGCTGCCGTCGCGCTCGTGATCGCGGGCCTGGTGAGCTACTGGCTCGCCTCGCCACTCTGGGATGAGGGCACGATGCTCAACGAGAGCCTCGGCTTCGAGGTCCCCGGGATGCCGACGCCCGCCGCCATGGCGGACGGCGACGCGGTCGCTGTGCTTGCACCGACCGAGCCGACCACCTCGGCGACCTCGGCTGCCTCGCCCGCGGCGGCCTCGCCGGCGGCGACGAGCGAAGCGAGCACGCCTGCGGCGACCGAAGCGGCCACGGCGGCCGCGACAGCCGCCGGGCAGGGCTCGCTGATCTCGATGGGCGAGCTGATGGGCGCCGACATGTTCCATACCGGGAGCGGCCTCGTGCTGCTCGTCCGTGCGCCCGACGGCTCGCTGGTCCTGCGCTTCCAGGACTACGAGGTGCGCAACGGGCCCGACCTGTTCATCTACCTCACGCCCGATCCCGACGGCGACGTGCATGTCGACGGCGCGATCGAACTGAGCGAGATCAAGGCCACCCGCGGCAACGTGAACTACGAGGTGCCCGACGGCGTCGACCCCTCGACGTTCCGCGCCGCGGTGATCTATTGCAGGGCGTTCTCGGTGCTCTTCGCGCACGCGGAGCTGGAGTAGCCCTTCCGATCCCCTCTCCCTGAGGGAGAGGGTTAGGGTGAGGGGGAAGGCACAGTCTGACCCCGAGGGCCCCGGGCGTGCCCCGATGCCTTCACCCCTCACCCCCACCTCCCCCGCGAGGGGAGAGGGGGACGGACTGCCCTCGAAACGGGAGTTTGCAAGGTCTCCTCGGAGTGGGGGGCCTACGAGATGCTGGCGCCGCCGTCGATCGAGAGCGTGTGGCCGGTGATGTGGCTCGCGAGGTCAGAGGCGAGGAAGACGGCGCCCGCTCCGAACTGCTCCGGCGGAGCGAGACGCTTGAGCAGGCCGTAGTCGGCCTCGCTCTCGCGGCCGGGGTCCATGTTCTTCGTGCGACCCGCGCTGTCGACGCCTCCGGGCGCGATCGCGTTGACGCGGATGCCGTACGGCGCCCACTCCGCCGCCAGCTCCCGCGTGAGGCCGAGGATGCCCGCCTTCGCCGCCGTGTAGGCGGCAATGCCGATGCCGGTCGACTTGAACGCGGCATTCGACGAGGTGCTGACGATGCTGCCGCCGTGGCCCTCCTCGATCATCGCCAGCGCGGCGGCCTGGCTGCCGATAAACGCCGCCTTCAGGTTCATGCGCAGGATCGCCTCGAAGCCGCCCTCCGAGATGTCGAGGGCGGGGAGCTGGAAGTTGCCGCCGGCGTTGTTGAACATCGCGTCGATGCGCCCGAACTGCTCGCGCACCCCCGCCACGAGCGCGCGGATCGAGTCCCCCTGGCGCACGTCGGTCGCGATGAAGTGCGCCTGGCCGCCCGCCTCGACGATCTCGGCCGCGGTGCGCGCGCCGCTCTCCTCGTTGATCTCGCCGATGACGACGCTCGCCCCGGCGTCGGCCATCCCGATCGCAATCGCGCGGCCGATGCCCTCGCCGGCTCCGGTCACCACCGCGACCCGGCCGTCCATGCGGATCCCGTCCATGACGTAGCCCATTGCCCGCCCCCTCACAGCGCACGCCACCATAGCGCGTCCGCGCCCGCCGAGATCGCCGCGAGGACGGGCGTGGCCTGCGCGCGGCTATACTGCCGCTCGCAGCTCAGGGGGCGGCGATGACTGCTCGGTTCGAAGGCAAGGTGGCGCTGGTCACGGGCGGCGGCTCCGGCATCGCCGAGGCGGTCTGCCTGCGCTTCGCCCTCGACGGCGCCCGGGTCGCGGTCGCCGACATCGACGCGGACGCCGCGCGCGAGACCGTCGCGGCTATCGAGGAGCAGGGCGGCGGCGCGATCGCCATCGAGGGCAACGTGACCCTCGCCGCCGACGCGGAGCGGATCGTCGCGGAGACGGTCGAGGCCTTTGGGCGGCTCGACATCTTCGCCAACGTGGTGGGCGGGAGCCTGCCGCAGTTCAGCGTCGTCGATCTGCCCGAGGAGGAGTGGCGTGAGCTGCTGGAGGTGAACCTCACGAGCGTCTTCCTGATGTCGAAGTACGCGGTGCCGCACATCGCCGAGGCGGGCGGCGGCGCGATCGTCAACGTCTCGTCCGGCTCGGGCGTCTCCGGGCAGGCGCTCAATCCCGGCTACGTCGCCGCCAAGGGCGGGGTGATCGCGCTGACCAAGGGCATGGCCCTCGATCACGCGGGCCAGCAGATCCGGGTGAACTGCGTCGCGCCGGGACCGGTGCTGACGCCGCTAATGCGCCGCAACCGCACGCCCGAGGAGATCGAGGGCTTCGCGCAGTTCAATCCGCTCAAGAAGGTGGGGCTGCCCGAGGAGTTGGCCGACGCTATCACCTACCTCGCGTCCGATCAGGCCTCGTTCATCACCGGGCAGACGCTGAACGTCGACGGCGGCGTGAACCGCTAGCCGAAGGATGGAGCCGCATGGCGAGCGAGCCTGACATCGTCCGCGACGACGTGATCCGCATGGTCGAGCGCGAGCCCGCGACGCTCGAGGAGCGGATCGCGCGCCTCGAGGCGAAGGAGGCGATCCACGACCTGATGATGCGCTACGGCCACTTCTCCGACGCGCGCGACACCGAAGGCGTCCTCGCGCTCTACACCGACGACGTGGAACGCGTGCTCGCGGGAACGCTTGAGGAGCGCGTGCAGGGCAAGGAGACGCTGCGCGAGCTCTATCGCAACCCGGTCCTGCCGACGAGGGACGGGCGCGCGCTCGGCGAGGCCTCGCGCTACCGGCGCGGGCGCCGGACCACGATCCGCCACATGTTCGCCGCGCCCCTGATCCGGCTCTCGGACGACGCGAACGAGGGCTGGCTGACCTCGTACTTCACGCTCGTGCGCAGCGTCTCCAGCGACGAGGGCTTCGAGCGCCACATGCACGAGGGCACCTACACCTTCACGTTCGTGCGCCTCGCGGAGGGCTGGCGGATTAGCAAGATGATCGTAGACACCGAGATCGGCCACGACCGCGGGTACAACCCCGCGGCGGCCACAAAGGAAGCGAGTTCCTGATGGCAGCGATTCCCGAGACGTGCAAGGCCGCCGCGATGGTCGGCGCGGGCAAGCCGATGGAGCTGATCGACGTGCGCGTGCCGCAGGAACTCGAGCCCGGCGGGATGCTCGTGAAGATGTCCATGGCCTCGATCTGCGCGACCGACGTGCATGCCTGGGAGGGCTCGTCCTCCTTCGCCGAGGACGAGTTCCCGAGCATCCTCGGCCACGAGATGACCGGGCGCATCGCACGCAGCGAGGGCCGCACGCACGACTCGATCGGCACGCCCCTGCGCGAGGGCGACCGCATCGTCTGGACGCACGGCTTCTGCGGGAGCTGCCTCAACTGCACGGTGGAGCACGAGCGCACGCTCTGCCTCAACCGCCGCCGCTGGCACGGCTCGACCGACGAGTTCCCCTACCTGACCGGCGGCTTCGCCGAGTATGGCTACGTCTTCCCCACCTCCGGCTGCGTGCGCGTGCCGGACGACGTGCCGGACGAGGTCGCCGCCGCCGTCTCCTGCGCGCTGCGCACGGTGATCCACGGCCTCGACCGCATCGGCGATCTGGACGACCGCCATCGCGTGGTGATCCAGGGCTCCGGCCCGCTCGGCCTCTTCGCGCTGACGAGGGTGGTGACGAGCGGACCGCCCGACCCGATCGTGATCGGCGGCCCGGCGCGCCGCCTGGAGCTCGCCCGCAAGTGGGGCGCGGCGCACACGCTCGACATCGACGACATCCCCGACCCCGCCGAGCGCCACGCGCAGGTGATGGAGCTGACGGACGGCCTCGGCGCCGACGTGGTGATCGAGGTCTCCGGCGCGAAGAGCGCCTTCCCCGAGGGCTTCGCGATGCTGCGGCGCGGCGGGCGCTACCTGGTGATTGGGCAGCTCCACGGCGAAACGTTCCCGTTCGCGCCCTCGGACATCGTGCGCAAGCACGCGCGCATCATCGGCACGTCCTCGGCGGCGGTGCAGCACTACCACCGCGCGCTGCAGTTCGTACGGCGCCATCGTGATCGTTTCGACTGGATGGAGATGATCTCCAACCACTACCCGCTGGAGCGCATCAACGAGGCGATGGCCGGGATGCAGAGCTGGCAGGAGATCAAGCCCGCAATCACGTTCCCGGACTAGCAGGGTGATGAAAAAGTCCGCCGCGGCGGTTTTGGGCTGAAATCGCGCTGGCCGCGACATCAAGAAACCCAATGTTTCTGGGCTCTACGCCAGCCCACCGAATGGCCAGTGAGACCCAGCGGCCCAGGATCAGGGGTTTTTCAGCAGCTTGCTAGGGGACCACCCCGCCGCCCGCTCGCCACCCCTCGCGGCCCGCGACCGGCGCGGTCAGGTGGTATAACCGTGCGGGGCGCGCGAGACGCGCGCCCGCCGAAAGGGGATCGCAACAGCAATGACGACTACCGAGGAACGCCAGTTCCCCAAGATCACCGACGAAGGCCTGTCCGGCCTGCGCGCGCGGCGGGGCATCCCGGCGATGCGCGGCGACCGCCAGAAGTACACGCAGATCAACGCCGACGCCGTGCGCGGCTTCTCGCTCGGCGCCGGCGACACCAACCCCCTCTACACGAGCGAGGACTACGCCCGCCGCAGCAGTTGGGGCACGGTCGTCGCGCCGCCCTGCATCCTGCTCGGGAGCGGCATCCAGGAGGGGCGCGACCTGACCGCCGCGGAGCGCGAATCGGGCCGCGGCGGCGGCCTCCCCGGCGTCCACGGCATGTACTCCGGCCACGACTGGGAGTGGTACCAGCCGATGCTCGAGGGTGACCGCATCTACCGCGTGCAGTACGAGGCCGGCTTCTCCGTGAAGCAGGGCCAGTTCGCCGGACGCCAGATCCTCCAGCACATGGAGACCCTCTACCGCAACCAGAACCACGAGGTCGTCTGCAAGGCAGTGCACTGGCGCTTCCGCACCGAGCGCAACGCCGCCGCCCAGCGCAAGAGCGTCTTCCGCCCTCCGACCGTCTGGTCCGACGAGAAGCTGGCCCGCATCGACGAGGCCTACGCGAACGAGATTCCTCGCGGTGCCGAGCCGCGCTACTGGGAGGACGTCAACGTCGGCGACACGATGGGCGAGATGGTGCGCGGGCCCTTCCGCATCACCGACGCCGTCTCCTGGGAGACCGGGGCGGGCGGCCCATACGCACGCACCGGCCGCTCCGACTACGAGTTCCGCCAGCGCCACTTCGGCGCCTACGCCCGGGATAAGCAGCGCGTCTGGGACATCGTCGAGCGAGTGCACTGGGAGGACGATTTCGCCCGCGAGGTCGGCGTGCCCGCGGCGTACGACTACGGTGCGCAGCGCATCGCCTGGAGCAGCAGCTTCATGACCAACTGGATGGGCGACGATGCCTGGCTGAAGCGCCTCTGGGTCCAGATTCGCAGGTTCGGCATCATCGGCGACCTCCAGACCTACCAGGGGCGCGTCATCGACAAGCGCGTCGAGGATGGCGAGCACCAGGTCGTCTGCGACTTCTGGGCGACCAACCAGATCGGCGAGACCACCGCGCCCGGCCAGGCGATCGTCGTGCTGCCCTCGCGAGAGGGCGGGATGCCGAAGCTGCCCGCGAGCGGCCAGCCGGCGTACCCGACGTGGGGCCCGGAGACGGTGCTCGAGCCGCTCGGCCTGCCTCCCGTCGAGCCCACCCCGCAGGCGCACGACTACAAGCACGTCGGCGTTCCGGACGAGTAGCCGGAGGCGCCGCCGGTGACCGAAGCGCACGCGGCGCTGGAGCCGTCGGTCGCGGGACCGCTCTCCCATCTGCGCATCCTCGAGATCGCGGAGGAGATACCGGGCCCCTTCGCCGGACGGCTGCTGCATGACCTCGGCGCGGCGGTCACCAAGGTGGAGCGGCCCGGCAGCGGCGACTGCTCGAGGCAGGCCGGCCCCTTCCGGGACGACGAGCCCGACCCCGAGGCGAGCGGCCTCTACACCTACTTCAACCGCGGCAAGCGCTCGGTCACCCTCGACTGGACGCAGCCGGACGGGCGCGACCTGCTGGGACGGCTGCTCGACGAGACCGACGTGCTGATCGTCGACGAGCGCTTCGGCGCGAGCCATGACGAGCTGCTCGCGCTCTGCGCGGAGCACGCCGAGGGCGAGCGCGCGCTCAGCGTGGTCTCGATCACGCCGTTCGGCCTGTTGGGGCCGCGCGCGCACTGGCGCGGCAGCCCGTCCGTGGTCAGCGCCTACGGAGGCCTGACGCTCTACTTCGGCGAGCATGACCGCGCGCCGATCCCGCCGCCGAAGGACCTCGCGCTGACGCAGGGCGGCCTCGCCGTCGCGATCGCGACGCTGCTGGCCGTGCTCGGGCGCGGCGGACAACCGGGCCGAGGGCAGGTCGCGGACATCTCGATCGCGGACGTGCTGTCCTCGGTGCACACGGGGCTGGCGGCGACGCACTGGGTGTTCGACAGCCGCCAGTTCCAGCGCCACGGGCGGCGCAGCCAGGGCGGGCTCTACCCGAACGCGATGCTGCGCTGCAAGGACGGCTTCTTCCGCATCCACGCGATGTCGCAGAAGGAGTGGCGCGGTCTGCTCGACATGATCGGCAACCCCGCCTGGGGTGACGATCCGAGGTACCAGGACCGCATCGTCAACGGCGACCAGTACGCCGACCTGCTCGATACCTACATCGAGAGCTACCTGCTGCAGCACACCAAGAACGAGCTGTTCGAGCAGGCGCGCGAGCGGCAACTGCCGTTCTCGCCCGTGCGCGAGATGCACGAGGTGCTGGAGGAGGAGCAGCTGCTGCACCTCGGCCTCTTCCGCGAGATCACGCATCCCAACGGCGAGCAGTTCACCGCCGCCGGCTCCCCCTTCCGCTGGCGCAACGCCGAGGACGACGGCCCACCCGAGACCGACCCGACCGGAGGCGTGGCGCTGCGCGCCCCGCGCCTCGGCGAGCACAACGACGAGGTCTACGGCACGCTGCTCGGCCTGGACGACGCAGCGATCGAAAGGCTGCGAGGCGATGACGTCATCTGACGGAGAGCGCCCCACCACGCTCGACATCCTTGAGGGCGTCCGCGTGCTCGACCTCGGCATGGTCTGGGCCGGCTCGATCTGCGGGCAGGTGCTGTCCGACTTCGGCGCGGACGTGGTCAAGGTCGAGTCGCGCTCGAACCTCGACATCGCGCGGCGGGGGCGGCCGATCATCGGGACGGAGTACGACCCGAACCAGAACCCGCTCTTCCACAACACCGCGCGCAACAAGCGCAGCCTCGCGCTCAACCTGAAGACGGACGAGGGCCGCGAGGTGCTGCGCCGCATCGTCCCGCACGCGGACATCCTGATCGAGAACTGGCGGCCGGGGGCGCTGCCCCGGCTCGGCTTCGGCTACGAGGAGCTGCGAAAGCTGCGGCCGGACATCATCATGGTCTCGCAGACGCTCGCCGGGCAGGACGGGATCGACGCCCGCCTGCGCGCCTACGGCCCCACCGTCGGCGGCATCACCGGCCTCGATAGTCTCGTCGGCTACGCCGACGAAGCGCCGCTCGGCATGGGCCACGCCTACGCCGACCCCAACGTCGGGCTGCACTCCGCGCTGCTCGCGCTGAGCGCCCTCGAACGGCGCCGCCTCACCGGCGAGGGCTCCTACATCGACGTCTCGATGTGGGAGGCGATGGTCGCGGCGCTCGCGACCCCGCTGCTCGACTGCGAGCTGAACGGCCGCGTCGCCGGCCCGCTCGGCGACGGCGAGGTGCCGGGCGCTCCCGCCGGCGTCTTCCCCTGCGCCGGCGACGACCACTGGCTCATCCTCGAGGTTCACGACGACGCCGACTGGGCCGACATGATCGAGGCGCTGGAGCGCCCGGACTGGGCGCTCGACGAGCGCTTCGGCAGCGCCGAGGGCCGCCTCACCGCGCGCGAGGAGCTGAACGAGCACGTCAGCGCCTGGGCCGCCTCGCGCGACCGCGACGAGACGGCCGAGCTGTTGCAGTCCAACGGCGTGATCGCCGCGCCCTGCCTCGCCGTCAGCGATCGGCTCTTCGACGACCACCTGCTGGCGCGAGAGGGCTTCACCTGGGTGGAGAACCCCGTGCTCGGCCGCGAGCCCGTCTACGGGCAGGCGATCCGGCTCAGCGAGACCCCCGGCTACGTGCGCGAGCCCGCACCGATGCTCGGCCAGCACAGCGCCGAGGTGCTGCGCGAGCTGCTCGACATGAGCGACGAGGAGATCGAGGCGCTCGACGCGGCGGGGGTGCTGCGATGAGTGCGCCGCGCAACGGCCAGCCCGGCGACGCGCTCGTCCCCGCTCCCGCACTGCTCGAGGGCCTGCGCGTGCTCGAGTACGGCGAGAGCGCAGCCTCCGCCTACGCCGCCCGCCTGCTCGGCGACCTCGGCGCGACCGTTACGAAGATCGAACCGCCCGGCGGTGGCAAGCTGCGCCGCGAGGGCTACACCGCGCCGAGCAGCGACAGCTCGGCGCTGTTCGCCTACACCAGCGCCGGCAAGCGCAGCGTCACCCTCGACGACACGAGCGCCGAGGGGCGCGAGACGCTGCGGCGGCTGATCGCCGACTGCGACGTGCTGGTCGACTCGCACCGCGGCTCACACTGGCAGGAACTGGGCATCGACTTCGATGCACTGCCGGGCAGCGGACGCTGCGGGCTGGCCGTCTCGATCACCCCCTTCGGGCGCTTCGGCCCGCACGCCGAGTGGGCAGCGACGCACCTCACGGCGCACCATGCCGGCGGCGAGGCCTACTTCTTCCACGGCGGCATCGGCTACGAGCGCTACCCCGACGGGCCGCCCCTGCGCGTGCCCGCAAGCATCGCCGAGCTCGATGCCGGCTCCGCTGCGGCTGTCGGGATGCTGGGCTGGCTGGCCGGCTGGCCCGAGGCGGAGCGCGAGCCGGCCGTGATCGATCTCTCCTGGCAGGAGGCGGCGATGTCGCTCTGCCGCCAGGACATCGTGAAGTGGCCCAACGACCGCTACCTGGACACGCGCGCGCTGCGCGAGGTCTCCGTGCTCGGCCTGGTCGAGTGCGAGGACGGCTGGTCCGAGGTGCTCCCCGCGCAACAGCACATGTGGGAAGGCCTCGTCGCCGCCGTCGGCGACCCGCCGTGGGCGAACGAGCTCGGCGGGACCGCCGACGACCGGCTCTTGCACAACGTGGAGCTGAACCAGCTCTTTGCTCCCTGGCTGCACGAGCGCACCCGCACCGAGATCTTCGACGCGCTGCGCGAGTTCGACGTGCCCGGCGGGCCGGTGCGACTGATGGGCGATCTGCTGACCTGCGAGCAGATGCGCAGCCGCGAATTCCTCCAGACCGTCGCCCTGGCGGACGGCACGACCGCCGAAGTCCCCGCCCAGCCCTACATCGTGCGCGAGGCGCGCGGCCCCGCCTGGCGGCCCGGCCCTGCGAGCGGCGCCGAGCCGGCCACGACGCCCTCGGCGGGCGCACACAACGAGGAGGCACTGCGCGACCTGCCCGCCGCGCCCGCAGCCGGCCCGCCGCCTCCAACTCGAGCGGAGGCCGACCCGCCGCGCCCGGTCGACTGGCTGCGCGGGACGCGCGTGCTCGATCTCACGTGGTACCAGGCAGGGCCCTACGCGAACATGATCCTCGCCTCGTTCGGGGCCGAGATCCTGAAAGTCGAGAGCCACCGCCGCACCGACCCGTTCCGCAAGTCGCGCCGTCACCAGTCCGTTTCGCTCGCCGACCTCAAGACTGACGACTGGATCGACATGGGCTACCGCTTCAACGAAGACAACATGGGCAAGCGCAGCGTCGCCATGGACATCTCGCAGGAGCGCGGGCGCGACTTCCTTCGGCAGCTCGTCGCCGACGCCGACGTGGTGATCGAGGGCTTCCGCCCCGGCACCATCGAGCGTCTCGGCCTCGGCTTCGACCGCCTGATCGAGGTCAACCCGCGGCTCGTCATGGTCTCGCTCTCGGCCAACGGCGCGACGCCACCAGACGGGCACATGAGCGGCTACGCAGCCGTCTTCGGCGCGACCTCCGGACTGTCCGGCCTCAGCGGCTACGACCGCAGCGTCCCCGCCGAGTACCGCGGACCGCTCGACCAGCGCGTCGGGACCGCCGTCGCGATGGCCACGCTGGTCGGCCTGCGCGCGCGCGACCGCAGCGACAGCGCGATCTTCGTCGACGTCGCCGCGCAGGAGGCGGGCGCCGCGCTCGTCGGCGACCAGCTGCTGGAGTGGCAACTGCGCGGCTGTGTCGCCGAGCCGCTCGGCAACCGCCACGCGCAGCACGCCCCACACAACGTCTACCAGTGCCTGCAAATTGAGGGCGAGCAGGCGTTCCTCGCGATCGCGGTCGAGACGGACGAGCAGTGGGCGCGGCTCGCCGAGCACCTCGGCGACTGGCGGCTCGACCCCCGCTGGGACGCCCGCGCCCGCAAGGCGCAGGAGCCATCGATCGACGACGCGATCGCCGACTGGACGCGCGATCGCGATCGCGACGAGCTGATCGAGGAGCTGCAGGGCCTCGGCGTCGCGGCCGCCGCGAGCGCGACCGCACGCGACATCTACCTGGACCCGCACGTCCGCGCGCGTGGCTTGTGGGAGAGCGTCGACCACGCGCGCCTCGGCCACATCGAGGTGCTCGCCCTGCCCTGGCTCGTCAACGGCGCGCGCATCGCCCTCGAGGCCGCCCCGACGCTGGGCGCGGACAACGAGTACGTCTACGGCGAGCTGCTCGGCGTCGGCGCGAAGGAACTGGCGCAACTCACCGCCGAAGGCATCGCCCACTGAGCCGACGACCCACTGAGTTCCAAACGTCTCATCACGCGCGATGTATGCTGTCATGGCGCCGTTGTGCCTCAGGAGGACATCATGCGCTACGGACGCCCCAGCCCGTCGTTGCACGCCGCGCTGGCAGTTGCACTCGCGCTCGCGCTCGGCGCCGGGTTGGCGTCGGGCAGTGGGACGGCGGCGGCGGAGTCGCCGGACGAGGCGACCCTGGACGTGTCGACGACGATCACCACGGAACTCCATCCGGGCTGGAACCTGATCGGCTGGATCGGTCCCGAGACCCCCGTCGCGGACCTCTTCGACGAGATCCCCGCGCTTGGCTCCGTCTGGGCCCGAGACACGCCGGCCGACCGCCAAGTGCGGGCCCTGCGCAGCAACGGCGCGCCCTCTGGTGACTTGGAGGTCCTGACCACCGGGATGGGACTGTGGCTGAACCTCGACAGCGAGGAAGCCGTGATGTGGACGCGACCCGCCGAGGCGGAGAGCGTGCTGCGTCAGCTACACACGGGAGAGAACCTTGCAGCTTGGTTCGGCGGCCCGGACAGCCTCCAGGACGCCCTCGCCAGACTCGGTGACGCCCTGGTCAGTGCGCGACGCTGGAAGGCCGAGACGCAGAGTTACGAGACCTACAGACCGGACGCGGCGGATACGGCCAGCGTTCTGGACGCTTTAGCGCTCGGCGACGGCCTGCGGATCGACCTCACCAGGCCGATGCGCTGGTGGCCGCAAGGCACGACCCCACCGCCGGTCGTGTTCGTGGACGATGTGGACGCGGACACCGCGATCGCAATCGCCACGGCGTACGAGCGTGGCCGCCGCCTGTTCATCGAGCGCTTCGATGCTCCCGAAGCAGCGGAGATCGAGGGCTACATCTATGCCGATGCGGAGTCTCTCGGTTCGGCGTCCCGCGAACGCTACGGGCGCGATCTTCCCGAAGGGTGGTGCGTCTTCCGGGTTGGGGCCGAACTCCATCAGTCCGCGTCGTGCCACAGCCCGCCAGATTCGCGAATGGGCGAGAGGTACTTCAATGCGGTAGTCGTGGAAGTAGCGCCGTCGGGTGAACTCCCCACGGCGGAGGTCGGCTATCACCCGTGGGGACCGCAGTGGCTGGTCCTCGGTATGCAAAAGTATTCGAGCGCGGCGTACATCTCAGCGTTCGGCAGCTCGACGTACGAGAGCCTGCGAGCCCAACACGTCGCGCGAGCGCGAGCAGTCACGCTGCCGTTGAGCAGCATGGAGACGGACGACGGACGAGATGCTGCCGGTTGGTGGGAGACCGCCTCGCTCGGCTTCCTTGCCAGCGAGTCGCTTGCCAGGCGAGCCGGCGAGGAAGCGCTCGTCGAGTACCTCCGCCTGCTTTCGTCCAGCACGAGCTGGCAGGAGGCGTTCGAAGGCGCATTCGAGATTTCCGTCGCAGACTTCCACGAGGCATTCGAGGCTCAGCGCACCGCGTCAATCCCGTTCCTGCCTCACCTCGCGGACGATGTCGACGAGCCCATTCTCGTGTTCGTCGGCGACATCGCGCCGGAGGTACAGGAGGAGCTGCGTACCTCGCTGGAGGCGTCGCAGTATCTCTTCGAGGCGCAGTTCGGCAGCAGGGCGCTGGACTTCACGGCCTACTTTGGCTCCGATCTCGAAACCGTGACGCCCGAGTACATCAGCGTCCGCGGACATGCGAAGACCGAGCTCTGCGGGGACCACGACGGCAAGGTCATCTTCCAGGTCATCACCTGCAAGAACAGAAGGCTCGTTCTCGCTCACGAGTACTTTCACGTCCTGCAGGACGATCTCGCAGTTGATGCGAGTTGGGGCCCTGTCTGGTTGACCGAGGGCGCCGCCGTCTACGGTGAGGCCCTGCACCGTGCGATCGTCGAACAGGGCCTCACCGCAAGCGAGGGGCTGGACTACCGGCGTCGCTGGGAGGCGGCGCGCGTCCTGATCTCCGGAGACGGTTCCCCACTCGCCAGCTTCGAGACGGTCGACAGCGCCGAGCGCCTCCACTATCGCCTGGGCTTCCTGGCCGCCGATTGGCTTGCGGAGGACGCAGGTGTCGCCGCGCTCGCCGAGTACTACAAGCAGCTGCCGGAATCGGATAGCTGGCAGGAAGCGTTCGAAGAGGCGTTCGGGACCTCCGTTGCTGACTTCTACGAGACCTTCGAAACATATCGGACTGGCATCTCCCCCCTGCTGACGCATTTCTCGGACGATCGTGAGGGGCCAGCCGTCGTATTCCTCGGGGAGATTCCGTCCACCGACCAGGCCGCTCTTGAATCGGACATCGAGACGGCTGGCGCCTTCTTCGCGGAGCGCTTTGAGGCCGGACACGTGGGGTCCACGATCTTTATCGGCGACGACGCAGAGTCGGTGGACCCGATCCACTGGGTGCTGTTTGAGGAGGGGCCACCGGCGGACCTTTGTCACCGCCGCCAGGGGCCTGCGATCGTCTACCTGACGTCATGCGAGGAGCCGCTCGAATCGATCCTCGGGGACGCGTTCTACTACGCACTGCGCGACCAACTCGGTCCGTGGAGCGACCTCCCACCGGCCGAGGACGGCTACGAACGGTACGGTCCGCAGTGGCTGATCCTCGGCGCGCGTCAGTACGTCGAAGCGCTGTACCGGGCATCGAACGGCGACGAGACGTACGACGAACTCCGAACTGCGCAGGTCGCGAAGGCGCGACAAACCGTGCTCCCGCTGAGCCAGGTCGAGACAGCCGAGGGCCGGGACACTGCTGGGTGGTGGGGGACCGTAGCGCTGGGCTTCCTCGCCACCGAGTCGCTTGCCGAGGACGCAGGGGACATGGCGATCTTCGAGTACTACCGGCTGCTCCCGTCCAGCACGAGCTGGCAGGAGGCGTTCGAGGAGGCATACGACACCTCCGTCGCCGACTTCTACGTGGCGTTCGAGACCCTTCGCGCCGATGTCGCTGCGCCGCTGCCCCACCTCACGTCCGACGGAGACGGGACAACGGTGCTGTTCCTGGGTGACGTGGATCCCGATGCGCAGGTCGCGGCGGCGGCGGAAGTCGAGCAGGTACAGACATTCTTTGCCGAGCGCTTCGGTGCCGAAGCCACGGAACTGTTCGTGTACGTAGGCGAAGACCTCGAGGCGATCAAGGAAGTCCACCGCAGCCTAACCGGACGCGAAGCAGGCGCGTCGTTCTGCCGGTGGAACTCTCGATCCGTGATCCTCTACCGCGCATCGTGCAGCAATCCACTCGAATCGATCATCGGGCGGGCGTACTTCGCCCTCCTGAGATTCCAGGCCGCACCGCTGAGCGAACTCCCGGCGGCCGAGGAGGATTCCAGCAGCTATGGACCTGAGTGGCTGACCCTTGGCGCGCGCGAGTATGCGAGCACGGCATACCGGGTATCGAGCGGCGACGAAACATTCGACGACCTCCGAGCCGCGCAGATCACGACGGCGCAGAAGACGGCGCTCACGCTGAGCGGCACGGAGACGCGAGCTGGCCGGGACGCGGCGGGGTGGTGGGAGACCGTCGCGCTGGGCTTCCTCGCCACCGAGTCGCTTGCCGAAGACGCCGGGGACGAGGCGATCTTCGAGTACTACCGGCTGCTCCCGTCCAGCACGAGCTGGCAGGAGGCCTTCGAGGAGGCATTCGATACCTCCGTCGCCGACTTCTACACAGCGTTCGAGACCCATCGCGCCGAGGTTGCACCACCGTTGCCGCAGATCCGTGGCGTCGTGCTCGATCCGGACGGCGAGCCGGTTGAGGGCGTTGGACTGTGGATTCGCCAGCATGTGTCGGGAGCCTATCGCCAGTTCGCAAGGACGGCAGCGGATGGAACGTTCAAGTTCGCAGTAGCGGATGACACTTACCGCATAAAGATCATGGAATATCGCGATGGAGACTGGATCACCTTCGGCCACCACGGAGGGCCAGACGGCTTTTCGACCAGTAGCATCAGCGTAATCGAAGTCGATGGCGCGGACGTCACCGACATCGTGATCCAGTTGCCGACACCCCTGTCCGATCTGCCGGCCATCCGCTGAGCCGCCTGGCTACAGCAGCGAATCCACGAACGCGCGGATCGCGGCGAAATACTCGTGGCGGCCGATCCAGAGGATGTCGTTGTGGCCGGCGCCCTCGATCGCGACGAACTCGCGGCGCTCGTTTTCGAGCTGATCGTAGAGCTCCGCCGCCAACTCGATCGGGGCGAGGTCGTCCGCCGCGCCGTGGATCTGCAGCGAGGGGATGCGGATCGAGCGGACCTTCGCCTCGTGCGCCTCGATGAACTCGGCGGCGCCCGGCTCGTCTTCGAGGCCGAAGCGCGCGATCGAGCGGCGCGCGCTTGCCGCTCCACTCTCGATGATCAGCCCGCGCACCCGGTCGCCGGCGCGCGCGGCTACCTCGAGCGCGGGCTGGGTGCCCATGCTGCGGCCCATCACGAACAGCGGCCCGCCGCCGCGCTCGGCCTGCAGCGCCGCCGTGTACTCCAGGGCGGGCAGCGCATCGCCGACGAGCGCGGCCATCGAGGGCCGACCGCCGCTCTTGCCGTAGCCGCGGAACTCGGCGACGAAGAGGTCGAGGCCGATCTCGCGATAGAAGCGGTCGATCCCGTCGTGGTCGCTCACCACCTCGCCGTTGCCGTGGAAGTAGAGCACCAGCGGCCTCGGGGCGTCGTCCTCGGAGCCGGTGTAGAGGCGAGCGGAGATGCTGATGCCGGGCGCGACCTCGATCTCGTGGTCGCTGGCGCCGGGTGGCGGCGGGCTCGGGTCCGGGCGCGGGAAAAACATCCACTGCGACGCGCCCGCGCGGTCGAGGAGCGCGTAGTCCGGAGTGGGGATGCCACCAGCTTCGCTCGTCTCGCTCGTCTCACTCACCTCACGCCTCGCCTTCGTCGCGGGCCTGCACGTGCTGGAAGCCGAAGCGGCCCTTGATGCAGAGGTGGCCGCCCGTCACGGAGTGGTCGGCGGGCGAGGTGACCTTCACGATCTCGTTGTCCTGCACGTGCAGCTCGAGGTTGCAGCCCACCCCGCAGAACGGGCAGACCGTCGTCGTCACCGTCTGGCGCTCCTCGTCCCACTCGCCCGCGGCGCGCAGCTCGTGCTCGCTCTTGAACATCAGCGCCCCGGTCGGGCAGACGGCGATGCAGTTGCCGCAGAAGACGCAGGCCGAGTCCGGCAGCGGCGCGTCGAACTCCGTCGCGATCGTGGCGTCGAAGCCGCGCCCGCTGACGGCGATGGCGAACGTGTGTTGGGCGTCCGCGCCGCAAGCCTCGACGCAGCGGTAGCAGAGGATGCACTTCGAGAGGTCGCGCACGTAGAGGTCGTTGTCGATCTTCGCGGCCTGCGCCTGCGTGGCCGCGTGCTCGCCGTCGGGCGGCGCGTGGTGTCCCGGCCGCGGGTGGGCTGCCTCGCCGTCGCCTGCGGGGGCGGGCGAGCCGTAGCGCTCCGGCGTCGCGCCGTACTCCTCGAGCCAGCCCCGCAGCTGCGGCTCCGCCGTAGAGAGATCGACGGCCGAGGCGAGCAGTTCGAGGACGAGCCGGCGGCTGTGCCGCACCCGCTCCGAGACTGCCGTGACGGCCATGCCGTCCTCGGCCTGCCGCGAGCAGGAGGCGACGAGCGCGCGCGAGCCATCGAGCTCGACGACGCAGGCGCGGCAGGCGTTGGCCGGCGTGAGGCCATCGAGGTAGCAGAGCGTCGGCGGATTGGCGCCGGCGGCGCGGCAGGCCTCGAGCACGCTCGTGCCCTCCGGCACCCAGACGGGCGTCCCGTCGACGGTCAACTCGACCAGTGGCTGCGGCTCGGTCGTCATCGTGTGCTTCCGTCCCGTTCGAGCAGGCCGAGCGCGATCGCCGACTGGACCGCGCTGCCGGCCGTCTGGCCAAGCCCGCAGATCGAGGCGTCGGTCATCGCCCTCGCGACATCGCCGAGGATAGCGAGTTCGGCGGCGGCGTCCCCGTTCGAGCTCGCGAGGCGGTGCAGCGCCTCCTCCTGGCGCACCGTGCCGATACGGCAGGGTACGCACTGGCCGCAGGACTCGTCGCGGAAGAAGGCGGCGATGCGCCGCGTCGCGTCCGCGAGATCGACGGACTCGCCGAAGACCGTCACCGCGCCCGAGCCGAGCGAGACGCCCGCGCTTCGCGCGTCCTCGAAGGTCAGCGGCAGGTCGAGCAGCGCGGCCGTCACGAACGAGCCCGCCGCCCCGCCGAGCAGCACCGCCGCGGGCTCGCCGCCGCCGGTCACGCCGCCCGCGAGGGCGATCAGATCGCGCACGGTGGCGCCGAACGGCACCTCGTAGACGCCGGGGCGGGCGACGCTGCCCGCGAGGCAGAACAGCTTCGTGCCCGTCGAGTCCGCGGTGCCCGTCTCCGCGAAGGCCGCGCCGCCCTCGATCACGATCGCGGGCACGTTGGCCAGCGTCTCGACGTTGTTGACGAGCGTCGGCTTGCCGAACAGGCCCGCCTGCGTCGGGTACGGCGGCTTGCTGCGCGGCTCGGCGCGGTAGCCCTCGATCGAGTTGAAGAGCGCGGTCTCCTCGCCGCAGATGTAGGCGCCCGCGCCGCAGCGGATCTCGATCGCGAAGCGCAGGCCCGAGCCCAGCACGTCGTCGCCGAGCAGCCCGGCCGTCTCGGCCTGCGCGCTCGCCGCCTTGAGGCGCGCGGTCGCCAGCGGGTACTCGCGGCGGATGTAGAGGTAGCCGCGCTCCGCGCCGGTGGTCACGCCGGCGATGGTCATCGCCTCGATCAGCGCGAACGGGTCGTGCTCCATCAGCACGCGATCCTTGAACGTGCCCGGCTCGGACTCGTCGGCGTTGCAGACGACGTAGCGAGGCCGCGCCTCGGCGCTCGCCACGTCCGCCCACTTGCGCCCCGCCGGGAACGCCGCGCCACCGCGCCCGAGCAGCTTCGAGGCGATCAACTCGCGGATCACCCACTGCGGCCCGCGACCGAGCGCGACTCGCAGTGCCTCGTAGCCGCCGCTCGAGCGGTAGGCATCGAGGCTCGCCGGGTCCACGAGGCCCATCCGGCGCAGCAGTCGCAGCCCGTCTGCGCGCGGCTCGGCAGTCTGCGGCGCCGAGGCGGCCGCGTCCGCGCCATCACCCGCGCCGTCCGCGGTCTCGCCGCGCAGGCCCGCGAGCACGGCGGGCGCATCCGCGGGAGCAAGCACGCTGTCCTCGCCGGCGGCGATCTGCAGCAGCGCCGCCGGCGCGCGCTCGCAGACGCCGAGGCAGGGGCTCGGCTCCCACGTCGCGCCCTCGTCGCCTTCGAGGGCGCGTCCGATCTCCTCGGCGAGCGCGTCCGCGCCGGCGTTGCGGCAGACGATGTCGTCGCAGAGATGCGCCACGAGCGACGGACGCTCCCGGGTGGAGAGCAGCGCGTAGGACTCGGCGACGCCGTAGGCCTCGGCGGGCGGGACCCGCAGCCGCTCGCAGACGTAGCCGAGCGCGCCGGCGCTGATCCAGCCGATCGCGTCCTGGACGGCGTGCAGCGCGGGCAGCAGCAGCTGGCGCTCCTCGCGGGCCTGCTGCGGGCGGCCTCGCTCGCTGCGCCCGGGGCCGGCGGCGCCGTCCGCGATCGGCGGCGGGCCGAGCAGCGCATCGACGGCGGCGCGCTCCGCCGGCGAGGCAGCGGCGGACATGCGATGGACTTCCACGGCGCTAGCCGATCTTCTCGATACGGATCGCCGAGGCCTTGAACTCGGAGGTGCCGGACTTCGGATCCCAGGCCTCGATCGTGAGGCGGTTGGTGTCGACCTCGTCCGGGAAGTGCAGCGTCATGAAGGCGAGGCCCGGCCGCAGCCCGGCCTCGTAGCGCACGGGCGCCTCCAGCTCGCCGCGGCGCGAGCAGACGCGCACGCGCTCGCCGTCCGCCACGCCGAGGCGTGCGCCGTCCACCGGCGAGATGTCGAGCGTCTCGGCGCGCCGCAGCGGCGATCCGTAGTCGCTGGTCTGCACGCCCGTGTTGTAGGAGTCGAGGCGGCGGCCCGTGGTCAGCCGGATCGGGTACTCCTCGGTCAGCTCGTCGACCGGCGGGGCGTGCTCGACGGGGTGGAAGGGGACGCGCGGGCCCTCGAGGGGATCGCGCCAGAGCCGCTCGTGCAGGAACGCCGATCCGGGATCCTGCTCGTCAACGCAGGGCCACTGGATGCCGCCCAGCGCCTCGATGCGCGCGTAGCTCATCCCACCGTGGAGCGGCGAGAGGCCGCGCAGCTCCTCCCACACCTGCTCGGCGTCCGGGGCGCCCCAGTCCGCGCCAAGCCGCTCGGCGAGCGCGAAGACGGTGTCGAGATCGTCGCGGGCCTCGCCGGGCGGGTCGAGCGCCTTGCGCACGCGCTGCACGCGGCGCTCGCTGTTGGTGACGGTGCCCTCGGTCTCCGCCCAGGCCGCGGCGGCCGGGAGCACCACGTCGGCCATCTCCGCCGTCTTCGTGAGCACGATGTCCTGCACCACGAGGTGGTCGAGGCCCTCGATCAGCCGCCGGGCGCGCTGCACGTCGGCCTCGGACTGCGCGGGATTCTCGCCGATCACGTAGAGCGTGCGCAGCTCGCCGCGCTCCATCGCCTCGAACATCTGCGTGAGGTGCCAGCCGTTGCGCGGCGGCAGCGTAGGTTCCCCATGCGGCCTCGAAGCGGGCGCGCGCCTCGTCGTCCTCGACGTCCTGGAAGCCGGGCAGCCTGTTCGGCACGGCGCCCATGTCGCCGCCGCCCTGCACGTTGTTCTGGCCTCGCAACGGGTTGAGGCCGGAGCCGTAGCGGCCGACGTGGCCGGTCAGCAATGCGAGGTTGATCAGCGCCAGCACGTGGTCGGTCGCGTTGTGATGCTCGGTGATGCCGAGCGTCCAGCAGAGTTGCGCGCGCCCGGCGCTCCCATAGGCGTGCGCCAGCTCGCGGATCGCCTCGGGGGGCACGCCCGAGATCTCCTCGGCGCGCTCCAGCGTGTAGGGCTCGACGGACTCGCGGTACGCCTCGAAGTGCTCGGTGGCCCGCTCGACGAAGTCGTCGTTCGCGAGGCCGGCGGCGATGATCTCGCGCCCGACGGCGTTCGCGAGCGCGATGTCGGAGCCGATGTCGGGGCCGAGCCAGAGGTCCGCCCACTCCGACGTGGTCGTGCGCCGCGGATCGACGACGACCAGCCGCGCGCCGTTGCGGATGCCGGTGAGGACATGGTGGAAGAAGATCGGGTGTGTCTCGCGGGCGTTCGAACCCCAGAGCACGATCAGACTCGGCGTTCTCGACCTCCTCGTAGGAGCTGGTGCCTCCCCCGACCCCGAACACCATCGCCAGACCGGCGACGCTGGGCGCATGTCAGGTGCGATTGCAGCTGTCGATGTTGTTGCTGCCGATGACGGCGCGGGCGAACTTCTGCGCCGCGTAGTTCAGCTCGTTCGTGCCCTTGGAGCAGCTGAACAAGCCAAACGACTGGGGGCCGTGCTCCGCGGTGGCGCGTCGGATGCCCTCGGCGGCGCGATCGAGGGCCTCGTCCCAGGAGGCACGGCGCAGTTCGCCGCCCTCGCGAACGAGAGGATGCGTCAGGCGGGTGTAGCGCGAACCCATCGCAACCCTCCGGCCAGGCCCGGCGCACAGGATACGACCGCTGGAGGGAGCTTGCGCGTGCCTCAGGGGTATCATGCTCACGGCGCCCGCCCCCGCGAGCGCGGGCGGAAGGTGCGCCAACCCGATGACGAACGATGGCGCACGGAGCACGGAGGCAGGCGCCGCCCTCGATTCGCCAGCGACCGATCCTCCAGCGAAGCCCCCGCTCTGGACGCCCGCCTTCACGCTGAACGCGTTCGGCACCATCGGCTTCTTCGGCAGCTTCTTCTACCTCGTCTCCGTACTGCCCGACTACGTCGACTCGATCGGCGGGTCGAAGTGGCAGATCGGGCTGATCGCCGGCGGCTTCGGGTTCGTGCCGATGCTACTGCGGCCCTTCGTGGGGCGCTGGAGCGACCAAGGGCACCGCAAGCGCCTGCAGCTGATCGGGCTGCTGACGATGGCTGCGGCGACGGGGCTGATGGTGTTTTCCGAGGACATCATCTCCCTGTTCCTGCTGCGCATCGCGCAGGGTGTCGGCATGGCAATGTTCCCCACCGCCGCAGCCTCGCTGGCCGCCGAGCTGGCCCCGCCCCTGCGACGCGGCGAGGGCCTGGGCTACTTCGGGATGGCGACGGGCTTCGCGCAGATGGTGACGCCCGCCCTCGGCGTCACGATCGCCGCGCTGTGGGGCTTCGATGCCGTCTTCCTCGTTGCCGCCGGTACCTCGCTGGCGACGCTGCTCGTGGTCCAGCCGATCCGCGAGCCGGTGAGCAAGGCGCGCGCCGAGCTCGGTTCCGGGCTGATCCCGCGCCGCGCCATCTTCCCGATGCTGATCTTTCTCTCGGTCACGTTCTCGTTCGTCGCGTCCTCGGCCTTCCTGCCGCTGCACGGCGCCGATCGCGGACTCGGCAACGTCGGCCTGTTCTTCCTCGTCTCCGGCGCGGGCGCGATCGTGAGCCGTCCCCTCGCCGGGCGGCTCTCGGACCGGCTGGGACGCGTACCGGTGACGGTGCCCGGGCTGCTCCTGACGTGCGCCGGGATGTGGCTCGTCGCCGTCGCGCAGTCGCCCCTGATGCTCTGGCTCGCCGCCGCCTGCGCCGGCCTCGGCCTCGGAGCCTCGCACACCGGGCTGCTCTCGCTCGCCGTCGACCGCGTGCCGATCAACGAGAAGGGGCGCGCGGCGGCGGTGCTGCAGCTCGCGTGGGACATCGGCGGGCTGACCGGCGCCGTGAGCCTCGGCGTCGTCGCGGAGGTGCTCGGCATCGTCTCCGTCTACTGGACGGCGGGCGTGATCGTACTCGCCGCCACCGCGACGCTGCTCGTCGCGGCGGCGCGCGGCGTGCTGGCGATGACCGCCCCCGACTGAGCGCCGCCAGGGCGACCCGCGGCGCTACCCCCGCGCCTATTCCGGCGCCTACTCCATCGGCTCGAGGCCGTAGACCTCCATCGCAGTGCCGCGGAACAAGCGGTCCTTCTCGGATTCGGAGAAGTCCGCCACCATCTTCTTGAAGGCGTTCCAGACCACGTGGTACGAGACCGAGGGCTTGTCCGCCGGGAAGTTGCTCTCGAACATGGCGCGATCCGGCCCGAACGCCTCGATCGCGTGCAGGTAGTAGCGGCTCTGCAGCGCGACCAGCTCGTCCGAGGTCCCCGGCCGCTCGCGCGTATCCCAGCCGAAGCCGTTCCACGGCATCAGCATCCCGCCGAGCTTGATGTAGGTGTTCGGCAGGGAAGCCACTTCCGTGATGCCCTGCTTCCAGACCTCGAAGATCTCATCGGCCTGGCTGGCGTAGGGGCCGGTGTTGAGCGCCGTCCCGAGGTGGTCGAGCACGATCGTCGTGTCCGGGAAGTCGCGGGCGAGTTCCGCCAGGTACGGCGTCTGCGGGTGGTAGTGCCAGCCGTCGAACATCAACCCGAGCGAGGCCAGCTCCGCGAAGCCCTCGCGGAACCGCGGGTCGCGGTAGGCCTCGGCGCTCTCGAGGGCGGGCATGCTCGGGACGGTGTCGCTCTCGTCCCAGGCGACGATGTAGCGGATGCCCCTGAACAGCGAGCTGGCCTCCATCTGCGCCTCCAGGCAGCGGCGCACGCCGGAGCCGAGCATCAGGTCGGCGGTGCCGACGATGGCCCGCACCCGCGCCTTGCCCTCCGGCGCCTGCTCCGCCTCGGCGGCGAGGCCGGCGACCCACTCCGTCTGGCCGACGGGCTTGAGGTCCTCGGGGCCGTCCTCGCGGAACATCGCCCCGCACTCGATGAAGACGGTCTGCTCCACGTTGTGGGTGTCGGTGTCCGCCCAGTAGTGCTCGAGCAGGTAGTCCTCGAAGCCGTGATCGCTGTTGAAGAAGAAGTGGTGATGCGGATCGACGATCGGCCGCTCCGGCTCGATGATCTCTTCCTGCACCAGCGCGAGCCAGTCCTCGCGGATCTCCATCGCTTCGTCCCCCTTCGCGCAGCCACTCGCCGGCCGCCTGGCGGCGGCGCGCCGATGGTAGCCGATCGGCGCGCTGACGCCAGCGCCCCGCCGCGCGCACCGCTCAGCGAGGGCTCCGGGTCGCTGAAGCGCGCGCGTCTATGCCATGCTCGGCGCGCCCTCGGAGCGCGCGGACCGTGGAGGCGATTGGATGTCTGAAGCTCCCGGCCCGCTGGCGGGCCTGCGCGTCGTCGAGATCGCGGCCGGCCTGGCCGTCGCCTACTGCGGGCAGTTGCTCGCGCAGGCCGGCGCCGACCTCGTGCGCGTCGAGCCTCCCGAGGGCGACGCGATCCGCCTGCAGGGCCCCTTCCCCGGCGATCGCTTCGGCGTCGACGACGGCGGCATGCACCGCGTGCTCAACGGCGGGAAGCGCAGCGTCGCCGCCGACGCGACCGGCGCCGAGGGCGCGGCGACCATCGAGGCGCTCGTCGCGGACTGCGACCTGCTGCTCAGCTCGCACCAGGCGGAGAGCGCGCTGCCGCTGGACGACCCCGACGAGTTCGCGAGGCGCTTCCCGGGCGTGGTCTACGTCTCGATCAGCCCGTTCGGCGCGACCGGGCCGTACGCCGGCTACCGCGCGGACAGCCAGATCATCGAGGCGCTCTCCGGATTCTCCTACGTGACCGGCAACCCGGACCGCGAGCCGCTCAGCATGGGGGTCGAGCTCGCCGACTACTTCGCCGGGGTCAACGGCTACGTCGCCGCGATGGCCGCGCTGCTCGACGGCGGCCGGAGCTTCGTCGATGTCTCGTCCCTCGAGGCGCTCGCGCTGGCGGACGACCACACGCTGGCGGTGTACGCGGGGACGGGCGCGATCCGCCGCCGCTACTACTCGCGCGTGCTGATCGCGTATCCGATGGACGTGCTGCCCTGCAAGGACGGAGCGGTCGCCTTCGTCGTGCAGGCCAACGCCGGTCCCGGCCTCGCAGCGCTGATCGGGCGACCCGAACTCTCCGAGGCGCCGATACTCGCCGAGATGCGGGAGCGCGTGCTCCGCTGGCGCGACTTCGAGGCACTCATCCGGCCCTGGCTCGACCAACACACCGCGGACGAGGTGCTGGAGCGCGCCCGCGAGCTGCGGCTGCCCTTCGGCCACGTGCTGCGCGCACCGCAACTGCTCGAGGACGAGCACCTCGCGGAACGCGGCTTCTTCGATCCGCCGCCCGGTGGCGAGCGCACGCTGGGCCCGCCCTTCCGCCTGACGGAGACGCCGATGCGCTCCGGCGCTCCCCCGGCCCTCGGCGAGCACGACGCGGAGCCGTGGCCGGCGCCGCGAGAGGCGCGCGAGGCGCCACGCGGTCGCCCGGGCGCCCTCGCCGGCCTGCGCGTGATCGATCTCTCCCGCGTCTGGGCGGGGCCGCACATCGGCCGCACGCTCGCGGACCTCGGCGCGGACGTGGTCAAAGTCGAGCGGCCGCACCTGCCCGGGACGCTGCGAAGCGGCTTCCTCGCCGGCAACGACTCGAGCGGCGCCTACTGGAACCGCTCGGTCTACTTCCTCGCGCGGAACGCGGGCAAGCGCGCGCTCACGCTCGACTACGCCACGGACGAAGGCAAAGCAGGTGCTGCACCGCCTGCTCGCCGAGGCGGATGTGCTGATCGAGAACTTCACGCCGCCGGTGCTGCGCAGGTACTCGCTGGACTACGCCTCGCTGAAGGAGCGCCATCCGCGGCTCGTCATGGTCTCGGTGTGCGGGTACGGGCAGTACGGACCACGCGGCAATGACCCCGCGCTCGGGCAGACGATCGAGCCGGCCTCCGGGATCTCCGCTGTCACCGGCTACGAGGGCGAGCCGCCGATCCTCGCTGGCAACACCCTCGGCGACGCGCTCTCCGGGATGCACGCCGCCGCCGGGGTGCTGACGGCGCTGCTCGCCCGCGAGCAGACCGGCCGCGGCCAGCACGTCGATACCGCGATGCAGGAGGCGATGATCCAGCTCACCGGGCCGCAGCTGATGGACGCGCTGCTCAACGGCCGCGAGCATGCCCCGGCCGGCAACCGCCGCCCCGGCATGGTGCGCGGCGCCTACCGCTGCCGGGGCGACGACGCCTGGGTGGCGATCAGCGCGCGCGGCGACGGCGAGTGGGCGGCGCTCTGCGCGGCGATCGGCCGCTCCGACCTCGCGCGCGACGAGCGCTTCCGCGACGACGCCGGCCGCGACGCCTCACACGACGCGATCGACGCGATCCTGAGCGAGTGGACGATCGGCCGGACCAACATCGAGGCGATGGAGACGCTGCAGGCGGCGGGCGTGCCCGCGGGCGCCGTACTCCGCGCCGACGAGGTCTTCACGAACGAGCACCTGGCCGCGCGACGCTTCTTCAGCCCGGTCGAGATGCCGGACTTCGGCGAAGTGCCGCTCCAGCGCTACGTCCCCGCGCACTTCGACGGCGAGCCCTACCCGCCTCCCGGCCGGGCCCCGATCGTCGACGAACACACCGAGGACGTGCTGACCGAGCTGGGCCTGTCGCGCGACGAGCGGCAGCGCTTGTTCGACGCCGGGATCACTGCCCCGGACCTCAGCGTGCTCAACTCGGACGCCATGCGCTCGACGCGCGTGATGGACCTCGAGGCCTACGTGGAGCAGGGCTCGGTGCTACGCATCGACGAGGACTACCGCGAGCGGCTCGCGGCGGCGCTGCGCGCCTCCTCCTGAGTCTGGCCGGCAGGCGCGCGCGGCGGCCCGTCCGACTGCACGATCACGCCGCCCTCGAGCAGCGGCGCGAGTTCGGCGTCGCCGAGGCCCAGCTCCTCGCCCAGCACCTCGACGGTGTGCTCGCCGAGCAGCGGTGCGGTGACGATCGGGACGCTGCTTTCCGACATCCGCGGCGGCCAGCCCATGAAGCGCAGCGTGCCGGCCTGCGGGTGCTCCGCCTCCTGCACGAAGCCGCGCGAGACGAGATGCGGATCAGAATGCAACTCCATGGTGTCGAGGGTCGCGCCGGCCGGCACGTTCCCGTCGCCGAGGATGCTCATCGCCTCGTGCTTGGTGTGCTGGCTGGTCCACTTCGTGATCTCCTCGCGCAGCTCCTCGGCGTGGTCCAGCCGCGCCTGCTCGGTGTCGAAGCGCGGGTCGGTGAGCATGTCGGTGCGGTCCATGGCGGCGCAGAGCGTGTCCCAGTTCCGCTGGGTGACGACCATCACGTAGACGTAGTCGTTGGGCCCGAACGGCTTGCAGGGGTAGAGGTCCGTGCCGGGACCGCTGCGGTTGCCGCGGCGCGGCGCGGGCGCGGAGCCCCACTCCGATCCGTTGGCGATGACCGTGCGCATGTAGTACGTCATCGCCTCCTGCATCGAGAGCTCGATGAACTGGCCCTCGCCGCTGCGCTGCAGCTGGACGAAGGCGGCCGTGATCGCGAGCGCCATCTGCATGCCCGTCCCGGCGTCGCCGATGGTGAGGCCGGGCCGGATCGGTGGTCCGTCCTCGAAACCGGTCACGGAGAAGGCGCCGCCCATCGCCTGGGCGACCATGTCGTAGGACTTGTAGTGAGCGTAGGGACCCTCGAGGCCGAAGCCCTTGATGCGCGCGTAGATCAGGCTCGGGTGCAGCTCGCGCAGCGCGGGGTAGTCGATGTCGAGGTTCTCCATCACGCCCGGCCCGTAGTTCTCGACGAAGATGTCGAAGCGCGGCACCAGCTGCAGGAACAGCTCGCGCCCCTCGGGCCGGCTCAGGTCCAGCGCGATGCTGCGCTTGTTCGAGTTCCAGTTGAGGAAGTAGGGGCGCGGATCGATGCCGCGCGACACCCCCCGGCCGGGATCGCCCAGGCCGGGCCGTTCGATCTTGACGATGTCGGCCCCCAGCCAGGCGAGGGCCTGCGTGCAGGACGTGCCCGCCTCGTACTGGGTCATGTCCAGCACTCTCATGCCGTCGAGCGCGGCCATGGCTGCCCCCTTCCCGCGCGGGTTTCGCCCGCGCGCGCAGCTTAGCGCGTCCGGAGCCTGCTACTCCTCGTCGAACGCCTCCTGCGCGATGCGTACCGCCTGAGCGACCGTCGGCCAGCCGGCGTAGAAGGCGACGTGCGTCAGCAACTCGCCGATCTCCTCCTTGGTGACGCCGTTGTCGAGGGCGCGCCGGAAGTGACCGGGCAGCTGACCCGTGCGGTACAGCGCCACCAGCACCGAGACCGTGATCAGACTGCGGTCGCGCTTCGAGAGTTCCGGCCGCTCCCAGATCTCCCCGAACACCAGCTCGTCCGTGATCTCGCGGAGGCGCGGTGCAATCTCACCCATTGCGTCTCGCGACGTCGTCATTGGCGGTCTCCCCTCGTGCTCCGGTTGCCGCGAGGATACTCCGCGTGGCCAGCCGTAGGGGCGCGACGTGGCGTCAGGCGTCCGCTCGCGGCGGCGGATCGCCGCCGCACTCGCGCGCCACCGCCTCCCGGTACGCCTCGATCAGGGCACGCGTCACGGGGCCGGGCGCCTCGAACTCGTAGCTGCGTTCGCCGTCGCTGACCTCGGCGAGCGGCTGCACGCCCACGATGCTGTTCGTGAGCAGCGCCTCGCTCGCGGTGAGCAGCTCCGCGAGCGGAAGCCGCCGCTCCGCCGCCTCGATGCCGAGCTCGCGCGCGCACTCAAGCACGGCCTCGCGGGTGACGCCCGGCAGCGCCCCGGCCTCGAGCGGCGGCGTGACGAGCACGCGCTCGCTGCCCTCCCCGCCGAGCACGGCGAAGACGTTGGCCGTCGAGGCCTCGACGACATTGCCGTCCAGATCGAGCAGCAGCGCCTGGTCCAGCCCCGCGCGGCGCGCTTCCTCGAGGGCGAGCAGCGGGCCGAGGTAGTTCACCGTCTTGGCGAACGGCAGCGGCCGGTCAGACGTGATGCGCGCGCCGCGCGCTACGAGGGCGCGCGCCGGCGCAGACGCCTCCGGGACCGGCTGCACCGTCACCAGCACGAGCGGCGCACCCCCGGGCTCGAGGCCGGGCCGCGCACCGCCCGTCCCGGCGCTCACGGTCAGACGGACGCGCGCCTCGGGCAGCGCGTTCGCCTCCAGCGTCTCGGCGAGCGCCGCCTGCAGCGCGGCGCGCGGTGGCGCCTCGACGCCCATCGCCCGCAGGCCGACCTCGAGGCGATCGAGGTGGCGGTCCAGCCTGAAGATCGCGCCGCCATGGGCGCGCAACGTCTCGAAGCAGGCCGCGCCGTAGAGGAAGCCGCGATCGTCGATCGGAACGCGCGCCTCGGATCGCGGCAGCAGCTCGCCGTTCAGCCAGACGTAGCCGGGCACGCTCAGCCGACGCTCGCTGTAGCAGCCGCGGGCGCCCGGCGATCGGGCAGCGGGTCGGCAGGCGGCGCCTCGTCCGGAAGCAGCACGCCGAGCGCCCGCGCCATCCCGCGCGCCTTGTCCAGCGTCTCGCGGTACTCGGCCTCGACGACGGAGTCGTGCACGATCGCGCCGCCGACGTGCGCGTAGGCGCGACCGCGGGCGACGGTGATCGTGCGAATCGCCACGTTCAGGTCGCTGCGGCCGTGCGCGGAGAAGTAGCCGATCGCCCCCGTGTAGACCCCGCGCACCGTCGGCTCCAGCTCGTCGATGATCTCGAGCGAGCGGATCTTCGGCGCGCCGCTGATCGAGCCACCCGGCAGCATCGCGCGCAGCGTCGCATCGAGACCCACGCCGCGCCGCCTGCGCGCCGTCACCGACGAGGTCAGGTGATGCACGTGCGAGTACGACTCCAGGCGCGCGAACTGCGGCACGGCCACGCTGCCGGTCTCCGCGATCCGCCCGAGGTCGTTGCGTTCGAGGTCGACGATCATGACGTGCTCGGCGGCGTCCTTGGCGCTCGCGCGCAGTTCGGCGGCCAGGCGGGCGTCCTCGGCGGCGTCGCGGCCACGTGGGCGCGTGCCCTTGATCGGCCGCGTCTCCAGCCGGTCGCCGTCGACCAGCAGCAGCCGCTCCGGCGACGAGGACAGCACCTCGATGCCTCCATCGGTCTCACTCCCCCCGAAGGCCGTCGCATCGAGGTAGGCGGCGAAGGGCGCGGGACTGGCGCGCCGCAGCCGCCGGTACGCCTCGAACCCGGGGACCGACAACGGTGCGCAGAAGCGCTGCGAGAGGTTGACCTGGTAGATGTCGCCGGCGGCGATGTAGCGCCGTGCCGCCTCGGCGCGTTCGAGGTACTCGCGACGCTCCATGTTCGGCTCGAAGCGCGCGCTGCCCGCCGGACCGGCTGGCAGCGCCTCGGCGTCCGTGACGCCCGCGATCCGCGGGGCAGCCTCGACGCACTCAAGCTGCCGGCGCAGCGCGACGACGGCTTCGGGCTCGCCGCTCAGCCAGCCGCGCCGTTCGATCCCGTCCCAGACGAGCGCGGCGTCGTACCAGCCGAGCGCGAGGTCGGGCGCGCCCACGTCGTCGAGGGTGGTCGCGGGCAGACGCTCGATGTGCCTCGCCAGCTCGAATCCGAGGTAGCCGATCGCGCCTCCGGCGAAGGGCAGCGAGGCCATCCCGCCAGCAGCACAACCGGCGGCCTCCCACTCGCGCTGTCCAGCCTCGATCGCCTGCGCGGCGACGGCGATCGGATCGCCCTCGAACTCCTCGACGCCGTCCGCCGAGGCGCGGCGGATGCGGCGGCCGCGTGCGCTGAGCGTCCAGCGCGGCCTCGCGGCGAGGATCGACCAGCGCCCGCGCTGCCGGTGCGGAAGCGCCGAGTCGAGCCAGGCCAGGCCCGGCACGTGGCGCAGCGCGATGGCGGCGCGCTCGGGGGCGTCCTTGCCCGGCGGCGGCGTCCACGGCTCGATCGTCCAGCCTCGCTGCCGCACGGCGTCGCCCTGCCCTATCCTCCGGGGATGCCGCGATTGTACGACCGCCGGACGCTCCAGACGCCAGCCCGCCGCGAAGGGCGCACGCGGTGACCCGCGAGGTGCTCAGCGCCTGGGCGTCGCTCGGCGTGCTGCTCACCGTAGCGCTGATTCTGATCGCCACCCTGGCGCCACTCGGGAGCGGCCTCTCCGGCTGCCCGCTGGGCATGCCCTGCTGGGCCTGGCACGTGCTGCTCTTCGCGCTGCTCGGCGTGCCGGTGGCGCTGCGCTACGCGACCAGCCGCGCGGCGGTGCGCTCGCCCGTGCGGGTGCTGCTGATGGTCCTGCTCGGGCTCTGGCTCTTCGCCGCCCTCGACGAGCTGGCCCAGAACTGGATCGACGGGCGCGAACCGGCGCTCGAGGACTGGATCGCCGATATGGCCGGCGCGCTGATTGGTCTGGCTGTCGGGAGTCTGCTGCTGCGTCTCGCCCTCGGGCGTTCCCGCTAGGCCGAGGCGCGCGCGGGGGCCGGTTCCGGCTCCGCCTCGGAGCCCTCCTCGAGGCTCAGGTGGTAGGTCATGCTTTGCAGCGAGAGCAGCGGGTCGATACGGCGGATGCGCACGCCACGGGGCACCTGCACCGTGACCGGCGCGTAGTTGAGGATCGAGCGCACGCCCGCGCGCACGAGGGCGTCGATCACCTCCTGCGCAGCCGCGGCGGGGACGGCGACGATCCCGATGTCCGCCGACTCCGCGCAGAGCGAGCGCTCCATCTCGCGCACGTCGCGCACGACGATCCCACCGACCTCGCTGCCGATCTCCTCGGGGCTCGCGTCGTAGACGCCGACGAGGTCGAAGCCGTCCGGCCCGAAGCCCTGGTACGAGGCGATCGCGCGCCCGAGGCGGCCCACGCCGACCAGCACCATCCGCCAGCGGCGGTTCAGTCCCAGAATCAGCCGCAGCTCCTCGACGAGCCGGACGACCGAGTACCCGCTGCCCTGCTTGCCGAAGCGCCCGAAGTAGGCGAGATCCTTACGAATCTGCGCCGGCGTGACGCCGAGCGCGTCGCCCAGTTCCTGCGAGGAGACCGTGGAGCGGCCCTCCTCATCCATGCGCGCGAGCCAGCGGTAGTAGATTGGGAGACGGTCGATGACGACCTCGGGAATGTCGGCAGGCAACGGCAGGGTGACCCCCCACTGCGTGTAATGCGTACCTATCGGTGACGTACCCGAACCTGATTGAGAAGACTTGCACAAGCGCGCACTAGCGTCCAGCGAAGCGGCTGCCGGGCGGCGCTGCTAGCATCCCCCCGTGACCCGCCCGAAGGCTCCCGCCAACGACCACGGACTCGCCCGCCCATCGGGAGCGGACCCCGCCCCGACCGCCTTCGTGGAGCTGTCCGGCGGCGTGTTCCGCATGGGCTCGCTCGTGCGCCCCGACGAGCAGCCGCTGCGCGAGCTGCGCCTCGATCCGTTCGCCGTCGCCCCGGCGCCGGTCACGAACGCCGGGTACGCCGCCTTCCTCGAAGCGACCGGACACGAGGCGCCGCGCTTCCGGGACGAGCCGCGCTTCAACGCGCCCGCCTGCCCGGTCGTGGGCGTCTCCTGGTTCGATGCCGTCGCCTACTGCGAGTGGCTGGGCGGCATCCTCGGACGCCGCTGCCGCCTGCCCACCGAGGCGGAGCGCGAGTACGCCGCCCGAGGCGGCATCAAGGGCGTCGCATTCCCCTGGGGCGACAAGCCATGGGACGAGGGGCCGTTCGCCCTCGGTTCGGCGGGGATGGACCGCCCGCAACCGGTCGGCTCCTCGCCGCCGAACGGCTTCGGCCTCTACCACATGGCCGAGAACGTGCACGAGTGGTGCAGCGACTGGTACGCCGCCGGCTACGACGCCGCCGAGCTCGACAACCCGCGCGGACCCGCCGAGGGCGAACGCCGCGCCTCGCGAGGCGGGTCCTGGCGCCATCGGGTCAAGGTCACGCGCATCGCCGCGCGCTCCTCGCTGCCGCCAGACCGGCGCTACAACGACTACGGCTTCCGCGTCTACGCGGACATCGAGGACTGAGCGCCGCCCGCCTACGGCGTATCGGCGATCAGGGACTCCTCCTCGGTGGGGATGCTGCGCGCGATCACATCGAGGTAGTCGAGCGCCATGCGGGCGCCTCGGGCCACGCAGCGGTCCGGCTCGTCGGCCACGTGCACCGGCACGCCGACCTCGTGCATCAGCAAGGCGTCGAGGTGGCGCAGGCGCGCGCCGCCGCCGGTCAGCACCACGCCGTGGTCGATCACGTCCGAGGCCAGCTCCGGAGGCGTGCGCTCCAGCACGGACCGCACCGTCTGCACGATGCTCTCGAGGTGCTCCTGGATGGCCTGCGTCACCTCGGAGGCGCGCACGGTGACGGTGCGCGGCAGGCCGGTGATCTGGTCGCGGCCGCGCACGCCCGCGGTTTCGTCCTTTTCCAGCGGAATCGCCGAGCCGATAGCGATCTTCAACTCCTCGGCCGAGCGCTCGCCGATCACAAGGTTATGTCGCCGACGGACGTAGAGCGCGACCGCCTCGTTGAGGCGGTCCCCGGCCACGCGGATCGACTCGGCGGCGACGATCCCGAACATCGAGATCACCGCGGCCTCGGCGCGTCCGCCGCCGATGTTGAGCAGCATGTGCCCGCGAGGCGACCCGACGGGGATCTCGGCGCCGATCGCCGCGGCGAGCGGCTCCGGGATGAGGTGGGCCGGGCGACGGCTCCCGGCCGCCTCGGCCGCGTCGCGGACCGCCCGCTGCTCCACGCGCGTCACCCCGAAGGGCGTGGAGACCATCACTTCCGGGCGGACGATCCGGAGGCGGCCCATCACCTCGCCGATCAGATAGCGCAGCAGCGCCTCGGTGATCAGATAGTCCGCAATCGCGCCGTCGCGCATCGGCCTGATCACGCGGATCGTGCCGGGGTGGCGGCCGATCATCTCGTAGGCCTCGCGGCCCACGGCGGCGACGGCGTTCTCGCGCTCCGTGAGCGCGACCACCGCGGGCTCTTCCAGCACGATGCCGCGCCCCCGTTCGGAGACAAGCACCTGCGCCGTGCCTAGATCGATGCCGAGTCGTTTCGTGAACATTCGCCCGGAGGCACGCGCCTTTCAACACCGAGGCGCTCAGGCCCCCGACAATCGACCTTAGCGCCTGAACACCGTCCCGCCTAGCGCGGTCAGCCGTTCCTCGATCCGCGGGTAGCCGCGATCGAGGTGCGCGAGGTCGCGCACGACCGTCTCGTCGCTCGCGCAGAGCCCGCCGATCACCACCGCGGCCGCCGCCCGCACGTCGAGCGCACGCACCGTGCTGCCGACGAGCGGCGTCGGGCCCTCGATGATCACGGACTGGCCTCCGGCGGTCATGCGCGCCCCCATCGCGCGCAGCTCGCCGAGGTAGAGCAGGCGATTCTCGAAGACGCGCTCGTGGATCGCCGAGACGCCCTCGGCCTGGGTAAGCGCGGCGGCCATCGGGGCGTGCAGGTCGGTCGGGAAGCCGGGATACGGCACCGCCTGGAGCTGTACCGCGCGCAGCGGCCCGCCGTCCGGGTCGCGATGCGCGCGCACATGGTCAGAGGTGACCTCGACGCCGACGCCCGCCTCGGAGAGCTTCGTGAGCAGCGAGTCGAGGTGGTCCGCCCGTGCGCCCTCGATCGTGACGTCACCGCCGGTGGCGACTCCGGCGAGCAGGTAGGTGCCACTCTCGATGCGGTCGGGGATGATCGTGAAGTCGACTCCGTGCAGGCGCTCGACGCCCTCGAGAGTGATCATGTTCGAGCCGTGCCCGCTGATGCGCGCGCCCATCGCCACCAGCATCTCCGCGGCCATCGCCACCTCGGGCTCGGCGGCGGCGTTGACGATCACCGTCTCGCCCTCGGCGAGCGCGGCGGCGAAGAGCACGTTCACCGTGCCGAGCACGCTGGGGTAGTCGAGGAAGATGCGCGTCCCCTTCAGGCGGCCTCGCGCGACGAAGTGCTGGCCCTCGCGGCGCACGTCAGCCCCCAGCGCGCGGAAGCCCGCGAGATGCACGTCCAGCGGGCGCACGCCGATCACGTCGCCGCCCGGCGGCGGGCAGGCCGCCTCGCCGAAGCGGGCGAGCAGCGGCCCCATCACGAGGAACGAGGCGCGCAGCGCGATCGCGAGATCGGGCGGCGCGGCGGTCTCCGTCACCCCGGACGCGTCGATCGAGACATCGCCGCCAGCGACCTCGAAGCGCACGCCGAGGGCGCGCAGCACGCGGCCCATGCCCTCGATGTCGGCGATCTCGGGGACGTTGTGCAGGGTGACGGGATCGGAGGTGAGCAGCGGCGCGGCCAACGCGTAGAGCGCGGCGTTCTTGGAGCCGGACGCGGGCAGCCGCCCTCGCAGCGCGCGCCCGCCGTGAATGATCAACTGCTCACCCATGGGGCCTCCGGCCCCCGCCTGCACCAAGGATACGACGCATCGAGGCCGCCCCGCGAGGCGCGGAGGGCGTTTGACGCGACGGCGAACAGAGGGCACACTTCAAAAGGCAGTCGTTTATCCGCCCCTCGTCTTACTCCAGCGCAACGGCGGACTGCTTCTCCCGACGCCTTCTCCGTGGCGGTTGCTTGCCCTCGCGGCTCGCGTGCCCGCGCGTGCTCGTCCGAGACCCACGAGGGCGACAGGCACCGGGGCGCGGCACCTGTCGGACGGCGTCTTCGGGGAGTCCCGTCAGCGCTGGGCGGCGGGCGCTCCCGTGCCGCGCCGGCGACGGCGGATGCGGATGCGCGCCTCGGCGCGCAGCAGGGAAAGGCGCGCTCGCGCGAGATCGACGATCTCATCGGCCGCGACGCTGCCCTCAAGGCGCTGTTGGGCGCGATCACGGGCTTCCTCGGCGCGTGCCTCGTCGATCTCGTCGACGCGCTCGGCGGCGTCGGCGAGGACGGTGACGTCGTCGCGCAGCACCTGGATGAAGCCGCCGTGCACGACGATCTCCTCCGGACCGTCGCTGCCGACCGCCACCAGTTCGCCGATCTCGAGGCTGGCCATCAGCGCGGCGTGGGTCGGCAGCACCGTGATCTGGCCCTCGGTGGTGGGCACGATCACGCGCTGCACGTCGTCCCGATCGAGGACCGGCTGCTCCGCCGTGACGATTGAGAGCCTGAGCGGGGTCAAGCGCTAATCCTCCTCGGTCATCTCGCGGGCGTTCTCGATCGCCTCGTCGATGGTCCCGACCATGTAGAAGGCGTTCTCCGGCAGATCGTCGTGCTTGCCCTCGAGGATCTCGGTGAAGCCGCGCACCGTCTCGGCGACGGGCACGTAGCGGCCACCGCGGCCGGTGAACTGCTCGGCGACGAAGAACGGCTGCGTGAGGAAGCGCTGGATGCGGCGCGCCCGCGCCACGGCCTGCTTGTCCTCCTCCGTCAGCTCCTCGATGCCGAGGATGGCGATGATGTCCTGCAGGTCCTTGTAGCGCTGCAGCGTGCGCAGCACGCCGGAGGCCGCGTCGTAGTGCTCCTGGCCCACCACGTTCGGGTCCAGGATGCGGCTGTTCGAGGTCAGCGGGTCCATCGCCGGGTACAGCCCCTGCTCCGCCAGCGCCCGCTCCAGCGCCACGACCGCGTCGAGGTGGCCGAACGTCGTCGAGACGCCGGGGTCGGTGTAGTCGTCGGCGGGGACGTAGATCGCCTGGAAGGAGGTGATCGAGCCCTGCTTCGTCGAGGTGATGCGCTCCTCGAGCTCACCGATCTCGGTGGCCAGCGTCGGCTGGTAGCCGACCGCCGAGGGCATCCGGCCGAGCAGCGCGGAGACCTCCATGCCGGCGAGCGTGTAGCGGTAGATGTTGTCGATGAAGAGCAGCACGTCGCGGCCCTCGTCGTCGCGGAAGTACTCCGCCATCGTCAGGCCGGTGAGGCCGATGCGAAGCCGCACGCCGGGCGGCTCGTTCATCTGGCCGAAGACCAGCGCCGTCTTGTCGAGGACGCCGGACTCCTCCATCTCGTGCCAGAGGTCGTTGCCCTCGCGCGAGCGCTCGCCCACGCCGGCAAAGACGGAGAGGCCGCCGTGCTCGGTGGCGAGGTTGCGGATCAGCTCGGTGTTGACGACGGTCTTGCCGACACCGGCGCCGCCGAAGAGGCCGACCTTGCCGCCGCGCGCGAGCGGGGCGATCAGGTCGATCACCTTGATGCCGGTCTCCAGCATCTGCGCCTCGGTCTCCTGCTCGGCGTAGGCGGGCGGCGCGCGGTGGATCGGGCGGCGCACGGTGTCCGCCGGGATCGCCACGCCGGGGTCGAGCGGCTCGCCGAGCACGTTGAAGATGCGACCGAGGGTGGCCGGTCCGACCGGCACGGTGATCGGCCCGCCGGTGTCCTCGGCGCTCGCGCCGCGCTGCAGGCCGTCCGTGGAGTCCAGCGCGAGGCAGCGCACCCAGTTGTTGCCGAGGTGCTGCTGCACCTCGGTGACGAGCGTGCGCGTCTCGCCGTTCGCACCCATCGCGATGTTGACGGCGTTGTAGATCTCGGGCAGATCGCCGTCGGGGAACTCCACATCGACGACCGTGCCGATGACCTGTCTAACAAGTCCGGTGGCCCCGCCGCCGGCCATGTTGCTGTCGCTGCCCATGCTGTCCGCCTTGCTCCCGCGCCGGCGCGCTCGCGCGCGGCTCGCTCTGCCTCGCTTGCGTTCGTTACGCCTGGATCGCCGCCGTGCCGCCGACGATGTCGAGCAGCTCGCTTGTGATCAGCTCCTGTCGCGCCTTGTTGTAGGTCAGCGTGAGGTCCGCGACCATGTCGTTCGCCGCATCGGTGGCCGCGCGCATCGCGACCATGCGCGCCGACTGCTCGGACGCCGCGGACTCGAGGATCGCCTCGAAGACCTGCATCTCCACGTAGCGCGGCAGCAGCGTCTCCAGCAGCGCCTGCGGCGAGGGCTCGAAGATGAAGTCCGCGCCGCCGCCCATGGACTCCCCGTCCTCCTCGGGCGGCTCGATCGGCAGCAGCTGGCGCACGGTCGGCCGCTGCACGGCGGTGTTGATGAACTGCTGGAAGCCGACGTAGACCTGATCGATCTCGCCGTTGATGTAGTCCTGCGTGACGATCCGCGAGATCGGCAGCGTGTCGCCCATCGAGGGGTAGTCGCCGAGGTCCGTGAACTCCGCGATCTGCGGGAAGCCCGCGCGCCGGAAGAAGTCGCGCCCCTTGCGGCCGACCGAAAGCACCGAGACGCGCTCGACGTGCGGCTGGCGCTCGAGGGCGAGGCTGGCCCCGGCGCGGTTCATGTTCGCGTTGAGGCCGCCGGCGAGCCCGCGGTTAGCCGTGATGTGGATGAACGCGAAGTGCCGCACCTGGCGCTGGTCCAGCAGCGGGTGCAGCGAGTCGCCCTCGCCGCCGCCGCGCGCCTCGGGCGAGGCGGCGAGGCGCGCCAGCACGGTGCGCATGCGCTCCGAGTAGGGCCGCGCGGCGAGCGCGCGATCCTGCGCGCGACGCATCTTGGAGGCCGCGACGAGCTCCATCGCCTTGGTGACCTTGGCGGTGTTCTCGACGGATTTGATCCGCCCGCGGATTGCCCGGACCTGGCCGGCGCCTGGCATTTAGCGCTGTTCCCCGTTCCGCGCCCCCGAGGGGGCTGCTGCGTTTCGCTCTAGTAGGCGACCGAGCCCTTGAACTGCTCGATCGCCGCCTTCAACTGCTCCTCCGTGTCGCCCTCGACCTCGCCGGTGCGCTCGATCGTCTCGAGCACGCCGGCGGCGGTCGCCTGAAGCTGCAGGTGCAGCGCGCGCTCGAAGTCGGAGATCTTCTCGACCGGCACGTCGTCGAGGTAGCCGTTCGCGCCGGCGTAGAGGATCGCGACCTGCTGGCCGAGCGAGAGCGGCTCGTACTGCGGCTGCTTCAGCACCTCGGTCAGGCGCTGACCGCGCAGCAGCTGGCGGCGCGTCGCCGGGTCCAGGTCTTCCGTGCCGAACTGGGCGAACGCCTGCAGCTCGCGGAACTGCGAGAGGTCCAGCCGCAGCGTGCCGGCCACGGAGCGCATCGCGCGCCGCTGCGCGGCGCCGCCGACTCGCGAGACGGAGATGCCGGGGTTCACGGCGGGCCGCTGCCCGGCGTTGAAGAGGTCGTTCTCAAGGAAGATCTGGCCGTCCGTGATCGAGATCACGTTCGTCGGGATGTAGGCGGAGACGTCGCCGGCCTGCGTCTCGATGATCGGCAGCGCGGTCAGCGAGCCGCCGCCGTGCGCCTCGTCGAGGCGCGCCGCGCGCTCCAGCAGCCGCGAGTGCAGGTAGAAGACGTCGCCCGGGTAGGCCTCGCGGCCCGGTGGGCGCTTCAGCAGCAGCGAGATCTGGCGGTAGGCCCAGGCGTGCTTCGTGAGGTCGTCGTAGACGATCAGCACGTCCTTGCCCTGCTCCATGAAGTACTCGCCCATCGCGCAGCCCGCGTACGGCGCGAGGTACTGCAACGCCGCGGACTCCGCCGCCGAGGCGGAGACGACGATCGTGTGCTCCATCGCGCCATGTTGATCGAGCGTCGCGACGGTCTGCGCGACCTTCGAGTCCTTCTGGCCGACCGCGACGTAGATGCAGATCAGGTCGCCGCCGCGCTGGTTGATGATCGTGTCGATCGCGATCGCGCTCTTGCCGATCGAGCGGTCGCCGATGATCAGCTCGCGCTGGCCGCGGCCGATCGGGATCATCGCGTCGATCGCCTTGATGCCCGTCTGCACCGGCTCACTGACCGACTCGCGCGCGACCACGTCGGGCGCGATGCGCTCGACGGGGAGGCGCTGCCCGGCGGTCACCGGACCGCGCTCGTCGATCGGGTCGCCGAGCGAGTTGAGCACGCGCCCGATCAGCTCCTCGCCGACGGGCACGGAGGCGACAAGCCCCGTGGTACGGACCTCGTCGCCTTCCTTGATGTCCGTGAAGTCGCCGAGGATGATCGCGCCGACGGTCTCCTCCTCGAGGTTCAGCGCGAGGCCGCGGGTGCCGTTACTGAACTCGACGAGCTCCGAGGCAAGGCACTGGCCCAGGCCGTGGATGCGCGCGATGCCATCGCTCGCTTCGACCACCGTGCCGACGTTGGCCTCGGTGACGTCCGCGTCGAAGTTCTCAATCTGATCCTTGAGGATCGAGGCGATCTCTTCTGCCCGAACCATCGCGTTTCCTCCGTGGCCGTGCGGCGGGCCGAACCCGCTGCCAGGCCGTTCCTTACGCCAGTTGCGCGCGCAGCGCGCGCAAGCGCGAGCGCGCCGAGCCGTCGATCAGGCGGTCCCCGATGCGCACGACGGCGCCGCCAATCAAGTCCGGATCGACCTCTGCTTCGACCTCCACCTGCTTGCCGGTGAGCTCGCCGAGTTGCGCGGCGAACCACTGCCGCCGCTCCTCGTCGATCTCCACGGCGGTGCGAACCTCGGCGCGGGCGATGCCGCGCCGTTCGTCCAGCAGTTCCCGCACATACGAGGCGATCGAGGGGCCGAGCGTGAGCCGACCCTTGCGCCGCAGCAGTCGCAGCAGGTTCAGCTGCATCTGCCCGATCTCCGGGACGACGCGCCGCACGACGGTCTGGAAGCCCTCGTCCGTCATGCCGTCGCCCTGCAGGGCGACCACGTAGGCCGGGCGCTCGGTCAGCGCCTCAAGGCCGTCGATCGCATCTTCCCAGGCAGCGGCGCTGTCCGGGTCCGCGGTGACGAACTGCATGATCGCGAGCGCGTAGCGACGTCCTGCGACATCTCGCGCGCCTGCTGCCTGGGCCATGCGTCGCCCCTCGCCTGCTAGTTCTGGTCGCCGAGATCGCTGTTGACGAGCACCTCGTCGATCAGCCGCTGGTGCGCCGCGCGGTCAAGCGACTGACGCATGACCCGCTCGGCGGCGGTGATCGTGAGGTCGGCGAACTCGCGCCGCAGTTGTGCGATCGCCTGATCGCGCTCGATGCGCACTTCCTCGCGGGCGCGCGTGACGATCTGCTCGGCGTCGGCGCGGGCGCGTTCCTCGAGCTGTTCGCGCAGCTGGGCAGCTCCCTGCTGCGCCTGCTGCACCAGCTCGCGCCCCTCGCGCTGCGCCTGCTCGATCGCCTCCCGCGCTTCCTGCTCGCTGGCCGATGCCTGCGAGGCCGCCTGGGCGGCCTGGTCCAGGCCCTCCTGGATGCGCCGCCTGCGCTCATCGAGCAGGCGCAGCACCGGCTTGTAGAGGAAGACCCGGAGCACGATCAGCAGGATCGTGAAGTTGATCAGGTTGGTGACGAGCGCGGGCAGGCTGAAGCCCAGGGCGGCGATGCCCGAGGGCCCCTCCTCAGCGGCGAACGCCGTGGCCGGCGCCGCCGCCAGCAGCAGCCCGAGGGCCACCGCGCCCAGCCGCAGACCGCGCGGCCGCGCGCTCCTCATCCGGCTGTGTACTCGGTCGATCATGCTCGCCCCGCTTGCCGCGGCCCGCCTAGAAGACGAAGCCAATCAGGATGGCGACGACGAGGGCATAGATGCCGATCGCCTCGGCGAACGCGATCGCGAGGATCATGTTCGTCTGAATCGGGCCGGCCGCCTCGGGATTGCGCCCGAGCGCCTCCATCGCCTTGCCGCCGAGATAGCCGATGCCGATCCCGGGGCCGAAGGCGCCGAGACCCATCGCGAGGCCGGCGGCGAGGAACTTGTTCGCGTCGGCGGTGAACACGTTGTCGCCCGCCTCCTGCGCACCGGCCACGCCGGCCATCGCCAGCCACGCCAGGATGCCGAGGCCGGCGGCGAGCGCCGCCCGGCGCACGTACGGCCTCAGCGATCGCACCATCGCTCCCTCTGTCATTGCGGCGTACTCCCTACCAGGACGGATCGCGTCCCACCTGCTCCGGCCGCCCCGGCCCGAGCTCTTGCTCCCCTGTTCTTGCTCTTACTCATGCGCGCCCTCGTGCTCCTCGTGCGCGTCGCCGTGGTGGGCGGTCGCGGTCTGGGCGAAGACGAGCGTGAGCATCGCGAACACGAACGCCTGGATCAATCCCACGAACAGCTCCAGGCCGTAGAAGACGTTAATCAGTACCAGCGGCACGAGGAAGCTCATCATCAGCAGCAGCACCTCGCCCGCGAAGATGTTGCCGAACAATCGGAAGGTGAACGAGACCACGCGGATCAGCTCCGAGATCAGCTCCAGCAACCCGACGAAGACGTCGATCACCCCCATCGGTTTGCCTCGCAGCAGGTTGCCGAAGGCGAAGAATTTCTTCAGATAGCCCACTCCGAGCGTGGAGAGCCCCCAGTACTCGACGAAGATGAAGGACATCAGCGCCAGCGCGAGCGGCGCGTTCACGTCCGTCATCACCGAGCGGAACAGCGGCGCGAGCAGCCCGGAGAAGGCGTCGCCCTCCTCGTGCGGCTCGAGGGCGTGCTCCTCGCCGGTGTCGACCGTGTCCGCCTGCAGCGGGATGTAGGCGAAGTCCACGCCGGCGACGCTGGCCTGCTCGAAGACAGCCTGCACCTCGCCGTGGCCGGGCTCGGTGCGCCCGACGACGAAGTTCACGGGCAGCAGCCCGAAGTAGTTGGAGATCAGCACGTAGAAGAAGATCGTGGCGATCACGGGGAAGAAGCGTCGCGCGCTCGCCTCGCCAACGATGTTCTCCGTGAACTCGTAGAAGCCGCCGACCAGCGCCTCGATCGCCCCACTCAGTCCAGAGGGCACGAGCGACATCGAGCGCCTCGCGTAGAGGGCGGCGACGACGAGGAAGGCGACGACGACCCAGGAGGTGAACATCGTGTTCGTGACCACGAGCGGGCCGATGTCGAGGACGTGCTCGGGCGCGAGGACGATCGCGGGCGTGGGCGGCTTGATGAAGATGAACCCGCCGACGATCAGCACGACCAGAGCGGCGGCTATCAGCCAGCCTCGCATCTAGCGACCCTTCCGCCTGTCCCTTTCGGCGGTGCTCTGCAGCACTCGCCGCAACTGGCGATACGCACCAAGAAAGCCCACGAGCAGGCCCAACACCAGGAACACGAGCGTCAGCAACGGATCCGTGTCGAAGCGACGATCGAGCAGACTCCCGACGATAGCCATCCCGGCAATCGACACGGCCAGATAGGAGCCGATGCCGACCAGCCCCAGGGCGGGCGAACTCCAGACAGGAGCACCCCGTCCGGGCCGAGGCCGTCGGGAGCCTAGCACGGGCCGATCACGCGATCAACCGATTGTGAGAAGCCGCACGAATGCCCCTCGCACGCCGCCCCGAACTCACTCGCCCCTGGTCTCTTCTTCACCCAGATCGTCGAGATTGAGCTCCCCGATGAAGTCGCTGAAGGCGGACAGTTTCTCCAGCTCCTCCTCCGTCACCGAGGAGGCACGATTCTCGCCGACGACCACCTCGCCCTCGGCGCTGAGCAGCACGCCGGCGCGGTCCAGCACGGACTCCTCCGCGTAGATCGGCGCCTCGGCGCGGACGGCGAGCGCGATCGCGTCCGAGGGGCGCGAATCGATCTCCACGGTGCCGCCCTCGTGTTCGACGGTGATGCGGGCGTAGAAGGTGTCGTTCTCGAGGTCGTTGACGACGACGTGCTTCACGGAGCCGCCGAATTGGCCGATCACGTTGCTGAGCAGATCGTGCGTCAGCGGGCGGGCGACGGAGTGGTTCTGCAGGCGGACCGCGATCGCGTCGGCCTCGGCGGCGCCGATCCAGATCGGCAGATAGCGGTCCGATCCCTTCTCGCGCAGGATCACGACCCGCTGGTAGTTGCGGAGACTGACGCGAATGCTCTCGATGGTCATCTCGATCATGACGCGATGCCCCACGTCCCTGCGATCGAATCGAGTCTAGGTACGGCCTTCGCGAGGCGTCAACGAAACGCGCGCCGTGCAGGCAGCCAGTCTACTCCCCGCCGCCCGTAGCCGGTGGAGCGCGGCCTTCGAGGGCGGCCTCGATCGCCGGGTCCAGCGCGGGTCCGCGCTCCAGCAGCTCCGCCGCACGGCGGCGCAGCGTCGGGCGGTCCATCAGCACGCGCCGGCCGCACTCGCGGCAGCGCAGCCCGACGTCCGCCCCGACGCGTACCACGTCCCAGTCGAAGCTCCCGCAGGGATGCTTGCGCCGCAGCCGCAGCACGTCGCCTACGCGCAGATCGAGGACCACCGGCGCTTAGTCCGCGCGCCCGCCGCCGTCCGCAGAGCGGACCGCCTCGCGGATCGCGTCGCGCAGCCGCCGCGCCTCGGCGCGTGCCGCCTCGGCGCTCCCCGCCTGCGGGTAGAGCACGCTGCGCGAGGCGTTGACGATGATCCCGCCGCCGCGGGCGTCGAGCGCGGCGTGGACCGCAGCCTCCAGCTCGCCGGCCTGCGCGCCGACGCCGGGCATCAGGAACAGCATGTCCGGGCACAGCTCGCGGATCGCGCGCGCCTCCGCCGGGTACGTCGCGCCGACGACAAGGCCGACGTTGCCGCGCGTGTTCCAGGCGTTCGCGCGCTCGGCAACCGCCAGGTACAGCGGCCGGCTTCCGCCGCCCGCTGTGAGGGCGCGGTCCTGCAGCTCGCCGGCCCCGGCGTTCGAGGTACGGCAGAGCACGAACGTGTGGCGATCCTCGTGGGCGAGAAACGGCTCTACGGCGTCGCCGCCGAGGTAGGGATTGGCCGTCACGGCGTCGGCGCCGAGCACCTCGAAGACGGCCCGCGCGTAGAACTCCGCCACATGCCCGACATCGCCGCGCTTGGCGTCGAGCACGACGGGGATCTCGTCCGGGATGCCGTCGATCAGCGCCCACAGCGCCTCCTGGCCGTGGGGGCCGCGCGCCTCGAAGAAGGCGGCGTTCGGCTTGTAGCAGCAGACCAGGTCCGAGGTCGCCTCGATCACCTCGCGCAGCCAGGCGTCGATGTCGACGCCCGGGGGAAGGCGCGAGGGATCGGGGTCGAGGCCGACGCAGAGCAGTGAGTCGTTCGCCGCGGCGGCCGCCTCGTACTTCTCGCGGAAACTCGCGCGCGCCGTCATGCCGCCACTCCCTCCGAGACATGCAGCGACGGCAGCGTGACACCCGCGGCGCGCAGCCGCTCGACGGCCGCCTCAAAGGCGGCCGGGTCGCCGCTCACGCTGCAGGGCACCGCCCCGTCGCCATCCTCCGTGATCGCGATCGCGTGTTCCTCGAGCTGCTGCAGCACGCGCCGCGCGACCGGCTCGGCCGCGTCGATCAGCTCGACGCCCTCGCCGAGCAGCGCGCGCAGCGCCGGCCGCAGGAAGCCGTAGTGCGTGCAGCCGAGCGCGATCTCGTCGACGCCCTCGGACGCCAGCCCGGCGAGGGCGCTGCCGAGCAGCGCCTGCACCCGCGGTCCGCCGACCTCGCCGCGCTCGACGAGGTCGGCCAGGCCGGGCATCGCGATCGTGCGCACCCGGCTGTCGCCGGCGTAGCTGTCGTGGAGGCGCGCCAGGCGCGCGCCCTCGGCCGTGGCCGGCGTGACGAGCAGCACGACGCGGCCGCTGCGGCTGCGCTCGACGGCGGGCTTAAGCGGCGGCTCCATGCCGACCACGGGCACGCTGAAGCGCTCGCGCAGCGCCTCGAGTGCGGCTGAGGAGGCGGTGTTGCAGGCAACGACGAGCAGGCGCGCCCCGGCCTCGATCAGCTCGTTGCCGATGGCGAGCGAGCGTTCGGCGATCTCCTCGGGCGGGCGTTCGCCGTAGGGGAAGCGGGCGCTGTCGGCGACGTAGCGCAGCGGCAGCCCGGGCCGCAGACGGTGAAGAGCAGCGACGACGGAGAGGCCGCCGACGCCGGAGTCGAAGATTCCGACGGACGCGGGGACGCTCAGAGGAGCGCTCGATGGATGATCCGCAAGGCGGCCTACCACGCTTCGAGAGTAGGCGGCGGCAGCCCGCGCAGGCAAGCAGCACGCGCTGCGGCGCCCGCTACGCCTCGTCTCCCTCGCCGTGCCCGGCGTCCCCGCCTTCCGGCAGCGGGTTCGCCAGCTCCCAGGCGCGAACTGGCGCTCGAGGTCGTCGAGACGGTTGGGCGGAGGGTCGTGGCGGCCATAGCGGAGACCGTCGAAGGCGTCCGCGATGCGAGCGAAGAGTGGCGCGTCGAGACGTTGACCGGCGACGACTCCGAACTCCAGCGCCGTCTGCCCGGGCCGGCGCTCGACGCCCCGCAGCCGCGAGGCTACGAGCATCCTGCCGAACAGCCGGTAGGCGCGGTTGAGGGCCAGCCAGCGCGCATCCTCGCCGCGCCTCCGGCGCGGCTGCGGGATCAGCGAGCGCAGCATCGAGGCCAGCCCGCCGCCGCTTTCGCCCTCGCGAATCTCGGCGTACTCCTCGGTCAGCGTGCGCTCGGAGCGGGAGAAGAGCCAGCGCGACACGCGGTAGGCGATCCAGATCGCACCGGCGACGGCGAAGGCGCGGGCGGCACTGCCGACCCAGCCCGGAATCCTGATGCCGCCCTCCCGCTCCTCGTCCAGCTCGGGGGTGCCCTCCCCGACCTCGATGCGCACCTCCGGGAACTCGAAATCGCTGGAGACGAGGCCTATCAACCACTCGACCACCCAGAAGATCGGGGTAACCACGATGACAATCAGCCATGCCAGAACGCCGACCAGACCCGTGCCGATTGGCTCCAGCACGCGATGCAGGTCGAACAGCGCGATCAGGATGAAGAGCGCCATGACGGCGCTCAGCGCGCCGATCGTGCCGAGGATCGAAACCACCCAGGGCGCATCGCGTCGTGCCGCGGTCGGGTCCTCGGGCGCGCGGGCCGCGTGCGCGGTCGCGAGCGAGAGGGCGCCGAGCAGGAAGTAGGGCAGCACCAGCCAGCCGGCGACGTCCGCGTCCGACGCCGCGGCGATGAATGCGACGACGACGGCGATCGCGAATCCCACCCCGAAGCTGCGCAGGCTGCGATCGAAGTTGACCGGACTGCGCCCGGCGAAGAGGAAGCGCAGCCAGATGAGCAGGATGCCGCCGGTCGTCACCGCCCTCGATGCGCCGCGGACGCGATCGGGGTCGGGGCTGGCGACGAAATCGGCCGGGTCGATCGCGCCGCTGAACGTGCTCGCGCCCTGCCCTCGGAGGTCCGCGAGGATGCCGTCGTCCCAGGGTGCTCCCCCCGAGAACGGGGCATCGGCAAGCGCGAGCTGCAGCACGGCGCCCACCGCGACGATCGAGACCAGCAGCCCGGCGGCGGCGCGCGAGGAGACCGGCAGCCTGCTCCTCGCCAGCACGCGCATCAGCACGTACGCCCCTATCGCCACCGCCACGATCAGCAGCAGCGACGGCCCGCCCATCGCGCTCTCGCCCGCCCGCTCGGCGACCAACACCGCGTCGCGGGCGCGGTCGGGCTGCAGGAAGTCGCCGTCGGCGATGCCGAGCAGGATCTCGCCGGTCACCTCGCGGAAGGCATTGCGCTCCAGCGCGGTCGCGAAGGAGCGCAGCACGACGAACCAGAGCAGCGCCTCCGCGGCGAGGAAGAAGAACGCCGCCAGCGGCCCGCGCCAGCTCATCGCGCCGGCCCGGCTCGCCGCGGCGCCGTTCGCTGCAGCACCTCGCGCGCTCGCGGCGGCCCGAGCGTGGCCTCGGCCTCTGCCGCCGCTTCAGCTTCGAGGCGCTCCATGAACGGAGCGATCTCGATCACGGGGATGGAGCCGGTCTGCACGTCCCACGGTGCGGACGAGGTCTTCACCACGCGCACGTCGCGGCGCTCGCGGCGCAGCCGCTCCAGCGAGGCGACCAGCTGGTCGGTCATCAGCGCCGCGACGACGACGACGCTCGCGCCGATCGGCAGCGCCTCGCCACGCCGCTCCAGCTCAGCGGCCAGCGGGGCCATCGCGAACGGGTTCGCGCCCGCCAACGCCTCGAGGACGCGGGCGAGCTGGTCCGGTCGCCGTCCGGTGCCGAGCCGGATCGGGCGGTCCGCCTCCGGCAGCGCGCCGTTCGTCAGCAGGCCAATCGCCGCGTGCGCCTCGAAGGCGGCTTGCGCGATCGAGGCGGCGACCGTCACCCCCCGCTCGAGCAGCACCGGGTCCATGCCCTCCCAGGTGTGCGCCAGCGTCATCACGTCGAGGGCGACGACCACCGCGATCGCCCTCGAGGGCTCGTAGAGCCGCGATTGCAGCCGTCCCGCACGCGCCGTCGCCTTCCAGTCGACCTGCTTCAGCGGGTCGCCGGGCACGTAGTCGCGCACGCCGATCACGCGGATCGGGTCCGGGAAGATGCGGCGACCCCCCCGCAAATCGCCGAACGGACGGTCGCTGCCGAGGCCGATGTCCGGCAGCGGGTAGGTGCGCGGGTAGACGACCAGCGTGTCCACGCCTCCCGCGTCCTGCTGGCGCTCGAACAGCCCGAAGAGATCGCCGGAGGTCAGCCGCGCCGGGCCGAAGCGGTGATAGCCGCGACGCAACGCGTGCATCGTGAGCGGCCACTCGAGGCGGTCCCCGGAGCGCAGCGAGGTCGTGCGCGTCAGGTAGACCGCGCCGTGTTGCCCTGTGGGCGTGGTGTGGCCGTCGGTCAGCGGGGCGGCCTCGGGCAGACGCTCGCGCACTTCGAGCCAGGGGACGGGCAGCAGCTTGCGATTGGCGAGGTGCAGCCGCAGGCCAATCTCCTCGCCGACGAAGGCGCGATGCTCCGAGAGCTCGCGGCGGTACTCGACGCGCTCGAGCGACAGGCGCGCCCAGAGCCGCGCCGCCCCGCCCGCGCCCAGCACCAGCGCGCCGAGGCCGACGAGCGGCGCGGAGCCGGTCAGCACGCCGGCGAAGACCAGCGCGATGCAGCCGCCGATCCACGCCTCGGTGAGCAGCGAGCGCACGGCCCGTCAGCCCCGGCCTAGCCGCCGGCGGCGGCGCGGCGGCTGTCGACGACGGGTACGGGCAACTCGCGCAGGATCTCGTCGATCAGATTGTCCGCCCTGCGCCCTCGCAACTGCGTCTGCGAGCTCAGCACGAGGCGATGCGAGAGCACCGCCGGCGCGAGCCGCTTGACGTCATCCGGACGCACGTAGTCGCGGCCCTCGATCGCGGCCAGGGCGCGCAGCGCGCGGAACAACGCCAACGAGGCGCGCGGGCTGCCCCCGAGGTCGAACGCCGCGTGATCGCGCGTCGCGCGCACCACCTGCACCAGGTAGCGCGCCACATCGTCATCGACGTGCACCTGCGGCAGCGAGGCCGAGAGCGTCGTCAGCTCGCTCGCCGAGACCACCGGCTCGAGGCGGTCGAGCGGGGACTCGCCCTCGAAGCGGCGCAGGATGGCGATCTCGTCCGACTCGTCGGGGTAGCCCATGCGCAGCCGCAGCAGGAAGCGGTCGAGCTGAGCTTCCGGCAGGGGGAAGGTGCCCTCTAGCTCGATCGGGTTCTGGGTGGCGAGCACGAGGAACGGGTCCGGCAGCCGGCGGGTCTCGCCCTCGACGGTGACGGTGCGCTCCTCCATCGCCTCCAGCAGCGCGGACTGCGTGCGGGGCGTGGCGCGGTTGACCTCGTCGACGAGCAGGATCGGGGCCATGATCGGCCCCTCGCGGAACTCGAACTCGCCGCTCTTCTGCGAGTAGTAGTGGACGCCCACGATGTCCGAGGGCATCAGGTCCGGGGTGCACTGGATCCGGTGGAAGTCCACGCCGATCGAGCGCGCGAAGGCGCGCGCCGCCATCGTCTTGCCAGTGCCCGGCACGTCCTCGAGCAGCACGTGCCCGCGCGCGAGCAGCGCGACCAGCAGCAGCTGGAGCGGCTCCTCGGCGCCGACGATGACCTGCGCGACGTTCTCGCGGATCGCCGCCGCCGCATCGGCGAGGGCGCGCACCGCCTCCGCCCGCGGCGCGGCCGCACCTGGCGTCGCCGCCCCGACTGCTGCGTCTCCGACCACGTAGCCCCCTCGCCGCGACGGCGCCGCCCGCGGCGGACGCCAGAGGAGGAGGATAGCAGCCGCCCGCCGCGGCTACTGCGCCCAGCGCAGCTCGTCGAGGTGCATCCAGCCCTCGACGCCGTCGGCGGTGCGCACGTGCGCCCAGCGACCGACGAGGTGGCCGGTGCTGTAGTCCGGCATGTAGTGCGTGTCATCAGGCGGCTGGACCGACTCCACGACGGTACCGCCCGACAGGCAGGCGATGCTCGGCGACACACTCTTGGGCGCTTCGCGCAGATGCCGGCACGCCTCGTCCTCGACGACCTCAAGGGCAGTCAGTTCCGCGAATGGTGGTTGGTCGATTACCGGAGGCAAGACGGGGCGGTACCCAGCGCTCTCGTATGGCCCGCCGAGGACGAGGTGGACACGAAGCTCGTCGCTGGTCAGGCCCCACGACGTCCGATTGAAGGGTGACGCCAAGATGTCGCCGCGGGCCATGTCCCAGGCGCTGTCCGGTGCAATGTGCAGCACCAGCCGTAGCGACGCGAGTTCCTGGCCGGCGCCATCCGCGACGCGCGCGGTCGGCACGCGGCACCGGCCCTCCTCCGCTCTGGTCCCATCGCAGTAGCTCGGCGACGGTTCAAGTGGCCGATCCAGGCGAACCGGATCGTCACGCGATGGGATCAGCAGTCCCCGCCCCTGATAGGGATCGCGCGGAAGCACGCTGAGGGTGCGGCCGTCCACGCTGACGATGCGCGTATCGTTGCGCGTGTCGAGCACCAGCCCGGAGCTGTCCGCCAGCCAGCGAGTCCGCCCGTCATGAATACCAAAACGCGCGTCCGAGGGGATCGCGCCCTTCACGCGGATTAACTCCTCACCCGTGGCTGCGTCGAACAAGGAGACGGCGCTCAGCCGGGGAAAGGTGCCCGGCTCGGAGATTCTCGCGCCGAAGGAGAGGCTGGGCGCAACGACCAACTTCCCGTCGGGCGACAGGTCGAACGTGGGCCAGGCACACGGCAGCGAGACCTCCGACAGCAACTCGAGCGACCAGTCGTAGCGGACGATCGAGCACGTATTGCTCTCGTGGGCACCAGAGACCACCGCAATCGCCGAGCGCGACGCATGTACTGCGCTGGTCCGGGGGTAGGCGTACGGCGCGGGCACATTGATGGCTCGGTGGTCACGGCCCACCAGGTCAATCGCGTGGAGCATGGATACGGATGAGCCTTCCCGGAGCGACTGCAGCAGCAGGTGCGTGCCGTCGGGGTGCGGCCACCACCGCAGCGGCGAGGCGCTCGCGTCGAGCTGGAACCAGGCGACGGCCTCCATCGAGTGGTCGATGACCGCGTAGCTGTTCCCCTTCCTGACGACGAGCCATTCATCCTCTCCGCTGGCCCACCCGAGCAGCGAGTTCGTGTATGTGTCCCAGTAGCGTTGCGCGTCAGCGATCTCGCGCACCAGCGACAGCTCTTCGGCATCCCAGGCGAACGTCCGCCCGGTCAGCCGGTCGTACAACACCGGCGTCTCATCCGAGGGCAGATACACGTACCTGTTGCCCGGCGAAGGCAGGGGCGGGGACTCCCAGGTCCAGCCCTCGACGCTCCCGGTCTGGACATCGAGGAAGAAACGGCCGGCCGCGTCGCAGAGCGTCAGCTCCATCTCGTCGCCGGGCTCGAACGTCACCCGCCCGAGCGCCTCGTGGTCCGTCGCGATCTCGCGGATCGCGGGCTGCCAGCGACCCGCCGCGCTCATCGGCGCCCGGTCGGGAGTCGCCATCGGCGCGGGGTCGGCGATCTGTGGACGTGCGGGGCATGGCGCCGCAGTCGGTGTCGGCGCCGCGGTCGGTGTCGGCTCCGCGGTCGGTGTCGCTGTCGGGGTGGGTGTCGCTGTCGGGGTGGGTGTTGCCGTCGGCAGCGGCGCCGACAGCGGCATCGGCGTCGCCGTCGACGCGGGCGTTACCGTCGGCGCGGGTGTCGCGGTCGGCGCCGCTGCCGCTGTCGGCGTGTCGGTCGCGGCCGTCGCGGTCGCCGTCGCCGTCGGCTCCAGCTCCCCGCCGCTCGTGCACCCCGCCGCGGCCGCCAGCACCAGCAGCCCGAGGATCGCGGCGAGCGAAGGGTGTGCGAGACGCGCGAGCATGGCGATCCCCTCCCCGACGTTAACGCCGCAAGTGCCGCCGCGGTTCCGCAACCTGCCCGCAACAGCCCCGATAGCGAACCTTCACCCCGCGTTCACGCCCCGGCCCCCGCGACGTAACGCCGCCCGGCGACCCTGCATGCAGCGGAGGCGAGCGTTGCCATGGCCCGAAACAAGATCGAGGAGCTGAAGCGCGAGAAGGACGGGCTCGACGTCCTGCCCGATCTTTACCGCTACGCGGTCGAGGGCGTCGAGGCGATCCCGGCGGACGACCTCGAGCGGTTCAAGTGGTACGGCCTGTTCCACCGCAAGGCGACACCCGGCTACTTCATGCTGCGAATGCGTATCCCCAACGGCGTGCTCACCTCCGAGCAGATTGCCGCCGTCGGCGAGATCGCCAACCGCTGCGGGCGCGGCACCGCCGACATCACGACGCGGCAGAACATCCAGCTGCGCTGGATCACCATCGAGGACGCACCGGGGGTGTTGCAGCGCCTCGCCGCGGCGGGCCTCAACTCGCAGCAGAGCGGCATGGACAACGTGCGCAACGTGGTCGGCTGCCCGATCGCCGGCCTCGACGCCGACGAGCTGCTCGATGCGCTCGGGCTGGCCGATCGGCTGCAACAGGCGATCATCGGCGGCAAGCGCTTCAGCAACCTGCCGCGCAAGTTCAACCTCTCGATCAGCGGCTGCCGCGAGGACTGCGCGCACGCACAGACCCACGACCTCTCGTTCGTGCCCGCCACCCGCGAGGAAGGCGGACGCGAGATCGCCGGGTTCAACGTGCTCGTCGGCGGCGCGCTCGGCGGGATGCAGCCGGAGCTTGCGCAGCCGCTCGACGCCTTCGTCGGGCCCGAGGGCGTCGTGCCCCTCGCGCTCGCGATCCTCGAGACCTTCCGCGACCACGGGCCGCGCGAGCAGCGCAAGCAGGCGCGGCTCAAGGTGCTGCTCGCCCTGTGGGGCATCGAGCGCTTCCGCGAGGCCGTCGAGGAGCGCCTCGGGAGCACGCTCGCCCGCGCCGGCGAGCCGGCGGCCGGGCAGCACGGCGGCGACCACATCGGCGTCGCCGAGCAGCGCCAGCCGGGGCGCAACGTCGTCGGCTGCCTCGTGCCCGTCGGGCGCGTGAGCGGCGACGATCTGATCGAGTTCGGGCGGCTCGCGGCCGAGTACGGGACGGCGGAGCTGCGGCTGACGGTGCAGCAGAACGTGCTGATCCCGAACGTGGCCGACGATCGCCTCAAGGCGCTGCTCGAGGAGCCGCTGCTGGCGAGCTACAGCCCGCAACCCTCGCCGTGGGTGCGCTCGCTCGTGACCTGCACGGGCAACGACTACTGCCGCTTCAGCCTGATCGACACCAAGAACGAGGCGCTCGAACTCGCGCGCGCCCTCGACGAGCGCTACGCGATCGACGAGCCGGTGCGCATCCAGATGTCGGGCTGCCCGCACGCCTGCGGGCAGCACTGCGCCGGCGAGATCGGCCTGCTCGGCGACCGCGTGCGCATCGACGGCGAGATCCTGGACGCGGCGGACGTCTTCGCCGGCGGACGGCTCGGCGAGAACGCGCGCCTCGGCGATCGGGTCGCCGAGAGCGTGCTGACGGCGGACCTGCCGGAGGCGGTCGCGGCGCAGCTGCGCGCGCTGCGCGGCGCGGACGCGCTGCGGCCGTGCGCGGGAGCTGTCGCCCCAGCAGGCGCTCCCACGACCAGCCGCCTCGTCGCGCTCGCGGTCTGACGACGGGGCGAGGCGCCGTGCCTCGGCTGCCACTGCTCGCCGGCGACGGCGGGCGACGCTCCATCTGCTGCTACTGCGGCACCGGCTGCGGCATCCTCGCCCGCGCGCGCGACGGCGTCGTGCGCGAGGTGCGAGGCGACCCGGACCACCCGGTGAACCGCGGCAAGCTCTGCGCCAAGGGCGCGCTGCTCGCGCCGATCTTCGACACCGGCGACCGCCTGCTCACGCCGATGCTGCGCGACCGCAAGGGCGCGCACACCCGCGTCACCGGCTGGGACGAGGCGATCGAGCGCGTCGCCGGCGCGATCCGCCGCAACGTCGAGGCGCACGGGCCGGACTCGATCATGCTCTACGGCTCCGGGCAGCTGCTGACCGAGGACTACTACCTGTTCGGCAAGCTGGCGAAGGGCTTCATCGGCACGAACAACCAGGACACGAACTCGCGGCTCTGCATGGCCAGCGCCGTCGCCGCCTACAGCCTCGCCTTCGGCGCCGACTCGCCGCCCGCCTCCTACGCCGACATCGAGGAGGCGAACACGTTCCTCATCCTCGGGCGCGAACATCGAAGCCTGCCATCCGATCCTCTTCGACCGCATCAAGGCGCGGAAGCGGGCGGACCGCGACGGCGTGAAGGTGATCGTCGTCGACCCGCGGCGCACGCGCACGGCCGAGATCGCCGACATCCACCTGCGGGTGCTGCCCGGCTCGGACGTGGCGCTGCTGCTCTCGCTGATCTTCGAGGTGCGACTCGCGGCAGGCCTCGACGCGCGCTTCATCGAGAAGCGCACGAGCGGCTGGGAGGCGGTCGAGGCCGCCATCGAGGGCTGGTCCGCGGAGCGCGAGGCGCGTGCCACGGGCGTGGACGCGCAGGAGATCCTCGACGCCGCGCGCATCATCGCGGGCAACGGGCCGCTGCTCAGCCTCTGGACGATGGGCGCGAACCAGAGCACGTCCGGCGTCGACAAGAACCTGGCGCTGATCAACCTCTCGCTCGCCACGGGCAACATCGGCAAGCCGGGCGCGGGGCCGTTCTCGCTGACCGGCCAGCCGAACGCGATGGGCGGGCGCGAGTGCGGCGGCCTCGCCACCGCGCTGCCCGGACACCGCCTCGTCGCGAACGCCGAACACCGCGCCGAGGTCGAGCGCGCCTGGGGCCTCGCCCCGGGCTCGATCTCCGAGCGCCCCGGCCTCACCGCGATCGAGATGGTCGAGGCGCTCGAACGCGACGAGCTGAAGGTGGTCTGGGTCGCCGCCTCGAACCCCGTCGCCTCGCTGCCGAACACAGAGCGCGTGCGCGCCACCTTCCGGCGCGCCGAGCTGGTGGTGGTGCAGGACGCCTACTACCCGACGGAAACGGGCCGCCTCGCCGACGTGCTGCTGCCGGCCGCGCAGTGGTCCGAGCGGCCGGGCACGATGACCAACAGCGAGCGGCGGATCTGCCTGCTCGAACAGATCGGTGAGCCACCCGGCCTCGCGCTGCCCGACTGGCGGATCATCTGCCGCGTCGCCGAGGCGCTCGGCCATGGCGACGACTTCGGCTACGAGGACACCGAGTCGATCTTCGAGGAGTACCGCGAGCTGACGCGCGGGCGCGACCTCGACATCACCGGGGTGAGCTACGAGCTGCTGCGCCGCTCCAGCGCCGGCGTGCAGTGGCCGCACCCGGAGGTCGCTCACGGCGAGGCGGGCGAGAGCGTGGAGACGCCCTCGCCGAGGCTGTTCGAGCAGTGGCGCTTCCCGACGCCGGACGGCCGGGCGCGCTTCCACGCGCCCGCGTTCCGCCCCCCGGCGGACGCGCTCAGCGAAGAGTACCCGCTGGCCCTGCTGACCGGCCGCGTCAAGGACCAGTGGCACACGATGACGCGCACCGGCAAGGTCGCGAAGCTGATGCGCAGCGAGCGCGAGCCGTTCCTCGAGATGCACCCCGAGGACGCCCGAGGCCTCGGCGTGAGCGACGAGCAGGTCGTGCGCGTCAGTTCGCGGCGCGGCAGTCTGCAGCTGAAGACCCGCCTGACGGACCGCATCCGCCGCGGCGCCGTCTTCGCCCCCTTCCACTGGGGCGAGCTGCAGGCCCGCCACTCCGTCGCCAACAGCTCGACCAGCGAGGCGATCGACCCGCGCTCGAAGCAGCCGGAGTTGAAGTTCGCCGCCGTGCGCGTCGAACCCCTCGAGACTCCCGCCGCTCCGCGCGCGGGGACGTAGTACCGAAACAGCGCCGCAATCCGCCCGCAAGCGAGCCTTCTCGCGGGCTTCACGTGCGCGGAACGGCGCGGTAACGCCCGCCTCCTACCTTCGATGCTGAACCGTGACGAGCTGCGGAAGGAGGAGAGCGCGCATGGACTCGGGACAGATCCGGCAGCAGGCGACGCGAATCGAGTTGTTCAACTTCAAGCGTGTGCAGATGCGCGCGTTCCACATGACGTGGTTCGCCTTCTTCCTCGCCTTCTTCGGCTGGTTCGGCATCGCCCCGCTGATGGTGATCGTGCGCGAGGATCTGGACCTCACGAAGGCGCAGATCGGCAACACGGTGATCGCCTCGGTGGCGATCACGGTCCTCGCGCGGCTCGCGATCGGCTGGCTGAGCGACCGCTACGGGCCGCGTCGCGCCTACACTTGGCTGCTGATCGCCGGCTCGCTGCCGGTGATGGGCATCGGGTTCGCGCAGGACTACGAGACGTTCCTGCTGTTCCGGCTCGCGATCGGCGTGATCGGGGCCTCGTTCGTGATCACGCAGTACCACACGTCCGTCATGTTCGCCCCGAACATCGTCGGCACGGCCAACGCGACGACGGCGGGCTGGGGGAACCTCGGAGGCGGCGTGACGCAGATGGTCATGCCGCTGCTGCTGACGGCGATCGTCACCTTCGGCGTCAGCACGGCGGTCGGCTGGCGCCTGGCGATGATCGTCCCCGGCGTCGCCCTCTTCCTGACCGGTATCGCGTATCACTTCTTCACGCAGGACGCGCCCGAGGGCAACTTCGACGAGCTGCGCGAGCGCGGCGTCCTGCCGCCGGTCGCGAACAGCCGCGGTTCCTTCATGGAGGCGGCGCGTGACCACCGTGTCTGGGCGCTGTTCGTCATCTACGGCGCCTCCTTCGGCATCGAGCTGACCATCAACAACGTGGCGGCGCTCTACTACTACGACCGCTTCGAGCTGAGCGTCGGCATGGCGGGGCTGATCGCCGGGCTGTTCGGGCTGATGAATCTCTTCGCGCGGACGCTCGGCGGCATGTTCGGCGACTTCACGGGGGTGCGCTTCGGGCTGCGCGGGCGGGTCATGTTCCTCGGCGGCGTGCTGCTGTTCGAGGGCGTCGCCCTGCTCGTCTTCTCGCGGATGGACGTCCTGCTGCTCGCGATTCCCGCGATGATCGTGTTCAGCATCTTCGTGCAGATGTCGGAGGGGGCCACCTTTTCGGTGGTGCCGTTCATCAACCGCCGCGCGCTCGGCTCGGTCGCCGGCATCGTGGGCGCCGGCGGAAACGCGGGCGCGGTGGCGGCGGGCTTCCTCTTCCGCGTCGAGAGCCTCGCGACGCAGGACGCGTTCTTCTTCATGGGCGTGGCCGTGATGGCGGTGTCCGGGCTCGTCTTCCTCGTCCGCTTCGCCCCGGAGACCGAGGCGGAGGAGCGGCGGCGCATGGACGAGGCGCTGGCCATGCGCGCCGGCGCGGTCCCGGCCGCGGTCCCGGTCCCGATCGACGGAGGCGGATAGCCGCCACCGACTCCCACGGCGCCCAGACACGAACGCGCTTCCAGCGAGGAGCGCGTTCGCTTGTCTGGGCGGATGGCCCGGGATGCTGCGAGGCCCGTACCATTCAGAGCGGTGCAGCGACAGCTCGATCAGGTGGAGGCGCCGTGAGCAAGCTTCGCAGCGTCCTGCTGGCCGCCGCCGCGCTCGGCGCGCTCGCGCTGTGGCTGCGCGAGCGCACGCGGCGCGAGGCCACGGCGCAACTGCGCGACCGCGAGGCCGAACGGCCTCCGCCCGGCGCGGAGCGCCAACTGCTGATCGAACGCCTCGCCGAGTTGGTGGACGCGCAGGGTCGCGATCTCGCCGCAAGCGCGGAAGCCGCGCGCGCCGGCGCCGAGCTGAGCCTCAGGGAAGCCGACCAGCACGTCTCGGACGCGGAGCGCGAACGCCCGGCGCGAACGCGACTACTGGCGATCACAGGCCTCGGATCTGGAAGCGCGCGTGACCGAGCTCGACAAGGCGCACGAGCAGCAGATCAAGGCCCTCGCCGAGCAACTCCAGGGCCATCCGCCCACCATGCACGGGGACGCGATCCCCGCGGTCGGGATCGCATCGGTGGCGCAGGCGGTCGAACTCGCCGGACAGCGCTTCCCCTCGCTCCGCTTCCTGCAGGAGGCCCGCGACTCAGCCGCCGCGTCCACCTACCGCGATCCTGGGAAGGTCTACACGGCGTTCGAGGCGCTGGCCGATCTCGCCGAGGTGCGCATGACGGGACCTCTGGGCAAGAGCGTCAGGGACTGGCTCGGCGAACGCGGCTTCGCCTACGCCGCGCACGAGAGCCAGACCACGATGGGCATGTACGGCGACGAGCGCACCTTCCGCTACGGCGGCGCGAAGATCACGATGGAGGAGCACATCAAGTTCGGCGTCGGCCCGGACCCACGGCTCCATCTGCGAATCCACCTCATGTGGCACCCGGGGGAATCCCGCTGGCTGATCGGCCACGTGGGGCGGCACCTCACCAACACGAAGACCTGACCCGCCGCCCTACCAGCCGGGGATGCCCGCCGGCAGGCCGAGGAAGACGCGACCCGCGCCCTCGTAGTTGTGGGGCGCCGTCGCGGCGTGCTGCACCGCCACGTGCACGTCGCGGAAGTAGCGCTCGAGGCGGTTGGCGGTGTGGGCGGCGTTCGTCCCCGCCGCCTGGAAGGCGAGATCGACGGCGCGCGCCGCCTCGTGGCCCGCGTGCGTGATCGCCAGGCGGACGTTCGCGACCTCGTGCGACGGGTCCGGGACCTGCTCCGAAGAGGCCTCCCAGGCCTCCGCGACCGCATCGAACAGGTAGGCGCGCGCCGAGCGAACGATCGCCTCGGCCTCGCCCACCATCCGCTGCACGCGCTCGCGGTCGCGCAGCAGCGCGGTCGAGCCGGTCGAGCCGCGCCCCGACGCGAGGTCGCGCAGCTCGTCGATCGCGCCACGCGCGATGCCGAGCGTGCATCCGGCATGCACGGTGTGGCTCCAGATGCCGAAGAAGCGCGCGCGGTAGAGCGGGCTCTCGACCATCGGCGGATCGAGGCGCGAGACCGTCCGCTTGGCAGGTACGTAGAGGTTGTTCAGCTCGAAGTCGAAGCTGCCCGTGCCACGCAGCCCGACGACGTGCCAGGTATCGATGATCTCGCCGTCGCTCACGGGGACGGCGACGGCGCGGGTGCGCGGCACGCCGTTCTCGTCGCGCAGCGGCTCCTCGCCGTCCATCAGCACGCTGGTGCCGAACATCCAGCTGGAGCGCTCGATGCCGCTCTGGTAGTCCCAGCGCCCGTTGACGCGGTAGCCGTCGCCCTCGATCTGCGCGCGGCCGAGGGCGCGGTTGGAGCCGGCGGCGCGCAGCGACACGGACTCCGCCTGCATCACGCGCACCGCGTCCGGGTCCATCCAGGCGAAGCGGCGGCTGAGCACCGAGCCGATCATGCAGACCCAGCCCGTGGAGCCGTCGGCCCTCGCGATCTCCTCGATGGCGGTCGCAGCGGACCGCGGGTCGGTCTGGGGCCCGCCGTAGGCCTCCGGCAGGTAGAGCTGGAAGAGCCCGGCGGCCTCGAGCTGCGCGTCGAGTTCATCGGGAACGCGGCGCATCTCCTCAATCTCATCCGAGGCGGCGCGGACGAGCGGCGCGAGCTCGCGAGCTCGCTCGACGACCGGGTGCAGGTCGGGCAAGGGCATGCGGCGTCCCTCCGCCGCGATCATAGCGGCGCGGGGCCCTACTCGCGGGCGCGCTATCATCGCCGCGTCACGCCGCGCGTGTGCCGAAGGGAGCGTCGCCGATGTCCGAGACGGATGGATCGAGGCTGTGGGAAGACGTGAACGAGGGCGATCGTCTGCCCGATCTTGAGCTGCCGATCACCTTCCGCACGGGCATCCTCGCGGTGGTCGGGATGCGCGACTTCAACCCCGTGCACCACTACACGGACTACGCCCAGCGCAGCAGCGGCAACCGCGACAGCTGGATGAACACGATGTGGCACCAGGGCCTGTTCGCGCGCTTCGCCACGGACTGGCTGGGCCCGGACAGCGACTTCCGCAGCACCTGGCTGCACATGACCGGCTTCATGCACCCCGGCGACACCGTCACCATTGAGGGCGAGGTGACCCGCCGCTTCGAGGAGGACGGCGAGCCTCGCGTCGAACTCGCGCTCGCGGCGCGCACGCAGGACGGCTACGTCGCCCGCGCGGGCGCGGACCTCGCGGTGCCCTCGCGCGATGGGGGCGCCGTGCGGGTGCGCGAGGGCTTCGTGAAGCCCTCGGTCGAGCTCGACCCGGAGCTGCCGGACTTCGCGAAACCGTGGATCGGCCAGCAGACGCACCCGCTCTGGGGCGGCTACCCGGTGAGCGATGCGCAGATCATGTACTGGGCGGACATGGCCGAGGACGCCAACCCGCTCTACTACGACAGCGAGTACGCGCGAGCGAGCCGCCACGGCGGCATGATCGCGCCCTTCCCCTCGCTGTTCACGTGGATGATGGGCCGCCCCAGCCACTTCGGCGAGCCGTTCGAGCTGGCCGACCCCGACGAGCCGAGCGTGAAGCCGTGGCCGCCCTCGCGCGAGACGGAAGGCGGACGGCGCCTCGGCAACCGGCTGATCACGACGCTGCTCGCGGGTGACTGGCGGCCGCCGGACACGACCCGGTACGCCGCCCAGCGCGTGCGCCAGGACTACGGCGCGCCGCTGCGCCCCGGCGACTGGCTCTACACGCGCTCCGAGGTAGCGAACTGCACCTCACGCAAGCGCACGCGCCTCGGCGAGGGTCACTTCCTGACGCTGCTCACCTCGTTCTACCGCCACCCGCCGGAGGGGGACGACGAACTGATCGGCGCGAGCCAGTACGCGTTCTTCTTCTACAAGGCGGAGCAGGGCATCGGCACGCCGGCGGGGCGCTGAGCGCGCCGCGCCGCCGCACAGCAGACTGCTGTGCGGCGGCGGCGGACGACTATTCGACGATGAACTCGACCCTCATGCCTTCCAGGTAGTGGCTCTCCCACGCGCCCTCTTCGAGTTCGACGACGTTGCAGATCAGCAGGTACCTGCCCGGTGTCAGGTTGAACACCCCTGACGCCGAACTTGCTGGCGTGAACGGCTCGATCTCACCGACCAGGTCGATCTGGTCCTCGGGCACGAAGCCGGTGTCGTCCGTCGGAAGCCCATCGATCGGGAGATCCGTGCGAATGATGACGAACTCGTGCGGGTCGACCGGTCCGAGGTTGTCGACGAGGAAGTAGATGTCGCCCGCCGCAACGCTGCTCACGGACGGCGTGACCGCCCACTCGGAGAGGGAGACGCGGACCTCGGTCGACCCCGCGGGCTGCGGTTGGACGACGCCCGCCACGGCGTCCTCCGCCTCGGACGCCTCTTCGGCCGGCGCGGCAGTCGCCGCCGGCGCCGGCTCGTCGTCGTCGTCGCCACAGGCGGACAGCAGCAGCGCAAGCGCCGCCACCGATGCAAGTAAGGCGAACGTCCATCGGCGGTTCAGAATCGATTCCAGCACGAACGCCATTTGGGTGCCCCCTCGCGTATCTCCACGGCGATATCCAAACATTATATGACATTGCACAACCCGAGCGGGGCGCCGGAGCGTGCCCCATACCTTGCGGAGTGCTCCGCTGCGCTCGCAGAATCAGCGCGGGAGTGGATGGTGTCCGGTGGCGCCCGCGGTCTTCAACACCGTTGTGGGGCTACGTGGTAGTCCCGGGTGGGTTCGACTCCCACGCACTCCCGCCACCTGACCCGCCCCCGCTACGGCACCGTAACCCGCGCGACGGCCTCGACGGCCTCGCCGCCGCGCGCGCAGGCGGCGTGCGTGATGGCGTTGAGCGCGACGCGGATCTCGCGCTCGCCGGAGGCGAGGCCAACGCGCACGGGTGACTGGGCGCACTGCCGCGCACCGTCGGCGCGAGCCAGTACGCCTTCTTCTTCTACGACGCGTCCGAGGGCATCGGCACGGCGGCGGGCTGAGCGCGCCGCCGCACAGCAGGCGTGGGCTGCTCCGCGGCGGCGTGGCGCGGCTACTCGACGACGAACACGGCCCTCATGCCCTCGCGGTAGTGGCTCTCCAGGTCCCCTTCGGTCTCGACGACGTTGCAGATCAGCACGTACTTGCCCGCCGTCAGGTTGAACACCATGGACGCCGAACTCGCGGACGCGAACTCCTCGATCTCGCCGACGAGCTCGACGGCGTCCTCGGGCACGGAGCCGTCATGAATGGTCGGGAGAGCGTCCGCCGCGAGGTCCGAACGGATGATGACGAACTCGTGCGGGTGTTCCGGCCCCAGGTTGTCGACGAGGAAGTAGATGTCGCCCGCCGCGACGCTGCTGACAGACAGCTCGAGCGTCCACTCGGCGAGGGTGACGCGGACTTCGGTCGCTCCCGCGGGCTTCGGATGGACCACGCCCGGCATGGTGTCGTCGTGCTCGCCGTGCTCGCCGGTCGCCATGGCCATCTCGGCCGTCCCGGTCGCCATGGCCATCCCGCCGTGCTCGTCCTCCTCCTCGTCGTCATCGCCACAGGCGGACAGGAGCAGCGCAAGCGCCGCCACCGCTGCAAGTAAGGCGAACGTCCATCGGCGGTTCAGAATCGATTCAAGTACAAACGCCATTTGGGTGCCCCCTCGCGTATCCTCCGGCGATATCCATAATATTACAGTCGCGCAGCCCGTGCGGGGCGCCGGAGCGTGCCCCACGCCTTGCGGAGTACTCCGCCGCGCTCGCAGAATCAGCGTGGGAGTGGATGGTGTCCGGTGGCGCCCGCGGTCTTCAACACCGTTGTGGGGCTACGTGGTAGTCCCGGGTGGGTTCGACTCCCACGCACTCCCGCCACCTGAACCCACACGACGCCGTGACCCTCGCGACCGCGCAGGCGAGCGAGCCCTCGCAGGCAGCGAGGGCTAAACTCCGCCGAGCGGCGCGGGACCATCCGCGATCACGCGGCTCGCGAGAGTGACGGAACCGGCATTGAGCTTTCCCGGCAGCCGCCGCATCGCATCGGCACGGGCGGGTGTGCCCGGCGCCGGCGGCGGCGACAACTACAAGTGGTGGGCCTTCAGCGCGATCGCCATCTCCTTCTTCACGCAGGTGATGAGCATGTCGATGGTGTTCGTCGCCCTCTCCTCAATCGCCGACGACTTCGGGGTCACGCTGCGCGAGGTCTCCTGGGTGGTGATCGCGCAGGCGTTGACGATCAGCGCGCTGATGATGCCGATGGGGCGGCTCGCCGACATCGTCGGCCGGAAGCGCATCCACCTGTTCGGGCTCCTGGTGTACTGCGGCGGCGCGCTCGCCATCGTGTTCGCGCCCACGTTCGGTGCGCTGATCCTCGCGCGGGTCGTGATGGCGACAGGCAACGCGATGGGGCAGTCGGTCGGGACCGCGATGGTGGTCTCGGTGTTCCCGCCCGCGGAGCGCGGCAGGGCGATCGGCGCGCAGACGACGGCGGTCTCGATCGGCGGCGCGTCGGGACCGATCGTCGGCGGCCTCGTGCTGCAGTGGCTGCCCTGGGAGGCGCTGTTCCTGCTCATACTGATCCCGGCGAGCATCGCGCTCGTCTGGGGCTACCTGATCCTCGACGACGCGCGCCTCAACCAGCCGAAGCGAGGGGAGTCGCCGTTCGACTACGCCGGCGCCCTGCTCTCGGCCGCGGCGATCGCGCTGCTGGTGCTGACGATCAACAACCCGCTGGCCCTCGGTTGGACGTCGCCGCCGATGCTCGCCAGCCTCGCGGCCGTCGTGCTGCTGTTCGCGGGGTTCACTCGCCGCGAGCTCAGCACCCGGGCGCCGATGCTGGAGCTGCGGCTGTTCAACAACGCCGTGTTCAGCATGGCCGTGCTCGCCCGCCTCTTCGGCTTCATGTCGATGACGGTCTCGCGCTTCCTGATCCCGATCTACCTGATCAGCCTGCGAGGAATGGAGGAGGCCGCCGCCGGGGGTCTGATCTTCCTCACCTCGCTCGGCATGGGCGTTGCTGCACAGGGATCGGGACGGCTCTCGGACCGCTTCGGCACCCGGCCGTTCGCGGTCGCGGGCTTCGCCGTCTTGCTGCTTGTGACGCTTCCGATGGCGCTCTTCGACGGCAGCACGCCGATCGTCGCCGTGGCATTGCTGCTGCTCGGGTCCGGTCTCGCGATGGGAATGTGGAACGTGCCCAACAACAGCGCGATCCTGGGTTCCGTCCACCCCTCGCGCCTGGGCGTCGTCGGCGCGCTGACCAACCTCACCAGGAACGCCGGCAACGTCACCGGCCAGGCGATGGCTGCCGGCGTCGTCGCCGGTGTGATGGCGGCCGGCGGGTTCGACATTCCGCTCAGCGAGATCGCCGGGACGCCGGGCGCGGCGAGCTCCTTCATCGATGGCTGGCGCTTTGCCTACGCCCTCGCGGTGGCGCTCGCGATCCTGGGCCTGGTGCTCGCGGTGCGCACGAAGCCTGCATTTGACCGCGGCCTGCGCCAGCGGCGGCTCAGGTAGCCGCACCCGACGCACGCACCGAGGTTTGGCAGAATGCGCAGGGGCCGCGCCCGCCGCGACCCGCGCTGTGGGGAGGATGCCGATGGACGCAGGAGCACTGACGGGAATCCGCGTACTGGAGTTCTCGCAGATCGTGGCCGGGCCCTACCTCGGCTGCATCCTCTCCGACCTCGGCGCCGAGGTGGTGAAGGTGGAACGGCCGGGCGGCGACTTCCACCGCAACTGGGGCGCGGTCGTCCCGCACGAGGGCAAGCGCTTCCAGTCGCTCAACCGCGGCAAGCGCAGCATCGTCGTCGACATCGGCCAGCCGCAGGGGCGTGAGGTGATCCGCCAGCTCGTGCGCGGCTTCGACGTGGTGACGAACAACTTCCGCGCGAACATCGCCCAGCGCCTCGGGATCGACTACGAGACGCTGCGAGAAGCGCGACCGGACCTGATCTACTGCCAGATCAGCGGCTGGGGCACGAGCGGGCCGATGAGCGACCTCGGCGCCAACGACCCGGTGATCTGCGCCTACTCCGGCCTCACCGTCGGCGACGGCAAGGTGTCGGCAGACGGCGTGCCGCAAACCGTCTCCTGCTCGGTGGTGGCGGACCATGGGGCGGGCCTCGCCGCGGCGGTCGGCATCGTCTCCGCCCTCTACCACCGCGAGCGCACGGGCGAGGGCCAGCGCATCGACGCGGCGCTGCTGCAGGCGGCGCTCTCCATCCAGCCGACGCAGGTGATGCGCGAGCCCGTCGAGGACGCGACCTTCCGCGACCCGATGGTCGAGCGCATCCGCGCGGCGCGCGGCGACGGCAAGCCGTACGCCGCCGTGCTGGAGGCGCGGCGAAACTCGCGCCGCTCCGAGGCGGCCTGGCGCGGCTTCTCGCGCGCCTTCGCCACGAGCGACGGCGTCGTGCAGCTCGGCGCGATCACCCCGCGCATCCGCGACACCGTGCGGCGCATGGTCGGCATCGAGGGCGACCGCAGCGACGATCCGGATTTCGACGTGAACGACCCTGCCAACGAGGCGTTCAACGACCGCCGCGAGGAGCTGATCGCCGCCTACCTCGCGGCGCGCACCACGGCGGAGCTGCTCGATGACTTCAGTGCGGCGGGCGTGCCGATCGCACCCGTCCAGGCGCCGGAGGAGCTCTCCGACGACCCGCAGGTGCAGGCGGCCGGATTCATGGCGCACCTCGAACACCCGCTGACCGGACCGCAGCAGGTGATGGGGCCCGTGGTGGACATGAGCAACACGCCGACCCGGGTGCAGGGACCCGCGCCCATCCTCGGCGCGGACAGCGACGACGTGCTGGCCGCCGCGGGCGTGACGCCCGCCGCAATCGCCTCGCTGCGCGAGGCCGGCGTGATCGAGTAACGGGAGCGCGACGATGAGCGACCAAGAGATCGGCTACGAGCTGCGCGACCGCATCGCCTGGATCACGCTCAACCGCCCGGAGCGGCGCAACGCGCTCACGAGGCAGAACATGACCGTCGACCTGCCCGAGGCGTGGCAGCGCTTCGAGGCGGACGCGGAGGCGCGCGTCGCGATCGTCACGGGCGCCGGCGCGTTCGCCTTCTGTGCTGGCATGGACGTGAAGGAGCGCGCCGCGGGCTTCGCGCGCGCCGCCGACGGTGAGGAATCGCAGCACCGCGCCGAGGTGCGCGTCTCGCCCCGCGCGAACGGCGTGACGAAGCCCGTGATCGGCGCGGTCAACGGCGTCTGCACGGGCGTCGGCATGCAGATCGTCGCCGACTGCGACCTGCTGATCGCCTCGGAGGACGCCTGGTTCAGCGACGCACGCAGCAGCGTCGGGCTCGTGCCAGCGCTGGGCGCGGCGGAGCTGGCGCGGGCGATGCCGCTGCACGAGGCGCTGCGGCTGCTCTTCCTCGGTCGCCACGGGCGGATGACGGCGCAGCGTGCCTTCCAGGTCGGCTTCGTCGGCGAGCTCGCGCCGCCCGGCGAACTGCACGAGGCGGCGGTACGCCTCGCGCGCGTGGTGATGCGCAACGCGCCGCACGCCGTGCGGCTGGCGAAGCAGGCGGTCTGGGAGAGCCTCGACCACGGCCTCACCGGCGGCATCGCGAACGCCCGCGCGATCTCCGCCGCCAACCCGGCCACCGACGACGTGCGCGAGGGCTCCCGCGCCTTCGTCGAGCGTCGTGATCCGGAGTGGAAGCTTCGCTAGCGACTACGCTCCGGGAAGTTCAACATCGAGAACGCCCGTTCGAGGCGAATGCATATGCGGCTGTGTATTACAGCGTGTTACACTCCCGCAGCGACAGGGAGCCACCATGCCACAGAACCGCACCGACGACCGGCCGGCTTCGCCAAACGCCCAGTACTGGATGGCTGTGACCCGTCAGGTGCAAACACTGGCAATCAAGGCGCAGCAGGCTCGCCGCAGCACGAGCGGCGGCTCCACGCAGACCCGTAAGCGCTGAGCTCGCATGGCCGTAGTGGCGGTCATCTTCGACTTCGACGACACGCTCCTTCCCGACTCCACGTCGGCGCTGCTAGCCGAGTATGGGATCGACCCCAAGGACTTCTGGACGGTGCGCGCTCAGCGGCTGGTGGAGCAGGGCTTCGACCCACCGCTTGCCTACCTGAACCTGTTGCTGGACGAGGTGCGTCCTGGCGGCAAACTCGAAGGGCTCACGAACGACCGGCTCCGCGAGTTCGGCGCGTCTCTGGACGCGACCTGGTTCGAGGGGTTGCCGGGGCTGTTCGATGATATCCGCGCCATCGTGGCAATGCAGCGGGACGTGACTGTCGAGTTCTACATCGTCTCAGGAGGACTGGACGCGATCATCGGCGGCAGCGAGATCGTCAAGGAGTACTTCTCCGGGTACTACGCGTGCCAACTCGGCGAGAACCCCGAGACGGGTGTCGTGCGTTACATCAAGCGTTGCGTCACGTTCACCGAGAAAACCCGCTTCATCTTTGAGATCAACAAAGGCATCCGTCCAGAGGACTCACGGACGCAACCGCATCTGGTCAACAAGGCGATGGAAGCTGACGCAAGGCCCATCCCGATGCGCCAAATGATTTACGCCGGCGACGGATTGACCGATATTCCCTGCTTCTCCCTCATCAAGGGAGGCGGAGGCGATGTGTTCGGAGTCCTCAAACGAGGCGCCGAATCCGCCAAACAGGCATTCCAGGAGTTCCTCCGCACGGACCGCGTCACCAGCCTGCACTCTCCGGACTACCGCGAGAACGCTGACCTTGGCTCGATGATCCGGGCCGCCGTGGTGACCACAGCGACGCAGATCAACCTCGACCGCGCGAGGCCGCTGTAGGCCCGACTGGGCGCGCGCAGCTGCGACTCCCGCGCCGCTACGCCTCGCCGAGGTGATCGAGGAGCGCGTCCTCCCAGCGGAAGTCGAACTCGCGGGTCTCGAAGAGGCCCTCGTGGCGGTACCACTCGTAGGTGTGCTCGACGGCGGCGGCGAAGGTGTAGTCCGGCTCGAAGCCGACATCGCGGCGCAGCCGGTCGATGCTGAAGACGGCGCCCTGGTTCCAGCGGTGGATGTACGGCGCGAGGCGCTGAATGACCTGCTGCAGGAAGCGCAGGTTGACGTGCGCATCGGGGGTGCTCGTGCTCGCCGTGCGGATGTTGCGGTAGCTCGCCACGTCCTGCACGTCGAGGATTAACTCGTCGTCGTAGAGCTGGTCCATGACCGCGGGCGGGATGAACACCTTGCGCGCCTCGACGCCGGTGACGGCGGCGAAGGTGTCGACGTAGCCCTCGTCGGTCCAGGAGTCGCGGCCGGTGAGGTTGTAGCGCTTGCCGTAGGTGATCGGCTGCTGCATCAGCATCCGCAGCGCGCGCGCCTCGTCGTCGACGTGGCCGATCTGGCTGAGGGTGCTGCCGTTGCCCGGAATCAGCACCGGGCGGCCGGCGAGCAGGCGGCTGAACATGCGCTGCTCGCGCTCCGGGATGATGTTGTTCGGCCCGAACACCATCGAGAACGGCACGATCGTCGCGGGGAAGCCGTTGCTGCGGTGCTCGGCCAGCAGCATCGCCTCGCACTCGAGCTTGTCGAGGCCGTACTGGCCCTGCTTCTCCGAGCGGTCGACCGGGAAGTCCTCGGTGATTGGGAGCACGCTGCTGGCCGCGTAGATCACGGTCGAGCTGGCGAAGACGTAGTGGCCGGTGCGGCCGCGGAAGATCTCGATCATCCCGCGCACGTCGTCCGGCGTGTAGGCAGAGATGTCGTAGACGCAGTCGAACTCCTCGCCGGCGAAGACCTCGGCCATGCCGGCGTGGTCCGTGCGGTCGCCGAGCAGCCTGCGCACGCCGAGCGGGATCTCCGCCTCGGTGCGGCCGCGGTTGAAGATCGTGACCTCGTGGCCGTGCCGTGCCAGCTCGCGGACGAGCGCGAGCCCGTTGAAGCGCGTGCCGCCCATGACGAGAACCTTCATCGTTCGTCCCTCCCGACCGCGTCCGCGCGCAGCGGGCCGCACGCTACCACGGCGTGCGAGGGGCCGCTCGCGAGGCGCAACCCGATGCGTGCGGGAAGGCCGGCCGCGATCAGGAGCGAGGCGCAATCCAGTCCGCGCGCGGCAAGGCAGCCATGACCACGAGCGCTGCGCCGGCGCCAAGACCGCCCCACCAGAAGAACCGGCGCCAAGACCGCCCCACCAGAAGAAGAGGTACATCACGCCGAGACCGGCGATCGCCAGCGCAAGCCTGGTGCGCAGCCGTGGCGGAAGAGGAGGGGGAGGGCGCCGTGCGGCAACCACGGACACGGGAATGATGGCCACCCAGTACCAGATCATGAAGTAGGCCAGCGAGGCGCCGGCAGCGTCCAGGAACTCCGGGTGGTGCGCGAACGCGATCGCAAGCGCGACGGCCGGCGGCCCGAGGAACACGGCGGACGCCCTCAGAGGATTCACGGGACGGTCGACCCGCAGCGGTATAGCCGCCCTCCCTCGCCTGCTCGCTCGGCGGTCATCGATCCAGCGTAACCTGCATCCGGACATGCGCCGCGACGGGAGGCGGCCGTTGAGTTCGCGCGCTGTGAACCTCGCGATCCTCGCCCTGCTGCTGCTGGAGCTGGCGTCCGGGCTGGGCAGCTTCCTGGTCGGCCGCCCCGAGGGCCGCTGGGTGTTCTGGCTGCACGGCATCGGCGGGCTCTCGCTGGTCGCGCTGCTGCTCTGGAAGTGGCGCATCGTGATGCGCTCGTTCGCACGGCGCGGCGCCGGGCTGTGGTCGATCGCACCGGGCGCGCTCGGGGTGCTGTTCATCGGCACACTCGGCACGGGCATCTGGTGGGCGGCGATCGGGCGAGGCAGCCTGCCCGTCCCGATCTACGGCGAGATGCGTCCCCTGGTGCTGCACACGATCCTCGCGCTCGCGCTCGTGCCGCCGTTCGCGCTCCACGCCGCGCTGCGCTGGCCGCGGGTGCGGCACACCGACTTCACGAGCCGCCGCGCGCTGCTGCGCCTGCTCGCCGTCGGCGCGGGTGGCTTCGTGCTCTGGCGCGGCGTCGCCGCGGCCTCGACGCTGTCCGGGCCGCAGCGGCGCTTCACCGGCTCGCGCGAGGAGGCGAGCTTCGAGGGCAACGCGCACCCGGTCACCAACTGGCTCAGCGACTCGCGCCAGCGGATCGCCGCCGACGCCTGGCAGCTCGAGGTTGGCGGCGCCATCGCCCAGCCGTACGCGCTCGGCTACCGCGAGCTGGCCGCACTCCCGCAGCGCACGCTGCGCGCGACGCTGGACTGCACGGGCGGCTGGTACACGACGCAGGATTGGAGCGGCGTCCCGCTCGCGGCGCTGCTCGCGCGGGCGGGCGTCACCGAGGATGCACAGAGCGTCGAGGCGATCTCGGCGACGGGCTACCGCCGGCGCTTCGGCCTCGGCGAGGCGGAGGGGCTGCTGCTGGCGACGCACGTGGGCGGCGAGCGGCTGAGCGCGGGGCACGGCTTCCCGGTTCGCGTGATCGCACCGGAGCGGCGCGGCTATCACTGGGTGAAGTGGGTCGAGCGCATCGAGGTCAGCGAGCGCCCGCCGTGGTGGCAGCCGCCGCTGCCGCTGCAGTAGCGGCGCGAGGGTGAGGGTGCAGATGCCCGCAGCACACAGCCGCGCCGCGCTGATCCTCGCGAGCCTCGCGCTGCTGCTCGCCGCCTGCGGTGACGGCGGCGAGCAGGCGCCGCGGGAGCGCGATGGCGGCTCGGGGGCCAGCAGCGCCGAGCTCGTGGAACTGGAGCTGGCGCTCGCGCGGCTCGACGCGCGCCTCACGCGCCTCGAGGATGCCGTCGACGAGCTGACCGTGCTCGTGGGCGACACTTCGCTGCTCGGCGATCTGCCGGAGCTGGTGGCGGAGTTGCGCCTCAGCAGCGCCTTGATCGACGTGGCCTTACGGCGTCTGGACGCCCTCGAATCCCCCGGCGCCGACGAGGATCCCTGCGAGGCTATCGGCTACGCCTTCTGCCCCGAGGATCCCCAGCGAATCCCCTTCGCGCAGTAGCCGATCCGGCCGCGCCAGTCCGTAGCATGGCCCGCGGCTAGACTCGGCTCATGCCTGAAGAACCCGCCATCACCGTCCGCGGCCTGCGCAAGTCCTACGGCGCAATCGAGGCCGTGCGCGGGCTCGATCTCGAGATCGCGCGCGGCGAGGTCTACGCACTGCTCGGCCCCAACGGCGCGGGCAAGACGACGGCCGTAGAGATCCTCGAGGGGCACCGGGAGCGCGACGGCGGCGAGGTCAGCGTGCTCGGCCACGACCCGGCGCGGCGCGAAGTCGCGCTCCGCGAGCGCGTCGGCATCGTGCTGCAGACGACCGGCGTCGAGCCGTACCTCAAAGTCGCCGAGGCGATCGAGCAGTACCGCGGCTACTACCCGCACCCGCGCCCGCTGGACGAAATCATCGAGACCGTCGGGCTGAGCGAGCAGCGCGACCAGCGCGTGCGCAAGCTCTCCGGCGGGCAGCAGCGCCGCCTCGACGTGGCGATCGCCCTCGCCGGCGACCCGGAGCTGCTCTTCCTGGACGAGCCGACGACGGGCTTCGACCCGGCCGCGCGACGCCAGGCCTGGGACATGGTGCGCAACCTGCGCACCTCCGGTGCGACGGTGCTGCTGACGACGCACTACATGGACGAGGCCGAGCATCTGGCCGACCGCGTCGGGGTGATCGTCAGCGGCGCGATCGTCGCCGAGGGCTCGCCCGCCGAGCTCATGGCGCGCCGCCCTGCCGCCATCCTCTCGTTCCGCCTGCCCGACGGCCACGCGGGCATCCTCGAGGGTCTCGAGGGCGCGCGCGACGACGGCCACGGCCGCTACGAGCTGCGTGCGGAGTCGCCGACCGGGTTGCTGCACGAGCTGACCGGGCGGGCGCTGCGCGCCGGGGTCGAGCTCGCCGATCTGCGCGTGGAGCGCGCGACGCTGGAGGACGTGTACCTCGACCTCACATCCGGCGCTCGCGCGGGCGCCGACGCGGAGGGGCAGGCATGACGACCGCGCGGCTGCTGATCCGCCAGCTCCGCTACGAGCGGCTGGCCTTCATGCGGAACCCGGCCGCGGCCTTCTTCACCTTCTTCTTCCCGCTGATCTTCCTCGTGATCTTCAACGTGATCTTCGGCAACGAGCCGATCGACCTCGATGGCGGCCGGACCAACACCTCGACGTTCTACATCCCGACGATCGCCGCGTTCAGCGTGATCAACGCCTGCTACACCGGCCTCGCGATGTCGATCTCCTTCGCGCGGGACCAGGGGCAGCTGCAACGCATCGCCGGCACGCCGCTGCCGAAGGGCGCGTACCTCGGCGCAAAGGTGCTGTTCATGACGCTGATCGCGATCGTGCTGGTGATCGTCGTCACCGCATTCGGCCTGGTCTTCTACGACGTCGACGTGCCGAGCGGGACGATGCCCGCGTTCCTGCTCTCGCTCGTGGTGGGTGCGGCCGCATTCGCCGCGCTCGGCCTCGCGACGACCGCGTTCGTCCCCAACGCCGAGGCGGCGCCGGCCGTCGTCAACGCGATCATCCTGCCGCTGCTCTTCATCTCGGATGTCTTCATCCCGCTGCGCGAGAATGCGCCGGTCTGGCTCGGCCTGGCCGGCGACCTGTTCCCCGTCAAGCACCTGTCGATCGCGCTCCAGGCGGCGTTCAACCCGTTCGAGGAGGGCTCGGGCTTGCGGCTCGGCAACCTCGCGGTGATCGCGGCCTGGGGCCTCGCGGGCGCAGTCGTCGCCGTGAGCCGCTTCCGCTGGGCGCCCTCGCGCTAGCCGCTACACTGTGCCCGCACGGCGGCAGCACGCCGCACGCGAGGGGGTGACCGATGACGACACCGGACGAACTGCGGGAACAGATCGCGGAGGCGCGAGCGGCGTTCGGCGCCGCCCTCGAAGGCGCTGCCGCTGGCTGGGACGAACAGCCCGAGGGCGACGAGTGGACGCGCCGCCAGACCGCGGAGCACGCGATCGGCGTGGACTACGCCTTCGCCGGCTGGGCCGTGAGCCTCGCCGGCGGCGGGGAGGCGAGCACCGAGCGCACCGACCCGTCGCTCGCCAGCGCCGCCGAGGCGCTCGAGGCGTTCGCCGCGTCGAGTGCCCACGCGGACGCCGCCTGGGCAGAGGTGACGGCGGAGCACCTGGAGCAAGAGCTGCGCCCGGGGATGAACGGCGAGCGGGGCATGAGCCTGGTCTTCACGCACCTGCAGGAGCACGCGGAGCAGATTTCGACGAGTTGAGCACGCAGCCCGAGGCCGCTGGCCCTCGTTCGCCTGTTGCCCGCTACCATGGCGGCGGCGGCGCGGCGAGGAAGCCCGCGCGCCCGGGCCGGTAGAGGAGCAGGCGTATGCGCGAGGCCGTGATCTGTAACCCGCTGCGCACCCCCGTGGGGCGCTATGGCGGCGTCTTCCGCGACATCACCGTGACGGCGCTGGCCGCCACCGTCATCGAGGCGCTGCTCGAACGCACCCAGCTCGATCCGACCGAGATCGACGACGTGATCTTCGGGCAGTGCTACCCGAGCGGCGAGGCGCCCGCGGTGGGCCGCGTGGCGGCGCTGCACGCCGGGCTGCCCGTCGAGACGCCGGGGCTGCAGATCGACCGCCGTTGCGGCTCCGGCCTGCAGGCGATCTGCTACGCCGCGATGCAGGTCCAGACCGGCGTCGCCGACGTCGTCCTCGCGGGCGGCGCGGAGAGCATGAGCACCGTCGAGTTCTACTCGAGCGCCCCGCGCTGGGGCCCCAACAACGGCAGCATCGAGCTGCACGACCGCCTCGCGAGGGCGCGCGTGACCGCGGGCAGCATCCTCCACCCGGTGCCGGGCGGCATGATCGAGACCGCCGAGAACGTGCGCCGCGAGTACGGCATCCCGCGCGAGGAGCAGGACGCCCTCGCGCTGCGCTCGCATCAGCGCGCCATCGCCGCGCAGGACGAGGGCCGCTTCGCGGCCGAGATCGTCCCGGTCGCGGTCCCGCAGCGCCGCGGCGACCCGGTGATCGTCGACACGGACGAGCACCCGAGGCGCGACACCTCGCTCGAGTCGCTCGCGCGGCTGCGCGCCGTCTACGCCGCGGACGACCCGGAGTCGACCGTCACGGCGGGCAACGCGAGCGGCCAGAACGACGCCGCCGCCGTCTGCATCGTGACCACGCCGGAGCGCGCCGCCGAGCTGGGCCTGAAGGCGATGGGCAAGCTGCGCGGCTGGTCCGTCGCCGGCGTGGCGCCGAAGCTGATGGGCCTGGGCCCCGTCCCGGCCGCGCAGAAGACCTTCGACCAGCTCGGCATGGACTTCGGCGACATCGACCTGATCGAGCTCAACGAGGCGTTCGCGGCCCAGGTGCTGGGCGTCACTCGCGCGTGGGGCCTGAGCGACTCCGACTGGGACCGGGTGAACGTCAACGGCTCCGGCATCTCGATCGGCCACCCCGTCGGCGCGACGGGTGTGCGGATCATGGCGACACTGCTGCACGAGATGGAGCGTGGCGACGCCGAGTTCGGCCTCGAGACGATGTGCATCGGCGGCGGCCAGGGCATGGCGGCCGTGATCGAGCGCTGCTAGCACGATGGCGGTCGAACAGGTCGCAATCCTCGGCGCCGGCACGATGGGCGCCGGCATCGCCCAGGTGGCGGTGACGCACGGCTGCACCGTACGGCTGATCGACACCCAGCCCGGCGCGGTCGAGCGCGCCCGCGAGTCCGTCGCGGCGCGACTCCAGCGCCAGGTCGACCGCGGCGCGATGTCCGAGGAGGAGCACGCCGCCGTCATCGGACGCCTCATCGAGGGCTCTCTCGACGACCTCGAGGGCGTCGAACTGGTCGTCGAGGCGGTCGTCGAGGACCTCGGCGTGAAGCAGGAGCTGTTCCGGCAGCTCGACGCCGCCGCGCCGGCGGACGCCGTGCTGGCGACGAACACCTCGTCGCTCTCGGTCGGCGAGATCGCGAGCCCGCTGCGCGACCGCTCGCGCGTGGTCGGGATGCACTTCTTCAACCCCGCGCCGGTGATGGCGCTGGTCGAGGTCGTCGCCCCCGAGGCGACGAGCGAGGCCGCCGCCGATCTGGTGGCGGAGACGGCGAGCGCCTGGGGCAAGGTCCCCGCCCGCACCGCGGACGCGCCCGGCTTCATCGTCAACCGCGTCGCCCGCAGCTCCTACGTCGAGGCCTTCCGCATGCTCGACGAGGGCGTCGCGGGGCCTGACGTGATCGATGGCGCGATGCGCAAGCTGGGGCAGTTCCGGATGGGGCCGATGCAGGTCGCCGACCTCGTCGGGCAGGAGGTCAACCACGCGGTCACGATCTCCGTCTGGGAGCGCACCGGCCGGCCGGCGCGCTTCGAGCCGCCCCGCGTGCAGGCCGGACTCGCCGAGCGCGGCGATCTGGGCCGCAAGACGGGCAGCGGCGTCTACGACTACAGCAGCGACCCACCGGCGGCCAACGTGACTGTCGAGGCGTCGCCGCTTGCGCTGTCGCCCGACCTCGCGGCAGCCGTCGACGCCTTCGTGGAGGCGGCGGCGCTGTGCGATCCGGAGGACGTCGCGGAGGCGAGCGCGGAGGAGCGCTTCGCCTTCGCGCGCATGCTCGGCACGGTAATGAACGAGGCCGCGCGCGCCCTCGGCGACGGGGCGGCCAGCGGCGAGGACATCGACGCCGCGATGCAGCACGCGACGAACTACCCGCGCGGCCCGGTGACGTGGGGACGCGAGGTCGGCTACGCGACGCTGGCGCGGCTGCTCTCAGCCCTCGAGGCGGCCCGCGGCGACGGCAGCTACGAGGCCGCGCCGCTGATCGCGGAGGCGGGCGAGTAGGCGGGGCGGCACGTGAGTGACGGCCGCACCCGCTGCGAATGGGCGGCGGGCGGCGATCCGCTGATGCTCGACTACCACGACCGCGAGTGGGGCGTGCCCGTCCACGACGACCGCACCCACTTCGAGTTCCTGATCCTCGAGGGCGCGCAGGCGGGCCTGAGCTGGCGCACGGTGCTCGGGAGGCGCGAGAGCTACCGCGCCGCCTTCGCGGGCTTCGACCCGGAGGCGGTCGCGCGCTTCGGCGAGGCGGATCGCGAGCGCCTGCTGCAGGACGCCGGGATCATCCGCAACCGGGCGAAGATCGCCTCCGCCGTGCGGAACGCCGCGGCCTTCCTCGATGTGCAGTCAGCGCACGGCTCGTTCGACGCGTACGTGTGGGCGTTCGTCGATGGAGCGCCGAGGCGTAACGCCTTCGAGTCGCTCTCGGACATTCCCGCGCAGACCGGGCAGTCGAGTGCGCTGAGCCGCGACCTCCGGTCGCGCGGGTTCAACTTCGTGGGCCCGACGATCTGCTACGCCTACATGCAGGCGGCCGGCCTGGTGAACGACCACGTCACGAGTTGCTTCCGCCACCTCGAGGTCTGAGCGCGCCCCTCAGTCGATCGCGCCGACAAAGAGTGCGGCGAGGCCGAGGAAGACGGCGAAGCCGAGTACGTCGGTGGCCGTGGTGAGCCAGATGCCCGCCGAGAGGGCGGGGTCGGAGCGGAAGCGCTGGAGGCCCATCGGGATCAGCACCCCGGCGATGACGCCAACGAGCATGTTGGCGGCGAGCGCCAGGCCGACGATCAGGCCGAGCGCCGCGTTGCCCTGCCAGAGCCAGGCGACCAGCCCGACCGCCACGCCGACCACCAGGCCGTTGATCAGCCCCGTCGCCGCCTCGTGCAGCACTACCCGCCAGAGGTCGCGTCCGCGCAGGCGGCCGACGGCGAGCGAGCGGATCACGACGGTAAGCGTCTGGATGCCGGCGTTGCCGCCCTGGCCCGCCACCACCGGCAGGAAGGCGGCGAGGACCGCGACGCGCGCGACCGTGCTCTCGAACAGCGCGACCACGAACCCGGCGAACAGCACCGTGACGAGGTTCACCATCAGCCACGGCAACCGGAACCGCACCGAGCGGACGATCGAGCGCAGATCCTCGTCCTCGTGGACGCCGACCTGCCGGAACATGTCCTCGGTCGCCTCGTCCTCAAGCACGTCGATCAGATCGTCGGCGGTCAGCGCGCCGAGCAGGTGCCCGTCGTCGTCGACAACGGGCAGCGAGAGCAGCTTGTAGCGCTTGAGCAGGCGCGCGGCCTCTTCCTGGTCGGTGGACGCGGTCACGGACACGACGTCGCGGAAGGCGAGGTCGGCGATCGGCGTCTGCGGCGGCGTGATCAGCAGCGCGCGCAGGTTGACGACACCCAGGAGGCGGCCGTCCTCGTCGGTGACGTAGATGTAGAACGGCTGCGTCGTATCGGGCCGGATCGTGCGCAGATCGTCGATCACCTCGCCGGCGAGACGGTCGGGTGGCATCGCGATGCGCTGGCCCGTCATGCGGCCGCCGGCGCTCTCCTCGTCGTGCGCCATGAGGTGGCTGATCGCGTGCTGCTGGCGGAGGGAGAGGGCGGACAGCACCTGGCTGCCGATCTCCTCCGGCAGGTCCTGGACAATGTCCGTCGCCACGTCGTCGGCGACGACCTCCATCACCTGCGCGATGCGCTCCGGCGCGAGGCCGACGAGCAGGTCCTCGCGGTAGTGCGGCTCGAGGTAGGCGAGCACGGCGCCGAGTTCGCGCGGCGCCAGGCGCTGCACCAGCAGCTCGCTGACCTCCTGATCGATGCCGACGAAGGCGTCCGCCAACTGCGCGGGATGCAGCTCGTGGGCGAGCGTGAGCGCACCGAGTTGGTCGCCGGCCTCGATGCGCCGCGCCATCGCCGCGACAGGGTCGAACGTCGGTGCGCGGTCGGCGGCCTCGGTAGTCATGCGGGCGGACTCATTCGGTGATTGTACGCAGCGGGCTGCGCCGCGCCGGGCCGGGCGGCCGGGCGAAACGCGTCAGCTCCGCCCGCCGCCGAAGAAGCGGCGCACGGAGCCCCAGGCGCCTCCCCCGCCACGCCCCCCGAGGCCGTCGAGGAAGTTGCCCCACGCCGCCTCGGCGGTAGCGGAGCGCTGCAGGCCGCGCACGCGCTCATCGATGATGTCGCGGACGCGGCCCTCCTCGCCGGCGTCGAGCCAGAAGCCGTGCTCGCTGCGGCAAGTGTCCAGCTCGAGGTCGTAGGCGCGGTAGTTGAAAGCGGCCATCTGCTCGCCGCAGACGGGGCAGGACAGATCGGAGTCGCGTTCCGAGTAGCGGATCGTGCCACGGCGCACGGCCTCGTCGGCCTTCGTCGCCTCGAGGTCGTCGAGTTCGTGGTGGTCGAGCCAGCGTCCGTTGCACGTCCCGCAGTGGTCGACCTCGATGCCGTGCATGTGCTCGACAATCAGCTCGGCGCTGTCTCGCGGACATTGCAATGCGGGGTTCGGCGACATCGGGGCCTCAATTCGGAGAGCGTCGTGGAGAACTCCGGCCGCGCCCGCCGGGGTGGCGCTCGGCGGCGGCGTCCGGTATCTCTCAGTGTAGCAGCGCGACCCGTGGACCTCAGCGGCAAGGCGCTTGAGAGGATGCGAGCATGACTACCAGTTCCTCCGGCATCGACACCCGCATGTTCCGCGATGTCTGCGGCAACTTCGCGACCGGCGTGTCGGTGGTGACGATGGTCGGCGACGACGGCCCGCGAGGGCTCACCGCGAACGCGATCTCCGCGCTCTCGCTCGAGCCGACGCTGTTCCTCGTCTGCGTCGATCTGAAGGCCACCTCCTACCCGATAATCGACCAGGCGGGCAACTTCGCGATCAACCTCCTGGCCGACGACCAGGAGGCCGTCTCCAACTTCTTCGCTGGCACCACGCCTCCCGACAGCCCGATGGGCGATACGGCCTACCACATGAGCGATCTCGGATCGCCCCTGATCGAGGGCTCCATCGCCTGGCTGGACTGCCGCACGCACAGCATCCTCGACGGCGGCGACCACAAGATCTTCGTCGGCGAGGTCGCCAACTGCGAGATCGTCCGCCCCGAGGCGGACCCGCTGCTCTTTTTCCGCGGCAAGTACCGAGCGATCGCCCCGCAGTAGCCTCCGAGGCGCGGCCTGCACCTCGCGTCCTGCGTCCTCGCCGGTGAGGGCGGCGCGCTGATACACTCGATTGGCGCGGCCCAGGGGCCGCGGCTCCGCGTGGTGGGTGTCGCCTAGCGGTCAAAGGCGCCAGGTTGTGGCCCTGGAGATCGGGGGTTCAAATCCCCTCACCCACCCCATCCATCGCACTGCTCGGCTTGCGGCGACAGGCGCCCCGCTCGCATTGGACAGGACTCCTGATGCGATCAGCGCTCGCTGCCGGCGCAGCCGTGCTCGCCCTCCTGCTCGCGGCCGTGCTCGCGGCCTGCGGGGGCAGCGACGAACCCGCCGAGACCGCCTCGGCCGAAGCGGATGCGGAGGCGGGGGCCGCCATTGCCGCGCGGCTAATGAGCGTCGGCGAGCCGCTCGGCACGATCGTCGAATCGCGGTCCGCCGGAATCGTCCCCGGCCTGCAACTCGCACTGAACCCCACGGCCGTCATCGCGATCTCGAGCGCCGTCGAGTCCGCCGACGAGCGGCTCACCCCGATCGCCGAGCTCGCGGACCTGACGCCCGAGGAGTTCAGCGCGCTCTGGGAGAGTGACCGCGCGGACGCCTTCGCGCGCTTCGCCGCCGGCATCGCCGCCTCCGAGGATCCCGCCGCCACGGCCGATGACCTGTTCATCGACCTGCCGGTTGCGCTGCCGGTGCATCCCGACGGCATGCTCCTCGGATCGGTGCTCACGAGGCGGATCAACGGCGAGCTCGCCTTCTTCATCGTCTACGACACGCCGGGGCCGCAGGTGGACGCGGAGCTCCTCGTGAGCGAGCAGCTCGATCAGTCGCCGTGGCAGGTGACGGGCGGGCGATCGAGCGAAGACCTGGGCTTCTTCCAGTACCAGAACACGATCAGCGCGGACATCAGCGGCTTCGTCTGGATCCTGCCGCGCACGCCGGATCCAGACGCAACGAGCGGCGAGGCCGAAGCGGACAGTACGGCGGACACAGACGCGGCAAACGCGGTCCAGGCCGGCCCCGTCTCGACGGTCATCTACCTGATCCAGGCCCAGCCCGCGATCCCGGCGGACGATCCGCCGTTCGCGTTCCCGCAGGACGGACGGCCGCTGCCCGACGGGTTCCCGGCCGCCTTCCTGCTCGAGGGCGATCAGACGATCGTGGAGCTGTTCTGGAGCAGCCAGCCGGGCGCCACGGGGTACCAGCTGACCGTGCTCACTCCCGGCTCGTCGTTCGAGGCGACCGAGCTCTACCGCGAACGCATTGAGGCGCAGGGCTGGGAGATCGGCAGCGACGAGGCGGTCGGCTTCGCGACGGTGCTCGAATTCGCCTCGGAAGACGGCTCGCTGCAGGGTTCGGCCTCCTTCGACACCTTCGAGGATGACGAGGACTACACGCAGATCATGTTGCAGATCCAGAGCGCCGGAAGCTCGCCGAGCTGACGCCGGCGGCGCGCAGACGCGCGCCGGCCTGTGCGAGAATGCCCACCGGTCCCGCCCTCGGCGTCCGGACGCGTCGCCCGAGGGCGCAGCGCCAGGAACCGGCGGCGGCGCGGTGAACGCACAGTTCTGCAGATTCGGATCGGGTTTCCTGCGTCGTGGCTGCAACCGCGAGGCCGTCAGCGACTGCGTCTACTGCGGCCGCCCCTTCTGCGCCGAGCACGGCGAGCGCGGCGAGAACTACACGGACGTCTGCGCCGGCAAGCGCTGCCGCGAGAAGCTGCGGGACATGCGCGCGCACGCGCAGTGGCGCGAGCGCGCCTCCGCATCGAACCGCGTGAGCGTGTGCGCGATCGAGGGCTGTGCGGAGCGGCAGCGCCACCAGTGCTCGCGCTGCCGGCTGCTGTTCTGCCCGGAGCACGTGCGCAATCGCGAGGTCCCCGACAACTCGATCCAACCCGCCCTCAAGGTGCTCGCCGTCGTCTGCGCGCACTGCCGCGAGCGCCGCAAAGTCTGGGACTGAGCGTGGCGGCGAGGGCACGGCCCTGCAAGTTCGGCTCGAGCTTTCGGCGACGGGGCTGCGGCCGCGAGGCCGTGAGCGAGTGCGTCTACTGCACTCGCCCCTTCTGCAGGAAACACGGCGAGCGCGGCGAGGACTACACGCACGTCTGCGCCGGTAGGCGCTGTCGCGAGAAACTGGCGAATCTGCGCAAGCAAACGGAGTGGCGCGCCCGCGTCGCGGGATCGAACAGGCGAAACGAGTGCGCCATCGAGGGATGCCCGGAGCGGATGCGTCACCAGTGCTCGCGCTGCCGGCTGCTGTTCTGCCAGAAACACGTCCGCCCGCCGGACATCCGCGACCGCTCATTCGGTTCCACGGTGGACCGGATCTTGCGCGCCCGCGCGGTCCTCACCGCAGCACAGGTGCCGGGCGGCCGGCCGGAACTGCTCCTGCCAGCTGCCGGCGGGCCCGACCTGATCTGTGCCCACTGCGCGAAACGTCCCAGAAGGTAGAGCCGGGGCACGGACTGAGTCGTCGGGTGCTGCCGCCGCGGCCTGTCCCGCTCAGGCGCCGCGCGCGAGGTAGCGCGCCGGCCGGTGCTCGGCGATCGGATCCGTGTCCGGCGCGACGCGGCGCCAGCGCGCCAGCCCTCGATGCACGTCCGCCGCGACGGCGAGCGGCCTCCCGGCCAGCGACTCGGCGGCGACGGCGCCCGAGGGGTCGACCACGTAGGCCCCGCCGGCCTCCTCGGGACCGGCGGACGCCGCGAGCCAGACACGGTTCTCCGCCGCCCGTGACCGCGCGAGGGCGCGCAACGCCTCGGGGGCGAAGCCGGGCAGCGGCTGGGCGCACCAGAGCAGCAACTCCGCACCCTGCAGCCGCAGCCCGCGCGCGGGCTCGGGGGCGAGCGCATCGCCGGCCGGAAGCAGGCCGATCCGCCCGAGGCGCGTCTCCACCAGCGGCGGCGGCTCGTCCCCGGGGCGGTACCCGGCAGCACGCTCGGCGCCGTCGAGGTGCGTTTGCCGGCAGGACGCGATCAGCTCGCCGCGATCGAGCAGCGAGAGCCGCTTGTAGGTCGCCTCGCCCGCGCGCTCGGCAAGCCCGACGGCGAGCATCACGCCGGCGTCGGCGGAGAGCGCGCGCAGCAGCGGCAGCAGCTCCTCCTCGCCGAGCGCGTGCGCGTCCGCGCGCGCGAGATCGGGCAGCACGACGAGGTCCACGCCCTGCGTCGCGAGCGTCGCGACGAGGGCGCGCACCCGCTCCATCAGCGCGACGGCCGAGGGCGAGACCTCCACCGCCGCGGCGGCCACGCGCACGATCTCCTCGTTCGCGCCTGAGCCCGCCTCGGCATCCTCGAGCGAGTCGCCCGAAATCGCTGCCGCCCCGTACAGCTCGATGCGCGGCGCGACCGGCGGGCCGGTCGCCTCGTCGAGGTCGATGACGGTATGCACGACGCCCGGGCGGTCGCTCGGCGCCTGCACGCGCCAGCGCCCGCGCGGGTCCACGACGCCGCTGCGGCCGGCGTAGACGATGCTGTCCGCCTCGACGCCTACCTTGTCGGCGGCGGCGATCCAGGCGCCGTTCTCGATCGCGCGCGCCGCGAGCATGTAGTCGACCTGCGGGTTGGAGAGCGCCGCCGGATCACGTCCCGAGGACACCCAGGCGGTGCAGTCGACGAGCAGATCCGCCCCGCCGAGGGCGAGTTCGCGCGTGATCTCCGGCAGGCGGCCGTCGGAGCAGATGAAGAGCCCGACCTCCGTCGACCCGGACCCGGCCGCCTCGAGGGCGATCGGCGCGCCCGCCTCGCCGGGCGTGTACCAGTGGCGATCGAAGTGCCAGAGGAAGCGCTTGGGCTGCCGCGCGGCCACGCGTCCGTCGCGCGCGAGCAGCACCGCCGTGTTCACGAGTCGCCCGTCGCCCGCAGCGCCGTCCCCGCCTCGCTGCACGAGGCCGACGGCGATCGCGCAGCCGTGGCGCGCCGCGCGCTCGCCGATGGCCGCCTCGACCTCGCCGTCGGCGAGGACCGCGGCGGCCTCGTAGGCCTCGCGGGAGTGCAGGTAGTAGGCGGGGTAGCTCGCCTCGGGCAGCACGATCAGGTCCGGCGCTCCGGCGGAGGAGCCGGCAGCGGCCTCGTCGATGCGGCGCAGCAGCTCCGCCCAGGCCGCCTCGTGGTCGGCCAGCTCGAAGGCGGGGAGCTGCAACAGGGCGAGGCGCAGTGGGCGGCCGCCTTCGGTCATCGCGCCCCTCCCCGGCCTGGCAGACCGGCCGATCAGTCCGTGCGGGCGCTCAGCCCTCGACCACCGGGTTGCGCAGCACGCCGACGCCGCCGACCTCGACGGAGACGATGTCGCCCGCGGCGAGCTGGCTTGTCTCGCCGGGCGTGCCGGTGAAGATCATGTCGCCGCGCTCCAGCGTCATCGCGCTCGAGATGTGGGCGATGCAGCGGCGGATCGAGTGGATCAGGTCGGCCGTCGTCGCCCGCTGGACCTCCTCGCCGTTGACGCGCACCGCGATCGGGATCGCCTCGGGGTCGAGGTCGGTGGCGATCCAGGGCCCGGCGGCGGTGAAGGTGTCGGCGGACTTGGCGCGCCACCACTGGAGATCGTCGCGCTGCCAGTGGCGCGCCGACACGTCGTTGCCGCAGGTGTAGCCGAGGATGTAGTCCTCGACGCGATCCTCGGGGATGTTGCGCCCGCGCCGTCCGATCACGGCGACGACCTCGCCCTCCTCGTCGACGCGGCCGGCGCCGGGCGGGAGCACGATCGCCTCGCCGGGGCCGATCACGGAACTCGGCGTCTTGATGAACGGCTCCGGCTGCGCCGGCTCGGGCCGCGCACCCGCCGCGGTCGCCGCGCCCGAGGCGAGGTGGCTGCGGTAGTTGAGGCCGATCGCCAGCACCTTCGTCGGCTGCGTCGGCGCGAGCAGGTGCGCCTCCTCGAGCGGCACGACCTCGCCGCTGCGCTCGCGCCGGCCGTACAGACCGCCGCGGATCAGGTGCAGCGCGCCGTCCTCGACGATGCCGTGCACCACCCTGCCCCGAACCCGTGCCCGTGCGAGCAGCACTGCGCCCTCCTCTGCCTGCGCCGCCCGTGCGCGGCCTCGGTAGCGACAGCGCCATGCTACGATGCCCGGCGCTGGCCCGCGCGACCCCGACCCGCACGACGAGGAGCCCGCTGCTGCTCGAGATCCACCACACGCTCTCGCGCCGCAGAGAGCCACTGAGACCCATTGAGGACCACGTCGTCCGCATGTACGTGTGCGGGATCACGCCGTACGACGTGGGACACCTCGGGCACGCCCTCACCTACGTCGTCTTCGACATCGTGCGCCGCTACCTCGAGTTCCAGTCCTTCGAGGTCCGGCACATCCAGAACATCACCGATATCGACGACGACATGGTGCGCGTCTCGCGTGAGCGCGGCATCTCGATCGCGGAGCTGACCGAGCAGCAGCACACGCAGTTCCTGCAGGACATGGACGCGATCAACGTGCTGCGCCCGGATGCCTACCCGCGCGTCTCCGGGAGCATCCCCGAGATCATCGAGCTGATCTCGCTGCTGCTGGAGCGCGGGCACGCCTACGAGGCCGGGGGCCACGTCTTCTTCGAGGCGCGCACCGCGCCCGCCTTCGGCGCGCTCGCCGGGATGAGCACGGACGAGCTGCGCAACGCCCCCCGCACCGACACGATGCCCGAGGAGCCCGAGCACCTGAAGCGCGACACGCTTGACTTCCTGCTCTGGCAGCCCTCGGACTACCCGGGCGCGGCCTTCGACGCGCCCTGGGGCCGCGGCCGCCCCGGCTGGCACATCGAGTGCTCCGCGATGGTGCGCGCCGCGCTCGGCGACCGGATCGACATCCACGGTGGCGGACGCGACCTGATCTACCCGCACCACGAGTCCGAGATCGTGCAGTCGCAGCACGCGACGGGGGCCGAGCCGTTCGTCGGCTGCTGGATGCACATCGGCACGCTCACGCTGGACGGCGTGAAGATGTCGAAGTCGCTCGGCAACCTCGTGAAGGTGAGCGAGCTGCTCGCCGCCGGGCATACGCCGGACGCGATCCGGCTCGCGCTGCTGGGCACGCACTACCGCGAGGAGCACCCCTGGCACGGCGCCGACCTCGAGCGCCGCGAGGAGCAGGCGGCGCTGCTGCACCGCGCGGCGGCGAGCACCGGCGGTCCGCGGGACCAGTTGCGCGTGCAGCCGCGGCGCAACGAGTTCATGGACGCCATGGACGACGACTTCGACACCCCGCGCGCCATCGAGATCCTGCTCTCGATCGCCCGCAACCTCGAGGCCGGCGCCCTCCACGGCGAGACCGCCGTCCCCACGCTCGTCGAGCTCGCCGCGGTGCTGGGGCTGACGCTCGGGCGAGAGTAGCTAGAACCCCGGCAGCCGCGCGCGGCCCACATCGTCGCGCTGGCTGATCTTCCGCCAGAAGTCCCCGCCCCGCGGATCCTTACTGGCGAAGACCATGTGGTAGATGCTCGCTCCAGCCCGATTTCGCGCCTGTTGGCGATCATCAAAGACTGAGTACCCGATCGAGCGAAGTTGTGCCTCGTAGAGATCGAGCAGAGCGCGGTACGTCAACCTCCCCCTATCAATGCCGGGAACGAGATCTCGCCATTCAAGCGTCCCGAAGAAGCGGTCGAGCCTTCCCTCCAGTGACGGCTCGCCAATGAAGCGAAGAATGTACCCGGTCATGAATGTGATGATGAGATCGATTCGTAAGTCTGCGGTCATCTCTCGAATAGCGTCGAAGGAGATTTGGAACGCCGTCGGGTCAATGACGGCCAGACCCAGAGTTCCGCTTGCGGATGTCGGGGGAAAGAGGTGCTCGCGGGCGGCAACTGCCGCTTCGTTGCAATCCAACGCAGTCAATCGGACCTTCCGCGCATCTCCCCCGCCGACCCGCTGCCTCAGCGCCGTGATTGCCTCAGCGCTGACGTCGTTCAAGAAGAGCGCATCGAACTCCTCTCGCCGCGCGGCCAGCAGAGCTGAGCCGGGACGTTCCTCCCTCGTTGCCTCATCAACGCAAAGGCCCGGACCAGAGAAGAGATCGGCATAGACCAGTCTCCACCTTCTGCGCATGCCTACCGTGAAGATGTCGAGGTAGCGTTCGATCAGGAAGAGCTTCGTCCGTGTCCACGGTTGCAGTGGAAAGGCAGGCAGGCCGTCACCTGCTAGGAGGTCAGTCACGACACGATCCGCACTAGCAGGGTGATGAAAAAGTCCGCGGCGGCGCTTTTGGGCTGAAATCGCGCTGGCCGCGACATCAAGAAACCCAATGTTTCTGGGCTCTACGCCAGCCCACCGAATGGCCAGTGAGACCCAGCGGCCCAGGATCAGGGGTTTTTCAGATGGGATGAGGGCTGGTCTCCTCCTCAAGGGGATACTCGTCCCCGGTAAGCGGCCTCGAATCGGGCCCAGAACGGCTTCTCAGAGCCAGAGAGGTAGAAGACCAGCCATGCAGCAGCATATCGCAACGGCAGAGCGCGTTGAACGGGAGGAAGCCAGCGGAGTCACCTGGGGCCTCGATGTGAGCGACCGTCACACCCAGATCTGCGTGCTCGGCCCCGCCGGGGACGTGCAGCGCGAGCAGCGCGTCCGCACGACGGCCCTCGCGCTGAGGCGAGCGCTCGGGGAGCTGCCGGCGGCACGGGCGGTGCTGGAGGCGGGACGGCACTCGCCGTGGCTGAGCCGGCTGCTGACCGAACTCGGTCACGAGGTGATTGTCGCCAACCCCCGCCAGGTAGCGCTGATCGCACGCAGCCACCGCAAGGACGACCGCAGCGACGCCGAGCAACTGGCACGGCTGGGTCGCCTCGACCCCAAGCTGCTCGCCCCGATCCGTCACCGCAGCGCGCAGGCCCAGCAGGATCTCGCGGTCGTGCGCGGCCGCGACGCGCTCGTGCGCTCGCGGACGCAGCTCATCAACCACGTGCGCGGCGCCGTCAAGGCGTGGGGCGCCGCGCTGCCGAAGGTGACCGCGCCAGCCTTCCATCGCAAGGCAGCGGAGCACATCCCGGCTGAACTGCGCACCGCACTGCTGCCGCTGCTCGAGGTGATTGGCGAGCTCAGCGCCCGCATCGCCGCCGCCGGCCGGGAGGTCGAGGCGCTGTGCGCGGCCTACCCCGAGACCGCCGCGCTCCGCCAGGTCGCAGGCGTCGGTCCCATCACCGCCCTCACCTTCGTGCTGACGATCGAGGATCCCGCGCGCTTTCCCCGCAGCCGCGAGGTCGCACCCTACCTCGGCCTCGTGCCCAGGCGTCGCGACTCCGGCGGCCGCCACACGCAACTGGGGATCACCAAACGTGGCGACTCCCACCTGAGGCGGCTGCTCGTGCAGGCCGCGCAGTACGTCCTCGGACCGTTCGGACCAGACTGCGACTTGCGCCGCTGGGGCGAGCGCTACATGGCCTCGGGAGCGGGGAACGCGAAGAAGCGCGCGGTCGTCGCCGTGGCGCGACGCCTCGCAGTGTTGCTGCACGCGCTCTGGCGCAGCGGCGAGGTCTATGAGCCGCTGCGCCAGGCCGCCACGGCGGAGGGGGAGGCTGCGTAGCGGGCGACGGGAAGACGGCGAACCACCACCAGACGACCACCAACGGCTGCACCGTGATGCTGAAGACCGGGCGACTGCGACAGGCTGCTGGTCCACCCAAGGACGCTTTTCAGCTGGCAGCGCCCCCTGCAAGCAGGTTCCCCATCATGCACCGGGTCCAGAAGCGCGACCCCTCGGCGAGTGCGGATAGAAGCGGGGCACAGGTCACCATCCGGCATGGCGTGCAGACGGAGCGGCCACCACGTTGGCCGACTTGCAGATCGGACCAGCCCTCATAGAAGCAGCCTGCTAGGCTGGCACGCCGTCCCACGTCCGGCCATCAAGCAGGCGGCCGGCGGCCTTCTTGCTCATCCGCGCGCCCGAGGCGTCGTGGGCGCCCCATTGCTTGAAGAAGAACGGGACGCCGGCGGCGAGGCACTGGTCACGGATCGAGCGCGCCCATTCGGGCTGCATCGGGCGGGCGCGGGGGCCGCTCTCGCCGCCCGCGATCACCCAGTGGATGCCCTCGAGGTCGAGGTCGAGGGGGCCGAGCAGCGGCTCGCAGGAGAGGAAGCGCACGCTGGCGTCGATCGCCCGCAGTTCGTCGATGCGCGTCGTCCAGCGCTGGTTCTCGACTGAGATGCCGAGCCAGATGTTCTCGGGCCACGGTAGCGACGGCGCGAGGACTGCGGCGCGTTCGGGGCGCTTGGTGAGCACCTGGAACTTGTGCCAGTGCGCGCGTTCCATGACATCGAACACATCGGTCACGAAGGAATCGGCAATGTCTTCGTGGAACAGGTCGCTCATGCTGTTGACGAAGATGGTGCGCGGACGCTTCCACTTCAGGGGCTGCTCAAGCCGCTCCGGCCGCAGGACGACGTCGAAGCCGCGCTCGTAGGGATGGCCGGGCACGCCGCGGAAGCGCTCCGCGAAGCGCTTGGCGTAGCAGTGCGCGCAGCCCGGCGAGATCTGCGTGCAGCCCGTCACCGGGTTCCATGTCGCCTCGGTCCACTCGATCGCGCTGCGGTCGGCCATGACACCCTTCAGGAACGTACGTTCTATACACTATACCCCGCGACACCCGCGGATACTACAGGCTCCGCGCCGCTCGGCGCGGGCTGTAGTACGCTCGTCACCTTGCGGTGGCCTGGGAGGGCGCTGTGCTCGAAATTGGCGGCGGCCTGCTCGCCGTCCTCTTCCTCGTCTTACTCAACGGCTTCTTCGTCTCGGCCGAGTTCGCGCTCGTCACCGTGCGGAGCACGCGCGTCCACCAGCTCCTCGCCGAGGGGAGACCCGGCGCGCGCAACGTCGACGACGGCATCCGCAACCTCGACAGCTACATCGCCGCCTGCCAGTTCGGGATCACCCTCGCCAGCCTCGCGCTCGGCTGGATCGGCGAGCCCGCGCTGGCCGGGTTACTCGACCCCGCCTTCGGCGCGATCGGCGCGCACGCCGTCGCCGTGGTCATCGCCTTCGTCGTGATCACCGCGCTGCACGTCGTCGCGGGCGAGCTGGCGCCGAAGGGCGTCGCGCTGCAATACCCGGAGCGCGTCGCCCTGCTGGTCACCGGCCCGCTGCGGCTCTTCCGCGCCGTCTTCCGCCCGGCGATCTGGGTGCTCAACGAGAGCGGCTGGGCGGTCTCGAAGCTGCTCGGCGTCGACCGCAGCGTCGAGTCCGACGAGCATCTCGGCGCCGAGGAGCTGCGGCTCGTCGTGCGCGCGAGCCGCGACGCGGGCGAGCTGAACGCGCAGCAGGAGTTCATGCTGCAGCGCGTGATCCGCTTCTCCGGCCTCAGCGTCGAGAGCGTGATGACCCCGCGCCCCGAGGTGATCGCGATCCCCGCCGAGACGCCCGTCGCCGAGGCGACGGCCTTCGCCAAGGAGCACCGCCACTCGCGCTACCCCGTCTTCCGCGACGACCTCGACAACGTCACCGGCGTGCTGCACGCGCGCGACCTGCTGCTTGTCGAGGGCGACGCCTCGCTCGACGAGCTGACCCGCGAGCCGCTGATGGTGCCGGCGCAGATGAGCGTGCAGGAGCTGCTGCGCCTGATGCGCGTGCGCCGCACGCAGTTCGCCATCGCCGTCGACGAGTACGGCGGAACGGACGGCATCGTCACGCTCGAGAACGTGCTCGAGGAGATCGTCGGCGAGCTGCAGGACGAGTTCGAGGCGCCCTCGGAGATCGCCGTGCGCCGCCCCGGCGGCATCGTGCGCATCGACGCCGCGGAGAGCGTGGACGCCCTCGGCGAGCTGCTCAACATCGAGGTGGAACCCGGCCCCTACAAGACGGTGGCGGGCCTGCTGCTGGAGCACTTCCGTGAGATCCCGGAGGTCGGCGACACAGCGGACCTCGGCGGCTACCGCTTCGCGGTCGTGGAGATGGATGACCTGCGCATCGCCGCCGTCGAGGCGCGAGAGCTGGGCGCGGACGCCGCACCGGAGGGGGCCGCGGACGGTTCGGCCGGGACTGCCGCGCCTACTCACGAGACCGTCCCCTGAGGCGGGCGCTCGCACTCCGCAGTCCGGTCTACTACGGGTGGGTGATCCTGCTGCTGGGGATCCTCTGCTCGTCCGTGGCGGCGGCATCGACGTTCTGGACGATCACGATCTACATCCCGGCGCTCGCCGAGGAGTTCGGAACCGACGGCGAGGCGCAGCGCGCCCCGGTGGTGATCGCGTTCATGCTCGGATCGTTGGTCTCCGCGGTCGCGGGGCCGCTGACCGGGCGCTGGATGGACACGCGCGGCGCGCGCGAGGTGATCCTCACCGGATCCGTGCTCGCGTGCGCGGCGCTGCTCGTGACCTCCCGGGCGGAGGCGCTGTGGCAGGTGGGCGTCGGCTGGGGCGTCGTCAGCATCGCGCGCACGATGGTCTTTCCGGTGCCCTACAGCTGGCTGTTGACGCGCTGGTTCAGCGCGCGCCGCCAGATGGCGCTGGGCATGCTCACGATCGGCTTCGGTATCGCCGGCGTCGGGGTGCTGCCGCTCTCGATGATCGAGGAGCGCTGGGACTGGTCGGCGGTGATGGTGACCACCGCGCTGCTAATCCTGCTCGTCAACGGGCTGCTCGCGCTGCTGCTGATCCACGATCGGCCGGCCAACCTCGGACTGCGGGTGGAACGGATGACGGAGCTCGAGGCGCAAGCCACCACGCCCGAGACCGCCGGCTTCACGGTCGGCGAGGCGCTGCGCTCGCCGGCGTTCTGGCTGCTCGCCGGCGCATTCATGACCTTCTTCATCGCGCCGGCGACGTTCTCCACGCTGCAACTGGATTTCTTCCAGACGAGCGGGGTCGAACAGGCCGCGCTCCTGGTCGCGATTGGCGCCTCCGTGCGCGGCTTCTCGCGGCTGCCGTTCGGGCTGCTGCTGGGGCGCATCCGCCGCACCTTCCTGCTCGCGGTCGTAGTCGCGATCACGCAGGTCGCGGCGCTCTCGGCGGTGGTGATATCGACGGCGCCTGCGGGCCTGGTCGTGTTCGTGCTGATGTGGGGACTGGGCGGCGCGTTCGTGCCGATGCTGGAGCCGATCCTGATCAACCGCACCTTCGGCACGCGGCAGTTCGGGACGATCACCGGCGCGATGATGATGCTCGCCTTCCCGGGGACGGCGCTGGGCCCGATCGTCGCCGGCGCGATGTTCGATGCGACCGGCTCGTACCGGCTGGCGATCACGATCATGGTGGGCGTGGTCTCGATCTCGATCATCTTCTTCACGGTCGCCTCGCTGGTGGTGAACGGTGCCCGCCACCGCCAGGCCTCCGCCGAGCGCGGGATGAGGGTGTAGCGGCCCGCCGGGGCGGACGCGCGCTACGATGACGGTCGCGACGCCAACCACCGCAGCGGAACTGGAGGCCCGATGAGCGCGAGCCTGGAAGACCTCTTCGGCGGCCAGCCGCCGGGCGAACCGGACCCGGACGAGGGCGAACTGCGCCGCGCCATGGTCGTCGCCGCTCACCCCGATGACGCCGACTTCGGCGCCGGCGGGACCGCGGCGCTGCTCGCCGCGGCCGGCTGGGAGGTCCGCTACCTCGTCGTCACGGACGGCTCCAAGGGGTCCGACGATCCCGCCTTCACGCCCGAGAGCCTCGTCGCCGCGCGCGAGCACGAGCAGCGCGAGGCGGCGCGCATCCTCGGCGTCGGCTCGGTCGGTTACCTCGGCTTCACGGACGGGGAGCTCGTCTACTCGCGCGAGCTGCTGGGCGCGATCACGCGCGAGATCCGCGCCTTCCAGCCGTTCGCCGTCTACACCCACGACCCGGAGCCGGTGATCATCAACAACTCGTTCGTGAACCACAACGACCACCGCATCAGCGGCCTCGCCGCCGTCGACGCCGTCTACCCGACCGCTCGCGACCGCCTCAACTTCCCCGAGCAGATCGCCGAGGGCCTGCCCACGCACAAGGTGCGCGAGCTCTACCTCTGGGGCGCGAACGAGCCGACCGTCGACGTCGACATCTCCAGCGTGATCGAGACGAAGATCAAGGGGCTGCTCGCGCACCTCAGCCAGTTCGGCGGTCGCGAGGACTTCGTCGAGATGGTGCGCGAGCGCTGGCGCGAGGAGGACGGACGCTACCTCGAGCGCTTCCGCCGCATCGCGCTGTTCCGGTGACGGGCGCCCGGTGACGGAGGACCACGGCCACGGCCACGAATCGGTCGCGGGGCCCGGCTACTGCCCGAACTGCGGGACGGCCCTGCAAGCAGGCGCCGGGGCGGAGGCCGGGGGGCGCCGCCCGCCGGCCTGCCCGAGCTGCGACTTCGTGCGCTGGGAGAACCCCAAGCTCGCCACCGGCGTGGTGATCGAGCACGAGGGCGCGATCCTGCTCGTGCGCCGCAACCATGATCCGATGTACGGACGCTGGTGCTTCCCCTCCGGCTTCGTCGATCGCGGCGAGGCCGTCGAGGATGCGGCGCGGCGCGAGGTGCTCGAGGAAGCCTCGGTCGACGTGGAGATCGAGCATCTGCTCGGCGTCTACAGCACAGCCGGCGATCCGGTGGTGTTCATCGCCTGGGCCGGCCGCATCAGCGCCGGGACGCCGAGTCCCGGCCCGGAGGCGCTGGAGGTCGGCTTCTTCCCGCCCGACGCGCTGCCGGACCTCCCCTTCCCCCACGACCCGGCGATCATCGAGGCCTGGCTGCGTGCGCGCGGCGGGGGCGGCCCGTAGGCTAGGCGCTGCAGGGAGTGAACATGCGCATTGATCTATACGTCGGCCGCGGGGACGCCATCGCGGAAGACGCCATCGCCGTCATTCAGGAGGCCGCGGCCGCCGCCGGGATCGAGGACGCCACGGTCGAGACGATCGAGGTCGCCTCGGACGACGAGGCGCGCGCGCTGCGCTGCCTCGGCTCGCCGACGATCCGCGTCGAGGGCCTGGACATCGAGTACGGCGAGCGCGAGCCGCCGGAAACGACCCACGGCGAGCGCTACTACAGCACGCCGGAGGGCTGGGGCCGCCTGCCCACCGCGGGCATGGTCGCCTTCGCGATGCGCGAGGCGCGGGCGCGCCTCGGAGGCGGCTCGTGACGCCTCCCGACCGCGAAGATGCGGGTGGCGACGCTCCGAAGGGCGGGAAGAAGCGCGGCCTGCGCGGACGCGGCTCGGCGCTCGGCGCCGGCGGCCTCGCCGAACAGCTCAAGCGCCGCGCGCAGGCGGCGGCAGCGGACGCCGCCCCGCACGTGCGCGAGCTGGCCGGGCAGGCGCAGCGCCTGGTGCAGGAGGGCGCGGCCTCCGCGCGCGCGGAGGCGGAACGGCGGCGACCGGCCGCCGAGCAGGCCGCAAAGGACGCCCTCGGGCGCATGCGCGAGGCCGCCGAGCGCGCGAAGCCGGAGGCCGAGCGCCTCGCGCGCGAGGCGCGGCAGAGCGGTGAGGTCGCCGCCGAGGCGCTGAAGCCGCAGGTCTCGCGGGTCGCCTCGGACGCCGCGCAGTTCGCCCGCGATCACGAGTCCGAGCTGAAGGGCGCGGCCAGCACCGTCGCCCGCACCGCCGCCCGCCGCGCGACCCCGGCGCCGCTCCGCCCCGCCGTCGACGCCTTCGAGCGCGAACTGCAGCGCAAGGAGGCGGACACCCCCGCGAACGCCGCGCCCGACTCCGGCGACGACACGGACCACGACCACGCCGACGGGGCGGGAACGCCGCCCGCGTAGCCGCTCGCCTGTCCCCCGTCACCGCCCCAACGACGTTGCGCCACCCCGGCCGCGCGATTTGGGTGTGTCGGCGCGCGCTTGACGGAAGGCTCAGGCGCGGGATACGTTTGTTGCGAACATATGTACCCGCAGACCGGCGATGGCGGGGGTGCGCCACTGCGGGATGGGCCGATCGACAGCCGATCGGGCCGGACGGGAGCGAGGTGACGGCCATGGCAAAGATGCAGACGGATCAGGAACCGGCGCGCGATCGCCGCTCCGGGCTCTCCGACAAGCAGCAGCGCATCATCGAGTTCCTGCGCGCCTTCCTGCTCGAGAAGGACTACCCGCCCTCGATCCGCGACATCCAGCAGGGCTGCTCGATCTCCTCCACCTCGGTCGTGGACTACAACCTCAAGCGCCTCGAGGAGCGCGGCTATATCCGCCGCGACCGCGAGGTCTCGCGCGCGATCGAGCTGCTCGACGGCAGCGGGCGACGCCGCGACTCGATGACCGTGCCGCTCGTCGGCGCGATCGCCGCCGGCTCGCCAATCCCGATGCCACCGGACACGCTGCCCCCCGGCTACGAGGAGGTCGCCGTGACCGAGGCGCAGACGCGCGGGCGCCCCAACGCCTTCGCCCTGCGCGTCCAGGGCACCTCCATGATCGACGCGCTGATCGACGACGGGGACATCGTGATCCTCGAGCCGACGCAGAGCTGCGACGACGGGGACATGGTGGCCGTCTGGCTGCGCGACGAGAACGAGACGACGCTCAAGAAGTTCTTCCACGAGGGCGAACGCGTCCGCCTGCAGCCGATGAACTCGACGATGGACCCGATCTTCACCTCGCCCGACAACGTCGAGGTGAAGGGGCGCGTGCTCTCCTCGTTCCGCCTCTCGTAGGCGGTCGCCCCGTTCGGCGCCGTTCGCGAGGCGCCTACCCCGCCCGCGCCGCCCCCCGGCGCGCCGCCCCGCGCCGCGAGGAGCGCGGCAGGCTGGTAAGCAGCAGTTCGAGCGCGAGCACGTCCGCGTAGCGGCCCGTCTTCACCGCGTGATCGGCGGCCTCCACCGCGCGCAGCGCGCGCTCGGCGGCGGGGCGGCCAATCGTCTCCGCCTGGGTCACGAGGCGGCCGAGCGGGTAGGGGTGCGTCACGCCGGTGGCGCGCCCGATCTCCTCGCGGCTCGCGCCCTGCTCGATCAGCTCGCCGGCGCGGATCAGGTTGCGCAGCTGGCGCGCGATCAGCCCCTGGAGGCGGCCGGGATGCTCGGCGCCCCCGTCGATCAGCCGCCGCAGCCGCAGCAGCGCGCTCGCCGTCCGGCCCTCGACGGCGTCGTCGACGAGCGCGAAGACATCCTCGTCGCGCGCGGCGGTGGTGAGCAGATCGACATCTGCGACGGCGACGGGGCGGTCCCCGGCGTGGCGGGCGAGCTTGTCGAGCTCGGTGCTGAGCGCCCAGAGGTCCGCGCCGAGCAACTCGCTGAGGCGCTCGGCGGCGGGCGGCTCGATCGCCGCACCGCGCCGGGCCGCGCGCTCGATCAGCCAGGCGGCGACCTCGTTGCCTCCCGGCCCCCGGCCGTAGAGGCGCAGCGCCTCGAACTGCTGCACGTCGGCGCCCTCGATGGCGCGCAGCGCACGCAGCAGCGGCGAGCGGCCGAGCGCCGTCCGCGCATCGCGCGTCGGCGCGGGCTCGAGTAGCACAAGGTGGTTGCTGTCCGGCAGCACCGGCAGCGCGTCGAGCAGCGGCTGCCAGTCGTCGGCGACGCCGCGCCCCGCGCCGAGCGAGACGATCAGGCCCTCGACCACGACCAGGCGCGCGTTGGCGAGGAAGGGGACGGTCGATGTCTGGCCGACCAGCACCTCCGGCGTCAGCCCGCGGACGGGCAACTCCGCCGTGTTGAGCTCGAGCATCCCGTCCGTGTCGAGCCGCACGCGCAGGGCGCGGTAGGCCTCGCGCAGACGGAAGTCGTCCGAGTCGCGGTTGGCCTGCGTCGATCCGAGGTAGAGGTGCAGCATCGTGTCGCGTCCCGCGCCTAGTCGAGGTCCAGCCGCCAGCCGAGCCAGGCGGCGACGCTGGTGACGAGGAGGATCGCGGGCCCCGGCCAGAGCAGCTGCGCGATGAACTCACCGCCCCCGCCGTCCTCGGCGCTGACCGCGCGATAGAGCGCCCAGATCACGACGAGCGCGAGGCCCGGCAGCAGCAGCCACCAGTGGAACGAGGGCTGGCCGTCGTCGAGCAGCGGCGAGCGCAGCCGGCCGGGCTGCTCGCCCTCTTCATCCGCCTGCTCGTCCTGCGGTTCGTCGGTCATCGTTCGCGGCGTCCTCGACCGGGGAGCCGTCGCCGGCGCGTCGATGCTACGGGGGCGGCGAGCCGTTCGCCAGCGGGCGCGCCGCGAGCGGCGTCAGGGGAAGAGGTCGTCGCCCGCGGCGCGGACGATCTCGCCGGCCGAGCCCTCGCCGCGCTCGTAGGAGTAGCCGCGCACGATCACGACCGGGACGCCCTCGCTCTTCGGCATCGAGAGGCCGGCGGCGCCGGCGATCTCGTCGGCGGGGCAGGGCGTGCTGACGCGCATGATGCGGCCGTCGAGATCGGGCTGGCCCTCCAGCGGGCGCAGCGGACGCAACCCCGCGAGGCCGATCGCGATGTTCGTCTGGCCCGTCCGCCAGGCGCGCCCGAAGGTGTCGCTGACGATCACCGCCACCTCGATGCCGAGCCGCTCACGGACGGTGTCGCGGAAGGCGCGCGCCGAGGCGTCCGGGTCCACCGGCAGCAGCGAGATCAGGTCCGCGCCGCCGACGTTCGAGGCGTCGACGCCGCTGTTGGCGCAGACGAAGCCGTGGCGCGTCTCCGTGATCAGCACGCCCTTCATCTGGCGGACGATGCGCACGGACTCGCGCAGCACCGCCTCGGTCTGGCGCGGGTCCTTGTCCCAGGTTTCCGACCACTCCAGCGCGAAGGGTGAGGGCTCGAAATCATCGAGCGGCAGCACCCGGCCCTCGGCCTTGGAGACGATGCGCTGCGCGACGACGATCGCGTCGCCATCGAGGAACGGGGTGCCCTGCGCCGCGGCGGCCTCGATCGCGAGCGCGGCGATGTCGTCGCCGTCCTGCACCATCGGCATCCCGGCGACGCCGATCACGCGCACGTCCGGGTACGCGGGGCGCTCTCCGGCTGGTTCGCTGGTCACGAGGGGAGGCCCGAGACCTGCACGTGGGTGCGGGCGCGGTGGCGGATGTTGATGCCGATCAGCAGGATCGTCAGCCCCTCGACGAACCGCGAGTAGCGCAGCGGACCGGCGTCGACGGCGCGCACGCCCTCGATCTCCTCGGCGAGGGCGCAGATCGTGCGCTTCGTCTCCTCGTCGCCGCCGGTGACGAGCACGTCGGCGTGCACCGGCTCGTCCGGGTCGAGCAGGATCTCGGCGGAGAGGTTGTGGAAGGCGCCGCGTGACGCGCGAGTCGGGCAGCAGCGCGGCGGCCTCCTCGGTGGCAGAGCCGGCGGCGACCTCGACCGGGCGCGGGCCGCGCTCGAAGCGGACCGGCACCACGGCGTCGACGACGATCTTGCCCGCGAGCGCTCCGGCGAGATCGCTGAGCGTCGCGGCGTGGCCCTCGTAGGGGACGGTGACGACCACGATCTCCGCCTGCGCGACGGCGTCGGCGTTCGCCGCGCCGCTCAGCTCGCCGAGGCCGTCGCGGCCCGCGAGGCTCTCGCGCAGCTCGGCGGCGATGCTCTCGCCGCGGGCGGCGTCGCGGCTGCCGATCACGACGTCGCGGCCGGCGAGGGCGAAGCGCAGGGCGAGGCCGCGGCCCTCCGGTCCGGTGCCGCCGATCAGGGCGATGGTGCGAGACATCGGCAGTCCTCGATTCCAGGGCCCGGCGACCGGCCGGGAGGCGCGGGGGGTCCGGCGCGCCCCCGCCGCTTGTCCGTACAATGAGCCGCGCGAAGCCTACCGGCGGGCGGCGGCGAGCGGCAACCGGCCACGCCCGATCCGGCGGGCGCGACGCGGGGAGCAGCGGCGATGAGCGAGCGCGCGACGGCGGCAGCGGCGCGAACGGCAGCGCCCTCCGTCGAACTGCGCGCGATCTCGCATCGCTACCCCGGGCGGCGCCGCGCACCCGCGTTGCGCTCGCTGGACAACGTCACGATCGAGGCCGCCGAGGGCGAGTTCGTCTCGCTGGTCGGGCCGAGCGGCTGCGGCAAGACGACGCTGCTGCGGATCGCGGCGGGGCTGCTCACGCCCTCCAGCGGGTCGGCGCGGGTGCTGGGCGAGGATCCGGCGCGGCGGCGCGGCGCGCCCGCCGTCGGGCTCGTGACGCAGGAGCCGGGGCTGCTGCCCTGGCGTACCGCGGCGGGCAACGTGGCGCTGACGCACGAGCTGGCCGGCGGACGCGCCTCGCGCGCCGACGTGCTCTCGCAGCTGGCGCGGGTCGGGATCCGCGCGTTCGCGGACTTCCACCCGCGCGAGCTCTCGGGCGGGATGCGCCAGCGGGTCGCCCTCGCGCGCGCGCTGGCGCACGAGCCGCGGCTGCTGCTGATGGACGAGCCGTTCGGCGCGCTCGACGAGCTGTCGCGCGAGGAGCTGAGGCGCGAGCTGCTGCGGATCTGGGAGCGCGAGCGCATCTCCGTGCTGTTCGTGACGCACTCGATCCGCGAGGCGGTGCTGCTCTCCGACCGCGTGGTCGTGATGAGCCCCGGCCCCGGCCGCGTCGTCGCCAACCTGCCGATCGAGCTGCCTCGCCCGCGCGCCGAGGGCTCCGAGGGCATCGAGGAGACGCCGCAGTTCGCCGCGCACGCCGCGCGCGTTCGCGCCGCGCTCCAGGGCGGCGCCTGATGCGCCCCCCGGCCACGACGGACGTCGCCGACCTGCTGGACGGCATCCCCGGCGAGGCCGCCGGTGGCGCGGGCGGCGGGCAGGTCTCGCTGCGGCGGCTGCCTCCGCCGCGTGTGGCCTCGGGAGATCAAGCGGATCTGCTGGACGCGACGCTCTACGTCGCGCAGCCGCCCCCCGAGCGAGGCTGGGCGCTGCCCGCCCGCCGCGATCTGCTGCTGACGAGCGCGCCTCCGCTGGCCGCCGCGCTGCTGCTGGTGCTTGCCTGGGAGCTCTGGATCCGCGTCCGCGATGTGCCGATCTACCTCGCGCCCGCGCCCTCGCGTGTGTTCGCCACGCTGGTCGAGGACCCCTCGCGCTTCATCGAGGCGGGCAGCGTCTCCGCGCAGCACGCGCTCGGCGGGCTGCTGCTGGGCGCGGGCAGCGCCTTCCTGCTCGGCGTGCTGATGGCGCACTCGCGGATCCTCGAGCGCGCGATCTACCCGCTCGCGATCCTCGTGAAGGTGACGCCGGTCGTCGCCGTCGCGCCGTTGATCGTGATCTGGTTCGGCTTCGGCGTCTGGCCGAAGTTCATCGTCGCCGGGCTGATCACCTTCTTCCCGATGCTGGTGAACACGATCACCGGCCTGCGATCGATCGATGCGGCGACGCACGACTTCTTCCTGGCGCTCGGCGCCTCGCGCCGGCAGGTGCTGTGGCGGCTGCGGCTGCCCTCCTCGCTCCCCTACCTCTTCGCCGGACTGCGGATCTCGATCCCGCTGGCGCTGATCGGGGCGGTGATCGCCGAGTGGATCCGCGCGGACGCGGGGGTGGGTCAGTTGATCGTGATCGCGCACGGGGACTTCGACACGCCGACGCTGTTCGGCGCGATCATCGTGCTCGCCGTGATCGGCGTGGCGTTCACCGCCGCGCTCGCCCTGCTCGAGCGGCGGCTGCTCTTCTGGCACGACTCCTCGGGCGGACCGTAAGGCTGCCATCCCCGATGCTGCCCGCGGGAGGCCCGGACCTATGAGCACTACCGCGGCAACGAGGATGCGCCTGCGCCTGCGGGCAACGGCCGCGCTGCTCGCGCTGCTGCTGCTCGGCGCCCTGCTCGGCGTGGCCTGCGACGGTGACGACGACGACGGCGAGTTGCGCGAGATCACGTTCATGGCCGGCTTCCGGCCGCAGGCAACCCTGCCCTTCACCGCCGTCTACGTCGCCGCGGCGAAGGGCTACTTCGCCGACGAGGGCCTCGATGTCACGATCCGGCACTCCACGCAGGGCGAGCACCTGCAGCTGCTGCTCGCCGGCGACGTCCACTTCACGACGGGCACCGCCGCGCAGCTGATGCGGCGGCGGGCGGCGGAGACACCGGTCCGCTCGGTCGCGCTCTTCGGGCAGCGCGGCGACCAGGGCTTCGTCGCGCACGCCGACTCCGGCATCGACAGCCCCGCCGACTTCGCCGGGCGCAGCGTCGGCTTCAAGGGCGGCGTCGTGACCGCCGAGCTGCTCGCGCTGCTCGCCACCGCGGGCCTCGAGGCGGACGACGTGGACCTGATCGGCGTCCCCTTCGACGAGCGCGTCTTCATCGAGGGCGGCGTCGACGTCTTTCCCGTCTTCCTCAGCAACGAGCCCAACCGCATCCGCAACACCGGCGTCGCGATCAACGTCTTCGACCCGACCGAGTACGGCGTCTCCACGCTCGGGCTGAACCTCCTCGCGCACGCCAACACCATCGAGGACGACCGCGAGCTCGTGCAGGCGTTCGTGCGCGCCGCGATGCGCGGCGCGAACTACGCCGCCGCGAACGTGGACGAGGCGATCGAGATCGTGCTCACCCACGCCGAGGGCGCCGACGCCGCGCACCAGCGCTTCCTGCTGGAGACGGACCTGCGCAACGCGCAGCGCGCCAACGGGATGGGCCGCGCCACGCTCGACCAGTGGGAGGCGCTGCAGGCCGTGTTGCTCAAGTTCGACCCCTCCTTCGAGGGCCCAGTCGATGTGTCCGAGGTGTTCGACGGCTCCTTTGTGGACGCGATCTACAACGACGACGGCACGCTGCGGTAACCCGGCAGTGACGGAACGCGACCCCGAGGCGCCGCCGGGCATCGAGGAGATCCGGCGCGCCGCCTCGGCGCTCGCGGGGCTGCTGCCGCTGCCCACGCCCCTGGTCTACTCGCCCGCCCTCTCCGAACGCCTCGATGCGCACGTCTCGCTGAAGCTCGAGTTCGCGAACCCGATCGGCGCGTTCAAGCTGCGCGGCGGCGTCTTCCTGGCCGGTGAGCTGTCCGGCGAGCAGCGCCCCGCCGGCCTCGTGACCGCGTCGACCGGCAACCACGGGCAGTCGATCGCCTACGCCGCCGGGCTGCACGGCCTGCGCGCCGTCGTCTTCGTCCCGGAGGGCGCGAACCCCGACAAGATCGCCTCGATGCGGCGGCTCGGCGCGGAGGTGCGCGAGGAGGGCGAGCGCTTCGGCGAGGCCAACGCCGCTGCGCTTGAGTTCGCTGCCGAGCACGCGATGCGCTACGTCGCGGTGGACGAGCCGCTGCTGCTGTCGGGCGTGGCGACCGCGGCGCTCGAGGTGCTCGACCCGGACGAGGGGCAACAGCCGGATACGGAGCTGGTGATCGTCCCGCTCGGAGGGGGCTCCGGCGCCTGCGGCTGGGTGCTGACGCGCGAAGGCCTCGGCGCCGCGTGCGAGGTCTGGGCCGTGCAGTCGGCGCAGGCCCCCGCCGGTCACGACTCCTGGCGCGAGGGGCGCATCGTCGAGCGCCCGGACACGACGATGGCCGAGGGCATGGCGACGGCGACCGGCTTCGAGGTCACGCAGGCGATCCTGCGCGACCGCCTGGACGACTTCCTGCTCGTCGAGGACGAGGCGATCGGAGCGGCAGTCGTCGAGCTGCTGGAGCAGGCGCACCTGCTCGTGGAGCCGGCGGGAGCGGCGCCGCTGGCAGCCGCGATCCAGGCACGCGATCGGCTGCGCGGCCGCCGGGTAGTGCTGGTGCTGAGCGGCGCCAACATCACGCTCCCGCAGCTTCGCACGCTCCTCGATCAGGCCTGAGGGGCACGGCGCAGGCGGGCCCGGTCCTGGCTCGCTATCGCAGCCGGACGCTGTCGCTGGCGAGCTTGACGTCGTCGAACCAGATCTCGAAGTCCCAGTCGCCCGCACGGAGGCCATCCTCGAAGGGCAGGGCGACCCACCAGGTGCCGCTCTCCCCGCCGCGCCAGGGCACGTCGGGCGACGCGTAGGCCAGCTCGCCGTTGCGGAAGACCCTCCAGCGCAGGTACTCCACCGTCGAGGCGCCCTGATAGTCGAAGAAGGCGAGCAGTTGGGGCGAGCCGACCCTCGGCGGCTCGGCCTTGCCCGGCTCCAGGCGGCTCAGCGTTGACCCTAATCGCAGCTCGCCGACCGACGGCGTCGGCGTCGACACGCCGACGAAGGCGCGGCCCGAGGCGCGCAGGTGGCCGTCGGCCCAGATCTCGAGCGTCCAGACGCCGTCCGGGATCCCGGCCGGGTTCGCCGAGGCGAGCCGGTCCGAGACCACAGCGAAGGGACCGGACATCCACTGGTAGGTCGAGGAGAGGTGGTCCTGGAAGGCACCGTAGTAGTACCAGATCTCCTGCACGATCGCGCCGCTCGGGATGCCCTGCGCGACGAACTCGTACTCAAGCTCCCGCGTTCGCCAGGAGAAGACCCGACCGTAGTCGAAGAGGTTGCGCTCGCCGTCCTCCTCGATCACCTCGGTGGCGAATTGCGGCGCGCTGACGGCGATCCCGTCGTCGGGCGCCGCGAGCGAGGTGCCGGGTACGGCGCCGGGGTGGGCCAGCGGCGGCACGTACGCCGCCCCCGCGCCTCCCTGGCGCGCCTCCTCGATCACCGGCGCCGCCAGCTCCAGCGGGCGGACGTGGGCGACGGGCACGGCAGCCTGGTAGGCCATCTGCGAGGCGATGCCGACGAGGTCTCCCGCGCTGTTGAAGACCGCCGCTCCGGCGTAGCCGTGCGGGAGCCACGCGTCGGTCTTGAGCCAGGCGCGGTCGCCGAGGGCCGAGTTCCCGCGTGCTCCCGTCAGCTTCACCTCGGTGACCGTCACGGCCTGCGTCGTTACCGCTCCCGAGGGGTCCAGCCCGGGATGGCCGAGGATCAGCAGCATCTCGCCGTTTCCCAGACTGTTCGAGTCGCCGATCGCGGCCGGCGGCAGCCCGAGGATCGCGCCGCCGGTGCTGCTCTCGCCGCTCTCTTCCGATCCTGCCGCCCGCGGGCTGCTCACGTCCTCGAGCAGTCCGACGACACGCAGGACCGCCAGCCCCGAGCTGCGGTCGAGCGCCGCCAGGACGGCGCGGTAGGTCACGACCGGCTCCTTGCCCGGAACCGGGCTGACGGCGATCGCGATGTCGCTGTAGCGCCTCGAGCCATCGTTCTCGAACGGTTCGACCACGTAGGCGCTCGTGAGGATCAGCCCGTGATCGACATCGACCACGACCCCGCTGCCGTCACGCACGACCGGCGGGTTCCGCTCCAGATCGGTGACCAGCACCTGCACGACGCTGCGCGCCAGTTCGGCGTGGAACTCGTCCGGATCGGGCTTGTCGACCTCGACGACGTCGTCTTCGTCGGCGGCGGGTTCGGCGGCAGCCGCGGAGACGGCGTCTGCCTTGTCGGCGGCGGGGTGCAACTCCGCCGGCGCGAGCAGCGGCGCAGGTGCGGGCGTCGGTGCAGCGGGGGCGACAGGTGCGGGCGTGGGCGTGGGCGTCGCGATCTCGGGCGTCGCGACCTCGGGCGTCGCGACAGGCTCGATGGCGACCGGTGTGGGTTCGTCGCCCGGGATCAGATCCGCCGCCTGTTCACAGCCAACGGCCGCGACGGCAAGCACCAACAGTCCCAGGGACAGCAGGATGCGACGACGCACAACACCCCCCAAAGGCGTCGACATTCGTATCCCCGCAGGGAAGCGAATGGCCCCAAACCTAGCGCGCAGGCCACAATATGTCATCCCTGCGCCGTCATGCGGGGCCGGAAGATGCCCTTGTCGTACACTCCTCAGTGCAGCGGGGAGGGCGTAATCGTGCAATGGCTGGACCGGATGCGGCCCACGTCGGTCGCCGTCGTCGACCTGCAGGGAATGATCGGACCGGCGGTGCGCCCGCTGGAGTTCGCGCGCCTGCTCGCGCGCCTGCGCGAGGACCAATCGGTGCGCGCCGTCGTGCTGAACATCGACTCGCCCGGCGGCACGGCGGTCGGCTCCGAGATGATCGCGCGCGCCGTGCGGCGGCTGCGCGCGGAGAAGCCCACGGCCGCCTTCATCGGCGGGATCGGCGCGTCCGGCGGCTACATGATCGCGGCCTCCTGTGAGCGCATCGTCGCCCTGCCCTCGTCGATCGTCGGTGCGATCGGCGTGATCTCGTACCGCCCGATCGTGCACGAGGCGCTTGACCGCCTCGGCGTGCAGATGCACGTCGGCAAGTCCGGCCGGCTCAAGGACATGAGCTCGCCCTTCCGCGAGCCCACCGAGGAGGAACGCGAGAAAGAGCAGCGCCTGCTCGATTCGCTCTACGACCTCTTCGTCGAGGGCGTCGCGAGCGACCGCGGCCTCGACAGCGAGCACGTGCGCGAGCTCGCCACCGGCGAGGTCTACGCCGCGGCCGACGCGATCGAGCGCCAGCTGATCGACGACACCGGCGACCTCGACGACGTGATCGACTGGGCGGCGGCGCAGGCGCAGACGCCGCGGCGCGTGCGGCTGGTGCGGCCTCGCAAGGGACTGCGCGGGCTGCTGCTGGGGCGTGCCGCGTCGGCGCTGATCGGCGGCCTGCTCACCGAGCTGGACTCCTCGCTGCCGCCGGGAGGCGGCTACGCGCTCTACACCGGCGGGCGACCGTGATCATTCCCTTCGGCGGCAAGACCCCGCAGATCGCCGAGAGCGCCTGGATCGCGCCGGGCGCGACGATCATCGGCGATGTCGTGATCGGCGAGCGCAGCTCGGTCTGGCCGGGCGCGGTGATCCGCGGCGACTACGCCCCAATCCGCATCGGCGCCGACGTGAACGTGCAGGACAACGTCGTCCTCCACTGCGACGAGCCGCTGACGATCGGCGACGACGTGACCATCGGGCACGCCGTCGTCGTGCACGGCCGGGAGATCGGGGACGAGGTGCTGATCGGCAACAACGCCACGCTGATGCCCGGCGTGGTGATCGGCCCGAACTCGATCGTCGGCGCGGGCGCCCTCGTGCCTCCGAGGATGGAGACGCCGCAGTACTCGCTCGTGCTCGGCGTGCCGGGCAAGGTGCGGCAGGCCGCGCCGGACCGCATCGAGCGGCTGCGCCGGGAGTCCGAGGGCCCGATGAGCTACCACGAGAACGCGCTCCGCTACCGGGCCGAAGGCATCGAGGACCGCACGGTCTGGACCCCTCCTCCGGACGCCCCGGAGAACGAAGCCACTTAACGCTCCCGTTATGGTGCGTGGCCGTACGGTAGATCCGCGGCACGCGACGACTCGCAGCCGCTGTCCTCCCGGCAATCACGGAGGTGCGCCATGCGGCGAAACACCTGGATCAACGCCATCGCAATGGGCATCGTCATCGTTGCCTCGATGACGCTCGGCGGCCTGCTGGCCGTGAACATCGGGGGCACGAGCGACGACGCAGCGCCCCGGGCCGCCGTCGTGACCGCGACGGCAGCAGCCACGGCGGCCCAGCCCACGGCTGCCGCAACCGCAGTCCCGACCCCGACTCCGACCGCGGCGACCGCTACGGCGACCGCGACCCCAACCGGGCAGCCCATCGCGACCGTCGAGGCGGCCGCAACGCGGCAGCCGGCCACGGAGCCGGCGGATGCGCTGCCCGACCTGCCGGACCTCGTCGAGCGGGTCATGCCCTCGATCGTGCAGATCCGCGTCGACAGCCTCGGCACCGGGAGCGGCATCGTGATCGACCGCAGCGGGCACATCCTCACGAACCGGCACGTGGTGCAGGGAGCAACGCGGCTCGTCGTCGAGTTGCGTGACGGGACGACGGCGACCGCGGAGGTGACCGGCATGGACGCCGGAAACGACCTCGCGGTGATTCGCGTCGACCTGCCCGCCGAATCGCTGACCCCGGCCGTGTTCGGAGACTCCGGCGCGGTGCGCGTCGGCGAGCCGGTCTTCGCCATCGGCAACCCCTTCGGGCTCGGCTTCACCGTGACCTCGGGCATCATCAGCGGCCTCGGACGCGAGTCCGACGGCGAGCCCGGCGGCCACTCGATCCGCGGCGTGCTGCAGACCGACGCGGCGGTCAACCCCGGCAACTCCGGTGGGCCGCTCTTCAACGCCGGCGGCGAGGTGATCGGCATCAACACGGCGCTCGAGAACCCCTACGGGCAGCGGGTGTTCGTCGGCGTCGGCTACGCGGTGCCCTCGAACGCGGCGCAGCGCTTCATCCCCCGGATGATCGCCGGCGAGGAGATCGAGCACCCGCAGCTCGGCATCGCCGGTATCGCGCTCAACGCGCTCTCCGCCGCGGACGCGGGTGTCGATGTCGAGCGCGGCGTCTACATCACCCACGTCGTGCCGGACAGCGCCGCGAATCTGGCCGGCCTGGTAGCTGCCTCGCAGCCCGACGGCTCCGGCCTCGAGCGCGGCGGCGACGTGATCACCGCCATCGACGGCGTCGCGGTGCAGGACGTCCAGGAGCTGGCACGGATCATCGACAGCCACGAGGTCGGCGACCCGGTCACGCTGACGGTCTTGCGCGACGGGCAGTCAATCACGATCGAGGCCGTGCTGCGGGCCTGGAGCAGCTGAGACCGATCGCGGGCCTCAGGGCGCAGGCGGCAGCGGCAGCGGGCGGCCGGCGACGAGCAGCCAGGCCCGTTCCGCGGACGCGGCGACGCGCTGGTTCACGCGGCCCAGCAGATCGCGGTAGTGGCGTCCGAGCGGGTACTCGGGCACGAGGCCCCCGCCCACCTCGTTGGTGACGACGATCGTCTCGCCCTCGCGCTCGGCGGCGGTCGCGACCAGCCGCCCCGCCTCGGCCTGCAACTCGGCATCGAGGACCGCGACGGCGTCGAGCGACGGCGCCTCGCCGAGCTCGATCAGGCGATTGCTCACCCACAGCGAGAGACAGTCGAGCAGCACGCAGGACGCGCCGTCCACCGTGGCGAGCGCGCTCACCGGGTCGCGAGGCGCCTCGATCGTGAGGGCGTCCGCCGGGCGATCGCGGCGGTGCGCCGCGATCCGGGCGACAAGCTCCTCGTCGCTCGCGACCATCGTGACGAGGTAGACGAGCGGGCGGCCGGTCTCCCGCGCGAGCCGCTCCGCGAAGCGGCTCTTGCCGGAGCGCGCGCCCCCGCTGACGAACCAGATCTCACCCACGCGGGATAGCCAGGCGGCGCGACCGGCTCAGCGCCGGCTCACTGGATCAGGATCGGGCTGAGCCAGCCCTCGGAGGAGGCGGCCACGAGCGCGATCAGGGTCGTCGCCTGCGCGATCTCGATCGCCGCGCCGTGGGTGTCGCCGGTCACGCCGTCGATCATCCTCGCGGCGGCGGCGGAGAGGATCAGCGCTCCGCCGAAGGCCACCAGCGGCAGCACGAGGCCGGCAGCGCCGAAGAGCGCCGCGGAGGCGCCGAAGGCGATCGCGGCGGAGAGCGGCGCGGCCAGCGGCCAGACGCCCTGGCGCAGCGCGAAGCCCAACCCGCGCGGGCGCGCCGGCAGGAACAGCACCACGATCGGCGCGACCGACCAGCGCGCGAGCGCCGGAGCGAGCACCAGCCCGGCCGAGCGCAGATCGCCATCGAGGGCGGCGAGCGCGGACCACTGCACGATCAACACGATCACCAGTGCCATCACCCCGGCCGGCCCGACGTTGCCCGCGCTCATCACGCCGAGGCGTTGCGGGCGGTCGCCCTGCAGCGCCATCCCGTCAGCCGTATCGGCGACACCGTCGAGGTGCAGGCCGGCGCTGATCACGGCGAGGAAGGCGATCAGCACCGCCGAGACGACGCCCGTCGGGAGCACCTGGCCGAGCACACGGTCGATGACCAGCATCATGAGCCCGATCAGCAGGCCTACGGCCGGGTACCAACCGAGCGCCCGACCGAAGCTGCGGTCGTCCCAGGTCTGGACGCTGCGCAGCCGCAGGGGCGTGATGAACTCGAGCGCGATCAGCGCCGCCGCGAGTTGCGCGCGCAGTTCCCTGAGGGCGCCCATCCGTACCTCCTGACCTATTCCGGCGGGGCCTCGGAGACTCCAGCCTCGCCGAAGGTCGCCATCTCGTCGAGCAGTCGGCAGGCGGCAACGCAGAGCGAGATACCGAGCGCCGCGCCGCTGCCCTCGCCGAGCCGCATCCCCAGATCGAGCAGCGGCTCGGCCTCGAGCGCCTCGAGCACCGCCGCGTGCCCCGGCTCGGGCGAGCGGTGCGAGGCGACGACGTAGTCTCGCACGCCGGGAGCGATCGCAGCAGCGACCAGCGCGGCGGCCCCGGAGATCAGTCCGTCCATCACCGCCGGGATCCGTGCCGCCGCCGCGCCGAGGTAGATCCCTGCGAGCACGCCGATCTCGTGGCCCCCGAGCGCCGCGAGCAGCGCGACGCCGTCCTCGCGGTCCACGCGGTTCGCCGCGAGCGCCGCCTCCACTGCGGCGATCTTCGCGCGCAGGGCGGATCCCTCGACGCCGCTGCCGCGCCCGGTGACGGCCTCGGCGGGCCGCCCGGTCGCCGCGGCGATCAGCGCGGCTGCCACGGTGCTGTTGCCGATGCCCATCTCGCCGCAGCCGACGATGTCGAGCCCCGGCCCCTGCCGCTCGCCCTCGACCAGCGCGATCCCGGCGGCGATCGCGCGCTCCGCTGTCTCGCGGCTCATCGCCGGGCCCTCGGTTATGTCGCCGCTGCCGCGCGGCAGATCGAGGCGCACGAGCGCCGGGCGGCCGGACTCGTCCAACCCGGGCGTCCCGCCTTCGGCGGCGTGCAGCACCCCGGCGTCGACGACGCGCACGCGCGCCCCGGCGTGGTCCGCGAGCACGTTGATCGCCGCGCCACCCGCGAGGAAGTTCGCGACCATCTGCGCCGTCACCTCGGGCGGATAGGCCGAGACGCCGCGCGCAGCGACGCCGTGGTCGGCAGCCGCCACCACGACGAGCCGCTGCTCCAGTCGCGGACGCGCGCAACCGCGCATCGCGGCGATGCGCACGGAGAGCTCCTCGAGGCGTCCGAGGGCGCTCGGCGGCTTCGTCAGCTGGTCCTGGCGAGCGCGGGCGCGGGCTGCGGCGTCGGCGTCGGGAGGCGCAATCGCCGCTGCGGCGGCGTCGATGGCAGCGGCCGGGGCGTCGGTTCGAGACGGCATAGGCGCTCCAGGGAGGACACCGCCGGGGCGTCCGCGGTCCGGCGCAGTATGCCGCGTGGGCCGCACGGACGGCTACGAGCGGGCCTCGATGGGCTTCACTTGTGCGAAATCGCACGATCTTCCATGGATCTGGCCGTTTTCGATTGTGAAATGCTTGACAAACGAGTCGGCGGCCGTATGATCCCGGCGTCACAATCCAATACAAACGAATTGTGACGGGCGCATTGGCTCTCAGCCGCCATGTGCTCTGCCGAATTCCCGCGATGCGGGGACCGGGGGAACCACCTACTGGGGTGAACCCTCAGCAGGGAGCAAGCTCCTTGCGAGGGCGGGTCAACTGGATCGACCCGAACCCGTCAGCTAACCCCGGAGGCAAGGCGATCCAGTCTCGGCCGGAGGAATTCCGGTACGCGCCCGCACTGACTAAAGGGGCAGTGCCGGGCCGAGGCAGGGGCTGGACATGATCACGAGTACGCCTCCCAAGCAGTGCCCGCGTTGCAGCGGGCTGATGATCACCGAGGACGACTGGTACGGGAAGTTCGCAAGCTGCATCGCTTGCGGCCACGTCCACGAGGCCGAGGTTGCCGATCCTCAGGAGCTGCTCGAAGAAGAGCGCCTGGCCGCCGGCAAGCAGCGCCGCCGCCAGCCGTCCCACGGCAAGCTGCGGCTCTAGGCCCACTCGCCGGGGCAACGCCTCCCAGGTCCCAGGGACCTGACCCGCCCTCACCGGCCCAATCAGGCCGGTAGGGTTCTGGCGTCCGCGCGCCGCCAGGCGGAAACCCCCGCCCCGCCAGGCGGAGACCTCCGCCTAGCTGTGGTGCAACAGCCAGTACTCGTAGGCGTCCTGCAGCGCGAGCCATGACGCCTCGACCACGTCGGTCGAGGCGCCGACGGTGCGCCAGAGGCGTACGCCGTCGGTCGATTCGATCAGCACGCGCACGGCGGCGTCGGCGCCGCCGTCCGGATTGATGATCCGCACCTTGTAGTCCACCAGGTGGACGCGCTCCAGGTCCGGGAAGGACTCGGACAGCGCGCTGCGCACCGCCGCGTCGAGGGCGGACACCGGCCCGTTCCCCTCCGCCGCCGTTCGCGTCAGCGTCTCGCCGACGCTCACCTTCGCCATCGCCTCGGCGAGCATCTCGTTCTCGCCCTCGCCGCGCAGGTGATGGCGGCGCTCCACGATGAGGAAGTCCTCGAGGTGGAAGGGCGGGCGGTAGCCGCCGACCGCGCGGCGCACGAGCAGCTCGAACGAGGCCTCGGCGGACTCGTACTGGAAGCCCTTCGCCTCCTGCTCCTTCACCTGCTCCGCCAGCGCCCGCGCCTGCTCGTCGGTGAGCTCGATGTCGATGCTCTCCTCGGCCAGCTTGGCGACGATGTTGCGCCGACCCGACAGCTCGGAGACGAGCACGCGTTCGATGTTGCCGACCGAGCCGGGGTCGACGTGCGTGTAGGACCCGGCGGACTTCATGATCGCCGCCACGTGCAGCCCCGCCTTGTGCGCGAACGCGCTGGTCCCTACGTAGGGCTGCTGCGAGTTCGGCGCCAGGTTCGCCAGCTCCGAGGCGAAGTGCGAGAGTTCGGTCAGCTTCCCGAGCTGTTCGTCGCTCACCACGTCGAGGCCAAGCTTGAGCTTGAGGTTCGCGATCACGGAGATGATGTTCGCGTTGCCGCAGCGCTCGCCCCAGCCGTTCAGGCAGGCCTGCACCTGCGTCGCGCCCGCCTGCACGGCGAGCAGCGTGTTGGCGACCGCGAGGTCGGCGTCGTTGTGGACGTGAATGCCGATCGCGCAGTCGACCGCGCGCAGCGCCTCGCCGACGCCCTCGACGATCGCGCCGGGCATCGAGCCGCCGTTGGTGTCGCAGAGCGCGACGGTGCCCGCGCCGGCGCCCGCGGCCGCGCGCAGGGTGGCGATCGCGTAGCGCGGATCGTCGGCGTAGCCGTCGAAGAAGTGCTCGGCGTCGAAGATCACCTCGCGGCCCTGCTCGACGAGCAGGCGCACGGAGTCGGCGATCATCGCCAGGTTTTCCTCCTCGGTGGTCTCGAGTACCTCGCGGACCTGCAGCGCGGACGACTTGCCGACGAGCGTGACGGCGGGCGTCTCGCTCTCCAGCACGGCGAGCAGCGCGGGATCGCTGGCCGCGTCGCCGCCGACGCGCCGCGTCGAGCCGAAGGCGACGAGCTTTGCGTTCCGCAGCGGCGTCTCGCGCATGCGCGCGAAGAACTCGGCGTCCTTCGGATTCGAGCCGGGGTAGCCGCCCTCGACGTAGTCGACGCCGATCTCGTCGAGCCGCCGGGCGATCGCGATCTTGTCCTCGACGGAGAGGGAGAGTCCCTCCATGCCGAGTCCGTCGCGGAGGGTGGTGTCGTAGAGGCGAACGCTCTGCGGCGCGGCCGGGGAGTTGCTCATGGTGTATCGCCGTCCTGTGCTGGCGCGCTCATCGATCGCCGGGCATGCGGAGGCTGTCTCGCAGGCCCGTGAGCGCAGTGGAGTGGGTTGGGATGCGCTAGCCGCGCGCGATGATCGACGCCGCCGGCCTCAATGGCCGGACGGCGTGCCTCGCCTTCCTGCGTGCAGTCGCAGCGTGCGTCATGCCGATCATTGTAGGCGTCGGGGGCGAGAGGGGCGAGAGGGGGCGGGAGGGGGGCGGAGGACGCCTCGATGGCAAGGCATGAGCCCGAATCTGCGCAGTGCGGTATTGTGACACGCTCATGTTGGTCTTCATCGACGAGTCCGGCGACCCCGGGCGGAGCATCGCTCAAGGATCGAGTCGGTTCTTTGTGCTCGCGATCGTGATGTTCGAAGATCACGATGAGGCCACGCGATGCGAACAGGCGATCGCTGCCCTCGCGGAGCAACTGGGCCGCAGGCAGCAGGAGTTCAGGTTCTCGAAAGACTCACACCAGACACGGTGGAGGTTCCTCAATGCGGTGAAACCGTCCCGGTTCACGTTCCACGCCGTCGTCCTGGACAAACAGAGGTCGTGGCCACGCGATCATGAGATCCCGGCATCGTTGTACGAGTGGGCGTGCGGAATGGCCCTCAGGGCCGCATCGGACGGATGGTCCGATGCAACCGTCTTGCTCGACTCCATAGGTGATAGACGGTCCCAGCGAGAACGGCAACGCCGGCTGCGGGATGATGTCGTCGCGGTCCGCGGGCCCGGCGCACTGAAGCGCCTCACGTCGGCGCGTTCGCACTCGCAGAGACTATTGCAACTCGCCGACTATGTAGCCGGCATCGTCATGCGCCAGCTCACTGGCAAGAAGTGGGGCGACGACTACTTCGCGGACATTGAGAGGCGCGGGACCGTACAGCGGTGGCAGTGACGGCAAGCAAACGCCCCCGCATAGTGCGAGGGCGTTCATCTGCGCGGGGGCCTATCCCCGAGGGGAATGCCTCGCCATCCGGCAGCCAGTTCAGCTTCCCGCGTCTTCATCACAAGCATGCGCGCCGTCCGAGACCTTGTCAAACAAAGCGCGTCCGGGACATCCTGCCGAATCGGCCGCTGTAGTGCCCTCGTGGCGCGTCCCGGACTGCCGGGCGCTGCCCATGACCGTCAACTCTGAACTGACCCCGCCAGCCGCTCCAGCACGGCCTCTGCCATCTCGCGCGTGCTGAGCGCAGCCTCGCCCGCGCCGGCGATGTCGGCAGTGCGGAGGCCGTCGCCGATGGCCGCGGCGACCGCGCCCTCCAGCGCCTGCGCCTCCGCCTCGAGGCCGCACGAGTGCCTCAGCAGCATCGCCACGCAGAGGAACATCGCCAGCGGGTTGGCGACGCCCTGGCCGGCGATGTCCGGCGCGCTGCCGTGGATCGGCTCGTAGAGCCCGCGTCCGCAGCCGTCCTCGCGCAGCTCCCCGAGCGAGGCCGAGGGGAGCATGCCCAGCGACCCCGCGAGCATCGAGGCTTCGTCCGTAAGGATGTCGCCGAAGAGATTGCTGGTGATCACCACGTCGAAGTCCGCGGGCCGGCGGATCAGGTGCATCGCCGCCGCGTCCACGAGCAGGTGCTGCAGCTCGACGTCGGGGTACTCGGGCCGGACCTCCTCGACGATCTCACGCCAGAGGCGCGAGGTTTCGAGGATGTTCGCCTTGTCCACGCTCGTGACGCGCCCGCGCCGCTCGCGCGCGAGCTTGAAGCCGAGGTGCGCGACGCGGGCGATCTCGTCCTCGTTGTAGGTCATCGAGTCGACCGCGGCGCGGCGGCCGTCGATCGTGCGGCGTTCCTGCGGCCTGCCGAAGTAGATGCCGCTCGTCAGCTCGCGGATCACGAGGATGTCGACGCCCTGCAGCACCTCCGGCTTGAGCGTCGAGCTGTCGATCAGCGCGGGATCCACGGTCACCGGGCGGAGGTTCGCCCACAGGCCTAGCGATGAGCGCAGCGCCAGCAGCCCTTGCTCCGGGCGCACGGCGGCGCGCGGGTCGTCCCACTTCGGGCCGCCGACGGCGCCCCAGAGCACCGCGTCGGCGCGCTCGGCCGCCTCGATCGTCTCCGGGAGGATCGCGACGCCGTGGGCGTCGATGCAGGCGCCGCCCACGAGTTCGTCGCTGGTGCGGAAGTCGTGGCCGAAGCGCGCGCCGATCGCTTCGAGGGCGCGCACGCCCTCGGCGGTCACCTCCGGGCCGATGCCGTCGCCCGCCAGTACGAGGATGTCGAACGCGGCCACGCTGCCCCCCTTGTGCGCGGGCGGAGTGTAGCGCGGGCCGGGCTTACGTCGATCGCCCGGCGCCGCTCGCGGCCCGCGCTGCAGCAGCCGCTCGCGCGGCGATGCGGCGCACGCCCACGCGGCGTTCCGCCCCGCCGTCGATGTCGCCGCCGTAGAACACCTGCCAGATCGGCAGCGCATCGACGTAGAACGCGGCCCGGCGGCGCATGTCGGGGTCGCGGCTCGCGGGCCCCTCGTAGGCATCGATCACGCGCTCGGCGAAGCCGCGCGGGCACTCGGCGAGCAGCGCGGCGAGGTCGTACGCCGGGTCGGCGATGAGCGCGTCGCCCCAGTCGATGACCGCGGCGAGGCGGCCGGCGGGGCCGGCGAGGATGTGCGCGCAGCCGAGGTCAGCATGCACGAGCACGCGTGGGGCGCCGAGCGAACCGCCGCCCTCGATGAAGCGGGCGAAACGGCGCTCGAGCCACGCGCGCCCGCGCGGCCCGAGGTGCGAAAGGCACGCCTCGACCATCGGGCGGTAGAGCTCCTCGCCGAGGTCGAGCTCGGGCACGCCGAGCGCGCGCGCCTCCTCGACGGGGGTCGCATGCAGCGCGGTCAGCGCCGCGCCCACCTCCCTGGCGAGCGTGGCGCGGGCGGCGCGGCCGAGGGCGGAGACAGTGATGCCCTCGATGTAGTCGTAGGCGATGGCGGCGAGCCGCCCGTCGTCGCCGAGGACTGCCTCGGCGTTCGCGGGCGCGGGGATGCCGCGGGCGGCGAGGAAGGCGAGCAGCGGGGATTCGCGCGCGTAGCCTGCCTCGATACTCCAGGCGTATGCCTGTGGCTTGAGCACGCGGACCGTGCGGTGGCCGAGTCGGTACGCCGTCGCGCCCCAGCCCTCACCGATGACGCGCGCGCTCGCCGGGTCGGCGCCGGGCACGGCGCGGGCGAGGACCGTGGCGTGGTCCGGCGTGGTCAGTCCGCCGACACCGTGGGCAGCAGCGAGGGTCGCGCCTGCTCGAACCTCTCGACGTCGGCCTCGTACTCGAGCGTCATCGCGATGTCGTCGAGGCCGCGCAGCAGGCGGTACTTGCGGAAGGCGTCGATCTCGAAGGTGCGCTCCCAGCCGGGGCCGGCGCGGACGGTCTGCGTCTCGAGGTCCACCTCGATCTCGGCGGCCGGGGTCTCCTCGGCGCGCGCCATCAGCCAGTCGACATCCTCCTGCGCCAGCTCGACGGTCAGGACGCCGCCCTGGAAGCAGTTGTTCTTGAAGATGTCGGCGAAGGTGGGCGCGATCAGGGCGCGCACGCCGAGGCCCTGGATCGCCCACACGGCGTGCTCGCGGCTGGAGCCGGAGCCGAGGTTCTGCTGCGCGATCAGGATCGGCGCGCCCTCGTAGGCCGGGTCGTTGAGCACGAAGTCGGGATCGGCGCGCCACGACTCGAAGGCGAACGGGCCGTAGCCGGTCCGCTCGATGCGCTTGAGGTACTTCGCGGGGATGATCTGGTCGGTGTCGACGTTGGCGCGGTTGAGCGGGATGGCGTTCCCGGTGACGCGAGTGACGGGGTCCATCAGGCGAGCTCCCTCACATCGACAAAGCGGCCGGCGATCGCCGCCGCCGCCGCCATCGGCGGACTCACGAGGTGCGTGCGTCCGCCCGGCCCCTGCCGGCCCTCGAAGTTGCGGTTGGAGGTGGAGGCGCAGCGCTCGCCCGGCAGCAGGATGTCCGGGTTCATGCCGAGGCACATCGAGCAGCCGGCGTCGCGCCACTCGAAGCCCGCCGCCGTGAAGATCGCGTCGAGGCCTTCGTGCTCGGCCTGCGCCTTCACGAGGCCGGAGCCCGGCACCACCATCGCCTGCACGCTGGAGGCGACCTGCTTGCCCTCGATGATGCTCGCCGCGGCGCGCAGGTCGTCGATGCGCGCGTTCGTGCAGGAGCCGAGGAAGACGCGGTCGATCGCGATCTCGCGGATCGGCGTGCCCGCCTCGAGGTCCATGTACTCCAGCGCGCGGGTCGCCGCCTCCCGGCGGGCCGGCTCGCTGAAGCTCTCGGGGTCGGGCACCACGTCGCCGATGGCGACGCTCTGCCCGGGGTTCGTGCCCCAGGTGACGAAGGGCTCGATCGCGGCCCCGTCGAGGACGACCTCGCGGTCGAAGCGCGCGCCCTCGTCGGTAGGCAGGGTGCGCCAGTACTCGACGGCATGCTCCCAGTCCTCGCCCTGGGGCGCCTGCGGGCGTCCCTTTACGTACTCAAAGGTGGTCTCGTCCGGGGCGACGAGGCCGGCGCGCGCGCCCGCCTCGATCGACATGTTGCAGACCGTCATGCGGCCTTCCATCGAGAGGCTGCGAATCACCTCGCCGCGGTACTCGATGACGTAGCCGACGCCGCCGTCGACGCCGATCTCGTTGATGATCGCGAGGATCACGTCCTTCGCCGTCACTCCGGGGCCGAGCGCGCCGCTGACCTCCACCGACATCGTCCTCGGGCGCGACTGGCGCAGCGTCTGCGTCGCCAGCACGTGCTCGACCTCGGAGGTGCCGATGCCGACGGCGAGCGCGCCGAAGGCGCCGTGCGTCGAGGTGTGGCTGTCGCCGCAGACGATGGTCAGGCCCGGCTGGGTCACGCCCTGCTCCGGCCCGATCACGTGGACGATGCCCTGGCGGGCGTCGAAGATGCCGTAGAGCGGCAGCCCGAACTCGCGACAGTTATCGGACATCACCTGGATCTGGGTGGCGGAGAGCGGGTCCGGGTTCGGCTGATCCCGCCCGATCGTCGGCACGTTGTGGTCGACGGTGGCGAGCGTGAGGTCGGGGCGGCGCACCTGGCGTCCGCTGAGCCGCAGCCCCTCGAACGCCTGCGGCGAGGTCACCTCGTGCACGAGGTGCAGGTCGATGTAGAGCAGCTCCGCCGGGGTGCCCGCGTCCGCCTCCGCGCCGAGCGCCTCGCGGCGCGCGGCGTCGGCGAGCGGGCTATCGATGACGTGCGCGTCCCAGATCTTCTCGGAGAGCGTGCGCGGTTCGGCTGGTGCGGTCACGGCGGCTCCTAACCTGCGGCCGCGGCGGCCGGCTGCGGCGAGGCGGTGTTGAGGTAGCGGTTCAGCGCGTGCATGTAGGCCCGCGCCGAGGCGACCAGGATGTCCGTGTCGGCGGCGCGCCCGCTGTAGGTGCGCCCCCCGGCCTCGATGCGAATCGTGACCTCACCGACGGCGTCGATGCCCTCGGTGACGGACTTCACGCTGAACTCGGTGAGCTCGTTCTCGACGCCCATCACGCGGTTGATCGCCTGGTAGATCGCGTCCACCGGGCCCGTCCCGATGGCGGCGTCCTGCCGCAGCTCGCCCTCGGGGTCCACGAGCCGCACCGTCGCCGTCGGCGCCATGTGATCGCCCGTCGAGACCTGCACGAGATCCAGCTGCCACTGCTCCTGGACCTGCACCGAGGTCTGCTCCGAGAGGATCGCCTGCAGGTCGCGGTCGTCCACCTCGTTCTTGCGGTCCGCCACGTCCTTGAAGGCGTCGTAGACGCGGGCCAGCGCCTCGTCGTCGAGCTCCACGCCGAGGTCGGCGATGCGCGAGCGCAGGCCGTGGCGGCCGGAGAGCTTGGTCAGTACGATCGAGTCCCCCGAGGGGATGCCGATGTCGGCCGGGTCCATGATCTCGTAGGTCTCGCGCAGCTTGAGCACGCCGTCCTGGTGGATGCCGGAGGAGTGGCGGAACGCGTTCTTCCCCACCACGGCCTTGTTGGACTGCACCGCCATACCGGAAACACGCTCGACGATGCGGCTCGCCTGGTGCAGCTCGGGCGTGCGCACGTCCGTGTGCAGGCCCGAGTAGTCGGCGCGAGTCTTGATCGCCATGATCACCTCCTCGAGGGAGGTGTTGCCCGCGCGCTCGCCGATGCCGTTGATCGCGCCTTCCACCTGGCGCGCGCCGTTGAGCACGCCCGCCAGCGAGTTCGCCGTCGCGAGCCCGAGGTCGTTGTGGCAGTGCACGGAGATGCGCGCCTTGTCGATGTTGCGCACGTGCTCGGCGACCGAGGCGACCAGGGCGCCGAACTCCTGCGGCAGCGCGTAGCCGACCGTGTCCGGGATGTTGACCGTGGTCGCGCCCTCCTCGATCGCCGCCTCCAGCAACTGGTAGACGAATTCGGGGTCCGAGCGCGTCGCGTCCATCGGCGAGAACTCGACGTCCGGGCAGTAGCCGGCGGCGCGGGCGACGGCGGCGCGCGCCATCTCCATCACGTCCTCGCGGTTCTTGCGCAGCTGATGCGCCATGTGAATCTCACTGGCCGAGATGAAGACGTGGATGCGCGGCGTCTCAGCCTGCGAGATCGCGTTCCAGCACGAATCCACGTCGTCCGGGTGCGCCCGCGCGAGGCCCGCGATCATCGGGCCGCGCACCTCGCGCGCGATCAGCGAGACGGCCTCGAAGTCACCGGGGGAGGAGAAGGGGAAGCCCGCCTCGATGATGTCCACATTGAGGCGGGCGAGCTGTCGCGCCACCTCGAGCTTGTCTTCCATCGTGAAGCCCACGCCGGCGGATTGCTCGCCGTCGCGGAGCGTGGTGTCGAAGATATAGACCTTGTCGCTCATCGTTCCGCCACTGTCCTCAACCCGTGCCGTCCGTCCGTTGGTTCGGCGGTGGGGCGTTCGAGCCGTCCCGCCCTCGCTCTCAGGTTGCCCTCCCGACCGCTCAGGCGGCGGAGGGCCGGAGAAGCGCGAGGCCGTCGGGCGCGAGGCAGCCGATGACTACGTGCGGCGTCACCGGTTCGGTTCCCCCAGCCACTTCATCATCGCCCGCATTTCCTTGCCGACCTCCTCGATCGGGTGCGCCGCGTTCTGGCGGCGCAGCGCGAGGAAGCGCGCGCGGCCGGCCTGGTTCTCGCTGATCCACTCGCTCGCGAACTCGCCGCTTTGAATCTCGTCGAGGATCGCGCGCATCCGGTCCTTGACGCCCGCGTCGATCACGCGCGGGCCGCGCGTGTAGTCGCCGTACTCGGCCGTGTCGCTGATCGAGTAGCGCATGTACTCCATGCCGCCCTCGTAGAGCAGGTCGACGATCAGCTTCACCTCGTGGAAGGTCTCGAAGTAGGCGGACTCTGGCTGGTAGCCGGCCTCGACGAGCGTCTCGTAGGCGGCCTTGATCAGCGAGGTCAGCCCGCCGCAGAGGATTACCTGCTCGCCGAACAGGTCCGTCTCCGTCTCCTCGAGGAACGTCGTCTGCAGGATGCCGGCGCGCGAGCTGCCGATGCCCTTGCCGTAGGCGAGTGCGAGCTGCAGCGCGGACTCGCTCGCGTCCTGGTGGATGGCGACCAGCGCCGGCACGCCGAGCCCGCTCTCGTACTCGCGGCGCACGAGGTGGCCCGGACCCTTCGGCGCGATCATCGAGACGTCGACGTCGGCCGGGGCATCGATCTGGTTGAAGTGCACGTTGAAGCCGTGGGCGAACATCAGCGTCTTGCCCTCGACCATGTGCGGGGCGATGTGGTCCTCGTAGACCTGGCGCTGCACCTGGTCCGGAACGAGCATCATCAGCACGTCCGAGTCGCGCGCCACGTCGGAGACGCTCCCGACCGTGAGGCCGGAGGCCTGCGCCTTCGCCCACGAGGGCGAGCCGGGGTAGAGGCCGACGGAGACCGTGAGGCCGGAGTCCTGCAGGTTCAGCGCGTGGGCGTGCCCCTGCGAGCCGTAGCCGATGACGCCGATGCGGCGGTCCCGCAACAGCCCGAGGTCTGCGTCCTCGTCGTAGAAGATCCTGGCCACGTCTCGTCCTCTCCGCGCCGCGCCCCCGGTTGGCCCAGGTGTGCGGCGTCGCCCGCGCTGCGGGCTGCTAGTCGCTGACGTACGGCAGTTCGCCCTCCGGGCGCCGTCCGGAGCTGTGGCGGAAGCGCTGCAACTCCTCGGACTCCGGATCGTGCATGGCGGTGGTGCGCTCGCCGCGCAGCATCGCGATCCGGCCCGTACGGGTCAGCTCCATGATGCCGTACGGCTCGAGGTTCTCGATCAGCGAGTTGAACTGCCGCTCCTCCGCCACGATCTGGATGATCAGGCTGCCCGGCGCAACGTCCACCGCCCGCGCCCGGAAGATATCGACCAGATCGAGGATCTCGCGGCGCTGCTCCGTGGTGCACGCCACCTTGACCAGCGCCAGCTCGCGGATCACGGTGTCCTCGCCCGTGAGGTCGGCGACCTCGATCACGTCGATCAGCTTCGCGAGCTGCTTCTCGACCTGGTCGACGATGCCGTTCTCGCTGGCGACGACGATCGTCATGCGCGAGATGCCCGGCTCCTCGGTGGTGCCGACGGCGAGCGAGTCGATGTTGAAGCCGCGCCGCCGGAACAGCGAGGCGACGCGGTTGAGGACGCCGGGGCGGTCCTCGACGAGCGCGACGACGGTGTGTTTCCGCAACTCGCTCATCGGGCCACCTCGCTCGGGGTTGCGGGCTTGGGCGCCTCGACCGTCTCGGAGAGCGCCGAGCCGGCGGGAACCATCGGCCAGACGTTGCCCTCGGCCTCCACCTGGAAGTCGACGAGGACCGGGCCGTCGTGCTGGTTGGCCTCCTCGATGGCGCCGTCGATGCGGTCGGCGTCGGTGACGCGCAGCGCCTTGATGCCGTAGGCCTCGGCGAGCTTCACGAAGTCCGGCTGGCTGATCGCGACGGAGACGTAGTTGTCCGCGTAGAACAGCTCCTGCCACTGGCGGACCATGCCGAGGTAGCCGTTGTTGATGATCGCCATCTTCACCGGCAGGTTCTCGTCCACCATCGTGGCCAGTTCCTGCAGCGTCATCTGGAAGCCGCCGTCGCCGCAGATCGACCAGACGAGCGAGTCCGGCTTCGCGACCTGCGCGCCCATCGCCGCGGGCACCTCGAAACCCATCGTGCCGAGGCCGCCCGAGGTGATGAGCTGGTTCGGGTAGCTGAAGCGCATGTGCTGCGCGGCCCACATCTGGTGCTGGCCGACGCCGGTGACGATCACCGTCTCGTCGTCGCATTGCTCGGAGATCCGCTTGATCACGCCCTGCGAGGTCATTTGCGGCCCGCTCGGAATCTCCATCGAGTGCGAGTGGTTGTCGCGGACCTCGTCGATCCAGCGGATCCAGTCGAGGTGCGAGCGCTGCCGCGTCGCGTCGTGGAGTTGCGGCAGCACGTCCTTCACGTGCCCGAGGATCGGAACCTCGGTCGGCAGGTTCTTGCCGTGCTCGCCGGCGTCGATGTCGACGTGGATCAGCTTCGCGTGGCGGTTGAAGTCGTTGAAGCGCCCGATCGCGCGGTCGTCCATGCGGTTGCCGATGCCGATCACGACGTCGGCGTTGGAGGCGGCCATGTTCGCCTCGTAGGAGCCGTGCATGCCCATCATCCCGTAGGACAGCACGTGCGTGCGCGGGATGCTGCCGAGGCCGAGCAGCGTGTTGAGTACCGGGACACCGCTGTGCTCGGCGAACTGGCGCAGCTCCTCGCAGGCCTCGCCGAGGATCACGCCGTGCCCGGCGATGATCAGCGGCCGCTCGGCGGCGTCGATCAGCTCGGCCGCGCGGGCGATGTCGTCCTCGTCCGCCGCACCGGGGGGGTTGTAGCCGCGGACGGAGACCTCCTCCGGCCAGACGAACTCCGCCTCGTCGATGAACACGTCCTTGGGGATGTCGATGTGCACGGGACCGGGGCGGCCGGTGGTGGCCAGGTAGGCCGCCTCGGCGAAGGTGTGCGCGAGGTTCTCGGCATGCATCACCAGGTAGTTGTGCTTGACGCACGGCGTCAGGATTCCCGTGGCGTCGGCCTCCTGGAAGCCGTCCCGCCCGATCATGTTGCGCGCGACGTTGCCGGTGACGAACAGCGTCGGCACCGAGTCCATCATCGCGTTCTGGACTGCCGTGACCAGGTTCGTCGCGCCCGGCCCGGAGGTGGCGAGTGCGCAGCCAAGGCGTCCCGCCGCGCGGGCGTAGCCGTCGGCGGCGTGTCCGCCGCCCTGCTCGTGGCGCACCAGGATGTGGCGCACCTCGGGGTGGGAGGGCCAGCGGTCGTAGAGCGGCAGGACGACCCCGCCGGGGTAGCCGAATACGGTGTCGATGCCCACGCGCTTCAGACTCTCGAGGACGATATCGGCGCCGCTCATTCTCATCGTGGGTTCCGTCTCTTCCGCTTCGTGCGCTTCGCGCTGGCTGTGGGTAGTTGTTGTGAAGGGGCGGCAGCCCGGCACGCGGGCTGATTGGCGGCGCTACCTCTGTGGAGGCGCCGCCTAGCGCAGTACGAGCAGGGGGGCAAGCAGGCGCGCCGGTGCGGAACCGGTCAGGCGCCATCGGGGCAGCTGCGGTCTGGGGAGTGTCGCCCTCATCAGGCGGACAGTATCCGCGCGCCCCGCGCACACCGTCAACAGTGGGGGGAGCGGGTGAGACCGGCGGTCGGGCCCCAAACCATAGCGCCCGCGCGTGCAACAATCCGCATCCGCGAAACAAACATGGGCGGCGAAGGTACCTCGATGAACGCCGAAGCCTGGTTGGAGCGCCCGTCCCACATCCGGCTCCAGCAGCGCGATGACGGCGACGGCCTCTACTGGTTCGCAACGGTCGAGGAGTTGCCCGGCTGCATGTCGGACGGCGACAGCGAGGCGGAGGCGCTCGCCTCCGTGCGCGACGCCATGCACGGCTGGATCAGCGCCGCCCTGCAAGCCGGGCGGCCGATTCCCGCGGAGCGCGTGCGGACGTGGTCGCGGGCAGCTGGTGAAGGAACGGATCCGATGAGATGAGCGGCATGCGACGCTGGGCAGCGCTTGCGTCGGCAGCAGCGCTCCTGCTCGCCCTGGCGCTCGCCGCCGCACCGGCCGCCCACGGCGCGGACGGCGAGGTCGAGGTGCGCGTCGCCGCACAGCGCCTCGCCAACGGGAACACGGAGTTCGCGCTCCAGGAGCGCCAGGCAAACGGGGAGTGGGCCGCACGGCGGCTGCCACGAGGACGGTTCTTCCCAGCGGACACGAGGGTCGGACGCTGGCTCGGGAGCTCGCCGCTGACGATCGCGCTGCAGCCGGACAGCATGTCGACGGCGGCGGGGGACTCCGCCCTCGAGGTCCGGGTCGCCGCACAACTGCTCGCCGATGGGCGCATGGAGTTCGCGCTACAGGAGCGCCAGGCCGACGGGTCGTGGGGCGAGCGACGGCTGCCCCGCGGGCGCTTCTTCCCTGCGGACGCGAGGGTTGGGCGCTGGCTGTCGAGCTCGCCGCTGACGGTTACTATGCCGGGAGCGCTCACGCCAGCCACCGCCTGCGTTTCTGTGGACCACGTGCGAGCCGCAACCTTCCAGGTGCAGACCACGACCGGAACCGGCACCGCCTTCTACATCGGCGATGGTGAGTGGATCACGAACCACCACGTTGTGGAGACGGAGACACGGGCGACGCTGGCGCATGGCACCACGCGGCTCGCCGCCACCGTCACAGGCAGCCTGCCGGGCTACGACCTGGCGCTGCTCCGCGTGCAGCCACCAGCCTCCGTGCCAGCGCTGCGATTCGCCGCCACGCGGCCAGCGGTCAGGTCGAACTTGTCGGTCGTTGGCTTCCCGGCGTACGTCACAGACACCCCGTCGGTCACTGGCGGCGTCGTCTCGAAGTACGCCCCGTTCTCCGTACACGGCGGGCCCGCCGCCGGCGTCGTGGTCCAGTCGGACGCCGCGATGAATCCCGGCAACAGCGGCGGGCCGATCGTCGATGACTGCGGAACCGTGATCGGCGTCGTTACATTCGGGTATGACGCCACACCGTCCGGGCGCCCGGTCGAAGGCATCGGCTTCGGCATCGCCGCTGAAACAGTGACGGCGCAACTCCCGGGCCTGCGATCCACCACGCATGACGCCGGTACGAGCCCAACTGCACCTTCGACGCTTGAGATCATCGCGTTCTGCAACGTTGGCCCAGACGAGGGCGGGCGGGAGACGTCCGCCGACTGCCGCGCCGCTGCGGTGGACGGCCTTGATGCCGACGACCTCTGGAGCATCTGGGTGACAGGCGTCGAGGACTTCGACAATATGTACTACAGCCTCGACGGAGGAGATGCGGTCGCCCATGCAGGCATGAGCCTGAGGGGGCTCGCACTCGGTCGCCACACCGTTCGGGCAATCGAGAAGCGGGCGGCGGGCTGGACCGGGTGGTCGGACCCGTACACGTTTACGATCGTCGCCGACTCATCGGCCAGCGCGTCCCTTCCCGCGACACCGACGGGCCTCAGACTCACGAAGATCGACATCCCACTCTGGCCGGATCACATCAGGGTGAACTGGAACGCCGTTTCCGGCGCGACCTGGTACGAGCTCCATCATCACGCGGCGGGCACGCAGTTCGACTACGAGGCCAGCGTTACGAGCACGTTCTACTTGGACCAATACCCGAACATCCTGTACTACGACTCCTATATCGTCAGGGCCTGCAACTCGTCGGGCTGCTCCGCCTTCAGCGCCCGCGTGACCGAGCGCTAGCACCGCCCCCACCGCCCTGCCCGCCCCTACGGCCGCCCGTACCGCCTCCGCGTGATCGCCCTCGCGAGGGCGCCGAGCGGGTGCACGATGTGCGCGAAGGGGCCGCCCGTGCGGACTACGTCGGCGTAGCGCTCGTCGCCGCGGATCAGCCGCGCGCAGTGATTCCAGATCCGGCCCGAGCGCTGCAGCGCCCAGATGAACGGCGGCGGGTAGAGGTAGAAGACCTCCATCAGCCCCTTGGAGATGGCGATCTCGGGGAGCACGTCGCGCTCCATTGCGACCTGGTAGTCGCGCATCGATTCGCGCTCGCCTCGCAGGTAGCGCTGCGCCGGTGCCGCAACCGCCACGCCCGAGGTGATCGCCGCCAGGATGCCCTCGCCGGAGAGCGGGTCGATCAGGCCGGCCGCGTCGCCGATCAGCGCCGATCCGTCTGCGGTGAGCACGCTGCCCTGGCGCCGCATCGGCAGATGATGCCCGCGCAGAGACTCGAGGCGATCGGGATCGATCCCGTAGCTGTGGCAGAGCGCGTGCAGTTGCGGGCGCAACTCGCCCCCCGTGGCCTTCCAGCAGCCGACCCCGACGTTGACGTGGTCCTCCTTCGGGAACAGCCAGCCGTACCCGCCGGTCATGGCGCCGAGCTGCAGCACGACGTTGCCGCGCAACCACTCCGGCGGGCCGTCCGGACAGGGCAGGTTGCCCTCGAGGCCGATGCCGCTCTCCTCGGCGTGCTCGTACCCCAGCGAGGAGCCGACGACGCCGTTCGCCCCGTCCGCGCCGATCACGACGCGGGCGCGATGCACCTCCGGCGCCGCGCCGTTGCCGACGGCGACCTCGTAGCTGCCGTCGCCGAGGCGCGTGACCTGCCGCACGCGCTGGCCGTCGCGGAACTCCGCGCCGGCCTCCTGCGCGCGCTCGACGAGGAAGTGATCGAGGCGGCTGCGCTGCGTGATGTAGGTCAGCGGCTTGTCGTGGCGGAGGACGACCTGGCGGCCGTGACGCATCTGGATGATGGCGCCCTGGATGACGTCCTCGACGACCGGGTCGAGCGAGAAGGGGAGCAGCGCGTCGCAGCGGACGGTGACGCCGCCGCCACAGGGCTTGTCGCGGGGGAAGCGCGCGCGGTCGAGCAGCAGCACATCGACGCCGCGCGCGGCCAGCTCCCGCGCAGCGGTGCTGCCGGCCGGTCCGGCCCCGACGACGATCGCCTCGACATCCACGGGCGGATGCTACTCCGGGCCGCCGTTGCGGTCAGGCTCGCGCATCGAAGCGAGGGGTGCGGCGCTCAGCCGACGGCGATCGCCGTCGCGGCGAGGAAGATCGCCTGCACGACGGCCGCCGCCGCGAGGATGAGACGTCCGGCCAGGCGATCGCGGCCGTGCACGAGCAACCCGATGACCAGTCCAATCACCAGGATCGCGCTCGCGCTGCGTCCCATCTCCAGCAGCGCCGCGTGCGTGAAGAAGTCCGCCGCCGCATCGCTGGCCGCGAGATGCAGCGGCATGGTGGTGGGTACGGAGGCGTGCCGGAGCGCGATCTGCAGCCAGACCAGCACGCCGCCGCCGATCGCGAGGCCGGCGAGCGCGATCCCGACGCGGTCGTCGGTCAGCAGCGCCTGCGGGCCGGTCCTGCGCGCCTGGTGCGCGAGCTGGGCCGTGGGGCCGAGCTCCTGCCGGATCAGCACCTGCCTCGCGAACTCGTGCGGATCGGCGACCGTGATCGCGTAGGTCCGCTGCGGCGTCACCACGTACACCAGCTCCCCGGGCGAGCGATCCGTGGCGTAGCAGAGCACGGGACCGAGCGGCGCGATCTCGGCATGCCCGATCTGGCTGCCCCACCATCCGACACCTCGAACCGACGGCAGTCCGACGGCGGACGCCGGCACCAGCCGCTCGATCGACCCGAGCGGGATCACCTGCTGGCTGTGTCCCCAGCGGATCAGCAGTGCGTTGCGGTCCAGGTGGTAGGAGAGCGTCGCCAGCGACCACGTCCAGTAGCCGAACAGCAGCGCGATCGCCGCCGCCGCCAGCGACCCGCTGTAGGCGAGCCAGCCCGCGAACCCCAGCTCCGTGACCACTCCGAGCGTGAGCAGCAGCAATGCGATGGCGAGCGCCCAGAACGTGATCAGCCCGCCGACACGAACACCGAGTTCTCTGGGCGGGCTGAACTGCATCGACCGTACCGCGCTGTCCCGGCGCCGCTCTCAGCGGCCCGCCGCTGCCGTCATGCTCCGACGGCGGCGCCGGAGTAGACGGGCGTCAGCCACTCGGCGTACCGCGGGAGGCGGCCCGTGATCGCCTGGAAGTAGCGGTTCTGCAACTCCGTCGCCACCGGCCCGGGCCGCCCGTCGCCCACCGGCACGCGGTCCACCTCGACGACGGGGATGAGGTGCGCGGCGGTGCCCGTCATGAACACCTCGTCGGCGATGTAGAGCTCGGAGCGGTCGATCGTGCGCTGCTGCACCTCCAGGCCGAGCTCCTCGCGCGCGATCTGGAGCGCGGTCTCGAGCGTGATGCCCTCGAGGATGTTGTCCTGCGGCGGCGGGGTGATGATCACGCCGCGGCGCAGGATCGCGATGTTCTCGCCGGAGCCCTCGGAGACGTGGCCGTCCTGGTTGAGCAGGATCGCCTCGTCGAAGCCGCCGAGTTCCGCCTCCGTCTTCGCCATCGCGTTGTTGACGTAGAGCCCGGTCACCTTCGCGCGCGCCGGAATCGAGGTGTCGTCGACACGGCGCCACGACGACGTCATGCAGCGCGCACCCGCCTCGGAATCGAGGTACGCGCCGAAGGGAGCGAGGAAGAGCAGGTAGTCGTCCTGGAGGTTGTGCATGCGGACGCCGAGCATCTCGGACGACTTGTAGACGAGGGGGCGGATGTAGACGTCCTCGCGGAAGCCGCTGCGTGCGGCCAGTTCGTGGATCTGGTCGACCAGTTCGTCGTCGCTGGCGTGCAGCTCAAGGCGCATGATCTTCGCGCTCTGGCGCAGCCGCTCGACGTGGTCGCGGACGCGGAAGAGGTAGAGCTCGCCGCTTTCGTCGTTCCAGTTGCCGCGGATGCCCTCGAACACGGCGGTGCCGTAGTTGAAGGCGTGGGTCATGACGCCGATCTTCGCGTCCTCCAGCGGCATGAACTCGCCGCGCAGGTACGCCATCGGTATCGCCATCGTCTGCTCCAGCCGCCGCCCGGCGCCGGCTCCAGTGCTGCTGCCGGGCGGGGGTGATCAATCGTGATGCTCAAGCCCGATGATATGGGCCGCACGAATCGGGCGGCAACCGCCGCACGGGGCCGGGCAGTGTCGGGCGCGCTATGCTCGCCGCCGGACGCCCGCAGCGGAGCGGGCGGGCGAACGCGCAGCGAGGCGCACACGAGACCAGAAGGAGGAACGGCTATGCCCACGCTCAGCGAGAGTTTCACCATCGGCGGACTCGAGATCGCGGCGCTCAGCGACGGCGCGCCGGATCGAGCCCTCGGCGGCTTCTTCCACGATGTCGACCCCGCGGCCTGGACCAGCGCGATCGGCATCACGGACCCCGAGGACCCGGTGCCCTTCAACTTCGGCTCGTTCCTGATCCGCGGCGACGGCCACCTCACGCTGATCGACACCGGGTACGGCGTGCCCGCTCTCGCGATGGGCGTCCCCGGCGGTGGCGAGCTGCCCGAGCGCATCGCCGAACTCGGCGTGCAGCTCGAGGAGATCGACCGCGTGATCCACACCCACCTGCACGGCGACCACGTCGGCTGGAACATCCACGACAACGAGGACGACCGGCTGATGTTCCCCAACGCCACCTTCTACGTGCACCAGAACGAAGTGAACTACTGGACCAGCAGCGCCTCCGACGACAACCCGATGGCGGAGAACGTGCGCCGCCGCATCAACCCGGTCATCGCAGCCGGCCGCGTCGAGACCACCGAGGGCGAGTACGCTGTCGGCGAGGCACTGACGATGATTCCCGCGCCGGGCCACACGCCGGGCCACTGCACGGTGCTGGCCGCCTCGCAGGGCACGAACCTGCTGATGCTCGGCGACGCCGCGCACCACCCGATCCACCTGGAGCACCACGACTGGATCCCGCAGGTCGACCTCGATCCCGCGGAGTCCACCCGCTCGCGCGCCAAGGTCGCGCGGCTGGCGGTCGAGAAGAACGCGATCGTGACCAGCGGCCACTTCCCGATCCTCTCCCTCGGCCGCATCCGCGAGGTCGAGGGCGGCTACAAGTGGGAGCTGATCGAGGAGCTCGGCTAGGGGCGCTGCTCCGACTGCGGCTCACGCCACATCGGCCAGACCGGGGGGCCGCCGTCCGGCAGCTCCACGCGGGCGACGGCGGCGAAGCCGTGCCGCCCGTAGAAGGCGAGATTGCGCTCCTTCGTGTTGATCAGCGCAGCGGGAATCCCCTCCCGGTCACAGCGCTCGAGGACTACGCGGATCAGCACGGAGCCGAGCCCGCCTCGCTGCACCGACGGCAGCACGCCGATCGTCCCGAGGTAGAAGTGCGGCGGCTCCGCAGGGTGCTGCGCCGACATCACCTCGATGAACTGCGCGAAGCGCCGCTGCCGCTCCGGCGTGTGGCAGATCTCCTCAGCCAGCCGCGAGCGATCGCCCGGCGGGTAGTTCTCGAGGCCGGGCGGCCGCCACACGGCCGCGCCGCTGGCGTCGCCGCTGAGGTAGCACTCCCCGTGCTGGCGCACGGCGCGGTCCGCGCCGCCGCGGAGCAGCGTCTCCAACGCCTCCTTGCGCCGCTCGTCCTGGCGCACGACCCAGTTGAGCACCGGGTCGTCATCGAAGGCCGCGGCGAGGATCCGCCCGACCGTCGCGATGTCCGCCTCGCGCGCCCGGCGCACTTCCGCCGGGGCGGCAGGCGAGGTCACGCCAGCACCGGCTCGCGCACGACGGGCGCCGCCTGCTGTCCGTAGGGCAACACGCCGATGCTCGCCGGGCGGCCCTCGCGCGCCTCGATCTCCGAGGCAAGCTGCGCGACCGTCGCGCCCACGTCCGGGCAGTAGCGCAGGTGCGTCGCCCGCGTGCCGGGCTCGTCGAGGGAGGAGTAGAGCCAGACCGTGCCGCGCTCCTGCGCGAGCGCCTGCAACTGCGCCTGCCATTGGTCCTCGACCGTCGTCCAGCCGACGCCGCGCATCGCCTCGAGCAGTTCGAGGATGCTCCCGTAGCTGGCGAGCAGCGTGCCGTACTCACCGTGGCCGACACCCTCGATGCACTCGGCGGCGAGCAGCAGATGCCCGCCCGGCCGCAGCGCCCGTGCGGCGACGGCGATGCCCTTGACCGCCTGGTAGAGATTGAGGTCGGCGGGGTAGCCGCCGTTCGTCGTCACCACGATGTCGTACGGCTCGTCGATCTCGACGATCGCCTGCCGCCGGCAGGCCTCGATGCCGGCGTCGTGCGCGGCGACCAGATCGCCGGCGAAGACGCCGGTCACGCGCTGCTCGGCGTCCATCGTCACGTTGAGCAGGAAGCACGGTCCGGCGAGCAGGCCGAAACGGCGCATCTCCTCGAAGATCGGATTGCCCTCGCTGATCCCGAAGGTCGCGTTCGGGTGGCCCACCATCAAGGCGGAGTGATTCGACATCACCGTCTCGCGCCCGGCGATGCCCGGCATCACGCCCTTGCCGCCGCCGGAGTAGCCCGCGAACAGGTGCGGCTCGATGAACCCGGTGACGATGCGCAGATCGGCGTCGAGGTAGTCGCGCCGGATCAGCACCGGCTCGCCCCGCGGGTCGGTCGCGATCCGGCGCAACGCCGCGGTCTCGCGCGAGTCGTGGTTCACCACGCGGTAGCGGCGCACGATCTCCTCGCCGTACATCTCGATCAGTTCCTCGGTCGTGTTGCCGCGGTGCATGCCCGTGCCGTTGATGATCAGCACGTCCTCCTCGGCGACACCGCTCGCGTGCAGCGACTCGAGCAGCGCCTCCAGCAGCAGCACATTGGGCACCGGCCTCGTGAGGTCCGAGGTCACGATCGCGACGCGCTGGCCGGGCGCGGCGAGGGCGGCGAGCGGCAGCCCCGCGATCGGCGCGCGCAGCGCCGCGCGGACGGCGGCGGGCGGGTCAGCGAGCGGCGGCTGCGCGTGCGGCTCGATCACCTCGGCGCCGTCGGGAAACTCGACATCGAGGCCCGTGCGGCCGTAGGCGAGGCGGATCGTGCGCGGCATGCCTCCATCCTAATACGCGGAGCGGGGATGGCAGCTCCCGTTGCTGCCTCTCCCGTGGGCCCGGCAGGGGCCCTCACCCCCGCCCTCTCCCTCGGGGTTAGGGCGCCGGACGCCATCGGGAGTTCGGCGCGCCCGCGAAGGCCACGCCGCGTGTGATGATCCGGCGGGGGCGTGGGGGCGAAGCCCCCACATGAAGAACATCCGAGGGCGGGTGGGTGGGCCGAGTCGCGCGCAGCGCGCTCGTCCGGGATGGGGGTGTGGGGGGCTGCGCCCCCCACAGGGGACACGCGGTCGCCCTCGGAGCGCCCTCACCCCCGCCCTCTCCCTCGGAGCGAGGGGGTCGGAGGCGGAGCACCGTCTCCCGATCCGGGTTGGGGGTGTGGGGGCAAAGCCCCCACAGAAAGATAATCCGAGGGCGGGTGGGTGGGCCGAGCCGCGCGCAGCGCGCTCGTCCGGGATGGGGGTGTGGGGGGCTGCGCCCCCCACAGGGGACACGCGGTCGCCCTCGGAGCGCCCTCACCCCCGCTCTCTCCCTCGGAGCGAGGGGGTCGGAGGCGGAGCACCGTCTCCCGATCCGGGTTGGGGGTGTGGGGGCAAAGCCCCCACAGAAAGATAATCCGAGGGCGGGTGGGTGGGCCGAGCCGCCCTGCGGGGTATCCCCGCGTCAACAAAAGCACCCTGCGCCGGCTCGTCCGGGATGGGGGCGTGGGGGGCGGAGCCCCCCACAGGGGAGAAGCGCCCGCCGCCCCTCGTTCGGCGGCCTGCTAGCCTCGACTGATGGACGACTTTGTGCGCGCGGCACTGCTGGGGCTCGTGCAGGCGCTGACCGAGTTTCTGCCGATCTCCTCCTCGGGCCACCTCGTCGTAGCCGCCGAGTTGTTCGGCGACGAACTCAACGACCTCACCTTCGACGTCGGGCTGCACCTCGGCACGACCGCGGCGGTGCTGCTCTACTTCCGCCGCGACTGGGCGCTATTCGCCACCAGCATGCAGCGCGACCTGCGCACGCACGGCGGGCGCGTCGGGGCCTGGCGCCCGCACTCGCGGCTCGCGCTGCTGATCGCCCTCGGCTCCCTGCCCGCCTTCGCCGTCGGCGCCGGCTTCCAGCTCGCCCTTGAGGACGGCCTGCGCGAGCCGGTGCTGGTTGGCGTCATGCTGATCGCCGTCGGCCTCGTAATTCTCGTGCTCGACCGGGCCGCGCAGACCCGAGACCTCGATGACCTCGGCGCACGAGGCGCGCTGCTGATCGGCGTCGCGCAGGCGGCGGCGCTCGTGCCGGGCGTCTCGCGCTCCGGTGCGACGATCGCGGCGGCCCGCGGGATCGGGCTGCAGCGCGAGGCAGCGGCGCGCTTCTCCTTCCTGCTCTCCGCCCCTGTGGTGGTCGGTGCGGGCGTCGTGCTGCTCGGCGAGGCGCTCCTCGGCAACGAGCAGGTCGCCTGGGGTCCGCTGCTATTCGGGGCGCTGGTCGCTGCCGCGATGGGGCTGGTGGTGATCCGCTGGCTGCTCGCGTTCGTGCGGGGTCACAGCCTCGCCGTCTTCGTCTGGTACCGGCTCGCCGCGGGCGTCGCCGTGCTCGCCAGCGTGCAGGCGGGCGTGCTCTAGCGCCGCGGGCTAACATCGGGGCGCGCGACCGCTGGAAGGCGAGCTGACAGTGAGCGACCTCGATGCCCTCGCGACGCCGGGCGCGGACGGCCTGCTGGGCCGCCGGGCGCTCGTGATCGGCGCGGAGACCACGACGGGCACGGCGATCGCACGCGCGCTCGGCGAGGCCGGCGCGAACGTGGCGCTGGCGGTGCTGCGCCCGGACGAGGGCGTCCTGATCGCCCGCAGGCTGCAGCGCGAGCTGCGCGATCGCGGCCGCCAGGCGATGACCTACGCGATGGACGTGACGCTGGGACGCAACGTCCAGGTCACGACGCGGCAGGTCTCGAAGGAACTGGGCGGTCTCGACCTCGTCGTCAGCGCGCCGGACGAGGCGTTCCTCGCGTCGCTGGCGCAGACCTCGGACGCGCAGCTCGCGCACACGATGACGCTCAACGGCTACGCGCACGCATTCGCCGCGCGCTCGGCGTTCGACGAGTTCCGGCGGCAGGGCGAGGGGGAGCGCGTCTTCATCCTCGTCACGCACGTGCTCGGCGAGCGCGCCGCGGCGGGCGCCGTCGCGGCGTCGATGGCCGGCGCCGCGGCGCTCGGGCTGCTGCGCTCGCTTGTGCTCGAGCACCCGGGCAGCGAGCACGCCGCGGCCGGCCTGCTGCGCGGCGCGAGCCTCCCCGACGACGCCTCGATCACTGACCTGGGCGAGGCGCTGGCCGCGACCGACGCCGCCGAGGCCGGCGCGCTGGCCCGGCTCGCCTGCGCCGTCGCCGCCTCGCCAGCGGCGGCGATCCACGGGCGCCTCTACTCCGCCCTCGACGCCGCGGCCCTCGCCGCGCCGGCCGCCGCCGGCGGGAGCGGCGCGTCGTGAGCGGCAGCGAGCTCGCCGGACGGCACGCCCTCGTCGCCGGGGCCGCCGAGGGCCTGGGTCGCGCCCTCGCCACCGGGCTCGCCGCGGCCGGCGCCGATGTCTCCGTGTCGACGCGCCACGACAACGTCGCCGAGGAGGTGACGGCGAACTCGATCCTCAACGAGTGCTGGAGCTACGGGCGCGAGGGGCGCGCGCTGCGGCTCGACCTCACGGACCTCGCCGCGGTCAGCGAGGCCTTCGCGCAGCTGGAGGGCGAACTCGCGCCGATCGATGTGCTCGTCAGCCTCGCCTTCGACACACCACCGCCTCCCGGCCCGGACACCGCACCAGGCGACTGGAGCGCGGCGATCGAGGCCGGCGCGATGCCCGTGTTCGTGCTGGCGCGCGCGGTCGGGCCCTCGATGATCGCGCGCCGCTCCGGGCTGATCGCCGCAGTGCTGCCGCCCGAACCGGCAGCGTCCGCCGACGCGCCGCGGCGCGCGGCGCGCGCCGCGGTCGTGGGACTGTGCGAGGGCCTGGCGGCGGAGTGGGCGGAGAGCGGCGTCGCCGTCCAGTGGCTCGACGAGGCAGCGCCGCAGCAACTGCTGGCCCGGCTGCGCCCGCCCGACGCCGACGGCGCGACCTCGTGAGCACCGACGCCGCGAGCGGCGAGACGATCGGGGCAGCGGGCCCGATCGGACGGCCCGGCCCGACGTGGCGGGGCGATGCCGTCCGCCGCTCCACCCCCGACACGCCGGGCGAACTCAGCGACCTGCTGGTACCACGCATGCCCTGCACGCTGCGGCGCCGCCTCACCTGCTTCGTGATCGACCAGGTGGTGGTCTGGAGCATCGTCCTCGTGCTGGCGAGCATCACGCTGGCCGTGGCGGGCGTGGAGGAGGAACCCGCGCCCGGCACTCGCGAGGCCGGCATCCTCGAGACCGTCGGGCTGCTCTCGCTGGTCCTGCCGCTCTTCTACTTCTGGGTCTGGAACAGCGTGGGCTTCACGCCGGGCAAGCAGATGCTCGGCGTGCGGGTCGTCAACGAGCAGGGCGGCGCGCCGGGCGCGATGCGAGGCTTCGCCCGCACGGCCGCCTCGCTGCTGGTGCCGCTCAGCCTGGGGTTCAGCTACGCCTGGGCGGCCTGGGACGCGGACGCGCAGCGCCCCTTCGCCGAGGGCCGCGGCCAGGCCTGGCACGACAAGCTCTCCGGCACACTCGTCGTCCGCGTGTAGCGCGGCTCAGCGCGGAGGCGACGCGTCCGCCCACGGCAGCGAGCGCGGCTGCAGCAGCTGCCGCACCTGCCCGTCGGCGACCAGCGCCACGAGGTCGACGCCGCCGTACGTCGCCGGGCTCATCCCGCGCAGCGCCGCCGTCGCCATCTCCTCGCCGATGTGCGCGAGCACGCCGCCGAGGGCGAGCACGGTCATGTCGGGCGTCTCAGCGGCAGCCGTGGCGGCCTCTCGCTGATCGAGGGCGCGGCGCAGCGCGGCACGCAGGCTGCGGCGCACCCAGGCGCCGTCGCCGGCGTCGAACTGCGGCGGCGCGCCGAACACGGTCACGCCGCGGGGCTCGTCGGCGGGGAGGCGCGAGACGAGCCAGTAGTCGTGCGCCTCCACCGGCGTGACCTCGCCCTGCTCCAGCAGCCCGGCGCGGTCGCGGATCTGCGTCAGCACGATCTCCAGCTCGGCGCGCTCCTCGGGAAGCCGCCGCAGCGAGCGGCCATCGAGGTGGAATGCGCCGCCGATGCCCTCGGAGAGCGTTGTCCACTCGCTCGCGATCGGCCCGCTGACGGACATGTAGGCGCCCTCGGCGTCCACCTTGGCGAGTGGCAGCGTCACCGGCAGCCGCACCTCGCGGCGCTCGCCCGGCTCGAGACCACCGAGGCCGCGCGCGAGCGTCAGCCGCAGCGCGGACTGCTGTGGCTCTGCCGCGGGCAGCTCGCCCCCGGGCGGCGTCCAGATCACGTAGCCGCCCTCGTCGCCCTCGAGGTCGTCCCTGAGCAGCTCCTCGAGTGCGGAGGCGCCGGGCGGTCCAGCGCCCTCCCAGAGCAGGCTGCAGCTGACGCCGATCCGGCGATCGCGCTGCGTGAACAGCGCATCGAAGGCGCTCGCGTCGTCCTCGGCGGGCCGGAAGGTGCGGTAGTAGCGCTCGCCCATCCAGGCAGCGACCAGCGCCGTGGTCACCGCGCGAGCGCGGGCCTCGGCGGCTTCGTCGTCGGGTGGCGCGTTGCTCACGGGTGGGGCGTGCGCGCGATGGGGGTCAGCGCTCGGCGGCCTGGCGCGCGCGCCACGCGTCGAAGCGGTCGAGCAGCGGCACGACACCGTTGTTCACGAGCTGCCAGAGCACGGCGACGTTGAGCACGACGAAGGCGACCACGCCGGACCACTTCACGCCCGTGGCCAGCCTCGTGCCGTCGTTGCCGCTGACCTGGAGCCACTTCACCGCCCCCACGACGGCGATGATCGCGACGACCGAGGCGAGCGGCACGTCCCACTTGAGGATGAAACGCGAGAACACCGCCGCCACGCCGATGGCGATGCCGAGGTTCGAGCCCATGAAGCCGAGCAGCGGTGTGCCTCGATGCCCCCAGGTCTCGGTCGCCGCGAGGAAGAGCACCATCAGCAGCGGACCCACGAGCACGGCGATCGCGAGCCCCGGCAGATCGGATCGTGAGAATCGCATCGCGCGCCTTCCTGTGCTGTCCGTCTCTAGATGTTGGAGCGCGACTGCCCGCCGTCGACGGTGAGCGTCGCCCCCACGACCCACGAGGCCCGCGGCGAGGCGAGGAAGACGACCAGCGCCGCCACCTCCTCGGGACGCCCGAAGCGCCCGCCGGGGATCTCCTGCTCGACGAAGACCCGCATGCCCTCCGGGTCGTCGACCAGGCGGCGGCCCCAGGAGCCGCCCTCGAAGGCGATCGAGCCGGGCGCGACGCTGTTGACGCGGATACCCTCGCCGATCCACTCGCGGGCGAGCGCCTTGGACATCGCGATCTGCGCCGCCTTGGAGGCGTTGTACTCGACCGCGCCGCCGCTCTCGCGCCCGAAGATCGAGGAGATGTTGACGATCGCGCCCCCGCCGGCCGCGGCCAGGTGGGGGCGAGCCTGCTCCGACATCAGCCGCGCGGAGAGCAGGTTCGCATCCAGCGAGGCGCGCATCCGCCCCTCGACATCGCCCTCGCGGATCGAGCCGCCGGCGTTGTTGACCAGCGCGTCGACACCGCCGTAAGCGGCGACGGCGGCCTCGACGACGCGCGCGCAGTCGGCGTCCGTGCTCACGTCGGCGGCGACGCCCTGCGCCTCGGCGCCCGCGGCGCGCAGGGCCGCGCAGGCAGCGTCGAGGCCCTCGGCGCCGCGCGCGCAGATCGTGAGCCGCGCGCCCTCGGCGGCGAACGCCTCGGCGATCGAGAGGCCGATGCCACGGCTGGCGCCGGTGACGATCACGGAGCGCCCTGCCAGTTCGAGGTCCATCGCGTGTTTCTCCTCGCCGCCGAGGATCGCAGTCCCGCGATGCGGCGTCCAGCGTGTCGCCGGGCGCGGCGCGGTACACTGCTCCAATGCGGCGTATACAGCGATATCCGGCAGACGATGTCAATGAAGTGAGTGGGGCTCCGCTCGCGGAACTTCCCCGCCCAGCGCCGGCAGACGAAGCACGAGTGCGGGTTCCCTCCGTCGTCAGCCATCACCCGGATCCCATCGACGAACTGATTGGCTCGCTCGTCGACGTCGACCCAATTGATGACATCGACGCGATCGTCTACGGGTTGGAAGCATGAGGTTCGACGACACGGCGTCCCTGCCCGCTCCAGAGGTGGCATGCCGCTGACCGCCCTGACCTTCGAAGGCTCCGTCGCCACGCTGACCATCGACCCGCCCGAGGCGGGCTACGACCGCGCGCTGCTGGACGGGATCGCGCGCGCCGCCGAGGAGCTGGAGGCGCGGCACCCGCAGATCAGCGCCGTCGTCGTGACAAGCGCGGGGCCGGACTTCGGCGCGGGCTGGAGCACGGACGCGCTCGCCGCCTCCGAGGGCGTCGCGGGGCTGATCGCCCCGGCGGGCGCGGCGTTCGACGCGCTCGCCGGGCTGCCGCAGCCGCTCGTCGCCGCAATCGGCGGGCGCGCGCACTCGGCGGGCCTCGAGCTGGCGCTCGCCTGTGACATCCGCGTCGCCGCCGAGGGTGCGAGCTTCGCGCTGCCGGAGACCGGCGCCGGGCGCATCCCCCACGGCGGCGGCACGCAGCGGCTGCCACGGGCCGTCGGCCGCGCCCAGGCGCTGCGCCTGCTGCTCACCGGCGAGCAGATCGACGCCACCGAGGCGCGGCGCATCGGCCTCGTCTCCTCGGTCGTGGCGGACGGCGGGGAACTCGAGGCCGCCGCCGAGATCGCGCGCACCATCGCCGCGCGCGGCCCACTGGCGACGCGCTTCGCGAAGGAGGCGGTCCGGCGCGGCACGGACCTGCCGCTGGATCAGGGGCTGCGCCTCGAGCTCGAACTGACCGTGCTGCTCCAGACGACGGCGGACCGCGCCGAGGGCGTGCGCGCCTTCGTCGAACGGCGCGACCCGCAGTTCGAGGGGCGCTGAGCAGCAGTGCGGGCGCGACCGACGCCCGCACTCGCGGTAGAGTAGACGGCTGCGCCGGTGGATCTCCGCCGGCGACCACCGGACAAGAGGGCGCATCGGGGACCGGCCCCGCTGCGCGGCAAACGCGATGGGAACGGAGGAACGATGAACCTGATCCTCAACCCGAACGAGGTGGCGACGGTGATCTCGCTGCTCACCGCGCAGGTGCTCGACGGGGTCGATCTGAGCGAGGAAGGCAAGAATGCGATCCGCGAATGGCGCACCGAGCGGGTGCCCGGGCGCTCCGACCTCGATGACTTCGCGGACGACTTCAACGATGCGCTCATGGGCTACATCGAGGAAACGACGCACCGGCGCTACGTCAAGAGCGGGCGAATGACCCGCGGCACCGTGGGGGAGCGGACACGAGCATGAAGGTCGAACTCTCGATCGACGAGGTCCTGGTCATGGCCGACGCGATCCTCGACGGGATCGGCGAGGCGGAACTGAGCCGCAAGGACGCCGCGACGCTGAGGCGCTGGCGCAACCAGACCGTGACGGCGACCTCCCCGGTGATGAAGCTGCTCACGGAGAAGGTCAACCGCGAGCTTCAGCACACGCACGACAGCAACGTCCGGACCGGCATCGTCAAGCCAGACTGGGCCTGAGCAGCAGCGGAAGCGACGTTGGCGAGCCCGTGAACGCATCCGGCGAGGCCGCCTCGTGAGCGGGCCCTTCGTCGTCGCCGAGCGCGAGGGCGACGTCGTCTGGCTCACGCTCAACCGCCCCGAGCGGCTGAACGCGATCCACCTGGAGATGCGCGACGAGCTGTGGATGCAGCTCGAACTGCTGCGCGACGACCCCTCCGTGCGCGCCGCCGTCTTCCGCGGCGCCGGCGATCGCGCCTTCAGCGCGGGCGCCGACATCAGCGAGTTCGGCACCGCGCCCTCCTACGTCGAGGCGCGCGACGCGCGCGTGAGGCGCGACCTCTGGGGCCTGATGGCCAGCCTCGATCTGCCGCTGATCGCGGCGATCCACGGTTTCGCCTACGGCGCCGGCCTCGAACTCTCGCTCTACTGCGACCTGCGCGTTGCCTCCGAGGACGCCCGCTTCGCGATCCCGGAGGTCACGCTCGGCTACATCCCGTCGGCCGGGGGCACGCAGACCGTGCCGCGCCACGTCGCCTCCAGCGAGGCGCTGCGCATGGCCACCAGCGGTGAGCCGATCAGCGCCCGTGAGGCCTACGACCTCGGCTTCGTCCAGCGCGTCGTGCCACGCGAGCAGCTCGACGCGGCCGCGCGCGAGTGGGCGCAGGCGCTCGCCGGGCGCGATCCCGCCGCACTGCGTGCGGCCAAGCGCGCCGTGCGCGACGGCCTCGACCGGTCGCTCGAGGACGGCCTCGCCCTCGAGCGGCGGCTCGCGGCGGCGGTGGCGGCCGCATGAGCCAGGAGCCGCAGGCGGAGGCGCGTCCTCCCGGCCGGCCGTTCGGGATGGTCGCGCTGCTCGCGATCGTCGTGCTCGGGATCGCCGCGATCCTCTGGGGCCGCTTCGTCGTGAACCCGCAGCCGCAGGTGTTCTTCTTCGACGCCGGGCCGGCGGAGCAGTTCGAGGTCGGCGAGCCGGCCTGGTTCCCGGACGTGCGCATCTTCGTGATCGCGGTCGACGATGACGGCGAGCGCAGGGTGATCCGCGCCCTCGACGCGCGCGCGCGCGCGACCGGCTGCACGATCGAGCTGCACCCGGACGACCCGCGAGGCGCCTCGCGCAACCCGCTCGGCCGCAACGGCGTCTACACGGACCCCTGCTCCGGCGGCGTGTGGGCGCTGGGCGGCGAGGCGATCGCGGGCACGGCTTCGCCGATGCGCACCTTCCGCATCACGCGGCCACAACCCGTCGATGCGCAGGACCGCCCGCTGATCGAGGTCGAGGTGATCGGCCGATCGGACCCGAGCGCTACCGAGACGCCCTGAGCGGCGAGAGCGAGCGCGCGATGGAGACAGTGCCCGGGAATCTGCCGCGGACCTGGGGCCAGCACGGCACGGAGCCGACCGGTGTCCGGCCCGGCTGCGTCGTCGGTCTCGCCCTGATCATCGTGGGCCTGCTGATCGGGATCGCGTACGGCGCGTTCAGCCTCGCGGGCGGCGGGATCGATCTCGGCTACGAGGACGATTATGCTCTCGCATCGGTTGTGTATCGCAGCACGGACGGTTTGTTCGTGGTGCGGCTGCCGGACGGCGAGGTGATCGCGCTTTCCGATGTCGATCCGCATAATCCGCCAGGTGGCGAGTGCCGGGTGTCGTTCCGCCCGGACCTCGCGGGGGCGGACGGGTACGGACGCTTCTTCGACATCTGCAGCGGGGCGATGTATGACATCAACGGCCGGGGACTGGGCGACAGCCTCGATCTCCGGCGGCTCCCGCTGGAGCGAGGCGAGGACGGGAAGCTCAGGTTCGCAGGCGAGCCGGCGGACGTAGACTAGGGCGCGGCCAGGACCGCGGCGCACAGGAACGCGCCGCACGCGCCCACAGCGCAGAGGGGGATTCCGAGCGATGAATACCGCAGACATCCTGATGATCGCCGGCAGCATGGTGCCGGACCGTGTCGCCGTGTCCGACCAGGACAAGAGCGTGACCTACGCGGAGCTGCAGTCGCGGGTGAACCGCCTCGCGCACGCACTCAGCGCGATCGGCGTCGGCAAGGGCCAGAACGTCGGCATCATGTCGGTCAACGCCAACGAGTTCATCGAGCTCTACTACGCGACGGCCAGCGTCGGCGCCACCTTCGTCCCGCTCAACTTCCGGGCCAAGACAGAAGAGCTCCAGTACATGGCCGACATCTCCGACGTGAACGTCTTTTTCTGCTCCGAGCGCTACTGGCCGCTCCTCCAGGAGATTCGCAGCCAGCTCCCCAAGGTGGAGCACGTCTACACCCTCGGCTTCGAGGCGAGCGGCCACGAGACGTATGACCAACTGGTGGCCAGCGGCGCCGATGAGCCGTTCTTTGCCGCCGTCGATGACAACGACCCGGCGATGGTGATCTACACCTCCGGCACCACCGCCCTGCCGAAGGGCGTGGTGCTCACGCACAAGACTCTCACCGCCTACGTGGTGAACACGCAGAACCCGGTGGACCCGACGGCCGATCAGGACGTGACGCTTGTCTCCGTGCCGTTCTTCCACGTCGCGGGCGCGACGACGATGCTCGGCTCGCTCTGGGCCGGCCGCAAACTCGCGATCCTGCCGCAGTTCGACCCCGCCGCCTGGCTCGACACCATCGAGCGCGAGCGCGTCACCCACGCCTTCGTCGTCCCGACGATGCTCAAGCGCGTGATGGAGGTCGACGACTTCGACCAGTACGACCTCTCCTCGCTGCAGCTCATCACCTACGGCGCGGCGCCGATGCCGTACGAGGTGGTGCGGCAGGCGGTCGACACCTTCGAGTGCGGGCTGATGAACGCCTACGGCCAGACCGAGTCGACCTCGACGATGAGCTACCTGGGGCCGGACGACCACCGGCTGGACGGGACGCCGGAGGAGAACGAGCTGAAGCTCAAGCGCCTGCGCTCCGTCGGGCGGCCGATGCCGGACATCAAGATCGGCATCCTCAAGCCGAACGGCGAGCCGCAGCCGAAGGGCGAAGAGGGCGAGATCTGCATCAGCGGCGACCGCATCATGCGCGAGTACCAGAAGCGCGCGGAGGAGACCGCCTCCGCTATCGCCGGCGGCTGGCTGCACACCGGGGACGTCGGCTACCTGGACCCGGACGACTACCTGTTCATCACCGGGCGGCTGAAGGACCTGATCATCCGCGGCGGCGAGAACATCTCGCCCGGCGAGGTCGAGGGCATCCTCGAGGAGCACCCGGAGATCGCCGAGGCAGCCGTGATCGGCGTCGCTGACGTCGAGTGGAGCGAGATCGTGAAGGCCGTGATCGTCTGCACCGAGGGCGGTGACCGCCCTTCCGACGAGGATCTCACGGGCTACGTGAAGTCGCGGATCGCCTCCTACAAGGCGCCGGCGCTCTACGAGTGGGTGGAGGAGCCACTGCCGCGGAACCACATGGGCAAGCTGCTCAAGAACGACATCCGCGATCGCTGGGGGGCGGCCGCGGCGGCAACCTCCTGAGGGGAGCCGTCGGGCGGCCGCATGAGGGCCGCGCTGCCGGGGGGAGCCCACAGCGGCCAGCGGTGATAGGCTCGCGCCGGACTCCGGAAGGAGCTGGCATGAGCGTCTCAGAGCGGGATTCGGCCACGCCTGTCCGCCCTGACGGGCGCCGTGCCAAGCCCCGCCCGATCCGGCTCACTGGCGCCTGGTGGGCTCCGGCCGTCGGCCTCAGCGGCCTCGGCCTGATCTCCGCGATCGAGCTGGAGCGCACGAACGCCGGCCGCGAGGTCTTCTTCAACGTCCAGCAGCCCTGGATCGTCTACGTCCTGCTCTCCGGGCTGGTCGGGTTGCTGGTCTACGGCTTCGTTCGCCACGCCACGCTCTGGACGGTCGGCAAGCCCACGCCGGGCCTGCTGCGCGAGATCCCGACGCGCGCGCGCAACGCACTGCGCCTCGGCCTCGGCCAGGAGAAGGTGCGGCGCGACCGCTACGCCGGGATCATGCACCTCTGCATCTTCTCCTCGATCATCGTGCTCACCGCCGTCACCGCGCAGGTCGCGATCGACGACGACACGCCGCTCAGCTTCCTGCACGGCGGCTACTACCTGTTCTTCTCCTTCTACGGCGACCTGTTCGGCCTGATCGGGCTGATCGGCGTGGGCATGGCGCTCTACCGCCGCTACTTCGACGACTTCCACCGCATCCGCTGGGACGAGCGCCTCGAGGACCACGCGATCATCTGGGGCCTCGGGCTGATCCTCGTCTCCGGCTTCCTCGTCGAGGCGCTGCGCATCAGCGTCACGGAGCTGAACGGCTTCGTGCTGGAGGACGGCACGCAGCTGGCGGGGCATCCGGACTGGGCGCGCTGGTCCTTCGTCTCCTACGTCATCGCCGAGGGGCTCGGCATCCTCGACTTCACGCAGGCGCAGACGCTGGCGGGCCACACCTGGATGTGGTGGAGCCACGTCCTGCTCGCCTTCGCCTGGCTGGGGATGCTGGTCTTCACGCGCCTCGACCACATGATCTTCGCGCCCGTCAACGCCTTCCTGCTGCGCACCGACGCCCCCGGCCGCCTCTCCAAAATCGAGAACATCGAGGAGCAAGAGGTCTTCGGCGTCGGCCAGATCCAGGACTTCACCTGGAAGCAGCTCTTCGAACTCGACGCCTGCGTGCGCTGCGGACGCTGCACCGAGGTCTGCCCCGCCGACATCGCCGGCCAGCCGCTCTCGCCGATGCACCTGATCCAGGACCTCAAGGCGCACCTCGCGGAGGTCGGGCCGGAGGTCCAGCGGCGCGGGCACGCGGGCGGCGACGTCCGCGCCGTCGCACAGCTGGAGATGGTCGGCGAGGTGATCCGCGACGAGACGCTCTGGGCCTGCCGCACCTGCGGCGCCTGCGTGCAGGAGTGCCCGGTGATGATCGAGCACGTCCCCACCATCATTGACATGCGCCGCTATCTGGTGATGGACGAGGCGCGCGTGCCGGCCTCGGCGCAGGTCGTCCTTGAGAACATGGAGCAGCGTGGCCACCCCTGGCGCGGCACGAACCTCACCCGCGAGTCCTGGATGGAAGGACTCGGCGAGGTGCCGGTCTTCGACGGCTCGCAGGACTACCTCTACTGGGTGGGCTGCTCGGGGGCGCTGGTCGAGCGCAATCTGCCGGTCACGCAGGCTGTCTTCCGGCTGCTGCGCGAGTCCGGCTCCAGCTTCGGCGTGCTGGGGCAGGAGGAGACCTGCAACGGCGACCCGGCGCGGCGCCTCGGGAACGAGTACCTCTACCAGATCCTCGCCGAACAACTGGCCGAGACGTTCAAGGAAAAGAACGTGCAGCGCGTGATCACCAACTGCCCGCACTGCTTCAACACGTTCAAGAACGAGTACCCGCAGTTCGACAGCCACTTCGAGGTGCTGCACCACACGGAGTTCCTCGAGCGCGCGCTCGCCGACGGCTCGCTGAAGCCGAAGCACTCGTTCGACTCGAGCGTCACCTACCACGACTCCTGCTACCTGGGGCGGATGAACGGCGTCTACGACGCGCCGCGCCAGATCATCGAGCTGCTGCCGGGCGTCGACCTCACGGAGATGCGGCGTAGCCGCAGCAAGGGCCTGTGCTGCGGCGCGGGCGGCGGCAACATGTGGCTGGAAGAGGTCGGCGAACGCCGCGTCAACCACGTGCGGACCGAGGAAGCCGTGGGCACGGGCGCCTCGGAGGTGGTCTCCAACTGCCCGTTCTGCATCCAGATGTTCGAGGACGGCGTGCCCGCCGTCCAGCCCGAGGAAGAGGGGCGGATCCGCCCCTTCGATATCGCCGAATTGGTCGAGCGCTCCGTGCTCGGCGACAACGGGGCGAGCGGCAACGGCTCGTCCGGGAACGGGGCAGCAACCCCGCCGGAGGAGCCCGCCGCGACCCGCTAGGCGGAGAGTAGTAGCCTGAGGATTGCGCGGGCACGGCCGAGCGCCGGACAAGCCCGCTGTTGAGGGGGTATCTCATGCATTTCGTCGTCTGCGCAAAGCAGATCCCGGACCCGGAGACGCCGCCGTCGGCGTTCCGCATCGATGAGGCGAAGAACGAGGTGATCCCGGCCCCGGGCATCTCGCCGGTGCTGAGCCAGTTCGACGGCATGGCCGCCGAGGCGGCCCTGCGCATCGTCGAGGCCGCCGGCGAGGGCAACATCACCGTCATCTCGCTCGGCAAGGAGAGCGCACAGGCCGCCATCAAGCAGGTGCTCGCGATGGGCGCCGACGAGGGCATCCTGCTGGAGGACGACGTCCTCCAGGGCGGCGACTCCTACACCACCGCCCGCACGCTCGCCGCGGCGATCGAGAAGCTCGGCGACGTCGACGCCGTGTTCTGCGGCCGCCAGGCCGCCGACTGGGACATGGGGCAGGTCGGCCTCGGACTGGCCGAACTGCTTGGCTGGCCCTCGGCGATCATCGCCAAGGACGTGCGGATCGAGGACGGCAAGATGCACGTCCAGCGCGTGCTCGCGGACGGCTACGAGACCGTGGCGATGCCGCTGCCGGCAGTGGTCACGATCTCCAACGAGATCGGCGACCCGCGCTACCCGAAGCTGCAGCAGATCATGCGCGCCGCGAGGAAGACCGTGAACCGCTGGAGCGCCGAGGAGCTGGGGCTCGACCCCTCGACCGTCGGCGACGCCGGGGCGCGGCTCAAGCTCGAGCGGCTGTTCATCCCCGAGCTCGGCGGCGAGGTCGAGATCATGGACGGCGAGACCCCGGCGGAGCAGGCGCAACAACTCGCCAAGACGCTCCGCGAAGCGAAGATTCTGTAGGCCGCGCCGAGCGGTCCCTGAAGGTTCAATAACCGGTCCTGCGGCCCTCGGAGGTCCAGGCAGGCCGGGCGGGAGGCATCAACGATGGCCAGAAACATCCTCGTGATCGGCGAACTCGAAGGCGGCGCGCTGTCCAGCACCACCGTCGAGCTGGTCGGCGGTGCGAGCCGCCTCGTTGACGGCGGGCAGGTCTCCGTGACGCTGCTCGGCAGCGGCGCGAGCGAGCAGAGCGGCGCGGCCTTCGCCGCGGGCGCGGACCGCGCCTTCGTGAGCGGCGACGCCACTTACGACGACTTCCGCTCCGACCAGTGGGTCGCAGCCGCCGAAGCGGCGATCGACCAGTCCGCTCCGGACGTGATCCTCATCGCCCAGTCGCTCGTCGGGCGCGACCTCGGGCCGCGGCTCGCGTTCCGCCGCGACAGCGCCGTGGCGATGGACTGCGTGAGCATCGAGGACAGCGGCGGCACGTTCCGGGCGACCCGCTCCTGCTACGGGGGCAACGCGCAGGCGACCTACGCCTTCGCGACCTCGCCGGCGATCGCGACCGTGCGCGCGAAGTCGCAGGAGCCGCTCGAGCCGCGGCGCGAGGGCGCCGGCGGCGAGGTGGTGGAGCTGGCCGGCGCCGGCGAGAGCCGCAGCGAGATCCTCGGCCGCGAGGAGGCCGTCGCCGAGGGCCTGCAGCTGCAGGACGCCTCCATCGTCGTCTCCGGCGGACGCGGGCTGGGCGCGCCCGAGGGCTTCGAGCAGGTCGAGGAGCTGGCCCAGGCGATCGGCCTGGACAAGGCGGCGGTCGGCTCCTCGCGGGCGGCGTGCGACCTCGGCTGGTACCCGCCAAGCCAGCAGGTGGGGCTCACGGGCAAAGTGGTGACGCCGGACCTCTACATCGCGATCGCGATCTCCGGGGCGAGCCAGCACATGGCCGGCTGCAGCGGATCGAAGACGATCGTCGCCATCAACAAGGACCCGGAGGCCAACATCTTCAAGGCGGCACGCTACGGCATCGTGGGCGACTACAAGGATGTGCTGCCGCCGCTGATCGAGGCGGTCAAGAACCTGGACTAACTGCAGGGGGCGTCCGCGGGGCGCGTTTCTTGCGCGCCCTCTGGCCGGTACCTACAATCGGCGTGCAACCTGACGGCCTGCCACCGGAATCCAGCGCAACTGCCAGCGGGCGACACGCGCTTCTGGAGGATCGATGCGCGTTCTTGGACTGACCGGAGGGATCGCCTCCGGCAAATCAACTGCGGCTGCCCAACTCAAGGAGCTGGGCGTGATCGTGCTGGACGCCGACCGCTACGGGCACCGCGTCTACGAGCCGGACTCGTCCGGCTTCCACGCCGTGGTCAACGAGTTCGGCCACGACATCGTCGGCGCGGACGGCGAGATCGACCGCCGCATCCTCGGCGGCAAGGTCTTCGGCGCGCCGGAGAAGATGGACCGCCTCACCGATATCGTCTGGCCTGAGATCCGGCGCATCGCCGCCGAGGAGATCGCCGAGCTGCGCGAGCGCGAGCCGGAGACGGTCATCGTGCTCGAGGCGGCGGTGATGATCGAGGCCGGCTGGCAGGACCTCTGCGACGAGGTCTGGGTCATCGCCACGGAGCCGACAGCAGCGATCAAGCGGCTCAAGGATCGCAACGGGCTGAACCCGGAACAGGCCCAGGCGCGCCTCGACTCGCAGCTCACCAACCGCGAGCGGCGCCGGCACGCCAAGGTCTACCTCGACAACTCCGGCACCGCGAGGCAGTTCCGCCAGCAGGTCGAACAGGAGTGGCTGCGCCTGCATCGCCGCATCAAGCAGGCGGACGGGCGCGCCCGCGCCCAGGCCCGGCGCGAGGCCGAAGCGCTCGCCGCCGAAGAGGCCGCCGCCGTGGCCGAGGGCGGATCCAGCCAGTGACCACAACCGAGGCACGCACCAGCGGCCGCGAATACAAGCAGATCGAGGTCCAGCAGTTCCGGCTCACCGAAGAGCCCTTCTACCTGCCCATCGAAGACGAGGTGGAGCTCTTCGAGATCGCCTACGAGGAGGAGATCCCCGTCCTGCTCAAGGGCCCGACCGGCTGCGGCAAGACGCGCTTCGTCGAGTACATGTCCTGGCGGCTGCATCAGCACCTGGGCGACGAGACGCAGGGCGTGCCGCTGATCACCGTCGCCTGCCACGAGGACCTCAGCGCCTCCGACCTCGTCGGGCGCTACCTGCTGGAGGGCGACGAGACGGTCTGGATCGATGGCCCGATCACGCGCGCCGTCAAAGCCGGCGCGATCTGCTACCTCGACGAGATCGTCGAGGCGCGCAAGGACACCACCGTCCTCATCCACCCGCTGACCGACTACCGGCGGCTGCTGCCGCTGGACAAGCGCGGCGAGCTGCTGGAGGCGGCCGAGGGCTTCCTGCTGGTGCTCTCCTACAACCCCGGCTACCAGTCCGCGCTCAAGGATCTGAAGCACTCCACCCGGCAGCGCTTCGTCGCCATCGAGTTCAGCTACCCGCCGCGCGACAAGGAGGCGGAGATCATCCGCCGCGAGTCGAACTGCAGCGCCGAGGACGCGATGGAACTCGCCAAGCTCGGCGAGAAGGTCCGCAACCTCAAGGAACACGGCCTCGCCGAGGGCGTCTCCACGCGCCTGCTCGTCTACGCCGGACGGCTGATCAGCCGCGGCATCGCGGCCCGCCGCGCCTGCCAGACGGCGGTCGTCTGGGGGCTCACCGACGAGTACGAAGTCCAGCGTTCCATCGAAGAGGTCGTGACCTCGATCTTCCCGGAGTAGGGAAGCACCCGGTGCGCCTCGGGATCGTCTCGGACATCCACTGCAACGCTGAGGCGCTGGACATCGCCATCGAGCGCATGGGCAACGTCGACGAGTTGCTCTGCGCGGGCGACGCGATCTTCCAGTTCCGCTTCTCCAACGACGTGATCAGCCGCCTCCGCGAGGTCGGCGCGCGCATCGTCCTCGGCAACCACGAGGACGTCGTGCTCGGCCCGCTCGGCGACCGCGTGCGCGCGCACCACACCACCGACCCGGAGCTGCTGAAGTGGCTCTCCGAGCAGCCGCGGCGCATCGACACCGTGATCGGCGGCAAGAAGTTCACGATGTTCCACGCCTGCCCGGACGAGCCGCCCTACGAGTACGTCTACTCGGACAGCGCGCGCATCAAGGAGTTCGGTGAGCTTGGCGCGGACTACGTCGTCTACGGCCACACCCACTACGAGCTGCTGCACCGCGTGAACAGCACGCTGGTGATCAACCCCGGCTCCGCGGGGCAGCCGCGCAACCCCTCCAACGGCTTCCGCGCCTCCTATGCGGTCCTCGATACGCAGAGCGGCGAGGTCACCTTCGACATCTTCGACGACCCGCTGCGCCCGGGCGTGAGGTCCACATGAGCGCCGCCACCGAGATCATCGCCCGCCATGACGCCGAACTGCGCGGCTACGGCCCCACCCTGGCCGACGACCTCGCGAGCGGCGCGCGCGCCCTCGAGGGGCGGCTGAGCGACGAGGAGCTCGGCGAGTGGGCAAGCGCCGGCGTCGCACTGTCGCGCCACTCGCTGCGCTCCTGGGAGGCGGCCGCCGAGTACTTCCGCGCCAGCCCCCGGCTGGTGCCCGCCTTCAACTTCGAGGAGCTGCTGGACTGGGCCGCCGTCGCGCGTGAGCTGTCCGAGCAGTCCTCGATGATCGCCGCCGCATTCCTGCGCGCGACGCCGGAGGTGCTGCAGCCGCTGCAGGGCGCCGACGACAAGGATCTCGGGATCATGGGCGAGTGGATCGGCCGCCCCGGCGAGCAGGTCCGCCCCTGGTCCGCCCTCGGACGGCGGCTCGCCCGAGGCAACTGGAAATCCGTCGCGCTCGCCGCCTCCTTCTTCGAGCAGAGCCCGGCGCTGCTGCACGCGCTGCCGCTGGACGCCGTGCGCGACCTGGTCGAGATCCTCGACCGGCTCTCGGAGCGCTCGTACCAGCTCGCCGCGTCCTGCCTGGAGCGCTCGGGCGAGCTGTTCGGGGCGCTCGCGCCGCAGGACCGGCGGCCCTTCCTGGAGTTCGCCGCTGCGGTCGCGAAGGCCTCGTGGGCGGATACGCGGCTCTACTTCGAGCGCGGTCCCGGGCTGCTGGCGCCGGTCGCGCAGGACGAGCGCGGCGCCTTCCTGCGCCTCGCCGCAGACGTCGCCGGCCAGACCGGACGCCAGGGCTACCCGCTCTTCGTCGAGGCCGCCGAGGCGCTCGCCGAGGTCCAGCCCACGTACCACGGCACGCTGCTCGAGCTCTCCTCGCGGCTCGCCTCAGGCAGCCCCGCCGCCGCGATGGCGTTCCTGCGCTCCTCGCCGCACGTGCTCACCCGCCTCACCGCCGACCAGCTGGAGCGCTGGCTGCAGACCGGCTGGGACCTGCTCTTCGAACAGGGCAACGTCGAGGGCGCCGAGGCCTACTTCCGCCTCGAGTCGGCGCGTGCCGAGGAGATGCTGGGCAACCTCTCCGCGCGCGTCGAGCTGCGCGACGTGAGCAACACGCTGCGCCTCTACTCGAAGGCGCTGACCGGCGAGCAGATCGCGATCCGCTCCACGGAGGAGCTGGTCGACGCCGGCATCGGCTGGGTGCAGGAGTCGGTCGCGACCACCGAGGGCAACGCGATCTACCTGCCGCCCTACGTCGGCACCTTCCCCGCCCAGGTCGAGAACTTCGCGAGCTACAAGGTCTTCACCACGCACCAGACCGGCCGCATCGAGTTCGGCTCGTTCCGCTTCGAGTTCGGCGCGCACGGCGCCTTCCGCGAGTCCACGATGGAGCAGCGCGAGGCGGCGAGCACCCGTCACGCCGACAGCGGCGGAGCAGCAGACGGCGGCAACGGCAGCGTCGCCATCGCCCCGACCACGCCGATGGAGCGCTACTTCGACGTCTTCCCGGACCGCACGCTGATCGCCGGCCTGTTCACGATCGTCGAGGACGCGCGCGTCGACGCCTACATCGCCCGCGAGTACGGCGGCATCCGCCCCGCGCTCCAGCGCATGCAGGCGTACGAGGCGGAGAACCGGAGCAGCCCGTCCGGGCTGGGCCTGCGCGCCGCCTACCTCGAAAACCTGCTGCGCGCCTCGCTCGGCCAGCCGCAGACCATCCGCTACCCCGCCGACCTGATGCCGCTGCTGCGCGAGGGCCTCGACCACCTCGATGCGGTCGGCGAGCGCGACGCGACGGTGCAGGACTCGGCCGAGGCGGCGGCCGCGATCTACACGATCGCCGCGAGTATCCCGAACCTCCAGGGCGCCTACGACGAGGTCGACTGGGAAGCCCTCGGCGAGGAGATGATCGATATCAGCCCGGATGTCTCCGGCGGCCCCGGCTCCGAGGTCCCCGCCGGCGAGGAGGTCTCCTTCGAGACGCCGCCGCAGCCGGAATTCCGAGGGGACTTCAAGCCGGAGCTGGTGCAGCTGATGATGCGCCTCCAGGAGCAGCGCGACGGCGCCGACCCGGCCGGCGCGCCGCTCACGCAGGAGCAGCTCCAGGCGCTGCTCGAGAAGTCCGTCGAGATCACCATCTCCGACATCGCCGAGGGCGATCTCGCGTCCTCAATGGGCATGTTCCTCACCAACCTCGAACGCGAGGCGCTGGACGCGAAGCAGGGCCCGCCCGGCCAGGTGCCGGACGGCGCCGACGCCGGCGACTCCTCCGGCGAGGGCGACGCGATGGAGGACCTGCCGATCGAGATCTCGTGGACCTACTACGACGAGTGGGACTTCCGCGCCGGCGACTACCGCCCTCGCTGGTGCCGCGTCGGCGAGCGCCGCGGCGACGAGGGCGAGCTCGAGTACTACGAGGACACGCTGCGCCGCCACCACGGTCTCGTCTCCGAGACCCGCCGCCAGTTCGAGCTGCTGCGCCCGGAGCACTTCCGCCGCATCAAGCGCCTCGAGGACGGCGAGGACGTCGACATCGACGAGGCGATCTCCTTCATCATCGACAAGCGCGCCGGCGTCGGCCCCCTCGGGCGCGTCTACTGGCGGCGCAACAAGGTGGAGCGCGATGTCGCGGTCGCCTTCCTGCTCGACATGTCGGCCTCGACCGACGAGGAGATCGACAAGCCGCAGACGAGCTACCAGCCCTCGGACGACGACTTCGACGACGACCCGCGCAAGTACTTCCAGTGGCTCGCCGAGCGCCGCGCGCGCTTCACCGCCGAGCCGCCGAAGCGGATCATCGACCTCGAACGCGAGTCGCTCGTGCTGATCGTCGAGGCGCTCGAGGCGATCGGGGACGCCTACGGCATCTACGGCTTCTCCGGCTACGGCCGCGACAACGTCGAGTTCCACGTGATCAAGGACCTGCAGGACACCTTCGGCGACCGCACGCGGCGGCGCATCGACAAGATCCAGCCGATCCGATCGACGCGCATGGGCCCGGCGATCCGCCACACGATCAGCAAGCTCGACGCCTACGACGCGAAGGTGAAGCTGCTGATCCTCGTCTCCGACGGCCGCCCGCAGGACCACGGCTACGGGCGCGACCGCACGGAGAAGGAGTACGCGGTGCACGACACGCACCAGGCGCTCAACGAGGCGAAGCAGGTCGGCATCACGCCCTTCCTGATCACGGTCGACAAGGAAGGCCACGACTACCTGAAGGAGATGTGCGACGACATCGGCTACGAGGTCGTCGCCGACATCGAGTCGCTCCCCCGCCGCCTCACCTCCCTCTACCGCGTCCTCGCCACCGAGTAGCCGCGCAGCCGCACCCGCCACCGTCCCTCGGAACCATTCCGCCGGACGCGTCGTTAACCTCGTAGGGACCGCCGGGAGGGGCCAACATGCTCGTGCGTTGCGCGCGGCGTTCGCTGCCACTCCTGATCGCGGCCGCCCTCGCGCTATCGACGTCTGTCGGGCTGACGGCGTGCACTGGCGAGCGGGCCGAGGCCCCGCCGCCACCTGCGGTGGCGACGCCCTCGCCGGCGCCCACCGCCACCGCGACGCCCACAGCGCCCGCGACCCCCACAGCGCCCGCGACTCCCTCGCCGACGCCGACCGCGACGCCATCGCCAACGCCCACCGCCACGCCGTCGCCAACGCCGACGCCTGCCGCGACGCCCGCACCCACTCCTACCGCAACCCCCGCGCCGCTGATCACCGCCGAGGACCTCGGCATCCGCGAGGTCGACACGGCCGAGGCGCTGGCGGCGGCGGGCCTCACGCACGTCCGCTACGCCGCGGGCGAGGAAGTGCCGTGGGAGGCGGGATTCTTCCTGCTCGACGTGGCGACGGGAGCGGTTGAGGGGTGGGTGCGCTCGCTCGCCGCGCTGTCCGAGGAGGAGCGCTCGGAAGCCCCATTCGCCAGCGAGGACCTCGACATCTCGCCGAGCAATCGCTTCGTGAGCTGGGCAGCCCACGGGATCCTGTACGACCGGCACACCGGCCGCACGTACGCGTGGGACCGGAGCAGGATCGAGTTCGATCGGTGGTGGGGAACCAGATCGGACGAGCGTCTGCTCTTCCGCCTCGCGACTTCCGGGGCCTTCGTGGCGATGGATGCCGAACTGCGGCCCGTGGCGCGGTTCACGCTTCCGCCGGGAGAGCGCTTCACCAGCGCCAACGGCGGCTACATCCTCGTCCGCGAGGGGTGGTCGAGTGGACCGTTCCATCTCGTGAACCTCGAGAACGAAACGAACCCGCAGGTGCACACATGGACCCTGCCCTGGGAGCCCGGGGTCAACAGGAACGGCGAGCCGGAGAACCGGATCGAACTCCTCCACGATCTCGTCGTGTTCGCCGGTCACATCGGTGATTCCGCTTGCCATGTGACGCGCTACGACCTGCGAGGGGTGATGCTCTCGGATCAGGCCATCCCGTGCGGATTCGCGCGGGGGAACTGGTGGGACGCGGAATCGCTCCCTCGCATCTCCCAAGACGGCCGCCTGATCGCCATTGGGATCTTTGCATCGCCCGAAACATTCGCCTACGACAGGGAGCCGGTAGGCGCAGTCATGTCCGTCTTCGATGCGGCGACAGGAGCGGAGGTCGCGCGCATACTCGGGACGCACCCGGCCTGGATCCTCGCCGAACTCTTCCCCACCGGGGACGTGTGGCTCGCGGACAGCTCCGGCATCATCGTCCAGACACGCCATGGCTGGCGCGTTGCGGGGCTCGATGGAACGTGGGGGCTCGCTCCCGGTTGGGCCTCTCCCGACGATCCGAACCTCTTCAACACCGCACTGGGGGTCGTCAACGAGCAAGGGTATGTGCGGGCATCACTCGCGTTCGGTCCTCCCAGCGCAGATATCCCCGGCTCGGGGCACGAAGCGGCGTTTCTCCGACTCTATGAGTGGGCCGGGTGGGGAGCCAGAAGCGACACCCTTCGGGTCTGGACCTCGTACTTCAGCTGGTCTCATGTGGACGACTACTTCCCGACACCACCCCTCGCGCCGGTGATCGAGCGACCGCCGCTTGACGATCGCCTGCTCGTCGAGGTCGTCGTGGACACGTGCCTCAACGTCCGCGACAACCCCTGGCTCGACGCGCCGATCGTGGTGTGCCTGCCGAACGGTACTGTCGCCGAGACGGACGACTTCGAACAATTCCGGAGCTACTCATCGGAGTCCGAGTGGTTCCACATCCGCACGGACGACGGCCTCGAGGGCTGGGCGAGCGCGGAGTACCTGCGCTGGCACTCCGACGGCGTGCGGCTCGAGGAGTAGCGGGCGCGGGAGTTTGCCGCGACGGTCGCGCTCAGACCGCGAACGGCACGCTCAGCGTGATCCCTTCGACTCGAGCGCATCGAGGACCGCTCCGGGGGTGATCGGCAGCCTGTTGATGCGCACCCCGATGGCGTGCGATACCGCATTCGCGACGGCGGCGAGCGGCGGGATGATCGAGGCTTCGCCAACGCCGCGCAGACCGAACGGGTGGCGGGGGTTGGGCACCTCGATCATGACCGGCTCGACCATCGGCACGTCCAGCGTCGTGGGCATCCGGTAGTCGAGGAAGCTGCTGTTCAGCATCGCCCCCTCGGCGTCGTAGTAGTACTCCTCGTTCAGCGCCCAGCCGATGCCCTGCACGGTGCCGCCCTGGATCTGGCCTTCGACGTAGCTGGGATGCACCGCCGTGCCCACGTCCATGAACGCGGTGTAGCGCAGGATCTGCACCTTGCCGGTCTCGGGGTCGACCTCGACGTCCGCGATGTTGCCCGCGATGACCGGGCCGACGCCCGTGGTCGGGACCGAGACCGAGCAGGTCACCGGGCCGCCGCTGCCCGGCAACTCGGCCGCCAACTCCCTGAACGTGAAGGTCGCCGCCGGATTCCCGGCGCAGCTGAACGTGCCGTCCACGAAGGTCACGTCGTGTTCCGGAACCTCCCAGATCGCCGCCGCCCGCGCGCTCATCTGCCGGATCACTTCCTCTGCCGCCTCGATCGCCGCGAGGCCCGTGTCGAAGGCCGTGTGGCTGCCGCTGGTGGCGCCGGTGAACGCGATGGTGTCGGTGTCGACCACCGTAGGCGTCACATCTTCGGCGCTCAGGCCCAGGACCTCGGCGGCCTGCATCGCCACGGCGGTGCGAGAACCTCCGATGTCCACCGAGCCGGTGACGAGGTTGATGGTGCCGTCGCTGTTCACATGGATCGTCGCCGCCGAGCTCTGGCCTCCCTGCCAGCGGAAGCCGACGGCCACGCCTCGCCCGCGGTTGGGGCCGCCAGGCGGCGCGCTGTAGTGGTCGTGGGCCTTCATCGCCTCTTCCATCTCCTCGATGCCCAGTCGCAGGTGCGCGACGCCGTTGGGCATCCGGTCACCCTGCCTGGCAGCGTTCAGGAGACGGAACTCAAGGGGGTCGATGCCCAGTAGCTCCGCAAGCTCGTCGATGACGGGTTCAACGGCGAACGCGCCCTGCGGCTGTCCCGGCGCGCGGTAGGCCTGGGTCTTGTTCTTGTTGACCACCACGTCGTAGCCGTCGACCAGGAGATTCTCGATGTTGTACGGACCGGTGGCGCAGAGCGTGCCCCCGCCGACGGCCGAGCCGGGGAAGGCGCCGGCCTCGAAGGTCAGCGTGAGCTGCGCGGCAGTGATCCTGCCGTCCCTGGTCGCGCCGATCTTCGTGCGCGCATGGGTCGCCGAGGCGGGGCCGGTGCCCTCGAAGACGTCTTTCCGGGTCATCACGACCTGCACGGGCCGGCCGCTCTTGCGGGAGAGGATCGCGGCGACGGGCTCCACGTAGGCCACGAGCTTGGCCCCGAACCCACCGCCGATCTCGGTCGGCACCACCTTCACCATTGACTCGAGCACGTCGCAGATCGCGGCGGTGGCCGCGCGGATCGGGAAGGCCCCCTGGGTACAGGTGTAGACAGTGAGGCGGCCGTCACGTGCCCAGGTGGCTGTGGCCGCGTGAGGCTCGATGTACCCCTGATGGACAGTCTCCGTAAAGAACTCACGCTCCACGACCACATCGGCCTGCCTGAAGCCCTCCTCGACATCGCCGAGCTTGTGCTGGATGTGGGAGGCGACGTTGCCGCGAACCCCGGTGTCGTCCCCCCGGTCGAAGCGCGCGAGCCTGAAGAAGGTCGTCATGTCCTCGTGGATGATGGGCGCGTCGTCCGCCGTGGCCTCGGCCAGCGACAGGACCGCCGGGAGCACCTCGTAGTCCACGTCAATCAGGGCCAGGGCGTCCTCGGCTACATGGGGACTGCTTGCGGCGACCGCCGCTACCGCATGCCCCTTGTACAGGGCCGTCCTGTTGGCCATGACGTGCTCGGCCATCAACCGCATGTTTCCGCGGGTGAGCACCAGGTCGAGATCCTGATCGCCAATGATCGGAACGTCGGCTGCTGTCATCACCGCGAGCACGCCCGGGAGTGCCTCCGCCCGGCTCGTATCGATGGACCTGATGCGCGCGTGGGCGTGCGGGCTCCTCAGGATCCTCCCGTGGAGCATGCCGGGAAGCCGGATGTCGGCCCCGTACCTGGCCTCGCCGGTGACCTTCTCCGAGCCATCGTGGCGGATCGGCCTCGTGCCGACGACGGCGTAGCCGCTGCTCACCCGGGATTGTTCAGCTGTGGTCATGTCGCCGTTCCTCGCCACGTCCGTCGTGCGGCGTCAGCCAGCGCTCCGATACTACGCGCTGAGTGTGCGGATCGAGGAGTAGCGGCGCGCGCTACGGCGCCAAGCGGTGCAGCAGCACGCCGCCGCGAGGCTCGGCGAGCGCGGCGGCGCGGGCGACGAGGACGTCGAGCTGGCCGATCAGCTCGGTCAGGGCCTGCGCGAGGCGCGAGTCGGGGAGGTGCGGGAAGAGCCGCCGCACGAGGCCGTAGGCGCTGTCCGGCCGCTCCTCGAGCAGCGCGCGCACCCGCGCCTGGCGGCGCTCGTGATGCCGCTCGAAGCGCACGAACAGCCGCTCCGCCGCCTCGCCCTCGACGGGCGCGCCGTGCCCCGGCAGCACGCGCCGCACGCCCAGCCCGCGCAACCGCTCGACCGACGCCACGAACGGCGGCAGCGAGGGCCAGCGCTCGCCCGGCGCACCGCCACTGGCCGAGGGGAAGTGCAGCCCCGGCGTCGGCGTCGTGTGCGGCAGCAGCGTGTCGCCGGAGTAGAGATCGCCCGTCGCCTCGACGAAGGCGACGAGGTTGCCCTGCGTGTGCCCCGGCGCGGCGACGACGCGCAGCCGCGCGCCGCCCTCGAGGGCGAACTCCGCGCCATCGGCGACCGCCTCGACGGCCTCGCGCGGGCAGGCCTGCCAGCGGTAGGCGGGGGGCCTGCGCCGCGTCGGCTGCCCGAAGCGCGCGGCGAGGTCGGGAGGACAGCCGTGCTCGATCAGCGTGCGCAGCCGCGTCTCGACGCGGGCGTCGTTCCAGGCCTGGCCGGTCGTGATCGCCTCGATGTCGGCCGCGCCGGCGAGGATGCGCGCGCCCTCGGCGGCCCAGCGCCAGGCCAGCCCGGAGTGGTCGAGGTGCCAGTGCGTGATCAGCACCGCCCGCACGTCGCCGGGCGAGAGCCCGCCCGCCGCCAGCAGCGCGACAGCCTCCCCCCACGTCCCACGGCTGTCGCCGGTCCCGTCCTCGGCGCCCGGTATGTCCGGCCCCGCGTCGACGAGCAGCACGCCGCCCTCGGCGAGCGGCAGTGCGTAGGCCGCGTTGTCGCCGAGGGGGAGGGGGAGCGGGTCAGTCATGCGGGTACACTGCGAAGCGCCAGCGCCGGGCGCAGTCGCCAGCATCGACGGGAGGCAACATGACGCCGATCGTGCCACCGCCGACACAGACCGACGTGTTCCAGACCGTCCTCGAGACGCTCGCAGACGGCCCGGCCGATTATCGCCTGCCGGACTTCCTCGCCTCGGTTGACTGGTCCACGAATGTGCGACCGCAGGCCGGGGTCGCGGACCTGCTCGGCCGCCTCGCGCTGTGCGACTCCGAGTACCGCGAAGGTGACATCAGGTGGGACGAGTTCGTCGCAGCGCTCGCCGCCCTCGATGGCGACGCGGGGTAGCCGCCGACCACTTGGATTTCGCCGACAACGAAGGCTGTCACCCGCGAAACCCTGGATTCTGCGGCCCCGGCACACCCTCGCAATAGACCATCAACCTATGGCTCTGCACCGAGATGACATGTTCGACACGAACGACGCGGTACCGATCGCCCGGGTAATAGCCAGCGGTCCCGTCCGCTATCTGCCACGCTGGGTGAATGAAGTCACCGGTGGAAGGTGTGGGGAAGGCAACTGATCCTTCATCGCTGAAGTCGGGGTGGTCCGCCTCGTCCAAGTAGATTTCGATCGAGTATTTCATGGCTGTTCCCTCTCGGAACGATAGTATGCACGTCGAGGTGGACAGGCGCTCGTGCAGCGCCGCCCACCGTCAGCAGCAGGTGGCCTTGCGGCGCAAACGAGCTCTAGCAGGGTGATGAAAAAGTCCGCGGCGGCGCTTTTGGGCTGAAATCGCGCTGGTCGCGACATCAAAAACCCCAATGTTTCTGGGCTCTACGCCAGCCCACCGAATGGCCAGTGAGACCCTACGGCTCAGGATCAGGAGTTTTTCAGCAGCCTGCTAGGGTGCGCCTTGTCATCGACTATCCGCCCCTTCTTCCGCAAGCCGAATGGCGGGCAGGGGAACGCCCGCCGGGAGACTGGGCGTGCCGCGCCAAGACGCACCGTCTCGATCCGGCAGGTGGACCATCCCCTCACACCGCCAGCAGCCAGCGCCGCACGAGGTCCAGCGCGACCGTGGTGGCGCGGCGCTTGGCGGCGTGGCGGCCCTGGTAGTAGGCGTACGTCTCGTACTCCACGCGCTCGCCGTCGGTGAGCGCGATGTGCATCGTGCCCGGCGGCTGGCCCTCGATCTCGTCGCCGCCGGCGATGCCCGTGAGGCCGAGGCCGAGATCGGCGCCCAGCTGCACGCGTGCCGCCGCCGCCATCGCCTCCGCCGTCCCGCGCGAGATCACGCCGTGCATCGCCGGTACCTCGGCCGGGACACCGTGGGCGATCTTCGCCTCGGTGGCGTAGGTGACGAGGCTGCCGCGGAAGTAGTCCGAGGAGCCCGCCACGTCCGTGATCGCGCTCGCGATCGCCCCGCCTGTCGCCGATTCCATCACGGCCAGCGTCATGCCGCGGTCGCGCAGCAGCCGGCCGATGCCTGCCGCCAGCGTGTCCTCATCCTCGCCCCAGACGAATCGGCCGAGGATGCTGCGCACGCGGTCGCCGAGCGGGTCGATCAGCCGCCACGCCTCCTCGCGCGTCGCGGCCTTCGCGCTGAGCCGCACGTGCACGCCGTCGCGGCGCGCGTAGATGCCGATCGAGGGGTTCGCGCTGTCCAGCAGGTCGGCCAGCATCTGGTCGACGGTCGACTCGCCGAGGCCGGCGGTCTTGAGCGTGTGCGAGACGAGGATCGAGTCGGCGAGGCGCTCGAGGCCGGGTGCGACCTGCTGCTCCCACATGAACGTCATCTCCTGGGGCGGGCCGGGCATCAGCACGATCACGTGGCCGTCGCGCTCCACCCACCAGCCGGGCGCCGTGCCGCGCGGGTTCGGGATTGCCCGCGCGGAGGGGATCAGCCAGGCCTGCTTCATGTTGCGCTCGACGAGCCCCGCCCCGCGGTTGCCGAAGCGCTGCTCAAGCAGCGCGCGCTGCTCGTCGTCGACATGGACCTCCTCGCCGAGGACGGCGGCGACGGCCTCGCGGGTGATGTCGTCCTCGGTGGGACCGAGGCCGCCGCTGGCGATCGTCAGGTCGGAGCGCTCCCAGGCGCGGGCCAGCACTTCGCCCAGCCGCGCGGGGTTGTCGCCGACCTGCGAGACGTGCAGCAGGTCGATGCCGAACTCCGGCAGTTGCGAGGCGATGAAGGCCGCGTTGGTGTCGACAATCTCGCCGAGCATGATCTCGGTTCCGATGGAAACGATTTCAGCGCGCATCAGGCCTCCTCGCCCGCGCCGCCGAGGATAGCAAGCGGCGCTGTTGCAAGCGCCGACGCTCCCGGGCCCAGCCCCCTACACCCGCAGCGGCGGCGCGCCCGCCGGACGCCAGGCGATCGCCTCGACGGGCTCGCCCGCCAGCGAGGCCTCGACCAGCCGGCCGCGCTCGATGGCGATGGAGGCGGCGGTGCAGGGGTTCGGGGCGCCCTCGGTCTCGCCGATCAGGACGATCTCGGCGCGCAGCAGATCCGGCTCCACCTCCAGCAGCGCGATCGCGCCGAGGCGCGTCGTGCGGTGGTGCGGGAAGCTCGGGCTCGCGGGGTCGAGCAGCAGCACGCCGTCGCGGTACTCCAGCCGCTCGTAGTGCGAGTCGCCGGCGATCAGCACGTCGAGGTCGGCGTCGCCGTAGATCGCTCGCGCGAGCTCGCGCGGGGTATCGATGCCGGGCGGGATTGCCTCCACGTCGTGGACCATGCCGATCCGCCAGCCCGCGTGCTCGATCTGCTGGACGGGGGCGCAGCGCTCGTCCTCGAAGTGATCGTGCGCGCCGAGCGAGCAGCGCACCGGCGCGAACTGCTCGCACCAGTCGAGCACGGACGGCTCCGTGACGTCGCCCCCGTGCAGGATCAGGTCCACCGAGGCGAGGTGCTCCTCGAGCGTGCCGCCCAGCAGGCCGGGGTGGCGGATCGCGCTCGGCAGGTGGGTGTCGGAGAGGACGGCGATGCGCATCGCGCGATGGTACGCGTGATGCCGCGCAGTGGCGCGCGATCGGCCTCGCGGGGCCTCGGGGGCCGCGCACGGCGGGCCGCCGTGCGCGACAATGGATGGAGACAAAATCGGTCGTGTGGAGGCGAGCAGGAAAGGACCAACGGCGATGGCGCAGCGCAGTCACGAGGTCGACTACCGGATCCACGGCGACGACTTGCAGTTCGTCGAGGTGGAGCTGGACCCCGGCGAGACGGTGATCGGCGAGGCGGGGGCGATGATGTTCCTCGAATCCGGAATCACGTTCGAGACGAAGATGGGCGACGGCGCGGAGCCGGAGAAGGGGTTGTTCGGCAAGCTCAAGGACGCCGGCAAGCGCGCGCTGGCGGGCGAGTCGCTCTTCATCACGCACTTCACGAACACGGGCCGCGGCAAGCAGCTGGTGGCCTTCTCCGCCGAGTTCCCCGGCAAGATCGTGCCGATCGACCTCGACGACCTGGGCGGCGAGATCATCGCGCAGAAGGACGCCTTCCTCTGCGCCGCGCTCGGCACGAAGATCGACATCGCCTTCCGCCGCAACCTGGGCGTCGGCCTGTTCGGCGGCGAGGGCTTCATCCTGCAGCGCCTGCAGGGCGACGGCATGGCGTTTCTGTCCGTCGGTGGCACGGTGGTCGAGAAGCGCCTCGAGGGCGACAAGCTGCTCGTCGACACGGGCTGCCTGGTCGCGATGGAGCCGGGGATCGACTACCAGATCGAGCGGGCCGGCAACCTCAAGTCCCAGTTCTTCGGAGGTGAGGGCCTGTTCCTTGCGAGCCTCTCCGGGCACGGGCGGATCTGGCTGCAGTCGCTGCCCTTCTCGCGGCTGGCGAACCGCATCCTGGCGAACGCACCGCGGGCCGGCGGCAGTTCTCAAGGCGAAGGCTCGATCCTCGGCGGTATCGGGCTCGGGCAGCGCTAGCAGGGTGATGAAAAAGTCCGCGGCGGCGCTTTTGGGCTGAAATCGCGCTGGTCGCGACATCAAAAACCCCAATGTTTCTGGGCTCTACGCCAGCCCACCGAATGGCCAGTGAGACCCTACGGCTCAGGATCAGGAGTTTTTCAGCAGCCTGCTAGGGTCGGCTTCGCGAGGGCTCGCAGGCCCTCGCAGCTCGGGTGCTAACTCGGACTCGGACGAGCGCGCGCTGCGCGCGGCTCCCCACCCACCCGCCCCGGATTTATTTCTCTGTGGGGGGCTGCGCCCCCCCGCCCCCGCGTGCACGCTGCGCAGGCGAGGGCTCGCACGCCCTCGCTGCTGGTGCTGTGCTGACCTGAACCTCGGATGAGCGCGCGCAGCGCGCCGCTCCCCTTGCCCCCCGATTGTTTCTCTTAGCGGCGGCCGGGTAGTCCGCGAGGCGCAGCTCGGCGTAGGTGACGCGCTTCGAGCCCTCCTGCTCGGCGAGGCTTAGCCCGAATCCACCGAAGAAGAGCGCGCGAGCGGCTGCGGTTGGGTGCTCCGCTGTAGCTGGGACAATGGGTTTTGACAAATCACGTACCAGCGACAGGGAGCACCCATTCGATGCTACCAACGAGCGACCCCGACCGGATAGACATCGCCTTCGACGACCACCGCCTGGTGGCCGATGCGGGGCTGCTCCTCCCGGCCACGCTCGCCCAGCATCTCGGTTTGCAAGAGCTCGCCGACAGCTACCTCGACCTCGGTGACGCGGCGGGGCGCGCGAACGCCGGCGACAAGCTGCTGACCCTGGCCGCCTCGGCGCTCGCGGGCGGCGACTGCATCGACGACGCCGCTGCGTTGCGCTCAGGCGGCGCCGGGCGCGTGCTCGGCTGCACCGTGAAGGCGCCGTCCACCCTCGGGACCTTCCTGCGCAGCTTCAGCTGGGGCCACGTCCGCCAGCTCGACCGCCTCAGCCGCGAGTTGCTCGCCCGCGGCTGGGCGGCCGGGGCGGGACCCGGCGATGCGCCGTTCACGATCGACCTCGATTCGACGCTCTGCGAGACCTACGGCCTGGCGAAGGAGGGCGCCCGCCAGCCCGGCTACAGCGGCGCGCGCGGCTATCACCCGCTGCTCGCGGTGGCGGCCGGGACGGACGAGGTGCTGATGGCGCGGCTGCGCGAGGGCCGCGCGCACACCGCCCGCGGCGCCGCCCACTTCCTGCGTGAGACGGTGGCGCGGGTGCGCGAGGCCGGGGCGTCGGGGCAGCTCACGGTGCGCGCCGACAGCGGCTTCTACACCCACGCCGTCGTCGCCGCCTGCCGCGCGCTGGATGTCCGCTTCTCAATCACCATTCGCCAGCAGCCGAGCGTACGCCGGCTGATCGAGGCGATAGCGGAAGAGGACTGGACGCCGATCCCGTACTGGCTGCCGGGCGGCGCCGATGTCGCCGAGACGACCTACACGCCGTTCCAGCACAAGGAGGATGCCACCCCGGTGCGGCTCATCGTGCGGCGCGTCAAGCCGACGCCCGGCTCACAGCTCGCGCTCTTCACCAGCTACAGCTACCACGCCTTCATCAGCGACCGCGCGGGGGAGCTGGGGGAGCTGGAGGCCGACCATCGCCGCCACGCCGAGATCGAGAACGCGATCCGCGATCTCAAGTACGGCGTCGGGCTGAACCATCTCCCCTCGGGCCGCTGCACCGCGAACGCGGCGTGGCTCGCGGTGCAGGTGATCGCGCACAACCTCGCCCGCTGGACGGCGCGGCTCGGGCTCGGCGAGGGAATCGTGACGACGAAGACGCTCAGGCGGCGCTACTTCGCTCTCGCCGGACGGCTCACCCACTCGGCCCGGCGCTGGACCCTGCACCTCCCGAAGCGCTGGCCCTGGGCCGCCCAGTGGACAGCCGCGCTCGCGCGGTTACGGGCGCTACCGCTCCCCGCCTCACGCCCCGCCCACAGTGCTGGCCCCGGGTCCGAGGCTCGCACCAGCATGCCCGCGCACGCCTCGCGCACCCTCGCGCCCTCGCTCCGCTCCGCCCGCGCCGCCGCCTGGCGAACGCCGCCACACCCGCCGAACTCTCCGCCAGCCCGGCATCCCGCCCTGTCAAGCTTCGATCGGTGGATTCGGGCTTAGGGGGCTGATGGGCCCGTGCTACCCCGGGGACCCGAATGGGGTTCCGGTCGAACCCGTTAGGGAGCCGGAGGTGCGCCCCCGAGAGTTCGGTGCGCCCTCGGCGCCTTCTCGCCCAGCGGGCGGCGGAACGCCCTCGCCCCCACCCTCTCCCTCGGGGCGAGGGAGCCGGACGCCATCGGGAGTTCGGTGCGCCCGCGAAGGTCACGCCGCGTGCGCTGATCCGGCGGGGGCGTGGGGGCTCCGCCCCCACAGAAAGAACATCCGAGGGCGGGTGGGTGGGCCAGAGCGGCGCGCAGCGCACGCTCGTCCGGGATGGGGGTGTGGGGGGCCCTGCGAGGTATCCTCGCGTCCCGATCGAAACAGCCCCCCACAGGAGACACGCGCTCGCCCTCGAACGCGGCGCCGCTGGCGGCGGGGAAGCCCTCACCCCCCTCGCCCTCGGCGGGGAAAGGAAGTCCCGTCAGGCCTTGAGGCGGCTCGCCCAGTCCACGATGCGCTCGGCTGTAGGGGCCGCCTGCTCGCGCGGGAGGAAGTGGCCCGCCGGGTAGAACCAGTGCAGCTCGGACTCCGGCAGCACGCGCAGTAGCTCGTAGCCGTGCTCCGGCACGCCGAGGCGGTCGTGGGTGCCGTAGAGCAGCAGCGTCGGCTGCGTCCACTTCCCCCAGTAGCGCATGCGGTCCACATCGCGCATCGCGTAGCCGTGCCAGCTCGGGCCGCTGCGGGCGCGGCCTGCGGCGTAGTACTCGCGCAGAAAGGCGTCACCCTCGGGCGTGTCGGCGTAGCCCATGCCGGTGTAGAGCGGGCCGAGCTGCGCCTTGTACTCCTCGTACCCGACGCGCTTCGGGTTGATCCGCAGGCCCTGCTGCGGCAGGCCCAGCGGCGGGGCGAAGATGCCGACGACGCTACAGAGCACCAGCGCGCGCGCCGCCTCCGGGTGGTTGATTGCGTGGACGGCGGCGACCCAGCCGCCCGAGGCGTGGCCGAGCGAGATCACCGGCTCGTCGCCAAAGGCGGCGCCGATCACTGCCTGCAGATCGTCGGCCGCGTCTTCCATCGTGCAGCTCTCGGACAGCGCCTCGCTCTCGCCGATGCCGCGCTGGTCGTAGGTCACGAGGCGGAAGCGCGGCGCCAGCAACGAAATGAGCTCGCCCCAGAGCGACGCGGGCACCGCTTGACCCGTCGAGAGCACGAGCGCCGGCCCGTCATCGCCATGCCGTTCCCAGCGGAGGCGCGCGCCCGGCGACTCGGCGAAGGGCATCGCCGCTACGTCCCTTCCTCCGGCCAGCGCGTCGGGCCGATGCGCTCGCCGAAGCGCTCGCTGAGCACCTCGAGGTAGTCGGGCGCGGGCAGCGCTCCGCCGTCGTGGATCATCGCCGCGGTGTCGATCGGCGTCGCCCAGGCGCGGCCGAAGCGGGTGCTCGGCTGCTCGGCCGCGATGCCCGCCTCGTAGAGCGCATCGATGCGCTCCTCGGAGTAGCCGAGGACCTCGCCGAAGACCTCGCGGTTGTCGCGCCCGAGGTCGCGCGGCGGGTCGCGCAGCTCCGCGCCACGCGCGCCGAGCACGCGCACGGGGAAGGCGCGCCCGAAGGGCCGCGCGCCGATCTCCGGATCGGGGTGGCGACAGACGGCGTAGACGTCGCGCCCCTCGAAGTGCGGATCGAGGAGGATGTCGCGCCCGGTCTGCACCGGCGCGGCGGCGACGCCCGCCGCCTGGAGCGCGGCGGCGGCCTCGTGCCGGTCGGCCGCGGCGGCAGCGCGCACGACCTCCTCGGGCGGGTCGTCCGGGTCGGCGGGCGGGGCAGGCGGGTCGGCGATGCCGAGTACGGCGCAGAGTTGCGCCCACTCGTCGGCGTCGCGGTAGCAGACGACCAGCCACTCCTCCTCGCCCGCGCAGGCGAGGATCACGGTCGAGTAGACGCGCTCCCCCGGCTCCTCCGGCGGGAGCTGCGCGCCGACCACGAAGCTGGCCGCCATCGGCATCCCGCCCTCGCGGCCCGCCATGTCGATGCGCTCGCCGAGGCCCGTGAGGCGCACGCGGCGCAGCGCCACGAGGATCGAGCCGACCGTGCTGATGCCGGCGTACATGTCCGCGAGCGAGGTCGTCGGCAGGTACGGATCGGGTCCCGGCTCGCCCATCGCGTAGGCGAGGCCGGCCGCGGCGAGCATGCCGAAGGCGTTGGCGGGCGCGTTCGCGAGCGGGCCCTCCTGGCCGTAGCCGGAGAGCGAGACGTGGATCAGCCCCGGCTTGCGCGCCTTCAGCTGCTCGTACTCGAAGCCGAAGTGGCGCATCACCCTCGGCGTGTAGTTCTCGGCGATGATGTCCGAGACGTCCAGCAGGTCGTAGAAGACCTCCTTGCCCTCGTCCTGGGTGAGGTCGATGGTGATGCCGCGCTTGTTGATGTTGCGCTCCGCCCAGTAGGCCGCGCGCGTCCACCAGTGGTTCGTCGGCAGGTTGTCCGTCGGCACGAGGCCGCGTGAGACCATGTCGATGTGGCGGGCGGCCTCGACCTTGTTCACCTCGGCGCCGAGGTCGGCGAGGATGCGCGTGATCTGCGAGCCCGCGTACTGCCCCGTGAGGTCGAGCACGCGCACGCCCGCGAGCGGCTGGTAGATCGGTTCGCCGCTCATCGGGTCGGCTGTCATAAGGGCGTCTCCAGCGGCTCGAGCGTGACGCCTTCGGCGTCGAACTCGCGGTAGCGGTAGGGCAGGCCCGGCATCCGCACCGGCTCGTCGAGGCCCGGTACGGCAACCTCGACGAGACTCTGGCGGTGCGCGAGCTGCGTGTCCGTCAGCAGCTCGGAGGGCCGCAGCACGTAGCCGAAGGGCATCCGCAGCTCGTGCGCCTTCGTCACGATCTCCCCGGCGTCATGGGCGAGGAACCAGGGCAGGATCAGCTCGTCGAACTCGTCCGGGCGGCGGTGCCGTTCGAGGCGGTCCTGGAACAGCGGGTGATCCTCGAGCTCCGGCTGCTCGACGAGCAGCGCCATCATCTGGATCGGCGATCCGGCCATCGCGACCATCACGTAGCCGTCCTTGCACGGGTAGAGCCCGCCCGGGTGGCCGGCGAAGTGGCGGTGCATGCCGTGTCCGCGCAGGTGGATCAGCCCGAGGTGCGAGAAGAACATCGTCACCCGCTCGAGGTTGGCTGCGAGGCAGTCGGCCACCGAGACATCGAAGACCTTGCCCGCCTGGGGGTTGAGCAGCCCGAGCAGCGCCGACTGGAAGCCGAAGACACCACCGACAAAGTCCGCCATCGGCACGCGCACGTGGCGCGGCGGGCCCTTCGACTGGCCCAGCGTGCTCATCGAGCCGCCGTAGGCGAGCAGCACCTCGTCGGTCGCCTGGTAGTCCGCGTAGGGGCCGTCGAGGCCGAACGGCGTGCAGGAGACGGCGACGCGATCGCCGGGCAGGTCGAACAGCGCCTCGGTCAGCCCGCGCTCCAGCAGCTCGTCGCGCGTGAAGCTGGAGATCACGACGTTCGCGCGGAAGAGCTGGTCGTGCAGCTCGGACTGGCCCTCGTCGCTGCCGTAGTCGAGCGAGACGCTCTCCTTGCCGGCGTGGAGGGCGGCGAACATCGAGCGGCGGTTCGAGCGGCGCCAGCCGTCCGGCGTCAGATCCTCGCGTCGCAGCCGATCGCCGTCCGTGGTCGCGTCCTCGATCTTGATCACGGTCGCGCCGTGGAGGCGCAGCCAGCGTCCGCAGTAGGCCGCGGCGAGGCCCTCGCCCAGCTCGACCGCGACGACGTCCGAGAGCCGGGTGTTCTGGCCGCGCGCCGCGCCCACCGCCCGACCGTTCACATCGTCGCTCACCTCGCTGCGCTCCAATCCCGCGGGACGCTGCTCGCGGCGCCTCGCAGTGGTGTCCGCCTGGCTAGATACGGCTAGATGATGGGGCCGCGCGGGTTGAAGCGCTCGACGGCGTCGCGGAAGCGCTGATCGCGCCGCCGGTAGGCCTCCTTCGCGCCGTGGTCGCGGCGCTCCGTGAAGAGGTTCCAGTCGTGCTCGCCGAGGCGCTGCTGCACCTGTAGCGTGTGCGACATGTTCGAGGCCGCCAGCGTCGACTCGAAGCCGAGCGTGTTGTAGGCGAGCCGCGACTGCAGCTTGTGGATGGCGATGCCGTCGGCGGGGATCAGGCTCGCGAGGTCCGCCGCCGCCTGCGTCGTGTCCTCGAGGTCCTCGAGCGGGACGACGCGGTTGATGAGGCCGCGCTCGTAGCCCTCCTCGGCGCTGATGAAGCGGCCGAGCAGCATCATCTCCGAGTAGAGCGCGGGGCCGAGGCGGAGGATGCTGAAGGCGCTGCTCATGCCCGCAGCCGCGACCATGCGCGCGGGCGGGCTGCCGATGACCGTGCCCTCGGCGGCGATCAGGATGTCGCAGCCGAGCACGAACTCGAACGCGCCGCCCAGCACGTAGCCCTTGAGCTCGCCGATCACCGCCTTCCTCGACTGGAAGACGGCGCGCAGCACGTTGCGGCCCTGGGCGTCGACGTGCAGGCGCCGGCGCTGCGAGGGCCGGCTCTTCGTGTCCTCGCCGTCCTCCCAGTACTGCGTGCCCAGCTCGGTGACGTCGTAGCCGCTGGAGAAGCTGCGGCCCTCGCCGCGAAAGATGATGGCCTTGATGTCCTCGTGTTCCGTGCCGTTGAGCTCCTCGAACGCCGTCGCGATCTCCAGTTCCTGGCCGGTGAGCCAGCAGTTGAGCCGTTCCGGGCGGTTGAGGACGACCTGCGCAACCGGCGCGTCCTTGATCACCTTCACGTACTGGCTCTCGTCGTCGATGTACCAGGTCTCGCTCATCGCCCCGCCTGTCGTCTTGCCGGTCCTCGGGCGCGCGTACAGCCGGCCGGCCGCTCGCGCCCCGGCATTCTGTCGCAGCATTGGGGACGGGGCAATGCACGGCCCGAGGGCGTCACGATCCGCGGCGTGTTCCGGATGTGGTTGGCCGTCCGGCTACGAGCCGTCGGACGAGGAGTTGCCCCCGTAGTAGGCCTCGGTCGCGGTGCGGACGCCGATCACGCGGTTCGCGTGAATCGGCTCGCGGTTGTCGCGCGCCCACTTGTTGGAGCGCTGCAGCGCGGTGACGCTGCCCTGGAAGTGCGGCATCACGTAGCGGGCCAGCAGCTCGTAGCTGCGCAGGATCTTCTCGCGCGGCGCCCAGTCCTCGACGCGCACGAGCATGCCACCGAAGCCGCCGCTGATCTCCTGCAGCCGCTCGACCGCCTCGATCATGTCGTCCGGCGTGCCGACGATCACGCCGTGGCGCTCCATCACGTACTCCAGCAGGCAGTCGTCCGCCACGTCCGGCGCGGCGTGGCCGAGCGTGCTCTCGAAGTACTCGCGGGTCACGCGCGCGTGGCCGCGGCGCACGTCTTCCATCGCCTCCTCGCGGCTGTCCGCGAGGTGAATCGGGATCGAGAGCCGCCACTCCTCGCGGCGCATCTCGTTGCCGTACTCCTCGGCGGTCTGCTCGGCGATCGCCCACAGCTCGGCGAGCGAGGTCTCGCGCACCATCCCGCGCGGCGTGCTCAGCGAGAGCACCCCCGCGCCGTGCTTGCCCGCCGTCGTCACCCCCGCCGGCGTCTGCACCGAGGCGACCACGAGCGGGATCGAGGGATGCTGGTAGGGCCGGATCTGGAGCATCCCGTCGTTCAGCTCGAACCAGTCGCTCTTCACGCTGAACGGCTCGGTCTCGGTGAACAGCCGCTTGATGACCCCCAGGCCCTCGTCCATCATCTCGCGCTGCCGCGCCGGGTCGACGCCCATCATGTAGGCGTCGGTGGCCAGCGCCCCCGGCCCGACGCCGAGGATCACGCGACCCCTCGTCAGGTGGTCGAGCAGCACCATGCGGTCGGCGACCATGAACGGGTGGTGGTAGGGGATGCTCACGACGCCGGTGCCGAAGCGGATGTAGCGCGTGCGCTGGGCAGCGGCGGCGATGAACACCTCGGGGCTGGCGATCGTCTCCCAGCCCGCGCTGTGGTGCTCCCCGATGAACGCCTCGTCGTAGCCGAGCGCGTCGAGCCACTCGAGCAGCTCGAGGTCGCGCTCGAAGGCGAGCGTCGGGTTCTCGTTGGTGGGGTGGAACGGCGCCAGGAAGACGCCAAAGGTCATTCGCTCGGGTCGGGCCATCTCATGCCTCCCTTTGACGCGCACCTTACCGCACCGGCGGCGCTGCGTGACCGCGCGCGCTCCTTCGCGTCCCGCGTAGATGCGGGGGCCGTTATGCTCGCAGCCGAGGCAGGAGGCGCGCGATGGTCGACTTCATGGACACCCCGGAACAGGCGGCGTTCCGCGCCAGGGCGCGCGACTTCATCGAGGACACCGCGGCGGTCGCCGAGCGCCCCGGCGAAGACCCGCTGATGGAGCCCGCCGGCTCCGACGCCTCCGAGCATGCGAGCCAGCGCTGGCGCAAGGCGCTCGCCGAACGCGGCTGGCTCGGGCCGCACTGGCCCGTGGAGTACGGCGGCCTCGGCCTCACCGTCACGGAGCAGTTCATCCTCAACCAGGAGCTGGCCGAACGTATCGGTACCGTCTCCGGGCTGCTCGGCATCGCCGTCATGATGTTCGGCCCGACGCTGATCCTGACCGGCAACGAGGAGCAGAAGCAGCAACACCTGCCGAAGATCCTCGCGGACGAGTTCGAGTGGTGCCAGGGCTGGTCCGAGCCGGGCGCCGGATCCGACCTCGCCTCGCTGCAGACGCGCGCGAAGCGCGAGGGCGACGACTTCGTGATCAGCGGGCAGAAGATCTGGACCAGCCGTGCCCACAAGGCGGACGGCATGTACTTCATCGCCCGCACGGACCCGGACGCGCCGAAGCACCGCGGCATCTCCTTCTTCTGGATGAACATGGACCTGCCGGGCATCAGCGTGCGCCCGCTGGTCAACATGGCGGACCGCCACAGCTTCAACGAGGTCTTCTTCGAGGACGTGCGCATCCCCGCCGCCAACATGATCGGCGAGGAGAACCGCGGCTGGTACGCCGCCGCCACCCTGCTCGACTTCGAGCGTTCTGGCATCGGCAACTCGATCGGCGCCAGCCGCCAGGTGAACCGCATCGTCGACCTCGCCAACGACCTGCCCGAGGAGCAGACGCGCATCGCAGAGCGGCCGATGCTGCGCGCGAACGTCGCCGACCGAGCGGTCGACGCGGAGGTGGGGATGCTGTTCTCGTTCCGCATCATGACGATGCAGGCGCAGGGGCTGGTCCCGAACATGGAGGCCTCGGTCGCGAAGCTGTTCAACTCGGAGATGACGCAGCGCATCGCGCAGCTGCACATGTCGCTGCTCGGGCTCTACGGCAACCTCTGGGACGAGCATCGCGAGGAGGGCCAGCACGGCGCGGCGGCGCAGCGCTACCTGCAGGCCGTCTCCTCGACGATCGGCGGCGGCACGAGCGAGATCCAGCGCAACATCATCGCCACCCGCGGCCTCGCGCTGCCGCGGGGGTAGCGGGTTCCTCGCGGCTACGCGCGGCGGCCGCCCCCGCCCACCCGTGGCGTGTGGGCTGCGCGGATGATGAACGTTCTGGGCCGAGCCGTAGCGCTCGCGGTCCTCGGGCTGATCCTCGCGGGCTGCACCGGTGGCGGAGGGGACGCGGAGCCCGTCCGCAGCGCGGCACGGTAGTGGCGACGCCGACCGCCTCGCCTGCGCCGACCGCTACACCGACGCCGACGGCCTCGCCCGCGCCCACGGCCTCGCCCGCGCCGACGGCCTCGCCCGCGCCCACGGCCTCGCCCGCGCCGACGGCCACGCCGACTCCTGCCGCCTCGCCGTCGCCCAGTGCGGCGCCGGCTGCAACCGCCACGGCCACAGCCTCACCTACCGCGACCCCGAGGCCGCCCCCAACGCCAACACCGACGCCCTCCCCGACGCCGACCTCGACGCCGAGGCCCACACCGACACCGGCGCCAATCCCGCTCTATCCGGAGATCGTGTTCGTGGGCGAAGTGCCGCCTGATCGCCAAGCCGCATACCACGCTGCCATGGACGACGTAGTGGCGTACTACGCCGAACGGTACGGAGTGGAAGCGCCTGAGTTCGGCGTGTACATGGGGGCGGATCTGGAAGCCGTCCGCGCAGCGTGGGGAGAGCTTGGGGGAAGCAGTCCCGAAACCTTCAGATCAGCGGGCAGAGTCACGACGCTCCGAGGCACACGAGTTATGTTCATCTACGGCGACTATGTGAGAGAAGGCTCGGTAAACAGTCTCCTCATTGCGCACGAGTACTTCCACGTGATTCAGTTTGAGTGGTCCGACAGTGACTACCGGGGAACCCCAGTTTGGATGGTCGAGGGCGGAGCTGTCTACGAATCGTTCGTCCACGTGGGATTGTACGATCGGTACCAGGAGTTGGCGGTCGTCCGGAGTGCAAACTACAGCGGTACGTTGCGTGATCTTGAGGGCGTCGCAAACTGGGCAGACCAACGGAGATCGGTCTACGGCCTGGAGGCCCTCGCAACCGAATGGCTCATCGACCAATCAGGCACGAGTACGTACGCCGACTACTGGCGGGCGCTCAGCGAACACACAACCTGGGAGGACGCCTTCGCGTCCACCTTCGGGATCACCGTTGACGACTTCCACGAGGCATTCGAGGAACATCGCGCAGCGTTGCTCTCGGACAGCACCGTTGGGCGCATCGCGGGTGTCGTGAGCGGGCCGCGGGGCACGGCGATCGGGGGTATTGGCGTGCGGGTGGGAGGCGAGGGAGTCGGCGAACCATGGTTCGTGGAGACGCCTTCGGCCGGCACATTCGAACTGTATCTGCAAGGCGGCACACACAGAATCGAGATCCACGTGAAGGAGAGCGGAGCCTGGCGTCACATCGGCTGGTACGGCGAGGGCGGGTTCGTGACCGACCCCGGTCGCGTCACGATGATCGAGGTCAACGGCACCGACACCAGCGGCATCGAGATCCGGCTCCCGGCCGCTCCTGCAGACATCCCGACGGTCGTCATCCCGCATGTCCAGGGCACGGTGCTTGGCCCCGACGGGGAACCAGCGACGGGAATCGGCCTGTGGCTGTGGGGCGAATCAACCGAGAACAGCAAGTTCGGAGGGAGCTCCTCCGACGGTACGTTCGACCTCGACCACCAGAACGGCACATTCACCCTCCGGGTCTACACCTGGAAGGACGAAGTCTGGCACCAGGTCGGCTGGTACGGCGGCCCGACCGGCTTCACGACCGACCGCACGCAGGCAGCCGAGATCGAGGTCGACGGCGCCGACGTCACCGGCATCGAGATCCGTCTCCCCGCCGACTTCGCCGACCTGCCAACCATCTTTTCCTAGCCCCGCCAGGCGCTGCCGCCACCCCACGCCCCCTCCCCCGACGCGCTACCCTCGCACCGGCCCCCGAGGGCCCCCGAGGGATGGTCTGAACAACTCGCCTGAGCGGGTGAGCGGATGCGATCATGGGGTGCGAACCCGGAGAGGGGCGCCCCATGCAGCAGCGTTCGTTCGGCAGCGTCGAGTACGAGCACAAGAAGGTCAAGACGACGGCGGCAGACGTTCCTTGAGCGCATGGACAGGCTCGTCCCCTGGGCTGAGCTGGAGCAGCGCATCGCGCCCGTCTACCCGAAGCCGGGCCGCGGACGCCGCCCGTACCCGCTGCGCGTGATGCTGCGCATCCACTGCCTGCAGCTCTGGTTCAACCTCAGCGACCCCGGCATGGAGCAGGAACTCTACGACTCCCGCTCGATGCTCGAGTTCGCCGGCCTCAGCCTCTCCGAGCCGATCCCCGATGAGACGACGATCCTGCATTTCCGCCACCTGCTGGAGCGCCAGCAGCTGGGAACGGAGCTGTTCGCGACGATCAACGCGCACCTCGCAGCGCGCGGTCTGCAGGTGCGCGAGGGAACGATCGTGGACTCCACGATCATCAGCGCGCCGTCATCGACGAAGAATCGGGAGCGTGCGCGCGACCCCGAGATGCACCAGACCAGAAAGGGCCGCCAGTGGTTCTTCGGGATGAAGCTGCACAGCGGCACGGATGCGCGGACGGGGCTGGTGCACAGCCTGCACACGACGGCGGCGAACGTGTCCGACGTGACCGAGGCGCATCGCCTGTTGCACGGAGGCGAGACCGCGGTGTGGGGCGATGCCGGCTACCAGGGAGCGGAGAAACGCCCGGAGCACGCGGGTTCGGAGGTGAGCTGGCGGGTGGCGATGCGCCCGGGTCTCAGGCGGCTGCTGCTGCCGGGCGGCGCTGAGGCACAGGCGGAGCGGCGGAAGGCCTCGGTGCGTGCGAAGGCTGAGCATCCGTTTCTCTACGTGAAGCGGCACTTCGGGTACGCAAAGGTGCGCTACCGGGGTCTTGAGAAGAACCGCCAGCGGCTCGCGCTGCTGCTCGGCTTCGCGAACCTGTTGCGAGCCGAGCCTCAGCTCGCCTGATCGCGGGAGCGCTGCGTCCGGAATCGCTCGTGCGGGCGATCCCGCAGCGGAATCGGGGCGGGATCGCCCCCTGAACCGCGGCATCGGCCTCCGCAGCGCAGCGCGGTACGCCGATCGACCCGCACCGCGCCCGATACGCCACCTGTTCAGACCATCCCGAGGGCGCACGGAGGCGGAGGAGCTGCGCGATGGTCTGGCAGGACAGGCTCGACGAGGGCGCCCCGCACCAACGCCCGCCCGCGCGCGGCGTGTAGGCCGTGCGAATGATGAACGTGGTGCGCCGGGCAGCGGCGCTCGCTGTCCTCGGGCTGATCCTCGTGGGCTGCACGGGCGGCGGCAGGGACGCGGAGCCCGTCCGCAGCGCGGCCACGCCCATCGCGACGCCGACCGCCACGCCAACTCCGACCGCCACGCCGCCACCGCCCCCGACCGCCTCACCGTCGCCCGCGCCCACTGCTGCGCCAACTGCAACCGCTAGGCCCTCGCCGACCGCGACCCCCGCGTCGACACCCGCTCCCATCCCCTCACCGACGCCGACTCCCACTCCGACGCCGACTCCGAGGCCCACGCCGACTCCGACGCCCACCCCAACCGCCACGCCCACGCCAGCACCAACACCGACGCCGGCGCCGATCCAGCTGTACCCGGAGATCGTGTTCGTGGGCGACGTGGATCCCAGCACCCAAGCCGGTTACCGCGCCTCGATGGAAGACGTGGTTGCCTACTACTCCGAACGGTTTGGAGTGGAAACACCAGAATTCGCTGTTTACATCGGTCCCGATAAGGGGACCATCCGAGATGTGATTCGAGAGCTCGGGGGAAGCCACGCCGAGAGGTTCGACTTCTTTGGCACGATCTGGAAGATCAGAGGGACATGGGTGATTCTCGTCGCCGTTGACTTTGGCGACGAACTCTCCAACGCCACTCTCTTGGCCCACGAGTACTTTCACGTGCTGCAGTGGGTGCTATCCGACGATACCGCGAGCGTGGCTCCGCAATGGCTGGTCGAAGGAAGTGCCACCTACGAGGCCCAGCTCTACGGCGGACTTTGGGAGCTCATCCACCCTCGCAGCATCGCGCGGGCCGCAAACCACGAGGGTGGTTTGCAAGATCTCGAGAGCTACGAGCGCTTCACGGAATCGCTCTACGGCTACTCAGTGGGAGCTCTTGCGAACGAATGGCTCGCCGAGCACGCCGGAGCGAAGTCGCGACTTCGCTACTGGGAACTGCTTCGTCGGAGCAGCACTTGGGAGGATGCGTTCGCGTCCGCCTTCGGGATTTCGCCAGAAGAGTTCTACGACGCATTCGACGAGGACCTCGGGAATTCGCTCTCAGAGATTTCCACCGGCCGAGTAGAGGGCGTCGTACTCGGCCCTGACGGCGAGGCACTTCAAGGAATCGGTCTAACCTTGCTCGGTCCGGGATCGTCTTGGAACACTGAGACAAGCCGAGTCGGGACTTTCGGTCTCCGAACGCTGGATGGCGCGTACGCCATCCATCTCTCTGTGCGGATTCCTGGCGACTATTGGATCTGGCGGCACGTCGGCTGGTACGGCGGCGCTACCGGCTTCACCACGGACCGCGCACTCGCGACGATAATCGAGGTCGCCGGCACCGACGTCACCGGCATCGAGATCCGCCTCCCCGCCGACCCTGCAGACCTGCCAACCATCGAATAGCCGCGCCCAGCCCCGACCTCACCCCACACGCCCCCTCCCCCGACGCGCTACCCTCGCAGCGGCCCCCGAGGGCGCACGAGGGCGCGCGGACGCGGAGGAGCGGCGCATGGTCTGGCAGGACAGGCTCGACGAGATCAGGGAACGCACCGAGCTGGCGCACGCCGGCGGCGAGCCGGACCGCATCGAGCGCCAGCACGCGCGCGGCCAGTACACGATCCGCGAACGCCTCGACATCCTGCTGGACGACGGCTCGTTCCACGAGGTCGGCGCCCTCGCCGGCGCCGGGCTCTACGAGGACGGACGCCTCGCCGAGTTCACGCCTGCGCCTTATGTCATGGGCCTCGGCAAGATCGACGGGCGGCACGTCGCCATCGGCGGCGAGGACTTCACGATCCGCGGCGGCTCCGCCAAGCACTTCTCCCAGCGCGTCAAGGGCGGCGACGTCGGCGGCTTCCCCGAGGAACTCGCCCGCGAATACCTGATCCCGCTCGTGCTGCTCATCGAGGGCGGCGGCGGCAACGTCCAGCGCATCGCCTCCGAGGGCGCTCCCCCGCTCTTCGCCGGCAACCACCAGTTCATGCCCGCCGTCGAGGCGATGATGTACGTCCCCGTCGTCGGCGCGGTGCTCGGCTACGCCGCCGGCGGCCCCGCCGGACGCTCGCAGCTCGTGCACTGGAGCGTGATGACGAAGGAGACCTCCGCGGTCTTCGCGGCCGGGCCGCCCGTCGTGCGTCGCGCGATGGGCCAGGATCTCACCCCTCGCGAGCTCGGCGGGCCGCAGATCCACGTCCGCCAATCCGGCATCATCGACAACGAGGCCGCCGACGAGGAGGACGCCTTCGAGCAGATCAAGGCCTTCCTCTCCTACATGCCCTCGAATGTCTACGAGCTGCCGCCCGTGGCCGAGTTCAACGACGCCCCGCCCGACCCCAGCGGCCTCGGCGACATCGTCCCGCGCGACCGCCGCCGCCCCTACTCCATGCACCGCGTTCTGCGCTCGACGCTCGACGAGGGCTCGATCTTCGAGATCAAGCCGCATTACGGGCTGAGCCTGATCACCGCCCTCGCGCGCATCAACGGGCACCCCGTCGGCGTGATCGCCAACAATCCCCTCGCCTACGGCGGCGCGCTCGACGGCGACGGAGCCGAGAAGCAGGCGCACTTCATCGACATGTGCGACTACTTCCACATCCCGCTCGTCTTCTTCGTCGACGTGCCCGGCTTCGCGATCGGCCCCGAGGCGGAGCGCGCGGCGACGCTGAAGCGCGGCATCCGCGCCGCCTGGGCGGGGATGCAGGCGACCGTGCCCGCGCTGACAATCGTCGTGCGCAAGTGCTACGGCATGGGCGGCATGGTCCCCGGCGACTCGCGGCTGCGCTACAAGATCGCCTGGCCGAGCGCGGACTGGGGCATCCTCCCCATCGAGGGCGGCGTCGAGGCCGCCTACCGCCGCGAGATTGAGGCCTCCCCGGACCCGGACGCCCGCCGCCTCGAGCTTGAGGAGGAGTTCGCGCGCATGAGCAACATCTTCCGAACCGCCGAGGCCTTCGGCGTCGAGGAGATCATCGACCCTCGAGAGACGCGCACCCACCTCGAGCGCTTCGTCGAGATGGCCTACCGCGTGCTCCCTCACGAGCTCGCCGACGGCCCGAAGTCGCGCCCCGGTGTTCGGCCGTAGGCGACGGGACGCAGAGCACGGGGGGCGCACGTTCGCCTCGACGCCGCATGCACGCGGCCACCCTTGCCTGCCGAGGTGTGTAGAGTCCGAGTGGTGCGAATGACTCACGTGGTGCGCCGGATCGCTGCGCTCGCCGTCCTCGGCCTGATCCTCGCTGGCTGCAGCGGCGGCGACGGGGATGCTGAGCCCGCCCGCAGCACCGCCACGCCCGTGGCCACGCCGACTGCTGCGCCCTCGCCGGCCGCTACGCCCTCGCCGACCGCCACACAAGTGGCGACGCCGACCTCCACCGCCACCCCGTCGGGGACCCCGACCGCCACCCCGCCGACGGCACCGACCGCCACGCCAAGGCCGACGGCCACGCCGACACCTGCTGCTCCGCAATCCCGGCTCATCGAGGGCGAGATGCGCTGGCCCGACGGAAGTCGACTCGCCGGGATGGGCGTGTGGCTCTGGGGGGATCGCCCGAGAGCAGCAAGTTCACCACGGCGGGCTGGGACGGTCGGTTTGCCCTCTCCCACGGCGAAGGAACATTCACCCTCATCGTCTACGTACCCGAGACCAAGGCGTACGTCGGGTGGTACAGCGAAGACAGCCCGGGCGGCTTCACGACTCAGCGCGAGCGGGCGACCGTGTTCCGCCTGGACGGCGACTATCTCAGCGAAGTCGACATACAGCTTCCGGATCATCCCCTCTCGCTCCGCCCAGCCATGTCCTCGGACACCGGCGCAGGGGTGCCCATCCCCGACGCCAAACCCACCGCCGCCACGGCCGCCAGGCCTACGCCTACCGCGACGCCGAGACCGACCGCCACACCAAGGCCAAGACCCACGCCGAGGCCCACGCCGACACCGGCGCCAATCCCGCTGCACCCGGAGATCGTGTTCATCGGCCGGAGGTGGAGCCGCCACAATCGGAAAGACAACGGTGATCGTCGTCGTTGGCGAGTTTCTCGCTGAAGGCACCATTAACACCAACCTGCTGGCCCACGAGTACTTTCACGTCCTGCAGGGCAAGCTATCCAACCACTCCCGGCTTGCGACCCCGCGCTGGCTGTTCGAAGGAAGCGCCGTCTACGAGGCCATGGTCTACCTGGGAGTCTGGGAACGGTACCGCCTGGGAGCCCTCCTGCGGAGCGCGAACTACGATGCCGGGCTGAAAGATCTCGAGCGCTTCGAGCGGCTCGAAGCGCCGCATGCCTACGGCCTCGGAGCTCTCGGAAGCGAGTGGCTCGCCCAGCAGGCCGGGGGGAATTCGCAGGTCAAGTACTGGCAGTCGCTCGGTGGAAGCGCGACCTGGGGCGCCGCCTTTGAGTCCGCCTTCGGAGTAGCGGCTGACGAGTTCTACGAGGCGTTCGAGGCACACTTCGAACGAACACTCTCTGAACTCCCCATCGCGCGGCTAGCGGGTACCGTGCTCGGGCCGGGGAGGGAGCCACTGCAGGGCATTGTCGTCGTGGCCCAAGGCACCGACTATTACAATACATCGTCCATCGAGACAGGCCGGGACGGCACCTTCAACCTCCACGTACACGATGGGCCGATCGAACTCAAGATCTACGCACGGCCGGCCGGAATCTGGCGTCACGTCGGCTGGTATGGCGAGGGCGGACTCGCGACCGACCGCAGCCAGGTCACGACGATCGAGGTCGACGGCGCCGACGTCACCGGCATCGGGATCCGCCTCCCGGCCGACCCCACCGACCTCCCGGAGGCTCGGATCCCGCGCGTCCGGGGCACCGCACTCGGCCCCGACGGGGAACCAGCCGCGGGAGTCGGCGTGTGGGTGTGGGGTGGATCGACCGACAACAGCAAGTTCGGAGGGGTTTCCTCCGACGGTACATTCGACCTCGACCACCAGAACGGCACGTTCACCCTCCGGGTCTACTCTCTGGAGGATGGCGTGTGGCGTCACATCGGCTGGTATGGCGAGGGCGGCTTCACCGCTGATCGCGACTCGGCGACCGTGATCGAGGTGGACGGCGCCGACGCCACAGGCATTGAGATACGCCTCCCCGCCGACCCCGCCGACCCCGCCGACCTGCCGACCGTCCGATAGGCCCAGCCCGCAGCGCGCCTCGAGGGCGCGTGAGGCGCGCGGTCGCGGAGGAGCGGGCGCATGGGGCGCGCCCTTCTCTCGAACGCCTGCACACGGCCACCTCCGCTTGCCGAGGCGTGTAGGGTCCGAGCGGTGCGAATGATTAACGTGATGCGCTGGTTCACCGCGCTCGCCGTGCTCGGCTGATCCTCGCGAGCTGCACGGGCGGCGACGGGGATGGGGAGCCCGCCCGCAGCGCGGCCACGCCCGTGGCGACGCCGACCGCTACACCCTCGCTGACCGCTACACCCTCGCCGACCGCTGCGCCCTCGCCCACCGCTACGCCCTCGCCGACGCCAACAGCCGCTCCAGCGCCGACTGCCACGCCGACCGCCTCGCCCTCGCCGACCGCCACGCGGACATTCGCTGCTCCACAATCCAGGCTCATCGAGGGGCTGGTGCTCTGGCCCAATGGGAGTGGACTCCCCTGGGTACGCGTGTGGCTCTGGGGGGGATCGCCCGAGAGTAGCAAGTTCACCACAACGTCCTCGAACGGTCGGTTTTCCCTCACCCACGGAGAAGGCGCATTCACCCTCATCGTGTACATACCCGAGACCGAGGCGTACGTCGGGTGGTACAGCGAAGACAGCCCGGGCGGCTTCACGACTCAGCGCGAGCGGGCGACCGTGTTTCGCCTGGACGGCGCGTACGCCACCCAGGTCGAGATACGGCTACCGGTTCACCCCTTCCAACTCCCTCCCGCCATGTCCTCGGACACCGCCGCGGGCGTGCCCGTCCCCGACGCCACGCCCACCGCCGCCGCGGCCGCTAGGCCGACGCCTACCGTGACACCGAGACCGATCTCGACGCCGACGCCTACCGTGACGCCGAGGCCGACCTCGACGCCGACACCGACCGCGACACCTACGCCGACACCGACTCCGACCGCGACACCGAGGCCAACGCCGACACCGGCACCAATCCCGCTGTACCCGGAGATCGTGTTCGTGGGCGACGTGGATCCCACCACCCAGGCCGACTTCCGCGCTTCGATGGAAGACGTGGTGGCCTTCTACTCCGAACGGTACGGTGTGGAAACACCTGAATTCGCGTTGTACATCGGTGCCGATATAGAAGCTATCCGAGACCTTCGAGAGCTTGGGGTAAGAGGTGCCACTATTCACAGCGACGTAAACGGCACGATCTGGAATATCAGGGGGACATGGGCGCTACTTGTCGCTGGTGGCCACGGCGTCAGATCCGCCAACGCCAGACTCCTGGCTCACGAATATTTCCACATCCTGCAACAAGTGCTATCCAACGCCTCCCCGGCTGCGACCCCACGCTGGCTCATCGAAGGAAGTGCCCACTATCTGTCCTGGCTCTATGGCGGACTCTGGGAGAGTGACCGCCCTCGGGAGATCATCTATAGCTCAAATTGCGAGGGTGAGCTGCGAGATCTCGAGAGCTTCGAGATTACTACCCCCGTCGAAGGGCAGTGCCTGTATTCCCCGGGCGCTATCGCGAGCGAATGGTTCGCCCAGCACGCCGGAGCGAATTCGCATCTTCGCTTCTGGGAAATGCTCCGCGGGAGCAGGACCTGGGAGGATGCTTTCTCGTCCGCCTTCGGGATTGCGCCTGAGGAGTTCTACGAGGCATTCGAGGAGCACCTCGGAGATTCGCTCTCGGAGCTCCCCGTTGGCCGGGTAGCGGGCGTCGTGCTCGGGCCAAACGGCGACGCACTTCAGGGCATTGGTCTAACCCCGAATCCACCGATCGAAGCTTGACAGGGCGGGATGCCGGGCTGGCGGAGAGTTCGGCGGGCGTGCCGGCGTTCGCCAGGCGGCGGCGCGGGCGGAGCGGAGCGAGGAGCCCTCGCTCAGCGCCGCTCGGGGGCGCTGAGCGAGGGCGCGAGGGTGCGCGAGGCGTGCGCGGGCATGCTGGTGCGAGCCTCGGACCCGGGGCCAGCGCTGTGGGCGGGGCGTGAGGCGGGGAGCGGTAGCGCCCGGAGTCGCGCGAGCGCGGCTGTCCACTGGGCGGCCCAGGGCCAGCGCTTCGGGAGGTGCAGGGTCCAGCGCCGGGCCGAATGGGTGAGCCGTCCGGCGAGAGCGAAGTAGCGCCGCCTGAGCGTCCTGGTCGTCACGATTCCCTCGCCGAGCCCGAGCCGCGCCGTCCAGCGGGCGAGGTTGTGCGCGATCACCTGCACCGCGAGCCACGCCGCGTTCGCGGCGCAGCGGCCCGAGGGGAGATGGTTCAGCCCGACGCCGTACTTGAGATCGCGGATCGCGTTCTCGATCTCGGCGTGGCGGCGATGGTCGGCCTCCAGCTCCATCATCTCTCCGGCGCGATCGCTGATGAAGGCGTGGTAGCTATAGTTCACGAAGAGCGCGAGCTGTGAGCCGGGCGCCGGCTTGACGCGCCGCACGATGAGCCGCACCGGGGTGGCATCCTCCTTGTGCTGGAACGGCGTGTAGGTCGTCTCGGCGACATCGGCGCCGCCCGGCAGCCAGTACGGGATCGGCGTCCAGTCCTCTTCCGCTATCGCCTCGATCAGCCGGCGTACGCTCGGCTACTGGCGAATGGTGATTGAGAAGCGGACATCCAGCGCGCGGCAGGCGGCGACGACGGCGTGGGTGTAGAAGCCGCTGTCGGCGCGCACCGTGAGCTGCCCCGACGCCCCGGCCTCGCGCACCCGCGCCACCGTCTCACGCAGGAAGTGGGCGGCGCCGCGGGCGGTGTGCGCGCGGCCCTCGCGCAGCCGCGCCATCAGCACCTCGTCCGTCCCGGCCGCCACCGCGAGCAGCGGGTGATAGCCGCGCGCGCCGCTGTAGCCGGGCTGGCGGGCGCCCTCCTTCGCCAGGCCGTAGGTCTCGCAGAGCGTCGAATCGAGGTCGATCGTGAACGGCGCATCGCCGGGTCCCGCCCCGGCCGCCCAGCCGCGGGCGAGCAACTCGCGGCTGAGGCGGTCGAGCTGGCGGACGTGGCCCCAGCTGAAGCTGCGCAGGAAGGTCCCGAGGGTGGACGGCGCCTTCACGGTGCAGCCGAGCACGCGCCCGGCGCCGCCTGAGCGCAACGCAGCGGCGTCGTCGATGCAGTCGCCGCCCGCGAGCGCCGAGGCGGCCAGGGTCAGCAGCTTGTCGCCGGCGTTCGCGCGCCCCGCCGCGTCACCGAGGTCGAGGTAGCTGTCGGCGAGCTCTTGCAAACCGAGATGCTGGGCGAGCGTGGCCGGGAGGAGCAGCCCCGCATCGGCCACCAGGCGGTGGTCGTCGAAGGCGATGTCTATCCGGTCGGGGTCGCTCGTTGGTAGCATCGAATGGGTGCTCCCTGTCGCTGGTACGTGATTTGTCAAAACCCATTGTCCCAGCTACAGCGGAGCACCCAACCGCAGCCGCTCGCGCGCTCTTCTTCGGTGGATTCAGGGCTAACGTTGCAGAGTACGGCCTCGGTCTGGCTCGCTGCGACAGGCCGAGCCGGTACCTTCGGTCTCCACGTACCGAATGGGACGTACACGATCCAGCTCCACGTGGCGTTGGACACAACCCCGCGTCACATCGGCTGGTACGGCGAAGGCGGATTCACGACCGACCGCAGCCAGGTCACGACGATCGAGGTCGACGGCGCCGACGTCAGCGGCATTGAGATACGCCTCCCCGCCGACCCTGCCGAGGTGCCGACGGTCATCATCCCGCGGGTCCAGGGCACCGTACTCGGCCCCGACGGAGAACCAGCGACGGGCATCGGCCTGTGGTTGTGGGGCGGATCGACCGACAACAGCAAGTTCGAAGGAAACTCCTCCGACGGCACATTCGATCTCGAGCACCAGAACGGCACGTTCACCCTCCGGGTCTACTCTCTCGAGGATGGCGTGTGGCGTCACATCGGCTGGTACGGCGAGGGCGGCTTCACCGCTGATCGCGACTCGGCGACCGTGATCGAGGTAGACGGCGCCGACGTCACAGGCATTGAGATGCGCCTCCCCGCCGACCCCGCTGACCTGTCGACCGTCCGATAAGCCCAGCCCGCACGCACACCCATCCCCCGACACGCTACCCTCGCACCAGCCCTCGAGGGCGCGCGGTCGCGGAGGAGCGGCACATGGTGTGGCAGGACAGGCTCGACGAGCTCCAGGAACGCATCGAGCTGGCACACGCCGGCGGCGAGCCGGACCGCATCGCCCGCCAGCACGACCGCGGGCAGTACACCATCCGCGAGCGCCTCGACCGGATCCTCGACCCCGGCTCCTTCCACGAGGTGGGCGTCCTCGCCGGCGCGGGGGAGTACGAGGACGGGAACCTCACCGGGTTCACGCCCGCGCCTTATGTCATGGGCCTCGGCAAGATCGACGGGCGGCACGTCGCCATCGGCGGCGAGGACTTCACGATCCGCGGCGGCTCCGCCAAGCAGTTCAAGCAGCGCGACAAGGGCGGCGACACCGGCGGCTTCCCCGAGGATGTGGCCCGCGAGTACCTGATCCCGCTCGTCCTGCTGATCGAGGGCGGCGGCGGGAACGTGCAGAGCATCGCATCCGATGGCGCGCCGCCGCTCTTCGCCGGCAACTACCAGTTCCAGCCCGCCGTCGAGGCGATGATGTACGTCCCTGTCGTCGGCGCGGTGCTCGGCTACGCCGCGGGCGGACCGGCCGGTCGCTCGCAGCTCGTGCACTGGAGCGTGATGACGAAGGAGACCTCGGCGGTCTTCGCGGCCGGGCCGCCCGTCGTGCGGCGCACGATGGGCCAGGAGCTCACCCCGTTCGAGCTCGGCGGCGCGCACATCCACGTCCGCGAGTCCGGCTGCATCGACAACGAGGCGGCCGACGAGGAAGACGCGTTCCGGCAGGTCCGGCAGTTCCTCTCCTACATGCCCTCCAACATCTACGAGCTCCCGCCCGTCGCCGAGTTCAACGACGCCCCGCCGGACCCGGAGCCCCTCGCCGACATCGTCCCGCGCGACCGGCGACGGCCGTACTCGATGCACAAGATCCTGCGCTCGACCCTCGACGAGGGCTCGATCTTCGAGATCAAGCCGCACTACGGGCTGAGCCTGATCACGGCGTTCGCGCGCATCAACGGGCACCCGGTCGGCGTGATCGCGAATAACCCGCTCGCCTACGGCGGGGCGCTCGACGGCGACGGGGCGGAGAAGCAGACGCACTTCATCGACATGTGCGACTACTTCCACATCCCGCTCGTCTTCTTCGTCGACGCGCCGGGCTTCGCAATCGGCCCCGAGGCCGAGCGCGCGGCCACGCTGAAGCGCGGCATCCGCGCCGCCTGGGCGGGCATGCAGGCCACGGTGCCGGCGATCACGATCATCGTGCGCAAGTGCTACGGCATGGGCGGCATGGTTCCCGGCGACTCGCGGCTCCGCTATCGCATCGCCTGGCCGAGCGGCGAGTGGGGCAGCCTGCCGATCGAGGGCGGCGTCGAGGCCGCCTACCGCCGCGAGATCGAGGCGTCCCCGGATCCCGAGGCGCGCCGCCAGGAGCTGGAGGACGAGTTCGCGCGGATGAGCAACATCTTCCGCACCGCCGAGGCCTTCGGCGTCGAGGAGATCATCGACCCGCGTGAGACGCGCTCCCACCTCGAGCGCTTCGTGGAGCACGCCTACCGCGTGCTTCCGCACGAGCTGTCCGGCGGGCCGAAGCGGCGCCGAGGCGTGCGGCCGTAGGCGCCACTGGCCGGTGCGCCAGCGCTACGGCGCGCCCCCCGCCATGAGCTGCGGCGGGATCGCCGGCTCGATGTCGTCCGGGATGCCCTCGAGGATCGCTCGCTCGACCGTCTCGGCGGTGATGTCGATGTCGGCCTCGTTGTTGAAGGCGTGCAGCGAGAGCCGGACGCTGTTGAACTGCTTGACCGAGCGGCACACGACCTTCGCCTCGTGCTGCAGGAAGGCGTTCACCATGTCCGCCTCGAGGCCGTCCACGCTGAAGCAGAACAGCCCCGTGCGCGTCGCGTCGTGGCGCGGGCTGACCACGCTCACGCCCTCGATCCGTCCGAAGCGCTGCTCCGCGTAGCGGTTGAGCGCGCGCACCCGCTCGAAGACTTCTTCCGGCCCTGAGTCGAGGTACCACTCGGCGGCCTCGATGGTGCCGGCGATCAGCGCCGTCGCGGTCGTCGTCAGCTCGTACTTCGTGATCTTCTCGTGCTCGGGCTCGAAGCCGCCCTCGAGGTCGTACTCCGCCGCCGCACGTCCGGACACCTTGGAGGGCGAAACGAGCGGAATCAGATCCTCGCGCACGTAGAGCGCGCCGAACCCGTCCGGACCGCACAGCCACTTGTGCGAGGGAATCGCGTAGAAGTCGACGCCGCTCTCGCGCACGTCGATCGGGATGTGCCCGGCGGTCTGCGCGCCGTCCACGAGCATGTGGCCGCCGCGCCGGTGCGTCTCCTCGACCATCGCCTTGAGCGGCAGCAGCTGGCCCGTCGAATACGAGATCTCCGAGAGGATGACGAGCTTGAGGTTGCTCCCGGCGCCATCGAGTGCGGTGACGAACGATTCCATCGCCGCTCCGGGCGAGTCCTGTGCGTCGATCGGCACGATCACCAGCTCGCAGCCGCTGTTCCGGCGCAGGTAGTAGGCCGGCACGATGCCCGAGCCGTGCTCGACGCCGGTCGTCACGACGCAGTCGCCTGACTCCACGTCGAGGCCGTTGGTGACGATGTTGATGCCTTCGGAGGTGTTGCCGGTGATCGCGATCTCATCCGGCGAGGCGCCGCCGAGCAGCCGCCCCATGAGCTCGCGGTAGCGCAGCGCGAGGTCGTAGCGGTCGTCCAGCGCGCGGCGCGTCGTCGAGCCGTGCACCAGCTCCAGGTCGAGGCGCCGCCGGATCGCCTCGTGAACCGCGAGGCGCTCCGGTCCGGCGAACCCGGAGTTCATGTACGCGTACTCGCCCATCGCGGGCGTCTGCTCGCGCCAGGCTTGCCAGCGCTCGTGGTTGCCCGTGGCCGCGTCGTCCGTCACCTGGTCCCCCTCGCCGAACGTCGGAGCGAGTCTACCGCGCGATGCGGGCTCAAGCCTGCGGGTACGGTTGTGGCCGGCGGCGGCGCTCCGGGGCAGACATCGGCCGGTACGGGAGCATGGCTACGGCCTCGGGCCGTGACGGGAGAGGGGTTCCTCCGATGAGCGAGCACGATGTCATGCCGGGCGCAGCGCAGCCGGACGCACCACTCGGCCCGGCGCAGGCGATCTCGCTGGACGAGGTGACGGAGATCGCCGGCGAGGTCCGGGGGCTGATCGAGGCGGGCCGGGAGGACTCCGCATGGGAGCGGCTGCGCCTCCTGCATCCCGCGGACACGGCGCTGATCCTGGCGGGCCTGCCTCGGGCGAGCACGGCTACGCTGCTGCGGGTCATGTCCCCCGAGAGCGTGGCCTGGATACTGAACCAGATGAACCCGGTCGAGGCCGGCCGTCTGGGGCGACGCCTCGGCTCCCGAATGCTCTCCCCGGTACTGCGCCAGATCCAACCGCAACAGGCGCTCGCGACGCTGCGACGGCTCCCCACGCTGCGCCTCCGCGAACTGCGCGAGATCCTCGGCGAATCAGTCGAGGACAGCGAGCTGCCCGCTCACTCTCCCGACACCGCCGGGTCGATCATGGTGGAGCGGTTCCCTGCGGTCGGGACCGGCGAACGGGCCGACGCGGCACGGGCGAGTCTGCGCGAACTCGACGAAGGGCGGCACAAGTACACCCGCGTCCTGGTGCTGGACGAGACGGGCCGGCTCGCCAGCCATATCGCGATGGTGGACCTGGCCTTGGCGGACCCGGATACGCCGGTCGAGGAGATCGCGATGCCGATCGTCGCGACCGTCACCCTCGAGACCCCGACCGACGAGTGCGCGCGGCTGCAGCGCCACTACAACCTCGGTGAGCTTCCGGTGGTGGACGGCGATCGTCCGCTGGGCGTGATCCTGGCGGAGTCGCTACTGAGCGCGGCCGTGCAGCAAGACACGCGCCAGATGCTGCGGGTGGCGAGCGTGGGCGGCGAGACGATCGACGGGCCGTTATCCGCCTCGATCCGCACGCGGCTGCCCTGGCTGACGGTGAACCTCGCCACCACCTTCCTCGCCGCGGCGACGATCGCGCTGTTCGAGTCCACGCTTACCCAGGTGGTCGTGCTTGCCGCCTTCCTGCCGGTGGTGGCGGGCCAGGGTGGGATCGGCGGGACGCAGACGCTGACACTGATCGTGCGGTCGATCGCGCTGGGAGAGCTTGTTGGCGTCGAGGCGCGCCGACTGCTGACGCGGGAGGCGATACTCGGCCTGCTGCACGGGGTCTGGCTGGGCGTGCTGGTCGCCGTGATCGCGCTGCTCTGGAAGCAAAACGCGGGTCTCGGGCTCGTGCTCGGCGTAGCGATGCTGGGCAACATGATCATCGCCGGGTTCGTCGGCGCCGCGGTGCCGTTGGCGCTCCGTCGCATCGGCGTGGACCCGGCCGTGGCCTCCGCGGTGATCGTCACGACGGCCACCGATGTCTTCGGGTTCCTGCTCTTCCTCGGCATCGCCAGCGCGTCGATCGACCTGATCGTGTAACGCCGAGGAAGGCGCGCCGCGCCACCACCGTCGTGGCGTCGAGCCCCTGCTAGCGGAACTTCGGGATGATGTCCTCGGCGATCTGTTGCAGGCCTTCCTTCACCGCCTCGATCGTCGGCTGGTAGGCCTGGATGAAGACGTGGTCGATGCCCGCCTCGGCGAGCTGTTCGAGGTAGTCCGGGTCGGGCGCGCCGCCCGCCGAGAGCTCGATCGCGTCGGGATCGCGGCCGGCCTGCTCGGCGGCCTCGCGCATCGCGTCCATGAACTCGAAGCCGTCGCTGGCGTTGTGGTAGCCGAGCGGCAGGTAGCCGTCGCCGTAGCGCCCGGCGCGGACGGCCGCCGCCTTTGTGTGGCCGCCGACGATCAGCGGCACGCCGCCGGGCTGCACGGGCTTGGGGTCGCAGCGGATCTCCGAGAACGAGACGAACTCGCCGTCGTAGCTGGCGACGTCGTTGTTCCAGATCTCACGCATCGCCTCGATGTACTCGTCGCAGCGGCGTCCGCGGTTCGGCCAGGAGATGCCGAGCGCCTCGAACTCCTCGCGCAGCCAGCCGATGCCGATGCCCAGCTCGAGCCGGCCGCCGGAGAGCGCGTCGAGGGTGCCGAGCTCCTTGGCGAAGAGCACGGGGTTGCGCTCCGGCAGGATCAGCACGCCGGTGCGCAGCTTGATGCGGTCGGTCGCGCCGGCGACGTAGGCGAGCGCCGTCATCGGCTCCGGGAACGCGGTCTCGTCGAAGGGGTAGCGGCGGTACTCACCGCCCTCGTACTCCTGGTACGGGTAGCGCGAGTTGTAGGAGGTGGGGATGACGACGTGGTCGGGGAACCAGATCGAGTCGAAGCCCAGCTCCTCGGCGTAGCGGGCGCAGTCCCGCAGGTAGCCGGGCGAGGTCACGCTGGCGGCCTCGCCGCCGACCTCCTCGGTCGAGCGGCCACCGGCGGCGTAGGGCAGATTCGGCGGGTTGATCAGATACACGCCGAACTTCATCGCTCACCTCCGCTTGCCGTGCTCGCCCTCCGGGCGCTCGCTGCGCGCGATGGTAGCCGATGGCGGTGGGCGTCGTGCTGCCCTCGCCGCAGCGCGCGCGTTGACGCGCGAGGCCGTGCGGGGCTTCAATGGGCCCCTGCCGGAGCAGCGATGCGGGAGTAGCTCAGGGGTAGAGCATCTGCTTCCCAAGCAGAGGGCCGTGGGTTCGAATCCCATCTCCCGCTCCATCGCCTCTCCGGCCGGCTGTTCGCACCTCGCAGCCGCCCGGGCTGCGGGAGAGACGTGACCGCATGACGAAGAGGGGATCGCGCACTGTCGGCCTGACGCTCCTGGCGTTGGGGCTGCTCGCGCTCGCCCTCTCGCACTGGCCGGTCCGCGCACACGCCGAAGGCGATCACATCGCCCTGGTGAAGATTGACGGCGTGATCGATGCGGTCAGCTCGCGCTACCTCGCACGCGCGATCAACAAGGCGGCCGACGAGGGTGCGGCGCTCGTGGTGGTCCAGCTCGATACCCCGGGCGGGCGCATCGACTCCATGCGCGACATGGTCGAGGCGATCCTGGGTTCCCGGACGCCCCTCGCCGTCTACGTCTCACCCGCGGGCGCGCAGGCGGCGTCGGCCGGAACGTTCGTCACGGCAGCCGCCAACTTCGCGGCCATGGCGCCAGCGACCAACATCGGCGCCGCGTCGCCCGTGAGCGGCTCGGGCGAGGATCTGCCCTCGACACTGAGGCAGAAGGTGGACGAGGACACCCGGGCGTTCATCAGGGGGATCGCAGAGCAGCGGAACCGCAACGCCGACGCACTGGAGGACACCGTCACCTACGCCCGGGCCTACTCCGCGAGCGAGGCCGTTGATCTCGGGATCGTCGACCTGATCGCCACGGACCTGGGCGATCTGCTGAACCAGCTCGATGGACGCACGGCCGAGACCGCCAACGGGACGGTCGTCGTGAGCACGGCGGGCGCGCAAGTCCTCGAGGTCAGAACGACGATGCTGGAACGCTTCCTGGGGGTGATCGCAGACCCGAACATCGCCTATCTGTTGCTCTCGCTCGGGAGCGTGTCGCTGATGGCCGAGTTCTTCAGCCCCGGAGTATTCGGCCCGGGCGTCGTTGGCGTGATCGCGCTGCTGCTCGCCTTCGTGGCGCTCGGGCAACTCTCGGTGAGCTGGGTCGGCGTGGCGCTGATCCTCTTCTCGATGGGCTTGTTCTACTTCGAGTTGCAGGCGCCCGGCATCGGCGCGTTCGGTGCGGGCGGCGTCGCGGCGTTCCTTGTCGGCTCCTTCCTGATCTTCGGCGGGTTCTTCGAGTCGTCCGCCATCCCGGAGCCGGCGGTGGAGGTGAACCGCTGGGTGATCGGCGCGATGTCGGTGACGCTCGTCGCGGTGGTGCTCACCGTGTTTGCCCTCGCGAGAGAGGGAGGCTCGACGGACGCCTACGTCACCGCGTCCGCCACGGCGCTCGTGAACGCGCGAGGCGTCACGCTCTCCGATCTGGCGCCGTTCGGGACGGTCCGCATCGACGACCGGGAGTGGTCCGCGGTGACCGAGGAAGGAACCCGCATCGACGCCGGGGCGCAGGTCCGCGTCGTAAGCGTCTACAGTGGAGGAGTGGTCAAGGTGTCAGACACGTTCCCGGAGTCCGGCTCAAGAAGGCGGATGCTGCTCTCGGCGGCGGCAGGCCGGATCCGGCGGACGTTCAAACGAGGAAACAAGTAGCCGGCGCTCGCTGGAGTGACCGGCAACGTAAGGAGAAGCGCATATGGCTCCAATCATCAAGGTGGCAGGGCCCAACGAGGCCTTGATCAGATCGGGAGGCGGCTCCATACCGAAAGTGACGGTCGGTGGCCGGGTCATCGTCGTCCCGATCTTCTTCAAGGCGCAGAGCATCTCGCTCGAGGTCATGACCCTGCCCGTGGAGACGGCGAAGGTCTACACGAAGGAAGGCGTCGCCGTCACCGTGGACGGAGTGGCGCAGGTGAAGGTGGCGCGCGCCGAGGAAGCGATCCGCACGGCCGCTCAGCAGTTCATCGGAAAGCGTGAAAGCGAGATCGCTCAAGTCGCCCTGCAGACGCTCGAGGGAGCGCAGCGCGCGATCCTCGGGACGATGACCGTCGAGGACATCTACCAGGACCGCGAATCGTTCGCCGAAAGCGTGTCCGAGGTGGCCGGGCCGCACATGGCGAACATGGGCCTCGAGATCGTCAGCTTCACGATCCGCGACATTCGCGACGAGCAGGGCTACCTCGACGCGCTCGGCCGCAAGCGGACGGCCGAGGTCACGCGCGACGCCGAGATTGGCGAGGCCGAGGCCGCCCGCGACGCGGCGATCCGGCGCGCCGAGGCGCAGCGCGACGCCACGATCGTGCAGGCGCAGGCCAACCGTGACCAGGAGCAGGCCAGGTTCGAGGCGGACACCCTCATCGCCGAAGCTGAGCGCGACTTCTCCGTTCAGAAGGCCATCTACGAGCAGGAGACGAACGCCCGCCGGGCCGAGGCGGAGCTTGCGTACGCCCTGCAGGAGGCAGTAACCCAGCAGGAGATCCGCGAGCAGGAGCTCCAGGTCGAGGTCATCGAGCGCACCAAGCAGATCGAGATCGAGCAGCAGGAGATCGCGCGCCGCGAGCGCGAGCTGGAGGCAGGCGTGAAGCGCCCGGCCGAGGCCGAGCGCTACCGCCTGGAGACTGTCGCCACCGGCGAGAAGGCCAAGGTCGTGGCCGAGGCCGAGGCCTCAGCAGAGTCGCTGACCCTGCGCGGCAACGGCGAGGCCGACGCGATTCGCGCCCGCGGCGAGGCCGAGGCCGACGCGATCCGCGCCCGCGGCTTCGCGGAAGCCGCCGCCATGCAGACCAAGGCCGAGGCCTGGAAGCAGTACGGCCAGGCGGCCATGATCGACACGCTGCTCGAATCGCTGCCCGAGGTCGCTGCGGCCGTCGCGCAGCCGCTCGCGCAGACGGACCGCATCGTCATGATCAGCGGCGACGGCTCGATCGGCGCCAGCAAGCTGACCGCCGATGTGACGCAGGTCGTGTCCCAGCTTCCGGACCTCGTCGAGAGCCTCACCGGCATCGACATCCTCAGCACGCTCAGGGACCTGCCGCGCATCGCGACGACCGACGCAGCGCCGGCCGGCAACGGGGCCCCGCCCGCGGCCCCCGAGGCCGCCGAGCCGCCCGAGGAGGACACCGCCTCCGCCGAGTAAGAGGAGGGAGCGGGCGGCGGCGCGCCACGCCGCCGCCGGCTCCGCTACTCTCGATCACATGACTGACGCATCGAGCGCCGTCCCGGCCGCGACGGTGGTAACCGTCTACCCGATGACCGGCCGCCAGCTCTTCTTCAACGTCCCTCACGCCATCTGCGAGGGTGGGCCCGGTCTCCGCAAGCTCCTCCGGGACGATCGCCGGGCGCAACGCGTGCGAGGGCGGGGGCCGAGCGAGTGATCGGGATTCCTGAGACCTGTCGGGCCGCGCTGCTGGTGGGGCGCGGCCAGCCGCTCGAGATCGGCGAGGTGCCGGTCCCGGGGCGGCTCGAGCCGCACGCGATCCTCGTCCGCCACCTCGTCGCGACGATCTGCGCCACGGACGGCCACGTGCAGCACGGCGATACGCAAGCCTCGCACGACCGCTACCCGCGCATCCTCGGGCACGAGATGGTCGGGCGCGTGGTCCGGCTGGGCGAGGGCGTGACTCACGACTCGATCGGCCGGCCGCTCGCTGTCGGCGACCGCATCGTCTACACGCACGGCTTCTGCGGGCAGTGCTACCAGTGCGTCGTCGCGCACGAGCCGACGCTGTGCGAGCACCGGCGCGGCTACACGCAAACCTTGAGCACGGAGTTCCCCCATCTCACCGGAGGGTTCGCCGAATACGGCTACGTCTTCCCGACGGCCGGACGCGTGCGGGTGCCGGACATCGTGCCCGATGAGCTCGCCTCAGCCGCCTCGTGCGCGCTGCGCACCGTGGTCCATGGGTTCGATCGCCTCGGCCGGATCCGGGACACGGACCGCGTGGCGATTCAGGGCTCCGGACCGCTCGGGCTCTTCGCGACGGCGCTCGCGGTCCGGTCGGGCGCGCCGGCCGTGATCGTGATCGGCGGCCCCGCCGAGCGCCTCGCAGTCGCGCGACGCTGGGGCGCCACTCACACGCTCGACATCGGCGAGCTGCCCGATCCCTCCGAGCGTCGCACCCGGATCCTCGACTGGACGGAGGGTCGGGGCCCGGAGGTGGTGATCGAGGTCTCGGGCGCTCGGAGCGCGTTCCCGGAGGGCATCGACCTGATCGCTCGCGGCGGGCGCTACCTCGTGCTTGGCCAGCGGCACAACGAGGCGGTGGAGGTGCGCCCATCGGACATCACGGGCAAGCACCTCAGAGTCGTCGGCTCGATCTCAGCCGGCGTCGATCACTACGCACGCGCGCTCGACTTCCTCGCGCACAACTGGGAGCGCTTCCCCTGGATGGACCTGATCTCGAATCGCTACCGGCTCGAGGAGATCAACGTCGCCCTGGAGCGGATGCGCGAGTGGCGTGAGATCAAGGCGGCGATCGTGCTGGACGAGCAGCGCGACTAGCCTGCCTCGCCGGGGATGTCACCCTCCGCAATCATTGCTCGCAGGGAGGCGGCGAGCGCCTCGGCGAGCCGTTCCAGTTCCTCCTCGCCCATCGGCGTCGAGATCGAGCAGAGCGCTTGATGCTCCCAGAGGGAGACGCCGCGGTTGAGCATGTGCCCCTGGAGGCGCCGCACGCGCGCTCGCTCTTCGGGGCTCCAGCGGGCGCTGCGGTAGCCCCGGATCGGCCGCGTGGTCAGGTGCGGCCGGAACAGCGAGCCGACGCCGAGCACCTGTCCGGGGTAGCCGGTTACCTCGAAGGCCTGACGTACCAGCTCGCGAGCCCGGGCGCCGAGCGCGTTGATGCGCTCGACTTCGTCCGCCGTGAGCAGCTCGAGAGCCGCCGACCCCGCGGCAGTCGACATCGGGTTCGCCGCGTAGGTCCCTCCGAATGTGAACGCCGGGCCGGTCGTCGTATCGAAGATGTCCATGAAATCGGCGGGGCCGGCGACGGCGCCAATCGGGAGGCCACCACCGATGATCTTGCTGAGGCAGGTGAGGTCCGGCGTCACGCCGTAGAGGCCCTGGGCCCCGCCGTAGCTCAGCCGGAAGGCGATCACCTCGTCGAAGACGAGCAGACTGCCGTCGCCGCGCGTGTACTCGCGCAGCATGGACAGGAACTCGGGCGATGGGACGGTCGGGCCCGTGCGCGGGGCGAACGGGTCGATCACCACGCAGGCAAGCTCACCGGCGTGGCGCTGGAGGATCGCGCGTGCGCGCTCCGTCTCGTTGTACGGAAGCACGACCACCGCATCGGTCACGCTGCGCGGCGTGCCGGTCTGGGCGACGGGGCTGGGATCGCCTTCGCCCCAGTCCTCGGGATCCGGTTCAACCGAGATGTCGACGAAGTCGGAACGGCCGTGGTAGGCGCCCTCGAACTTCGCAATCTTCACGCGGCTGGTGAGCGCGCGTGCGGCGCGCACGGCCATCAGCACCGCCTCGGTGCCGGTCACGCAAAAGCGGATGCGGTCGAAGGCCGCCACACGATCGCAGATCAGCTCGGCCAATCGCTGCTCGTGCTCGTTGGCGAAGTTTGAGCCCGTGCCGCGCGCCGCCTGCTTCGTGATCGCCTCGACGATGCGCGGGTGCGCGTGTCCGTGGACGAGAGCGGTCGAGTGGTTGTTGAAGTCGATCACCTCGTTGCCGTCGACGTCGGTCAGGCGCGCACCGCTGCCGCTCGCGGCGAAGAGGGGGTGCGCCCACCCGCCTTCCGCCTCCGGCGCGCGCGCGCCGGCGCGGCTGGTTCCACCCGAGATCAAGTGGGCGGCGCGCTCTGTCAGCTCCGCCGATCTGGCGTAGCGCCTATCCTCGCCGCTCACGCTGGCCTCCCGAAAGGCGCGACGCAGCGGTAGTCCGCGAGTAGCACCCCGCGGTCCCGCAGTTCGCGGCTCGCTCCACGTTCTACATGGAACCGCGACTGCACGCAGGGTCTGTTCGAGGGCAGCGGGGTACATGCGACCGCCGAAGGAGTCTCGCGGTCGCGCTGAGACTCGATCCCTGGGCGCGCCAGAGCGCCTCGCGCGCCTACGAGCGGCCGCGGCGCGCCACGCCGCCGCCCGCTCCGCTACTCTCGATCACATGACTGACGCATCGAGCGCCGCTCCGACTGGCACCGTGGTGACCGTCTACCCGATGACCGGCCGCCAGCTCTTCTTCAACGTCCCTCACGCGATCTGCGAGGAGTGCGACCTCACGATTCGCCTCGTCCAGCGCGTGGCCTCCGACCTCCCCGATGTCGAGGTGCGCATCAAGCCCTGGTTCAACCACGTCTTCGACGCGCTGCGCCGCGGCGGCTGGCACCCGCCCGTCGTGACCATCAACGGCAAGATCGCCACCCAGGGCATCGTCCCCGACGAAGCCGAGCTGCGCCGCGCCCTCGCGCGCGCGGCCCGGACTACGCCCGCCGCGGCCGATGAGGCCTGACCAGCCGGGCTCCCCTGCACCCGCGACCGCGGAGACCCCACGCACTTTGCTCGGGGGCTATCTCGCAGTCGGGTCCACCCGCGAATGGCTCCGGGCCTGGGCGGCCGTCCTCATCCTCCTCGGCCCCGCGCAGCTCGTCCTACGCCTCGCCGCGCTGCTGCCGGAGCGGGGCCCCGCGCGCATCCGCCGCCGGGCGGCCTGCCGCGCCGCCGAGCGCTGGTGGGCCCGGCTCGCCGCTCGCCTGATCGGTCTGCGCATCGCCATCAGTGGGCTCGAACACATCGACCCGGACGAGCGCTACGTGGTCGCCTCGCTCCACGAGGGCTTCGCCGACGGCCTCGCACTCCTCCAGCTCCCACTCTCGCTCACCGCCGTCGCCCGCGACGAGCTCGCGACCTTCCCGCAGCTCGGCGGCCAGCTCGGGCGCGGCCGGCACCTCCTGATCCGCCCGGAGCGCCCGATCTCCGCCGCCCGTACCCTCCACCGCGACGCCCGCGCAGCCATCGAGGCCGGCGACAGCCTCCTCTTCTTCCCGCAGGGCTCCATCCTCGGCATCGAGCTCGCGTTCCAGCCGGGAGCCTTCAACCTCGCGCGCCGCCTCGGCCGCCCGCTTCTGCCGATCGTGGTCACGGGCGGACATCGCGTCTGGGAGCACCCGTTCACTCCCACCCTCCGCACCAACCAGTCGATGAGCCTCGTGGTCCTCCCGCCCGTCCCCGCGGACGAGGCCGTCCCGCAGCAAGCGGCGATCGAGCGGCGCATGAAGCGGCTCGCCCTCGCCAGCGTCACGCCGCCTCGCCACTTCGACCCGGACCGCGACGGCTACTGGGACGACTACCGGTACGAGATCGACCCTGCCTTCCCGGACCTCGCCCAGCGGATCGCCGGCCATCGCCGCAGCGCCGTGCGCACCCGTGCCGCCGGCCCATAGACCCCGCCCCCGAGTGCCGCGGACTGAGCCCCGCCCGCTGGACCCGGTGCGGGCGGCTCGCGCTATACTCCCCGAGCAGGGAGCCGCATATGACGACTGCCTCCTACGACCGGCCGGACGCCCGGACCGCCGCGATGTACGCCGCCCTCGAGGAGGGCATCGTCTCGCGCGACCAGGAAGCGGCGTCCGATGTCCTCTACAACCTGATCCGCGCCGGACGCCCACTGGATGAGCTGGTCCTCGAGACGGTGCGCATCCACGGCCCCTACACGCAGACGCCCTTCCACCAGCGCCTCGACGACGGCTTCGTGCGCTTCGTCAACAACGACCACTGCCTGCTCAGCGGCCGCCTGGCGATGCGCATGCCCGAGGTCCTCTCGAAGGGGCACCGCTTCCTGCCGATCGCCCAGACGATGTGGTACGTGCCGACCGGCCTCGATGCCTGGAACCAGCTGCTCGGCAAGGCGCCGGGTCACTACGGGCGCAGCCGCTACGACGCCGAACGCTACCCCGTGCCACCGGCGCCCCTCGTCCACCAGGCGGACCACCCGCCGCTGGAGAACCCGGAGAGCATCGGCGGCCTCGACGCGCAGCTCAACGAGTGGCTGACGCTCGTCATGCGCAGCCAGCCGGAGCCCGCCTACCGCCTGCTCAAGGCGATGCTGCGCGACCCCGGGAACCGCGAGCGCGTGGCCGCCCAGATGGTGTTCGCCGGCCTGATCGACATCCAGGACCGCATGCTCTACGTGACCAGCTACACCACCGGCCACAAGTCCTTCCGCGCCCGCGCCACGGTCGAGCTCGCCGACGCGGTCGGCTGGGACCGCGCGGATCCGATCATCTACGCGGGCGCGCCCGACCTCGCCGTCGGTCCGCACTACTACGCCAACTACGAGATGGCCTGCCGCGTGATGATGACCGAGCTGGACGACAACCCGCTGATCTCGACGCTGGCCGCCACGCCGGAGTCCTCGCGCGACGCCGAGCTGTTCCGGCAGGAGGACGACCTCTCGATCGCGGAGCGCGAGGGGCTGCTGCGCGCCGTATTGCGCGAGCCGGACCCCTCGTACATCCACGCGATCACGGGCCTGCTCCAGTCCGGACGCTCGCCGAAGAAGATCCTGGACACGATCCAGATCGCCGCCTCGCAGGTGGTCCTCGAGGCCGGCGAGCCCGAGAACTTCGGGATGCCCCAGCACTGCTACGAGTACACGAACACGCTCGCCTGGTTCTACAACCGCTTCACGCACCGCCACCGCACGAAGCTGCTCTTCGTGGCCGGCTCCTTCGTCAACCAGGCCTCGATGAAGCTGCGCAACACGCCCGGCAACGGCCGGCCGCTGCTGCGCGCCCCGGCCGGCTCCGACCGGCTCTCACGGGACCAGGTGCTGCGGCAGCTGGAGGCGGCGACGGACCGGCTCGAACCGGACGAGGCCGCATCATGGGTGCAGGCCTACCTCGACGGTGGCTACGAGCGCGGGCCGCTGCTCGCCTCGCTGGCGATGAGCGCCGCGAAGCACGGCAACGACCCGCACAACCAGGAACTCGGCATGTGCTTCCTCGAGGACTACGCACGCACGAGTTCACCCGAACGCCATCGCCTGCTGCTCGCCTGCGCGAAGCACACCGCCGGGCACCGCAAGTACGGCGACTCGCTGGAGCTCTACTACCGCTACTCCGAGGCCTTCGGTGTCGACGCCCACGGGACGAGCCAGGGCGACGGCGACCCGATCGAGGCCGCTCTCGACGACATCGAGGAGATTCCCCTCGATGAGATCCCGTCGAACCGGCCGAGCGCGCTCCCGGCGGACTGAGCGCCGCGCGCCTCCCTGTTCGACCGGAATCAGACTCCCTACTCGACCGGGATCAGGTAGGCCTCGCGCACCCACGAGGCCTGGCCGTCCTTCTCGACATGCAGCCAGCCTTCGCAGCGGCCGTCGCCGACCTCGATCTGCTCGACGCGTGTGGCGTCGCGCCAGCCTTCTCCCTGCTCGGAGACGCGGGCGTCGTCGGTGCAGTCGTTGCGCAGGGCCACGCCGGTTTCGCCGGTGTTGCCGATGGTCCATGCCTCCGGCGGGGGCTCGTCAACCTCGATGACGACCTCGATCAGGAAGCGCTCGCGGACCCAGGACTCGACGCCCTCTGACTCCACCAACTCCACGCGCAGCCAGGTGGCGCAGCGCTCCGCGCCCACCTCGAGCAACCGGACCTCGGTGCCGTCATCCCAGCCCTGTCCCGGGCGGGAGATGCGGGCCGCCGTCAGGCAGTCGCTCCGCTGCGCCACGCCGACGCCGCCCGTGTTGCCCACGGTCCACAGGCTCGAGAGCACCCGTTGGATCACGTACTCCTCGCGCACCCACGAGGCGACGCCGTCGGCCTCGAGGTGCAGCCAGCCCGCGCAGCGTTCGCTGCCTTCCTCGATCAGCTCGAGGCGCGTGTTGTCGGGCCAGCCCTCCCCGCGCGCGGAGAAGCGGGCTGCGTCGTCGCAGTCGTCGCGCAGCGCTACGCCCGTGCCACCCGTGTTGCCGATGGTCCGCACGACGACCGGCTCCGGGGTCGGGACGGGCGTCGCCACGGGGGTCGAGGTAACCGTTCGCCTCGCCGTCGCGGTGGCGGTGGCGGCCGGAGTTGCGGTGGCGAGCGGGCTCGCGGTCGGGGTGGCGAGGGCCGTCGCGGTCACCGGCACAGCAGTCGCGACCGGCGCGGCCGGCTCGTCGCCGCCCAGCCGCGAAAAGACGAACGCCGAGATGACCACGGCTGCTACCACCACCACGAGCAGCGCGAGGCCAAGCCGTTGGAGGCCGCTGACCTGCCTGGCCCCCTTCTGCCTTGCGCGCTCCGCCGCCCTGGCGAGCGACGGCAGCTCGGCGCGCGATGTCAGATGCCAGTAGCCGCAGGCGGGCTCCCGGTACGCGCGCAGCAGGACACGCTGCTCGCGCGCCTCGTCCGCGGCGGCCTGCGCTTCGTCCTCGCCCGCGTAGACGAGCTTGTCGCAGCGCCTGCAGCGCGTTCGCCCCTGTCCATCGCGGTAGGCCGCGCCTCCCGGAACACTCACACGACGCCACCCCCCAGGCCCGCCGGCAATATCACCGGAGGACGTCCGCGCCTTCCCGGGGCGCGAGATTCACGCGCGCAGGATCAGCCGCGCCTAGCCCTCGCGCGAGGGAAGCACGACGACGGCCGTCCCCGGCGCCGTCGCCGCACCGTCCTGATTGATCACGTTGATGTCGAGGGTGACGAGGTGCTCGCCGTCCTCGACGCTCTTCGCGCTGACAACGCCGTGCGTGGTCAGCACGTCGTGCTTGTGGTTGATCGCGCGGAACTGCATCGAGAGTTCGCGGATCTCGGCCTCGTCGCCGACCCAGTCCTGGAGCGCGTTGATGACGTAGGCCCAGCGCAGGTTGCCCATCCCGAAGGCGGCGCCCTGCCCCGCGGCCTTGCCGACCTCGTCGTCCATGTGGACGAAGACGAACTCGTCATTGACGGCAGCGTAGCGGTTCCAGTTCATGAAGTCGGTCTTGCGCTCGAACGCCGGTATCTCCTGTCCGATCTCGACATCTTCGTAGTAGACGTTGTTGGCCACGGTTTGGTTCCCTCCTGGACGCGGGCCGCTAGTAGCGGACGCCGGTCGAGATGCGGCGGCGCACCAGCTCGCCATCCTGGTTGTGCCACTCGATCTCGGTGTAGGTGAAGAGCGTCAGCCCCAGGCGGCCGGTCCGCTCATCCCAGTGCGAGAGCCGGGTGCGCGAGGTCAGCACGTCGCCGGGCCGGATCGGCTTGAACCAGGTATCGGCCTGCCCGCCGTTGAGGACGTTCTCGCCCTTCTTCGGCGTCTGGCCCGGCCGCGCGCCCGCCGAAGGGGGCCCGGCCGGCCGGTCAACCGGCCAGGCGAACGGGTTGAAGTCGCGCGGCGCGATGATCCCGCCCCAGCGGCTGTTGCGGGCGTACTGCTCGTCCCAGTAGACGGGAGGCGGCTTCTCCGGCCAGTAGGTCGCGATCGCCCACTTGCGTATGTCGGACTCGGTTACGGCGTGCGACCGGGTCTCCGGGCCCCACACGCCCTTGGCGACGATCATCTCCTCGGTGACGAGGGTTTCCGGTTCTTCGCTCATAGTCGTCAGCGCCTCCATTCTTCCGGCACTACCTACCATATCGCGCTCCGCACGCCGCTGCGGATCGGGGAACTAATCGGGGCGCGTGCTATACATACGCCCGTCCGCCCCCGATGCATGAACGGAGCCCGCAATGGCCGCAACCAACGAGCGCTCGATCCGCGGCAAGGTCGCCGTCGCAGGCGTCGCCGAGACCGCCTACTACCGGCAAGGCCGCGCCGAGGACTCCGAGTTCAAGATGTGCCTCGATGCGATCATCGGCGCCGCCGCCGACGCCGGCATCGAGGTCACCGAGATCGACGGCTTCGCCTCCTACGCCACCGAGCGCAGCCTGCCGGACCGTATCGCCACCGCACTGGGGCTGCCAGAGCACCGGCTCAGCAACCTCGTCTGGGGCGGCGGCGGGGGCGGCGGATCGGGAGCCGTCGCCAACGGGGCGGCGGCGATCCACGCCGGCTTCGCCGACGTCGTCGTCGTCTACCGCTCGCTCGCGCAAGGGCAGTACGGCCGCTTCGGTCAGGCGCGAGGCGGCCCGCGCGCCGAGGGCCCGAACGCGCTCACGCAGCCGTACGGCGTGCTCTCGCCCGCGCAGCAGTACGCGATGCGCGTGCGGCGCTTCATGCACGAGCACGGCGTGCAGCAGGAAGCGCTGCGCGCCGTCTCCCTCGCCAGCTACCAGCACGCGCAGCACAACCCGCGGGCGGTGATGCACGGGCGGCCGCTCAGCGAAGAGACCTACGACTCCTCGCGCTGGATCGTGGAGCCGTTCCACCTCTACGACTGCTGCCAGGAGAACGACGGCGCCGCGGCGATGATCCTCGTGCCCGCCGAGCGGGCGCGCGACCTGCGCCAGAAGCCCGTCTACGTCCTCGGCGCCGCGCAGGGCTCGGGACACCGCCAGGCCGCCAGCGCGCACAACGCGCCGGACTACGCGACGGCCAACTTCAAGACGCTCGCTCCGCACCTCTACGCGCAGGCCGGCGTCGGCCCCGAGGATGTCGACGTGCTGCAGAGCTACGAGAACTTCACCGGCTGCGTGATGGTCAGCATCGTCGAGCACGGCTTCTGCGCGCCGGACGAGGTCAACGACTTCTTCACGCTGGAGAACTTCACCGCACCAGGCGGGAAGCTCCCGCTCAACACCAGCGGCGGCAACCTCGCCGAGTGCTACATGCACGGCCTGGAACTGAACATCGAGGCGGTCCGCCAGATCCGCGGCCACTCGACCCGCCAGGTCCCGAACGTCGAGGTCTCGATGGTCACCTCGGGGCCGATGGTGCAGCCGGTCAGCAGCATGATCCTCGGCAGCGAGCCGGGGTAGCGGCGGGCGCCGCTGGCAGGTCTCAGACGGGCGGCAGCCCGTGTCTGGCGCGCAGCTTGCCGATCGTGCTCGCGAGACCCTCGCGCAGGGTCCAGGCCGGGCGGAACCCGATCTCCCGCGCGGTCCCCTCGCGGTCGTAGCCCGCACGGATGCGCGGCAGGGTGTCGTTGCGCACCTCGATCTGTGCGTTCGGCAGCAGCTCGCGCACCACGTCCGCCACGTCGCCGACACGCACGTCGTCGCCCGTGACCGTCAGCGCCAGAGAGGGCGTGTCGACCGCGTCGGCGGCGAGCACGATCGAGCGCGCGCAGTCCTCGACGTATGAGAAGTCCTGCACGTCGTTGCCGTTGGTGATAAGCCCGGGCAGGTTGAGCGCCGGCTTATCGATCAGCTCCTCCAGGTGCGTGACGGCGCTGCCGCGCTGCACGGTGAAGGACTTGCCGTAGCCGTAGACGATCGTGAAGCGCAGCCCCACCACGTCCAGCCCCCGGTCGCGGCGGTATGTCGCGGTGACCCGCTCGAGGAACGCCTTGCCCGCTCCGTAGAGATTGACCGGCGCGTGGTAATCGTCGTTGTACACCGTGCTGCCCGGCTGGTCCGGGCCGCGCCCGAAGGCGGCGATCGAGGAGGCCCAAACCACCTTCTGCGCGCCGACCGCGAGGGCGGCCTCGAAGGCGTGGATCGTGCCCTCGATGTTCACGCGCACGGCGCGCAGCGGGTTCTCCTCGCTCGAGTCGGTGAGCAGCGAGGCGAGGTGCACGACTCGCTCCGCGCCTGCGTCCCGCATCGCGCGCAGCAGCGCCGGCATGTCCGTCACGTCGCCGCGCACGATGCTCGCCTCGCCGGCGTCGCCGACGATCTCCTCGAGGAACTCGGGCTGCGGCGCCAGCTCGAAGATCGTGACCTCGTGCCCGGCCTGCAGCAGGTCGCGGACGAGGTAGGCGCCGATGAAGCCGGTGCCGCCGGTGATGAAGTAGCGCATCAGACCTCCGGACGCAGTTCGGGGTGCTTGAGACCCGTACCCGTGTTGAAAAGCACGATCCGCTCGTCGGACCGGATCGTTCCGTCCGCCATCAGCAACTCGAGGCCGATCAGCGTCGAGGCGCCCTCGGGGCAGGCGTCGATGCCCTCGGTGCGGCCGAAGCGGCGCATCGCGGGGACGATCGTCTCGTCGGGCACCGCGACCGCCGAGCCGCCGCTTTCGCGCAGGGTTTGCAGGATCAGATCGTCGGCGAAGGGTGCGGGCACGCGGATCCCGGGCGCGACCGTCGCCGCGTCCTCCCACGGCTCGGCGCGCTCCGCGCCGCTGCTCCAGGCCCGCACGATCGGCGCGCAACCATCGGACTGCACCACGTACATGCGAGGCCGCTCGCTGCCGATCAGGCCCATCTGCTCCAGCTCGTCGAAGGCCTTCCACATCCCGATCAGCCCGGTCCCGCCGCCGGTCGGGTAGAGCACGGCGTCCGGCAACCCGCCATCGAGTTGCTCCCACAGCTCGTAACCCATCGTCTTCTTGCCCTCGGCGCGGTAGGGCTCCTTGAGCGTGGACATCTCGAACCAGCCGTGCTCGCGGCAGCCCTCGGCGATCAGCCGTCCGGCGGCGTTGATCAGCCCGTCGACGAGCTGCAGGTCGGCGCCGAGGTTCATGACTTCCTGGATGATCGCCGCCGGCGTGTCGGCCGGCATCGCGACGTGGGCGGTGATGCCGCTGTGTGCCGAGTACGCGGCCGCGGCGGAGCCGGCATTGCCGGCGGTCGGCATACCGATGTCCCTCACGCCGAGCCGCACTGCCATCGCCATCGCGGCTGCGATGCCGCGTGCCTTGAACGACCCGGTCGGGTTGCCGCCCTCGTCCTTCACCAGCAGGTCGCTGCAACCGAGCTCCGCGCCCAGCCGCGGCGCGGCGAGCAGCGGGGTCATGCCCTCGCCGAGGGAGACCGAGCCGGCCAGCTCGCTCGCCGGCATCACCTCGGCGTAGCGCCACATCGAGGCCTCGCGCCCGCCCAGTCCCTCGCGGGTCAGCGTCTGCTTCGCGGCGTCGAGGTCGTAGCGGGCGAACAGCGCGCGCCCGCACTCGCGGCAGATCGTCTGCAGCTCGTCGCACTCGTGGCGCGCGCCGCAGATAGAGCATTCCAGGTGCGTCAGCGTGGATGCCGGGAGCTTCGTCACGTCTCAACCTCCATGCGGCGACCACGGTGCGGCAGTGCGCTACGCTGCGCCACTGGCAACGTCCGATGCGAAGGGATACCCCGCTCCGTGAGCGCAGCCGCCAGCGACATACTAATCAGCGAATTCATGGACGAGGAAGCCGTCGAGGCGCTGCGGCGCGATTGCTCCGTGCAATACCAGCCCGGACTCGCCCAGGCGCGCGACGAACTGCTGGCCGCGGTCGCGAGCGTGCGAGCGCTGATCGTGCGTAACGTCACCCGCGTCGATCGCGAGCTGCTCGACGCCGCGCCCGCCCTCGAGGTCGTCGGACGGCTCGGCGTGGGCCTCGACAACATCGACCTCGACGCCTGCGCCGAGCGCGGCATCGCGGTCTTCCCGGCCACGGGCGCGAACGCCGTCTCGGTGGCGGAGTACGTGCTGACGGCGATGCTGACGCTGCGGCGCCCCGTCTACGGCGCGACGGCGCGCGTCGCGGCCGGCGAGTGGCCGCGGCAGGAACTCGGCGGGCGCGAGCTGGCCGGCTCGCGGCTCGGGCTGATCGGCCTCGGGGCGGTCGCCCGGGCGGTCGCCGAGCGCGCGCGCGCCCTCGATATGCGGATCGCCGCAATCGACCCCTACCTTGCCCCGGATGACGCCGCCTGGGAGCTGGCCGAGCGCGTCGAGGCAGTCCCCGATCTGCTGCGCATGAGCGACGCGGTGAGCATCCACGTCCCGCTCACGGACTCGACGCGCGGGCTGATCGACGGCGCGGCGCTGGCGCTGATGCCGCCGCACGCCCTGCTCGTGAACACCTCGCGAGGCGGGATCGTCGACGAGGCCGCGCTCGTCGACGCGCTGCGCGCGGGACGCCTCGGCGGCGCCGCGATCGATGTCTTCGAGGACGAGCCGCTCAGCGCCGAGGCCGGCGCGCGCTTCGCGGAGACGCCGAACCTGCTGCTGACGCCGCACATCGCCGGGATCACGGAGGAGTCGAACCGCCGCGTCTCGCTGGTGACGGCGGAGAACGTGCGCCGCGCGCTCTTCGGCGAGGCGCCCTGAGCCTCGCGCAGCGAGGACCGCGAAACGGACGGCAGCGCGCGTTGGCGAGGAGGTTGATACACTCCCGCCCCTGCGCAGGGAGACAGCGGGCGAGGGAACGGCATGTCCGAAGCGAGCGCGGGGAGCGGCCTCCTCGCCGAGACGGGGCCGGAGCAGAAGCGCGGCATCGTCTCGAACCTGACGAAGTTCTTCGTCCACTATCCCCTCGGCGCGGGCGCCATGTGCGTCCTGGTCGCGATCGTCGGGGCCGCCTTCTTCGCTCCCTGGTTCGTCCCCTTCGACCCGCTGGAGGCTGATTTCGGGAGCCTCAGGGCCGGCCCGTCCGGCGAACACTGGATGGGCACGGACCGGCTCGGCCGCGATGTCTTCTCGCGCGTGCTCTACGGCGCCCGCTCCACGCTGGTGATCGCGTTCATCGCCGTCGCGATCGGCGACGGCTTCGGCTTCTCGATCGGCATCATCAGCGCCTACGCGGGCGGTCGCTTCGACCTGATCAGCCAGCGTGTGCTTGAGGTTCTGCTCGCGCTGCCGGCACTGATTCTCGCGCTGCTGCTGGGCGTCGCCATCGGCAAGGGCCTGGACAGCATCATCATCGCCATCGCCGTCACCAGGATTCCCGACTCCGCCCGCGTCGTGCGATCACGCGTGCTCTCGATCAAGGAGGAACCGTACGTCGAGGCCGCGCGCGTGATCGGCAGCACGCCGCTGCGCGTGGCGGCGCGGCACGTCGCGCCGCAGACGCTGAGCCTCTTCCTCGTGATCTTCAGCATCAATCTCGGCTTCGCCGTCTTCGCCGAGGCCGCGCTCTCCTACCTCGGCGTGGGCGTGCGGCCGCCGACGCCGACCTGGGGCAACATGCTCGGCGCGGAGACCTCGCACGTCTTCCGGCCGCTGTGGTGGATGTTCGCCTTCCCCGGCCTCGCGATCGTGGTGACCGTGCTCTCGATGAACCTCATGGGCGACGCCATTCGTGACTTCGCAGACCCGCGCGCCGCCGAGCGCAGGGAGGAGAACCAGTAGTGACCACCGCAGCACGTACGGACGCTCGCACAGCGCTGATTCGCTGGGGCTCTTTCTACGGCGACAGCGACTTCGAACTCACCTTCCCCGCCGGCTGGGACGTGAACGTGCACGAGCCCGCCGGCGGCGACGACATCGGCGACGAGGGCATCGCCGCCGCCTTCGACAACCCGATCGGCAGCGCCCGTATCCGCGAGCTGGCGCGCGGCAAGCGCAGCGCCTGCATCGTCGTCGACGACCTCACACGCCCGACTCCCGCCGCGCGCCTCGCGCCGCGCGTGATCGAGGAGCTGGTCGCGGCGGGCATCGAGGAGAGCGCGATCCTGATCCTCGGGGGCGTCGCCAATCACCGCCAGATGACGCGCGAGGACTTCGTCCGCAAGGTCGGCGAGGACATCGCGAGCCGCTTCGAGCTGCGCTCGCACTTCTCCTGGGCCAACTGCGAGTCCGTCGGCGAGACCAGCCGCGGCACGCCCGTCAGCCTCAACAGCGAGTTCCTCGCCGCGGAAGTGCGCATCCTCATCGGCAGCATCCTGCCGCACAACAAGACCGGCTTCTCGGGCGGCGCCAAGCTGGTCCTGCCCGGCGTCGCGCACATCGACACGGCCGCCGCCTGGCACGGTCCGGAGGGCCCGACGACCGGCCTGGTGCAGACCGCCAGCGAGTCGCGCCTCGACGCCGAGGAGGCGGCGCGGCTGGCGGGCGTGGACTGCATCGTCAACGTGATCCCCAACATCCGCCGCGGGATCGCCGGCCTCGTCGTCGGCGACCTCGTCGAGGCGCACCGCGCCGGCGTGGAGATCGCGCGCCGCACCTATGCGACCAAGCTGCCGACCGGCGTCGACGTGTGCGTGCTCTCCGTCCTATCCGAAGGACGCCGAGTACCAGCAGACCGGCCGCGGCTTCCACCCGATCCTGACCGCGGCCGAGCCGATCGTCCGCCCCGGCGGCACGATCGTCCTCGCCGGCTCCACCGTCGAGGGCGCGGGCTTCCACTCGCTCTACGGGCGCGGGATGGCGTTCTACGGCGGCGGCGGCGGCGGGCGCAGCTTCGAGGGCGAGCCGGACCTCGTCTACTTCATGCCCGGCCTGCACCGCAACGGACTCCCACCCGGCGCTCGCGAACGCATCGTGCTCACGCACGAGTGGAGCGAGACCGAGCGCTGGCTGCGTGACAAGCACGGCGACTCGGCGAGCGTCGCCGTCTTCCCCGCCGCTACCATCCAGCTCGCCGAAGAGGTTTGCGTGTGACGCCCTCGAAGATCGTCGACGTCCGCGCCTTCGAGCTGACCGGCACGATGGAGCACCCCGGCGAGTTCTGGGAGGACCGGCTGGTCCGCCCCACGGACATCTACGAGCCCTACCGCCAGGGCGGTCCGCGCGTGCTGCCCCGCAAGGCCGAGGGCCAGTACGTGATCGAGAGCGCCTTCCTCGAGATCGAGTCGGACGACGGCGCCGTCGGGCGCGCCGGTCCGCTCGGCAGCCAGCTGGCGCTCTCGATCATCCAGACCTTCGGCGGGCTGCTGCGCGACGAGGATCCGATGGCCACGCAGCGCATCTGGGACCTGATGCACCGCAGCGCGGTGCACGGCCGCAAGGGCAACACGATGATGGCGATCAGCGCCATCGACTGCGCGCTCTGGGACCTCAAGGGCGTGGCGCTGCAGCAGCCCGCCTACCGGCTGATGGGCGGTCCCACGCGCGAGTCGATCCCGGCCTATGCGAGCACCCTCGGATTCTCGGTCGAGCCGGAGCTGGTGGCGCAACGCGCGCGCGAGTTCGCAGAGGCCGGCTACACGGGACAAAAGTGGTTCTTCAAGCGCGGACCGGCCGACGGCCGCCCGGGCATGGAGGAGAACGAGCGCCTGGTGCGCACCGTGCGCGAAGCCGCCGGCGACGACTCCGAGATCATGTTCGACGCCTGGATGAGCTGGAATCCCGACTACGCCGTGGCGATGGCGAAGCGCGTGGAGCAGTACCGCGTGCGCTGGATCGAGGAGCCCGTGCTTCCGGACCGCATCGCCAGCCACGCCCGGATCCGCAGGAACTCGCCGGTGCCGATCTCGACCGGCGAGCACGAGTACACGCGCTGGGGCATCCAGCTGCTGATCGAGGCGGAGGCGGCCGACGTGTTGCAGCCGGACACCTACTGGGCGGGCGGCCTCTCCGAGCTGACGAAGATCTGCACGCTCGCCTCGGTCGCCGATCTGCCGGTGATCCCGCACGGGCACTCGGTTTCGGCGAACATCCAGCTGCAAGCCTCGCAGCCGCCGGATGTCTGCCCGCTGGCCGAGGACCTGATCAAGTGGAACCAGATCCACGAGTTCTTCCTCGCCGATCCGATCCGCCGCGAGAACGGCCAGCTGCTGGTCCCGGACACGCCCGGCGTCGGGATGGCGATCGACGAATCGCGAGTCGAGGAGCGCAAGATCATCACGTTTTGAGGGGTAGACGCTGGGAGACAGGCGCAGGTAATCTGCTCTGTTACGAGCCGCGTACAGTAAGCGAAGAAACCCGGAATGGGTACTAGCCGCAGTGGCACAGTCACGCGGGAGGGGGCTTCAGCAATGAGCGAAGAGCACGAGAACGGCCGTTGGTGGACGACCTCGGTCAGCCGCCGCAACATCCTGCGGGGCGGCCTCCTCGGGGGCGCCGGCCTCGCGGCCGCAGCGCTGATCGGCTGCGGCGACGACGACGACGAGGCGCCGGCCCCGGCCCCGGCGGCGGCGACCGCAGCCCCGGCGGCGGCGACCGCAGCCCCGGCGGCCGCGACCGCGGCCCCGACGGCCGCGGCGGCGAGGCCGACCGTAGTGCCAACGGCCGCGCCAACGGCCGCGCCGACCGCGCCCCCGCTGGCTGACGACGCCGGTGTTCTGAAGGCGCCGGGCAGCCCGAAGCGCGGTGGCTCGGTGGTTACCTCGTTCTGGGGCCGCCTGGGCAACTTCGACCTCTACCACGGCGGGCACCGCGGCATCATGTCGCAGGCCTATGACAGCGTCGTGCGCCTGAACCCGCTGGACGGCCTGAAGTCGGTCATCCCGGCGCTGGCCACCACCTGGGAGAGCTCGCCGGACGGCCTGCTCTACACCTTCACCATCCGCGACGGTGTCGAGTTCCACGACGGCACGCCGCTGACGTCCGAGGACGTGGCGATGTCGATCCGCCGCCACATGGCGCTCGACGAGTTCACCTCGGTCGAGACCGGCCTCCCGAGCCGCTACGCCGGTGGGTTCAACTACGTGGGCAGTGCGGAGGCCGCGGACGAGTCGACCGTGCGCGTCGGCATGAAGTCGCCGCGCGGCTACTTCCTGCAGATGCTCGCCGGCCCGCAGGTCGGCGTCTACTCGGTGAAGCACATCAAGGACGACCCGGTCGACATGTCCGCCTCCGCGGCGCCCGGCACCGGCCCGTTCATCTTCAGGGAGCACCGGACCGAGGAGTTGACCGTCTTCGACGCCAACCCGAACTACTGGAACCCGGAGCTGCCGTACATCGACGAGCTCACCATGCTGCACACCACGCAGTGGGCGGACCGCGCGAACTTCATCCTCGGCGGCCAGGCGCACTACGCCAACATCGTGCCGAAGGACTTCTACACGGACCGCGAGTCCTTCAGCGACAAGGCCGGCGTCTTCCAGCACGACGGCACGGGCGCCTCGCTGACGTTCTTCCTGAACAATGACAAGCCCCCGTACAACGACGAGCGCGTGCGGCGCGCGATCTTCCTCGCGCCGAACCGCCCGGGCCTGATCGAGGTCTACTCGGAGTCGATGAGCCTCGCCGGCTCGCGCTGGGTCTCCGACTCGTCGTACGCGGCGACGCCGTTCGACCAGCTCAAGCAGACCACGGGCTACCGTGGCGAGGACGAGGCGGCGATTACCGAGGCCAAGCAGTTGCTCGCGGCTGCGGGCTTCGCCGACGGCTTCAACGGCGGTCTGCTCGTCACCAACACCAACCAGGCGCACTCGGAGATTCTCGCTCCGGGCATGCAGGCCGAGCTCAAGAAGAAGCTCAACATCGAGGTCACCGTGGACCCGCGGGCCGGCTCCGGCCGTACCGACCAGCTCAACAACGGGGGCCCCGAGGGCTTCGACATGGTGCTCACCGTGCACTTCCGCGCACCGGTGATCAGCGAGTTCGTCACCGCCTGGAAGGACGCGATCCGCAGCGGCGGCTTCCGCAACTTCGGGAACTACAACAACCCGGAGATCGACACCCTCATCGACGCCATCGACGAGTCGGGCGATGTCGACGAGAAGCTGGGGATGTACGCGCAGGCGATGGACATTCTCGACCAGAACCCGCCGTTCTACGTCGTGGCCTTCACGAAGCACAACGCGATGGCCTCCAACGACCTGATGGGTCACATGGAAGAGATCCGCGGGTTCACCGAGGAGGGCACCTGGGACCTCTTCTGGCTGGACAAGTAGCGCGACCCGGAACCGGGAGAGCTAAGAACCGACAGCAGCCTGCGGGGATCCGATGTGGAAGTACATCGCCCGCAGGCTGTTGCTCGGGATCCCGACACTGTTCGGGGTCTCGCTCATCATCTTCGCCGCGATCCGGATCCTTCCCGGCGACCCCACAGAAATCGAGGACGACCAGGGGGGGTCCGTCTTCACCGAGGAGCAGCGCGAGCGGCTGCGTGAGATCCTCGGCATCGACCGCCCGCTGCACATCCAGTACCTGACGTGGATCGGCGGCCTCGCACGCGGAGACCTCGGTGTCTCCTTCGTCGCCAGCACGCCGGTGATCGACATCATCCGCCACCGCGGCCCGGTCAGCTTCCAGATCGGCCTCATGGCGATCACCGTGGGCTGGCTGATGGGCGTCCCATTAGGCCTCTATGGTGCGATCAGACAGAACTCGCTAGGCGACTACTTATCGAGGTTCGTCGCCGTGCTGCTGCTCGCCATGCCCGCCTTCCTGATGGGCCTGCTGATCATCATCATCGCGGTGATCTGGTTCGCCTGGCGGCCGCCGCTCATCTACACGCACTTCTGGGTGGATCCCTGGTCCAACTTCCAGATGACGATCGGCCCCGCCCTCGTCATGGGCGTCAACCTCGGGGCGGTCTTCGCACGCGTAATGCGCTCCTCCGTGCTCGATGTGCTCTCCAGCGAGTTCGTGCGCACCGCGCGCGCGAAAGGGCTGACGGAGCAGCGGGTGCTGGTGGGTCACGTCCTGCGCAACTCCGTCATCCCCGTCGTGACGATCTCCGGGCTCGCGCTCGGCGGCCTGATGGGTGGCGCGGTCGCCGTCGAGCGGGCATTCTCCGTGCCGGGCATCGGCCTCTCGCTGATCGTCGGCGTGCAGTCGAGCGACTGGCCGCTGATCCAGAGCCTGGTCTTCCTCTACGGTGTGTCCTTCATCGTCGTGAACGTCGTGATCGACATCTCCTACCTCTTCCTCGACCCGCGCATCCGCGTCTCCTGACCGCGCGCGGGACGCAACCACACAGCAGCAACGAGCTCAGGAAGGAGCCGCCGTGCGCGCATTGAACATCGTCGGGGAACGAGCCATCGAGGTCGTCGACAAGCCGGATCCGGAGCCGGGGCCGGGTGAGCTGCTGATCGAGATGCAGGCCTCCGCGATCTGCGGCAGCGACCTGCACATCTACCGCAGCCCCAGACAGGCCTTCATCGACAACGCCATCACGCCGGGCCACGAGGGCTGCGGCACCGTCGCCGCCGTCGGCGAGGGCGTCGAGGGCTGGTCGGTCGGCGACCGCGCCGTCGTCTACTTCCGCCGCACCTGCGGCGCCTGCCGCTACTGCATCACCGGCAACAACCACGTCTGCGCCATCATCCGGCCCGGCTACGGCTTCGGCGCAGGCGGCTCCGACGCCGAGCTGATGACCGCCGACGCGAGCGCGACCTTGCCGCTGCCGGACGACATCAGCTACCGCGACGGCAGCATCCTCGCCTGCCAGGGCGGCACCGCCTTCGCGCCGCTGGTGCGCCTCGGCGCGGGCGGCCTCGACCGCATCGCCGTCTCCGGCCTCGGCCCCGTCGGCCTGCTGGCCACGCAGTTCGCGATCGCGATGGGCGCCGAGGTGATCGGCATAGACCCCGTCGCGAGCCGCCGCCGCCTCGCCTCGGAGCTCGGCGCGGCCGCCACGCTTGACCCGACGGCCGGCGAGATCGGCACGGCGGTCAAGGCGCTCTGGCCGGACGGCGCGGACAAGCTCGTCGAGACCTCGGGCGCGACGCCCGCGCACGAGGCGATCTGCCAGATCGTGCGCCCGATGGGCACCGCCGCGCTGGTCGGGCTCGGCAACCCGATCTTCCAGACCTCGCTCAACGAGATCACCCGCTGGGAGATCACCGTCTTCGGCTCCTCCATCTACCCGATGAGCCAGTGGGACACGCTCACCGACTTCGTCCGCCGCAAGCAGATCGACCTCGACGCCGTGGTCAGCGAGGACCTGAGCATCGAGGAAGGCGCGCGCGGCTTCCAGCTCGCCGACGACGCGGCCAGCGGCAAGATCTGCTTCCACTTCGACCGATGAGCGCACCATGAGACTGCTCGTCACCGGCGGCAGCGGGCGCCTCGGGCGCTGGGTCGTCGAGGAGCTGCGCGGCGACCATGAGGTCGTCGTCGCGGGCCTCGAGGACACGCCGCCGCCCGACGCCGTGCGCCCCGGCGTGCGCTACGAGCAGGCCGACCTCACGGACGTTGAGGCCGTCGCACGCGTGGCGGAGGGCGCGGAGGCGATCGTGCACCTCGCGGCGATCCCCTCGCCGATCGGGCGCGAGCCGGAAGACGTCTTCGCCAACAACATGACCAGCACCTTCAACGTCGTCGAGGCGGCGATCCGGCAGGACGCGCGCAAGGTGATCTACAGCAGCAGTGGCTCCGCCCTTGGCTTCGCCTTCCGCTTCCGCGAGATGGTCCCGGACTACATGCCGATGGACGAGGAGCACCCGCTGCGCCCGCAGGACGCCTACGGCCTCTCCAAGTGGCTCGGTGAGGAGATCCTCGAGGCGGCGACGCGCCGCACGGGCATCCGCACGATCGTGCTGCGGCCGACCTCGGTCATCGGCCCCGAGGACTACGCCGAGCGCGTCCCGCGCATGCTGGACAACGGCGGGGGCATCCTCGCCTACGTCGACGCGCGCGACTTCGCCCGCGCCGTGCGGGCCGCCCTCGACGACACGGAGATCGAGCACGACCGCTTCTTCATCACCGCCGACGACGCGATGAGCCGCGAGCCGCTCGCCACCGCCTTCCCGCGCCGCTTCCCCGGCAGCGAGGCGGCCTGCGCCGGCCTCACGGGGACCGAGGGCCCGATCAGCTGCGCGAAGGCGAAGCGCATGCTCGGCTACCGCCCGCAGCACAGCTGGCGCGCCGAGCTGGCGTAGGCGGGCGCGCGATCAGCATGCCTACGCCCGACGCCCCCTCCGTCGACACCGTCGCCATCGAGGACCACGCGGTCGTGCGCCTGCACGAACCGGCGAGTGGATCGATCGCGCACGTCGTGCCCTCGCGGGGCAGCAACGTGACGCGCTTCGCGACGCGCCCCGCCGGCGATCCGGCGCGCGACGCCGTCGAGGTGATCGCCGGGCCGCCGACCCTCGAGACGCTCTCGAGGCTGCCGACGCGCTGGGGCGCGGGGATGCTCTTCCCCTACCCCGGCCGCGTCAGCGGCGACGCCTTCGAGTTCCGCGGACGGCGCATCGATCTGCCGGAGGACCCGCAGGCCGGCAACGCGATGCACGGCGCGGTGCGCTGGCGCGCCTGGCGAGTCATCGACTCCGGCGCGGACCACGAGCACGGCGCCTGGGTGACGACGCGCCTCGCGAGCCGCGAGGACGACATCCCGTCGACGGCCTGGCCGTGGGCCTTCGCCTGCACGCTGCGCATCGTGCTGCGCGGCGGCCGGCTGCGCATCGAGGTGCGCATCGAGAACGAGAGCGACGAGCCGATGCCGTTCGGCCTCGGCTTCCACCCCTACCTGTGGACCCCGCTCGGCCCCGCCGGGAGCGCCGAGGACTGCGAGGTCGCCCTCGCGGCAACGGAGCGCTGGATCAGCACCTCGACGCCGCCGGCGGAGGTCTCGCCGGTCGCGGCGGACGAGTGGCCGCGCCGCGCGCTGCCGCTCTCGGCGCTGCCGCCAAACGCGAACACGGCGGCGGGCCCGGCCCGCAACCACAAGTTCATACTCCGTGGCCAATCGGGCGACGAGGCCGGGAGGGCTCCCGGCCCACTGCGCGGCCGCCTCACCGACCGCGCGAACGGCCTCGAGGCCACGCTCGACGCGAGCGAGGGGATGCGCACGGTCGTCTTCTACACGCCGCCGGACGCGCCGGTCGTCTCGTTCGAGCCGCACACCTGCATGCCCAACGCCTTCAACCTGATGACCGAGGGCGTCCCGGACCCGGGCCTGATCGTGCTCGAGCCAGGCGAGGCCTGGGACGGCTGGTACGAGCTGCGCCTCGAAGCACTCCCGTAGCGCCCTCGGGCGCTAACGGCGGCCGCGCGACAGCCTAGACGAAGTAGTCGCCCGCGTAGGGCTGGAAGCGCCGGAACGACTCGGCGTGCGTGCAGCCCGCCAGTCCGCCGATGCCGGAGGCCTCCACGCCGCGCGCCTCGGTGTGCGGCGGCCAGCGATCGAGCAGCCCCGGCTGCGACTCCTGGAAGCAGCGCAGCGCCTCGTACTTCTGCTCGACCACCGGGCCGATGTCGATGTAGGTGTCCGGCGTGTAGCCGAGGATCGGCTGGCTGAGGATGTCCGGCTCGAAGTGGAAGATCTTCGCCCGCGGCAGCGACTCGCCCGCCATCGTCGCCTGCGCCCGCGCCAGTCCGGTCGCACGGATCACGGTCTCGGCGACGGTCTGGTGATCGCGGTTCGTCGGCTCGTAGGTCCAGTGCGTGAGGATGATGTCCGGCCGGAAGTCGCGGAGCTGGTCGATGTAGAGCTGCATCCGCTCCTGGTCGATCACCAGCGGGTTGTCGTCAAGATCGAGGAACTCGATCTCCACGCCCAGCGTCCTCGCGGCCGCCTCCGCCTCGGAGCGGCGGATCGCCTTGACGGACTCGATGGTGGCGCCCGGCTCCTTCCAGCGAGGCGCGGACTCGCCACGCTCGCCGAAGGTGGCGCTCACCACCTTCACGCGCGCGCCGGCCTGGATATAGCGGATCGCCGTGCCGCCGGCACGGAAGCAGTAGTCGGCGGCGTGCGCGCCGAAGACCATCACGCTCGCATCGGGACCAAGCATGGCTGTACCTCCTACCAGTCGCCGACGCTGCCGTCGGCGAGCACCGGGTGACCCGTGTCGCGCCCCTGGAACGGGTAGCGCTCCGCGATCGACTCGTCGAACTTGATGCCGATGCCCGGCGCCTGCGGCAGGTCGACGTAGCCATCCTTGACGGTGAGCGGCTCGACCAGCATCTCGTCCCACAGCGCGTCGCCGCCGATCGGGATCGAGCTCTCCTGGATGATGAAGTTGGGCGTGCAGGCGGCGATATGCAGGCTCGCCAGCGTCACCCCCGGCCCTCGAGGGTTGTGCGGGGCGATGCCCATGAAGTAGGTCTCCGCCGCCGCGGCGATGCGGCGTGTCTCGGAGATGCCGCCCGCGTGGCCGAGGTCCGGCTGCAGCACCGCGACGGCCTGCGACTCGATTGTCGTGCGGAAGTCCCAGCGGTTGTACATCCGCTCGCCGGTGGCGAGCGGCACGTTCGTCGCCGCCGTCACCAGCAGCATCGCATCGACGTTGCGCGGCGGCACGGGCTCTTCGAAGAAGAGCAGGTCCAGCGGCTCGAGGGCGTTGACGATCTCGATCGCCACGGTCGGCGTCTGCTTGCCGTGCGCGTCGACCATGATCTTCATGTCGTCGCCGACGGCGTCACGGACCGCCGAGATGTTCTCGTAGGTCGCCTCGACCGTCTTGCGGTCGCTGATCCACTCCGGGGTCCCGGGGATCCCGAACTTGAACGCGCGGTAGCCTTCCTCGATGCGCTGGTGCGTGCGATCGACGATCTCCTCGCGGCTGCTGCCGCCGGGGTGGGTGTAGAGCAGGATGCGATCGCGCACCGCGCCGCCCATGAGGCGCCAGACCGGCACGCCGAAGCGCTTCCCGGCAATATCCCAGAGCGCCTGGTCGATCGCGCTCTGCGCGGTCATCAGGATCACACCACCGCGCTGGAAACTGTTGCGGTAGAGCACCTGCCAGTGGCGCTCGATCAGGCTGTCGTCCTGCCCGACGAGGTACTCCGCGAAGTCCTCGACTGCCCCGGCGACGGCCCGCGTCTTGTGCGGGAGGGTGCCCTCACCGAAGCCCTCGATGCCGTCGTCCGTGCGGATCCGCACGATCAACATGTTGCCGCGGCCCCCGTAGCGGGCCTGGTCCCCGCCGGTGCCCTGTTGGAAATTGACCATGAACGGACGCACTTCGACGATGCGCGACATCGCTCCTCCTTGATTCGCGTGCTGGTTGCTGGTCCGGGTTGTTGATACCTGCGGCCTGCCGGACAGTCAAACCGACGCTGCCACGTGGCACCGGGTGCATAGAGGCTCAGGGGTGAGGGGAAGCCGGGGCTCGCTCCCGGAGGCCGCTAGCCCACGGCCACGATGATCGCGGTGGCGACTCCGATCGCGCCGAGGACCGTACCGAGCGTCAAGACGGTCTGCCTGTGCATCTCGCCGCGCAACTCGTTGATCTTGCCCTCGATCTTCGCGACGGCCGTCTCAAGATCGTGCTTCGTGGCGACGTTGTCGCCAAAGCCTCGCGCGAGCGTGGTGACGATGGCGTCGGCCTGCCGCTCCGGGACGCCGGCTCCCTGGAGCTGCCTGCTCGCCTCGAGTGTGTCGAACGCCACCACCATGACTCACACATGCGAGCGCATCCGCGCACCGATGCGGCGCGGTGGGCTGGCGTACCTGGATTCCGGCTTTCGCCGGAATGACGGGAAGGGGCGGGAAGGGGGATACAGGAGCGAAGAGCCTGGCAGGCGCCTCCTACCAGTCGCCGACGCTGCCGTCGGCGAGCGACGGGTGAGCCGTGTCGGCGCCCTCGAAGGGCAAGCGCTCCAGCAGCGACTCGTCGAACGTGATGCCGAGGCCGGGCGCACGCGGCAGGTCGACGTAGCCGTCGCTGACCGTCAGTGGCTCGACGAGCATCGCGTCCCAGAGTTCGCTGCTCCCGGGGGGGATCGCCGACTCCTGGATGAGGAAGTTGGGCGTGCAGGCAGCGAAGTGCAGGCTCGCCATCGTTACGCCCGGCCCTCGCGGGTTGTGCGGTGCGACGCCCATGAAGTAGGTCTCCGCCGCCGCCGCGATGCGGCGCGTCTCGGAGATGCCGCCCGCGTGGCCGAGGTCCGGCTGCAACACGGAGACGGCCTGAGACTCGATCGTGGTGCGGAAGTCCCAGCGGTTGTACATCCGCTCGCCGGTCGCGAGGGGTACCGATACCGCGTTCCGGACCAGCAGCATCGCCTCGACGTTGCGCGGCGGCACCGGCTCCTCGAGGAAGAGCAGATCGAGCGGCTCGAGCGCGTGCCCGAGCTCGATCGCGATGGTCGGCGAGAGCTTCCCGTGGCAGTCCAGCATCAGCTTGACGTCGTCGCCGACCGCCTCGCGGACGGCGGCGACCATCTCGTAGGTGTCGTTCACCAGCCATGTGTCGCGGATCGGTTCCGGCGACGGGGCGATCGTCAGCTTGAGGGCGCGGTAGCCCTCCTCGACACGGGCCAGCGAGCGCTCGACCCGCTCGGCGTGGTCCCGGCCGCCGGGGTGGGTGTAGAGCAGGATGCGGTCGCGCACCGCACCGCCCATCATCGACCAGACCGAGACGCCCAGGCGCTTCCCGGCGATATCCCACAGCGCGTGATCGATGGCGCTCTGGGCGGTCATCAGGATCACGCCGCCGCGCTGGAAGCTGTTGCGGTAGAGCACCTGCCAGTGGCGCTCGATCAGGCTGGGGTCCTGCCCGACGAGGTACTCCGCGAAGTCCTCGACGGCGCCGGCGACGGCCCGCGCCTTGTGCGGGAGGCTCCCCTCGCCGAAGCCTTCCATGCCGTCGTCCGTGCGGATCCGCACGATCACCATGCCGCCGCGACGAGTGCGGGCGCGGCCCGTGATGTTCTCGACCTCAAGGCCCACCTTGAACGGCGTCACCTCCACGATCTTCGCCATGCGTTGCCCTCGCTCTTCTTGCGTCAGACTCTCTTGTTGCTCGTGTTCGCGCGTTGCCGCCGCCCTCAGGCGTCGAGGCGGGCGACGTTGTCGAAGAAGCGTTGCAGGCTCGGGTTGTAGCGGAAGAACTTGTCCGCCCGGTAGCCGTCGCCCCGCTCGTTGCGGTGGATCGGCTCCTCCATGCTGAGGTCGAGCGAGTTGAGCGTGTGGTCGCCGGTCGCGCGCCCGTTGGCGCGGATGTCGTCGATCATCGTCTGCCACATCTCCAGCGGCATGTCGATCACGAAGTCGGCCTCGCGCAGCTCGGTCTCGCTCGCCTCGCGCACGTCGCTGCAGGTCAGCACCTCGAAGGTGAGCCGGTAGGCCGCATCGCCGACGCGGAGCCCGACGACGGCGTCGAGGCGGCCGATCTTGCGGAAGTCCTCGTCCTCGTTCGCCAGGTCCGCAAGCGCCTGCACCCACTCCACCGAGGGAAAGGTCAACACCGTCACTGCGCCACTCCTGCCATGCCGTTTGCCGTACTAGAAGTCGATCGGATCGCCCGGATCGTCGACGGAGTCGAACGAGGTCAGTCGCTCGAGGTGCCGCATCGGCTCCGCGTCCGGCGTGGACGCGATCAGATCGTCGACCATCTGCTTGTACTTTGGATCGAGTTCGCGGATCTGGTCGACCTCGCGCCGCGTGATCGCGAACGGCGCAATCATCCGCTCGATATCCGTCGAGCCGCACTCGCTGCAGGCCGAGGGCTCGCGGTCGCCGCGCACCAGCGCCTCGAAGCGGGACGCGCAGGCGTCGCACTGGTAGACGTAGATCGGCACGGCTAGTCCGGCGCCAACCGGTTGTCGGCGGCTGCGGGGGCATCCTGAAGGGACGCGTGCAGCCTCGACGGTAACAACCCCTCACGGTCGACCCCGATCCAGGCCATGCGCGCCATGTAGGCTCGCACCCAGCCGCGCCGGAGCTGATCCACGGTCTCCATCCCGGCGTCCATGCCGCGCACGCCGCCGCCGAACACGATCGCCAGCGCCTCCCACAACACGTGGTCTGCCCCGTCCTTCGCAAGCGCTCTCTCGGCTCCGCCGAGGGCCCGGTTCCACCAGCCCTGGGAATCCGGCTCGCAGCTCAGCGCATAACGTGCATGCTCCATCCCGTAGGCGATGTGGCGCGCCTTGTCGGCCACCATCCGAGCCGCGAGCACGCGATCGGCCTCGCTTGGCCCCAGCGCCGCGAGATAGTGCAGCAGCGTCAGCGTGAACGTCCCGCGCAGCACGTGCAGGGCGAGGCAGGTCGGCGTCCACCCGAGGCGGCTCTCCAGCAGCATGCGGTTCGCCCAGCCCGGGCTCTCGAGGCCGAGCCCGTGGCCGTTGAGCAGCGCGCGTTTGCGCCAGCCCTCGAACTGGCGCCCGGAGTCGAACACCTGCCGCGCAAGGAAGAGCTTCACCTCGTGGTAGCCGTAGCTCAGCAGCTGCAGCCACGACGAGACGACCTCGGCCTCGATCGAGCCGATCTGGCTCAGCTCGGTCGCCACCTGGCACATCGCCAGCTCGACGTCCTCCGGGAGGTCGCGCGCGGTTTCCCACGGCACGTCGGTGGCTGTCGACCAGCGACGTGAGATCGCCTCCTCGTAGAGCTCGCCCGCATGCTCCGCCCACTGCTGCGACTTCTTCGTGATGTAGGCCGGCTGGAGCGGAACCGCGCCGCGCACCGGGTAAGCGCCTCGCGGCATCCGCGTTGGCTCGTCCCAGACCTCCGGGATGTCGCCGTAGATCCCGATGTTGATCGCGTCGATCGTCAGGCCGCCGGGGCCGATGGGCGCGCGCGTGCCCCACTGCCGGGAGCGCTTCATCCAGCTGAAGTCCCTGAATGCTCCCGTGAGTTCGGGCGCCGGGTCGTCCTGTCGCGGGGTGGTCGTCATGCGCTGGGCTGCCGGCTACGCGCTCGCGTACGCCCGCAGCATCTCACCCGCGCCGCGGCCGTTCTCGAAGCGCTCGCCGAAGCCTGCAACGGTGACGCGCTGGACGTACTCCCTGACCTGCCGCTGCCGCATCGCGAGCGCGAGCTGCTGACCGTCCTCGATCTTGTCCTTGCCGCCGCCCAGCAGCACGGCGAGCGCCGCGTGCGAGGGGTTGGCGCCGGCCGCCGGGTTCTGGTTCGTCCCGCTAATCAGCCCCTGCTCCGCCTCGTCGAGGTACGAGTGGATTTCCTCGCGGCGCTCGGGCATCGTCTGGCTGAGGTACTGGAGGTGCATCACGCCGAAGGCCACGTGGCGCGCCTCGTCCGAGGCCGCCAGGCGGTAGATCGCCTTCTCGGCGTCGTTGTAGGCCATGCGCTCGCCCATGCGGAAGATCGTCAGCACGGAGCCCTCACCGGAGATGTGCAGCTTCGCCGACATCTCCGTGAAGTCGCGTGCGCTGTCAATGGTGCCGAGGAACACGTCCGAGCCTGGTCGGGGGTTGCGCTCCATCAGCCCGCCCCCGTTGGCGAGCGCGCGCTTGCGGAAGACGTCGAGGTGCCGCGCCTCGTCGACGACCTGCGAGATCAGGAACATCCGGGGCTCGAAGTAGTCGGGAGTGATCTCCGAGATCCAGCGCCCGGGGACGTCACCGGCAACGAACTCGACCTCGGTCAGGAACGTCGCCAGCTTGCACTCGGCCGCCTCGATGTCGTCCGGCAGCTCCTCCAGCGTGTGCCATGGGATGTCTACCGCCGACGACCACTGGCGCTGCACGGCCTCCTCGTACAGCTCCGCCGCGTTCCGCAGCCAGATGTCGGACTTCGTCCGCACGCTGTAGTAGCCGACGCGCGCCACGGCCTCCCGCGGCAGCGTGCCGCGCGGACGGCCGGTGCGGTTGTCGCTCTCCTCGGGAACCGCGTCCGGATCGCTGCCTGCCAGATTCTGCAGCAGCAGCCCGCCGCGGCTGAGGTCGGAGTCCGCGCCGGAGCCCCAGATCTCGGCCTTCTTCAGCCAGTCGAGCTTGTAGCCGCGCTCCTGCGCGAAGCTCATCAGCTCATCGAACGGCCCCTCGGACGGCGACCCGCTCGAGGCCGCTCCGTTCCCGCTCGGCGTGCTTGCGGTCTGGTCGCTCGCAGTCGTCGTCATCGCTCTCGTCCCTCGTCCGGGCGCGACTCACACGGCGAACACGGGGCACCGGTCGCCTACCCCCGTCTCGCTCCGTCAAAGGTAGCAAGTCGGCGTGCTTCCCGCATCCCGCGGGCCGCCGGATGCGCCCGCGCGGCGGCGCCCTCGAGGCGGCCTGCTACGCGATCACGCCCTCGGCGCTGAGCTGCTCGACCTCGTCCTCGTCCATGCCGAGCAGCTCGCAGAAGACGTAGTGGTTGGCCTCGCCCATCTCCGGCGCCGGGTCGATACGGTCGGTCGGCGTCTTCGAGAAGCGCCACGGAGGCGAGAACCAGCGCGTCGTGCCGCCGTCGTGCGGGAGATCCACCTCGCGCCAGGAGCCGCGCGCCTCGAGCTGCGGGCTGGACGCGATGTCCTCGGGGTAGCCGACCGGCGTGGCGGGCACCCCGACGGCCTGCAGGCGCTCCATCAGCGCGAAGCAGTCCTGTTGCGCCGTCCATTCACCGATGCGCCGGTCCAGCTCGTCCTGGTCCACGAGGCGACCCGCGGCGCTGTCGTAGCGCGGATCGCTCGCCCACGCCGGGTCGCCCATCGCACCGGCCAGCGCGCGCCACTCCTCGTCCGAGGTGACGGCGATCGTGATCCAGCGCCCGCCCTCGTGCTCGCCGGCGCTCGGGTAGACGCCGTGCGGCGCCCACGCCGGGTGGCGGTTGCCGCGGCGCGCCGGCACGCGGCCGTTGTAGGAGTAGTCGAGGAACGCGTCGCCGAGGTAGGAGGCGAGCGTCTCGCGGTTCGCGAGGTCGATGTGCTGCCCTCGGCCCGTGCGCCGCGCGCGCAGCAGCCCCGCGATCGAGACGAAGGCGCCCATCGCGCCGGCGCACATGTCGGAGGGCAGCCGGAACAGCACCGGCGGCCCGTCCTCGTAACCCCACATCGAGCTGAAGCCACTCATTGCCGCGAACACGGAGGCGTAGCCGGCGTCCTGGCGGTCCGGCCCGTAGCCGCCGCCCGCCGACATCGAGATGTAGACCAGCTCCGGGTTGACCTCGCTCAGCACCTCGTAGCCGAGGCCCCTGCGCTCGAGGACGCCCGGCCGGAAGTTCTCGCCGACCATGTCGCTCACGGCGACGAGGCGCTTGGCGAGCTCGATCGCTCGCGGCTCCGTGAGGTTGAGCGTGATGCTGCGCTTGTTGAGCCCGAACTCGTCGAGGCCGCCGCGCGCGCGGCGCACCGACATCTGCCCCTGGGTACGATCCTGCGCCGCGGCCTGGCCGGAGCGCGTGCGCACCGGGTCACGCCGCGCGCTGCTCTCGATCTTGATGCACTCCGCACCGAGCGTGGACCACATCAGCGAGCAGTAGCCGCCGACCAGCACGTGCGTGAAGTCGACGATGCGCACGCCCTCGAGGGGTCGCCTCGGCGTTGCCTTGCCCGTGGGGCTCGTGTCGCCGTTGGTCATCGCCGCACCTCGCTAAACCACGCCGGACTGCCGCAGCACGTCGAGCTGGCGTGCCGTACGGCCGAGGCGTCCGCAGATCAGCTCCCGGTTGTGTTCGCCCAGCAGCGGGGCGGGACGGCGCAACTGCGGCGAATCCTCGGTCGCGCGGAAGAGCTGCAGCGGGTACTCCGCCTCGCCCGCGATCGGGTGGGAACCGTCGACGAAGAAGCCGCGCGCCCGCTCGTGCTCCGAGGTGGAGACGTCGTCGAGGTTGAGGAAGCGCCCGATCGGCGCGCCGAGGCGCTGGGCGGCGCGATAGATCTCCTCGCCGGGGATGTTCCCCGCCCACTGCTCCATGCCGCGCTGGATCTCGTCGCCGCGGGCGGCGCGACCCGCCTGCGTCTCGAACTCCGGGTCGAGCGCCCACTCCGGCGAGCCCATCAGCTCGACGAGCATCTTCCAGTGGTGGTTCTGCGCGGCGTAGACCACGATGTGGCCGTCCGCGCAGGGCACGCAGTCGCCGTAGGCGTGCCTGTTGGTCGGCCGCGTCTCGTAGATCCCGCCTGTCAGGTAGCTGCGCATCTGGAAGCGGTGCATCACCGAGACCTGCGCCTCCTGCCTCGAGAGATCGAGGAACTGACCGCCGACCATCGGCTGCACGAACAGCGCCGCCGCGATCGCGAGCGCCGCGCTCGTGCCTGAGATCGCGTCGCCCGCCGCGAAGGGCAGCTTCACCGGCTCGCGGTCGGGGTGGGTGTCGTAGGCGAGCGCGCCGGGGTTGGTGAAGCCGTCGCCGCCGTACATGTAGAGGTTGAGGTCCTCGGCGCGGTAGTCGCGCTGCGGCCCCGTCGAGCCGAACGGAGTGATCGCGGCGACGATCAGCTGCGGGAAGCGATCCTCGAGGCTCGCGTAGTCCAGCCCCAGCCGCTCCGCCTCGGCCGGCGCCAGGTCCTCGATGAAGACGTCCGCCTCCGCGAGCAGATCCAGCAGCAGCCCGCGGCCCGCGTCCGACTCGATGTCGAGGCTGAGGCCGAGCTTGTTGGTGTTGAAGTGCATGAACGCGAGGCTGCGCTCGCGGTCCTCGATGTCGCCCGCGTAGGGCGGGACCGCGCGCGCCGGGTCACCCTCGGGGTGCTCGACCTTGATCACCTCGGCGCCGAGGTCGGCGAGCAGCTTGCCGGTGTAGGGCGCGGCGAAGAGGCGGCCGTACTCGACGACCGTGACGCCTTCCAGCAGGCCCCCCTCGGGGGCGACGTCGTCGGCTTGCGAGGTCAGCTGGAGGCCCCTTGCTGCTGCTCGCGCTCCAGCTTCGTGCTCTTGAAGACGCCGCGCTGGCGCGCGTCCTTGCCGACCAACTGCCGCTGGGCCGTGAACATGTCCGGCAACGGCACGCCGACCGCGCCCTCCTCGGAGAGCGTTTCGATCTCGTCGCCGCCGTAGCCCAGCTCGGCGAGCACCTGCTCCGTGTGCTCGCCGAGGATCGGCGAGTGCCGCGCCGTCTTCGGCGGCGGGAAGTTGCTGAAGCGCACGGGGCTGGCGGGCATCACCAACTCGCCGTCGCGCGGGTCGTCCACCGTCACCGCCATCGAGTTCTCCTCGAACTGGCCGTGCTCCGTGAACTCCTCGTAGTTGAGGCAGGGGTCGCAGCGCAGTTGGCGCGCACGGAAGCGATCCTGCCACTCCTCGCGGGTGTGCTTCGAGAACGCCTCGTCGAGCACGGGGTAGAGATCGAGGCGGGCGGCGTTGCGCTTCTCCACCGTGTCGTAGCGGGGGTCATCGAGCACGTGCTCGATCTCGAGGATCTCGCAGACGATGCGCCACTCCGTGTCGTCCTGCCCGAAGATCGTCAGCACGTAGCCGTCGCTCGCCGGGTAGGCGGCGTAGGGGAAGCGCGAGCGCACCCCGCCGCGGCCCTCCTTGCGAAACTCGATGCCCTCGGAGAGGTAGTGGGCGATCGCCGGCCACTGCATCAGCACGGCGGTGTTGACGAGGTTGTTGGTCACCTTCTGCCCCTGGCCCGTGCGCTCGCGATGCCAGAGCGCGGCCATCAGCGAATAGGCGTTGACGGCGCCGCCACCGTAGTCGATGACGTTATGTCCATTCACCCACGGCGACTGATCGCCGTCGGGGTCCGTCTGGCTCGTGACGAAGCCGGCGAAGGCCTGCGCCCACATGTCGCCGCCGCGCCGGTGCGAGAGCGGGCCGCTCTCCCCGAACATCGAGAACGAGCCGTAGACCAGTCCCGGATTGATCTTCGAGAGCTCCTCGTAGCCGAGGCCCATGCGGTCCATCGTGCCCGGCCGGAAGTTCTCGACCAGCACGTCGGCACGCTCGCAGAGCCGCTTCACCGCCTCGAGGCCGCGCTCGTCCTTGAGGTTCACGGAGAAGCTGCGCTTGTTCAGGTTGGTGCAGATGAAGGTGATGCTGTCGACGAACGGCTCCGCGGTGAGCCGCGAGAAGTCGCCCTCGAGCGGCTCGACCTTGATCACGTCGGCCCCGAGGTCGGCCAGCAGCCGCGTGGCCACCGGGCCGAACGCGAACTGGCTGAAGTCGAGCACCTGCAGGCCCGTCAGCAGTCCCGGCGCGGCGCCACCTTCGGTGCCGTTGTCGCTGCCTTCGGTCGTCCCGTTTCCCGACATGCTCGCCCCCTCGCGCGCGCGATCCGCAGGGTAGGTGCCTGTTGTACCACCTTGGGCGCGGCATCGGGGAGCGGGAGCGTGGGCGCCCATGCCCCCCGCGCTCGCCCTAGCAGGGTGATGAAAAAGTCCGCGGCGGCGGTTTTGGGCTGAAATCGCGCTGGCCGCGACATCAAGAAACCCAATGTTTCTGGGCTCTACGCCAGCCCACCGAATGGCCAGTGAGACCCAGCGGCCCAGGATCAGGGGTTTTTCAGCAGCCTGCTAGCGCCGGACGCGGCTGCCCTTCGCGCAGTAGCGAGGGTCCGCCGAGGCGCCCGTCGCGGCGAACTCGCGCGCCGCCTCGCAGGCGCGCAGCAGCTCCTCGTCGCGGTCGCGGGGGAAGTAATCGCTCGGCGTGCCCGCCGCGTAGGCCGCGACCAGCGCGCCGCCGAAGACCGCCGGGATCTCCGGCGAGTCGTCGATCACGAAGTCAGGCGTGAGCGGGACGCCGAGGTCCGCCAGCGCCGCCTCGTGGTTCGCGAGCGGCTTCTGGTAGCAAGCCTCCACCAGGTGCGTGAGCCCGTGCTCGCGCAGCACGGCCGATCGGTCGCCGACGCCGGACCAGACATGCAGCCGGTGCCCGTCCTCGACGAGCTGCTCGAAGACCTCGCGCGTCCACGGACGCAGCGATCCGTCGAGGCCGAGGATCGTGTAGTCCACGTCGAAGAAGATGTCGAGCGTGCGCATCGCTTCCAGTCGGGCTAGTCGGCCGAGGGCAGCTCGCGAGGCGCGAGCAACACCATCTGCTTGGCGCAGCAGTTGATTTCACCCTCGCCGCGGCGGATGCAGAGCACCACGGTGGCGCACTCCTCGCAGCGGTAGCGGTGGCCGAGATCGTTGACCACGGGCGCTAGCGCCTGGTCACGGGCTGGTCGCAGCAGGACAGCTCGCCGCTGCCGCCGGTGGTGACGATGAACTCGGATCCGCAGTGCTCGCAGTAGTAGCGCTTGCCCGTCTGGTTCGCCATGTCCACCCCTTGTGCCTCGCGACTGCGCCCCGCGTTCCCGTAGACGGCATTATAGTGGCCCCTGTCGGAACGCTGGACCGATACCCGGCTCTGACCTGCCTGAGCAACAAAGGAGTGACTGCGTGACCACTGAGCAACGAGAACGACCGAGCACCTGGGGCAAGATCACCGACGAGGAGATGGAGCGCATCTCCCAGCGCTTCGCCTCCTGGCGACCCGATGCACCGTGGTGGCGCGACTGCACCCGCGACGCCTTCGAGCACTATGCGCTCGGCATCGGCAACGCCAACCCGCTCTTCCAGGACGACGAGTACGCCGAGAACTCGCGCTGGGGCGGCCTGGTCGCGCACCCGCTGTTCCTCGACTCGTTCGGCCGTCGCGCCGGCCACGGCGGCGGGGGCTTCCCCGGCGTCCACGCGACGCACGCCTCGCTGTTCTGGACGTTCTACAAGCCGGTCACGCTGGGGCTTCGCATCCAGATGAAGAGCTGCATGTGGGACCACTACCTGGCGCCCAGCCGCTTCGCCGGCCGCATGCTGGATGTCGTCCGCCGCCACGCCTGGGTGGACGAGGACGACGGCACGATGATCGCCAACAACTGGGGCCTCGTGAAGCGCTGGGAGCGCGACGCCGCACGCGGCCGCCGCGACACCGTCGGCCCGCACCGCGACTGGCGCCGCCACGTCTACACCGAGGAGGAGCTGCAGGATCTCTGGGAGGCCTACGACAAGATCGAGATTCGCGGCGCCGAGCCCCGCTACTACGAGGACGTCGAGGTCGGCGACAAGGTCGGCCCCTACATCACGATGCCCTACGTGGGACGCGAGATCATCTCGTACTACATGGGCACGGGCGCGCCGTTCATGATGTCCAACAGCAACATGTACAACTACTTCAAGCGCCACCCCGGCGCCAACGTGCCGGACCCGGACACGATGACGCCCGACGTGCCGGAGCGCACTCACTACGACCAGCAGTTCGCGCGCTTCGCGGGCTTCCCGGACATGTTCGACGTGCTCCAGCCGCGCAGCGGCTACGGCACCACGATGGTCACCAACTGGATGGGCGACGACGCCTTCCTGCGTGAGCTCTCGATGCTCGGCCGGCGCCCCGTGGCCTACGGCGATGTCTGCTGGATCCACGGCGAGGTCACCGAGAAGTTCCAGCGCGGCGACGAGAACCTCGTCAAGATCGTGATGGCCTACGACAGCCAGAAGTGGCGCGCCTCGTGGGGCCACGCCCTCGTCTCCCTGCCCTCGCGCGAGCGCGGCGCCGTCGTGATGCCGGAGCCGGGCATCGACCCGGAGACGGAGGCCTACGACAAGGAGAACCCGACGCCCGAGTACGCGAAGGAGATCCTCTACCAGCCGGAGCCGGACCTCGCGGACGCCGCCTTCATCAAGGACGAGGTCGGCGTCAGGTAGCGCCGGCCCCGCCGGCACGCGCCCGCGCGCCGCGTAGGCCGCCGCCGTGGAGATCGCCCTCGGGCTGCCGCAGATCGGCGCGCACGCGAGGCGTGAGCACGTCATCGAGGTCGCCCAGGCCGCCGAGGAGGGCGGCTACGACGCCCTCTCCGTGGCCGATCACGTCGTGATGCCTCGCGAGTACGTCTCGACGCACCCGGACCGGCCCGGCGGCGCGCTGCCCGCGCGCTACCGGCCGGACCGCGACCTGCTTGAGCCGCTCACGCTGCTCGCCTTCGCCGCCTCCGTCACCTCGCGCATCCGCCTCGGCACGGCGGTGCTGGTGTTGCCGATGCGGCAGCCCGTGCTGCACGCCAAGATCCTCGCCTCGCTCGACCGGCTCGCCGGGCCGGGGCGCGTCTACCTCGCCGCCGGCGTCGGCTGGGCCCGCGAGGAGTTCGAGGTGCTGTCGGCGCCCTGGCCGCGCCGCGGCGCGCGCGTCGAGGAGCAGGTCGCGCTGATGCGCGCCCTTTGGAGCGGCGAGCCCGTGGACCACCACGGCGACTTCTACGAGGTCGACGGCTGGATCTCCCGTCCCGCCCCGGAGACGCCGATCCCGGTCTGGCTGGGCGGCGCGAGCGAGGCCTCGTTCCGCCGCGCCGGGCGCATCGCCGACGGCTGGTTCGCCGGCATCTACCGCCTGCCCACCTACCGCGAGGACGCCGCCGCCGTCCGCCGCGCCGCCGAGGAGGCCGGGCGCGACCCGGACACGCTCACCTTCGGCCTCGGCGGCCTCCCCCGCCTCGCCGCCGGCAGCGAGGAAGAGACCGCGCGCGCCGCCCTCGAAGCCGCCGCGCTCGGCGTGCAGCACGGCCGCATCGGGGTAGAGGCCCGCCCCGGCGAGGCCGCCGAGCTGATCGCCGCCTTCGCCGCCCGCTACCTCGACGACCTGCACGCGGCGTGAGGGCGCCGGGGGGCGGGGTGCGGGTGGCGGATCAGCTCCGGTCGTGAGAGCTAATGTTCTATACTCTAGGCGGTCCCTCGGGAGGCTGGGGGATGCCCGAGACTTCGAGAGAGGACCGACAAGTGGATGAGCGGCAACGAACCATCTGCGCGATCGCGCTGTTCGCAAACGACTATTCGTGGGAAGAGATTGCGGCGGCTCTGGGAGTGACCCACGACGAAGCAACGAAGCTTGCAGCCGACGGCGCAGACGAACAGGCCGCGGGCACGATGGGCCGTATGCATTCGAGAGGCAACCCCTGTAGGTCGTAGGGACCCTCGGCGCGGCGCTGCTATCATCACATTCCCGGATGGCCGGGGCAGCGCGGCCGGCGCGCGGAAGGGGGAGAGCGGTGGCGAACCCCATCGAGGCGTACCGCAACAAGCTGCGCACGCCCGCCGAAGCGGTCGCGCTCATCCCCGACGGCAGCCTGGTCGTCAAAGGCAACGCGGCCGGGGAGCCGCCCGCGCTCGTGCGGGCGGTGGCGGATCGCGCGCGAGCGGGCGGATTCTCGAACCTGCGAATGTCCAGCCTGCTGCCGATGCGCGCGGCTTCCGAGTCGATCCTCGCGCCCGATGTGCGCGACGTCATCCAGTGGGTATCGCTGTTCGTCAACGGCTTCGATCGCGATCTCGTCGGCTCCGGCGCGGCGCACTTCATCCCGAACTACTTCCATCAGGTCCCGCGGCTGTTCACGGAGTTCATGGACATCGACGTCGCGATGATCTGCGTCTCCCGCGTGGACCGGCACGGCTACATGAGCCTCGGCACGAACGTGGACACCAACAAGGCGGCGATTGAGGCGGCCGACATCGTGCTGGCGGAGGTCAACGAGCAGATGCCGCGCGTGCATGGCGATTCGTGGGTCCACGTCTCCGAGGTCGACGCGATCGTCGAGCACGACGCGCCGCTTCCCGAGCTGCCCCTGGCCCCCGAGCGGCCCGAGGACGAGGCGATCGGCCAGCTGATTGCCGGGATCACGCCGGACGGCGCGACCATCCAGCTGGGCATCGGCGGCGTGCCGAGCGCCTTCGCCAGGGCGCTGCACGGGCACCGCAACCTCGGCATCCACACGGAGATGTTCGTCGACGCGATGGTGGACCTGATCGAGAGCGGCATCGTGGACGGTTCGCAGAAGACCTTCCACCGCGGCAAGGCGCTGTACGCCTTCGCCGCGGGCTCACGGCGCATGTACGAGTTCCTCGACGACAACCCGGGCATCGAGGCGCATCCCGTCTCCTACACCAACTTCCCGCCGAACATCGCGCGCAACGACAACATGATCTCCGTCAACTCCACGCTCGAGGTCGACCTCACGGGCCAGTGCTGCTCGGAGTCGATGGGGGCGACGCAGTTCAGCGGGACGGGCGGTCAGCACGACTACGCTCGCGGCGCGTTCGACTCGCGCGGGGGCAAGTCGATCATCGCGTTCTATTCGACGGCGAAGGGCGGGGAGGTCTCGCGCATCGTGCCGACGCTCACGCCCGGCGCAGCGGTCACGACGCCGCGCAACGAGGTGCACTGGCTGGCTTCCGAGTACGGGCTGGCGCAACTCAAGGGCAAGACCACGCGCGAGCGCGCGCAGGCGCTGATCGGCCTCGCCCACCCCCGCTTCCGCGACGAACTGACCGCCGCCGCGAAGCAGCTCCACTACATCTAGCGCGCCGTCCGGCGCGGAGCCGCCGCGCGCGGCGTGCAGCACGGGCGCGTGGGGGTGGACGCCCACCCCGGCGAGGCCACCGACCTGATCGCCGCCTTCGCCGCGCGCTACCTCGACGGTGTCCACGTTACCTGAGGGGCACGAGAACTCCGCGGCTAGAGCCCGGCGCCGACCTCACAGCCGCTGCAGGGAGCCAACGCGCGTCCGCGAGATTCTTACGCCTCCTCGCGGGGCTTGAGTTCATGGTGCAGACGACCTGCCCGGATGGCCGCCTCATCAACGTCGCTTATGAAGCACTCCACTGCATCGGCGGTCCACTTCATGTCAGTGATTTGAGCCGAAGCCATGCTCTGGAAATTGAGGATCTGATCTCCAGAAGGACCACCGGTGATGGGATGTGCGTGGATGAGTGCGTTGCGGCGCGGGACCAAAGAGGAGAAATCTGTGGAACAACGCACCAAGGCATCCGCGTCAACCTCGCGAGCACCGGGATCCTTGGATAGTGCCTCGAGCCTCTTCTCGACGTGACCGGATGTCATTTTCTTCTGCCGCGAGTACTCGGACACGAAGCCCGGACTCAGTCGTTCGATGATGTAGATGATGGTCCACTCGTAGTACGAGAACACATACACAGCAGTCCCCACCAGCCTTGTGTAGTCGGGATCGAAGGGGACCCGTACATTCATCGAGAGCATTCCTCCCACGCAGGCTCCTTCCCGCTCGCAGGGAGAGCCATCTGCTTCCATCCATCGTAGCCAGCTTGCTGCGCGATGCGCATGGTGCACGCGTGGGCGCATCCGCAGGTAGCCCGCTACGCGGTGCGGGGATACATTCGAAGCATGGCGGAAACGGGTGGATCCGGCGGCGGAAGCGGGCTCACGGAGCTCGTACTGCGCGAGCGGCATGAGGCGCTCGGCGCGCGCTTCGCACCCTTCGCCGGGTGGGAGATGCCACTCCAGTACGGGGGCATCGTCGGCGAGCACGAGGCGGTACGCGAACGCGTCGGCGTCTTCGACGTGTCGCACCTCGCGCGCGCCTGGGTGGAGGGGCCACACGCGGCCTCACTGCTGCGCTCGGTGACGACCTTCGACGTGACCACGCTGCCCACCGGCAAGGCGCACTACTCGCTCTACTGCAACGAGGCCGGGGGCATCGAGGACGACGTCTTCATCTACCACCTGCCCGGCGAGCGCTGGCTGGTCATCCACAACGCCGCCAACGCCGGCAAGGACTTCGAGCGCCTCCAGGCCGTGGCCGGCGACGCCGCTTCCGAGGTCACGCCGGAGACCGTGATGCTGGCCGTGCAGGGCCCGGACGCCGTCGCGCTGCTCAGCAGCGTCCTCGGCGAGGGCTTCGCCGCGCTCGAGCAGCGCGACTGCGCCGAACTGGACTGGCAGGGCACGCCCGTGCTTGTCGCCCGCACCGGCTACACCGGCGAGGACGGCGGCGAGTGCATCGTCGGCGCGGAGCAGGCCTCGACGCTGTGGGACGCACTGACCGAGGGCGGCGCGACGCCCGCCGGCCTCGGCGCGCGCGACACGCTGCGACTGGAGGCGGCGCTGCCGCTGCACGGCAACGACATCGACGAGACCACGCACCCCTACGAGGCGGGCCTCGGCTTCGCCGTGACCCTCGACGACGAGGCGCCGTTCACGGGCCGCGAGGCGCTGGCGGAGGCGAAGGCGCGGCCTCGCACGCGACGGCTCGCGCACCTCATGGCGCAGGAGCGCGGGGTGCTGCGGTCGGGCTACACGGTGCACGACCCGGACGGCGGGGAGGCCGTCGCGAGGCTCACCAGCGGGGCCTTTAGCCCAAGCTTGCGCCTCGGCATCGGCATGGCCTACCTTCCCGTCCAGCTTGCGAGTCCCGGCGTCAATCTCACGGTCGACGTGCGCGGTCGCGCCCTCCCCGTCCAGGTCGTGCGACGCCCGTTCTACCGGAAGCCGAGGCAGCCATGACGGAGACCCCCGACGACCTGCTCTACACCAGCGACCACGAGTGGGTGCGCCGCGGTGAGGCGAGCCCTGACGAGGCCGTCATCGGCATTACCGACTTCGCCCAGGACCAGCTCGGCGACGTGGTCTACCTCGACCTGCCGGCCGCGGGCGACAGCATCAGCGCCGGCGAGCGCTTCGGCGAGATCGAGTCGGTGAAGACCGTCTCCGACCTCTACGCTCCGATCAGCGGCGAGGTGCTCGCCGCCAACGGCGAGCTCGAGGAACAGCCGGAACTGGTCAACGACTCCCCCTACGAGGACGGCTGGCTGATCCGCGTCCGCATCGCGGACGATTCCGAACTCGACGGCTTGCTCGACGCCGACGCGTACATCGCGCAGCTTCCGGCGGGCTAACGTTGGCGTCCGCGTCGTTCGCCGGGTCGCCCCACCCCTACATCCCGGCCACCGAGGCTGATCGCGCACGGATGCTGGAGCGCGTCGGCGTCGAGGATCTCGACGCGCTCTTTGCCGACCTGCCCGCGGCGATGCGCGATCCGGCGATCGATCTGCCGCCCGCGCTCACCGAGCCGGAGCTGATCGCGCTGCTGGAGGAGCGCGCCGCCGCCAACGCCGCCGCTTCGCGGCCGACCTTCCTCGGCGCGGGCGCCTACCGCCACTCGATTCCCTCGATTACCGGTCACCTGACCTCGCGCTCCGAGTTCGTCACCGCCTACACGCCGTACCAGCCGGAGATCAGCCAGGGCACGCTGCAGACGGCCTTCGAGTACCAGTCGGTCGTCTGTGAGCTGACCGGCATGGACGTGTCCAACACCGGGCTCTACGACGTGGCCAGCGCGACCGCCGAGGCCTGCCTCCTCGCCGCGCGCGCCACGCGCCGCAGCGCCGTCGCGCTGCTCGAACCGATCCAGCCCGGCACCGCCGAGGTGGTGCGCACCTACGCCCGCGGCCCGGGCCTGCGCGTCGACATCGTGGCGTCCGGAGACGCGACAACCGAGGAGCACGCCTGCCTGGTCGCCCAACAGCCGGACTTCCTCGGCGCGATCGTGGACCTCGAGCCGCTCGCCGAGGCGGCGCACGCCGCCGGTGCGCTGTTCGTCACGGTCGCCGACCCGTTCGCGCTGGGCCTGCTGCGCGCGCCCGGCGACGCGGGCGCGGACATCGTCACCGGGGAGGGGCGCGATCTGGCCGGCGCGCCGGCCTTCGGCGGGCCCTCGCTGGGGCTGTTCGCCGCGCGCACGCCGTACCTGCGGCAGATGCCCGGCCGCATCGTCGGCCGCACGAAGGAGCTGGAAGGCCCGCCTGGCGGCGAGCCGCGCACGGGCTACGTGCTCACCCTGCAGGCGCGCGAGCAGTTCATCCGGCGCGAGCGGGCGACCTCGAACATCTCGACGGCGCAGTCGCTGATCGCGCTCGCCTTCACCGTGACGGTGCAGGCGCTCGGCCCGCGCGGCCTGCGCGAGGCCGCCGAGCTGTGCTACCAGCGCGCGCACGACGCCGCCACGCGGATCGCGGCGCTCCCCGGCTACGAGGTCCCCGAGCGCGGACCGTGGTTCCAGGAGTTCCTCGTGCGCGGACCCGTCCCCGCCGCCACGCTCGCCGAGCGGCTCGCCGCGCGCGGCATCGGCGCCGGCCTCGACGTCTCGGCGCGAGCGGAGCCCGAGGCGCGCGACGCGCTGCTCTTCGCCGTGACCGAGGCGACGCCCGACGCGCACGTCGACGCGCTGGTCGAGGCGCTCGCCAAGATCGGGGACGACGCATGAGTGCGCACCAGCCCCGCAGCGAGGACTTCGGCGCGCGCCTGAGCTTCGACCGCGGCGTCCCGGGCCGCCGGGCCGTCGACGTGCCCTCGTGGGAGGGGAACGAGACGCCGCTGCCGGACGCCAGCTTGCTGCGCGAGTCGGTGCGGCTGCCGGAGCTGAGTCAGGGCGGGCTCGTGCGCTACTACACGGCGCTCTCCGCACTGAACTACGGCATCGACTCCGGCACCTACCCGCTGGGCTCCTGCACGATGAAGTACAACCCGAAGGTCGACGACCTCGTGGCCTCGCTGCCGGGCTTCGCGAGCGCGCATCCGCAGTCGCCGCCGGAGGACGCGCAGGGCACGCTGCGCATCCTGATCGAGCTGCGGCGCGGCCTCGCCGAGATCACCGGCCTGCCCGCGGTCAGCCTCGCCCCCGCCGCCGGCGCGCAGGGCGAGCTGGCCGGCGTGCTGATGATCACGCGCGCCCTCGAGGATCGAGGCGAGCTCGAGACGCGACGCCGCATCCTCGTCCCGGACTCGGCGCACGGCACGAACCCGGCGACCGCCGCGATGGCCGGCTTCACGGTCACGCAGATCCCGACCGCCGCCGACGGCTCGCTCGACCGCGCGACGATCGAGCAGGAGCTGGACGAGACCGTCGCCGCCGTCATGGTCACCGCGCCGAACACCCTCGGGCTGTGGGAACAGGGCATCGAGGAGGTCGCACAGCTGATCCACCACGCCGGCGCCTACCTCTACGGCGACGGCGCGAACCTCAACGCGATCATGGGCCGCGTGCGCTACGGCGACCTCGGCTTCGACGTCGTGCACCTCAACCTGCACAAGAGCTTCAGCACGCCGCACGGCGGCGGCGGCCCCGGCTCGGGCCCCGTCTGCTGCAGCGAGGAGCTGGCCCCGTACCTCCCGACGCCCGTCGTCGAGGAGTGCGAGGACGGCCTCGTGCGCCTCGGCACGCCGGAGCGCAGCATCGGCCGGCTCCAGCAGTTCCACGGCAACGTCGGCGTGCTGATTCGCGCCTACGCCTACATGCGCGCGCTCGGCCTCGAGGGCCTGCGCGCCGTCTCCGGGCAGGCCGTGCTCAACGCCAACTACCTGCGCGTGCTGATGCACGGCCACTACGACCTGCCGTACGACCGCCCCGTGCTGCACGAGGTGGTCTTCTCCGGCTCGCGCCAGCGCCGCGAGCACGGCGTGCGCACCTACGACATCGCCAAGCGGCTGATCGATCACGGCTTCCACCCGCCGACCGTCTACTTCCCGCTGATCGTCGAAGAGGCGCTGATGATCGAGCCGACCGAGACCGAGCCGCCCGAGGCGATCGAGGCCTTCGCCGAGGCGATGATCGCGATCGCCGCCGAGGCCGCCGAGGACCCCGAGATGCTCCACGGCGCGCCCTGGACCGCCCCCATCCGCCGCCTCGACGAGGCAACGGCCGCCCGCCGCCCGCTGCTCCGCTGGCAGGAAGACGAGGACGGCGGGTAGCCTCCAGCGAGACGGCGGAAAGAGGCGGACATCGTGGTCACATCGCGCAGCGAGGCACTGGCAGGGGTCTGGAGCGCGCTCGGCGGAGACGCCGACGACCTGCAGCACGTGCGCATCTCCAACGAGCAGCCGATGTACGCCACATCGTTCGCCCTCGATACGGCGGCAGCGGCGATGGTCGGCGCCTCGGCGCTGGCGGCGGCTCGCGTCTGGCGTGAGCGCACCGGGCGCCGGCAGCAGGCGGAGATCGACGCCCGCCACGCCTCCGTCACCTATCGCAGCGAGCGCCTGCTGCGGACGGGCGGCCAGCCCGTCGGCGAGCAGTGGCACGATGTCTCCGGCTACTACCCCACCGCCGACGGCCGCTACATCCACCTGCACTGCAACTTCCCGCACTTCCGCGGCCGCACGCTCGAGCTCCTCGGGGCCGAGGAGAACCGCGAGGACATCGCACGTGCCTGCGCGGGCTGGAACGCCCTGGACCTCGAGGAGGCGGTGATCGCGGCGCGCTCCTGCGCCTTCATGCTGCGCAGCCGCGACGAGTGGCACGCGCACCCGCAGGGCGAGGCGCTGGCGACCCTGCCGCTGCTCACGATCGTGCGCCACGACGACGGCTCGCCGCCCGAGCCGCTGCCGGACGCGGACGCCTCCGAGGACCTCATGCCGCTCAGCGGCGTGCGCGTGCTGGACCTGACGCGGGTGATCGCGGGGCCGCTCTGCGGGCGCACCCTCGCCTCCTACGGCGCGGAGGTGCTGCGCGTCGGCGCGGAGCACCTGCCGCTCTCGCGGCGTTTGGCCGCCGACACGGGCTTCGGCAAGCGCTTCGCCTTCCTCGACCTGCGGGAGCCGGAGGGGCAGGAGCGGCTGCGCGAGCTGGCCGCCGGCGCCGGCGTGGTCGTGCAGGGCTACCGGCCGGGCACGCTCGCCGGGCGCGGCTACGGCTTCGACGCGATCCGCGAGCAGCGGCCGGGCATCGTCTACCTCTCGCTCTCGGCCTGGTCCGAGGCGGGCCCGTGGTCCACCCGCCGCGGCTACGACAGCCTGGTGCAGACGGCCTCCGGCATCGCCCTGGAGGGCGGCCTGCACGCCGGCGAGGAGGTGCGCCCGCTGCCCGCGCAGGCCCTCGACCACTCGGTCGGCTACCTCGCGGCGGCGGCGGTGATGACGGCGCTGGCGCGCCGCGCGCGCGAGGGCGGCAGCTACGAGATCCGCGTCTCGCTCGCGCAGACCGGCCGCTGGTTCGACGCGCTCGGCCGCACCGACGAGCAGGCAGAACGCGATCCCGGCGTCGAGGACATCGGCGACCTGACCGCCCCGATGGCGAGCGACTGGGGCGACCTCGCCTACGTGCGCCCCGCGGGCGTGCTCTCCGAGACGCCGCCGCGCTGGACCCGCCCGCCCCCGCTGCCCGGCGCCGACGAGGCGGTCTGGGCGGCGTAGGCATATTGCCGCAGTCGGTCCTCGTCCTCGGAGCGAGCGGGTACGTCGGCACGCACCTCGTACCGCGGCTGGTGGAGCGCGGCTACCGCGTGCGCGCCGCTTCGCGACGGCGCGAGGCGCTCGAGGCGCGCGGCTGGGACGGCGTCGAGATCGCCGAGGCGGACGCGCTCGACGAGGCCTCGCTGGAGCGCGTGCTGGCGGGCGTGGAGATCGCCTACTACCTCGTGCACTCGATGGCGGCCGGGCGCGACTTCGCCGCGATCGACCGCGAGGCCGCGGACCGCTTCGTCCGCGCCGCCGAGCGGGCGGGGGTGCGCCGCATCATCTACCTCGGCGGGCTGCAGCCCGCGCAGGCAGCCTCGCCGCACCTGCGCTCGCGCCGCGAGACCGGCGAGCGGCTCCGCGCGGGCGCCGTGCCCGTCACCGAGCTGCGGGCGGGCATCGTCGTCGGCCCCGGCTCCGCCGCCTTCGAGGTGATCCGCGATCTCATCTACCACCTGCCCGTCATGGTGACGCCTCGCTGGGTGCGCTCACGCAGCCAGCCGATCGCCCTCGACGATCTGCTCGAGATCCTCGTCCGCCTGCCCGAGCACGAGGAGACGGCGGGCCGCAGCTACGACGCCGTCGGGCCCGAGACGCTGACCTACGAGGAGCTGCTGCGGCAGTTCGCGCGGGTTGTCGGCAAGCCGCTCTGGATCATCCCGGCGCCCGTGCTCAGCCCCGGGCTCTCCTCGTGGTGGCTGGACCTCGTGACCTCGGTCCCGGCGAGCGTGGCGCGGCCGCTGATCGACGGCCTGCAGCACAACCTCGTCTCCGAGCACCCCGACGAGCTGCGCGACCTGATCCCGGCGCCGCTGATCGGCTACGAGCAGGCCGCGCGTGACGCCCTCGAGGCCGAGACCAGCGCGGCGCTGCCAATCCGCTGGACGGAGGGCGCTTTCCGCTTCCGCCAGCAGCGGCACGACATCTCCTACTACGGCAAATCGGAGCGCTCCGAGGCGCGGAGCAGCGCGCCGCCCGAGGCGGCGTGGGCGGAGATCGCCGCGATCGGCGGCGACCGCGGCTGGTACTACGCGACCGCGCTGTGGCGGCTGCGCGGCCTGCTCGACCGGCTGGTGGGCGGCGTCGGGATGCGCCGCAGGCGGCGTCACCCTCGCGAGCTGCGCGCCGGCGACCCGCTCGACTTCTGGCGCGTCGCGGCCATCGAGCCGGGACGGCGGCTGACGCTGGTCGCGGAGATGAAGCTGCCGGGCTCGGCGATCCTCGAGCTCGCGGTCGAGCCGCGCGAGGGCGGTTCGGCGGTGCTGCTACAGGCGCACTTCCACCCGGCGGGCGCGCCCGGCCTGCTCTACTGGTACGCGCTCTGACCGATCCACCGCCGCATCTTCGAGGGCCTCCCGCGCGCGATCGCGCGGCGCGCGGACCAGGCAGCCGCAAGCACGTAGCCGGACTGCGGGCCTCGAGAACAAGCGCGCATCTCCTGTGGGGGGCTGCGCCCCCCACACCCCCATCCCGGACGAGCACGCGCTGCGCGCGGCTCTGACCCACCCACCCGCCCTCGGATTTTCTTTCTGTGGGGGGCTCCGCCCCCACGCCCCCGCCGGATCAGCAGCACTCCCGCAAGCTCCGAGGGCGATCCGGCCCCCTCTCCCTTGGGAGAGGGCGGGGGTGAGAGGATCACCGGACCCTCGAGCCCCCACCAAACCTCCGAGGCAGGCGCGCATCTCCTGTGGGGGGCTGCGCCCCCCACACCCCCATCCCGGACGAGCACGCGCTGCGCGCGGCTCTGGCGCACGCGGCGTGGCCCTCGAGGGCGCACCAAACTCCCGAGGGCGTCCGGCCCCCTCTCCTGGGGGAGAGGGCGGGGGTGAGGGGATCGCCGGGCCCTCGAACCCGCACCAAACCTCCGAGGGCGCACCGCCGCTGAGGGAGCCGGCGCGGCTGAGATTCCTCCGCGGCGCCGCGTCCGGCCCCCTCTCCTGGGGGAGAGGGCGGGGGTGAGGGGATCGCCGGGCCCTCGAACCCGCACCAAACCTCCGAGGGCGCACCGCCGCTGAGGGAGCCGGCGCGGCTGAGATTCCTCCGCCGCCGCGTTACCCCGAGAGCGCGTCCGCGAAGAACTCCCCCGCGGTGCGCGTGATGGCGCCCTCGTGGCCCCGCCAGAAATGATCGGCGCCCGGCACGATCTCGACGCGGGCGGGACCGCCCGCGCTCTCCGCCAGCGCGCGCAGGCCGTCCTCGCCGCTGCCGCCGTCCTCCGAGCCGGAGAGCAGGAGCAGCGGGCTGGCGCAGGCCGCGATGGCGTCCCGGCCCGCGTCGGCCATCGAGAGCGGCAGCGCGATCAGCGCGAGCGCGGGGATCGAGGACGCGGCGGCAGTCGCCGCGACCGCGCTCCCGAACGAGTAGCCGGCGAGACCGATCCGCGCCTCGTCGATCGCATCGAGGCCCGCCGCGTAGGCGAGCGCCGCGCGTGCGTCCAGCAGCGCCTCGCCCTGGTCGCCGGGCACCCCGCCGCTGCGGCCGACGCCGCGGAAGTTGAAGAGCAGCGCGCCGATACCGCGCGCGCGCAGCCCGGACGAGACGGCCGCCACCACGTTGTTGTCCATCGAGCCGCCGTAAAGCGGGTGCGGGTGGCAGATGACGACCGCCGCGCAGGGTGACCCGGCGTCGGCGCCGTCGGGCAGTTCGAGGACGCCCTCGAGGCTGATGCCTGAGCTATCGATCGTGATCGGGGTACGCGGCATCGGCTTGCTCCAAACACAGTTGCGGCCCGCCGTGATGGCGGGCCGCAACGTCTACGCTCGTAGCGGGGCCTGCTCGCAGGCCCGGTCGTGGCGAGGCTAGTCGTCCCAGTCGATGACCTCGCGCTCGATCTCCCAGGCGTCCCATGAGTCCGCGCCGGCGTCATAGCGCGCCTGGATCCCCTTGCGGAGGACCATGTTCTCCGCCGCGTGCGGGGCGATCATGTCCGTGTTCACCTGGTACTCGTTGGCGAAGGCCTCCTTGTGCGAGGCGAGGTCCAGGCCCTTGCCGATCGACCGCTTGATCGCCTGCAGCGTGTAGGCGGGGCGGGACGCGATCAGCGCACCCCACTTGATCGCCTCTTCGCGGACCGTCTCGTCCGGGAAGACGCGGTTGACGAAGCCCCAGTGCAGCGCCTTGCGCGCCGTGATCGGGCGGCCGTCGAGCAGCAGTTCCATCGCGCGCGCCTCGCCGATCACACGCGGGATGCGCGAGGTGCCGGCGCCGGCGGCCATCGAGCCCATGATCACCTCGGGCTGGCCGAACGTGGCCGACTCACCGGCGACGCGCAGGTTGGCGGTCGAGAAGAGCTCGCAGCCGCCGCCCCAACACTGGCCGTTGTTGACGGCGATCGAGACCATCGGCCCAAGGCGCAGCTCGGCGCCGCACTTGGCCATGCCGACGAAGTCGCCGGTCGGGTCGCGCCCCTCGGCGATGTCGATGCTGTCCTGCAGGGACATGTGCGCCAGGAAGTAGCCAGGCGTGTCGGAGGCGAGGATCAGCACCTTCGCGCCGGACTCGCGCACCTCGTCCATGCCGTCGGACATCTTCTTGGCAAGGCCGAGGTACCACATGTTCATCGGCGGGTTGTTGATCACCACCATGCCGACGCCTTCGGCCGGGTACTCGACGCTCACGTCTCCCACGTTTGTCGTGTTCGCCATTGGTTTCCTTTCGCAATGCAAACCGTGTGCCAGACGGCGGGAGCATAGCATCGGACACAAAATACCGCTGGCCCCGTCGCGTATCTTGCCTCGCGCGAGCGGACCGGGGGACGACGCTACTCGCTCAGCCTCGAGGTGACGTCGCCGTGCCGGCTGACATTGAACTCGCTCACGTAGAGGCGGTACTGGAACAGCCACTCGCCGCCGACCTTGCGCAGCTGGTCGAAGTAGCGCCCGGACAGGCGCAGGCTGCCGTCTTCCATCCCGAAGGCGATGATGTAGCACTCGACGCGCGCCTCGTCCGGCGCTCCCTCGACGGGCTCGATGGCGAGGCTGTTCGTCCAGTGGCGGTAGTCGTCGCCGGTCACGTCGAGCAGCCGCCCCATGTAGCCGCGGATCGCCTCGCGGCCTCGGAAGAGGAGATCGCTCGCCCTGAGCTCCAGGACGCCGTCCTCGGTGAACATTGCCGCCGTGCGCTCCGCCTCGCGGCGGTCGTAGGCGAGGTTCTGTCGTGCGAACAGGTCGCGAATCGCCTCGCGGTCCTCGAGTGTCAGCGTCATCGTGGCGTGCCTCTCTAGCCGGCGGCTTCGATCTCGTCGGCGATGCGGACGGCGGCGGCGTAGTCGTCCCACATCCGGTCGTAGTACTCCGTAACGTCGGAGAGCCGGTGCGGGTGGCTGATGATGTAGCGCCGGTTCGCGCGCACGCCGGCCAGCACGCGCGGGGCGACCTCCTCGGGCGGCATCGGGTTGGGCAGCTTCCCCGTGTGGGGCACGGGGAACTCATAGTAGCCGCCGAACTTCTCCGGGCGGTACTCGTTGGAGTTCGTCTGGTTCGTCGCCATCCCGCTCGGGCACCAGCAGGAGACGGCGATGCCCTCGGGCTCCAGCTCGTCACGCAGTACGGTCGTGAGGCCGACCAGCGCGTGCTTCGAGGCGGTGTAGACGCCGTGCTCGTTCGCCCGCGCCACCAGCCCCGACATCGAGGCGGTGTTCACGATGTGCGCGGGGCCGTCCTGCTCCCGCATGCGCGGGACGAAGGCGCGGACGCCGTTCAGCACCCCCCGCACGTTCACCGCGAGCGTCCACTCCCAGTCGACCTCGCTGGCGTCGACGGTCAGGCCGCGCACGGAGACGCCGGCGTGGTTCATCAGCAGGTTCGCCTCGCCGTACTCGGCGTAGGCGCGATCGGCGAGCGCCTCGACCTCGTCGCGCTCGGAGACGTCGACCGCCATCGCGAACGCCTCGGCGCCGAGCGCCCGCGCCTCCCCGGCGACCTGCTCCATGAGCGCCCCGTCGAGGTCCGCGAGCGCGAGGCGCATGCCCTCGCGCGCGCATTCGAGCGCCAGCGCCCGGCCGACGCCGCGCGCCGCGCCAGTGATCACCACGACCCGCCCCGCGAGCTGCTCCATCGTTCCTCCGCACTCCTCGACACCGTCGCGCGGCGATGATAGCCCGCAGTTTCGAGGCGTGCGCACCCGCGATCCCGCGAACGCCGCCCACAACGGGTACAATCCCGCGGCAATGCGACGACGGCGCAAGGGGGCGTGCGATGCCAGACCTGCTGTACGAAAAGTTCGACCACTACGCGATCTTCACGATGAACCGCCCGGAGCGGCTCAACGCCCTCGGCGGCAATCTGCGCGCCGAGCAGGCCGAGGCGCTGAACGACTTCACCGCCGACAACGAGATGCGCGTCGGCATCGTGACCGGGGCGGGGCGCGCGTTCAGCGCCGGCATGGACCTCAAGGAGGCGGCGGAGCGCGTCGCCGGAGGTCAGAGCGCCGCCGGGACGGCCTTCAACGGCCAGATCATGCCGCACGCCTACGGCTCGAATCCCAAGCCGTTCATCGCCGCGATCAACGGCATCGCCGTCGGCGGCGGCCTCGAGACGGCGCTCGGCTGCGACATCCGCATCATGTCCAGCACGGCCTACGTCGGCCTCTACGAGGCGAAGCGCGGGATCATCCCCGGTCCGGGGCTGCACCTGCTGCCGCGCCTGATCGGCCTCTCCGGCGCCAGCCAGCTGCTGCTCACCGCCGACCGCGTGGACCCGGAGCAGGCGCTGCAGTGGGGCATCGTCACCGAGGTGGTCGAGCCGGACCGGCTGATCCCTCGCGCGATTGAGCTGGCGCAGATGATCGCCAGCAACGCGCCGCTCTCCGTGGCGGCGACGAAGGCGCAGATCCAGCACTGGTCCTCGGCCGACCTGGCCGGCAGCTTCCGGCTCTACCAGTGGATCGCCGACAAGGTCTTCAGCTCCGAGGACTCGAAGGAAGGCCCCACCGCCTTCGCGGAGAAGCGCACCGCAATCTGGCAGGGCCGCTAGCAGCCCTCGAGGACGCGGCGCGATGACCGCGAACGCGGGCCAGACGCCCGACCCGCTGCGCACCCGGCTCTGCGAGGAGTACGGCTGCGAGATCCCGATCGTCGCCTTCGCGCTGACGAAGGAGGTCGTCGCCGCCGCCAGCAACGCCGGCGCGATCGGCGTGCTCGGCATCAGCCCGCTCGAGCCCGAGGACGCGCGCGAGCAGATCCGCTGGATCCAGGACCAGGTCGGCGACCGCCCCTTCGGCGTCGACACGCTGCTCCCCGCCTCGTTCGAGGAGGGCAACCCCGAGGACCTCGAGGCGATGATCCCGGACGTCCACCGCGACTTCGTCGACCGCCTCCAGCGCGACAACGAGATCCCGGACCCGACCAGCCCGGTGAAGGCCGTGCTGGGCGCGGACCTGCTACAGCGTGTCCGCCGCCAGCTGGACGTGATCTTCGACGAGCGCGTGCCGATCTTCGCCTCCGGCCTCGGCAGCCCCGCCGTCGTGCTCGAACGTGGGCACGAGGTGGGCACGAAGGTCTGGGGGCTGATCGGGATGCCGCGCCAGGCGCGGCGCGAACTCGAGGCGGGCGTCGACCTGCTGGTCGCGCAGGGCGGAGACTCCGGCGGGCACAGCGGGCGCATCGGCACCTTCTCGCTCGTCCCGACGGTGACGAGGATGGCGCGCGAGTACGACACGCCGATCCTCGCCGCGGGCGGCGTGACCAGCGGCGAGCACATCGCGGCCGCGCTCGCGCTCGGCGCGGCGGGCGTCTGGTGCGGCACGATCTGGCAAAGCACGCACGAGTCCGACGTACTGCCGCACGTCAAGCAGCGCCTGATCGACGCCCAGACCGAGGACTCGGTGCAGAGCCGCGCCTCGACCGGCAAGCGCGCCTCGATGCTGCGCTCCAAGTGGACCGATGCCTGGTCCGAGCCGGGTGCGCCGGACCCGTTGAAGATGCCGCTGCAGGGGATGCTGGTCGCGAAGATCCAGCAGGCAATCGACGACTGGGAGGTCAGGGACTTCCAGACGGTCGCCGCCGGTCAGGGCGTCGGCCTGATCTCGGAGCAGCGCAGCGTCGAGCAGGTGCTGGCCGACCTCATGAGCGAGGCCCGCGACGCCCTCGAGCGCGCCCCGCTGCGCGGGTAGCGCGCTCCTTCCATCCTCGCGCCCGCCGTTACTCCTCGTCCGCGATGCGGCGGGCGGCGCGCAGTGCGTCGTCGAGGGGCATGCGACCCGTCGAGCCGATCGTGTAGGAGGCGGCGACGACCGTGCGGTTCGGTCGCAGCACCAGTATCGCGGGCTCCGTGTGGCCGCCGTGGCCGCTGGCCGGCTCGGGCGTGTGCATCACGCCGTAGTGCGCGCCTACCTCGCCGCCGGGGTCGTGGAGGAAGGTGACGCCCTCCAGGCCGTGCCGCGTCTGGAGCTCGGCCAGCCGCTCCGGCGCATCGTCGGCGACGATTACCCAGCGCGCGCCCTGCCCGGAGAAGTCAGCGAGTCGTTCCTGCAGGCCCTGCAGGTAGCGGTTGCAGACGCCTCACCACTCGCCGCGGATCCAGGACAGGACCAGCGTGCCATCCGGCTGATCGCCCAGCCGCCACTCGTCGCCGCCGAGGTCGCGCAGCGTGAACTCCGGCGCCGCCTCGCCCACTCGCAGCATCCCGGCCTCCCCTCGCACGCGTACGATCCGCCGTAACGATACGCCCCGGTACCATCGGGCGGCACGCCGCGTCCGGAGACGCGCGATCCGTCGGGAGGCGATATGCGCAGCGCGGTCATCCTGATCGGCATCATGGCGGCGATCTGCCTGCCCGCGATCGCGCTGCGCATCAGCGGCACGCATCTCGGCACGGTGACCGACACGCTGCTGCTCGGCCTCGGGATTGTGGCGGCGGCGTTCCTGCTGAGCTGGGCCGCCGAGGCCGCCGAGGTCGATATCTCGCAGGGCCTCGCCGTCGCCTTCATCGCCTTTATCGCCGTGCTGCCCGAGTACGCCGTCGATCTCGCCTTCGCCTGGAAGGCGGGGCAGGATCCAGAGTTCGCGCCCTACGCCGTCGCGAACATGACGGGGGCGAACCGGCTGTTGATCGGTGTCGGCTGGTCGGCGGTGTTCCTCATCTTCTGGCTGCGCACGCGAGGGCGCGTGTTGCGGCTGCACCGCTCGAACGCCCTCGATGTGATCGCGCTCGGCGCGGCGACGCTCTACTCGTTCACGCTGCCATTCAAGGGCTCGATCAGCATGGTGGACAGCGTCGTGCTGTTCGCGATCTTCGCCGTCTACGTCTACGGCGTGGCCCGCAACGAGGGCGAGGAGCATGACCTTGTCGGCCCCGCGCACTGGATCGGCCATCTGCCCAAAAAGCAGCGCCGGGCGCTCAACGTCGGCATCTTCGTCTTCGCGGCCGCGGCCATCTTGGCCGCCGCGGAGCCGTTCGCCGAGGGGCTGATCCACAGCGGCACGCAGCTCGGCATCGACGAGTTCCTGCTGGTGCAGTGGCTCGCCCCGTTCGCCTCCGAGGCGCCCGAGTTCCTCGTCGCCGGCATCCTCGCCTTCCGCGGCCGCGCGGTGATGGGGATGGCGGCGCTGCTCTCCTCGAAGGTGAACCAGTGGACGTTGCTGCTCGGCGGTCTGCCGATCGCGTTCGCGATCTCCGGCGATACGCTCGGCGGCCTGCCGCTGGACTCGCGCCAGCAAGAGGAGGTCTTCCTCACGGCGGCGCAGTCGCTCTTCGCCGTCGCCATCCTCGTCAGCCTCAGCCTCAACCGCTACGAGGCGGGGGCGCTGCTCGGGCTCTTCGTCGTGCAGTTCGTGATCCCGATCTCCGAGGTGCGCACCGTGATCGCGATCGTCTATCTCGTGCTCGGAATCGCCCTGCTCGTGCGGCAGCACCGCGACCTGGTCGAGGCGCTGCGCAGCACCCGGGCGATCCTGCGGCCGGGCGGCGGGAGCTTGTGAATGCGTGCACGTTCACAATGTTGCAAGGGCGTACGCGGAGTCGCATGATGATTCTTGAGACGAGGGACAGAGGAAGGGAGACCCGGTGACGGATTGGGTCAGATCTCTCCTCAGAAGCGCCAGGCGCGCTTGAGCCGTTAGGAGCAGACCCTTGGGCAGAGCAGCTTCGCACTAGGCCGGAAGGTCCCACCCCGCGGCGGGCAGCCACAGCGCCCCGCCCCCGGCTAGAGCCGGCACAGGGACCAACCCCGGCGAATCCCGGGCACACACAATAGAATCGGGCCTCGTTACGAGGCCCGATGTGCGTCCAGCGCACGCCGCGTTCACCAGCCCGGCTACGGCAGGATGCCCGCCGATCGCAGCAGCACCAGCGTGCCGTGAAGATCCTCGAGGCCGCTCAGGTCGATCGCGGGCGGCTCGAGCGCCGCGATGCTCGGAAGGTCGGCGCTCGCGGGCACGCCCACGATCAGCGGGTACTCCGCGTTCGCCTCGGCAAAGTGGCGCTGCGCGTCCGCGCCAAGCAGGAAGTCGATCAGTTGCTCCGCCGCGTCCGCGGAATCCGAGGTCCGCAACACGCCGGCGCCCGCCACGTTGACCAGTGTCCCGATGTCTCCCGGCGCCGTGTAGTGGTTGCGCGCACCGAAGCCCTCGCCCTCCTCCGCCAGGAAGCGGTGCAGGTAGTAGTGGTTGACGAACCCGACATCGACCTCGCCACGCCCGACGGCCTCGACGATCGCGCTGTTCTTCGGGTACTCGACGGGGTCGTTCGCCTTGACGCCCTGCAGCCAGGCGAGCGCCGCCTGCTCGCCCACGCCGAGGCGCAGCGCCGTGACCCAGGCCTGGAACGAGCCGTTCGTCGGGGCCCAGCCGATGCGCCCCTTCCACTTCGGATCCGTGAAGTCGAGGATCGAACCCGGCAGCTCCGAACGGTCGACCGCGTCCGTGTTGTAGACGACGACCCGCACGCGACCGGAGAGCCCGACCCACAGGCCCTCGCGCGATCGGTAACTCGGGGCGACCCGTTCGAGCAGCTCGCTGTCGAGCGCCGCGAACAGCCCCGCCGCCTCCACCGCCCCGAGGGCGCCCGCGTCCTGCGCGATGTAGACGTCGGCAGGCGACTGGTCCCCCTCCTCGATCAGCAGTGCGGCGAGCTGGGCGGTGCTGCCGTAGCGCACGGCGACCTCGATGCCCGTGTCTTCCTCGAACTGCTGGAGCACGGGCCCGATCAGTTCCTCGCTGCGGCCGGAGTAGACCGTCAGCCGCTCGTCGTCGCCGCCGCAGGCCGCGGCGAGGAGCGCGACGCCCCCGGCGACCAGGCACGCGGCCGCCCAGAGCGCGCCAAGCCATCTTCGTCCGAACAGCGGGCCATTCGTAGTCTGCACAACTCACCCCCAACAGGCTTCGGATGCTTTATAAGCACGTCTACACGATGTATAGATACCTGTCTACACTGTCTTTTACTCTAAGTCAAACCTACTACGGTGCCCGGCCATGGCTAAATGCCGCGCTCGCGCCATGCCCAGGCGGCGTCGAGGGCAGCTCGCAGCGATGCCCGGCGATGTCAGAGGAGTGTCGCGGCCCTGCCCGACGGTCGAACGCCTGCCCTCTACCGAGCGGCTTGCGGCTCCGCGGCGGCCTCCGCCGCACCCTCGGCGCCCTGCTCGCGGCCCAGCAGCGCGGCAAGGGGCGAACGCCCGACGCCGATCTCGCGGCGCTCGAAGGCCGCGAGGGCGAGCGCGGCGCAGACCAGCGCGGCGATCAGCAGCACGGCCTGGTTCGGCCAGTGGGCGCCCTCGGTCAGCACGCGCTGCGCGTCGGAGTAGTGGTAGGCGCTGAAGAAGCGCAGCCAGGACAGCGATTCGGCGAGACCGGCGACGATGGTCAGCACGTAGCTCACGGCGGCGCCGAGGGTCATCAGCCCGGCTGCCCGCCCGCGCGTCGGTGTGAGCGTGGCCACGAGCATCGTCACCGCGATCATGAACCAGGCGAAGGGCAGCAGCACGAACGGCGCGATCGCCAGCTCCCCCGGCGTCACCTTGCCCTCGAGGTCCACGAACTGCCCGCTGATCAGGAAGCCGAGGCCGGCGAGCAGCAGGATCACGATGACGGCGATCGCGGCGCCGGCCAGCTTGCCGAGGAACAGCCCGCGCCTCGAGAGCGGCTGCGAGAGCAGCACCTCGAGCGTGCCCGCGCCCTCCTCGCCGGCCAGCAGCGCGCCGCCGACCATGATCGAGAAGACCGTCATCAGGACCGGCGACCAGGTGAAGAACTCGACCTGCAGGAACTGGCGCGGATTCGAGAAGTCATCGATGTCGCCGAAGCCGAAGTTCTCCACCTCGACGCCCTCGAACTGCGCCCCGATGACCGGGAAGATCAAGACCAGCAACGCGGCGAGTGCGGCGAGTCCGAGCCCCCAGCCGACGATCCGCCAGCGCAGATCGCGCAGCGTCTTGCGCACGATCGTCGGGTCAGGCATGCGCGGGCTCCTCGTAGTAGGAGAGGAACAGCTCCTCCAGCGTGATCTCGTGGGTCTCGAGGGTGCGGACGCGCTGCGTCGCCAGCGCCTGGATCAGCGCGTGCATCTCGTCGTGCGTCTCGAAGACGGCGTCGCAGCCCTCGAGCGAGACGAGGCGCACGCCGCTCAACCCCGCGAAGGCCGAGGCGGGCGGCGGCTCCGCGAACGCGACGGTGACGCGCCGCGGCGCGAGGCGGCGCTGCTCCGCGAGATCGCTGACGGCGACGATGCGGCCGCCGCGCAGCATCGCCACGCGGCGCGCGATCTGCTCGACCTCGGCGAGCACGTGCGAGGAGAAGAAGACGCTGCGCCCGTCGGCGACCACCTCGCGCAGGATCGCCTCGACCTCGTCCTGGACGAGCGGATCGAGGCCGTTCGTCGGCTCGTCGAGCACGACCAGCTCCGGCTTGGCCATGAGCGCGATTGTCAGGCCGACCTTCTGGCGGTTGCCGCGAGAGAGCGCCCCGATGCGCCTGCCCGTATCGAGCCGCAGCCGCTCGACCAGCTCCCCGCGGTAGCGGGGGTCGACGTCGCCACGCAGCGAGGCCACGAGATCGAGGCAGGCGTCGACGGTCAGCGAGTTGTAGAGCTCGAGGTCGCCCGGGAGGTAGCCGCAGCGGCGGCGCACCTCGAGCGTGTCGCGCTGGGCGTCGAAGCCGAGCACCTCGGCGCGGCCGGCGGTGGGGCGGATCAGGTCCATCAGGATGCGGATCGCGGTGGTCTTGCCGGCGCCGTTGGGGCCGAGGAAACCGAAGACCTCGCCGCGCGGCACGGTCAGGTCGATGCCGTCGAGCGCGCGCACGTCGCCGTACGTCTTGACGAGGCCCTCGAAGCGGATCGCCGCGCCGTCGCTCATCCCTCGCCCTTCGCGCTGGCGCCATCCAGCGTAGCGGACGAGGACGCTACAGCGCGGCGCGCGCGCGTGCGATGCTGCGCAGGCTGACCGACCCGAAATCGAGGAGCTGTCCGTGACCCTGCGCGACGCCGGCATCGAGGCGGTGATCTTCGACTGGGGCGGCACGCTCTCGACGTGGGCGACGTCGGTGAGCACGAAGTCGCTGTGGGGCCCCGCCGCCGAGGCGCTCGCGCCGCACGTCGATCAGGACGCGGAGGAGCTCACAGAGCTGCTCGGCGCGGCCGAGAGCGACTTCTGGGAGCGCACGGAGCACGAGCATCCATACGGCGGCACGCTTGCCGGCATCGTCGCCGAGGCACAGCGGCGGCTCGGCGCGGACGTGCCGCCAGCGGCGCTCGACGCCGCCGCGGCGGCCTACCTGGACGCTTGGGCGCCGCACATCGAGCACGATGCCGAGGCGGCGCCGACGCTGGAGGCGTTGCGCGAGCGTGGGTTGCGCACCGCGATGCTCTCCAACACGCACTGGCCGCGCCACTTCCACGAGCGCTTCCTGCGCCGCGACGGGCTGGACAGCCTGCTGGACGCGCGGCTCTACACCTGCGAGCTGGACTACATGAAGCCGCACCCGAGCGTCTTCGGCGCAGCGCTCGCCGCCGTCGGCGTCACCGACCCCTCGAGGGCGCTGTTCGTCGGCGACCGGCCGTGGGACGACATCTTCGGCGCACAGCGCGCCGGGCTGCGCACCGCACAGCGCACGAACCCGCTGGTCCCGACGCACGACGTGCGCCCGGACATCGAGATCGCGCGGCTGTCGGAGCTGCTCGACCACCTCGGCGACAGGCGCACCGCCTGAGCTGAGCGCGGTACCCCCTCCCTCCTGTCCCTTTTCCATGTGGGGAGAGGCACCGCAGGGTGCTAATCGGTCAAGCAGGAAGCTGCTCGTGGTCTGCGCGGAGTCCCTAGCTAGCAAGCTGCTGAAAAACCCCTGATCCTGGGCCGCTGGGTCTCACTGGCCATTCGGTGGGCTGGCGTAGAGCCCAGAAACATTGGGTTTCTTGATGTCGCGGCCAGCGCGATTTCAGCCCAAAACCGCCGCGGCGGACTTTTTCATCACCCTGCTAGGTGTTCTTCCCACGAACGTTGTTTACAGGCGTGAGGCGGGGACAGCCTCGCCGATACCGCCGTGTGGCCGGCGAGCATTGTAGCGGTAGAGCCAGCGCGGGAGCTGGTGCAGCCGCTCGGCGTTGGAGCGATAGGTGCGGGCGTAGGCCCACTCGTTCTGCAGGATCTGGATGAAGCGCTCGGCCTTGCCGTTCGTCTGCGGGCGGTAGGGCCGGGTGTGCCGCAGTGCCACGCCGGCGGCGGCGGCCACGCCGCGGAAGTCGCGGGAGACGGTGTAGGCCTTCGCGTTATCCGTGAGCACGCCGCGCACGCGCACGCCACGGCGGCCGAACGCGGCGAGCGCCTGCTTGAGGAAGGCGGCGCAGCTGGCGCCGCGCTCGTCGGGCAGGACGGCGACGTAGGCGTAGCGGCTGTGGTCGTCGACGGCGACGTGGAGGTAGTCGAGGCCGCGGGTACGCGGGGTCGCGGCGGAGCGCCCGCGGACGCGGTGCCCGCCGCCCTCGGGGATGCGGCCCAGCTTCTTCACGTCGATGTGCAACAGGTCACCGGGGGCTGGGTGCTCGTAGCGGACCGTCTCGCGGGTGACGCGATGCAGCCGGTCGAGGCGGTTGAGGCCGCAGCGCCTGAGCACGGCGTAGACGGTGGAGCGGGCGAGCCCGGGCGCCCAGGCGATGCGGTGCGGCCCGAACCCCTGGCTGCGGCGCACGGCGCAGATGCGCTGCTCGAGCGCGGCTGCGGTGCGGCGGGGGTTGGAACGCGGAGCGGAGCTACGGTCCCGGAGCCCGGCCGCGCCCTCCTCCCGGTAGCGGCGCCACCACTCGTACGCGGCGCCGTTGTCAGTCATCACCGCTTCGACCGTGATGCCCTGTTCACCGAACCAGTCGAGCGTCCGCTCGAGGAACGCGACTGGGCTCCACAAATGGCTAGCCAGGTTCATCCTCACAAACAACCCGTCTCCCAGTGCGAGCTTCGAAGAAGTCTGGCACCCTGCCGTCTCCCTGACGGCCATGCCTACCACGACGTGCCCGGACGCTACTGACCCGACCCCCTGAGACGAGCCCGCTGTTGATGAGAGTCCTTTGGCCCGCGAAGGTGGGCGGAGGAGGACATCACGGTGAAACGGCGCAGGCACACGCCTGAGCAGATCGTGCGCGGCGCGCGGCCGCAGCGCGGCGTCGTTACGCCCCCGTGACGGTGATGGTCACTGTCTCGGTATCGGTGTCGGTCCCGTCCGACACCGTGTAGTCGAAGCTGCTGCTGCCGCTGAAGCCAGCGTTGGGGGTGTCGGTGATGGCGCCATCGCTACCCAGGGTGACCGTGCCGCTGCTGGGCGACGTCACCGACGTCAGCGAGAGCGTGGTCCCCGATTCGGGGTCGGTGTCGTTGCCCACCACATTGATAGCCACCGCCGGGTCATCGCTGCAGAGTCGCTGTGGAACCGGGGCGCCGGCAACTGCCAGGCCCAGTGCAATCGTCTGAGCAATTCAATTGGCCGTTCTCATCCGTAAAGCAGAAACCGGGTACACATTCCTGGACGCAGCCTTGTGGGCAAATGTGGTAGCGGTAGTCCTCACAGGCCACTGGCCGGGATCGTTGCCTTGGCGATGAGCGGGGTGATGGCGGGCACGCCGTCGACGAAGAGAGCGTGGAAGGGGCGGTTCACAAAGTCCGGCGCGCCAAGGATGTAGGCCAGATACTTGCCGTCGTGGATGGTGTAGAGGGCCGTGACGTGGCGGCTTTGCGCGCAGGCCTCGATGTCGGCGACGCTGCCCCCCTCGTAGAGGACGAGGCTGAAGCCGGCGGCAACCGCGCCGCGCAGGCACTCCGGCCAGGGCTGCGTCAGGCCGTCGACACCCGCTCCGCCGCCGTCGGGCGTCGGGTCCGGGGAGGGCGGTCCGTCGCTCCTGGCGATGAGCGGGCTGAGGGCGGGCACGCCGGCAGCGAACAGCTCGCGGAAGGGGCGGTTCACAAAGTCCGGCGCGCCGAGGATGTAGGAAAGGTAGGCGCCGTCGTGCAAGGTGTAGAGGGCGCTGACGTGGCGGCTCTGGGCGCAGGACACGAGGTCCTCGATGCTGCCGCCCTCGAAGACGACGAGGCTGAAGCCGGCGGCAACCGCGCCGCGCAGGCAGTTCGCCGACGGTCCCGCCTCGGCGAGGCGCACCCGGTAGACCTTCGTGCGGCTGCCGTCGGGCGAGGTCACGGTCACGGTGACCTCCGCGCCCGCGGCGACGGCCGCCTGGTGACCGTCGGCGTCCTCGGCGCGGTCTGCTGGCTCGATCAGGACCGTCGCGTCGTCCTGACGCGGATCGGCTTCGACGGTCGTCTCCGTCACGCCGTCCGCGAGGACGCCCGCATACTCGGACGTACTGCCTGAGAACTCGCCGATCTCGACACCGCTCAGCGTGAGCGAGGCGAGGCGGGCGTCGATCGCGTCGGGCATGTTGTAGCTGTAGACCCTGTCATCGCTCGCATCGGCGACGTACATCACGTCGCCGTCAGACCAGATGCCGCGCGGGCTGTTGTTGGCGGAAAGCGTCACGTTCGTGAAGTCCTCGTCCGGGACGCGCTCGAGGGCTCCGGCCCCGGCGTCCTCCCCGGCCGGCCCCTCCGGGACGGACAGCCGGTAGGCGAAGAGGCGCTTCGTGCCGTGGTCGGAGACCCATACGCTCACGCCGTCGGACCAAAGGCCGCGCGGGTCGTTGTTGGCGGAGTCGAGCTCGTACTCCCCGAGCAGTGCGCCCGTCTCGAGGTCGTAAGCGAACAGAGCGTCGGCGCGCCCGTCGAGCACCCACATCCGAACGCCGTCGGACCAGATGCCGCGGGCGTCGCGGTTGTCGCGGGCGAGCTCCCTGTCCGAGTCAGGGAGGCGCTCGCCGCTCTCCAGGTCGTGCGCGAAGAGCTTGTCCTTGCCGCTGTCGGAAACCCAGATGGTAGCGCCGTCGGACCAGAGGCCGCGCGGGGCGACGTTGGCCTTGTCGAGCTCGAACTCGCGGTCCTCCACGCGCTCGCGGCTTTCGATGTCGTACGCGTAGACGGCGTCGTCGGCGCCGGCGCCGTTCTGGGCGAGCCAGAGGGTGGCGCCGTCGGACCAGAGGCCGGTGGTGACGTCCCGGGTGCTGTCGGGTGCCGGCGTCGGCCTCGCCCAGACGACGTACGAGGGTGGGCCGTCGCCGACCCCGTCAACCGCGCGAACCTGGAAGTAGTAATACGATCCGTTCGACAGGCCCCTTACCGTGTGGGCCGCGGTCGTGTCGTTGCTGCGCTCGATATCCTTCCACACCGCGATGTCTGATGCGTAGATCGCCCCGAAGTCATCATCGCCTGCCAAGTCAGCATCGGACGCGCCGACCACGACATATTGGCCATCCACGTCGACGGAATTGCCGAACAGGTCGTCCTCTTCCGCAGCGTCGCCCGCTGGTAGGATGAGCGTCGCCGTCTCGGTGCTGTCGGCCCACCCGTCGCTGGGCTTGGTGAAGACAAATGCCGCACCCGAGGCGGAACCGTCGTCTCCGCGAATGTCGGTGGCCGGCGCCCCGACGACCACCACATCACCGTGCACCGCAACGGAGCTTCCGAAGCCGTCGACTATCACGTTATCGAACCCTGTCGCTGTCAGCGTGGCCGTGGCCGTGTCGGGCCACACACCAGTCGAATCGCGGGTGAAGAGGTAAGCTGCGTCAGCGTTGCGGGCGCCGATCACGAGCGTGTCGTCGTACACCGCAACAGCCGACCCGAACTGGTCGCCGTCATCGCCTTCGGAGTCGGTGAGCTCGGCCGTCTCGGTGCTGTCGGCCCACTCGCGGCTGGGCCTGGTGAAGAGGTATGCCGAACCGGGACCATTGGGGGCATTGGACGCCCCGATTACAACCGTGTCACCGTGCACCGCGTCACCGTGCACCGCAACGGAGTAACCGAAGTAGTCGCGCTCCCCGGGATCCAAAGCGGTCAGTTTGGCCTCCTGGTCCCACCTCTGCAGGGCCGAATTCCACATGAAGACGTAAGCTGCGCCGGCGTCGCTGATCCCTAATCCGTCAGGGTGGTCGCGGAAGCGTGCGCCAACCACAATCGTCTGCTCGTGGACTGCTACGGCAAAAGCGAACTCATCGTCTATGTCGCCGTCGGAGACGGACAGCCTGGCCGTCTGGCTCCAGAGGCCTGTGATCGTGTTCCTGGTGAAGACATAGGCCAAGCCCCTCGCGCTATTGACCAGAGGCGCCCCAATCACGATCGTATTACCCTCGATCGCGACCGAATGCCCGAACATGTCGCCCACGGCGCCGCCGTCGGCGGTGAGCTTGACCCGCTGCCCCCACCCACTCGAGTCCTTGACGAAGACGTAGGCTGCGCCTGCTTCGGCGTCCTGCCCGGGCGCGCCCACGACGGCGGTACCGCCGTCCACTGCGACCGAGAATCCAAAGTGGCCGCCTGTCTGGCCATCGGTGCCGGCGCTCAGCTTCTGTTGCCGATGCTGCGCTACCTGGTAGCCGCTGATGCTCGAGTCACGCGATCGGTCCCAACGCAGCGTCACCAGGCCATCGCCTCCCTGCGCGGATAAACCACTCGTCACGCCCGGCTTCGCGCTAATCGGCATGACACCGGGGAATTCCACGGCCGGTTCGTTGCCGGCGTCGTTCACTGAACGTACCTGGAAGCCGTACTCCTGGGCATTGGTCAGACGAAGCGCCCGGTATTCGTAGTTGACGCCCTCGCTCCTCAGCTCCGTAGCGACCAGGTCCGTCCAAATCTTGGCATCCGTCCTGCCGTCGATCTCCATGACGTAGGCAAAACCCGACCTGGTGTCGGGTAATGATGGGTCGCGCTGCGGCGCGCCTGCCAGGACAGTATTGGCGGACAGCGCGACGGAGTGCCCGAACTCGTCGTTCGATGCGGCGCCGGGGGCAACAAGCTTCACCGACTGGCGCCAGCCGGTCGAGTCGTGGCTGAACACGTATGCCGACCCGTCATCGGTTCGGAACAGCCCTGATTGATCGTAGAGGTGCGCCCCGACCACGGCTCTCACCCCGTCGACCGCTACTGAAACACCGAAACCATCGTTGGCCGAGCCGTCAGAGGCCACCAGCCATGCTGCCTCGCTCCACCAACCGGAGCGCGAGTCCCTGCTGAAGACGTACGCCGCGCCGGCGTCTGCCCAGCCGTTGGCGTCGTGCTGGTGCGCACCAATCACGACGCTGTCGTCGTCGATCGCCACCGAAATGCCGAATTCGTCCGACTCTGCCGCGTTGGCGGCGGTCAGCAGCGCCGTCTCCGTGCCGGTGCTCCAACTGTCGCCAGTCTTGTTGAAGACGTAGACCCCACCGGAATCTGCAACAGAGTCGGTAATGGTTGGGACGTGGTACTTGTGCGCCCCGACCAGCACGGTGTCGCCATCGATCGCCACGGAGATACCGAGTCCGTCGCCGATCGCACCGTCCGTGGCGGTCAGCTTGGCTGTTTCTATTCTGTGGGCTGCCTCCGCCTCGCCCCACACGTAGGTAGTCACATTGGTAATCGGATCGGTCGTCGAAGTCCTGCTGAAGACGTAGGCCGCGCCATGGCCCGCCTCGTCGACTCCGGCGCCGTCCGGATCGGGCTGGTGCGCGCCAATCACGACGGTGTCGACGTCGATCGCCACGGAAATCCCGAACTCGTCGTACGTGCCTCGGTCCGAGGGGACCAGCGTGGCTGTTTCTTCCCACACGTAGGTAGTCACATTGGTAATCGGATCGGTCGTCGCAGTCCCCGTGAAGACGTACGCTGCTCCACTTTCGGCGACCGGACCTCCGCCATCGTCGAAGTCGTGCGTGTATGCCCCGACGATGACGGTATTCCCGTCAACTGCTACGGAATGGCCGAACGCGTCGTTCGCCGCGCCGGTGGCAGCAGCGAGCGTGACCGGCGACCCCCACCCGTTTGAGTCCCTGGTGAAGACATAGGCCGCGCCCTGGCCGCTGTTGTTCCCGGGAGCCCCCACCACGGCGATGTCGCCGTCAAGCGCGACGGAATACCCGAACTCGTCGTCATCGTCGTCGCTGGCGATGCCGTCGGTCAGCTTGCTGAGCGGGATCTGCAAGAGCTGAAAGTTGGGTGTGTTGCCGCCGAAGCGCCAGTTCACCGTCGCCTGGGTGTCACCTGCTTCAGCGCTGAGCCCGACCGGCCGCCGCGGCTGCATTAGGACGACCGAGTTGGAGGACCCGCTTCGCCCGAAGCTGTTGACGGCGCGGACCGCGAAGTCGGACGACGATACCGCGGTCAGACCGGAGACCGTGTACGAGGCCGTGCTGGAATCGCTATCTGGAATGTCGATCCAGGTGGATCCGCCATCGTCCGTGTACTGGTAGCCGGTCACGGTCAGCGGCTGCGAGGCCGCGCTCCAGGTCAACGCAACCCGTCCGACGCCGACTTGCGCCCCGGCCAGCCCACGGGGACTGGCGGGAGTCGAGCGCGCCGCTGTCGGAAGTCTGCTCACCTCGTTGCTCGCGGCGCTTCCGATCGCGCCATTCACGGCCCGGACCCGGAAGCTGTGGCTCGTGTCGTTGGTCAGTCCGGTCACACTGTGCGACGTGGTCGCCGTACCACCGGGCACGTCGGTCCAGTCGTTGCCGAACACGCCCCCGCTCCGCACCTGGTACTGGAAGCCGCTGATCAAGTCCTGGTCGCCGCTAAAGCTCCAACGCAGCTGCGCCTGACGGTCGCCAACGTAGGGGTCGAGTGCGGTCGGCGCCGTCGGCGGTGCTGCAACGATGGTCACCGACCGAGCATGGGACGACCCGCCGTCGTCGGCGCTGTTGCCAGCGCGGATTGTGAAGGTGTGCGTCCCGGCGGCCAGGCTTGAGACGAACCCGGAAGCGGTCGTCGAGTCGCTCCCGCTAACGCCGATCCAGTTCGATCCGTCATCCGTGCTGTACTCATACCTGGTCACGTTGAGCGGATAGTCGCTCGGCCTCCACTCCAGGCGCACCTCCCCGGCGGCCGTCTGCACGGCGGACAGGTTCCTGGGTGCGAGCGGCGCCGCCGCCGCCGCCCTCGGGGTCGCGGAAGCATTGTCGGGCAGGCCGGCGGCGCCGTCGTTCACCGCCCGAACGGCGACGGATTCCTGCACACCGTTGGCCAGTCCGGTCAGCGCATGCGACGTGGTCGCCCCCGTGCTCCCTTCAATGTCGCTCCAGCCCACAATGCGGTGCTCGAAGACGGCCCCCCAGTCCTGGAAGTCCGCGCGCTCTTCGCCATACCAGTCCGCCCCGACCAACACGGTGTCTCCGTCAACCGCCAGGGACCATCCGAACTGGTCGTCGTCACTCGCGCCTGGCCCCGGGACCTTGGCCGTCTCAGTCCCGTCGTCCCAGCCGCCGTCCGGCTTGGCGAAGACGTACGCTGATCCTCGATCGTAGTTCGAGCCGCTGGCCTCATAAGGCGCGCCGACCACTACGATGTCCCCATCCACCGCCACCGCATGCCCGAAGAGGTCGCCATCGGCGCCGTCCGAGGCGGTGAGCCAGCCGTCCTCGTTGTCGGTGGCCCAGCCGAGAGCGGGCTTGCTGAACAAAAACGCCGAGCCCGTGTTGGCGTCTGTGTTCGCCCCTACCACAATGGTATCGCCGTCGATCGCCACGGACTGTCCGAATCCGGCGGTTACCGCGGCGCCCGAGGCAGTGAGCTTGCGCGTGGCGTCGTCTTGGTCGGCCCAGTCGTCGCCGGCCTTGATGAACACGTACGCCGAGCCCGCGCCGTCACCGTTCGCCCCGACCACGACGGTGTCGTCATCGATTGCCACCGAGTGGCCGAATCTGTCGTTTGTCGCCCCATCGGAGGCAGAGAGGATGGCGGTCTCTGTTCCATCGGTCCAATCGTCTTCGGCGGCCTTTGCAAACACGCAGACAACACCGACCGTCGTGCGCACTACGTTTCCCAACGCATCGCGGTAGTGAGCGTTGCGCGCGCCGGCCACGATAGTGTCACCGTCCACCGCCACCGCCTCGGATCCGAACTCATCGTCGGCCGCGGCGTCGGAGGCCTCGAGCTTGGCTGTTTGTATTCGGTGGGTTCCTGGGGATTGATCTTCGCCCCATTCGCCGGTAGTCAGATCACGGGTGAACACGTACACCGCACCGGAATCGGTGATAGCGACGCCTCCGCTATCCGTGCCGTCCTCGTTGGGCGCGCTAACCACGATCGTGCCGCCGTGCAACGCCACGGCATTGCCGAATCCGGCGTCATCTTCAGGAGTGCTGGATCTGAGCTCGGCCACTTGCGTCCACACACGGGTGTCCGGGTCCCGGTCGAAGACAAAGGCCGCGCCGGCGTTGTCGACCGTGCCGTAATCCTCCCCGGGCATCCCGACGACCGCCGTGTTGCCGTCCATCGCCACGGAATAGCCAAACTCATCATTGAGTGTCGGAGTGGGCTGGGTGAGCGCCGGTAGCGTCCGCGTGAGGCGCCAGAGCTGGTATTTGGTGATCGGCGGCGAATCGGCGGCGGGTGGGTCCCAGGTCAGCCAGACCTGCGTGTCGCCTTCCACGGCATCGAAGTTGACCGGCTGGTCGGGGACCGACGGACCCTGCGCGGACGTGACTAACGGGCTGGTGGACCCGAAGACCATATGCAGAAGGGCGAGCAGGCTGAGCGCCGCTGCGATCCCCCGGAGCCGAGAGCTGGTTCGCGGAGACAACCCTTGCGGGCTCCTTCCCGTCCGCTGCGTACGCCGCCAAGCGACTTCACACCGCGGGTGAGCAGGCTTTCAAGGAACGCTCCACGCCACACTTCCCGGAGCATCGGCGAGAGGAGCGGAGGATATCGCGAGAGCCACCGCCTGGCAACGTCATACACGCGTTGAGCCGGGGCGCTCACGGAGTGTCGGCTCCGTCACGGCCTGGGTAGGCGTGGAGGAGGTGACGCTCTGCCTCAACCCACGGTCAGTGCGCGAGTGTTGGCGTGTACCACTTGCCTTGACATGCCGTCGCCCGGATGCATGAGAGCCCGCTGACGGTGAGCCCGGGTTCATCCCGGATGAGTCCTTCGGCAATCCCAGCGCCAGTGGCCGGGGGACTCCTTTCCGCGGCCCCTGCCAAACCTGCTCCAGCAGCTGATTGCCGAGGCCGAACGCCTGTAGCGGCGAGGTCCAGCCGCGTTCCTGGAGCGCCCACTCCGGACACCTGGAGGTCGTCAGCCAGGGTGGGGGCGAACCGCGCTCCCTGTCCCGGACCGGGCGGGGGCGTGGCGGCTCCGCCCCCACAAAAGGCCCGAGGGCGGGTGGGGGGCCAGAGCCGCCCTGCGAGGTATCCCTCGCGTCTCCGACACGACCGTGCGCGTGCTCGTCCGGGATGGGGTGCGGGGCGGCAGCGCGCCGCAGCAGGGACGCGGGTGAGGGTAAGGGGCTATCCGGCCGCGTAGCCCTCGACGCCCTCGTGCGCGAGCAGCCAGCGCTTGCGGTCGAGGCCGGAGGCGAATCCGCCGATCGAGCCGTCCGCGGCGACGACGCGGTGGCAGGGCACGATCAGCGAGAGCGGGTTGCGCCCCACCGCACCCCCGACGGCGCGCGCCGCGCCCGGCCGGCCGATCTCGAGCGCGATCTCGCCGTACGAGGTCGTCGAGCCGGACGGGATCTCGCGCAGCCGCTCCCAGACGCGCTGCTGGAAGGGCGTGCCGCGCGGCGCGAGCGGCAGGTCGGGCTCGCTCATCGGGTCCGCGAACCAGGCGGCGAGCGCCTCAATGGCGGGGCGCGCGGCCTCCGGGTCGCACTCCGCGGGCTCGCCGTTGTCGGCTTCGAGGCAGTGCACCTCGTCGGGTAGCGCGCGCTGCCCGATGAGGAAGTTGACGCGGTGCAGGCCCTCATCGGAGCCGCCGACGAAGAGCGTGCCGAGTTCGGTGTCGAGGGTGTCGTACCAAGCCATGAGGTCACCTCGGAGCTGCCGTGGGGAGGCTGCGGGGAAGTGCGGCCATGGTACCGCGCCGGCGCTTGGGGACGGTACGATCAGCGCGAGGACATCGTCTGCCCGCTGCACGATACGACTTCGACCTGCACACCGGCATCTCGCGCTTCGCGCCGATGGAGCGCGTGCCCGTCTACCCCGCCCGCGACGGCCGCGGCGGCGGCACGGGCGCGGCGCCCGAGGTGCTGAAGGACCACCTGACCCTGCCGATCCAGTACGCCCTGCACCGCGCCCGCACGCACCTCGCGGCGCGGGGCATCGACGACCTCGACATCGTGGCGACCGGCCACTTCCGGATCGCGGCGGACGTGACGAAGGCGATCGCGATGGGCGCGACGGCGGTGGCGCTGGCGACCGCCTCGATGGTCGCGATCGGCTGCCAGCAGTACCTCGCCTGCCACACCGGCAACTGCCCGGTCGGCATCGCCACGCAGCGCGCGGACCTGGAGGCGCGCTTCGACATCGGGGAGTCCAGCGAGAAGGGCGTGCGCACCTTCCAGGCGTTTCGCGAGGAGGTCGAGCTGCTTTGCCGCGCGGTCGGGGTCGCCGACATCCACGAGCTGACGACGGAGCACCTGGCGACGCTCGACTCGGAGATCGCCGCGCACACCTCCATCCGGCACGCCTGAGGGGGGAGTGATGACCGTACCTGAAGCCCGCAGCGGCAAGAGCCTTGAGGCTGCTATTGCCGCCATCGGCAGGGAGCTTGGTCTGCAGGTCAGGAGACAGGTGAAGGTCGGGCGCCGGATCTGGGGCGCCGAGCGTCACATCGACGTAGTACTCACCGAGCCTGACCTGCGGCGCTCGCTCGGCATCGAGTGCAAGTGGCAGGGAACGCGAGGCACGGCCGAGGAGAAGATTCCGGCCACGATCGAGGACATCGGCGCGTGGCCCATTCAGGGCATCGTGTGCTTTACCGGGCCGGGGTTCACCACGAACATGCGGTCCTTCCTGCTCGCCAGCGGCAAGGCCGTAGAGCTTGAAGACGTGGAGATGTGGCTCAGGCTCTACTTCGCGCTCGACGCCGCCGACGGCTCGTAGCTCGTAATCGCGAGTTCGTCGATGGGGCCGCGGCCGTTGCCGCGCGCGTTGATCGCACGGCGGGCGGGCATGTGCGCGATCTCGTAGCGGCTGCCCTCGTAGAGGCCGAGCACCCATGGGTGCGGCGAGTTGGAGAGCAGCGCCGGCGCGCCGCGCTCGCGCAGCCCGTCGATGCAGAACTTGAGCCGCAGCTGGTCCTCGCGGCCGAAGCCGCCCTCCGTGTAGCCCGTGAAGCTCGACGTGGGCGAGAGCGGCTGGAAGGGCGGGTCGAAGTAGACGAAGTCGTCCGGGCCCGCGCCCTCGCACGCCGCCTCGAAGTCCACGCTGCGCAGCTCCACCTCGGCGAGTGCCGCCGAAGCAGCTTCCAGCCCCGCCGCGTCGAGGATGCGCGGGCGGGCGTAGCGGCCGTGCGGCACGTTGAACTCGCCGCTGCGGTTGACGCGGTAGAGGCCGTTGAAGCAGGTCTTGTTGAGGAAGATCAGCCGCGAGGCGACCTCGATGTGGTCCGCGCCGCCGTCCGCGACCAGCTCGCGGTACTCCTGGCGCACGGCGTAGTAGCAGTCCTCGCGCTCCGCGCCGTCGAGGTCGAGGTACGCTCGCTCCAGCTCGCCGAGCCGCTCGATCAGCGCGTCCGCGTCGTCGCGCACGGCGCGGAAGGCGGCGATCAGCTCGCGGTTGAGGTCGTTGAGCACGGCGCGGCGCGGCCGCCGCTCCGGGTCCGAGGCGAGCCGGAAGAAGAGCGCGCCCCCACCGAGGAAGGGCTCGTAGTAGGTATCGATGCGCGCGGGGGCGCGGGCGACGAGCTGGTCGAGGATCTGGGTCTTGCCGCCGGCCCACTTGAGGAAGGGACGAGCGGCAGCAGTAGTCTGTGGCGCCTCGTCGGCGCCCGCGTCCGGGGTGGCAGCCGTCCCGTCGCTGATGGTCGCTCTCCCGCCTGGGGGCCGCGGATCCCGCGGTGATTGCCGCGATTGTAGGGGCCGCGCGCGGTGGCCGCACGAATATTCCGCGAGATATGGCGGCGCAACGCAATCGAAACAAATACGTAAATCGGGCGAAACACTACAGACGCATCCTGCTCACATCCGCCAGGAGGCGGAGAGAGGGGGAGCAGAGTATGGATACCGGCCATACCGCCTGGCTGCTCATGAGCAGCGCGCTCGTGTTGTTCATGACGCCGGGGCTTGCGTTCTTCTACGGAGGCATGGTGCGCGGACGCAACGTCCTCGCGATGCTGATGAAGAACTACGTAGCCATGGGCGTCGTCACGGTCACCTGGGTCGTAATCGGTTACTCGCTGGCGTTCAGCGGGGACTGGCAGGGCCTGGGACTGATCGGAAACCTGGAGTTCTTCGCGCTCGGTGAGCTTGGCTTCGGCACGGAGATCGGTCTCGAAGATGGAGACGGCATACCGGACTCGGTGTTCCTGCTCTTCCAGCTGATGTTCGCGATCATCACGCCCGCACTGATCTCGGGCGCGGTGGCCGAGCGGATGAAGTTCACGTCCTGGGTCGTGTTCATCGCCATCTGGTCGATCGTCGTCTACGCGCCGATGGCCCACTGGGTCTGGGGCGGTGGCTTCATCGGTTCCAGCGATGGCACGAGCATCCCGGGCATCGGGGCGCTCGACTTCGCCGGCGGCCTGGTGGTGCACATCAACGCCGGTGTGGCCGCGCTGGCGCTGGTCATGGTGCTCGGTCCGCGGCTCGGCTGGCGGCGCGACGTGATCCGTCCGCACGCGCTGCCGTTCACGGTGCTGGGCGCCGGCATGCTCTGGTTCGGCTGGTTCGGCTTCAACGCCGGCTCGGCCCTCGCCGCTGACGGCGCGGCCGGCAACGCCTTCCTGACGACCCAGATCGCAGCGGCCGTCGCGGCCCTCACCTGGGCGCTGGCCGAGCAGTTCAAGCACGGCCGCCCGACCACGCTCGGGTTCGCCTCGGGCGCGGTTGCCGGACTCGTCGCGATCACCCCGGCCGCGGGCTTTGTCAGTCCGCTCTGGGCGCTGGTCATCGGCGTGGCGGCGGGCGCGATCTGCTTCCTCGCGTTGCAGATCAAGTTCCGCTACGGCTTCGACGACTCGCTCGACGTCGTTGCAGTCCACATGGTGGGCGGCATCGTCGGCGCGCTGTTGCTGGGGCTGTTCGCGGAAGCCGCGATCGGCGGCACCGACGGCGCGTTCTTCGGCAACGCGGAGCAGCTGCTGCGGCAGGCGATCTCGATCGTGGTCGCGCTCGTGTTCTCGTTCGTCGCGACGTACGTGATCGCGGTTATCATCGACCGGACGATGGGTCTGCGCGTCTCCGAGGACGAGGAGCGCCGCGGCCTCGATGTAGCCCTGCATGAAGAGCAGGGTTACGTGCTGACGGAGTAGCCGAAGATGAAACTGGTGATCGCCTACATCAACCCGTTCAAGCTGGACGAGATCCGCGACGCCCTCAAAGCTGCGGGCGTCGGCGGACTCTCCGCCAGCAACATTCAGGGCTTCGGCCGCCAGGCCGGCCACACCGAGACCTACCGCGGGGCCGAGTACGAAGTCGACTTCGTCCCCAAGGTGCGCATCGAGGTGCTGGTCGACGACGCGCTGACGCCGACCGTGATCTCCACCATCGAGGAGACCGCGCGCACCGGCTCCATCGGCGACGGCAAGATTGCCGTGCTGTCGGTGGACAATGTGGTACGCATCCGCACGGGCGAGCGGGGGGAGGACGCCCTCTAGGGAAACTCCCGCCCCGCCCATACGGGGAGAGACGACGGAATGGTTCAGGTTCCGGCCATGCAGCCATTCCTGGAGGCGCGCTCGGCGTTGGCCGGGCGCGCCTTTGCTCGTCCCCTCGACACCGCCGGGCTCGCGCTCTGCCACGAGCTGAGCGACGCGCTGGACCAGAGCCTGCGCACCCTCGCCCAGGCGCTGCCGCCCTCGGGCGTGGCCATCGTCACGCTGGGCAGCACCGGCCGCCGCGAGCAGTGCCGCCACTCCGACGTGGACCTGATGCTGCTCTGCGATCGCCAGCCGCAGCGGGCGGTCACGGACGCGGTGCTCTACCCGCTCTGGGACAGCGGGCTGCAGATCGGCCACTCCGTGCGCACCCTCCGCCAGGTCGGGACCGCAGCCCGCGAAAACATGCAGACCTTCACCGCCCTGCTCGACGCGCGCCTCGTCGCCGGCGACGAGGCGCTGTTCGAGCGCTTCCGCGGCGGCTGGCGCAAGACCGTGCGCGGCGGCCGCGACTGGATGCGACGGGAGCTCGCCGAGGTCCACGAGGCGCGGCGGGCGCGCGAACCGTGGCAGTTGCAGGAGCCCGACCTGAAGACCAGCCGCGGCGGACTGCGCGCGCTGCAGACCTCGCTCTGGCTCGCCTCCGCCGAGGCGATCGCCCAGGACCGTGACCCGCCCGAACTCGCACCCGACCTCGCGGACGCGCGCGAGCTGCTGCTGGCGACGCGCAACGCGCTGCACTCGCTCGAGGACCGCGCCAACGATCGGCTGCGGCGTGACCTCCTCGACGAGGTGACCGAGCGCCTCGGCGTCGACCGCACGGAGTGGGGCCGCCGCGTCAGCGCGGCGATGCGTACGGTGGACATCACCACCACGGAGGCGCTGAGCGCCTCGGCCTCCTCGAGCCGCCGGAGCTGGCGCGGCTGGCTTCCATGGCGGCGCCCCGCCGACGCGGACGGCGGGCACGCGGACGACCCGCACGCCGAGGACGGCCGCGGCGACCTCGATCGGCTGCTGGCGGCGCTTCGCGAGGCGGGCCCCGGCGGGGCGCTCGATCCGCTGCCGCCCAACGAGTGGCTGGAGCGCCTGCTCCCCGAGTGGGAGGTGCTGCGCAACCAGCCGCACATCGCCCCGTTCCACGCCCACCCCGTCGACGTGCATAGCTGGCGCACCGTCAGCGAGGCGATGTGGCTGCTGGAAGACGACGACGAGCCCGGCATCGCGGAGCCGGCCGGCGAACTCGAGCATCCGCGCGATCTGCAGATCGCCGCGCTGCTGCACGACATCGGCAAGGGGCACGAGGGCCCGCACAGCGAGACGGGCGCGGTGATCGCCGAGCGCTTCGCCGCGCGGGCCGGCCTCGACGACGAGGTCGCGGGCCTCCTCTCCGCCACCATCCAGCACCACCTGCTGCTACCGACGGTGGCGACCAGTCGCGACATCTCCGACGAGCGCGTGATCCGCGATGTCGCCGAGCAGGTCGGCGACGTGCGGACGCTGAGCCTGCTCTACCTCGTCTCCGTGGCCGACGCCAAGGCCTGCGGATCGGACATCTGGAACGCCTGGAAGGCGCAGCTCATGCGCTCGCTCTACACGCGCGTGCGCGAGGCGCTGTCCGACATCTCGCTGCACACCGCCGTGGCGCGGCGGCGGCGGGCGGTGATCCAGGGGCTGAGCGGCTGGGTCGCCCCGCAAGCGGTGGAGCGACACCTCGCCCAGATGCCCCTCAACTACCTGCTCTCGATGGAGCCGCTCGCGATCGGGCGGCACATCGAGCTGATCGCGCACGGGGTGCTGGGCTCGCGCCTGCCCGGCGCACGGGGTCCGCTGACGCCGATGCTGCACCACGACCGGATCGGCTCGATCGACCGGCTGACGATCGTCACGGCGGACCAGCCCGGCATCCTGCAGGCCGTGGCCGGCACGCTGACCGTGCACAACGTCAACGTCCTCGGCGGCACCGCCTTCACCCGCGACGACGGCATCGCCGTCGACGTCATGCACCTCGCCGACGCGCGCGGCCGCGAGATCGACGAGCGGCGCTGGGATCGCATCATCGAGGCCGTGCCGAGCGCGATCGCCGGCGAGTTCCCGCTCGAGCAGCGCCTCGCCGAGACCCGCGAGGCCTACCGCGAGCCGGCGGCGGCGACAATCCCCACCAGCGTCACCGTCGACAACACAGGCTCCGAGGACTACTCGATCGTCGAGGTCCGCGCCGCCGACCGGCTCGGCCTGCTCTACGCGATCACCAGCGTGCTGCATGAGCTGGCGCTGGACATCCACATGGCGAAGGTCAACACCCTCGGCCACGAGATCGTCGACGCCTTCTACGTGCGCCGCGCGAACGGACGGCGCATCGAGGACGAGGACGAGATCGAGCGTCTCGCCGCGCACGTCACCGACGCGGTGGACGCCCTCGACGGGGCGTAGCCGGGGCAGTCCGCCTGTCGGGTGGGCGCCGCTAGCGGTCGCCGAAGGTGGCGTTGATCCAGCCCGCCAGCCGCTCCGGGACGCCCTCCGGGTAGACGCGCCAGGCGCCCGCCAGCACCTCGGCGAGCGGGAGCCACTTCGCGGTGAACGGGTAGCCGCCCTCGTCCGCCGTCAGCGGCTCGAAGTCCTCGGGCGCCTCGCCCGGCGCGAACTCGACGAGGTATTCGAGGATCAGCTCGTGCCCCGGCTCGCCCTGGAGCGTGAAGCGGTTCTCGATCGTTCCGAGCTGCTCCTTGACCACGACGGTGCGGCCGAGCTCCTCCCGGAACTCGCGCACGAGCGCGTCCGCGCCGGCCTCGCCGAACTCGATCTCGCCGCCGAGCCCGCGGTAGAAGGTCTCGCCCTTGACGCTGTCGTGGCCCTCGGCGAAGAGCAGGCGGTCCTCGTGCAGCAGCAGGCCCACGGCCAGCGGCCGGATGCGCGGCGGGCGCGCGGCGGAGAACCCTTCGTCCGGCGGAGGGGTGGATTCAGACAGCCGGAGGCTCCTCCCGTGCGCGCGGCTCGCGGTGGTCCGCGCTGCTCGGTAGGATACGCGGGCTTGCGGCCCGGCAGTGGCCGCGACGCCTCGCGGCGACCGTACGAAGAGGAGCGTGGAAGAGATGGCGACGGAGATCACGAACGTCGGCGAGGCGCCGCCACTGGGCGAGGTGCCGGCGAAGATGCACGCCAGCCTGATCCGCGAGTCGCGCTTCGGACCGCCGCGCGACGCCTTCCAGATCGAGCAGGTGGACGTGCCCGAGCCCGGCCCGCGCCAGGTGCTGGTCTACGTGATGGCGGCAGGCACGAACTACAACAACGTCTGGGCCGCCCTCGGCACACCCGTCAACGTGATCGACGCGCGCCGCCGCCAGGGCGCCGAGGAGGACTTCCACATCGGCGGTTCGGACGCCTCGGGCATCGTCTGGGCCGTCGGCGACGAGGTCACGAACGTCAAGGTCGGCGACCACGTCGTGCTCTCCTGCGGCATGTGGGACGAGGACGCCGCCGACATCCAGGCCGGCCGCGACCCGATGATGTCGAGCACCAACAAGGTCTGGGGCTACGAGGAGAACTGGGGCTCCTTCGCCCAGTACACCCTCGTCGACCACTACCAGTGCTACCCCAAGCCGCCGCACCTCAGCTGGGAGTCCGCCGCCGCCTACATGCTTGTCGGCGCGACCGCCTGGCGGATGCTGCGCGGCTGGCCGCCCAACGTCGTCAACGAGGGCGACCCGGTACTGGTCTGGGGCGGCGCGGGCGGCCTCGGCTGCATGGCGATCCAGATCGTGCGCGAGTTCGGCGGCATCCCGATCGCCGTCGTCTCCGACGAGTCCAAGTACGAGTTCTGCCTGCAGCTCGGCGCGAAGGGCGTCATCAATCGCCGCGACTTCGAGCACTGGGGCCGCCTCCCCGACATCGACGACCCCGAGGCGTCCGCCGAGTGGGCAGGCGGCGCGCGCCTGTTCGGGCGCGCCTTCTGGGACGCCCTCGGCGAGCGGCGCAACCCGACGATCGTCTTCGACCACCCGGGCGAGGCGACGATCCCGACCTCGATCTTCCTCGTCGACAACGGCGGGATGGTCGTGATCTGCGCCGGCACCTCCGGCTACAACGCGGACGTGGACCTGCGCTACCTGTGGATGCGCCAGAAGCGCTTCCAGGGTTCGCACTTCGCCAACGTCGAGGAGTGCGCGGAGTTCAACGACTACGTCGTGCAGGGCCGCATCGACCCCGCGCTCTCTCGCGTCTTCGCCTTCGACGAGATCGGCGAGAGCCACCAGCTGATGTACGAGAACGAGCACCCGCCGGGCAACATGGCGATCCTCGTCGGCGCACCTCGCGAGGGCCTGACGGACTCTCCGGTCTAGCCCGCACCGTCGCTGCCGACCGACCCTCTCACGCGGAGGAGAGGGGGGACGCCCAGACCCACGACCGGCGCACGACGGCAGATCCGCGGCGACCGCGTCTCTCCTGTGGGCGGGCTGCGCCCCCCACACCCCATCCCGGACGAGCACGCGCACGGTCGTGCCGTGGACGCGAGGGATACCTCGCAGGGCCGCTCTGACCCGCCCACCCGCCCCGGATTCTTTTTCTCTGTGGGGGCTGCGCCCCCACGCCCCCACCGGAACAGCCGACCTGTTCCCTCTCCCCCGGTGGGAGAGGGCTAGGGTGAGGGGCCTTCCCCTCCCGCGCCGTCGGCCAGATCGGGCGCGTCGAACAGCGGCTCGATGTTGCTGACGTCGACCTCGCGCCGGGCGAGGTCGAGGTCGTACATCCGCTGGAGGTTCAGCCAGAACTCGGGCGTCATCCGCAGGGCGCGCCCGATCCTCAGCGCCGTGTCCGCCGTGATCGACCGGCGGCAGTGGACAATGTCGTTGATGCGCACGGCGGGAACCCCGACGGTCTTCGCCAGGCGGTACTGGCTGACGCCGAACTCCTCCAGCATCTCCGCCAGATGCTCGCCCGGGTGAGTCGGTGGCGCCTCGTTGGTCATGGCGTCCGCCCTTCCCCCCGTTTACCCGCCCCACCCCCGTCCACAGCCCCCGAGGGCGCACCGACGCGGCCGAAGCGGCGCTCGAGGACCTCGCGGCGGTACTCGAAGATCGCGCGTACGCGATCGGCGACGAGCAGCCTGTTCAGCACGTCGCCGAGCGGGCCGAGCGGCAGCGCGTAGTGCACGATGTCGCCGATCTCGACGCCGCCCTCGACCGCGCGGAAGTGGTGCTGGTGGTGCCAGAAGCGGTACGGCCCGAAGCGCTGCTCGTCGACGAACAGCTCGCCCTCCAGCAGCTGCGTGATCTCCGTCACCCAGGTCAGCGGCAGACCGAACAGCGGGCGCACGCGATGCAGGATGATCAGCCCCGGATGCATCCGCTCCGGCAGCGGCGAGGCGACCTCGAAGGCCATCTCCGGCGGCGTAATCACGGCCAGATTGCGCGGGTCCGAGAAGAACGCCCACGCCTCGTCGAGGCCGATCGGCACGAGCTGCCGCGTCTCGAAGCGGTGCAGGCCCATCGCGCGCCCTCCCGGCCGCCCGTCAGGCGGCGAGCACCGCCTCGAGGGCACCGTCGATCTGCGGGTGGCTGAACTCGAAACCGGAGCCGGCGAGCGCCTGCGGCACGACCCGCTGGCTGGCGAACAGCTCCGCGGGGTCCTGGCCGAAGGCGAGCTTGTAAGCGAAGCCCGGGATCGGGAACAGCGTCGGCCGGCGCAGCGCGCGGCCGAGCGCCTTCGTGAACTGCGCGTTGGTCGTCGCGCCCGGCGCGGCGGCGTTGACCGCCCCGCTCAGCTCCGAGGTGATCGCGTGCTCCAGCGAGCGCAACTGGTCCTCGAGGGTGATCCAGGCCATCCACCAGCGGCCGTTGCCGAGCGTGCCGCCGAGGCCGAGCCGGAACGGCAGCAGCATCCGCGAGAGCGGCGGCCCCTGCTTCGAGAGCACGATCGCCGAGCGGTGGCGCACCGTGCGGATCCCGTGCTCCTCGGCGCGCTGCGCCTCCGCCTCCCAGTCCGTCACGAGGTCCGCGAGGAAGCCCAGGCCGCGCCCGGCGTCCTCGCCCAGCTCCGTATCCCCGCGGTCGCCGTAGAAGCCGACGGCGGACTGGTTGACGAGCACGGCGGGTCGGTCGCCCTCGGCCAGTGAGCCGAGGTGCTCGACAAGCACGCGCGTGAGGTCGATGCGGCTGCTGCGCAGCTCGGCGCGGCGCGCGCCGGACCAGCGTCCGCCGCCGATGTTCGCGCCGCTGAGGTTCACGACCGCGTCGTGCCCGGCGAACGCGCCGCCGCGGACCCAGCCGCCGGCCGGATCCCAGTCGACGCCGGGCTCGCCCTCGCCGCCGCGGCGGATGCGCGACACCTCGTGCCCCCCGGCCTCGAGCCGCGCCGCGAGCGCGCTCCCGATCAGCCCCGTGCTCCCGGTCATCGCCACCCGCATCACGCACCTCCTCGCCCCTTCCATCGTGGGAAGGGCGGGGGGCAGGCGCAAGGTTGTGCGCCCTGACACGAAGGGTCAGCCGCCGGCCAGCCGCAAGGCCACGGCCGCGTTTCCCGCGAAGTCCGACTCAGCCGCGGACGCTCACGTGAGCAGTTCCGGCATATTTTCGTGCATTAGCGCGACGAACTCGGACCCCTTGGCGGCCTTGTCGGGGGGGGGGGTCGTCAGTACCAGCAGTGTAGTCGCCGAACCATTCCCGAAGATGAGCCAAGCAGTCGGCAAGATTTGCTTCCCCGATGTCCTGTTCGCTCGACGCCAATTTCGACAACTGAGCGGGCGCGTATATCCGTTGTCCATGTAGTCGTGTAGCCGCGACCATGGCGAGGTGGAACCGCAGATTCGTTCGCTCCGCAGGAGTTACTCCCGCACCTGCGGTAGTCAGAAACGCATCGATAGACTTCTGGGACTTGGCTAGCTGTTCTTCCCACGAACGTTGTTTACAGGCGTGAGGCGGGGACAGCCCCGCCGATACCGCCGTGTGGCCGGCGAGCATTGTAGCGGTAGAGCCAGCGCGGGAGCTGGTGCAGCCGCTCGGCGTTGGAGCGATAGGTGCGGGCGTAGGCCCACTCGTTCTGCAGGATCTGGATGAAGCGCTCGGCCTTGCCGTTCGTCTGCGGGCGGTAGGGCCGGGTGTGCCGCAGTGCCACGCCGGCGGCGGCGGCCACGCCGCGGAAGTCGCGGGAGACGGTGTAGGCCTTCGCGTTATCCGTGAGCACGCCGCGCACGCGCACGCCACGGCGGCCGAACGCGGCGAGCGCCTGCTTGAGGAAGGCGGCGCAGCTGGCGCCGCGCTCGTCGGGCAGGACGGCGACGTAGGCGTAGCGGCTGTGGTCGTCGACGGCGACGTGGAGGTAGTCGAGGCCGCGGGTACGCGGGGTCGCGGCGGAGCGCCCGCGGACGCTGTGCCCGCCGCCCTCGGGGATGCGGCCCAGCTTCTTCACGTCGATGTGCAACAGGTCACCGGGGGCTGGGTGCTCGTAGCGGACCGTCTCGCGGGTGACGCGATGCAGCCGGTCGAGGCGGTTGAGGCCGCAGCGCCTGAGCACGGCGTAGACGGTGGAGCGGGCGAGCCCGGGCGCCCAGGCGATGCGGTGCGGCCCGAACCCCTGGCTGCGGCGCACGGCGCAGATGCGCTGCTCGAGCGCGGCTGCGGTGCGGCGGGGGTTGGAACGCGGAGCGGAGCTACGGTCCCGGAGCCCGGCCGCGCCCTCCTCCCGGTAGCGGCGCCACCACTTGGCGACCGTGGGGCGGGAGACCCGGAAGCGCCGGGCGACCTCCGCCTGGGACCAGCCGGCCTCGACCTCCAGAACCATCTCCAGCCGGGCGGCCGGAGTCAGACGCGCGTTAGGATGTGCCACGAGCGGCTCCTCTCCTGCTACTGGTGCGTTCGTTACACACACAGCAGCAGGCGGAGCCCCTCACCTGCAACAACCTACGTGGGAACTACAACTAGCCACAGGTACACAGGGAGCTCGATGCTCTTCGAGAACAGGCTCTTATAGTCGGTGTCATCCTTGAGCAGTGATGAAGGCCTCGCTCGCGAAGTGTCAGGGCGCCCCATCGCCATAATCGCTTGCGCCAGAAGAGGTATGCTGACTATTCGCTCAGAACTCTTGCCAATGTTTCGATAATAGTGTTTTCTCCGATCATAGTACCAGTCATGTGCCCAGAAATAGGACTCGATCTCCCGCTGAATGTCATCAGTGGCGCGCAGTGATGCGACACCAACTGCAGTCTGGTGATTCGTTGCCTTTATAACTTGGTCTCGAGTCTTCGGATCGGTCGTCTTGAGTATGCGTACCAATAGGCGTCGCTCGAATGATGGGTGATCGGGCTCCAGGTTGCCAAGGACGGAGTGGATTCTGTAGGAAGTCTGGAGTCCGTTCACTATCTGCACGTCGTCAAGGATGTATTGCTTGCCAACTCTCGACACATCCGATGTGAGTATCGTAACGCCGTTGTTCAACCACCAGAAGTCAGGCAGTTCTTGCATGTGTAGTGACTTCTCGATCTCGCGATTGACCTCTACATTTCCTTGGTAATCGCGAACGTTCCAGTCAAAGATGTGCCGACTGATGCGCCCGCCGTCATCAGTGATGAAGCCCAAGTAGTCGCCCAACGTGACGAGCGCAACATGGCTATTGTCGGTGGTCGCATCATCCTTGAACGGGAGCTCGAGCGTATACGAGCGTTGGGTGCTGACGAGGCTCCACAGCTCCTTGGCACCCACCAACTCGACGCGCGCTTCGCTCCCCGGCAGCAGTTCACGGAGAAGACGCTCTAGCTCTGCCCGCTTCTGTTCTACCTTCCTGTGGACGGTAGCCGTATCGCCACGTGTGACGTACGAGAAGCGCACTTCGAGTTGGGGATGGAGCGTGGCGATATTCTGCCAAGTCTGACGAAAGATGTTCATTCGGCTGACGACAGCGTCCGAGTAGAGCCCCGCAGCTGTTCCTCAGATGCATCCAGATCGAGAAGGCGACGGAGGGAATTCTCGGCCAGATCTAGTGCGGTCTCGCCAAAACTCTTGCCCCGCTTAGGGATGGTCTGAACAACTCGCCTGAGCGAGTGAGCGGATGCGATCATGGGCGGACCCGGAGAGGGGCGCCCCATGCAGCAGCGTTCGTTCGGCAGCGTCGAGTACGAGCACAAGAAGGTCAAGACACGGCGCCAGAGGTTTCTGGAGCGCATGGACGGGCTCGTCCCCTGGGCTGAGCTGGAGCAGCGCATCGCGCCCGTCTACCCGAAGCCGGGCCGCGGACGCCGCTCCTACCCGCTGCGCGTGATGCTGCGCATCCACTGCCTCCAGCTCTGGTTCAACCTCAGCGACCCCGGCATGGAGCAGGAACTCTACGACTCCCGCTCGATGCTCGAGTTCGCCGGTCTCAGCCTCTCCGAGCCGATCCCCGATGAGACGACGATCCTCAACTTCCGCCACCTGCTGGAGCGCCATCAGCTGGGAACGGAGCTGTTCGCGACGATCAACGCGCATCTGGCACGGCAGGGGCTGCAGCTGTGCGAGGGCACGATCGTGGACTCCACGATCATCAGCGCGCCGTCCTCGACGAAGAACCGCGAGCGAGCGCGCGACCCCGAGATGCACCAGACCAGAAAGGGCCGGCAGTGGTACTTCGGGATGAAGCTGCACAGCGGCACGGATGCGCGGACGGGGCTGGTCCACAGCGTGCACACGACGGCGGCGAACGTCTCCGACGTGACCGAGGCGCATCGCCTGTTGCACGGAGGTGAGAGCGCGGTGTGGGGCGATGCCGGCTACCAGGGAGTGGAGAAGCGCCCGGAGCACGCGGGTTCGGAGGTGCGCTGGCAGGTGGCGATGCGCCCGGGTCTCAGGCGGCTGCTGCCGCCGGGCGGCACCGAGGCACAGGCGGAGCGGCGCAAGGCCTCGGTGCGTGCGAAGGCCGAGCATCCATTTCTCTACGTGAAGCGGCACTTCGGGTACGCGAAGGTCCGCTACCGGGGCCTGGAGAAGAACCACCAGCGTCTCGCGCTGCTGCTCGGTTTCACGAACCTGCTGCCGTCGGGTGAGACGTGGCGCTAGCAGGGTGATGAAAAAGTCCGCGGCGGCGCTTTTGGGCTGAAATCGCGCTGGTCGCGACATCAAAAACCCCAATGTTTCTGGGCTCTACGCCAGCCCACCGAATGGCCAGTGAGACCCTACGGCTCAGGATCAGGAGTTTTTCAGCAGCCTGCTAGGTGTTCTTCCCACGAACGTTGTTTAGCCCTGATCCACCGAAGAAGAGCGCGCGAGCGGCTGCGGTTGGGTGCTCCGCTGTAGCTGGGACAATGGGTTTTGACAAATCACGTACCAGCGACAGGGAGCACCCATTCGATGCTACCAACGAGCGACCCCGACCGGATAGACATCGCCTTCGACGACCACCGCCTGGTGGCCGATGCGGGGCTGCTCCTCCCGGCCACGCTCGCCCAGCATCTCGGTTTGCAAGAGCTCGCCGACAGCTACCTCGACCTCGGTGACGCGGCGGGGCGCGCGAACGCCGGCGACAAGCTGCTGACCCTGGCCGCCTCGGCGCTCGCGGGCGGCGACTGCATCGACGACGCCGCTGCGTTGCGCTCAGGCGGCGCCGGGCGCGTGCTCGGCTGCACCGTGAAGGCGCCGTCCACCCTCGGGACCTTCCTGCGCAGCTTCAGCTGGGGCCACGTCCGCCAGCTCGACCGCCTCAGCCGCGAGTTGCTCGCCCGCGGCTGGGCGGCCGGGGCGGGACCCGGCGATGCGCCGTTCACGATCGACCTCGATTCGACGCTCTGCGAGACCTACGGCCTGGCGAAGGAGGGCGCCCGCCAGCCCGGCTACAGCGGCGCGCGCGGCTATCACCCGCTGCTCGCGGTGGCGGCCGGGACGGGCGAGGTGCTGATGGCGCGGCTGCGCGAGGGCCGCGCGCACACCGCCCGCGGCGCCGCCCACTTCCTGCGTGAGACGGTGGCGCGGGTGCGCGAGGCCGGGGCGTCGGGGCAGCTCACGGTGCGCGCCGACAGCGGCTTCTACACCCACGCCGTCGTCGCCGCCTGCCGCGCGCTGGATGTCCGCTTCTCAATCACCATTCGCCAGCAGCCGAGCGTACGCCGGCTGATCGAGGCGATAGCGGAAGAGGACTGGACGCCGATCCCGTACTGGCTGCCGGGCGGCGCCGATGTCGCCGAGACGACCTACACGCCGTTCCAGCACAAGGAGGATGCCACCCCGGTGCGGCTCATCGTGCGGCGCGTCAAGCCGGCGCCCGGCTCACAGCTCGCGCTCTTCGTGAACTATAGCTACCACGCCTTCATCAGCGATCGCGCCGGAGAGATGATGGAGCTGGAGGCCGACCATCGCCGCCACGCCGAGATCGAGAACGCGATCCGCGATCTCAAGTACGGCGTCGGGCTGAACCATCTCCCCTCGGGCCGCTGCACCGCGAACGCGGCGTGGCTCGCGGTGCAGGTGATCGCGCACAACCTCGCCCGCTGGACGGCGCGCCTCGGGCTCGGCGAGGGAATCGTGACGACGAAGACGCTCAGGCGGCGCTACTTCGCTCTCGCCGGACGGCTCACCCATTCTGCCCGGCGCTGGACCCTGCACCTCCCGAAGCGCTGGCCCTGGGCCGCCCAGTGGACAGCCGCGCTCGCGCGACTCCGGGCGCTACCGCTCCCCGCCTCACGCCCCGCCCACAGCGCTGGCCCCGGGTCCGAGGCTCGCACCAGCATGCCCGCGCACGCCTCGCGCACCCTCGCGCCCTCGCTCAGCGCCCCCGGGCGGAGCGGAGCGAGGGCTCCTCGCTCCGCTCCGCCCGCGCCGCCGCCTGGCGAACGCCGCCACGCCCGCCGAACTCTCCGCCAGCCCCGCATCCCGCCCTGTCAAGCTTCGATCGGTGGATTCGGGCTAAGCGAGTCCCGCCCAAAGTCGTAGCGAGGTTCCTCGCGGAACCCCGGATGCGGTGGAGAGGACGTCAGAGTCGTCGTCCAGAAGATCGTCAGCAAGAAAGACGTATACTCCGTCGAGGCCACCGTCGAGGCCACCGTCGTTCCCACCGCCAACACCGCCCGCAGCGATCTCTTCGTCTGAGAGGTCAGTGTCCCGCAGTGCTTGCTCGACAGCGAACCGCTCGAACGCGACATCGTCGGGCAGTGGCTGTTCGCGGCGCGCCTGCCGCGCAGTCAACTCTTGGTCAAGGAGTACGAGCTCATTGGTTGGCACGGTCAGCGCCCTCCGCTAGTGCCCACGGCTCGCGAGCCGCCAGCCTAGCAGGGTGATGAAAAAGTCCGCGGCGGCGCTTTTGGGCTGAAATCGCGCTGGCCGCGACATCAAAAACCCCAATGTTTCTGGGCTCTACGCCAGCCCACCGAATGGCCAGTGAGACCCTACGGCTCAGGATCAGGAGTTTTTCAGATGGGATGAGGGCTGGTCTCCTCCTCAAGGGGATACTCGTCCCCGGTAAGCGGCCTCGAATCGGGCCCAGAACGGCTTCTCAGAGCCAGAGAGGTAGAAGACCAGCCATGCAGCAGCATATCGCAACGGCAGAGCGCGTTGAACGGGAGGAAGCCAGCGGAGTCACCTGGGGCCTCGATGTGAGCGACCGTCACACCCAGATCTGCGTGCTCGGCCCCGCCGGGGACGTGCAGCGCGAGCAGCGCGTCCGCACGACGGCCCTCGCGCTGAGGCGAGCGCTCGGGGAGCTGCCGGCGGCACGGGCGGTGCTGGAGGCGGGACGGCACTCGCCGTGGCTGAGCCGGCTGCTGACCGAACTCGGTCACGAGGTGATTGTCGCCAACCCCCGCCAGGTAGCGCTGATCGCACGCAGCCACCGCAAGGACGACCGCAGCGACGCCGAGCAACTGGCACGGCTGGGTCGCCTCGACCCCAAGCTGCTCGCCCCGATCCGTCACCGCAGCGCGCAGGCCCAGCAGGATCTCGCGGTCGTGCGCGGCCGCGACGCGCTCGTGCGCTCGCGGACGCAGCTCATCAACCACGTGCGCGGCGCCGTCAAGGCGTGGGGCGCCGCGCTGCCGAAGGTGACCGCACCAGCCTTCCATCGCAAGGCAGCGGAGCACATCCCGGCTGAACTGCGCACCGCACTGCTGCCGCTGCTCGAGGTGATTGGCGAGCTCAGCGCCCGCATCGCCGCCGCCGGCCGGGAGGTCGAGGCGCTGTGCGCGGCCTACCCCGAGACCGCCGCGCTCCGCCAGGTCGCAGGCGTCGGTCCCATCACCGCCCTCACCTTCGTGCTGACGATCGAGGATCCCGCGCGCTTTCCCCGCAGCCGCGAGGTCGCACCCTACCTCGGCCTCGTGCCCAGGCGTCGCGACTCCGGCGGCCGCCACACGCAACTGGGGATCACCAAACGTGGCGACTCCCACCTGAGGCGGCTGCTCGTGCAGGCCGCGCAGTACGTCCTCGGACCGTTCGGACCAGACTGCGACTTGCGCCGCTGGGGCGAGCGCTACATGGCCTCGGGAGCGGGGAACGCGAAGAAGCGCGCGGTCGTCGCCGTGGCGCGACGCCTCGCAGTGTTGCTGCACGCGCTCTGGCGCAGCGGCGAGGTCTATGAGCCGCTGCGCCAGGCCGCCACGGCGGAGGGGGAGGCTGCGTAGCGGGCGACGGGAAGACGGCGAACCACCACCAGACGACCACCAACGGCTGCACCGTGATGCTGAAGACCGGGCGACTGCGACAGGCTGCTGGTCCACCCAAGGACGCTTTTCAGCTGGCAGCGCCCCCTGCAAGCAGGTTCCCCATCATGCACCGGGTCCAGAAGCGCGACCCCTCGGCGAGTGCGGATAGAAGCGGGGCACAGGTCACCATCCGGCATGGCGTGCAGACGGAGCGGCCACCACGTTGGCCGACTTGCAGATCGGACCAGCCCTCATAGAAGCAGCCTGCTAGAACTCGCCGGCTTGCCAGGCCTCGATCGTGGGGCGCAGGCCGTCCTCGCGGATGCGGCGGTTGACGTCGACGACGGCCTCCGAGAGGTGGCCGATGACGTCGATCTCGAAGCCGACGGCGATGGCCTCGCGGAAGCCCTGGATGTCCTGCGTCTTGTTGATCGCCAGTTTCTCCAGCCCCAGCAAGTCCTTCGGCACGCGCGCCAGCTTGCGCGCGTAGTCGAGCACGTAGGCGTCGAGCTGGTCCGCGGGCAAGGCCGCGTTGAAGATGCCCAGCTCCGCCGCCTCGGCGCCCGTGATCGTGTCGCCGACGGGCAGGAAGATCTCCTTCGCCTTCTTCGGGCCGAGGTGCCACGCCCAGAAGACGGAGTTCCAGCCCGCCCCGAGCGGCAGCTGCGGCGCGCCGATGATCGTGTCCTCGGCGACGTAGGTGATGTCGCAGATCACGGCCAGCTGCGTGCCGCGGCCGAGGCAGTAGCCGTGCACCTTCGCGATCACCGGGATCTTGAGGTCCCAGATCTGCATCCAGCGCCGGTACTGCGCCTCGAGGCGGTCGCGATCCTCGATCGGCGTGAAGTCGCGGGGCTGGCCGGACGAGTCGTCGCGCTTGGTGTCGGCGCCCGCGCAGAAGGCGCGGCCGGCGCCCTGCACGATCGCGCAGCGCACGTCCGGGTCCGCCTCGGCGCGCAGCAGCGCCGCGATCAGCGCCTCGTCGAGCTCGGGGTTGATCGCGTTGAGGCGCTCGGGCCGGTTGAGCGTGACCGTCGCGATCCGCTCCTCCACCTCGTACAGCACGACGTCGGACATGGTCTCCTCCTCCTTCAGCCCTCACCCCCACCCTCTCTCCCTCGGGGAGAGGGGGCCGGATGGCTACTCGCCGCCGTTGACGCGCGGCAACACTTTCGTCGCGAACAGCTCGAGCGAGCGCATCAGCTTGTCGTGCGGGATCAGGCCGTTGAACTGCCAGGCGAAGAGCCAGCGCACCGGGTCGTGCGAGACCATTGCCTCGAGCTGCCTCGTCACGCTGTCAACGGAGCCGACCAGCAGCATCCCGTGGTCCATCATCTCGCGCGGGTCCATCGGGTCCTCGGTGCCGGGCCGGTTGCGGCCGACGCCGAAGCCGAACGGCGTGAACCAGGCGCTGTGGGCGAAGCCGGCGCCGCGGCGCCACAGCTCGTACGCCTCTTCGTCCGTGTCGGCGACGACGACGTCACGGAGCAGCCCGATGCCCTCGCCGGGCTCGAGCTCGCGGCCGGCGGACTTCGCCTCGTCCTGGTAGGCCTCGAGCAGCAGGCGCTGGTTGACCGGGTGCATGGCGGTGACGACGGCGGTGATGCCCTCGCGCGCGCACCAGCGGACGGTGCCCTCGCTGGAGGCGAAGGGCTGGAAGATCGGCGGGTGCGGCTTCTGCAGCGGCTTCGGGACGACGCCGATCTGGCGCAGCATGCCGTCCTCGTCGACGCCCTTGCCGTAGAGCCGGGTGGCCTCGAGGGTCCAGGGCGTGCCCTCGGTGGGGATGGTCCAGTAGCTGCTCTTGGCGTCGATCATCTCCTCGGTCCAGCAGCGGCGGACGATGTTGAAGTGCTCCTCGAAGGCCTGGCGGTTGGCGGCGTCGATCTCGTCGTGCTGCTGGGGGAGCGCGCCGTGGATGCCGTGCATCTGCTGCGCCATGACGTCCACCCAGCGCCGCTGGTAGCCGCGCGCGAAGCCGGCGATGGCGCGCCCGCCGCTCATGTGATCGAGCATCGCGATGTCCTCGGCGACGCGGATCGGGTTCTGGGCGGGCAGCACGATGCCGAGCTGGCCGACGCGGATGCGCTCGGTCTGCATCGCGATGTAGAGGTCGAGCAGGACGGGATTGGTGGAGAGCTCGAAGCCCTCGATGTGGAAGTGGTGTTCGGTGAAGGAGATCGAGTCGTAGCCGAGGCGGTCGGCGAGCTGGGCCTGCTCGGTGAGTTCCTTGAGCATGTTCTGGTAGAGGTCGTCGCGCACCCCGGCCATGCCCTCCTCGATCTGCTCGCGCGAGCCGATGGTGGGCAGGTAGAAGAGGCTGGTCTGCAGCACGGCGTTCCTCCGGCTACCGCGTTCGTCCGGGTGCGGGGGGATGATACGCGAGGGGGTGCGGAGCGCCACCCGCGGGGGTGGTGGTCGCCTGCCTCGGAAGATCGAGCCGGCGAGGACGGGAACGCCGAGGGCCTGAGGCGGGAAGCTCCGACGGTGCGGGTGATCGCTCGGATGTTGCAATGGGACGTGGCATGAGTTTGCAATTGGACGCCAGGCTGCCTTTCAAATGTACGAACCACAACATTGCAATTGGACGAACCAGAAGTTTACAATTGGACGATGCCGCGCAGCGAGCTCCACCCGCGCCTCATCGAACCGCGATTCGCCGAGGCGCTCGAGGATTCCCCCGTCGTCCTGATCGAGGGCCCACGGCAGTGCGGGAAGACCACGTTCGCGCAGGTGGTGTGCGCGCCCGAGTTCCTTCCCGACAGCGCCACGGCGGGCCAGACCACCGGCCTCGGCTACACCTACCTCAACTTCGACAACGACGTCATCCGCGCCGGCGCCGAGGCCGACCCGCTGGGCTTCGTCGCCGACCTCCCGGAGCGCGTCGTCCTCGACGAGGTGCAACGCGTGCCGGGGCTCTTCACCGCCCTGAAGCTGGAAGTCGATCGACGGCGCACCGCGGGGCGCTTCGTGCTCACCGGCTCGACGAGGGTGCTGGCGGTGCCGACGATCGCGGACTCGCTGGCCGGACGCCTCGAGACGATCCGGCTGCACCCTCTCGCCCAGCTGGAGTTGCATCCGGGCTCCCCCGCTGACGGTGGCTTCATCGACGCGCTGCTCGGGGACGCGTTTCCCCACCGGGAGGCCGAGCGGCTGGGACCGGAACTGGCCGAGCGCATCGTCGCGGGAGGCTACCCGCCCGCCCTCGCCCGCCCCTCCGGCCGGCGCCGCGCGAACTGGTACCGGAACTACATCGAGGCCCAGGTGCAGCGCGACATCGCCGACATGGCCCGCATCGCCGGCCTCGATGCCCTGCCGCGGCTGCTCGCGCTCGCCGCGACGCAGACCGCGCGGCTGTTCAACCTGAGCCGCCTGGCGTCGAGATTCCAGTTGAGTCGCCCGACGATCGGTAGCTACATCGCGCTACTGGAGCGCGTCTACCTGCTGGAGCGGTTGCCGCCGTGGCACAGCAATCGGGGCAAACGCCTCGTCAAGACTCCCAAGTTGCACATCGGCGACACGGGGCTGGCCTGTGCGCTGCTGGGCGCGTCCGCGCAGTCACTGCGCGCGGATCGGCCGTTGCTCGGGCAGCTCCTCGAGACGTTCGTCTTTCAGGAGTTGCGCCGGCAGGCCAGCTGGCATCCCGGCCCGGTCGAGTTCTTCCACTACCGGGACAAGGATCAGGTCGAGGTCGACATCGTCATGGAGCAGGGCAGCCTCGTCGCCGGGGTCGAGGTGAAGGCGGCCGCAACGGTCACCGCCTCCGACTTCCGGGGCCTGCGCAAGCTCAAGGGGGTGTGCGGGCAGCGTTTCGCCGCGGGCGTGGTGCTCTACGACGGGGAGGCCAGCGTCAGCTTCGGCGAGGGCTTGCACGCCGTGCCCATCCGCCTGCTCTGGGAGACACACTGAGCGGGCCCGCCCGCACGCCCTTGCGCCCACGCCCCGGGGATCGTGCAGATCCGACGCCACCATCAGCCGGGGGCATTGCAATCAGACGACGGCCAACGTTGCAATCAGACGACACCAACGTTGCAATCGGACGGACCTCAACGTTGCAATCGGACGCCCCGCCACGCTCGCCGGGCCAGCCCCGCCCCTGCCTCAGAAGATCGAGCCTGCGAGGGCGGGTGGGTCGAGGGCGGCGAGGGCCTCGGTGCGTTCGCGGACGCGCTGCGCCGTCGCCTCGGGGTGGGTGAAGATGTAGAAGCGGCCCTCGCGCACGCCGTCGAAGACGAGGCCGGCAACGTCGTCGGGCGGGATGTAGCCGGGGCCGCCGGTCTCCGCCTGGCGGGCGATGGCGCGCTCGTAGAGCTCGCGGTCACGCACGACCTGCGCCTCGTCGCCGGGGCTGCGGAACTGGTCGGGGCGGCGGTTGCGCGTGCCGCCGCCGCGGATGCGGCCGGGGCAGAGCACGGAGCAGCCGACCGTCGCGTCGAGGCGCTGCAGCTCGTGGTAGAGCACCTCGGTCAGCGCCACGATGCCCGTCTTGCTGACCACGTAGCTGCCCATGCCCGGCCGCGCGCCGAGGCCGGCCGCGGAGGCCGTGTTCACGAGGTGCCCCTCCTCGCCCTGGTCGAGCATCAGCGGGATGAAGATCCTCGTGCCGTGGATGGCGCCCCAGAGATTCACGCCCAGCGCCCAGCGCCAGTCCTCCTCGGTCGCCTCCCAGATCGAGAGGTCCTGCGGGTTCACGCCCGCGTTGTTGCAGACGACGTGGACGCCGCCGAAGGCGTCGACCGCGGCATCGGCCAGCCGCTGCACGCTGTCCGAGCTCGTGACGTCCGTCTCGACGGTGAGCAGCCGCTCGGCGGCGATGCCCTCGCCCGTCAGCTGCGCCTGCGAGGTGGCGAGGTCCGCCGCGTTCACGTCGGCGAGCACGACGTTCATGCCCTCGCGTGCGAAGCGCCTCGAAAGCGAGAGGCCGACCTTGCCGCCCGCGCCGGTGACCACCGCGACCCTGCCCTCGAACTGCTGCATCGCCCGCTCCCTCGCCTCGCCTGACACGCTTGCCGCGAGCGGGCCGGATCGATCCGCCCGCTCGCCCCGCCTATCATCGCCCCGAAGGCAAGCGAGGGGGCGCCGATGGCCATCGATCTGACGAGGGCTGCGATCGATCTCGGGATCGTCGTGGCGGACGAGGAGGCGATGCTGCGCTTCTACCGCGACACGCTGGGCCTCGAATACCTCAACCGCCAGACGACGGGGCCGGGCGGCTACATGCACCGCCTCGCGTGTGGGGAGAGCGTGATCAAGCTCGTCGTGCCGCCGGAGACGCCGGCCTCACGCACGCCTCGCGGCGCGCGCACGCAGACCGGGCTGCGCTACTTCACGATCCTGCTCTCCAACCTGGAGGAGGTCGTCGCGCGCTGCGAGGCCGCCGGGATGGAGTTCCACTCGCCGCTGAAGGCGGCGACGCACGGCGGGATGTACGCGCAGGTCTACGACCCGGACGGCAACGTCGTCGCGTTCGTACACGAGGACGAGGAGCGTGAGCGCGCCGGCTAGGCGCGGCTGACAAGGAGCGAAACGATGCGTGTTGGCTTCATCGGGCTCGGGAACATGGGCGGCCACATGGCGATGAACGTGATCGCCGGTGGCCACGACGTGGTCGTGCACGACATCCGCCGCGAGGCCGCCGAACGGCAGCTCGCCGCGGGCGCGCGCTGGGCCGCCACGCCGCGCGGCGCGAGCGAGGACCGCGAGATCGTCTTCACCTCGCTGCCCGGCCCGGCCGAGGTCGAGCAGGTCGCCCTCGGCGAGGGGGGCGTGCTGGCGGGCGCCACGTCCGGCACGGTCTACGTCGATCTCTCGACCAACTCGCCGACGCTGATGCGGCGCGTCCACGAGGAGTTCGCTGCCGAGGGCGTCGCGGTCCTCGACGCGCCCGTGAGCGGCGGCTCGAAGGGCGCGGAGGCGGCAACACTGGCGGTGATGGTCGGCGGTGACGAGGCGGCGTACGAGCGGGTCAAGCCGATGTTCGACCTGATCGGCGACAAGGTCTCCTACATCGGGCCCTCGGGGGCGGGGGCGATCGCGAAGCTGGTGCACAACCTGATCACGATCAGCGCGCGCGTGATCGTCGGCGAGGCGCTGACGCTCGGCGTGAAGGCCGGCGTGGAGCCGGAGGCGCTGCTGCGCGCGGTGCAGAACGGCTCGTTCGGGCAGGGCAACCTGATTCACCGCACCGTGCCGAACATCGTCTACCAGGGCGCCTACGACAACGTCGGCTTCGCGCTCGACCTCTCGCTCAAGGACCTGCGGCTCGCGCTCGAGCTGGCCGAGGAGTTCGGCGTACCGCTGGGACTCGGTACGGTCGCGGAGGCGGAGGTTGCCGAGGCGGTCGAGGCCGGCCTCGGGGCGCTCGATTCGAGCGCCTCGATCATCCTGCAGGAGCGCCGGACGGGCGTGGAGCTGCGGGCTGCGGATGCGATTCGGAGCTGGCAGGACGACGGATAGTCGCGAGAGCGGATAAGCCGCGTTCACGCGGCGATCACCGGGATTGTCTACACTGTCGGCGGTGGATTCCGGCCGCGAGCGCCGCGGGCCTACGGGCCCGCATCGCGCGCTTGGCGGTCATGCGACAGATGGGGGTAAAGCATGACGAGTCTAGTGGCGCCCGTAACCTCGGACGTGGCGACGCTGACCATCGACGGCCGGACCTGGGAGTTGCCGATCGTCGAGGGCAGCGAGGGCGAGCGCGCGATCGACGTGAGCACCCTGCGCAGCGAGACCGGGCTGATCACGCTCGACCCCGGATACGCGAACACCGGCAGCACACTCAGCGAGATCACCTTCATCGACGGCGAGCAGGGCATCCTGCGCTATCGCGGCTACCCGATCGAGGAGTTGGCCGAGCAGAGCAGCTTCCTGGAGACCACCTACCTGCTGCTCTACGGCGACCTGCCGACTGCGGATCAGCTCGCCGGCTTCGAGGAGCGGATCACCTACCACACGCTGCTGCACGAGGACATCCGGCACATGTACCGGGCGTTCCCGCTGGCGGCACACCCGATGGCCATGAGTGCGGTCGTGGTCGGCGCGCTCTCGACGTTCTACGCGGACTCGCTGGACCCGCTCGACCCGGAGCAGGTGGAGATTTCCACCTACCGGCTGATCGCGAAGCTGCCGACGATCTGCGCGGTCGCCTTCAAGTACGCGATGGGGCACCCCTACAACTACCCACGGAACGACCTCAGCTACGCCGAGAACATGCTCTACATGATGTTCGCCCTGCCGACCGAGGAGTACGAGGTCAACCCCACCTTCACGCGCGCCATCGAGACGCTGCTGATCCTGCACGCCGACCACGAGCAGAACTGCTCGACGAGCACCATGCGGATGGTGGGCAGCTCGCGGGCGAACGTCTACGCCTCCGCCTCGGCGGCGATCATGGCGCTCTGGGGGCCGCTCCACGGCGGCGCGAACCAGGCCGTGATCGAGATGCTGCACGACATCGACGAGAACGAGGGCAGCGCCAAGATCTTCCTGCAGAAGGCAAAGGACAGCAACGACACCACTCGCCTGATGGGCTTCGGCCACCGCGTCTACAAGAACTTCGACCCGCGCGCGAAGATCCTGAAGGACCACGCGCACAAGGTCATGGACGAGCTCGGCGAGTCGCGGCGCCTGCTCGAGATCGCGATGGAGCTCGAGGATCAGGCGCTGAACGACGACTACTTCGTCCAGCGCCAGCTCTACCCGAACGTCGACTTCTACAGCGGGATCATCTACGAGTCGCTGGGGATCCCGGTGAACGGCTTCACGCCGTTCTTCGCCCTCGGGCGGATGCCGGGCTGGCTCGCCCACTGGCGCGAGCACCACGCGGACCCGCGGGCGAAGCTCGGCCGGCCACGCCAGATCTACGTCGGCGAGCAGAAGCGCAACTACGTCCCGATCGAGCAGCGGGGCGGCTAGACGGGGCTATCAGGCCACCCCGCGCGTCCTGCTCTTGCGGGGGGCTGCGCCCCCCACACCCCCATCCCGGACGAGCACGCGCTGCGCGCGGCTCGGACCCGCCCACCCACCCCGGGTTTTCTTTCTCTGTGGGGGGCTTCACCCCCCACGCCCCCCTTGGTCCGCTGCACGCGCCGCGATCCTCAAGAGGAGCCGGACCCCCCTTGGCCCATGGCGAAGGGCGTGGGCGAGGTCCGCTGGCCGCCAACCCTTCGAGGCCGCGCGAGGGCGCCAGCGGCCAGCGGAACGCCCTCGCAGCTTCGCCTCGAGGCGCTCGATCAGCTCGGCGTACTGGCCGAGATGGGCGGACGCTGAGGCAGCGCTCACGCACCGTCTTCCAATGAGGGGCCTGGCACACGGCCGCACGGGCGATACGCGCGATTGCTCCGGAGGCACGCCGCGTGCGCCGTACCCAACGGGGCGTGGGGGCGCAGCCCCCACAGAGAAGAAATCCGGGGCGGGTGGGTGGGCCGAGCGGCGCGCAGCGCTCGCTCCTCCGGGATGCGGGCGTGGGGGCCCTGCGAGGTATCCTCGCGTTGGGAGCGAAACAGCCCCCCAACAGGCAAGACGCGCGCCCGCCCCGAAGGCAGCGCCAAGGCGCTGGCGGTCCGCCACGTCTGCCTACCCGTCGAGGCGCTCGATCAGCTCCGCGTACTGGCCGAGGTGGCGGACGCTGAGGAAGCGCTCGCGCACCGTCTCGCGGGCCTGGCGGCCCAGCGCCTCGGCGCGCTCCGGCTGCGCCAGCAGCTCGCGCAGCCGGGCTCCGTAGGCGGCGAGGTCGGACGGGTCGGCGAGGAGTGCGCCGTCGCGCCCATCCTCGATCTGGTCCTGGATGCCGCCGACGGCGCTGGCGAGCACGGGGCGGCCCTTCCACAGCGCCTCGGTGACGGTCAGCCCGAAGCCCTCCTGCAAGCTCTTCTGCACGATTACCGCGGCGTGGCGCTGCAACGCGTTGACCATGACCGCGTTCTCCTCGACGTCATCGGTCGGCAGCGAGACGAGGTGGATGCGGTCGCGCACCGCCTCGGGCAGCTCGCGCCAGACGGCGATCGTCTCCTCGAGGACGTGAGCGGCCTCGGGGTCGTCGGCGACGCCGCTGGTGTCCGGCCCGGCGAGCACCAGCTGCGCGGGCGTGTCGGCGGCGATGGCGGCGAAGCCTTGCATCACGCCCATCGGATCCTTGAGCGGATCCCAGCGCGAGACCTGCACCGCGAGCGGCACGTCCGCGGGCGGAGGCGGGCCGGATCGCACCACCTCGGCGCGCCGCTCCACCCGCCGCGGCGAACCGTCCTGGCCGGTGAAGCTGACCGGCCCGTCACCCGACTCCCCGGCGATCATGCCCGTGTGCACGAGGACGGCGCGGACGGTCCCGGCGTCGAGGTCCTCGTTCTTCGCGGTGAGCGGGTCGAGCGAGGGCGGGATCAGCATCACCTCGCGACCCGCCGCCAGCTCGGGGACGTACGCCTGCCGCGTGAAGACGAAGGCGTCGACCGGCTCGAGGTACGGCGCGAGGAAGGCCCAGCCGCGCTCGACCTCCTCGTTCGCCGCGTCGCTGCCGATGTGGCAGCGCCAGATCGAGGGGATCCCGGCGCGCGCGAGGTGGGGGGCGAGTCCGGCCGTCTGCGGGTCGTGCAGGATCACGATGTCGCGAGGGCCGACGTGCGCGAGCACGCCGGCGGCGTTTTCCTCGGCGACCTGCGCGTAGACGGCGCGTTCGGCGTCGCCGAGCGGGCTGCCGTCGCCGGCGGCGCCGTGCAGGGCGTGGTGCAGCCGCTTGGTCAGGCCGAAGAACGGCGCGATGCCCTCGATCACCAGCCAGCGCGTCTCGACGCCGAGGTCGCGCGCGTAGCCGATCAGCGAGGGCAGCATCTCCGCGACACCGCCGCCGGTCGCCGTGGAGTTGATGTTCCAGACGGTGCGGCCGGCGAGGCGATCGCGCAGCGACGCCGCGCGATCGCGGGCGGCTGCAACCGCCTCCACGCCGATCACGCCCTCGAGCAGGCCGAACGAGCGCGCCGGGACTGCTACCTCGTGCGGCTCGACCATACTGGAGACGCTCCGCTTCCCGGGCAGGCCGTCCCCGCGGTCTCGCCGCCGGTGCGACATTCGCCCGTGCGCAGATCACCGGCGATGCCCCTTACACGCAACGAGACGGCGCGCAACAACCCCGCGAGGGCGATTGTCGCCCGCGCGCGCGGGCTGCTACGGTCGCTCGTGGTGGAGGCTCCCCGACACGATGACTGCCACCTCTTCCGATAACGCACTCCAGTCCACGGACCGCGCGACCCTGCACCCCGCGCTCCGCTCCGCGCTGCGCGCCGTCGCCTTCGGCCCCAGCCTGCTCGCGCTCGATTACGACGGCACGCTCGCCCCCTTCCGCAGCGAGCGCTCCGAGGCGCGCATGCCCGCCGGGCTGCGCGATCTCCTCGCGGCGCTCGCGGCCTGCGAGGGCACGCGGGTGGCGATCGTCTCCGGACGGCCGGTCGCCGAGCTGGAGGCGCTGATCGACCTCGAGCCGTTGCCGGAGCTGTTCGGCGTGCACGGCTGGGAGTGGCGGCTGCCGGACGGACGGCGCGCCGACCACGCACCCTCGCCGCAGCACGCCGCCCTGCTCGCAGCCGAGTGGCGACGTCTCGCCGGCGAACTGACCGAGGAGCGACTGGAGCGCAAGTCCGCGAGCCTCGCGCTGCACGTGCGCGGCATCGAGCCAACCGAGGGCGAGGCGCTGATCGCGGGCCTCGAGCCGCGCTGGCGCGCCCTCGCGGAGGAGCACGAGCTCGACCTGCGGCGCTTCGACGGCGGCGTCGAGCTGCGCTGCCGCGGCCGCAGCAAGGGCGACGTGATGCACGATCTGCTGGCCGGGCTGCCGCGCGGCGCGCCCGCCGCCTACCTCGGCGACGACGAGACGGACGAGGACGCCTTCCGCGCGCTCCAGGGCCGCGGCATCGGCGTGCTCGTCGCCGAGCGCCCGCGCGAGACCGCGGCCGCGCACGTGATCGCACCCCCGGCGGTGGCGGCGCTGCTGCGCGAGTGGCTGGAGCGCGCGCGCGAGGCGGAGCACGCGCTATGAACGGCCGGCGGCGCGTGATCATCGCCTCGAACCGGGTGCCGCCCCCGCCTGCCGAGGGCGCGCCCTGGCCCGCGGGCGGCCTCGTCTCCGCGCTGCTGCCGCCGCTCGCCGCCGTCGGTGGCCTCTGGTTCGGCTGGAGCGGGCAGGCCGGCGACCCGGACACGCCGCCGCAGCGCACCGTCACGAGCGACATCGACTACGTCACCATCGACCTGCCCGCGCAGGAGATCGCCGACTACTACGAGGGCTTCTGCAACCGCACGCTCTGGCCTCAGCTGCACGGTCTCGCCGATCAGGCGACGAGCCGCCATCTCGAGTACTCGACCTACCTGACCGCGAACCGCCGCTTTGCGCTGGCGCTGGTCCCGCTGCTGGGCGCCGACGACCTGATCTGGGTGCATGATTACCAGCTGATCCCGCTCGGCCGCGAGCTGCAGCGGCTCGGCTGGCGCGGGCCGCTCGGCTACTTCCACCACGTGCCGGTCCCGCCTCGCGAACACTGGGAGGCGATCCCGAACCACGAGGACCTCGCCGCCTCGTTCACCGCCTACGAGCTGATCGGCACGCAGACGCCGCGCGACCGCGACCAGCTGCGCACGCTGCTGCCCGCCGCGCACGGCGAGCACGTCTCCGCCCACCCCGTCGGCATCGACCCGCATCGCTTCCGCGAGTTCGCCGCCTCCTACCGCGCGAATCCCCTCGCGCGCGAGGGCGACGAGCGCCTGATCCTGTTCGGCGTCGACCGGCTCGACTACACCAAGGGCATCCCCCAGCGCCTCGAGGCGTTCGAGCGGCTGCTGCTGCGGGACGAGCGCTGGCGCCACGAGGCGCGCTTCGTGCAGTGGGCCGCGCCCTCGCGCGACAACGTGCCCGAGTACCAGGCCGAGCGCGCCGCCGTGATCGAGGTCGCCGAGCGCATCAACACGCGCTTCGGCGAGCCGCACCCCGTCGAGCTGGACCTCACCTCGCACCCGCCGGACGAGGTCGCCGCCGGCCTGCAGGCCGCCGACATCTGCGTGGTCACCTCGCTCGCCGACGGCATGAACCTCGTCGCCAAGGAGTTCGCGGCCGTTCACTCCGCCGCGCATCCCGGCGTCCTCGTGCTCTCCGACACCTGCGGCGCCGCCTCGCAGCTGACGGGCGCGCTGCCCGTGCGCGCGACCGACATCGGCTCGATCGAGGAGGCGCTGGAGCGCGGTCTGCGCATGCCCTGGGACGAGCGCTCGCGGCGCGCGGCGGTGCTGCGCGCCACCGTCGACCTCACCACGGCGGGGCGCTGGTTCCAGGAGTTCGTGCTGGAGCTCGAACGGCGCCGCCCCGGCGGCGCGTCGACGGCGTTCCGCCCGTAGCCCCGCCCTCACCCACCCGGTCCGGTCCCCTCTCCCCGAGGGAGAGGGCGGAGGGTGAGGGCCCTCCGAGGACGACCGCGTGTCTCCTGTGGGGGGCTACGCCCCCCACACCCCCATCCCGGAGGAGCCTGCGCAGGGTGCTTCTGTTGACGCGGGGATACCCCGCAGGGCGGCTCGGCCCACCCACCCGCCCTCGGATCTTCTTCATGTGGGGGCTGCGCCCCCACGCCCCCCGCCGGACTGGCAGGCGGGGCGAGGCCACCGAAGACGGTCCGGCCCCCTCTCCCTGGGGAGAGGGCGGGGGTGAGGGGCACGCCGGAGTCCCGAGTGCTCACCCTGGGTCGAGAGCAGTCCGCCCCCTGGGACTTCCAACTCTGTGGAGAGGGCTGGCGTGAGGGCCCTCCAGACGCCCGCCACGGGCGCCTGCGCCGCGCCGGCGCTATCGTGGACACGAACCGCAGCAGCGGCAGGAGCAGCGATGAGCGCACCACCCCCACCCTCCCTCCCGAACATCCCCGGCAGGGTCGAGATCGACCCCGTCGAGCAGGTGATGCACGAGTTCCCGTACGGCATCTACATCGTCGGATCCGTCGAGGACGGCGAGCCGAACGGGATGATCGCGGACTGGGTGATGCAGGTCTCGTTCGAGCCGCGGCTCGTCGCCGTCGCCCTCGAGGACGACTCGCGCAGCCTCGCGCGGATCCGCGCCAACGGCGTCTTCACGGTCAACCTGCTGACCGAGGAGCCGGACAGCATGGAGCTCGCCCGCCAGTTCCTACAGCCCTACGACGCCTCGAAGATCAAGGGCCGCAGCGACGCCGCCGCCGCGCAGCGCCACCACAAGCTCGACGGCGTCGAGCACTGGCTGCGCGACTCCGGCTGCCCGGTGCTGGAGGACGCCCTCGCCTGGCTGGAGTGCGAGGCGGAGCAGTTCGTCGAGGCCGGCGACCACGTCCTCGTCATCGGCCGCGTCCTCGACGGCGAAGTCCTCGTCAGCGCCGAGCCGCTGACCTCGTTGTATACGGGCTGGACCTACAGCGGCTGAGGGGCGCATGACTGCGAGCAGGTAATACCAGAACGTGGATTGGCCGCACTTTCGTCTGTTCGTACTCGGAGCTGGCTTCTCAGCACCTGCTGGCCTGCCGCTTGGGTACAAACTTCTGCAGCTCACGCGAGAGGCTGTGCGACGCAAGTTTCGCCGGTTTCGCTGGGATGGTCCTCTTGAGCGCGACATTGAGAACTGGGCCCGCCTATACCCCGGCAAGCCCTGCGACCTCGAGCGAGTACTCGCATACAGTCACCGCCAGCACCACCTTCGACTATCAAGCTCCAGCCCAACTTATGGGCATGGCAGCGACTCAATAGTTGAATCACGAGAAGCAATCCAGAGAATACTCATTAGCGCAACACGTGCGCCAACTCCATTCCTGTATCGTGAGTTCGCTAGTAGATTACGTCCGCACGATACAGTAATCACCTTCAACTACGACACTCTCTTGGAGCAAGCTCTGGACGAAATCGGGAAGCCGTACACGCTGACCCCGGAATGGTGGCTTAGTCGCGACTTACCTAAGACTGGTTACGAGTATGTTGACGTACTCAAGCTGCACGGTTCTGTGGACTGGTACGATCACGAGTACCATGATCAGGCTCGGCGTTCCTGGTCTAATGATGGCTCCACAGTTCCAGATGACGATCCGATCTTTGGTTCATCGCCTGCGGTACAAAGTGAGAGCTTGGCCAGAGGCGAGACAGGATCATATGGCAGCCACATCCTCGGACGCGTATTCCGGGTCCTGAATCACGCCGATCACTATCCGATAAGGGTCGAACGCCAGTCGTTCGCGGTTCCGTTCATTCTGCCGCCAGCGTATGACAAGATCCTTGGAAACGACTCAGTCGCTGACCTCTGGGAAGGTCTCTTTGGGATCGGAGACCTGACTGCGATGGTCATCGTCGGATACTCGATGCCGGAGTATGACGGCTACGCCTATGAAGCACTAGGCACTCTCATGGTCGCCCATCAGCGTGGAGGGGATATCACGGAACGAGGGCATCGGCGCGTACCGATTCAATTGATCACGAAGGCCGAGTCGAGAAGCGAGGCCACGAGCGCCCTGCCGTTCCTGCTTGATGAGAAGACGCGTGTCTGGCACCAAGGCTTCTCGGCTGAAGCCCTAGACTGGATCGATTGGGGTGATGGCGGATGAGCAGTGGATGCTGAATCCGAGGTGCTCGTCAGCACCGAGCCCCTGACCTCGCTCTACATCGGCTGGACATACAGCGGCTGACGGCGCGCGCGGGGCCAGCCGCTCAACACTGTCTCGAAGCCGGCAGACTATTCCTAGCCAGCGCGGCCCGGGGCTAGTATGGAGCGTCCTGCTCGATTCTCTCGGAGAGTCTCAACAGGCTCTGAGCGAGCTTCCGGAAGCGCCCTTGACTCTTGAGCCACGTCCCTGCGGACTTCATTCTCGTCGTTCCAACGGACTTTAGTGCGGCCTGTTTCGAGACCCCGCTGTCATGTGCAGCAAAGTTTCGAAGAGCGCAGAGTTGATCGAGTGACTCCTTGTAAGCCTTGCTCTTGATCGCGCTCACCAAGTAGTGGCCCTCAGGTACGTACTTCCTAATCTCGCGGATCAGTCCGTCACGCCCCCGGAAGTCAAAGTACCCACTTCCAACAATGATGTACTCGCACACGTCGTCCGTAAGGTGTCTCGGGAACTGGACATTTGTTGTCTCGCTGAGTACTGACGTGTCATTGTTGATCGCTCCTGTGAGTGCACCGACAATCAGCCGGTCGAATGCAGCGTAAAGCTTTATGATCGCAGCATCGTACGCCACGCTTATATGGGCAGCCGAGAGGGCTCGCTCAGCCTCTGCACAGAATTCGAGCACGCTCTCAGTTTCTCGCCTGAAGCGCTGTACGCAGAGTTGAACACTCTTCTTCTTAGGCACGAGCTAGTTCCATGCTCGCCGAATGAGGACGTTCATGCACCCTCACCACTGCAACGGCACCTGCGCCGGCCTCAGAACGTGGCGATCGGGTTGGCGGGGGAGCCGGTGCCGCGCGCGAAGCGCAGCGGGTTGAGCGTGAAGCAGAACTCCCAGCGGCCGCGCTCCTCGCAGGCCGCCGCGAGGCGCTCCAGGTGCGCGTTGTCGATCAGCCGCAGGCCCATCGCCACGAGGGCGACCTGGTGGACGGGCATCCGCGTGCGCTTGTAGTGCGGGTCGAGGAAGCGCGTGTCCGTGGTCACGTCGGAGCCGATCACCGCGGCGCCGCGCTCGTGCAGCCACGGCAGCGTCGCCGCGTGGTAGCCGGAGTGCTCGTGCGGCGGCACCGTGCCCGCCATGATCGCCGCCTCGTGCTGTGCGCCGTAGCCGGTGCGCAGCAGCACCACGTCACCCTCCTGCACGCGCACGCCCTGCGCCTCCTCTGCCGCCTCAAGGTCCTCTGGGTAGACGCCGGGGGCCATCGGCAGCGGGTCCGTGCCGCGCGCGCGGGCGACATCGAGCAGCACGCCGCGGGTCATGATGCCGTCGCGCATCACCTCGGAGGTCTGTTCGAGCGCGCCCTCCGAGGTCTTGACGAGCCCGGACGAGCGGCCGTTGTACATCCGGCCGTCAAAGAAGACGTGGGCGAGGCCGTCGATGTGCGTGAAGATGCTGCCGTGGAAGGCGAAGCTGAGGCGCTCGCCGGCCCACTGCAGCGGCTCGATGTCCGGCGCCGCCGGGTCCGGCGGGTTGTCGCCGAGGGCGTAGCGCTCGCCGCTCTGCGCCATGTCGATCGTCGGGTTGCCGCCGCCGAGCTGGGGGCCGCCCCAGGGGATCAGGCGCGAGCAGGAGATGCTGACGCCGTCCTCGACCAGCGCGGCGGCCTGCTTGCGCTTCTCGGGCGTGATCAGGTTGAGCGTGCCGAGGGTGTCGTCGTCGCCCCAGCGCCCCCAGTTGCTGAGCGTATCGAAGTACGAGAGCACGTCTTCCTGCGACGGGGCCTCTGGCATGACTCACCTCCTGCGCGTCGATGGTCTGGATGCGGCGCATCCTACGCGAAGGGGCGAGCCGCCGGGGCAGCCGCCGGAAGCGGAGCGGGACGGGCGCTAGGCGCCGACGGCGTCGCCGAGCTGGAGGCGGTCGACGGCGTCGTAGGCCTCTTCCATCATGTCCATCACGACCTGGCGCGCGGGCTTCAGCTCGCGGATGAAGCCGACGCCCTGCCCGGCGGGCGGGCTGATCCAGTCGTAGAGCTTGTGGTCCTCGGCGGCTTGCTTGATCTTGCCCACCAGCAGGCCCTGCAGCGGCATCGGCAGGTATGGCGGGGCGTCCGCCTGCTCCCAGGCCTCCTTGAAGCGGCTGCGCACAGCGCGGTTGCGCTTGCCGTCGTCCGCCTCGCTGACCCAGGCGTCCTGCGCGCTCGCGTCGAGCAGCTTCTGCTTCGCCCACATTTCCGTCGCCGACTCGTGCGTCGCCTGCCAGATCGTGCCGGTCCAGACGCCGACCGCCCCGAGGACGATCGCGGCGACGATGTGCTGGCCGGTGGTGATCCCGCCCGCGGCGAGGATCGGCGTGTCGTGCGCCCTCGCCAGCTCGGCGACCTCCGGGATGATCGAGAAGGTGCCGATGCGCCCGGTGTGGCCGGCGGAGTCCTGGCCCTGTGCGATCAGCAGGTCGAGCCCGGCGTCGAGTTCGCGCTGCGCCTGCCGCGCCATGCCGACCAGACCCCAGACCTTCACGCCGGCGTCGTGCATCTCGTCGAGGATGAAGGCGGGGCTGCCGAGGCCGGAGGCGAAGATCGGGATCTTCTCCTCCATCATGATCTCCAGCTTGCGGCGGGTGTCGGCCAGGCCCCGCAGGCGCTGCGCGCCCCATGGGCCGGGCGTGGTCGGCTCCGGAATGTTGTTGTCCCGCATCAGCGCGTCCATGAACTCGCGGTGCTGCTGCGGGATCTGCGCCTCGAGCTCCTCGAGGTTGCCGCGCACGTAGGAGGACGGGATCGTGATGTCGACGCCGTAGGGCTTGTCGCCCACCTGCTCCTTGATCCAGCGGATGTCGTTCTGCATCTCCTCGATGGTGTGCGTGCTGGCGCCGAGCATGCCGATGCCCCCGGCGTTGCTGACCGCAGCGGCCACGTCGCGCGTGTGCGCGAAGGAGACGATCGGGTACTCGCAGCCGTACTCCTCGCAGAGCCGGGTGAAGAGGGGGGCGTCGCTCATTGTCTGGTCCTCTCCGCGCCGTGCGGCGCGCACTCCGGCGCACACTGGGCCGGGGGTTCCTCAGGTGTGCCGCCTCGGCGGCGTGCCGTCATGGTAGCAAGGGCGCGGCTTGCGGCGGGTTAGGCCGCCGCGATTTCGTCGATCTCGGCTACCTCTTCGGCGGTCAGCTGCGCCTCGCCGGCGGCGACGTTCGACACGATCTGCTCCGGCTTCGTCGCGCCCGCGATCACGCTGGACACCGAGGGCTTCGCAAGCAGCCAGCCGAAGGCGATCTCCAGCAGGCTGTGCCCGTGCTCCTCGCCCCAGCTTCGCAGGCGCTCGACGATGTCCCAGTTGCGGTCAGACATGACGCGCCCGGAGAAGCGCGCGTCGGACAGGCGGGCGCCCTCGGGGGCGTCCTCGCCGCGGCGGTACTTGCCGGTGAGCAGCCCGCTGGCGAGCGGGAAGTAGGGCAGCATGCCGAGCCCGAAGGCCTCGCAGGCCGGGATCACCTCAGTCTCGATGTCGCGCTTGAGCACGCTGTACTCGTTCTGCGCGGAGACGAACGGCGTGAGGTTGCGGTGCTCCGCGATCCAGTGCCCGCTCGCAATCTCCCAGCCGGCGAAGTTCGAGTTGCCGATATAGCGCACCTTGCCCGAACGCACGAGGTCGTCGAGCGCGCGCAGCGTCTCCTGAAGCGGCGTCCCCGCGTCCGGGAAGTGGACCTGGTAGAGGTCGAGGTAGTCCGTGTTCAGGCGGCGCAGGCTGGCCTCGACGGCCTGCATGATGTAGCGCCGCGAGGCGCCGCGCATCAGCGGTCCCTCGCCCATCGGCGCGGCGAACTTGCTGGCGACGATCACGTCCTGCCGGTTCGCGCCGAGCGCCTTTCCGAGGTACTCCTCGGACTTCGCGCCGCCGTAGATATCGGCCGTATCGAAGAGGTTGATACCGGTGTCCAGGCTGGCGCGTACCACGGCCTCGGTGGCCTCGTAGTCCGCGCGCATCCCGAAATTGTTACAGCCGAGCCCGACGATGGAGACCTGTAGGCCCGACCGTCCGAGGTTGCGGTACTCCATGCGTCCCCCTCCGCCCCGCGCCACTGCGAGCGTCATTACCCGGCGCGGTCGAATGTCGGGGAGTATACGGGCCACCAGCGGACGCGCCAGAAGACGCGCGCGGCGCCTCGGGAGATGCTCCCTCGCCACGGCGGGCGCGAACTCGGGTGAGGACGCCCGGCAGGCGCCTCCGGGTCAGTCTTGCGGGTCGACGAACATGTCGCGGTGCTGGAAGCGCCAGCGCCCGCCCACGCGGCGCAGCGTGTCGTGGTAGAGGCCGACCGCACCGATGCCGCGCCGCTCGTCCTGCGAGCGGTCCTGGGTGAGCCGCAGCAGGTAGACGCGCATCGACGCCTCGTCGCCGTCGCCCTCGATGATCGGGCTGTTCGTCATGTGGCGCGCGGCGCCTGATCCCGCGTGGTCCTCGCGCGCGAACTCCGCGAGGGCGTCACGGCCCTGCACATGCAGCTCCGTACGGCGCAACTCGATCACGCCGTCGTCGGTGAAGCAGTCGGCGTAGGCCTCGCCGTCGCCCGAGTCGATCGCGTGGGCGTAGCGCCCGAGCAGTTCGAGGATCTCGAGGCGGTCGGCGGTGGTCAGCGACATCGCGGCGGCTCGCCGGGAGGCCGAGGCTGCTAGATGCCCAGGAACTCGTTCTGCGCGCTGAGCAGCATCACGTCGATCTTCGCCTGAAACTCATCGACGTCCAGGCTCATGATCTGCAGGTCGTGGAGCGCGCCGTCGCGGTCCATGACCTGGTTGCGCAGGCGCGCCTCGCGCTGGAAGCCCATGCGCGTGAAGACCTTGACGGCGGCCTCCTGGTCCGTGGTCATCTGCGCCATCATCTTCTTCACGCCTCGCTGCTTCGCCAGCGCGAAGGCCTGCTCCGTGAGCAGCCGTCCGAGGTTCTTCCCGCGCATCTCGTGCGAGATCAGCACCCGCAACTCCGCGACGTGCCGCGTCCAGCCGAGGCGGTCCGTGGCCACCGAGGTGTAGCCGACGATCTGGTCGTCGCGCACCGCGGCGATCGTCGTGTAGTAGCCATCCTCAATGTCCTCGATCCATTGATCGACGTTGGAGGGTTCGGTGATGTCGCGCCTCAGGAAGAGCAGGTCATGGATCGGCAACTGGCGCGCGAAGTCGAGCATCGTCTCGCGGTCGCCGCGCTCCAGGAAGCGCAGCGTCAGCGTGACGCCGTCGAGTGAGATAGCGGCGGGATACTCCAGGGGCTCCGCGCTTTGCGCCGCCACCTGATCAGCAATCTGCCCACCGAACAGCCGTCCGAGCCCTTGCAGCAGTCCCATGTCGGTCCCCCTTGAGCCGCAATCGCTCACGCTGGCCGCGCCGCTGGGGTCCGGCGACCAACTCTTCCCTCACAGTCTCCGCCTAAGGGCTCCGCCTTTCAACCCTTGCGCCCTCCGCAACGATTCGCCGAGGCCGGCACTGCGCTCCCGCGACCCCGCGCGTACCATCCGCTGATGCCGCCTCCGGCCTTCCATCTGCGGGCGACCATGCTGCCCTACGGCGATGCGCCGACCGACCTCTGGGTCGCCGGCGGCCGCATCCAGACGCGCCCGATCGACGGCGCCGAACCGCTCGCGCCCGAGGGCGGCTACGTGCTCCCGGGCCTCGTCGACGCGCACGTGCACCTCGTCACCAACCGCAACTACAAGGACCTGCCGGCAGGATCGCGCGAGGTCATCGACCGCAACCGCGGCGACTTCGCGCGGCGCGGTGTGCTGCTGCTGCGCGACATGGGCGCATTCACCCGGCACGACGCCGAGCTCCCGGCCACGCTCGGCCTGCCGCGCGACGACGGCCTGCCGCCGGTGATCGCCGCGGGTCAGCCGCTCGCGCCGCCCGGTGTCTTCACCGGTATCCAGGAGCCGACCAGGCCCGAGCAACTGGAGGCGCACGCCGGGCGGCGCGCCCGCGATCAGCGCGCCCCCTGGGTGAAGGTGATCCTCGACAACTTCCCGCCGCTCCTCGAGCCGGCCGTCGATGGCGTGCCGGGGATGGTGAACTACCGCGAGCCGGAGCTGCGCGCCGCCACGCAGGCCGTCCATGCGGCGGGCGCGCGCATCGCCGTGCACGCCTTCACCCCCGAGGCGGCCGCCGCCGCGGTCGCCGCCGGCGTCGACTCGATCGAGCACGGCTGGGGCCTCGACGAGCGGCTCGTCGAAGAGATGGCGCGGCGCGGCATCGCCTGTGCCCGCACGGCGGCTCGGCGTCGCGCTGCTCGCGGGCACGGACGGCCTCGAGCCCGTCACGCGCGAGGTCGCTCGCCTGCAGCGGGCCGGCCTCGAGCCCGCGGACGCCCTCGCCACCGCCTCCAGCGGCGCGCGCGAGACGCTCGGCGAGCCGGGCCTCAAGGATGGCGCGCCCGCCGATCTCGTCTGGTTCGCGAACGATCCGCGCGAATCGCCGGAGCTGCTCGAGCGCCCCGAGCTGGTGCTGCTGCGCGGCGAACGGATCGCCCTCGCGGACGGGTAGCGGCGAGGCGCGCCGGAGCGCAGACTCGGACGCGTACGAGGGCAACGCGCGGGCGGGAGCACGACGGTGAGCTGGTGGCCGAGCGCCGGAGGCGCAGCCTGGGAGTGGGGTTGGATCCCATACCCCGCCGTCTGGCTACTGCTGATCGTGATCGCCGGCGCCTACGCCGCCTGGGTGCGTTCGCTGCGCCCGGGCCGCCGCCGCACGGGCGACCCCGAGGTCAGCGCGGACCAGATCGCGCTCTTCGCCGCCGGGCTGGTGGTGCTGTGGGCCGCCCTCGACTGGCCGCTCGGCGCGCTCGCCGCCGGCTACCTGGCAAGCGCGAACGCGCTGCAGGACCTGCTGATCACGCTCGGCGCAGCGCCGCTGCTGCTGCTCGGCCTGCCACGAGGACGCCCGCGCCCGGAGCAGGCGCCGAGCGGCCTCCGCGACCACGCCACGCAGCGCGTACGACGCGCCCTCGGCTCGCCGCTGGTGGGCGGCGCGACATTCGGGATCGCGCTCGCGGCGACGCACCTGCCGGCCGTCGTGGACACGCTGCGGCCCTCGCCCTGGGGCTCGTTCGCGATCACGGCCGCCTGGCTCGTGGCGGCCGTCGCACTCTGGTCGCCGCTGGTCGGGCCCCTCGCCGGACGCCACCGGCCGCCCTACCTGGTGGGGATGCTCTACCTCGTCGCGCCGTTCATCTTCCCGAAGGTCGTCGGCGCCTTCTACCTCTTCCGCGACGATCCTCTCTACGACGTCTACGCGGGCGCCCCGCGCGTCTGGGCCGACGTCACGGCGCACGGCGACCAGCAGGCGGCCGGCCTGCTGCTCTGGATCATCGGCAGCTTCATGGTGATCTCCGCGCTTGGGGTGCTGTTCTTCCGCTGGTACCAGGAGGACCGGCGGATGAGCACGCCCGACAGCCTCGAGGTGCCCGCCGACCCGCGAGCCGTCGATGCGCTGTTCGACGTGCCGGGCGGCTGGGCCGCGCTGGAGCGGCTGATCGCCAGCGTGCAGACGGCGCTCCCGCCTCGCTGGTCCGGAGCGGAGCTGGCCTTCGCCTACCGCGAACTGGGCGGCGCGGCGAACGAGACGCAGGTGATCCTGGAGCTGCACGTCGCCCTCGACGGCCGCGCCGAGGCGCAGCTCGCCCACGCGATCGAGGCGGACTACGAGGCCCACCTCGCGTCGCTCGCGCCCCTGCGCCGCGAGCAGATCGCCCGCCGCGTCGCCTTCCGCATCGTCGGCTACGGCAGCCGCGTCAGCTGACGCAGCGCGGGCGGCCAGCGGGCTAGCGGCGCAACTATTCGGGTAGACTGAAGTTGCGGGCTGGCGGGCTCAGGCAAGCGGACTCCGGGAGCGACGGCGATGCGCCATCGCATGCTTGCCCTCGCGGCCTTCGGCCTGCTCCTCGCGGCCTGCCACGGCGGCGCGTCGGCGCCGCCGTCCACGGCCACGCCGACAGATACGCCTGCGGCTGCCGAGACGCCCACGGCCACGCAGTCGCCGACGGTGCGCCCGACGCCCGCCCCCACGCCGGCGGCGACCGCCACGCCGAGGGCGACGCCGACCCCGACACCCTCGCCAATCCCGGCGCCCTCGCCAACCGCGACGCCCACGGCCACACCGACGCCCTCGCCGGCAGCGACGCCCTCGCCAACTCCGACGCCAACCGCGACGCCGGCAGCCACGCCGACGCCCACGGCCACACCGACGCCGACACCGACAGCCCCGGCCGAGCCGCTGACCACCTTCGGCGACGGGGAGCACCGCGTCGGCATCGATATCACGCCGGGGCGCTACCGCGCGATCGCACCCTCGACGGACTGCACGTGGGGCATACCTGGCTGGAGCGTCCCCACCAAGGATGAGCCGGCGGGGATCATGATGCTTCCGCTCACCGTCGCCGACATCGCCCCGAACGACGAGCGCTTCCTCAGCGAGGGCTGCGGCGAATGGAGCGACGAGCTCACGCCGATCGCCGAGCCCGGCCGGCCGTTCGGCGATGGAACCTACATCGTCGGGCTCGACATCGCGCCCGGTCGCTACCGCGCCGCCGCGCCGTCGGACTCTTGCTACTGGGTGCGGCTTGCGTACTTCCGCATTTTTGGCGGCAAGCACGGATTCGCCGACATCAGGACCACCGTAGGCGGGTGGGAGCCTACTGTTCGCGGAGGTGACACGAGCTCCGTGGTCGACATCCTGCCGTCGGACGCCGGGTTCTATAGTGAGGGCTGCGGAACGTGGAGCGGCGACCTCACGCCGATCGCCGTGCCGGGCGAGCCCTTCGCGGACGGCACGTACTTCGTCGGCAGCGAGATCGCGCCTGGCCGCTACCGCGCGCGCGCCATCAGGTTCGTGCTACTGGGCACGGTTGGGCGACTTCAGCGGCGAGTACGGCTACAACGGCAACCACTTCATCGGTCGCAGAAGCGCCCGGTCCTCCATCGCCGACATCGCACCGGAGGACGCCGGGTTCTACAGCGCGGGCTGCGGGACATGGTCTGACGATCTCATGCCGATCGTCGCGCCCGGCCAGCCCTTCGGCGACGGCGCATACCTCGTGGGCGCCGAGATTGCCCCGGGGCGCTATCGGACAACCACTTCGACGGGGGACTGCCGGTGGCACCAGGTCGCCGACTTCAGCGGGATCTACGGCGCATACGAGGGCCTCTTTACGATCTCCAGTGACGTTCTGTCGACTGTCGATATCGGCCCCGTGAGCGTTGGACTCATCAGCCACGGCTGCGGGACATGGTCAGATGATCTGACGCCGGTTCCCACGCCAGGTGAGTCCTTCGGCGACGGCACCTACATCCTGGGAGTCGATATCGAGCCCGGGCGCTACCGCGCAACCACGCCCTCGGACTCGTGCTGGTGGACACGGCTCGACGGGTTCTTTGGAGACACCAGCCACGGCTACAGCCACTCACCCGACATCATCGCCTTCGGGGACGAACACTCCGCCATCGTCGACATCCAAGCGGCGGACGCCGGGTTCCGCAGTATCGGCTGCGGTACCTGGTCCTCTGACCTCGCGCCGATCGCCACGCCCGGGCAGCCTTTCGGAGATGGCACGTACATCGTGGGGCTCGACATCGAGCCGCGACGCTACCGCGCGGCGCTGCCACCCGGCAGCTTCTGCGAGTGGGCGCGGCTCAGCGGATTCGCCGGCGAACTCGGCAGCGACCCCATCGGGAGCATCCACTCAGGGCGGGATCGGAGGGATGGATCACAGGACCCGGCGCCCACGATCATCATCGACATCCTGCCGTCCGACACGGGGTTCTGGAGCGAGGACTGCGGCGAGTGGTCCAGTGACCTCACGCCCATCGTGTCTCCGGGAGAGCCGTTCGGCGACGGTACGTTCCTCGTCGGCGCCGAGATCGCGCCGGGGCGCTACCGCGGAGTCGCGGCGGAGGGCTCGCGTTGCTACTGGTGGCGGCTGAGCGGATTCGGCAAGCCGACCGCCACGATCGAGCGATCGTGGTTCGATACCGGCAGCGCAACCGTCGTCACCATCGCACCAACGGACGCCGGCTTCGTCAGCCGCGGCTGCGGCACCTGGACCCCCGACCCGCCGTAGCCCGCGACAGCACGAGGCGCCCGCGGCCTCAGCGATCCGTGCGGTACAGGTAGCGGATGTCCCAGAGGCCGTAGAGCGTCGGGGTGGTGTTGCCGAAGACGTTGCGGACGGCGCTGAGGCGCTCGGTGAGCGTCGTGTAGATCAGCGGGACCTGCTCAGCGACGATCGCCTGGGCGCGGTGGTAGTGCTCCACGCGCTTCTCACGGTCCAGCTCCTGGCTGCCGAGGATGTAGAGCTCGTCGATCTGCGCCTCCCAGTCCGTCGCCGGCTGCTCCTGGTTCGGGTTCCAGAGGTGCAGGTCGGCGCTGCTGTGCCAGACGCCGATGCCGCTGTGCGGCTCCGTCCCGCCGGTGAGGCCGATCACCACCGCCTCCCACTCGTAGGAGCCGGTCAGCCGGCCCACGAGGTCGCCGAACTCGATCGCCTGGTAGTTCGCCTTGACGCCGATGTCGTCGAGGCCCTCGGCGATCAGCATCGTGATCCGCTCGCGGGCGCCGTTCCCCGCGTTCGTCACCAGCGAGAACTCGATCGGGTTGCCCTCGCCGTCCTCGCGCACGCCGTCCCCGTCGCCGTCCGTCCAGCCGAGGCCGTCGAGGATGTCGTTGGCCGCCTCGACGTCGTACTCGTACTTGCGGACGTCGGGGTTGTGGAAGTCGCCCGCGGCCGGGCTGATGGCGGCCCACTGCGGGTAGCCGATGCCCGCCATCACCTCGGCGACGATCCGCTCCTTGTCGATGCTGTGCGCGAGCGCGTGGCGGAACTGCTGGTTGCTGAACCAGCCGAGCTTCTCCGGGGCGACGTAGGGCGCGCCGCTCTCCGCGCTCGAGCCGGGGTTCATGTTGAGGACGAGGAACGTGGTGCCGAAGGACGGGCCGCGACGGTGGATGGTGAAGTTGCCCTCGTCCTCGAGCGGCTTGAGGCCCGCGTACTCCTCGCCCGTGACGCCGTGCATGTCGGTTTCGCCCGCCTCGAAGAGCGCGAGCTCGTCATCGAGATCCTCGACGAGCAGGTGCACGATGCTGTCGAGGTAGGGGAGGCTGTTGCCCTCGGCGTCCGTCATCCAGTAGTTCGGGTTGCGCCGCAGCACCACCCGCTCGCCGGGGACGTAGCGCTCGATGGTGAACGGCCCCGTGCCGATCACCGTGCTCGGGTCCGCGTCGACGCCCCAGACGGAGCTGAACGTCCCGTCCTCGACGTACGGCTCGAGGATGTGGCGCGGGTAGATCGCCGTGCCCATCGAGCGGATGAAGGGCGCGAACGGCGTCGGCAGCACCACCCGGACGGTGTAGTCGTCCACCGCCGTGACGGTCATCGTGTCCTCGACCCACTCGCCGTCCTCCAGGAAGCGGAAGATGAACGCGTCGCGGGAGCTGGCCGGGATGTCCTCGTTGTAGATGATGCGGTTGAAGGTGAACTCCACGTCGTGCGCGGTGAACGGCTCGCCGTCGTGCCAGGCGACATCGCGGCGCAGGTAGAAGGTCCAGGTGAGGCCGTCCTCCGAGTGCTCCCAGGACTCGGCCAGCGCCGGCTCGACCTCGTCGGTCAGCCACGACGGCTCGGTCAGGCCCTCGAAGAGGAAGCCGAGCAGGCCCGAGGAGTAGGCGTCGTTCGCGAGCGCGAGGTTGAAGGTCAGCGGCTCGCCGATCGTCGACGAGGTGATCGTGCCGCCCGGCGTCCCGATCTCGTACTCGAACGCCTCGGCGCTCTCCTTGAGCGAGCCGACGATCGCCTCGGGCGTGTCGGCCGCATCGCCCTCGGCCTCGTCGCCGCCGTCGTCACCGTCGCCGCAGGCGGCGAGGGCGAGCGCGGCCGCGAGCAGCACGAGCAGCGGGAGGAACCTCAGGCGCGTCGTAAGCCACGTCGACATCGGTTGCCTCCTTCGCCGGGCCCGGACTGAGACAGCATATCGTGAATCCGCGCCGGAATCGTTCACGTAGGGTAGACAGTGCAGCACGGGAGTCACGCCTGTGCGCTCACGGAACCCGGTGAGGCCGCCTGCTGGGGTAACAATTCCAGCGGGCAGGCGGACGCCCCGCCCGGCCGCTACCGGGCGATCAGCGTCGGTAACTGGCACACCTGCGGCTGACCGACGAAGGGGTGGTGACCTGCTGGGGCGACAATTACTTCGGGCAAGTGGAGGCTCCACCGGGCTCCCACGCAGCCATTGCCGCAGCCGGCTCCTCCACCTGCGCGCTGACGGAAGAGGGCGAGGTGGACTGTTGGCGTTCTCCCGACAGCTGGATTGTCGGAACGGGATCTTACACAGCACTCACCGCCGGTGCCCGACCAACGGGCTACAAGCCTTAGCCCGAATCCACCGAAGAAGAGCGCGCGAGCGGCTGCGGTTGGGTGCTCCGCTGTAGCTGGGACAATGGGTTTTGACAAATCACGTACCAGCGACAGGGAGCACCCATTCGATGCTACCAACGAGCGACCCCGACCGGATAGACATCGCCTTCGACGACCACCGCCTGGTGGCCGATGCGGGGCTGCTCCTCCCGGCCACGCTCGCCCAGCATCTCGGTTTGCAAGAGCTCGCCGACAGCTACCTCGACCTCGGTGACGCGGCGGGGCGCGCGAACGCCGGCGACAAGCTGCTGACCCTGGCCGCCTCGGCGCTCGCGGGCGGCGACTGCATCGACGCCGCCGCTGCGTTGCGCTCAGGCGGCGCCGGGCGCGTGCTCGGCTGCACCGTGAAGGCGCCGTCCACCCTCGGGACCTTCCTGCGCAGCTTCAGCTGGGGCCACGTCCGCCAGCTCGACCGCCTCAGCCGCGAGTTGCTCGCCCGCGGCTGGGCGGCCGGGGCGGGACCCGGCGATGCGCCGTTCACGATCGACCTCGATTCGACGCTCTGCGAGACCTACGGCCTGGCGAAGGAGGGCGCCCGCCAGCCCGGCTACAGCGGCGCGCGCGGCTATCACCCGCTGCTCGCGGTGGCGGCCGGGACGGACGAGGTGCTGATGGCGCGGCTGCGCGAGGGCCGCGCGCACACCGCCCGCGGCGCCGCCCACTTCCTGCGTGAGACGGTGGCGCGGCTGCGCGAGGCCGGGGCGTCGGGGCAGCTCACGGTGCGCGCCGACAGCGGCTTCTACACCCACGCCGTCGTCGCCGCCTGCCGCGCGCTGGATGTCCGCTTCTCAATCACCATTCGCCAGCAGCCGAGCGTACGCCGGCTGATCGAGGCGATAGCGGAAGAGGACTGGACGCCGATCCCGTACTGGCTGCCGGGCGGCGCCGATGTCGCCGAGACGACCTACACGCCGTTCCAGCACAAGGAGGATGCCACCCCGGTGCGGCTCATCGTGCGGCGCGTCAAGCCGGCGCCCGGCTCACAGCTCGCGCTCTTCGTGAACTATAGCTACCACGCCTTCATCAGCGATCGCGCCGGAGAGATGATGGAGCTGGAGGCCGACCATCGCCGCCACGCCGAGATCGAGAACGCGATCCGCGATCTCAAGTACGGCGTCGGGCTGAACCATCTCCCCTCGGGCCGCTGCACCGCGAACGCGGCGTGGCTCGCGGTGCAGGTGATCGCGCACAACCTCGCCCGCTGGACGGCGCGCCTCGGGCTCGGCGAGGGAATCGTGACGACCAGGACGCTCAGGCGGCGCTACTTCGCTCTCGCCGGACGGCTCACCCATTCGGCCCGGCGCTGGACCCTGCACCTCCCGAAGCGCTGGCCCTGGGCCGCCCAGTGGACAGCCGCGCTCGCGCGACTCCGGGCGCTACCGCTCCCCGCCTCACGCCCCGCCCACAGCGCTGGCCCCGGGTCCGAGGCTCGCACCAGCATGCCCGCGCACGCCTCGCGCACCCTCGCGCCCTCGCTCAGCGCCCCCGAGCGGCGCTGAGCGAGGGCTCCTCGCTCCGCTCCGCCCGCGCCGCCGCCTGGCGAACGCCGCCACGCCCGCCGAACTCTCCGCCAGCCCCGCATCCCGCCCTGTCAAGCTTCGATCGGTGGATTCGGGCTAAGGCTTCCGAATCGCTGTTCTCGAGGTGCCTGTGCCTGTCCTTCAAGCCAGTTCTCCTTGGCGGTGAGCGACAGAACAAGTTCAGGGTGTGGCCTCTCTCTCTCTAATCTGACACGGTCGGCGAAGCAAGTCGCTCACAAACGAATACACGAGTGCGGACTTGCCGACTCCACCTCTTCCTGTAACGCAGATCGAACGCTGGTGACGATCGTCCCCAAAGCCATGGAGTCTGGTGAGTTCGGTGTCGCGACCTATCAGTTCGACCCTAGGGAGAGCATCAAAATTCTTCTCTACAAGATCAAGCATAGCCCGGGTTCCATCGTCGCTGGCATCTTCATCGGCCCCATCCGCAGTCGACTGCTCCTCGGACCAGATCCGGTCGATCTTCGCGGCCGTCTCCTGGTGGAAGCGAGCGGTGAGATCGCACATCGAGGCGAAGGCTCGAAACTGCTGGGACTTAAAGAGCGTACGTTGCTCCGAGTGCGCTCCTGCTTGGCGGAGCTCGACTATGCTCTTGAATTCCGACCGAACCCACTCCTTTGACGCGAAGTAGGGTGCGAAGGCGGCCCAATTGCCTTGGTTGACAATGACTTCTTGCAGTTCTGACAGCTGTGCGCAGCCGAGTAAGGTCTCGGGATCCACAGCGCTCGGACGTTCCGCTCTCTCGCGCCAGGTCTTTCGGTAGGGTCCGCATCCCCTACGGAGCCAGGCATCCCCATGCAAGTCCTTCAGCCTGAAGACTATGAACGCAGAGATGCAGCGGCCAAACAGAGTCAGTGCTGACTGAATGTCGACAGCATCGTCCTGCGGAGGATGCCAAGTGAACGCCGGTTGTGCCTCCGAGATAGCCGGAGCCGCGTCCGCACGGATGCCTTGTGGGGGACTAGCTGGCTCAGGCTTGGATTCTGCCATGGGTTGCTCGCCACCCACTGTGCTGGGCTGGGCAACGGACGGCTCAGCAACGATGGCGTTCGCCGCAGTGGAAGATTCTTGGGCGATCTCCTGTGCTCTACGGTCGCCGTCGGATTCCCCTGCGGGTGTAGGACCAACAGGGAGCTGATTGAGCTCACCCGCTTCGGCCGCAAGTCGGAGAGTTGCCTGCGTTTCCTGCGGAACGCGCGGATCGGATGCGGCGGCGAGTAGCTGATCATTGAAGGCCGGGCCCTCCGCCCCAAGATCATCGATGTAGACACTGACGAGGTCGGAGAGAACTCGTGGGTCTGCGGCGAACCGCGGGGCAGCGGCGTTGGCGATGGTCCGCGTAATCGAGTCCGGGCGAAATCCCGGGAACACCCGCTCCCGCCAGTCTCGACGCTTGCGAAGCGTCTCGCTGAGTGTGCGCAGACGGATCGCGGAGAGGATAGATCGAGCTAGGGTTGTTCGATCTAGTAGGCTGCTTCTATGAGGGACGGTCTTTCCGCAAGGCCGACGTGGCGGCCTCCTCCGCGTGCGGCGCTTTTCCTGGTCCGAGCCGATCCGCTCGTGATGTCCGGTAGCGGAGCCTGTGCCAAGCTTCTATCCGCACTCTCGGTGGGCCGCGCAGCGGGCCCGGTGCATGAAGGCACATCCTGCTTCCAGGGGGCGCTGCCATCTCTGCCGCGTCCTCGATGGGACAGCAGGTCGCTCGCAGTCGCCCGTGTTCGGCATCACGTGCGTGGCCTCGTTCGCGCTCGGGGTCTTCCTTCCTGATCTCCGCTCTCGCCGCCTGCGGCGCCGCCTCCCGTTACGCGGCCTCGCGGGCCGCGGCGTGGCGCAGCGGTTCGTAGAACTCCCCACTCTTCCACAGCGCGAGCAGCAGCACCGCCAGCCGTCGTGCGACAGCCACGACCGCGCGCTTCTTCGCGTTCCGTGCTCCTGTTCCCGCGTAGCGCTCACCCCAGCGGCGCAGATCGGTATCCGGCCCGAAGGGACCGAGGATGTAGTGCGCAGCCTGCACCAGCAGCCGGCGTAGGCCTGCGTCGCCGCTCTTGCCGATGCCGAGTTGCGGCGCGCGCTCTCCTGACTCGCGCTGCCGCGGCACGAGCCCGAGGTAGGCTCCCACCTCCCGGTTCTTCGGGAAGCGGGAGGGGTCCTCGACCGTCAGCATGAACGTGAGCGCGGTGATCGGCCCCACGCCCGTGACCTGGCGCAGCGCTGCGGTCTCGGGGTGAGCCTCGCACAGCGCCTCGACCTCTCGGCCGGCCGCCGCGATGCGCACGGTCAGCTCGCCTACCGCCTCCACCAGCGGCAGCAGCGCCGGGCGCAGCCCATCGGGGATGTGGTCCGCCGCCTTGCGGTGGAAGGCCCCGGCCGTGCACGACGGCAGCGCGGCGCCGCAGGCCTTGACGGACCCGCGCACGTGGTTGATGAGCAGCGTCCTGGAGCGCACCAGTGCGTCGCGGGCGCGCACCACGGCGAGGTCGTGCTGACTCTGCTCGCTCCTGTGGCGGATCGGTGCGAGCAGCTCCGGGTCGAAGCGCCCCAGCCGCGCCAGCCAGGCGGCGTCGAGCCGGTCGGTCTTGCGCTGGTTGCGGGCGATCAGCGCGACCTGGCGCGGGTTGGCGACCACCACCTCGTGGCCGAGCTCCGTCACGACACGGCTCAGCCACGGCGAGCGCGACCCCGCCTCGAGCACGACCCGCGACCGCGGGAGGCCGGTCAGCGCTGCGCCCAGCGCCGCCGCTGTGGTGCGGACGCGCCGCTCGCGCAGCACCTCCCCGCCGGCACCGAGGGCGTGGACGTGGGTGTAGCGGTCGCCCACGTCGAGGCCGACGGTGATGGCGGGCCCATCCTTGCCCTCAATGCTCCGCGTCGTTGCGCTATCCTGCTGCATGGCCGGTCTCCTACCTCTCTCAGGCTCCTTGCCGAGCCGCTACCTGGCCCATCGAGGCCGTGCTCCCGGCGGAGACGAGTATCCGCTGTGAGGAGGAGACCGGCCCTCATGCCTATCTGAAAAACTCCTGATCCTGAGCCGTAGGGTCTCACTGGCCATTCGGTGGGCTGGCGTAGAGCCCAGAAACATTGGGGTTTTTGATGTCGCGACCAGCGCGATTTCAGCCCAAAAGCGCCGCCGCGGACTTTTTCATCACCCTGCTAGTTCATCTGTCACGGAGGTATCCGTCTCCTGCGTGAGCGCCCCTGGGTGCTCGATTGCGCCGGATGGTGCCTTCGAGCGTCGTGAACAGCATGCTCGTGCGGCCTTCCGAGACTACGCTGGGCATCGAAGCCCATCATCGCCCGCGCCGCAGCTCAACCGAGGCGGTTCGCGCATCGGCTCGCAGGGCGGCAGGTCGAGGTCGACACCACCGCGGGGCGCGAGCCGGGCGCGAACGGAGCTCCCGAGATTGGGGCCCGGCGGTTCCTGCTCGGACGCTGCGCGCTGGATGTCCGGCTTCTCGTCGCGCCAGGCGTCCTCGTCCTCCGGCGAGTTCCACTCGCTCAGCGTCTCGGCGACAGCGCGCAGGTAGCAGTCTTCTTCGCGGTCCATGATCGTCGCGACCTCCATGAGGAAGTCTAGTACGCCACTCCGGCGTCGGTGAGGGCGGCGTGCTCCTCGGCGCTGAGGCCCAGGATCTTGCGGTACACGTGGTCGTTGTGCTGGCCGAGCGCCGGGGCGGGGCGCATCTCCGGGCGGGCGCCGTTGACCAGCCAGGGCATGGAGAGCACCTCGAGCGTGCCGAGGCGGGCGTGGTCGACCGTCGTCCACATGCCGCGCTGGCGGACGTGGGCGTCTTCGTAGAGGTCGCGCACGTTCATGCTCGGCGATGCGGGCACGCCCAGCGCCTGCAGCTCGGCGACCAGCTCGTCGCGATTGCGGCCGCGCGCCCAGTCGGCGATCGCCGCGTCGATCGAGGGCTCCTGCGCCTTGCGTGCCTGGCGGTCCCAGGCGGGGTCCAGCCGCCAGTCGCCGATGTGTTCCGCGAGCCGCCGCCACTGCTCGTCGCGCTCGACGGCGAGCACGACCCAGCCCGGGCGGTCGCTGTCCTCGCACTCGTAGGAGTTGTGCGGGGCGAGCACCGGGTGGCGGTTGCCCATCGGCTCGTCGACGGCGCCGCGCAGCTGCCACTCGATCAGCTGGTCGCCGACCAGCGTCGTCCCCACCTCGGAGGCGGCGAAGTCGATGAACACTGCGCCGTCCGAGCGGTCGCGCGCCATCAGCCCGACGATCGCGGCGAGGGCGAGCGAGGTGCCGACGCGCTGGTCGAGCGGCCCACGGTACTCGCTGGGGGTGCTGACGTCGTAGCCGCTCAGCGCGGACATGCCTGAGGTCGCGCCGAAGACGGCCGCGTAGCCGGGCATGTGGCCGTCCGGCCCGGTCTCACCGTTGGCGGAGAGCGAGACCATGACGATGCGCGGGTTGACCTCGATCAGCCGGTCGAAACCGAGGCCGAGCCGGTTCACGGCGCCCGGCCGGAAGCTCTCGACGATCACGTCGGCGCCGGCGACCAGCTCGCGCACGATCTCGCGTCCGCGCTCGTGTGCGAGGTCCACCTGGACGCTCTGCTTGCCCATGTTGACCTCGTTGAAGCGGTAGCCGGTATCGACCCAGTCGCCGTACTTCAACTCGTCGAGCATCACGGTCTTGAGGCGTCGCGCCTTGCGGAACGGGTCGGTGCGATTGAGGCTCTCGACCTTCACGACCTCGGCGCCGAGCGAGGCGAGGATCATGTTTCCGTAGGGCCCCGCCTGGTACCAGGTGAGGTCGACGATGCGCTTGCCGGCGAGCCAGCCGATCGGCCGCGCCGGCGGCACAGCCAGCTGCGGCTTCGGGGCGCCGGGGCGCAGCGCCGGGGCGCGATCGCCGTCGAGGGCGGCGAGCGTCGCCTCGGTATCCGCGCCGAGCCGGGGCGGCGCGGCGCCAGCCGGTCCCGGCCGCCAGGCGCGGTCGCCGCTCGCGCCGTCCCCTGCCGCGCCGTGCGCCTCGCGCACGATGTAGGGGTGAGCAGGCACGTCCCGCGCCTCGCCGTCCGGGTAGCTGACGGTGTCGAAGAAGTCACGGAAGCGCATCTGCTCGCAGTGGAAGATGTCCTCCATCGTGCGCACCGGCCCGCCGGGGACGCCGTGCTTGCGCAGGGCCTGGTAGATCTCGTGCTTGCTGCGCTCCTTGAGCCAGACGGCGAAGAGATCGTTGAGCTCGCCGGTGTGCTTGATGCGGTCCTCGGCGGTCGCGCCGAGCGTGTGCGCCCACTCCGGGCTGTCGACGGCCAGCACGAGGCGTTCCCACATGTGCTGCTCGGAGGGGTAGATCTCCACCCAGCCGTCGAGGCACTCGACGAGGCCGAGCACGGGGATCTGGCGCGTGGCGCGCGTGTCGATGAAGCCGTCGTTGGGCCACTTCACGATGTCCTGGCGGCTCAGCGCCATCGCCGCTTCCTGCCAGCTCAGCTCGACGACCGCCGGATCGCGATCGCCGGCGAGCCAGCCGAGCATCGTGACGCCGGCCGCCGTGCCCGCGTCCAGCTCGGCGACGCGGCTGGGGACGCGGACCGGCTCGCGGTCCGGGTAGCGCAGCCAGCTGAGGCCGCCCGGGAAGGCGTACGCCTCGCCGCCCGTGTGGTGGGCGGTGAGGTGCGTGGCCTCCCAGCCGGCGCGATCGCCGAAGCGCCCGAAGGGCGTGAGCGAGACCGCCAGGCGGCAGCGCCCGCTGCCCGGCAGCGCATCGAAGTCCAGCCCGATCTCGTCCCAGTGGCTCGCCTCGTGCCCGTCGAGCACGATCTCGGCGCTCGCAAGCAGGCGTGCGAGGTCGTCCCGGCCCTCGGGCGTGGTGTCGTCGATGACGACGCTGCGCTTGCCGGCGTTGGCGTAGGCGAAGAGGGCGGAGGAGTCGGCGCCGGGGGCGGTGAAGCCCTCGAAGCGCGTGCGGTCGCCCTCGGGCGGTTCGATCTTGATGACCGTGACGCCGAGGTCCGCGAGCAGCCGTCCGGCGAAGCCGATCGCGGCGCTCTGGCCGTACTCGACGGCGCTGACGCCCTCGAGCAGGGCCGGCGCGGGGACGAGCTGCTCGCTCATGGTCGGGCTATTCCTGCAGTCCGACCATGCGGAAGCCGTGCGTCGACGACACCGGCTCGAAGGGCGACGGCCCGACGGGCACGATCTTCTTGTCGCCCTCCCAGGTCGGGTACGGCGGCTGGTTGCCGGTCGGCAGCTGCGGGTTCCCGCCCTCGCGCGAGGGCAGCAGGATGATCGCCTGCCCCGGGGTCGTGATCTCGTTGAGCTGGTTGATTGCCTGGAAGTCGCAGACGACCTGGTACTCGCCGTCCTCGATGCGCTTCTCGATCACCTCGCCGGTGAAGGTCTGGAGGTCGCCGAGGATGTTGAACTTGCGAATCTGGACCCACATGCGCTTCAGCCAGGCGTCGTCGCCCATCCAGTTGGTGAGGAAGTTGCAGGTCCAGCCGACGCGCTGCGCGCCGTAGTCGTAGGCGGCGGGCACGCCGATCTCTCGCGCGAAGTCGTCGTCCCAGTGGACGCGCTCGACGACATCCCAGACGCGGCGCGGGTCCTGCGTGTAGGCGCCGGGGTGGCGCGAGCGGAACTCGTGGTCGGACTTGCCGGTGCGGGCGTAGGGGCCGCCCCAGCCCATCTCCCAGGCGACGCCGTCGGTGACACGGAAGGGGCCGCGCACCATCTCGCCGAGGTCGTCGCCGACGTTGACGTCCTCCCAGTAGCGGGGCTCCGGGCCGCGCCAGGTCTCGCGCGCGTAGGCCTCGTCGATCTCGGCCAGCTCCTCGTCGCTCCAGACGCGGGAGTCGCGGAAGACGGACTTGCGCTCGCGCGCCGCGTCGCGCTCGGTGCGCATGCGCCAGCCGAGCATTTTGGCGACCACCTCGTGGCGCTGGTTGCGGAACAGCGTCTCGACCATCTGGAGGATCTGGCGACTGCCGGTGAACTTGCCGTCCTTCTCGTAGAAGCCGGCCTCGTAGGTGGCCTTGTGGATGGTGTCGCCGGCGAGCATCGGCGAGTACCACTCGAAATCGCGCCCGGCGAACATGCCGTGGACGCCGGGCAGGGCGCCGCCGCGCCCGGCCTCGCGCTCCTCGGGAGTGATGTCGCGGCCCTCGGGCTCGCCGGTGGCGAGCAGGATGCCGGGAGGCGCGACGGTGTCGCCCCAGCGGCTGGCGCGCGCGTGGCCGGCGTCGACGTAGAGCGGGTTGAGGTCGCCGGTGGCGATCGAGTAGCCGCGAGCGGCGTCGGCGTTGATCTGGGTGTACTTGCCGCGGTCGTCGCGCTTGGCGGGGATGCCGACGCGCGCGCGCATCGCCGCGACGCCCTCGTCAGTGATCTTCGGGTAGCGCCGTTCGGTCGTCGTCATGGATTGCCCTCTCCGTTCGTCATGTTGCCCAGCGTCGCGGGGCGCGCTCCGGCGGCCGCTGCGCGGGATGCCAGACTACCAGAGCGCCGGTTGCAGGCGAGGGCTGGCGGGTCGCCGGGCACGTCATGCGCTTGCCCACGGATTGATCACGTCGATGCCGCAGCCGTGGAAGCCGCCGCTGTCCCTTGTGGCGACGGATGCCCCGAGCGAGCGGGCGATCGCGGCGATCTGGCAGTCCAGCTGGCTGATGGGATGCCCGGCGGCTCGGCGGGCGGCCGCTATCTCGGCGTAGGCGCGTGCGGCGGCGCGGTTGAACGGAAGAATGCGCCCCGCGAAATCCTCCCGCAGCACTCCCTCGATCCCGGCGAGCAGGCTGTTGCGGCGTCGCCCTTCGGGCAGGATCTCGACGCCGTAGCGCAGCTCGGCCTCGCTGATCGTCGAGAGGAACAGGTCGGGGGCTACCTGGCGAGCAATCCAGTCGGTCACGCTGGTGTTCGGGGCAGGCAGCATCAGCTCCGACACGACGTTGGTATCGAGGACGATCATCGCCCGTGCCTCAGTCGAATCGGGGCGGCTCGCGCATCGGCTCACGGGGTGGCAGTTCCAGTTCGACGCCGCCGAGGGGTGCGAACCGGGCGCGAATGGCGCTCGCCAGATCCTTGCCCGTCGGAGAGTCCTCGTCCAGCGCCGCGCGCAGAATGTCCCGCGCCTCCTGCTCCATGGAGCGGCCGTTCTCAGCTGCGCGGATGCGCAGCCGCCGCTTCAGTCCATCGTCCAGATTGCGCACCGTGATGCTGGCCATCGTGAGTCTCCGTCAGCATTGCTGCACAATCATAACATGATTGCAGTGCGCGCACTGCATATTCTACAGCGCTCCCGCGCCTCGCGGGAACGTACCGTCGCCCGGTCAGCGTCTACACACCGACGAGGACGAAGCAAGGCCAGGCCCTCCCCCTGTACTCAGGGATAGCGCATAACCTTGAATGCGAGCGAGGCTCGTTCAAGGTTCGCCGGGCTCGCGCTGCCGTCGCCTACCCGTTGGGGTGGATGATGTTGCGGACGCCCTCGCCGCGCTCCATCACCTCGACCGCGCGGTTGAAGTCGCTCAACGGGAAGCGGCCCGTCACCAGCTCGTCGAAGCGCAGCTTGCCGGCCATGTAGAGGTCCACGTAGCGCGGGATGTCGGCGTTCGGCCGCGCGGCGCTGAAGCCGCTGCGCCGCAGCGGGCCGCGCAGCGTGCTCATCCAGGGGATCGAGACCACGGCGTCGCCGGAGAGCGCCCCGATGACGATCGTCTCGCCGCCCGGACGCACCATCTGGATCGCCTGCAGCACCGTCTCCGGCAAACCGATCACCTCGAAGGCGTAGTCCACGCCTCCGCCGCTGATGCGCCGCACCTCGGCGATCGGGTCCTGCTCCGCGGCGTTGATCGCGTGCGTCGCGCCGAACTCGCGCGCCTGGTCGAGGCGGTGCTCCAGCAAGTCGATGGCGATGATCGTGAGCGCGCCCGAGAGCGCCGAGGCCTGCACGGTGTTCAGCCCGAGGCCGCCGACGCCGATCACGGCGACGCTGCTGCCGGCCTCGACCTGCGCGTCGTTGAAGACCGGCGCGAGGCCGGAGGTGGCGCCGCAGCCGAGCAGCGCGATCGTCTCCAGCGGCGCATCCTCGCGCACCTTCACCGCGCTCGACTCGTGGACCACGGCCTCCTGCGCGAACGAGGAGACCGAGGACTGGTGGCTGATCCGCTGCCCGTCGAGGCTGAGCCGGCTGGTGCCGTCCAGCAGGTTGCCGCGCTGGGCGTTGGCGAGCTTGCGCTCGCAGTTGCTGAAGCGCCCGGTGCTGCACGCGCCGCAGCCGCCGCAGTAGGGCCCGAAGCTGATCACGACGTGGTCGCCGGGCGCGAGGTCCGTGACGGCCTCGCCGATCTCCTCGACGATGCCGGCGCCCTCGTGGCCCATCACCATCGGCGTCGCCGAGGGCAGGTGGCCGTGCAGGCGGTGGATGTCGGAGTGGCAGAGCCCGCTGGCGACCACCCGCACGCGCACCTCGCGCGCCTTCGGCGGCGCGAGATCGACTTCCTCGATGGCCGGTTTCTGGCCCAGTTCATGGAACACGACGGCCTGCACGGCGGTCTCCCTTCGCTCGCGCCCCGGCTGCGAGGCGCACCGCGCGCAGTCTAGCGTCGCGAGCGCGGCGGCGGGCGTCAGAGGGGGAGCGTGCGTCCGGCCTCCCGCAGGCGCTTGCGCCGTTGCTGCGTATCGGGCATCGCGCTGGTCACCAGCTTCCAGAAGTCCGGCGAGTGGTTCTTCACCGTCAGATGGGCCAGCTCGTGAACGACGATGTATTCGATCAGTGCGGGCTCCAGCATCATCCCTCGCCAGCTGAAGCGCAGCGTGCCGTCGGAGGCGCAGCTTCCCCAACGCCGGCGCTGATCGCGGATCAGCACCTGCGATCGCGCTCCGGAACCCAGGCGGGGCCACCAGCGATCGACGCCGGCCGGGAACCGCTCGGCCGCCCGCGCCGCGTACCACGCGACGACGGCGCGCCAGATCTGCTCGTCGCGTTCACTGTCCTCGAGGTCCCCGGGCACGGCGATCCGGAAGGTCTGGCGATCGAGCCGGACCTGCGGCCAGGGCACGTCCGCGCGCTCGATGACCATCGTGACGTGCTGGCCCAGGTACGGCAGCGTGTCGCCGCTGGCGAATCGCTTCGTCGCCGGTTCCGGGACTGCCTCGGAGATGCGATCGAGGATCCAGGACGCCCGCTGGCGAACGATGTCGCGCAGCTCGCCGTCGGGCGTTGCCGAGGGTGCGGCGACCTGCACGGCGCCGCCGTCGATCTTGATCTGGACGGTCTTCTTGCGCCGAGCGCTACGGCGAATCTCGTACTCGATGACCGTATCGCCGACGCGGACGTTGTCCCGTTCCTTCACCGGCCGTCTCTCCCCGGGGGTCTCGCCTCGCTCACTCCCTCGCGCCCAGCGAGGGAAGCCCTCGATCCGTGGCGTTCGCGCGGAGACGGCGTCCGTCAGGCCGGCCCCGCGAGGGCTTCGAGTTCGTGCGCGGCCGTCTCCCAGCCGCGCATCGCCGCGTCGAGCCGCGTCTGCAGATCGCGCTGGCGGCCCTCGTCCGCGCGGATCTCGTCGAGCGTGACGCGGGCGTAGTAGTCGTTGTCGGCGAAGCGGGCGGCGATCGGGGCGAGCTGCGCCTCGACCTCGGCGATCTCGCGTTCCAGGTCCTCGACGCGGCGCGTGAGGCGCGCGTGGCGGCGGCGCTGCTCCTTGCCCGCGGCGTAGCTGCGCGCGCCGTTGCCGTCGCCGGACGCCGCGCGACGGCCCTGGCGCGGCGCCGCGATGGCGCCGGACAGGAAGTCGTCGCCGCGCCGCTCGAGGTACTGCTCGTAGCTGCCGGCGACGTCCTCGAAGCCGTCGGGGCGCAGCACCAGCACGCGCGTCCCGACGCCCGCGACGAAGTGGCGGTCGTGGCTGACGAAGACGAGCGTGCCCGGGTAGTCGCGGAGCGCGCGCATCAGCGCCTCGCGACCCTCGAGGTCGAGGTGGTTGGTCGGCTCGTCGAGCACGAGCACGTTGGGCTGGCGCAGCATCAGCGCGGCCAGCAGGAGCCGGGCGGACTCGCCGCCGCTGAGGCTGCCGATCCGCTTGTGCACGTCGTCGCCGCTGAACAGCATCCGGCCGAGCACCGCGCGGAGCTTGCCGTGCTCGGATTCGCCGGTGGCGCTGCCCAGCCAGGCGAAGGCGCTCTGCGAGCCGCGCAGCTCGACGTCGACATCCTGCGCGAAGTAGCCGAGCCGCGCTTCGTAGCCGAGCTCGGCCGTGCCCTCGTCGGCCTCAATGGTGTCGCTGATGATCTTGATCAGCGTCGACTTGCCGACGCCGTTGGGCCCGACGACGGCCAGCCGGTCGCCGCGCTGCAGCTCGAAGGAGATGTCGCGCAGCACGGTGTGCTCGCCGTAGCTCTTGCTGAGGTCGCTGACGCGCAGCGGCGTGCGGCCGGAGGGGCGGGCCTGCGCGAATTCGAAGCCGGGCGTGCGCCGAGAGCTGCGGCGGATCTCGGGCAGCTCCATCTTCTCGACCTGCTTCTTGCGGGCGCTGGCCTGGCGGGCCTTCGTCGCCTTCGCGCGGAAGCGGTCGATGAACTGCTGCATCTCCTCGATGCGCCCCTCGGTGCGGGCGATCTCGGCGTCCTTCTGGGCGACCGCGAGCTCCTTGGCGCGCTCGAAGGCGTCGTAGTCGCCGCTGTAGAGCCGCAGCTCGGAGTAGTCGAGGTCGGCGATCGTGTTGCAGACGGCGTTGAGGAAGTGGCGGTCGTGCGAGACGACGACGAAGGCCCCCGGGAACTCCCGCAGGTAGCCCTCGAGCCACTGGATCGAGGCGATGTCGAGGTGGTTCGTCGGCTCGTCGAGCAGCAGCAGGTCGGGCTGCGCGAAGAGCGCCTGGGCGAGCAGCACGCGCAGCCGGAAGCCGCCCGAGAGCTCGCTCATCGGTCGATCGTGACGCGCGTGCTCGATGCCGAGGCCGCTGAGCAGGGCGGCGGCCTGCGGCTCCGCCTCGTAGCCCTGCAGCCCGGCGATCGTGACTTCGAGGTCGGCGAGGCGCTCACCCGCCTCCGGGGTGATCGCGTCCGCGCTCTCGCCGAGCAGGCGCCGTTGCTCCTCGAGCGCGGCCCAGAGCTGCGGGCGGCCCATGAGCACGACGTCGAGCAGCCGCATCTCGTCGAAGCGGAACTGATCCTGGCCGAGCGTGCCGACGCGGAGCGACGCCGGGCGAGCGACGGACCCGGCATCCGGGCTGAGTTCGCCGGTCATGAGGCGGATCAGCGTGGACTTGCCGGAGCCGTTCGCCCCGACGAGGCCGTAGTGGCCGCCGGGATGCAGTTGCCAGTCGACGCCCTCGTAGAGGAGCTGGCCGCCGAAGCGCATGGTGAGGTCGCTGAGCGTGATCATCGTGCCTGCCATCTTTGCCCCTGCGGCTGCCTGGCGCGAGCGGGCCCCGGACGTGGACGGCTGCGCAGGCGTCGCGAGGTACCCTGCACGCGGTAGCAGCGGGCCCACATTGCCTTGCAGGTCGGCGACGGCCGGGCCAGGTCGAGGACGAAGCTCGATGAGCACGAACGGCGCGTACGACGTGATCGTGATCGGCGTCGGGGGCATGGGCTCCGCGACGGTCTACGAGCTCGCGAGCCGCGGGCTGCGCGTGCTCGGCCTCGAGCGCTACGACGTGCCGCACGACCTCGGCTCCTCGCACGGAGTGAACCGCATCATCCGGCTCGCCTACTTCGAGCACCCCTCGTACGTGCCGCTGCTGCGACGCTCCTACGAGCGCTGGCGCGAGCTGGAGGAGGCGAGCGGCGAGCAGTTGCTGCACATCACCGGCTCGCTGGACGTCGGCCCCGAGGACGGCATGGTCTTCCCCGGCTCGCTGCAATCCTGCATCGATCACGATCTGCCGCACGAGGCGCTGACCAGCGCCGAGCTGACGCAGCGCTTCCCCGCGCTGCAGGTCCCCGAGGACTGGATGGGCCTCTACCAGCCGGACGGCGGGTTCGTGCTCTCGGAGCGCTGCATCGTCAACCACGTCTTCGCCGCGCAGGAGTGGGGCGGCGAGGTGCGCGCCCGCGAGCAGGTGCTGGAGTGGCGCAGCAGCGGGGACGGCGTGCGGGTCGAGACCAGCCGCGGCTCGCACGAGGCCGGGGCGTTGGTGATCACCTCGGGCGCCTGGGCCGGACCGCAGGCGCCCTCGCTGGACGGCCTGCTGACGCCGGAGCGGCAGGTGATGGGCTGGTTCCAGCCGAAGCGGCCGGAGCTGTTCGCGCTCGGAGCCTGCCCGGTGGTGATCGGCGAGTTCGAGGAGGGGCTGTACTACTCCTTCCCCGTGTTCGGCATCCCCGGCTTCAAGATCGGCAAGTTCCACCACCTCGGCGAGGCGACGACCGCCGACGGCCTCGACCGCGACTGCCGGCCCGAGGACGAGGCCGTGCTGCGGCAGGCCGTCGCCCGCTACTTCCCCGAGGCGAACGGGCCGACGCTGTCCCTCAGGGCCTGCATGTTCACGAACACGCCGGACGAGCACTTCATCATCGACGCGCTGCCCGGCGCGCCGAACGTCTTCGTGGCGGCGGGGTTCTCCGGCCACGGCTTCAAGTTCTGCAGCGTCGTGGGCAAGATCATGGCCGACCTCGCCACGCGGGGAGAGACGGACCACGACATCTCGCTCTTCCGCCTCGGCCGCTTCGAGGCGAGCGGCTAGCCATGGCCACGACCACCGGGACCTTCGAGCCCAGGCACCGCCATGCGCGCGTGAACGGCATCCGCATGCACTACGTGGAAGCGGGCGAGGGGGAGCCGGTCGTCTTCCTGCACGGCTTCCCCGAGTGCTGGTACTCGTGGCGGCGGCAACTTCCGGCGCTTGCCGTGAACTACCGAGTCATCGCCCCTGACCTGCGGGGCTACCACGAGACGGTGGCGCGCCCTCCGTACGACAGTGGGACGCTGCAGGCGGACGTGTTCGGGCTCCTCGAGGTGCTGGGGGACCGCACCGCGCACATCATCGGGCACGACGGGGGCGGGGCCGTCGCGTGGTTGCTCGCCATGAACCATACCGAGGCCGTGCGTTCGCTCGCGATCCTGAACATGCCCCACCCGGCCCTCTTTCGGGCCGGGCTGCGGAGCCTCGAGCAGCTCCGGCGGAGCTGGTATATCGCGTTCTTCCAGTTGCCCTGGCTGCCGGAACGGGTGCTCGCCTGGAACGGGTACCGGCCGCTCACGCGGGCGATCGCCCGGGGTATCCCCCCTGGCGAAGAGCGGACCAGGGATCTGGCCTTCTACCGCAAGAGCTGGCGCGAGCACGGGCTCACGGGCGGAATCAACTGGTACCGAGCCATCCCGCGCAACCTTCAGCGCCTGCCCGACCCCGTGCCCATCATCACGGCGCCCACGACCATGATCTGGGGTGAGGACGATTTCGCGCTGGGGAAGAACCTGACGGTAGGGACGGAGCGCTATGTGCGCGATCTTGACCTGCACTACCTGCCGGGCGTCGGGCACTTCGTGCAGCAGGAAGCGCCGGAGCGGGTGAACCAGCTGCTCATCGCGCACCTGGAGCGTGCGGGGAGCGCCGGCCCTGCCTGAGGACCACGAACACGCCCGACCTCGCCACGCGGGGAGAGACGGACCACGACATCTCGCTCTTCCGCCTCAGCCGCTTCGAGGCGAGCGGCGGCGTGGGTGCGAGTCCGGGCTCACGCGCCTGATGCGGCTGCACTACGCTGCGCCTCGCCTCGGAGGGTGGGGCGACCGTTGAGAATCACCGACGTCAAGGCCGTCTATCCGAAGTGGAGGCGCCTCCCCGTGGGCGTCTGGCAGTCGCACTTCTGGCAGATCGTCGTCCGTGTCGAGGCGGACAACGGCGCCGTCGGCTATGGGTACGGTGGCGGCGGCGAGCCGGCCTGCCTGGTCGTCAACCGCCACTTCCGCGAACTGGCCGTCGGGTGCGAGATCGAGACCAGCGAGGACATTCGAGCGCTCTGGGACCGCATCTACGCGCTGTCGCTCCCCTATGGCCGGACGGGGGCTGCCCGTGATGGCGCTCAGCGGCCTCGACCTGGCGCTCTGGGACCTCCTGGGCAAGGTGCAGGGCAGGCCTGTGTACGACCTGCTGGGCGGACTGCGCAAGCCAAAGGTCCGGGCATACGCCACGGGAGAGGCCTTCGAGCGCTACCGCGACCTGGGGTACACGGCCGCGAAGTTTTCGCCCCCGGGATCGGCCTCGGAGGCCGACATCGAGCAGACGGCCGCGCTGGCCCGCGAGGCGCGATCGCTGCTCGGCGACGACGCACTGGTCATGACCGACTGCTACATGGCGTGGGATTTCGAGACGACGACGCGGATGGCGGACGCGCTGCGGGACTTCGACCTGTACTGGTTCGAGGACGTCATGACGCCCGACCACCTCGAGGAACAGGCGGCGCTGCGCGAGATCGTGCATCCGGTCAGGATCGCCGGGGGTGAGCACGAGTTCACCCGGTTCGGATTCGAGCGGATCGCCAGGGCGGGCGCGCTCGACATCTGGCAACCCGACGTCACCTGGTGCGGGGGAATCACCGAGACGCTGCGGATCCTCGATGTCGCCGCCGAGTACGACGTGCCCGTCGCACCGCATCGCGGCGGCGAGATCTGGGGCCTGCACGTGATTGCCGCCACGGACTGCGCCGATCTCGCCGAGACGCACCCTGCGCGCTGGGAGGCCTCGGCGGACGAGCTGTGGCTCGACGAGCCGCGGGCCGTCGGCGGTCAGCTCACCCCGCCGGATCGGCCGGGCTTCGGCGTGACCCTGAACGAGGCCTTGCTCTAGCTCCGCACGCGCCTGCGGCGTCGCCCGGGCCTATTCCCCTGCTGCGAGCCGAGGAGCCGTTCGACCTCGGAGCGGTCCGGCATCGCGTCCTGCGCTCCGTGCCTCGTGACGACCAGCGCGCCGGCAGCGGCGGCGAAGCGAACGGCACCGTCCAGTGGCTGCCCCTCGGCGAGGGCTATCGCGAGCGCGCCGGCGAATCCGTCTCCCGCGGCGACGGTATCGACCGCGTCGACCTCGAAGGCCGGGACGTGCCCGGCGCGATCATCCGATGCGTACACGACGCCCTGCTCGCCAAGCTTCACGATCGCCGTCCGTGCGCCTCGTGAGCGCAGGATCCGCGCCGCCTCGTGCGCGGAGTCGATGCCGTCGACGGTGACGCCGGTCAGCACCTCGGCCTCGGACTGGTTCGGAGCGACGATGTCGAAGGCGCCGTATGCCGTGTCGGGCAGCTTCGAGGGCGGCGCGGGGTCGTAGATGACTCGGACGCCCATCCGGCGAGCGATCGCCGCGGCCTCAAGGGACACGTCGAGCGGGATCTCCATCTGCAGCAGGAGCGCGTCCGCCCCCTCGAGCGCGCGGCTCGTGGCCTGCACCTGGAGCTCGTCGCACGCCATGTTCGCGCCGTAGATGCCGACGATGTAGTTCTGCCGCTCGTCGTCGAGCAGGATGACGGCGACGCCGGACGACGTGCCGGGCGTGGTCATCACGTCCTCGACGCGCACCCCGTTCGCCTCGAGGCTTGCGAGCAGCATCGGCCCGAACGCGTCGTCCCCGACCCTGCCGATCATGCGGACGTCCGCGCCGAGCCGGGCGGCCGCGACGGCCTGGTTCGCGCCCCTGCCCCCCGGCAGGGTGGCGAAGCTGCTCCCCATCACCGTCTCGCCGGGCTGAGGCAGCGCCGGGGTCGTGGCGACCAGGTCCATGTTGATGCTGCCGAGCACCACGATCCGGGGTCGCTCTGTCATCGCCGTCTCTCCTCGAGCGGATCGTTGCGCAGCAGGCGCTCGATTCGCAACGTGGCTGAGGCGGAGGCACACTGGGCGCCCGAGGGAAGGAGCGCCGACGATGGAGATGTTGAAGCGGCCGCTTGCGGTCCTGCTCGTGGCGACGGCGGTTGCCGTGGCGGTGAACCTCATCCTCACGCCCGTGTACCACGACGGCTCGCCGGACTATCCGGTCTGGGAGGTCATCAACTGGTTCATGGCGGCCTCGACGCTGGTCGCGCTGGTCGTGAGCTTCATGCGGCGGCGCGCCCTCGGACGCGGCGAGGAGCCCGGCGCCCTCGAGTACGTGCGGGTCACGGTGCTCTACTACGGGTCGATCGTGCTCACCATGCTGTTCTTCTGGGGCTGGATCTGGACACTCAATCCGGACAGCGAGACCGGCGACGCCGTGACCTCGCACCTCATCTATTTCCCGCTCGTCGACTCGCTCTTCGTCGTCGTCGCGCTCGCCGTCGGCCGCCACCTCTGGAACGAGGCCGGCGACTGAGCGAGGGCCGCGCGACCGGCCCACGCCTGCAGTGCATCAAAAGTAACTGTTACCGTACCGCGCTTTGTTGCATCACAAATCGGTTACCCGAGCGACGTGCTGCGATCACCCCCTTGGCCCGTCTCGCGCTCGCGGCACCGCCGCTGACCTGCGTTGCGCCGAGCCTCCGGGCAATCACCGGGTAGCGGCGGTCTGACCGCTCGCGCCACCGCCGCTACCCGGGCTCGGCGGGGGGGCAACGACTTCCCTGCCGAGCACCGCGTGCACCTGGACACGACGAACCCGATCGAGTCGACGTTCGCGACGGTCCGGCTGCGCCGGCGCGTGACGAAGGGCGCGGGGTCACGTACGGCAGGGCTGGCGATGGCCTACAAGCTGCTCGACGCCGCGCAGACGCGGCGGGTGAATGCACCACAGCTCGTCGCTGTCGTGCGTGCGGGCGGCGTCTTCGTCGACGGAGTGCTACAGGAGCGTCCGGTCAGCCCGGACGGCAGCGAAGAAACGACTCACCGGAGGTACGCCGCCTGATCTCCCAGGAGCAGCAATCCACAACTGCCGGTCTGGCGCGCGTGGATCAAGCACAACGTCTAGCGGCCTTCAAGCCCTCGGCTCGTCCTCGTCGGTCCGGTTGCGCAGATACCTGAACCACAAGAAGTCGTACCACCGCTCGCCCTCGTACGGGAACACCATGGAGATCACGCAACTAGCCGCCAGGAAGATCGGGATGTACACGAACCACGGCCAGCCCATCAGCAACGTGAAGGCCATCGCACCCACCATGGCCACGAACAGCAAGAACCCCCGGCGCAGCAGAGCGCTCTTCGGAGGCCGCTCAGTCATCACAGAATCCGGAGGCCTCCATGGAGAATCGCTCGCTTCATGGTTCACCCCCTCCAGTGACCATAGGAGGGCTGCGTTCCATGTCAAGAGTTATAAAACTTGTCCGGGCGTGCCTCGGGGTGAAGTCAGCGCTCGGATAGCGATCCAAACAGCGCTCGGATGGTGATCCACCTCAGGGCGTGTCCCAGCATCTCCAGCGGCGGGCTGGGGGAAGGGATGCTCCGAGTGCAAGACGTGCACGTGCTGCGGCTCTAGGATTGGATCCAGGCGCGTCGCTGCCACGTCCCCGGCTCCCCAGCAGGGACTTGCCCGACGCCGGTTCCAACGCGATCTAGCGGAATTGCGAGGCTGAGCAGGTCTCGGTGCCAGATCGCTACGGGATGCCGCGTCCTCACGCCAAGCGGCATCTGGGGCCGGCCACCGTTCGGTAACAGCGTTGTGATGCACGCGGCGTGATTTCGGTAACGATTTCAATGATGCGATCCGACGCCTTGCCCCGCGGTGCGATACTCGCCGCGAGGCGAGGAGGTGCGGCATGGTCTCAGCAGGCGCGGTCGAACTTGGGAGCGGGGCGTTCCGTTACGAGGCGCTCGCCACGTGGGAGCAGCTGCCCGACGGCATGACCCTCCACGAGTGCGCCGGCGTTGCCGTCGACGCCGAGGATCTGGTCTACCTGCTCACGAGGAACGTCGATAACCCGGTCATCGTGCTCGAACCGGGCGGGGGCGTCCTGCGCAGCTTCGGGGCGGGCGTGTTCACGGACCGCACGCACGCGATCAGCGTCGGGCCGGACGGCTTCCTCTACTGCGCCGACGACGGCTCGCACACGATCACGAAGTGGACGCGCGAGGGCGAACTCGTGCTCACCATCGGCGAGCCGGGGGTGTCCTCGGAGCGGCACAGCGGCGAGCCCTTCAACCGCCCGACGGACGCCGCCGTCTCCTCGAACGACGGCTCGATCTTCATCAGCGACGGCTACGGCAACGCGCGCATCCACCGCTACTCGGCCGGGGGCGAACTGGAGCTGTCCTGGGGCGAGCCGGGCATCGACGTCGGGCAGTTCATGGTCCCGCACAACCTCGCGATCGACGAAGACGATCGGATCTACGTCGCGGACCGCGAGAGCCATCGGGTGCAGATCTTCGACCGCGACGGCGGGCCACTCGCGATGTGGAACAACATCCACCGCCCCTGCGGCATGACGATGGGCGGGGACGGCCTGCTCTACGTCGGCGAGTTGAACGGGGTCGCGCTCATGGACGGCGCCCTCGGCGTCGGGCACCGCGTCAGCATCTACAGCCGCGAGGGCGAACTGCTCGCGCGGCTCGGCGATCCCGAGGAGGGCGAGGAGGCCGGACGCTTCATCGCGCCGCACGGGATGGCGGTGGACTCGCGCGGCGACATCTACGTCGCCGAGGTCGCGCACACGATCCGCGGCCGCCACCTCGACCCGCCTCGGGAGCTGCGCAGCATCAAGAAGCTGCGGCGGCTGGGGTAGGCTGATCGTTCGAAGCAGGCGCGGGCGCGAGGGGTAGCGATGACGACGGCCAGAGTCACTAGCCGCGGCAGAATCACCATCCCGAATCAGGTGCGGGAGCGCCTCGGGCTCCGTCCGGGCGATGAGGTCGCGTTCGTCGAGAGTGCGCAGGGCTGGCACATCCGCAAGGAGGCCACCGCGCCTCGCTTCGACCGGTACCGCGGCCACCTCCAGCACCTGCGTGGTCGCCACCCGGATGAGCTCGTCGAAGAGATGCGCGGGCGATAGTGCGCACTCAGGTGTGTGCACTTTGAAAATTGCGCTTGCGATTTGCGCAGGGGTGGCCACGGCCCCCGGCTGGACGCGCCTCGCGAGCTGCGCAGGATCAGGTGCGGCAGCACATCGTGGCCGACTTCATGATCGGTGCGCACGCCGCGCTGCAGGCCGACCGGCTGATCACTCGCGATCGGGGGTACTACGTACGGTACTTCCCCGATCTCGAACTCGGCTGATTCGCGCGGCTATGCGAGTTCGTAGAGCGGCGGCTTCGACCACTGCTCGCTCGGCGGGTTCTCCTGACGGCGGACTTCCTCGCGACGCTGAGCTGTCTCGAGGCGTTTGGCCTCGCGGAGGATGCGGTCACGCTCGCGCTCGTGTTCATGCTCGCGCTCGATCGCCCGCTTGCTGGGGGCGCGCTTCGGTGTGCCCTCGTACTCAGTGATGCGGCCCTCGTCGCGGAGCTGACCGAGGTGGCTGCGCACGTTGCCGTCGGCGGCGCGCCGGAGGCGAGTGTCGATCTCGTCGCCGTAGACGCGCCGCATGATGTCCCAGCTGCTGAGCTGTTCCCCGCCCTTGAGCACCTCGATGATCTGCTGCTCGCGCAGGTTTCGGTGATCGACGTACATCTGGAGGCGTTCGCGCGGGTCGTTCACGATCTTGCCGTGGCCGGGACAGATCACCTGCAGGTTCGGCAGCTCCAGCAGCCGCGCGAGGCTGCGCCGGTAGTTCCCGAGGTCCCCGACCGTCGTCGTCGAGGAGCCGAGCAGCGTGTCGCCGGTGAACAGCACGCCCTCGTCCTCCAGGTAGTAGCACAGCGAATCGACGCTGTGGCCGGGCGTCGCGAACACCTGCAGGCGGACGCCGCCGCCCATATCCATGACATCGCCGTCGGCCAGCTGATTGACCTGGCGGGGGATGCGGCCTTTGAGCAGATGCCGCCCCCCCTTGGGGATCGAGATCTCGGCGTCCAGGAACTCCTTCGCCCACTTGAGGTTGCCGGAGTGATCCTGGTGATGGTGGGTGATCGTGGCGACGCCGATCTCGGCGTGCTCGGTCGCCGCCAGGTAGCCCCGCAGGAACCACTGGTAGCGCTCGATCGCCTCGCCCGAATCGATCGTCAGCGACTGGGCGCCCGGCGCACCGACGAGGTAGATCGAGGTGAAGTCCGGGTGCATCACGTTCTCGTCCGGCACCATTGCGGCGCGCACGGATGGGCTGATCTGCATTGCTTCCTCGCCTTGCCTTCGGGGCGCGCGTCAGCGCGCCGATCGCCCCGGAGCATAGCGGAAACGCGACGGCCCGACGCCGCCTGCGTATGCGCGCCACCAAGGGGCGTTGGGTGGCTGGACGGCGCGTGAGCGCCAACCTCTCGCACTGTTCCTATACTGGAATGGCTGCCTGTGCGGTCCGTGGCGCCCCGCCGCGGAGCAGGCCGATGCGTGCGGGGGATGCGCGTGACCGTCTCGAACGCCGCCCGGCAGGTGCACGACGAACGCCTTGAGGGCGTCGTCCGGCTGTGGCGTCCCGGACTCGTCGAGTACGGGCGCGCGCTGGAGTGGCAGCACGCGCGCGCCGCGGCGCTCGCCGCCGGCAGCGAGGGCGAGGCGCTCGCGCTGCTGCAGCATCCGCCGGTCTACACCCTCGGGGCGCGTGGCGACGACAGCCATCTGCTCGCGACGCCGCAGGCGCTGGCCGCGTTCGGGGCCGAGGTCGTGCGCACGGACCGAGGCGGCAACGTCACCTTCCACGGCCCCGGTCAGCTCGTCGCCTATCCGATTCTCAACCTGCGCGGACGCGACATCGGGGCCGCCAGCTACGTGCGCTCGCTCGAGGCGATCATGATCGAGGCGGTCGCGCGCTTCGGCGTGCGCGGCGAGGTCGTGCGCGGGCGGCCCGGCGTGTGGGTCGACGGCGCGAAGCTTGCCGCCATCGGCGTCCGCGTCAGCCGCGGCATCAGCCGCCACGGCCTCGCGCTCAACGTCTCGACCGACCTCGAGTGGTTCGCGCGGATCGTCCCCTGCGGCATCCCGGACATCGAGGCGACCTCGCTGGAGCGGCTGCTCGGCGCGGCGCCCGCGATGCGCGAGGTCGAGGACGCGCTCGCGGAGGCCTTCGAGCGCGAGTTCGGCTGCCGGCTGCTCGCCGGCTCGTGGGACGCCGTCTCGGACGAGGGCGCGCCCGCGCCGCTCACGCTGACCGGGGCGGCGTCGTGAGCGCCGGAGGCGTCGTGGCCCCGCTCATGGAGCGGCCGTTCCCGCGCAAGCCGTCCTGGCTGAAGGCGCGCTTCCCGGCGGGCGAGCGCTTCTCCGGGATCAAGTCGCTGCTGCGTGAGCACGATCTGCACACCGTCTGCGAGGAGGCGCGCTGCCCGAACATCGGCGAGTGCTTCAACGCCGGCACGGCCACGTTCATGATCCTCGGCGACATCTGCACGCGCGCCTGCGGCTTCTGCGATGTGACCTCCGGCCGGCCCGAGGGGCTCGACCTGCTGGAGCCGTTCCGGCTGGCGCAGGCCGTCGAGCGGCTGGGCCTCGACTACGTCGTGATCACCTCGGTCAACCGCGACGACCTGCCGGACGGCGGCGCGGAAGTCTTCGCGGCCTGCATCCGCGCGATCCGGCGGCGCCTGCCGGAGACGCAGGTGGAGGTGCTGATCCCGGACTTCGAGGGCAACTGGGACGCCCTCGCCACCGTGATCGAGGCGCAGCCCGTCGTGCTCAACCACAACACGGAGACCGTGCCGCGGCTCTACCGGCGGGTGCGCCCGAAGGCTCGCTACCCGCGCTCGCTCGAGCTGATCCGCCGCGTCAAGGAGCGCGACCCGGAGATGACGACCAAGTCCGGCATCATGCTCGGCCTCGGCGAGACGATGGACGAGGTGAAGCAGGTGCTCGACGACCTGCGCGCGCACGACTGCGACCTGCTGACCGTGGGGCAGTACCTGCGGCCCTCGCTGAAGCACCTGCCGATCGAGCGCTTCTGGCACCCGGACGAGTTCGCGGAGATCGCCGACTACGCGCACGCGATCGGCTTCCGCCACGCCGAGTGCGGGCCGCTGGTGCGCAGCTCCTACCACGCCGCCGACCAGGCCACCGCGGCCGCGCCGGCGGGACAGGGAGGGTCGCCATGACCATCGACGCCATCGAAGCCGCCCAGACTGACGGCCAGCTTGCGGCGGGCGGCAACGGCGCCGACCTCGAGGCCGCGCGCGCGGCGCTCAGCGCGGAACTCGACGCGATCGAGAGCGAGGAGTGGCGGCGGTCGCTGCACGAGGTCTTCTTCCGGCGCGGGCCGGAGCGCGTCGCCGAGCTGCTGCAGGATCTGCAGCTGGAGGCGCAGAAGGCGATGGCGCCGCTGCCGGTGACCTCGCGCACGCCCTACGTGAACACGATCCCTCCCGACCGCGAGCCGCCCTACCCGGGCAACCGCGTGCTCGAGCAGCGGATCAAGAGCTTCGTGCGCTGGAATGCGATGGCGATGGTGGTCGAGGCCAACAACCGGGCCGAGGGCATCGGCGGCCACATCTCCACCTACGCCTCGGCGGCCACGCTCTACGAGGTCGGCTTCCATCACTTCTTCCGCGGCGCGGACGACCCGAGCGGCGGCGATCTGGTCTACATCCAGGGCCACGCCTCGCCGGGCATCTACGCCCGTGCCTACCTCGAAGGGCGGCTCAGCGACGAGCAGTTGCTCAATTTCCGCCGCGAGTTCGCCGAGAGCGGGGGGCTGCCCTCGTACCCCCACCCCTGGCTGATGGAGCACTTCTGGAAGTTCCCGACCGTCTCGATGGGCCTCGCGCCGCTGATGGGGATCTACCAGGCGCGCTTCATGCGCTACCTGGTCGATCGCGGGCTCAAGGAGCCGTCGGACGCGAAGGTCTGGGTCTTCCTCGGCGACGGCGAGACGGACGAGCCGGAGGCGCTGGGCGCGATCTCGCTGGCGGCGCGGGAGCGGCTCGACAACCTGATCTTCGTGATCAACTGCAACCTGCAGCGCCTCGACGGCCCCGTCCGCGGCAACGGCCAGATCATCCCGGAGCTCGAATCGGTCTTCCGCGGCGCGGGCTGGAACGTGATCAAGGTGCTCTGGGGCGCCGAGTGGGATGCGCTGCTGGCGCAGGACCACGACGGCCTGCTGGCGAAGCGCATGGGCGAGGTCGTCGATGGCGAGTACCAGAAGTACACCGTCGCCGGCGGCGCCTATGTCCGCGAGCACTTCTACGGCGTGGACCCGCGCCTGCTGCGCATGGTCGAGCACATGAGCGACGACGAGCTGTGGTCGATGCGGCTCGGCGGCCACGATCCGGCGAAGGTCCACGCCGCCTACCACGCCGCCGTGCGCCAACAGGGCGCGCCGACCGTCGTGCTCGCCCGCACGATCAAGGGCTACGGTCTCGGCGAGGCGGGCGAGGGCAAGAACATCACCCATCAGCAGAAGCGGCTCAACGCAGACGAGCTGATGCTCTTCCGCGACCGCTTCGGCATTCCGCTGAGTGACGAGGAGGTGGGGAGTGCGCCGCTCTACCGCCCCGACGACGACAGCCCGGAGGCGCGCTACCTGCAGCAGCGCCGCCGCGCCCTCGGCGGCTTCCTGCCGCTGCGCCGCACCATCTCCTGTGCCGGCATGTCCCCCGCCGACACGGTCTTCGAGGAATTCTACGAGGGCTCCGGCGGCCGCGGTGTCTCGACCACGCTCGCCTTCGTGCGGCTGCTCTCGCGGCTGCTGCGCGACGAGACGGTGGGCGATCTGATCGTGCCGATCGTCCCCGACGAGGCGCGCACGTTCGGCCTCGAAACGCTGTTCCGCCAGGCCGGCATCTACTCGCACGTCGGGCAGCTCTACGAGCCCGTCGATGCCGACAGCCTGATCTACTACAAGGAGACGACGGACGGGCAGATCCTCGAGGAAGGCATCACCGAGGCGGGGTCGCTGGCCTCGTTCATCGCCGCGGGGACGGCGTCGGCGGTGCACGGCGCGTGCATGCTGCCGTTCTTCATCTTCTACTCGATGTTCGGCTTCCAGCGCGTGGGCGACCTGATCTGGGCGGCCGCGGACTCGCGCACGCGCGGCTTCCTCGTGGGCGCGACGGCCGGCCGCACGACACTGCAGGGCGAGGGGCTCCAGCACCAGGACGGCCACAGCCACGTGCTGGCCTCGGTGGTTCCCAACCTGCTCAGCTACGACCCGGCCTACGCCTACGAGGTCGCCCTGATCGTGCGCGAGGGCATCCACCGCATGCACGAGCTGCAGGATCCGGTCTTCTACTACCTGACCGTCACCAACGAGGCCTACCCGCAGCCGGCGCTGCCGCCGGACGCCGCCGAAGGCGTGATCCGCGGCATCTACCGGCTGCGCACCGCCGAGGGACGCGGCCCACGCGTCCAGCTCTTCGGCAGCGGCGCCATCCTCAACGAGGTCGTCGCCGCGCAGGAGCTGCTCGACGAGTGCTACGGGGTGGCCGCCGATGTCTGGTCCGTGACCAGTTACAGCGAGCTGCGCCGCGACGCGATGGACGCCGACCGCTGGAACATGCTGCACCCCGGCGAGCCGCCGCGCCGCTCCTACCTCTCCGAGGTCACCGCGGACGCGGGGGGCCCGTTCGTCGCCGCGACGGACTACCTCAAGTCGCTGCCGGACGCCGTCGCCAAGTGGCTGCCGGGACGCCTCGTCTCGCTCGGCACGGACGGCTTCGGGCGCAGCGAGACGCGCGAGGCGCTGCGCGACTTCTTCGAGGTCGACGCGAAGCACATCGCGCTCGCCGCGCTGCACGCGCTTGCCCTCGACGGCGAGATCCCGGCCGGCGTGCCGAAGCAGGCGATCGAGGAGCTCGGCATCAATCCGGAGAAGGTCAACCCGCGGCTCGTCTGAGCGAGCGCGCCGCCCGACGGGCTGCAGGAGGACGCATGGCCACGGACTACCTGCTCCCCGACCTCGGTGAAGACATCGAAGAGGCCGAGGTGATCGCCGTGCACGTGCGCGCGGGCGACCACGTCGAGCTCGAGCAGGCCGTGATCGAGGTCGAGACGGAGAAGGCGAACCTCGACGTGCCCGCGCCCTACGCGGGCGCGATCACCGCCGTCCACGTCAGCGTCGGCGACATGGTCAAGCCCGGTCAGGCGATCGTCACGATCGAGGGCGAGGACGGCGCGGAGCCGGCCGCCCCGGCGGCGGCAGCGACGCCGGCGCCCGCCGCGGGTGCGCCTCCGCCGTTCGCTGCGCCAACCGCGCCTGCCGCCGTAGCTCCGGCCCGGCCGCCGGCTGCCCTCGCGCGGCAGCCCGTCGTGGCGACGCCCGTGCTTCCGTCCGATGGGGGACAGACCCCCGCCTCGCCCTCGGTGCGGATGTTCGCGCGCGAGATCGGGGTGGCGATCGGCGAGGTCCCGGGGACGGGGCCCGGCGGGCGCATCTCGATCGAGGACGTGAAGGCGCAGGCGCGGCTGATGCGCAGCAGGGCGGCGCCTGCCGAGGCGCCAGCGCGCGCCGGCGCGCCGGCGCCCGCCGCGCTCCCGGACCTCTCGCAGTTCGGCGAGATCGAGCGCGAGCGGATGAGCGGCGTGCGCCGCACCACGGCGCGCACGCTGAGCCAGTCCTGGTCGCAGAGCCCGCACGTGATGCTGCAGCGCAAGGCCGACGTCACCGAGCTCGAGGCCCTGCGTCGCGCGAATCGCGAGCGCGTGACGGCGGCCGGTGGCGCACTCACGATGATGCCGATCCTGATGAAGGTCGTCGCCGGCGCGCTGCTCGAGTTCCCGCGGCTCAACGCCTCGATCGATGCGGCGAGCGAGGAGATCGTCTACCGCCGCTACGTCCACGTCGGCGTCGCGACGGACACCGACCACGGGCTGATCGTCCCCGTCGTGCGCAACGCCGACCAGAAGAGCATGACCGAGCTGGCCATCGAGATCGGCGAGGTGGTTGGGCGTGCGCGCGATCGCAAGAGCACGCTCGACGACCTGCGAGGCGGCACCTTCACGATCTCGAACCTCGGGGGGATGGGGATCGGCTTCTTCAACGCGGTGCTGCTGCCCCCGCAGGTCGGCATCCTCGCCGTCGGGCGCGCCGAGCAGGAGCCGGTCTGGATCGATGGCGAGTTCCGGCCGCGGCTGCGCATGCCGCTCGCGATCAACTTCGACCACCGGCTGATCGACGGCGCCGACGGCGCGCGCGCCCTCGCCTGGATCGCCGAGGCGCTGGAGCAGCCGCAGCCCTACATGCTCGAGGAGTTCCCGGAGACCGAGTCCGGATCGGAGGCGTGACCGTGAACGAGTCCGGCAGCGATCTGGTGGTGATCGGCGGGGGGCCGGGCGGGTACCCCGCGGCCTTCCTTGCCGCCGACATGGGGATGAAGGTCACGCTGATCGACGACGCGCCGAACCCCGGCGGCGTCTGCCTCTACCGCGGCTGCATCCCCTCCAAGGCGCTGCTGCACGTCGCCGCGCAGCTCCAGGAGGCGCAACAGGCCGCCGAGTGGGGCGTCAGCTACGGGCCGCCCTCGATCGACCTCGACAAGCTGCGCCAGTGGAAGCAGGGCGTGGTCAACCGCCTGACCGGTGGGCTCGGCCAACTGACGAAGCAGCACGGCGTCGAGTTCGTGAGCGGGCGTGCCCGCTTCGACGGCCCGCGCTCCGTGGTGGTTACGCCGGCCGAGGGCGAGCCGCGCACGATCGGCTTCGAGTACGCGATCGTCGCGACCGGCTCGCTGCCGGCGACCGTCCCCGGCCTCGCGCTCGACTCGCCGCTGGTGCTGGACTCCACCTCGGCGCTGGAGCTGGAGCGCGTGCCGGAGACGCTGCTGGTCGTCGGCGGCGGCTACATCGGCCTCGAGCTGGGCAGCGTCTACGCCGCGCTCGGCTCGCGCGTGACGGTCGTCGAGATGACGGCGGGCCTGCTGCCGGGCGTCGATCGCGACCTCGTGCGCCAGTTGCAGCGGCGCCTGCGGCGCAGCCTCGAGGCGATCCGGCTGGAGACGACGGTGCTTGCGATGGAGGAGGCCGAGGGCGGCGTGATGGCTCGCCTCGCGGGCACGGACGGTGCGCCCTCGGAGGAGCTGTTCGCCCAGGTGCTGGTCGCCGTGGGCCGCCGCCCGAACAGCGCCGGCCTCGGGCTGGAGCAGACGGGTGCGGCGCTGGACGGGCGCGGCTTCGTCGCGGTCGACGAGCAGTGCCGCAGCGCGGACCCGGCGATCTTCGCAGTCGGCGACGTGGCCGGCGAGCCGATGCTCGCGCACAAGGCCACGCACGAGGCGCGCGTCGCCGTCGAGGCGATCGCGGGGAAGCCGCTGCCCTGGGACGCCCGCGCGATTCCCGCCGTGGTCTACACGGACCCGGAGATTGCCTGGGTCGGCCTGACCGAGGCGGAGGCGGCGGACCGCCGCATCGAGGTGCAGACCTCGACGCTGCCGTGGGCCGCCTCCGGCCGCGCGACCACGCTCGGCCGCACCGACGGCGCGACGAAGCTCGTCGTCGAGCCGCACACCGACCGCGTGCTCGGCGTGGGTATCGTGGGCGTCGGGGCGGGCGACCTGATCTCGGAGGCCGCGCTGGCGATCGAGATGGGGGCCGTGGTGCAGGACCTCGAGCTCACGATCCACCCGCACCCGACGCTCGGCGAGACGCTGATGAACGCCGCTGCCGCCTTCTACGGCCGCAGCCCGGACTACATCGGCCGGCGGCGCGGCCACGAGCGGAGCTGACACGATGGACCTGGAGTTCGCCTTCCTCAGCGACTTCGCCGAGGAGTCCGGCGGGAAGCTGCACGCCCTCGGCATCGGCGTCGACACGATCCACGCCGCCGAGGTACCCGCGCGCCACCCGCAACTCACGATGGTCGCGCAGATCCGCTACTCCGTCGCCGAGGCCGGGACGCATCGCCTTGAGGTCAGCGGCTACGACGCCGACGGCAAGGAGATCATCGATCGCATCCAGGGCGACATGCCCCTGCCGGCGGTGACGGGCGGCACGAGCGGGACGGCGCGCGTGCTGGTGAACCTCGTCGGCGTGAACTTCCCCGGCTACGGCGATCACTCGTTCCACCTCGTGCTCAACGGCATCGAGGTCACCCGCGCATCGGTTCGCGTCGCGCCGCCGCGTGGCGTGGCGGGGGAGGGTTCCTGAGAACGTCGGCGGCGGTATCCTCGGCACCCGCGAGGGGACGACCCGCAACCACAGTGGATCGAGGTCCGGGGCAACGTTGCTGACCCTCGGTTCGTCCGTGCACGGCAGCATCGACCCGGCCGACGACGAGGACTACTCCGGATCGTGCACACGAGCGAGACGGATCTCTGCGTCTACGCCAGCGGCAGCGACGACACGGACGGCGAATTGCTGGATTCGAGCGGCAGCGAGGAGATGGCGACCAACGACGGCGGCAACCTGCTGGACGGCCGGCGAAACTGCTCGATTCGCCTGAGCCCGCGGCGGGGACCTACTACGTCAGGGTCACCAGCTTCAAGGCACACGCTACCGCCCCGTACACGATCCACGCCTGGGTGGTGACGGACCCGGGCGACACGAAGGACACAGCGACGGCCGTGTCGCCGGACCTCATGACTCCCGGGCGGATCGGCCCGAGAGGCCGGGGAAGACCCGCGATCAGCGTAGCACATCCGGTAGGGTGTCTATACGGATGACCCGGCCAGGAATGAGAGAGCGCGCTCAGCAGAACGGCAAGTCGTCTGTGCGAATGTCCGAGACTGGGTGCCTTGCCAACCCCGGAGGAACGCACCCAGTCAGCTGGTTTCCGTCTAGGTACAGCTGCCATAGAAAAAGCTTGGCCAGTTCAGGCGGGATGGTGCCCGTGAGCTGATTCCTAGAGAGCAACAGCGAGTCCAGACTACTGAGGTTCCCGAGTTCCGGTGGGATGCTCCCGGACAACTCGTTCCCCATTAGTGCCAAGGTCTCGAGATTGCTCAGGTTCCCGAGTTCCGGCGGGATGTTCCCGGTCAGTTGGTTAAAATCGAGTGCGAGAAACTCCAGCTCCGTGAGGTTGCTGAGCTCCGGGGGAATGCTCCCTGTCAGCTGGTTGCCACCGATGTTCAGGAACTTCAGATTCGCAAGCCTGCCGAGCACCGGTGGGATGTTCCCCGTTAGTCCGCTGCTTCCGATTGTGAGCCACTCAAGACTATGGAGGTTACTGAGCCATGTCGGGATGCCGCCCGTCAGCCCCCGTCCACCGATCCCGAGCCCTTCCAGATCCACGAGGTTGCCGAGCTCAGGAGGGACGGTTCCTGTCAGGTCGTTCCCATCGATCCGGAGCCAGGTCAAACTCGCGAGGTCGCCGAGTGCGGACGGGATGCCACCAGTCAAAGAGTTGTACTCCAGGCCCAGAGATTGCAGCTTCGTGAGCCCGGCAAGCTGAGGGGGGATGCTCCCCGTCAGCTCGTTCCAGCCGAGCGCCAACCGCTCCAGATTCTCGAGACTCTGGAGTTCGGGCGGAATGCCTCCACTCAACTCATTCCTCTCGAGTGACAGGGTCTTGAGATTGGCGAGCCCGCCGAGTTCGGGAGGGATGCTCCCGGTCAACTTGTTCGAGCTGAGCCCCAGGTACTGCAGACTCGTAAGATTGCCGAGTTCAGGTGGAACCGTACCGGTGAGTCCGCTCCCGCCAACTGACAAGTTTCGGAGGACCCGGAAGCGTCCAAACGTAGAGCTGCCAGAGACTCCCTCCCATTGATTCATGGGAACGTCAGCACTCCAGTTCAGCGTCGCATCGCCGACGAGCACGTCCTTCACTGCCAACAGCGTCTTGCAATCCTCGACCAACTCACGATTCTGTCCCGGCTCGGCGACTGCAACGCCGTCCGTGCAAGGCCCGCTCAGGGGTGGCGGCGTCGGGCTAGGTGTGGCGGTCGGTGTTGGGCTGGGCGTAGGTGTCGGTGTTGGGCTGGGCGTGGGTGCCGGCGTCGGGCTGGCCGTGGCCGTCGGCGTCGGGCTGGCCGTGGCCGTCGGCGTCGGGCTGGGCGTGGGTGTCGGTGTTGGGCTGGGTGTGGCGGTCGGTGCCGGGCTGGCCGTGGCGGTCGGGGTCGGGCTGGGGCTGGGTGTGGCGACCTGCTGAGAGCCGGCCGCCACCGTTGCCGTGGGGCTGACTATCGGCTCGCCGCCGCTGTCTTCGTCCGAGGTGCATGCCGCGAGGCTCGCGAAGGCGAGGGCGGCGACGAACAGGAGGGGCCCTCGAACGCCCACCAGCGCTGCGAGGTCGCGAAGCATCGTCGACACCCCAGACCGGCCAGTTGCCTGCACGACGAGGTATGTTAGCACAAGCCTGCGGTCAGGTGTTACCACGGGTTCGCCTGCCACGAACGGGGTGCTCATTGACGAACCTCAAGGGCGTAGTGCGCTACGCGCCTCACACCCGGGGGCGGAGGGTCGAGCCACCGGCGCATCAGCTCCCGCTGTTCTCGCTCGCGGCGCGCCAACCCCTGCCGCAGGCCGCACTCCAGCTGCTCGCGCAGCGAGGGCTCGTCAGTGGGAGTACCACTCACTGCGAGAGGTCGCCGATCGCGGGGCGGCACTGGCGGCAGGTCGTAGCGCGGCGGACCGCATGGTCATGGCGTCACCTCGCGCTCGAGGAGGAGACCTACATCTACGCGTACGCCCTCGCGTTCGGCGACGACGTGCGAACCTCTGGGTACGCGCCCCGTCCGGCGACCGCACGCGGGACTTGCCGGAGATCGCAACCACCGGGAACGGCGACCGTACACGGACTCCGTTCCGGCACGTCCGCCTCCGCACCCATCGTCTCCGGCGTGGCCGCGCTGGTGTGCGCCGTGAACTCCTGATCGAGGGGCCGCCCTCCCCGGCGCCAGAGAGTGACGACCTGCTGTGGGATTGGCCGGACTGCCTGCGCGCTGAGAGCGTCGAGGGCTTCAGCCTCGTGCTCTACGAGGGCGGCAGCATCGGGGGATCGGCGTCCTGCCTGCCGAGCCGCGACATCACCGCCGCCTACACCTGTACGTCGGCGAGTATGTGCCATATATCCTCGGAGCTCCGGACTTCGCGAACGAGTCCTTCACCGCGCTCTTCCCCGACGGCCTCGCGCCGACCACGCCGATCGTCGTCAAGCGCGATCCGCCGCGAGACGAGTCGGATTCGGGCAGCGCAGGATTCTGAGGACCGAGCGGCTCCGCTAGCTGGGGCTGTCGCACAAACCCGCGATGCGGGGAACATCGCGATAGGATGAGCATGGCGGCGGGGGCGGAGTGATTCCGGGGTGCCGCCATGACCCAGCGCTTCCTGCCGTGCGAGCGTGACCAGCAATACCTGATGCCCGCCAGCCTCCGCGACTGGCTGCCCGAGGACCACCTCGCGTGGTTCGTGCTCGATGCGGTAAGCCAGCTCGACCTCACCGCGTTCTACGCGCGCTACCGCGAGGACGGTTGGGGGCGGAAGGCGTACGAGCCGTCGATGATGGTCGCGCTCGTGCTCTATGCCTACTGCGAGGGCGAGCGCTCGAGCCGCCAGATCGAACGGCGCTGCCGCGAGGACATCGCCTTCCGCGTGCTGACCGCGAACCAGCAGCCCGACCACGCCACGATCTGCCGCTTCCGGCAGCAGCACGAGCAAGCGCTGGCGGGACTGTTCGCCGGGGTGCTCAGGCTGTGCGCCGAGGCGGGTCTGTTGCGGGTCGGCGTGGTCGCGCTCGACGGCACCAAACTCCGCGCGAACGCCAGCCGTGAGCGCAATCGCACGGATGCGGAGCTTGCGGCCGAGGTGCGGCGCATCCTCGCCGAGGCGGAGCGGGTGGACGCCGAGGAGAACGCGCGCTTCGGCGACGCGCGGGGCGACGAGTTGCCTGCGGGGTTCAGGGACCGCGAGGAGCGCCTGCAGCGGCTGCGCGAGGCGCGGGAGCGGCTGGCGGCCCGTGAGCGGGAGCGGCAGGTGGACTATGAGGAACGCCTCAGGAGCCGCGCGCAGAAGGACCGGCGCGGGCGCCGCCCGCAGCCGCCGCAGCCCGACCCGGGCGCGAAGGTGAACGTCACCGACCCGGACAGCCGCGTGGTGCGCGACTATCACGGCTACTTCCAGGGCTACAACGTGCAGGCGGTGACGAGTAGCGACCAGATCATCGTCGCGGCCGAGGTGAGCCTCCAGGCGACGGACATGCACGAGCTGCAACCGATGATCGAGGCGATGCACCGCAACCTGCAGGCCGCACACTGCGGGCCGCTGCGCGTGCTGCTGGCCGATGCCGGCTACTACTCCGAGGCGAACGTGCGGCAGGCCGAAGGCAGGGGTCCGGAGCTGCTGATCGCCACCCGCAGCGACCGCAACCGGCGCGCCGGCGCTGCGGCGCCGCGCGGGCGCATCCCTGCCGGGCTCTCCGTACGTGAACGGATGGACCGGAAACTGGCGACGCAGCGGGGCCGGCGTCTCTACGAGCAGCGGCGCTGGATGATCGAACCCGTCTTTGGAGACGTCAAGGAAAACCGCGGCATCCGCCGCTTCAAGCGGCGCGGGATCGCCGCGTGCGCCAGCGAATGGAAGCTGAGCGCCGCCACCCACAACCTCAAGAAGCTCTATCGCCGGGCGCGCCCGTCACCCCGGCCAGCGAACAGCAACCCCCGGCGAGGAGACCGGGCTACCGCCGCGGCTGCCGCTTAGCGCGCCTGCCCCGCCAGACGCGACCGCTCCGCTCCGACTGCCGACTGCCGACTGCCGACTGCCGACCGGCTACCCTTTTGGCACTCCACCCACGCCACTCCGTGCGACAGCCTCAGCAGGCTGCTGAAAAAGTCCGCGGCGGCGCTTTTGGGCTGAAATCGCGCTGGCCGCGACATCAAGAAACCCAATGTTTCTGGGCTCTACGCCAGCCCACCGAATGGCCAGTGAGACCCTGCGGCTCAGGATCAGGAGTTTTTTCAGCTGGGATGAGGGCTGGTCTCCTCCTCAAGGGGATACTCGTCCCCGGTAAGCGGCCTCGAATCGGGCCCAGAACGGCTTCTCAGAGCCAGAGAGGTAGAAGACCAGCCATGCAGCAGCATATCGCAACGGCAGAGCGCGTTGAACGGGAGGAAGCCAGCGGAGTCACCTGGGGCCTCGATGTGAGCGACCGTCACACCCAGATCTGCGTGCTCGGCCCCGCCGGGGACGTGCAGCGCGAGCAGCGCGTCCGCACGACGGCCCTCGCGCTGAGGCGAGCGCTCGGGGAGCTGCCGGCGGCACGGGCGGTGCTGGAGGCGGGACGGCACTCGCCGTGGCTGAGCCGGCTGCTGACCGAACTCGGTCACGAGGTGATTGTCGCCAACCCCCGCCAGGTAGCGCTGATCGCACGCAGCCACCGCAAGGACGACCGCAGCGACGCCGAGCAACTGGCACGGCTGGGTCGCCTCGACCCCAAGCTGCTCGCCCCGATCCGTCACCGCAGCGCGCAGGCCCAGCAGGATCTCGCGGTCGTGCGCGGCCGCGACGCGCTCGTGCGCTCGCGGACGCAGCTCATCAACCACGTGCGCGGCGCCGTCAAGGCGTGGGGCGCCGCGCTGCCGAAGGTGACCGCGCCAGCCTTCCATCGCAAGGCAGCGGAGCACATCCCGGCTGAACTGCGCACCGCACTGCTGCCGCTGCTCGAGGTGATTGGCGAGCTCAGCGCCCGCATCGCCGCCGCCGGCCGGGAGGTCGAGGCGCTGTGCGCGGCCTACCCCGAGACCGCCGCGCTCCGCCAGGTCGCAGGCGTCGGTCCCATCACCGCCCTCACCTTCGTGCTGACGATCGAGGATCCCGCGCGCTTTCCCCGCAGCCGCGAGGTCGCACCCTACCTCGGCCTCGTGCCCAGGCGTCGCGACTCCGGCGGCCGCCACACGCAACTGGGGATCACCAAACGTGGCGACTCCCACCTGAGGCGGCTGCTCGTGCAGGCCGCGCAGTACGTCCTCGGACCGTTCGGACCAGACTGCGACTTGCGCCGCTGGGGCGAGCGCTACATGGCCTCGGGAGCGGGGAACGCGAAGAAGCGCGCGGTCGTCGCCGTGGCGCGACGCCTCGCAGTGTTGCTGCACGCGCTCTGGCGCAGCGGCGAGGTCTATGAGCCGCTGCGCCAGGCCGCCACGGCGGAGGGGGAGGCTGCGTAGCGGGCGACGGGAAGACGGCGAACCACCACCAGACGACCACCAACGGCTGCACCGTGATGCTGAAGACCGGGCGACTGCGACAGGCTGCTGGTCCACCCAAGGACGCTTTTCAGCTGGCAGCGCCCCCTGCAAGCAGGTTCCCCATCATGCACCGGGTCCAGAAGCGCGACCCCCCGGCGAGTGCGGATAGAAGCGGGGCACAGGTCACCATCCGGCATGGCGTGCAGACGGAGCGGCCACCACGTTGGCCGACTTGCAGATCGGACCAGCCCTCATAGAAGCAGCCTGCTAGGTTGCCTGTCTTAGTTATGGTGGGTGATGACGATCGGCACCGCCTCCAGGGGCTTGTCGCGTTGGAGATTGCATTGCAGTCGGTGTGGAGCAATTTCTCAGCAGCATCAGGTCTTATCCTGCAAGCTGATGAGAATGCCCACGAGGGAAACGCCGGTGGCGGCGAACCTATCGACGAAGACAAACTGCTCGATAGGCTATCCGGCCAACTCCTGAGAATCACGAGATGGCGGACGCAACTGTCTGGATGGCAGCGCGTCGTGTTCGAACGCCTGCTGGAGACAAGCCGCCTAAACGAGCACATTGACGCATTCTATCGGGCGTCCCGGGAGTCCGTGGCCCGCGCGCAAATTGTCAGCGAGAAGAAGCGCGCTGAAAGGGAGAAGAAGTTTCAGACGGGCGTCGCGGTCGCCGGAGTCACCCTCGCCGCGATCGTCCTTGGAGAGATCACGATCAGCATAGCCAGCGGTACGGCCAACACTACGGATGGAGGTAGGGTTGAGGCGAGCGTGGCGATTCTGGTGATGACTGGCGCTCTCTTCATATCCCCGTGGCTCATAATATCGACAATGGAAGAATGGTCACTGCGGTGGCGATCCTGGGGTGTTCTCGCAGGTGGGGCCTTCCTGATGCCCGAACTCTTGGCGTTCGGACGATGGTGGCTCAAGTCGAAATCGTGGTCACCGCTTGATTTTGATCCGAACTCGTTACCCGCATTCTTCGTGTTCGGTGATTTCTGGTGGCTGTGGCCGGGCCTGCCGCTCCTCGGCTTGACAATGGGCGCTGCGGTGGGTTGCATCATAAAAGGCCGCACGGTGTTCAAGAGCTTCAAACAGGTGAGAGCGGACATCAACAAAGCGTCACGTCTCATAAGCCCGAATCCACCGATCGAAGCTTGACAGGGCGGGATGCCGGGCTGGCGGAGAGTTCGGCGGGCGTGCCGGCGTTCGCTAGGCGGCGGCGCGGGCGGAGCGGAGCGAGGGCGCGAGGGTGCGCGAGGCGTGCGCGGGCATGCTGGTGCGAGCCTCGGACCCGGGGCCAGCACTGTGGGCGGGGCGTGAGGCGGGGAGCGGTAGCGCCCGGAGTCGCGCGAGCGCGGCTGTCCACTGGGCGGCCCAGGGCCAGCGCTTCGGGAGGTGCAGGGTCCAGCGCCGGGCAGAATGGGTGAGCCGTCCGGCGAGAGCGAAGTAGCGCCGCCTGAGCGTCTTCGTCGTCACGATTCCCTCGCCGAGCCCGAGCCGCGCCGTCCAGCGGGCGAGGTTGTGCGCGATCACCTGCACCGCGAGCCACGCCGCGTTCGCGGCGAAGCGGCCCGAGGGGAGATGGTTCAGCCCGACGCCGTACTTGAGATCGCGGATCGCGTTCTCGATCTCGGCGTGGCGGCGATGGTCGGCCTCCAGCTCCATCATCTCTCCGGCGCGATCGCTGATGAAGGCGTGGTAGCTATAGTTCACGAAGAGCGCGAGCTGTGAGCCGGGCGCCGGCTTGACGCGCCGCACGATGAGCCGCACCGGGGTGGCATCCTCCTTGTGCTGGAACGGCGTGTAGGTCGTCTCGGCGACATCGGCGCCGCCCGGCAGCCAGTACGGGATCGGCGTCCAGTCCTCTTCCGCTATCGCCTCGATCAGCCGGCGTACGCTCGGCTGCTGGCGAATGGTGATTGAGAAGCGGACATCCAGCGCGCGGCAGGCGGCGACGACGGCGTGGGTGTAGAAGCCGCTGTCGGCGCGCACCGTGAGCTGCCCCGACGCCCCGGCCTCGCGCACCCGCGCCACCGTCTCACGCAGGAAGTGGGCGGCGCCGCGGGCGGTGTGCGCGCGGCCCTCGCGCAGCCGCGCCATCAGCACCTCGCCCGTCCCGGCCGCCACCGCGAGCAGCGGGTGATAGCCGCGCGCGCCGCTGTAGCCGGGCTGGCGGGCGCCCTCCTTCGCCAGGCCGTAGGTCTCGCAGAGCGTCGAATCGAGGTCGATCGTGAACGGCGCATCGCCGGGTCCCGCCCCGGCCGCCCAGCCGCGGGCGAGCAACTCGCGGCTGAGGCGGTCGAGCTGGCGGACGTGGCCCCAGCTGAAGCTGCGCAGGAAGGTCCCGAGGGTGGACGGCGCCTTCACGGTGCAGCCGAGCACGCGCCCGGCGCCGCCTGAGCGCAACGCAGCGGCGTCGTCGATGCAGTCGCCGCCCGCGAGCGCCGAGGCGGCCAGGGTCAGCAGCTTGTCGCCGGCGTTCGCGCGCCCCGCCGCGTCACCGAGGTCGAGGTAGCTGTCGGCGAGCTCTTGCAAACCGAGATGCTGGGCGAGCGTGGCCGGGAGGAGCAGCCCCGCATCGGCCACCAGGCGGTGGTCGTCGAAGGCGATGTCTATCCGGTCGGGGTCGCTCGTTGGTAGCATCGAATGGGTGCTCCCTGTCGCTGGTACGTGATTTGTCAAAACCCATTGTCCCAGCTACAGCGGAGCACCCAACCGCAGCCGCTCGCGCGCTCTTCTTCGGTGGATCAGGGCTAAGGTGCGGCTTCTCTTGGATGTCGCGGAAGTCGCGCTTGAGTCGGCTGCAGCGGGATATGGACTGAGCAGGAGCGGGAGACGGGGGACGCAGATGCGCTTCGGAGTGACGGTCGATTTCAACGACCAGCCGGTGACCTCGCCGGAGTTCCTCGCGGGCTTCGCCCAGGCCGCCGAGGAGTTCGGCTTCGACACCCTCTGGACCAGCGACCACGTCGTCATCCCGCAGGGGCACAGCTCGGACTACCCCTACGCGGAGCGCATGCCCTACGAGGACGCGCCGCTCCCCGACCCGCTCATCACGCTCACGTTCGTCGCCGCGAAGACGAAGACGCTGCGGCTGGGCACCTCGGTGCTGGTCCTGCCGCAGCGCAACCCGGTGGTGCTCGCCAAGCAGCTGGCCACGCTCGACGTGCTCTCCGAGGGCCGCGTCGACCTCGGCATCGGCATCGGCTGGCTGCGCGAGGAGTTCGAGGCGCTGGGCGTGCCCTGGGAGCGCCGCGGCAAGCGCACGGACGAGCACATCGAGGCGATGCGCGCCCTCTGGACGCAGCCCGTCGCGAGCTACGAGGGCGAGCTGGTCCGCTTCTCGAACGTGGTCTGCGACCCGAAGCCGGTCCAGCCGGGCGGCGTGCCGTTCATCATCGGCGGGCACTCGATCCCCGCGGCACGGCGCGCCGGGCGGCTCGGCAACGGCTTCTTCCCGCACGTCTTCGGCCGCGCCTGGTACGAGCTGATCGAGGAGATGCGGCGTACGGCCGAGGCGGCCGGCCGCGACCCCTCGGAGATCGAGATCAGCGCCGGCGTGCCGCCCGACCTGGAACTCGCGCAGCGGCTCGATGAGCTCGGCGTCTCGCGCCTCAACCTGCTCATGACCGACCCGGACGTCCCGTCCGCGCGGCGCACGCTGGCGCGCATCTCGCGCGATCTGATCGCACGCATGTAGCGGCGGGCGGGCGAGGATGCGATCGCCGCGAGGGTAGACCAGCGATGACTCATTGGTGCTAGATTGGCGGCATGGCGACTGCGTTCGACACGCTCAGGGCTGCCACGCAACTCCAGGAAGCCGGCTTCGAGGAGGCACACGCGCGCGCCCTCGTCACCTTCGCCGAAGGGATGAGCGAGACGCTGGCGACGAAGGACGACCTGGAGAAGACGGCGACGGCGTTGGATGCGAGGATCAACCAACTCGAGGCGAAGATGGACGCGGAGTTCAGCAGGGTGCGTACGGACATGGGCGTGCTTAGGCGGGACATCGTGATCTGGCTCGGCGGCCTCATGATCACCCTGAGCGGGCTCGTCATCGCCGCCACGAGCGTACTCGGCTGATACCTCGGGCCCCTGCACCCGGCCAGCACGACCGCGCCCTCGCGAGAATCGCCCGCCGACGGCGGGCCTACCCGTGGCGTCAGGTCGGCTGGTGGCGGTGCTCGGTGAGGACCCTGAAGCGCCGCCAGAAGAAGAGGAAGCGCTCGGCGTCCACGAGCACGGCGCTCGCCCACTGCTGCAGCGCGGGCGCGACGTGGACCGTCAGATCGGCCTGCCGAACGGTCTGGTAGCGAGTGAGATTCTTGCCCTTGAGGTAGGTGTCGACCGGCACATCGAGGACGCCGCCTCAGCCGATCGGCGTGATGAAGTCCAGCGCCAGCTCGCCGCCCCGGCGGCGCGCCAGCTCGGCGGCTGCGGCCGTGATCTCGATCTCCATGAGTCCCCGGATCTGTCCGTCCGCGCTCAGTCCGCCTTGGCCTCGGCGAGGTAGTCCTCCCCGAAGCGCCGCATCAGGTCCGGCGCCTCGAGCAGCTCGGCGGGGTGCAATCCGACGATCGCGTGGTCGACGCCCGCCTCGCGCGCGCGTCCCAGCCGATCGCGCACCTGCTCGATGCGGTCGCTTGCCAGCAGCGTGATCCCGGTCATGGCGATCGTGAGCGCCTCGGGATCGCGGCCGGCGCGCTCGGCCGCCTCGCGGGCGGGTTCCATCCCCTCCCGCGCGTTGTCGAGGTAGTTGCCGTGCGTCAGCCAGCCGTCCGCCAGTTCGCCGATGCGGCGCATCTGCTGCGGGCTGTCGCCGCCGAGCCAGATCGGCACGTGGCGTGGCGGATGCGGGCGCGAGGTCCAACCGTCGACCTGGTAGGTATCGCCCTCGAAGCCGTCCACCCAGTCTTCGGTCCAGAGTTTGCGGGTGAGTTGCAGGCTCTCCTCGAAGCGCGCGCCGCGACGGTCCGAGGGCATCCCCAGCACCTCGAACTCCTCCTTCGCCCAGCCCATACCCGCGCCGAGGATGAAGCGGCCGCCGGCGAGGTGGTCGAGCGTGGCCATGATCTTCGCGTGCAGCACGGCCTGCCGCATGTTCAGCACCAGCACCGCCACGCCGAGCTGCACGCGGCTGGTCGCGCCGGCGACGAACGCCAGCTCCGTGAGCGGCTCCAGCAGCGAGGCGTCGATGTGCACGCGGCCCGGGAGCTTGCCGTCCGCGCTGTAGGGGTAGCGCGAGCGGTACTCGCGCGGGAAGACGACGTGATCGTTGGTCCACAGCGAATCGAAGCCCGCCTCCTCGGCGGCGCGGGCGTGGCGCAGCACCACGTCGCGGGTCGCTCGTTCGCCGGCCTGGGGGAGCAGGATGCCTACGTCCATGCGCGCTCGGCCTCCGTTCGCGCGCCGCCGCGCGGCGCGGTGGGCGCTAGCGGTGCAGCGCCGCGTTCGCGGACAGATGCTGACCGATCTCGCCCTGATGGTCGAGCAGGATCACGCGCGAGCGGAAGCGCCAGACGCCGTCGACGCGCTCGAAGGCGTCGTGATAGCGACCCGCCGCGATCAGTTGCAGCGGCAGCTCGCGCGTCGCCTGCGGAACGGTGAAGTAGGAGCGGGCGGTCGCCGTGCCCGCCTCCTCGTCCACATCGATCAGCATGTTGGTCGTCACGTGCTTCGTGCGCGGGCTGCCGTCGTGCATGCGGAAGCTGCTGCGCAGCGCCTCGGCCAGCGCCGGGCCGCCGAGCGGCGTCCCCTCCGGCCCGAAGCGCCGCTCGCCGTGCGCGAACACCTCGCCCGCGCCCTCGAAGTCGCCGAGGTCCACGCGCTCTGCGTAGGTGAAGATCAGCGTCTCCACCGCCGCGTGCGCGTCCTCCGGCACGGGCATCGGCGGCACCTCCTCAAGCGGCGGCCCGCTGGCGTTCACGTCGTACGGCAACTCGCCGGGCCGGAAGCCCTTGACGTGCTGCGAGAGGTCGCCGCGCGTGTCGAGCAGGCTCAGCCGGTCGGCGAAGCACCACTCGCCGTCGACGCGCTCGAGGCGGTCGTAGTAGCGGCCGCAGCCGACGACCCGCAGCGGCATCGAGGGCGTCGCCTGCAGCAGCGTGTAGTAGGAGCGGGCGCGCGCGGTCCCGGCGTCCTCGTCGACGTCGATCATGACGTTGGTCGTCAGGTGGCGCGTGCCCGGCGCGCCGTCGTGGCTGAGGATGCGCTGCTTGCGGTTCGCGGCCAGTTCGGCGCCGCCGAGCGCGGCCCCGAGCGTCGAGCGGAACGGGCCGTGCTCGAACAGCTCGCCGACCGCGTCGTAGTCGCCGCGATCGCTGAGGCGCGCGTAGTGCATCATCAGATCGCGGATCGCGTCGCGGCTGTCGGTCATGGTCCGTGCACCCCGGCGGGACCGTATGAGCGCGCCGCGAGGGGCGTCAAGCGTCCGCGCCGCCTCCGGCGCGCAGGTGCGCGCTGAGGTCGCCCATGTGGTCCGTGCGCACCCGCCGCTCCGCGAAGCGCCAGACGCCGTCGACGCGCTCGAAGCGGTCGCGATAGCGGCCGCTCACGATCGGCTGCAGCGGCAGCTCCGGCGTCTGCTGCAGCACGACGAAGTACGAGCGCGCGAGGCCGGTTCCCGCTTCTTCATCAGCCTCGACGGCGACATTCGTGGTCAGGTGCTTCGTGCGCGGGTTGCCCTCGTAGAGCCGGATCGCGCCTTGCAGGCCCTTCGCCAGCGCCTCGCCGCTCAGCGCGTAGTCCTCGCCCTCGGCGCTCTCGCCGATGAAGGGCCCGTGCGCGAACAGCGCCCCGACGCCCTCGAGGTCCGCGAGGTCGATCCGCTCGGCGTAGGTGTAGATCAGCGCCTCGATCGCGTCGACCGCGTCCGGCGGCGGAGGGAACGGCTGCAGCTCGTGCGCGGCCGGGCCGCGCAGCGCCAGCGAGGGCTGCCGCCGCGGCGCCGCTCGCAGGAAGCCGCCGACGTCACCCGAGAGATCGAAGAGGCTGACGCGCTCCTCGAAACGCCAATCGCCGTCCTCGCGTACGAAGTCGTCGTAGTAGCGGCCCGCGCCGACGACGCGCAGCGGCTCGCCGGGAGGCTGCTGGAGCATCGCGTAGTAGGAGCGGGCGCGGGCGGCGCCGGCTGCGGCGTCGATGTCGATCAGCAGGTTGGTGGTGAGGATGCTGGTGCGCGGCGTGCCGTCCTCGTGCAGCCGGATGCCGCGCGCCCGGTCGGCCGCCAGCTCCGCGCCGCCCAGCGAGCGCCCCATCGTCGAGGTGAAGCGGCCCTTCGCGAACAGCTTCCCGATGCCCTCGAAGTCCGCCGTGTCCTGCAGCCGTGGGTAGGCGTGGACGAGCGCGACGATCGCGCGGCGGGCGGCGGCGAGGCTGGTGGACGGCATCGGACGACACGCTAGGCAGCGCCGCGCACGCTCGTCAACGTTCGATGATCGCGCCCTCGACCGGCAGCGGCGGAGAGCCTTGAGGGGTACGATGTGGTCGCCGCGCGGACGCGCGTGCGCCGGAAGGGTGATCGCGATGCCCGAAACCGCCGACGCAGCGCCGATCGTGCTGACGCAGGGCGCGGACGCGCCCTGGTCCGGGCACCGCTCCGGCATGAGCATCCAGTTCGGTGTCTCCGGAGAGCTGAGCGGCTCGCGCAACGTCTTCATGACGCACCAGCGCATCCCGCCGGGCATGGAGAGCGCCCCGCACGTCCACACCAACTGCGAGACGGCGATGTTCGTCCTCGCCGGCCCCGTCCTGATGCGTCACGGCCCCGCGCTCGAGTTCGAGCACCACGCCGAGAGCGGCGATTTCCTCTACGTGCCCGCGAACGCGCCGCATCAACTCGTCAACCCCAGTGAGTCGGAGGAGGCCGCGGTGGTACTCTGCCGCAACGCCGCCGAGGAGATCGTCAGGGAGCTGTAGCCCGCCGCCGGGCGCCATCGATCGGAGCAAGTCATGGAGCAACTCGAAGGCCGCGTCGCCGTGATCACCGGGGGAGGCTCCGGCATCGGCGAAGGGTTCGCCCGCGTCTGCCACGACGCCGGGATGCGCGTCGTCGTCTCGGACGTCGAGGAAGAGCAGGCCGCGCGCGTCGCGAACTCGATTCGCGAGCTCGGCGGCGAGGCGATCGGGCTGCGCGCGGACGTCTCGGACGCGGCCTCCGTCCAGGAGCTCGCGGACCGCGCCTACGAGGAGTTCGGCGAGGTCAACCTGCTCTGCAGCAACGCCGGCGTGATGATGGTCGCGCCGCTGCTCGAGTCGCCGATCGAGGACTGGCAATGGACGCTCGGCGTCAACCTCTACGGCGCGATCCACTGCACGAACGCCTTCGTGCCGAGGATGCGCGAGCAGGACGGCGAGGCGCACGTCGTGTTCACCGCCTCGATCGCCGGCACGCGGCCGATCCACGAGACGCCGATCGGCGTCTACGTCGCCTCGAAGTACGCCGTGACCGGCTACGCGGAGATGCTGCGCATGGAACTCGAGCCCGACGGCATCGGCGTCTCGATCCTCTGCCCCGGCGGCGTGGACACGCAGATCTTCACCGCCACGCGCAACCGCCCCGACGAACTGGGCGGCCCCGGCTCACTTCCGCCCGCGGCAGAGGCGCGCATGGCTGAGCGCGAGGAGTCGACCAACAACCCGCCGCCGATGGACCCGGTCGAGGTCGCGCGCCGCACCATCGACGGTGTGCGCGCCAACCGGCTCTTCATCTTCAGCCACCCGGAGACGAGCGTTGAGTTCGAAGACCGCCACGCCCACATGAGCGCGGACTACGACGCCGTCTCCTGAGCCACGCAGTCGCGGGCAGCGCCCCGTGAGCAGCACCGACACCGAGGCCGAGGATCCTCGCGCGCTGCTGCGCCGCGCGATGCAACTGCACAGCGCCGACGAGATCGACGACGCCCTCGCCAGCGCCGAGCGGGCCGTCACGCTCGACCCGGATTACTGCGAGGCGCACGCCTACCTCGGCAACACGCTGGTGGCGCGCAAGCGCCGCTTCGCCGATGGCCTCGCCGCGCTGGAGCGCGCGGTCGCGCTCTGCCCGGGCGACGCCGCGATCCTCTACACGCTCGGCTGGTGCCGCGAGTTCGTCGCGCACGCCCTCGAACGCCCGCGACAGCCGCACCAGCCCGTCGCCCAGGACGCCCCCACCCTCTACGCCGCCACCACCGACATCCTCCGCCGCGCCCTCACCCTCGACCCCGACCCACAGCTGCGCGGCGACATCGAGGACATCCTCGACGTCGTCGCCAACGCCACCGGCGTTCCGTGGGACGAGGAGGAGTACGCGTCAGAGCCGGGCAACGGATAGCCGAACAGCGCGGAGGACCGCAAGGCATCCCCTTCCGGATCGGGGGTGTGGGGGCAAAGCCCCCACAAGAGCGGGGCGCGGGGCGCAGCCCCGCACCGAAAGGGCGGGTGGGCGGGTCCTATCCCTCACGCCGGACTGCCTCGACACTGCCACGCGCCCCAACCCAACGGACTCAGCCCCGCACCCGAGCCCTACCCCCCGCTCCGAGGCCACACGACAGCCAGCCGCCCACGGCCCCGCACCGGACAGCGACGCCCCCCGCCTGTACCGTGTCCCCCGCAGACAAGGACCGCCGAACGTGCCGCACCTCGAACTCGACGACGGCTTCCGCCTCTACTACGAACGCCACGGCGAGGGCCCGCCCGTCGTCTTCGCGCACGGCGCGGGCGGCAACGCCATGTCCTGGTGGCGACAGATCCCCGTCTTCAGCGAGCGCTACAGCGTCGTCACCTTCGACCACCGCGCCTTCGGCCGATCCCCGGACATCGACGGCCGTCCGGGCCGCGCCAACTTCGGCGCGGACATCGCCGTCCTCGTCGAGGCGCTCGACCTCGGGCCGGTGCACTTCGTCGCGCACTCGATGGGCGCGCGCACCGCGATCGGGCTGATGCGGCACAACCCGGACGGCTTCCGATCGCTCACCATCTCCGGCTCCAACGCGGGCTGCGTCAGCGAGCGGCTGCGCGAGCGCAAGGCCGAGCTGCAGGCCTCGGGCGCGCTCTCGGGCAGTCTGCTGCAGCGCGCGCTGGCCGAGGACTTCCGCGAGCGCGAGCCGGCGCTCGAGTGGCTCTATCGCCGCATCCGCTCGATCAACCCGCCACGCCCTCGCGACTTCCTGGCGCCGCCGCCGGAGATGCGCAACTACCGCGGCTCGACGCGCGATCGGCTGCTGGAGAGCGGGACGCCGCTGCTCTGGATCGTTGGCGCGCAGGACCGCGTCGTCCCCGCCGAACTGGTCCGCATCTCGCACGAGATCACGCCCGGCTCCCGCTACGTAGAGATAGCCGACGCCGGCCACTCCGCCTACTTCGAGCGCCCGGACGAGTGGAACGCCGCGGTGCTGGGGTTCATCGGGGAGGCGGAAGATTGAAGCGGCAGGGCAGAGCGGCGTACGATAGGGCTCTCCCCCGTTAGCGGAACGTCTGTGCTAGACTCTCCGACCGAGGGCCGCCGCCGCAACATGGCGGCCATCCGGAGCAAGGACACCAAGCCTGAAATGTACGTGCGCCGCCGCGTCCACGCGGCGGGATTCCGCTTCCGGCTGCACCGCCGCGATCTCCCCGGTCGCCCTGACCTCGTATTCCCTCGCTTCCGGCTCGCGGTTCTCGTACACGGCTGCTTCTGGCATGGGCACGACTGCGAGCGCGCGGGACGGCCGCGAAAGAACACCGCGTACTGGGGACCAAAGATCGAGGGCAATATGATCCGGGACCAGCGGAACACCTACTCCCTCGAACAGGAGCAGTGGGACGTGTTCACCGTCAGGGAATGCACATTGGAACGGGATACCGCGCGGCTGCTCCGCCGACTCGAAGGGCTGCGCGGCGTGCCAGAGAAGGCCAGCGCATGAGCCGTCTCAGCGTCCTCGAGATATGCGCCGGCGCGGGCGGCCAGGCCATCGGCCTGGAAGCTGCGGGATGGGGTCACGCTGCGGCGGTGGACAACGACCCCCACGCATGCACAACCCTTAGATGGAATCGCCCTGGATGGGACGTGATCGAGGGTGACGTTGCAGCGCTCGACGGCAAGGCCTTCCGCGGCATCGATCTGCTGGCGGGCGGCGTCCCCTGCCCGCCGTTCTCCATCGCTGGGGACCAGTTGGGCGCGGACGATGAGCGGGACCTATTCCCGCAGGCGCTCCGGCTGATCGAGGAATCGCGCCCAGCGGCGGTCATGCTTGAGAACGTTCGCGGCTTCGCCACGAGGCGATTCGAGCAATACCGCGACTGGCTGCTGGGCGAATTGCGGGATCTCGGTTACGAGCCGGACTGGCGCCTGCTCACGGCTTCGGACTTCGGCGTGCCGCAGTTGCGTCCGAGGTTCGTGCTGGTGGCTCTGCGCCCGAAGCACGCCAAGCGCTTCGCCTGGCCCGAGGCGACGGCGGGAGCCCCCACCGTTGGGGAGGCGCTGAAGGATCTGATGGCGGCCGACGGCTGGCGCGGCGCAGCAGCGTGGGCCAAGGGAGCCAACGCGATCGCGCCCACCCTCGTCGGCGGTTCAAAGAAGCACGGCGGCCCCGACCTCGGCCCGACGCGCGCGCGCAAGGCTTGGCGCACCCTCGGA
>CBDFIB010000004.1:0-1285000 GCA_965247925.1 Dehalococcoidia bacterium
TGCAGCTCGTGCATGTCCGTCGCCTGGAGGCTCACCTCGGCCGCGACGATGATCTGGTCGCTACTCGTCACCGCCTGCACGTTGTAGCCCTGGAAGTAGCCGTGATAGTCGCGCACCACGCGGCTGTCCGGGTCGGTGACGTTCACCTTCGCGCCCGGGTCGGGCTGCGGCGGCTGCGGGCGGCGCCCGCGCCGGTCCTTCTGCGCGCGGCTCCTGAGGCGTTCCTCATAGTCCACCTGCCGCTCCCGCTCACGGGCCGCCAGCCGCTCCCGCGCCTCGCGCAGCCGCTGCAGGCGCTCCTCGCGGTCCCTGAACCCCGCAGGCAACTCGTCGCCCCGCGCGTCGCCGAAGCGCGCGTTCTCCTCGGCGTCCACCCGCTCCGCCTCGGCGAGGATGCGCCGCACCTCGGCCGCAAGCTCCGCATCCGTGCGATTGCGCTCACGGCTGGCGTTCGCGCGGAGTTTGGTGCCGTCGAGCGCGACCACGCCGACCCGCAACAGACCCGCCTCGGCGCACAGCCTGAGCACCCCGGCGAACAGTCCCGCCAGCGCTTGCTCGTGCTGCTGCCGGAAGCGGCAGATCGTGGCGTGGTCGGGCTGCTGGTTCGCGGTCAGCACGCGGAAGGCGATGTCCTCGCGGCAGCGCCGTTCGATCTGGCGGCTCGAGCGCTCGCCCTCGCAGTAGGCATAGAGCACGAGCGCGACCATCATCGACGGCTCGTACGCCTTCCGCCCCCAACCGTCCTCGCGGTAGCGCGCGTAGAACGCGGTGAGGTCGAGCTGGCTTACCGCATCGAGCACGAACCACGCGAGGTGGTCCTCGGGCAGCCAGTCGCGGAGGCTGGCGGGCATCAGGTATTGCTGGTCACGCTCGCACGGCAGGAAGCGCTGGGTCATGGCGGCACCCCGGAATCACTCCGCCCCCGCCGCCATGCTCATCCTATCGCGATGTTCCCCGCATCGCGGGTTTGTGCGACAGCCTCAGCTAGCAGGCTGCTGAAAAACCCCTGATCCTGGGCCGCTGGGTCTCACTGGCCATTCGGTGGGCTGGCGTAGAGCCCAGAAACATTGGGTTTCTTGATGTCGCGGCCAGCGCGATTTCAGCCCAAAAGCGCCGCCGCGGACTTTTTCATCACCCTGCTAGCCGGGTTCTGCAGCGCCCGGAATCCCCCTCACCCCCGCCCTCTCCCGCGAGGGGAGAGACACCCCATGGTGCTAACTGGTCAAGCGGCGAGCGGCTCGCGGTCGTGGCGGTGCGCCCAGGCGGTGGCCTCGTCGTAGCAGGCGCGGGTCCTGAGGCAGCCGTGGAGGTAGCCGACGAGGCGGTTGGCGAGGGCGCGCAGCGCCTGGTGATGGAGGTCGCCCGCAGCGCGCCGGCGGCGGTAGAAGTCGTGGCAGCCCGGGCTCGCCCGCAGCGAGCAGAGCGCCCAGCGGTCGGCGGCGTCGGCGAGCCGGCGGTTGCGCACGAAGCGGGCGCGCACGCTGCGTTTGCGTCCCGATGCTACGGTCAGCGGCGAGGTGCCGGCGTAGTTCCTGCGGGACTTCGCCGACTCGTAGCGTTCGGGGTCGTCCCCGAACTCGCCGAGCACCCGGGCGCCGAGCACGACACCGAGTCCGGGCAGGGAGCGGTAGATCGCGGCGTCCGGGTGCTGCTCAAAATGGCTCGCCAGCTCGGCCTCGAGCTCCTTGATCTGGCGGTTGATCTCGCTGATCTGCGCGACGGCCGCGCGGGTGCTCGCGGCGAACGCCCTGCTCACCGCAGCAGGCGCCTCGAGCTGCGGGGAGCGCAGCGCGTCGCGGACCACGGCGGCGCGCTGCTCGAGGTTGCGCTGGCGGCCGCCGCGGCTGAGCGCCGAGCGGATCTTTGCGGTCGACAGCCGCGCCGCCTCGCGCGGGCCGGGCGCCCGGGCCAGCACGCCGACGGCGTCGCCGTGGGCGAGCTTGGGGAAGGCCACCAGGGCAGCCGGGAAATACTCCCTGAGGGCGTTGCGCAGCCGGTTGGTCTGCCGGACGCGGTCCCAGATCAACTGCTGGTGGGCGCGGGCGAGGATGCGCACCGCGGCGGCCTCGTCGCTGTCGCCTGCCACAGGGCGGTGGTTGTGGCGGTCGGTGCGTACCAGGTCGGCGAGCAGCTTCGCGTCGCCGGCGTCGGACTTGGCGCCGCCGACGTGGTGTCGGTCGCGGTAGCGCGACGCCGAGCGCGGGTTGATCGCGTACACACGGTAGCCGGCCGCGAGCAGGGCCGAGACCCAGGGCCCGCGCTCCGTCTCGATGCCGATCACGACCTCGCCCGGGTCCGAGGCGTGCTGCGCAATCAACTCGTGCAGGGCGGCGACGCCTTTGACGCCTTCGGGCAGCCGCCTGGCGGCGAGCTGCTCGCCGGCCTCGTTCATGAGCTGGATGTCGTGGTGGTCCTCGGACCAGTCGTCGCCAACGTACAGGGTCATCGTGCCTCGCTTCCCTCCGCTTCGTGCTGCGTGCTGCGACCTGCCGGGTTGGTCCTGCGACGGCCTAATGGAACAGTGCTCTCGGGCACGACACCCCATGAGTGCTGCGGACCACCCGGACGTACCAGCCGGGGCACGGTCTCTCCCGAGAGATCCCGAGGTCTCAGGGAGCCACAGTGCTCACCAGCCGGCCGGTCCGGGACCAGTCTCCCAGATCGCTCCGGGGTTCCGGTCGAACCCCATTAGGGAGCCGGAGCGCCCTCGATAGCTGCGGTCGTGCTGCCGATCCGGCGGGGGCGTGGGGGAGTAGCCCCCCGCAGAAGACCCGCGATCGGCCTTGGAGCGCCCTCACCCTCAACCCTCACCCGCAAGGAAGAGGGGAACTGAGGGCTCTGCAGCGCCCGGAATCCCCCTCACCCCCACCCTCTCCCGCGAGGGGAGAGACACCCCATGGTGCTAACTGGTCAAGCGGCGAGCGGCTCGCGGTCGTGGCGGTGCGCCCAGGCGGTGGCCTCGTCGTAGCAGGCGCGGGTCCTGAGGCAGCCGTGGAGGTAGCCGACGAGGCGGTTGGCGAGGGCGCGCAGCGCCTGGTGATGGAGGTCGCCCGCAGCGCGCCGGCGGCGGTAGAAGTCGTGGCAGCCCGGGCTCGCCCGCAGCGAGCAGAGCGCCCAGCGGTCGGCGGCGTCGGCGAGCCGGCGGTTGCGCACGAAGCGGGCGCGCACGCTGCGTTTGCGTCCCGATGCTACGGTCAGCGGCGAGGTGCCGGCGTAGTTCCTGCGGGACTTCGCCGACTCGTAGCGTTCGGGGTCGTCCCCGAACTCGCCGAGCACCCGGGCGCCGAGCACGACACCGAGTCCGGGCAGGGAGCGGTAGATCGCGGCGTCCGGGTGCTGCTCAAAATGGCTCGCCAGCTCGGCCTCGAGCTCCTTGATCTGGCGGTTGATCTCGCTGATCTGCGCGACGGCCGCGCGGGTGCTCGCGGCGAACGCCCTGCTCACCGCAGCAGGCGCCTCGAGCTGCGGGGAGCGCAGCGCGTCGCGGACCACGGCGGCGCGCTGCTCGAGGTTGCGCTGGCGGCCGCCGCGGCTGAGCGCCGAGCGGATCTTTGCGGTCGACAGCCGCGCCGCCTCGCGCGGGCCGGGCGCCCGGGCCAGCACGCCGACGGCGTCGCCGTGGGCGAGCTTGGGGAAGGCCACCAGGGCAGCCGGGAAATACTCCCTGAGGGCGTTGCGCAGCCGGTTGGTCTGCCGGACGCGGTCCCAGATCAACTGCTGGTGGGCGCGGGCGAGGATGCGCACCGCGGCGGCCTCGTCGCTGTCGCCTGCCACAGGGCGGTGGTTGTGGCGGTCGGTGCGTACCAGGTCGGCGAGCAGCTTCGCGTCGCCGGCGTCGGACTTGGCGCCGCCGACGTGGTGTCGGTCGCGGTAGCGCGACGCCGAGCGCGGGTTGATCGCGTACACACGGTAGCCGGCCGCGAGCAGGGCCGAGACCCAGGGCCCGCGCTCCGTCTCGATGCCGATCACGACCTCGCCCGGGTCCGAGGCGTGCTGCGCAATCAACTCGTGCAGGGCGGCGACGCCTTTGACGCCTTCGGGCAGCCGCCTGGCGGCGAGCTGCTCGCCGGCCTCGTTCATGAGCTGGATGTCGTGGTGGTCCTCGGACCAGTCGTCGCCAACGTACAGGGTCATCGTGCCTCGCTTCCCTCCGCTTCGTGCTGCGTGCTGCGACCTGCCGGGTTGGTCCTGCGACGGCCTAATGGAACAGTGCTCTCGGGCACGACACCCCATGAGTGCTGCGGACCACCCGGACGTACCAGCCGGGGCACGGTCTCTCCCGAGAGATCCCGAGGTCTCAGGGAGCCACAGTGCTCACCAGCCGGCCGGTCCGGGACCAGTCTCCCAGATCGCTCCGGGGTTCCGGTCGAACCCCATTAGGGAGCCGGAGCGCCCTCGATAACTGCGGTCGTGCTGCCGATCCGGCGGGGGCGTGGGGGCGCAGCCCTCACAGGAAAGAAATCCGAGGGCGGGTGGGTGGGCCAGAGCGGCCCTGCGGGACATCCCCGCGTCAACAGAAGCAGCCTGCGCGTGCTCGTCCCGGGATGGGGGTGTGGGGGGCTGCGCCCCCCACAGAAGACACGCGATCGGCCTCGGAGCGCCCTCACCTCAGCTCTGCGGAGACGGCTGGAGTGAGGGGATCTCGCCCGCGGCCTCGCGCCCCCGGCGCGTCCGCTACTGCTCGACGCTGAGGATGATCTTGCCGAAGTTGGCGTTGCTCTCCATGTGGGCATGCGCGCCCGCGGCATCCTCGAGAGGGAAGACGCGGTCGATCACCGGCCGCAGCCGCCCGGACTCGAAGTGGTGCAGGTAGCGGGCCACGAACTGCTGAATCAGGATCAGCTTCTCCTCCAGCGGGCGCGCGCGCAGCACGGTGCCGTGCACGCGCAGCCGCTTCGGCATCAGCGCGCCGATGTTCGTCTCCACCCTGCCGCCCGCCATCGTGCCAACCAGCACCAGGCGGCCGCGCACGGCCAGCGAGGCGATGTTGCGGTCCCAATAGGGCGCACCGACCACATCGAGGATCACGTTCACACCGCGTCGACCGGTGCGTTCCGCGATCACCTCGGCGAAGTCCTCATTCTGGTAGTTGATGCCGACATCGAGGCCGAGTTCGGCGGCGCTCGCCAGCTTCTCGTCGCTGCTCGCCGTGCCGTAGCTGGGACAGCCGGCGAGGGCGGCGAGCTGCACCGCGGCGGTGCCGACGCCGGAGCCCACGGCGTGGATCAGCACGGACTCGCCGGACGCCAGCTCGCAGTGGCCGAAGAGCGCGTCGAAGGCGGTGAGGTAGACCTCGGGGATCGCGGCAGCTTCCTCGAAGCTCAGCCCCTCCGGGATCGCCATCAACTGGCGCTCGTGGGCGATCGCGCGTGAGGCGTAGCCGCCGCCGCCGAGCAGCGCCATCACGCGGTCGCCCGGCTTCCAGTCCTGCACGCGCTCGCCGACCGCTTCGACGACGCCCGCCATCTCCAGGCCGGGCACGTCCGGGCGGATGCCCGGCGGGGCGGGATAGCCGCCGCGGCGCTGCATCAGATCGGCGCGGTTGAGGGCGCTCGCGTGGACGGCGACCAGCGCCTCGTCGGGTCCGGGGACCGGATCCTCGATCTCGGCGACCTGCAGCACCTCCGGCCCGCCCGGCTCCGTTACGACGGCAGCGCGCATCGCCCGGCTCCTTCCGCCCGTGTCGTCCTCGCTGGCGTGCAGGCTAGCACGGACGCGGCCTCCCGCCGTGCTACGATCGACCCGCGATCGCGCCCTGCGCGGAGGCGACGGGCGCGACGCCGCCGGCCTCGCGGAATGGAACAGACGATGAGCGAGCGGCGAGACGCCTTCGAGGTCAGCGCCTCGGCACTGACTGCCCGCTGCGACCCCGCCTCGCTGCCGTTCGCGAGCACCGGAGACCTGCACGCGCTGGAGGCCGTCTTCGGCCAGGAGCGGGCGGTCCGCGCGATCGAGTTCGCGCTCGGCATGGGGGCGCGCGGCTACAACCTCTACGCCTCGGGGCCGGACGGCATCGGCAAGTCCTCGATCATCGAGTCCTACCTGCAGCGCTTCGCGGAATCGCGCCCGCCTCCGCCGGACTGGGTCTACGTCCACAACTTCGAGGACCCGGACCGCCCCGGCGGCATCGCGCTCGCGGCCGGCGAGGGGCGCGCCTTCGCCGAGGCGATGCGGGCCGCCGTGGAACACGCGAGCACGGAACTGCGCGAGGCGTTCGACGGCGACTCCTACATCCGCCAGCGCTCCGCGGTGCTGCAAGAGCAGGAGCTGCGCCGCGCCTCGATGCTCGAGCAGCTGCAGCAGCAGGCCGCGCAACTCGGCTTCGCGCTGCAACTGACGTCCGGCGGCGTCGCCTCCGCACCGATCATCGAGGGCCAGCCCGCGAGCGACGAGGCGGTCGCCGCGCTCCCCGCTGAGCAGCGCGAGCAGATCCAGACCCGCTCGCGCGAGCAACTGGAGCCGCTCGTCCAGGACTCGCTGCTGGCGATGCGCGGGCTCCAGCGGGAGGCGCAGGAACGCCTCGAGCAGCTCGACGAGCAGGTCGCGCGCTTCGCGATCCAGCACCTCTTCGAGCCGCTGCGCGAGCGCTGGAGCGACGAGCAGGAGGCGCTGAGCTTCATCGAGGCGGTTTGCGCGGACATGCAGAGCGAGCGCGGTCGCTTCCGCGAGGCGCCGTCCGCCGGGCAGCCCGCCGTCCCGCAACCGCCGGGCCTGCCGGGACCGGCGCAGCAACGGGCCGCGCTGCTGCGCCGCTACCAGGTCAACGCCTTCATCAGCAACGATCCGGACGGCGGCGCGCCGGTGATCAGCGAGCCCAACCCCAACTTCGGGAACCTGCTCGGACGCATCGAGTACGTCGGGCAGTTCGGCACGGCGGTCACGGACCACACGATGATCCGCCCCGGCTCGCTCGCCCTCGCGAGCGGCGGCTACCTGATGCTGCGCATGCGCGACCTGCTGCAGGATCCCGCGGCCTACGAGGGCCTGAAGCGCGCGCTCGGCGGCGGCGAGCTGATGCCGGAGTCGCGCGCGCAGGCGATCGGCGTCGCGCCGCCCGCCGGGCTGCGTCCGGCGCCCTCGCCAGTTGAGACGAAGGTCGTGATCGTCGGCGATCCGGGGCTGCACTCCTACCTGTTCCGGATGGACCCGGACTTCCGGGAGCTGTTCCGCGTGAAGGCCGACTTCGAGGTGGACATGGAGCGCAACGCGCACACCATGCTCGGGCTCGCCTCGGTCATCCACCGCCAGTGCCACGTGGCGGGCATGCGACGCTTCCGCGACGAAGCGGCGGCGCGGATGATCGAGCAGGCCTCGCGACGCGTCGAGGATCAGCGGCGGCTCTCCGGCAACATGGGCGAACTGCTGGACCTCGCGCGCCAGGCCGACTTCTGGGCCGGCCAGGACGGCGCGGAGGAGGTGCTGCGGCGGCACGTCGATCACGCGCTCGAGGAGCGCGAGTACCGCTCCTCGCTGGTCCGCGACCGCATGCAGCAGATGATCGACGAGGGCTCGATCTACATCGACACGGAGGGCGGGAAGGTCGGGCAGATCAACGCGCTCTCCGTCTACAACCTGGGCGACATCACCTTCGGGCGGCCCTCGCGCATCACCTGCATCACCTCGGCGGGGCGGGGCGCGATCGTCAACATCGAGCGCGAGACGGATATGGCGGGGCGCACCCACAACAAGGGCTTCCTGATCATGCGCGGCTTCCTCGCGGACCGCTTCGGCCAGGACAAGGCGATGGCGCTGCACGCCAGCCTCACCTTCGAGCAGCTCTACGGCGAGATCGACGGCGACTCGGCTTCCTCGACGGAGCTGTACGCGCTGCTCTCCTCGCTCTCCGGGACGCCGATCGACCAGGCGATCGCGGTCACCGGCTCGCTCAACCAGCGCGGCGAGGTGCAGCCGATCGGCGGGGCGACGGCGAAGATCGAGGGCTTCTACGAGGTCTGCCGCGCGCGCGGCCTGGACGGGACGCAGGGCGTGATGATCCCGCGCACGAACGTCCACAACGTGGTGCTGCGCCCCGACGTGGCGGAGGCGATCGAGACGGGCGAGTTCCACGTCTGGGCCGTCGCCACGATCGAGGAAGGCATCGAGGTGCTGACCGGTGAGCCGGCCGGCGAACGCGGCGAGGACGGCCGCTACCCGCCGGACACGATCTTCGGCAAGGTGCAGGCGCGGCTCGAGGGCTTCGCCCGCGCGCTGCCCTCCGGCGCGGCCGGAAGCGGCGAGACGGCCGTCTTCCCCGTCGACCGCCTACCGGCGGCGCCGGCGCCCGGCGTCCCGCCGACGCCGCCGCCCGAGCCGCCGATCGAGGTCTGAACGGCGCGGCGATGGCGGCAACGCTGCGCGACGGGCTCCCGCTGCTGACCATCGACATGGACGGCGTGATCTGCAAGCCGCCCCTGGGGCGCAACCTCGGCATCCACCGCGACTTCCTTGATCCCGATGCGCCGCCCATCCGCGCGCGCGTGCCGTCGCGCTGGTTCAAGCGCATCGTCGATCCGCTGCGCTTCGAGCTGCGCCGGCCGCTGCCCGGCGCGCGCGAGGCGCTGGCCGAGCTGCGCGGGCTGCGCACGCTGCTCCTGCTCACGGGCCGGCGCAGCCGGCCAGATCGCTGGCTGCGGCGGCACGGCTTCGCCCAGTTGCTCGACGGCGTGGTGATCAACGAGACCTCGTTGCGCAGCCCCCACTTCAAGCTGGAGGCGATCGCCGAGCTCGGCGCCTCGGAACACATCGACGACGACGGGCGCACCGTGCAGCTGCTCGCCCAGCGCTCCGGGGCGCAGCCGTACCTGCGGGACTGGCCGCGCAACCGTGGGCTGCCCTACGACGAGCGCGTGCGGCGCGTCGCCGACCTCGGGGCGCTCGCGGCGCTGCTCCGGGACGAGGCCTGAGCCTCAGCACCCGCCGGAACGTAGCTGGCCCGCCCAGGGCCGACCGCACGCAACGCGCACCCGTCCGGGAGCCGCGCGGGCGCGCACAGCGTGCGGCATGGGAACGTCGTCGCCCTCGGGGACCGGGGCGCGCGACGCCACCGAGCGCACGCGGACATCGCGTGCGCTTCGGGGCAAGTCCCGCCGCCCCGCAGCAGTGCACACGCAACTATCGAGGGCGCGAGGGCTGCAGGTTGCTGCGCGGGGGCGTGGGGGGCTGTGCCCCCCACATCAGAAGAATATCCGGGGCGGGTGGGTGGGGGAGCCGCGCGCAGCGCGCGCTCGTCCGAGATCCGCACGAGCATGCACGCGAGCGGGCTCGCCCTCGGGAATCGGAGCGCTCGCGGCGCTGCTCCGGGACGAGGCCTGAGCCTCAACTCCCGCCGGTCACCAGAGACGCCTTACACCGTAGCTGTCGAAGAAGGTTTCGTTAGAGACGAGTACAAGCTCGCGACTGATCGCCTGTGCGATGAGCATTCGGTCGAACGGGTCGCGGTGCGGACCCGGGAGCGCCCCGGCGCGCACGCCGTCCTCGACGGTCACGGATAGCCTCTCGAAGCGCTGCCTGGCTATGTACTCGGGAATGTTGAGAGCCAGTGTGTCCACGCCGCCCAGCCGCCCCAGCCGGTGCTTGGTGGCGATCTCCCAGGCGGATGCAGCGCTGACGAGTACGTCGTTCGACTCGTCTGATATCGCCGCTCGGGCCGGCGCCGGCAGGTGGTCGCTGCCCTCGAACCACCAGATGAATGCGTGAGTATCGAGCAGGAGGCGCAAGGCCTAGGCGCCCTCCCAGGCGGCGAGTTCCGCTTCGGGAAGAGGATCGAAGAAGCTGTCGTCGAGCTTGATTCGCCCCTTGAGTGCGCCGAATTGGCGCTTGCCGGGCGGATCGCAGGCCACAAGGCGCGCCACCGGCTTTCCGTTTCGCGCAATCACGACATCCTCGCCCGCCTCGACTTGCGCGAGCAGGCGCGACAGGTTGCTCTTCGCCTCGTGAACGTTGACCGTTGTCATTCGCAATCCCCCTGCTCCGCGTAGTCTAGCTAACACACGGGCTAATGCAAGTGCGCGCGGGCGCCAGCGCCTCCCGCCCCTTCAGTGGCACGACTTCTGATTCCAGGACCAGCGGCGAGCGTCAATCCTTCTGACACTGATCGCTCGCTAGACTCGCCCGGCAGGCCGGGGTAGCGTCAGGGCATGGCTGGAGTGCGCAGCGAGGCCCGGGACGCGCAGCCCGATCCGGATGCGCCCACGCCCGCCGAGCCGCCTCCCGATCCGCCCGGCGAGGGCATCTTCTCCTCGCTGCGGATCCGCGACTTCCGGCTGCTCTGGTTCGGCGTCGTCAGTCACGCGCTGGCGCTCTGGATGGAGCAGATCGCCCGCCCCTACCTGATCTACGAGCTGACCGGATCGCCGCTGCAGCTCGGCGGCGTCATCGTCGCGCGGACGCTGCCCCAGTTCACCTTCGGCATCCTCGCCGGGGTCATGATCGACTGGTTCGATCGCAAGCTCGTGCTGCAGCTCTCGCAGTACGGCGCGCTGCTGCTCAACGTCGTCTTCGCGGCGCTGCTGATCTTCGACCTGCTGGAGCTGTGGCACATCTACGCGGCCGCAGCCGTACGCGGCACCACGATGGCGTTCGATCAGCCGGCGCGGCAGGCGCTGGTGCCCGCGGTGGTGCCTGGGAACCGCGTCACCAACGCGATCGCGCTGCTGAGCGCCACGCAGAACTCGATGCGCATCTTCGGCACCGCGGCCGCAGGCTTCACGATCGCCGCCGTCGGCGTCAGCGGGGCGTTCGTCCTGATCGCCGTGATCTACGTCGGCGCGGTGGTCTCCACCGCGCTGCTGCGCGTCGCGACCCACATCCGGCCCGACGAGAGCGGCGCGGCGGCGATGCTCGCCGGCCTCGGCGACGCGATGCGCTACGCGCTCGGCACGCCGGCGATCCGCGGGGCGATCTCGCTCGCGCTGATCCACTTCGCCTTCGGGCTCTCGTTCCTGCACCTCTTCGCCGCGCTGTTCGCGCTCGAGGTGCTGGACATCGGCCCCTTCGGGTTCGGGATCATGATGTCGATCACGGGCGTCGGATCGTTGACGGGGGCGCTGATCATCGCCTCGCGCTCGCCGCGCCGCCTCGGGCGGCTGCTGCCGCTGATGATGGCGGCGATGGGCGTGCTGCTGATCATGTTCGCGCTCAGCACCTACGTGCCGGGCGCGCTCGGACGGCCCTGGGTGGTGCTGCCGCTGCTGCTGGTGTTCGGGGTCGGGCTGTTCCAGTCCGGCATCTTCGCGCTGGTGCAGGTGGTGGTGCTGGATGCCGCGCCCGACCAGATGCGAGGCCGCCTGATGGGCCTGCTCGCCTTCGATCGCCTCACGATGCTGATGGGCGCTGCTGCCGGTGGCGTGATCGCCGAGGCGATTGGCGTGCAGCGCGCGCAGATCGTCTACGGGACGCTCGTCGTCATCGGCGCGATCGCGATCCTCGCCTTCGCCCACCGCTTCCGCCGCACCGTGATCGGCGCGAGCGTCCCGACGGCCCAGCCCGGGAGCCGCAGCCACGCCGCGGCCGGAGTGCGCAGTGCGAGGCGCCGCACCGCGCCGTAGCGACGCGCTACTGCGGCCCCGCGCCGATCGCCCGGAGCAGCTCGAGCGCTCGCTGCGGCGACGCGGCGGCGAACGGCGGGATCTGGATCTGCTGCGGCGAGAGCCGCAACGGCTCCCCTCGCGCGTCGAGCAGCGCGCCCCCGCAGGCCTCGACCACGGCGGCCCCGCCGGCCACGTCCCACACTGAGCGCGGGCGCGTCGAGAGGTAGACGCCGGCCTCGCCGAGGGCAACCTGCGCCAGCTTCAGCACCGAGGATCCCGCCGGGTAGACCTCGAAGGGGATGTGGTGCTGCAAGCGCCGCCGCTCGTAGTCGTGCCGCGAGACCACGATGCGCCCGACCTCCGGGCCGTCGTCGATCGGCGGCATCTCGACGCCGTCGCGGCGGGCGGCGGTCCGTTCGCCGTCAACGAGGCCGGAGAGCACCGTCCACTCGCCGCCGTCCGCGCCCCTGCTCGCGGGCGGCAGCGCGACCGCGCCGAGCACCAGCCGCCCGCCCTCGAAGAGCCCGACGGAGACGCCGAACTCGGGCAGCCCGAGCAGGAACTCGCGCGTGCCGTCCAGCGGATCGACGACCCAGGTCGGCTCGCCGGGAATGAGCGGATCGGACTGCTCCGACTCCTCGGACAGCCACTGCACGCCCTCGATCAGCGGCATCAGGCGCGCGTGCAACACGTCGTCGGCGGCGTGATCGGCGTCGGAGACGGGGCCCTCGCCCCACTTCATGCCGACGCGCACGCGCCCGCCGGCGACGATCTCGCCGATCGCCTTGCCCGCCGCGCGCACGGCGTCCTCGAGGGCGTCGCGCACGTCCTCCAGCGGCAGCTCGCTCACAGGACCGCCACGGGGGCGGACGCGCGGCGCGGCGCGCGCGAGGCGCTGCTGCTGCGGATGCGCCAGCGGGCGGCCTGCCAGACCTCGTTGAACTCGTGGGCGTCCCAGGCATAGCCGTCCACACGCGCCGAGACGGCGACCTGCTCGATCGGCTCGGGGAGCGGGATCAGCGCGGGCACGTCGTCGAGCAGCAGGCGTTGCGCCTTGCGGGCGCGGCGGCCGCGCTCGGCAGGATCGAGGGCGCTCAGGGCTTCCGTGAGCGCGGCGTCGTAGAGCAGGTTCGAGTAGCCCCACGGCGAGAAGTCGCCTTCGAGACCCACCGAACTGTGCAGCCGCAATCCCACGTCCGGGGTACGCACGGGCTCCAGCTCGAACAGGATCGCCTCGAAGTCCCCGGCGACGAGATCGCGTCGCCATTCGGCGTCGGGCACGAGGTTCAGCCTCGGACGGAAGCCGGCCTCGTTGAACTGCTGCGCCAGCACCCGGGCCAGCACGGTGAATGGCGCCCGGTCCGGCGCCTCGAGGGAGAACGCGAGGCCGGGAAAGCCCGCCGCATCGAGGAGCCGGCGGGCCTCGACTGGGTCGTGGCCGAACAGCGGGTGTGCGGCGAGTTCGGCCGGAGGCAACGCGTCCGCGACGAAGGACGGGCCGATCGGGCCGGTGGGGTACGCGGCCGCAATGCCCTCCCGCGCCGAGATCTGCCGGTAGTCGAGGGCGAGGAAGAGCGCGCGGCGGACGCGCTCGTCCTGGAAGGCCGGGTGATAGCGCACGCGCTTGCCGCCCTTCGAGCCGACGAGCGAGAGCCCCACCCCGCGCACGCGCCGCGTCGAGCGTGACAGCGTCCGCGCGCCGGCTCGCTGGGCCGCCCGGACCACGCTATCCCGCTGATTGAGCTGGACGATGTCGAGCGCGCCGCTCGCGAAGGCGGCGTCGAGGGCGGCCTCGCGCTCGGCGGAGACCATGCGCAGCTCGCCGAGCAGCGGCAGCCCGCGATGGTGGTACCGCGGATGCGGCCGCAGCGAGACACCGCCGTCCATCTGCGCCTCGGCGATGAACGGCCCGCATCCCAGCGGCTGTCCGGACTGCGAGCTCGCCTCCGAGCGGATGGCGGCAGCAGCCGTATCCCCGAGCATCTCGAAGAGGAGCGCGAAGGGAGCAGTCAGGCCCAGCCGCAGCGTGTCCGCCTCCGGCGTCTCCACGTTGTCGATGACCCCGCCGAAGAGGAACTCGCCTCGTTGGTCGCGGGCGGAGAACTCGCGCGCGACGGCCGCCGCGTCAACGGGCTCGCCGGCCTCGCCCGCGGATGCGGGGTGGAAGAAGGCGTCCGGTCGCAGCTGCACGACCAGCTCGAGCGGCCCGGCCTGCTCGATGCGCAGGGCGAGGTCGCCGTGGATCGCACCGCTGCGAGGATCGACGGCGACCAGTCGCGCGTGGCTCAGCACCGGCGGCGGTGCGGCCTCGCCGACCACGCCCTGGCGCATGATCCCGCGCTCGCCGTCCGGCGCGGGCTGGTCCGGCGCGAGCAGTGACGGCGCCGGGGCCGCAGTGGGAGTGAGCGACGCCTGCGCGGGCGTCCCGGCGCCGCGCCCGGCAGCGACCTCGCCGGCACCGGTCACGCCGCTGGTGTCCTCGCCGCTGCTGTCCTCGCCACTGGCGTCCTCGCCGCCACTGGTCGCGCCGCTGGTGTCCTCGCCGCCGGCGTCCTCGCCGTTGCCGTCGCCGGGGATGCAGGCGGCGAGCAGCAGGCCGCCGGCCGCAGTCACGCCTGAGCACAGGACGGCGCGACGGCTGTGCGTGGGGGCGGCGGGCTGGTTGGGGCTGTCCATGCGGCGCTGTTCGCTGTGCCCGGCTCTCGAGCCGGGTGGCGCGGCGCTACCCGGCTCGACGAATGGTACGCGGGACCGGGGGGCCATCGAGGCCGGGCGCAGCCTCGCCTACCAGATGCCGAGCTGCATCCGCACTTCTTCGGAAGCCATCGTCTTCGGATCCCAGGGGGGATCCCAGACCAGGTTCACCTCGACGTCCTCGACGCCGTCCATCTGCGTGAGCAGGTGGTAGGCCTGACCCTGCAGCATCGGCCCCACCGGGCAGGCCGGGCTGGTCAGCGTCATGTCGATGGTGACGAGGCCCTCGTCGTCGATGTTCACGTAGTAGATGAGACCCAGCTCGGCGATGCCCATCCGCAGCTCGGGATCCTCGATCTGGCGAAGCACCTCCCAGAGTTGCTCCTCGCTCGGGCGTTCCTCGGCGGTGGCCTCGGGGGCGTCGGTTGCCGGATCAGCCATTGCGGGTGCTCCTCTCGTCGGTCGTGACGGCGGTGCGCTCTGCCTCGGTCGCGCCGTGCTGTGCGAGCGCAAGCTCCAGCGTCTTCCAGGCCAGCGAGGCGCACTTTACTCGCATCGGGAACTTCCGCACCCCGGCCAGCGCCTCGATGTCGCCGAGTTCCGGCGGGGCGTCCTCGCCCTCGACCATCATCGCCTGGAAGGCGTCTATCGCGGAGGAGGCGTCCTCGGAGCTGCGCCCCTTGACGTGCTCGGTCATCAGCGAACTCGAGGCCTGCGAGATCGAGCAGCCCTGGCCGGTGAACGCCACGTCGGCGATGCGGCCGTCGTCGGCGACCAGCAGCTCCAGTGTGATCTCGTCGCCGCAGAGCGGGTTGGAGCCCTCGGCGCTCGCGTTCGCGGCGTCGAGCGGCCTGCGGTTGCGCGGCCTGCGGTAGTGGTCGAGCAGGATTTCGCGGTAGAGATCGTCGAGGTCAGCCACCGAAGCCTCCAAAGAAGTCTGACGTCTCGCGCACCGCCGCCTCCAGCACGTCTACCTCCTCGCGGGTGTTGTAGAGGTAGAACGAAGCGCGCGCGGTCGCGGCCACGTCGAGCTTTCGCATTACGGGCTGCGCGCAGTGGTGCCCGGCGCGGATCGCCACGCCGTGGCTGTCCAGCACCTGCCCGATGTCATGCGGATGCACACCGTCGAGGCCGAATGAGACCACGCCGCCGCGCAGGTCGGGGTCGAGCGGCCCGTAGAGCGTCACCCCGGGCACGTCGATCAGCCGGTCGAGCGCGTAGGCGGTCAGGTCGCGCTCGTGGCGGCGGATCGCGTCCATGCCGACGGCCTCGAGGTAGTCGAGCGCCACGCCGAAGCCGATCACGCCGGCGATGTTCGGGGTGCCCGCCTCGAACTTGTACGGCAGCTCGTTCCAGGTCGATTCCTCGAGGCTGACGCTGGCGATCATGTCGCCGCCGCCGAGGAAGGGCGGCATCTCCTCGAGCAGTTCGCGGCGGCCCCAGAGCACGCCCACGCCGGTGGGGCCGAGCATCTTGTGCGCGGAGCAGGCGAGGAAGTCCGCGCCCAGCTCGCCGACGTCGATCGGCAGGTGCGGCGCGGCCTGTGCGGCGTCCACCAGCACGCGCGCGCCCTGCGCCCGCGCCAGCTCGGCGAGCTCCGCGACGGGCACGATCGTGCCGAGGGCGTTCGACATCAGCGTGATCGAGAGCAGCTTCGTGCGTGGGCCGATCAGCCGCCGCGCCTCGGCGAGGTCCAGCGTGCCGTCGGGGAGCATCGGGATGTGGCGCAGCGCGATGCCGCGCTCCTCGCGCAGCATCTGCCAGGGCACGATGTTGGAGTGGTGCTCGATCTCGCTGATCAGCACCTCGTCGCCGGCCTCGAGGAAGGCGCGGCCAAAGGAGTGCGCGACGAGGTTGATCGACTCGGTGGTGTTGCGCGTGAAGATGATCTCGGACACGTCGGACGCGCCGAAGAAGGCGCGCACCCGCTCGCGTGCGGCCTCGTAGCGCTCGGTCGCCTCCACGGACAGCGTGTGCACGCCGCGGTGGATGTTGGAGTTGATGTCGCGGTAGTAGCGCGTGATCTCCGCCATCACCTGGACCGGCTTCTGCGAGGTCGCTGCGTTGTCCAAGTAGACCAGCGGGCGGCCGTTCACCTCGCGCTTGAGGACCGGGAAGTCGCGCCGGATGCGCTCGATGTCGAGGGCGCCCGCGGCGGCGGCGGAAGCGGCGTTCGAACTCACGAGGACGCCTCCTCACATTCGACGTACGCCCCATCGCCCTCGACGCTGACGGGGTAGGCGGCGACGCCGCGGACGGCGGGGAGCGTCAGCGCGCGCCCGCTGCGCGCGTCGAAGGCGGCGCCGTGGCGCGGGCAGATCACGCGCCCGTTCCTGAGCCGGCCCTCGCCCAGCGGTCCGCCGTCGTGCGTGCAGACGTTGTCGATCGCGAACAGCTCGCCGTCGACGTTGCTGAGGGCCAGCGAGCGCCCGCCGCACTCGACGACGCGCACCTCGCCCTCGGAGACGTCGGAGATTGCGGCGACGCGTTCGCGGCTCACGAAGCCGCCATCAGAGCACGGACTTCGCGAGCTTCGCGAAGACCGTGCGCTCCAGGTCGTCGGCGATGCCCTCGACGGCGAGGCCGCGTGCGACGGACTGGAAGAAGCCGCTGACCAGCAGCTGCAGCGCCGTGCGGCGGTCGAGCCCGCGACTCTGCAGGTAGAACTGCGCCTCCTGATCGACCGGGCCGACGGTCGCTGCGTGGCCGCAGCGGATCACGTCGGCGGTGAGGATCTCGAGGACCGGGTCGGAGTCCGCCTTGGCGTTGCCGGAGAGCAGCAGGTTGCGGTTTTGCTGGTTCGCCGCGGACCCGCTCGCGCCTTCCTCGACGCGCGTGATGCCGTAGTAGATCGAGCGCGAGGCGCCCGCGAGGGCGGCCTTCACCTCGACGTCCGAGATCGTGCGCGGCCCGACGTGGTCCTGCAGCGTCACGAAGTCAAAGTGCTGGTCCTCGTCGCCGAGCGCGACCGCACGGATCGAGGAGTTCGCGCCCTCGCCCTCGAGCGTGACCTCGACGGTCTGCTTGAGGATCGCGCCGCCGATGGCGAGCGAGGCGACCTGCAGGTCGGCGTCGCGGCCGAGCCGGGCGCGGATCGTCGTGAAGTCCTGCGTCGCCGCACCCCAGCGGTCGTCGATCAGCAGGCGCACGCGGGCGGCCTGCGCGACCTCGATCTCGACCACGCCCGAGGCAAGCAGCGGGGCGTCGCCGGAGCGAAGGCGCAGCACCACGCTCACCTCGGACTGCTCCCCGGCGTCGATCAGCAGTCGCGGGTGCACTGCCGCATCCGCGAGGTCGCTCGCGTCGATGGTGATGACGACGGGCTCCTCGAAGGCGACGCCCGCCGGCGTATGTACGAGCGCGCCGCCGCTCCAGAGCGCGGCGTTGGCGGCAACGAACTTGCCCTCGGTCGCCGGGATGAGCGCGCCGAGACGATCGGCGACGAGGCGGCCGTGGCCCTCGAGGGCGCCGCTGAGCGTGCCCGCGTAGGCGCCGCCTTCGTCCCTGCCGCCCTCGATCGCGATCGGCGTCTCCGCCGGCGCGAACGCGCCGAGGTCCAGCCTCGTCACGTCCGTGTAGCGCCAGGGGCGCAGCGTGGGCGAGGGCAGCGGCGTCGCGGCGAAGGCGCGTGCGGCCTCGGCGCGGCGTTCCAGCAGCCAGCCCGGCTCGCCGCGCTCGACGGCGGCGGCGAGCACGGCCTGCTCCGCGTAGGGCGTGGCGACCTCCGTCGTGGTCTCGCTCATCGTGATCCTCTGCGGCTCCGCCGGGGCGCTAGCCGACGGAGCCTTCCATCTGCAGCTCGATCAGGCGGTTCAGCTCGATCGCGTACTCCATCGGCAGTTCCTTGACGATCGGCTCGACGAAGCCGTTGACGACCATCTTGGAGGCCTCTTCCTCCGTGATGCCTCGCGACATCAGGTAGAAGAGCTGGTCGTCGCCGAGCTTGGAGACCGAGGCCTCGTGGCCGATCGTCACCTTCTCCTCGTCGACCTCCATCGTCGGGTAGGTGTCGGAGCGGGAGTGCTCGTCCAGCAGCAGCGCGTCGCAGCGCACGGTGGAGGTGGAGTCCTCGGCGCCCTCGTGGACCTTGAGCAGGCCGCGGTAGGAGGTGCGCCCGCCGCCACGCGAGACGGACTTGGAAACGATCGCCGAGGAGGTCCGCGGCGCGACGTGGACGATCTTGCCGCCCGCGTCCTGGTGCTGTCCGTCGCCGGCGAACGCCAGCGAGAGAATCTCGCCGTGCGCGCCCGGCTCCATCAGGTAGACGGACGGGTACTTCATCGTCAGCTTCGAGCCGATGTTGCCGTCGACCCACTCCATGACGGCGTTCTCGTAGGCGGCGGCGCGCTTCGTCACCAGGTTGTAGACGTTGTTCGACCAGTTCTGGATGGTCGTGTAGCGGACCCGCGCGTCCTTCTTGACGATGATCTCGACGACGGCCGAGTGCAGCGAGTCCGAGCTGTAGGTCGGCGCGGTGCAGCCCTCGACGTAGTGCAGGTACGAGCCCTCGTCGGCGATGATCAGCGTGCGCTCGAACTGGCCCATGTTCTCCGTGTTGATGCGGAAGTAGGCCTGCAGCGGGACGTCCACCTGGACCCCCGGCGGCACGTAGATGAAGGAGCCGCCGGACCAGACCGCGCTGTTCAGCGCCGCGTAGCGGTTGTCCCCCGGCGGCACCAGCGTCCCGAAGTACTCGCGCACCAGGTCCCCGTGCTCCGCCAGCCCCTGGTCCATCCCGAGGAAGACGACGCCCTGCTTCGCGAGGTCCTCGCGGATGTTGTGGTAGACGACCTCGGAGTCGTACTGCGCGCCCGCCCCGGCGAGGAACTGGCGCTCCGCCTCCGGGATGCCGAGCTTGTCGAAGGTGTCCTTGATGTACTCCGGCACGTCATCCCAGTTGCTGGAGTCCTTGTCGGTGGCGCGCACGTAGTAGGTCATGTCGTCGAAGTTGATCGCGGCGAGCAGCTCGGGGCTGCCCGCCCACGTCGGGTCATCCTTCTCGAAGAAGGTGCGCAGCGAGTCGAGGCGGAACTCGAGCATCCACTCGGGCTCGTCCTTGATCGCCGAGATCTGGCGCACGACCTCCTCGCCGAGGCCCTTGTCCGCGCGGAACAGCGGCACCTCGTCGTCGTGGAAGCCCCACTGGTACTCGCCGACGGTCTCGCGTGCTTTTGGATTGACGGTCGTCATGGGCATGTTCCCCCGTGTGCGCCTGTTTCTCGTTCGGTCCTCAGGAGGCGGCCGGGGCCGCCGCGGTCGCGGCGAGCCCGACCTCCTGCAGGATTGGATCGTAACCGCCGGCCTCGATCTCGTGCGCCAGTTGCGGACCGCCCGAACGCACGATGCGCCCGTCGAACAGCACGTGCACGCGGTCCGGCGTGATGTAGTTGAGGATCCGCTGGTAGTGCGTAATCAGCAGGATGCCCATCCCCGGGTGGTGCAGCGTGTTGACGCCCTCGGCGACGGTGCGCAGCGCGTCCACGTCGAGGCCGGAGTCCGTCTCGTCGAGGATCGCGAGCTCCGGCTTGAGCATCCCGAGCTGCAGGATCTCGGCGCGCTTCTTCTCGCCGCCGGAGAACCCATCGTTGACGTAGCGGCGCGCGAATTCCTCGTCCATGCGCAGCGTCTGCAGCGTCTCGCGCAGCTCCGCCAGGAACTCGCGCGCGGAGGGCTCCTCGCCGCGCCGCGCCTTGATGGCCATGCGCAGCATGTTGACCATCGTCACGCCGGGAATCGGCGTCGGGTACTGGAACGAGAGGAACATCCCGAGGCGTGCGCGCGCGTCCGGCGTCAGCCTGGTGACGTCCTCGCCGCGGTAGCGCACCTCGCCGGAGTCGACCACGTAGGCCGGGCTGCCGGCGATCGCGTTCGCCAGGGTGCTCTTGCCGGAGCCGTTGGGGCCCATCAGCGCGTGCACCTCGCCGGCGCCCACGATCAGGTCGACACCCTTGACGATCTGCAGGTGCGGCTCACTGGCGATGCTGACGTGCAGATCACGCACCTCAAGGATCGGTTCGCTCATTTCGGCTCCACTCTTCGCGCGCCCGCCGTGGCGGGCTTTCGCACCTGGTACTCGCAGCAGGCTCCGCCTCCCGCGATCGTCGCCACCTGCTCGACGGGTCTGCCGACGAGCAGTTCGATGCTGTAACGGTCCGCCTCGCAGGCCGCGTTCGTCTCGCTCGCCGTCGAGGGACAGGGGCAGCCGACGTTGCTCAGCCGGTAGACCTCGCCCTCGTCGCGGACCTCGGTGAGGATGCCCTCGTCGCTGAGCGCGGCGACGACTTCATCGAGGCGCGGACCCAGTTCCTCGCTGCGCACGGCGCCGCCCCGCTCGCGGGCGACGTCCTCGGCGACGCGGCTGTAGACCCGCTCCAGGATCACCTCGCCCGGGCGGCCGGAGACCTCGTCCTCGGAGAGGCTTGCGAGGGCGGGCAGCAGCCGTCCGATCAGGCTCGTGTAGTGATCGGCGCCGGAGCGCTCCTCGCCCGCCTCGCTGAGCGAGTAGCGGGTCACGGGCCGTCCGCGCGGCTGGCGCACCAGCGTGGTGTCGAGCAGGCCCTCGGCGACCATGATGTCGAGGTGGCGGCGAATCGAGCCCTGCGAGACGCCGATCTCCAGCGCGAGCTCGGCGACACTGCAGTCGCCGCGCTCGTAGAAAATGCGCGCAAGTTCGTCGCGTGCTCGTTGCAGGACGACCCGATGGGCCACTCGCTGCGCCTTCCTGCACCGGAAGCACCCTCAAGGGTTGCTCCCGGCCCCTCTCAGTCGCGTGTGCGGTCTCGCCGAGCGCCGGTTCCTGCTTGCCGCAAGCGGGTGCGCTCCGTACTTCCATTATCGCCGACTGGCGGGCAGCGTCAACTTTCTTTCACATTTTTGGTGAATAACTGCCCCAATTCTCCGCCGGCCTCGGCTCCGGCAGGCGTTGGACGCGCCCGGAGCCGCCCTCGTACGATGCCGCCGCGCCGGACAGCGCGCCAGAGCGCGCCGGCGAGCGAGCGAGGGGGCGAGATGGCCGACGGCGTCCAGGGCATCGTCGAGGGCACGACCGTGAGCTTCGAGAAGACCGTGACCGCGGATGACATCGCGAAGTTCACCGACGTCTCCGGCGACACCAACCCGCTGCACAGCGACCCCGACTACGCGGCGCGCACCCGCTTCAAGGAGCCGATCGCACACGGTATCCTCGCTGCAGGAGTGATCTCGGCTGCACTCGGAACCCGGCTCGCGCCGGACAGCGTCGTGATCTACCTGCGGCAGAACCTGAGCTTCCGCGCTCCGGTGATGCCGGGCGACACGCTCACCGCCACCGTCGAGGCGACCTCGGTGGACGCGGATCGCAGTTCGGTCGCGCTGAACACGACCGTGAGCAACCAGGACGGCGTCGAGGTCATACGCGGCGACGCGCTCGTGCTGGTCGAGGCGCTCGCCTGAGCGGCGCGCAGACAAGAGACGGCAACGGAGCAGACCGATGGTGAAGCTTGAGCAACGGACCGCCATCAGCGAGGCGCAGGACGACTGGGAGCAGGCCGCGCTCGCCAAGGTGCTGAAGCGCTTCCCCGAGCGGCGCGAGGAGTTCCGCACCTCGTCCGCCCCGGCCCGCCGCTTCTACACCCCGGACGACGTCACCGACGTCGACTACCTCGACGACATCGGCTTCCCCGGCCAGTACCCGTTCACGCGTGGCGTGCAGCCCACCATGTACCGCGGGCGGCTCTGGACGATGCGCCAGTACGCCGGCTTCGGCACGCCCGAGGAGACCAACGGGCGCTTCCGCGAGCTGCTGGCCAACGGCCAGACCGGCCTCTCCGTCGCCTTCGACCTGCCGACCCAGACGGGCTACGACTCGGATCACCCGATGGCGGCCGGCGAGGTCGGCCAGGTCGGCGTCGCCGTGGACTCGCTGGCGGACATGGAGACGCTGTTCGAGGGCATCCCGCTGGACGGCATCTCCACCTCGATGACGATCAACGCGCCCGCGCCGATCATCGTCGCGATGTACATCGTGGCGGCGGAGAAGCAAGGGCACGAGCCGAGCGTGATCACCGGCACCGCGCAGAACGACGTGCTCAAGGAGTACGTGGCGCGCGGCACCTACATCTTCCCGCCGGGGCCCTCGGTCCGCTTCGCCGCCGACCTGATCAACTACTGCGCGCGCGAGGCGCCGCGCTTCAACTCGATCTCCGTCTCCGGCTACCACATCCGCGAGGCCGGCTCGACGGCCGCGCAGGAGGTCGCATTCGCCTTCGCGAACGCCTTCGCCTACCTCGACCGCAGCATCGCGCAGGGGGGCAGCGTGGACGAGGTGGCGCCGCGCATCTCCTGGATCTTCAACACGCACAACTACTTCTTCGAGGAGGTCGCGAAGTTCCGCGCGCTGCGCCGGATGTGGGCCCGCGCGATGAAGGAGCGCTACGGCGCGACCAACCCGAACGCGATGACGCTGCGCACGCACACGCAGACCGGCGGCTCCACGCTCACCGCGCAGCAGCCGCTCAACAACCTCACGCGCTCCGCCGTGCAGGCCCTCGCGGCCGTGTTCGGCGGCGTGCAGTCGCTCGCGCTCTCCTGCTACGACGAGGCGCTGGCGCTGCCCACCGAGGAGGCGCAGCAGCTCGCGCTGCGCTCGCAGCAGATCATCGCCGAGGAGACCGGCGCGGCCGACACCGTGGATCCGCTCGCCGGCTCCTACTACGTCGAGTGGCTGACCGGCGAGCTGGAAGCGCAGGCGCAGTCCATCCTCGACCGCGTCGAGGACATCGGCGGCGCCGTCTCGGCGATCGAGGGCGGCTACATGCAGTCCGAGATCCAGGAGGCCTCGATCACCTACCAGCACGAGGTCGAGAGCGGCGAGCGCGTGGTCGTCGGCGTCAACCAGTACGTCGACGAGGACGAGAACGCGACGCCGATCTTCCGCCCCAACACCACGGTCATCGACGCACAGTTGAAGCGGCTGGCGCGGGTGCGCGGCGACCGCGACGAGGCCGCCGTCGGCGCCTCGCTGGCGGGCCTGCGCGAGGCCTCCCGCGGCGACGTCAGCCTGATGGAGCCGGTGCTCGACGCCGTGCGCAGCTACGCGACGCTGGGCGAGATGTGCGACGTGCTGCGCGAGGAGTGGGGCGAATACATCCCGCCGACCGCCGTATAGCGGTCGTCCACAAGCCCACCCTGCGTTACAACACCCCGGTTGGCGGATCGGAACCGCGAGGGTCGGCGGACCGCCGCGCTCGGCAACGGGAGGTGTGACGTGACGGGTGCACTCGAGGGACAGGTTGCGGTGGTCACCGGCGCAAGCCGCGGGATCGGGCGCGCATGCGCCATCGAACTGGCGCGCGAGGGCGCAAGCGTAATCGTCAATTACGTCTCGAACGCCGACGCCGCCGAGGCGACGCGCGACGCGATCCACGAGTTCGGCGGCACCGTCGTCCTCGTCAAGGCCGACGTGTCCGACGCCGAGCAGGCCTCGGACGTCATCGAGACCGCGGTCGAGGAGCTCGGCAAGATCGACATCCTCGTCAACAACGCCGGCATCAACCGCGACCGCACGGTCGCGCGGCTCTCCGTCGAGGAGTGGGACGAGGTCATCCAGACCGACCTGTCGTCGATGTTCTATTGCACACGCGCCGCGGTAGCTCACATGCGCGAGGCCAACTACGGCCGGATCATCAACATGTCGTCGGTGATCGGGCAGATGGGCAACGCCGGGCAGGCGAACTACGCCGCCGCGAAGGCCGGAATGATCGCGTTCACGAAGACAGCCGCGAAGGAGCTCGCGCGCAACAACATCACCGTCAACGCGGTGTGCCCCGGCTTCATCGCGACGGACATGGTGACCGCACTCCCCGAGGACATCCAGAACAACATCAAGGCCCAGATCCCCCTCGGCCGCTTCGGCGAGCCGGAGGAGATCGCCGCCATCGTGCGCTTCCTCTGCACCGAGGGCGGCTGGTTCACCGGCGCCCAGCTCAGCCCCAACGGCGGCCAGTACATGTAGGTCGCTCCCGCGACGGGGGGTGCGCGGCGCAGGGTCTGCCGAGGACGGCGAACGGCCCGGTGAGGCGCCGCGGAGGGTCCGGGGCGGAATGAGCAGCGAGATCGGCGAGCGCATCGTCGTCCTCGGAAGCAGCGGGTCGGGGAAGACGGCGCTCGCGCGGGAGCTGGCCGAGCGGCTCGGCGTGCCGCATGCCGAGCTCGACGCGCGGCACTTCGCCGAGGACTGGGTCCAGGTGCACGACGATGTCTTCGGCGAGCGCGTCGCGGCTGCCACCGAGGCGGACGCGTGGGTCGTCGACGGCAAACTACTCGGCGGTAAGGCGGGATCTCACATGGGATCACGCGCAGACGGTCGTCTGGCTCGACTACGCCTTCCTCGTCTGTGGCTGGCGGCGGCTGCGTCGCACGGTGCTGCGCTCCGCGCGGCGCGAGGAGTTGTGGCAGGGCAACCGCGAGACCTTCTGGCACTCGTTCGCGGGCAGGGACTCGATCCTGCTCTGGTTCCTGCGCACCTTCCGTCGTCCCCGCCGCCAGTACGAGGCGGCGATGGCGGACCCCGCCAACGCGCACCTCACCTTCGTGCGCCTGCGCTCCCCACGCGAGGCCCAGCGCTGGCGGGCGGGCATCCCCCGCCGCGAGGTCGCGAGCCCCTGACGGGGTAGGATGCGCCGATGCCGCGCCGCCTCCGCTTCTCCGCCCGCGCCGCCTACGCGCACCTGCGCGAGGCCGACCCGGTGGTCGGCGCGCTGATCGAGGAGCACGGACCCTACCGCCCGCGCCCCGGCGGCGACCCCTACGCCTCGATGGTGCGCTCGATCCTGTTCCAGCAGCTCGCGGGCGCAGCCGCGCGCGCGATCCAGCGCCGCTTCTTCGCCCTCCACGGCGACGAGGAGCGCACGCCCGAGCCGCTGGCCATCCTCACCACGAGCGACGAGGCGTTCCGCGGCGCGGGCGTCTCGCGCCAGAAGGCGGGCTACCTGCGCGATCTGGCGCAGCACTCCGTGGACGGCGCGCTCGACTTCGCCGCGATCGCGGACCTCGACGACGCCGCGGTGATCGAGCGGCTGACCGCCGTGCACGGCATCGGCGAGTGGTCGGCGCACATGTTCCTGATGTTCGAGTTGGGCCGCCCCGACGTGCTGCCGACGGGCGACCTCGGCGTGCGCAAGGGCATGCAGGCGGCCTACGGCCTGCCCGAGACGCCGACCCCGAAGCGAGCGCTTGAGATCGGCGCGCCCTGGGCGCCCTACCGCACCGTCGCCTCCTGGTACATGTGGCGCGCCGTCGAGACGATCACGCCGGGCGGGTGAGCGGGGGGCAGGCGTACACTGGACGCACCATGCCCGCCGAACACGACCGCCTCGATCCTGCCGACCACGACGCCTGCGAGGGCGACGAGGTCTGCGAGGCTTGCGAGGACGCCGAAGACCTGCGGATCGGCCTTGAGCGCCTTAATCTCATGAAGACGGAAGGCACCGTCTCCTGGGAGTCGATCAAGGCGAAGCACGGCCTGTAATCCCTCACTGGCGGACCGCCCTCGAGGATTGCATGGCGTGCAGTGGACCCACTGGGGGGCGAGGGGGGCAAAGCCCCCCACAGAAAAAGAATCCGGGGTGGGCGGGCGGGCCGAGCGGCGCGCAGCGCACGCTCTCCGGGATGGGGTGTGGGGGCGCAGCCCCCGCAAGAGACTCGCGCCTGTTCTCGGAAGTTCGTTACCGCGCGGGAGTCCGGCGTGCCCCTCACCGGGCCGGAGCCGGCTCAGTCCAGCGAAGTGCCGAACTCGCGGCGCATCACCTCGAGGGCCTGCGCCTCCGCCTCGGCGTCCATGCGCAGGAACAGGCCCGAGGCCTCGACGACGGGCTTGCCGTCCTCGTCGTAGAGCTCGGCGCTGACTTCGATGCGGCGGCCGCGCGTGCGCTCGATGCGGCCGCGCACGAGCAGCGGGCGGTCGAGGGTGACGGGGCGGCGGAAGCGCGTCTGCATGCGCGCGGTGACGGCGAAGACGCGGTCGACGTACATCGCCCAGCCCATCGCCTCGTCGAGCAGCAGCGTGGCGAGGCCGCCGTGCATCAGGCCGGGGTAGCCGCTGTCCTCGCGCCGAGGCGTGTAGCTCGCAACCACGTCGCCGCCGTCGCGCTCGAACTCGAGGTGGAAGCCGAGCGGGTTGTGCCGCCCGCAGCCGAAGCAGTACTGCTCGCGCAGCGCCGGGTCGATGCCCTCGTTGTTCCGCTCGTCAGTCATCGGACGTCCAGTCGCTGCTGGAGAGCGCGTAGCGAGCCTGCTCCCCAACATCCTCCAGGCGGAAGCCGAGGCGCTCCGGGATCGCGCGGCTCGGACGGTTGCCGGCCGCCGCCTGGATCACGATCCGTCGCAGGTCCAACGAACCGAAGGCGTGATCGATCAGGGCCCGGCACGCGCCGGTCATGATCCCTCGGCCGTTGTGTCGCTCCGCCAGCCAGTAGCCGATCTCCGCCTCGCGGAGCCGCCAATCGATCCAGTTGAGTCCGATCACACCCACAAGCTGCCCCTCGACCTCCAGCCCGAGCGTGAGTGACGCGCCACTGGCGTAGCCCTCGCGCTCCTTGACGATGAACGTGCGCGCCGTCTCCAGAGAGTACCCGTGCGCCCAGGCCAGCCAGCGCGCGAGGAACTCCTGGTTCTCCTCGACCAGTTGCACAAGCGGCCGGTCGTCGTCAGGCCTCAGCGCACGCAGGACCACGGACTTGCCGACGCGCAGCGGCGAGACATCGAGTAGACCGTGCTCGCTCACGCGTCCGGAGCGCCGAGGGCGACCGTGGCCGTGCCGCTGAGCAGCACGGAGCCGTCCGCGGCCTCGCAGCGGACGTCGTAGCTGGCGACGCCGACGGCGACGCCGCGCGGCTCGGCGTGCGCGGTGACCTGCACGGGCTGCACGGCCGGCGCGCGCCAGCGCACCCGCAGCGCGCCGCTCTCCGCCCAACGGCGGCCGAAGGCGCCCGTCATCGCCTCGGAGACGAGGGCGAGCACCAGCATCCCGTGCGCGATGCGGCCGCCGAAGTCGCTGGCCGCGGCGAACTCGGCGTCGGTGTGGATCGGGTTCGGGTCGCGCGCCGCGACGGCGTAGCGATCGACCCGGTCCTGGTCGATCAGCCGCGTCACGGGCGCGACGGCGGGCGCCTCGGCGCTCACGAGGCCGCACCCTCCGCGCGGCCGGGCGCGATCACGGTGCTGCGGCCGCGCAGCACCGGCTCGCCGTCCGCGTCGCGCAGCTCGAGGTCGAAGGCGACGATCAGCGATCCGCGGCGCTCGCTGTGCTGCGCGACCGCGATGCGCGCCTCGAGCGGCTCGCCGGGCGCGACGGCGCGCAGGAAGGCGAACTCCTGGCCGGTGTGCAGCGCGCCCGCAGGCAGCGCCATCTGCTCCATCAGCGCGCCGAGGATGAAGGCGCCCTGCGCCAGCGGCGGGACGGACTCCGTCCAGCGCTCGGCGGGCTCGCCGGTGGCGTCGAGGTAGGCGCGCGCGTCGTCCGCGCTCACGCTGAGCGCGATCGGCGGCAGCGCGTCCCCTCGCGAGAGCGAGTGGAAGTCGAGGGCCATGCGCGTGCGGCGGAGGCTGCTAACTCGCGGCCCTGACCGCGTCACCGATCGCCGAGTGGTCGCGCGCGTCCGGGATCGGGTTCTTGACGATGTGCCCGATCGTGCCGCCCTTGTCGATCACCACGGTCAGCCGCTCGGCGGCCCAGAGGCCCTCGTTCCAGGTGTCGTAGGCCTTGGCGGTCTCGCCCTTGATGTCCGCGAGCAGGGAGTAGGGGAGCTGGTGCGCCTCCTTGTAGGCCGCGTGGGAGAAGCGGCTGTCGCGGCTGATGCCGAACACCTGCGCACCGAGGTCCGTCCACTCCGAGTAGTCGTCGCGGATCTCGCACAGCTCGCCCGTGCAGATGCCGGAGAAGTCGAAGGTGTAGAAGACCAGCACCACCGGCGCGCCGCGCAGTGCGGAGAGCGTGACGTCTTCGCCGTCCTCGTTGGGCAGGGTAAAGTCCGGGGCCTCCTGGCCCACTGCGATCGCCATCTCAATCCCCCTCGTCACGCGCCGCTCGGGCGCCCTGTTCTTTCGCTTGCTTGTCGCTCATGCACTCTAACGCAGGCGTATTCGGAGCCGCACCCAACCTGCCGCCGCGCGAGCTGCGCCGAGGGCCGGCCGAGCGCCTACCAGTCGCCGCCGCCGAGCCAGTCCTCGATGCTCGCGGCGGCGACGTGGGCGTCGGCGAGGGCGGTCACGACGAGGTCGGCGCCGTTCACGTCGTCACCGCCGGCGAAGACGCCCGTGCGGTTCGTGCGCATCGTCCGCGGATCGACGGTGAAGCGGCCCCAGGAGTCGCGCTCGAGCGCCGGAACGACCTCGCCCCAGCCATCCTCGACGTTGTAGCCGATGGCGAGGACGAGCCCCTCGGCCTCGATCTCGAAGCTGCTGCCGGCGAGCGGCACGGGGCGGGCGCGCCCGCTCTCGTCGGGCTCCCCGAGTTCCATGCGCTGGCAGCGCAGCGCGCGGAAGGCGCCCTGACCATCGACGAGGATCTCCGTGGGAGCGGTCAGGAACTCGAAGATCACGCCCTCCTCGTGGGCGTGCATGCGCTCCTCTTCGCGACCCTGCATCTCCAACTCCGTGCGGCGGTAGACGAGCCGCACCTCCTCCGCACCGAGCCGCACCGCCGTGCGCACACAGTCCATCGAGGTGTCGCCGCCACCGATGACCACGACGCTGCGCACCTGCGGCAGCGGCTCGCGCAGCGCCTCCGGCAGGTCCTCCGGCGGCAGGTTGCCGCGCACCAGGAACTCGGTCGCCTCGTAGACGCCGGGCGAGTCCTCGTGCTCCAGCCCCAGCTGCACGCCCTCGATCGCGCCGGCCGCGACGAAGACGGCGTCGAACTCGCGCTCGAGATCCTCGAACGGCACGTCCTCGCCGACGCGGACGCCGAGGATGAACTCGACGCCGATGTCGCGCAGCCGCTCGATGCGGTCGGCGACGCTGGCCTTGTTCTGCTTGAAGTTGGGGATGCCGTAGTGCAGCAGCCCGCCCGCCACCGGCCAGGCGTCGTAGACGACGACGCGATGGCCGGCCCGCGCGATGCGCTCGGCGACGCCGATGCCGGCGGGCCCGGAGCCGATGATCGCGAGGCTCTTGCCCGTCGCGGGCGCAGCCACGGCGGGCGGCGGATTCCCGTGGACGAGCTGCCACTCCGTCACGAACGTCTCGAGCTTGCCGATGGCGACCGGCTCGCCCTTCTTGCCGACGACGCAATGGCCCTCGCAAAGCCGCTCCTGGGGGCAGAGCCGTCCACACATCTCGGGCAGCTCGCTGGTCTCGCGGAAGACGTTGGCGGCGCCGTCGAAGTCGCCCTGTTCGAGCAGCCAGAACGAGGCGGGGATGTCGTTGCCGACGGGGCAGGCGACCAGGCAGGGGGCGGCGGGGCACTGGATGCAGCGGGTCGCCTCGGCCTTGGCGGTCTCGGGGTCGAAGAGGTGGAAGACCTCGTCCCAGTTGCCGCGGCGGACCTCGGCTGGCTGCTTGTCCGGCAGCTTCGGCTCAAGCAGCAGCCGCGCCTTGCGATCGACGTTCGGGCGCTCCGGGCGCTTCGGGGGCGCGGAGGGCGACGCGGGCGGTGATGCCGCCGCGGGCAACGGCTCCGCCTCGCTGTCTACAAGTTCTGCGATCATCGCCTCGCCAGCTGCCCCGATCGAGCGGCCTCGTGCGCGCTCTCGCTGGACACGGGGAGCGCGTCCAGCCTACGGCGGGCCCTGCTGCCGCTCAACCGAGGCGACAAGGCTCCGCATCAGGGTCTCACGCGCTCGTTACGGGCATGTTAGGGCGCGCGGCCGGAGAGGTCGCCCCGCCGCCCTCACTCCGTCGCGGCCGCCGGGAGGCGCGTGCGCCGCAGCGAGGTGGCGATCAGCGCGACCGCGAAGGCGAGCGTGGCGGCGAGGACGACGGCCGGGCTCGCGGCGGCGCCCGCGTGGAACGAGGCGTACAGGCCCACGATCGAGGACAGCACCCCGATCAGGAAGCTGACCGCCATGATGTGCGGGATGCGGCGTAACAGCAGGCTGGCGGTGGCCGGCGGGATGATCAGCGTCGCCGTGACCAGCACGATCCCGATCGCCTGCAGCGCCACCACCACGGCGAGGGCGATCAGCACCAGCAGCGCGAACTCGAAAAACATCGTGCGCACGCCGGCCGCCGACGCCATCGCCGGGTCGTAGGCGACCATCACCATCTCCCGGTAGAAGGCGAGCACGAAGCCGAGCACGACGACGGCGAGCAGCAACTCGCCGAGCAGATCGGCCTGCGAGACGCCGAGGATGTCGCCGAAGACGAACGAGACGAGGTCCGGCGTGTAACTCGATCGCCGCGAGATCACGAGGATGCCGAGCGAAAAGGCGGAGACGAAGAAGATCGCGATTGCCGTGTCGTAGCTGACCCGCGAGGTGCGCCGCACGAAGCCGATGCCGAGCGCCGTGGCGACGGCGGCGGCGAGCGCGCCGAGCGCGACGCTCGCGCCGTTGACGAAGGCAATCGCAACGCCCGCAAGCGTCGCGTGCGCAAGCCCGCTGCCCGAGGCCGCAAGTCCCTTGTGCACGACGAACGTCCCGACGACCGAGCCGACGAGGCTGACGATCACGAGCGAGGCGAGGGCGCGACGCATGAACGCGTACTCGAACGGCTCGATCAGCCACTCCGCGATTTCGACCATCGGCCCGCCCTCAGTTCGCCCCGGCGCCCCCGCTGCCCGCGACAACGACCACGTCGCGGTTCGCACCGACGGGGACCAGCGGACGCTCGAAGGTGCGCGAGAGCACCTCTTCGGTGAGTACCTCGGCTGGCGGGCCGTAGCCCTGCACGCGGCGGTTGAGGCAGCACGCCTCGTCGCAGGAGGTGGCGACACAGGAGAGGTCGTGCGTGGCGATCAGGATGCTGCAGCCCTCGTGGGTGAGCTCGTCGAGGATCGTGAGCAGGTCGTGCTCCACGCCGGCGTCGAGGCCGGCGAACGGTTCGTCGAGCAGCAGCAGCCGCGCTCCGCGCGCGATCGAGCGGGCAATCAGTACGCGGCGGCGCTGCCCGCCCGAGAGCTCGCCGACCTGCCGCCCGGCGAACTCGGAGAGACCGACGCGCGCGATCGCCTCCTCCGCGGCGGCGCGGTCCTCGCCAGACCAGCGGCGGAAGGGGCTGGAGCCGCGCCAGCGGCCCATCAGCACCACGTCGCGGACGCTGACCGGGAACTCCCAGTCGACCTCCTCGACCTGCGGGGTGTAGGCGACGTCCGCGCGCGTCTCGGAGACGGGGCGGCCGAAGACGCGAACCTCGCCAAGCAGCGGACGCACGACGCCGAGGATCGCCTTGAAGAGCGTGGACTTGCCAGCCCCGTTCGGCCCGACGAGGCCGACCATCTCCCCCTCGGGGACGACGAAGCTGACGTCCTCGAGGGCCGGGGGCTTGCCCGGGTAGCCCGCCCAGAGGCCCTTGACCTCGAGGGCGAGCGGGCCGTGAGCGTGCCCGCTTGCGAGCCGCGCGCGCGCCTGCGGGTGGCCTGCGCCGTCGAGGCCCACACTCTCGTGTTCGTGGGAGGGATCCTCGTGGCCGACGGGCCCGTGGGCTCCGTGCCCGTGGCCATGGCTGTGATCGTGATCGTCCGCCACTGGCCTCTCCCCTCACCCCGCCCGCGAACGTTACCCGCCGCCGAGTCCTTCGGCCAGCGCCTTCGCGTTCGCACGCATGGCCTCGATGTAGGTGCTCACCTCATCCGTGAAGGCGCCGCTGTAGAGCGTCAGCACGCGCACGCCCGCCTCCCCGGCGATCGCCTCGAGCGCGGCGGCGGCGAACTGCGGCTCGCGGTAGACGGCGCCCACATTGCGCCCGGAGACGATCTCGATGATCTCGGCGACGGCGGCGGCGCTCGCCTGTTGCGAGGGGCTGGCCGGCAGCACGGCGGCAGCCAGCTCGAGGCCGTACTCGGCGGCGAAGTACTGGAAGGCGTCGTGGTAGACGATCAGCACGCGGCGCTCGGGCGGGATCCCCGCGATCGTGGCGCGCACCTCTTCGTCGAGCGCCTGCAGCTCGGCGAGGTAGGCTTCCTCGCGCTCGCGGTAGGCGGACGCGTTGTCCGGGTCGGCGGCGACGAGCCCATTCGCGATGTTGCGCACGTAGACCATCGCGTTCGGGACGCTCAGCCACATGTGCGGGTCGACGCCTTCGGCGGCCGCGATACCGCCGCCCGCTACGTCCTCCTCGTCTTCCTCTTCTTCCTCGTGGTGACCACCCTCGAGCGGGTCGACGCCCTCGGCCGCGACCACGAGGGTGGCGTCGCCGGGGAGGTGTTCGAAGATCGTGCCGAGGGCGCCTTCCTCGAGGTTGTAGCCGTTGACGATCACGATGTCCGCTGCGGAGACGTTGCGGATGTCGGTGGTGGTCGCGCTGAAGCTGTGCGCGTCCGCTCCCGCCGGGATCACGGCGACGATATCGGCGTCCTCACCGGCGATCTGCTCGGCGAAGTGGGCGATGATGCCGGTGGAAGCGACCACCCGGAGGCGCCCGTCGCCGTCATCGCCGTCGTCGTCCCCTCCCGTGCACGCCGCCGCGACAGCGAGCACGAGAGCGAGCGCGGCCGAGAGCGTCCGTAGCGAGAACATGCCGAGCATGTCCAATCCCTTGCCTGATACTCTGTCGCAGATTGCCTGACGCACGATACGCCGTCTCAGCACGTTCAGCAAGATACCTGAGCTCAGTTGAGCGCCCACTCTGCCTCACGGCAGCAGCGAGCCGGGTGCGCCAGGAGCGAAGGTCAGTCGGAGCTGAGTTGCCCGCTGCAGCTCGCGCACAGGCCGTAGACCTCGAGGCGGTGCCCGTGGATGTCGAAGCCGCTGCGACGCCCGAGTTCGGCGAGCAACTCCTCGATGTCGGTGCTCGCGAAGTCGTCTGTTGCGCCGCACTGGGAGCAGATCAGGTGGTGGTGGTGACGCGCGTTGTCGGTGAGGCGGTAGCCCACGGCGCCGTCGTCCAGCACCACCTGGCAGAGCACTCCAACTTCCTGCAGCAGCCGCATCGTCCGGAAGACCGTCGCGCGGCCCACGCCGGGGGCAGCCTGCACGACCTGGTCGGCAGTGAAGTGGTCACCGAGGTTGCGCATCGCCTTGATGAGCTGGCGGCGCGGCTCGGTGAGGCGCCGGCCACTGTCGGAGATTCGGCGTTCGAGTGCCTGTGCGGAGACCATCGCAACCCCTCGTGCGCGGATCCGGGCTTCCCGCTTGCGCTTATGGTCGGGTTGCCCACGTAGCCTGTCAATCGAAGAGGTTGGGTCGGGCGCGAGGTGCGTCGGTCAGCGTGCGGCGCATCAGGCACAATGTGCAGGCGCGACGAGCCGCACTCGCAAGCGCCGATGGCGCGGGAGGCGTCGCAGCGGATGAGCGGGCCATGATCAGATCACGGATGCGCGTGGCGCTGTGGCTGCTGATGCTGGCCGTCGTGCTCTGGATTGTCTGGAATGCGCGCTGGGCGCTGTTCCCCTTCGCGGTCGGCGGCGTGCTCGCCTACGTGCTGACGCCGGCAGTCGACCGCCTCGCCTCCTTTGCCTCGTTCCTGCCCGGCGGCACGCCGGAGAAGAACGTCATCTCGCGCGGCGTCTCCGTCCTGCTCGTCTACCTCGTGATCCTCGGATTCCTGATCGGCGTCGGTGTGCTGATCGTCCCCGTCGCGCTCGATCAGGGCACCGAGTTCGTCGACCAGTTCCCGGAATTGCGCATCCGCGCCCAGGATCAGTTCAACTCCTGGCTTGATCAGTACCGCGAACGCGTCCCCGAGAACGTTCGCGGACGCATCGATACCGCCATTGCGGACAACGCCGACCGGATCGGCGTGGGGATCGCCGCGCACACGACGGACTCGTTCTCCGTGCTGACGAGGACGCTCGGAGTGATCTTCGGGTTCCTGATCCTTCCCTTCTGGCTGTTCTACGCGCTGCGCGACCGCCACCGCTTCGAGGACAACTTCGGGGCCGCGGTGCCCGCGGTCGCGCGGCCGGACTTCTTCAACGGCCTTCGCATCGCCGACGCCCTGCTCGGGCGCTACCTGCGAGGCCAGTTGATCCTCGGCGGCGTGGTCGCCGTGATGATCTTCATCGGGCTGACGATCATCGATGTGGAGCTCTCAATCGCGCTCGCGCTCTTTGCGGGCATTACGGAATTGATCCCGATCATCGGGCCCTGGATCGGCGCGCTGCCCGCGCTGCTGCTGGTGGCGGCGAGCGGCGATCCGGAGAAGATCCTGTGGGTGGCGCTGCTCTTCGTGGCGGTGCAGCAGCTGGAGAACAATCTGCTGGTGCCGCGCATCCAGAGCCAGGCGGTCGACCTGCACCCGGCGGTCATCATCCTGTTGCTGGTGGCCGCCGGCGCGGTCTTCGGCTTCATCGGGCTGCTGGTGGTCGTCCCGCTGACGGCGCTGCTGCGCGAGATCTTCTGGTACGCCGACAGCCGCCTGCGCGGCCTCGGACCGACCGAGGCGCTCGCCGGGTCACACGCCGCCCGCCACTTCGACCTCGGACCGCCGTTCGATCTCGTACCCCCCGACGAGCCGCCGGAGGAGCCACCCGGCGACGAGTCCGCGGAGGGCGAGGCCGCCGCGCCGGCGCCGCCTCCCGGCTAGGGCGGCGCGGTTACTCCATCGTGGCGTTGGTGACGTGGAGGCGGGGCCGGCGCGGGCCGCGCGTAAAGAAGGGATCGAAAAGCGCGCGCACCGTGCCCGCCGACCGGGCCTCGTAGCCAAGCCGGTGTTCCAGCGAATCCCAGAGGCCCATGACGCCGCCGCGCGCCGTGTCGTCGTCGGCCCAGAACGCGGCGAGCCCCCTGAAGCCGGGGTTCGTCCGCAGTTCCGCCAGGGCGTCTCCCCACACGCCGGCGCATGCCCGCTCCCACTCCTCCCGCGAAGTGAAGCGCGTCTCCTCGAGGAACATCGCCACTACGTTGCCTGCCTCCATGTCGCCCCTCCTGCGGACTCAAGCTCCGCGCGCGGGATTGCCCGGCCCCGGTGCGGTGCTGCACTGGCAGCATCTCCCGGTCCACCACTGCTCCGCCCCACGAGCGGAGCAGGCAAGCGATCCCGTGGCGCAAGCTGGCGATACGGCCGGATTCATTCCCCGGCCACGTATGCAGCACCGCCAGAGCCGCGGTGCTGGCGCACTCGCTAGGGCGCGATGTCTCCGCTGAGCACGATCGGCGGCTGCAGCGAGACGGCGCCGCCGGGCGGCGCGGTGGCGACGGTCACCGAGCGCGGCTCGAACGGGGAATCCAGCTCGATCAGCACCTGCGCCTCGCCTTCGGTCGACGGCAGGAACGTGCCCACGGGAATCACGCGCTCGCCGTCATCCAGCCAGACCTCGTAGAGGGTGCCGAGGGGAAGCGCCGGAAGGCCCTGCGCGATCAGCACGCCGCTGCTCAGCGTGGCGCTCCAGACGCAGCTCCCGCTCGCGCCGTGGCCGCCCTCGGCGCTGCTCAGTTCGGCCGTCCACACATCGCGGTCCGCGAGGATGGCGACGGTCCGCTGATGCGTATCGCGCACGCGGCTCAGTTCCTCGCGCAGCGCCTGATCGCCGCCCGCCACCAGCCCGCGGTCCAGCACATCGATCCTCCGCGAATCGGAGGTGACGGCAACCTGGAGCGCCGCGGCCTCGTCGCGCAGCGCGCCGACCTCGCCTTGCAGTCGCAGGGTCCAGCCGATGGCGACGGCGAGCCCGGCGACCAGCGCCGCGATGGCGAGCGTCTGGAGGATCGGAACGGGGCGGCGGCCGGACCGGTCCGTCTGCCGCGCGGTGCTCAGCACGCGCTCCCACAATCCCGGATCGGGCCGCCTCAGCGGCGCGTCCAGCGCGATCAGGTCGGCGACCTCCTGATATTCGGCAAGCTCCCGCGCCGCGCTCGCATCGTTGCGAGCGAGATCCTCGACGGCGCTGGCCTCGGCGCCGCTGAGGCCGCCGAGCGCGTAGGCGGCGAGCAGCTCCTCGCGTTCCTGCGGCGTCACGATCGCTCTCCTCCGAGTTGCCGGCGCAGGCGGTTCATCGCCAGGCGCGTGCGCGTCTTGACCGTGCCCAGCGGCGTCTCCGTAAGCGCCGCGATCTCAGTTTGCGTGAGTCCCTCGAAGTATGCGAGTTCCAGCACCCGCCGCTGCTCCGGCGGTAACGACGCCAGCGCGGCGCGCACCTGGCGGCGCTCATCGCCGATCGCCGCCGCAAGTTCGGGAGCGTCCAGCCGGTCCGTGCTCTGCACCTGGTCGGCTGCCTCCGGTCGGCGGTCCTCGATACGCACGCGGCGGCTGAGCCGCCGCACCTCGTCGATCGCCCGGTTGCGGGTGACCGACATCAGCCAGCTGAGGAAGCGCCCGCGCGAGGGGTCGTAGGACTCGGGGCGACGCCAGAGGCGAAGGAAGACCTCCTGCACGATGTCCTCCGCCAGCATCGCGTCGCGGACGACACGCAGCGCCACGGAGTAGACGAGGATGTGGTAGCGGTCGTAGAGCTGCTCGAGCGCGCGGCCCTCGCCCACGGCCAGCCGCTCCATGAGCAGATTGTCGACGGCGCGCGCGTACGAGGCGTCCTGCGGGCGCGCCGCAGCGGCGCGCCCGAGCCGCAGGGGGAGAGGTTCGCTGCCGGCTTGTGCGTCGGCCAAGGGTAGCCCCCCTCCGATCGGCCGCCGGGCGTGCCGACCATTGTAGGACTCCACAACGGCCCGAGGGGTTCCGGCCACGGCCGGATGTCTCCTCTCCCGCGGGCAGTGGGTGAGGGTGCGGGGATCTGCTAGACGGCGGCGCCGGTGGCGAAGAGCAGGCCGCGCGCGAGCACCTCGCCCGCGAGGACCGCGCCGACGGCGATGTAGAGCAGCCCGGTCGCGGACATCATTCCGCGGATCGTCGCCGCCTTCCACGCCAGCCAGGCGAGCACCAGCGGGAACAGCAGACCGACGCCGACGCGGAACCAGAACGCGGGGTTCTCGCCCAGCGAGACGCCGAACGCGCCCTGCGTGAGCGGGGTCTCGCGCACCGGCGCGGCGGCCCCCACCACGACCAGCAGCGCCTGCACGATCAGCGCCCCGAGGACCAGCAGCGCCATCTGCTCCAGCGGCTCCTTCGGCAATCCGGAGTTCGTCAGGTACCAGTGCCCCCAGCTCATCGCCATCAGCGATCCGCCGAGCACCAGCGCCGAGACGAGCATGCTCGCCAGCACGCCGGCGTAGGACCAGGCCGGCGCCGAGACGAGCGCCGCGAGCAGCACGATCGCGACTACGCCGACGGCGCCGCCGGCCCAGCCGAGCGCGCGCGCCAGGCCGGCGCGCTCCGTGAACGCCGCCACCAGTTGCAGCACGGAGATGGCGGTGAACAGCACCAGCGCCGCGCGCAGGCCGTCGAGGACGCCGCCTCGCAGCGTGTAGCCGTCGATGCCCGTCTGCGGGTCCAGGCGGTAGGCGATCAGCAGCGCAAGCACGGCGGACGGCACGACGATCGCCGCGCCCGTCTGCACGTAGCCGCGCGTGACCATGCCGCGCGCATCGAACCAGGTGACGAAGACGAGCGAGCCGACGGCCAGCTCGGCGATCAGGATCAGGACGGTGTAGGACAGCGAGTCCGCGCTCACGACGTTGGGGCCCCGTGCGCGAGCCTCGCCCGAATCGCCCCCGCGGTCAACGCACGCTCGCCCGCCCCCTGTGGTTGACAAGCCGATCCGCGCGCCCAACGATCGCGCCGTGCGTACCTCCACGCGGCGTTACGGCTCGAACCCGCGCTGGCTGCTCAAGGCCCTGCGCGAGGTCGCGCACGAGGTCCAGCAGCTGACCTGGGACATCGACGACGCGCTCCTGACGCGCCGCCCGCCGCCGGAGACCGGGCTGCGCGAGGACTGGTCGATCCTCGAGATCGTCGGCTTCCTGCGGGATTCCGAGGCGGAGGACCTGCGCGCGGTGCAGGCGATCTGTGCGCGCTCCGGCGCGCGACTGCCGGAGCGGCGCGCGCACCTGGGGCCGGGTGAGCGCGGCTACCGCCTGGAGCAGTTCCGGGATCTGCTGTGGGAGTTCAGCTCGCTGCGCGAGGAGCTGCTCTGGACGCTGCAGTGGGCCGACTCGGCCTGGGAACACCGGGGCATCCACCCCCACCGCGGCGAGGTGACGCTCAACCAGTTCGTGCACGAGATCAACGAACGCGACCTGGAGGCGATGTGGAGCCTGCGCCGCCTCTGCCAGCCAGACGCGGCGCCTCGGGCGCGGCGTAGCGGCGGGAGGCCAACGTGACGACGGAAGATCTGCGAACGCAGCGAGGCGCGGGGCTGCAAGCGAGCGCCTACGCGGGATTCCAGGGCACGGTCGGACGGACGATCGCGCAGTCGGAGTCGTGGTGGCCGCCGCGCCCCACGGCGCCCGAGGGCGCGCCGAACGTCGTCATCGTGCTCGCCGACGACCTCGGCTTCTCCGACCTCGGGTGCTACGGCTCCGAGGTCGATACGCCCCACCTCGACCGGCTCGCAGCCGAGGGCCTGCGCTACACGAACTTCCACGTCACGCCGATGTGCTCGCCGACGCGGGCGGCGCTGCTGACGGGGCGCAACTCCCACGCCGTCGGCGTCGGCTGGGTGGCCCACGCGGACCCCGGCTTCCCGGGCTACGCGATGGAACTCGCGGCGAACGTCCCGACGATGGCCGAACTGCTCCGCGATGCCGGCTACGCCACGATGATGGTCGGCAAGTGGCACCTCTCGAAGGACACCGGGCTGTCGCCCTTCCAGCGGATGCACTCGTGGCCCGTGCAACGCGGCTTCGACCGCTACTTCGGCTTCCTCGGGCCGTTCACGAACCTGCACATGCCCAACGAGCTGATGGAGGACAACCACCGCATCGAGATCGACCGCTATCCCGACGGCTACTACTTCACCGACGACGCGACGGAGCGGGCGATCCGGATGATCCGCGAGCAGAAGGCCGCAAACCCGCGCCAGCCGTTCTTCCTCTACTTCGCGCACGGCGCGCCCCACGCACCACTGCACGCCAGGCCGGACGACATCGCGAAGTACCGAGGGGTCTTCGATGCCGGGTGGGACCGCGTGCGCGAAGCTCGTTACCAGCGGCAGCTCGAGCTCGGCGTGATCCCGGAGGGGACCGAGCTGGCGCCGAGGAACCATGAACGCGGCCACGACGTGCAAGCGTGGGACGAACTCTCGGCGCGAGAGCAGACCCTGTTCGCCCGCTACGAGGAGCTCTTCGCGGGGATGGTCGACAACATCGACCAGAACTTCGGCCGGCTGATGCAGGCGCTCGAACAGTTGGGCGAGCGCGACAACACCATCGTGATCTTCACCTCGGACAACGGCGCGTCACGCGAGGGCGAGGTGCAGGGAACGTCCGAGTACCTGAGCGTCTTCGCGCGCGCTGCGGGTCAGATCGACCGCGACTACGCGAAGCTCGATCTGCTTGGAGGGCCGCAGTCCTGGCCGCACTACCCGCGCGGCTGGGCGATGGCCGGGAACACGCCGTTCCGGCTCTACAAGGTGAACACGCACGCGGGCGGCCACCAGGTGCCCTTCATCATCTCCTGGCCGAGGGGCATCGGCCCCGGCGGCGAACGGCGAGCGCAGTACGCCCACGTCACCGACCTGCTCCCGACGATCCTCGAGCTGGCGGGCGCGGACGCGCCGGCCGAGCCCGAGGCGGAGTCCACGCCTCCAGCGGCCGGCGCGAGCTTCGCGGAGAGCCTCACGGACGATTCGGCTGCCTCGGCGCACCCGGAGCAGCTCTACGAGATGATCGGCCACCGGGGCTACTACCGCGATGGCTGGAGCGCGGTCACGCTGCATCGCCGCGGCGGGCCGTACAGCGACGAGGAGTGGGAGCTCTACGATCTTCGCGACGACCCCACGGAGCTCCGCGACCTCGCCAACGAGCACCCGGAGAAGCTACGAGAGCTGGCCGAGGCGTGGGACCAGGCCGCCCTCGATAACCAGGTCTTCCCGCTCGACGACCACAGCGGCCTGAAGCAGCTGCTGCGGCCGCCGGAGGACGAGGTCATGGCGGAGCCGCTGACCATCTACCCCGGAACCCCGACGCTCGAGCGCGCCCGCTCGCTGAAGCTGACGGGCCAGCGCTCGTTCACGGTCACCTCGCGCTTCCACTACGAGGCAGGCGACGCAGGCGTGATCGTCGCGCACGGCGCCCAGGGCGGCGGCTACGTGCTCTACGTCGAGGACGGCGCGATCGTCTTCGTCTACAACGGCTACGGCGCGATGTCGGAGCTGGCCGGCGGCGCGCTGCCCGAAGGCGACCTCGAGGTCGTGTTCGAGTTCACGGCCCTCGCAGGGAACAGCGGCTCGGTTGAGTTGCGCGTCAACGGCGAGTCGCGCGGCACGCTCGAGGAACTGGTGCAGCTCCACCCGCTCGCACCCTTCGAGGGCATCGACATCGGCATCGACCGCCGGTCGCCGGTCTCGTGGGATCTCTACGAGCGGCACGGTCCGTTCCCCTACAGCGGCCGCCTCACCTCGGTGACCTACACGCCGGGCGCCATGGCGCCGGACGCGCCGATCCTGTCAATCGACGAGATCCGGGAGCGGGCGCTGCAGTTCGATTAGCCCAACTAGCCACTCTCACTCTCTGGAGGGCAGGGGCGGGGGTGAGGGCGCTCCGAGGCCGATCGCGTGCCTCCTGCGGGGGGCTGCGCCCCCCACACCCCCATCCCGGACGAGCCCGCGCTGCGCGCCGCTCTGGCCCACCCACCCACCCTCGGATTTCCTTCTGTGGGGGCTGCGCCCCCACGCCCCCACTGGATCGGCAGCACGACCCGCAGCTATCGAGGGCGGTCCGGCGCCCTTCCCCTTGCGAGAGAGGGAGCGCCCACGAGGAATTACACAAAGGTCTCCCCGCGGGGAGAGAGGGTTGGGGTGAGGGTCCAGCTCTGCCGGCGGCAGATCCAGGGAAGGTCCGAGGTCCGCTCACGGATTCAGGGCGAGGGTGCGGCACATCCGGGCAGCAGAAAGGGGGCGCGCGAGGCGCCTCGATTTGGGGACGGAACCCGCGAGCCGTGTCGGCGGCGGCGGGTTCCGGGCGTTCGTGGGCTCGCTAGTTCTGGCGACCCGTCGGGCGTTTCTTGGCCAGCCCCCGCAAGTACGGGTTGGAAGGATTCGCGGGGAATCCGCGCTCCTCGCCGCACCCCTTGCAGCGGCCCGGCACCTCGCCCCCTGAAGGCTCTGAGAGCATCCAGTGATGGACGTGGCTCATGCCGGTCGCACCCCTCGCCTCTGATGTCATCTGTGCCCCCCTCGCACGATGCATCAGCCCGCCAATCGGCGGACCATGGGACTCGGACGCCGGAAGCCCATGCCGCGAGGGCATCCGGCTCCTTCCGCCGCATAGTGCCACATCGTGTCCAGTCCCCGCAGCGCCTCAGCAACAACTGCATCTGCCGAGCGGACGAACTATGCACCAATACCCTACCCGAATGAGGCGCTGGGGCGCGTCCCCGGCGAGACGCTTCCGAGCGCAGCGCCCCGATACGCTGGCTGTGCCGCCCCGTGCATCAAGGCGCAGGCGATACGAGGTCGGAGGACTCCGCGATCCGGAGAAGCTCTTCCAAGGACACGGAGTCGCTCTCAAGGAGGGCGACGATGTCGCCGTCGCGCCAGAGGAGGCTGAGGACGCCGCCTTCGGAGTGCCGGTAGGCGTCATCGAGGCCGGAGTCGACGCGTTGCCAGGAGCGCGCCGCCCGGGGAACACCGCCGGGACGGAGGCGCTGACGGAGGAGGATGTAGCCGCCGTCGGGGCCTTCGAGCAGGGCCCAGACGGCGACCGGGCCGCAGCCACCGTTCGCGCTGCCCTCGGAGCCCACCCCGCTGGAGTGGTAGCCGGCCGGCGCGTACGCGGGTCTGAGGAAGCCGGGCTTGGCGGGGAAGGACTCTCCGCCGATCGGGCCGCTGGAGCTACTGCATGACTGGACATACGGGGCTTCGACTTCGCGGGCGCCGGGAGGCGGATCGAAGGTGAACCGGCCGGCGTCGATTTCGGTGTCGTAGTCGAGCGCAGTGACCTCGGAGCTGTAGGACTGGCCGCCGCCTTCGCCAGCGGCGGCCCAGCGCATGAGGAACATGCGCTCCGGGTCGACGAACGCACGGACGCTGCCGCCGGTAGAGGGGCGGAGTTCGACGATCTGCGTGCTACGGCCGAGCAGCGTGGCCTCGCCGGCAAGGTCGACGTCGAGGTGGTCGCCACGCTCGCGCCACTGCTCGATGAGCGCGTCGATGGTCTCAGCGTTGGCCGGGCCGACGGGTGCGCTGAAGGTTGGGAGGAGCATCACCCCGTCCGGGATTACCCCGATGCTGCGCCGCCGGTAGGTGTTCGAGCGATCGTCGTATTCCCAGAAGTCCATCTCGTTGGCGACCGTCAGGGCCACGCCGTCGTCGATGATGGTGCCGACGGTTTCGATTTCCCAGCGCCAGCGAACCGGGTCCGGGGCGTACCACCAGCGGATGACGCTCCGGCCCTCGGCGACACCGAAGCGAGCGAGCGGGTCGTCGGGCGACGGCTCGACCTCGACAGCAACTTCGGCGTAGAAGCCGGGGGTGCGCGCTGGTTCGTCGGCGGAGCTGCAGGCGAGGACCAGCGTCGCCGCGAGCAGAGCCGGGAGCAGGATCGCGAGCTGGCGTTGGGCCGCGATGAACATGCTTGCCCGATCTTTGCACCGGTCGTGCGGGATGGCCGCTACTCCGCCGCCGCGTCCGCCATCGCGCCCTTGACGCGATCGAGGATCGGCGTCGGCAGTGGGTCCACGCCGTGCAGCAGCGCGGCATAGTAGGAGACCCAGTCGCCAAGCTGGCAGGCCTCGAGGACCGCGCCGAGCGGGTCGTCCGCCTCGATCGACACGATCTCGCAATCCACGCCCGCGGCGGCGAACTCGGTGGCGGTCAGCTGCGCACGGAGGCGGTTGCGCGCGGCGACGGCGGCGCCCTCCAGAAGCACGACGTGGAGCTCACGCGAGGCCTCCTGCCGCCGGTCGAGCGCGACGATCGTGTTGTGGTCGAACTCGGGGAGCGCGCCGGCGAAGGCCCACTGCTTCGCGTTCTCGGCCAGCTGCCCCGCCCAGCGGCGCGCCGCCACCGCGAGCACGTCGCCGCCGACCACGTACGGCAGCCGATCGCGCAAGCGCAGCGCGATCTGCTTCGCGGCGTTCGAGGCCGTCGGCTGCTGCGGCCCCCACGCCTCGGCGCAGCGTTCGAGGCCGTGCAGCGCGCGCTCGACGGCGTAGTCGTCGAGGTCCACCACGTCCAGCCGTCTCAGCACCTCGATCAGCGGGAGCACGCTGTAGCCGAACGCGGTCCGGGGCGGACCGTCGAAGTCGTAGGCGATGAGCGGGAGTTCGTGCGCTTCGGCCAGTTCGGTCAGCGTCCCGCCCGTGGTCAGCGCCAGCCGCATCCCGGGACCGCCGAGCTGCGCGGAGAAGGCGGCGATCACCTCCTCGGTATTGCCGGAGAAGGAGCAGGCGACGAGCAGCGCGCCCTCGCCAGCCGAAGGCGCGGCGTAGTCGCGCACGACCTCGACCGGCGTCGAGCCAAGGCGCGAGGCGACAGTCGCGACCACGTCGCCACCGATCGCCGACCCGCCCATGCCGAGGACGATGACGCGATTGGGGCGGGTAAAGCCCTCGGGCAGCGGCCAGCTGCGGCCCAGCGCGCAGGCCGCGCGCGCCTGCTGTGGCAGATCGGCGATCAGCCGCCAGAAGCCGCTCGGATCGACGCGATCGCGCAGGGCGGGGTCGTCGAGCATGCTCGCGTCTCTCTCGTCCTGCGCCGCGCCGCGACGCCCTATCCTGTCCCCATCCTGTGCACGACGGCATAGGGCGCTGTAGCGCCTCGACACGGGGCCACAGGGTATCGACCGGCAAGCGCGAGCACGAATGCGGCGCCGTCAGGAATCGTTCGGGCAGATGGAGCAGACGTGAGCACTGGACGGCTACGGAGCGCGCTCGTCACCGGATCGTCGGGTTTCGTCGGCGGCCACCTCGTGCGGCGGCTCGCGGCCGACGGCTGGAGCGTCAGCGGCCTCTCGCTCGCGCCGCCCGCCGCAGCGGGCGAACCATCGCCGGACGGCGTTCGCGAGTACCTCGGCGACATCCGCGACCTCGAGGCGACACGCGCAATCGTCGCCGAGGCGCAGCCGGAGGTCGTCTTCCACCTCGCCGCGCAGGCCTCGGTGCCGGTCTCGATGCGCGACCCGGCGACGGACGTGCTGACCAACGTGCTGGGCAGCGTGCACGTCGCGCAGGCGGCGGCCGAGGCGGGCGCGCGGCGCATCGTCTTCTTCTCCAGCGGGGGCGCGCTCCACGGCGCGCCACGCACGCTCCCCGCGAACGAGGACACGCCGATCGCGCCGGACGCCGTCTACGGCGCCTCGAAGATTGCCGCCGAGCACGAATTGGGGGCGCTCTGCCGCCATCTCGGCCTCGAGCTGTCCGTGCTGCGGCCGGGGAACATCTACGGGCCGGGGCAGGACGCCGCGGGCGAGTCCGGCGTGGTCGCGATCTTCACCTCGCGCATGCTCGCCGGCGAGCCGGTGACGATCTTCGGCGACGGCAGCCAGCAGCGCGACTACGTATACGTCTACGATGTCGTCGAGGCGGCCCTGCTCGCCGCCGCGCGCGAGCCGGCCACCTGCGTCATCGGCACCGGCGAGGGCACGACCACGCAGCGCATCTTCGACACGCTGGCAACGCTCACCGGCTACGGGCAGCCGCCCGTGTACGCCGCCGATCGCCCCGGCGATCACGCGGCGATCTACCTGGACCCCTCACGCGCCCGCCAGCTCTGGGGCTGGACGCCGCGTACCGCCCTCGAGGAGGGGATGGCGCGCACGGTCGAGTGGTTCCGCCGGCAGGGCTGATCGCGACGCGCGTCCGCTACTCGTACCAGCCCGAGGCGAAGAGCAGGCCGTCGCGGCGGATCGCCCAGGTGTGCTTGGTCTGGTGCTCCCCGGTCGCCGGGTTCAGGAAGACGTACGTCAGCCAGCGCCCGGTCTCCGAGGCGTCCGCGAGCACGTCGCCGAAGTAGTAGCCCGTGACGTCCGTCCTCGTTTCTGGATCTCGCACGTACGTCCCGATCCGCTCGGGCCGGGTCGGGTGCGCGATCATGTAGTCATTCTCATCGACGATGAAGATGTACCACTGGCCGTCGACGCTCTCGGGGGAGTTGTAGTAGTCGAGCGTCGCCCGCCGTCCCTCCGCCTCGAGGCGGTCGAGCGCCTGCTGGACGACGTACTTCGTGTAGATGTCGGGCTGGACCCTGGAGGGCGCATGGGCGCCCGCGCCCGGCGTCACCTCGTACCAGCCGGAGCCGAACAGCAGGCCGTCGCGCCGTACCACCCAGGAGTGCTTGGTCTCCTCCTGGCCGCTCTCGGGGTTGCGGAAGACGTAGCTCACCCAGCGCCCGCTCCCGGTCGCCGCGGCCATGTGCGGCCCGAACGCGTAGCCGGTGATGTCGACGCCCACATCCCCGACCAGCGACTCCCCGAGGAGCTGCGGCGCCGCCGCGTGCGCGAGCAACAGGTCGTTCTCATCGACGATGAAGACGTACCACTGGCCGTCGATGCTTTCGGGCGAGTTGTAGTAGGCGAGCGTCGCCTGCAGTCCGTCGTCCTCGTAGCGGTCGAGCGCCTCCTCCACGAAGTGCTCCGTGTAGGCGTCGGGCTCGTCTTTCGAGGGCCCGCCGCCGCAGCCAGCGGCGAGGAGCAACGTGAGCAGCGCCGCGCCGAGCGCGGCAGCGCGAAATAGCGGGTTCTTGCGCACTCGATCAATCACGGGATCGGCCCTTCGTCACGCGCCGGGATTGCCTCGCGGGTTGCTGTACGGGCGCCCTGCCGCGCCGGCCGCGGCTCGTGCAGGACGGCTACTTGCGATCTTATCCCAGTGTGATCTCACGCACATCCGCGGGAACCACCAGTTCGGTACCGGTGATCGCCTGGATCTGCTCGATCGTCCAGCCCGGGGCGTACTCGAGCAGCGTGACGCGGCCGTCCGCGATCTCGAACAGCCCCACGTCCGTCACCACGCGATCGACGCAACCGAGGGCGGTCAGCTCCATATCGCAGCGCTCGACGATCTTCGGATCGCCGTTGGGGGCGGTGTGGTGCATCACCACCAGCACCTGCTTCGCGCAGGTCGCGAGGTCCTGACCACCGCCGAGGCCGGGCGCGGGCTTGCCGGGCACGAGCGCGTTGGCGAGATTGCCCTGCGCGTCCACCTGCAGCGCGCCCAGCGCGGAGACGTCGATGTGGCCGCCGCGGATCATCGCGAACGACTCGTCGTGGCTCATGTAGCAGATGCCGGGCGGGCGCGTGACCGGCTCGCCGCCCGCGTTCATGATCAGCAGGTCGACATCGGCGGGATCTTCGACGCGCGGACCGAAGCCGAGGACGCCCTGCTCCGAGTGCAGCAGCACCTCGCGGTCCGGCGGGATGCAGTCGGCGATCGCGAGCGGCAGGCCGAGCCCGAGGTTGACGACCGCGCCGTCCGGCAGATCGCGCGCGGCCAGCAGCGCCATCACGGACTCGTCGAGGCGCTCCGGGGTCTCGCTCATGCGGGCGCCCTCCAGTCGTCATGCGGCGTCGAGGGCCGCACCACCACGCGCTGCACGTAGACGCCGGGCGTATGGATCGCGTCCGGGCCAAGGTCACCGAGGGGGACGACCTCGGCGACCTCGGCGACGGTGACGCGGGCGGCCCCCGCCATGGTCTCGTTGAAGGTACGCGGCCCGCGGTAGACGAGGTTGCCGTAGCGGTCGGCACGGTGCGCGCGGATCAGCGCGAAGTCCGCCTTCAGCGCGGTCTCGAGGAGATGCGGAACGCCATCGAAGTCCCGCACCTCCTTGCCCTCGGCGACGAAGGTGCCCACGCCGACGGGCGTGTAGAAGGCGGCGATGCCGGCGCGGGCGCAGCGGATGCGCTCCGCGATCGAGCCCTGGCCGAGCACCTCGACCTCGGCCTCCCCACGCCGCAGCACCTCCTCGAAGGGGTAGAGCAGCTCGCGCGAGTTGCCGTTGGGGAAGCTGGTGATCAGCTTGCGCAGCCGCCCCAGGCCCGCGATCAGGCCGAGATCCCAGCCATCGACCGGGAACGGGAGGCCACGCCGTTCGGTCAGGGCACGGAGCACCTCCTCGCCGTAGCCGGCGAAGGTGCTCACCCCGGTCAGTTCGTCCGCGCCCTGGCGGGCGAGCGCGGCGAAGAGGTAGTTGGGCGTGTTGTGCGGGTTCGCGAAGCCGCCGAAGTGGACCATCGCGCCGGAGGGCACGTCCGCCACGGCCTCGTCGAACGACCCGACGACCTTGTTGATCATCTCGCCTCCGCGCGCCGCCGCGGACCGCCCACGCTGCGCCCCCGCGAGGATGGTACGTCCACGGCTGCACTGACAACCCCGCTCCGGCCGGCGGTGCGGGGCATTCGTACCAGCGGGCTGGATGTGCTAGATTTCGTCGCGCCGACACAGGAGCCAACGCAAAGGAAACACATGACCGATTACACCTTCGTGAAGACCGAGAAGATCGGTCACATCTTCCGGATGATCCTCAACCGCCCCGAGCGCCTCAACGCGCAGGGCGCGCAGATCAGCTGGGACCGCCGCCGTGCCTGGCACGAGGCGATGAGCGACCCGGACGTGCGCGTGGTCGTGCTCTCCGGTGAGGGCCGCATCTTCTGCGCCGGCCGCGACATCCGCGAGCAGGCCGGCGGCGCCCCCGAGGTCGTGGGCGCGGGCGAGCCGGTCGCCGACCTCGGCTTCTACAGCGTGCCTGAGACCGACATCCCGTTGATCACCGCGGTGCAGGGCGGGGCCTGGGGCCTCGGCTTCTACATGGTCTGCGCCTCGGACATCTGCGTGGCCGCCGAGGGCGCGCGCTTCGCGATGTCGGAGATCCCGACGGGCATCATCGGCCCGGCGCTGTTCCCGATCCTGAACAACCTGCCCTGGCTGCCGGGCTCGGAGATCGTGATTCGCGGCCACCAGTTCGACGCGCAGCGCGCGTACGAGCTGGGCCTCGCCAACCACGTCGTCCCGGCCGACCAGCTGGAGTCGACGGCGATGGACCTCGCCGAGGAGATCGCGGGCCTGCCGCCGGTGCACGTGCGTGTCACCAAGCAGCAGCTGATGATGGCGCGCCCGCGGCCGAACACCTACCAGAGCGCGATCGGCTTCCCGCAGGCGATGGCCGGCCTCCGCAAGCTGGACGACACGATGGAGGCCGCGAAGGCCTTCGCCGAGAAGCGGACGCCCGTCTTCAAGGGCCGCTAGCGCAGTCCCGCATTCGAGGCCTGCAGCGCAGGCCGCAAGCACACAAGAAGACCGGCCACCTGATGGTGGCCGGTCTTCTTGTGTCGCAATGCAGCGCCGCCCGGACCCTGCCCGGCTCCGGCGCGGCGCGGTGATGTGAGCTAGCAGGCTGCTGAAAAACCCCTGATCCTGGGCCGCTGGGTCTCACTGGCCATTCGGTGGGCTGGCGTAGAGCCCAGAAACATTGGGGTTTTTGATGTCGCGGCCAGCGCGATTTCAGCCCAAAAGCGCCGCCGCGGACTTTTTCATCACCCTGCTAGCTGCCCACGCGCTTCCAGAGCAGAATGCGCTGGTTCTTGTCCTCCCACGTGGAGCGGACACGAATCCCGGTGTCCTTCGAGGCCTCCGCAAGCAGGCGCTTGATCCGCGACGCCTTTTCGCCACGGGTCAGTTCGATAGTGCCTGCATCCGAGCTCTGCAGTGCCTCTGCGTACATCTGGCGCTCCTGCGCCGACGCACGCTCGCGCCCAATCAGCACCTCGGCTGCTTCTTTCGGAGTGAAAATCGCCACGTTCAACGCACCTCTCATCCGCAACTCAGATCAGCAATGGCGGCATTCTAACCACTTTCTAAGAACGGATCCACACTGCCGCGTAAGAGTCCTCCATCGCGAACTACGATATGCGTCTATACCGAGACTGCGTTCCGGGACCAGTGGATCGATGCCCCGGAGGCACTGCACCACCCGCAGGAAGCCGCTAGGATAGCTCCCATGACAGTCGATGCCGGAGCACTGGCGCGAGCCGCCGATCTGCTCGCAAGTTCCTCGTACGCTATCGCGCTCACCGGCGCGGGCGTTTCGCACGAGTCCGGCGTACCAACGTTCCGAGGCAAGAGCGGACTCTGGACCAAGATCGGCGAGCCTCGAAGCGACGGCTTCGAGCGCTTCCTGAGCGACCCAGAAGGGTGGTGGAAGGAACGGCTCTTCGGCGAGCGTGATCCCGACATCCAGGACCTGATGGACAAGCTCCACGCCGCGAAGCCGAACGCCGGCCACTACGCCATGGCCGAACTCGAGGCGCTCGGCGTGCTGCGCCACGTGATCACCCAGAACGGCGACGACCTGCACCGCCAGGCGGGCACCACGTCCCTGACCGAGGTGCATGGCAACATCTACTGGCTGCGCTGCCCCACCTGCGGCGGACGCTGGCACGAGGACTCCCTGGTCGTGGACGCGGAGGCGCTGCCCCCGTGGTGCCCGGAGCCCGGCTGCGGAAGCCCCGTCAAGACGGACAGCGTCGGCTTCGGTGAGCCGGTCCCGAGGGCGCACCTGGACCGCTGCGAGCTGGAGACCGCGAAGGCGGACGTCTTCATGCTCGCCGGCACCTCGGCCGTCGTGTACCCCGTCGCCTACTACCCGCAGCTCGCCGCGCAGCGCAGCGTACCGCTGATCGAGATCGACCCGGAGCCGACGGCGCTGAGCGACCTAGCGACGGTCACCCTGCGCGGGCCCTCAGGCGAGGTGCTGCCGCAGCTGGCCGAGGCGGTGCGCGAGCGCCGCGCCGCCTGACCTCGGGCAGAAGCGCACGCGGCCCATGACCGAAGACACAACGCGGCTCCTCGACGAGCAGAAGGCCTACTACCACGCACGGGCGCCCGAGTACGACGAGTGGTGGCTGCGCAGCGGTCGCCACGACCGCGGTCCCGAGTTCCGCCGCCGCTGGATCGCCGAGACCAACGAGGTGCGGGCCGCCCTCGCTGCCTTCGGCGCCTACGGCCGCATCCTCGAGATCGCCTGCGGCACCGGCTGGTGGACGCAGCAGCTCGCCGAGGGCGCGAAGGAGGTGACGGCGCTCGATGCCTCGAGCGTGATGCTTGAGCGCTGCCGCGCGCGCGTCGAGACCGCCGGGCTGGGCGCGGAGCGCGTGCGCTACCTCCTCGCCGATATCTGGGAATGGACGCCCGAGCGGCGCTACGACGAGGTGTTCTTCGGTTTCTGGCTCTCGCACGTCCCCGACGAGCGCTTCGATGCCTTCTGGGCGCTGGTCGACGAGGCGCTCGCGCCAGGCGGGCGCGTCTTCTTCGTCGACTCCGCCTCCGAAGGCGGGTCGAGCGGCGCCAGCGGGCAAAGCGACACGCAGGAGACGGAGCAGCGCGAGCTCTCCGGCGGACGCCGCTTCGAGATCGTGAAGCGCTATTACGAGGCTCGGCAGTTGCGCGAGCGGCTCGCCGGGCTCGGCTGGGACTTCGAGGTGCGGACCACTGCGGAGTTCTTCCTCTACGCGCAGGGGAGCCGGGCAGCGGAGGCGTGACCGCCCGGCCCTTAGCACTCTCGCCGGGAGAGTGCTAAGATCACCGCATGACCGACTTCGTCCGTTACGAGGAGCACCTGCCGGATCCGTCCGCGCTGCGCGATCCCCTGCTGATCGCCGCCTTCGGCGGCTCCTGGGGCTCGAGCGCCGCCGACGCCTTGCGCAAGCTCGTGGACCACTGGGAGGCGGAACCCCTCGCGTCGATCGATCCGCAGCTCTTCTTCGACTTCACCGTGCGCCGCCCTCGCGTCCGCGTCGCCGACGACGATGACGCGGAGCCCGGCGTGCGCACGATCGACTGGCCGGGCAACGAGTTCTACCTCGCGCGCCCCGAGGGCGCCGATCGCGACCTCGTGCTGCTGGTCGGCGCGGAGCCGCAGCTGCGCTGGCGCCAGTTCATCGACGCGATCGTCGAGGTGATGGAGCGCGTCGGCGTGAGCGAGTCGCTGATGCTCGGCGCCTACCGGGCGGCGACGCCGCACTCGCGGCCGCTACCCGTGCAGCTCTACTCGCGCGACGCGAAGCTGGCGGCGCGCTTTGGCCTCGTCCCCGAGCCGTGGAGCTACGAAGGCCCGGCCGGGATCACCACCCCGCTGGCCGTCGCCTGCGAGGAGCGCGGCTGGGGCAGCTCCAGCCTGCTCACCGCCGCCCCGTTCTACGTGTCGGTGGAGCCGCACCCGTTCGCCGCCCGCGCGCTGATCAAGTCCCTCGGCGATGGCCTCGGCGCCAAGGTCGACCTGTCCCCCTTCGACGACCAGATCGAGGAACTCTACAGCGAGGCCGAGGACGCACGCGGGCGCTCGGACGAGTTCGGGCGCTTCATCGCGACCCTCGAGCAGAACTACGACGAGCTGCACCCCGCCCTTGATGCGATCGACACGGCGGAGGTGCCAGAGGCGCCGGAACTGGTCGAGTCCGTCGAGTCCTTCCTGCGCCAGCTGCGCAACCCGGAGGACAACGGCCAGCCGCCGAGCGAAGCGGCCTCCGGCTCCTCGTAGGCGCCTTCGGGAACCTCAGGCCCGGCCCGATGGTGTGCGCTGGTGCTGGAACTGGCTCACGCCTCGCGTGGGCTCCCCGGAGACTTCCTCGATGATCAACTGGCAGATGGGGAGGCCGGGGTAGAGCTTCAGCGGCATCGCTCCGAGGCACATCATCTCCAGCGTGATCCGTCCATCCCAACCTGCGTGGATCGTCGGCGCGGTGAAGTGCACCAGCAACCCGAACCGCGCCCGGGAGCTCTTCCCCTCGACGCGCGCTGCGAGCGCCGGCTTGCCGGCCGCACTGCCGCCCAGGTCGGCGGGCAGGGGCAGCCTCACAACCTCAAGTGTCTGGCCGAGGATGAAGTGCTCCGGGCCTGGCTCCAGCTCGTAGCCGCGATCGTCGATCTCGAACTGCTCCGTCACAGCGTCGAGCGTGGCTCCAACGCTGCCCGGCCGTCCGAGATCGATCACCGCGTGCGGCATCCGCCTCGGTTTCGAGAGTAGGGGGCCAAGGTGCAGATCGACCGCTGTCGTCGAGTACGGGCTGCCCCGCAGGTCTCCGCGCTCACGCCGCGGCTCGGGGTCGATGACGAGCCGGCCATCGTCGATCGCCTCGACGATGGCTGTGTTGCTGAGGATCATGCCGAGACGAGATCTTCCTCGCTCACCCAGGCAAAGCCGTTACCGAACAGGTGCTCACCAGGGACGAACACGAGCGCGCGACCGTCCGAGCGTTCGAACAGCACCACGTGAACCGTGGAGCAGCCGTCCCGTTCCTCCACGGAACTATCGGGCACGATCACGCAGTCGGGTTCCCCCTCCCCGCCTTCATGCTCGACGAGGAAGACCCGCTCGTTCGAGAACATCCCCGGCTTGATCTGCCCGCGGAGCCTCATGGTCGGGTTCTGCGCCACACTCATCCCCCAATATCACACCTTCGTGTCATGCCAATCGCACCCTACATGGCCCAGGAGTAGAACACAAGTGCCCCTGACCTGCCCGGCCGCTGCCGGTGTAGCATTCGCTGGTGCGAGGGAGCGGCGATGACCACCGCTGAACGCGACTCCGCTGCATCCGGGACGAGCCAGCCGGGCATCATCGGCATCTTCGTGTCGACCGAGGCCGGCGCGCCCATGCAGCAGCGCCCGTGGGTCGAGGTCGTCCCGGACGTCGGGATCCTCGGCGACCGCTACGCGACGCGGCGCGGGCACTGGAGCGACCCGCGCTGGCGCGAGCAGCAGCTCACGATCATCGAGGCGGAGACGGCCGACGACCTCGGCCTGGAGCCGCAGCAGCTGCGCCGCAACCTCGTGACGCGCGGCGTGCAACTGCAGGGCCTGCTCGGCCTCGAGTTCCGGATCGGCGGCGCGCGGCTGGCGGGGATGCTGCCCTGCGACCCCTGCAACTACCTGCAAGACCTGCTGGAGCGGCCGGGGCTGCTGCGCGCGCTCGTCGGGCGCGGCGGGATCCGCGTGCGCGTGCTCGAGGGCGGGCGGATCAGCGCCGGCGACGAGATCGTCGTGCTCGGCGTGCACGAGCCCTCGCTCGTATTCGACGACGAGGCGGACGCCGGCTCGTGAGCCGCGAGGGCGATGTCGCCGCGGCGGCGGCGCGCCTCTGGGCCGGCCGTGATCCCGAGGCGCTGCTGAGCAGCGGCGCGCGCGAGCTGAAGCCCGGCACGGCAACCGACTGGGGCCTGCCCGCGAGCGCCTGGGCGCTTGCCGGCAGCAGCCAGGCGATCAGCCTCGCCGGGGGCATCCCGGACCCCTCGACGCTGCCGAAGGCGGCGCTGCTGGAGGCGCTGGGCGAGGCGCTCACGAGCGATGAGGACGGCGCGCTCACCTACGGCGGGGGACTCGGCTTCGAGGGCTTGCGCGAGCAGCTGGCCGAACGCTCGACACGCGAGCTGGGCCTGCCCGCGTCGGCGCAGCACTTCATGCTCACCAACGGCTCGTCGGGCGGGATCGCAACCGTCTGCGCGGCGCTGCTCGACCGTGGCGACATCGTCGTCAGCGAGTCGCCGACGTTCTCCGGCACTATGCGTACCTTCCGCGGCCACGGGGCGCGAATCGTGACCGTGCCGGTGGACGAGGACGGCTGCCGCACGGACGCGCTGGCCGAGGCCCTCGCGCGGCTTGAGTCGGAGGGCCGCCGCGCGAAGCTGATCTACACGATCTCCAACTTCCATAACCCGACCGGCGCCTCGCTCGCCATCGAGCGGCGGCGCGAGCTGGTGCGGCTGGCAGCGGAGCACGGCGCGCTGCTGCTCGACGACGATCCCTACGGCGAGATCCACTTCGACGAGGCGCGACCGCCCGCCCTCGCGGCGCTGGCGGGCGGTCGCGGCGTGGTCACCGTCGGCACGTTCTCCAAAACGATCGCGACCGGGCTGCGCGTCGGCTGGATCGAGGCCGAGCCGGAGCTGATCGAGCGCTTCACGCGGGTGCGCTTCGACATGGGCGGCAGCCCGCTGCTGCACCGCATGATCGCGGGGTTCATCGGGAGCGGCGGCTACGCCGGGCACGTCGCCCGCATGCGCCCGCTCTACGCGCGCAAGGCCGAGGCGCTGCAGCGCGGGCTGCGCGAGTACGCCGAGCCGTACGCGCACTTCCGCAGCCCTCGCGGCGGGTTCTTCCTCTGGGTGCGGCTGCGCGACGGGCTCACCGCCGACGCGGTGCAGCGCGAGGCGTTGCAGGAGGGCGCGGTCTTCCCCGTCGGCCGCGCGTTCTTCCCGGACCATGCGGAACGCGACGACGATCCCGGAGGGGACTACATCCGCCTCGCCTACTCCACCGCCAGCGTCGAGGATCTCGAGGAGGCGGCGGCGCGGATCGCGCGCGCCTGCGAGCGCGCCGCGGGGTAGCCCGCGAGCGCGCCCGGCGCGGCGCCTAGTCCATCATCATCACCTGGCGGGTGACCTCGCCGGCCTTCATGATCTCCAGGAAGTCGTTGACGTCCTCGAGCGAGCCGCGGGTGGTGATCATCTCGTCGAGCTTGAGCCGGCCCTGCATGTAGAGGTCGACGAGCATCGGCAGGTCCATGCGGAAGCGGTTCGAGCCCATCATGCAGCCCTGGATCCGCTTCTCGCCGCTGAGCCGCCGCCAGCCGAAGTTGAGCGGCTGGTCCTCCGGGATCACGCCGATCAGCGTCGCGGTGCCCTGCGGGCGGAGGCTGTCCAGCGCCTGCATCGCCACGCTGGCGAGGCCGATCGCGTCGAACGAGTAGTGGACGCCCTGGCCGTCGGCGATCGCGCGGATCGCGGCGACGGGATCCTCCTTCGACCCGTTGATGGTGTGGGTTGCGCCGAACTCGCGGGCGACCTCGAGCTTGCTGTCGAGCAGGTCGACCGCGATCACGCGCTGGCAGCCGGAGACGACGCCGCCCTGGATCGCGGACAGCCCGATGCCGCCGCAGCCGAAGACCGCGATCGAGGAGCCCGCCTCGACGTGCGCGGTGCGCATCACCGCGCCGAAGCCGGTGATCACCGCGCAGCCGAGCAGCGCGGCCGCGTCGAGCGGCATCTCATCGGCAATCTTCACCACGCCGTTCTCGTGGAGCAGCATCTGCTCGGACCAGCCGAAGATGTTGGAGCCCCACTGGTTGAGGCGCTGGCCGTTCCAGGACATCACCGGCGGGTCGTCCGCACTGCGCCCGGGGCGGCTCGTACAGACATTGAGGTGCCCCGTCAGGCACATCTCGCAGTGGCCACAGAACGTGCCGCGCGCGATCACGTGGTCGCCCGGCTGCACGTAGCGCACGCGACTCCCGACGCGCTCGACGACGCCCGCGGACTCGTGGCCGAGCACGGCGGGCGGAGGCACGGGCGAGTGGCCCTCGACCATGTGCAGCTCGGAGTGGCAGACGCCCGCGGCGGCGGTGCGCACCAGCACCTCGTAGTCGCCCGGTTCGTCGATGTCGATGTCCTCGATGGTCAGCGGCTGGTTCACGCCGTGGAAGACGGCTGCTTTCATCCCGTACCCCTCTCGATGTGCGCGATCGGGCGCGGGCGGACGCTACACGACGCCAGCCGCCGATGCCACACGGGAGGCGGCGAAAGGCTGCGCGAGGCTAGTGGTGGTGCGGGGGACGAGGGTCGGAGCGCGTCTCTCCTGTGGGGGGCCCTGCGAGGTTTCCTCGCGTCCTGAGCGAAGCAGCCCCCCACGCCCCCATCCCGGACGAGCACGCGCTGCGCGCGGCTCTGGCCCACCCACCCACCCTCGGATTTTCTCTCTGTGGGGGCTGCGCCCCCACGCCCCCGCCGGAGCGGACGCGAGAGGCGCGGGCTCGCGGACGAGGGTGGTCCGGCCCCCTCTCCCCTGCCTCGGGGAGACGGGGCCGGACCGCTCTCGGGCCTCAGCCCTGGCTCGCCCGACATCGAGAGGGCTGGGGCTACTCGTGCGGGTGGTGGGGGTGGTCCGGATGGTCCGCCGAGCCCGCACCGGGCTCCTCGGAGTCGCTTCAGCAGCCGGGCTCGCCGAGGTTGCCGCAGCACAGCGAGAGCGTGCGCGCCATGGTCCACTTGTTGCGGGCGAAGAGCCGGAGCTTGACGGAGAGCGGCGCATCGTAGCGCTGGAAGTTGAGGAAGGTGGTGCGCCAGCTCCCGACGAAGCCGGCGATGAGGCTACGCAGCCAGTGCCAGCCGTTCGTCATGTCGCATCCTCCCGGTGCGCCCGGACTCCTACAGGGTAGCGCGCGGGGGCGCCCTCGATCGCTTCCTCGGATCGCCGACGAAACGCCGTCTGCTGGTATGCTCCCCCGGACGCGCCGGAGGGGCGTGCGGGCTGCCGGCCTGCAGCCCGGCAGGCGGCGCGGGCGAACACCGAACGGGGTCCGACGATGTTCATCATGTACTTCACCGAGCAGCCGATGTCCGCCTACCCGGAGGAGGAGGCGCGAGAGCGCGACGGCCTCACGGTGCTTCGCTTCTCCAACGAGTTCTACGACGCCGAGGCGGGCAGCGCGATCTACCAGGACCGCCTGGCCGAGTACAAGCTCGTCGACGAGGTCGGCTTCGACGGCATCATGCTCAACGAGCACCACAACGCGCCGTTCTGCATGCAGCCGCAGATCCAGGTCTGGGCCTCGATCCTCGCGGCCGTGACCAACAACGTGAAGATCGTGCTGCTCGGCGTGCCCCTGCCACTGCGCGACAACCCCGTCGCGACCGCCGAGGAACTCGGCATGATCGACATGATCTCGCAGGGCCGCCTCGTGCCCGGCCTGATCCGCGGCGGCGGCACCGAGCAGTTCGCGATGAACGCGAACCCCGCCTACAACCGCGACCGCCTCGAGGAAGCGCACGACCTGATCATCAAGACCTGGACCGAGCCCGGCCCGTTCCGCTGGGAGGGCGACCAGTACCACTTCCGCGTGGTCAACCCGTGGGCGCTGCCGGTGCAGAAGCCGCACCCGCGCATCTGGGTGCCCGGCACCTCCAGCCTCGAGACCGTGCAGTGGGCGGCGGCGCACCGCTACCCCTACATCGGCCTCGGGACGGACGAGCGGGCACAGAAGCGGATCATGAGCACCTACAAGGAGGTCGCCGCCGAGAAGGGCTACGAGGTCGGCACCTGGAACTTCGGCCAGACCATCCACTTCCACGTGCAGGACACGATGGAGCACGCGATGCGCAACGCGCGCGAGTTCATGTGGATGGCGGGCGAGTTCACCGGCCTCGGTCACCCCGTGTGGAGTTCGCCCTCGGGCTACCTCTGGGGCGCGCCGGACTCCCCGGCCGCGGTCGCGCGGCGGCGCGGCGCCGTGGCCCGCAACAACCAGCGCACCGGCGCCAAGGGCCTCAAGTCCGCCGGCGGCGGCGCCGACTCCGGCGCGACGCTGCAGAAGCACCTCGACGACTTGACCTGGATCATGGGCGACCCGGACCACGCGATCGCGCAGCTCCGCAAGGTGCTCGAGCAGACGCGGCCCGGCATCGTCAGCTTCTACGCCACCGACGGCCACATCAGCCACCGCGACAACATGCGCAACATCGAACTGATCGGTAAGGAGGTCATCCCGGCCATGCGCGAGATGGCCGAGGAACTCGACCTCAAGAGTCCCTTCGAGGTCGACGCGCCGATCAGCCTCGCAACGACCCCGCCCGAGGATCTCAAGCCCTACGAGTACTCGGTCGAGGACGACCCGATGTTCGCGAACATCGCCTAGTACGCGGCGCGCGGCCGACCCAGGCGATCGGGCGGGAGTTGGGCAACCGGGTATGACGGGCGCCGTCGCCGGCCTGCGCGTTGTCGAGGCCGGCGGAGGCAAGGCCATCGCCTACGCGGGCAGGTTGCTGCGCGGCCTCGGCGCCACGGTGACCAAGATCGAACCGCCCGAGGGCGACGCGTTGCGCCGGCACGGCCCCTTCCCGGCCGACCAGCCGAACCCTGAGCACAGCGGCCAGTTCATCTACCTCAACGGCGGCAAGGACGGGGCGCGCCTCGACCTGGCGACCGGGGGCGGACGCGCCGCCCTCGAGGCGCTGCTCGCCGACGCCGACGTGCTGCTGCACTCCTTCCGGCCGCAGGAGGCGCGCGCGCTGGGCCTCGACGACGAGCGGCTGCGGGCCGCGCACCCGCGGCTCGTCGTCACGGCCGTCACCACCTTCGGCCACAGCGGGCCCTACGCCGGATGGAAGGGCGCGCCGCTGCTCGCCTGCTGCGGCGCCGGTGTCGCCTACCGCATCGGCGACCCGGAGCGCGAGCCGCTGACCGCGCCGCTCGACGCCGCGGACGTGCAGCACGCCGGGGTGCAGGCGACGCTGGCAACGCTGCTCGCGCTGCACCACCGCGACCGCATCGGGCGCGGGCAGTTCGTCGACATCAGCGCGCTCGTGGCGGTGAACGTCGCCGTCTGGGGGCACGGGATCCCGCAGGCGGTCTACCTCGGCAACCCGATCCCGCAGCGCAACGGGCAGGGGCTCAGCGGCGGCGTCTGGGGCGTCTACCCGGTCAAGGACGGCCACCTCGCGATGATGACGCAGGTCGAACGGCACTGGACCGCGTTCATCGACGGCCTCGGCAACCCCGAATGGGCACGGGACGAACTGATCCGCAGCCTCGGCAAGCCGCACGTCCGCCGCAACCTCGACCCCGAGCAGGCGGAGCGAGTGCGGCGCGTACTGCGCGAGGACATGGTCGCGCACTTCGCGCAACTGACGAAGGCCGAGATCTGGGAGATCACGCGCCGCGAGCGCATCCCCTTCCAGCCCGTGCTCACGATCCCCGAGGTCTGCGAGTCCGACCACGCCGCCGAGCGCGGCCTGCTCGTCGATGCGCCGGGCGCTCACCCGCCGCTGCGCACGCCCGGCGCGCCCTACCGCATGGCCGGGACGCCCTGGGCCGCGCCCGCCCCGCCGCCGCGCCTCGACGAGCCGAACGCCGAGGGCTGGCGCGAGCCGCCCTGGCCGCCCCCGCGCGAGGACGCCTGGCGTCCGGCGAGCGCCTCGGACTTCCCCGGAGCAGCGGACCCGCGGAACGCCCCGCTGGCCGGGCTGCGCGTGCTCGATCTCGGCCAGGTCTGGGCCGGGCCGCTCGTCAGCCGCTACCTCGCCGACTACGGCGCGGACGTGATCAAGGTCCAAACCACGAAGCGCCCCTGGGGCTCCGGCGTGCCCGGCAGCTTCGACCCCTCAGAGCCGGTGGCCTGGGAGTGGATCCTGCGCAACCGCCGCTCGATCGCGCTCGATCTCAAGGCGCCGGGCGGCCTCGATCTGTTCGAGCGCCTCTGCGGCGTCGTCGACGTGGTCGTCGACAACTACGCGCCGAGGGTGATGCGCTCGTTCGGCGTCGATTACGAGCGTCTGACGGCCGAGCACCCGCGGCTGATCATGATGGCGATGCCCTCGGCGGGCCTCGACGGGCCATGGGCGAACCTCGTGAGCTACGGTCCGTCGCTGACCGGGCTGTTCGGGATGAAGAGCCTCAACGGCTACCCGGAGGACCGCTCCGTGATGGAGGAGGCCGCCGAGCTCGACCCGATCGCCTCCGCCTACGGGGCGCTCGCGGTCCTCGCCGCGCTCGCCTCGCGATCGCGCACCGGGCGCGGCCAGTTCATCGAGCTGGCGCAGGGGGAGGCTGGCTTCGCGGGCCTGGCCGAGGCGGTGATCGACCACACCTGGAACGGCCGCGACACCGGCCCTGTCGGCAACTCGCACCGCTACCTCGCGCCGCACGGGATCTACCGCTGCGCGGGCGAGGACCAGTGGATCGGCATCGCCTGCGAGACGGAGGAGGAGTGGCGCGCTCTCGCGCACGCCGCCGGCCGCGAGGACTGGCTCGCGCGCGAGGACTTCGCGACGCGCGAGGGCCGGATCGCGGCGCGCACGGCGCTCGACCGCGAGATCGGCGCCTGGACGGCCCCGCAGGACAAGCGCCAGCTTACCGAGGCTCTCCAGGCGGAGGGCGTCGCCGCGTTCCCCGTCCTCGACGCCAACGAGGTGATCGCGGACCCGCACCTCGCCCAGCGCCGCCGCCGCTTCGTCCTGCACGAGGACTACCCCGCCAGCGAGCTGCTCAACGGCAACCCGTGGAGCCTCTCCGAGGCCCCGCCGCGGCTGCGCCTGCCCGCGCCCGTCTTCGGCGCACACAACGTCGAGGTGCTCGGCGAGTACCTCGGCATGTCCGAGGCGGAGGTGCGGCGGCTCGAGGAGGCGGGGGTGCTCGAATAGCCGGCGAGTCGCCCGCGGCCGCGCCGCTCTGGCGCAACGACCCCGCGCTGCCGCTGCCCTACGTGCTGGCGGAGCCGCCGGGCGAGCCGCGCGAGGGCGGCGTGCTGCGCATCGGCTGGCACCAGGATCTCGTCTCGTTCGACCCGACGTTCTCGACGAGCGCGGGCACGCTGATGCTGCCCAACCTGGTCGCGAACCGGCTGCTGCGCTTCGCGGGCGGGGCCGCCTTCGACCCCTTCGAGCGGCGGCTCGAGCCGGAGCTGGCGCGCTCCTGGGAGCGCTCGCCGGACGGGCTGACCTACACCTTCCACCTCACGGACGAGGCGCGCTGGCAGGACGTGCCGCCGCTCGACGGCCGCCCGCTTGTCGCCGAGGACACGCGCTGGGCGATCGAGCGCTACGCGCGCGAGGGCGCGCACCGCGGCTACCTCGCGGCGATGGCGCGCTGCGAGGCGCTCGACGATCACACGCTGGCGATCACGCTGCGCCGCCCGCAGGCCGACTTCGACCTGCCACTGGGCAGCCGCTCGTTCTCGATCTACCCGCGCGAGCTGCACGACAGCGGCGCGCTCGAGGCGATGCGCGGCCTCGCCGGCAGCGGCCCGCTGATCCTCGAGGAGGCCACGCCGGGCAGCCGCCTGCGGCTGCGCCGCAATCCGGCGTACTGGGAGGGGCCGGTCCACCTCGACGGCCTCGACGTGGAGATCGAGCCGGACCCCGTGCGCCGCCTCGACGGCTTCCGCGCGGGCGAGTTCGACTACGTCAGCAACCCGCTGGAGCGGATGAGCGAGGCGCACGCGCTGATCGAGGAGCGGCCCGAGACGCGGATGCACCTCGTGCCCGCATTCAGCTCGCAGTGGGGGATCGCGCTCGACCTCGCGGACGCGCGCTTCGCCGACGAGCGCGTGCGCCAGGCGCTGATGCTGGCGATCGACCGCGAGGCGCTGGCCGGGGAGCTGCACGAGGGCCTCGCGAAGGTGCTGCCGAGCACGCCCTGGGTCTACCTCTTCGACTCGGAGCCGGAGGGCGAGGCGCTGGGGCCGTGGCTGCGCCACAACCCGCGGGAGGCGCAGCGCATGCTGCAGGCCGCGGACGTGCTCCCGCTCGCCTTCGAGCTGCGCTACCGCAACTACCACGACGTCACGAACCGCCGCGCCAACGAGCGGATCGCGGAGCAATTCGCCGCCCTCGGCGTGACGATGACACTGCATGAGCTGGACATGACGGCCTTCAACCGCAGCTGGAGCGGCAACGACTACGGCGCGGCCGCCGACGGCTACGCGCCCGCCGGCTTCACCACCGACGCCTACTTCCACGACTCGCTGGTCACGGGCGGCGCGCTCAACCGCTGGGGTATCAGCGACCCGCAGATCGACGGCTGGGCGGAACGCCAATCGCGCGAGCTGGACCCCGAGGCGCGCCGCGAGCTGCTGCGCCGCATCTGGGACCGGATGCTGGAGCGTGCCTACCGCGTCGAGAAGGTGGGCGCGCTGCGCTTCGAGGTCTACCAGCCGTGGCTGCGCAACCTGCGGCTCTACGACGCCACCGGCGACCTCGGCCTCCAGATTGCCCGCGTCTGGCTCGACCGCGACGGCGAGGCGGACGGCGTAACTTCAGCAGGCAACTGAGGAGTCTCGCGAGCCGACATGGTCCACCCCCTCACCCCCGCCCTCTCCCTCAAGGGAGAGGGGGCCGGACCGCCCTCGAAGGCCGCGCGGGTGCGACGGAGCCGAGGGGGGCGTGGGGGCGCAGCCCCCACATGAAGAAGATCCGAGGGCGGGTGGGTGGGCCGAGCCGCCCTGCGGGGTATCCCCGCGTCAACAGAAGCAGCCTGCGCGCGCTCGGCCGGGATGGGGGTGTGGGGGGCGCAGCCGGCCGGCGCTCCGGTCCCCTCTCCCAGGTGGGAGAGGGTAGGGTGAGGGGCGATCCGGTCCCGCTACCGCGAGTGCAGCCCGATCCCCGTGACCGCCGTCTCCACCCGATAGATCGAGGTGTTCGCCGTCAGGTAGAGCGTTCTGTGGGGGCTGCGCCCCCACTCCCTCCTCGGAACCCTCGAGGACGCACCGTGCGGCCCCCTCTCCTTGAGGGAGAGGCGGCCGGAAAGGGAGCTGCGGGGCCGGCGATCCGGTCCCCTCTCCCAGGTGGGAGAGGGTTAGGGTGAGGGGCGATCCGGTCCCGTTACCGCGAGTGCAGCCCGATGCCCGTGACCGCCGTCTCCACCCGGTAGATCGAGGTGTTTGCGGTCAGGTAAAGCGTCGAGCGGTCCGGGCCGCCGAAGGCGAGGTTGGCAGCGTGCTCGGCGGTCTCGAAGACGCCGAGCAGTTCACCCTCGGGAGTGAGCACCCAGACGCCGCCGGCGCCCGTGCTCCAGAGCCGCCCGTCCGTGTCCACCTTCATCCCGTCCGGGACGCCGATGCGCTCGTCGTGCTCCATGTCCGCGAAGAGCGTGCGACCGCCGAGGCTGCCGTCGGCGTTGACCTCGTAGCGCCAGATCTTGCGCGCCTCGCTCGAGTCCGCGATGTAGAGCAGCGACTCGTCGGGAGAGAAGGTAAGCCCGTTCGGCTTGGTCAGCCGGTCCTCGACGACGCTGACCGATCCGTCCGGCGCGATGCGGTAGACACCCTGGAAGTCCAACTCGCGGACCGCGTCCGGGTGGCGGTTGTAGCCGTAGTCGGGGTCCGTGAACCAGGTCGCGCCCGAGCTATCGACGACGATGTCGTTCGGGCTATGCAGCTGCTTGCCCTCGAAGCTGTCGATCAGCGTCTCGGTCCCGCCGCCGTAGGCCGTCTTCGCGACGCGGCGGCCGGCGTGCTCGCAAGTGAGCACGTTGCCGTCGAGGTCGAGCGTGTTGCCGTTGCCGTGGTTGCTGGGCTCGCGGAAGACCTCGGCGGCTTCGTTGCCCGGCCGCCAGCGGTGGGTGCGGTTGGAGTGGATGTCGCTGAACACGAGGCAGTTGTCGTCGGCGATCCAGACGGGGCCCTCGGTGAACATGAAGCCCGTGCATACGCGCTCCTCCTCGGGTGAGACGAGCAGCGCCGAGAGCCCATTGTCCTGCTGGATGTCCATCGCCTACCTCCTTCGCCGCTCGCGGCGTGTCTCTCTGGTTCCGAACCGGCCTAGATCTGCGCGTAGCCCGAGCCGGACTCGTCCACCATGTGTCCTCGGGGGTTGTCGAGCTGCCCGTACTCGGCGAGCAGCTGCTGGCTGTAGCAGACCCGCCCGGCGACCCGATCGACCGGCTCGGTCGCGAGGATCACGACGGCGTCCGCCATGTAGCTCCCCGGCTCCGAGTCCGGGTGGCCCTCGCTGATCACGTTGTGCAGCACCGTGCCCGGCGTCGCGACGGGCAGCGAGGGCGAGACAGCGGAGACGGCGACGCCGAAGCGCGTCACCTCCTGCGCCAGGCCCTGCGTGAGGCGCTCGAGCGCGGCCTTCGTCGATCCGTACTCGACGCGGCCCCTGGGCGCAGGGCCGGGGTAGGGCCCGCGGCCGGGTCCGATCGCCGAGCCGGAGGAGATATTCACGATCGCCCCGCCGCCGCGCTCGATCATCGAGGGCAACACGGCCTGGCTGAGCAGGAACGGCGCGTGGACGTTGACCTGGAAGGCGCGCAGCCAGCGGTGCAACGGGTAGTCGACGAGCTGCGTGAAGTAGGTCAGCACGGCGTTGTTGACCAGCACGTCGATCGGCCCGTAGACCTCGACGGCCCGCTCGGCGAGGCTCACGCACTCGTCCGGGTCGGAGAGGTTCGCCGTCAGCGCCGTCGCCTCGCCGCCCGCGTCGCGGATCGCGCCAACGGTGCGTTCGAGGGAGCCCTCGAGCATGTGGTCGCCCTCGCTGAGCGTGCGGGCGGCGCAGGCGATGCGGCCGCCTTCGGCGCCGAGCCGCTCGGCGATCGTCTGGCCGATGCCGCGGCTGGCGCCGGTCACGAGCACGCTCTTGCCGTCGAGCAGACCCACCGGTGTCCTCCTTACGGATGTCCTACGGATGCCGCGCGAGGAAGTCCGCTACGGCGGCGTTGAAGCCCTCGGGATTCTCAAAGTAGACCGAGTGTCCGCAGTCCGCGAACTCGCGGTACTCGGAGCCGGGAATCGCCTCGTGCAGCTCGCGCATGATCGCGGGCGGCGTCAGCGGATCGTCGCTGCCGACGATCAGCAGCGTCGGCACGCCGTAGCGGTCGAGGTCGGCGAACGTGGCCGGGCCGCGCGGCACGGTGCGCGCGGTCGCGGCGGCGTCGGGCGGGTTGAGGCCGGCGATCTGGCGGTAGAGGAACGTGCGCTCCCGGTCGCGCTGCTGGAACTTCTCGCCCAGCGCCGCCACGACGAGCGGACCCTGCGCGAGCCCGATCGCGGCGCGCTGCTCCTCGAGCCGTTCGTTGAACTCGGGCCAGTCGACCGAGGCCGAGGTGTCGGCCAGCACGAGCGCGCTCACGCGCTGCGGGTGGCGTACGGCGAAGCCGAGCGCGGTGCGCCCACCCATCGACTGCGAGACGAGCGCCGCGCGCTCGATGCCGAGCGCGTCGAGCAGCGCCTCGAGGTCATCGACGAAGCGCGCGGCGCTCTCGCCCGCGGGGTCGGTGGAGCCGCCGAAGCCGCGGTGGTCGATGGAGATGCAGCGGAAGCGGTCGCGGAAGGCGGGCAGTTGCTGCCACCAGGAGATGTGGTTCCCCGCCGCGCCGTGGAGGAAGACGAGGCCGGGGCCCTCGCCCTGCTCCTCGTAGACCAGTTCGATGCCGTTGATCTCCGCTACAGGCACGTGCGTATCCGTTCCGCAGGCCTGTTCAGCGGCCCGCTGCGTCCGGTCGCGGATGATACACGCGAGACCGGTGGGACGACCGGCGCGACGACCGTCGCCCAGTGCCTACCCCGCGTGGTAGGCGTCGTGGAAGGCGCGCAACGCCTCGAGGTGCTCGTCGAGCTTCTCCATGCCGACGCGGGTGGTGCGCAGCGCCAGATGCGTCGCCCCGCGCGCCTCCCACTGGCGCGCCAGCGTGACCTGCTGCTCCAGCGTGTTCCCCACGACGTCGATCGCCGCGCCGAGGTCGATCTCCGAGGGATCGCGGCCGACCGAGCGCGCCGCCCCGTGCACGGCCTCCAGCCGCTCGGCGAAGTGGGCGTCGGCGTCCTCGGGCGAGAGTTCGGTGTAGAAGGTGCGCTGGATGCTCCAGCCGTCGCAGACGCGCCCGATGCGATTGAGCACCGGGTCGCTCATGCCGCCGGCCCAGATCGGGATCGCCGCGCTGGGTCGAGGATTCAGCCCGCCGCCCTGGATGCGGTGGAAGCGGCCCTCGTAGTCGACGAGCGGCTCGGTCCAGAGCCGGCGCATGAGGTCGATCTGCTCCTCGGCGCGCCGCCCGCGCGTCCGGAAGTCCTCGTTCATCGCCTCGAACTCCAGGCCGCTCCAGCCGACGCCGATGCCGAGGATGAGGCGGCCGCCGGAGAGCACATCGACCTCGGCGGCCTGCTTCGCAACGAGGGCGGTCTGGCGAATCGGGAGCACCATGACGCTGGGCATGAACTTGATGCGCTCCGTGACCGCGGCGAAGTAGCCGAAGAGCACGAGCGGCTCGTGCCAGACCCAGTCGGGGGTGTAGGGGCGGGGCTCCTCGCGTGTCTGCGGAGCCTGCGTCGAGGCGTCGTGACTGAGGATATGCTCACCCATGATCAGGTAGTCGTAGCCGATCGCCTCGGCGCCGACCACGTAGTCGCGCAGCGCGGGCACGTCGTCCCCGAACTCGTTCTGCGGAAGGTGCGCGCCAAGCTGCAGCATCGTCTCGCCTCCGTCCTTGCCCGCCCTCGCAGGCCCACGTGTCCGGGCCGATGGTAGCGGCGGCGCAGGCTATGATGCGCGCGCAGGCCCTATTCGGAAGGCAGGCTGTCATGACGTACCGGCCGGAGCGCATGAAATTCGGCATCTTCCTCGCCCCCTTCCATCGGGTCGGGGAGAACCTCACGCTCGCGCTGCAGCGCAACCTGCGGCTGATCGATCACCTCGACGAACTCGGCTACGACGAGGCCTGGATCGGCGAGCACCATAGCGCCGCGAGAGAGACGATCGCGGATCCCGTCCCCTTCATCGCTGCCGCCGCCGAGCGCACGCGCCGCATCCGCCTCGGCACCGGCGTGCTCAGCCTGCCCTACCACCACCCGCTGATGGTCGCCGACCGGATGCAGATGCTGGACCACCTCACGCACGGCCGCGCGATGCTCGGCGTCGGCCCCGGCGCGCTCACCTCGGACGCCTACATGATGGGCATCGAACCGACCGAGCAGCGGCGCATGATGTACGAGTCGATCGAGGCGATCCTCGCGCTGCTGCGCGGCGTCGAGCCGGTCACGATGGAGACGGACTGGTTCACGCTGCGCGACGCGCGCCTGCAGATGCCCAACTTCACCAAGCCGCACCTCGAGGTGGCCGTCACCACCACCTTCACGCCGTCCGGCGCGACCGCCGCCGGCCGCCACGGCATCGGCCTGCTCTCCGTCGCCGGCGCGAGCCACGACGGCTTCACGCGCACCTGGGGCTGGGTCGAGGACGCAGCCGCCGAGCACGGCAACGAGGCCGACCGCGGCGGCTGGCGCGTGGTGCTGCCGATCCACGTCGCGGCCACCCGCGAGCAGGCGATCGCCGAGGTCGAGGACGGCTACAGCCGCCGCGCCTACATCGGCGACCTCGCCGAGGAGCACAAGAGCAAGGCGTTCGGCGAGGCCTTCGGCGCCACCGGTCTGGACGCCCGCGCGGCGATCGACGACGGCGGGCTCGCGGTCGGCACGCCCGACGACGTGATCGAGCAGATCGAGGGCGTGCTGGAGCGCTCGGGCGGCCTCGGCGGCATCCTCTGCCTCGCGCACGAGTGGGCGGACACGCAGGCGACATTCCGCAGCTACGAGCTGCTCGCGCGCTACGTGATGCCGCACTTCCAGAGCCAGATGCCGCGCGTGCTGCAGAGCCGCGACTGGTTCGAGGCGAGCTTCGAGCACGCCTTCGGCGGTGCCGGCGCGGCCACCCGCCGCGCCTTCGAGGACGCCGGCCAGGAGCTGCCCGACGAGCTGCAGCCACACGCCGAACGCTTCGAGAGCTCCGGCGCGAGCACGGACGGCGGCTCCGCGTGAGCGCCGAGGCCCGATGAGCGAGACCGTCGGCGCACGGCTCGCGCGCATCCTCGCCGCCGGCGAGGTCGGCGCGGTCTTCGGCGTCCCGGGCGGGCAGACGCTGCCCTTCTACGCCGCCGTCGAGGACGCCGGACTGCAGCACGTGCTGATGCGCGACGAACGCGCCGCCGCCTGCGCCGCCGACGCCTACGCACGGCTCTCGGGCAGCGTCGGCTTCTGCGACGCTACGGTCGGTCCGGGCGCGACGAACCTCGTCTCCGGCCTCGCCGAGGCGCTCGGCTCCTCGATTCCCGTCATCGCGATCGTCGCCGACATCCGCCGTGATCGCGCGCACCTGCGGCGGCGTGCCGCGGCCTCGCAGGCGCTCGACCAGGCGGCCCTGCTCGCGCCGGTCACGAAGTGGGTCGGCCGCGTCGAGACGGCGGACAGCCTCGAGCCCGTGCTCGCGCAGGCGCTGCGCGTCGCCAGCGGCGGCCGGCCCGGTCCGGTGGTGCTCGAGATCCCCGAGGACGTCTTCTCCGCCGAGGCAGTCGATCCGCCCTCGGGCTCACCGGCCTGGAGTCCGGCGGACTTCGCCTACCCGCGCCACCGCAGCGCCCCGCCGCCGGACGCGGTCGAGCAGGCCGCCGCGCTGCTCGCCGGCGCCGAGCGGCCGCTGATCCTCGCAGGCGGCGGCGTGACGTTCAGCGACGCCTCGATGGCGGTCCGCGAGCTGGCGGAGGCGCAGCAGATCCCGGTCACGACCTCGATCAGCGGCAAGGGCACGATCGACGAGACGAGCGCGCTGGCGGCCGGGGTGGCGGGCCAGTTCGGCACCGTGCGCGGCAACGCCGCGCTGCAAGCGGCCGACGTCGTGCTCGTCCTCGGCTGCAAGCTCGGCTCGCTGACGACGCACGCCTGGCAGATCCCGGGCCCCGGCCAGCGCGTGATCCACGCCGACGTCGACGGCGAGGAGATCGGCCGCACCGGCCCGGCGGCCGTCGGCATCGTCGCCGACGCGCGCGAGACCGCGAACTCCCTCGCGCGGGCGCTCGAGGGCAGCGCAGCGCGCGCCAACTGGCTCGAGTCGCTCGAGGGCGAGGGCGGCGCGGCGCAGCCCGACCCGGCGGGCGCGATCCCGCCCCACCTGCTCGCGCGCTCGCTCGGCGAGGCGCTGCGCGAGGACGACGTACTGGTCTGCGACGCCTCGCTCTCCTCCGGCTGGGGCGCGGCCTTCGTGCCCGTGCGCCGGCCCCGCTCCTTCATCGCGCCGCGCGGCCTCGCGGGCATCGGCTGGGGCGGCGGCGGCGCGATTGGCGCGCGGCTCGCGACGCCGCCCGATCGGCGCATGGTGCTGCTCACCGGCGACGGCGCCTGGGGCTACTGCCTGAGCGAGTTCGAGACGGCCGCCCGGCTCGGACTGGACCTCACCTACATCGTCCTCAACAACGCCGCACTCGCCTGGATCACGCACATCGAGGCGCGGCGCGAGCAGCCGCTGCGCTCGCTCTTCTCCGATGTCGACTTCTCCGGCGTCGCACGCGCGATGGGCGGCAAGGGCGAGCGCGTCACCAACCTCGAGGCCTTCGAGGAGGCGCTGCAGACGGGGCTGAACTCGTCCGGGCCGTACCTGATCGACGCGCTCACGGCGCAGGACGCCTCGCCGATCCTCTCGCTGGCGGACCTGCCCGACGCAGCCGCGCCCGGCGCGTACACTTAGCGCCGCGAGGCGTCCGCCGGACGCCGCCAACCGGTGCAGGCCGCGGCCGCGGGCAGCCGGAACGCGAGGGCGAGGGTCACGATGCAACTCGGCGCGGTGTTCCCACAGACGGAGATCGGCAGCGACCCGGGAGCGGTGCGCGATTTCGCCGTCACCGCCGAGGAACTCGGCTACGACTACCTGCTCGCCTACGACCACGTGATCGGCGCCGACCCCTCGAAGCACATGCTGGTCGGCCCCTACACGCACGAGTCGCTGTTCCACGAGCCGCTCGTGCTGTTCGGCTACCTGGCGGCGATCACGGAGCGCATGGACCTGGTGACGGGCATCCTGATCCTGCCGCAGCGCCAGACCGCCCTCGTCGCCAAGCAGGTCGCCGAGGTCGACCTGCTCTCCGGCGGGCGCATGATCCTCGGCGTCGGCGTCGGCTGGAACCAGGTCGAGTTCGAGGTGCTGGGCGAGGACTTCCACCGCCGCGGCCGCCGCACGGAGGAGCAACTGGAGCTGCTGCGCCGCCTCTGGACCGAGGAGCTCGTCACCTTCGAGGGCCGCTTCGACACGGTGCGCCACGCCGGCATCAACCCGCGGCCGGAGCGCGAGATCCCGATCTGGTTCGGCGGCATGTCCAGCCCCGTGCTGAGCCGCTGCGGGCGCTACGGCAGCGGCTGGATTCCGCGCGACCAGTTCCCCGACGACCACGAACGCAACCGCGACGACATCCTCTGGCGCCTCGACCGGATCCGCGGCCACGCCCGCGAGGCGGGCCGCGATCCCGGCGCGATCGCGCTCTGCGCACGCGCCGCCGTCACCGACGGGGACCTCGACGCGCAGCTCGCCATGGCGCAGAACTGGGAGGACGCGGGCGCGACCCACGTCTCCTTCAACACGATGAACGCCGGGCTGACCTCGCCGCAGCAGCACATCGACGCGATCACCAACTTCATCGAGGGCTACCGCGGGTAGCGCTCGGCAGCGAGAACCACGACCGGAAGGAGACCCAATGGACCTCTTCGAGGCGATGGACACCAACCGCGCGATGCGCCGGCTCAAGCCGGACCCGGTGCCGCGCGAGCTGCTGGAGAAGCTCGTACACGCCGCGACGCGAGCGCCCTCGGCGGGCAACTCGCAGCACTGGAGCTTCGTGGTCGTCACCAACCGCGAGGACATGCGCTTCCTCGCGGATATCCTGCAGCGCCGCCTCGGCCAGTTCAGCAGGGACCCGGAGGACGACGCGCAGGGCCGGATGATGCGCGCCGTGCGCTACCTGATCGCGCACTTCCACGAGACGCCCGCCGTGATCTTCTGCTGCATCCGCAACGCCTACCCGAATGCCGAGGCCCCGGTCCGCGCGACCATGTGGTCCACGATCTACCCCGCGACGCAGAACCTGCTGCTGGCCGCGCGCGGCCTCGGCCTCGGCGCTGCGATGACCACCTTCCAGGCGGGCGCCGAGGACGAGATCAAGGCCCACTTCGGCATCCCGGACGATGTCTACATCGGCTCGACCATCCCCGTCGGCTACCCGATGGGCCGCTTCGGCCCGCTCGGGCGCAAGCCGATCGACGAGGTGCTGCACTGGGAGCGCTGGGGAGGCGAGGCATGAGCGACTCACCCCAATACGCACGCACCGAGGTCCGCGACGGCGTCGCCGTCGTCACCATCGACCGCCCCAGCCGGCTCAACGCCTGGGGCAGCGAGGTCAGCTCCCAGACCGTCGACGAGCTGCGCGCCGCCGAGGCCAACCCGGACGTCGGCGGCGTCGTCATCACGGGCGCGGGCCGCGCTTTCTCCGCCGGCGCCGACCTCAAGGAGGAGTCCACGCACAGCGTCGACGACGCGGAGCGCTACCTCGAGGAGCACCAGGGCAGCCCGATCTTCGACGTGCTCGGTGCCTACTCGAAGCCGGTGATCGCGGCCGTCAACGGCTTCGCGATCGGCGTTGGCTGCCTGATGTGCTGCTGCACGGACTTCATCCTCGCCAGCACCGCGGCAAGCTTCCGGCTGCCGCAGACCAGCCTCGGCATCCTGCCCGCCTACGGCGGCACGCTGCGCCTCGCGCGCTTCGTCGGGCGCGGCAACGCGCTGCACATGGCGCTCACCGGGCGCGCGGTCGGCGCCGAGGAGGCGCGGCGCATCGGCCTCGTCGTCTCCGTGCACGAGCCGGACGAGCTGCTGCCGGTGGCGCGCGAGACGATGCAGGAGATCATCTCCTACCCGCCGCAGGCGCTGCGCCTCGCGCGCGAGTCGCTGCGCTACGGCTACGACGCCGGCCTCGCCGCCACGGAGCAGGCTGATCTGTTCCGCCAGATGATGCTCTACCAGACGCAGGGCAGCGCGAAGCAGCACGAGCCCTGGCGCGGGCGCTCGGAGGGGAGCGCGTGAGCGGAGCGCTCGCAGGCGTCCGCGTCCTCGAGTTCTCGCAAGTGGTGGCCGCCCCGTTCCTCGGCTGCGTGCTCGCCGACCTCGGCGCGGACGTCGTCAAGGTGGAACCGCCGGACGGCGACCAACACCGCCGCTGGGGCGCGATCGTCCCCAACGAGGGCAAGCGCTTCCAGTCGCTCAACCGCAACAAGCGCGGCATCGCGATCGACCTCGGCCGGCCCGCCGGGGCCGACCTCGCGCGGCGGCTCGTCCCGCACTTCGATGTGGTGACGCAGAACCTGCGGCCCGGCGCGGCGGCGCGCTACGGGCTGGACTACGAGACGCTGCGCGAGCTGCGCCCGGACCTCGTCTACTGCGAGATCACGGGCTGGGGCCACGGCGGCCCGCTCAGCGACCGCACCGCGACGGACCCGACGATGACCGCCTATGCCGGCCTGATCGCCGCCGGCGCGAAGATCGGCAGCGAGGGCGAACCGCTGCACCTCGCCGCCTCGGCGCTGGCGGACTACTCGGCGGGCTTCTCCGCCGCCGCGGGCATCCTCGCCGCGCTCTTCCACCGCGAGCGCACGGGCGAGGGACAGCGCGTCGAGGCCTCGCTGCTGCGCGCCTCACTCGCGATCCAGGACACCGTGGTGATGCGCGAGCCGGTCAGCGACGCGCGGATGCGCGACCCGATGATCGAGGAGGTGCGCGCGATCCGCGCCCGCGGCGGCAGCTACGAGGAGATCCTCGATGCGCGGGCGGGGCAGCGACAGTCGGACACGGCGGCGCTGCGCGGCTTCAGCCACGCCTACCGCACCACCGACGGCCTGATCATGCTCGGCGCGATCACGCCTCGCACGCGCGCGCTGGTGCGCGAGGCGCTGGAGATCACGGACGACCACGCCGACGACCCGGACTACGACGCCTCGGACCCGGCGAGCATCGCCTACGGCGACGCGCGCGTGGCCTACATGACCGCCCGCATCGCCGAGCGCAGCACGGCAGAGTGGATGGACGCCCTGGGCGCCGCGGGCGTGCCGATCGCCCCCGTCCAGCTCCCCGAGGAGCTCGCCGACGACCCGCAGGTCGTCGCCGCCGGCCACATGCGCGAAATCGAGCACGACATCACCGGCCCGCAGCGCGTCGTCGCGCCCGTCGTCGAACTCTCCGCCACGCCGACGACGATCGAGCGCGCCTCGCCCCCGATCGGCGCGCACACCGCCGAGGTGCTCTCCGAGGTGGGTCTTGCGGCCTCGGAGATCGCCGCGCTGCGGCGGGACGGGGTGATCGGGGGCTAGGCAGTCAGAATCGCCACCAGAACACACACGCTATCCTGAGGTAGCCGCCTTCGCATCGGTGGCAGCAGCCGCCCCAGCTGGCATATGGGTAGGTGAAGTGGTCCACGAACTCGTCCGGGTCGTCCGTGATCTCATCAATGAACCACGCCGCCACCAGACTCTCCTTGGATCCGATCAATGGAATCCGCTCACAAGCGGGCTCGACACACTGGAGGATGCACAGCAGGCAATCTGGGCCTACCAAGCTGATGACACTGACTCCGGCGTGGGTGGGCGCTACCTGCGGCTGTACGGTCTCTTCCAGGCCTTCGTGCTCCAGCAGGACGCCGGGAAGGCAATCCATGCTGCTCTAAGGATGACATCCGAGTGGGACGCGTATGACTTTGGTGACGCAAGAGCGACTCGGATACAGATTGCGCATCCCACCAAGACGCGGAAAGACGGGGCTTCGCACTTCATCGATCAATCTCAACTGAGACACGAACGTCTTCGAATCTGGTCAAACACAGGATCGAGCTTGACCTCGAAGGATGTTGAGGTGCCCGACTTCATCCGCCAGCAGGAAGTCGGCCTCGGCGAGTTCCTCAACGAGGCTATCGACGCCATGCGGAGCGAGGAACAGCGTCACCGGGAGCAATTCAGGGATGTCTCACTCGCAGCGATCCTCAAGGGAGCAGACTACGACTGCGGGAAGGTTGCGGAAGGCACCATCGCCAGCGAACCGTCGCTGATCGCGAGAGAGAAGGCTGTCGCATCAGGCTTCCTTGAAGGGCTCTACGAGAAGGCCCACACGTTCCAGCAGCGTCTTCGTGAGCGGCACGAAGGCGAGGACCCAGGGTGGCTCAGCGAACGACTCCCTCGTCTGGAGTACCTGCATGGCCGTCTCAGCTGCTTCCTCCAGCCAAGATGCGACTCGGAACGGCCGGATGCGGAGGCGGCGCGCATCTTCGCAGAAGAGTTGTGCCGGAAATTCCGTGACCTGAGGAACTTGGCACAGAAAATCGCGGAGTATCAGGTTGACGCTTGATCCTTCCAAGAACGCCAGCAGCGACCGCTAGGGGCTGCCTCGCGACTACGCGGTAGATGAGCGAGCTTCTACGTCAGCGTCAGCCTAGGCGCGGTTCGCCTACAGCCCCCGCTTCACGACGCGCAGTGGCGCAGCGGGCAGGCCCGACGGCCCCGACAACTCGCCGGGACTTGGCTGCAGTCGGGCAGCCGGGGCGTGCTTCGCGCCGGGCCCCCGCACGCGCGGCGGAGCGGGGGGCAGCCCAGACGGCCCCGGCTCGGGAAGAAGCGGCGGCAGCTCAGGCTCGACCGCCGGCTTGTCCTTCCTGCCCAGTACCCGCCTCGCGATGCGCGGCAGGGACGCGAGCAATCCGGATGACCGAGGTGACTTCCTGTTCCTGTCCATGCTCCGAGTATACCGCCACCGCGCCGCCCGCCCCTCGCGCCCGGCGCGCTGCGCGATAGACTGGGCGGGACGTGATTCGCGAAGAGCTGCGGGAACTGGTCGAACGGGCGCTCGTCGCCGCACAGGAGGCGGGCGACCTGCCCGCATTCGCCGCGCCCGAGGTCACACTCGAACACCCCCAGCGCCCCGAGCACGGCGACTTCGCCGCCAACCTGCCGCTGCGCATCCAGGGCCTCGCCCGCATGCGCGCGCTCGACGTCGCGGAGGCGCTGCGTGCGCGCATGCCCGCGCACCCCGCCGTCGGCAAGGTCACCGTCGCCCCGCCCGGCTTCCTCAACCTCTACCTCGACCCCGGCTGGGCCGCCGATCAGGCGCGCGCGGTCGCCGAGGCCGGCGAGGCGTGGCCGCAACTCGACCTCGGCGGCGGGAGCAAGACGCAGGTCGAGTACGTCTCCGCCAACCCGACCGGGCCGGTCCACGTCGGCAACGGGCGCGGCGCCGCCATCGGCTCCACGCTCGCCGCCGTGCTGCGCGCGACCGGCCACGAGGTGGAGGAGGAGTACTACATCAACGACGCGGGTCAGCAGGTCGCGATCTTCGCCCGCACCCTCTACGCCCGCTACCAGCAGCTCTTCGGCCGCGACACCGAGATCCCCGAGAACGGCTACCCCGGCGAGTACGTCCGCGAAGTCGCCGAGCGCATCCAGCGCGACCACGGCGACGCCTTCCTGTGCCCCGAGGGCGAGGAGCCCGACACCCGCCTCGGCGACGAAGGCATCCGCCTCATGGTCGAGCAGATCCGCGAGGACCTCGAGGCGATGGGCGTGCGCTACGACCGCTGGTTCGCCGAGCGCTCGCTACAGGTCGAGGGCGGCCCCTACGACCGCGTGCTCTCGCTGCTCCGCGAGGCCGGCCACGTCGTCGAGCGCGAGGGCGCGGTCTGGTTCGCCTCCTCGCAGCTCGGCGAGTCCAAGGACAACGTGCTGATCCGCTCGGACGGCCAGCCGACCTACTTCGCAACGGACATCGCCTACCACTACGACAAGTTCATCGGGCGCGGCTTCGACCGCGTGATCGATGTCTGGGGCGCGGACCACCAGGGCCACGTCTCGCGCGTCAAGGCGGGCGTGACGGCGACGGGTGGCGACGGCGACGCGCTGGACGTGCTGCTCTACCAGCTCGTCACGCTCAAGCGTGACGGGGTGGTGGTGCCGCTCTCCAAACGCGCGGGCGAGATCGTCACGCTGCGCGCGGTCGTCGACGAGGTCGGCCGCGACGCGGCGCGCTTCTTCTTCCTGCTCTCCTCGGCGGGCTCGGCGATGGACTTCGACCTGGAACTGGCGACCCGGCAGACGGACGAGAACCCCGTCTACTACGTGCAGTACGCGCACGCGCGCATCGCCGGAGTGCTGCGCAACGCCGAAGCGCAGGGCCTGTCCGCCGAGGGCGCGCAGCCCTCGCTGCTCACGCACGAGGCGGAGCAGGCGCTGATCCGCAAGCTGCTGCTGCTGCCCGAGGTGATCGAGGAAGTCGTCGACGAGCTGGCGCCGCACCGTCTGCCGCACTACGCGCAGGGGCTGGCGCAGTCGTTCCACGTCTTCTACACGCAGTGTCGCGTGCTCGGCGACGACGAGGCGCTGAGCCGTGCGCGCCTCCTGCTCCTCGAGGCCACACGCCTCACCCTCGCGCGCACGCTCGGCCTGATGGGCATCTCGGCGCCGGAGCGGATGTAGGGGCGATGCCGCGCGGCGGCGGATCGCTGATCGCACACCGCTGGCAGCCGATCACCGACCTCCCGGACGACTGGCAGGCGCTCTGCCGTACCGACCTGCACGCCGTCCACGCAGAGTGGGCGGCGGCTCGCACGGCGCTCGGCGACCCGGACACTGTGCGGCAGCTGCAGGAACGACTGATGACGGTCTGGGCGATCGAGACCGGCATCATCGAGCGCCTCTACAGCGTCGATCGAGGCGTCACGATCGCCCTCGCCGAGATCGGCCTGGGCGCGATGGACAGCTTCCACGCGGATGGCCGCATCAGCTCCGAGGCGCGGCCACTGATCGAGGACCAGCGCGCGTCGCTCGACATGGTGATGGACCTCGTCGGCGGTCAGCGGGAGCTGACGAGCTCGTACATCAGGGAGCTGCACCGCGGCCTGACCGAACACCAGGACACGCGCGACGCCATCGACGCGCTGGGGCGGCGATTCGCCGCGCCCCTGCTCAAGGGCGATTGGAAGCGGCTCCCGAACAACCCGATCGAGCCCGACGGCCGGCTGCACGAGTACTGCCCGCCAGAGTTCGTCCAGGACGAGATCGACCGGCTGCTCATCTGGCGCGTGAGCCATGAGGCCCAGGGCGTCTGCCCCGAGGTCGAGGCCGCCTGGCTGCATCACCGCTTCTCGCAGATCCACCCCTTCGAGGACGGCAACGGCCGCGTCGCGCGCGCGCTCACGGCGCCCGTCTTCCTCAAGAGCGACTACCTGGTCCTCGTGATCCGCGACGAGGAGCATCGCGACCCGTACCTCGACGCCCTCAAGGCTGCGGACGGCGGCGACCTCAAGCCGCTCGTCGACCTGTTCGCCGACATCCAGGCCGCCGACCTCGCGGACGCGCTCTCGCTGGTCCGCCCATCTGAGCCGAATTCGGGGTAATCTGCGCGCATGGAGGACAACGCCCTCTACTACGGCGATTGCCTCGACTGGATGCGAGAGTGGCCGGACGAGTCGGTTGAACTCGTCTACCTCGACCCGCCGTTCAACAGCAACGCCGACTACAACATCATCTTCGGCACGGAGAACGGCACGCCAGCCCAGGTCCGCGGCTTCATCGACACCTGGAAGTGGGACGCCGCCGCCGCCGAGCGCGTCCGCCAGATCGAGCGAGCCACGAGCAATCCGCTCCACGACGTGATCGCGGGGATGAGGCGAATCCTCGGCGAGTCGGGGATGCTCGCCTACCTGAGCTATATGGGGGTGCGCCTCGTTGAAGCACGGCGGCTGCTGAAGCCGAGCGGCAGCATCTACCTCCACTGCGATCCGACAGCGAGCCACTACTTGAAGGCGTTGATGGACACGATCTTCGGGGCGAAGCAATTCCGCAACGAGATCGCTTGGTGCTACACCGGGCCCGGCAATCCCGTGCGCTGGTTCCCGCGCAAACACGATGTGCTGCTGTTCTACGCCCGAGGCGACTCGGCGGTCTTCAATCGCGACGCCGTCCGCATCCCCTACAAGCAACTCAACGTGCAACACGCGGACGAGGAGACGGGCGGCGGCATCGGTGGCAGGCTCACGCCGGAGAACGTCGAGGAGTACCGCGAGCGCGGGAAGGTGCCCGAGGACTACTGGCTCGAGGATCGCGATGGCATGACCCCGGTCGGTCGGCGCAAGTCAGAGCGCCTTGGCTACCCGACCCAGAAGCCCGTTGCGCTGCTCGAACGAATCATCCAGGCCTCCAGCAACCCCGGCGATCTGGTGCTAGACCCGTTCTGTGGCTGCGGAACGGCGATTGTCGCGGCGCACAACCTCGGACGCCGCTGGATCGGCGTCGACATCTCGGCGAACGCGATCGACATCATCCAGGATCGCCGCCTCAAGCCGCTGGCCATCGAGGCGCCGATGTTCGGCATCCCGCAGGATCTCGCGAGCGCGCGCAAGCTGGCCGCAGAGAAGCCGTTCGACTTCGAGGGCTGGGCCGTCACGCGCATTTCGGGCCTCGCGCTCAACGAGCACCAGCGGGGTGACGGCGGCATCGACGGGAGCGGGATGCTGCTCGCGGACCCGGACGACCACGACTCGAGCCGGGTTCTCGCGCAGGTCAAGGGCAGCCCCAGGTTCTCGCTCGGCGCCTTCCGCGACTTCCTCCATGTGATGGGGCGCGAGAATGCAGCGCTCGGCGTCTACGTCACGATGAACCCGGTCAACTCAGCACGGGCTCGGGCGGAAGCGGCGGCGTTGGGCGAGGTCACCGTCGGGGCGCAGCGCTACCCGCGCGTCCAACTCTGGTCAGTCCGCGACTACTTCGAGGGCCGCCACCCCTCGCTCCCCGCGCTCGCCGACCCGTGGACCGGTGGCGAGATCCATACGGTGTCGCGGCTGTTCTCGTAGTGAGGCCCTTGACATTCCATCGCACGGATGTTCCGCTAACCGCCGTACGGACTAACTTCCGCCGCTCCACTACTCCAAGTCGAGGAAGTCGGACAGCGGGAGATACTCCCGCTCGTCCAAGGGACGAGTCAACGCCGCGACGATCTCCGGCGACGACATGACCTCGGCGGTGGCCTCCCAGCCCTCGATGACCTCCGTCAGGTCGCGATAGTCGCCCGTCAGCAGGCATTGCTTGAGCGCGTCAGCCAACTCGACCGCGAACAGGCGCAGATGTAGGGAGTCAAGGTCGTCTACCCACGACAGCGGCTCCGGCAGTTCCTCTTCACGGAAGTACTGGATCGCCGCTTCCCGCAGTTGCTCCGGCGCCTCGGCAACCATGATTCGCCCTCCGGCGCGCGGCGGCGGCCCGCGGCCCCATCGCCACTCGCACGCCCTCGCAAGCAGCCTAGCACCTCCGCCCTCGCCCGCCTGCCCCACTCGCGATACCTTCTGCGTGAGCACGGGAGGGGCATCATGGCGACGAACAACTCGGGTGCGCCCGGCGCGGGCGCACATCGGCAGTACGAGATCCTGATCGCCCTTGTCGATGCCGGCCCGGATATCGAACGGCGCGTGGTGATCCCGGACCAGACCACGCTCGCCGACCTCCATCTGGTCATCCAGGCCGCCATGGGCTGGACCAACTCGCACCTGCATGCGTTCACCACGCCCTCTGGAGTCACGTACGGTGACTCCAGCCTCGATGAGCTTGGCTATGCCGACGAGTCCGATGTGGTCGTGGCGGACGTCCTGCGCATACCCCGCGACACGCTCCGCTACGAGTACGATTTCGGCGACTCCTGGGAACACCATGTTGAGCTCATGGCGGTCCGGACCGGCGAGCAATCGCGACCGGACGCGCCTGCCTGCATCGCCGGACGCGGCGCGTGTCCGCCGGAAGATTGCGGAGGCGTCTACGGCTACGACGAGTTGCGTGAGGCGCTGACCAACCCTTCCACGGAACAAGACGCGGAATTGAGGGAGTGGGCCGAAGAATTCATCGACCTCCCGCTCGACGTGGACGCCTTCGATCTCGCCGCGGCGGATGCCGCGGTGCGCGGCCTCGTCGGCGACGACGGCCGCATGCACTGGCCTGATCCCGGCATGTAGGTCCGCGCCTCGCGATCACGGGCGCGGGCGAGAGGACCGACGTTCACCGGCTAGCCGGCGCCCGGCAGCGATCGGCAGCGTGGCGCACCGCCACTCACCCCCAACCCTCGCCCCCCTCCCCCACTCGCGATACCCTCGATGGCACGAGGCGCAACGGCACAGCGAGGCGAGGCGATGAGCGAGGCGGGCGAGGAGCGACGGCGGATTCTGACCGGGGTGCGGCCCACCGGGGCCCTGCACCTTGGGCACTACGCGGGCGCGCTCGAGAACTGGCTCCGCCTCCAGGACGAGTACGAGTGCTTCTTCATCATCGCCGACTACCAGGTCTCCGACCACGCCGACGACATCGATCTCGTCCGCTCGGCCGTCATCGAGGTCGCCACCGACTGGCTCGCCGTCGGGCTTGATCCGGAGCGCTCTCACTTCGTGATCGAGAGCCTCGTGCCGGAGCACGCCGAGCTGACGACCCTGCTCAGCTGGTTCATCGGCCTCGGACGGCTCGAACGCAACCCGACGCTCAAGGCCGAGATGGACGAACTCGAGGAGCGCGGGATGTCGTTCGAGGACGCCGAGCGCCCGGGCAAGCGGCAGGTGGTGCGCGAGCGCGGCGCCGTGCCCGTCGCCTTCTTCACCTACCCGATCATGCAGGTCGCCAACATCCTGATGCCGCGCGCGCACCTCGTGCCCGTCGGCGAGGACCAGCTGCCGCACATCGAGCTGACGCGCGAGGTCGCACGCCGCTTCAACCGCCGCTTCGGCGAGGTCTTCCCGGAGCCGGAGGGGCTCGTCGGCCGCGTCCCGCGCCTCGTCGGCATCGACGGCAACGCGAAGATGAGCAAGTCGATGGGCAACACGATCGACCTCAAGGACGACGCCGAGACGGTCGAGCGCAAGGTCATGAGCATGTACACGGACCCGACGCGGCTGCGCGCCACCGACCCCGGCCACGTCGAGGGCAACCCGGTGTTCATGTACCACGACGCCTTCAACCCCGACACCGAGGAGGTCGACGACCTCAAGGAGCGCTACCGCGAGGGGCGCGTCGGCGACGTGGAGGTGAAGCGCAAGCTGGCGACCGCGCTCAACGCCTTCCTCGACCCGATCCGAGAGCGCCGCGCGTATTTCGAGGCGAACCCGCACGAGGTGCGCGCGGCACTCAGGCGCGGCACGGAGCACGCGCGCGGCGTCGCGCAGGCGACGATGGTGGACGTGCGCTCCGCCCTCGGCCTCAACTACCTCGACGACTGACGTCCTGCCAGTCCGACTCGTCCTCGCCACCCGGACGCGGGAGCGACTTCAGGAACGCCTCGATCTGGTCGAGCCGCGCGTCGAGGTCGGCGCCGGCGAGATGCACGCCCCTTTCGTAAGGCCCGATCGCAGTTGTGGCTTCATCTTCGGTGAGCGGAGGGAAGAACTCCGCGAACTCCGCAGGGCCTGCGCTCAGCACAATGCCGTCTCTCTCGGGCCTCGCGTACATCAGGTAGCGGGTGCGGTTCGCCGGAGGAGCGATCCTGACAGCCCACCGGTACGGCTGCACCGCGAGTCCGGCCTTCTGCGACATCTTCAGGAAGCGCTCGAATTCCGCCTCGACACCAGCATCGCGGGCGAGCTCATGGATTCCACCAACGCTCCGCCTTGGTCGCCGCGGCCGTTGCTCGATCTGCTCCTCGGTGACCTCACGGATCAACAGCTGCGGGCCGCCCTGCGGCTCGAAGACCTCGAAGCTGACGATGCTGATCGGCACGCCGTACCTCCCACCGAGGTGAGTGACGATGCGCTCCAGCCCGCCATCGGCGCCGACGCCGGCGAGCAGCACAGCCACCTCACGGGGCCCGTCCTCGCCGTCCAGTTGCCGACGCACCGCCTGTGACAGCTCCGCTGCGTCGCCGAACGCCGCGAGACCGGGCTTGAGCAGGGACTCCAGATCGTCTGCATCCATCTGCGCTATCGATGACGCGTAGTCGAGCGCCTGGGTGATTGCGTCCCGGTAGAGCCGCGCACGCTTGAGCTCGATCACCATCCAGCGGTCATCCCAGTCGATCGCGAGCAGGTCGAGCGGGCCGCCCTCGAGTCGTAGCTGGCGTCCGACGATCGTGAGCCCGTCCGCGAGGAGCGCCGAGTCGTTGGCGATCCAGTCCTCGAGATCCTTCTCGAGGTCGACGCCCGAACGCCGTACGCGCCGCGGCGCGGCGCCGTCCACCGTCCAGACGCCCAGATCCGCCATCGCTCGACCCCATTCCGCGTCACATGCGTGCACGACCTTAGCAGCGCCCTCGTTCCGGAGGTATCGTTGCGGACGCTCCGGCACGACCCGCGGGTTCCTCGCGCGCCGCGAGGGGAAGGACGGCCCGGTGGCCAGTAGCGAGGCGATGATCGTCATCCCCCGGCGCTTTCGCGGCCCGCCGCAGTCCGGCAACGGCGGCTACACCTGTGCGCTGCTCGCACGGCATGTCGACGCCCCCACGGCCGAGGTGACGCTGCGCAGCCCGCCCCCGCTCGACCGGGCGATGGAGGTGCGCCACGAGGGCAATCGCGCGCTGCTGTTCGACGGAGCGCACCTGGTGGCGGAGGCCGCGCCCACCACGCTCGAACTGGCGGCGCCGCCGCGAGTGAGTCCAGCCGAGGCGATCGAGGCGGCGCGCCGCTTCCGCGGGTTCGATCAGCATCCATTCCCGAGCTGCTTCGCGTGCGGCCCCGACCGCGCAGCCGACGACGGCCTGCGCATCTTCACGGGCCTCGTCCCCGGGGCCTCCGAGGTCGTCGCCGCGCTGTGGACGCCCGCGGCCGATCTCGCCGGCGCGGACGGCATCGTGGCGGAGCCCATCGTCTGGGCCGCGATCGACTGCCCGAGCGGCTGGGCGCACGTGGACGACCGCCTGAGCGCGGTGCTGGGGCGGATGGCCGCGCGCATCCTCGAGCCGGTGCGCGCCGGCGAGCAGTACGTCGCCGTGGCGCGCCGGACCGGCGCCGAGGGCAACCGCCGCCACGCGGAGTCGGCGCTGCTCGCGCCGGGCGGACAGGCGGTCGCGATCGCGCGCGCGACCTGGATCGTGGTGGAGTCGCCCGAGGCGATCGCGCCGCTCGGGGGCGTCTAGAAGGGACGTGCGGTCTGCCTTTGGCCTCAACTACCTCGACACCTGACGGCGCGCCACCCTACCCGCGCCGACGGTACACCTTTGGCGCATCCACGGGTGCACCCGCGATTCGCTCATGCGGAGTCGCCGTCCCCTAACAGAGCCACCAACCGATCGGTGACGCGGTCGGCGAGACTCGCTGCGTGCGGCTGACCTAGAGAGCGCAGTGCTGGCTCGACCTCGTATAGGCCGGGGACCCCTTGTCCAGTGTGGCAGCTACCATGGCCCAGTTGGCCGTCTCGATCTCCGAACGCGTCGTTATCGAAACCTTGCGAGCGAGATGAGCCAGCCCGACACAAATCTCACGTTCCAATACGAGCGCCGAATGATGAATCTCATCGGGGCTGGCTTGTTGGATCAAGGGTTCCATTTCAACCAGCGAACGCTCGGCGTGAGCGAGTAACTGTGAGAACGCGCCCAGTATCCGGCGACGCGTGTTCCACACGAACAACCGCCACAGCACATAGATCGCCGCGGCAATGCCGACAATGATGACGATCACTTCCACAGGCGCCTCCCAGGTACTCGGGACGCGAGTCTAACAGCCCGACGGCGCGACCTCGGAGCGCCTACTCCGGCTCCTCACGGTCGCCCGCGGCGTCGCTGATGAACTGCGAGAGCAGGGCGTGGACGTCGGCGGCGACCTCGCGCAGGGAGTGGCCGCCGCCTTCGAGGATGAAGAGGCGCTTCGGTTGGAGCGCGCGCTCGTAGATGTCCTCGGAGGCCTGGGGCAGCAGCACCGTGTCGTCCGATCCGTGGATCAGCAGCAGCGGCTTGCCGAGGCGCTCGACGGTCTGCGTGCCGAAGCGCTGCGGCGAGAGCGCCGCGACGGCGCTCGCCAGCGGCGCCAGCTCGCCCGCCCTGATCGCGACCGCCCCGCCGAAGGAGTGGCCGACGATCACCGCGCGCTCGGCGCCGATGCCGCGCAGGAAGGAGCAGGCCGCGAGCGCGTCCAGCACGCACTCGTCGAACTCGCCCGCCTTGCGGTAGCCGACGCGCAGCGAGGTGACGCCCCGCGCGACCAGCTCGCGGCTGAGGCGCAGGTAGACGCCCTCGGCGGGCCCGTCGCCGCCGCCCATGGCGCCCCCGAGGAAGATCGCGCAGCCGGTCTTGCCCTCGCAGGGACTCAGCGCGGCGAGGATCGTGCCGCGCGAGGTGTCGATCTCCAGCGCCAGCTCGCCCGGTTCGTCGGCTGGCTGCACCCGCACGTCGCGGATTGAGAGGACGAGGTCGTCCGCACTGCCGGCGGCGGGCTCGCTCACCGGCGCTGTGCCGGCGCTACTTCGGGCCCGAGGCGGCGAGCCGCTTCGCGACGAAGCGCTCCGTGCGGTTCATCGCCTCCTCGATGTCGTCGTAGTCGGCGGCGTAGCAGATGCGCACGTAGCCGCGCCCGCTCTCGCCGAAGGCGGAGCCGGGCACCATCGCGACGCGCTCCTCCTCGAGCAGCGCCTCGGCGAAGGCGAGGTCGTCGAGGCCGGTCGGGCGGATGTCGGGGAAGGCGTAGAAGGCGCCGCGCGGCTCCACCGTGGGGAGGCCCATCGCGCGCAGCCGGGCGACGACCATGCGGCGACGGCGGTCGTACTCGGCGACCATCCCGCGCACGTCTTCCTCGGCCGAGGCGAGCGCCTCGATGGCGGCGTACTGGGCGGCAGTCGGCGCGCTCATCATCACGTACTGGTGGATCTTCATCATCGCCTCGAGCAGGTGCGGCGGCGCCGCCACCCAGCCGAGCCGCCAGCCCGTCATCGCGTAGGCCTTGGAGAAGCCGCCGAGCAGGATCGTCCGCTCGTGCATGCCCTCGATCGAGGGGAAGCAGACGTGCTCGGCGCCATAGATCAGCCGGTCGTAGAGCTCGTCCGAGATCACGAACAGGTCGTGCGCCCTGGCGAGGGCCGCGATGCCCTCCAGCGTCTCGCGGTCCAGCACCGCGCCCGTGGGGTTCGAGGGGTAGCCGAGCAGGATCGCCTTGGTGGCTGGCGTGATCCGCTCCTCGATCGCCTCGGCGGTGACCATGAAGGCATCCTCGGCGCAGGTCGGCACGGGGACGTAGCGCGCATCGGCCAGCAGCACCACCGGTTGGTAGGCGACGTAGGCGGGCTCCGGCACCAGCACCTCGTCATCGTGATCGACGAGGGCGCGCATCGCGATGTCGAGCGCCTCGGAGACGCCGGTGGTGAGCATCAGCTCGCGGGCCGGGTCGTAACGGACGCCGTAGAGGCGCTCGAGCTGGCTGCTCAGCATCTCGCGTAGCTCGGGCAGGCCGTAGTTGCTGGTGTAGCCGGTGTGCCCGGCCAGCATCGCCTCGGCGGCGGCGTTGGTGATCTGCGCGGGCGTGGCGAAGTCCGGCTGCCCGACGGCCAGCGAGATCACGCCCTGCGCCTTGTCCAGCAGCTCGAAGAAGCGGCGGATGCCCGAGGGCGGCAGGCCGGCGACCGTCTCCGAGTGCAGCCCGCGCCGCGCCTGGTGGCCGAGGCCCGCCGTAAACCCGGAGTGAGCGTCACTCGTCACGAGGGCGCTCCGATCTCCGCCAGGGGCGGACGCCGGGTGCTCCAGTCGGTCAGCGCCTCGCAGGCGTGCGCGGCGCCGAGCAGCGTCGATTCCTCGAAGGGGCGCGCGATCAGCTGGATGCCGACCGGCAGGCCCTCGGAGAAGCCGCCGGGGATGCTGATCGCCGGGTTGCCCGAGATGTTGACCGGGATCGTCAGCAGGTCGTTGAGGTACATGGCGAGCGGATCGTCGAGCTTCGCGCCGAGCGGGAAGGCGACCGTCGGCGCGGTCGGCGTGAGCAGCAGGTCGTGCTCCGCGAGGGCGGTCTCGAACTCAGCGCGAACCAGCGTCCGCACCTGCTGCGCCTTGCGGTAGTAGGCGTCGTAGTAGCCGGCGGAAAGCGCGTAGGCGCCGATCATGATGCGGCGCTTTACCTCATCGCCGAAGCCGTTACCGCGGGTCCGTTCCATCTCGTCCCACATGCCTTCGCCGCCCCTGAAGCGATAACCGTACTTGACACCGTCGTAGCGGGCGAGGTTCGCCGACGCTTCGGCGGGAGCGATAATGTAATAGGCGGAAAGCGCGACCTCCAGCGAGGGCAGCGTGACCGAGCGATCGATGACCGCACCCTCCCGCTCGAACAGCGCCAGCGCCTGCTCGAAGGCCTCGCGCACGCCGTCCTCGAGGCCCGTGGCGAACGCCTCGCCGGGGACGCCGACGCGCAGGCCCTCGAGGCCGCGATCGAAGCGCTCGGTGTAGTCGGGCACGGGCTCGGGGGCGGTGGTCGCGTCGTTCGGGTCGTGCCCCGCGATCGCCTGCAACAGGGTGGCGACATCGCGCGCATCGCGCGCGAACGGCCCGACCTGCTCCAGCGAGGAGGCGAAGGCGACCACGCCGTAGCGGCTGACGCGGCCGTAGCTGGGCTTGAGGCCGACGATGCCCGTCAGCGCGGCCGGCTGGCGGATCGAGCCGCCCGTGTCCGTGCCGAGGGCGATCGCCACGCCTCGCGCCGCGACGGTGGCCGCCGAGCCACCCGAGGAACCGCCGGGCACGCGCGTGAGATCCCACGGGTTGCGCGTCGCGCCGTAGGCCGAGTGCTCCGTCGAGGAGCCCATCGCGAACTCGTCGAGGTTCGTCTTGCCGACGAAGACCGCACCCTGCTCGCGCAGCCGCGCGACGACCGTGCAGTCGATGATCGGCGTGAAGCCCTCGAGAATGCGTGAGCCTGCGGTGGTCTCGACGCCGCGCGTGGAGAGCACGTCCTTGAGCCCGACGGGGATACCGGTCAGCGGCGCGGCGTCGCCGGCGCGCAGCCGCCCGTCGGCGGCGTCGGCCTGGGCGAGGGCTTGCTCGGGCGTGACGCGGATGTAGGCGTTGAGATCGGGCTCCTGCGCGCTCACCCGCGCGAGCGTCGCCTCGGCCAGGGCACGCGCGCTGTAGTCGCCGGCGCGCAGCGCCGCGGCGTGCTCGTGCGCGCTGCGATCGAGGTCGATCGCCGGTCCGTCGGACAGGGCGGAGTCAGCCATCGGGCCCCTGTTCGAGCACCGCGCGGACGCGGATGTAGTCACCCTCGCGCTCGGGCGAGTTCGCGAGCACGTCGGAGACGTCCTCGGACGGGCGAGGCTCGTCGGAACGTTCGACGTTGACGAGAGAGAAGGACTGCGCCGTCGGCGGCACGCCGGAGGTATCGATCGCGCTCAGCGCCTGGCAGTGTCCGAGGATGCTCGAGAGCTCGCCACGGAGGCGCTCGGTCTCCTCGTCCGTGAGGGCGATGCGCGCGAGCCGGGCGATGTGCCGGACCTCCTCGCTGCTCAGATCCACGGGAACCTCCGGCCGCCGCGCGACGTCTGGATGAGTGGCGCCGCTTGCGCCTCGCGGGCCGTGTCGCCCGCTATTCGCCCAATGAGTACGCACTATATGTGCGGTCGGGCGCGACGCACCACAGGATCGCGGGCTGGAGCAGCGAAACGCGAGGCACGATTTTGAACCGCCTCGGTAGCCGCGGGGCGAGCGGAACGGATACGATCGAGACGTGCGGAATCCTGACGCACCCACAGGCAGCATGATCCGGCACGGCAGGCCCGAGGGCTCCCCGTGACCATCAGCCAGCGCACGCGGCGGCAGCGGGCCCGCCGACGCCGGCGAGCACCGGCGTCGAGCGGCGGCCGGCGCATCAGCCTCTGGCTGCTGCTGTTCGTCGGCCTGTTCGGCGTGATGCTGGTCGCGACTGGCGCCGCGGCGGCCACGGGGGCGCTCTACGGCAAGCAGAAGTACGACGAGTTCATCGCCTACGTCGCGCCGCCGGACGAGCTGCTCGCCTCGTTGCCGCGCGGCGGTGCGCGCATCTACGACCGCAACGGCGTGCTGCTCTACGAGTTCGTCGACGAGTTCGGCGGACTGCGTCGCCCGGTGCCGATCGAGGACATCTCCGACTGGTTGATCGCCGCGACGATTGCGACCGAGGACGCGAGCTTCTACACAAACAACGGCCTCAACGTGCGCGGCCTCGCTCGCGCCGGCGTCGAGAACTTCAGCCCGTTCGGCGACAGCGAGTTCCTCGAGGGCTCGGGCGGGTCCTCGATCACCCAGCAGCTCGCCAAGAACATCTACATCCCCAAGGAGCAGCGCACGGCGCGCACGGTGGAGCGCAAGCTGCGCGAGGCGGCGATCGCGCTCGAGCTGACGGAGCGCTACGCGAAGGACCAGATCCTCGAGTGGTACCTCAACTCGATCTCCTACGGCGGCATCTACGTCGGCATCCAGGCCGCGTCCGAGGGCTACTTCGGCAAGCAGGCGAGCGAACTCACGCTCGCCGAGGCGGCGCTGCTGGCCGGTATCCCGCAGTCGCCCTCGCTCTACAACCCGCTGGAGAATCCCACGGCCGCGCTCATCCGCCAGCGCGTCGTGCTGGACCTGATGGTGCGGCACGGCTTGATCACCCCCGCCGAGGCCAGTGCGGCCCGCAACGAGCAACTCGTCTTCAAGGCCAACCGCTTCGACATCGAGGCGCCGCACTTCGTGCTCGGCCGCATCGCCGAGGAGATCACGCTGCGGTTCGGGGAACGGGCCCTCTACGAAGACGGCCTCGAGGTGATCACGACCCTCGATCTCGGCCTGCAGCACGAGGCCCAGCGCATCCTCGAGCGCCGGATATCCGATTACGAATCCGACGTGCTGGAGGAAGAGGATGCCTTGTACGCCGGGGTGCAGGGCCACAACGGCGCCTTCTACGTCCTCGATCCGCACACGGGGCAGATTCTCGTCTACGTCGGGAGCCGCGACTACTTCCGCGACAACATTGAGGGCCGCAACGACAACGTGATCACGGAGAACTCGCCGGGATCGACGCTGAAGCCGTTCACCTACATGACCGCCTTCATGCACGGCTGGAGCACGGGCGCGGGCATCCTCGACACCCCCGTCAAGGTGATCGATCCGGCGACCGGCGAGTTCTTCGAGCCGAAGAACCCCGGCGGCACGGGTTTCCAGGGCACGATCAGCGCCGCGGACGCCCTGGGTAACTCGCTCAACATTCCGGCGTTCAAGACGATTCTCTTCGCCGGCGTCGGCGACACCACCACGGTGATGCGCCAGGTGGGGCTCACGACCCTGGACTCGCCGCGTGGCTACGGCCCGGCGCTCACGCTCGGCGGCGCGGACATCACGCTGCAGGACCTGACCTACGCCTACAGCGTCCTCGCCAACGGGGGCGTGATGCGCGGACAGGAAGCGCTGGAGCCGCACGGCGCGGGCGAGCGCACGCTCGACCCCGTGGCCCTGCTGCGTGTGACGGACGCCGAGGGCGCCGTGCTCTACGACTTCCAGGCGCCGGTCGAGCGCCGCGTGATCGGGGAAAACTACGCCTACCTCGTGACCTCGATCATCTCGGACCCGGACACGCAGTGCCTGACCTTCAGCAGCTGCGGCCGGCTCGAACTGAAGGACCGGCCATCCGGTAAGAAGACGGGCACGAGCGAACCCTTCGAGGACTCCAGCGAGATCGGCGAGACGTGGACCTTCGGCTACACACCGGACCTCGTGGCCGGGATCTGGGCGGGCAACTCCGACAACTCGCCGATGGTCCACACGCCGACGGTCAGCCTCTTCTCGACAACGATCGCCTGGGAGGCCTGGCGCGACTTCATGGAGTACGCACACGACTACTACGGCCTGGAGCCAAAGAACTTCGTCCAGCCGCCGGGCATCGAATCGCGCGAGTTGTGCTGGCCGTCCGGCCGTCTGCCCAGCCCGCTCTGCCCGCAGATCTACCGCTACAACGGCCTCTACGCCCTGGATGTCCTCGCGACGCACGACTTAGAGGAGTTGCAGGACACCTGGTGGCAGGAGATCCAGATCGACTCCCGCACCGGTCTGCGCGCGACCGCGGATACGCCGTCCGTCTCCGTCCGGCGCGCCGTGCGGCTGGTGCTGCCCGAGGAAGAGATCGACGAGTGGGACGGGATCGACGAGTGGGCCAGGCGCTACGGCGTCGCACACCTGCTTGCCCCCTCGGCGGACGGCGCCGCAGGCGCGGATCTGCTGCAGGTGTCCTCGCCTTCGGCGGGAGCGAGGGTCTCCGGCTCGGTGGCGCTCCTCGGGCGCGCGAACTCGCCGGGATTCGAGCGCTACGTGGTGGAGTGGGGCAGCGGGACCAGCCCGGCCTCCTGGGTCGCGTTCGCGGCCTCGACCCAGGCAGTCGAGGACGGCGTGCTGGCACGCTGGGACACCTCGCAGCTGCCGGACGGCGCCTACACGCTGCGCGTGCGCCTCGAGGATTCAGAGCTGGGCGCGCGGCGTTTCGCCTTCCCGCTGATCATCGCCAACGGCGAGAGCGCTCCCGATGACAGCGCGGCACCGGTCGCGCGAATCACCAGACCGACGATGGACCAGGTGGTGAGCGGCAACGTGCCGATCGACGGCTTCGCCTCCTCCGGCCGGTTCCAGGAGTGGGTGACCGAGGTGGGCGCAGGCTCCCAGCCGGACAGCTGGACGCAGGTCGACCAGTCCGGCGAGCCCGGCACCAGCGGCGCGCTCACCTACTGGGACACGACCAGCTTCAGTAACGGCCTCTACACGATCCGGCTCACCGTCCGCGACGAGCAGTTCGGTGACGCCGTCGCGACCGTGCGGGTGCGGGTCGACAACAGCAGCGAATGACGCCGAGCGTTCCGCAGCGGGGCTCGCTACTCCGGCGCTGCGTCCGGCCTCGCCAGCAACGCCTCGACCTGCTCGCGGGTGGTGATGCCGCGCACCAGTTCGAGGAAGCGAGCGAGCGAACCGGCGTGCTCGCGCAGCTCGCGCAACTGCTCGCCGAGCGGGTCCACCGCGTCGGCGCGGGCGGCGTAGGTGCCGTACCAGGCGAAGTACGCCTGGTTGATGCGACGGATCGAGACGCCGTGGTCCGCGAGCATCAGACGCACTTCCTCCATCCGCCGCTCGGCCTCCTCCACCCCGCCCTCCTCGAGCAGCGCGTCCACCTCCAGCCGCAGCTCGCGCAGCACTGCGGCGCGGTCGATGTCCGGCGCCGCTGCGGGCGCACGAGGCGGCGTCGGGTCGCCGAAGCGCTCGATCACCGCGTCGCGCAACTCGTTGCCGACCAGGCTGGAGACCGTCTCGTTGATCGTCTGCGCGTCGTCGTCCGTGAAGTAGGCGCGCCCGAGCGGGTAGAACGTCAGGTAGTGGTGCACCCACTCGTGCGCCGCGGTGCCCACCGCGCCGCGGTAGCTGTTGGCGTCGCTGACGATCGCGGGATAGAACGCCACACCGCCCGTGGGCGCGACGAAGGCCGCGATCGAGGCGTCACCCTCCTCCGCCTCCCGCTCGATCGCGAGCAGCTCCCCGGAACCGAGGTCGAACTGCAGGATGCGCTGCTCCTGGCGTCGAATCTCGCTGCGCGGCGAGATCACCAGCACGTGCGGCGAGGCGGTCAGCTCGATGTCCAGCGGCGGCCAGACCGCGAGCGCGCCGGGCAGCGGCAGCGGGAAACTCAGCCCCTGCTCCCGGATCACGGCGTCGATACGCCCCTCGATGGCGGCCTCGGCGACGTTCTCGAGGCGTCGCCCTTCGGCGTCGCGACGGTCGTCGAGAGCGAACCAGCCGGCGAGCGCCGCGTCGGGCTCGGGGTCGTCGCGCAGCGGCGCGCCGGCCGCGAACAGCCACTTGTTCGCCAGCGCGCCCAGCTCCCAGCGGACGAGCTGCGCGATCTCGAACTCGTCGTGCGGCTCCGCCTCCCGCAGCGTGAACAGCCCGCTCCAGAGCAGGAAGGCCGCGAGCAGCACCACGGCGAATGCGGCGAACGAGGGCGCCGAGGCGCTCGCTCGCCTCGCCACCAGGGTCACAGCCGGTCGAGCGCTCGATCTCACCAGGGATCCAGCGTAATCGTTGGCTGCATGCCGTCGTATAGTCGGGCCCGATGAGCAGCGACGGCGGCAAGCGGCGGCCGGGGCTTCTCGTGCGGCTGTTCGCCGTCGTGATCGACTTCGCGACGCTGCTGCCGCTGCTGCTGGCCGGGCTGATCGTCGCGTTCGCCTGGCTGCTGCTGCGCAGCTCGGCGGGCCGCTACGACGCGGAGACGGGGGACACGCTGATCGCCGTTTCGCTGATCGGAGCGACCGTGCCGGCATGGACGGCCTGGCAGGCCGTGCGGCTCTACCGCCTCGGCGCCACGTTCGGGCAAGCGCGCCTCGGCCTCACCGTCGATGGCGCACCGTGGCGGCGCACGCTGCGCTTGCTGGCGCACCCGCTCGCGATGCCGTTCTGGGCGTGGTTCGTGCTCACACTGCTGATCGCGGGCGCGTCGGCGTGGTGGTTGCTCGCGCCACCCCTCGTCTATCTGGCGATCCTCGCCGGCGCGCTGACGACGATCGTCGGTGGCGCGCGGCGCGAGCGCTCGTGGCGCGCCCTGTTGCACGGCACGCCGCCGCCGCACGACTGGCTGACCAACACGCGGCTGGTGCGGCGCTCGTGAGCCGCCTCGATCCTCCCGTTCGGAGGGAGACGGCGCCGGTCGTGAGCCGGGGCGGCCCCTGGAACGCGATCCCGGACCCCTTCGACGAGTTCAACGCCACCGCCGGCATCCGCGACTTCGCCTTCGGGGCGGCCGGCCTGCTGCTCGTCGCCGCGCTCACCGCCTGGCTCGCCGCGTTCACCCTGGCGCAGGCCACCACGCCCGAGGCGGCACTGCCCGCCATCAGGCGCGCGGCGATCGTGATCACCGGCATCGACAGCCTGCTGGAGTTGCACGCCACGAACCTCGAAGAGCAGGCGAGCAGCGGCGAGCCGATCACCGTGCCCGGCTACCCCCTCGATATCTCCGTCCCCGCGGCGGACGTGACCGGCGCCGGCGGCGCACTCGACCGGCGGCTGCTGCGCGACGAGCTCGTCGAGCGCAGCACGCTGCTGATCCGCGAGGAGGGCCTCGCCGCCTTCCGCGACCCCGGGGGCGAGGTCCTGACGCCCTCGCGCTTCTCGAGCGCGGGGCTGATCGACCAACTGCTCGTGCGCCTGCAGGAAAGCGAGCACGAGCGCTGGAGCTCACTCGTCACGCCGCTCGGGTACGCCTCGCTGGTGCTGGCCGCCGCCGTCGTCCTGCTGGGCGTCGGATTCTCGCGCTTTATCCGGCTCGGCGGCGCGACCGTGGCTGCCGGCGCACTCGTGCTCGCCGGAGCGCTGCTGATCCGCTTCGTGTTCGGCCTGCTCGGCGACGACGGCGCGATTGGCGACGAGGCGCGCGCGATCGCGAACACGCTCGCCGGCGCTCCGATCCGCAACGGGCTGCTGATGCTGATCGGCGGGTTGGCGATCCTGCTCCCCGCGCTCGCCCTCGACCGGCTGTTCGAGAGCTCCGACCGGCGAGCCGCCCGACGCGCCGCCCGCCTCGATCGCTAGGGGCGCCCGCCCGCTGGCGTGCCGCCGCCGCCCCGGCTAGGCTGGCGCGCGACGCCCCGGCGAGTCCGGCAGTGTGGACGGGAGCACAGCCTTGAACACCGTGAGCTACCGATGAGCGCGACACGCACGCCGCGCGAATGGCGCAAGCCGCTGGCCCTTGGCGCACCCACGCCGCCCGAGGAGATCCCCGTCACGCCGACGCGGATGCTGCACTTCTTCGACCCCTCCAACGAGCGCATGCGCGCGCGCGTCGCCAACATGGCCGCCCAGGTCGACGTGCTGGTCGGCAACCTCGAGGACGCGGTCCCGTCCGACAAGAAGCTCGAAGCCCGCGCCGGGCTGATCGAGGTCGGCCAGAGCGGCGACCTCGGCGAGACGGCGCTGTGGACGCGCGTGAACAGCCTCGACAGCCCCTGGGTGCTCGACGACCTGATCGAGCTGACGGCGGCGCTCGGCGAGCGCCTCGAGGTGATCATGTTCCCCAAGGTCACGGGGCCGTGGGACATCCACTACGCGGACCAGCTGCTCGCACAGCTGGAGGGGAAGCACGGGCTTACGCGCCCCTACCTGATCCACGCCGTGCTGGAGACCGCGGGCGGGGTCAACCTCGTCAAGGAGATCGCGCAGGCGAGCCCGCGCGTGCAGGGCATGAGCCTCGGGCCGGCCGACCTCGCGGCCTCGCGGCGGATGAAGACCACGCGCGTCGGCGGCGGCCACCCCGGCTACCTGGTGCGCAGCGATCCGGTTCCCGATGACGACGACGCCCCACGCCCGACGGCGCAGCAGGACCTCTGGCACTACACGCTCGCGCGCATGGTCGACGCCTGCGTGGAGGCAGGCGCACTCCCCTACTACGGGCCGTTCGGGGACATTTCGGACCCGCTGGCCTGCGAGGACCAGTTCCGCGGCGCGTTCCTGATGGGCTGCGTGGGCGCCTGGACGCTGCACCCGAACCAGATCGAGATCGCCAAGCGCGTCTTCAGCCCCCCGCCGGACGAGGTCGCCTTCGCCCGCCGCATCGTGGAGCACATGGGCGACGGCTCGGGCGTGGTCATGCTGGACGGCAAGATGCAGGACGACGCGACCTACAAGCAGGCCCTCGTCATCCTCGACCTCGCGGAGTTGCTGGCCTCGAAGGACCCGGAGCTGGCTGAGGCGTACGGGCTGGAGTAGCGGCCGCGAACGCCGGACCTCAGCGCACGGCGAGCCGTCAGGCAAACTGCGGCTCGTCGGCGATCACCTCTTCGTCGCGCAGGCGCCGGATCGCCGCCTGGCTGAGCCCGAGCTCAGCGAGGACCTCATCGTTGTGCTCCGCGAAGAGGGGGGCGGGCCGGCGAACGCGCGCCGGGGTCCGCGAGAGCCGCCACGGGAAGCCGTCCCAGCGCTGGTGCCCGGTATCCGGGTGCACGATGTCGACGAAGTAGCGGCGCTCGAAGAGGTGAGGATCGCTGACAATCTCCCAGTTCGCGAGCACCGGTCCCGCCGGGACGCCGGCCTCCTGCAGCAGCGTCGTGGCGAGGTTGTGATTCCGCGTCTCTGACCAGACCTCAATGGCCGCGTCGATCTCGTCGTGGGCGGCGAGTCGTTCCTCGTGCGTGGGGAAGCGATCGGCGAGGTCGGGGCGCTCGATCACCGTGCAGAGCGCTCGCCACTGATCGTCGGTCTCGACGCCGATCGCGAGCCAGCAGTCGGTCCCCAGCGAGCGGTACGCGCCCTGCGGCGCGATGCGCGTCGAGCGGTTCCCGCGAGGCCGCGCGACCCGGCCATTGAGCCGGTAGTCCATGATCGACTCGACCATGAACGCCGCCCCCGACTCCTGGAGCGCCATGTCGAGATGCTGCCCCCGGCCCGTGCGCTCGCGAGCGTGTAGCGCCGCGAGGATGCCGACGGTGGCGTGTGCCCCGGTGATCGGATCCGCGTAGTACGAGTTGGTACCGCGCGGAGCCCCATCGCCGTACCCGGTCTGCGCGGCCAGCCCGCACGAGGCCTCGATGTTCGAGCCGTACGCGAGGTAGTCGCGCTCCGGGCCGGTGGCGCCGTAGCCCGAGATCGAACACATCACGATCCGTGGATTGCGCCTCGCGAGCGTCTCGTAATCGAGGCCGAGTTGGGGAAAGACGCGCGCGCTGTTGTTCTCGAGCACGACGTCGGCATCGTCGACGAGTCGCAGGAACAGCTCGCGGCCGCGGTCGGTCCCCAGGTCGAGGCAGAGGTCGCGCTTGTTGCGGTTGAGGAGGTTGAAGTAGCCGGAGCGGTTGAAGAACGTCTCCCAACGTTCGCCCCCCGGCGGGTGGCTGACGCGAGTCGCAGGCCTGCGCGCGAGCTCGATCTTCACCACCTCGGCCCCGAGGTCCCCGAGGTGCCTGCCGGTCAACGGCCCCGACCAGTTGCCCGTGACCTCGATGACCCTGATGCCCTCCAGGGGCAGTGCGCCGGGGGCGCCACGCCCGGGCTCCGCGCGCTCGCGAGGAGGAGGCGCGTACCCGGCGTCTGCGTCGAGCCGCGGCGCGGCGCGACGCGGACCGACCGGCGTGCCCGACATCTGCCAGGGCGGACCGGGGAGGAGCAGGGCGCCGAGCTCCGGGTGCGCCGTCTCTCGCCACCAGCCCCGCTCCCGGAGCTGCGGCGAGCGCGCGAGTTCCTCCACCGTGTTGACCGGCGTGACGGCCAGCCGCAGCGTCTGGCCCTTCTCGCATATCTCGGCGCGGGAGCGGTCACGCGCCCACTCCGCCATGAGCGCACGGATCTCCGGCACTGATTCGCGCCAGCCCTCGGGCGTTGCCCAGCGCGGGTCGTCGATCAAGTCCGGCCGCTCGATGAGCACGAAGATGTCGAGGTTGGGCGTCCCCAGCCAGACCACGTGCCCGTCGGCGCAGGGGATCAGCGGCGAGGGCTCGCGAGACTGGATCAGACCCCCGTGCGTCCACATCGTCGTGAGCCAGACGTGCGCATTCAGCACGGCTTCGAGCGTGGACACCTCGAGGTGCTGCCCGGCGCCCGTGCGCCGCGCGTGCCACAGCGCCGCAAGCGCCCCCGCGGCGAGTTGCATGCCCGCGTGCAGCTCCGCCTGGTGGCCGTGCACCATGATTGGCGGCCGTCCTGGGTCGCCGCCGAAGTACATGTAGCCGCCCATCGCCCAGTCGACGATCTCGCTCGTGACCCGGCGGGCGTAGGATCCCGTCAGCCCGAACGGAGAGTGAGAGGCGTAGACGAGCTGCGGGTTGGCGTCGAGCAGGCGGTCGGGACCAAGTCCCCGGCGCTCCATCACCCCGGGGCCGGCGCCCTCGATCAGGACATCCGCCTGCGTCGCCAGAGCACGCAGCCGATCCCGGCCGATGCGGGATTCGAGGTCCAGCACGAGCGAGCGCTTGCCGGCGTTCAGCGCGAGGTGGAGGCCGCCCGCCTCAAGGTCAGGTCTGTCGCCGGGGAACGGTCCAAGCGCGCGGAGGCGATCGCCCGACGGCGGCTCGACCTTCACGACCTCGGCGCCGAGGTCCGCGAGCAGCCGGCCGGCGTAGCCGCCACCCACGCCCTCGCTCGCGTCGACGACCAGGACGCCGGCCAGTGCGCCGGACGACGCTGAGGCCGGAGGCGGCTCGCCTCGTGATGACGGGGATAGACCGGGGCGCGAGGAGGACATGTTGTGGGGGATGATACCCGCCGCAATCACCGCCGGACTACGATCTCCGGACACCACCCGGTGGGGTCTCCCTGCCTTCACCCCTGCCCCCGTAGCCCGCGCCGTGGCATAGTGCGCGTCGAGGCGAGACGGGACCGGAGGCAGACGGCCAATGCGCTTCTACGAGCACGAGGCCAAGGACCTGCTGGCGCGGCATGGCGTGCCGCTGCCGCAGCGCCGCGTCGCCCTCGACGCCTCCGAGGCGGCCAGCGCCGCGAGCGAGCTCGGCGGGGCCGTCGTGCTCAAGTCGCAGGTGCTCAGCGGCGGGCGGATGAAGGCCGGCGGCGTGCGCTTCGCCGACACGCCCGAGGAAGCCGCCGAAGCCGCCGGGGTGATCCTCGGCATCGAGATCAACGGACAGCAGCCGATGGGCGTGCTCGTCGAGGAGCGCGGCGCGGTCGAGCAGGAGTACTACGCCGCCGTCACCTGGGACGCCGCCGCGCGCCGGCCCGTCGTCATCTTCAGCGACATGGGCGGCATCGACATCGAGGAAGTCGCGGAGCAGCACCCGGAGCATCTCTCGCGCACGCACCTCTCCAACCTGCGCCCCGCCTCGGACTTCGAGGCGAAGCTGGCGGTCTCGCGCACCGGGGTCACCGGCAACGACCTCAACCGGCTCAGCCGCATCGTCGGCGCGCTCGTGCAGGTCTTCCTCGCCTACGACCTGACGCTGGCCGAGATCAACCCGATCGGCCGCCTCGCAGGCGGCGCCTTCGTCGCCCTCGACTCGCACATCGACATGGAGGAGGAGGCGCGCGGTACGCACGCGCGGCTGCTCGCCGACCTCGGCATCCCCGAGGAGGACACGCGCCAGGCGCGCCCGCCGACACCGTTCGAGATCGCCGGCGCGCAGGTGGACGCCGCCGACACGCGCGGCGTCGCCGGGCGCGTCGTCGAGTTCGACGGCGACCTCGGTCTGATCATCGGCGCGGGCGGCGGATCGCTGACGCTCTTCGACGCGGTGCGGGCGGCGGGCGGCAAGCCCGCGAACTACTGCGAGATCGGCGGCAACCCCTCGGTCGCGAAGGCCGCGGCGCTGACGAAGCTGGTGCTGTCCAAGCCCGGCGTCGAGAAGATCGCCGTGATGATGAACGTCGTCTCCAACACCCGCGTCGACATCATGGCGCGCGGCGTGATCAAGGGCGTGATCGAGGCCGGTCGCGACCCCGCCGAGGCGATCGCGATCTTCCGCATCCCCGGCTCCTGGGAGGACGAGGGCGTCAAGATCCTCGAACGCTACGGCGTCGAGTACGTGGACCGCTCCGTCTCCATGCACGAGGCGGCGCAGCGCGCGGTCGAGAAGGCCGCCGGCGGTGGCGCCGGCGGTGGTGCCAAGAGCGGGGGCACGTAGCCGTGTCCATCCTCATCGACGCCGACAGCACCTTCATCATCCAGGGCATCACCGGCCGCGAGGCCGTGACGATGACCCGCGAGCTGCTCGACTACGGCGCGCGGGTCGTCGGCGGCGTGACGCCCGGCCGCAAGGGCCGCGACGTGCACGGCGTGCCCGTCGAGGACACCGTGCGCGCGCTCACGGAGCAGACGCGTGTCGACGGCTCGATCGTCGCCGTCCCGCCCGCCTTCGCCGTCGACGCGGTGCTCGAGGCGATCGAGGCGGGCGTGAAGCTGATCGTGGTCGTGACGGAGCGCATCCCGCGCGCGCAGGTCGCGCGCGCCATCGAGTACGCCTCGCAGGAAGGGGCGCGCATCATCGGCCCCAACTGCCTGGGCGTGATCTCGCCGGGCAAGTCGAAGATGGGAGGCATCGGCGGGGCCGCCGACGCGACCCGCCGCGCCTTCGTCCCCGGCGTCGTCGGCGTGATGTCGCGCTCCGGCGGCATGACGACGGAGATCGCGAACGCGCTCTCCGAGGCCGGCCTCGGCGTCTCGACGGCCGTCTCGATCGGCGGCGACGCGATGATCGGCTCCAGCTACGCCGAACTGATGCCGCTCTTCGAGGCCGACCCGGAAACAAAGGGCATCGCGATCTACTCGGAGCCCGGTGGTCCGATGGAGGCGCAGCTGGCGGCGCACATGGCCGAGCACGGCTCGCGGCTGCCGGTGGTGGCGTTCATGGCGGGGCGCTTCATGGACGAGATGCCCGGCATGCGCTTCGGCCACGCCGGCACGATCGTCGAGGGCCGCGCCGACACGACCGCCGACAAGATCGCGCGCCTCGAGGCGGCCGGCATCGCCGTCGCCGAGCGCATCGAGGAGATCCCGGCGCTGCTGCGCGAGCGACTGGACGCCTCGGACGGGGGAGCAGCGTAGCCATGGCGATGTTCATCCGCGTCGACATCGACGAATCCGTGCAGCAGGACGCAGACCTCCGCGCACGCCTCGCCGAGGTCTGCCCGGTCGACATCTTCGCCCTCGATGGCGAGCGCCTCGAAACCGTCGAGTCCAACCTCGACGAGTGCACCCTCTGCGACCTCTGCATCGAGGCCGCGGGAGACGCGGTGCGGGTGGTCAAGCTGTACGAGGAGTAGGCAGGGCAAGATCTCCGGCCGCCCGGCGACCACATCTGCGGAGTGGCCTGACACACGCCTGTATGTACTATTGCGTAATCGTGTTCCCGAGAGTGGAAAGAGAAAATAGTCCCCATGCCTCGTAGACTCATCTGCCCATACTGCGGCGAGCGTCAGCGCACCGGCAGTTTGCACCAGCAGCATCTCGCGGTTGAGCGGCTCCGTCGAGAAGCGTCCGACGCGTCGCTCGCGAACGGCCCGACCCACGACAGCCAGCAACAGCCCGAAGTCGATGAGCACTCGACGAGTGCTGTCTTGCTTCAGCGGCTCCACGATCTGGTGGAACGAGCGGGCGGGCCGATCAGACGGGTGGAGAACGAGTTAAAGATGCTTGAGGGGAGGGTTGCGAGCACCGCAGCGCGCCTCGACGCTCTGCGCACGAATCTGGAAGAGAGCCGGGCGGCCTTTAGGCGTGACGCTCAGGCTCTGCTCGGGATGTGGGCCGATCCCGTCGTATTGGCCCGGAACTACGGCTCCTCTCGGTATGTGTATCACTCGGCCGAGAGCCCATGCGGAAGAGTTCGTAGTCGCCAAGGGTATGACAGACTCCTCCTCGGTGAGGCGAGGGCGCGCGAATTGATCCCTTGCGTGTTCTGTGGCAACCAAGTGCTTCGGGCATCTGCAGCCCAGCTGTAGCTGAGTAGTCGGCGACGGACCGCAGGTGCGCGTAGGGCGCTACGAGCCGGCAACGGAGGCACCCGCTGACGGGGTATGATCCTAGCTGTGCGCGCACAGCCTGCCGACAGCGTGGAGGCGAGACGTGACAACTGAGACACAGGTCACAGACACGCCGCCAGCGGCGGTCGAGGAGCGGCTGGCCGAGCTCGAAGGCGCCGTGGCGGACCTCCGCCGTCAGGTCGGCGAACTCGCCGACGAGGCCATCTACCCCGCCGAGCTGTCGGTGCTGCCGGGACTGGAACTGCGCCAGCCCATTCCGATCGTCGTCGAGGAGAGCGCGGACGACGCGGTTGCTCGCTGGATTGAGCCCGGGCTCTCTGGGGTCGGGAACAGCGAGGGCGAGGCCATCGAGAGCCTGCGCGAGGAGATTCACACCGTCTGGCATGACCTGGACTGCGCCGCCGATTCCGAGTTGACGCGCAACACGCAGATGATGCGCTCAGCATTGCGTCGCTATGTCCAGTCCGCTCCGTAGCTACGCGCCCAGAGCACTGAGCCGGGCATTCGAGACAAAACTGGGGATCCGCCTCTCCGGGAGCAGGCATCGATCGGGCTGCTACACGCTCGACGGCAGGAAGCTTTTCCGGGTCATCATGCCGAAGGCGCATAGCAACTGGAGCAAGTCCGTACAGCGCTCGCTCCGCAAGGCAACGGAACTCGCACCCGATGAGTTCGACGACCTCGTGCGCTGCCCCATGACGGGACCGCAGTTCGCGGAGCGTGCGCGCGCGTTGTTCGAGGTGGGCTGAGGGGCAGGCGCTACGAGCCTGCGGCGAGCGTGCGCGCGGCCCCCGCGTGCTCGGCGCGGAGTTCGGCCTCGTGTGTGGCAAGGGCATGCGCGATGACGAAGGTCAGCATCTGCGTCGTCCTCGGGAGTTCCTCCGCCGTACCGCTCACCTCGAAGCTCTCATCGAGCGTCCGGCCCGCGAACGCCTTGAGCTCCGTGAGCGCAGGGATGGTCACACGTGACAGGGCCCTGCTGCCGGCGAAGGCACGACTGAACGCGTGCACCTCTATGCCGACGACGTTGCCGCCGTCCTCGCGCAGGTAGATGCCGCCGTCGACCTCGATCGTGAACGCGCTGCGGCGCTCGTTGATGTGGATGCACGCGATATCGTCATCTCGCCCCCAGTACGAGAAGATGATCTCGCGGATTGTCTGCGGGTCGAAGGTTGGCGTGCGCAGGTCGGTTTCCATGGCTCAGTCCTTGTTTCGAATATACAGCGCGGTGTCCCCCGTGCGCAGTCGGCGGTGGAGGAACGCTGTGAGCACGCTACCCCGTTCCCGGCCCGAACGTGGATCCCACTCGTAGTCCACCACGACCTTGAGCCACTGACCGGCTGGCGTGCGGGCCATGTGGTGCTTGCGGCCAGCGTGATCGCGGTCTTGCAGCACCATTGCCGGCCGCTCGATCGCATCCGCCACGTCCTGCTCCCGGCGCGCCACGTCTGGATGATCGCGCGCGATCTTCGATGTCCAGTGCTCGTGACTACAACGGACCTCCACGCCCTCATAGTCGAGCACTTGGAATAGCGGGTCGCCTGGGAGTTCGTCGTCTACCACGGCTCGACGGTACATGGAGTGGCACATCTCTGCCATGCGAGGGTTGGCGCCCGCTTACCGGTCGCAGCACGGTTCCTGTACCAGTCAGACGCCGTATCATTAGCTGTGTGACCGAGCGATTGGAGCATCCGATGCTGATCTCCGAACGGATGGCGAAGGCGCTCAGCGACCACCTGACGAACGAGTACTGGGCCGCGATCCAGTACACGATGATCTCCTCCTACTTCAGCCGCGAGGCGCTTCCGCAGCTTGCCACGCTGTTTCGCATCCAGGTCGCCGAGGAGCTGATGCACGCCCAGAAGATCGTCGACTACGTGACGGAGACGGGCGGCATTGTCGAGGTGCCCACCATCCCGCAGGGCGATGCGGACTTCGACTCCGTCGAGGTCGCCGTCCAGCTGGCGCTTGACGCCGAGCTGCGCGTCGCCAGGGCCTTCAACGACCTCATGGACCTCGCCATCGAGGAGCGCGACCACCTCGCGCGCGGCTTCCTCCAGTGGTTCGTCGACGAGCAGCTCGAGGAGGTCTCGACGATGGACGACCTGCTCAAGGTCATCCGCCGCGCGGGCGACAACCTGCTCTACGTCGAGGACTACGTGGCCAACCGGCCTCCGCCGGTGGTGGCGCCTCCCGCGTAAGCGCCGCTCAGCCAGCCCGCCTCACACGCCGTCCGGCGCGAAGTCGTCCGCACCGGGATGCCGCGCCCGCGCGAGGTACTCCTCGTGGAAGCGATCGACGAGCGCGGCGCGCCCGGCGATGTCCAGGAACTTGTCGCGGAACGCCTCGGCGGTCTCGTGGCCGATGCGGCGCGACCAGGCCGCCATCACGCGGCTCGCCTGGATCGCGACGGCCGTGAGCGGCTGCAGCTGCGCCGCCGTCCACTCCAACCGCGGTTCGAGGTCATCGACGCCCTCGAGGCCGGCGCGCAGGTGATGCGTGTGCAGCTCGTTCCAGAGGCCGTGGATGCTGTCCGCGCCGAGCTGGTGCATGCGGTGCGCGTCCGGCTCGCCGATCGCCGCCAGCTGCTCGCCGAGCGAGGGCCAGCCGGACTCGTCCGCCTCCGGCTCATCTGGCGACTCGCCCGCAAGCTCGAAGGAGCGTGCGAGGCGCTCGCGCATGCGCTGCTCCATCGGCAGCGTCTCGCCGTCGCGCAGGTCGCGGTTGCCGTCGAGGTGCCGCCAGACCGCGCGGTCCGCGCGCAGGCCGTCGCGCACGAACGCCTCGAAGCGATCGCCGCCGCCGCGCAGCAGGTACGCCATCGCCGCGGTCGAGACGAAGATCTCGCGGTCGAGCAGCAGTTGCAGCTCGGCGCGGTGTTCGTAGGTCTCGGCTACCAGGCGGCGCGTCAGCTTCACGATGCGCACCGCGAGCGCGCAGAGGATCGCCTCGTCGCGTGCGGACGCTGCGACAGCGCTGGGCGGCGCCCAGGCCCGGACCAGCAGCGAGGCCAGCTCGCCGAACTCCGTCACCAGGCTCGCGGCGCCCTCGAGGAAGGGGCGCTCGTTGTGCGCGACCTCCAGACGCTCGCGCTCGATCAGCGTCCAGGTCGGCCACTCATCGGGGCCGGGGAGGTTCGGGCTGCGCGGCGTGGACACGACAGGCGGTCCGGCTCAGGCCAGCGTCGGGTGACCGTGCTCGGCGATCTCGGCGTCTCGCTCGGTCTCGCGACGCGCCTCGCCGGAGCAGCCGATCGCGCGCAGCTGGCGCTCGAAGCGCTCGCGCTCGTGGCGGGCGAGCTGCTGCTGCTGCCGGCTGAAGCGGCCCGCCGGGTCGATCACCGCCGCGTGGTAGCGACGCCACTCGAGGTAGAGCGCGTCGCACTCCTCGCCGTGCTCGTGCGGAGCCGCCTCGCCGCTCACGAAGGCGCCGTCGATCTGCACGCCATCGATCTGGCCGATGCGGCGCGCGTGGCGGCCGCCGTCGAAGGGCACTTTGAGCCAGGTGCGCACGATCGCGAGCGCGACGTCCTCGCTGATCATGCGCTGGCCGATCGCGATCACGTTGGCGTCGTTGTGGCGGCGCGCCAGCTCCGCGGACTCCACGCTCCAGCAGAGCGCGCAGCGCACGCCGGGGATGCGGTTCGCCGTGATCGCCTCGCCGTTGCCGGAGCCGCCGAGGACGATCGCGCGCTCGCACTCGCCTCGCGCGACGGCTTCCGCGGCGGGCCGGATGAAGAGCGGGTAGTCGCTCGACTCTTCCGAGTCCGCGCCGAAGTCGACCACCTCGTGGCCCTCGCGCTCGAGGAGGGCGCTGATCGACTGCTTGTAGCGGAATCCGGCGTGGTCGGAGGCGACCGCAATCCGCATCGACGGCCCCGCTATCCCGCAGCGGCCGCGAGCAGCTGGCGGCCGACGACCTTGAGTTCGAGGACCGGCTTCACGCCCTCGAAGATCGGGAGCACGAGCGCGTCCGAGACGTAGCGCGAGATCGGGTCTTCCTCGGAGTAGCCCCAGCCGCCGTGCAGCTGCTGCGCCGCCTGCGAGACGGAGACCGCGACATCGCAGGCGAGCAGCTTCGCCATCGGCGCGGGCAGGCCGCGCGAGTCGAAGTTGTCCGCGGCCGCGTAGGTGAGCTGCCGGGCGGCGGCGAGGCGGGCGACCATCTCGCCGATGCGGTACTGGGTGAGCTGGTACTCGCCGATCGGCTTGCCGAACTGCTCGCGCTGCGCGACGTACTGGCAGGCCTTCTCCAGCGAGGCCTGCGCCACGCCGCAGGCGCGCCCGCCGGTCTGCAGCCGCCCGACGGCGAAGCCACCCATCTGCAGCGCGAAGCCGCGGCCCATCCCCGCGTCCTCGCCCACGAGGTTGGCGTGCGGGACGAAGTAGTTGTCGATCGCGACGGTGAAGGAGTGCATCCCGCGGTAGCCCGGCGTCGGGTTGGCGGTGGCGCTCATCGACCCGCCCTCGGGCTGGGTCTGCGTCCATTCGTGGCCGTAGTGCGGGTCCTTGGGGACGATCAGCACGGAGAGCCCGCGGCCGGCTGCCTCGAGATTCGGGTTCGTCCGCACCAGCATCGAGATCACGTTCGCGCGGCCGGAGAAGGTGCTCCAGGCCTTCGCGCCGTTGATGCGCCAGCCGCGCACGCCGTCGACATCTGTGGGCGTCGCGCGCGCCTGGAGGTTGGCGTTGTCCGAGCCGACGTCCGGCTCCGTCACGCCGATCGCGACGAGCACCTCGCCGGAGGCGAGCTTCGGCAGCCATTCTTCCTTCTGCGCGTCCGTCCCACCCGTCTGCAGCGCGTGGGCGAGGATCTCGGGTCGCGTGTGCAGCGACCCGGCCGCGCCGAGCGAGGCGGCCGACAGCTCCTCGGTCATCACCACCATCGGCAGGTAGCCCATGCCGGTGCCGCCGTACTGCTCCGGGATCGAGGCGCCGAAGAAGCCGAGGGAGGAGAAGCGCTCGATCAGGCTGTCGGGAACGAGCAGGTCCTGGCGGTGGATGTCCTGCGCGATCGGGGCGACCTCGTTGCGCGCGAAGTCGCGCGCGGTCTCGCGTGTCAGCATCGCGGCGTCGTCGCGCAGATCGAGGTTGTTGACGCCGAGCGAGGCGATCGCGCGACGCCCCAGCTCGCGCACGCGCGACTCGTCGAGGCCGGCGCGCACCGCCGAGCGCAACTCGGCGTCGTCGAGCGCGTCCGCGGCGTCGTCGATGCCGAAGTCGTCGCGTGCCGCCTCGATCGCCGAGCGCAGCACGTGGGTCGCCTCGGCGGCGTAGACGAGGGCGGCGCCCTCCTGCTGCTCGTCGCGGACGCCGGCCTCGCGCAGCCCCTCGCTCGATGCGACCAGCGCGCCGGCCGCGCGCACCTGCGTCGCGAGGTAGGCGATGCGCTCGGTGTGCACCTGGTGGTCGTCGATGGCCGCGCCGCCGTCGGTGACCTCGGCCGCGTGCGCGACCGCCGCGTCGATGGCGTCACCCGCCGCATCGACGAGCCTCCGCGCGACGGCGACGGCGTCGATTCCGGTGCTGACTCCGCTGTTGGTCACGCGCGTGCTCCGTTCGCTGTGCGGGCTCGGCAGCCCTCGATGTCTCTCTTCGCCCGCTACCGTGCCGTGGGCATGAGCACGGTGTAGTCAAGGTCGAGCACCACGTTCGGGTGGTAGCGCTCGCGCCCGTCCTCGGAGGTCTGTCTCAGGTCGACCTGCTCCGTCGCCGGGTCGGCGTTCTTGACGGCCACGAGGCGCAGGCGCAGCGCGCCACAGTCGGCGCGGCCAAGGTCGATCCGTTCGAGCACGTCCGTCCAGGCGAAGATCGTATCGCCCGCGAACGTCGGGCTGCTGTGCGTCCCGCCGTTGAAGGCGAGGATGCCGAGGGCGTGCTCCAGCCCGTTGAAGGAAAGCGCCCGCGCGATCGAGATCACGTGCCCGCCGTAGACGACACGGCGGCCGAAGCGCGAGTCCGCGAGGGCGTACGCGTTGAAGTGTGCGCGCGCGCTGTTGTGGTAGAGGCGCGTCACGATCTGGTGCTCGGCCTCCTCGATCGCCATGCCCTCGACATGGTGGATGCGCTCGCCCGGCTCGTAGTCCTCCCACCAGGCGCGTCCGCCGCTGACCTCCGCCGGGAACGCCGAGAGGTCGAGCTGCTCCGGCGCGCGCAGCGCCTCGGGCGCGACGGCGTCGGACGTCTCGGGCGCGTCGTTCGCGCCGGTCGGCGTCGAGGGGTCGCGCTTGTTGACCAGCACCCAGCGAATCAGCGTCAGCACTTCCTCGCCGCGCTGGTTCACCCCGGTGGTGCGCACCCAGACGACACCCGTGTCCCCGCCGCGCGACTCGCGGCGGCCGAGCACGGTGGTCGTCGAGCTGATCGTGTCGCCCGGGAGCACCGGCACGCCGAAGCGCACATCGGCGTAGCCGAGGTTGGCGACGGCGTTGAGCGAGACATCCGGCACGGACTTGCCGAACACCGTGTGGAAGACCAGCAGGTCGTTGATCGTCTCGCGCGGGTAGCCGAGCGCGCGGGCGAACTCGGCGTTGCAGTGCAGCGGGTAGCGGTCGCCGGTGAGCGCGATGTAGAGCGCGGCGTCGCCCTCGGTGAGGGTACGCGGCACGGCGTGGCGGATCTCGAGGCCGGTCTCGAGATCCTCGAAGTAGTTGCCGGTGCTGGCCTTGTCGCCCATGTACCCCCGCCGGGCCTATTGTAGGCGCGCGCCCGCCGAGCGGAAGCGGGCGGCGGGGCTGGCGGAGGTGCGATATGGGCGTAAAGGAGCTGGAGGCGCTGATCGAGGTGCTGCGCGGGCAGACCGAGCTCGGCCGCGAGGGGCACGTCCTCGGCACGTGGGTGATCCGCTACAACAAGGAACGAGGCGCGTTCAGCTTCGACAAGTGCGAGAGCGAGATCTACTGCAACGAACGCCCCAGCCTGATCGCCTTCGACGGCGCGGTCCTCGACCCCGGCGGCCCCCTCGGCGAGGGGTTCTAGCCGCCGTGACCCGCCCCCTCTCCCGCGGTCCCCATGGAGACGGGACCGGACGGGCTCCGCCGCCAGCCGCCTCCGGCGCCCTCTCCCCTGGCGGGAGAGAGGGCGGGGGTGAGGGGGTTTGAGACGCGCTGGCGCTGTATGCTGTCTGCCCTCGCGCACGTGCGCTTCGCTGACACGGAGGGCCTGATGACATCCGATCGGCGACCCGCCGGATCGCCTCCTCCGGCCATTCCGCCAGGGCAGGAGTACTACTGGACGGACGAGTGGCAGGCTGGCGAACGCGAGACCTTGGCGGAGTTGCAGGCTGGCGGCAGACACAAGTTCGAGAGCGCCGACGAGGCGTTGCGCTTCCTGTTCGAGGCAGACTCCGCCTCGGGGTGGGCCCAGCACAGGCGATGAAAGGACCGCATGGTGTCACGTTGTGAGACGCCGCGAAGATAGAACATGCTAGAGTCCGGCGCGCCTCACAGTCATCCACCATCTTCGGAAGACGCCTTGGGTAGCACATGACTTCGCCGATCGCTTCCCGTAGTCGGCGGGTAGGCCCATGACCCGACCCACGATCTGCATCGCCGTCCCACTCGAGGACGACCTCGCGGCGCAGATCAGCGCCGCTGCCGAGGTCGTACACGTCGAGCCGGGGGCGTCGATCGAGGAGCTGATCGCAGCGCTGCCCGGCGTGGACGGCGTGCTCAGTCCGACGCGCCTCAGTCTCGGCGAGGAGTTCTTCGCGGCGCTGCCCGGCCTGCGCGTCGTCTCGCAGCACGCCGTCGGCTACAACAACGTCGACGTCGACGCCGCCACGAGGCACGGCGTCGCGATCTGCAACACGCCCGGCGTGCTCAACGCGGCGGTCGCCGACCTGACGATGGCGATCATCATCATGCTGGCTCGGAGGTTGCTCGAGTTCGAGGCCTACTCGCGCAGCGGCGCCTGGGCCCGCGGCGAGCCGTACCCGCCGCTCGCCCACGAGATCAGCGGCAAGACGCTCGGCGTGATCGGCTTCGGGCGCATCGGACGCGAGGTCGCGCGGCGCATGCAGGCGATCGGGATGCGCATCATCTGGTACGACGTCTTCGAGGGCGCATCGACCGCCACCATCGACGACGTATCGGACGCGCCCTTCCGCCCGCTCGATGAGCTGCTGCGCGAGTCCGACTACGTCACGATCCACACGAACCTGACGGCCGAGTCGCAGCACCTGATCGGCGCGCGCGAGCTCGCGCTGATGAAGCCGAGCGCCTACATCGTGAACACCGCGCGCGGCCCGGTGATCGACCAGCTGGCGCTCGTCGCTGCGCTCGAGAGCGGCCAGATCGCCGGCGCGGGCCTCGACGTGCTCGAGGCGGAGCCGCCGGACCCGGACGACCCGATCGTGCGGCTGCCGAACGTGATCACCTTCCCGCACATCGGCACCGCCGCCGAGGAAACCCGGCGCGCAATGCGCAAGCTGGCCGTGCAAAACCTGATCGCCGTCGTCAGCGGCGAGACGCCTCCCGCGATCGTGAACCCTGAGGTGCTCGGCTAGCAGGTGCGGGCGGGCGGGGGAGCATGACGGACGAAACGATCGATGGTCTGTCGGGGGCGCGCGCCGAGGCGGAACGGCGCGGCGTGGGCGGTTACCGCCGCCACGTCTTCATCTGTACGGGTCCGGACTGCTGCACGCCGGAGGAGGGCACAGCTGCCTGGGCGCGGCTGAAGCGCGGTGTGGGCGAACTGAACAACCGCGGCGAAGCGCCGCCGATCTATCGCACGAAAGTGGGCTGCCTGCGCATCTGCGAGAGCGGGCCGGTGGCGGTGGTCTACCCCGAGGGCCGCTGGTACGCGGGCCTGGTCCCGGAGGCCCTCGATCGCGTCATCGCCGAGGATCTGGGGCACGGCCGGCCGGTGCCGGACCACCTGATCGGCGAGAACCCGCTGCCCCTCGACGACAGCGGAACTTAGCCCTGGCCCTCTCTCCGCGCTGGAGGGGATGAAGGCCCCGAGCAAGGTCAGTAGTGTGCAAGGGACGACGGGCTCGGGCACTCCATGCGCGAGCTATGTTCACAACAGGGCACCTTCTTGCCCCGTGTGTGTCGGAGGATCGGCGGTGAAGTCACTCATTCCGAGGCTCCTCAGGCGCAGAGCCGTCTTGCTGGCGACCCTGGCTACTACTGCAGCCCTTGCGTTTGGCTGCACCTCTGAACCGTCCGTCGCCAGACCGGCGCCAACGCCCTCGCCCACCGAGACGCAGTCCGCCGGGGAGTTCGCCTCCGTCAGCGCCGGGATTAGCCACACGTGCGGGGTGAGGACCAACGGCTCGGTGGCCTGCTGGGGCAATGTCGAGTATGGCCAGTCCCTGTCGCCGGCAGGGGAATTCGCCTCCGTCAGCGCCGGGGGTAGCCACACGTGCGGGGTGCGCACCAACGGCTCGGTGGCCTGCTGGGGCAATGTCGAGTATGGCCAGTCCCTGTCGCCGGCAGGGGAATTCGCCTCCGTCAGCGCCGGGATTAGCCACACGTGCGGGGTGAGGACCAACGGCTCGGTGGCCTGCTGGGGCAATGTCGAGTATGGCCAGTCCCTGTCGCCGGCAGGGGAATTCGCCTCCGTCAGCGCCGGGATTAGCCACACGTGCGGGGTGCGCACCGACGGCTCGGTGACCTGCTGGGGCAATGACGGCTCTGGCCAGTCTACGCCGCCAGCCGGGGAGTTCGCCTCCGTCAGCGCCGGGGGTAACCACACGTGCGGAGTGAAGACCAACGACTCGGTGGCCTGCTGGGGCGACGACGACTTTGGCCAGGCCACGTCGCCCGCAGGGAGGTTCGCCTCCGTCAGCGCCGGGACTTGGCACACGTGCGCGGTGAGGACCGACGGTTCGGTGGCCTGCTGGGGCAATGACGACCTTGGCCAGGCCACTCCTCCGTCCGGGAAGCTCGCCTCCGTCAGCGGCGGGTTTGGGCACACGTGCGGGGTGAGGACCGACGGCTCGGTGGCCTGCTGGGGCGATGATCGATCCGGCGAGGCCACTCCTCCGTCCGGGAAGTTCGCCTCCGTCAGCGCCGGGACTGACCGCACGTGCGGGGTAAGGACCGACGGCTCGGTGGCCTGCTGGGGCAAGGACGACCGTGGCCAGGCCACTCCTCCGTCCGGGGAGTTCGCCTCCGTCAGCGCCGGGCTTGCGCACGCGTGCGGGGTGAGGGCCGACGGCACGGTGTCCTGCGCCGACTGACGAGACCGCCCGCCGCGGCCTCGCCGGCTATCCCTACGATGGCCTTTGCGCGCCACCGAGGCCGATCGTCGCCAGGCCCAGCGCCAGCCCGACCCACGCGATCGCCAGCGCCGCGGGCACCGGCGCATGATCGACGGAGCCGGTCACCACATCCAGAAGGCTCGTGCCGGTGGATGCCTTGTCCTCGTCATCGGCGTCGTGGGCGTCGCTCGCCGTCATCCCTTGGTCATCGGAGTGGTGGTCTGCGGCCGGGTCTGCCGCGAAATTCGCGTCGATGTGCTGCCAGACCCCGAGTGAGGCGCTCACGAGTGGCGATGGTACAGGATCGCGAACCACGGGCAGACGGGAGCCGATCGGCTCCGCTCGCGCGTGGCCGGGACGGCTGGGAATCCCGCCTTAGCCGCCCGCTCGGATCGCCCCGTCGTAGGCGCCGACGCCGACCGAGGCGGCCGCCTCGCCGATCTGACGCCAGGTCGCGGCGTCGAGGGTGAAGCCGTCGCGACGCTCGGCCATGCGGCGGCGCTCCGGCTCTCCGGGCGTCAGGATCTCGTCGAAGCCCTCGGCGTAGGGGGGCTGCCGCACGTAGTCGAGCAGGCCGGCGAGCTCGCCCTCGAACGGATCGAGGCCGGCGAAGCGCTGCGGATCGACGGCGATGAAGAAGAAGCCGTTGCCGCGGCTCGGCCCGCCGCTGCTTGCTCCCGCTCCCGTGAGCGCCCCGGCAAGCAGATCGACGGCGAGCCCGAGGACGTAGCCCTTATGGCCAGCCCCACCGTGACCGGCGCCGGCGTCCCCGCCCCCGCCGTAGCCCGCCGCCACGCCGAGCGGCAGCAGCGCGCCGACCGGCCTCGATCCGGGCGGCTCGCCGCCGTAGAGGTCGAGCGGATCCGTCGAGGGCGCACCGTCGCCGTCGACGATTAAGCCGGGCGCCAGCTCGGCGCCGCGGTTGCGCGCCACGCGCACCTTGCCCTCGGCCACCACGGGGGTCGCCATGTCGAGCACGAACGGCGCCTCGGGATCGCCCGTGGGCGCGGCGACGAAGAGCGGGTTGGTGGCGAGCCGTCGCGCCGTGCCGCCGAACGGCGCGACGAAGGCGCTGGCGCCGTGCCCGTTGACCCAGCCGAGCGCCACCATGCCCTCGGCCGCGGCCTGCTCGCCGTAGGCGCCGGCGCGGCCGATGTGCGCCGATTGGCGCCCGCCGACCGCCGCGAGGCCGTGCGCGCGCGCCTTGCGGACCGCGATCGCCATCGCCTCGCGGGCGACGACCTGGCCGAAGTTCCAGTTGCCGTTGACGACCGCCGTCGTCTCCGTCTCGCGCTCGACCTCGATCGCCGCCGCGGGCCGGGTGCGGCCCTCCTGGACGGAGACGACGTAGTGCACGGTGCGGATCGCGCCGTGCGAGTCGTGGCCCTTGAGGTTCGCCTCCACCAGGTGGCCGGCGACCTCCGCGGCGTCATCCGCGGGAGCGCCGCTCGCCTCGAAGATGCGCGCGAGGTAGCCCCGCAGATCGCCCGGGGCGACGACCGGCACGGCTAGCCGTGGACGGAGGGCACGCCGGCCGTGGAGCGCGCCTCGGCGAGCTGCGAGCCCGCCGCCTGGCGGATGAAGCCGACGTCGTTGTTGAGCATCGCCGTGTCGAAGCCCGCCTCCAGCCACTTGAGCGTGTACTCGAGGCTGCCCGTGTGCATGCCCGCGGCCACGCCGTGCCGCCTGCACGCCTCGAGGATGCTCAGCACCGTCTCCTGGTGCTTCGGATCGGCGTTGTCCCCGGTGGGCGTGATCCCGATCGCGTAGGCAAGGTCCGAGGGGCCGATGTAGGCGCAGTCCACGCCCTCAACGGACAGGATCTCGTCGAGATTGTCGAGCGCCTCGGCGGTCTCGATCATGCAGATCACGGCGATCTCGTCGTTGGCCTCGTCCTGGTAGCCGGCGCCGCCGTACATCGCGGCCCGGGTGGGACCGGAGGAGCGCCCGCCAGCCGGCGGATAGCGGCAGGACCAAACGGCCTGCTCGGCCTCCTCGCGGCTGTTCACGAGCGGCACGATCACGCCGTAGGCGCCGGCATCGAGGACCTTCATGATCATCGCCGGCTCGTTCCAGGGGACGCGCACGAACGGCGTGGTGTCCGTGGTCGAGATCGCGCGACACATCTCGATCACGTCGGCGTAGTCGATCGCCCCGTGCTGCATGTCGATGCAGAGCCAGTCGAAGCCGATGTTGGCCATCACCTCGGCCGAGTGGCCCGAGGGCGTGCTCAGCCAGCCGCCGATGGTCTGCCGTCCCTCACGCCATGCTTGCAGCACCTTGTTCGGTCGCATCCTCGGTCCTCCTCCCGGGCGCCTCAGCGCCCGTCTCTCGGTCTACTTCAACGGCACGCGCGGCGTCACCGCGTCACGGTTCGGGATCGTCGCGAACTCCCCGGGCCAGCGCCCCTGCATCACCGAGACCACGGTGTGCCCCACGCGCTCCTTCATACGCTGGAACGCGAGATCCGAGTACGAGGCGGAGTGCGGTGTCAGCACCACGTTGTCCATCGCCAGCAGCGGCGAGTCCGCCGCCAGCGGCTCCGACTCGAACACGTCGAGGCCCGCGCCGCCGATCTCCCCGCCCTCGAGCGCGGCGATCAGCGCCGCCTCGTCGTGCACCGGCCCGCGCGAGGTGTTGAGAAAGATCGCGTCCGGCTTCATCAGCGCGAACTGCTCCGCGCCCATCATGGCGCGCGTCTCAGGCGTCAGCGGCGGGTGCGCCGAGACGTGGTCGGCGTCCCGCAGCAGCTCTTCGAGGCTCGCCGCCCGCCCGACGCCCCACGCCTCGAAGGCCTCATCCCCCTCGTAGGGGTCGTACGCCGTCACGGTCATGCCGAGGGCCTGCGCACGCACGGCGACCTCGCGGGCGATCGCGCCGAGGGAGATGAGGCCCAGCGTCTGGCCGTGGATCGCCGGAGCGGGGCTGCGCTCGACGCTGCCCCAGAGGCCCGCGCGGATCGCGCGGTCGTGTACGACGAGCTTCTTGGCGACGGCGAGCAGCAGCATGATCGCGTGGTTCGCGACCTCCGGCTGGCAGAAGTCCGGGTAGTGCGCGACGACCACGCCGTGCTCCGTCGCGGCGGGGATGTCGAGCGTGTCGAGGCCGACGCCGTAGCGGATGATCAGCTGCAGTTGCGGCGCCGCCTCGATCACTCGCCTGTTGATCTGCGCAGAACTCACGAGCACGGCCTGCGCCTCGCGCAGCAGCTCGATGCGCGCGTCCTCGTGCTCCGCCTGCGCGACGAGCAGCCGCCCGCCGGCGGCCTCGATGATCGAGCGTTCGACCTCGTAGCGGCCCTGGTCGGACGACTCGGTCTGGACGGCGAGGAAGGGGGTATCGCTCACGGCCGGATGGTCACGGCGGGCCGCGCAACTGTCAACGAACGCGGCCCGGCCGCGGTGCATCCCGGTGGCATGGGTGGCGTCCGTGGTACGCTCGATCCGCAGCGCGAACCGCACGGAGGGAGGAGCGCCATGGTCGAACAGCCGACCGATGAGGACCGCATGCAGGCGTCCGACAAATCGCTCCAGAAGATGTGGAAGTTCGTCGAGAAGTTCGCCGAGAAGAGCGGCTCATACCTCCATCCGCAGCGCGAGATCACCGAGTTCCTCGTGATCGGCCTCGCCAAGCACGTGGACGACCTCGGGCGTCCGCTCTGCCCCTGCAACTTCTACGAGGACAAGCAGGAAGAGGTAAAGCGGAGCACCTGGATCTGCGCCTGCGAGGAGATGCAGAAGTACAAATACTGCCACTGACTGCTCTTCTGTAATGCGGAAGGTCTTCCGATTACCGAGCACCTGCCAGAAGGCCACGAGGGTCGCGAGATCTACGGCGTCATCGAGGATCCGCACCCCGACAAGGGCCGCGCCCTCGCGCGCCTCGAGGAGAAACAGGGCCGCAAGATCCAGAAGTAGGAGCGGTCGGCGCGCAACTCGCGCGCGCTGACGACACACGACGGGCGCCCTCGCAACCTTGCGGGGCGCCCGTTTTAGTGTGCGCGGGGGCGGTTACGCCAGCGCGGCGTCGAGCTGCTTCGCGAGGTCGCCCTTGGGCCGGAAGCCCACGATCTGGCCGACCGGCTCGCCACCCTTGAAGACCAGCAGCGTCGGGATCGAGCGGATCCCGTACTGACCGGCGGTCATCGGGTTCTCGTCGGTGTTGAGCTTCACGAACTTGACGCGGCCGTCGTACTCCTCGGCGAGCTCCTCGACGATCGGCGCGACCATGCGGCAGGGGCCGCACCAGGGCGCCCAGAAGTCGACCAGCACCGGGTCGTCGTTCTCGATCACGTCCGAGTTGAACGTGGCGTCGGTCGTGTCAGTGGGCATCGCCATGACGTGCACTTCCCTTCAATCGCCCGTACCCGCCGGGCCTTGATCCAGTATCCCACGGAGCGCCAGCGCGTGCCTGCGCGCGGCTCCGTTGACCGCCTGTCGAACCGGCTCCGCGCCGCATCATAGCGGGGCGCGAGCGCGTTCCGCGCGCGGCTCCTCGTTACTCCTCGCCGGGCTCCGCCGCCTCCGCATCCCGGGCAGCCTCCACCGCGCTGCGCAGCGCGGCGAGCGCGCCGCGGCCCACGTCCTCGGCGGCGCTGCGGATCGCGCTCTCGATCGCCTCGGCGTCGCTCGCGCCATGCGCGATGAAGACGGCGCCGTCGATGCCCAGCAGCGGCGCGGCGCCGTGGATGCGGTAGTCGAGTTGCGCTCGCACACTCCGGGCCGCGGGCCGGATCAACAGCCCGCCGAGGCGACCTCGCCAGGAGCGGCTCGCGGCCGCGCGCAGCTCGCCCATCATCAGGTCGATCATCCCCTCGCCGACCTTGAGCACCATGTTGCCGGTGAAGCCGTCCGTCACGATCACGTCGGCGCGGGCCGCGCCCAGGTCGCGGCCCTCGATGTTCCCGACGAAGCGCAGGCCGGACTCGCTCAGCCGCTCGTAGGTCTCGATCGTGAGCGGTGAGCCCTTGCTGCCCTCCTCGCCGATGTTGAGCAAGCCGACCCTCGGCTCGGGGACGCCGCGCGCGGCGCGCATGTAGGTGCTGCCGAGGTGCGCGAACTGCACGAGCTGCGAGGCGCGGCACTCCGCGTTCGCTCCGGCGTCGAGCAGCAGCGTCCGTCCCTTCGGGAAGGGAATGACCGCCCCGATCGCGGGCCGCTCCACCCCCGGCAGCCGCCCCAGCTGCACGAGGGCGACCACGAAGACCGCCCCCGTGTTGCCCGCGGAGACAAAGGCGTCCGCCTCGCCGTCGCGGACGAGCCGGAGCCCGACGAACACCGAAGACTCCTTGCGGCGGATCGCCTCGCGTGCCGCGTGGTCGCCCATCTCGATCGCGTCGGGTGCGTGCACCACGCGCAGTTCGGCGGGCGCGCCGCCGAGCCGCTCGATCTCCGCGCCCAGGAGCTGCTCGTCACCGACGAGTGCAACCTCGATGCCCTCGCGCGCGGCGGCGATCGCGCCCTCCGCCGTCGCCGCGGGCGCGAGGTCGCCGCCCATCCCATCGAGGGCTACTCGGCTCACAGCGCCGCCTCCGCTTCCGCATCCTCGGCCTCGTGCGCCAGCACGGCGATCAGCCGCTCGTCGCCGTCGCGCGGCGGGGCGCCGTCGTAGTCGCCGTACCAGGCGGCGACGCGCAGGCCCGCGAGGCGGGCCGCCAACTCGATCTCACCCGCCGTGAGCACGCGCAGCGCGAACTGCTGCGTCACGCGGCGCAGCGGCCCGGACGCCGGTTGCACATCGAAGTGCCAGGTCACGAGGCGCAGCGACTGGCTCGGGACGCCCTCGACGGCGACGAGCTTCGTCACCTGCCCGTCGCCGGACTCGCAGGCCAGCTCGCGCGTCCAATGCTCGACCAGCGGGCGCGGGCCCGGCAGCCAATCGTCCGCGTGCGGCGCTTCCACGTCGAGCGCGGCGATCCCGTCCGGCGCGAGGTGCGCGGCGATGCTCGCGAACGCCGCCGCGATCTCCTCCGTGGTCTCGAGGTGTTGCAAGCCGCCGAGCGGGATCAGCACGAGGCTGAACCGCTCGCCGAGTTCGAGCCAGCGCATGTCGCCCTCGATGAGGCGGACGGGCAGCCCCTCGGTTCGCGCTCGCGCCGCCTCGATCATCGCCGGGCTGTAGTCGACGCCGACGACGCCGAAGCCCGCGCCGGCGAGGGCGGCGGCGACGCGCCCGGTACCGCAGCCGAGCTCCAGCACGTCCTCGCTGCCGCCGCGCTGCGCGGCTTCCTCGGCGAGTTCGAGGTAGAGCGCGAGATCGTCGTCGAAGCCCTCGATATCGAGGTCGTAGAAGTGCGCGATTTGTGCGAACGGATCGGTCGCCGACTCCAGCATCCGCGCGATGCTAGCACCACCCCGCGGGAGATGGGCACACACGCTTGACCCGGCAGGTGTCCGCCGTTCAGCATCGGCCCATGACCGCATCGGCCTCGCTGGACGGCGGACGGCTGCGCTCCCTGATCCGCGCGATCCCGGACTTCCCGGAGCCGGGCATCCTCTTCCGCGACATCACGCCGCTGCTGCACGACCCCGCCGGCCTGCGCGAGACCAACGACGCCCTCGCCGAAGTGGCGCGCGGCTACGGCGCGACGCTCGTCGCGGGGATCGAGGCGCGCGGCTTCATCTTCGGCGTGCCCGTCGCCGAACGCCTCGGCCTGCCGTTCGTGCCGATGCGCAAGCCCGGCAAGCTGCCCGCGGAGCACGCCTCCGTGGCCTACGAGTTGGAGTACGGCAGCGCAGCGCTGGAGCTGCACCGCGACCCCTCCGTGGACGGCCACCGCGTCGCGATCGTCGACGACCTGCTCGCGACCGGCGGCACCGCCGAGGCAGCAGCACGGCTGATCGCAGACCTCGGTGGGTCGGTGGCGGGCTTCGCCTTCGTCGTCGAGCTCGCCGAGCTGGGCGGCCGCGAACGCCTCGCGCCGCACGGGGTGACGTCGCTGGTGACGTACCAGGCGGGGGCGGCATGAGCCTGAGGAAGATCAGCAGCGGACGGATCGAGAAGAGCGGGTTCTGGATCTTCGCGAACTGGAAGTTCTTCACGACGAAGACCCACTACTTCGGGCTCACCGGCAGCGAGTACCGGCAAGCGGCGGCGCGGCGCGACATGTCGGGCGTGGTCCGCATCGGGCGCGAGGACGAGCGCGTCCTGTGGTGGACGAACTCGGGGCTGTTCTGGGCCGACCCGGAGCTGTCCGACGAGGACATCGAACTCCTCGTCTGGGATCGCCAGCGCCGCCAGGACTCGCGACTGGACCGCCTGCGCAAGATCCGCGCGCGCGACGAGGATGTCGCCTCGGCCCGCCGCGAGCGCATCCCGGGCGAGGTGCGCGCGTTCGTGTGGGAGCGCGACGCTGGCCGCTGCGTTCAGTGCGGGAGCGAGGACGAGCTGCAGTTCGACCACGTCATCCCGGTGGCGAAAGGCGGCGGCGCCTCCATCGACAATATCCAGATCCTTTGTGGAGACTGTAACCGCCAGAAGAGCGATTCCATCGTCTGACCGAGGCGTGGAGGGCGGCCAGGCATGACTACGGCGGAGATCGGCGTGATCGGCGGGTCCGGCTTCTACGCGCTCGATGAGCTGCGCGACGCGGAGCGGATCGAGGTCGAGACACCGTTCGGCGCACCGAGCGGGCCGATCGTCGCCGGCACGCTGGAGGGACGCCGCGTCGCCTTCATCGCGCGGCACGGCGAGGGGCACCGCCTGCTGCCCTCCGAGGTGCCCGCGCGCGCGAACATCCACGCGCTCAAGCAGCTCGGCGCGGAGCGCGTGATCTCACTCTCCGCCGTCGGCTCGCTACGCGAGGAGATCGAGCCGCTCCACGCCGTGACGCCGGATCAGATCATCGACCGCACGCGCGGCCAGCGCCCGCTCAGCTTCTTCGGCGAGGGCATGGTCGCGCACATCGGGCTCGCCGACCCGTTCTGCGCGGACCTCGCGGCGGCGCTCGCGGACGCAGCCGAGGCGAGCGGCGTGGCGACGCATCGCGGCGGCCCGCTCGTGGTGACCGAGGGCCCGGCCTTCTCGACGCGCGCGGAGTCCCGGCTCTACCGCGACTGGGGCGGCGCGATCATCGGGATGACGGCGCTCCCGGAGGCGAAGCTCGCGCGCGAAGCGGAGCTCTGCTACGCCGCGCTCTGCTTCGTCACCGACTACGATGTCTGGCGCGACTCCGGGGAAGACGTGAGCGCGGACATGGTGCTGCACAACCTCAACGAGAACGCCGCGCGTGGTCGCCAGGCCGTGGTGCGCACGGTGGCGGGACTCGGGGAGCGGGGGGACTGCGGCTGCGGCGATGCGCTCGCCTCGGCGCTGGTCACGCCGCCGCAGCTGGTGCCGGCGGAGACGCGGCGGCGGCTCGCGCTGCTGCTCGCGCGCTACCACGGCGAGCCCCCGGACGCGCCATGACGCGCACGCTCTCGCGCGGCAGTGCCCTCGAGGGCGACGCGGCGCTCTTCCACGTCCACGAGGAGCGCGACAGCCAGCGGCTGCTCGCGCTGCTCGGCGCGGACCGCGGCTATGCCGCCTTCGCGATCGGCCACCTCGACCGCGGCCTGTTCGACGCGGCGCGCTTCTGGACCGCGGAGGGGCCGGCGGGCGAGCACGCGGTGGTGATGCACGCCAACAGCGCGCTGGGGCGGATGAGCGTGCTTAGCGGCGATCCGGCCGGCGTGGCCGCCACGCTCTCGCTGCACCCCGGCCCGCGAGCCGGCTACCTCTCGACCTGCGCCCCCGAGCACCTGACCGCCGTCCGGCAGGTCTACGCCCTCGGTGGCATGATCGTGATGATCCGCATGTCCGTGGACGCCGAGCGCTTCCGCCCGACAGGCGCGGGCATCGCGCAACGGACCGTGCAACGCCTCAGCGCGAGAGACGCGCGCGCGCTCAACGCCCTCTACGCCACCGGCGGCGGCCCGACCGGCTACCGCGGCGATCACATCGAGCAGGGCGTGTACTACGGCGTCTTCGAGGGCGGCTCGCTCGCCTCCGTCGCCGGGACGCACCTCGTCTCGCCGGGCGCGGGCATCGCCGTCGTCGGCAACGTCTTCACGCGCGCCTCCGCGCGCGGGCGCGGGCTGGCGACGCGGGTGACCTCGGCGGTGACGGCCGATCTGCTCGAACGCGGCTGCTGGCTGGTCACGCTCACGGTCGACCCGGAGAACGCTCCCGCCCTGCGCGCCTACGAGCGGCTCGGCTACGTCCGGGGCGCGCCCGTGCACGAGGCGCGCATCGCTCGGCGCGATACACTCGGCCTGCGCGTGTTGCTGAGGCGTCACTTCACGCGACGCGGCCCGGACGGCGAACGCCTCGTGCGTGTCTGGCCGGACAAGTAGCGCGGCGAGCAGCGCCGCACCCGAGGCGTACGCGCCCGCCCGGAGGATGGCGATGAGCGACGGACCCGCAGGCGAGATCGCCGATCGCGGATTGGCCGCCGACGGCGTGCGCCGCATCGAGTGGGCAGCGCGAGAGATGCCCGTCGTGGCGGAGATCGGCCGCCGCTTCGCGGTCGAGCGTCCGCTTGAGGGCGTGCGCATCAGCGCCTGCGCCCACGTCACCTCGGAGACCGCGAACCTGGTGCTGGCGCTGCGCGAGGGCGGTGCGGAGACGCGGCTGGCCGCCTCGAACCCGCTCTCCACGCAGGACGACGTCGCCGCCGCCCTGATCGTCGAGTACGGCGTGCCGACGTTCGCGATCAAGGGCGAGGACCACGAGACCTTCTTCCGCCACCTCGATCTCGCGCTCGAGCACGGGCCGGGGCTCGGTCCGCAGCTGACGATCGACGACGGCGCGGACCTGACCGCGCTGCTGCACCGCGAGCGGCGCGACCTGCTCGACGGCGTCGCCGGCGGCACCGAGGAGACGACGACGGGCGTGATCCGGCTGCGCGCGATGGCCGCCGACGGCGCGCTCGCCTACCCGATCGTCGCCGTCAACGAGGCGGCGACGAAGCGCTTCTTCGACAACCGCTACGGCACCGGCCAGTCCACCCTCGACGGCATCATCCGCGCGACCAACATCCTGCTCGCCGGTAAGACCATCGTGGTCTGCGGCTACGGCTGGTGCGGCCGCGGGATCGCGATGCGCGCGCAAGGGCACGGCGCGCACGTGGTCGTGACCGAGGTGCAGCCGACGCGCGCCCTCGAGGCGATGCTCGACGGCTACCGCGTGATGCCGATCGCCGAGGCGGCCGGCGAGGGCGACATCTTCATCACCGCGACGGGCGACATCAACGTGATCGACGTCCCAGCGTTCGCGGCGATGAAGAGCGGCGCGATCCTCGCCAACTCCGGCCACTTCGACGCCGAGATCAACCTCGAAGCGCTCGCGGCAATGACCGAGGCGCGGCGCGCGCTGCGCCCCTACGTCGAGGAGTGGACGCTGAGCGACGGGCGGCAGCTGGTCGTGCTGGCCGAAGGGCGACTCGTGAACCTCGGCGCGGCGGAGGGGCACCCGGCGAGCGTGATGGACATGTCCTTCGCGAACCAGGCGTTGAGCATCGAGTACCTCGCGCAGCAGCACGGACGCCTCGACGCGGCCGTCTACGAGGTGCCGCAGGAGATCGACGAGGAGGTCGCGCGCCTCAAGCTTGCGGCGATGGGCGTCACGATCGACACGCTGACGGAGGAGCAGGAGCGCTACCTGAGCTCCTGGGAGCAAGGCACCGCCTGACCCACCGCCGCGATGGCGGCTGCGGCGGAACTGCGGTCCAATCTGGGGGGCGAGAGCGCGCGGGAGGCGGGGACAGGCGTATGGCCAGCACTTTCTCCGACTCGCCCTCCCTGATGCTGACCAGCGAGTCGGTGACCGAGGGACACCCGGACAAGCTCTGCGACCAGATCTCGGACGCGGTGCTGGATGCGCTGCTCGAACAGGATCCCTACGCGCGGGTCGCCTGCGAGGTCGCCGTGAACACCGGCGTGGTGTTCGTCTTCGGCGAGATCAGCACGAGCGCCTGGGTCGACATCCCGGACACCGTGCGCCAGACGATCCGCGAGGTCGGCTACGACGACTCGGACGTCGGCTTCGACTGGCGCACCTGCGGCGTCATCTCCTCGCTCAAGGAGCAGGCGGGCGATATCGCGCGCGGCGTGGACTCAGCCCTCGAGGCGCGCGAACAGGGCTCCGAGGACCCCTACGACCGGGTCGGCGCAGGCGACCAGGGGATGATGATCGGCTTCGCCTGCGACGAGACGCCGGACCACATCCCGCTCACGATCTGGCTCGCCCACCGGCTCGCACAACGGCTGACGGCGCTGCGCAAGAGCGGCGTGCTGCCCTACCTGCGCCCCGACGGCAAGACGCAGGTCACGGTGGAGTACGAGTACGGCCGCCCGAAGCGCCTCGAGGCGGTGGTCGTCTCCACGCAGCACGACCCCGGCGTTCGCATCGAGCAGTTGCGCGAGGACGTGCGGCGGCTCGTGATCGACTCCGTCTGCCCGCCCGAACTGCTCGCCGGGATCGACGAGAGCAAGATCTACGTGAACCCGACCGGGCGCTTCGTCGCGGGCGGTCCGGCGAGCGACGCCGGGCTGACGGGCCGCAAGATCATCGTCGACACCTACGGCGGCATCGCCCGCCACGGCGGCGGCGCCTTCAGCGGCAAAGACCCGACGAAGGTGGACCGTTCGGCTTCGTACGCCGCCCGGCACGTCGCGCGCAACATCGTCGCGGCGGGGCTGGCCGACCGGATCGAGGTGCAGGTCTCCTACGCGATCGGCGTCGCGCACCCGACCTCGATCGCACTCGAGACATTCGGGACCGGGAAGTTGCCGGACGCCGACCTGGTGAAGCTGATCGACGAGCACTTCGACCTGCGCCCCGCCGCGATCATCGATCGCTTCGACCTGCGCCGCCCGATTTACGGGCAGACGGCAGCCTACGGGCACTTCGGCCGCCCCCTCCTCGATCTGCCATGGGAGCAGCTGGACATGGTGGACACGCTGCGCCGCAGCGCAGGCCTCAGCGGGTAGCCCGTGCGCGCGATAGTGCTCATCGGCGGGAAGCGGGTTTCGGGCGATCTCCGTCCGGCCAACGAGATCGCGGTCCTGAGGCACGCTCAGGCGACAGCGAGCTGACCGATCGAATCGATGGCCTCGCGGATCAACGCAGCGTCCCGGGGATCTATGCCTTCCAGGTCAACGCCGTCGCTGACAAAAAGGAACTCGTAGGCAAAGACACGATCGGCCTGGTCGAAGTGAGCATAGCGGCGTTCATCGATGCGCGCGCCGCCGCTCTCGCCGCCCTCCGGGCTGCGGAGGACAACAAAGACCACATCGGCGTCAGAGTCGTAGCGCACTCTCACGTTGACCATTCTACTCCCCGCGCGCGAGCATCACGGTGATGACCACCCGAGGCTCCTCGCCGCGCGCCAGCACGACGATTGCACGGCGGCCGTCCCCGAGCCTCCCGCTGTATTCGTCGGCGGTCTCGCCCCCGATCACCTGGTCCGGGTTGATCAGCAGGTGCTCAACCGCCGGGCCTGTGATCTCCCGCTCCTCCATCCGTTCTCTCGCGTGACTGCTGTATGACAGCGGGACGACTCGATACCCAGCGGGCGAGTCGCCGTGTACGATCCCGGCCGTGCGCGCGATAGTGCTGATCGGCGGGAAGGGGACGCGACTGCGCCCGCTCACGTGGCGGACGCCGAAGCAACTCGTCCCGATCCTCAACCGCCCGCTGCTCGCCTACCTGCTCGACAGCCTGCGCAGCCACGACTTCGATCGCGTCAGCTTCGCGATGACCGGGGCCGACGAGGACATCGAGGCCGCGTTCACCGGCGACGCGTCTCCACCCGGCCTCGCGATCGAGCGCGTGCTCGAGGGCGAACCGCTCGGCTCGGGCGGCGCGATCGCGAACGCCTCCAGCGGCTGGGATGAGCCGTTCCTCGTCTGCAACGGCGACATCGTCAGCGACATCGACCTCGGCGCCTTCGCCGGTGAGCACCGAGAGCGCGACGCCGAACTCTCGATCGCGCTCTCCGAGGCCGAGGACCCCTCGCGCTTCGGCGTGGTCGTGCTCGGCGACGGCGATCGCGTCACGCGCTTCGTCGAGAAGCCGCCGCGCGCGGCGGCGCCCTCGAGGCTGATCAACGCCGGACTGTGGCTGTTCGAGCCGGCCGTCGGGCGCATGCTCGACGCGGACCGCTTCAACCGTGTCGAGGACGAGCTGTTCCCGAGCCTCGCCGCAGCCGGACGCGGCATCTTCGGACACCGCCACGAGGGCTACTGGGCCGACATCGGCAACCCCGAGGCCTATCTCCAGACCAACCTCGATCTCCTCGCCGGCGCCGCCCCTGCGCTGCTGCCCGCGGACTGGCCGGCTGACGGCCTCGCGATCGGCGCGGCCGAGCTGGCCGCGGGCGCGCGCGTCGAGGCGCCGGCGCTGCTCGGCGCCGGGACGCGCGTCGGCGCTGACGCACGCATCGGGGGCGGCGTCGTGACCGGGGCGCGCTGCGAGATCGGGCGCGGCGCGGTCGTGTCCGGCAGCGTGCTCTGGGACGGCGTCAGCGTCGGCGAGGGCGCGCAGGTGCGCGACTCGGTGCTGGCCGAGGGCGCGTGCGTCGGCGCGGGCGCGGTCCTCGAGGGCGCGGTGCTGGCGCACGGCGCGGCCGTCGAGGCGGGCGAGCGTCCGCCGCCCGGCACACTGCTGGATCCGGAGTGCGTGTACCGCAACGGCGGGGTGCTGGCGCCCACGTCCGCCCTCGGGACGGGAGTGGACGTCTGATGGCGGAGATTCGCTTCGGCACGGACGGCTGGCGGGCCGTGATCGCGGAGGACTACACCTTCGCCAACGTGCGCGCCGTCGCGCAGGCCACCGCCGATTGGCTGCGCGGTACGGGCCAGGCCGGACGCGGCGTGGTGATCGGCTACGACACCCGCTTCCTCTCGGACGCCTTCGCGAACGCGACCGCCGAGGTGTTCGCCGCCAACGGCATCACGGTCGCACTCGCCTCGACGGCGGCGCCGACGCCGGCGCTCTCGCACGCGGTGCTGGACCGCGGCGCGGCGGCGGGCGTGGTGATCACGGCCAGCCACAACCCGGCGCGCTGGAACGGCTTCAAGATCAAGCAGGCCTCCGGCAACTCCGCTCCACCCGAGGTCACGAACGCGATCGAGCAGGCCGTGCCCGCGATCCTCGGCGGCGACGGGGCGCGAGGAATCATGAACGCGAACGCCGGCACGCGCGCGCGGATCGAGCGCTTCGATCCGAATCCGCCCTACCTCGCGGCGCTGCGCGAGTTCGTGGACCTCGAACGCATCCGCGACGCGGGACTGCGCATCGCGGTCGACTCGATGTACGGCGCGGCCGGCGGGCTGACGGCGGAGGCGATCGGCGCGGGCGCGACCGAGGTGCACGAGCTGCACGGCGAGCCGAACCCGGCGTTCCCCGGCATACGCGCGCCGGAGCCGATCGCCCCCAACCTCGAGGTGCTGATGCGTCTGCTCAAGGACGGCGGCCACGATGTCGGCCTCGCGACGGACGGGGACGGCGACCGCTTCGGGCTGGTCGACGAGCGGGGGCGCTTCCTCAACCAGCTGCAGGTCTTCGCGCTGCTCGTCCGCTACCTGCTGGAGGTGCGCGGCGAGCGCGGCGCGATCGTGCGCTCGATCACGACGACGCGGATGGTCGATCAGTTGGGCGAGCGCCACGGCTGCCCGGTCTTCGAGACGCCCGTCGGCTTCAAGCACCTCGGCCCGAAGATGATCGAGGAGGACGCGATCGTCGCAGGCGAGGAGTCGGGCGGCTACGCCTTCCGCGGCCATATCCCGGAGCGCGACGGCGTGCTGTCCGGGCTGCTGCTGCTCGACTACATGGTGCAGACGGGCAAGCCCGCCTCGCAGTTGCTCGCCGAGATGTACGAGGAACTGGGACCGCACGAGTACGACCGCGTCGACATCACGCTGCGCGAGGAAGAGCGCGACGCGATCGCGGAGCAGGCCGCCTCGGCGACCCCCTCGGAGATCGCCGGGCTGCGCGTGGTTTCGCGCGACACGCTGGACGGCTACCGCTTCACCCTCGAGGGCGGCTGGTGGCTGCTGATGCGCTTCAGCGGCACCGAGCCGCTGCTGCGCATCTACGCCGAGATGCCCTCGGCCGCCCAGGTGCGGCAGGCGATCGAGCAGGGCCAGGCCCTCGCCGGCGTCACCCTGTAGCGGGGCCCCTGAAACTCCACCCTGGTAGCGACGGCGGCGTCCGCGGGCACCTCGGCTGCTATGCTCGGCGTCCCATGTTCGATGTTGTAGCTGCGGCAGCGGCCATCGCGCCCCGAATCCGTGCCGCCGCCGACACGATCGAGGCCGAGCGCCAGCTACCGGGCGAGATCGTTGACGCCATGGCCGAGGCCAGGCTGTTCACGCTGCTGGCGCCCGCTACCTACGGCGGCGCGGAGGCCGAGCCCAACGCCGCCATTCGCGCCGTCGAGCTGATCGCGAGCGCCGACGGCTCTGCCGGCTGGCTGGCACAGAACGGATCGTTCGAGTCGGCTCTGCTCGGCTGGCTCTCCTCCGAAGCGATAGCGGGCATGCGCGCCCTCGAGAGTCGCGGCGCCGCGAACATCCTGGTCGGCGGCGCAAATCTGCCCCAGGCGACCGCCGTCGAGGTCGAGGGCGGCTACCTCATCGACGGACACTGGGACTTCGTCAGCGGGGTCATGCATTCCAACTGGATCCTCGGGGGCTTCTGGATCCTCGACCGCCCTGGCGGCGAGCGGCGCGTTGGCGCTGACGGTGAATCGCTGCGGCGCATCGCGTTCATTCCACATGGGGACGGCGAGGTCCTCGATACGTGGAACGTCATGGGCATGCGCGGCACGGGCAGCAACGACTTCGTCGTGCGCGACCTCTTCGTCCCGGCCGAGCGAACGATGTGGTACGCCGATCCTTCGCCGTTCCCCGGCCCGCGCTACCGCAGGCCGTACGTCGGCACGTGGGGCTGGTCGCTGCACGGCGGCAACTCCCTGGGCATGGCTCGCGGCGCAATCGAGGATCTGACCGCGCTCGCCCAGACACACAATTCGAAGCACTCGACCACGCTGCTGCGCAACCGCCCGCATGTGCAAAGCGCGATCGCCGAGGCCGAGGCGATCGTACGGAGCGCCCGCGCCTTCCTCTTCGAGGCGGTCGAGGCGGCGTGGGTCGCGGCAAACGAGGACGCGCCCGACGCGATGCGGCGCACCTGGGTCGCGCGACTGGCGCTGATGCACTCGGTCCATGAGGCGCTGCGAGCGGTGCAACTGCTCTACGACGCCGCGGGCACCAGTGCCATATTCACCGAGCATCGCATCGAGCGCGCCCTCCGTGACCTCAATGTGGCGAAGCACCACGTTGCAGCCTCGAGGGAACACTACGAGTCGGTCGGCAGCGTACTGCTCGGTGCGGACGACCCGGCCACGCTCCCGCTGGATCCTGCAGAGTGACCGGCCCCCGGCCTGAGATCGCCACGCATTGCGGAGGCTGCCTCAACACTGCCGGCGCTACGCCTCCAGCTTCTCGCGCACGCGTGAGACGAACTGCTGGAAGAGCCGGTCCGAGACGAACTTGATCAGCCGCGAGCCGACCTGCGCCATGCGGCCGCCGACGTTGACCATCGCCACGAACTCGGCCTCTGTGCTGCCGTCGTCCAGGGCGCGCATCTGGCCTGACATCTCCAGGTCGGCGCTGCCGTCGCCCATGCCATGACCGACCACGCGAAGCCGGTGGTTCTCCTCGTCGAGCTCCTCGAAGGTCGCGAGGCCGCCGTAGCGGGCCTCGACGGGTCCGACCTTGACGCCGACGCGGCCGCGGACGTTGCGCGCGTCGATCACCTCGTCCAGCTCGGCGCCCGGCATGCACTGCACCACCTGCTCGGGGTCGGTGAGGAACTCCCAGACGCGATCGATCGGCGCGTCGATTCGGAAGGTCTTCTCGATCTTGATCTCCATGGCCGCTCACCCCTCGCCCACAAGCGGGCCCGTACCTACTACACTCGTGCGTGCCTTGTAGCATCCGCGCGGGCGACCGCCAAGGAGAACCCCCTATGATCCCCGGACAGTTCGAATACCACGCCCCCTCGACGCTGGACGAGGCGTTGGCCCTGCTCGCCGAGCACGGCTCCAACGCCAGGGTGCTGGCCGGCGGCCAGAGCCTGATCCCGCTGATGAAGCTGCGCCTCGCCTCGCCCGCTGTGTTGATCGACCTCAACGGGGTCGACTCGCTGAGCGGCATCGAGGAGGCAGACGGGCAGCTGCGCATCGGCGCGATGACGCGCCACTCCGCGCTCGAGCGCTCGGAGCTGATCGGCTCACGCTACCCGCTGATTGCGGACGCCGCCGCCGTGATCGCGGACCCGCTGGTGCGCAACCGCGGCACCACGGGCGGCTCGCTCGCCCACGCCGACCCGGCGGGCGACCTCGGTTCGGTCATGACCGCGCTGGGCGCCGAGGTCGTCGTCACCGGCCCCGGCGGCGAGCGCACGCTGCCGATCGACGAGTTGCTGCTCGGCCCGTTCACGACCACGCTCGAGGAGGGCGAGATCCTCACCGAGGTGCGCGTACCCCAGCCCGCGGAGCGGAGCGGGGGCGCCTACGAGAAGCTGGAGCGCAAGGTCGGCGACTTCGCGACGGCGGCCGTCGCGGTCCAGCTCACGCGCGAGAACGGCAGCTGCGCCTCGATTGGCATCGGCCTGACCGCCGTCGGGCCGACGACGATCCGGGCGAGCGAGGCCGAGGACGCGCTGCGCGGCGGCAGCCTCGACGAGGACGCGATGCGGGCCGCCGCCGAGCTGGCCGCGGCCGCCTCGGACCCGGCCGCGGACCTGCGCGGCTCCGAGGAGTACAAGCGAGACATGGTGCGGGTGCTCACCCTGCGAGCCCTGCGACGAGCGGTCGAGCGGGCAGGAGGGTAGGCCAGTGACACAGATCGAAGTCACGGTAAACGGCGCGGCCCAGCAGGTGGACGTGGAGCCTCGGCTGCTGCTGGTCCACCTGATCCGCGAGGATCTGCAGATGACCGGCACGCACATCGGATGCGACACGACGCACTGCGGCGCCTGCACGGTGCTGCTCGACGGCGTGCCGGTGAAGTCCTGCACCGTCTTCGCCGTCCAGGCGAACGGCTGCGAGGTCACGACCGTCGAGGGCCTGGAGCAGGGGGGCGAACTGCACGCCGTACAGCAGGGCTTCACGGAGGAGCACGGCCTGCAGTGCGGCTTCTGCACTCCGGGCATGATGCTCACCAGCGTCGCGCTGCTTGAGCAGAACCAGGATCCCAGCGAGGACGAGGTGCGGAAGGCGATTTCCGGCAACCTCTGCCGCTGCACGGGCTACGTGAACATCGTGAAGGCCGTGCAGCACGCGGGCCGCGCCATCAGGGAGAGCCAGCCATGACCACAACGACGAGCCCCGAAATCGGCGGCATGGGCCACAGCATCAAGCGCAAGGAGGACGCGCGCTTCATCCGCGGCCGGGGCAACTATGTCGACGACATCGTGCGGCCGGGGATGCTCTACCTGGACATCGTGCGCAGCCCCTACGCCCACGCGCGCATCAAGAGCATCAACTCCGAGCGCGCCCTCGAGGTGGAGGGCGTGCTCGCCGTGATCACGGGCGAGACGCTGGAGGCGTACAACCTCCACTGGATGCCGACGCTGATGTCGGACACCCAGATGGTGCTGCCGGTGGACAAGGTGATGTTCGCCGGCCAGGAGGTCGCCGCCGTGGTGGCGACCAGTCGCTACGCCGCCGCCGACGGCGTCGAGGCGGTCGAGATCGAGTACGAGCCGCTGCCCGTGGTGGTGGACCCGTTCAAGGCGCTCGAGCCGGACGCGCCGGTGCTGCGCGACGACAAGGAAGGCAAGACCGACAACCGCATCTTCCACTGGGAGGTCGGCGATCGCGACGCGACCGACCGCGCCTTCGAGGAGGCGGATGTCACGGTGCAGCAGGATATGTACCTGCCGCGCATCCACGTTGCCTCGATCGAGACCTGCGGCTGCGTCGCCGAGTTCGACTCGGTATCGGGGCAGCTGACGGTCTGGATGACCACGCAGGCCCCGCACGCGATCCGCACGGTGTTCGCGCTGGTGGCGGGCCACGTGGGGCTGTCCGAGGAGAAGATCCGGATCATCTCGCCGGACCTCGGCGGGGGCTTCGGCGGCAAGGTGCCGGTCTACCCCGGTTACGTGATCGCGGTCGCCGCGGCGATCGTCACGGGGCACCCCGTGAAGTGGATCGAGGACCGCATCGAGAACCTGCAGTCGGACTCGTTCGGCCGCGACTATCACATGGCCGCCGAGATCGCCGCCGACAGCGACGGCACGATGAAGGCGCTGCGCATCAAGACGCTGGCCGACCACGGTTACACCGACGCGGCCGCGAACCCCTCGAAGTTCCCGGCGGGCCTGTTCTCGATCTGCACGGGCTCGTACGACTTCAAGGACGCCTTCGCCGAGGTTGACGGCGTCTACACCAACAAGCCGCCCGGAGGCATCGCCTACCGCTGCTCGTTCCGCGTCACCGAGGCCGTCCACGCCATCGAGCGGCTCGTTGACCTGCTCGCGACCGACCTGCAGATGGACCCGGCCGATCTGAGGAAGAAGAACTTCATCCCGGCGGACGCCTTCCCCTACCAGTCGGTGCTCGACTGGGAGTACGACAGCGGCGACTACGAGGGCGCGCTCAACCTCGCGATGGAGATGATCGGCTACGACGAGCTGCGCCAAGAGCAGGCGGAGAAGCGCGCGCGCGGCGAGCTGATGGGCATCGGCATCTCGAGCTTCACGGAGATCGTGGGCGCGGGACCCTCGAAGCACTTCGACATCCTCGGCCTGAAGATGTTCGACAGCTGCGAGTTGCGCGTGCACCCGACCGGCAAGGCCACGGCGCGCTTCGGCACGAAGTCGCAGGGGCAGGGCCACGAGACGACCTACGCCCAGATCATCGCCCAGGAGCTGGGCATCCCCGCCGGCGACATCGCCGTTGAGGAGGGCGACACCGACACGGCGCCCTACGGCCTCGGCACGTACGCCAGCCGCAGCACGCCCACCGCGGGCGCCGCGGGGGCCATGGCGGCGGGCAAGGTGCGGGACAAGGCGCGGAAGATCGCGGCCCACCTGCTCGAGGCGGAGGAGGTCACCGAGGACGACCTGGAGTGGGAGCCCGGAAGGTGGTTCGTGAAGAGCGACCCGGAGAAGGGCGTCACCATCCAGGAGATCGCCTTCGCCGCCTACACGAACCACCCGCAGGGGCTGGAGGCCGGCCTCGAGGCCGTCTCCTACTACGACCCGCCCAACCTGACGTTCCCCTTCGGGAGCTACATCTGCGTGGTGGACATCGACAAGGGGACCGGCGAGGTGCACATCCGCCGCTTCGTCGCCGTCGACGACTGCGGCAACATCATCAACCCGATGATCGTCGAGGGTCAGATCCACGGCGGGCTGGCAATGGGCCTCGCGCCCGCGCTCTTCGAGGAGCTCTCGTACGACGAGAGCGGCAACCCGCTCAGCGCGTCCTTCGTGGACTATCTGGTGCCGACGGCGGTCGAGACCCCGCACTGGGAGACGGCGAAGACCACGACGCCCTCGCCGCACCACCCGCTCGGCGCGAAGGGCGTCGGCGAGTCGGCGACCGTGGGCGCGCCGCCGGCGATCGCCAACGCGGTCGTGGACGCGCTGTCGCACCTGGGCGTGCGCCACATCGACATCCCGATCACGCCCGACAAGGTGTGGGCGCTCCTCCGGGAGCACGGGGTGACGGACTAGGGAGCGGCCGCCCGCCCGGCGGGCGTTCGCCGCTCCCCGCGGAGTTGGGCCATGTCAGCATCCGATGACCCGCTCGGCCTGGCGGTCGCGCTGCGGGCGCGGCGCGAGCCGTTCGCCCTCGCCACCGTCGTCGCCTGCCGCCGTCCGACCTCGGCCTACCCCGGCGCGAAGGCGCTGATCGACGCCAAGGGCGCGTTCAGCGGCTGGGTCGGCGGAAGCTGCGCGCAGCCGCTGGTGCTGCGCGAGGCGCTCGCGGCCCTCGAGGACGGCAAGCCGCGCCTGCTGCGCATCAGCCCCGACCCGCCCAGCGGCGAGGCCGGGGAGGGCGTGCTCGAGCTGGCGATGCCCTGCCAGAGCCAGGGCGCACTGGAGATCTACGTGGAGCCGTTCCTGCCCCGCCCCGAACTCCTCGTGATCGGCGAGACGCCGCTCGCGCAGGCGCTCGCCAGCGCGGGCAAGCTGATCGAGTTCGACGTCACGGTCTCCGACCCCGGCGCGACCGCCGAGGCGTTCCCCGACGCCGATCTGCTGCTCACCGACCTCGAGGCGGCGACGGCGCGGCTGAGCGCCGACAGCTACGTGGTCGTCGCCACGCAGGGCCAGTACGACGAAGACGCGCTGGCCGCCATGCTGCGCTCCGAGGCCGCCTACGTGGGCCTCGTCGCCAGCGTGAAGCGGGCCGAGGCCGTCCTCGACTACCTGCGGGCGAGCGGCTTCGGCCAGCCTGAGCTGGAGCGGCTGTACTGCCCGGCCGGGCTGAGTCTCGGCGCGGTCACGCCCCCGGAGATCGCGCTCAGCATCGCCGCCGAGATCCTGCAGACGAGGCGAAGCGAGCCCGCGCGCCAGCCCGAGCCGGCCTCCGTGGCGGCCCCGGAGCCGCTGTTGCTCACCTCGATTCCCGGCGCCGCCGAGGCCGGCAGCGCGCTCGACCCGATCTGCGGGATGACTGTCGACATCGCGACGGCGCGGCACACCTCGGAGCACGAGGGCCAGACGGTCTACTTCTGCGCCGCCGGGTGCCGGCAGCGCTTCGAGCAGGAGCCGGAACGCTACGCCGCGACCCTGCGATGAGCGCGCCAGTCTCCGGACTCGTGCTCGCGGCGGGCAGTTCGAGCCGCCTCGGGCAGCCGAAGCAACTGCTTCCCTACCGCGGCACGATCCTCGTCGACTGGGTCGTTCGCACCGTCGAGGCGGCCACGAGCCTCGACCACGTGACCGTGGTGCTGGGCGGCGCGGCCCACGAGGTGCGCCCGCGGCTGACCCTCGGACGGGCGCGGGTCGTCGAGAACCCCGACTTCGGCGAGGGCTGCTCGTCCTCGTACCAGGCAGGCCTCGGTGCGCTCGATCCGGAGGCAGAGGCGGTCGTGGTGGTGCTCGGCGATCAGCCGGGCGTGGAGACGGCAGACATCGACCGCCTCGTCGCCGAGTGGCGGCGGACCGGTTCGAGGATTATGGCCGTCTCCTACGAGGGCGAGCGAGGCCATCCGCTGCTTTTCTCGCGGGAGCTGTTCGGCCACCTGCTGGAGCTGCACGGCGACAAGGCGGCCTGGAAGATCCTCGACCGGCACCCCGACTGGATACACGACGTGCCGGTGGACCGGCCGCTCCCTCGGGACGTGGATACCTGGCAGGACTACGAGGCGGTGCGAGCCGACCACGGCGCCGAGGCCGCGTCGCGCTGACCCGTCCGCGCCGCGGAGAGGCCTCATGAGGGACGTCCTGGACGATCTGGAGCGCTGGCAGCGTCGCGGCGAGCAGATCGCGATGGCCACGCTCACCGACGTCCGCGGTTCCGCGCCGCGCCTGCCGGGCGCGCGCTTCTGCGCCACACGTAGCGGCGAGGTCAGCGGCTCTGTCAGCGGCGGCTGCGTCGAGGCGGACCTCTTCGAACACGCCCTCCAGGTGCTGGACGGCGGACAGCCCGCGATCGTCCAGTACGGAATCTCCGACGAGCTCGCCTTCGAGGTCGGCCTCAGCTGCGGCGGGGAGATCGAGGTGCTCGTCGAGCCGTTCCGGGCTGACGAGGTCTGGCTGGCGCTGCGCGACGCGCTGCTCGGCCAGCGCTCCGCCGTGCTCGCGGTCGGCCTCGAACCCGCCTCCATCGCCGGACGCCGCATGGTCGTCTTCGAGGACAGCGTGGCCATCGGCAGCGTCGACGAGGCGCTCGACGGCGAGATCGCCGAGCGGGCCCGCGCCTTGCTGCTCGAGGGCGGCACGCGCAGGCTGACGCTCGGCGCACCCGGCGAGGAGCGCGTCGTCTTCCTCGAGGCGTTCCGGCCGCCGCCGCACCTCTTCCTGCTCGGCGCCGCCTTCGCCGGGCCGCCGCTGGCGCGGATGGCGAGCGAGGCGGGCTTCCACGTCACGGTCGTCGATCCGCGCTCCGCGTTCGCGACGCGCGAGCGCTTCCCGACCGCCGACGAGGTGATCGTCGGCTGGCCCAACGAGGCCCTCGAGGCAGCCGAACTCGGCCCCCATTCCTACATCGTGATGCTGCTGCACGACGAGAAGTTCGATGTGCCGGCGCTGGTCCCCGCCCTGCGCTCGGAGGCGGGCTACATCGGGGTGATGGGCAGCCGCCGCACACACGAGCGGCGCATCGAGCAGCTCCGCGAGCAAGGCTGCGACGACGCCGCCCTCGCCCGCCTGCGCGCGCCGATCGGGCTCGACCTCGGCGGACGAGAGCCCGCGGAGATCGCCGTCTCCATCCTCGCGGAGATGCTCGCCGTCAGACACGGCCGCGACGCGCGCTCCTCCTAGCCGACGCGCGCCCTCGGCTCCGGCGCCGGAGGCGGGGCTTCGAGGGCGAATGCGTGTCTGATGTTGGGGGGCTGCGCCCCCCACGCCCCCATCCCGGACGAGCGCGCGGTGCGCGCCGCTCCGGCCCACCCACCCACCCCGGATTTCTTCTCTGTGGGGGGCTGCGCCCCCACGCCCCCGCAGGGATCGGCAGCCGGCCCGCGGCCCATCGAGGGCGCCCCCTCCGATCCCCTCTCCCCTGGCGGGAGAGGGTTAGGGTGAGGGGGATTCCGGAGGTGACTCGGGGAGTTCCACTGCGATCGCCTCGAGCACGGGGGTCAGACGCAGCAAGCACATCGTCGTTCGAATCTCAGCGACCCCGTAGCCCCGCGACCCCAGCCACCGGGTTCGCCGATCATCGTATGCCCCTCCTGGCCGCCCGCACCGCGCGGCGCCCCCTCACCCCCACCCTCTCCCGCGAGGGGAGAGACACCCCATGGTGCTAACTGGTCAAGCGGCGAGCGGCTCGCGGTCGTGGCGGTGCGCCCAGGCGGTGGCCTCGTCGTAGCAGGCGCGGGTCCTGAGGCAGCCGTGGAGGTAGCCGACGAGGCGGTTGGCGAGGGCGCGCAGCGCCTCGCCCGCAGCGGCCGGCGGCGGTAGAAGTCGTGGCAGCCCGGGCTCGCCCGCAGCGAGCAGAGCGCCCAGCGGTCGGCGGCGTCGGCGAGCCGGCGGTTGCGCACGAAGCGGGCGCGCACGCTGCGTTTGCGTCCCGATGCTACGGTCAGCGGCGAGGTGCCGGCGTAGTTCCTGCGGGACTTCGCCGACTCGTAGCGTTCGGGGTCGTCCCCGACTCGCCGAGCACCCGGGCGCCGAGCACGACACCGAGTCCGGGCAGGGAGCGGTAGATCGCGGCGTCCGGGTGCTGCTCAAAATGGCTCGCCAGCTCGGCCTCGAGCTCCTTGATCTGGCGGTTGATCTCGCTGATCTGCGCACGGCCGCGCGGGTGCTCGCGGCGAACGCCCTGCTCACCGCAGCAGGCGCCTCGAGCTGCGCGCAGCGCGTCGCGGACCACGGCGGCGCGCTGCTCGAGGTTGCGCTGGCGGCCGCCGCGGCTGAGCGCCGAGCGGATCTTTGCGGTCGACAGCCGCGCCGCCTCGCGCGGGCCGGGCGCCCGGGCCAGCACGCCGACGGCGTCGCCGTGGGCGAGCTTGGGGAAGGCCACCAGGGCAGCCGGGAAATACTCCCTGAGGGCGTTGCGCAGCCGGTTGGTCTGCCGGACGCGGTCCCAGATCAACTGCTGGTGGGCGCGGGCGAGGATGCGCACCGCGGCGGCCTCGTCGCTGGCCTGCCACAGGGCGGTGGTTGTGGCGGTCGGTGCGTACCAGGTCGGCGAGCAGCTTCGCGTCGCCGGCGTCGGACTTGGCGCCGCCGACGTGGTGTCGGTCGCGGTAGCGCGACGCCGAGCGCGGGTTGATCGCCACACGGTAGCCGGCCGCGAGCAGGGCCGAGACCCAGGGCCCGCGCTCCGTCTCGATGCCGATCACGACCTCGCCCGGGTCCGAGGCGTGCTGCGCAATCAACTCGTGCAGGGCGGCGACGCCTTTGACGCCTTCGGGCAGCCGCCTGGCGGCGAGCTGCTCGCCGGCCTCGTTCATGAGCTGGATGTCGTCCTCGGACCAGTCGTCGCCAACGTACAGGGCGTGCCTCGCTTCCCTCCGCTTCGTGCTGCCTGCGACCTGCCGGGTTGGTCCTGCGACGGCCTAATGGAACAGTGCTCTCGACACCCCATGAGTGCTGCGGACCACCCGGACGTACCAGCCGGGGCACGGTCTCTCCCGAGAGATCCCGAGGTCTCGGAGCCACAGTGCTCACCGCCGGCCGGTCCGGGACCAGTCTCCCAGCGAACCCCATTAGGGAGCCGGACGGACTCGCGGCGGCCGGGCGGGCGATCCGGGCAGGGGCGTGGGGGCTCCGCCCCCACAGAAAGAAAATCCGAGGGCGGGTGGGTGGGCCGGAGCGGCGCGCACCGCGCGCTCGTCCGGGATGGGGGCGTGGGGGGCGCAGCCCCCCACAGACGAGGGAGAGAGGGGCAGGGTGAGGGCCCTGCCCGGAGCCGAACTAGCGCTTGGTGTACTGAGGAGCCTTGCGCGCGCGCTTGAGGCCCGGCTTCTGCCGCTCCTTCTCGCGAGCATCGCGCGTGAGCAGGCCCTGCTGGCGCAGCGAACGGCGGTAGCCCTCGTCCACGACCAGGAGGGCGCGGGCGATGCCGAGCCGCATCGCGCCGGTCCAGCCGGAGATGCCGCCGCCGGCGACCTTGACCTGCACGTTGAAGCGGTTCGCGTTCTCCGTGACAACGAGCGGGCGCAGCAGATCCTGGCGCATCGAGGGCCGGAAGATCACCTCGTCCAGCGGCTTGCCGTTGACGACGAAGGCGCCGTTGCCGGGCGTCAGCCGCACGCGGGCGACGGACGACTTGCGGCGACCGAGGCCGTAGTAATAGTGCTGCTGTTCATTGGTCATCGTGTCAGCTCGCTAACTTCTCGCCGGTTCACTCGTCGCTCGTCTCTGCTGTATCGGTTGCGTCCTCCGCAGCCTCGTCCGCCACCGGCTCGTCCACGGCAGCCTCGTCCGTCACGACTTCGTCAGTCGCGACCTCGTCAGTCGCGACCTCAGCGGTCGCCTCCGCCATGACTTCGTCCGGCTCTGCCATCGGGGGTGCGGCGGCGCGGGCCTCGGCGGCGGCACGCTTGCGGGCGCGAGCGCCCGTGCCGGCGCGCAACTGCGCCTCGTGCGGGTGGTCCGCACCAGAGTAGACGCGCAGGTGCCGGAACAGCTCGCGACCGAGGCGCGTGTGCGGCAGCATGCCCTTGATCGCACGCTCCAGCACCTTGCGCGGGTCGCGCTCCATCTGCTCCTCGAAGGTGCGCTGGCGCAGGTTGCCCGGGTAGCCGGAGTGCCGGTAGTAGATCTTCTGCTGCGCCTTGTTGCCCGTGAGCACCACGCCCGCGGCGTTGATCACGATCACGTGATCGCCCATCGGCAGGTGCGGCTCGTAGTCGGGCTTGTGCTTGCCGAGCAGCAGCCGCGCGGCCTCGCTGGCGACGCGCCCGAGGGGGCGTCCGCCCGCGTCGACCACTTGCCAGCGGCGGTCGAACTCCTTGGCGCTCAAGCGGTAGGTCTTCGTCGTCACCTCAGGCCACCATTTCCTGCTCCGCGCCGTCGTCCAGCCCCCAGCCGACCGCACCCGCCGGGTAGCGGACGGCCTCGAGCGTCAGTCCCTGCGGCGGCGCCGCGGGTCCAACGCTGCCTGCGGGCGCATCGATGAGTGTTGCGAACTCCTGCGGCGTCAGCGCGCCCGCCCCGACGCGCTCGAGGGCGCCGACGGTGCGCCGCACCTGGTGCGGCAGGAAGGCGTCGGCCTCCATCGAGACCTCGATCTGGTGCGGGCCGCGCCGCCGGACGCCCATGCTGATCAGCGTGCGGACCGTGGAGACGCCGGCGTCGGGCGCGCCTGCGAAGGCGGCCCAGTCGCGGCGCCCGCGCGGCAGCGCGGCGGCCGCCGCGGCCATCGCCGATGCGTCGAGGACGCTGCGGCGCTGCCAGATGTCGCGGCGCCGCAGCGGCGAGCGCGCAACTCCGTCGCGGATGCGGTAGCAGTAGCGGCGCGCGACGGCGTCGCGGCGCGGATCGAAGTCCGCGGCAGCCTCGCAGACGGCGCGCACGGCGACATCCTCCGGGAGGTAGTGGTTGAGGGCATCGCGCACGGTCTCGAGGGAGTCGTGGCGGGGGCAGTCGATCACTGCCACCTGCGCGCGGGCGTGCACGCCCGTGTCGGTGCGTCCGGCGAGGGCGATGCGGCGTCGTCCGCCCTCGGGCTCGCCGCAGTAGGCGGCGACGGCGTCCTCCAGCGTGTCCTGCACCGTGCGCTGCCTGCGCTGCGACTGCGAGCCGGAGAACTCCGTCCCGTCGTACTCGACGAGCAGCGCGAGGCGTCGCGGGGTGGTTGGGGAGGACATGACGGCTAGACCAGTTCCAGTTCCGCCATCGCCGCGGCATCGCCGCGACGGGGGCCCAGCTTGCGCACGCGCGTGTAGCCGCCGGGGCGGCTCGCGTACTGCGGCGCGATCTCGTCGAAGAGGCGCGAGACCACCTTCGGGTCGTAGACGAAGGCAAGCGCCTGGCGACGCGCGTGCAGCGTCCCGCGCTTGCCGAGCGTGACCATGCGGTCGACGAAGCGGCGCGCCTCCTTGGCGCGCGCCTCGGTGGTGGTCACGGAGCCGTGCTTGAGCACGTCCGTGGTGAGGTTGCGCAGCATCGCCATCCGCTGCGCGGTCGGCATATCGAACTTGCGGCCATCGACTTTGTGACGCATTAGCGCTCGCCCAGACCCGGCGGGTCCTCGCCGGCTTCGCGCAGCGCCTGGATCAGCGCCGCGCCCAGTGACCCGACCTCGTCGCCGTCGTCGTCCGCCGCTGCGGTCGGCGCCGCCTCGGCTCCGGCAGGCGCTTCGGCTGCGGGCGCACCGACAGCGACCGGCTGCCGCGAGCGCTGCGCATCGGCGCGCGGCGCCGGGAAGCCGCTCGCGACGAGCTTGTCGCGCAGCTCCTCATACGACTTCTCGCCGAAGTTGCGCAGCGCGAGCAGCTCCTCCTCGGAGCGCTCGAGGATGGCGCCGATGGTGACGAGTCCGGAGCGCTTGAGGCAGTTGTAGGCGCGCACGGAGAGCTCGAGCGTCTCGATCGGCGTGTCGTGCCCGTCGATCGTCTGTGCGGCCTCGCGGCTGCGCTCGGCGACGACCTCGGCACGGCCGAGCTGCTGCAGTGACAGCAGCTGATCGCGGATGATGCCCGCTGCCATCGAGATGGCGTTCTGGCCGTCGACCGTGCCGTCCGTCCAGACCTCCAGCTCGAGGCGGTCGAAGTTGGTGTCCTGGCCGACGCGCGTGTTGGAGACCTGGTAGTTGACCCGCTTCACCGGGGTGAAGAGCGCATCGACGGGGATCACGCCGATCGGCAGGCCCTCGCTGACGGTCGCGGGCTGGTAGCCGCGGCCGGTCTCGACGTTGAGGTCGATCACGAGCGACCCCTCCGCGTGGCCGAGCGTCGCGAGGTGCAGGTCGGGGTTGGCAATCTCGTAGTCCGCGGTGGCGCGGATGTCGCCCGCCTTCACCTCGACCTCGCCGCCGACATCGAGGAAGAGTCGCGCGGGCCGGTCCGCGAAGGCGCGGAGCCTCACGTCCTTCAGATTGAGCAGCAGCTCCGTCACGTCCTCCTGCATGTGCGGGACCGTCGAGAACTCGTGCTCGACGCCGTCGATGCGGACGGAAGTGATGGCCGCGCCCGGAAGCGAGGAGAGCAGCACGCGGCGCAGGGAGTTGCCGATCGTCGTGCCGAAGCCGGCCTCGAGCGGCTCCATCACAAGCTTCGCGTAGTCCGTCTCCGCCTCTTCAACGCGGAGCGTCGGGGTTTGTAGTTCAGCCGCCAAAGGTCACCTCGCTGCGTGCTCGCCGGTAGAGCGGGCTGCTTGTCTCTTGCTCAGCGTGAGTAGTACTCAACGATCGCGCTCGGGTTGAAATGAGGCTCGTAGTCGCCGGCGCCGGGGAGCCCGGCGATACGGCCGGAGAATTGCTCGCGGTCGACTTCGAGCCAGCCGGGAACCTCGCGCGACTGGATCTCCTCGCGCAGTACGTCGAGGTACTTCGAGCGCTTGCCGCGCGCGGTGAAGCTGATCGCGTCGTCGATCGACGTCTCGGCGCTGGGGATGTCGAGCTTCTTGTCGTTGACTGCGATCAGGCCGTGCGTCACCAGCTGGCGCGCCTGGGCGCGCGTGCCCGCGAGCCCGAGGCGGTAGACGATGTTGTCGAGGCGCCGCTCCAGCGAGATCATCAGCTGGTCGCCGGTCACGCCCGGGTGCCGGACCGCGCGCTCGTAGTAGCGGCGGAACTGCTTCTCCATCAGACCGTAGGCGAAGCGCACCTTCTGCTTCTCGTTGAGCTGGAGGCCGCGGTCGGAGACCTTGCGGCGGCGCAGCGGGCGCGGGCCGGGCGGGTTGGTGCGGCGCATGCGCAGCACGGCGGCGTTGGCGAAGATCGGGGCGCCGTAGCGGCGCGCCTTCTTCACGCGAGGTCCGGTGTATCGGGCCATCTGCTCGCTCTCCTCGCCGCTAGTTACGCGGTCGCCGCCGCGCGCGGCAGCCGTTGTGCGGGATCGGGGTGACGTCGCGGATCGAGGAGACGCGCACGCCGCTGGACTGCAGCGCGCGGACGGCTGCCTCGCGGCCCGCTCCCGGTCCGCGGATGTAGACATCCACCTCGCGCATGCCGTGCTCCACCGCCTTCGCGGCGGCATCCTCGGCGGCGAGCTGCGCCGCGTAGGGCGTGCTCTTGCGCGATCCACGGAAGCCGGCGGTGCCGCCGGACCCCCAGGCGATCACGTTGCCGTTCGGATCGGTCATCGTGATCAGCGTGTTGTTGAAAGTCGAGCGGATGTAGGCCCGACCCCGCGGGACGGACTTGCGCTCGCGACGCCGACCACGTCGACCACCTCGACCACCCATATTCCCGGCGCTCCCTTACTTGCGCGCGACGCGGCGCTTGCCGGCGACGGTTCGCCGGGAGCCGCGACGCGTGCGTGCGTTTGTCTTCGTGCGCTGCCCGCGCACGGGCAGCCCGCGGCGATGGCGATAGCCGCGGTAGCAGTTGATCTCGATCAGCCGCTGGATGTTCTGGCGCACCTCGCGGCGCAGGTCACCCTCCACCGTGTGTTCGCCCTCGACGACGGCGCGCAGGCGCACGAGCTGCTCTTCGGTCAGGTCGCGCACCATCGCATCGCGAGGGATGCCGACCTGTTCGGCGATCTGCAGGGCCTTGGTCCGCCCGATGCCGTAGACGTAGGGCAGCGAGAACTCGAACCGCTTGTCGTTGGGAATCTCGACGCCTGCGATGCGTGCCATTCGCGTTCTCCTAGCCCTGGCGCTGGCGGTGCCGCGGAATCACGCAGATGACCCGCAGGCGGCCATGCCTGCGGATGATCTGGCAGCGGTCACAGCGCTTCTTCACCGACGCTCGTACCTTCATCGTTCGCTCCTCGGACGCCGCTTCCGCGCTAGCGGAAGCGGTACGTGATCCGTCCCCGGGTGAGGTCGTAGGGGCTCAACTCCACGAGCACGCGGTCTCCGAGCAGGATGCGGATGTAGTGCATCTTCATCCGCCCCGAGACGTGTGCGAGCACGTGGTGCCCGTTCGCCAGCTCGACATCGAACTGGGCGTTGGGGAGCGCGTCCTTGACGACGCCCTCGACCTCGATGACCTCCTTCTTCTTGCGCTGTGGCGCCTGGCGTTGAGACCGCTGCTTCTGCCGTCCCTTCGGCATCAGGCAGCGCCGCTCGCCGGGACCGCCGCTGCGCCCTCGTGTGCTTCATCCAGGCGGCCCATGCTGGTGAGAATCTCCGGCGCACCGTCGGTGACCGCGATGGTCTCCTCGAAATGGGCGCACAGGCTGCCATCACGCATACGCACGGTCCAGCGGTCCGCTTCCTCTTCCGTGTCCTCGGCCCCGAGGCTGAACATCGGCTCCAGGGCCAGCACCATGCCCGGCTTCAGCACGTGGCCCACGCCGGGCCGGCCGTAGTTCGGGATGTGCGGCTCCTCGTGCATGCGCCTGCCGACGCCGTGGCCTCCGTACTCGCGAATGATGCCGTAGCCCTCCCCGCGTGCGACGGCCCCGATCGCGCTCGACAGATCGCCGATGCGCTTTCCGGCGATCGCCTGCTCCACCCCGGCGTGGACGGCGGCCTCGGTTCGTTCGAGCAGCCGCTGCACCTGCGGCGGCACCTCGCCGACGGCGGCCGTGAAGGCCGCATCGGAGACGTAGCCGCGCCAGGTCACTCCGAGGTCGATACTGACGATGTCACCCTCCCGCAACGCCCGGTCGCCCGGGATGCCGTGCACCAGTTGCGCGTTCACCGAATAGCAGATCGCGCCGGGGTAGGGAGGCCGCCCGCCGGGACCGTAGCCAACGAAGGTGGGCGTCGCGCCTCGACGCGCGATTTCCGCCTTCGCCAGCTCGTCCAGCTCACGGCCTGTTACGCCCGGAGCGATCGCGTCAAGGAGGAGCTTGCGCACCTCCGCGTTCAGCCTTCCGGCCTCGCGCATGATCACGATCTCGTCCGGCGACTTTATGACGACGGACATCGATCTATGTTACGCCCTCTCCGCCGGGCCCGGTACCTGCCGGACCCCGTGCCTACGCAGCGGCTACCCGCTGCAACTCCGCATCAAGCCGCTCGTACACCTCGTCCACGCTGCCGACGCCGTCGACATCGCAGAGCGCGCCTCGACCATCGTAGAAGGAGGCGACGCCCTCGAGGCCTTCCGACTGCTCCCGCAGTCGGCGCTGGGCGACCTCCGGCGCGTCGTCCGCGCGCCCCTCGATCTCCGCGCGCCTGGCGATGCGCTCCAGCAGCATCTCCTCCGGCACACGGATGAAGGGCACGATGTCGATGCCCTGCGACTGCGCCTCGAGGGCGGTCTGCAGCGCCTCGGCCTGACCGACGGTACGGGGGAAGCCATCGAGGATGAACCCCGCCGCCGCGTCCGGCTTGCTGATCCGTTCGAGCAGCATGCCGATCACCAGCTCGTCGGGGACCAGCTCGCCGCGCGACATGAAGTCGTTGGCCTGAGTTCCGAGCGCCGTGCCCTGCGCGACGGCCTCGCGCAGCATGTCGCCGGTCGAGACGTGCAGCAGGCCGCGCCGCTCGGCGACGAGCTTCGCCTGCGTGCCCTTGCCGGCGCCGATCAGTCCCAGCAGCACCATCTTCATCGGATCGTCGCCCCCGCGATCGCCAACCTCACGAGATGAATCCTTCGTAGTTGCGCATCAGCATCTGCGCCTCGAGCTGGCGCATCGTATCGATCACGACGCCGACCACGATCAGCAGCCCGGCGGCGCTGATCTGCAGCGCCTGCACGTCCGTGAGCGCGGTGGCGAAGAACGGGAGCACGGCGATGAAGCCGAGGAAGAGCGCACCTCCCCAGGTGATCCGCACCAGCACCCGCGTGATGTACTCCTGCGTCGGCCGTCCCGGCCGGATGCCGGGGATGAAGCCCCCCTGGCGTTGCAGGTTCTCGGCCAGGTTCTGCTGCTGGAACTGCACCATCGTGTAGAAGAACGTGAACATCACCACCAGCACGAAGACGAAGAGCCAGTACGGGAGATTCGCCGGGGTCAGCGCGTTCTCGAAGAAGCGCGCGACGCTGCTGATCCAGCCGACATCCGACACCTCCGCGAGGAACTGCGCCGCCACGGGCGGGAAGATCATGATCGAGAAGGCAAAGATCAGCGGGATCATGCCCGCGCTGTTAACGCGCAGCGGGATATGCGTCTGCCCCTGCTGTCGATACATCCGCCCGCCCCGGATCGTGGAGCGCGCGTACTGCACGGGGATGCGCCGCTGCGCCTCCTGGAAGAGCACGATCATCGCGATCACGGCGATCGTGATCACTATCAGCAGGAAGATGCCGCCCGTCAGCGCGGCCGTCCCGGAGAGCGTGCTGCGACCGACGATGCCGGGCAGCCCGGCGACGATGCCGCCGAAGATGATCAGCGAGATGCCGTTGCCGATCCCCTCTTCCGAGATCAGCTCGCCGAGCCACACGAGGAACATCGTGCCGCCCACCATCGAGACGATCGTCGCAATAGTCGGGAGCGCGTTGGCCCCGCTCAGGCCGATGTCCTGGATGCCGCCGAACTGCTGGATCAGCAGCAGCTGCGCGTAGCCCTGGAAGAAGGCGAGCGGCACCGTCAGCCAGTGCGTGTAGACCTGGATCTTCTGACGCCCGGATTCGCCCTCGCGGGAGAGCGCCTGCAGGCGCGGCATCAGCGGCACGGCGAGCTGCATCACGATCGAGGCGGTGATGTACGGATAGACGCCGAGCGCGGCGATGGAGAGGTTCTCCAGCGCGCCGCCCGAGAAGATGTTGAGGAACCCGAGGATCGCGTTGTTGTCGAACACGTCCTGCAGCCGGTCCGAGTTGACCCCCGGCACCGGCACGTGCGCGACGAAGCGGAAGACGAGCAGCATCGCGAGCGTGAAGAGGATCTTCTGCCGCACGTCGGGCTGCCGGAAGGCATCGACGGCAGCCTGGAGCAGCCGCGGACGAGCCGACGGCGTCTCCCGCTGACTCACCCTAGTTGCCCTCCCTGCGGCGGTGGATGCGGTTGCGAACGCGCTTCACGGCCGGAGCCAGTTCCTCGAAACTGCCGCCGGCGGCGCTGATCGCCTCCTTGGCGGCGGCAGAGAGGCGCGGCGCGCGCACGGTCAGCGCGTGGCCGAGTTCGCCGTCCGCGAGCACCTTGAAGGGCTCGTCCGGACCGTCGATCAGCCGCACGGCGGCGAGCGCCTCGGCGTCGACCTCGGCGCCCGGCTCGAAGCGGGCGGCGATGTCGCGCAGGTTCACGGCCTGGAACTCGACGCGCGAGAAGTTGCGGAAGCCGGGCTTGCGGGCGAGGCGGCGGATCAGCGGGATCTGGCCGCCCTCGAAGCCGGGGCGGACCTTGCCGCCGGAACGGGATTTCTGGCCCTTCAGCCCGCGCCCGGAGTACGTGCCCTTGCCGGACGCGTTACCGCGCCCGCGCCGGAGGCGCGATCGCTTCGCGCCCTTCGGCGGCTGCAGCTGGTGCTGATCCACCCTACTCGACCTCCTCGACCGTCACGAGGTGCCGGACCTTGTGCGCCATGCCGCGGATCGTGGGCGAGTCCTCGTGCTCCACGCTGTGGCGCAGGCGCTTCAGCCCGAGCGCCTTGATCGTCGCCTTCTGGCGCTCGGCGTAGCCGATCGCCGACTTCGTCCAGGTGATGCGCAGCTTCGTCACGAACCCGCCCCCACCAGCGCGCGGCGCGCCGCGACAACGGCGCGCGGATCGCGCAGCGCGACCAGTCCTTCGACGGTCGCGCGCACGAGGTTGACGGGGTTGTTGGAGCCGAGCGACTTCGTGAGCACGTCGGTCACGCCGACCGCCTCGAGGACGGCGCGCACGCCGCCGCCGGCGATGATGCCGGTGCCGGGCGAGGCCGGGCGCATCACGACCCTGGAGGCCTTGAAGCGGGCGATCGTCTCGTGGGCGATCGTGCCCTGGTTGAGCGCGATCGTGCTCATCGAGCGGCGCGCGATCACGCCGCCCTTGCGGATCGCCTCGGGCACCTCGTTGGCGCGGCCCATGCCGAAGCCGACGCGGCCCTGGCCGTCGCCGACGACGACGATGGCGGTGAACGAGAAGCGCCGTCCGCCCTTGACCACCTTGGCGACGCGGTTGATGTGGACGACCTTCTCGATGTAGTCGGGGCCCTCGGGATCGCTGTCGCGGCGGCGGTCGCGCCGTCCGCGCTCACCGCGCGGCCCGCGTCCGCCGCGGCCTCCGCGTCCGCCGCCCTGTTGCTGCTGGACCATCAGAAGACCAGGCCTTCCTCGCGCGCGGCCTCGGCCAGTGCGCGCACCCGTCCCTTGTAGGCGAATCCGCCGCGGTCGAAGACCACGGCCTCGTGCCCGGCCTCGCGGGCGCGCTTCGCGACCAGCTCGCCGACGGCGCGGGCGCGCCCGACCTTCGTATCGCCGGCGCCATCGCGCAGCGAAGGCTCGACGTCCGAGGCCTGCGCCAGCGTGCGCCCGGCCTCGTCGTCGATCAGTTGCGCGTAGATGTGACGCGCGGAGCGGAAGACGCAGAGCCGCGGCCGCTCCGCCACGCCCTGGACGCGCTTGCGCAGGCGCCGGTGGCGACGCAGGCGCGCGGCCCGCCGTGTCTGTTGCTCGCTGCCCATCGCTGCTTCCCCGCCTCGTCCTATGTTCGCTTGCCGGCCTTGCGGCGCACCTGCTCGCCACGGTAGCGGATGCCCTTGCCCTGGTAGGGCTCGGGCGGGCGCACGCGGCGCACGAGCGCGGCCTGTTGGCCGACGATCTGCTTGTCGATGCCGTCGATGTGCACGACGGTCGGCGTCTCCAGCTCGAAGGCCGCACCCTCGATCGCGTCCAGCTGGACCTGGTGGGAGAAGCCGACGTTGAGCACCAGCGAGTCGCCGCGCTTCTCCGCGCGGTAGCCGGTGCCGTGGATCTCGAGGGTCTTGCGGAAGCCCTCGGTCACGCCCACGACCATGTTCTGGATGAGGGCGCGCGTCAGGCCGTGCAGCGCGCGGTGCGTGGGCGTATCCGAGGAGCGGTGCACGGTCAGCACGCCGTCCTCGATGCGTACCTCCATCTCGGCGCGCACATCCTGGCCGAGATCGCCCTTCGGACCGCGCACGTGGCAGCGGCCGCCGTCGAGGGTGACCTCGACGCCATCGGGAATCTGCACGGGCGTCTTGCCGACGCGGGACATCTCGTTACTCCTCGTTTGCTCGCCGCTACCAGACGTAGCAGAGCACTTCGCCACCGACGTTGCGCCGCCACGCTTCGTGGCCGGTCATCACGCCGCTGGAGGTGCTCATGATCGCCACGCCGAGCCCGCCGTAGACACGGGGGATCTCGCGCTTGTTCACGTAGACGCGCAGCCCCGGCCGCGAGACGCGGCGGATGCCGCCGATCGCGGACTGCTGCTCGCTGACGTAGTTCAGCCGCAACCGCAGATAGCTGCGGCTGCCGTCCTGCTCCTCCGCGTAGCCCGCGATGAAGCCCTCGGACTGGAGTACGTCCGCGATCGCGCGCTTCACCTTGGAAGCGGGGACGCGCACGCTCTCGTGCTTCGCCATCACGGCGTTGCGGATACGGGTGCACATATCGGCGAGCGGATCGGACATGCTCATGCGCTCGTGCTCCCTCCCTCTTGTTGTCCCGGCGTCCCGTTTACCACGATGACTTGCGTACGCCGGGGAGCTTCCCCTGGTTGGCGAGCGTTCGGAAACAGATGCGGCACATCTCGAAGCGGCGCAGGTAGCCGCGCGCGCGCCCGCACGGCCGCGCGCGCCACACCACGGGACAGCGGTTCACCTTCCGCGATGAGTACTTCGGCCTGCGCTCGGCCTGTGCGATCAGCGATTTACGCGCCATAACCCCGTCCTCGCTGCCTACGGCCGCCGGAACGGCATGCCCAGCAGTTCAAGCAGCCGCTTGCCTTCTTCGTCGTTGCGGGCGCTGGTGATGATGTTGACCTGCATCCCGCGCACTCGATCAACGCTGTCGTAGTTGATCTCCGGGAAGATCATCTGCTCGCGAATGCCGAGCGCGAAGTTGCCCCGGCCATCGAAGGAGTGATCCGGCACGCCCCGGAAATCGCGCACCCGCGGCAGCGCGATATTCACGAGGCGGTCGTAGAACTCCCACATGCGCACGCCGCGCAGCGTCAGCTTGAGGCCAATCGGGTTGCCGGCCCGCAGCCGGAAGTTGGAGATCGCCCGCTTCGCCCTCGTGACCACCGGCTGCTGGCCGGTGATCGCCTTCAGGTCCGCCGTCGCCGTCTCGATCGCGCGAGCGTTATCGAGGGCCTCGCCGAGACCGATGTTGATGTTGATCTTCTCCAGCTTCGGCGCCTGCATCGGATTCGCATAGCTGAACTCGCGCATCAGCGCGTCGTGAATCTCCTGCCGGTAGCGCACCAGCAGGCGCGGGGCGTAGCCGTTCGTCTGTTCACTCATCAGTCGATCGCCTCGTCGCAGGACTTGCAGTAGCGGACCTTGCGGCCGTCGCCCAGGACGCGGAAGCCGACGCGTGTCGCCGCGTCGCAGCCGCCGCAGACCAGCGCCACGTTCGAGATATGCAGGGCCGCCTCCACCTCGAGGATCTCGGAGGGGGCGCTGGGGCTGTTCGAGCGGCGGTGCTTCTTGACCATGTTCGCGCCGGTGACGATCACGCGCTGCGCCTCGTGCAGCACCTGCCGCACCTCGCCGCGCCGGCCGCGGTCCTTGCCGGCCTGCACCTGCACCGTGTCGCGCCGCCGGATCTTGGAGGCCATCACAGCACCTCCGGGGCAAGCGAGACGATGCGCATGAACTGCTTGTCGCGCAGCTCGCGGGCGACCGGCCCGGAGATGCGCGTGCCGCGCGGGTTGCCTTCCCGGTCGTTGAGCACGACCGCGGCGTTCTCGTCGAAGCGGATCGAGGAGCCATCGGGCCGCTGGAACGGCTTGGCGGTGCGCACGATCACGGCGAGTACGACCTCGCCCTTCGGCACCGGACTGTTCGGCTGCGCCTCCTTCACGGTGGCGACGATCACGTCGCCGACGCGCGCGTAGCGCCGGCCGCTGCCGCCGAGCACGCGGATGCAGAGCAACTCGCGCGCGCCCGAGTTGTCGGCGACCTTGACCCTGCTTTCTTGCTGGATCATTGCGCTGCAGGCTCCCTGGTGTCCCCGTCCGCGGCCTCTTCGGCCCCGGCGTCCTCGTCCGCGGTCTCTTCGGTCTCGGCTTCCGCTACCGGCTCTTCGGCCTCGGCTTCCGCTGTCGGCTCCTCGGCCACGGCTTCCGCTGCCGGCGCTTCGGCTTCTGCTTCCGCTGCCGGCGCTTCGGCCTCGGCTTCCGCAGTCGGCTCTTCGGTCTCGGCTTCCGCTGCGGGCTCTTCGGTCTCGGCTTCTGCTGCGGTCTCTTCGGCTTCGGCTTCCGCCGCCGACTCTTCGGCCTCGGCTTCCGCCGCCGGCGCTTCAGCCTCGGCTTCCGCTGCGGGCGCTTCGGCTTCCGCTGCCGCTGCCGGCTCTTCGGTTTCGGCTTCCGCTGCCGGCTCTTCGGTCTCGGCTTCCGCTGCGGGCTCTTCGGTCTCGGCTTCCGCTGCGGGCTCTTCGGTCTCGGCTGCCGCTGCGGGCGCCTCGGCCTCCGCCGGAGCCTCGGCGGCCGCTTCGCCCGAGGCCTCCGTCACTTCCCCGGCCTCGGCGGCGGCGCGGGCGGCGGTGCGCTGCACCTCGTCGACCAGCGCCTCGTCGATCGACTCGGGGGCGACCTCGGCGACCTCGCGCTCGGTGACGACTTCCACCAGCCGCCAGCGCTTGGTCTTGCTGATCGGCCGGCATTCCTCGATCACCACGAGGTCGCCGGTGCTGGCGCTGTTCTCCGGGTCATGCACGGGGTAGCGCTTCGTGCTCCGGATCACCTTGCCGTAGAGGCGGTGACGGGAGGCGGAGGAGACGGCGACGATCACGGTCTGATCGTTGACGTCGGAGACCACCACGCCCGTGCGCGTCTTGCGGTTCACCTTGCGTTCGACTGCCTGTTCGGCCTGGACCACGGTTTACTCCCGCTCCCCGTCCGCAGCGTCGTCGTCCGCCGCCTCGGCTGTCGTCTCGTCGGTCGCAGCGTCGTCGTCCGCCGCCTCGGCTGTCGTCTCGTCGGCCGCAGCGTCGTCTCCCGCGGCCTCGTCTGTCGTCTCGTCGGCCGCAGCGTCGTCTCCCGCGGCCTCGTCTGTCGTCTCGTCGTCCGCGGCGTCGTCGGGCGCCGCCTCGTCTGTCGTCTCCTCGGCCGTGACGTCGTCGTCTGCCGGCTCATCGGCCGCGAGGGCGTCCTCGTCGCCGGCCTCGGCGATCGCGGTCAGGATGTCGCGCTCGCGCAGCAGCGTCCGCACGCGTGCCACGCGCCGCCGCGCCCGCCGCACCTGCGAGACGTCGGCGAGCTGCCGCGTCGCCGCCTGGAAGCGCAGGTTGAAGAGCGCGCGCAGGCTCTCGTCGAGCTCGTGATCGAGCTCGTCCGAGGGCAGCGCCCGCAGATCGATGGTTTCCTGCGCGCTCATCAAGTTTCCTCGCGGGGGATGATCTTCGTCTTGACGGACAGCTTGTGGTGGGCGCGGCGGAAGGCCTCGCGCACCGCATCCTCGGGCACGCCGGCTACCTCGAACATCACGCGGCCGCGCTTGACGACGGCGACCCAGTGGTCGGGCGCGCCCTTGCCCTTGCCCATGCGCGTCTCGACGGGCTTCTTGGTGACGGGCTTGTCCGGGAAGACGCGGATCCAGACCTTGCCGCCGCGCCGCAACGATCCGGTGATCGCGCGTCGCGCTGCCTCGATCTGGCGGGCGTCCACCCAGCCCGTGGTCTGGGCCTGCAGGCCCCACTCGCCGAACGCCACGAAGTTACCCGTGTGCGCCATGCCGCGGCGCTTGCCGCGGTGCTGCTTCCGGTAACGGACGCGGCGAGGCATCAACATCGCGCTACTCCGCCCCGTCGCCGTCGGCGATCACGAAGGGCGAATTCTCGGGCGTGATATCGCCCTTGTAGATCCAGCACTTCACGCCGATCACGCCGAACGTCGTCCGCGCCTCGGCCAGGCCGTAGTCGATGTCCGCGCGCAGCGTGTGCAGCGGGACGCGGCCCTGCATCTCGAACTCGGAGCGGGACATCTCGGCGCCGCCGAGGCGCCCGCCGATCTTGATCTTGCAGCCCAGCGCGCCCCGCGACATCGTGCGCTGCAGCGACTGCTTCATCGCGCGCCGGAAGGCGACGCGGCGCTCCAACTGGTCGGCGACGGAGCGGGCCACGAGGAAGGCGTCCATCTCCGGGACCCGAATCTCCTCGATGTTGAGCCGCACGCGGCGGTCTGTCGCCCGCTCGAGGGCGCCCCGCAACTGCTCGACATTGGCGCCGCCGCGGCCGATCACGATGCCCGGTTTGGCGGTCTGCACGGTCAGCGTGAGCTGGTTCGCGTTGCGGTCGATCGTGATCTCGGAGATGCCCGCGTCGGGCAGCCTGTCGAGGACGATGCGGCGCATCCGCAGGTCCTCGTGGACCAGCCCGGCGTAGTCGCGCTCACTGAACCAGCGCGCCTGCCAGTGCTTGGTCACGCCGACGCGGAAACCGTAGGGGTGAACCTTGCGACCCATCAATACACCTCGTCACCATCGACGACGATCTCGATATGGCTGTAGCGCTTGAGGCGCGGGGCGACGCGTCCGCGCGAGCGCGCCTTGAAGCGGCGCAGCGTGCGCGCGTCGCCGGCGTCGGCGCGCTTGATGACCAGCGCGTCCGGGTTGAGGTTGAAGTTGTTCTCGGCGTTGGCCATCGCGGACTTCACCGTCTTCCAGACCATGCGCGCCGAGGGCTGCGGCAGGAACTCCAGCAGCGTCAGCGCCTCGGCGGCGGGCTTGCCGCGGATCAGCTCCAGCACCAGCCGCACCTTGCGCGGCGAGACCTTCGCATCGCGGTGGATCGCGCGGACTTCCATCACCGTGCCCTCGAGGTCTGCTCGCTGCGGCCGCGGTGGCCGCGGAAGGTGCGGGTGAAGGCGAACTCGCCGAGCTTGTGGCCCACCATGTTCTCGGTGCAGAAGACCGGCACGTGGCGGCGGCCGTCGTGCACGGCGATGGTCAGGCCGACCATCTCCGGCATGATCGTGGAGGCGCGCGACCAGGTGCGGATCACCTGCTTGCTCTGCGATCGCTGGGCGGCCTCCACCTTCTTCAGCAGCTTCGGGTGGATGTACGGCCCCTTCTTCGTTGAACGCGACATCGCTAGCGCCTCCGCCCTCGCGTGCGCCGACGAACGATGAAGCGGTCGGTGCGCTTGTTGCGGCGCGTGCGATAGCCGAGCGCCGGCTTGCCCCACGGCGTCTTCGGGCCGGGCAGCCCGATCGGCGACTTGCCCTCGCCACCGCCGTGCGGGTGATCGACGGGGTTCATGGCGGAGCCGCGCACCTCCGGCCGGCGCCCGCGGTGGCGCTTGCGCCCCGCCTTGCCGAGCTTGATCAGCGCGTGCTCCGGGTTGCCGACGGTCCCGATCGTCGCGCGGCAGCGCTCCAGCACCTGGCGCATCTCGCCCGAGGGCAGGCGCAGCAGCACGTAGCCGCTGTCGCGCGCCATCACCTGGATGCCGGCGCCCGCCGAGCGGCCCAGCTGGCCGCCCCGCCCGGGCTGCAGCTCCACGCTGTGCACCATCGTGCCGGGCGGGATCTCGTGCAGCGGGAGCGTGTTGCCGGGGTTGATCGGCGATCCCGAGCCGGCGACGACCGAGTCGTCCACCACCAGCCCGTCCGGCGCGACGATGTACCGCTTGTCGCCGTCGGCGTAGAAGATCAGCGCGATCCGCGCGCTGCGGCCGGGGTCGTACTCGATCGCCGCGACGCGGCCCGGCACGCCGTCCTTGTCGCGCTTGAAGTCGATGATGCGGATACGGCGCTTGTGGCCGCCTCCGCGGTGGCGGACGGTGATGCGGCCCTGGTGGTTGCGTCCCGACTTCTGCTTCTTGGTGACGAGCAGCCGCTTCTCCGGCTTCTTCTTCGTGATTTCGCCGAAGGTGTAGCCCATCGAGTTGCGGCGGCCCGGTGAGGTCGGCTTGAAGTTGCGCAGCGGCATCGCCTAGACCCCCTCGAAGTAGGCGATCTGCTCGCCGGGGGCGAGAGTCACGATCGCCTTTTTCCACGCTGGCCGGCGCGCGATGCGCGCGCCGACGCGGCGCATGCGGCCACGCACCATCATCGTGCGCACCTTCTGCACGTTGACGTCGAAGGCGCGCTCCACGGCCTCGCCGATCTGCGGCTTGTTGGCGCGCACGTCCACCTCGAACACGTACTGGCCCTGCGCGCCGAGCGTCGTCGACTTCTCGGTGATGATCGGGCGCTTCAGCACCTGGTAGGGATGGATCGCCTTCGGCATCGTCAGGCCTCCGCCGTCACGGGCTCGGGCGGCTCGGACGGGCGGCCCGAGGCGCGATCGCCGCCCCACACCGCCTCGGCGCGGCGCACGGCGTCCACCGTCAGCAGCACCGAGTGGTGCGCCAGCAGGTCGGCCACGTTCAGCGTGTCCGCCGGGACCACGCGCACACCCGGCAGGTTGCGCGCCGAGAGGAACGCGGTGCGGTCCGGCGCCGCCGTCACGACCAGCACCGAGCGCTCGATGCCGAGCGCCTGCACGAGATCCCGCGCCGCGCGCGTCGAGGGCGCCTCGATCGCCAGCTCGTCGATGACGTGCAGGCGCTCGTCGCGCGTGCGCGCGGAGAGCACGGAGCGCAGCGCCAGGCGGCGCATCCGCTTCGGGAGCCGCTGCGCGTAGGAGCGCGGCTTCGGACCGAAGGCGACGCCGCCGCCACGCCGGATCGGCGAGCGGTTGGAGCCCATGCGGGCCATGCCCAGGCCCTTCTGGCGCCGGATCTTCACGGTCGACCCGCGGACCTCGCCGCGCGTCTTCGTGCTGTGGTGCCCGCCGCGGCGGGCGGCGAGCTGCGCGACCAGTGTCTGGTGCACGACAGGCTCGTTCGGCTCGATTCCGAACACGGCGTCATCCGCCTCGATCGGATCGAGGGCTTCGCCGGCGGCGTTGCGGACCGGGAGCTGCATCAGTCGCGCTCCTCTTCGCTCGCCGCGGCCGGCTCGTCGGTCTCGGTCGGTTCGGTCTCGGCCGGCTCGTCGTCGGTGACGTCGGTGGCGTCGGTGGCGTCGTCCTCGATCGTCGCCTCGTCCGCGTCCTCGACGGCCACGATCTCCTCGGGCTCGTCCGGCTCGGGCTCGTCGACTTCCATCACCGGCGGCGCGGGCAGCTCGGGCGGCTCGAAGTCGCTGCGCGACGGCTTGCGGCCGGGCGTGACGGTGACGAGGCCCTTGGGGGGGCCGGGCACGGAGCCTTCGACGAACAGCAGGTTGCGGGCCATATCGGACTGGACGACGAGCAGGTTGAGCACGGAGGTGTTGCGCGCCCCCATGTGCCCGGCCATCTTCTGGCCCTTCCAGACCTTGCCGGGCGTGGTGCCCGCACCGATCGAGCCGGGCGCGCGGTGGCGGTCGGACTGGCCGTGCGTCTTCGGGCCGCCGTGGAAGCCCCAGCGCTTCACGGCGCCGGCGAAGCCGCGGCCCTTCGAGACGCCCGAGACGTCGACGTACTGGCCGGGCTCGAACTGATCGCAGGTCAGGACCTCGCCGGTCTCGTGGGCGGAAGGAGTGTCGGCCGGGAACTCCTGCAGCATGGACAGCGTCTCGTTCCCGAGGCCGGCCCGGCCGAGGTGGCCGCGCTGCGGCCGGGTGAGGCGCTTGCGGTTGCCGACGTAGCCGATCTGGACGGCCTCGTAGCCGTCTCGCTCGACCGTGCGCAGCTGCGTGACGCGGTTGGGTCCGAGCTCGATCACGGTGACCGCGCGGACCTGCCCGCCTCCGTCATAGAGACGCATCATTCCGAGCTTGCGACCGATCATCCCGCGGATCACTGGTCTGTCCTCGCGTCCGCTACAGCTTGATCTCGATGTCCACGCCGGACGGCAGTTGCAGCCGCATCAGCGTGTCCACCGTTCGCGAGGTCGGTTCGAAGATGTCGATCAGCCGCTTGTGCGTGCGGATCTCGAACTGATCGCGCGAGTCCTTGTCGATGAACGGCGATCGAATCACCGTGTACTTGCGAATCCGCGTGGGCAGCGGCACAGGGCCCGCAACGGCGGCCCCGGTGCGCTCGGCTGTCTCCACGATCTGCTTCGCGGAGCGGTCCAGGACGCGATGGTCGTAGGACTTGAGCCGGATGCGTATCCGTTGTCGCGAACTTACCACTGCGTCCCCCGCGCTTTCGCGACCGCGCTACTCGTTGCTACTCGTTGATCCCGGTGACGACGCCGGCGCCGACGGTGCGGCCGCCCTCGCGGATGGCGAAGCGCAGCCCGTCCTCGATCGCAATCGGCGTGATCAGCTCGATGTCCACCGCCACGTTGTCGCCCGGCATCACCATCTCCGTGCCCTCGGGCAGCGTTACCACCCCCGTCACGTCCGTGGTGCGCACGTAGAACTGCGGCCGGTAGCCCGTGAAGAACGGCGTGTGCCGCCCTCCCTCCTCCTTGGAGAGCACGTAGACCTCGCCTGAGAACTTGCGGTGCGGTGTGATGCTGCCCGGCTTGGCCAGCACCTGACCACGCTCGATGTCGGCTCGCTCGATACCGCGCAAGAGACAACCGACGTTGTCGCCCGCCTCGCCGGTGTCGAGGATCTTCTTGAACATCTCGACCCCGGTCACGACCGTGGTCTCCGTCTCCTTGATGCCCACGATCTCAATCGGGTCGCCGACGTTCACGACGCCACGCTCGATGCGCCCCGTCACCACCGTGCCGCGACCCTTGATCCCGAAGACGTCCTCGATCGGCATCAGGAAGGGCTGGTCCTTGGGCCGCTCCGGCTGCGGGATGTAGTTGTCCACCGCATCCATCAGCTCCCAGATCGCCTTGTACTCCTCGGCGTCCGGGTCGGTCGAGCTGGACTCCAGCGCCGCCAGCGCCGAACCACGGATGATCGGCACCTCGTCGCCGGGGAACTCGTAGCCGTCCATCAGCTCGCGCATCTCCAGCTCGACCAGCTCCAGCAGCTCCTCGTCGTCCATCATGTCCACCTTGTTGAGGAAGACGACGACGGCCGGAACCTCCACCTGGCGCGCCAGCAGCAGGTGCTCGCGCGTCTGCGGCATCGGCCCGTCCGGGGCGGCAACGACGAGGATCGCGCCGTCCATCTGGGCGGCGCCGGTGATCATGTTCTTGATGTAGTCGGCGTGACCGGGACAGTCGACGTGCGCGTAGTGGCGCGCCTCAGTCTCGTACTCGACGTGGGCGATCGCGATCGTGATGCCGCGCGCCTTCTCCTCGGGCGCGTTGTCGATCGAGTCGAACGCGCGGAATACGGCCTCGCCCTTGAGCGCCAGCACCTTCGTGATCGCCGCCGTCAGCGTCGTCTTGCCGTGGTCGACGTGACCAATCGTGCCTACGTTCGCGTGCGGCTTCGTCCGCTCAAACTTGCGTCGCGCCATCCCTCGGCTCCCGTTCCCCTCCGCCGCCCGCGGCCTTCGCGTGGACGGCGACCCGATCGCTTGTCGTTCCGGGGCGGTCCTAGACCGCCGCCGCGCGCCGTGCGGAGCGCGTGTCCGTAATCTCTTCGACGATCCCGTCCGGCACGCGCGCGTAGTGCTCGAACTCCATCGAGTACGTCGCGCGGCCCTGCGTCAGCGAGCGCAGGTCCGTGGCATAGCCGAACGTCTCGGCGAGCGGCGCGTGGGCCTGGATGACGTGCGCGTTGCCTCGCGGCTCCGCGCCCAGCACCTGCCCGCGGCGACCGCCGATGTCGCCCAGCACGTCGCCGAAGTGGTCCTCCGGCGTCACGATCTCCATCTTCATCACCGGCTCCAGCAGCACGGAACCGCCGCGCTCCAGCGCCCGCCGCATGCCCATCGATCCGGCCGTCTGGAACGCGATCTCCGAGGAGTCCACGTCGTGGTACGAGCCGTGGACGACGGCGACCGCGACATCGACCACCGGGTAACCCGCGCGCGCGCCGCTGGCGAGCGCCTGCTCGATGCCGCGGCGGACGGACCCGATGTACTCGCGCGGGATCGACCCGCCGACGGTGCGGTCCTCGAAGCTGAAGCCCGCGCCCGGATCGCGCGGCGCGACCTCAAGGACGCAGTGGCCGTACTGGCCGCGTCCGCCGGTCTGGCGCACGAAGCGGCCCTCGACGCGCAGCGAGCGTGTCAGCGTCTCGCGGTAGGCCACCTGCGGGCGGCCGACGTTGGCCTCGACGCGGTACTCGCGGCGCATGCGGTCCACGATCACATCGAGGTGCAGCTCGCCCATGCCGGAGATCACGGTCTGGCCGGTCTCGTCGTCGTAGCGCACGCGGAAGGTGGGGTCTTCCTCGGAGAGCCGCTGCAGGGCGTCGCCGAGGCGGTCCTGGTCGTTGCGCGTGCGCGGCTCGATTGCGATCGAGATGACGGGCGCCGGGAAGCGGATCGTCTCGAGGGCGACCGGGCTCTTCGTGTCGCAGAGCGTGTCGCCCGTGAACGTGTCCTTGAGGCCGATGCCCGCGGCGATCTCGCCCGCGTGGACCTCCTGGATGTCCTCGCGCGAGTCGGCGTGCATGCGCAGCAGCCGCCCGAAGCGCTCGCGGCGACCGCGGGTGCTGTTCAGCACCTGCCCGCCGCTGCGGACCACGCCCGAGTAAACGCGGAAGAAGACGAGGCGCCCGACGAACGGGTCGGAGACCACCTTGAACGCGAGCGCGGCCAGCGGCGCATCGTCGTCGGCGGGTCGCTCGATCGCGCGCTCGGGGTCGCCGACCGCGTGCGCGGTCAACGGCGGCACATCGACCGGCGAGGGCAGGTAGGTGACGACGGCGTCGAGCAGCGGCTGCACACCGCGGTTGCGCAGCGCGGCGCCGGCGAGCACCGGTGTGATCGCGTTGCTGATCGTCGCGCGGCGGATCGCCTTCTGCAGCTCGATGAGGTGGATCTCGTGGCCCTCGAGGAACGAGACCATGAGCTGGTCGTCGTTCTCGGCGACGCGCTCGACCATCAGCTCGCGAGCCTCGCGAGCGGCGTCCTGGAAGGCGCCCGGGATCTCGCCGACGGAGACCTCCGCGCCGCGATCGCCGCCGAAGGTGATCGCGCGCATCTCGACGAGGTCGATCACGCCTGCGAAGTGGTCCTCGGCGCCCATCGGCAGTTGTAGCGGGACCGGGACCGCGCCGAGGCGGTCGACGATCATCTGAACGGTGCGGTCAAAGTCCGCGCCGGTGCGGTCCATCTTGTTGACGAAGCAGATGCGCGGCACGTCGTAGCGGTTGGCCTGGCGCCAGACCGTCTCCGACTGCGGCTCGACCCCGGCGACACCGTCGAAAACCACCACGCCGCCGTCGAGCACGCGCAGCGAGCGCTCGACCTCGACGGTGAAGTCGACGTGGCCCGGGGTGTCGATGATGTTGATCTGGTGGTCGTGCCACTCCGCGGTCGTCGCGGCGGACGTGATCGTGATGCCGCGTTCGCGCTCCTGCGCCATGAAGTCCATCACGGCGGTGCCGTGATGGGTCTCACCGAGGCGGTGGGTGCGGCCGGTGTAGTAGAGGATGCGCTCGGTCACGGTCGTCTTGCCGGCGTCGATATGCGCGATCACGCCGATGTTGCGCACACGCTCGAGCGGGGTGTCGCGTGACATCGTTAGTCGCTCTCCCCGCCCGGCATGACGCCCGGCGTAGTTGCCTCGAACGGTTCCGCCCCCGCTGCACCGGGGGCGGATGCTGGCCGAATGATCCGGCCGCCTACCATCGGTAGTGCACAAACGCGCGGTTGGCCTCGGCCATCCGGTGCGTCTCTTCCTTGCGGCGCACGGCGTTGCCGGCGTTGTTGGCCGCATCCAGCATCTCGCCGGCGAGACGCTCCACCATCGAGCGACCGCCACGGCTCCTGGCGGCGGTCAGCAGCCAGCGCAGAGCGAGCGCCTGACGGCGCTCGGAGCGGATGTCGACCGGGACCTGGTAGGTCGCGCCACCTACGCGGCGCGGCTTGACCTCGATGATCGGCGTGACGTTGCGGACCGCCTGCTCGAAGACGTCGATGCCCGGGCGGCCGGTCTGCTGCTCGATACGGTCGAAGGCTCCGTAGACGATGCGCTCGGCCGTGCTCTTCTTGCCGTTGCGCAGCACCTTGTTGGTGAACGCGGTGACGAGCCGCGACTGGAAGCGCGGGTCGGGGGCGACTGGCCGTATGGGAGCCTGGCTGCGACGCATCTTCTGCTAGTCCCTGCGTGTCCCGTATTTGCTGCGGCTGCGGCGGCGGCCCTCGACGCCGGTCGCATCGAGGGCGCCTCGCACGACGTGGTAGCGCACGCCCGGGAGGTCCTTGACGCGACCGCCGCGGATCAGCACCACGGAGTGCTCCTGCAGTGTGTGGCCCTCGCCCGGGATGTAGGCGGTGACCTCGATACCGTTGGTGAGGCGCACGCGGCAAACCTTGCGCAGCGCCGAGTTCGGCTTCTTCGGGGTGACGGTGCGCACCTGGGTGCAGACGCCGCGCTTTTGCGGCGAACCCTTGCGCCCGCGCGTGGTGCGGTTGGTGAGCGAGTTGTAGCTGAAGCGCAGCGCTGGCGCCTTCATCTTCTTCGTGCCGGGCTTGCGGCCCTTGCGGACCAGCTGATTGATGGTCGGCACTGTGTTCCCGTCCTTCGAGGCGCACGTTCCTCGCGCCACTGTTTCTGTTGCGCTGCGTACTGTCCCGGCGCTGCGTTCCGCCAACGGGCGGTGGGCAGAATGAACGGCCAGATGGCTGCAGTGTGAGCCGGGCCGCGACATCGCACGTGCTGTGCGATTTTCTGTCGCCGGTCCTCACCCCGCCTCGGCCAACCGACCGTGCACAACGTGGCAGCGCTGCAAGGCGCAACGAAAAAAGGCTACGTCCGGGCCGGTCCAGTGTCAACGCGTCGGATACCGCCTGCGCAGTGCTCACCCTGGGCGATCAAGCGTACGGCGGATGGCGTCCTTCACGTTGTGGCTCGTCATCCGCGACGCCAGGGCACCGTGCTGCACTCGCAGCAGCAGGTCCGGGCCGAACGGCTCCCTCTGTCGAAGTACGCCGCGGATCCTCGCGTCATCCAACGGCCGCACTGGATTTAGTATCGCACCGCGGTAGTAGACGCACGAGTCGCGAGACGGGTACTCATGCTCGCCGGGTCCCACCACCACACATCCGGAGCCGCATATCCTCTGGCGCCCGTGGGACGTGAGATTCGCCAGCGCCACAAGACCAGCGTCGGTCTCAACGCTCAGGACGATCCAAAGGTGATTGCCGAAGTCCAGGCCGAGAATCGTCTCCCCGGGATCCACTACCCGGAGTACGCCTCGTGGAAGGAGTGGGCGGCATCGGCTTGTTCGCGGACCGCCCGAATTTCCGTTTCACTCAGACCGGCTTCCCGGAGAATGACAGTCTCGTCGATACCAATGGCGCCGCCCGAGGGATCGACCCACTCCGGGAGATCGTGGGTGAAGTCAACCAACTCCCAGCGGCTCATGTGCCCGAATTGGTCGATCACCTGATCGAGGACGGCCAACTCGTACTCCGACAACTCATCAGCCTCAGTCCGCTTGATGAGACTGACTTCATAGTCCACCGGGCTCGACACATACTCGTGCCATGCTGATGGCTCGACGGGCCGGTCTTGTCTGATCAGGTCCAGTACCCGGCTCAGTACCGGCCCATGGTCCATCGACACCAGGCGATCGCCGGTGATGGGGTACCCCGATTCAATCAGGGACTGCCGATCCGCGAGGTACAGCAGCTTGATGAGCTTGAGGTACGGCATGCGCCCGTCGTGGCGAGCAAGCAGCCACGCGGCGGCCTGCGCGGTCTTGCGATCATTGAAGACGAACTCCATCCGAGGCACCTCACAGATCGATGATACACACCGTCATCGCGCCCGTGAGCCGCGCGCGGCGTCCGCGCTGCGACGCGCACGCTCCCACGTCACCTTGCGGAACGACTCGCGGTAGCGAGGGCCAGAGGTTGGACCGGCGCGCTCGCGCCACCAGCGCAGCATCTCCTCCTGCGAACGCCCGCCCACCTGCGAGACATGCGCCGTGACCGCGGCAACCTTGAGGTCCAGTACCGGCTCGATGTCGATCACGACGTCCGGGTCTGTCGCGCCCGCCAGCAGCAGCATGTCCGGGCGGTGCGGTGTGAGGCCCTCCTCGCGGTGCTCGGGGAAGAAGAGGTGGTCGTCGGCTGCCGGATAGATCGCGTCGTAGGCGGCCCGGCCGATCTCGCGGTGGTCGCGGTGGTTGAAGCCGGGCCGGAAGCCGTCCCAGGTGATCGCCAGCGAAGGCCGCAGCCGCCGCAACTCGCGCACCAGCAGCCCTCGCATCTCGCCGTCGTTCTCGACGCCGCCGTCGGGGAAGCCGAGGAAGATCGGCTCGTTGACGCCGAGCACGGCGGCCGCCTGCCGCTGCTCCTCCTCGCGCTCGGCCGCCAGTTGCTGGGGCGTGCGCCGAGGATCCTTTGTGCCCTTGTTCCCGTTCGTCGCCACCAGCAGGTCAACCTCCCAGCCCGCCTGGCAGAGGAGCGCCATCGTGCCGGCGCAGCCGAAGTCGGCGTCGTCCGGGTGGGCGACCATGACGAGGGCGCGCCGCGGGTCGAGATCGCCGACCAGCGCCTCGATGTCGGTCGCCGCTACCTCGTCGCTCATGGCGCGGCCGCGAGCACCGGCTGCGCGGCCGGGCCGGCGGCGCGCTCGCGCAGCAGCGAGGCGTACAGGTCGAGCAGCCCGCTCGCGACCGCGGACCACTCGTAGCGCTCCATCGATTGCGCCGCGGCGGCCCCGAGGGCCTCGCGCAGCGGCCGGTTCTCAAGCAGCAGGTCAATCTTCTCGGCGAAGGGGCCGGGGCAGCGCCAGGGGATCAGGTAGCCGCTGCGGCCGTCGGCGACCGTCGAGGTCAGGCCCCCCACTCGCGAGGCGACGACCGGCACGCCCGAGGCCATCGCCTCCGTCGCCACCAGCCCGAACGACTCGTAGAACGAGGGCACGACCACCACGTCGGCGGCGTTGTAGTAGGCGTCGATCTCCTCGTGCGGCACGGCGCCGACGAAGCGCACGAAGGATTCCACCCCCTCCGCACGCGCGACCGTGCGGAGGCGCTCGATCTCGCGCTCGGCGCGATCGTCGCCGCCGACGATCAGCAGTTGCAGGCGCTCGCGCCCGCTCATCTCCGCCAGCGATTCGATCAGGATGTCGAAGCCCTTGAGCGGCTCGATGCGTCCGACGGCGAGCAGCACTTCCGCTTCCGGATCGATGCCGAGCGCGAGGCGGGCGTCCAGCTGCGTGCGTGGACGGAAGCGCTCGCGGTCCACGCCGAGCGGGATCACCTCGATGCGATCGCGCGGCACACCGTAGACCTGCTCCAGCAACCGCTGCTCGTGTTCGGTCGCCGCCACGATGCAATCGACCTCATGCACGAGGCGGCGCTCGGCCTCGCGGCGCGACTGCGGCTCGCGCTCGGAGGCGCGGTGGAGCAGCTTGACCTCGGCCAGCGTGTGGAACATCGCGACGTGGGGGACGCCCCACTCGCGCGCGAGCAGCGCGCCCGCCTCCACGGCGAGCCAGTAGTGCGAGTGCACGAGGTCGTAGGCGCTGCCCTCAGCGCGGGCGAAGGCGGCGACGCCGCGCGCGAACAGCCCGGCGAGCGGCTGCAGCTCTTCCTTCTCAAGGCGCTCCGCGCTGCCGGCGTCGATGTGCACCAGGCGCACGCCGGGGGCGATCGTCAGCACCTCGCGCTGGAACGGATCGGTGCGGCGGGTGAAGACGTCGACGGCGATGCCGTCGCGCCCGAGCCAGTTGGAGACCTCGCGCACGTAGACGTTCATCCCGCCGCTCTCGCGTCCGCCGAGCGGCGCGAGCGGCGAGGTGTGGAAGGAGAGCACGGCAAGCCGCTGTGGGGCGAACATTGAGGCAGGCATCCTCCGGGCAGCCTACGAAGCGATGGCGCAGCGCGCCAGAGGCGATCGCCGCGCTCGCCGCACGTCCGCCACGATCAGGTCGAGGGCCGGATCAGGCCGAGGAATTCCTGGCGCGTGTTCGCGTCGGTGCGGAAGCAGCCGCGCATCGCCGAGGTGACCATCGTCGCGCCCGGCTTACGCACGCCGCGCGCCGTCATGCAAAGGTGCTCCGCCTCAATCACCACGCCCACACCCTGCGCGTGCAGCACCTCCTCGATGCAGTTCGCGATCTGCGAGGTCAGCCGCTCCTGCACCTGCGGGCGCCGCGCGAAGATCTCAACGGCGCGGGCGATCTTGGAGAGGCCGACGATGCGGCCGTCCGGCATGTAGCCGATGTGCGCCTGGCCGTGGAACGGCATGAAGTGATGCTCGCACATCGAGTAGAAGGGGATCTCGCGCAAGATGACCAGCTCGTCGTGGCCCTCCTCGAACCCGACGGAGAGGACCTCGACGGGGTCGCGGTAGAGGCCGTCGAAGAGCTCGCGGTACATCGCGGCGATGCGCCGCGGGGAGTCGGACAGGCCCTCGCGATGCAGATCCTCGCCGACGGCCTCGATCAGCGCGCGGATGGCGGCTTCGGCCCGTTCGCCGTCGAAGCCCGACCTCACATCCACGTCGTACTGCGCCGTGCTCACAAGCGATCCCCCCGGGGCGTAGCGTGGCGAGGCCGGAACGTCCCCGCCGCGAACGACCGCGCCGATCGTAGCACGCGGCCCGGCGCGGGCGTCAGCGCCAACCGAGCGCCTTCGCCACGGCCTCCGGTTCGGCGGGTGCGGAGTGGCGCGACGCCTCGATGCTCATCGCCGTATCCGGATCCTTGAGGCCGGAGCCGGTGATCACGCAGACGACGGTCAGACCGGCAAGGTCGGCGCCCGCGTGGGCCTGCTTGACCAGCCCCGCAACGCTCGCGGCGGAGGCCGGCTCGGCGAAGACGCCCTCGTCGCGCGCGAGGCGGCGGTAGGCATCGAGGATCTCGTCGTCGCTGACGGCGCCGATCATGCCGCCGGAGTCGTCGCGGGCGGCGATCGCGCCGCGCCAGGAGGCGGGATTGCCGATGCGAATCGCGGTCGCGATCGTCTCCGGCTCCGCGACGGGCTCGCCGTGCACCAGCGGCGCGGCGCCCTCGGCCTGGAAGCCCCACATCCGCGGCAGCCGCGCGCTGCGCTCGAGGCGGTAGTACTCGACGAAGCCGCCCCAGTAGGCGGTGATATTGCCGGCGTTGCCGACGGGGATGCAGAGCAGGTCCGGGGCGTCGCCGAGATCGTCGACGATCTCGAAGGCGGCGGTCTTCTGCCCCTGGATGCGGTGCGGGTTGACGGAGTTCATGAGCGCCACCGGGTGCTGCTCGGCCAGCTCGCGCACCACGCGCAGCGCATCGTCGAAGGAACCGTCGACGGCGACGATGCCGGCGCCGTAAGCGATCGCCTGCGCGAGCTTGCCGGCGGCGACGCGCCCCGAGGGGACGACGACATGGGCGCGCAGCCCATAGCGCGCCGCGTAGGCCGCCATCGAGGCGGAGGTGTTGCCGGTGGAGGCGCAGATCACCGCCTCCGCGCCCGCCTCGACGGCCTTCGCGGCCGCGAGCACCATGCCGCGGTCCTTGAACGAGCCGGTCGGGTTGGAGGCTTCGAGCTTGAAGTAGAGCGCCCCAAGCCCCAGTTCAGCCTCGATCACCCGTGAGCGCAGCAGCGGCGTGCCGCCCTCGCCGAGCGTGACCCGAGGCGTGTCCGGCCCCACGGGCAGCAGATCCGCGTAGCGCTCCAGGATGAAGCGCGTCTGCGATGGCCCTGCTCCGGCCGCGTCGGGAGTCGCTGCCGGGGGTGTCAGGGCGACGGCTCCTCGGGGGGCGGAGGTCCACTCTCGCGGAGCCGCACCAGCAGGCCGCGACCGCGGCGGAGACCCTGCTCGATCTCCTCGATCTGCCGCTTCGCCTGCTGCTCCTCGATATCGAGCACGCGGCGGAAGTGATCGATCACGGCATCCCGCTGGAACTCGAGAGACTGCGTCAGCATGGTCATCCGCTGATCCAGACCCATCGTCTGATGGCGCAGCGCCAGCCGCTCCTCCGCGGCGCTCGCGAGCAGCTCCAGCGCCTCGCGCAACCGTTCCTCGAGCTCACGCAAGCGCTCCTCGAGGCGGATGCGCACCGAGCGCTGCTGCTCCATCACCTGGCGCAGTTCCTCCTCGCGTCCGAGGCTGCTTTCCAGGCGGGCGAGGCCGTCTTCCGTGCGCCGCAACGCGGCTTGCAGCGCCGTCAGGCGGCCGCCGATCTCCTCGACCGTGGCCACGAGGTTCGGCACCACAGCATCGGCCCGCGTTTGTTCCTCGCGCTCGGTCCCTGCCGTCTCGACGAGCGCGGAGACACGCTTCTCGACACCCTCGATGCGCAGATCCACGACGCCCCGGACGCGATCGAGCTCGGCCAACTCGTCGCCGCGGCGTCTCCCGCGCTCGCCCTCGCTCGCGATTCGCTGTTCGAGCTGGTCGATCCGCGAGCGGACGGCTTCGAGAGCGAGGGTGTCTTCACCGTCCGGATCGTTGGCGCGCTGATGAAGGCTGATCGCCGTGCGCAACTCGTTGATTTCGCGGCGCAAGTGCTCCTGGCCAGCGCGCACTTCACTCAGCTGCTCGCCCAGACGCTGCATTTGCCGATCCGCCGCCAGTCCGCTCAGGGACGGTTCGCTAGTCACGCTGCTAGCCCGCCATCGCGATCACGTTGCCGATCTCCTCGACCACGTCGGAGGCGCTGATCGCTTCGAGGGCGGCTTCCAGCTCCGCGCCCGCGGCGAGATGCGTGGTGAGCACGATCTCCGCGGTCTGCGCGTCCTCGTCGGCCTCCACCTGGATGACCGAGGCGATGCTGATGCCGTGCGCGCCCAGTGCCTGCCCGATCTCGCCGAGCACGCCGGGCCGGTCCTTCACGGTCATGCGCAGGTAGCGCCTCGCGAGGTGTTCGCCCGGCGGGCGCACGCGCACGCTGCGCAGCGGCGGCGTCTCCAGCGGCGGCCTCCCCGCGACGATGTCGCGCGCCACATCGAGCACGTCCGCCAGCACGGCGCTCGCCGTCGGAGCGGCGCCCGCGCCGGGACCCTCGAGGACAACGCGGCCGACGAGGTCGCCCTCGACCTGCACCGCGTTGAGCACGCCGCCGACCTTCGCCAGAGGCTGATCGCGCGCGATCAGCGTCGGCTGGACGGAGGCGACCAGCTCGCCGTCGACGAGCCGCCCGGTGGCGAGCAGCTTGATCGCGTAGCCGAGGGCGCCGGCGTGTCGTAGGTCGGCGGCCGTCAGCGTCGTGATGCCCTGGCGCACGATGTCGTCCGGGCTGACCGAGACGTGGAAGGCCAGCCCGCAGAGGATCGCGAGCTTGTAGGCGGCGTCGATGCCCTCGACGTCGGCGGTGGGGTCGGGCTCGGCGTAGCCGAGGCGCTGCGCGTCGGCGAGGATCTCGGTGTAGTCCGCGCCCTCGCGGTCCATGCCGGTGAGCATGTAGTTGGTGGTGCCGTTGATGATCGCGGTCACGGAGCTGATCTCGTTGGCCAGCAGGTCGCGGGAGAGCGGGCTGATGATCGGAATGCCGCCGCCGACGGAGGCCTCGTAGAGCAGCCGCACGCCCTGCCCGGCGGCGAGCGCGAGCAGATCGCTTCCGTGCTTGGCGATCACCTCCTTGTTCGCCGTCACCACGTGGCGGCCGGAGCGCAGGGCGCGCGCGATGTAGTCCGCGGCCGGGTCCTCGCCGCCCAGCAGCTCGATGACGATGCGCACCTCGGGATCCGCCAGCAGCGCATCGGGGTCCGTCGTCAGGCGCTCAGTCCCGAGGCCGTGGCGGGGCTTCGAGGCGTCGCGCACGAGCGCGCCCCGCAGCTCCAGCGGACGCCCGACGACGGCGCCGTAGCGATCGCCGCCGCGGTCGAGCGCCTCGATCACTCCGCCGCCGACATTGCCCGCGCCGAAGAGCGCGACGCCGATCGGACCGCCCTCGCGCGCTTGCCGGTCGCTCACGAGCCGCCTCCCTGGCTGATGCCGAACGGACTGCCGCCCCCGCTCGAGAGGCTGTTGACCACGTGATCGAGAATCCAGCGCTCCTCGCTGTCGGACAAGTCGCGCTCCACGGCAACAATAGCCCGTTGCGCCAGGAGCCACTCGTCCCAGCGCCTCGTCACCAGCGCCTCGATCTGCGCGGCGTCGAGCTGCCGCACCTCCTGACGCTCGACCACGAGGTAGACGTCGAAGAAGAGCTCCGTCTCGACTACCTCGCTGATCGAGCCGGGCTCGACGCCTTCGAGCGCGGCGCCGGCGATCTCGCTCAGTGATTCCAGCGGAAGCCAGCCGAGGTCGCCGCCCTGAGCAGCGTACTCGGCCTCGCCGCTGCGCTCGGCGGCGAGCTCGGCGAAGTCCGCGTCTTCAAGCAGGAGCGCGCGCACGGCCTCGGCCCCGCCGCGATCGGCGAGGCGGATGCGCGAGACGCGCAGCTGGTCGGAGGTCTCGCCGATCTCGTCGCGGTACCGGTCGAGGAGGCGGTCGCGCAGGATCCCGGCCGCCACCACGAGGTCGTACTCGTCCTTCGGGAGATCGACAACGCGGAGCCAGTCGGCGAGCAGTCCGGCATAACGGGCGGCGGCCTCCCCGGGATCCTCATCGAGGGCGCCCGCGGCCGAATCACCCTCGGCCGGATCGTCCGCGGCATCCTCCGGGTCGTCCGCCGCTTCTGCCGAGCCGCCACCGTCCGCGGTCTCCTCCTCGAGACCTTCGGGCGGGGCGAAGCCGAGGTGGACGCGCAGCCACTGCGTGACGTCCTCATCGGTCACCTCGCCGACGAGAGCGGGTGCGCGGGCGAGCACGATCGATTGCTCCTCAAGCACGGTCAGGGTCTCCGGCACGGCTTCGCCGATGCCGCCGGAGAGCTCGCCGAAGCGCAGCTCGTAAGCGGTGCGGCGGGCTACCTCGGCGGCCTGGTAGTTCGTCTCGGCGGCGCTGAGCACGTGGGCGCGCGGCGGCCGGTACTGCGTGACGTAGAGGCCGGCGAGGACCAGGAGCGCGGCAACGCCGAGCACGACGCTGACGGCGATGATGGCGAAGCGCTCGTTGCGGCGCGCGCGCTGATCGCGCTCACGGCGCGAACTGATGCGCGCCGCTCCGGAGCTGCGATCGGCCTGGCCTCGGTCCCGGGGCACGTTTGCGGGCCCTCCTCCCGGAGTGCCGCCTCGATGCGCGAGCGACTACCGGCGCGGGCGTCCCGCGGGGACGTTGCTCACGCGGACATGCTCGGCGGTGTACGGGAGCAGGGCCATGTGACGAGCGCGCTTGATCGCCTGCGCAAGGAGCCGCTGGCACTTGGCCGTGCAGCCGCCGCGGCGGCGCGCCTCCATCTTTCCCCGCTCGGTCAGGTAACGCCGCAGCATCGACGTGTTCTTGTAGTCGACGACACGCGTGCCGGGCGGACAGAACTCGCATGGCCGTCGCCGACCGCGGCCTCCACCACCACCGCCTCCGCCGCCGCCACCGCCGCGGCCTCCGCGTCCACGCCCGAAGTCCGAGTCGCGATCACGGTCACGGTCGCGATCCCGGTCGCGGTCGCGGTCGCGGTCGCGGCCCATGGGCGGGCGGGCGGGTGCGGCTGTGCGGGGCGGCTCGGTGGTCATCGGCTCCTCCGGTTCAAATGGCGGCTAGAACGGCAAGTCGTCGGCGTCGAGATCGCCGCCGGCGTCGGACACGCCCAGCGGCGGCGCGCCCGCGCCCTCGTACGCGGCGTCGCGCGGACTACCGAGGAATTTCACCTCCTCGGCGATCACTTCGGTGGTGTAGCGCGTCTGCCCGTCCTGGCCCTCCCAGGAGCGGGTCTGCAACCGACCCTCGACGTAGACCTGGCGGCCCTTCGAGAGGTACTGGCTGCAGATCTCGGCCAGACGGTTCCAGGTCACGACGCGGAACCACTCGGTCTCGTCGCGACTCTCACCGTCGCGCGTGGTGTAGCGACGGTTCGAGGCGACGTTGAAATTGGTAACAGCGCTGCCATTCGCGGTGTAGCGCATCTCCGGATCGGCGCCAAGATTCCCGATTACCATCACCTTGTTCAGCATGCTCGCACCCCCGTCCGTGGGGAGAGTAGCCGATTCGTTGCGCCCTCGATCACCGGGACCGCCGAGGTCGCGTCACTCCGCCGGAGCGGCCGCGGGCGCCTCGGCTGCCTCCGGCTCGGCGGCGGGCGCTGCTGCTGCTTCCGGCTCCACGGCGGACACGTCGGCTGCTTCCGGCCCGTCCTCCGGAGGCGGCGCATCGTCGCGCGGCGGCGCCGAGCGCGACGAGGCGCGGCGCTGGTACATCACTTCTTCCTCCGGCGGGCCGTCGTAGCCGGGGATGATGCCGCGGATCAGCAGATGCCGCAAGACGTTCTCGTTGATGTTCAGCGCGCGCTCGAAGCCGGCGATGCGATCGGGCGGCATCGTGATGTGCGTGAGCACATAGGTGCCTTCGAAGTGGTGCTTGATCGGGTAGGCGAGACGGCGGCGGCCCCAGTTGTCCGTCATCAGGATCTCGCCGCCTGTGTCTTCGACCAGTCCCTGGATGCGCTCGATGGTGGCGTCGGCTTCCTCCACCATGAGGCGCGGACTGATCACGTATATCAACTCGTACTCGTTCAAACGATCCCCCTCGCGGGGTTGCCACCCGCCGCTCGCAGTTGAACGCGCCCCGATGAACACAGCACCCGGCGCCGCCGTGCGCGGCAACCGGGCACAGCGGGAAGCGCGGCGGCCCGTACTCCGTGCCCGCCAGTATATGAACGCGCCGATCGAGGGGCAATCGGGCGCATTGCATCAAACGTGTTGTTACCGAGGGGCAGGGGCGTGCATCAGAAGTCTCGCTACCGACGTGAGGAACGAGCGGCAGGGCTGATCCGGCGGCGGCGCCTCCCGCCGGGAACGCTGGCGAGCCGAACGGGGCAGTCGCTCCTTCTCGGCAACCTCGCCTCGCAATCCGCGAGTTCGTGAACCTGAGTCAATCACTCCTCACGGCCCCGGGGCGCTGGCCTTCTTGCGTTCCCTCACCAGCTTCACGTCAAGCCGGTACCCGAGCGCCTCCGCGATGTCGTACGCGGTTTCCAGGCGTGGGCTGTGCTCCCCTGACTCGAGGCGGCTGATGACCGTCTTGGTCACGCCGATCTGCTCGGCCAACTCGCGCTGGCTGAGATTGCGAGCCTTGCGGGCTCGCATCATCGCCTCAATCAACCGGAACCGCGGCCCCAGCCGGTCGTACTCGCGCTGCAATTCCGGATCCCCGGCCCGCAGTTCATCGAACATCTCCTTCGCCCGGCGCATGGTTCCCCCCTTCCCGGGCCTACTGCCTCAGTTCGAGCAGCCTGTTTCGCGCTCGCGTCACGTCGCGTTGCGATGCTCGCCGCGCCTGTTTCCGCCACGCGTGCAGCAGGTACGGCGTTCCGTCTGCCTCACCGTAGGCGAGACGATGGTCACCAGGCCGCAGTACAGCCGACGCCGGGTGAAGGTGCGAAACGGGCAAGGGTCACGCAGCGCTGCGACGATCCGCAGAGCCCCCCCGGCGGCGTCTCGCTATGCGGACGGGACGCCCGGCGCGGGGAACGCCTCGCAGAGGGCCTGGACCTCGGTGTGCGCCTCCGCGCCGACGGCGTCGTCCTCGGGTGCATCGAGGATGCGCGCGATCAGTTCGCCGACCCGGCGCAGCTCCGCCGTCGCGAACCCGCGCGAGGTCAGCGCGGGCGTGCCGACGCGGATGCCGGAGGCGACGGCCGGCGGCAGTTCGTCGTAGGGGATCGCGTTCTTGTTGACGACGATGCCCGCGCGCGCCAGCGCGTCCTCCGCCGTCTGGCCGGTCAGCCCCTTCGGCGTCACGTCGACGAGCAGCAGGTGGTTGTCCGTGCCGCCGCTGACCACGCGCAGCCCGGCATCGACGAGCGTCTCGCCGAGGACGCGCGCGTTGTCCACCGTCTGCTGCGAGTAGGCGCGGAACTGCGAGGTCGCCGCCTCCGCGAAGGCGACGGCCTTGCCGGCGACGACGTGCATCAGCGGACCGCCCTGCGCGTTGGGGAAGACGCCCCGGTCGATGCGCCGCGCGTACTTCGCGTCGCACAGCACCATGCCGCCGCGCGGCCCGCGCAGCGTCTTGTGCGTGGAGCTGGTGACGATCTGCGCCTGGCCGATTGGCGAGACGTGCATGCCCGCGGCGACGAGTCCGGCGATGTGCGCCATGTCCGCCATCAGGATCGCATCGACCTCGTCGGCGATGGCGCGGGCGCGGGCGAAGTCGATCTCGCGGGGGTAGGCCGTCGCGCCGGTGACGATGATCTTCGGGCGGTGCTCGCGGGCGAGCGCGGCCATCTCGTCGTAGTCGATGTACTCCGTCTCGCGGTCCACGCCGTAGGAGACGAACTGGAAGAGCTTGCCGCTGAAGTTGACGTTCGAACCGTGGGTGAGGTGGCCGCCCTGGTCGAGGCGCAGACCCATCACCGTGTCGCCGGGCTTGAGCAGCCCGAAGTAGACGGCCATGTTCGCCTGCGCGCCGGAGTGCGGCTGGACGTTGGCGTGCTCCGCCCCGAAGAGCGAGCGCGCCCGCTCGATCGCGAGGGTCTCGATCTCGTCGACGAACTCACAGCCGCCGTAGTAGCGGCGGCCGGGGTAGCCCTCGGCGTACTTGTTGGTGAGCACCGTGCCCACGGCCTCGATCACGGCCGCCGAGGCGAAGTTCTCCGAGGCGATCAGCTCGAGGGTGGAGCGTTGCCGCTGCTCCTCGCGGGCGATCGCCGCGGCGATCGCGGGATCAACATCGGCGAGCGTGCCCGCCAGGTCCGTCAGCGTGCTCATCTCTCGCTCCTCATAGGGATCTACGCCGCTGCCACGATCCTACCGCAGGCCGGGCGCAGGGGCCGCGCCCCGGCGTCAGGCGTGCGCCGGATGAGGAGCCGGCTCGCGCAATCTCTCGACGCGCACGCGAGGCTCCAGGCGGCGCGCGTCGGTTAAGCGCCCCAGGGCCGTGCCGGGCGCCAGGCAGGTCGCAGCGCCGGCGGCGGTTGCGGTCGTCAGCGCCGCAGCCCAGCCGCGGTTGCGCACGAGGCCGAAGATCAGCCCGGCGAGGAAGGCGTCGCCGGCTCCCACCGCCGAACGCACCTCGACGTCGAGCGCACCGACGCGGAAGCCGCCCTCGGGAGTCATCGCCACCGCTCCGCCGCCACCGCGCGTGATCACCACCTGCTCCAGACCCCACGCCCGCAGCGTGCGGGCTGCCTCGATCGCGCTCGCCTCGTCCTCGATCGTGCGGCCGAGCAGGCGTCCCGCCTCGTGTTCGTTGAGCTTCAGCAGATCGGGCGCGGCGCCGCCGCTGAGGATCGCCGCCACAACCTCGCCGTCAGCGTCGACGGCGCTGTACGCGCCACGCTCGGCGGCCATGCCGAGCAGGTCGGCGTAGAGCGCGGGATCGCAGCCGGGCGGGATCGAGCCTGCGAGCACCAGCCAGCTCTGCCCGTGCGGGCGCAGGCGGCGATTGAGCCGCGCGCGCAGCAGCGAGATCGCGTGCTGCGTCACCTTCGGCCCGGCAGCCGCGAGCACGGTGTCGCGGTGCGTGGCGCGGTCGAGGATCGTGATGTTGGTGCGCGTCTCGCCGGCCACGAAGATGAACTCGCAGCCGATGCCCGCGTCGAGCAGCGAGTCCTCGATCATCCGTCCGAGGTCGCCGGGCGCGAAGCCGCTGGCGAGCGGCTCGTAGCCGAGCTCCTTGAGCATGCGCGCGACGTTGATGCCCTTGCCGCCGATGTCCCAGCGGATCGCGGCGACGCGGTTCGTATCGCCTTCGACCAGCCGATCGATCTCGATCGTCTGGTCAATCGCCGGGTTGAGGGTGACGGTGATGATCACAGCGCGCCTCCCGTGGCGGCCGGGGGGCGCATTCTAGGCCCGCCCCCTGCCCCCTTACCAGCGGCCGGCGCGAGCGGGTGCTCAATCCTCGCGCGCGACGGCGAGGGCGTAGACGCGCTCCGCGCCCGCACCGAGCAGGGCGCGGGCCGCCGCCGCGAAGGTCGCGCCGGTCGTCGAGACGTCGTCGACCAGCAGCACAGCGGCGGGCGGATCGCCGGCGGAGGCGAACGCGCCCGCGACGTTCGAGGCGCGCCGCTCCGCGCCGAGTGCGGTCTGGGGCGCGGTCGCACGCACGCGGCGCAGTAGCTCGGCGCGCAGCGGCAGGCCGAGGCGGCTCGAGACCCGGCGCGCGATCAGCTCGGACTGGTTGAAGCCGCGGCGGCGCCGCCGCGAGCCGTGGAGCGGGATCGGCGTGACGGCGTCGATCGCCCACGAGCGCGGTACGACCTCGGCCGCCGCATCGCCGAGCGGATCGAGGTGCGCGCTGATGCCCCGGAACTTCGCCTCCAGCAGCGCGCGGCGCGCGACGCCCGTGAAGCGGAAGGGCGTGCGCAGCCCCTCGAACGGCGGCGGGTCGGCGAGGCAGGCGCTACAGGGCGAGCCCGGCCCGGGCGCCCAGCAGCGGCTGCAGCGCGGCTGCCCGGCCGCCGGCAACGCCTCGAGGCAGGCGTGGTGCAGCGCCGCGCCGAAACGTCCGCAGGCGATGCAGCGTTGCGGCAGCAGCGCCTCCGCCAGCTCCTGCAACAACTCGCGCGCGACCATCGCCCGCCCTCGCTAGCGCCGCCGCCGGGTCCGGCGGGCGGAGCGAGCTTATACTCGGAGCACAGCCTGACGAGCAGACGAGGCAGGCCCGTGCACGTTCGGATCCGGCTCTTCGCACAGCTCCGCGAGCTGATGGGCGGCGACTTCCTCGTCGAGGAGTTCGCCGAGAGCGCCGTCACGGTCGCCGATCTGCAGCGCCGCCTGGAGCAGTCTCGTCCCGCGCTGCGCCCGCACCTCCCGACGCTCGCGCTGGCGATCAACGAGGAGTACTGCATCGACGCCTCCACGCAGATCGGCGAACGCGACGAGGTCGCGCTGATCCAGCCGATCTCCGGCGGCGATCAGGCGCCGCCGTTCCTCGTCACCCACGATCCGCTCGACCGCGACGCGCTGCGCGAGCTGGTGCGGACGGACGAGAGCGGCGCAGTGGTGCTCTTCGAGGGCGTGGTCCGCAACCACCACGAAGGTCGCGGCGTGGCGCGGCTGGAGTACGAGGCCTACGCCTCTATGGCGGAGCGGCAGCTCGAGGCGACAGCGCGCGAGGTGCTGGCGGAGTTCGAGGGCCGCGAGGTCCAGCGCATCGCGGCGCACCACCGCATCGGCATGCTGGAGATCGGGGACGTCTCGCTGCTGGTCGCGGTCTCGGCCTCGCACCGTCGGGACGCCTTCGAGGCCGCCCTGCGTGCGGTCGACCGGATCAAGGAGACGGTCCCCGTCTGGAAGCGCGAGCACGGCCTCGATGGGTCGGTCTGGCAGGAGGGCGTCAGGCCTCGGCCTGCCGGTGCGGAACACCCCGCGGGGGCGTAGCGCTTCGCTTCCCTCGTTAGCCGAGTTGGTTCAGGATCACGCCGACGCCGATGCTGATCGCGGTCAGCATCAGCCCGAAGCCGATCGCCATGATGAGACCCAGCCGGAGCACCAGGCGCGACTCGAACAGATCGAGTCTCCGCTCGAACAGATCGCACGCTCGCTCGAAGCGAAGCATCGCCGGCGTCAGGCTGCCCTCGGTGACCAGAACCGTCGGCGCATCGTTGGGAAGGTGCGGCGTGTCGGAAGCCATCGGCGCAGGCGAGTCAGCCGAGCTGGTTTAGCAGGATTGCCGTGGCAGTGCCCATCCCGGCAAGGATGAGCCCTACGGCAACCGCCATGCCCGCGCCAAGCCTCATTTGCAGCCGGGACACCTCCAACGCGAGGTCTTCCTTCGTCACGAGGTTCGGGGGGAAGGCGGCCATGTGCATCGCGAGGGCGTCGGCCTGCTGCTCGTTGAAGCCTGCCGTGCGCAGGTCTTTGGAGATGCTCAGAGTGTCGGAAGCCATCGCCATGAGTATACGTCGCCGTCCGCCCGCTTCTGCCAGACAGACTAGCACATACCGGTCACACTGTTACGCACCGGTGCGGTAGTCCGGGGCGCGCAATTCGTAAGCGGTCGCGACCTGGAGGTCGCTGAGGCGCGAGGCGATGCGCGGCTCCAAATCCTTGAGCGCGACATCGCTCGTGATCACCGTCGGGCGGCGGCCGAGGTGGCGGTAGTTGAGCAGCTGGTAGAGCTTCTCCTGCGCCCAACCGCCCGACTTCTCCACCCCGAGGTCGTCGAGCACGAGCAGCCCCGCGTCGCGCAGGCGGCGGAACAGCGGATCGAAGCGCTCGGCCGAGTCCGGGGCGAACGACGCGCGCAACTCGTCGAGCAGGTCCGGTGCGGTAGCGAAGGCGACGCGGTCGCCCTGCTCGAGGCGGTAGCCGGCGATCGCGGCGGCGAGATGCGTCTTGCCGCTGCCGTTCGCGCCCAGCAGCACCAGCCAGCCGGCGGGGCGCTCCGCCCAACCGCGCGCGAGCCGGAAGGCGCCCTCCAGGTTGCGGCGCTGCTCGCCCCGCAGGCCGTGCCCGCCGGGCCGGAAGCGCTCGAACGTCAACTCCGTGAGCCGCTCGCGCGACATCCCGCCGACCTCGGAGTAGCGGGGCGCCGAGGTCTCCTCGAGCGTGAAGTGCTGCGCGATCGCGGGGTCCGCGAGCCGCGCGCCGAGGCGCTCGTCGATCTGCTCGGGCGGGCGCACGCAGGTGAAGACGGTCGGCAGCGCGGCGTGGAAGCGGTGCGAGACGAGCTGCGCGAACTTCTCGCGCGCCCACGGCGTCTCGGAGTAGCTGTCGAGGTCGTCGAGCACGGCCAGCGGCGCCTCGCGGAACTGGTCGCTGAGCCGGTCGTAGGAAACTTCGGCGTCGTCGCTGTAGGAGGCGCGCAGGCGGTCGAGGAAGTCGGCGACGGAGAGGAAGAGCGCGGGGCGGCCAAGCTCGATCGCGCGGTTGGCGATGGCGGCGGCGAGGTGCGTCTTGCCGCAACCGGGCACGCCGCTGAAGACCAGCCAGCCCTCGGGCTGCTCGGCGAAGCGGCGGGCTGCCTCGACGGCGGCGGCGTAGCGCTGCTGCGCGGCCGGATCGGACGAGCGTCCGTGCGGCAGCAGTGTCGCGAAGCTGAAGCGCGCGAGCGCGCCGAGGCGGGAGTAGCGCAGCAGCCGCTCGCGCCGCGCGCCGTCGTCCTCGCGGTCGGCGCAGCGGCACGGCACGGCCCGCCCGAAGTCGGCGCTGGTGAGATCGGAGGTGACGCGCACGAAGCGCGCGCCGCCGCAGAGCGGACAGGCCCCCTCGCGAGCCCCTGCCGCTGGCCGGGGGTCAGCTGCGGCGGATGACGCGTTCGTACGGTCCGTGGTCGCGAGACGCTGCTCGCGCATGATCCGCGCCAGACTTCGCATCGGCCGTCCCCCCTTCCTCTGCGGCGCCCTCGGACTCCCAACGGCGCAGGATTGATTCGGCGTAGGCCCAACGCCGCACGTTGTGGCGCGCCGCCAGCCGCAGCGCCCGCGCGATCCAGTCGGCGGGCCAGCGCTCCGCGGCTGCGTCGAGGGCGTCCGTGATCGCCGGCGTCAGCGCGCCGATCTCCTGCTCGTAGACGCGCGCCGGGGCGTCCGCCTCGATGCTGCCCGCCTCCTGACTCGGCGCGGCGACACGCACGCCGGGCGGCGGCGGCAGCGCGCCCGAGCGCAGGCGCTCGCGGTTACGGCGTCCGGCGTCGGTGTTCGCGAAGCAAAGCGTGTCGCCGTCCTCGAGCGCGAGCGTGAGCAGGCTGCCGCGCGCGACGGCGCGCTCGAGGGCGGGCGTCAGCGCGGCATCGCCGCCGCAGCCCGCCAGCGCGCGGCGCAGCGGATCCTCGGAGGCCAGTTGCGAGACGCGGACGGCGCGCAGCGTGCCCTTGCGCCGTCCGATCGCGTAGAGCGCGTAGAGCGTCACGCGCAGCTCCGCCTCGTCGTCGATCTGCGGCAGCAGCTCGGTGAAGAACTGCGAGGGCAGCATGGTCGCGGCGCCGCGCGCGACGAAGCCCTCGAACGGGGTCGCGCGTTCGCCCTCGATGCGCAGGGCCGGGGGCGTCATGCGAACTCCGGCGGCGGGTCGCGCAGGATCAGGTCCTGGAACGAGGCGGTGCGGTCGAGGAAGCGCACGGAGACCGTGCCGGTCGGGCCGTTGCGGTGCTTCGCCACGATCAGCTGGGCGATGCCGGTCGGGTGCTGGCCGCCGGGCTGGTCGGGGTGCGCGTCCTGCCAGTCCTCGGGCGTGCGGTAGACGTCCTCACGGTAGATGAACGTCACGATGTCCGCGTCCTGCTCGATCGAGCCGGACTCGCGCAGGTCGGAGAGCATCGGGATGTGCGGCGTGCGGGTCTCGACGGCGCGCGAGAGCTGCGCCGCGGCAATCACGGGCACCTCGAGCTCGCGCGCCATCTCCTTGAGTGTGCGCGTGATCTTGCCCAGCTCGGAGGCGCGATTCTCGCTCCCGCCCCCAATCGCCGAGTGCAGCAATTGCAGGTAGTCGACGATCACGAGGTCGAGACCGTGCTCGGCCTGAAGGCGGCGGGACTTGGCTCGGATCTCCGGGACGCTCAGCACCGCCGAGTCGTCGATGAAGATCGCCGCCTCGCCGAGCGTGCCGATCGCGTGCATGATGCGCGACTCCTCGGCCTCGGTGTGCATGCCGAGCCGCAGTCGCGTCGCGTCCACGTCCGCCTCGGCGGAGAGCAGGCGCATCGCGAGCTGTTCGGCGGACATCTCGAGGGCGTAGATGGCGACCGTGCCGTTCTGGCCGACGGCGGCGTTGCGCGCGAAGTTCAGGAGCAACGAGGACTTACCCACCCCCGTGCGCGCCGCCACGATGATCAGGTCGCCACGCTTGAACCCGCCGGTCAGTGCGTCCAGGTCCATGAACCCCGCGCGTACCCCCCCGACCAGCTCGCCCTCGACGGCCTCGCCGGGATCCTCGAGGAACTGTTCGAGCAGATCACGCAGGCGCTCGAAGTCGCCGGCGCCCTCGGTGGAGCGAATACCGAGCAGCAGGCCCTCGGCGGCGGCGATCACACGGCCGGCGTCGGGGCCGCCCTCGTAGGCGGTCTGGGCGATCTGGCCGGCCGCCTGGATCAGCCGCCGGTAGAGCGCGTCGCGCGCGACGATGCGCGCGTGCGCCTCGACACCGGCGGCGCTGAAGTGCCGCCCGACGAGGTCGGCGAGGTAGGGCTCGCCGCCGAGGGTGTCGAGGCGGCCGGCGCGTTCCAGTTCGTGCGCGAGCGTGGGCAGCGTGATTGTCTCGCCGCGATCGGCCAGGGCGATGCACGCCTCGTAGCACCAGCCGTGCTGCTCGCGGAAGAAGTCGCCGGGCTGCAGTAGCGGGAGGACGCGCGGGTAGCTGTCGGGATCGAGCAGCATGGCCGCGATGACGGCCTGCTCGGCGGAGACGTCATGAGGCGGTAACCCGCCCGCGCTGGGGCGGCGTTCGGGCCGGAGCTGAGCCGGCTGACCCGTAACCACGAGTTAGATCGCTGCGGCGTCTCCGGAATCCGGTGGGGCCGCGGACCCGGAGGCCACGTCATCCGCAGGGCCGCCTTCGGCGGCGGCCCCCTGCGAGTCATCGATGTAGCCCGGCTCCGACACGTCTTCAGCGTTCGTCAGATCGGGGGTATCCACCCCGGCCTCCGCGCCTGCCTCGGCAGCAGCCGCTTCTGCGACGAGCGCCTCCGCAGCGTCTTCGACGCCTTCCGGCGCCTCGACGTCCACGACGACGACCTCCACATCGGCGGTCACATTACGTGACAGCCGCAGCGGTACGGTGTAGACCCCGACCTGGCGAATCGCCTCGGGCAGCAGTACACGACGCCTGTCCAGTTCTTCGCCGAGAATCTCCCCAGCCTTCTCGGCGATGTCAGCATTTGTGACAGAACCGTACAGACGTCCCTGCTCTCCAACGCGCACGGGCATGATCAGGCGTTGGCCTTCGAGCTTGCCGACGAGCCCTTGAGCCTGCCCGTCCAGGAGCCGTTGCCTCTCTTGCTCCTGAGTGGCGAGCGTTTCCGCTTGCCGGAGCAGAGTGGGCGTTGCCGCCGCGGCCAGGCCGCGAGGCAGCAGGAAGTTACGGGCATACCCATTGGCGACGGTTCGCACCTCGCCTCGGGTGCCCGATCCCTCAACGGTCTCCAGGAACACGACCTTCACGCCGAAACCCTCTCGCCGTGCCGGAGCCGGGACGCCGTTCACTATGGCGACCGCGCGTGCTGCCGGCTTGCTGGTTGTCCAAGGCCCTTTCAGTGGCTTGCGAACACTCGGACACAACGCTGTTGAACGCTGCGTCCTGCCCACAGGCTATCCACGGCCATGGACCACGCGCAATGCCGGAGATGTGCGCAACCCCCATTCGTCACGGCGTACGCGACGATCATATGAGAACGCGTGTTCAGTTGTCAAACGGATGTTCTTAGGTTGTACCATGACTCCCCCTGGATCCGGCGAGCTTCCCGCCCCCTGTGGCGATATGTTGCTGTGCGAGTGGAGGGCACCGTGACGGACGCAGTGGTCTTCAACCGGCAGAGGTTCCGCGAGGCGCTGCTCTACGTAGCGCGCGAGTCCGAGGACGACATCCGGTTCGGCCTGACGAAGCTCAACAAGATCCTCTATTTCAGTGACTTCAAGGCCTTCGCAATCCTCGGGTGCGCGATCACCGGCGCGACGTACCGGAGGCTCGACTACGGCCCCGTCCCCAGCGTGTTGCTGGACGTCCTGTGCGAGATGGAGGCCGAAGGCGAGATCCAGAGGATCGAGCAGCGCGACCTCAACCGGCTGCAGAAGCGCGTCGTCCCGCTGCGATCGCCTGATCTCTCCGTGTTCTCCGACCGCGAACTGGAGATCCTCGATCGCGTGATCATCGAGTTGAGCGTGCTCGATGCCTCCCAGTCGCGCTTGCTATCTCATCTCGATGTCGGGTGGAGGATCGCCCACTACGAAGAGGTCATCCCCTACCACTCCGCCTACATCTCCGACCGCCGCCCCACCCAGCGGGAACTCGCCGAGCGCGGGCTGGCGCCCGCACCGTGTGAGCGGACCAGACGACTCGCCTGACCGACGTGAGTCCGGCGACGATGCCACCTTCGACTACACCCCCGCTTTCGAAGAGGCTCTCGCTGCTCTCATCCCTGGCGAAGTAGAGCGCTTCTACTTCAAGCGCGACGGGATAGAGTTCCGCCTGAGCCGCGCGCTCGAACTCCAACAGATCACCCCGGACGAGGGCTACCTCATCACCGAGGCGCACTTTGCGGGCGTTCCCGAGTGCATCATCTGGTTCAGAATCGGAACGTCTGCCGACGGCCAACCGCGATACACCCTCGACAGCGTGCAGCTAAGACAGCCGCCGTACGAGGAAGAAGACGACACCTAACCCGGCGCCCCAGCCAACGCCCGCGGCAGCCCGCCCTCGTGCGCCTCGCGCAGCGCGGACAGCGAGGCGTCGACCGGGCCCAGCTGCACCCGCGCGTCCTCGCCCGCACCGCTGGCGACTCCGATCGCGGACGCGGGGACGGCCGCCTCGGCTGCGAGCGCCTCGAGGGCGACGCGAGCCTCGGAGTCAGGCACGCCGACGATGAAGCGCGACTGCGCCTCGCCGAAGAGCGCGGCGTCGAGACGCGGGCCGAGCTCGGCCACGCGGGCGTCGAGGCCGACGCCGCCGGCCAGACAGCACTCGGCCAGCGCGACGGCGAGGCCGCCGTCCGCGCAGTCGTGCGCGGCGCTGAGCAGCCCGGCCGCGTTCGCGTCGAGCACGAGCCGCTGTACGCGCGCCTCGAGGTCCAGGTCGATCGCCGGGAGGCCGGCGACGAGGCCGTGGCGCGAGGCGAGGTACTCGGAGCCTGCGAGGGTCTCCGCCGGCTGGGCGAGTGGCGCGCCGATCAGCAGCAGCTCGTCGCCCTCGCGGATCGCGGGCGTGAGCCGCCGCTCGACATCGTCGAGCAGGCCGAGCATCCCGACCGTCGGGGTGGGCAGCACCGGCCCCGCCGGCGTCTCGTTGTAGAGCGAGGCGTTGCCGGAGACCACCGGCGTCCCGAAGACGCGGCAGGCGTCCGCCAGCCCGAGGATCGACTGCTCGATCTGGTAGGCGATCGCGGGACGCTCCGGGTTGCCGAAGTTGAGACAGTCCGTCACCGCCACCGGCGTCGCACCGACGGCGACGACGTTGCGCGCCGCCTCGGCGACCGCGCAGGCGGCGCCGACGCGCGGCTCGAGTTCGACGAGGCGGCCGTTGCAGTCGGTGGCCACGGCCAGCGCGCGCTGCGAGCCCTTCAGCCAGATCAGCGCGGCGTCGCCGCCGGGCGGGACGACGGTGCCGGTCAGCACCTCGTGGTCGTACTGGCGGTAGATCCAGCGTCGGCTCGCGAGGTTCGGCGAGGCGATCAGCGCGAGCAGGTCGCCCGTCGGGTCGGCGCAGTCCGGCAGCGCGCCGAGGTCCACCGCCTGGCGGCGGTCGAGATCCGGCGGGCGCTCGCCTTCGAGCTCGTACTGCGGCGGGTCGGTGAGCAGGGCGACGGGGATGCGCGCGGCGATCGTCTCGCCGTCGCGGATCGTCGTGTAGCCATCGCCGGTGACCTCGCCGATCACGTCGGCGTGCAGCTCCCAGCGCCGGAACAGCGCCAGCACGTCGTCCAGGTGCTCGGCCTTCGGGATGACCAGCATCCGCTCCTGCGACTCGGACAGCATCACCTCGTCCGGCGTCATGCCCGCCTCGCGCCGCGGCACGCGCGCGACATCGATGTCGATACCGGTTCCGGCGCGCGCGGCGGCCTCGACGGCGCTCGAGGTCAGCCCGGCCGCGCCGAGGTCCTGCAGGCCCTCGACCCAGTCGCCGTGCTGCTCCGCCAGCTCGACGCAGGCCTCGAGCAGCAGCTTCTCCATGAACGGATTGCCGACCTGCACGGCGGGGCGGCGCTCCTCGGAGGCGTCGTCCAGCTCGACCGAGGCGAAGGTCGCGCCGTGGATGCCGTCGCGGCCGGTGTCGGCGCCGACGAGCACGAGCGGGTTGCCGACGCCGCACGCCGAGGCGGAGAGCAGGTGCTCGACCCGCCCGACACCGAGGCACATCGCGTTGACGAGTGGGTTGCCGCCGTAGGCGGGGTCGAACTGCACCTCGCCGCCCACGGTGGGCACGCCGACGCAGTTGCCGTAGCCGCCGATGCCGGCGACGACGCCGCTGAAGAGGTGGCGGTTGCGCGCCTCGTCGAGTGGCCCGAAGCGCAGTGAGTCGAGCAGCGCGACGGGCCGCATGCCCATCGCGAAGATGTCGCGCAGGATGCCGCCGACGCCCGTGGCGGCGCCCTCGTAGGGCTCGATCGCGGAGGGGTGGTTGTGGGACTCCATCTTGAAGACGGCGCACCAGCCGTCGCCGAGGTCGATCGCGCCGGCGTTCTCGGCGCCGGCCTCGGTGAGCACGCGCGGGCCCGTGGTGGGGAAGTGGCGGAACAGCGGGCGAGTGTGCTTGTAGCCGCAGTGCTCGGACCAGAGCGCGGCGGCCATGCCCAGCTCGAGCCCGTTCGGCTCGCGGTCGAGCATCGCGACGAGGCGCTCGTACTCCGCGCGCGAGAGCGCGATGCGTTCGAGGGTGGCGTCGTCTACAGGCATCGGCACTCCCGGCGCGGCTACTTCAGCGAGAACGGCGGGTAGCGGTCGACCAGGTACCCGAGGTACGCGTTCACCCGCGCGTTCCAGCGGCCGACGCCGACGAGGAAGTCGAAGATCCCTCGCGGGTAGCGCCCCGTCACGAGCACCCCGATCACGAGTGGGATGAACGCCACGGTTGCGATGAGGCCGAGGACACTCAGCACGATCAGGTGCGGGATGACCAGCAGCCACTTCACCAGCACCAGCCAGCGGTTGAAGTCCGGCTTCTCGACCGCGAAGGTGACACCCTCGTAGTCCCCGTCGCCCATGCTGAACGGCGGGTAGCGGTCGAAGAAGAGGATGTAGGCGTTGACGTTCGCGCTCCAGCGATTCACGCCGACCATGAAGCCGTAGAGGCTGTCCGGGTAGGTCCTCGCGAAGAGGATCGTGAAGAACGAGATCACCCACACGACCCCGGCGAGAAGCCCGAGGAAGTACAGCACCACGTAGTGCGGGATCGCCAGCAGCCAGCGCACCAGGATCAGCCAGCGGTTCGGCGATTCCGGATACGCAACATCGAACGTGACCGGGTAGTCACTCACCGTCTCGGCAGCCATCGCTGCTCCTCTCAAGCCTCGCTGCGCCTCAGCCCGGCGCGGGCCTTACTCGCCGAAGCTGAACGGCGGGTAGCGGTCGGTGACGAGCAGGAAGGCGTAGGCGTTGACCCGCAGCGCCCAGCGGCTCCAGCCCACCACGAAGTTGAACATCCCGCGCGGGTAGCGGCCGGTGAAGACGATCGCGAACCACGCGATCACGGTGACCACCAGCACGGCGATCGCGAGGAGGCCAAGCACGACGTAGTGGGGGAACGCCAGCAACCACTTCACCAGCGGCAGCCAGCGGTTGAGGTCGCGCTCCGCGTCCGGGTATTCGATCTCGATGTGTACCGCCTGCTCCTCGTCGGTCGAGGGGTACTCGTCGCGCAGCAGCATGAAGTAGGCGCTCACGCGAGTGGAGAAGCGCGTCAGTTCGAGGTTCCAGTCGAACCACCAGCGAGGGTACTTGCGCCGGAACAGGACCATGAGCAGTACGGGCAGGAAGATGACGCCGCCGGCCGAGACGGCGGCCGAGACGGCGGCCATCAGGATTTCGTCGGACTGCTGAGTGTTCGACCCGCCGCCGGTCAGCACGGCAAGCACGACGACAATCGGGATCGCCAGGATCAGGCGGAACAGCGTGGTGACGCGGTTCAGCCCCTGCTCGGGGTAGTCGACCTCCAGCCGGGCCGGGTAAGCCGGTCTCGTGAAGTCAGCGGACACGTCGCACCTCCTGCTTGCACCGGGCAGGCAAGCCTGCCCCGACCATTGATGGCGCCCTCACGCGGGCGCTGCAACCCGCGCGAGGGCGGACTCCCAGATCGCGTTGCCGTCCTCGCCGCCGAGCAATCGCGCGGCCGCTCGCTCCGGGTGCGGCATCATGCCGAGCACGTTGCCCTCGGCGTTGAGCACGCCCGCGATGTTCGCGATCGAGCCGTTGGGATTCGCCTCCGGAGTCACGAGGCCGTCCGCCGTGCAGTAGCGGAAGGCGACACGGCGCTGCGCTTCGAGCGCCTCGAGCGTGGCGGCGTCGGCGAAGTAGTTGCCCTCGCCGTGCGAGATCGGCACCTGCAGGACGCGGCCGGGCTCGATCCCGGCCGTGAACGGCGAGCTGTGTTCCGCGGCGATGAGGTGGACGGGCTGGCAGCGGAACTGCAGCGAGGCGTTGCGCATCAGCACGCCGGGCAGCATCCCCGCCTCGCAGAGGATCTGGAAGCCGTTGCAGATGCCGATTGTCAGGCCGCCTGCCTCGGCGTGCGCACGCACCGTCTGCATCACGGGTGAGAAGCGGGCGATCGCACCGCAACGAAGATAGTCCCCATAGGAAAAGCCGCCGGGCAGCACGACCAATTCCGCGCCACCGAGATCGGTCTCTCGATGCCAGACGCGGTAGGCGTCGACGCCGAGTCGCCCGAGGGCGAACAGGCAGTCGCCGTCGCTCCAACTGCCGGGGAAGACCACGACCGCAGCCCGCACCGGTGTACCCATCCTCCCCGGGTATCGCGAGTATAGGGGCTGCGCCCGGCGAGGCGGAATCGCGGCCCCTTGTCCGGCCTAGCCGTCGCCGCGACGGCGCCAGGGCGGCGAGGCCCAGATCGGGCGCGATGCGGATTCCCCCTCGCTCTCTCCGGCGCTCTCCCGCTCGCCTTGCGGCGGGCGATCCGGGAGCGGTTCCCCGGCGCGAAGCCGCTCGGGCGCCCTCACACCCCGATCCTCGAGTTCGCGGGCGGTCGGCTCCGGATACTCGACGCGCGGGTGGTAGACGGCGGCCAGCGTCGCGACGAACGAGTCGGCGACGACGCGCAGGTCGCGCAGCGAGATGTCGCACTCGTCGAACTGCTGCTCCTCGAGGCGTCCCCGCACGGTGGTGTCGACGATCTCGCGGATGCGGTCGGCGGAGCGCTCGCTGCTGGCGCGGACCGTGGCCTCGCTGGAGTCGGCGAGCATGACGATCGCGGTCTCACGGCTCTGCGGCTTCGGTCCGGGATAGCGGAAGAGGTCGGGGTCGATGTCCGGATCCTCGGCGGCAGCGCGACGGTAGAAGAACTCCACCAGACGCGTGCCGTGGTGCTGCGGGATGAACTGGGTGATCGCGAGCGGGATGCCCTCGCGGCGCGCGATCTCGACGCCGGCGACGACGTGCTGCTGGATCACACGCGTGCTCTGCAGCGGATCCAGCGAGGAGTGCGGATCCACCTCGGCAGACGAGTTCTCGACAAAGAAGCCCGGCGCGACCAGCTTGCCGACGTCGTGGTAGTAGGCGCCGACACGCACGAGCAACGAATCCGCACCGATCCGGTCGGCGGCGCGCTCCGCCATGTTGGAGACCATCACCGAGTGCTGGAAGGTGCCGGGCGCCTCGTCCTGCAGGCGGCGCAGCAGCGGGTGACTGAGCTGGGCGATCTCCATCAACTCGACGCGGGTGATGATCCCGAAGGGGCGGCTCAGCAAGACGAAGAAGCCGACGCCGATCAGCGCCGAGGCGATCCCGCTGACTGCCGCCGCCCCGGTAATCCATACGAGGTCCTCGACCCGGCGGTCCGGATCGATCAGCCACACCGTCCCGAGGGCAGCCCCGGCGGCAAGCGCCGCGGCGAACCCGGCCGTGAGGTAGCGGCCCAGGTTGTTCGCCCTGGCGGCGACGAAGAGCCCGGCCATCGAGGCGGCGCAGACCGCGAAGAACGCCCTCGCGGTCTCCAGCTGGCCGCCGCCCGCCGCATCGGCGAACGGCAGGTAGATCGAGACGAACACGGCGATCGAGGACAGCAGCACCGTGAGCAGCACGGCCGCGCCGAGGTCGAGCAGCACCACCGCCGCGATTGGCGACGCGGCCAGCGGGAGCGCGTAGGCGAGGAAGTGCCGGTCCACGTCGGGAAGCACCAGCGGCAGCGTGAACTTGATCGCCGCGGCCGGCGCCAGCAGCAGCAGCGTGAACAGCGTGAGGCGGCGAACGCCGGCGAGCGCCGGGGGGCGCGCGACGAAGAGATAGACCCCGCAGGCCGCGCCGGACAGCAGCGAGACGATCGCCACAGCGAGCACGCGCGTGGTGCGCACGCCGCTGGGGTTGAGCCCGGCCGCATCCAGCAGCTCGATGTCGGCGGCGGTCAGCCGCTGCTCCTGCACGACCAGCACCCGGCCGCGTTCGCGAGTGACGGGGACCGGGGGCACCGCGTCCCGCGCCTCCTGGCGCCGCTCCGCGGTCCGTGACTCGTCGACGACGAGCGTCGGGATGATCAGCGGAGCGATCAGCTCCGTGAGCGCCAGTCGCTGAGCCTCGTCGAGGCTCAGCGGCAGCAACTCGGCGGCCTTGTCGCGGGCGGCCTCGACGCCGGCGGCGGCGATGCTGCCGGAGAGCGTGCGCCCGAGGATGTCGCGCGCCTCGTCTCCCAGCGTGCGGAAGTCCGTATCCGGAATCTCCCCCAGGACCGTGACCGCCTCGTCGGACAGTTCACCGCCTGTGGCGGCGCGGATCCGGGACTCGCGCGCCGAGGCGGAGAGGATGTCCGCGCGCGCCCCCTCGATCCCCCCGATTTGGCGGGCGAGTTCGGCGATCTGGACCTCGGCGATCGAGTCGTCGCGGCGCTGCACATCCGGGATCGCTTCGGCGGCCTGTCCGCGCGCGATCTCCGTCAGTACGACGGACTCGTAGGAGAGATCGCGCGGCGCCGAGAGCGTCCACAGCGAGGCGTCGCCCTCGCGCATGCCCGCGCCGCCGGGGAACCAGGGGAAGAGGACGGCGAAGAGCGCCCCAGCGATCAGAAGGCCCAGCAGCACGGCGGCCGCTCGCCCGAACCAGCCCCGGGCCTCGCCCGGGCGGCTCAGCACCGCTGCCTCCCGCTGCGGTCGATCCGGGCGACCATCCCGCCCCCGATCATGAGCCGGCGCTTGTTGACGAGGACCAACTCAGGAGCCGGCCAGCAGCTCCCGCACAATGGCGTTCGCCTGCCGGCCATCGGCGCGTCCGCGCACGCGCTGCATGAGCGGCCCCATCACGGCGCCGAGGTCGCCGGGGCCACTCGCGCCGCGCTCGGCGACCACCTCTTGGGCCATCGCGCGCAGCTCGTCCTCGCCGAGCTGGCTGGGCAGGTACGCCTCGATGATGACGAGTTCCGCCTGCTCTGCCTCGACGAGATCGTCGCGGCTGCCCTTGCGGTACTCCTCGATCGACTCGCGGCGCTGCTTCGCCTCGCGCTGCAGCGCGACGATCGCGTCCTCGTCGCTGAGCTCGCGTCCGGCGGCGATGCGCGCGTTGTCGAGGGCGGCGATCAGCAGCCGCAGGGTGTCGCGGCGCTGCGTGTCGCGCTGGCGCATCGCGGTGGTCAGCTCGGAGCGGATCGTGTCCAGCAGGGCGGGCATCGCGCCTCCCGGCCGCACCGGACGCGAGGGTGCAGCAGTCACCAGCGGGAGGATCCCAGCCGGGGCCGGGATCCGAATCAGCGTCGCTTGACCTGGGCTCGCATGGCCTTGCGCAGCTTGCGCAGGCGCGCGGCCTCCTTCTTCTTGCGGCGCACGGAAGGCTTCTCGTAGTACTCGGCACGGCGCGCCTCGGAGAGGATCCCGTCCGCCTGCACGCGCTTGTTGAAGCGCTTCAGCGCGCCCTCGAAGGATTCCGAATCGCCGACATAGACCTCAGTCACGCAGCACGCAGTCCCGTCCCCGCCGCGCCCCGTCCGGGTCGCGCGAATTCCCCGCAGTCCGGCGATCGTAGGGGCGGCCCCTGCGGCGCGTCAAACGCCGGCCCCGCCATCGTCCGCCTCGAACACCACCTCGCCGGCGATCACCGTCAGCCGCACGCGGGCCGCGGCGGGGTCCCGATCGAGCGGGCCGTCGATGAGCACGAGGTCCGCTGCAGCGTCCTCGCGCAGCCGTCCGCGGTCCGCCAGTCCGGCGGCGCCGGCCGCGCCCGCGGTCCAGGCATGCAGCGCCTCCAGCGGCGTCAGCGCCTGCTCCGGCGCAAGGTCCGAAGGACGCTCCGAGGACGCCGCCGCAACCGACTCGAGAGGGCTCGCGCGGGAGATCGGGGCGTCGCTGCTGAAGGCGAGCGCGCCGCCCGCGTCGAGCAGCGCCCGCCACGGGTGCAGCCGCGCCCGCTGCGCACCGTCGAGCAGCTGCCGGTAGCGCCCCGCCACCTCGCCGAGCAGGCCCGGCTGCGCCACGACGACCGCGCCGATCGCGACGATCTCCTCGATCAGCCCCGGCGTCAGCAGCGGCGCGTGCTCGATGCGCTGCCCCGGAGGCGCACCCGCGGCGCGGAAGGCAGCCAGCGAGGCCTCGACGGCCGGCTCCGTCGGCGCGTGCACGGCGACGCGGCGTCCCGCCTCGATCGCCGTGCGCACGAGGCCCACGAGGCCGGCGGCATCCGGCTCCTCGCCCTCGAACACGGCGGGCTGCAGCTTCGTCTCGCCGCGCAGCAGGCGGCCGGCGGCGCCCTGAGCGGGCAGCGTTCCGAGGGCGCCCGCGGACTCCATCGCCACGACGCGCTGCGGGATCGCGCCCGCGGCGAGCAGACGCTCGAAGGACGCCCACTCCGCCGGCCCGTTGCGGACTCCGGCGTCGACGAGGGTGGTGACGCCCTCGGCAGCCCTCGCGTGCGCCCAGTCGCGCACGCGCGCCTCGATCGCCGCGGGGTCCGGCGGCGGCATCGCCGCCTCGATCGTGTCCGCCATGCCGAGCAGCAGGCCGTCGAGTCGTCCGTCCTCGAGCGCGCGCCCGAAGAGCGCGCCGGCTGGCTCCGGCGTGGACTCGTCGATGCCGACGAGGGCGAGCGCGCGCGAGTTCAGCACCTCGGCGTGCCCGCTGCGCTGGATCAGGCGGACGGGGTGGGCGGGGACGGCGCGATCGAGTTCGGCGCGCGTCGGGTGGCGACCCTCGGCGAGCATCGCCTCCTCGTAGCCGCTGGCGCGCACCCATCGGCCCGGCGGCGTGCGTGCGGCCGCCTCGCGGAGCGCTTCGAGCAGCTCCGCGATGCTGGAGACGCCGCGCGGCGTCACGTCCGGCCCGGCCGCCGCGGCGGCAGCGGCGAGGATGTGGACGTGCGCGTCGACGAAGCCCGGAAGCAGCATCGACCCGCGCGCCTCGATGCGACGGTGCCCGACGGGCAGGCGGCGCGCGCACTCCTCGGGCGTGCCGACGGCGACGATGCGGCCGCCTGCGCAGGCGACGGCACGGGGCGCGGGACTGCGCGCGGGCGGGTCGCCCCGGCGCGCCATCGTGAGCAGGCGCGCCTCGATCAGCAGCGGATCAGGCGAGGGGGTCACGGCAGCACGCCGTCAGTGCACGCGTCGAAACCGGGAGCGGATGCTCCCGGCCTCTGGCGGTGGATACAAGTCCGGCCGGTGCTAGTCGGCGGAGGGCAGCACCTTCGGCTGCAGTTCCTCCATGCCGCGCCCGTCGACGTTGAGGTTGCATTCGCCGGGCTTGATGCAAAGCACCTCGATCTCGGAGTCGGCGTCCTTGTAGCGCTTACCCAGTGCGACGGTCATCGGGATGCTCCTAAATCTGCTCGAGCTCGTGGTCGCCGCAGCGAAGCATGCCTTCGCCGCCGCGCGTGACGATGAACTCCGCACCGCAATCGGTGCAGCGGTAACGCTTCCCCGTCTCGACTTCTGCCATCTCTTCCCCCTTCGGCGGATTGCCCCGCCAGTCTGTCTCGGTTCGCCCTGCTCGCCGTCGCGATCCTCGCGCGGCGACGGGCCCGCCCCGCAGGTGTCTTCTCGCGCTCCCGCCTACGGGACGAGGGTCTTCAGGTAGAGCACGATTGATTCGAGTTGGTCACTCTCCAGGCTGCTGAAGTCGGGCATCGCGGCGACATCCGCGAACCCGAGGACGATCTTCGCCTGCGACATCAGGATCGACTCGCGGATGTAGGTCTCGTCGACGACGACGCTCTCGCCGCCTTCCAGTTGCTCGGTGCGGCCGAACAGGCCCAGCCAGGTCGGCCCAACCAGCTCGGTGCCGTCGAGCGTGTGGCAGGCGAGGCAGCCGAGCGCGTTCGCGAGCTGCTCACCCTGCTCCGCCGACGGGCCGGTCGGTGTCGCCGCCGCCGCCGCCGCGCCGCCGTCGCCGCCTCCGCTGGTCGGCGCCGCGCTGACGACGCGTGGGTCGCTGCGGGTGCGGCGCGTGAGCTTCGTGGGATTGGAGAACTGGCCGCAGTTGTCCGAGGTGATCGTGATCGTGGCCGCGTCGCGAGTGATCGTCACGGCCTCGCTCTCCGCACGGATCTCGGCGGCCGTCGGATGGCGGCCGTAGCGCTCAACGACGTCCACGAACTGTTCGTCGGTGAGTTGCCCGCGGTAGGCGTCGATCTCCCCCGCGGTCGGCTCGCGGCCGTACTGCTCCCTGAGCACCGCGGTCAAGGCGTAGCGCTTCTCGAGCACGACGCCGAACTGCTCCTCGTCGGCGTGCTCGCCCTCTTCGCGGACGAGCTCCCAGAAGTCATGCTCGCCCTTGGGATCGCCGCTGATCAGTGTGACCAGCTGCCGGACCTGCGTGGGCGAGAGCGAACCGCCGAAGTCGATGTCCCACTTGGGCATGTAGGTGCCGGCGCGGCCGCAGGTGATGGTTTCGCGCAGGTAGTTGCGTATCCCTTCCGCCTCGCTCGCGGACGTCGCGTCCGCACCGTAGACGTTGTCCTCGCCGAGGATGAGGAAGTGGGGCGCGTTCAGCGCGACGCCGATGGTGCCCTTGCCCTCGGAGTCCTTGCCCGTGCCGTCGAGGCCGTGGCAGTTGCGGCAGTTCTGCACGAACAGGCGCGCGCCGCGCTCGGCGTTGCGCTCGTTGATCTCCGCGGACTCGACCTCCTGGCGGTTGGCCTCGTTGAAGAGGTAGCCGACGGTGACGACGAACGTCAAAAACAGCAGCCCGATCATCACGTTGACCTGTTTGCTGGTGTTCATCTCGCCTCAGTTCCCCGAGAGAGTCCGCCGGCCTGCTGCATCACCTGCTGCATCAGGAGGCCGCGCTCGCGCCCGCGCGCTGCGGGTTGTCCGGACCGCCGTCCAGGCGGTCGCCCGTCTGCACGGTGATGTTGCCCATTGCGTCGACGTCCACCTTCATCGTGGTCATCGAGCGCGGGGCCGGTCCGAACACGCGGATGCCGGACTTCGTGTACGTGGAGCCGTGGCAGGGGCAGCGGTACCAGCCCTGGTCGTTGTCCCAGGTGAAGCCGGAGCGCCACGGCACGGTGCAGCCGAGGTGCGGGCACTTGTGCCAGAGCGCGAGCAGCCCGTCGCCGCCGCCGCTGCCGCCCGCTCGCGTCTCGCTCGGGTCGAGGTTCACCAGCCAGAACTGACCGGTGATGAAGTGGACCGGGTCGCCGCCCTTGCGGAACTCGGAGATGTTGCCCGCGGGCACCGGACTACCGAAGCCCTTGATCCCGCGCGGGTACATGAAGTCCAGCAGCGAGCCGACGGTGCCGAGCAGCGCCAGTCCGAGCCCGCCCCAGAAGGAGGCGCGGATGAAGTTGCGGCGCGAGGCGATGGGTCCGGTGGGCCGGCGCGCCTGTGCGCCCGGAACCGGCGCACCCTCGGGAGCGCGGGTACGACGCGCGGCGATCGCCTCGCGCCAGGCGTCCGTCACCTGTCCGGGATCGGGAGCGTCCTGCACCGCAGCCCCTCCGCGTTCGCCCTCGTTCGTCACTGTCCGGCCTCTCGTCCGACGATCATGACTCGGCAGGCTTGACTTCCCACGGCCAGAGCAGCTCGAGGCCCTCGCCGCGGAAGTACGTACCGGCGATCGTGAGCGTCAGGTAGGCGCCCAGCCAGCCGGAGAACAACAGGATCATGAAGTCGCGTCGTGTGCTCGCGAGGCCGAGGCGCCAGGCAACGAGGCAGAGCAGCGCCGGCAGGCCGAGCATCAGGTTTATCGGGATCGCCTGTTCGACGATCCAGGCCGGGAAGTTCCACTGGAGACTGCCGCGCGGCAGTCCCAGCAGGTCCGTGCGCACGAACGTCTCGCCCAGCGGGATCGACGTGAGCTCGCTCGGCCAGTTGATCTCGGTCTGCAGCGCGCGAACGCTGGTCAGCCAGCCAAGGCTCTCCGGCCATTCGCGCACGCGCCCGTCGGCGATCAGCGGCGGGAACTTGTCGAAGCTGGTGGCATCGAACGTGAAGCGCTCGTAGGTGACGATGTGCTTGCCGGAGTTGTAGAGGATCAGCGTCCAGGTGCCGATCGTGCCGACGACCGCGCCGACGATCAGGTTCGGCCAGGCGCGCGGCGTGCTCAGCCACTGCCCCTGGCCCTCGTGCGAGGTGTCGAAGAACGGTACGGCGCCGAGGATGATCAGGAAGACCGTGGGCACGATCACGCCGGCCAGCGCCGGGTGCATGTGCAGCAGCAGCTCCTGAAGGTTCAGGAAGTACCACGGCGCCTTCGAGGGGTTCGGCGTGTTCGCCGGGTTCGCGCGGTCCTGCAGCGGCGCGTTGATCAGGATCGCCAGCGCCACGAATGTCAGCGTGAAGACCAGCGCCGAGATGAACTCGACGAAGACGAGGTCCGGCCAGACCAGCAGCTCTTCCTCGCGCTGGCGGCGCGGGCGTGTGCTTGGTACGGCGCCACGAGACCTCGAGGGACCGCGAGCAGGAGCCTCAGCGACCATCGGCGTTCCTTCGCCTCTCCGCGCGCCTGCGCCCGGCGCCTACAGCGGCCGGGCGAGCCCGCCGTCACGGCGGATTCGCCAGAAGTGGACGGCCATGAAGACCGCCGCCAACAGCGGCAGTGCGACCACGTGGAGGGTGTAGAAGCGGATCAGCGCGTTCTGCCCAACCTCGAAGCCGCCGATCATCACGAACTGGTTGACCTCGCCCAGGATCGGGTCCGAGCCGATCATGTTCGTGCCGACCGTAATCGCCCAGAAGGCCAGCTCATCCCACGGCAGCAGGTAGCCGGTGAAGGAGAGCAGCAGCGTGAGCACCAGCAGCACCACGCCGACGATCCAGTTGAACTCGCGAGGCGGCTTGTACGCGCCGGTGTAGAAGACGCGCATCATGTGCATCAGCACGGTGATCACCATGCCGTGCGCCATCCAGCGGTGCGTGTTGCGCATCAGCATCCCGAAGCGCACGTCCGTCTGCAGCGCCTGCATGTCCTGGTACGCCCGCTCCACCGAGGGCACGTAATAGAACATCAGCAGCACGCCCGTGATCGTCAGCCCGAGGAACAGGAAGAAGGAGAGTCCGCCCAGGCAGTAGGTGTGCGTGATCTTGACGTGGGTGCGGTGGATGCGCGTCGGGTGCAGGTGCAGGAAGACGTTGGTCGCGACCGCGAGCATCTGGTTGCGCGGCGTGTTCGGGTAGCCCGTGCGGATGATCGAACGCCAGACGCGGTTGTTGACGGTGAAGTCGTACAGCCGATCAGCAAGCGGTCGGCCCTGCGGGCGCTCGGTCGTCGCCATCCGCTCCCCCCGATCAGCTCAAGCTCGAGCCGATGGTTGTCGCCGTCTCTAGGCTTCCCACCACTTGCCGAGCAGCACGAGCGTCGCGAAGGCCCCCATCATCATCACGAAGATGATGGTGAGTTCGAGGGCTTCTCCGACTTCACCGAAGATCATCGAGCGCCCCTCTTTCGCTGCCCGAGGCAAGCAGCCGTCACAGCGAGGCCATGCCCCGCTTCCAAGCGCGGCGATCCTAGCGAGACCCCTTTGCTACGGTCAAGGATTCGCCGCCCGGAGACGGCCAAAAAGATGCCCCTGATCGGCGCTACGCACCGCCGCCGCGCTACGGTACGCGCGGCACGCCGCCGATGCGCAGCCGCCACAGTCCCTTGAGATCCTCAAGCGCCGTGTGGAGGATCGCGACGCGGCTGTCGCGATCCTCGATCCAGCGCACGGGCACCTCGCGCAGGCGATAGCCGTTCTCCTGCGCCAGCAGCAGCAGTTCCGAGTCGAAGAACCAGCCGGTGTCGCGCACCAGCGGGAGCAGCGCCCGAGCGGGCTCGCGCCCGATCGCCTTGAACCCGCACTGCGCGTCGCTGACGTTGAGCCGACCGAGGCGGCGCAGGATCTGCACGTAGGTGCGCGAGGTCAACTCGCGGCGGAACGAGCGCTCTGTCTCCGAGTCGCGGTGCAGCCGCGTGCCGTAGGCGATGTCCACCTGCCCCGCCGCGATCGGGTCGATCAGCTCCGGCAGGTGCTTCATGTCCGTCGAGAGGTCGACGTCCATGTAGGCCAGCACGTCGGCGGGCGAGGTCAGCCAGCTGACGCGCAGCGCGATGCCTCGCCCCTTGACCGGGATGTGCAGCGCGACGAAGCGGTCGCCTTCCTCGCCGCCGTGCTCCGCCTCGAGCTCCTTCGCGATCGAGTAGGTGCGGTCCGTCGAGGCGTTGTCGGCAACGACGATGCGCCACTCGTGCTCCGGATGCTCGCCGATCCACTCGAGGACGCGCGCGACGCTCTGCGCGAGGATCAGCTCCTCGTTGTAGACCGGCAGCACGAGATCGACGTTCGCCATCGTGCGCCCATCGTATCCGCTTATGACGCCTGCGGGGCATCCCGGGAAGCAGGGGTCCGCACGCACCCCAACCCCCTACCCGGGGGAGGGATGCGCGGGAATGAGGACGCTCCGAGGCCGATCGCGTGTCGCCTGCGGGGGGCTGCGCCCCCCCACACCCCCATCCCGGACGAGCACGCTGCGCGGCTCTGGCCCACCCACCCGCCCTCGGATTTCTTTTCTGTGGGGGCCCTGCGAGGTTTCCTCGCGTCTGAGCGAAGCAGCCCCCACGCCCCCACCCGGATCGGCGGCCGGAGCGCGCCCGGGGCATCCCGGCTGCGGGGCCTAGTGGCGGAAGTGGCGCGCCCCGGTGGTCACGAGGGCCATGCCGAGCGCGTTCGCCGCGGCGACCGAGTCTTCGTCGCGGATCGAGCCACCCGGATGTGCGGCTGCCGTCACGCCGGCCTCGCCCGCCACCTCGATCGAGTCGGGGAAGGGGAAGAACGCATCCGAGGCGAGCGCGGCGCCTGCGGCGAGTTCGCCCGCGCCGCGCACCGCCAGGCGCGCGCTCTCGACGCGGTTCGGCTGCCCGGCGCCCATGCCGACGAGCACGCCGTCCTTGACGAGCGTGATCGCGTTGGACTTGACGTGCTTCCCGACGAGCCAGGAGAGCCGCAGATCGGCCAGTTCGCCCTCGCTCGGCGCGCGCTCGCTGACGACCTCGAAGTCCAGCTCCTCGGAGAGATCGGACTGCTGCACCAGCATGCCGCCGCGCAGCGAGCGGAACTCGAGGCGCGGGCGGCGCGGGTCGCCCTCGGGCACGGTGAGGATGCGCAGGTCGCGGGACTTCTTGCGCAGGTGTTCAAGGCCGTCCTGCGTATAGCCGGGCGCGATCACGATCTCGAAGAACATCCGCCCGCCGGTGATCGGGCTGAGCACGTCGCGCAGGGCGGTCGCGTAGGCGAGGTCGATCGGGCGGTTGCTGGCGACGATGCCGCCGTAGGCGGAGATCGCGTCGCCCGCCAGCAGGGCGCGCTCATAGAGGGCGGCGATCGGCTCGTCGCCGGCCGCGAAGCAGCAGGGGTTGGTGTGCTTGATGATCGCCACCGCCGGCTGCGGGCACTCCGCCACCAGGTTGTAGGCGGCGTCGGCGTCGAGCAGGTTGACGTAGGACAGCCCCTTGCCGTGGTGCTGCTCGAAGCCGCCGACGCCCTCGACGGGCGTGCGCACGGAGTCGAGCGTGTAGAAGGCGCCACGCTGGTGCGGGTTCTCGCCGTAGCGCAGTTCCGAGACGCGCGTCAGCCCGGCTGTGAGCTGCTCCGGGAGCAGATCGTCCTCGCCGCGCAGGTACTCGCCGATCGCGGCGTCGTAGTGCGAGACGTGCGCGAAGGCCTTGGCGGCGAGCGCGCGGCGCTGCCCGGCGTCGAGCCCGGCGGCGCGCAACGCCTCGAGGATCATCGCGTAATCCGTCGGGTCGACGATCGGGATCACCCACGGGTGATTCTTGGCGGCGGCGCGGATCATCGTCGGGCCGCCGATGTCGATCTCCTCGAGCGCCTCGGCGAGGCTGATGTCCGTGCCGCTGACAGTCTCGATGAAGGGGTAGAGATTGCCCGCGACGAGATCGATCGGCTCGATGCCGTGCTCGGCGAGTTCGGCCGCATCGTCCTCGCGGTCGCGGCGCGCGAGCAGTCCGCCGTGGACCTTCGGATGCAGCGTCTTCACGCGCCCCTCGAGCATCTCGGGGCTGCCGGTCATCTCGGCGATGCTCTCGACCGGCACGCCCGCCTCGGCGATCGCCGTCTGCGTGCGGCCGGTGGAGAAGAGCTCCCAGCCGAGCTCGTGCAGCCCCTTCGCCAGATCGGCGATGCCCGTCTTGTCGTAGACGCTCAGGATCGCCCGCATCAGGCTCCCTCCCCTGCCTTCACGCTGTCTCCTTGCTGCCTCGTCAGTCCGGCAGCCCGGCGATCGCCGGTCCGCCCTCGGCGCGGCGTTCGATCGCGCCGATGCGCCAGCTGCCCGGCGCCGCCTCCAGCACGGCTGCCGCGTCCGGGGACGACGCGGCGAGCACGATGCCTGCGCCCATGTTGAACGTGCGGAACATCTCGCCGTCCTCGATGCCGCCCGCGCGCTGGATGTGCCCGAACAGCGGCGGCGGCGTCCAGCTCGCGGTCTCGATGCGTGCGCACAAGCCGTCCGGCAGCATCCGCGGCACGTTGCCCGGCAGCCCACCGCCCGTGATGTGCGCGATGCCGCGCAGGCGCGGCAGCAGCGGCCGCACGACCTCGAGGAAGGAGCCGTGCACCGCCAGCAGCGCCTCGCCGAGCGTGCCGCCGAGCTCCTCGAGGTGCTCGTCCAGCAACTCGCGATCGCGCTCCTCGCCGAGGCCCTTGGCGACGCCGAAGATCTCGCGCACGAGCGAGTAGCCGTTCGTCTGCAAGCCCGTCGAGGGCAGCGCGATCAGCACGTCGCCCTCCTCGATCGCCGAGCCGTCGATGATCGCCTCGCGCTCGGCGACGCCGACGATGAAGCCGGCGAGGTCGTAGTCGCCGGGCGAGTAGAGGTCCGGCATGTCCGCGGTCTCGCCGCCGAGCAGCGCGACGCCGTTCTCCTCGCAGGCCGCGCCGACGCCGGCGACGACTTCGAGACGCCGCTCCTGCGACAGCCCGCTGGTCGCGAGGTAGTCGAGGAAGAACAGCGGCTCGGCGCCCGCGGTGAGGATGTCGTTGACGCAGTGGTTGACGAGGTCGCGCCCGACGCTCTCGTAGCGTCCGAGCGCCGCGGCGACCAGCAGCTTGGTGCCGACGCCGTCGGCGCTGGCGACCAGCACCGGGTCGCGGTAGCGCCCGGCGCCGAGCTGGAACAGGCCCGCGAAGGCGCCGACGCCACCGAGTACCTCGGGGCGGCTCGTACGCGAGGCGATCAGCCGCAGGCCGGGCAGGCTCGCCTCGGCCGCCGGCACGTCGACACCCGCATCGGCGTAGCGCAGCGGGGCGGACGATCGTTCTGGTGGGGCGCTCATCGCACGGATTCCGGGGGAGGCGTCGGGCCGGGCCGGGTCATGCACCGTCCCTCATGCTTAGTGAACGGAGCGCAGCGGGACCGCGTGGCGATCGAAGGAGCCCTCGCCCTCGAGGGCGAACTTGTCCAGTTGCAACGGCACGTCGCTCGGGTACTCGCCGGTGAAGCAGGCTGCGCAGAGCGCGTCCCGCTCCTGGCCGGTCGCGCCGACCGTCCCCTCGAGCGAGAGGTAGCCGAGCGTGTCGGCGTCGATGTGCTTGCGGATCTCCTCGATCTCGAGGTGCGCGCCGATCAGCTCGCCGCGGGTCGCCATGTCCACGCCGTAGAAGCAGGGGTGCGTGATCGGGGGCGAGGTGATGCGCATGTGCACCTCGCGCGCCCCGGCCTTGCGCAGCATCGCCACGACGCGCGGCGTCGTGGTGCCGCGCACGATCGTGTCGTCGACGACGACGACGCGCCGGCCGCTGAGCAGCTCGGGCAGCGGGTTGAACTTCAGCTCCACGCCGCGGTCACGCAGCCGCTGGTCCGGCTGGATGAAGGTGCGCCCGACGTAGCGGTTCTTGACGAGGCCCTCGACGTAGGGGATGCCGGACTCCTGCGCGTAGCCGACGGCCGCGGCGGTCGCCGAGTCCGGGATGCCGATCACGACGTCGCCCTCGGCGGGGTGCTCACGCGCGAGCTGCGCGCCCATTCGCATCCGCACGGGGTAGACCCGCTCGCCCTGGAGCATGGAGTCCGGGCGGGCGAAGTAGATGTGCTCCAGCAGGCAGAGCGCGGGGCCGGCCGAGCGCTCGCCGCTGAAGGCCCATGACTGCACACCCGATTCGTCGATGCGCACGACCTCGCCGGGCTCGATCTCGCGCTCGAACTCCGCGCCCAGCGTGTCCAGCGCGCAGGTCTCCGAGGCGAGCACCCAACCGTCGCCGAGGCGGCCGAGGCAGAGCGGGCGGATGCCGAGCGGGTCGCGCACGCCGAACAGCGCGTCCGGCGTCAGCAGCGTCAGCGAGTAGGCCCCGGACGCGCGCCGCATCATGTAGTTGAAGCGCTCCTGCCAGGTGAGCTCGGGCGCGGTCGCGAGCAGGTGCGCGAGCACCTCGGAGTCCGTCCCGGTGGAGAACTTGACGCCGCCCTCGATCAGGTCACTGCGCATCAGGTCGGCGTTGACGACGTTGCCGTTGTGCGCGAGCGCGAGCTCGCCCTGCGGGCCGGAGACGATGAGCGGCTGCATGTTCGCGCTGGTGCTCGACCCGGTCGTCGAGTAGCGCGTGTGGCCGATCGCGTGCGTGCCCCCGAGGCCGGAGAGCACGTCCTCGTGGAAGATCTGGGTGACGAGGCCCATCTCGGCGAAGCGCTGGATCCGCGGCTCGCCGTTCGCGGTGGCGATACCCGCCGATTCCTGTCCGCGATGCTGGAGCGAGTGCAGCCCAAAGAAGGTGAGGCGGGCTACATCCTCGCCGGGCGCGAAGATACCCATGACGCCGCAGGACTCGCGGAGGCTCGGTATCAAACGCGCCCCTCTCCGCTCCCGGATGGGAAGGCCGCTAGTGTAACTCACTCCCGGCGGCTTCGGCACGCATCCGCGCGTGATCGATCTTCGTGCAGCGGTCCATCACCACCCGCAGCCCCGCCGCGCGGGCCCGCGCCGCCGCCTGCTCGTCCACGATCGCGAGCTGCAGCCAGATCGCGCCCGCCCCCGCCTCGATCGCGTCGTCGACCACGCCCGGCACCTCCGGCACGCGGCGGAAGACATCGACGATGTCGACGCGCTCCGGCAGCTCGCCGACGCTGTCGTAGCAGCGCCGCCCGAGCGCCTCGTCGAGCAGCGGGTTCACGAGGTAGACCCGGTACCCCACCTCGATCAGGTAGTCGGCAACCTCGTGCCAGGGGCGAGTGGTGCGATTCGAGCGCGCGACGACGGCAATCGTGCGCGCCTCGCGTAGCAAGCGATGCTCCAGCGGCTCCTCGCTCCCAGGCCTCCCGGCGCTCGCTGCGCTCACTCTTCGGTCTCCGGCGGGCGCGACCCGGCGCGGACCAGCCGGCGGCGGCGTCTCGGTCGCTCCGCGGGTGGCGGCTCGGCCGCATCGCCTGAGGCGTCTGGCTCGTCCGGCAGCGCGGCCAGGCGCGCCTCGGAGCCGCTGCGCTCGGCGATGGCCTCGGCGAGGCGATTGGCGCGCGCGAGGCCCTCGGCGGCGAGCGGGCGCGCCGCGACGACGGTGCCGATCTCGAGCCGCTTGCCGTTGTCCTTGACCAGCTCGACGTCCCAGCTCACGAGGTCCTGGCGCTCGCCTCCGGCCAACTCGGCCTCGTAGTCGCCCTCGACGGCGATGTGGTCGATGCGCCAGAAGGGCACGAGTTCGTCGGTCCCGAGGCCGAGGCCGAGCAGCCCCTGCTGCCAGCGCACGGACTGCTTCTCGCGCTCCAGCAGCACGGAGCGGCCGATCACGTTGTAGACCAGCCCGAGCGTCGCGATCGGCCCCATCAGCAGCGCGACCCCGAGCAGCACGACGAGCAGCGCCAGCGGCAGCACCTCGAGGAACACGACGATCAGCGCGACAGCCCCGCCGGCGAGGGCGAGCTGGATCAGCGGCGCGAGCAGCTGGGCGCGCGAGCGCCGGATCGCGACGCTGTCGTCGCCGATCACGGCGACGGCGCGCTGCAGCGGGATCCGCTCTGCCATGGCGCCGCTCCACCCCTCGCGCTCCCCGGATGTCCGAGTCTAGCCAGGCCGCCGGACGGCGGCCAGCAGCGCCCGCCGGACGCAGCACCTATCATTGGATGCCGCCAGGCCACGGTCCGCGCCACGGAGGCTCGATGCGTCCCGACCTGATGGAGATCCTCGTCTGCCCCGTCTGCAAGGGCGAACTGACGCTGAGCGTGGAGCAGACGGCGACCGACTCGCACGGCCGCGAGGAGATCTTGCGCGGCGAGCTGCACTGCGCGGCCTGCGACCACCGCTACCGCATCGACGACGGCATTCCCAACCTGCTGCCGCCGGAACTGGCCGAGGCGCCCGGGAACAGCCCCGCATGACCGGCGGCGAGCGCTCGCGGACAATCGGCCTGCTGCTGATGGCCGGGGCCGCGCTGCAGCTGCTCGTCTTCTTCGCTGCCGCCTCGCGGCGCTCCTACGCCGCGCTGGCGCTGCCCGTCGGCGCGGGCCTCGCCGCGATCTCGGCGCTCGCCTTCTGGATCGGCTGCACGATGGCCTACGCGGAGTGGGACGACGGCGATCCCCCCGCGGGCGCCTAGCCGTGCTGCCGACATGACCAACCCAACGGGAGCCTACGAGCGCCGCATCGAGCTTGAGGGGGTGCGGAACTTCCGCGACCTCGGCGGCTACGAGACCGGCGACGGCGCGCGCCTGCGCTGGCGCACCGTCTACCGCTCCAGCACGCTCTGCGAGGCGACGCCCGCCGACGTGCAGCGCCTACTCGACCTCGACCTCACGCTCGTGCTCGACCTGCGCTCCGACGACGAACTCGAACGGACCGGCATCTCCACGCTGCACGAGCACGGCGTCGAACACCGCCACGTGCCCTACCGGCGCAGCCTCACGACCTCGGCCGACCGCCTTGCGATGCGCGACCGCTCCGGGACGGGCCTCGACTACCTGCCCGGCATCGAGAGGTGCATGCCGGCGGTCGGCGAGGTCTTCGCGGCGATCGCCGAGGTCGACGACGGGCAGGCGATCGCCTTCAACTGCGAGGGCGGCAAGGACCGCACCGGCGTGACGGCCGCGCTGCTGCTGCGCGTGCTTGGCGTCCCCGACGAGACGATCGTCCAGGACTACGTGCTCACCCGCGAGTACCTGACGATGTGGCGTGACCTCAGCGACGAGCAGATCGCGGCGAGGGGTGAGCGGTGGGGCCTCGAGCTGACGCGCGCCATGCTCGACTCCACGCCCGACACGATGGAGGCGCTGCTGCGCGGGATCGACGAGCGCTTCGGCTCCACCGCCGCGCTGCTCGCCCTCGGCGGCGTCGACACGTCCCTGATCGAGCGGCTGCGGGAGCGGCTGCTCGAGCGCTAACCGGACTCCCAGCCCGCAGCTGCGAGCGGTTCGACCCCCTCGAGGCCGACGTCGTCGCGCAGCTCGGCGACGCTGCGCCCCAGCAGCGGGTGCACGAGCTGCGGCGCGATCTCCGCGAGCGGGACGAGAACGAAGGAACGCTCGTGCATCCTCGGATGCGGGAGCTGCAGCTCCGCGCTCTCGATCCGCAGCTCGCCGGCAAGCAGCAAGTCGAGGTCCAGCGGGCGCGGGCTGTTGCGCGGCGCGTCGAGGTCGCGGCCCGCGGCGACCTCGATGCGCTTGCAGAGGCGCAGCAGCTCGAGGGGTTCGAGCGCGGTGCGCACACAGGCCGCCGCGTTCGCGTAGGGCGGCGCGGGCGCCAGGCAGGCCGGCGAGCCCCACGGCTCCGTCTCGTAGAGCGGGGACACCGCCTCGACGGTCACACCCGCCTCCGCCAGCCTCGCGAGCCCCGTGCGCAGCGCGGCGATCCGATCGCCGAGGTTGCCGCCGATCCCGAGGTAGACGCGCTGCTCCGTGCCCTCGGCGGCTGTCACGGCGATTCCGCCCGGCGGCCACCGTGCACGATCGCGTCGGTCACCCTCGCGACATCGGCCATCTCGCGGACATCGTGGACGCGCACGATGTCGGCTCCGGCGGCGATGGCGAGCACGACGGTCGCGGCGCCTCCGGCGACGCGCGAGGCGGGCGGCTCCTGCTCGCGCCCAAGCGCCCAGCCGATCGCGGACTTGCGCGAGCTGCCGAGCAGCAGCGGCCGCCCGAGCGCGCGCAGCTCGCCGAACCGGCGCACGAGCTCGAGACTCTGCTCCGGCCCGAAGCCGAAACCGAAGCCCGGATCGAGAATCAGCTGCTCACGCGACACGCCCGCCGCCTCCGCGATCGCGAGCGATTCCTCGAGGCCCGCTCGCACGTCGGCGATCACGTCGCCAGAGGACGGGCGGCCACGCTGGTTGTGCATCAGCACCGCCGGCAGCCCGCGCGCGGCGAGCAGCGGCGCGAGCGCCGGATCGGCGCGCAGGGCCTGCACATCGTTGAGCGCGTCGGCGCCCGCCTCGAAGGCTCGCCCGGCGACGTACGCCTTCGAGGTGTCGACGCTGATCGGCGCCGCGACGGCGTCGCGCACGGCGCGCAGCACGGGCGCGAGGCGCGCCCACTCGCCGGGCCCGTCGAGGGGATCGTGGCCGGGGCGCGTGGATTCCGCGCCGACGTCGATCAGGTCCGCGCCGTCCTCGATCATCCGCGCGGCCTGCTCGGCGGCGACGGCCGGATCGAGCACGCCGTCGCCGGAGAAGGAGTCCGGCGTGGCGTTGACGATGCCCATCACGTAGCTGCGCCGCCCCCACTCGAAGCAGCGCCCGCCGATCACGATCGGCGCGGGAGGCGCGGCGGACGGCTCGGACGTCATCGAGGGCGCCCCGGCGCGATCAGACGATCTCGGCCGGGATCTCCTCGATCACGCCGCCCTGGTGAATGTAGTAGGCGTGCAGCGGAGGAGGTTCCCCGGCGAGCGAGACGAGCAGGTAGATGGTTCCCGGATAGGCCGGCTCGCGATCCGTCTCGCCGGGCGGGAAGAACGCCATCCGCACGTCCGTCTGCGAGGGGTATGCGGGCGAGGCGACGTGCGAGTGATAGATCGCGAACAGCGCCTCGCCTCGTTCGTCGCGCTGCTGCTCCAGCCGCATCTGCTCCATGCCGTGCATCTCGAAGCGGTAGGGGCTGGCGGCGACGTTGGTCACGGGGTGCACGGAGACGGCCTCGCCGTCCTGGGCGTGCACCAGGCCGCAGGCCTCGTTCGGCAGATCCTCGCGGGCGTGCGCGATGATCGCATCGGCGAGGGCGCGCGGGATCCGTGGCATCGTTCCTCCGAAGCGGTTCTTGCGCGGCTACCAGGCCGTCGGCTCGCCGTCGTCGATGCAGGCGTTCCCGCTGAGGCGCATCAGCGCGAAGTTGGCGCTCGACGGCGGCGCCGCGAGGTGCTCGAGCCAGTGCGCGCGTTCGGACTCGGGCAGGCGCTCGGCGAAGTCCGAGGCGAACACCTCGATCTCCTCCTCGCCGGGCGCGATCCCGGCGTCGATCGACCAGCCACGCACGATCGCGATGCGGCCGACGCTGCGCGTGCGCAGCAGCCGCGCGTCAGCCCGCTCGCGGTAGCGGTCGAGGACGGAGGCGCGGAAGCGCAGCGGGAGCAGGCCGTAGTCGCCGCGCGCGACCGCGCGCTCGACCAGCGCGCGCTGCGATCCCCGCGCCCCGCCGTCGCTGTCCTCAGCGGCCATCGGCTCCTACGTCTCGATCGGCACGCCGATCAGCGAGCCGTACTCGGTCCACGAGCCGTCGTAGTTCTTCACGTCGTCGTGGCCGAGCAGGTACTTGAGCACGAACCAGGTGTGCGAGGAGCGCTCGCCGATGCGGCAGTAGGCGATTGCCGGCTCGTCCTCGACGACGCCCGCGCCGCCGTAGATCTCGCGCAGATCGTCGGCGCTGCGGAAGGTGCCGTCCTCGTTGACGGCGCGCGCCCAGGGCACGTTGATCGCGCCGGGGATGTGGCCGCCGCGCTGCGCCGTCTCCGGCAGGCCAGGCGGCGCGATGATCTCGCCGACGAACTCGGCCGGGCTGCGCACGTCCACCAGCTGCGGCGCCTGCGCCGCGACAGCCGCGAGGATCTCGTCGCGCTGGGCGCGCAGGCTGGCGTCCTGCTCCTGCGCCGTGTAGCTGGCGCGTCCAATCGAGGGCGCGTCGGTCGTGACCTCGCGCCCGTCGGCGATCCACTTCACGCGGCCGCCGTCCATCAGCGAAACCTGCTCGTGGCCGTGAAGCTCCAGCAGCCACAGCGCGTAGGCCGCGAACCAGTTGTTGTTGTCGCCGTAGAGCACCACGTGCGTGTCGTTGCTGATGCCAGAAGACGCCAGCAGGTCCTCAAGGTCGTCCTTCGCGATCACGTCGCGGCGCACCTGGTCCTGCAGCTGCGTCGCCCAGTTCCAGCCGGCGGCGCCCGCGATGTGGCCCTCGTCGTAGGCGCCGGTGTCGACGTCGACCTCGACGAGGCGCACGTTCGAGTCGCTTCCGTGTTCGGCTACCCAGTCCGCCGTCACAAGCTTGTCCGTCATGGTCCGTTCCCCTCTCGGGCGGCAGGGCCGCACCAAACTCGACTTTGTTGGCAAAGATTATCAACATCAGCGCCGCAGCACAACCGCCGGCGACGCATCGCCGCTCCGGCTACCACCAGAGCGTCGTGTTCACGTCCTCCTCGATCGCGTCGTAGTCCTGCGTCCAGAGGCCCGAGGACAGGTACTTCCAGCCGCTGTCCGCGAGCAGGCAGACGACCTTGCCGCTGCGCATCCGCTCCGCCGCGCGCTGCGCGGCGCGCACCGCCGCCCCGCTGGAGACGCCGGCGAAGATGCCCGTGCGCTCGGTCAGCTCCCGCGTCAGCCGGAACGAGGTCGCCGAGTCGACGACGATCCGCCCGTCGAGCACGGACTCGTCGAGGACGGGCGGGATGTAGCCCTCCTCGAGGCTGCGCAGGCCCTGCACCAGGTCGCCCGGATGCGGGGCCGCGGCGACGATGCGCACGGCCGGGTTGTGCTCCTTCAGCCGCCGCCCGACGCCGGTCAGCGTCCCGCCGGTTCCGAGGCCGGCGACGAAGACGTCGGTGTCCGGCAGGTCCGCGATGATCTCCGGGGCCGTGCTCTCGTAGTGGGCGCGCGGGTTGTCCTCGTTGTCGTACTGGAAGGGCATGAACCACTCGGGGTGCTCGGCGTGGATCCGCTGCGCCTCGCGCACCGAGCCGTTGGTGCCGAGGTCGCCCGGCGAGTAGAGGATCTCCGCGCCGAAGCTCTCGAGCAGCTCGACGCGCTCGCGGGTGACGGCGTCCGGCATCACCACCTTCACTGGGTAGCCACGCAGGCGGCCGATCATCGCCAGCGAGATGCCGGTGTTGCCGGAGGTCGGCTCGAGGATCGTCTGGCCGGGCTCTAGGCGGCCGTCGCGCTCGGCGGCGGAGACCATCCACCAGGCGATGCGGTCCTTGACGGAGCCGGTCGGGTTCTCACCCTCCAGCTTCGCGTAGATGCTCACCTCGGGGTTGGGCGACATCACGGAGATGTCGACCAGCGGCGTGCCGCCGATGCGGTCGAGCAGGCTGCCGGCGGGCGTCCGTCCCGTCGCCTTAGCCACGAGGGCCCCCCGCCGCTAGCCGCCGGCCAGCGCGGGCAGGATCGACACCTCGTCGCCCTCGCTCAGCGCGGTCTCGGCGCCCTGCAGGAAGCGCACGTCCTCGTCGTTGAGGTAGACGTTGACGAAGCGGTGCAGTTGCCCGCCCTCGTCGACGAGTTGCGAGCGGAAGCCCGGATAGCGCCGCTCGATGTCGTCGATCAGCTCCGCGACGGTGCCGCCCTCGGCGGTCAGTGCGCGCTGACCGCCGACGGTCTTCTGGATCACCGAGGTCATGTTGACCTGCACCAGCAAGGCGGTTCCCCTCCCCTGTCGCTCGCGGACGCGCGGTGCGCTCTAGTGCCCGCCGCCGTTGGCCGTCAGGGCCTCGAGCGGTGGGGCGCCGCAGAACGCGTCGTAGTCGATGAGCTCCGTCACGGTCGGCTCGTCACCGCAGAGCGGGCAAGCCGGATCGCGCCGCAGCTTCATCTCGCGGAACTCCATGGTCAAGGCGTCGATGAGCAGCAGCCGCCCGACGAGCGGCCGGCCGACGTCGAGCACCTGTTTGAACACCTCGGTCGCCTGGATCGAGCCGACGATGCCGGTAATCGAGCCCAGCACGCCCGCCTCGGCGCAGGAGGGCACCAGGCCCGGCGGCGGCGGCGCGGGGTAGAGGCAGCGGTAGCAGCCCTGGCCCGGCTTGAAGACGGTGGCCTGCCCGTCGAAGAGCAGGATCGAGCCGTCCACCAGCGTCTTGCCCAGCAGGTAGGCGGCGTCGTTGACCAGGTAGCGCGTCGCGAAGTTGTCCGCGCCGTTCACCACGATCTCGTAGTCCGCGAGGATCTCCATCGCGTTCTCCGAGTGCAGCGGCGCCGGGTGCGTCACAACCCGCACGTGCGGGTTGTAGGCGTGCAGCGTGTCCACCGCCGAGTCGAGCTTCGTGCGCCCGACGTCCTCGGTCTGGTGCAGCAACTGGCGCTGCAGGTTGGAGAGGTCCACCACGTCGAAGTCGACGAGCCCGATCGTGCCGACGCCGGCGAGCGCGAGGTAGATCGCGACCGGGGAGCCGAGGCCGCCCGCGCCCACGATCAGCACCTTCGCGTTGCGCAACTGGCGCTGCCCGATCGAGCCCACCTGCGACATGACGATGTGCCTCGAGTAGCGCATCGCCTCGTCCGGGGTGAGCGCCGCGCTCGGCGCGGCGCCGCCCGCGAGGGCGGGGATGACCGCGACCTGGTCGCCGTCTCCGACGGCGGTCGCGACGCCGTCGAGCTCGTGGATCTCCTGGTTGTTGACGTAGATGTTGATGTGCGCGGGCACCCGGCGCTCGCGGTCGTAGACGAGCATGTCGAAGCCCGGGTAGCGCGCGTTCACCGCGTCGAGGACGCCCGCCACGTCGCCGCCGTCCACCTCGACGTACTCGCGATTGGCCGTGAACTTGCGGAATGGCTGTGGGATGTAGACGCTGACCGCCATCTCCGATCGCCGTCCTTCCTGCCGATCTGCCATGTGCTCCTGATCCGTTCCCTGTCCCCTGTTGCTCATGAGAGCGCCACGCTCAGGTAGCGCTCGCCCGTGTCGCAGAGCATCGTCACCACGCGACACCCCGGACCGAGCCGCTTGCCAACCTCGATCGAGGCCCAGACGTTGCTGCCGGAGGAGATGCCGACGAGCAGGCCTTCCTCGCGGCTGAGCCGCTCCGTTATCCGGAAGGCGTCCTCGTCGCGGACGCTGATCACCTCGTCGTAGATCTCGCGGTTGAGTACGCCCGGCACGAACGAGGCGCCGATGCCCTGGATGCCGTGCAGCCCCGCCCGCCCGCCCTGCAGCACCGGCGAGCGCGCCGGCTCGACGGCGACGATGCGCACGTCCGCGGCGGCCTCGCGCAGCACCTCGCCGATGCCGGTGATCGAGCCGCCGGTGCCGACGCCGGCCACGAACGCGTCCAGCTCGCCGCCGGTCGCCTCGAGGATCTCGGGCCCCGTCGTCTCGCGGTGGATGCGCGGGTTGGCGAGGTTGTCGAACTGCTGCGGCATGAAGTAGCCGTGCTGCTCGGAGAGCTCGCGGGCGGCGTAGACCGCGCCCGTCATGCCCTCGATCGCCGGGGTCAGCCGCAGCTCCGCGCCGAAGCGCTCCAGCAGGCGGCGCCGCTCGACGCTCATGTCCTCCGGCATCGTCAGGATCAGCCGGTAGCCCTTGCGCGCGCAGACCATCGCGAGGCCGATGCCGGTGTTGCCGGAGGTCGGCTCGACGATCGTGTCGCCTAGCTCGATCAGTCCCTCGCGCTCGGCGTCCTCGATCATGCTGAGCGCGATCCGGTCCTTGACGGAGCCGGCCGGATTGCGCGATTCGAGCTTGCCGAGGATCTCGGCGCAGCCCTCGGGCACGACGCGGCCGAGCCGCACCAGCGGCGTGTCGCCGATCAGATCGAGCACGGTGTCGGCGATCGCCGGCTGGGCGCGACGACCCTCGGTGGTCGGCGCGGTGGTCGTCATCAGATCGAGTAGTTCGCCGCGCGTGCGTGCTGCTTCGCCCGCGCGCGCTCCGCGAGGTCGGCGATGCTCACCGCGCCGAGGCGGCTGCGCATGTCCTCGTAGATCTCCTCCCAGACGGTGCGCTGGGCGCAAAGACCGCATTCGAACGAGCACTCCTCACCGTCCTCGATGCAACTGATCGGCGCGACCGAGCCCTCGAGCGTCTCGATCACGTGCAGCAGGCACATCTCCTCGGGCTTGCGAGTGAGCAGGTGGCCGCCTCCGGGGCCGCGCACGCTGCGCACGAAGCCGCCGCGCCGCAGCAGGGCGAGCAGGTGGTCGAGGTAGGACTCCGGGATCTCCTGGCGACCGGCGATTCCCGCGCGCTGGACCGGCCCCTCGCCGTCGTGGAGCGCGAGGTCAATGAGCGCGCGAACGCCGTAATCGCCCTTCCTGCTCAGCCACATTTTCCCGACCGCCGCTAATGTCGAGTAAGTTGACCAACATTCTAGCACAAGGGTCGGTTGGGCCAAGCACTCGGGGATCGGGGCAGGTCAGCGTCCACGGGCGTCACTCGGGATTCGATCAGCTCACCTGATACTGTTTGATGGCGTCCTGGTCGAACTCGAGGCCCAGACCCGGCTTGTCCGGCACCACAATCTGCCCGTCCTCAATGACCGGGGTTTCTTCAAACAGCCGTAGCGTCCAGGGCATGTACTCCACCGTCAGTCCGTTTGGAATGGCGGCAATGTTGTGCACCTGAATCTCGGGTAGCAGGTGGCTGACCACCGGCAGATTGAATGCCTCAGCCATGCCCGCCACCTTTCGGAACTGGGTTATCCCGCCCACCCGCAGCAGGTCGATCATCACAATATCCATCGAGCGGTGCTCCAGCATGTGCCGGAAGGGACGGATGCCATACACGTACTCTCCGGCGGCGATGGGCGTGGTGAGCGAGTCCGCCACTCGGGCCAATCCCTGGTAGTCGTCCCGGGCCACCACGTCTTCCAGCCAGAACAGGTGGTACTCCTCCACACGTGACCCAATATCGATGGCCTGGTTCACGTCCCAGAGTTGGTTGATGTCGCACATCAGATCAATGTCCGGGCCGATGGCGTCGCGCAGGGTGCGGATGCGAGCCACCTCGCGCCGAGCGGTAGGTTCGGCGCCCATCTGGGTCTTCATCTGCCTGAAGCCCAGCTCCACCAGGCGAGGACCGGCCTCGGCCAGATACTCCAGATCCATGGGACGCCCCAGTGCGCCGCTGGCGTAGGTAACGACCCGGTCGCGGTGACCACCCAGCAGGGAGCACACCGTCTGGTTCAGGGCCTTTCCCTTGATGTCCCACAGAGCGATGTCGATGGCCGATATCGCCAGGCTGAATATGCCCTCCGGGCCGGAACCGCCCGCCGCGAGTCGCAACCTGTCGGTTACCGCCTCCACCTGCAGCGGGTCTTCGCCCACCGTCAGTTCACAGAGATTGTCGACCGCAGTGCGCAGGGCCGGGGTGAGCGGGCCACCGAAGAACGTAATGCCGATGCCCTGCACGCCTTCGTCGGTGTCCAGTTCCAGAGTGACGAACTCCCGGGTGCCAGGCTCGTCGATGCCCACCACCAGGGGATTGTCGGCCGGGGTTTGCAACACACGGGTGGTCCAGCTGCTTACTTTCATGTGACTGCCCCCGGAATTGCTCCTTGATTCATAAGCCCTCACCCCAACCCTCTCCCTCAGGGAGAGGGGGCCGGAGCGGTCAGTCCCCGATTGTGCGCGGGGGGAAATCCCTGGCCGGGTGCGCCGCGAGCACTGCTTCATCGAGGTCGATGCCGAGGCCCGGCGCGGTGGGGAGGGCGATGTGGCTGTCCTCGACCTCGAAGGCCGGCGTCGCGGCTTCCCGGCCCCACGGCTCGAAGTTCACGAAGCAACCGGTGATGATGAAGCTGGGCATCATCACCGGCGGCAGTATGCGCGACTTTGTGAACGAGCAGAAGGCTCGCCAGGAACGCGGCGAGGCAACCGACTGCTAGAGCTCCGGGTTGCGCATGAAGTCCGTCGCCTGCTCGTAGGCGTAGCCGGCCCGGCAGAGCGCCTGTTCGCTGCCCAGCGGACCGACGAGCTGCAGCGCGATCGGCATGCCCCGCTCGCTCCAGCCGTTGGGCAGAGTCAGCGTCGGGGCGCGGTTCATGTCCCAGGGGACCGTGTACTGCAGCCGCCGCCACTGGAATTCTCCCGGCCTGTCATCGTACATCATGTCCTCGGTCACCCGGTGCGGCAACGTGCCCTGGGCCGGACAGGCCAGCATGTCGATGTCGGCGAAGACCCGAGCCAGTAGGCCGCGCAGTTCTTCGCGGCGGATGCAGGCGTCGGCGTACTCGGTCGCGCTGACAGACGACCCCAGCTCCAACCAGGCGCCGAACCAGTTGCCGTAGTCGCCGGCCCGGTTCGGATAGTTATCGAGATGCGCGTGTAGAGCCTCAACCGAGCAGAGCGTCGGCAAATCGGCCATGTAAGGCATGAAGTCGGGTAGTTGGACCAAGACGATCTCCGCGCCCAGCGATGCCAGGGTTTCGACCGATGCGGCGACGGCCTCGGCGATTGGCGGGATTACGTCTTCGGTCGCATAGCGCTCGTCATAGCCGATCCGCATACCCGCAACGCCGCCGTCGATCCCGTCAAGCATGGCCGGAGCCGGCTCGGGCAGCGTGGTCGGATCGTTGGGGTCGTCGCCCGCGATCACTTCGAGCGTGACGGCGCAGTCCCAGGTCGAGCGGCACATCGGGCCGACGTGGTCGAGCGACTGCGCCAGGTCGAGCACGCCATAGCGGCTCACGCGTCCCCAGGTCGGCTTCAGACCGACGATGCCGCAGGCTGCGGACGGGGTACGGATAGAGCCGCCGGTGTCGCTGCCCAACGACGCGTAGCAAAGCCCGGCCGCTGTCGCCACAGCGGAGCCGCTGGAGGAGACGCCGGCCCAGCGTCCGGCGTCCCAGGGGTTAACCGGCACCTGCCGCGCGCGGTTGTATCCGGCCATCGCGCCCTCGGTCATGTTGAGCTTGCCCAGCATCACCGCGCCGGCGTCTTTGAATCGGGCGACGACCGTGGAGTCGAAGTCAGGAACGAGGTCCTCGAGCACCTTCGTCCCGCCCATCGTGCGGACGCCCGCCGTGTAGCAGAGGTCCTTGACCGCGATCGGAACCCCGTGCAGCGGACCGCGATAGTTGCCGGCGGCGATCTCGTCCGCGGCCTGCTGCGCTTTCGCCAGCGCCGAATCGGCCATCACAGTCGCGTAACTCTTGAGCCGACCGTCGTGCGCCTCGATGCGGTCCAACTGGGCCTGCGTCAGCGCGACCGGCGACAGCTCTCCTGAGGCGATCCGCGGGGCGAGCTCTTCGATCGTTGCGTAAGCGAGGTCATCGGTCATTGGTCAGCTCCGTCCGAATCGGTCGTTTCCCAGTCCCGGCTCGGGGGTCGGGCTGATCGACGCCGACGATGAGGGGATTAACGTCCGGGGTCTGCAGCACACGGGTGGTCCAGTTGCTTACTCTCATGTGACTGCCCCTGGAATTGCTCCTTGATTCATACGCCCTCACCCCAACCCTCTCCCTCAGGGAGAGGGGGCCGGAGCGGTCAGTCGCCGATTGTACGCGCGGGGAAGTCCCTCGCTGGATGAGCCTCGAGGACTGCTTCATCGAGGTCGATGCCGAGGCCCGGCGCGGTGGGGAGGGCGATGTGGCTGTCCTCGACCTCGAAGGCCGGCGTCGCGGCCTCCTGGCCCCACGGCTCGAAGTTCACGAAGTACTCCGTGATGATGAAGTTCGGCATCGTCGCCGCGGCCTGCAGCGTCGCGGCCAGCGCCACGGTCGTCGAGTTGTAGTTGTGCGGAGCGACCGCGACGAAGTACGCCTCGGCCATCGCGGCGATCTCCGTCAGTTCCTTGATGCCGCCCACGTTCGCCACGTCGGGATTGATGATGTCCGCCGCGCGCTGCTCGAAGACCTCGCGGAACTCGAACTTCGTGTAGAGTTCCTCGCCCGTGACGGTGGGGATGTTGATCTGCGCCGTCGCGGCGGCCAGGGCGGTCACGTTCTCGGCCCAGACCGGCTCCTCGAACCAGAACGGCTCGTACTCCTCGACCATCTTCGCGAGGCGCACCGCGTTCGAGGGACTCAGCCGGCGGTGGACCTCGACCAGCACGTCGACGTCGGGGCCGACCGCCTCGCGAACCGCGCGCACGCGATCGGCGGCGACGCGCAGCTCCTTCATGCCCACGTAGCTGCGCCACTTGCCCGGCACCGGATCGAACTTGAGCCCGGTGAACCCGCGCTCGACCATCGCGCGCGCTCGCGCCTGCAGCTCCTCGAGGTCGTCCATCCTCGCCCAGCCGTTGGCGTAGACGCGCAGCCGATCGCGCACCGCGCCGCCGAGCAGCTGGTGCACGGGCATCCCCGCACGCTTGCCCGCGAGGTCCCACATCGCCTGTTCCACACCGGAGATCGCCGCGTACAGGTCCATCGCGCCGCGCCGGTTGCCGAAGTCGTTGTGGATGGCGTCGGTCCAGGGCTTAATCCGCGCCGAGTCCCAACCCACGATGTAGCGCCGCAGCGCCTCGAGGTGCGCCGTGATCTGGATGTCGCGGTCCGACTGCGTGTAGCACTCGCCCCAGCCGTGCAGCCCGTCGGCCGTCTCCAGCCGGACGAAGCAGAGGTTCTTGCCCGCGATGTAGCGATCCGGCTGCCCCGTGTCGGGCGGCGTGGGGTGGACCAGGTGTAGCGAAGGTGAGTGGAGCGGTCAAGGTCTCCCGATTCGCCGATCGCAACGAGAGGCCGGCGATCATTCGCCTACCCCTCCAGCGTTGCGTGGACTGCCGACGGCGCGCTAGCCTCCGGCGACCGCCGGGACGATCGAGACCTCGTCGCCCTCGGCCAGCTCGCTGGCGAGGCCGGAGAGGAAGCGCACGTCCTCGCCGTTGACGAAGACGTTCACGAAGCGGCGCAGTTCGCCGTCTTCCTCGCAGAGCCGCTCGCGCATCCCGGGGTAGGACGCCTCGAGGTTCTGAACCACGTCGCCGAGGGTTGCGCCCTCGAGGCTGACCAGCTCCTGGTCCCCGGTCAGGGTGCGGAGCGGGGCGGGGATTCGCACGTTCACTGCCATCGCAGCGGTCCTCTCGATGCCGGGCCCGGCGGGGCCGGGCGGGATTGCAGCCGGGTTAGCCCTCGACGATGTCGCCGAGGGTGGCCTGATCGACGCGCACGCCCTTCGCCTGGGCCCAGGCGATCGCGCGGTCGATCTCGTCGGGTTCGCCCTCGAGCTCGAGCACGACCCAGCCGACGCGCTCGTCGACGTCCGCCATGCGGATGTTGGTGACGACCTCGAACTCGCGGCCGATCAGGTAGATCAGCGGCTCCTTGATCAGTTCGGGCGAGAAGGTGAAGCGGACCGGTCTGCTCGCCATCATGCGCCTCCTGCCGCGGCCGCGGCGGGCGCCCGCCGCGCCTCGTAGGCCTCGAAGAATGCGTCGCTGCGGGCGGGCACGTGCAGCGGGCTGGAGAGGCCGCCCTGCAGCGCCTCGGTGGTCTTGAGGCCGCCGCCGGTGATGAAGGCGACGGTCTCCTCGCCGGGCGCGATCTGGCCGCGTTCGGCCATGTGCTTGAGGCAGGCGATCGTGGTGCCGCCCGCCGTCTCGGCGAAGATGCCCTCGGTCTCCGCGAGCAGCTTCATGCCCTCGACGATCTCCGCGTCCGTGGCCATCGCCGCGACGCCGTTCGTCTCCTCCAGCGTCTTGAGCGCATAGTACCCGTCCGCCGGGTTGCCGATCGCGATCGAGCGCGCGATCGTGTTCGGCTTCTGCGGCCGGAAGTTGAGCGTGCCCTCCTCGAAGGCGGTCGCGATCGGCGAGCAGCCGGTCGCCTGCGCGCCCGACATGCGCGTCCGCGGCTCGTCGATCAGGCCGACCTGGTGCAGCTCCTTGAAGCCCTTCCAGATCTTCGTGAAGAGCGAGCCCGAGGCCATCGGCACCACGCAGTGGTCCGGTGTGCGCCAGCCGAGCTGCTCGGCCACCTCGAAGGCGAGCGTGCGCGAGCCCTCGGCGTAGTAGGGCCGCACGTTGATGTTGACGAAGGCCCACGGCTTGGACTGCGCGACCTCGGTGCAGAGCCGGTTCACGTCGTCGTAGGAGCCCTCGACCATCACGAGGGTCGGGTTGTAGACGCCGCTGCCGACGACCTTGCCCTCCTCGAGGTCTTGCGGGATGAAGACGATCGTCTCCATGCCGGCGCGCGCGCCGTGCGCGGCGACGGAGTTGGCGAGGTTGCCGGTGCTGGCGCAGGCGATGCCCGTGTAGCCGAACTCGCGCGCCTTCGCGATCGCGACGGCGACGACGCGGTCCTTGAACGACCACGTCGGGTTGACGGTGTCGTTCTTGATCCAGAGCCGCTCGATGCCCAGCGCGTCCGCCAGGCGGTCGGCGCGGAGCAGCGGCGTGAACCCCGCTGCGAGGTCTACGCGGTACTCGGGATCGGAGGGCAGCAGATCGGCGTAGCGCCAGAGCGTGGCCGGGCCGGCGGCGATCGACTCGCGGGAGATCGCGTTGGCGATGCCCTCGTAGTCGTAGTCGACCTCGAGGGGGCCGAAGCAGAACTCGCAGAAGAAGATCGGTTTGAGCGGGAACTCGCGACCGCACTCGCGGCAGCGCAGGGATTGTTCGAAGGACATGGCAGGAATGCTCCGGGCTGCGGTAGGGGTGACGCGAGGGGCGCCCGCCTGACCCCGCCGCTGGCGGGGCGAGCGGGCTAGCGCATCACCATGGAGCCCCGGTCGTACCGGTGCACCGCGGCAGCGTCGAGGAGCAAGAGCTGTCGTTCGCTCATCGTGTCCGCTTCCGCGCCGTGCGCTCGCGCCGCTGGCCGCGCACGGGGCGCGGGCCGTGCGTCGAGGCTATGAACGCCTCCTGTTGCTGTCAACAGCACACGTCGCCGCCATCATCGCACGCCGCACCGCGCCGGCGTCGATGCGGCCCTCGCTGACCTCGCAGCCGTCGACGGCGATGACGGGCACGCGATCGCCGTAGCGGGCGGCCAGCGCCGCGTCGGCGTCCACGTCGCGCTCGCGCAGATCGAAGGCGAACTCGCGGCCGAGGCGGCGCAGTGCGTCGCGGGCGTGCGCGCAGGGGCCGCAGCCCTCGCGGCCGTAGAGCACGACCTGCGGCGCGGCCTCGGTCACCGCCGGGCGGCGAGCATCCGCCCGACCAGCGGCAGGCGCTCGAGCGGCGCGGGCCCATCGATCGGCGGGCGGGTCGCGAAGTACCAGACGGCCGGCAGCGAGGCGAGCACGGCGAGCAGCGAGACCAGCTGCGGGACGCGCAGATCGAGCAGGAACGTCTCGCTGGAGTCGACACGCAGGTAGGTGAGGAAGAAGCGCATCACCGCGTAGCCGATCAGGTAGGCGCAGAAGGTCAGCCCCGGCCGCCGCCAGAGCGCGCCGAACATCAGCACGAACAGCGCCCCGAGGATCACGAGGTCGCCGATCAGCTCGTACGTCGTCGCCGGGTGGTGCGGCCCGACGGCGAGCGAGTGCACGAAGGCCGGCGAGTCCAGGTGCGTGTAGAAGACGGCCCATGGCAGGTCGCTCGCGTTCGCGAGGTGCTCGCCGTTGACGAGGTCGCCAAGGCGCCCGGTCGCCTGCCCGAGGATGATCCCGAAGCTGGCGATGTCCAGGCCTCGGGCAATCGGGTAGCCCTTCCAGAGTCCGAAGGCCAGCGCGCCGCCGACACCACCGAGGATCGCACCCCAGATCGAGATGCCGCCCTCGGTGATGCGGATCATCGCGACGGGGTCGCCGCTGAACCGCGACCAGTGCTCGATCACGAAGAGCGCCCGCGCCCCGACGATCCCGCTCGGCACGCCGACGAGGGCGAGCGTGTAGGCGTCGTCATAGTCGTAGTCGACGACCTTCGCGAGCATCAGCGAGAGCCGCACGCCGGCGAAGATCCCGATCGCGGTGAAGAGCCCGTGCCAGGTCAGCAGCAGCCCGCCGATCTTCGTGATGCTCGGATCCCACGGGATCTCGATCGAGAGGATCGGCATCGCGCCCCCTTCGCCTGGCTGCGCTCCGGCTGCCCGCGGCAGTGTACGGCCCGGCGGCCTCGTCAGCCTCCCGAGGCGGATCAGTTCCCGTCGAGGCCGAACAGCTTCAGATAGAGCACCCGCACCTCAGTGGGTGGCAGCCCGTCGCCGAGGAAGGAGTCGTCGATCCGCACCTCGGCGTGGAGGTGCAGCTCCGTGCCCGGCGCGGTGATCGCCTCCGGCGTGCCGGACTCCCCGACGCCGCCGATCACCTGGTCCTGCTCGACCTCGACGCCCTCCTCGATGCCCTCGGCGATCTCGCGGAGGTGCGCGTAGCGGGTGACGACGCCGTTGCCGTGGTCGATCCAGATCTGGCGTCCGCGGTAGATGTCGAGGGTCGGCTCGTCGGTGTAGCCCTGCTCCGCGGTGCGCCTCGAGAACTCGTTGATCTGCTCGATCGTGATCTCGACGTAGTCGAGGTCGGCGCGGATCACGATGCCCCGGTGCATCGCCATCACCGGCGTGCCCCCGGTGACGTGCGCGCAGGCGAGGCCACCGTACCAGTCGATGCCCTCGTGGAAGCCGTTGCGGTACTCGCGCGGCGCGTTCGGCATCAGCCGGTCCGAGGCGGGCAGACAGCCGCCCTCGACCGGGACGGCGAAGCCGCGCAGATCCTCCGGGTCGAGCGTCGAGGGGTACGGCGTCGGCGTAACGGGGGTCGGATCCGGCGTGGGCGTGGGCGTGGGCGTGGGCGTCGCGGTAGCGGTCGACGTGGGCCTCGGCGTGAGCGTGGGCGTCGCGGTTGGGTTCAGCGTCGGCGTCGCTGTCTCCGTCGGCGCAGGCGTGGGCGTGGGCGTCGCGCTGGCGGCCACGGGCGGCTCGTCATCCGGGCGCAACCGGGAGCAGGCGACGATCAGCGCGCCACCGAGCAGCACGCCGAGGAACGTGCGCCTCGAAAGGCTGCGGCTCGATCGATTGGAACCCGTCGCTGTCACGGGCCGCGCCTCCGTACGGCCCCCGCCGTCTACAGGATCGGGCGCTGGCGAGGAGCGCGTCAAACGCCGCCCGCGCGCCGGCTGCGCCGTCGGGCAACCGCCGCGGCCGTCCGATGCGCGCGCTCCGCGTACGGGTCCGCGATCTCGGGCAGCGAAGGCTCCTCGCCGTAGCGGTGGCGCAGGGCGGCGCGGATCAGGTGATCCGTGAGCGCCGGGTTGCGAGGCAACAGCGAGCCGTGCAGGTAGGTGCCGATCGCCTCGCGCACGCGCGCGCCCTCGACGCCGTCCGCGCCGTTGTTGCCGTAGCCGAACTCGACGTGCGCGAACGGCTCGGCGGCCGGACCGAGGTAGGAACGGCCACCGTGGTTCTCGAAGCCGACGACCTCGCCAACGCCCTCCACCGTCGAGCGCGCGAGCACGTCGCCGATGCAGCGATCCTCGTCGCGCGGCGGCGCGACGGTGGTGACGTCGAAGACGCCGACACCGGGCAGCTCCTCGCCCTCGGCGGTGCGGTACCAGCGACCGAAGAGCTGGAAGCCGCCGCAGACCGCGAGCATGGCGGCGTCCTCGTCGACCCAGGCGCGCAGCGTGCCGGCGTGACGCGCGAGGTCGGGCGCGGCACGGCGCTGCTCGCGGTCCTGGCCGCCGCCGATCAGCACCAGGTCCGCCTCCTCGGGCAGCGGGTCGCCGAGCGTGACGCGGGTGACCTCGCAGCCCACGCCGAGCGCGGCGCAGCGCGCCTCGAGCGCGATCACGTTGCCGCGATCGGCGTAGACGTTCATCAGCTCCGGGTAGAGCCAGACCACGCGGATCGCCCGGCGCTCCGCCTCGGCGCTCATCGCTCCCGCTCCGCTGCCCAGTAGGGCGCGATCCCGCTGCCGGCGGCGATGATCTCACGCAACTCGATCATCGCCGTGTACGTCGGCACTACCTCCAGGCGCGCCCCGGTTGGCAGCCGTCGCAGCGCCTCGTCGAGCGCGGTCGCGCGATGCGGCTGCACGAGGTCCACCGGCACGCCGGCGAGCCGCAGGCGCAGCGCGAGGTCGTCGGCGCGGTCGCCGCTGACGACGACGCTCGCGGCGTGGCCGGCGAGCAGCTCGAAGTCGGCGTCGTAGATCCACGACACGTCGCGCCCGTCCTGGATGCCGTCGTTCAGCGCGGCGAGGATGTGCAGCCGCGGCTCCGGCCCGGCTTCCGGGACGAGCCCGGAAGCCGTGAGGGCGCGCAGCACGGCGTTCATCCCGGCGGGGTTCTTCGCCAGCCAGAGCCGCACCTCGCGGCCGCGCAGGTCGAAGCGCTCCTGCCGTCCGAAGGCCGGGCCCGCAGCCGCGAGCGCCCTCGCGACCACGGCGGCAGGCAGTCCGAGCGCATGCGCCGCCGCGGCAGCGCCGAGCGCGTTGTAGATCGGATACAGCCCCTGCAACGGGAGCTCGACGGCCAGCCGCTCGCCCGCGAGATCGAGGACGAAGCGCGAGCCGTCCTCGAACTCCTCGATCTCGTGCGCCGCGACGAGCGGGCGCGGGCGCGTCCGGCCGCACGAGTCGCAGCGCCAGCGCCCGGCGTGGGCCACGAAGATCGCGTCGTAGCGGAAGGCCGCGCCGCAGCGGCAGAAGCGCGCGTCCGAGGCGTGGTCGGGGCCGCCGCGGGCGACGCCCTGGTCCTCGATGCCGAACGTCACCAGCTCGCCCCGCCCGGCATCGGCCAGCGGCGCGATCGAGGGGTCGTCCGCGTTCAGCACGAGCGTCGCGCCCGAGGTGTCGGCGATCAGCATCCGCTCCCAACCCTCGGCGACAGAGTCGACCTCGCCGTAGCGATCGAGCTGATCGCGGAAGAGGTTGAGGAAGACAATCGCGCGCGGGCGGAGCGCGGGCAGCAGCGGCGGCAGCGCCGCCTCGTCCACCTCGAGTACGCCGAGGCGCCCTCGGACCCCGTTGCTCCGCTCTGCGAGGAACGCGGAAACAATGCCGCGTTCGAGGTTGGAGCCGGAGCGGTTGGCGATCACGTCGATGCCGGCCGCGCGCGCAATCCCGGCCAGCAGGTGCGAGGTGGTGGTCTTGCCGTTGGTGCCGGTGACGACCACCGTGCCCGCCCCGGCGCGGCGCACGAGTTGCGCGGTGATGTCGGGCGCGATCGTCGCGGCGACCAGGCCGGGCAGCGCCGTGCCGCCGCCGCGCCCGAGGCGTCGTGAGGCCTCGGCGGCCGCGGCCCCGGCGAGCAGCGCCACGCCCGTCCGCAGCCTGTTGGTCACCCTTCCGAGCGTCGCCATCTCACTCCGGGGGTCGTCGCGACCCGCGATCTGCAGCATGCGCTGCGTCAGCCCTGCTACGTCGATGGTACGAAACCGGAGCGGCCGGACAAGCGAAAGCCCGGCACACTTCCGCGCCGGGCCTGTTGTTCGCGCTCAGCCTCGCTGCCGCGAGGTCAGCCCGAAGATTCCTTCTCGGTCGCTGCGGCGTTGGACTCATCGTCTGCCGCATCGCTGCTCGCTGCGTCCGCCGGCGCGTCGTCCTCGGACTCGCTGTCCGGACTCGACGCTTCCTGCCGGAACTCGCGAATGCCGCGCCCGAGCGCGCCGCCGAGGTCGGCGACGCGGCTCGCCCCGAAGATCAGAGCGACGATCACGAGCACGATCAGCAATTCCTGCCAGCCCAGACCACCGATCATCGATCAGCCCCCTCCGACGCCCGCGTCCGCCACCGTGCAGGTGGACGCCGACAGGCGAATCGTACCACGCAGATGCCGCGGCTAGTCCGCGATCCTCTCGATGAATACGTCCATGATGCCGCCACAGATCTTGTCGTCGCCCTCGACGTCCTCGGTGAGGTCGACGGTGACGACGCGCGGGCGGCCGTCGGCCATCGTCTCCATCGCTTCCTGCCAGACCTCGGCCTCGCCGCAGCCGCCGCCGATGGTGCCGCGGAAGCTGCCGTCCGGGCGCAGCAGCAGCTGCGCTCCGGGGCTGCGAGGCGTCGAGCCGCGCGCGTCGGCGACGGTCGCCAGCACGCGGCGCTCCCCACGCTCCTGCGCTTCACGAATCTCGGCGTACAGCTCCGCGTCGGCCATCGTTGCGTCGTCCCGTCCGGCTTCCCGCCCTGTCGTACCGACCCAGTCTAGCAGCGCGAGCGCCACGCAGTCCTCGGCGCTACGTCCCCTGCGCGGGCGCGCGGCCCTTGACCTGGCGCATCGGCAGGCCTGTCCCGCCGCGCTGCAGCATCACCATCTCCGCGAGGATGGCGAGCGCGATCTCCTCCGGCGTCTCCGCGCCGATGTCCAGCCCGATCGGCGTGCGCACCGCCTCGAGGTCCTCACGCGGCAAGCCCTCGTCGATCAGATGCTGAACCACGGTGCTGGTGCGGCGGCGGCTGCCGATCATGCCGACGTAGGCCGCGCCGCGCCCGATCGTGCGGCGCAGCGCGAGCTCGTCGACCTGGTGGCCGCGCGAGACCATCACGGCGTACGTCCGCCCGTCGATCGCGAGGGTGTCGAGCACCTCGTCGACCTCGCCGGCGATCACCTCGCTGGCCATCGGGAAACGCTCGCTGTTCGCGAACTCCTCGCGGTCGTCGACGACCGTGACCTGGAAGCCGAGCGTCGAGCCGATGGTGGCGAGCGCGAGGCCGACGTGCCCGCCACCGACGATCAGCAGCCGGCCGGGCGCCTCGAAGACCTCGAGCATGACGCGGCCGTCGCCGGCCCGCGCACGTGAGCGGCGCGTGACGAGGTCGCCGTCCGCGCGCACGTAGACGGTCTGCGCCTCGATGCGTGGGCGGGCGGAGAGCGCCGCGCGTCCCGCCGCGGCGACCGCGTCATCGATCGCGGCTGGACCGAGGGCGCCAAGCGTCGAGCCGCCGGCGCGCACGAGCAGCTTCGCCCCGAGCCGCAGGCCATCCTGCTCGCCGGGGTCGATCACCGTCGCGACGGCAACGGCGGGGCCACCGGCCAGAGCGGCCTCGATCTCCGCGACGAACCGCGCCCTCACGTCCTCGTGCTCTGCTGCCTGTGAATCGCTCATCGCTGCCTCATGGTCGCGATCATATCGCCGCGCGTCGTGATGCGCGCACGGCCTGCCTAGATGTTGAAGAGCACGTGCAGCACGTCGCCGTCCTGCACCACGTAGTCGCGGCCCTCGGTGTGCAGGCGGCCGAGGCGGCGCAGTTGCGCCTCGCTGCCCGCCTCGAGCAGCTCGTCCCAGCGCGAAACCTCGGCGCGGATGAAGCCGCGCTCGATATCGCTGTGGATGCGCCCCGCCGCCTCCAGGGCCGTGCCGCCGCGGCGCAGCGTCCAGGCGCGCGCCTCGTGATCGCCAACCGTGAGGAAGGAGTGCACGCCCAGCAGCTCGTAGACCTCGTGGATCACGCGGTCGAGCGGCGAGAGCTCCGGCAGGCCCAGTTCGAGGCGGAACGCGGCCGCCTCGTCCGGCTCCATCTGCGCCAGCTCGGCCTCGATGCGCGCGCTGAGCGCGACGACGGCGACGCCAGGCGCCGCGTGCCGCGCCGCGTACTCCGCCTCGATCTCCTCGAGCCTCGGCAGATCGTCCTCGTCGACGTTGACGAGGATCAGCAGCGGCCGGCGCGTCGCGAACTGGTAGCGGGCGAGCAGTCGCCGCTCGCCCGCGCTGAGGTCGAGTGCGCGCAGCGCGCCGCCGGCCTCGAGGGCCACGCGCAGGTGCAGCAGCAGCGCCCGATCCTGCTCCAGCGGCCCGCGCTCGCCGGCGGGGAGGGAACGCAGCTCCGGCTCGATCCGCTCGATGCGGCGCTCGATCAGCGCGAGGTCGGCGTAGGTCAGCTCGAGCTGCATCGCCTCGATGTCGCGGTCGGCATCGACGCCGCCCTCGGGCGCGGGCACGGCGGGATTCCCGAAGGCGCGAGCGACGAGGACGAGCGCGTCCATCTGCGCCAGGTCCTGGAGCCGCTGCGCGTCCACCCCGGCCGTGTCGAAGGCGGCGGCCGGGTAGTCCGCGAGACGCAGCTCGGCGTAGGTGATGCGTTTCGAGCCCTCCTGCTCCGCGAGGCGGTCGAGCCGCTCGTCGGGCACGCCCACCACGCCGAGCTTCGGCTCCAGGCGCGAGCTGTAGGCCCCGACCTCCGCCGCGCCGCGCGTAAGCGCGTTGAAGAGCGAGGTCTTGCCCGAACCCGGCAGCCCGACGATTGCGATGTCCATGCCGCCAGCGTCGGACGGGCCGCGGGCTGGCGCAACGGCTAGCGGCGTTCGCCTTCCGCGCCGAGCGCGAGCACGCGGAGCGTCTCCACGCGCTCAGCCCTGCGCCCAGTCCGGCAGCGTTGCCCCGGGCTCGGAGTCGTAGACGGCGATGTAGGGCTTGATGTCGAGCACCGGCGTGCCGTCGATGAGATCGAGGCCCTGCACCTCGACGGTCGCGTCGCGGACCGAACGCAGGCGGCAGACGGTGACGGCGAGCGGGTTTGGGCGCGCGCCCCCGCGCAGCGCCAGCGCGCCGAGCAAGGGCAGCCGCTCGTCGCCGCCGGGGTGCGCCTGCCGCCGCTCGCGCAGCTCCGGCGGGATGCGATCGAGCCAGCCGACGACGATGACATGGGAGAATCCCTCGAGACCGTCGAGCGCCGGCGCCAGATCGGGCTGCAGCTCGATGCGGCTGCGGACGCGCGACCAGTCCTGCCGCGCGGGGTCGCGCTCGCCGTTGCGCACGACGCCGATCGGGGTGAGCGAGATCGGGTCGGAAGGCTCCGCCATGGCAGCGATTTCCCGTCGTGCGCGCGCGCCTCGGACGGCTGCTCAGCCGCCGCGCCAGGCCACCGTCGGAGAGCGCCGAAGGCTCGTATCCGCTATACTATGCATGTGCTGGTGAGAGTAGGTCCCTCGTCGTCGTTCCCCTGCGCCGCCAACCCGCGAGAGACCTCCTTGCCTGACGCGGACCCCACCTCCCCGGCAAGCACGAACGAGGCGCGTTTCGGCCTCCAGCGCGTCCGATTCCGCGCACCCCGCGCGGGCTGACGAGGACATATGGCGAGCCGCGGAGCGAAGACGACCAGGGCCAAACCCCGCACCCGCAACGGCGTGCGATCGAACGGCCGCCGCAACGGCGCCGGCTCGCGCAGCAATGGCGGCAAGAGCGACTACACCGCCGAACACATCCAGGTCCTCGAAGGCCTCGAGGCGGTGCGCCGCCGCCCCGGCATGTACATCGGCTCCACCGACCAGCGCGGCCTGCACCACCTGATCTACGAGATCGTCGACAACGCGATCGACGAGGCGATGGCCGGCTTCTGCGACCGCATCGACGTCACGATCCTCCCGGACGGCAGCGTCTCCGTGCAGGACAACGGGCGCGGTATCCCGGTCGACCAGCACGTGAAGACCGGCCTCTCCGCCGTCGAGACGGTGCTCACCACGCTGCACGCCGGCGGCAAGTTCGGCGGAGGCGGCTACAAGGTCTCCGGCGGCCTGCACGGTGTCGGCGCCTCCGTCGTCAACGCGCTCTCGAGCGAGCTCGAGGTGAGCGTCGCCACGGACCGCGCGCTCTTCCGCCAGACCTACGAGCGCGGCCTCGCCACCTCGCAACTCGCGAAGGTGCGGGGCGCGAAGCCCGAGCACACCGGCACGACGATCCGCTTCCTGCCCGACGACCAGGTCTTCGAGACGCTGGACTACGACTTCGAGATGCTGGCCACGCGCTTCCGCGAGATGGCCTACCTCACGCGCCGCACCTGGATCGCCTTCCGCGACGAGCGCGGCACCGAGGCCATCAACGGCGCCGCGCCCACGGAGCCGCGTGAGCGCTCCTACTACTTCGACTCCGGCATTGAGGCCTACGTGCGCCACCTCAATCGCGGCCGCACCCCGCTGCACCCCGACCCGATCCACGTCGCCGAGGAGCGCGACGGCATCATGATCGAGGTCGCGTTGCAGTACAACGCGAGCTTCCAGGAGACCTCCTACTCGTTCGCGAACTGCATCCACACGATCGACGGCGGCAGCCACCTCACCGGCTTCCGTTCCGCACTCACCCGCGCGCTCAACGAGTACGCGCGACGCGCAAAGCTGCTCAAGGACGAAGACCCGAACCTCACCGGCGAGGACACCCGCGAGGGCCTCTCGGCCGTGATCAGCGTCAAGCTCGGCGAGCCGCAGTTCGAGGGCCAGACGAAGACGCGGCTCGGCAACCCGGAGGTCAAGGGGCTGGTCGAATCCGCCGTCGCCTCACGGCTCGCGGCGCTGCTCGACGAGAACCCGTCGATCGGCCGGCGCATCATCGAGAAGGCCGTCACCGCCTCGCGCGCCCGCGAGGCCGCCCGCAAAGCGCGCGACCTGGTGCAGCGCAAGGGCGTGCTCGAGGGCTCGATGCTGCCGGGCAAGCTCGCCGACTGCTCGGAGACCGACCCGGAGCTATCGGAGATCTACCTCGTCGAAGGTGACTCGGCCGGCGGTACGGCCAAGGCCGCACGCGACCGCCGCACGCAGGCGATCCTGCCGCTGCGCGGCAAGATCCTGAACGTCGAAAAGGCGCGCCTCGAGAAGATGCTCGCGCACGAGGAGATCCGCATCATCATCACCGCCCTCGGGACCGGCTTCGGCGAGGGCTACGACGGGTCCAAGCTGCGCTACCACAAGGTCATCATCATGACGGACGCGGACGTGGACGGCGCCCACATCCGCACGCTGCTGCTGACCTTCTTCTGGCGCTACATGCCGCGTCTGATCGAGGGCGGCCACCTCTACATCGCGCAGCCGCCGCTCTACAGCCTCACGCTCCGCGGACGCACCGACTGGCTGTTCACCGAGGAGGAGCGCGCGCGCTACTTCGAGGTCAACGCGAAGCGCGCCGCCGCCGGCAGCCTGCAGCGCTACAAGGGCCTCGGCGAGATGAACGCGGACCAGCTCTGGGACACGACGATGGACCCGGCTCGACGCTCGCTGTTGCAGGTGCACGTCCACGACGCCGCCGAGGCGGACGAGCTGTTCACCCGCCTGATGGGCGACGCCGTCCCGCCGCGCCGCTCCTTCATCATGGCCCACGCCCTCGACGCCACCCTCGACGTGTAGCGACCCCGAGACCGGGCATGACCAGCAGCGACGACTCCCCGCCGCCCCTCCACGTCGAGTTCGACGCTGCCGAGGCGTGCCCGATCGCGTTCGACGGCGACCCGTCCGTGGTGCTGTACTTCGCCTCGTGGGCGTTCTCGCTGCGCTTCGGGGCGCAGCACGAGCTGGCGCAGGCCGCGCGCCGCATCGAGACGCTCCACAAGGTGGCGTTGCGCCCGCTGCTGCGTTACGCCGACCGCCGCGTCGAGGACCAGGCGGACCGCCTCGAGCTCGAGCGGATGTGGCAGGATCCCGCGCCGCTCGCCGAATGCTGCCGCGCCGTCGCCGCAGCGACCACCGCCGGCGACCGTCAGCTCGACGAGCTGATCGAGGGCTACGAGGACCTCGCGCCGCGGCTCCAGGAGCTGGCGGCGATGTGCGACTGGGCCGCCTCGCAGGGCGCGCGCGTGCGGCTCTCGTTCGACCTCGGCGACCCGGGCCCGTCTGCCGGCGGCGTTTGAGCACCGATCGCCGGCGTGTCACGATTCACGCATGACCTTTGAGCGGGCGCGCCTCGACGAATACGAACGCCTGTTGAGCCACCGGGGGCTGGCCGCGACGGGGCTGCGCTGGGTGCTCGGCCCGCAGGGCGCGTTCGTGATGAACGGGCCGCTGCTGCGGCTGCCCGACGAGCTGAGCATGGAGCCGAGCCTGCGCGTGCTCGATATCGGCTGCGGGCGCGCCTCGGTGCTGCGCTTCATGGACGGGCGCGTGCGCTTCGACCGCCAGCCCGTCGGCGTCGACTTCTCGCGCACGATCCTGCGGCACGCGCAGCGCGACGCGGCGGGGACGGCGCGCCCGCCCGCGCTCGTGCAGGGCTCGGCGACGAGCCTGCCGATCGCCTCGGGCTCCTTCGACCTCGTGCTCTGCGGCTACGTCGTGAAGCACCTCGACGACGACGGCCTGCGCGATCTGCTCGACGAGATCTGGCGCGTGCTCGCGCCGGGCGGACTGGCGCTGATCTGGGAGTTCGCACCAACAGGGCGGCGCTTCCTCGATGCCTGGAACCGGCGCTGGATGGGCCGCCACGTGCGCTCGCCGCAACTGCGCTCCGGCCGCACGCTGCTGCGCTTCGCGCAGGCTGCCGGCTTCCCGTTCGCCATCGAGGCGGGACTGCGCCCCTTCCTGCTGCCGCCGGTCCCGCGCGCCTCGATCCTGACCGGCCGCCCGCCCGACGAGGAGTGACGGCGGCCGGTCAGGCCCCGTAAAGCCTGAGGCTGGCGATGCGCTGCCGCACGGCGGCTGGCAGCACCGGCGCGGTCGGCTCGCCCTCGCGCAGCCGGCGGCGCAACTCCGAGGCCGAGACATCGAGGCGCGGGATTGGTACGCGATCAACACGCGTGGACAGGCCGGGGAACGCCTCCACCGCCGCTGGGGGCAAGGCTGTCCCGCCCGCGCCGGCCTCGTCGCCGCGCTGCGCGAGCGCCAGGCGCGCCAGCTCGAGGATGCGCTCCGGCTCGCGCCAGTTCGGCAGGTCGGCGAGGGCGTCCCAACCGAGGATGAACCACCACTCCTGGCCCGGCGCCTCGGCCCGCAACTCCTCCAGCGTCTCGGCCGTGTAGCTCGGGCCGGACCGCCGCACCTCGATGTCGCTCACCTCGGCCCAGGGCAGCACGTCTTCGACGGCGGCGCGGGTCAGCGCGAGGCGGTCGGCCGCCGGCGAAACGTTGCTGTCCGCCTTGCGCCAGGGGTCGCCCGCCGACGCCAGCAGCACGCGGTCGAGGGCGAGCGCCTGCCTCGCGGCTGCGGCCAGCACCAGGTGCGCGAGGTGTGGCGGATCGAAGGTGCCGCCGAGGATGCCAATGCGCACCGCCGCTACTCCCAGACCAGTGCCGTCTCGCCGACGCGGATCGTCGTGCCGGGCGTCACGCCCGCGCGCGAGAGCGCCCGCGCCAGGCCAAGCCGGCGCAGCCGGTCAAGCAGCTCCTGACGCGCCTCTTCATCATCGAGGTCGAACGTCGCGGCCAGCCACTCCGGAGTGCGCCCGCGCACGATGACCCGCCCTCCCTCGTCGCGTTCGATGCGGAAGCGCTCGCGCCGCACCTCGCGCGGTTCGACCAGTGGCGGCGGCTCCTCCTCGGCCTGCGCACTCATGAGCTGCTCCCGCAGCAGCTGGAAGGCGCGCTCGGCGAGTTGCCGCGTGCCCTCGTGCGCAGCGGCCGATATCGCGAGCCACGGCGTCTCCTGCGCCTCCAACTGCTCTTCGAGCAACTCGACGTGCATCCGCGCGTCCGGGTCGTCGATCTTGTTGAGCGCGAGCAGTTGCGGCTTCTCGGCGAGGCCGTGCCCGAACGTCGCCAGCTCGCGGTCGATCAGCTCGCGGTCGGCGAGCGGGTCGTTGCGCGTCATGTCGAGGACGTGCACGAGCACACGCGTGCGCTCGATGTGCCGCAGGAACTCGTGTCCGAGGCCGACGCCCTGACTTGCGCCCTCGATGAGCCCCGGCATGTCCGCCGCGACGAACGAGTCATAGCCGAGCTCGACGACGCCGAGCTCAGGCTCGAGCGTGGTGAACGGGTAGGCCGCCACCTTCGGGTGCGCGGCCGACCACGCGCCCAGCAGCGTCGACTTGCCCGCGTTCGGCAGCCCGACGAGGCCGACGTCCGCGAGCAGCTTCAGCTCCAGGAGCAGGCGGCGCCGCTCGCCCGACATGCCCCGCTGCGAGAAGCGCGGCGTACGGCGGGTCGCGGTCGCGAAGCGCTTGTTGCCCCAGCCGCCGCGGCCACCCCTCGCGACGATCGCCTGCGCGCCCTCGAACACGAGGTCGGCGAACGGGCTGGCGCTCTCCGCACGAGACACCTCGTCCACTTCCTCGCCGGAGCCGAGGTCCCAGACCACGCAGCCGACCGGAACGGGCAGCCATAAGTCCTCGCCCGCCGCACCCTTGCGCTGCGAGAAACTGCCCGGCTGCCCGTGCTGCGCCGCCCGCGTTCTGCCATCCCGGTAGGCGCCGAGGCCGTTCACCGTGCGGTTGGCTACAAGCCCCACGGCGCCACCCCGGCCGCCGTCGCCACCATCCGGGCCGCCGTGCGGCACGAACTTCTCGCGACGGAACGAGACGATGCCGTCGCCGCCCTTGCCAGCTGCTACTTCGATCTCCACTTGGTCAATCACGGGATCTACTCCACACCGGAACGAGGAGATTTGTCCACGAGCGGGTAGGAATCGGGGAATAGTGGGATGGTTGGGAGTTGTAGTAGTAGGACTGTGGGCCCCGTGGAGATCCCGAGGAACCGCAGGCGCGGGCGCGAGAGTGGCGTCCGGGCGTGTGTGGGGTCGGGCGGGAGCGGTGCGGGCGGGTCGTGGCTAACTGGCGGGCCGTTGTGGATGGCCGCCCGCCGCGGCCCGGGGATATGCGGGCCGCATATCCGGAGGGGCGGGGGTTACCCGGAACCCGTACACGGCGTGAGCCGGGGTTACCCACAGCGTGTCCGAGGGCTATGGATGCGGCCTCAGCCGGTGGGCGCGCTCGCCAGCAGCGCGGCGACGCGGTCAAGGATGTGCAGTGAGCAGTCGTACTTGGAGAGTAGCGGCAGCGCCTCGCGTCCGCCCTCGCGATCGAGGATCACGATGCGGTTCGTGTCCACCGCGAAGCCGGCGTCCGGGGCGCTCACGTCGTTGGCGACGATCAGCTGCGCGCCCTTCGCCTCCAGCTTGAGGGCGGCGTTCTCGATCACGTCGTCGGTCTCGGCGGCGAAGGCAACCTTGATCAGGCCCTCGCCCGCTATCGAGGCGATCAGGTCAGGGTTGCGCTCCAGTTCGAGCGACCAGTGTTCGAGGCCGCCGCGCTTCTGCTTGCGATCCAGGGCCTCGCTCGGGCGGTAGTCGGCGACGGCGGCAGCCATGATTAGCGCGTCGCAGCGAGGCACGTGCAGCTGCAGCGCGGCGAGCATCTCCTGCGCGGTCTCGACATGGACGACCTCGGTAGCCTCGGGAGGGGCGAGTTCGGCGCTGGTGATCAGCACGACGTGGGCGCCGCGGTCGCGCGCCGCCTCGGCGACGGCGTGGCCCATCTTGCCGGTCGAGCGGTTGCCGATGAAGCGCACGGGGTCGGCCGGCTCGCGGGTGCCGCCGGCGGTGACCGCGATGCGCACGCCGGCGAGGTCGCCGTACTCGCGCCCAATGCGTGTCTTCACATGGGCCACGATCGCGGCCGGTTCCATCAGCCGCCCCGCGCCCACCTCGCCGGAAGCGAGCCGGCCCTCGACGGGCCCGAGGAACTCGATGCCGCGCGAGCGGAGCGTCGCGGCGTTCTGCTGAGTCGCGGCATTCGCCCACATCTGTGCATCCATTGCGGGCGCAATCAGCACGGGCCCGCGCATCGCCAGCGCCGTCAGCGAGACGAAGTCGTCGGCGATCCCGTGCGCGATCCGCGCAATCGTCGAGGCGCTCGCGGGCACGATCAGGTAGAGGTCGGCGCTGCGGCCGAGCGCGACATGCGGCTCGGCGTGCGGCCCGGCCGTCGCCCAGAGGTCGACGAAGGGCGCATTCCCCGTGATGCCGCGGAAGGTCAGTGGTCCGACGAACCTGGTGGCGGCCTCGGTCATCACGACCTCGACGGTCGCCGCCGCCTGCACGAGGCGGCTTGTGACCTCGATGGACTTGTAGGCGGCGATCGAGCCGCTCACCCCGAGGACGATCGTGCGTCCGGCCAGCGGCCCCGGCAGCGCGCTCACCGGTTCGCCTCGTAGACCAGGCGCAGGCCCTCGAGGTTGAGATCGTCCTCGATGGCATCGATGCAGCAGGCCGCGTCGGCGATCACATGGGCGTAGCCGCCGGTAGCGATCACTTTGGCGTGGGCGCCGATCTCGGCCTTGAGACGCCGCACCATGCCGCAGACCATCTCGGCGTAGCCGTAGACGATGCCCGACTGCATGGAGTGCCTGGTGTTGCGGCCGATCACGCCCTCCATTCGCGGACGCTCGATGCGGACACAGGGCAGCTTCGCCGCGCGCGCGAACAGCGCGTCCGAGGCGATGCCGATGCCGGGCGCGATCGTCCCGCCCAGGTAGTCGCCCTCGGCCGAGACCGCGTCGAGGACGAGCGCCGTGCCGAGATCGACGACGATCAGCGGGGGCGAATGCCGGGCGAGCGCCGCGACGGCGTGCAGGATGCGATCCGCCCCGACCTCGTGCGGGTCGTCGCAGTGGATCGGGATTCCGGCCTGCATGTCCGCGCCGACGACGAGCGGCTCGCAGCCGAAGCTGTCGCGGCACACTGAGCCGAAGACGGCATCGAGGACGGGGACGGTGGAGGAGATGGCTGCGCCGCTAATCTGCTGCGGCTCGACGCCGTGGTGACACAGTTGGTCGGCGAGATCGCGCGCATACTCGGCGGCGGGGCGGTCGGCATCCGTGGCCATGCGCAGCCGCGAGGAGAGGACCGGCCCGTCGTAGACGCCGATCGTGATGCTCGTGTTGCCGATGTCGATGGCGAGAAGCAGGGTGGAACTCCAGGGGCTGGTCCGGAGGGACCGCTACGGGAGGTGGCGGGTCGCGATGCGGCGCTGCCCGTCGGGGTGGGTTCGTGAGGTTGCGAGCGCGCGGATTGTACACAGTTCATCCCAAGATCGCCCTGTGATGGCAACGGTGGTGGGAAAAGCGGCTCAGTGCCCACATAACAGGCTTGTGCGGCGGGCTGTGGATTCGCTAGCCTCCCGTCTGCCAAGGGCATCGACATCGCTGTGGGGCACCTTCGGAGCGGATAGCGGGGCGAGGGGGCGGCTGGCCCTCAGTAGGCAGAATCGTGCGTCCGGTGGCGTGCGCGTGTTACCAACACGTGTGCATTGGTCGTTGACATCCACGCCAGGAGTCGGTTTCCGGCGCGCTCACCCCGAGCCGGCGGGCGGCGAGAGCGCCGGAAGGGTACAAGGGTGCAGCAAGACCCGGCCCAGCTCTGGCAGTCCGCACTCCGCTACCTCCGGCAGCACGTTTCCGAGGCCAACTACCAGACCTGGCTCGCCGATACCGAGGGAGTCCGCCTCGACGGCTACACGCTGATCATCGGCACGCGCTCCGAGTTCGTTACGGAGTGGCTGCAGCAACGCCTCCGGCCCTTGATGCTGCGGACGCTCACGGACCTCGCCGATCGCCCGATCGAAGTCGCGTTCGAGCCGTTGCGCCCTCCGGCGGACGACTCGCCGCTGCTGCAGCGGTCGGGCCCGACCGACCGCGGGAGGCCGGCCTACCCGCGCCCGAGGCTGCACGCTCGCTACGTCTTCGACAACTTCATCGTCGGGCCGGGCAACAGGCTGGCCTTCGCGGCGGCCGAGGGCGTCGCCGATTCTCCAGGCACGCTGCACAACCCGCTCTTCCTCTACGGCGCGGTCGGCCTCGGCAAGACGCACCTCCTGCAGGGCATCGGTCACCGCCTGGTCAAGGAGCGGCGGCAGATCACCTACATCTCCGCCGAGCAGTTCACGAACGACCTGGTCACCGCGATTCAGCAACGCACGCAAGAGGAATTCCGCACGCGCTACCGCTCCACCGACGCGCTGCTGATCGACGATATCCAGTTCGTCAGGGGCAAGGAGGCCACGCAGGAGGAGCTGTTCCATACCTTCAACAGCCTCTACGAGGCCGAGAGCCAGATCGTCATCACCTCCGACAAGAGCCCGGTGCTGATCCCGGACCTCGAGGAGCGCCTGCGCTCGCGCTTCGAGTGGGGAATGATCGCGGACATCCAGGCGCCAGACCTGGAGACGAGGGTCGCGATCCTGCGCTCGAAGGCCGAGGAGCAGCGCCTGCGGATCGACGATGACGCCCTGCACGTCATCGCGCGGCGCTTCACCAGCAACATCCGCGAGCTCGAGGGCTCCCTGACGCGCGTCCTCGCCTACTCGCGGCTGACCGGCGAGCGGATTGAGCCCGCGCTCGTGCAGTCCGCGCTCGCCTCGCTCGACCCGACGGAGCCACGGCTGCCGCCGTCGCCGGAGGCGATCCTCGACGTCGTCTGCCGCTACTTCGAGATTGACCGGGAGGCGCTGCTCTCGAAGAGCCGCGAGAAGCGCGTCGCCTACCCGCGCCAGCTGGCGATGTACCTGATGCGGGAGCTCGCGCACCGCTCGCTCGCCGAGATCGGACAGACCCTCGGCGGCCGCGACCACTCCACGGTCCACCATGGCTGGAGCAAGATGGAGCGCTCCGTCAAGGTCGACCCCGAGACGAAGCGCGACATCGGTACGCTGCGCGAGCTGGTCGAGCGCGCCCGCGAGGTCGCGTAGCCGGCGCACACCCGTCCTGCGCTGCCCGCCGATACGGCCGAACGATCGGAGCGCAGCCACAGCGCGTACCGCCAGCGGCAGCGATGTGCTGGCGCACGACTGACGCAGGCGGGGCGCTAGCAGGGTGATGAAAAAGTCCGCGGCGGCGCTTTTGGGCTGAAATCGCGCTGGTCGCGACATCAAAAACCCCAATGTTTCTGGGCTCTACGCCAGCCCACCGAATGGCCAGTGAGACCTTACGGCTCAGGATCAGGAGTTTTTCAGCAGCCTGCTAGAACTGATCCGCGCACCAGGGGGCGGTGTGCCAGGCGAAGAGCGCGTCGGCGAGGCGCAGGGCCTCGGGGGAGCCTTCGATGCGGCCCGCCCGGGCGAGCTCCGTGGGTGAGACCCCGCCGAGGTAGACCGCCGCGAGGTCCCCGGCGCCGAGGGTGAGATCGCCCGGGGCGTCGCTGGGACGGCAACGCCCGGTGCCGTCCTCCACGTCGATCTCAACGCGGCCGGCGGCCCAGGGACCGAAGGGGTCGCGCACATCAAGGACGAGGCGGCCGTCGGCCAGGTAGCTGGGCCCTTCGAGGGCCGCGGGCACGTCGAGGATGCGGAGCCAGAGGTTGTCGAGGCGCAGGCGGCGGAGGCGGCGGAGGCGGCGCGGGTCGGCCAGCATCCACGGGAGCGGGTCGTCGGGCGGGCGGTTGTGGGCCTCGATCGCCTCGACGAGGTCGACACCGAAGACGTAGCGCCAGAGGGCGGTCTCGGCTGCAGGGTTCGTCGCGACGAGCTCGTGGAGGCGGAGCGATCCGCGGGCAATACCCTCCGCCGAGCCGGCCCTGACGGCGTAGCTGGCGTAGCCCTCGAGGCCGGAGTGGCCGCTGTATTCGACGTACTGGCGCCTGGTGAAGCCGTCCTCGGGCTTCTCGCTGCGGGGGACGACGAAGGCGCCCCACCAGGCCGGGGTGCGGGCGATCATCCCGGGCCGGGCTTCGCGCAGGCGCTCGTAGAGGGGCGGCCAGCGCTCGCGTGCGGCCTCCGGGGCGACGAACCGGATCTCACCACCCGGAGCGGCGGGAGCCGCGGGAACGAAGTCGGTGTGGCGCCGGTCGATACTCACGCGGTCGGCTTGCGCCGCCATGCCGTAACCGAAGCGGCCGTAGATGAGGCTTTCGGACGCCGTGAGGGCGGCGAGCGGTTCGCCTCGCTCGCGGATGGCATCGAGCTGGCGGCGTGTGAGCTCCGTGAGGATGCCTCGCCGCCGGTGCGTGGGCGAGACGGTGACGGCGGTGACGCCGGCCGTCGGCAGGTCGCCGCCGGGGACGCTCATGGACAACGAGATGGCGTGCGTCTTCCCGACCAGCTCGTCGCCTTCGACGGCGCCGAGGCAGCGGTCGAACTCGATCTCGGATCGGACCTGCTCGCCCTCCTCGGCGGCGACCCCGACATCTTCGAGGAAGCCTCGGGCGTTGCTGACGACCCAGTCGCCCCAGTCGTCCTCGCTGAGCGTGCGATAGCTGATCGTCACATCACGACTATCGGCGGGTGACGGACAACGGGCCAGACGGAGCGCGGGCAGCGCGCCCCGCCCGCACTTAGCGCGCGCGCCCGAGGGCGTAGTGAACGAGCGTGCGCGCTGTCGCGCCGGCGTTGCCCTTGACCAGCACCCCGCGGTCGCGGGCCGCGTCCATCACGCCGGCGATGTCGAGGTGCGCCCAGGGCGTGTCTCCGGCGAAGCGCTCGAGGAACTTCGCGGCAGTGATCGACCCGGCATTGCGGCCGCCCGTGTTCTTGATGTCGGCCACGTCGGAGCGGATCTGCTCGTCGTACTCGTCGTCCAGCGGGAAGCGCCAGAGCTTCTCGCCGGACGCCGCCGCGGCGCGCTCGAGGTCGGCGTAGAGCCGGTCGTTGTTCGCGAAGACGCCGATCCGCACGTTGCCGAGCGCGACGGCCATCGCCCCGGTCAGCGTCGCCACGTCGACGAGCGGCGTGCAGCCCTGGGACTTCGCGTAGGCGAGCGCGTCGGCGAGCACGAGGCGGCCCTCGGCGTCGGTGTTGATCACCTCGATCGACTGGCCGTCCATCGCGTAGAAGACGTCGCCGGGTTTGGTCGCCGAGCCGCCGGGCATGTTCTCCGTGCAGGGGGCGATCGCGGTCACGTTGATGGCGGGCTCGAGGCGGGCGATCGCGCCGATCGCTCCGATCACGGCCGCCGCGCCGCTCATGTCGCCCTTCATCCGCTCCATGCCCGCCGGCGGCTTGAGCGAGATGCCGCCCGTGTCGAAGGTGATGCCCTTGCCGACGAGGCCGATGCTGCGCCGGCCGCGCCCGCCGCGATAGCGCAGCACGATGAACTTCGGCGGCTGCTGCGACCCCTGGGCGACCGAGAGGTAGGAGTTCATCCCGAGCCGCTCGGCCGCCGCCCGCTCGATCACCTCGCACTCGATGCCGAGCTCGTCGGCGCGGGCCTGGGCCTGCTCGGCGACATCGCTGGGGGTCATCAGGTTGGCGGGCGAGTTGGCGAGGTCGCGCGTGAAGTTCTGCGCCTCGGCGAGGATGGCGCCCCGCTCCGCGCCTCGGGCCGCCGCGCCTGCCCGCCGCTCCGAGGTCTCGACGATGGTCAGCCCCGCCACCGATCCGCGCGGCTTGTCCTGCGCGCGGGTGCGGTACCGGTCGTAGCGGTAGAGGCCGAGCTCGAAGGCCTCGGCGAGGATGCGTCCGGTCGCCTCGGCGTCGCGGTCCGCGAGGGCGGCGCCCTGCGCCGAGAGCGCGACGTTGCCGGCGTCCAGGCCGCGCAGGGCGCGCGCCAGGCCGGCCGTCTGGTTGCGCAGCCGGTCCGGCGTCAGCTGGTCGCGTTTGCCGAGTCCCTGCACCACGACGCGCGCGGCGGGAATGCGTCCGCCGGTGGCCAGCGGAGTTACCTCGTTCGCGCGGCCGGGCGCCAGGCCGGAGCGCAGCAGCGCGGTGATCGCGCCGTCCAGCGCCCGGTCGAGCGCGGCCGCCGCGCCGCTCAGGCGCCGTGTCTCCTCCGGCAGCGCGACGACGATCGTGTCTGCTTGCTGGGCCGCCAGTTCCCCGCTCACGACATCGATTTGCATCGGGGGTTCCTTTCGTAGCCTTGGGACATCCGGGTGACGCTCGAAGGCGAGCGTACGCTATCATTAGCGAACGGCCCGGCTCCGGGAACGGCGCCCGGTCAGGGCGAACACAGACGCTACGGTGCAGGGGTTGCGATGAAGACGTTGCGAGCGCGTCTTGCGCGCTATCTCTTCCTTTCGACCGATCCGCGACGCCGCGGCCTGAGCTGGTGGGACGCCTCGGAGCTGGGGCTCGTCGCCCTGGGGTTCCTGCTGTACTTCCTCGTACGCGGCGCGGTGGTGGATCGCACGGCGGACGCCTTCGCGAACGCGCACTGGATCGTGAACCTGCAGTTCACGTACGGGCTGTTCGTGGAGCCGGCCTTCCAGGCCTGGGTGCTGGAGTACGAGCTGCTGCGGCGCGGGCTCAACTTCGTCTACTTCTGGATGGACTTCCCGCTGATCGTCGCGGTTGCGATGGTGATGTTCTGGAAGCGCCGCCACGCCTACACGCTGACGCGCGACTCGATCCTGATCTCTGGTGGGCTCGCGCTCGTCGTCTACTGGCTCTACCCGGTTGCCCCGCCGCGCTTCCTCAAAGAATGGGGCTTCATCGACACGCTCGAGGTCTACGACAACCTCTCGTATCAGGCGCAGTCGCTTCAGCCGTTCGTGAACCCGTTTGCGGCGGTGCCCTCACTGCATGTCGGCTGGGCGCTGCTGCTGGCCGTCGGGGTGTTCGCGGCGACACGCAACCCGTGGCTGCGCGGGGCGTCGCTGCTGACCTTCGTGCTGCAGTCGATCGCCGTGGTGGGAACCGGGAATCACTACATCTTCGACGGCCTCGCCGGTCTCGCCGTCTGCGGCATTGCGCTGGGCCTGACGCTGGTGCTGCACCGCGGCGGCTATCCGCGGCTCCGGAGAGGGCTGGAGGCGTGGGCCGGGATGGCGCCATCACGCTCGTCGCTACGCCGGCCCTCGCGTCCGTCGCCCCGCGGACTGCGCCCGGGGGCGTCGTCGTAGCCGGGACGCAAGCAAGCCTCGACGCGCGGTCGCGCCGCATTGCCCCTCGCGGAAATGCCGTGGTAGCGTGGTGCAGTAGTCGCGGGCGCATGGAAGCGCCCGGCCTGAGGGCGGTCGCCAGGGAGCGACAGCGGCTATCGCCCGGTCGGGGAAGACCGGAGCGGGTGTGTGCAGGCGGCGTGGACATAGAAGCAGAACAGGACCAGATCAGAACCACCGCATGAAATCCGTAGAGCGCAAGCTCGAACTCATTGCCGAGTACCAGACGCACGAGGGTGACACCGGGTCCCCCGAGGTGCAGGTCGCACTACTCACCGAGCGCATCAAGCATCTGACGGGTCACCTCCGCACGCATACGCACGACTACGACACGCGGCGCGGCCTGCTCAAGCTCGTCGGCCAGCGCCGCCGTCAGCTCCGCTACCTCAGCAAGAAGGATGTGGGGCGTTACCGCACGCTCATTGGCAGACTGGGGCTGCGCCGCTAGCGCGCTCCTCGCTGCTCCTTCCCCGTTCCGGCGTCATTCATTGCACGCGATACGTGTGGCCTCGCGCACGCGCTTCGGGAGAGGGAGCGAGACAGATCAGAGCACGAATCCACCAGCAGCTACGGCACAACGGGGCGCCAGCACACGCGCGCGCCCGAGGAAGGAGCGCATGACCAGCGCCCAGCGACTTGAGATCGAAGAACGAACCTTCAGCACGGAGATCGAGGGCAAGCCCTTCACCGTCGGCGTCGGGCTGCTGGCCCTCAACGCCGCCGCCTCCTGCACCATCCGCTACGGCGACACGATGATCCTGTCCACCGTCGCCGAGGACGACGCCCGCGAGGGCATCGACTTCTTCCCGCTCACCATCGACTTCGAGGAGCGGATGTACGCGATCGGGAAGATCCCCGGCTCGTTCTTCCGCCGCGAGGGCCGGCCCGGCAACGAGGCGATCCTCGCCGCACGCATGACGGATCGGCCGATCCGCCCGCTCTTCCCCAAGGGCTTCCGGCGCGAGATCCAGGTGGTGCTGACCACCCTCTCCGCCGACCGCGAGCACCCCGCCGACGTCTTCGGCACGACGGCCGCCTCGATGGTGCTCGGTATGTCCAGCATCCCGTTCGAGGGCCCGGTCTCGTCGGTGCGCGTCGCGCGCGTCGACGGGAGCTTCAAGGCGCTCCCCACCTACGAAGAGATCGCCGAGTCCGACATCGACCTGATCGTGGCCGGCACCGAAGACTCGATCGTGATGATCGAGGCGGGCGCCAACGAGGTGCCCGAGGCCGAGGTGATCGAGGCGATCGAGTACGCCCAGGGCGCGATCGCGCAGCTGAACGCGCTGCAGCGCGAGATCTTCGCCGAGCTCGGCAAGGAGAAGGCCTCGTTCGATCTGCCCACTCCGGACACGGAGATGAAAGAGAAGGTCCGTGAGGCCCTCGTGGGCCGCGAGGAGGAGATGCTGGCCGCCGTCCAGGGCGAAGGCTGGCGCGGCGTCGACGCCCTCGGCAAGGAGGCCTACGCCGCGATCGGCGACGACACGCTGAACGCCCGCGCCGTGCGCAACGCCGTCGAGGACGAGATCAAGGTGCTGGTGAGGCGGCGCATCCTGGAGGAGGGCCTGCGGCCCGACGATCGCGAGATCGACCAGGTGCGCGGCCTGCACTCCTCGGTCGGCCTGCTGCCGCGCGCACACGGCAGCGGCCTCTTCCGCCGCGGCGGCACGCAGATCCTCTCGGTCGCGACGCTCGGCTCGCTCGGCGAACGCCAGCGCCTCGACACGCTCGCGCCGACGCAGTTCAAGCGCTACATGCACCACTACAACTTCCCGCCGTATTCGGTCGGCGAGGCGCGCTTCATGCGCGGCCCCGGCCGCCGCGAGATCGGCCACGGCCTGCTCGCCGAGCGCGCGCTGGAGCCGGTCCTGCCGGACAGCGATGAGTTCCCCTACGCGCTGCGCGTCGTCTCCGATGCGCTGATGTCGAATGGTTCGACCTCGATGGGGTCGGTCTGTGGGTCGACGCTGGCGCTGATGGACGCGGGCGTGCCGATCACGGCGCCGGTGGCCGGCATCGCGATGGGCCTGATCACCGGCGAGGGCGACGACTACCGCGTGCTCACCGACATCGCCGGCATCGAGGACGGCCTCGGTGACATGGACTTCAAGGTCGCCGGCACCGAGCGCGGCGTGACCGCGATGCAGATGGACACCAAGCTGCAATCGCTGCCGGATGGGCTGCTCGAAACGGTCTTCGTCCGCGCCCGCGAGGCGCGGATGACGATCCTCGAGGTGATGCTCGACGCGATCCCGGAGCCGCGTGACGAGATGTCGGAGTACGCGCCGCGCGTCGAGTTGATCCAGATCGACCGCGAGAAGATCGGCGCGGTGATCGGGCCCGGCGGCCGCGTCATCAACGCCATCCAGGAAGAGACCGGCTCGAAGATCACCGTCGAGGACGACGGCACCGTGCTGGTCGCCGGCACCGACGCAGACGGCGTCCGCAGGGCGCTCGACACGATCCGCGGCCTGACCAAGGAGGTCGAGATCGGCGAGGTCTACGAGGGTTCGGTCAGCCGCATCATGGCCTTCGGCGCCTTCGTCGAGATCCTGCCGGGCAAGGACGGCCTGGTGCACATCTCCGACCTCGCCGACTACCACGTCAACCGCGTGGAGGACGAGGTCTCCGAGGGCGAAGTGCTGCGCGTGCAGGTGATCGAGATCGACAACCTCGGGCGCATCAACCTCACGCGCCTGCGTGACGGCGACGACGGCAGTGAGCGCGTCGGCCTCGCCGACGGCGCCGACGAGCCGCAGCGCGAGCCCGCCTTCAGCGGCGGCGGCGGAGGCCGTGGCGGTCCCGGCGGCGGAGGTCGTGGCGGTCCCGTCCCGGCGGCGGAGGTCGTGGTGGTCCCGGCGGCGGAGGCCGTGGTGGCCCCGGCGGCGGAGGCCGTGGTGGCCCCGGCGGCGGAGGTCGTGGTGGTCCCGGCGGCGGAGGTCGTGGTGGTCCCGGCGGCGGAGGTCGTGGTGGTCCCGGCGGAGGCCGTGGTGGTCCCGGCGGCGGAGGCCGTGGTGGTCCCGCCGGAGGCCGTGGTGGTCCCGGCGGCGGCGGCGGCAACCCGGCGGCGGCGGTGGCGGTGGCGAGCGCGGCGGTGGTGGTAGTGGCGGCGACGGCGGTCGCCGCTGGTAGCCCCGAGGCCGTGAACTGAGTCGCTACACTTGCGCCCCGCCCCACCAGGCGGGGCGCAGTCGTTGCGGGCGCGCAGTGCGGACAGGGGGCGCCGGATGATTCGGGCAGTGGTCAGCGGAAGCGGCAACATGGGTGCTCAGGTCCTCGCCACGCTCGAGGCCGCCGAGGACATCGAGCCGGTGGGCGTCGTCGAGCCGCTCGCCGGAGAGACGGGCGAGCTTGAGGCAGCGAGCGGGGCGACGTACCCGCTCTCCTCGGATCCCGCTGCGCTGTTCGCGCAGTTGAGCCCGGACGTGGTGGTGGACTTCACGAACGCCGCCTTCACGCCGACGCTCGCCGAGGCCTGCCTGGCGCACGGTGTGCGTCCGGTGATCGGCACCTCGGGCCAGCCGGACGAGTTCGTAGCGACGCTGCGCGAGCGCCTCGCGGAGCGCGCGCTGGGCGGCGTGGTCGCGCCCAACTTCGCCCTCGGCGCGGTGCTGTTGATGCACCTCGCGACGCTCGCCTCCCCGCACTTCGACGCGGTCGAGGTGATCGAGCTGCACCACGACGGCAAGGTGGACTCGCCCTCGGGCACGGCCGTCGCGACCGCGCAGCTGATGCGCGAGGCGAGAGGTCGCGACTTCGACCACCGCAGCTCGGACCTCGAGGCGATCGCGGGCGCGCGAGGCGCGGAGCTGGGCGGCGTCGCGCTGCACTCGGTGCGGCTGCCGGGGCTGGTGGCGCATCAGGAGGTGATCTTCGGCGGCACGGGCCAGACGCTGACCCTGCGCCACGACTCGACGGGCCGGGACTCGTTCATGCCGGGCGTGCTGCTCGCCGTCCGCGAGGTGATGCAGCGCGAGAGCCTCGTCTACGGCCTCGACGCGCTGATCGGGTTGGGTTAGGGCTCAGTCTCGCTGCGTGCTCCCGGCAGCCCGGGTCCGAGATTCGGTGGGCTGGGTTGACCCTCGCTCCGCCTCGAACCGTTCGAGCACGCGGTCCGCGGCGCGAACGACCTGCTCGAAGGGGATCCTGCCTTGCTCGTACTCCCGGTAGAGGTCACGGATGCGCGGCGTGGCGGTCATTGGCGGACTCCCCTCAGGGAGATTCGGATGTTCGGCTCGTACCACATCGCCCAGAACCAGTGGCGTGGTTCAAGGTGGTGCACCGGGCCAGGCTCGATGCCCGCTGCCGAGACCGCGAGCGAGCGCAATGGCAGCGATTCGGCCTCGGACAGATCCTCGATGAGCCAGGCCGTCGCAACATTCGTCCGGCCATGCTCGTAACCGCAGTCTAGTTCGTGTGCGACGGCGTGCCTGCAGACATCGCATGCCTCCACGATCGGCTCGGCGTGGAACTCGATCACACGGAACCTGCGCCCTCATAGAGAATGACACGCTTGTGTGCGCACTTTAGCACATCAGTACAGCTCGCGCCGACTGCCGAGGGCGTTCCGGGGGCCGCGGACGCCCCGATCGTCGCATAGGCCGCACGCCACGCGATATGATCGAGCCATGAGCAACTCCGAAGGACTCGATGTCGCCGTGATCGGCGCGACGGGCGCGGTCGGGGCCGTGTTCCTCGATGTCGCGGCCGAGCGTAATTTCCCGATCGCGAACCTGCGGCTGCTTGCGACCTCGCGCTCGGCCGGGCGGGAGCTGCGCTTCCGCGACGAGATGATCACCGTGCTGGAGACCAGCGAGGAGTCGTTGGCCGGCGCGGACCTTGTCTTCTGCTCGGCCACGGCCGCGGCCTCGCGACACTGGGGGCCGCGGATCGCCGCCGCCGGGGGCGTGCTGATCGACGACGGCTCGGCGTTCCGCATGGAGCCGAACGTCCCGCTCGTCATTCCCGAGGTCAACGGCGACGACCTCGAGTGGCACGGGGGCATCATCTCGATCCCCAACTGCACGACGACCCCGCTCGCCCTCGCGCTGCACGCGATGCGCGAGGTGGCCGCGCTGCGGCGCGTCACCGCCGCGACGTACCAGGCCGTCTCCGGCAGCGGCACCGCCGCCGTCGAGGAGCTGGCGCTGCAGCTCCGCGCCTACGGGCGGGGCGGGCCCGTGCCCGAGCCGCAGGAGTACCCGCACCAGATCGCCCTCAACGTGTTGCCGCACGTCGATGACTTCACCGAGGACGGCTACACCCGCGAAGAGCTGAAGATGCGCAACGAGACGCGCAAGATCCTGCACCTGCCGGAGCTGGCGTTCTCCTCGACCTGCGTGCGCGTGCCGACGATGGTCGGGCACGCCGAGGCGGTGCACGCGGAGTTCGACGGCCCGGTGCCGCTGGAGGCGCTGCGCGAGGCGATCGAGGCGCAGGACGGCCTCGAGCTGCTCGACGAGCCCGCCGAGGCGCGCTACCCGACGCCGCTCAACACCGAGGGCGACGACCGCACCTTCGTCGGGCGGCTGCGCACGGACTCCTCGGTCGAGCACGGCGTCGCCTTCTGGTGCGTGACGGACAACCTGCGCAAGGGCGCCGCGACCAACGCGATCCAGATCGCCGAGGAGTTGATCCGCCGGGGCAAACTGTAGGCCAGAGGGCTATAAGAGACCGACAGGCGGACGGGCTGCGTCCATCCAGACAGGCAGAACCCGGCGGAGGTGTGCCATGACAAACGAGATCGGACGCGTGCTCACGGCCATGGTCACGCCCTTCGGCGCGGATGGTGTCGACGAGGAAGCGCTGGGCCGCCTCGCGCGGGCGCTCCTGTCCTCGGGGTCGGACGGCCTCGTGATCACCGGCACCACGGGCGAGGCGCCCTCGCTGAGCATGGAGGAGCAGGTCGCCGTCTGGCGCGCGGTGCGCGCGGCCGTCGGGCCGGATGCGGCCCTGGTGGCGGGAGCCTCGACGAACTCGACCGCCGAGTCGCTGCAGCTCGTCGAGCAGGGCGCGGAGGCGGGCATGGACGCGCTGATGCTGACCGTGCCGTACTACAACAAGCCGCCCCAGGAGGGCCTGGTGCGGCACTTCACGACGCTCGCCGAGGCGACGCCGCTGCCCTGCATCCTCTACAACGTGCCCTCGCGCACCTCGCTCAACATGGCCGCGGAGACGACGCTGCGGCTGGCCGAGGCGCCGAACATCATCGGGGTGAAGGAGGCGTCGGGCGACTTCGACCAGATCGCCGCGATCCTCGAGGGCGCGCCCGAGGGCTTCCGGATGTGGTCGGGGAACGACGGCGACACGGCGCAGATGGTCGAGATGGGTGGCTACGGGGTGATCTCGGTGGCCTCGCACCTCGTCGGCGATCAGATCCACGAGATGGTCGCGGCGGCGGCGGACGGCCGTCACGACGACGCGCAGGCGCTCCATGAGCGGCTGCTGCCGCTGGTGGACATCCTCTTCATCGAGTCGAACCCGATCCCGGTCAAGTTCGCGCTCAACGAGGTGGGCGTGACGGCCGGCGAGCCGCGGCTGCCGCTGATCCCGGCCTCGGAGGCCGCGCAGGCCGCGATCCGCGCGGAACTCGCGAAGCACCGCATCGACGTGACGGCGGCGGTGTAGGCGCGGCCCTCAGGAGCGCCCGCGCCGCGGCCGTGCGCGCTGCACGCGGGGCCCGCCGCCGGAGCCCAGCTGTTGCTGGAGCAGTCGGGCGACCTCCGGTCGAGTGAAGGCGGAGTACTTCGTGGCGCCGCGTGAGCGGCGATTGCGCGCCCGTCCGAGGTCGATGAGCGCGACCCGGTCGTCGCTGAGGTGGCGGCTCCACTCGTCGTATGCGTCGACGAGATATCTGCCGAGCCTCGCGATCAAGCTCGGTCCGCTGGCGCTCCCGAGGCGACTCGGCGAGATGCGGAGCAGCCGCCCCGTGCCTTCGGCGATGAGCGTGTATACCTCCGGCCATACTCCCACCTGGCGGTGCTGATCCAGCGTGGCGAGGTAGTCGCAGTCCAGATCCCCGAGCATGCGCAGGAGGTCGCCGTCAGCCCGGCTGCGGATCCGCAGCCGGGGGTCGAGGACATGCAGTGGATCATGACCGAGCGCCTCGAAGATCAGCGCGAGTTCCGGCGGGAGATGCTCGTCGAGCAGGATGCGCGCTATCGGATCGCGTCCTCGAACTGCCGGGCACGCTCGATCATCCGCCGCTCGATCCGGAAGGTCTCCGCGAACGCGTCCGCGCCCATGTCCGCAGCCATGCCGACGACGAATTGAGTCTCGAGCGCGGTGTTCGCCACGGTGGGTTGCGCGAGGTTCATGCGGGGGCTCATGTACACAGCGTCGCGGAAGTGGCTGAGTTCGCCGAGCGATTCCCTCGCCCCGATCTCCGTCAGGACCCGTTCGGTCGCGGCCCCGAGGTCGCGGCAGTCGTCCGGCCAATCGAGGGCGAACGGCCCTCCCCCGTTCGCCGCCGCATCCGGGCCGGCGGCCGCGAGGCGCCCCCGTGCTCCGGCGGCAAGCGGGTCCGCGATGTCCCACCATTCGCCGCTGCGCTCGTCGAGGAGGCGGATCGCCTCGCAAACGCGCCCCGCGGGTACGCCCTCCGCGTCGAGACTCGCAGCCAGCCGCAGGCGCAGGTAGTCGACCCAGTTGTAGAGCCGCGGCGTGCCCGGTCCGCGGTTCTGTGGGCCGCTGTCAAGCAGGCCGTGCTCGCCCCAGTAGCGGATGCGCGAAGCAGACAGCCCGGTCAACCGGCTGACGAGGCGTGTGCGCAACCCGGCCATTCGCGCTTGCGTGAGCGCCGGACGCGTCTCGATCGCCATGCTCGCCTCGCCTGTCCTCGAACCCCAGTCTACCCCGCGTCGCGCTCCGCCAGCCATGCCGCCCACTGCGCGCGCAGCGCGCGGCGGGCGCGCTCGAAGCCGATGCGGTCGCCGTAGTAGCCGCCGAGGACGCCCGCGAGCCCGCGCCCTCCGATCAGCAGGACGACGACGTAGACGACCGTCGCCCAGATCAGGTTTTCGCGCAGGAACGGCACGCCGAGGACCAGCCCCAACCCACCGAGGACGGCGAGGATCAGCCCGGCGTAGGCGAAGGCGTTCACGATCCGGCTCTCCGTCTGTCGCTGGGCGCGCAGCATCGCGACGACTCGCTCCGGCACGGCGCCGACGGGCTCGCGCTGGTCCGTGCCCGTGGCGCAGTGCGGGCAGACCCGCGTCCGCTCGCCGAGCGGGTGGTAGCAGTGGCCGCAGAAGCGCCCGGCGTTCGGTGAGTCGCCCCGGGTGACGGCGACGAGCAGCTCCTCGAGGCGCTCGCTGAACAACGGGCAGTCATCCTCCGGGCGGTAGCGCTGCTCCTCGCTCACGGCGCGACCCGGCCCAGCTCGATCGCCAGCTCGCGCAGCACGCGGTGGACGTGCGCCCGGTAGCCCGCCGCGCGCCCGGACGTCGAGGGCATCACCCAGACCGAGGCGCCCTCGATCGTGACGGGCTGGCGGCCCCACTGCTCGGGCTGTCGCACGCGCGGGTGCAGCACGTCGAAGGCGCGCGTGGTGGTGAAGCAGAGCGCGCGCGGCGAGGCGTAGGCGATGCGGCGGCGGAAGGCCGGGGCGGACTCGCGCAGCTCGGTGTCGCGGACGCGCGTGCTGTCCGTCTGCACGCGCTTGACCACGTCGGTGAATCCGATGCCGAAGCTGCCCGGCAGGCGGCGGTCGTCCTCGGGGCCCACGGGTTCGGGCACCAGGCCGCTTGCCGAGAGCGCGGGCCAGAAGGCGTTGCCGCGATGGCCGTAGTAGTGGCCGAGCCGCGCGGAGCGCTCGCCCGGGTTGATGCCGACGAAGACGAGGTCGAGCCTGGGCCGCAGCAGATCGGGCAGCGTGCGCAGACGTGCGGGCGCCTCGGGGGCTGCGGTCACGCTAGCGGAGCGGCTCGTGCGAGTAGCTGTGATCGCCGAGGGCCGCGCCGAGGAAGATCAGCGCGATCGAGACCAGCACCATGATCGCCGAGAGGACGAGCGAGTTCCGGCGCGCCTGCTCCAGCTCGCCGGCGTCCATCTCGCCTGCCTGGACCGCGTCCGAGATGGCGGCGATGCGCCGCCCGAAGATGGCGCCGTGCGTGGCGATCAGCCCGAGGAGGACTACAAACAGCGTCATCTTCGTCACGAAGACCCGGCCGAAGTGGAAGTCCGACAGGTTCTCGCGGATGTCCGGCGGGACGAAGACGTCCGTGTAGAACTGCGCGAGCCCCGTGAGCAGCAGCCCGACGAGCGAGATGCCGACGATCATGGAGAAGCGCCGCGCGACGACGAGCGTGACGCGGCGGCGCAGGCCCTCGTCCTCGATCAGCCAGGTGGAGGGCACGACGGCGAAGAAGAGCAGCACCTGCCCGCCGACGAGCAGCGCTGCGAATAGCACGTGCAATCCGGGCAACAAGTGCTCCACGGTTCGCTCCTCTTCTGAATCGCTCTGGCGCCTCGCCTAGAGTGGGCCACCGAAGATGTCGCGCGTGACGATCGCCTGCTCGCGCGCCGGCCCGACCGAGATCATGTCGACCGGTGCGTCGACAAGCTCCTCGATGCGCCGCACGAAGCCCCGCGCCTCCCGGGGGAGGTCCGGGAAGTGACGGACATCCGAGACCTCCTCGCGCCAGCCGGGCAGCTCCTCGTACACCGGGCGCACGGCGTTCGCCTCGTGCAGCGAGGCGGGCAGCGAGTCGATGCGCTCGCCGTTGAGCTCGTAGGCCACGCACACCTGTACCGCGTCGAACTGCGCGAGCACGTCGAGGCGTGTGAGCGCGACCGAGGTGACGCCGTTGAGCCGCGCGGTGTAGCCGGCCAGCACGCCGTCGAACCAGCCGCAGCGGCGAGGGCGTCCCGTCGTGGTGCCGTACTCGCCGGTGCCCTGGTCCAGGCCGTGATCGCGCAGCAGGCGCGCGTCGTCGTCGAACAGCTCGGTCGGGAAGGGGCCGTCGCCGACGCGCGTCTGGTAGGCCTTGTACACGCCCACCACGCGGTCCACCGCCGTCGGCCCGAGACCGACGCCGAGACACGCCCCCGCCGCCATCGACGAGGGGATCGAGGAGGTGACGTACGGGTAGGTGCCGTTGTCGAGGTCGAGCAGGGTGCCCTGCGCGCCCTCGAGCAGGATCTGCTCGCCGCGCTGGTGCGCGTCCTGCACGAGCCGCGAGGTGTCGGTGATGTAGGGGCGGAGCAGGGGGCCGTACTCGTGGTACTCGTCGCGGATCTGCTCGTACTCCAGCGGTTCGCCGCCGTACAGCTCGGTGATGATGCGGTTCTTGTACGGCAGCACGAAGCTCAGCAGCGCCTCAAGCGACTCCGGGTGCACGAGGTCGGTCATGCGCACGCCCAGCCGGGCCGCCTTGTCGGTGAAGGCCGGGCCCGTGCCCGTGCCCGTGGTCCCGATCGCGTGCTCCCCGCGCATCTTCTCGTCGAGCTCGTCGATGGCGAGGTGCCACGGCATGACGACGTGGGCGCGGTCGCTGACGCGTACGCGCGAGGTGTCGACGCCGCGCTCGTTGAGCATCGCAAGCTCGTCGAGCAGCGAGCGTGGGTTGATGGCGACGCCATTCCCGACAATGCACGTCGTGCCGGGGTTGAAGATGCCGGCAGGCACGAGGTGCAGCCCGAAGCGTCCGAGGTCATTGACGATCGTGTGCCCGGCGTTGCTGCCGGCCGAGTAGCGGGCGATTACGGAGCAACTACGCGACAGGAAGTCGACGACGCGGCCTTTGCCCTCGTCGCCCCACTGCCCGCCGATGATGACCGTCGCCGGCATCGCTCGTCCTCGTACTCTGTCCGCCGCTGGATCGCGCGCCTCGCCGGGAGGCGCACAAACAGACCGCGCATCGGCGCCGGAGCCGCGCGCGGTGTCGGCTACATGATACCGCAGACCTCGCACCTGGATAATGCCTGAGCCGTACGCGCGTTCGGCTGCGGATCGTCGAGGGGGCTATCCTCGAAGGCGGGGTGGGAGAGGATCGCCGATGCTGGTCCGAGTCGCCTGCCTGCTCGTGGCCGCACTCTTGCTCGCCGCCTGCTCCTCGGAAGACGAGCCGCCGCCGCGCAACCCGCTCGCCTCCCCGACGCCGGCCGGCCCCGCTGCGACGGCGGCGACGCCGACTGCTGCCCCAACGGCGGCTCCGACGCTGTCCCCGACGCCGAGCGCGACCGCGGCCGGGACGCCTGCCGCGACCGGCAGCCCCGAGGGGGCATCGGACGCCCAGCAGCTCGAACTGGTGACCGGCAACGCGATCGAGCTGATGTCCGAGTGGCTCGGTGCGCCCGCCACGGACCTCAGCGTGGACCTCGCGGAGGCGGTCGTCTGGCCCGATGCCTGCCTGGGCGTTGTGCAGCCCGGCGTCGCCTGCGCGGCGGTGCTGACGCCCGGATTCCGCGTCGTGCTGCGGGACACCTTCGGCGGCCTGCATCGCATGCACGCGAGCGCCGACGGCGTAGTGCGCTGGACCGGCGAGGCGATCGTGAGCGGCACGGTCGTCGCCGTCGAGGGCGCGGCGATCGTGCTCAACGACATCGAGGGCGACCACGCAATACCCGGTATCGATCTGATCGTCGGCGAGCGCGCCACCGTCAGGGATGCGCCGGGGACCAGCTACATCGCGGTAGCCGGGCCACGTGACCTCGCCGAGGGCGTCAGAGTCGCCGTCGCGCTCGATCCCCACCCCGAGGGGGGATCGACTCCGCTGATCGCCTGGCTCGTGGTCCTCGAGTGATCGGATTGCCCGCCGCGCCGTGAGCCGCCGGCGTGGCTCACCACTCGATGATCTCTCCGTCGACGCTGCGATACGTGCCCGCGTCGTCCGGTCCGGCGCTGAGCACGAGATCGGCCAGCCGCCGCGCCGACTCCTCGGGCGTCAGCGGCGCCGTCGAACCGCCCATCGAGGTCGAGACCCAGCCGGGGCAGGCCGAGAACGCCACGATGCCCTCGCGCCGCACGGTCGCGGCGAGTTGCTTCGTCAGCGCGTTCTGGAGCGCCTTCGCGGGCGCGTAGTAGGTCGAGCCGCTGCCCATGCCGGCGATGCTGCCGAGGCTGGAGGAGATGCTCACCGCCACCGAGCCGCGGCCCATCAGCGGCAGCAGCGCCCGCGTCACGCGCAGCATCCCGACGCCGTGCACCTGCAGCTGATCTTCGAGCTCCTCGATCGGCGCCGTGACGATCGAACCGTCCGTACTGCCTACCCCCGCGTTGTTCACCAGCAAGCCGACCCGGTCGAGATGCGCCGCGCACCAGGCGGAGAAGGCCTCGACCGAGTGCTCCGAGGCGACGTCGAGCTCCGCCGCGAGCACGTCCGCGTCGGTCGCCGCGAGGTCGAGCAGGGCGGCGCTGGTCGCCGGATCGCGGTACGTTCCCACGACCGGCACGCAGCCGCGTGCTCGCAACTCGCGCACGAGCGCGAGGCCGATGCCGTCGGCGCGGTTCGCGCCCGTCACGACGGCCGTGCGTCCAGCCGGTGCGGTCATCGGGGCCTCCCGATCCGTAGTCTAGCGCTGACGGATCGGGCGAGGGTTCCCCCCGGGCGCTCCCGGATGAGAGGGCAGGCGCGTGATTACCGAGGTCAAGCGCAAACTCGGCGGCGGCGAGGAGCGCTTCGAGACGGAGCTGATCCATCGCAGCCCGAGCCTGCTGCTGGTGCTCTACCGCATCGAGCGCGGGGCCGACTCGCTGGACTCGTACGGCTGCTTCTGGCCGCGCCGCCCGTACGGCTGCTACCACATCGTGCGCCCGCCCGGCACACCCGACGCCGGCCGCGAGGTCCTGAGCCGCTTCGACGTGCTGACGGACCTCGAGATTGGCGGCGACGAGGTGCGCTACCTCGACTTGCTGCTCGACCTGCTGGTGCGTGTCGGTCCGGCGGGGCGCCTCAGCATCCGCTGGGAGGACGAGGACGAGGTGGAGGCAGCGCTCGCCGGCGGGCTCCTCGATGCGGCGCGAGGCGTGTACATCGAGCGCGCCCGGCGCACGCTGGAGCGCCGTCACCGACGCGCGGTCGGCGAGATCCGCGCGCTGCTGCGGCGGCTGGGCAGGATCGAGTAGGGACAGAGCTCAGGCGTCGCGGGAGAAGAGCGCGTTGAAGCCGCCGACCTCGGACTCGCCCAGCACGTAGACGCCGCTCGCGCCGAGGGCGTGCGCCCGTGCCGCGAGCCGCGCCCGGTCGCCGGCCGCGAAGCCCATCGCAGCGACGGTCCAGGGCAGCGCCGCGGCGGAAACCGCGAGGGCGACCCGCCCCAGGATCGGCGACTGCAGCGCCTCGGCGCGCGCGTCCGGAGCGCCGAGGTCGGCGGCGACCGCCTCGATGTCGAGGCCGACGCTCGCGAGGCGGTCGACGACGGCGAGGAGCTGCGGGAGCCGCTCGATGGCGGCGGCGCTCCCGACCTCCGGGATGAGGCCGATGCTGCCCGGGTTGAGGCCGGTCCGCAGTTCGTGGCGGCGCAGTTCGACGTCGGCGTCCCGGAGATCCTGAGGGCGCGCCGTCGCGGCGAGCAGCACGCAGTCGACCGGGCCGTCGAGCGCCTCGAGCTGCGAGCGCAGCAGGCCCTCGCGCGGGTTCGCGAAGCGGACGTGGAGCGGCGCACCGGCTGCGCGCGCCTCGGCGGTCCCGTCGCTGGAGGTGGTGACGGCGTCGGCGCGCGTCGGGGCGACGGGCGAGCCGGGCAGCAGGATCAGGTTCGTGCGCGGTGCGGTCATCAGGCCGTGAGGATAGCGCCGAGGCGGTCGGCGGAGGCCGAGGGGCCGACGACGGCGAGGGCGTAGTCGCCGCCGAACAGGCGTTGGGCCACGGCCTGCACCTGGTCGGCCTCGACGGCGCGGAGGCGCTCGACGGCCTCGCCGGGCAGCTCGATCTCCCCGTCTTGCAGCAGCTGCGTGCCGAAGTGCTGGCCGAGCGCCATCGGCGTCTCCATCGAGAGCCGGAAGGTGCCGGCGGCGAAGTCCTTCGCGCGCTGCAACTCGGCCGCGCCTACGGGCTCCGCGGCGGCGCGCTGCAGCTCCGCGACGATCACTTGCAGCGCCTCCTCCTGCTGGTCGCGCGAGACGCCCGCGCTGACGACGAACGAGCCAATGTCCTGGTGCTGCGCGACCCCCGAGGACACTGAGTAGGCGAGCCCACGCCGCTCGCGCACCTCCTGGAAGAGGCGCGAGGACATGCCGCGTCCCAGCACGGTGTGCAGCAGCGCCAGCGCAAACCGCTCCGGGGCGCGGCGAGGGGGTCCCTGCACGGCGAGCCGGAGGTTGGTCTGCTCGATCGCGCGCTCCTCGATGATGATCTGCTCCTCGGGCAGGCCGTGCGCCGCCGGCGGGGGCGCGGCGGGGGTTGCGGAGCGGAGGCCGTCGAAGCAGCGCTCGGCGGTTTCGACGACCCACTCATGCGTCACGGCGCCGGCGACGGAGAGCACGGAGTTCTCCGCGCTGTAGCAGCGATCGACGTGGGAGACGAAGTCGTCGCGGGTCAGCGCCTCGACGGTCTCGATCGAGCCGGTGACGGGCCAGCCGATCGGCTGGTCGCCGTAGACGGCGCGCACCATCAGCTCGGAGGCGCGGGAGGCGGGCGCGTCGTGGCCGCGGCGGATCTCTTGCTGCACCACGGTGCGCTCGCGGTCGATCTCCTCGGCGTCGAGCAGGGAGTGCTGGATCATGTCGGCCAGCACCTCGACGCCCGTCCCGGCGCGCTCGAAGGGCATGTTGTTCCAGTAGCAGGTCAGTTCGCGGGTGGTGTAGGCGTTGAGCGCGCCTCCGGCCCCCTCGATCGCCTCGCTGATTTCGGGGGCGGTGGGGCGCGTCGAGGTGCCCTTGAAGAGCAAGTGCTCCAGGTAGTGGGAGACGCCGTTGGTGCGGCGGTCCTCGTCGCGCGAGCCGACGCCGACGAAAAAGGAGACGCTGGCGCTCTGGGCCGTGGGGACGGGCGTGGTGATGACGCGCAGGCCGTTGGGCAGCGTGCTGATCTGCGGCTGGATCGCCTCGGTCGGCGGCATCCGTGCGCCTCCCCACTCGCGCTGCGCGGGGCCTCGATCGCGCTCGGCTCAGCGTACGGGGGGCGTGTCCCGCCAGCAAACGGAGACGGACGCGCGCTGTTGACAGCACACAACACCCTGTTGCATGGTGTCAACATGGCGCGAGGGCGGCACCCGCGAAAGGAGATCGAGGGTGCGCTCGCGGACGCGGAGGGTGCCGGCTGGATGGTCAGGCAGATGGCGTCTGGGCATCGCTGGGGAGTCATGCTCTGCGGCGAGTCCAGTCGGGCGGGATGCCAGGTCTCGATCTGGTCGACCCCGCGCAGCGCGGACAATCACGCCAGACAGCTCCGCCGTGCGTTGCAGCGTTGCCTGCACGAGTGGGATCGCGAGGAGACGTAGATGCCGACCTATCAGTTCACGCTGATCGTGGATGGTCCGGACCTGCAGGACGAGGAGCGGATCGACGCGTTGTACGAGAGCGGTTGCGACGACGCTCTCGCGGGCCGCAGCCACGGAGTGCAGTATCTCGACTTCGATCGGGAGGCGCCGAGCCTCGAAGACGCCGTCCTCTCGGCTATCGCGGACGTCGAAGGACTCGATGATGTGGAAGTGGTGCGCATCGCCGATGCGGGGCTTGCCTCGATGTCGGACATCGCTGCGCGCACGGGGCGCACGCGAGAGAGCATCCGGCTGCTCATCGAGGGCGAGCGTGGCCCGGGCGGGTTCCCCCCACCTGCCACCGACCCGCGGAGCCGCTACCGGCTCTGGCGCTGGTCCGAGGTGAGCCGCTGGTTCGAGACACAGCTCGGAAGCACATTGGACGAGGCCAACGATGGGGTGTTCACCGCCATCAACGCGAGCCTGGAACTGCGTCGCCACAGCAGCTACGTCCGGCCGGAGAGACGAGCTGACTTGCGGCAACTCGTAGGACTGTAGCCGACTACGCGCTCCGGCGGCGATGACCGCCGCCCGGCCCCCGATTGTTGACACCTCCGCCGCGCGCGCGGAATATGAACCGTGTCCTCCCCGACCATCCGAGGGCTAATGCCGAAGTACATCTTCGTCACGGGCGGCGTCGTGAGTTCCGTCGGCAAAGGGATCGTCACCGCCTCGCTCGGCCGGATCCTGCGCGCCCGAGGGCTGCGCGTCTCCGTCCTCAAACTCGACCCCTACATCAACGTCGACCCCGGCACGATGTCGCCCTACCAGCACGGCGAGGTCTACGTCACCGACGACGGCGCCGAGACCGACCTGGACCTCGGGCACTACGAGCGCTTCCTCGACGAGAACTTCACCCAGGCCAACTCCACCTCCTCCGGCCAGATCTACGAGGAGGTGATCCGCAAGGAGCGGAAGGGCGACTTCCTCGGCGGCACCATCCAGCAGATCCCGCACGTCACGAACGAGATCCGCCGCCGCATCCGCGAGGCGGGAAGCGCGCTCGACGCCGAGGTCGTGATCGTCGAGGTCGGCGGCACGATCGGTGACATCGAGAGCCAGCCGTTCATCGAGGCGATCGGCCAGATGCGACACACGCTCGGCGTGGACGCGACGGCCTCGATCCACGTCACGCTGTTGCCCTACATCGGCTCGACGCGCGAGCTGAAGACCAAGCCGACGCAGCACTCCGTACGCGAGCTGCGCTCGTTCGGCATCCAGCCGGACGTGATCATCGCGCGGGCCGATCAGCCGGCGCCGGAGGCGCTGCGCGAGAAGATCAGCCTCTTCTGCAACGTCGAGCGCGAGGCGGTGATCCCGCTCCAGACCGCCGACTCGATCTACGAGATCCCGTTGGTCCTTGAGGCCTGCGGGCTGGCCGACCTGGTGCTGAAGCGCATCGGCATCGAGACCGGACCGGCCGATCTCGACGACTGGCGCGACTTCGTCGAGCGGCTGCGGCACCCGGACTCGGAAGTGCGCATCGCCGTGGTCGGCAAGTACGTGGAGCTGCACGACGCCTATCTCTCGATTCGCGAGGCGCTAATCCACGCCGCCGTCTTCCATCGCGCGCGCCCGCAGTTCCACTGGGTGCATTCGGAGGAGCTCGACACGCGGGCGCCCGAGGACGCGATCGGCGATGTCGACGGCATCCTCGTCTGCCCGGGCTTCGGGGACCGCGGGCTGGAGGGCAAGATCGCCGCGGCGAAGTACGCGCGTGAGCGGCGCATCCCCTTCTTCGGCGTATGCCTGGGGCTGCAGATGATGGTCTGCGAGTTCGCCCGCAACGTGGCGGGGATGCCGGAAGCGCACACCACGGAGGTCGATCCGCGCACGCCGTTCCCTGTGATCTCGCTGCTCTCAGAGCAGCGCGGCATCAAGGACTACGGCGGAACGATGCGCCTCGGCGGCTTCGACTGCCGGTTGGCGGAGGGCACACACGCCGCCGCCGCCTACGGGCAGGAGCGGGTGCGAGAGCGGCACCGCCACCGCTACGAGGTCAACAACAAGCTGCTGCCGGTGCTGGAGCAGCACGGCCTGATCGCATCGGGCTGCTCGCCGGACGGCGAGCTGGTCGAGATCATGGAACTGCGCGACCATCCCTGGATGCTGGGGACGCAGTTCCACCCGGAGTTCACCTCCCGGCCGCTACGGCCGCAGCCGCTCTTCCGCGACTTCGTGGGGGCGGCGTTGCAGTACCGGGACGGCGCCGCGCAGGCCGCGGGTTCGCAGGCGGCGTCCCTGCACTGAGACGGGCGCGTCCGGAGCCGGGAGCCGGCCATGACCTTCTTCCGCTTGCTGCACGTGCTGGCGCTGTTCTGGATGATGGCCGGCCTCGGCTCGGTGATGGTCGCCGTCTGGCGCGCCTGGTCCACCTCCGACATCGACCTGCGCGCGATGCTGCTGACCGAGGCGCAGCAGAACGAGACGCGCTGGCTCCTCTCCGGCATGTTGGCGACGGGGCTGACGGGATTCGCCTGGGCAGCCTCGGAGAACACGAACCTCGTGACCACCGGCTGGTTGCTGGCGCTGGAGTTCGTCTACGCGGTCGACGTATTCATCTTCCTGCCGCTGCTCGGCGTGGGGCTGCGGCGCGTGCGGCTGCTGGCGTTGCAGGCGAAGAAGCGCGGGGAGACCACCCAGGAACTGGAGGACGCGATCAACGATCGCGTTCCGGTGGTGTTCGGCACGCTGATGGTGGTCACCATGCCGGTGATGACCTGGCTCGCGATCTACAAGCCGTTCTAGGCAAGCACGCGGCTCAGCGCGGACGGTCGCCGAGCGCCTCGATCCACTCGCCGCTGCTGCCGGACAGGTCGCCCGCCTCGACGTCGACCAGCGCCTCGCCGATCTGCCGCCGGATGGAGGGGGCATCGAGCCCGAGCACGCGCAGAACGTGGGCAGACATCTCGGCGCCGCTCCCGACTTCCTCGCAGACGACCTGGTCGGCGCCGAGGGCGAGCAGGCCCGCGCGCTCGGCAACGTAGCGCGTGCGCACGAGCAGCGGGATCTCCGGGGATGCCTTGCGCGCGGCGACGATGGCGCCCCGCGCCGCGGACGGGTCGTTGATCAGCAGCACGAGTGCGCGCGCGTGGGCGATGCGCGCGTGCGCCAGCGCCTCCGGGCTGGTGACGTCGCCGTAATAGACGTGCTCGTGCTCGCCACGCGCGGCGCGAACGGTCTCCGCGTTGAGCTCGAGCACGAGGTACGGGATGCCTGCCCGCGCCAGCGAGCGGACAAGCATCCGCCCGGCGACGCCGAGGCCAGCAACGACGACGTGCCCGGCCAGCGCGGCGTCCTCGGGTGTTGGCTCGCCGATGCCGCGTGCGCGGAGGAGCCGCTCGAGCGGCCGCAGCAGCGTCTCGCCGGCGCGCATCTCACTTGCCCAGCGCATCAGGAGGCGGGACACGATGATGCTGACCACGCCGGTGGTGACTATCAGGCGCACCTCGGAAGATCCGATGAGACCCTCGTTCGCGCCGAGGATCAGGACCACGTATCCGAACTCGCCGAACTGGGAGAGGTAGATGCCGGCGCGCCACGCCGCGCGAGCCGGATAGCGCATCGCCAGCGCGGCCAGCGAGGAGATCAGGGCCTTGCCGGGGACGAGGCCGAGCACGATCAGCGCGGCGAGCAGCGGCTCCTGAACGAACACCCGCCAGTCGACGAGCATCCCGAGCGAGATGAAGAAGAAGCTGGTGAAGGCATCGCGCAGCGGGATGATGTCGCTGGTTGCGCGGTGCCGGTAGTCGGTGTCGGCGAGCAGCAGACCGGCGAGGAAGGCGCCCAGCGCAACCGAGAGCCCGAGGAGATTCATCAGCCAGGCGGAGCCGAGGGCGACCGAGATCACCATCAGCAGGAACACCTCGCGCGTCCGCGTGGCGTCGACGGCTCCGAACACTCGCGGCACCACGAAGCGGGCGACCAGGACCATGGCCGCGATCGCGAGCGTAGCGCGCGCCAGCGCCCATCCCGCCTCGAGCACGAAGCCTCCGCCGCCTCCGTCGGCCAGCACCGGGACGAGGAGCGTCAGCGGGACGATCAGCAGATCCTGGAAGATGAGGGCGCCGATGGTGAAGCGGCCGTGTGGGGCAGCCAGTTCGCCTCGCACCGACAGCACCCGCAGGACGACGACGGTGCTCGACAGGGCCACGACGAATCCGAAGACGAGCGCCCGCTCAACGCTGTCGCCGGCGATGACAAGGATCGCGACTGCCGCCGCCGTCGTAACGCCCACCTGCAGCGAACCGCCGAGCGCCACCGTTCGCCAGATGAAGCGCAGACGCGAGAGCGAGAACTCAAGCCCGATCGCGAAGAGCAGGAGGATCACACCGACCTCGGCGATCTGCGTGATCTGCTCGGTGTCGTCGATCAGGTGCAGGCCGTGTGGGCCGGCGACGCTGCCGGTGATCAGGAAGCCGATAGTCGCCGGCATACCGAGCCGGTGCAGGCCCAGCGCGGTCGCCACGGCGAGCAGGCCGATCACCGCCAGGTCGCCGACCAGTGCGTGCTCTTGCATCGTGCGACCTCCGGCCAGGCGCCGCGCAGGTATCAGGCTACGTCGTGCGCCGCACGCTGTGCAGCTTCAGCGTCGGCAGCACGCGGGGTACGGGGTTCGGCGTCTGTGCGGGCGGCGGGCTGTGATTGGATGCGATGGCGCCGGCGGTCGTTCCTCCCGGTCCTTGCTCGCCCCCGATCCAAATCATAAGTAGGTGTCACTGAGGGGCTCATTCCAGAATCAGAACCCGTGTCCCCAAGATCTCCTCTCTCCCTTCGGCTCTTTCCCGCTCCATCGCCCTTCCTCGGCGAGGCTTGGTGCGTGTCCGCCGACGGGCACTGCGTCCAGCCAGCCCCGCCATGGCCGTTCTGTTCCATCCGTAGGGGCGAGTGGCTCGATGGTCTCCTCACACCGCTCTGACCGCTGGAGGGGCGTTCGCGGCACGCACGCCGCGTCCAGGGTGCCGGGCAGTCGGTGGAGCGGCGGAGGGCGTTCGGCAACGAGGCCGCGCCAGTGCCAGCGCGGGAACCCGTCAAGCGCCCTCGTGCGGGTAGGAGCCGCGAACGCTCGTCCCGCCGCGGCCGGCCGGAGACCCCGGCTGTCTCCGGTCACGACGCGACCGTGACGAGTCACACCGTGTTGATGTAGTAGGCGAAGTGCTCGAGGGCGCGCTGGCGTTCATCGATGCGTCGCTGGAGCTCCGCCGGGTTGAGCACCTTGGCGATGGAGGCCAGGTCCCTCTCCGTTTTGGCGTCGAGCTCCCCGGTGGCGAGCACCCGCTCATACGGTCTCTGCGGCTCGTCGTACGTGTGGACTACCTTCGCACCCGCGCGCTTCGACCCAGTGACCTTGGCCAGCCCGTTGAAGAAGTTGTGGAAGTCAGTCATCGGCTTGTAGAAGGCAACCATGGCTTGACGGGCGCGGGTACCGCTGTAGCGGGCGTCCCCGAGCCGCTTGCGAACGACCGTCCAGTTGCGCTGCTCCACGAAAGCTTGGTCGTTGGAGCGCCCCGGCCTTCCCCGCGTCGTTTCGATGCCGAGTTGCTCCAGCTCATCAAGAACCCGGTAGTTGAGAAACTCACTGCCGTTGTCTGAGTGAATGCTCCGGATCGGGAACGGAAACCGCTTGATCCCGCGTGTCAGGGCGGCCACGACCTCCTGCTGTCGGAGCCGCAGCAACACCTCCACGACCGTCCAGCCGGTCCTGACGTCGATCATCACGAGGGAGGAGAGGTGCGGACCCTTCGGCGAGCCACCGGCATGCATCACGCCGTCAATCTGGAGCGAACCGACGGAAACGTCGGCCCATTCCCCGAACGTACGGATCGGCCCCTGTGCAAGGGGCCACCCGGTGCGGTAGAATGCAGAGCGTCCACTTGTCCCCGGTTTCGGAAGCCGTCGAACAGGACGGCATATAACGCGCATGACACCATCCCCTTCACGGGGGCGCCGAGACGCCCCCACCCGTACTCCCGACGAGTCAGACGGCGCGCCTCGCGCCGCCGAGGGCCGCGACACGCGCGCGCCTCGGGCGCCTCGTGAGAACCGCGACGGCCGCGAGAACCGCGACAGCCGTGAGAACCGCGAAGGCCGCGAGAATTCCGAAGGCCGCGAGAATCGCGAAGGCGGCCGCTGGCGGCGTCGCGAGCGTGCTCCTCGCCCTGACGGTCCGCCGCCCAAGAGCCTCGACATCGCGGAACTCGAGGCGCAGACGCCGGAGCAGCTGATCGAGTTCGCCACTGAACAGGGGATCGAGAACCCGGAGACCTTCACCAAGCAGGACCTGCTGTTCCGCATCCTGCACACCCAGGCCGAGCGCCAGGGGACGATCTACGCGGGCGGCGTGCTCGCCATCGTCGATGACGGGTTCGGCTTCCTGCGCGGCGAGCGGCTGGTGCCGGGACCGAACGATGTCTACGTCTCGCAGTCCCAGATCCGGCGCTTCGCGCTGCGCGGCGGCGACTACGTCACGGGCCAGGTGCGCCAGCCGAAGGACTCGGAGAAGTACTACGGCCTGCTTCGCGTCGAGGCCGTCAACGGCGTCGATCCGGAAATCGCGCGGCTGCGCCCCAACTTCGAGGAGCTCACGCCGATCTTCCCGGACGACATGATGACGCTGGAGACCGACAGCAGTGAGCTGAGCCAGCGCATCGTCGATCTGTTCTCGCCCGTGGGGCGCGGGCAGCGCGGCCTGATCGTCTCTCCGCCGAAGGCGGGCAAGACGATGCTGCTCAAGTCGATCGCGCATGGCATCGCGATCAACAACCCGGAGGTCCACCTCATGGTGCTGCTCGTCGGCGAGCGCCCGGAGGAAGTCACGGACATGCGCCGCTCCGTGCGCGGCGAGGTCATCGCATCCACCTTCGACGAGCCGGTCGAGGACCACACGCGCGTCGCCGAGGTGGCGATCGAGCGTGCGCGGCGGCTCGTCGAGGGCGGCATGGACGTGGTGATCCTGATGGACTCGATCACTCGCCTGGCGCGCGCCTACAACCTGGCGGTTCCGACCAGCGGGCGCACGCTCTCGGGCGGCATCGACCCGATCGCGCTGTACCCGCCGAAGCGCTTCTTCGGCTCCGCGCGCAACATCGAGGAAGGCGGCTCGCTGACGATCATCGCGACCTGCCTGGTCGAGACCGGCTCGCGCATGGACGACGTGATCTTCGAGGAGTTCAAGGGCACCGGGAACATGGAGATCCGGCTCGACCGGCGGCTCGCGGAGAAGCGTGTCTACCCGGCGATCGACATCTTCGCTTCCTCGACGCGCCGCGAGGATCTGCTGTTCTCCGAGGAGCAGTTGCGGCAGGTCTGGCTGCTGCGGCGCATGGCCGCGATGGTCAGCGACAACGGCACGGACGCCACCGAGGGCGTGCTGGAACGTGTCACGAAGACCGAGACGAACGCGGAGTTCCTCGCCGGCCTCAAGACCGGAATGCTCTAGCAACGGACGACCGCAGCAGACCGTTGGCGCCCTCGATCGTGCCTCGCCCGGAGGGCGGCTGGCGCCGCGCGTGCTAGCATTCCGCCTTCCGGCCGGGTAGATAGCCCGGCCGGATGGTTGCGTGTTCCCTCGAAGCGGCGGCGGGCGCCAGAGGGGGGCCAGTATCAGCATCATCGATCCGGTCCTCCCCCGGGCGCGCCCGACGCGTGGCCGCGGGCTGCTGCTATCGCAGCGGCGACAGCTTGAAGCTCACACAGCGCCATGGCTTCCGGCGGCTGCGCCCGGCGTGTATGCCGCCGTCGTGGCGCTCGTGCTCCTGCTCGTGCTGGTGGCGGGGTTCTTCCCGCTGACCATCAGTGCGACGCAGCCCGGCCCGCTGTTGAGGGCCTCGCAGATCTCGCTGCCGGGCACGGCCGGCGCCGCGAGTTGGGCGCAACCAGCGGCGCCATCAGCATCGCTGCGGCGACCCATCGAGGCGCCGCTGATCAACCCGCCGCTGATCAACCCGCCGCTCTTGAACCCGCAATCGGACAGTCAGGGGCAATCCCGGTCGGCGTCGGGCGCGGTTCTGACGGGCATCACGTCCGATGTCGACCTCGAGAAGACCGTTTCCCGGGAGCCGGAGCCCGCGCCGCGTCCGCTGTTCTTTCGCTACGAGGTGCAGCCGGGCGATACGGTCAGCGGCATCGCGGACCGCTTCGGCATGTCCTCCAGCTACATCCGCTGGAACAACGGCATCATCGACGACGCCCATGTACTGAGAGTCGGGGAGCAGATCCAGGTGCCGAGCGAGCCCGGGATCATCCACCTCGTGCGTGCCGGCGAGACGCTCTATGAGATCGCCCTGCGATACAAGGCCACCGTTGCGGAGATCATCAGCACGAACGGCCTCAGGGCAGATGGCTTCATCCGCGCGGGCGCGACGATCTTCGTGCCGGGCGGGCGCTACGGCTTCGCCTGGCCGACCCGCGACAGGATCACGTCCTACTTCGGCCCGAGCCATCCGCTGGGGATCGATATCAGGGCGGATGTGGGGACGCCGATCAGATCGACGGGCGATGGCATCGTGACCTTTGTCGGCGGTGATCCCGGACGCTCGTACGGGCTCTACGTCCGGGTCAAGCATGGCGGCGGGTTCACGTCGCTCTACGGGCACCTCCGCAACTTCGCGGTGCAGAACGGCGATAGGGTGAAGGCGGGCGAGGTGCTCGGCTTCTCCGGGCTCACCGGACGCACCACCGGCCCCCACCTGCACTTCGAGGTCGTGCTCGACGGCGTGCGCCGCAACCCGTTGCTGTACCTGCCCTGATCAGGCGCTGCGGTGGAGGCAGCGACAACGGCGCCGAGGCCACCGGGGACGAGCGGGAACGCGTCACCAGGACCGGGACGGACGACGAGTTCCTCAACAACCTCAAGTCCGGAATCCTCTGGCAACGGACGACCGCAGCAGACTGTTGGCGCCCTCGATCGTGTCTCGTCTGGGCGGCAGCTGGCGCTGCGCGTGCTAACATTCTGCTTTCCCGGCGGGTAGATCGCCCGGCCGGATGGTTACGTTTTCCCTCGAGCGGCGGCGGGTGGCCAAAGGGGGGCAAGTATCAGCAGCATTGGTCCTGTCCTCCCCCGGGCGCGCCCGACGCTTGGGCGCGGGCTGCTGCTCTCGCAGCGGCGACAGCTTGAGGCTCCCGCAGGGCCGTGGCTCCCGGCGGCTGCGCCCGGCGTGTATGCCGCGGTCGTGGCGCTCGTGCTTCTGCTCGTGCTTGTGGCGGGGTTCTTCCCGCTGACCATCAGTTCCATGCAGCCCGGCCCACTGTTGAGGGCTTCGCAGGTCTCGCTGCCGGGCACGGCCGGCGCGGCGGGCTGGGCGCGCCCGGCGGCGCCGTCAGCATCGAGGCTGCAGGCGATCGAGCCACCGCTGATCAACCCGCCACTGTTGAGCCCGCAGGTGGACAGTCAGTCGCCGGCCCAATCGGCGACAGACGCGAGTGGAACCGTGGTCACGTCCGACGTTGACATCGCGGCGCTCGCTCGCACGGCGGCTGTGGCAGTGCCCGCCAGCGCTGTGCTCCCGGAGCGGGAGCCTGCATCGCGCCCGCTGTTCTTCCGCTACGAGGTGCAGCATGGCGATACGGTCAGCGGCATCGCGGACCGCTTCGGCATCTCTGCCAGCTACATCCTCTGGAACAACATCGACATCATCGCCGACGCCAACTTCCTCCAGATCGGCCAGCAACTCCAGGTGCCGAGCGTAGCCGGGATCATCCACGGCGTGCGCGTCGGCGAGACGCTCTATGAAATCGCCGACCGCTACGACGCCAGCGTCGGAGACATCATCAACGCGAACAAGCTCAGCGCGGATGGTTTCATCCGCGCGGGCGCGACGATTCTTGTGCCGGGCGGGCGCATGATCGTGGTTGCGGCGCCCCGCATCGTTCCCACGCCGACACCGCAGCCGGTGCGGGCGGCCACAGCGGCGCCAGTGCCCACAGCGGCGCCAGTGCCCACAGCGGCGCCAGTGGCCGCAGTGGCGCCAGTGCCCACAGCGGTGTCGAGCTACAACTTCGTCTGGCCCACCGTCGACATCATTACGTCGTACTTCGGCCGGAGCCATCCGCTGGGGATCGATATCAGGGCGCCCGTCGGTACGCCGATCAAGGCGGCGGCGGACGGGAAGGTGATTTTCGCCGGCGGCATCAGGTGCTGTTCCTACGGGCTGTATGTCGAGGTTCGGCACGATGGCGGATTCACGTCGCTCTACGGTCACCTCCGCGGCTTTGCGGTGGAGAACGGCGACGAGGTGAAGGCGGGCCAGGTGCTTGGCTTCGCCGGACTGACCGGCCGCACCACGGGCCCGCACCTGCACTTCGAGATCGAGCTGAACGGCGTGCGCCGCAACCCGTTGCTGTACCTGCCCTGACCGGAGTGCCGCGAGGGCGCTACCTGCGTGAGGCCTCCAGCAGCACGACGCGCTGCTCCTCGCCGAGCTGGCGAGGGCGGATGCTGAGCCGCGGCTGCGGCTCGCCGCCGCTGAGGCCGGTCGCGTCGAGGAAGGCGCGCAACGCGGCGGGCTGCTCGCCTTCTGCTGCCGGGCCCTCGTAGCTGATCGGGATCACGATCGTCGGCTCCAGATCGCGCACCGTACGGGCGGCGCGTTCCGGCGTTACCCCCTCGTCGCCGCCGATTGGCACGATCAGGATATCGATGTTGCTGAACAGCCCGGCCTCGTCCTCGCGCGGCGGCATGCAACTGCTGCCGAGGTGGGCGAGGTGCAGACCCTCGGCCTCGACGATGTAGGCGATGTTGCGCTCGTTCGCCGCGTCGCCAGCGCGGACGAGCGGGCTGGGCAGGCCGAAGAGCTGCACGCCCTCGATCTCGTACTCGCCGGGGCCATCGATGATGATCGGCTGCCCTCGGACGCCGCTGGCGTGCGCGTGATGCGGATGCTGGCGGCTGATCGTCACGATGTCCGCGCCGGGGCGGCCCATGTCGAAGCCTGCGTCGCGGCTCGCCGGGTCCATGACCACTGCGGCCGACCGCGTGCGCAGCCGCACGCAGGCGTGCCCGAGCCAGCTGATGTCCATGATCTGCGCCGCCCTTCCGGGGTGTCGTGATCGTAGCGAGCGCAGGCGGCTGTCGCCACACCCCGCCCGCTGCCCCAGCGCGGCGCCGCGGCGCGGGGCTTGCGCTGCTACTCGTCCTCGGAGGCGAGCGCCGCGGCGAGCTGGCGCAGCGTGCGGTGGTGGAGGGCCTTCACGGCGCCCTCGCTGCGGCCGAGGATGCGCCCGATCTCGGCGTTCGTGAGGCCGTCCACGTACTTGAGCGTGATCAGCCGCTGGCGGTCCGTGGCGAGCGCGGCGGCTGCGTTGCGCACGCGCTGTGTCTCCTCGTTCCGCTCGAGCGCGGACTCCGGTCCCGGCGCGTCCGAGGGGACGGTGAGCGCCTCGTCGAGCGACGTGGCCTGCGGCCTGCGCCCGCGGTCGCGGTACCAGTTCGCCAGCAGGTTGTGCGCGATGGTCATCAGCCAGGACTCGAACTTGCCGCGGCCGCGGTAGCTGCCGAGGCTCGCGAAGGCGTTGGCGAAGGTGCGCGAGGTCAGTTCCTCGGCATCGCTGACGCTGCTGGTGCGGGATAGCAGGTAGCGATAGACGCGCGTGGCGTGCGCCTCGTAGAGCTCGGAGAAGGCGTCGCGGGCGTCGGCCGCGCGGCCGGGGTCGTCCGCGGCGGGCAGGGGGGCGGCTTGTTGGTCCGTGTCGCGGTCCATGCGCTCCTGTTTCGTGCTTGCGGGCAGGGGCCCCGAGGCCGCCTCGATGCCCTGTCGTTGCGCCGCCGGAACGGGTCCAAGCGTTGACCAGTCAGGCGTGCGGCGGCTAGAATCCAGTGTGTTAGCACTCTCCCGTTGAGAGTGCTAACACACGGGTCAGTCGGGATGGAGGGTCCGTGCTCACTCAGCGCCGGGCGGACATCCTCAATCTCGTCGTAGACGAGTATATCGACACTGCTGCGCCGGTGAGTTCGCGCGCGCTGGTCGATCGCCACAACCTGGCCGTTTCCACCGCGACCGTGCGGAACGAACTGGCCGCGCTCGAGGAAGACGGGTACATCACCCACCCCTACACCTCGGCCGGGCGCATCCCCTCGAACAGCGGGTACCGCTTCTACGTCGAGGAGCTGATGGCGGAGCGGCCGATCGGCCCGGACGAGCGGCGCACGATTGAGCACCAGTTCTACCAGGTGGCGCCGGGGCTCGATGAGTGGCTGCAGCTGGCCGCATCGATCCTTGCGGCGGCGGTCAGCAATGTCGCCGTGGTCGCGCGTCCACAGCGCGCGGTGCCGCATCTGCGGCAGGCGCAGCTGGTGCACCTGCGGCCCGGTGCGGCGCTGCTGGTGGGCGTGCTGGACGACGGCAGCGTGCAGGAGCGGATCGTCGCCGTCCCGGAGGCCGAGGACCAGGTAGCGCTGTCCGTCCGCGCCGCACGCCTCAACGAGCGCCTCGCGCTGTCCGATCCGGACGGGATCCGCGCAGCCGCGCCGCAGTTCGAGGACGAAGACGATCGCCGCCTCGCGCTCGACATCGCCGAGCTGACGACGGACGGCGCGACTGCAATGCAGTTGTTCATCGAGGGCGTGCGGATGGTGCTGGAGCAGCCGGAGTTCTCGAGCACCGATCGCATGCTGGATGCGGTGCAGCACCTGGAGGCGTACGAGCTGCGCCGAGCGCTGCAACGGCCCTCGAGCGCGGAGCGCAGCGCCCGTGTGCTGATCGGTGACGAGAACGAGCGGCCGTGGCTGCACGACTGGACGATGGTCATCTCGACGTTCGGTGAGCCGGGCGGGGCGGTGGGCTCCGTCGCGGTGCTGGGCCCCACGCGGATGCACTACGGGCACACGATCCCGCGCGTCCGCTACGTCGCCCGGCTGATGACCGAACTGCTGCACGAACTGGATGGCTGACGCACGGGCCGAACCTCGCCCGCAAGACTCGACGACGCATGGTCAGGAGCAAGACGACGTGCCTCTTGAAGGAGACACTGCCGGGGAGACGAGCGCGCCTGCCGAGGAGGCCGGCGGCGACGACGCACCCGGTGCCGCCGAGCGCATCGCCGCCCTCGAGGCGGAGGTCGCGGGGTGGACGGAGCGCCACGCGCGCGCCGTCGCGGACATGCAGAACTACCGCCGCCGCACCGAGGAGCGCTGGGCGGAACGGGCGCGGACGCAACTGGCGGAGACGATTGCGCGCTGCCTGCCGCCGCTCGACGACCTGAACCGCGCGCTTGCGTCGGCTGATGACGAGCTCGCCGGCCACCAGTGGGTCGAGGGCATCCGGCTGGTGCAGCGCAAGTTCGGGGAGATGCTGGCGAACGCCGGTGTCGAGAAGATCGGCGGCGAAGGCGAGGCCTTCGACCCGCTCGTGCACGAGGCCGTCACCTTCGGCCCCGGGCCGGAGGGACAGGTCGTCGCCCTCGTGCGCGAGGGCTATCGCATCGAGAACTACGTGCTGCGGCCCGCCCAGGTAGTGGTCGGCGCCGGCGAGCAGCCACAGGAGCAGTAGAGACCAACCCAGGCAGGAAGGCGGCGGCGCGAGCGCGCCGGCCCGCATGAACGACAGAACGGCGACAGGGGGTACGAGATGGCAAGGGTGATCGGCATCGACCTCGGCACCACGAACAGCGCGATGGCGGTGATGGAGGGCGGCGAGCCCGTGATCATCGCCAACTCCGAGGGCGGCCGCACAACGCCCTCGACGGTGGCGGTCAGCGGGTCCGGAGAGCGGCTCGTCGGGACCGTGGCGAAGCGCCAGGCGGTCACCAACCCGGACGGCACGATCTTCTCCGTGAAGCGGCTGATGGGCCGCCGCTTCGGGGACGCCGAGGTCACGCAACTGAGCGCGGTCGCCCCCTTTGCGCTCAGCGCGGCGAGCAACGGCGACGCGCACGTGACGATGGGCGATCGCGATTACTCGCCGCCGGAGATCTCCGCGATGATCCTGCAGAAGCTGAAGGCGGACGCCGAGGCCTACCTCGGCGAGGAGGTCAGCGAGGCGGTGATCACCGTGCCCGCCTACTTCAACGACTCGCAGCGCCAGGCCACCCGCGACGCGGGCCGCATCGCCGGCCTCGAGGTGCTGCGCATCATCAACGAGCCGACCGCCGCCTCGCTCGCCTACGGCCTGGACAAGAAGGGCGACGAGGTGATCGCGGTCTACGACCTCGGCGGCGGCACCTTCGACATCTCGATCCTTGAGATCGGCGACGGCACCTTCCAGGTGCAGGCGACCAACGGTGACACCTTCCTGGGTGGCGACGACTTCGACAACGTGGTGATCGACTACCTCGTGACGGAGTTCAAGCGTGACCAGGGGATCGACCTGTCCGGCGACCGGATGGCGCTGCAGCGCCTCAAGGAAGCCGCCGAGAAGGCGAAGATCGAGCTCTCCACGGCGCAGCAGAGCGAGGTCAACCTGCCGTTCATCACCGCCGACCAGAGCGGCCCGCGGCACATGCAGATCGCGATCACACGGGCGCGCCTCGAGCAGCTCGTCGACGGACTCGTCGAGCGCACGATCGGCCCGGTGCGCGACGCGCTCAAGGACGCGGGCATGCAGCCCTCCGACGTGGACGAGGTGGTCCTCGTCGGCGGGATGACGCGCATGCCGCTGGTCCAGCAGAAGGTGCGCGAGTTCTTCGGCAAGGACCCGCACCAGGGCGTCAACCCGGACGAGGTCGTCGCGATCGGCGCGGCGATCCAGGCGGGAGTGCTGCGCGGCGACGTCAAAGACGTGCTGCTCCTCGACGTGACGCCGCTGACGCTGGGCATCGAGACACTGGGCGGCGTGCTGACCTCGCTGATCGAGCGCAATACGACGATCCCGACGAGCGCGCAGCAGACCTTCTCGACCGCCGCGGACAACCAGCCCTCGGTCGAGATCCACGTGCTGCAGGGTGAGCGGCCGATGGCGGCCGACAACAAGTCGCTCGCACGCTTCATCCTCGACGGCATCCTGCCCGCGCCGCGCGGCGTCCCGCAGATCGAGGTCGAGTTCAACATCGATGCGAACGGCATCGTCACGGTCTCGGCGCGCGACAAGGCGACGGGCAAGCAGCAGCATGTCACGATCCAGGCCAGCTCCGGCCTCACCGACGACGAGGTCGAGCGCCTCACGCGCGAGGCCGAGGAGCACGCAGCCGAGGACCGCGAGCGGCGTGAGCAGGTGGAGCTGCGTAACGCCGCCGACAACCTCGCCTACTCCGCGGAGCGCACGCTCAACGAGCACGCGGAGAAGATCGACGACGAGCTCAAGGGCCGCGTCGAGGCGGCGATCGCCGATGTCCGTTCCGCCCTCGCCGACACCCAGGCCGACGCCTCGGCGTTGCAGCCGAAGGTGGAGGCGCTCTCGCAGGCGATGCAGGAGATCGGCGAGGCTGTCTACAGCGCCGCCGCTGCGGAGGGTGAGGCCGCGGGTGAGGCGGCCGAGGGCGAGGGCGACGAGGAGGCCGCCAGCACCGTCGAGGGCGAGTTCCGCGAGGTTTGACCTGTCCTCGGGAGTCCGGCCCGCGCAAAGTGTGCGGTGTAATTTCGAGCCGCTCTGACGTACACTTTCAAGGGGAAAGTGTACGGTTCATTTCATGAGTCGCCAGACTGATCAACTTTCGGGGGAGACGGTGCGGCGCGGGCGACCGCCGCGCGCTGCACCGTCTATGCCCGGCTTGAGACACAGATCACCGAACTGTGGACTCGTATGGGAGGACTGCCCAACCGGCTGGAGGCGTCCGACATCTGGCGCGGCATCTGGTTCGAAGAGGCACATCACTCCACCGCCATCGAGGGAAATACGCTCGTACTGAGGCAGGTCGAGGCGCTGCTGGCGGAAGGCCGCGCGGTTGGTGACAAGCAGCTCGCGGAGTACATGGAGGTCCGCGGCTACGCGAACGCCGCCGACTGGGTGTACGGCCAGGCCATCGAGCCAGGCGAGTGGTCGAGCGATGAGTGGGTGTCGCTGACCGAGGTCAGGCGGATCCACGAGGTGGCGATGGAGCCCGTGTGGGACGTTGCGCCCCATCCCGCCGCCGATCCGGAGGAGAGGCCTGGAGCGTATCGGAGACACGACATCCAGCCGTTTCCGGAAGGCATGACGCCTCCCGCATGGACCGATGTGCCGACGCTGATGGCGGACTGGATCGCGGACGTGAATCGGCTCGAACCGAACGCAGAGCAGTTTCCAGAGGCTGTCGCTGAGTTGCACTGCCGGTTTGAGCGGATTCACCCGTTCCTCGACGGCAACGGGCGGGCGGGCCGCCTGGTCCTCAACCTGTTGCTCGTCCGGCTCGGCTACCCGCCTGCCATCATCTACAAGAACCAGCGCAGGATGTACCTGGCGGCGCTGCGCAGGGCCGATCGCGGAGACATCGGTCCGCTCGGCGAGTTGATCGCGCGGGCGATACTCGACAACCTCTACAAGTTCGTCATTCCGGCGGTGGCCGGTCCCGGCCGGCTTGTGCCGCTTGCAGCACTGGCGAGTGAGCGGATCTCTCACTCGGCGCTGCGGACGGCCGCGATCCGTGGACGACTGCAGGCGACGCGCGGCGCCGACGGGCAGTGGCGCAGCACCAGCAATTGGGTGGCGGAATACCTCGACGCGCGCTACGTGCGGGGCGCGCTGTGATCGCGGCGATTGAAGGCAGCGCTCACGCGCAGAACCGAACTCTTCGGTAGACTGGGCGGTTGATGGCCACAGATGTCGACCTCTACTCGACCCTCGGGGTCCAGCGCGATGCCTCGCAGGAGGAGATCAAGCGCGCCTTCCGCAAGCTTGCGATGGAGTTCCACCCCGATCGCAACAAGAGCGAAGGCGCCGAGGGCCGCTTCAAGCAGGTCAACGCCGCCTACGAGGTGCTGTCCGATCTGGAGAAGCGCCGCACCTACGACCGCTTCGGCATGGCCGGGCTGAACGGCGGCGGGCAGCACGGCTTCTCCGGCTTCGAGGGCTTCGGTGGCTTCGGCGACATCTTCGATGCCTTCTTCCGCGGCACCGGCGCACGCCGGCCCGGCCCGCAACGCGGCGCCGACCGCCGCGCCTCGATCTCCGTCGCGTTCAAGGACGCCGTCTTCGGCGCGGAGCGCGAGATCCAGTTCCAGCGCGTCGCGCGTTGCGAGGACTGCGGCGGCCGCGGCTCGGCCAACGGCAGCCGCCCCTCCACCTGCCCGGAGTGCCAGGGCCAGGGCGAGATTCGCCGCGTGCAGGAGTCGCTCTTCGGGCGCTTCGTGAACTCGGCGCTGTGCAATCGCTGCGGCGGCGACGGCGAGGTGGTGACCAATCCCTGCGAGGGTTGCAGCGGGCGCGGCATGCGGATGGACACCGTGACGCGCTCCATCAACATCCCCGCCGGTGTCGACGAGGAGCACGAGATTCGCCTCAGCGGCGAGGGCGACGCCGGCGCCCGCGGCGGGCCGCCCGGCCACCTCTACCTGGACCTCGAGATCGCCGACCACAAGCACTTCGAGCGCCGCGGCGATCACCTCGTCTATGTGCTGCCGCTGAACCCGGCGCAGGCTGCGCTCGGCGCGGAGTCGGAGGTGCCGACGCTGGACGGCGACCCCGTCAGCATCGACGTGCCCGCCGGCACGCAGCCCGGCCACATCTTCACCCTGCGGGGACGCGGCGTTCCGCACCTGCGAGGCAGCGGGCGCGGCGACCTGCTGGTCCGCACGCACGTGGTCACGCCCACGAAGCTGACCGAGGAACAGCGCGAGCTGTTGGAGCAGCTCGCAGACTCGCTCGGGACGCCTGCGCTGGCGGCGGCCGATCGCGGGCTGTTCGGTCGCATCCGGGAGGTCTTCTCCTAGCCCCATGACGGCGGGCGCGAACGCACGCGCCGCGTCGGGCGGCTCCGGCGCATGGGTAGAGCTGACAGTCCAACTCGCACTGGAGGACGCGGAGCTGGTGGCGGACGCGCTCGCCGCACTGGCGGAGGGCGCGGTCGCCCTGGAGCCGCGTATCCAGACCTCGGACGAACACAACTTCGCCTACACAATCGAGCCCGGCGGCGCGACCGTGCGCGCGTTCCTGACTGCGCCGCTGGCCACGCGCGAGCGCCGCGCGCTGCGCCGGCGGCTGACCGCGCTCCCGCTGCGCGAGCCGCTGCCCCGGCTGCGCTACCGCCCCGTCGAGAATGTCGACTGGTCCGAGGCCTGGCGCGAGCATTTCACGACGCTGCGTATCGGGCGCCTGCTGGTCCACCCGTCCTGGGAGCCCGTGGAGGAAGGCGACGCGCCCGCGATCAGCCTCGATCCGGGGCGCGCGTTCGGCACGGGCCAGCACGCAACGACGCGGCTTTGCCTGCAGGCGATTGAGCGCGAATGCGCGTCCGGCGACGTGGTGCTCGACATCGGCACCGGCTCCGGCATCCTCGCGCTCGCTGTGGCGCGGCTGGGTGCGTCGCGCGTCGATGCGCTCGATACCGATCCGGACGCGCTGGAGTCGGCGCGCGAGAACGCGCGGCGCAACGGCCTCGAGGACCTCGTGAACCTCTCGAGAGGGACGCTCCACCCCGAGCACGGCGGGGAGGCGGTGTACGACCTCGTGGTGGCGAACATCTCCTCCGCGGTCGTGTGCGAGTTGCTGCCGGCGGCGGCGCGGGCGCTACGCCCGGGCGGGCGGATCGTCCTCAGCGGCTTCATGGAGGATCGCGCGCCGGATGTGGTCGCGGGCGCGCGGGGCGCGGGCCTCGTCGAGCCCGCCGTCGAGCAGGATGGCGAGTGGTGCGCCCTGGTCGCGCGGAAGCCGGTCCCGTGAGGCGGCTCTACGTGCCGGACGCGCGGCTCGAACGCGGCGCCGAGGTGCGCCTCGATGCCGCGCAGTCGCACCGGCTGCGCGGGGTGCTGCGGCTGCGCCGCGGCGACGGACTGGCGGTGTTCGATGGAAGCGGTGGGGAGTGGGAGGCGACCGTCGCCGGCCTCGGCGCCGAGGGCGTCACGCTGCGGATTGGGGAGCCGCTCGACCCGCTGCCGGAGCCGCCGGTCGCCGTCACGCTGGTGTGCGCCTTCCCCCGGGGGCAACGCGGCGACTGGATCGTGGAGAAGGCGACGGAGCTGGGCGTCACCGCGATCACGCCGCTCGCGAGCGATCGCTCGGTGATGCAGCCGGGCGAGGGCCGAGTCGAGCGCTGGCGGCGCATTGCCATCGAGGCCGCCGAGCAGTGCGGGCGCGCCTCCCTGCCCGCGTTCGGCGAGGCGCCGCCCGCCGGCGCGCTGCGGCTGATCGCCGATCCCGGCGCGTCGCAGACGGTCGCCGAGGCGATCGAGGGCGTCACCCCCGCGCCCACGGCCGTCGCGATCTACATCGGGCCCGAGGGCGGCTGGACGATCGAGGAGCGCGAGCGGCTGGTTGCGGACGGGGCGCTGGCGGTGAGCCTCGGGCCTCGCAGGCTGCGCGTCGAGACGGCGGCGGTCGTCACTCTTGCGCAGACTCTGTCTGCGCTGGAGCGCCGAGGCTCCCGGACGTCAGGAACGAGTTGAAGAGCCAGGGGAGCGGATCGACGTTCACACCGTGGACGATCACCTCCCAGTGCACGTGCGGGCCGGTCGTGAGGCCCGTCGCGCCGAGAGCGCCGAGCTGTGTGCCCGCCTGCACCAGGTCATCGACGGCGACGTCGATGCGCGAGAGGTGGTGGTAGCCGGTCATCAAGCCGGCGCCGTGGTCGACGATCACGGAGTTGCCGCGGATCGGCATCTCCCCCACCCAGCTGACGCGGCCGGGCGCGGACGCGAGCACCGGGTCGCCCGCGGGGCTGGCGTAATCGACGCCGCGGTGGTAGCTGCTGACCGGGGCGCCGTTGTAGGAGCGACCGGTGCCGAAGGGCGCGGTGATCGGGGCCCGGGTGAGCGGTCCGAGGAGAGGCTCGGACCACGCCGGCTCGGGATCGGATTGCGCGAACTGTTCGGCGCGCAGCTCGGCCTCACGTTGCGAGGTGTCCGCGGTCAGTGTCGAGGCTACCTCGGGCGTCAGCGTGATCTGCTCGACGGGGCGCTCGAGCGCGACGACGACGTACGCGCCTGCGGCGTCGCCGATCTCGTTGCCGTCGGCGTCGTGGAACGTCGCGCGCAGGGGCTCCTCGCCGGGTTCGGCTTCGACGGGGATTGCGAGCACACCCCAGAACGCCTCGCCGCGCGGGACGAGGGGGTACGTGGCGCCGCGGAACTCGATCCGCGCCGAGACGGAGCCGGGAGCGGACGCCGTCACGACCAGCGCGTTGCCGGTGCCGACGCGTTCCGGATCCACCTCGAGCAGGCCGGCGATGGGTGTGGGCGCCGGCGTAGGCGTAGGCGTGGGCGTGGGCGTCGGGGTCGGCGTCGGAGACGGAGTGGGTGTTGGGGTCGGTGTGGGCGTTGGCGTTGGGGTTGCGGTCGGAGTGGGTGTTGGCGTGGGCGTGGGTGTGGGTGTGGGTGTGGGTGTGGGTGTGGGTGTGGGTGTGGGTGTGGGTGTGGGTGTGGGTGTGGGTGTGGGTGTGGGTGTGGGTGTGGGTGTGGGTGTGGGTGTGGGGTGGGTGAAGGTGATGGTGTGGGCGACGGGTGGGCGAAGGTGTCGGCGACGGCGTAGGTGAAGGAGTCGCAGCCGGGGATGGCGACGGCGACGGCGTGGGAGTGGGCGAGGGCGTGCCCGTCGGGGACGGAGTGGCGGTGCGCGTGATGGGGACGATCGTGACCGGCGACGGCTCAGCCGGTTCGTCATCGAGCACGCGCAGCAGGACTGCGGCGGCCATCACGATCAGCAGCAGCGCCACCGCAGCGGCCAGCAGGCTGCTCCTGCTGGTGAGCCGCGAGGAGCGGGGAGGCGGCGGGGTCTGATTTGCGGCCACGGGCCTCCTCGGCGGATGTCCCTACCATCGTATCCGCAGGATCGGATACTGGGCTCACGAGCCTTCAGCGAGCGGGCGCCGGCGGGCGGGAAGCGCCGGTGGGGGCGCTGCTATACTGGCGCTCGCCGCGTCTATCTGCCCGTGTCTCCGCGTCCCTCGGCGAGGAGAGGCGAGGCTTGACTGCGAAGGTTGGGAGGGCCGACGTGGAGGATCCACGCCAAGTCTCCGAGCGCATCCTCGACAACGTCGAACGGGTGATCATCGGTAAGACGGAAGAGGCGCGGCTCGCGCTTGTGACGCTGCTCTGCCGGGGCCACCTGCTGCTGGAGGACGTGCCCGGCGTAGGCAAGACGATGCTGGCGAGGGCGCTTGCCCGCTCCACCGGGTGCAGCTTCCAGCGCATCCAGTTCACGCCGGACCTGCTGCCTTCGGATGTCACGGGCGTCGCCGTCTTCAACCAGTCGACGCGCGAGTTCGAGTTCCGGCCCGGCCCGGTGATGGCGCAGGTCGTGCTCACCGACGAGATCAACCGCGCCACCCCCAAGACGCAGTCCGCGCTGCTGGAGGCGATGGAGGAGCGACAGGTCACCGTCGACGGCGTGACGCGCAAGGTGCCCGCGCCGTTCATGGTCCTCGCCACGCAGAACCCGATCGAGTACGAGGGCACGTTCCCGCTGCCCGAGGCGCAGCTCGACCGCTTCCTGATGCGCGTGCGGCTCGGCTATCCGAACCCCACCGACGAGGTGCTGGTGATGGACGCCCAGCAGCAGCAACACCCGATCGAGTCGCTTGAGCAGGTCACGAACGCCGAGGAAGTGATCGAGCTGCAACAGGCCATACGCGAGGTCTACATCGACCCACTGATCAAGCAGTACATCGTGACGATGGTGAATGCGACGCGGGAGCACGAGAGCGTCTACCTGGGCGCCTCGCCGCGCGGATCGCTGGCGCTGATGCGCGCGGCGCAGGCCTACGCGATGCTCGAAGCGCGAGACTTCGTGCAGCCGGACGACATCAAGCGGCTGGCCTACCCGACGCTCGGGCACCGCGTGATCGTGAGCCCTGCCGCGCGCGTGCGGAACATCGAGAGCGCGCAGATCGTCGACGAATGCATCGAGCGGACGCCGGTGCCCGGGGCACGGGCGCGCGGCGGCGCCTGAGCCATGCGCGTGCTGTGGCGGGCGGCGAGCCTCGCCGCGCGCCGGCCCAACGTGGCGGTGGCGATCGCCGTCGCGCTCTTCACCCTCGCCGTTGCGAGCGCGACCGGGTTCTGGCTGCTCTTCCGCTTCGCCTACCTGATGGCGATCGCGATTCCGCTGCTCTACTTCTGGAATCGCTCGATGATTCGAGGCATCGAGGTGGAGGTGCGGCGCCGCGATCAGCGCGTCTCGCGCGGGCGCGCGCTGCACGGGCGCGTGATCGTGCGCTCGCGCTCCTGGCTGCCCAAGGTCTGGCTCGAGGTCCACGACCACTCGACGCTGCCGGACCACGTCACCAACCGCGTCGTCACGCTCGGACGGCGCGGGGTGGACGTCTGGCGCTACGAGACGCCGGCGCGGCGGCGCGGACTCTACGAGCTGGGGCCGGTGACGGTCACGGCGACCGACCCGTTCGGCTTCTTCCGCATGTCGCGCACCTTCGGGGTGCGCTCGGAGGTGCTGGTCTACCCGAACGCGCCGGAGCTGCCGAGGCTGCACGTGCCGCCGGCGAACCTGCCGGGCGACGGGCGTTTCCGCCGGCGCACGCAAAACGTCACGCCCAACGTCTCCGGCCTGCGCGCCTATGAGCCCGGCGATTCGCTCAGCCGCGTGCACTGGCCGGCCACGGCCCGCACCGGCAACCTCATGGTGAAGCTCTTCGAGCTCGATCCGGCCTCCGATATCTGGGTGCTCCTCGACCTCGAGGGCGCGGTGCACTCCGGGGAGGGCGACGACGGCACCGAGGAGGCCGCCGTGATGGTGGCGGCCTCGGTCATCCGCTACTTCATCACGCAGAACCGCTCCGTCGGCGTGATCGCCTACGACGACGATCTGCGCGTCAATGAGCCGAGCCGCGGCGGCAACCACTACACGCGCCTGCTGGAGTCGCTGGCGCTGGCCCGCGCCGTGGGCGATGTCCCGCTCTCGCAACTGCTGCTCGAGGAGTCGCGCAAGTTCGGGCGGCACACGACGGTGGTCGCCGTGACGCCCTCGCCGCGTGACGACTGGGCGCTGGCGCTGATGTCGCTGTCCGCTCGCGGCGTGAAGGTGGCGGCGGTGCTGCTGGAGGGCGAGACCTTCGGCGCGGCGGCCAGCTCGCTCGATGTCTACGGCACGCTCGCCTCGGGCGGCGTCTACAGCTACACCGTGAAGCGCCAGGACGACCTCGTGCAGGTGCTGTCCTCCGCCGGTGTGGGCGATCGGGGGAGCGTCTACGCATGAGCGCGCTCAGCGACAGCCCCGACCGGCCGGCGGGCTTTGGCTCCCGCGGCTTGCGGGAGCTCCTCGCCGAGGCCGATCCGAGGAGCGTGAGCGCCTGGAACTTCTGGGAGGACTGGATCAGCTTCGCGCTGCTCGCCGTCGCCCAGTTCTCCGTCGCCTCCTCGATCGCGCGCGCGAACTGGGTCGACGAGATGCCGGCGCTGCCGGTGGCGGCGGGGATCGGGCTGGTGGCCGGCGCGCTGCTGGCCCGCTCCGGCCAGCGGCCGTGGACGTCGTTCCTCGGCGGCGGCGCCCTGGGCGTCGCGATCTCGACGGCGATGGTGCTGCACACCATGGAGCTGTCCGACCCGTTCGCGTCGGGGCTCGGCATCACGACGCGCGCGGGCGACCTCTGGGGCCGGATGGGCGACTGGCTGACCGCGTTCGTGACCGGCGGGGTTTCCACGGACCCGCTCCCCTTCGTCCTGCTGCTCGTGTTCGCCGTCTGGCTCGTGCCCTACCTGGCGTCGTGGGCGGTGTTCCGATGGCGCAACGCCTGGCTGGCGCTGCTGCCCGGCGGATTCGCCCTGCTGACGAACATCTCGTACCTGCCGGGGAAGCCGGCGCTGGAGTTCGTCGTCTTCCTCTTCGCCGCGATCCTGCTCTTCACGCGCATCCACCTGCTGCGCACGGTCAGCGGCTGGCAGGGCCGCGCGTTCGCCATGCCTCGACGGCTCTCGCTCCAGGTGCTGCACGCCGGCGGTTGGGTAGCGGCCGCACTGATCCTCGCGGCCTGGATCGTGCCGGTCGGCGACGGCTGGGAGCCGGCCGCCGGGGCCTGGAGCAACGCCATCCGCCCGATCACGGACCGGGTGGAGCCGCTGGGCCAGCTGTTCATCGGGATCGACGGCAAGCACGGCCAGTTGGTCCACCAGTTCGAGAACTCCCTGCCGCTGCAGGGCAGCGTCAAGCTCGATGACGAGACGATGTACATCGTCTCCGCCGAGCCCGGCAGCCTCGCGTACCTGCGCTCGAACGTCTTCGACCGCTACGAGCGCGGGGGATGGCGGCTCTCCGACACCGAACTCGTCGACCCGCCGGCGATCACCGTCGAGGCGGCGCGCTTCGGGACTCCCGCGACGCGCGCGCAGCAGCGCCGCCTCGTGGCCGTCGAGGTCCACGTCGAATCCCCGCTCAGCGACAGGCGGTTGCTCTCCGTCGGCGAGCCGCTGGCAACCGACATCGAGGCGGAGTTCCTGACCGGCGCGGCGGACAGCGACGTGATCGGGCTGCGCCCGAACGATCGCATCGGGAGCGGCGACAGCTACACCTCGGTGGGCTCGATCTCCGTCGCCGGCGTCGAGGATCTGCTGGGCGCGGGGACCGGGTACCCGCCGTGGGTGCAGGAGCGCTACCTGCAACTGCCCGGCAGCCTGCCGGCCCGCGTCGGCGAACTCGCCGCGCAGATCGCCAGTGGCGAGGACGAGCCGTACCTCGCGGCCTTCCGAATCGAGCGCTACCTGCGCGAGAACTACGCCTTCAGCCTCAAGGTCTCGGACCCGCCGCCGCGCCGCGATCCGGTGGACTGGTTCCTGTTCGAGAGTCGCGAGGGCTACTTCGACCACCACGCCTCGGCGATGGTGGTGCTGCTGCGCACGCTCGGCATCCCGGCGCGCATCGCGGTCGGCTTCGCGATGGACGAGACCTCGTTCAGTCGGCAGTCAGAGGCCTACGTGCTGAGCGAGGAGGATTCGTGGGCGTGGCCGGAGGTCTACTTCCCCGGCTACGGATGGGTCGAGTTCAACCCGGCCCCGGTCCGCGAGCTCGTCAGCCGCACCGGGAGAGGCGGGTTCGCCGACTTCGCTGCGGGGAGCGGCACCGACGATGCGCTGGCCGCGCTCGAGCTGGCCGAGCTGCTGGAAGAGAGCCTGGAGCCGGCCGGGCTGGGCTCGCCGAACCTCGGCGGCCGGGGTGGTGGCGGGTCGCTGTGGGCGCCGATCGGGATGATCGCAGGCTGGCTGATCGCGATTCTCGCCGCCGCCGCGGCGCTCATGCTGATCGCGCGCGGGGTCTGGGCGTTCCCGGATCGGGGGCTCAGCCCCGCCACCGCGCGCTGGGCGAAGGTGCAGCGGCTCTCCGGTTGGGCCGGCCTCTCCGCGCCCGCCAACCGCACCCCGATCGAGACCGCCTCCGATCTGCGGCGAGACCTCGAGAGCGAGGAGCCCGTCGAACTCCTCGCGGACGCCTTCACCCGCGAGCGCTACGGCGCGCGCGCCGACGACGCGGAAGATCCGCTCGATGACGGCGTGGAGGATGAGGATCCCGTCGTGCGGCGGGCGGACGCGCTCTACCGCCGCCTGCGCAACCGGCTCTTCCGCGAGACGCTGCTGCGCCGGCTCTGGTTGCGCCGCCTCGCTCGCTGACGGCCTGCCGGGCCTAGCTGAGGCTGTCGCACAAACCCGCGATGCGGGGAACATCGCGATAGGATGAGCATGGCGGCGGGGGCGGAGTGATTCCGGGGTGCCGCCATGACCCAGCGCTTCCTGCCGTGCGAGCGTGACCAGCAATACCTGATGCCCGCCAGCCTCCGCGACTGGCTGCCCGAGGACCACCTCGCGTGGTTCGTGCTCGATGCGGTAAGCCAGCTCGACCTCACCGCGTTCTACGCGCGCTACCGCGAGGACGGTTGGGGGCGGAAGGCGTACGAGCCGTCGATGATGGTCGCGCTCGTGCTCTATGCCTACTGCGAGGGCGAGCGCTCGAGCCGCCAGATCGAACGGCGCTGCCGCGAGGACATCGCCTTCCGCGTGCTGACCGCGAACCAGCAGCCCGACCACGCCACGATCTGCCGCTTCCGGCAGCAGCACGAGCAAGCGCTGGCGGGACTGTTCGCCGGGGTGCTCAGGCTGTGCGCCGAGGCGGGTCTGTTGCGGGTCGGCGTGGTCGCGCTCGACGGCACCAAACTCCGCGCGAACGCCAGCCGTGAGCGCAATCGCACGGATGCGGAGCTTGCGGCCGAGGTGCGGCGCATCCTCGCCGAGGCGGAGCGGGTGGACGCCGAGGAGAACGCGCGCTTCGGCGACGCGCGGGGCGACGAGTTGCCTGCGGGGTTCAGGGACCGCGAGGAGCGCCTGCAGCGGCTGCGCGAGGCGCGGGAGCGGCTGGCGGCCCGTGAGCGGGAGCGGCAGGAGGACTATGAGGAACGCCTCAGGAGCCGCGCGCAGAAGGACCGGCGCGGGCGCCGCCCGCAGCCGCCGCAGCCCGACCCGGGCGCGAAGGTGAACGTCACCGACCCGGACAGCCGCGTGGTGCGCGACTATCACGGCTACTTCCAGGGCTACAACGTGCAGGCGGTGACGAGTAGCGACCAGATCATCGTCGCGGCCGAGGTGAGCCTCCAGGCGACGGACATGCACGAGCTGCAACCGATGATCGAGGCGATGCACCGCAACCTGCAGGCCGCACACTGCGGGCCGCCGCGCGTGCTGCTGGCCGATGCCGGCTACTACTCCGAGGCGAACGTGCGGCAGGCCGAAGGCAGGGGTCCGGAGCTGCTGATCGCCACCCGCAGCGACCGCAACCGGCGCGCCGGCGCTGCGGCGCCGCGCGGGCGCATCCCTGCCGGGCTCTCCGTACGTGAACGGATGGACCGGAAACTGGCGACGCAGCGGGGCCGGCGTCTCTACGAGCAGCGGCGCTGGATGATCGAACCCGTCTTTGGAGACGTCAAGGAAAACCGCGGCATCCGCCGCTTCAAGCGGCGCGGGATCGCCGCGTGCGCCAGCGAATGGAAGCTGAGCGCCGCCACCCACAACCTCAAGAAGCTCTATCGCCGGGCGCGCCCGTCACCCCGGCCAGCGAACAGCAACCCCCGGCGAGGAGACCGGGCTACCGCCGCGGCTGCCGCTTAGCGCGCCTGCCCCGCCAGACGCGACCGCTCCGCTCCGACTGCCGACTGCCGACTGCCGACTGCCGACCGGCTACCCTTTTGGCACTCCACCCACGCCACTCCATGCGACAGCCTCTGCTGCCCGCGGCAGTGTACGGCCCGGCGGCCTCGTCAGCCTAGCGGTCGCCTGGCCCGCCCGCGCCCCCGCCGCGCGGCTCCAACGCCTCGAGTTCGCTGGTGCGGCGCACCAGTTCCAGCAAGGCGATCGCGTCCTCGAGGGTCAGCGCCTCGTCGCCGATCCGCAGTGCCTCCTCCGAGAGCAGCGTGCGCGCGTCCTCGATCGTGGTGGGCTGCTGGGTCGCGGCCTGCGCGCCGGCCTCGCCCGCCGGCGAGTCGCCCGAGGGGTCGCTCGGCGGCGGCTGCGGGTCGCCGGGGCCCGGCTGCGTTGTCGCATCCGGCGTCGCGGTGGCGTTCGCCTGGCCGCTGCCGTCCGTAGGCTGCCCCTCGCGCTCATCGTCCTCCGGCTCATCGCTTCCGTCGCCGTCATCGCCCTCGCCGTCGTCGCCGTCATCGCCGCCGCCCGCGGGGGGTTCCGGTAGCTCGTCGTCGCCGGCGAGGAGGCGCAGCGTCAGTTCGAGGTTGTGCTTCGCGTCGAGGTCCAGGGGGTCGCGCAGCAGCACGCTGATCCAGGCTTCGCGCGCGGCCTCCAGGTCGTCGCGGCGGAAGGCGTGGCTGCCGAGGGCGTACGCGGCGCGCGTGAACAGCACGGGGTCGACGGCTGCGCTCATCGCTGCCATCGAGGCGACCGTCGCCTCCTCGTAGCGTCCGAGGCGGTGCAGCGTGTTGCCGATGTTGTAGGGCGGCTCGGGGGCCCCGGGCGCGAGCGCCTCGGCGTCGCGGTAGGAGGCGAGCGCGTCGTCGTAGCGGCCCGCGGCGTAGGCCTCGTGGCCGTCCTCGGTCGCCGCGTACTCGGCGCTGGCGCAGGCGACGAGCAGCGCGATCGCCGGCAGGGCGGCGGAGACGAGGGCGAGGCGGCCGCCGCGGATCCGCTGACGCCAGCCGCTGTCGGCGACGAGCGCCTGCAGCGCGAGCAGCAGCAGCGCAGCGCCGAGGAACCACTGGAAGCGCTCGATCGGGGCGCGGTTCGCGCCCTCGTCGAAGGCCGATTGCCGCAGCCGCTGGAACTCGACGGCGAGGCCCGGCAGCTCGCCGAGTTCGCGCAGGTCGCCGCCGGTGGCGTCGGCGATCCGTTGTAGCGTCGGGCGGTCGGCGCGGCTCAGTTCGCCGCTCGCCGGGCCGGGGGTGGCGGTGGCGTCGTCCTCGTCGCCGCTCCCGCGCGCGGCCATCGCGCCGCCGTCGGCGGTCCCGGCGGCGACGGTGAAGACGAGGACGCCGGCGTCGGTCGCCGCGTCGAGGGCATCGTCCAGTTCGCCGCCGAGGTCCTCGCCGTCCGAGATCAGCACGATCGTCTGCGTCGAGGCGGCGTCCTCGATGTCGAGCAGGCGCAGGGCGGCCTGCAGGGCGGCGGCGAGGTCGGTGCCCGGCCGCACGAACGCGGGCTCGTCCTGTGCGCGCGCAACCAGCTGGCGCACGGCCTCCAGATCGAGCGTGAGCGGGGAGCGCTCGAAGGCGTCGCCCCCGAAGGTGACGAGGCCGACGCGGTCACCGCGGAGGTGGTTGAACAGCTCGTCGATCGCCGCGGCGGCGGCGGCGGCGCGCGAGGGCTCCACGTCCGTCGCCGTCATCGAGCGCGAGATGTCGAGGGCGATCGCGATGTCGACGCCGAGGCGCGTGAGCGGGCGTTCCTGCTCGCCCCACTGCGGGCGAGCGACGGCGATGACGACGAGCACGAGCGCGCCGAGCAGCAGCAGATCCTGTAGCGGGCGCCGCCAGGTGATGCGCCCTCGCCGCAGCGCGGGAGCACCGCCGAAGGCGTCGTCGGCCTCGCGCCGCCGCCGTGCGGCGTGCGAGGCGGCGAGCAGCACCGGCAGCAGGATCGCCAGCCAGAGCAGCGCCAGCGGATCGGCGAGCCCGATCACGGGTATCTCCTGAAGGCCGTGGCGCGCAGGCCGGCCTCCGCGGCCAGGAACAGCAGCGCCGCGGCGGCGAGCAGCGGCCCGTACTCGCGGAACTCGGTGAAGCGCCGCTCGCCGATGCGGCTGCGCTCAAGCCGGCGGACCTCCCGATACGCCTCGGAGAGCTCGTTCTGCGTGGCGGCGTCGAAGTAGCCGGCGCCGGTGACCGCGGCGATCTGCTGCAGCAGCCGCACATCGACCTGGCTGCCGCCGCGGATGGCGCCGTGGAGGCCGATGGTGTAGACGCGGATGCCGAGCGTCTCGGCGATGCGCGCCGCCTGCATCGGCGGCACCTCGCCCTGGTTGTTCTCGCCGTCGGTCAGCAGCACGACGATGCGGCTGCGCGCGGGAGACTCGCGCAGTAGGTTGAGCGCCTCGGCGAGGCCGAGCCCGATAGCGGTCCCGTCCGGGATCAGCCCCGACTCGGCCGCCTCGACCTGCCGCGTCAGCGCGTCGTGGTCGAGCGTGAGCGGCGAGAGCAGGAGCGCGCGCGACTGGAACGTCACGAGGCCGACGCGGTCACCCTCGAGGCTCTCGATGAACTCGCTGATCACTTCCTGCGCCGCCTCCAGCTTCGTGGGCGCACGCGCGCCGGGCTCCCCCAGCTGGCTCATCGACCCGGACACGTCGAGGGCGACGACGATATCGATGCCGTCCTCGGGCAGGACGGTCAGCGCGAGGCCGCGCTGGGGGCGGGCGGCGGCGAGGATCAGCAGCGCGATCGCGGCGGCGCGCAGCAGCCAGGGCAGCCAGCGCAGCCGCAGCCGCCAGCTCGGCGCGGCGGCCTCACGCAGCGGGGCGAGGCTGGCGACGGCGAGCCGTGGGCGGCGCAGCCGGAGCAGTACTCGCGCCAGCAGCAGCGCGCCGGCCGCCGGGAGCAGCAGCAGCAGCCACGGGCTGGCGAAGGTCATCGCTGCACCCCCGAAGGGCCGGGGGCGGGCTCGATGGTGACCGGCGTGCGGGTCCGCGAGAGATCGATGATCTCGAAGGCCACGGTGAGGTCGTGATCGGCGGAGCCGGGATCGGGGTGGCGGCCGGCGTAGACGGCGGCGTCGCAGCGGTCCAGCAGCCCGCCGGCGAGGCGCGCCTGCCAGCGCTCGACGCCGTACCCGCCCATCGAGCGGTCCAGCTCCGGCGTGGTGAGCGCGGTGGCGTTGAACTCGAAGCGCGCCTCCAGGTAGTCGCGCAGGACCACGGAGAGCGTGCCGTAGAAGTGCTCATAGTCGCCGCCGGAGAGTGCGCCACTGTTGGCGAGCTCCTCGAGCCGTCGCCGCGCGGCGGTCTCCGGCGTGCGCTCGAGGCGCTCCGGCGGTGGCGCCGGCGGGGGCGCGCGCCGCCGCAGCCAGCGCACGACGAGCGCTGCGATGAGCACAAGCGCAAGCAGCACGCCGCCCACGATTGCGGGCCGCATCCAGCCGGGAGGAGGCTCGCCGAACGCCGCCTGCGGCTTCAGCGGGCGCAGCTCTCCGGAGTCATCGAGGAGCGCGCTGATGACCTCGAAGGTGGGTGGGATCGCCTGCACCTCGCCCGCGTTGCCGTCTTGGCTCAGCCAGAAGATGCGCAGCGGGCCGGGATCCTGCACCCCGAGCGTGAACGCCGCGACGGTGAACGCGACCTCGGTCTGCAGCGAGCCGTCGGGCAGCGTCACGGTCTCCACGGGCAGCGCCTCGATCAGCTGCAAGGTGTCGCTTCGGGATGGCGGATCGGCGGTGATCAGCAGCGCCTCGGTGTGCGCCACGATCAGGGTGATGCGCACCCGATCGCCGAGCGTCACCTCGCGCGGCTCGACACCGATGCGCAGTTCGATCGCGGGTGGGCGCTGCGCCTCGGCGGGCGCTGCGGCGAGGGCGCCGAGGAGCACGAGCGCGGTAAGCGCCAGCGTCGCGACCGCGGCCAGCAGCAGCGCGCGTCTCATGTGCGGCGGCTCCGGCGGCGGAAGAACTCGAGGACGGGCGCGGCGGCGTCGCCATCGGTGCGCACGATCACTTCCTCGACGCCGGCGCGGCGCAGGGTCGCGCTGCGCTGCTCTCGGCGCTCGGCCGCGGCCGCGGCGTAGCGGCGGCGCACGCCCGCATCTGAGCTGTCCAGCAGCAGCTTGCCGCCGAGCTCGATGTCCTCGAACTCGACGATACCGGCGTCCGGCAGCGCCTCATCGAGCGGGTCGACGATCGCGACGGCGATGACCTCGTGGCGGCGGGCGAGGTCGCGAAGCCGCCGCTCGTAGCCGTCGTCGATGAAGTCCGAGATCAGGAAGACCGTGGAGCGGCGGCGCAGCACGCGCACGAGGTAGTCGCAGGCCACGGCGATCGAGGTTGCGGGCCTCGGCTGGCCGGGCTGCAGCACCTCGCGCACCAGGCGCATGGCGTGGCGGGCGCCCTTGGCGGGCGGCACGTAGCGCTCGACGCGGTCGCTGAAGGTGAGCAAGCCCGTGCGGTCGTGGCTGTAGGCGGCGGCGAGCGTGACCAGCGTGCAGACCTCGGCGGCTGCCTGGCGGCGGCCCTGTGCGGGCCGGCCCGCGAGCTGCGAGGCGGAGACATCGACGGCGCAGACGAGGTGCAGCTCGCGTTCCTCGACGTACTCCTTGACCCACGGTGCGCCCATGCGCGCGGTGACGTTCCAGTCGATGCGGCGCACGTCGTCGCCGGGGACGTACTCGCGCGCTTCGGCGAACTCGATGCCGGCGCCGCGGAAGGCGCTCCGGTACTCGCCGCCGAGTTCGCTGGTGACGAGGCGGCGGGCGCGGATCTCGAGGCGGCGGACGGAGGCCAGCAGTCGCGGCGGGAGCGGCGGCGGTGTATTGAGGTCGCCGACGCCCGGACGCTGGTCGCGGTTGTCGTGGGGCCTCCTCGCCCCGCCGCGCAGCAGGCCGAGCAGGCGAGCGAGCATGCTCAGGGAATCCCGACGCCGGCCAGCAGCCGCTCGACGATCTGGTCTGCGCTGATGCCGCGCGCCTCGGCCTCGTAGGTGAGGACCAGGCGGTGGCGGAGCACGTCCGGCGCGAGCTCCTTCACGTCCTCCGGCAGCGCGTAGCCGCGCCCGCGGATGTAGGCCAGGCTGCGCACGGCCTGCGCCAGCATCGCCCCCGCGCGTGGGGAAGCGCCGTACTCGATCAGCGGGGCGAGGTCGTCGAGCTGGTAGCGCGCGGGCTCCCGCGTCGCCTCCAGCAGCCGCACGACGTACTCACGGATGCGCTCGTTCACCTCGACGCGCTTGGTCTCGAGGACCAGCGCCTCCAGGTCGCGCGCGCCGGCGACCGGCTGCACCTCGACGTCCTCCTCGTCCAGGGAGCGCCTGATGATGCTGCGCTCGGAGTCGCGGTCCGGGTAGCCGACGAGGATCTTGAGCATGAAGCGGTCGAGTTGCGCCTCGGGCAGCGGGTAGGTGCCCTCGTGCTCGATCGGGTTCTGCGTGGCGAGCACGAAGAACGGTACGGGCAGGGGGTAGCTGGTGCCGCCGATCGTGACCTGACGCTCCTGCATCGCCTCCAGCAGCGCGGACTGCACCTTGGCGGGCGCGCGGTTGATCTCGTCGGCAAGGATGACGTTCGCGAAGAGCGGGCCGCGCCGCAACCGGAACTGCCCGTCCGACTGCTGGAAGACGAGCGTGCCGGTGATGTCGGCGGGCAGCAGGTCGGGCGTGAACTGGATGCGGGAGAAGGACAGCTCGAGCGTGCTCGCCAGCGTCGAGACGGTGAGCGTCTTGGCCAGGCCCGGCGCGCCCTCGATCAGCGCGTGCTGCCCGGTCAGCAGGGCGACGAGCAGGCGCTCGATCAACTGGTCCTGGCCGACGATGACGCGCCCGATCTCGGTCGTCACGTTGGCGAGCACGGCTTGTGTGCGGGACGGTTCGGCCTCGCCGTGCGGCTGCAGGGCCTCCGTCTCCGAGGGTAGCTGCGCCATCGCCTTCCGTCTCGAGCGGGCAGAGCGGGGTGGAATCCAGTCTACCTGCTCAGCGGAGGAGGGGCGCGCCGCGGAACGGGCGGGCGATCAGGAGTGTCCCTCGAAGGTGGCGCGCACCTCGGCGACGGACTCGGCGGTGGCGATGATCGTGACGCGATCGCCCTCGGCGAGCTGGGTGTGGCCGCGCGGGATCAGCGTGGCGCCCTCGTGGCGGACGGCGACGATGACCGCGTCTTCGGTGAGATGGAGGTCGGAGAGCTCCGTGCCGTCGAGGCCGCTCTCGGGCGTGACGCGCAGTTCCAGGTAGCGGACGTTGTCGCTGCGGCGCACGGGGCGCAGCCGCTGGCGCCGGTCGCGCGAGGCGCGGCGGTCCACGGCGGCCGCGTAGGCGCGCATGATGTCGGCGCGGCGCAGCAGCCCGGCCGGCTGCCACGGGTTGTTCTCCTCGACCACCGGCAGGGCGCGCAAGTTCTGCGAGGTGAAGATGTTCAGCGCCTCGTGCAGCGTCTGGTCCGGGTGGATCGTCCGCATCCGGGTGCTGCAGATGTCGGCGGCGGTGGCGTGCCGCTCGCCGTGGGCGAGCGCCTCGCCTATGTCCGCGCCGGTGAGGATGCCGTAAATCTCGCCGTTCTCACGGACGACCAGGGCGATCGGGTCCGGGTCGCCCTCGAACGCGAGCGTGATCTCATCAAGGGTGGTGTCCGGCCCGAAGGCCTCCATCATCGGCGACATGGCGTCGGAGACTCGCAGCTGCGCCATCACGTCCGAGGGCTCCACGTCCTCCTCGACACTCACACCGAGGCGCTCTGCCTTGATCGAGTAGATCGTGCCCCGGCTGAGCAACTGGGAGACGACGGTGGCGATCGTGACGGCGATCAGCAGCGGCACCATCAGGTCGAAGTCGTCGGTCATCTCCACGAGGATCAGGGTCGACGTGATCGGCGCCCGTGATACAGCGCCGAACAGCGCGGCCATTCCCACGGTGGCGTAAGTTCCGGAGTGGTCGACGATGCTTGGGAAGAGGTGGACCGAGCCCTCCTCGAAGACGCCGCCAACCATCGCGCCGATGAAGAGCGTGGGGAAGAACACCCCGCCACTGCCCCCGCTGCCGGCGGTGATCGAGGTCGCCGCCATCTTCAGCGCTATCAGCATCAGCATGGCGCCGATCGGGCCTTGACCGGTGAGCGCCACGTCGCGCGCCGTCTCGCGGATGCCCAGGATGCTCCCGTCGAAGAGCGCGAGGGCGCCGACGAGGGCGCCGCCGACGGCCGGCAGCAGCCACCCCGGCAATCCCGAGAGCCGCGCGAACCCGTTCTCGGTCCAGTAGAAGATGCGGATGAAGACCACCCCGGCGAGTCCGCATACCACCCCGAGCACGGCGTAGAGCGGAGCCTCCTCGACGCTGGTCACGTGCTGGTGCGTCGGCACGGGGATCGCCAGTTCGTCGCCGCGCAGCTGGATCGCGGTGACGGTCGCGACGACGGAGGAGAGCACGACCGCGCTGAAGTTGCGCGTGCTGAAGCGGCGCAGCAGCACCTCGAGCGAGAAGAAAACCCCAGCAATTGGCGCGTTGAAGAATGCCCGCGACGCCACCCGCCGCGCCCGCCGCCGCCAGCAGCCGCATCGTCTGCTCGTTGACCTGCAGGATGCGCCCGGCGAGCGAACCGAACGCTGCACCGAGGAAGACGACCGGCCCCTGCCGGCCAACGGCGCCGCCCGAGCCGATCGTGAGCGTCGCTGCCACGATCTTGCCGGCGGCGCTGGTAGCTGGGAGCCGTCCGCCGCGCGAGTCCAGCGCGGCCATCACCTTGGGGACCGAGTGACCGCGCGCTCCCGGCGCCAGGATGTACGTGATCGGTCCGACGAGCAGACCGCCGATGGCCGGGATGAGGATCAGCCGCGCGTTCGGCAGGCCGCCCAGCCAGTCATCCTTGAGGATGTCGAAGAAGAAGTGGTCACTGAGTTCGACGAGGGTCGAGAAGCCGACCGCGGCGAGGCCGGCGCCCAGCCCGACGACGGCGGCGAGCACCATCGGCCCGGCGCGGGGCGAGCGCTCCATGCGCCTGGTGAGGAACTCCCGGAACTGTCTCGTTGCCCCGTGCGCCGCGGGCGTCATTCGCAACACGCGCACGATAGTAGCGCCGGACTCCCGCAAGCGCCTGCGTCATCGCGGTGAGGCTGGGCGAGGCCGAAGGACGGTGCGCAGGCTGCGGTTTGTCGCGACGCGGGGTGCTAGATCGCCTCGGCCGTCGCGAGTGCCGCGGACTCCTCGGCGCCGGCGCGCGCGGTGCTCCCGAGCACGCCGAGCAGCGGCTTGAGCTCCGGCAGCAGCGCCTCGATGTCGGCGACGGGCGGCAGGCGCAGGCGCTCGCTGCGTCCGTCCTGCGCCAGCACCTCGATCTCTACCGGCTGCGCGCCGGGGTGCGCTTCCAGCAGCTGCACGATCCTGCCGAGGCGGCGGCGGTCCGCGCCGATGTCGGCGCTCTCCTCGAGCAGGATCCAGAGCCGCTCCGGGCCCTCGCTCGGTGGGCCTTGGCGGGGCCGCGTGCCGTTGGAGCCGCCGTTGCGTCGCGCTCCGTTCGCCGAGGGCGCCTGACGGGCGTCGCCCGGCGGCGCTGCGTTGGCCGCGGCGCCGTTGCCGTTCGCGACCGCATCCGGCATCGGGGGGACCGCTTCGAGGTGCGGGGCGGCTCCGTTCCCGTCCGCGCCGTTGCGGTCCGCTGCGCGCCGCCGCCGCCGTCCGCGCGAGGGCACGAACTGCGCCGGGTCGAAGGCGAGTGGCCTGCCCGCGTCCTGGTCGTAGGCGGTGAGGGCGGCGACGGCGAGCGTGAGGCGATCGCCCCGCTCGCGCACCTCGACCTTCGTGAGCAGGACGTTGCCGTGCGTCAGCAGCTTCTGGTGCTCCTCGTAGGAGTCGGGCCAGACCGTCAGCTCGGCGGCGCCGCTGAGGTCCTCGATGGTGACGGCGGCGAAGGCCTTGCCCTGGCGCGTCGTCAGCCGCCGCACGCTCGTGACCATCCCGGCGACGATCGCTTCGAGGCCGGCGAGGTCCGCGGTCAGCTCCGGCGTCTGGTGCGTGACGTACTCCGCGAGGCCCTGCGCCGCCTCCCGAAACGGGTGCGCCGAGACGTAGGCGCCGAGCAGCTCGCGCTCCCAGCCCAGCAGCTCGCGCTGCGGCGTGGCGACGGCCTCGAGCTCCAGCGCGGGCAGCGGCGTGTCCACCTTGTCGCCGAACAGGTCGAACATCGAGGTCTGGCCGGTGTCGCGCTGACGCTGTGCCTCCTGCGCGACGGTGAGGATGCGGTCGACGCCGAAGACGATCGCAGAGCGGTCCACGCCGTCGCCGCCGAGGCAGTCGAGTGCGCCGGCCTTGGCGAGCGATTCGAGCACGCGGCGGTTGCAGTCGCGCGCGTTGATGCGGCGCGCGAAGTCCTCGACCGAGCCAAACGGGCCGCCCTTGTCGCGCTCGGCGACCAGTCCCTCTACGGCCGCCGCGCCGACGTTCTTGATCTGCGCCATGCCGAAGCGGATCGCCGGCTCCTCGCCGGCTGTGAGGTCGCCGACGCGCTCGATCGCGAAGTTGACGCCGGAGCGGTTGACGTTCGGGGGCAGCACCGAGATGCCGAGGCGGAGGCACTCCGCGATTGCCGCGGCGATGCGTTCCTGCGACCCGGTGGGATGCGCGCCCGCGGCCATCAGCACGGCGGTCATGAACTGCACCGGGTAGTGCGCCTTCAGCCAGGCGGTGCGGTAGGCGATGACGCCGTAGGAGAAGGCGTGCGCCTTGTTGAAGGCATAGCCGGCGAACGGCTCGATCATGTCGAAGAGCTGCTCGGCGAGAAGCTGGTCGTAGCCGTTGGCGATCGCGCCCTCGACGAAGCGATCGCGCTCGGCGAGCATCACCGCCGGGATCTTCTTGCCCATCGCCTTGCGCATCACGTCGGCGTGGCCGAGCGAGTAGCCGGCGAAGGTGCGCGCGATCTCCAGCACCTGGTCCTGGTAGGTGATCACCCCGTACGTCTCGTCGAGGACGCCCGCGAGGTCCTCGTGCGGGTAGTGCGGCGCCGCGCGTCCGTGCTTGACCTCAATGTAGCGCGGGATGTGCTCCATCGGGCCGGGGCGGTAGAGGGCGATCATCGCGGCCAGCTCGCGGATGTCGCGCGGCTGCAGCTCCGTGACCCAGCGCCGCATGCCGCTGCCCTCAAGCTGGAAGACGCCGAACGTGCGCCCCTCGCGCAGCAGATCCGCCGTCGCCTCGTCCCCGTCGGGGATCGTCTCGAGGTCGAGCGGCTCGCCGATGTGTTCGCCGATCAGATCGGCGGCGCGGCCGAGGATGGTGAGGTTCGCAAGCCCGAGGAAGTCGAGCTTGAGCAGGCCGATCTTCGCGACGTCGTTCATGTCGTACTGCGTCGTCGGCAGCGTCTGCTCGTCTTCGTCGCGGTTGGAGGTGGCGCGCTGCAGCGGCACGACGTCGACCAGCGGCTCGCGCGAGATCACGATGCCGGCGGCGTGCGTGCTGGCGTGGCGGGCGACGCCCTCGAGGCTGCGGGCCGTGTCCAGCAGCTCGTTCACGGCCTCGTCCTCCTCGGCGGCGCGGCGCAGGTCCTCGACCTCGTCGAGCGCCCGCTTGAGGGTGATGCCGAGCGAGTTCGGCACGAGCCGGGCGACGCGGTCGACCTCGCCGTAGGACATGCCGAGGGCGCGCCCGCTATCGCGGATCGCGGCCTTCGCGCCGAGCGTCCCGAAGGTGACGATCTGCGCGACGCGGTCGCGGCCGTAGCGTTCGGCGGCGTAGCGGATCACCTCCTCGCGGCGGTCGTCGGCGAAGTCGAAGTCGACGTCCGGCATCTCGCGCCGCTCGGGGTTGAGGAAGCGCTCGAAGACCAGCCGGTACTGCGTCGGCTCGATGTCGGTGACGTCGAGGCAGTAGAGCACGATCGAGGCGGCTGCCGAGCCGCGCACGCCCATCGGGATGCGCTGCTCGTGTGCGAAGCGGGCGATGTCGCGGACGATCAGGATGTACTCGGCGAACCCGGTCTCGGCGATCACCTCGAGCTCGTAGTGCAGCCGCTCGCGCTGCGCCTCGCCCGGATCGTGGTAACGCCGCTCGAGGCCTTCCTCGCAGAGCCGCCGCAGGTAGTCGTCGGCGGTCATGCCCTCGGGAATGCCGGGGTCCGGCAGCAGCGTGCGCCCGAAGTCGAGGCGGATGTCGACCTGCTCGGCGATGCGCGCGGTGGCGTCGCAGGCCTCGGGCAGCTCGGGCATGAGCGCCCGCATCTCCTCCTCGGAGCGCAGGTAGAAGGTGCCGCCCTCGAGCTTCATGCGATCGGTCTCGTGAATCGTCGAGTTCGTGCCGATGCAGAGCAGCACGTCGTGCGGGTGCTCCTGCTCGGGCGCCGTGTAGTGCGAGTCGTTGGTCAGCACCAGCGGCAGATCGAGGTCGCGCGCGAGCGAGACGAGCCGCGGGTTGAGGCGGCTGAACTGCTCCTGGCCGTGCTCCTGCAGCTCGACGTAGTAGCGGTCCCGGAAGACGTCGGAGTACCAGCCGAGCGCCTCGCGGGCGTCGGGCTCGCGCTCTTCCTTGAGCGCCGTCCTCACCTCGCCCGAGGGGCAGGCGGAGAGCGCGATCAGGCCCTCGTTGTGCTGTTCGAGCAGCTCGCGGTCGACGCGCGGGCGGTAGTAGAAGCCCTCGAGGTGGGAGGCGGTGGAGAGCTTGAGCAGGTTGCGGTAGCCGGTCTCGTTCTGCGCGAGCAGGGTGAGGTGGAAGGGCGTGCGCGAGGCGGCGCCGCGGTCGAAGCGGCTGCCCGGCGCCACGTAGCCCTCGAGGCCGATGATCGGCTTGATCCCGTTGGCGCGTGCCTCCTCGTAGAACTGGAGGGCGCCGTGCAGGTTGCCGTGGTCGGTGATCGCGAGCGCGTCCTGTCCGAGCGCCTTCGCGCGCGCGACGAGGTCGGGGATGGTGCTGAGCCCGTCCAGCAGTGAGTACTCGGTGTGGGTATGGAGGTGCGTGAACATCGGCTCTTTGGTACCGACAATCTGCTTATGTCGTTACGCGAACGCGCGTGCGGGGCCTGCCCGCAGGGTGCCGGATCAGGGGGTGCGCTGTCAATGGCGGGGTGGCGGTTGCAACGCTCCTGAGACGGCGTTGTGGCGAAGTCCAAACCAGGGACGGATTAGTCGAATATCCAGCCCTCAGCCTGTATGAGGCCGATTAGCCCGGTGTGAAGGATGTCCAGTGCGTCACATACGGAGGGGATCTTCGGACTCCTTGCAGTCCCACCCTTCTCGCCAGTCACAACGGTAGCTCCTCGGAGGCGGGCCACCGCTATGACGAACGGATCGGCGCGATTGCGTCGGGTACCCGACATGACTAGGCGCTCGTGGGAAGCCAGGATTTGGCGGACATCCTGCGCGACGAAGTTGTCGGTGTGGACGATGATCCCATCTCGCCTGTCGTTCAGCCACTCCTTCAGCGAGTCGTCATGCTCATCGATCTCTTCGAATACCTCCTCAGAAACCAGAAAACGCCGCTCGTCAGCCAAAGCGTCGATTCGCTCCCAGAAGCGCGGGAAGTGATCAGGGGGATAGTGGCGGATCCACCCATCCATCAGCGCGCTCGAGTCGATAGAGTACTTCGTCGATGTCATCGAAGGACGGCGTCGAGGGCCGCGAGCTGGCTGTAACGGATTCCAAGATAGTCAGCCACGTCGAGTGAACTGATCCGGTCGCTTTGGTACGCGCCTATCACACTCGATGCGTACCCATGTCCGAGATCGCGGGCCTTGACCACGTAGTACGGGGGCCCTCCATCCGACTCGCGATTCCGTTGGTGCTCCCGCTCGCGCGCCTCCTCGTAGGCAGAGTCCAGATCCGGCTTGCGAGCCCAGTACACGTTCCACGAGGCACGATCCAGACTCACGAGGCGCAGGAGTACCGCCTCCGACGAAACCCCGTACCTCCTCGAGAGCGTTGCGAGGTCTTCTAGTGGCCACCAGTGATCGGACCCCTGATCGCGAACGAGAATATCGTCCAGTAGCGCTTCCCTTGGAAGCAATGTGCTCGCTGCGATTGCGTTGCAGCGATGCTCGATCGCTGCGTTGCTTGGCAAGCGGCTCTCGCGAGGATCGGGAGGCTCACGCAGGTCGCAGATTCCGCCGAGGTTTAGTGACAGGTGCGCGAGTTCGTGGAGAAGAGTAAAGAGCCGCCTGCGGGGTCGATCCGAACCGTTGAGCGCGATCACAGGGAACGGCCAATCGCTGACCGAGAACCCGTGCATCTCGGCCGGCTTTACGTTGCGGGTCTGTAGCACAAGGATGCCCTTGGCTTCGATAGCAGGGATCCAGAGGTTCAAGGCAGCACCTGGGCCTCCTGCCCGCCGCTGGTCCTCAAGGGCAACCCCGGCGAACTCGCGCAGTAATTCGCCAGACAGATCTGGGGTGGCATCAGGTGCCAGCTCCGGCAGGGGGGTTGGGGTGGCGAGCGAGTCGCTGCTGATATCGTAGAGATCAAGCAGCACGTCGCGTTGGGCCAGAGCTCGACCGAACTCGGCCAAGAGCTCGGGACTGGGCCTTGGAGGCCCGGCTCCGGCTGTACGGAAGTCGCGCAGCGCGTCGAACCCTTGCTCGTTTGGTGGGTCGGACAAGAGCAACACCGCAAGCGGTCGGTGGTAGACCTTTCCCGCCTTCCGGAGTTGGACGAGCGTCGGTGCTAGGTCGCCGGATTCCCATCGCTGCAATGTCGAGAGCGAAACGCCGACTTTCTTTGCAGCGCGAGCTTTGTCCAGGCCTGCGCTCAGGCGTGCCCACGTGATGACCCGCGGTTCGACGGCAATGCGTACGGTCGCCAACGTACCCCTCCGGTTCCGCATGATACGACCGGAATGAGATCGTGACTCACTGCCTCAGTGGACAGCGGATCGACTTGGGGAGGCGGAGCGAGTGCCGGAGCGCCCGCTAGCGCGGAAGCCCGAGGCCGCGCTGGGCGATGATGTTGCGCTGGATCTCGGAGGTGCCCGCCTCGATCGTGGCGCCGGTCGAGGTGAGGTAGTGGCGGGCGAAGGCGCCGCCGATCGGCGCGCCGCCGCCGCCGGGGGCGATCAGGCCTGCGAGTCCTAAGAGGCGCACGCCCGTGCCGGCGATGCGCTGCGTAAGTTCCGAGCCGTACACCTTCGAGACCGAGGCTTCGTGGTTCGGGGAGATGCCCTGCGTCTGCATCCAGGGGATGCGCTGCGCGACGTTGAAGCCGACCTCCAGCTCGATCCAGCGGTCCGCCAGCTCGTAGCGCACCTGCTCGCGGCGCTCGCCCTCGCCGGCGTGCTCGTGCGCGAAGCTCACGAGGCCCTCGATGTGGCGGCGGCCGCGCGCGAAGGCGGCAACGCCCGAGCGCTCGAAGTCGAGCGACGAGGCGACGTGGTACCAGCCGCGGTGCTCCGGGCCGACGCGCTGCTCGATCGGGATGCGCACGTCGTGGAGCAGCACCTCGGAGAGCTGGCGCTCGCCGGCGAGGTTCTCGATCGGGCGGATCTCGACGCCGGGCGTGTCCATCGGCAGGGCGAAGGTGGAGAGGCCGCGGTGCTTGGGTGCGCCCGGGTCGGTGCGGGCGGCGAGCCAGCCCATGGTCGCGCGCTCCGCGCCGGCGACCCAGGTCTTGAGGCCGTTGATCACGTACTCGTCGCCGTCGCGCACGGCGCGCGTCTGGATCGAGGCGAGGTCGGAGCCCGCGCCCGGCTCGGAGTAGAGGGCGCACCAGCGGTCCTCGCCGGCGGCGATGCGCGGCAGGTAGAGCCGCCGTTGCTCCTCGCTGCCGTGTTGCATGATCGCGGGGCCGGCCGAGGTGACGCCGACGCCGCCTCCGCCGGGCGCGTCCTGGTAGGCGAGCTCCTCGTTGAGCACGTACTGCTGCAGGTAGGAGGCGTCGAGGCCGCCGTGCTCGCGCGGCCAGGCCATCGCCAGCCAGCGCCGATCGCCGAGCGCGCGGGCGACGCGTTGCGCGAGGGCGGCGCGCTCGTCGGAGTCGGCGGGCTCGATCAGGCCTCGCTGGGACCAGTCGGCGGGCAACAGGTCGGCGAGGACGGCGCGCAAGTCCTGGCGGAAGCGCTCCTCCTCGGGGGAGAGGGCGAAGTCCATGGCGGGGGCGCACCTCCGGCGGTCGGGCGAGTGCCGTGCGGATGCGTCATGGTACCATCGACGAAGCCCCGGCCCATCCTCGTCAAGCGGCGTTCGGAGCGCCCGGGGCAGCCCGCCCGCGTGCGCAGCGGCGTGCGGAGAAGGGGTCGAGGGAAGTGCGCGGATCGGGTGGCGGGGTCGTGTTTCGCGAGATGGCCGTCTTCACGGGCAACGCTCACCGCTCGTTTGCGGAGGCGGTCTGCCGTCACCTCGAGATGCCGCTCGGCGCCTGCGAGGTGTTCGAGTTCTCCAACGAGAACATCTTCGTCCGCTTCCTGCAGAACATCCGTGAGCGCGACGTCTTCCTGATTCAGCCCATCGCCTCGCCGGTGAACACGCGGCTGATGGAGCTGCTGATCATGATCGACGCGGCGAAGCGCGCCTCGGCCGGACGCATCACCGCGGTGGTCCCCTACTTCGCCTACGGCCGCTCGGACAAGAAGGACCAGCCGCACGTGCCGATCAGCGCGCGCATGATCGCCAACTTCATCGAGGTCGCCGGGGCCGACCGGCTGCTGACGATGGATCTGCACGCCGGCCAGATCCAGGGCTTCTTCAACATCCCCGTGGACGAGCTGCACGCGCAGCCGCTGATCGCCGAGTACTTCCGTTCCCTCAACCTCGCCAACCCCGTCGTCGTCGCCACCGATGTCGGCGGAGCGAAGGGCGCGCGTGATGTCGCCGAGCGGCTGGGCGCGGGCCTGGCGATCGTCGACAAGCGGCGCTCCGGCAACGACGAACGGGCCGAGGCGCTGACGCTGATCGGCGACGCAGAGAACGCCGACGCGGTGATCATCGACGACGAGATCCTGACCGGCGGCACGGTGGCGAGCGCCCTTGAGCTGCTGCGGCAGCACCGGGCGCGCTCGATCTATGTCGGTTGCGTGCACCAGCTCTTCGCGGGGGCGGCCTTCGAGCGGCTGGACACGCGGGAGATCTCGGAGATTGTCTTCACGGACACGCTGCCGATCGACGATGGGGCGTTCAGTCAGGCGCCCACAAAGGTGCTCTCGGTCGCGCCGCTGTTCGGCGACGCGATGCACCGCATCCACACCGGGGGCTCGATCAGCGACCTGTTCCGCTGAGCCGCCCCTGAGGAGACAGCATGGCCTTCGGCGTTCTGAGGAAGCTGGTCGGCGACCCCAACGAGCGCGCGCTCAAGCAGATCGCGCCGCTGGTCCGGGAGATCAACGACCTCGAGCCTGAGATCACGGCGCTCAGCGACGAGGCGCTGTGCGAGCGTACGGATCGCTTCCGCGCGCGCCTGCGCGACGGCGAGACGCTGGACGACATGCTCGCGGAGGCGCTCGCCGTCGCCCGCGAGGCGGTCCACCGTCATGTCGGCGAGCGCGCCTACGACGTGCAGCTCACCGGCGCCGTCGCGCTGCACCGCGGCAACGTCACCGAGATGCGCACCGGCGAGGGCAAGACGCTCGTCGCCACGCTCGCGCTCTACGTGAACGCCCTCGAGGGCGAGGGCGCGCACCTGGTCACGGTCAACGACTATCTGGCGGGACGCGAGCCGCAGTGGTACGGGCCGGCGCTCGACGCGCTGGGCCTGACCCTGGGCGTGATCCAGCACGAGGGCGCTTCCGTCTACTCGCGCGAGCGCATCTCCGAGCAGCCGGGCCGCGAGCACCTGCTGGCCGTCCCGCGCCGCGAGGCCTACCAGGCGGACGTGACCTACGGCACGAACAACGAGTTCGGCTTCGACTATCTGCGCGACAACATGGTGCAGGTGGCGGATCAACGCGTGCAGCGCAGCCGCCACTACGCGATCGTCGACGAGGCGGACTCGGTGCTGATCGACGAGGCGCGGACGCCGCTGATCATCTCCGGCGCGCAGCAGGACGACCTCTCGCTTTACCCGCGCTTCAACGCGCTGGTGCCGCGCCTGCAGCGCGACACGCACTACACGGTCGAGGAGCGCACACGCTCGGTGCACCTCACCGAGGCGGGCATCGAGGCCCTCGAGCGTGGGCTGGGCATCGACAACATCTTCTCCACGGAGCACTTCCGGCTGACGCGCTACATGGAGGCGGCGCTCAAGGCGCACATCATCTACCAGCGCGACCGCGAGTACGTGGTGAGCGACGGCCACGTCGTGATCGTCGACGAGTTCACGGGCCGCCTGATGGAGGGACGCCGCTGGTCTGACGGGCTGCACCAGGCCGTCGAGGCCAAGGAGGGCGTGAAGGTCCAGCAGGAGTCCGTGACCTACGCGACGATCACGCTCCAGAACTTCTTCCGCCTCTACGAGAAGCTCGCCGGCATGACCGGCACCGCCGTCACCGACGCCGAGGAGCTGCACGAGATCTACGGTCTCGAGGTGATCGTCGTGCCGACGAATCTGCCGATGGTCCGCGAAGACATGTCGGACCTCGTCTACCGCTCGCAGCGCGAGAAGTTCGAGGCGGTGATCGAGGATGTGCTGGAGCGCCACCGCGAGGAGCGCCCGGTCCTCGTCGGCACGGTCTCGATCGAGGACTCCGAGCACCTCGCGGATCTGCTGCAGCGCCGCGGCGTGGAGCACGAGGTGCTGAACGCGAAGCAGCACCAGCGCGAGGCGGCGATCATCGCGCGCGCCGGGCAGCCCGGCGCGGTCACGATCGCCACGAACATGGCCGGACGCGGCACCGACATCAAGCTCGGCGCGGGCGTCGCCACCAACGGCGGCCTGCACATCATCGGCACCGAGCGCCACGAGTCGCGACGCGTCGACAACCAGCTCCGAGGGCGCTCCGGCCGCCAGGGCGACCCCGGCTCCTCGCGCTTCTTCGTCTCTTTCGAGGACGACGTGATGAAGCGCTTCGCGCCGGACTGGATGCCGGGCATGATGAGCAAGCTCGGCATGAGCGAGGGCATGCCGCTCGAATCGAAGATGGTCACGCGCGCCATCGAGTCCGCGCAGGCGCGCGTCGAGGCGTACCACTTTGACACCCGCAAGCACGTCGTCGAGTACGACGACGTAATGAACCAGCATCGCGACGTGATCTACGGCGAGCGCAACAAGGTGCTCGCGGGCGAGTCGATGCGCGAGAGCGTGCTGGGGATGGTGCACGACGAGATCGAGGCGCTGGCGCGCGAGCACATCGAGAACGCGCCCGCCGATCCGGACGCCTTCCACCTCGCACTGCAGGCGATCGTGCCGCTGCGCAGCGCGCTGCCGATCGACGAGGTGCGCAACCGCCCCGTAGAGGCGCTGCTGGAAGAGGTCGGCGAGCTCGTGGGTGAGCGCTACGAGGAACTCGAGGACGAGGTCGGCGAGGAGGCGCAGCGGCAGCTCGAGCGCTTCGTGCTGCTGCGCACGATCGACCTGCTCATGGTGCAGCACCTCACCGCCGTCGCCGAGCTGCGCCAGGGCATCGGACTGCGCGCCTACGGCCAGGCGAACCCGCTCGTCGCCTACAAGCACGAGGCGCACGACATGTGGGAGCAGTTGCTCGGCAACATCCGCGCGGCGGTCGCTCGCCAGATCTTCCACGTGCGCCCGGTCGCGATGCCTCGGGCGGAGCCGATCATCCCGCGCAACGCGCTGGCGTCCGGCCCGGGCGACCCGGACGGGGCCGAGGACGATGGCGGAGGCGGCGGCGTGGCGACGGCGACGCGGCGGACGCGCGTGCGCAAGGTAGGCCGCAACGCGCCCTGCCCTTGCGGCTCCGGCAAGAAGTACAAGCGCTGCCACGGGGGCTCGATATGAGCGCCGCACAGGGTGGTTCGCGGCGGGGGGCCGCCACCACAAAGCCCAGCAGCGCCGCGCCGCGCGAGTCCGTGCACGTGGACTTCGCAGCCAGCGGGTCCGACCCGGCCGACGGGGAGGCTCCCCCGCCGCTCGATGCCGAAGCGGGAGTCCGCACGTTCCTCGAGGCGGTCAAGCAGGGCGAGCCGTGGTACCCGGCGATGCTCGACGTGATCGCGCGCTGGGTGACGCCGGAGGAGCAGGTCAAGGGCGTGGTCTACCGCTACCTGATCGCCGGCGAGGCCTTCGACTGGCTGCGCCTCGCGGAGCGCCTGATCGGCGCCGCGGGCAAGGCGATCCCGGCCGCCGAGGCGGAGCGGCTGCTGTTCGACGGCTTGCCGCCGCCCGGCCATGACGAGAGCGAGGAGGCGTTCGCCCGCGCGATCGGCCACGAGAAGCATCGCGCGCACCTCAACTTCCAGTACGGCGTGACCGTCGAGGAGGTGCTGCTGCTGCAGGCGGAGCTGGACCTCGTGAAGGCGCGCAACCTCGACGGCCCGCGCGGAACGCCGCCCGACATCGCGGCCTACGAACGCGTCTACGGCCGCTCGCTGGACGAGCTGATCGTCGAGTACCGGGCGGAGACCGGCCAGGCGATGCCGCAGCGGGTGCTGCAATCGCAGTTGCGCGCCTTCACCTACTGGTGCTCGAAGTTCCGCTTCCGCCTCGCCGAACCGGCGCGCGTCGCCTCGGACACGCGCAGGGCGCTGGCGCTGCTCTCGCGCATGGAGGCGGAGCGCATCCCGCGCGAGCGCCGCCTGCCCGGCGTCGACCGCGAGGTGATCGAGGCGAGGGCGCGGGCTCCACGGCGCCGCAGCCGCGCGAAGGCGCGCTAGCCGACCGGCGGGTCGCGGAGCCATGGCACAGGTCTAACCCCGAATCCACCGATCGAAGCTTGACAGGGCGGGATGCGGGGCTGGCGGAGAGTTCGGCGGGCGTGGCGGCGTTCGCCAGGCGGCGGCGCGGGCGGAGCGGAGCGAGGAGCCCTCGCTCAGCGCCGCTCGGGGGCGCTGAGCGAGGGCGCGAGGGTGCGCGAGGCGTGCGCGGGCATGCTGGTGCGAGCCTCGGACCCGGGGCCAGCGCTGTGGGCGGGGCGTGAGGCGGGGAGCGGTAGCGCCCGGAGTCGCGCGAGCGCGGCTGTCCACTGGGCGGCCCAGGGCCAGCGCTTCGGGAGGTGCAGGGTCCAGCGCCGGGCAGAATGGGTGAGCCGTCCGGCGAGAGCGAAGTAGCGCCGCCTGAGCGTCTTCGTCGTCACGATTCCCTCGCCGAGCCCGAGCCGCGCCGTCCAGCGGGCGAGGTTGTGCGCGATCACCTGCACCGCGAGCCACGCCGCGTTCGCGGCGAAGCGGCCCGAGGGGAGATGGTTCAGCCCGACGCCGTACTTGAGATCGCGGATCGCGTTCTCGATCTCGGCGTGGCGGCGATGGTCGGCCTCCAGCTCCATCATCTCTCCGGCGCGATCGCTGATGAAGGCGTGGTAGCTATAGTTCACGAAGAGCGCGAGCTGTGAGCCGGGCGCCGGCTTGACGCGCCGCACGATGAGCCGCACCGGGGTGGCATCCTCCTTGTGCTGGAACGGCGTGTAGGTCGTCTCGGCGACATCGGCGCCGCCCGGCAGCCAGTACGGGATCGGCGTCCAGTCCTCTTCCGCTATCGCCTCGATCAGCCGGCGTACGCTCGGCTGCTGGCGAATGGTGATTGAGAAGCGGACATCCAGCGCGCGGCAGGCGGCGACGACGGCGTGGGTGTAGAAGCCGCTGTCGGCGCGCACCGTGAGCTGCCCCGACGCCCCGGCCTCGCGCACCCGCGCCACCGTCTCACGCAGGAAGTGGGCGGCGCCGCGGGCGGTGTGCGCGCGGCCCTCGCGCAGCCGCGCCATCAGCACCTCGCCCGTCCCGGCCGCCACCGCGAGCAGCGGGTGATAGCCGCGCGCGCCGCTGTAGCCGGGCTGGCGGGCGCCCTCCTTCGCCAGGCCGTAGGTCTCGCAGAGCGTCGAATCGAGGTCGATCGTGAACGGCGCATCGCCGGGTCCCGCCCCGGCCGCCCAGCCGCGGGCGAGCAACTCGCGGCTGAGGCGGTCGAGCTGGCGGACGTGGCCCCAGCTGAAGCTGCGCAGGAAGGTCCCGAGGGTGGACGGCGCCTTCACGGTGCAGCCGAGCACGCGCCCGGCGCCGCCTGAGCGCAACGCAGCGGCGTCGTCGATGCAGTCGCCGCCCGCGAGCGCCGAGGCGGCCAGGGTCAGCAGCTTGTCGCCGGCGTTCGCGCGCCCCGCCGCGTCACCGAGGTCGAGGTAGCTGTCGGCGAGCTCTTGCAAACCGAGATGCTGGGCGAGCGTGGCCGGGAGGAGCAGCCCCGCATCGGCCACCAGGCGGTGGTCGTCGAAGGCGATGTCTATCCGGTCGGGGTCGCTCGTTGGTAGCATCGAATGGGTGCTCCCTGTCGCTGGTACGTGATTTGTCAAAACCCATTGTCCCAGCTACAGCGGAGCACCCAACCGCAGCCGCTCGCGCGCTCTTCTTCGGTGGATCAGGGCTAAGACGCGTCCTTGAAGCCTTCATCGATCTCTGCGGAGGGAACGCATCGCCAGACAGCGATCTCGAGGAGCTTCGGGATGATGCTCTCGATCTCGCTAGCGATATGTCATGCCGATTGTTCTGGACAACTTGGAGACACTGCCGGACGAAGAGCTAGCAGGGTGATGAAAAAGTCCGCCGCGGCGCTTTTGGGCTGAAATCGCGCTGGTCGCGACATCAAAAACCCCAATGTTTCTGGGCTCTACGCCAGCCCACCGAATGGCCAGTGAGACCCTACGGCTCAGGATCAGGAGTTTTTCAGATGGGATGAGGGCTGGTCTCCTCCTCAAGGGGATACTCGTCCCCGGTAAGCGGCCTCGAATCGGGCCCAGAACGGCTTCTCAGAGCCAGAGAGGTAGAAGACCAGCCATGCAGCAGCATATCGCAACGGCAGAGCGCGTTGAACGGGAGGAAGCCAGCGGAGTCACCTGGGGCCTCGATGTGAGCGACCGTCACACCCAGATCTGCGTGCTCGGCCCCGCCGGGGACGTGCAGCGCGAGCAGCGCGTCCGCACGACGGCCCTCGCGCTGAGGCGAGCGCTCGGGGAGCTGCCGGCGGCACGGGCGGTGCTGGAGGCGGGACGGCACTCGCCGTGGCTGAGCCGGCTGCTGACCGAACTCGGTCACGAGGTGATTGTCGCCAACCCCCGCCAGGTAGCGCTGATCGCACGCAGCCACCGCAAGGACGACCGCAGCGACGCCGAGCAACTGGCACGGCTGGGTCGCCTCGACCCCAAGCTGCTCGCCCCGATCCGTCACCGCAGCGCGCAGGCCCAGCAGGATCTCGCGGTCGTGCGCGGCCGCGACGCGCTCGTGCGCTCGCGGACGCAGCTCATCAACCACGTGCGCGGCGCCGTCAAGGCGTGGGGCGCCGCGCTGCCGAAGGTGACCGCGCCAGCCTTCCATCGCAAGGCAGCGGAGCACATCCCGGCTGAACTGCGCACCGCACTGCTGCCGCTGCTCGAGGTGATTGGCGAGCTCAGCGCCCGCATCGCCGCCGCCGGCCGGGAGGTCGAGGCGCTGTGCGCGGCCTACCCCGAGACCGCCGCGCTCCGCCAGGTCGCAGGCGTCGGTCCCATCACCGCCCTCACCTTCGTGCTGACGATCGAGGATCCCGCGCGCTTTCCCCGCAGCCGCGAGGTCGCACCCTACCTCGGCCTCGTGCCCAGGCGTCGCGACTCCGGCGGCCGCCACACGCAACTGGGGATCACCAAACGTGGCGACTCCCACCTGAGGCGGCTGCTCGTGCAGGCCGCGCAGTACGTCCTCGGACCGTTCGGACCAGACTGCGACTTGCGCCGCTGGGGCGAGCGCTACATGGCCTCGGGAGCGGGGAACGCGAAGAAGCGCGCGGTCGTCGCCGTGGCGCGACGCCTCGCAGTGTTGCTGCACGCGCTCTGGCGCAGCGGCGAGGTCTATGAGCCGCTGCGCCAGGCCGCCACGGCGGAGGGGGAGGCTGCGTAGCGGGCGACGGGAAGACGGCGAACCACCACCAGACGACCACCAACGGCTGCACCGTGATGCTGAAGACCGGGCGACTGCGACAGGCTGCTGGTCCACCCAAGGACGCTTTTCAGCTGGCAGCGCCCCCTGCAAGCAGGTTCCCCATCATGCACCGGGTCCAGAAGCGCGACCCCTCGGCGAGTGCGGATAGAAGCGGGGCACAGGTCACCATCCGGCATGGCGTGCAGACGGAGCGGCCACCACGTTGGCCGACTTGCAGATCGGACCAGCCCTCATAGAAGCAGCCTGCTAGAAGCGCTCGGCACATTTATCCAGCGGCTACCCAGCCCATCGAAAGTCATCCTTACTGACCGTGAACGTCGCGCCTTTTCCGAGCGGCTCGATCTTCGCGGGATCGAACCCGATGCGGCGGTCTCGCTGGTTAGGACAAGAGCCGCCGATGATGGGGTAGAGATTCCAGGTACTCAGAACCGTGCAATCCCCGGCGTCAGCGAGGAACTGAACGGCGTGCCCTTGTATCTGCACTTCTTTGCGAATCTCCTCGTGGACGGCTACTCCGCTTCGGAGGCCCTGCAGAAGATCCGGGGCAATGACATGCTCTGGCTGCTGCGGTTCTCTTTCGACAGCTCTGTGCGGGGTCTGAGCGAGAGTGCTCGAGAGCTCCTCTACTACCTGGCTCACGTGCCAGACCCCGTCACGCGATCCGACCTATCGCAGGTGATAAGGAACGGTGAGGAACTGGACGATGCGGTGAGGCGCCTTCGAAACACGCACTTCATCGAAAACGTGGAGATGGGCAGCTTTCGAATTACCGATCGGCAACTTCGCGAATACGCCATAACGCAGTTCCCCGCACGAATCAGACCGGACGCTGCCTCGCGGATCCAACACCTCGCAGGCACATCGGCTCAGTCTCATCCAAACATCGAACGAGCCATCCAGCAGCTTGTCCGGGAGGCAGATGACCTTGGCCGATCAGATTGGAAGCGGGCGTACGATCGACTACAGGAGGGCAGGGCTGAGTTTGGAGACGCGAACGAGATCATCGCGAAGCTCGGGTATTTTGCCTTCAGACTTCGGCATCGAGACGAAGCGCGCAGATTGCTCGAGAAGGCCATCGCATCAGGGCACCAGGATGCGAACACACATCGGACGTTAGGGCTTGTCTACCACTACGACCGGAGCCCTGACGAAGCGATCAGGCAAGCTGAGATCAGCTTGACCCTGAGACCCGATGAGCCCCGCTCCCTGCTGCTCTTCGGTGACGCACTGCTAGACAAAGCCGCGCACTCAGCGATCGCCCTGGATTCTTCTCGGAGGCTTGAACAGGTGCGAACCGCGAAGGGCGCGATTGTACGCTCGCTCATCGAAGACGACTTGAGGCGTTGGCAGCGTGAGCACAACGCCCGGCGCGCCCGTCTGCTCGAGCAAGCCGAGGCACTTGAGGAGTCCCTGGCTGCCATCGTTTAGGCGGTGTTGACGCGCTACCGCCCCATCACGTCCGGCGCGGTGCGGATGCGTTCGATGTAGTCAGCGAGGCCAGTTTCCGAGCCGACGTGGGCCGGGCGCTCGCTGACCTCGATGCGGGCGTCGGGGAGCTGGCGGCGCTGCTCGTCGCACCTGCCGGACGGGCCGCCCGCGTCGGGAGCGCGCGAGGCGCTAAGATACCGGCGCGCCGCGCCTGACGCCGCGGAACGCCCTCGCTACCCGACGCAACCGCTGGAGGCACGATGGACTGGGAAGACACCGAGCAGCAGGCCGCGTTTCGCACCGAGGTGCGCACGCTCATCAAGGAGCGCCTGCCGGAGTGGTACCGCGAGCGCGTGCGCGTCGGCATCGAGCACGGGCCCGAGGGCGGCTGGGTCGCCGATCGCGCCTCCGGCGATCCGGAGCGCACTCAGGCCGCGAACGAGTGGACCGAGGCGCTCTCCGAGCGCGGCTGGTTCGCCCCGCACTGGCCGAAGGAGTACGGCGGCGGCGGCCTGAGCGCGATGGAGCAGTTCATCTTCAAGCAGGAGGTCGCCGAGGCGGCCGCGCCCGACGTCGGCGGGCAGGGCGTCAGCATGCTCGGCCCCACGATCATCGTGCACGGCAGCGACGAGCAGAAGGCGGCCTACCTGCCGGGCATCCTCTCCGGCGAGATCCTCTGGGCGCAGGGCTACTCCGAACCGGGCGCCGGCTCGGACCTCGCCTCGCTGTCCACGCGCGCCACGCGCGACGGCGACGAGTACGTGATCAGCGGTCAGAAGATCTGGACATCGAACGCACACCACGCCGACGCGCTGTTCGCCCTCGTGCGCACCGACCCGGACGCGCCGAAGCACCGCGGCATCAGCTTCCTGCTGATCGACGACATCCACACGCCGGGCCTGACGATCCGCCCGCTGATCAACATGGCCTGGGAGCACGGCTTCAACGAGACCTTCTTCGAGGAGGTCCGCGTCCCCGCCAGCAACATCCTCGGCGAGGAGAATCGCGGCTGGTACGTCGGCATGACGCTGCTCGACTTCGAGCGCTCGAACATCTCCGAGGCCGTCCGCATCCGCCGCTACATCCGCCGGCTGGTGCGCGACGCCACCTCGGGGCCGGCGGCCGCCCACGCGCGCCGCGTCGGCACGCTCCGCCACGAGGTCGCCGACCGCTACATCGAGACCGAGGTCTGCCAGAACTTCTCGTTCCGCGTGATCTCGATCCAGAACGCCGGGATGATTCCGAACTACGAGGCCTCCACCTCGCGCATGTTCATGGTCGAGCTGGACCAGCGCACGGCGCGCACGGGCGCGAAGGTGTTCGGGCTCTACTCGAACCTCTGGGATCCCGAGGACGAGCGGACGCCCTCGCGGGGCCTGTTCACGCTGCGCTACGTGACGACGATCTCGCGCACGATCGCGGGCGGCTCGTCCGAGATCCAGCGCGGGATCATCGCGACGCGCGGCCTCGGTCTGCCGCGCAGCTAGCTGAGGAGGAGCCGATGCCGTTCATCGAGCGCCCCGACGGCGCACGCATCCACTACCAGACCTGGGGGCCGGCCGACGGCGCCACGCCGCTGCTGCTGATCGCACCGGGCGGCGTCCGCTCCGAGATCGGCTTCTGGCACCGTGGCAACATCGACCCGACGCGCGAGTTCGCGGACGAGCGGCTGGTGATCGGCATGGACCAGCGCCACGCCGGCGAGAGCTGGGACGCGCCGCTCGAGTTCTCCTACGACCTCGCGCTCGGCGACCAGCTCGCCGTCCTCGACGCGCTCGGCGTGCAGCGCGCGCACCTCATGGGCGGCTGCATCGGCGTCGCCTACGAACTGCGCATGATCCGCGAGGCGCCCGATCGCGTCGCCTCGGCGGTGGGGCAGAACCCCGTGGGCATCGACCACACGAACTCGCTGGGAACGTTCATGGAGATGTTCCGCGCCGCGGTCGAGTTCGCGCGCGCCGAGGGCATGGCGGCGGTGATCGAAAGCGCCCTAGAGGATCCGCAGTTCGTCACCAACAACGCGGGCGGGCCATTCTCGCGGCGGATCGAGGTCGAACCGGCCTTCCGCGACAAGCTCGCGGCGATGGCCGCCGAGGACTACATCGCGATCCTCGAACGCCTCGGCAACGCGTACTGGCCGGACGACCCGCCGTACATGACGGTCAGCGAGGAGTGGCTGCGCGGCTGCCCGGCGCCGCTGCTGATCCTGCCCGGCAGCGACGAGTTCCACCCCACCTCGATCGCGGAACGCATCTGCGCCGAGGCCCCGCACGCCCGCTGCCTCGACGTCGACTGGAGCTCCGACGCCAACCTCGCGGGCACGATCGAGGAGATCCGCACCTTCCTCCGCACGCACTCGTAGTGCCGTGACCTCCATCGAGGCGGCGACGCAACGCCCGCGTCGTGGGCGCAGCGCATGCGCGTAGGGATCGCTCCCGGCCGCCTCTCGCTGGTTGCGAACACGCTGACGCCGCTGCTCGCCTACCCGGACTTCCGCGCGCTGTGGTGGAGCACGCTGTTCGCATCGAGCGCGTGGTGGGGGCAGACCGTCGTGCTCGCCTGGCTGGCGTTCGATATCACGGGCTCAGAGCTCGCGGTCGCCGCGGCGGCGGCAGCCGGGTTGGCTCCGATGCTGCTCGGGCCGCTCGGCGGCCTGCTCGCGGACCGCATCCACCGTCCGCGCCTGCTCATCGGCGCGCAGTCGCTCGCGCTCGCCAGCGGGGCGGTGATCGCGCTGCTCGTGACGCTGGACAGAGCCGAGTACTGGCACGTCGTGGTGGCCGCGGCGCTCGTCGGACTGACCATGCAGCCGCTGCAGCCGACACGGTTCACGCTCACGATCGACCTCGTGGGCGAGCGACGCGTCTCGAGCGCGAACGCGGTTACGGCGGCGGGAATGCTGGGCAGCCGCATGATCGTTCCCGCGGCGGCGGGTGCGCTGATCGCGACGTTCGGGGCGGGCGTCGCTCTGTGGTTCTGCGCCGCCTGGTACCTGCCCGCATCGTGGCCCCTCCTCCGCGTCAAAGACGCTCGCCAGGGTCCTCGCTCTGCCGTTTCGGCGGCGCCGGCCGAGGTCGCGCAGGGGTTCCGTTACGCCCTCGCGAGCCCGGCGCTGCGCGCCCTGCTGCTGGTCACGGTGCTGGCGAACATCTTCGCGTGGCCGGTGATCATCGGATTCCTGCCCGTCTTCGCCGAGGAGGTCTTCAACGTCGGCGCCGCGGGGCTGGGGCTGATCGTCGGCGTCAACGGGCTGGGGTCGCTGCTCGCCGCCATCGGGATCGCCTCGCGAGGCGACTTCCGCCAGAAGGGAATGCTCTACCTGGTGGCGACAGTGCTGTTCGGGGTGGCGCTCGCCGCGTTCGCGGTAAGCGGCGGGTTCGCACTCGCGCTACTGCTGGTCTTCATCGCCGGCATCGGGGGTGCGGGGTTCGGCGTGATGCAGAGCACGTTGACGATGCTGCTCGCGCCGCCTGAGGCGCGCGGGCGCGTGCTCGGCGTGCTCATGCTTTCGATCGGCGTCTTGCCGGGTGCGATGCTCGTGCAGGGCGCCGCCGCCTCGTCGCTGGGCGTAGTGACGACAACGGCGGCCTCGGGCCTGCTGCTCGCCGTCCTGACGATCGCCATCACGGCCTTCTCGCCCGAGCTGCGCCGAGCCCGCTGAGGGCGGATCGTTCCCAAACATTCCCTAATAGTCATATACTGGAGCCATGCCGTGGGAGGTGGAGTACACAGACCAGTTCGGTGACTGGTGGCAGGAGATCGCGGAGCGCGACCAGGATGCCGTGACCGCGAGGGTCGAGCTGCTGATGGAATACGGACCGAACCTGCCGTACCCCTACTCCTCCGACATCAGGGGCTCGCGCCATGGCGTGATGCGCGAGTTGCGAGCGCAGAGTGCCGGCCGGCCCCTGCGGGTCCTGTACGCCTTCGACCCGAGGCGGACCTCCATCCTCCTCATCGGCGGCGACAAGACCGGCAACGACCGCTTCTACGAGGAGTACGTGCCACGGGCCGACGACCTCTACGACGAGCACCTGCGCGAGCTGCGACGGGAGGGAGTGATCGAATGAGCGGACGCCACCCATTCCGGGAACTGACGAAGGACATCCCGCCTGAACGCCGTCGCCGCATCGACGCGATGAAGCGCGAGTTGCTCGCCGAGATGCCGCTGAACGAGTTGCGCCGGGCACGGGCGCTGACCCAGCAGGACCTGGCGGAGACGCTGCAGGTGACCCAGCCCGCCGTGGCCAAGCTGGAACAGCGCGCCGACATCTACGTCTCCAGCCTCCGCTCCTACATCGAGGCGGTCGGCGGCCGGCTGAAGATCGTCGCCGAGTTCCCCGAGGGCGAGGTCGCCATCACCAACTTCTCGGAGGTGGGCGCCGACGACGCCTCGTAGCGGCTCGTGCGGCCGCTCGTGCCAACCCAGGCGGCTACCCGATCGAGCTGCCCCAGCGGTCGATTGAGGCGACCTCGCTGAGCGGCTTGCGGGTGACCGGTCCGAAGTTGCCCTGCGGGTAGCCGAGCGGCACGGCGTAGACGATCTGGATCTCCTCGGGGATTCCCAGCAACGCCTTCGCGCGCGCATCGACCACGGCGTGCAGGGTCGTGATCGTGCCGCCGATGCCGAGCGCGCGCGCGGCCAGCAGCAGGTTCTGCACCGAGGGGATGACCGATGCCATGGCGCTCGCTCCGGGGGCGGTCGCGCAGAGCAGCACGATCACCGGCGCCTCGCCGAACTCGCCGGCCAGCCGCATCGCCGAGACCATCGTCCCGCTCGATTGGTCGATGTCCTCCGGGCCGTGGATGCCCTGGTCGGCGCGCTTCGCCCACCACGCCTCGCGGTAGAGCTCGCCGAGTTGCCGTCGCAGCTCCGGGTCGCGCACGGCGAGGAAGTGCCATGGCTGGGCGTTGCCGCCGTTGGGGGCCTGGATCGTCGCCGTCAGGATGTCGCGCAGATCGTCGTCGGGAATCGGGTTGGGCTTGACGCGGCGGATCGCCCGCAGTGAGAAGATCGCCTCGCCGAGAGTGATCGGGAATCGTTCGCTCGGATCCATCGTGGTTCTCCCCGTCCTGTTGCGATCGTCACCCGCCGCTGCCGGCAGGTTGACCTCTAGCTCGCCCCCGCGCGCAGCGCCCCCGCGTCCAGCCCGCGGAACGCAGCGATCGAGGGCAGGCGAACGTCCGGCGGCGGCTCGCCTTCGGCGACGCCCTCGCCAGCGTACGGGCCTTGCTCCACCAGCACCGTCGTCACGAGGTCGCCGAGGGCGGACTTCACGGCCGCGAGGATGCGCGGCTTGTCTTCGATCAGCACGTAGCGGCGCGCCGGGTAGCGCGCGCGGATCGCCTCGGTCTCCTGCTCCTTGTGCTCGAAGATCAGCACCCGGCCCTCGAAGGCGGCCTCGAGGCCGGACGCCTCGATCTTGTGGCGCTGGAAGCGCTCGTCGCCGTCGGAGGCGATCACCGGCAGGCCGAGGCCGCGCGCGTGTGCCACGGCGTCGAGCGCGCCGGGGTAGAGGCAGCCCGCGAAGTCGAGGTTCCAGACCGCCTCCCTGACAGCCTCGCCGAGGGACGCGTCGCCGGCCTCGCGCGCGAAGCGCTCAAGGGTCTCGGGGAGATCGACGAGGCCGAGGTCGCGGCGGACCGCCTCGTACACCTGCCAGAAGCGCCGAGAACCCTCGGGACCAGCGGCCGCCTCGATCGCCGCGTCCAGCCCGGCCTTCACCGCCGCGCCGTCGATCAGCGTGTGATCGACGTCGAACAGCAGCACCAGATCCGACGGGGACGCAGCCACCGGGGACTCCCCTCGCGACGCCCGCCGCGCGTCAGGTCGCGAGCGTGTCCTTGTGCGCGCGGCCGCCCTGCATGATCAGCCGCAACCGCTCCTGGTCCTGCAGCAGCGTGATGTCCTCGAGCGGGTCGCCGTCGACGACGATCAGGTCGGCGAGCTTGCCCGGCTCGAGGGTGCCGATCTCGTCTGACATGTGGATGCACTCGGAGGCGGTCTTCGTCGTCGCGACGATCGCCTCCAGCGGCGTCATGCCGTGCTGCGTCATCAGCTCCAGCTCCCAGGCGTTCGTACCGTGCACGCCGACGCCCGCGTCCGTGCCCATCGCGATCCGCACGCCCGCCTCGTGCGCCGCGCGGAAGCTCTCCGCGTTCGCGTCGATCACCTCGTAGGCCTTGCGCAGCGACTGCGGCAGCACGGACTCCGGCGTCGCCTCCTCGCGCAGCACGATGCTGCGAGGCGCGTGGATCGTCGGCACGAGGAAGGCGCCGCGCTCCTTCATCATCGCGATCGCCTCGTCGTCGAGGTAGAAGCCATGCTCGATCGACTCGACGCCCGCGCGGACGGCGTTCTTGATGCCCGCGGTGGCCTGCGCGTGCGCCATGCAGGTCTTCCCGACCATGCGCGCCTCGTAGACCATCACGGCGATCTCTTCCTCGGTGAACTGCGGCGAGCCGGGCTCGTCCGAGGGCGACATCACGCCGCCGGTGGCATGCAGCTTGATGAAGTCCGCGCCGACGCGGAGCACGGCGCGGACGGTCTTGCGCACCTCGTCCGGGCCGTCGCAGATCGTCTCGATCCACTCCGGGCCCCAGTGCCGCCAGAAGCGCACGCCGCTCGGCAGCACGCCATCGCCGTGCCCGCCGGTCTGCGAGAGCGCTCCGACGGCGATGCGCATGCGCGGCCCCGGAATCAGCCCGCGCTCGATCGCCAACTTGAACCCGGCCGGCGATCCGGACGCCTCGCGCACGGCGGTGAACCCGGCGTCGAGTGTGGCGAGCGCGTTCTGCGCCGCCTCGAAGGTCGCGAGCGTCGGCGGCGTCAGCGCCCGCTGCTGCATCGACTTCCACGAGCTGTAGAAGTGCACATGCGAATCGATCAGCCCCGGCAGCAGCGTCATCCCCGAGGCGTCGATCACCTCGGCGTCCTGCGGCAACCGGTCGAGGCTGCCGACGCTCGCGATCCGCCCGTCCTCGATCACCAGACTCGCGCCCGGCACGGGATCAGCGCCCGTGCCGTCGATCAGCGTGACGCCGGTGATGGCGAGCGTGCCGGGGGCGACGGCGGAGCTCATGCGTCCAGGCCCTGGTCGCGCAGCACCTGCTTGGCGATGCGCATCGCCTCGAGCGCGGCCGGGGCGCCGCAGTAGACCGCGACCTGCCGGATGACCTCGGATATCTCGGCCGGTGTGAGGCCGTTGCCGAGTCCCGCGCGTATGTGCGTCGCCAGCTCGGTCGAGCGACCGACGGCCGCGAGCATCCCGAGGTTCAGCAGGCTGCGGTCGCGGCGGCTGAGCCCGTCGCGCGTCCAGACCTGGCCCCAGGCGACCGCGGTCACGAACTCCTGGAACTCGCGATCGAAGTCCGTGACGCCCTCGAATGCGCGGTCCACGTACTCGTCGCCCAGTACCTCGCGCCGCACCTTGAGCCCAGCCTCGAACCCGTCAATCGGCATGTCAGCCCCTCTCCGAATCTTCTCTCGAAGTCGCCCGAATCATACGGCCCGCCGCCGCAGGGGGCGGCGCGGGGCTACCATGCGCGGCGCAACGGGAGGAGCGAGGGCATGGCGACGGTCCCCACACTGCGCGGCGAACTGGAGACGAGCGCGCTCGGCTTCACGCTGATGCACGAGCATCTCTTCCTCCAGACGCCCGCGCTCTACGACAACTACCCGCAGCTCTTCGACCGCGACGCCGAGGTCGCCGCCGCCGCCGCCTTCTGCGAGCAGGCGCGCGCGGCAGGCGTCGAGACGATCGTCGACGTCACGACCGTGGACCTCGGGCGCGACATCCGGCTGATGGCGGAGGTGGCGGAGCGGACGGAGCTGCAGGTCATCGCCGCCACGGGAGTGCACCTCAGGGTGCCGAACTACTTCCGCCGCAAGACGCCGGACCGCGTTGTCGAGCTCTACCTGCACGACATCAACACCGGCATCGCCGGCACCGGCATCCGGGCGGGCGCGCTCAAGATCGCCACCGAGGAGTACGAACCGGACGATGAACTGCAACTGCGCGCCATCGCGCTCGCGCACCGCGCGAGCGGCGTCCCGATCATGACGCACAGCAACCCGTTCGCCGGCTCCGGCGCGGACCAGCAGCGCGTCTTCGCCGCCGAGGGCGTCGACCTCTCACGCGTCGTGATCGGCCACTCCGGCGACTCGACGGACCTCGACTACCTGAGCGGGCTGATGGAGCGCGGCAGCGCGATCGGGATGGACCGCTTCGGATCCGGCCTCAACGCGACCACCGAGGAGCGGACCGACACCATCGCGAAGCTCTGCGCGCGCGGCTACGCCGACCGCATCGTGCTCAGCCACGACACCTCGCCACACATGCAGGGCGTGCCGCGCGATGTCGTCGACCGCGCGCTGCCGGAGGCGAACTTCCTGACGATCCCGAACGTCGTGGTCCCCGCCCTGCGCTCCCTCGGCGTCGCCGAGGACCAGATCGAGGCGATGACCGTCGCCAACCCGCGCCGCATCTTCGAGGCACAGGGCGCCTACTGACCGGCGCCGGCCAGCACTTCCGGCTCCAGCGTCCGCTCCAGCCACTCCAGCATCGCCTCGGCGACCTGACGCCAGCCGGCGTCCAGCATCATGTCGTGCGCGACGCCCGGGAGGATCCGCGACTCCGCGCCGTACGCGTCCGCGATGCGCCGGATCGCCGAGGGCCGGATGAAGTAGTCGCGACCCCCTCCGAGCACCAGCAGCGGGACGCCTCGGATGCGGGCGCGGTCCGGCCGGGCGTACATCAGTTGCACGAGCGCGAGGGAGGACTCGCTGCCCATGCGGGCCGCGTACTCGCGCACCTGCTCCTCGCCCAGCTCCGGAGAGAAGAAGAACTTGCTGACGAGTTCGGGCGTTGCGAACAGCCTGCGCGGCGTCCCGCTGAGGAGCGCCTGCAACGAGAGCCACGGATGCTCGCGCAATGTCCGCAGGGCCGGGCCGAGCAGTCCGCGCACCGACGGCGGCGCGAGCAGCGCAGCGGCGGGCGCCTCGTGCGCCTCGAGGTACTTCTGCACCACCAGGCCGCCGAGGGAGTGCCCGACAAGCACCGGATCGCGCGGCAGGCTCGCGGCCACCTGCTCGACATCGCTCACATAGTCGGCGATCGAGGTCCAGCGCAGCCGCTCGCGGCCGGCGCTCTTGCCGTGGCCGCGCAGGCTCAGCGCGTACGAGTCGAAACCGTGCTCCGCGAAGAAGTCGAGGAAGTGCTCGGCCCAGCACCACGCACCGTGGCCCGCGCCATGCACGAATAGCAACGGCGGGCGGTCAGACTCGCCAGCGCACTCTCGTGCGATGACCTCCAGGTCGTATGCCATGAGTACAGGGTGCATCTCGGGCAGCGGGGCCACGAAGGCGCGAGGGCGGGAACCGGCCCCTCATCCCTGCCTCGCGCTTCATCGTGAAGCGCCGCTGCATCTATAGTCCAGCGGCGAGTCCGGGCGCGGACCGGGAGGAGCAGCGATGAGCGAGGGCGCCCTCGAGGGACTGCGGATCCTCGACCTCACGCAGGGGGTCGCCGGCCCCTACTGCACCAAGCTGCTCAGCGACTACGGCGCCGACGTGCTCAAGATCGAGCGCCCCGAGGGCGGCGACCCGGCGCGCCGCGCCGGCCCCTTCCCCGACGACGAGCCGCACCCCGAGCGCAGCGGCCTCTTCCTCGATCTCAACACCGGCAAGCGCAGCCTCACCCTCAACCTCAAGACCGAGAGCGGGCAGCGGATCCTGCGCCGCCTCGCCTCCGACAGCGACGCCGTCGTCGAGAACTTCCGGCCCGGCACCCTCGCCCGGCTCGGCCTCAGCGAGGAGCAGCTCGCCGAGCTGAACCCCGCCACCGCGCTCGTCTCGATCTCGAACTTCGGGCAGCACGGGCCGTACCGCGACTTCGAGGCGGACGACATGCTGCTCTACGCGATGGGCGGCGGGCTCGCCATCACCGCCTACCCCGGCCGCGAGCCGAGTCGGCCCTGGCTCTACGCCCCGCTCTTCCTCGCAGGCGCGATGTCCGCCTCCTACAGCCTCGGCGCGATCACCTCGAGCGTGCGCTTCGGCGAGGGCGAGCGCGTCGACCTCTCGATCCAGGAGATCCTCGCCAGCTCGCTCGACCGCGCCTCGCAGAACCTGATGGCCTACTCCTACGGTGGCGAGCTATTCGTCACCGAGAACTGCAACCTGCGCGCCAGCGCCTTCCCCAACGGCGTCTACGGCGGCCAGCTGCCCTGCAAGGACGGCTACGTCAACTTCCTCTGCTACCCCTACTGGTGGGACCGCTTCTGCCGCATGGTCGGCCGCGAGGACCTGATCGACGACAAGAGCTACTCCGACAACCTGCTCGACCCGGCGTTCGGGCCGCAGCTCGACGCGCTGATCTACCCCTGGCTGCTGGAGCGCACCAAGATCGAGGTGATGGACGCGGCGCAGGCGCAGGGCGTGCCCGTGGCCGCGCTCAACACCACCGCCGATCTCTTCGCCGACCGCCAACTGCGCGCGCGCGGCTACTTCGTCGAGCTCGACCACCCGGAGACCGGCCCTCGCGAGTACCCCGGCGCGCAGTTCAAGATGAGCGAGACGCCCGCCTCGATCCGCCGCGCGCCGCTGCTCGGCGAGCACACCCTCGAGGTGCTCACGGAGCAGCTCGGCTACACCCCCGAGGACGTCTCGATCCTGAGGCAGCGCAATGTCGTCTGACGGAGCATCCGGCGCCGCGCCCGAACCCCGCCGCGAGACGCGGCTGCCCCTCGAGGGCGTGCGCGTGCTCTCGCAGGCGATCGTCTGGGCGGGGCCGGCGGCCAGCCTGATCCTCGCCGACCTCGGCGCCGAGGTGATCGAGATCGAGTCGATCCAGCACGTCAACCCGACGCGCTCGAACTATCGCAACCTGCCCGAGCTCTACCTGCAGGGCCCCTTCGGCGCGCTCTACACGGACCGCGACCCGAGCGAGGGCTTCTGGAACCGCAACGCCCACTTCAACTACTCGAAGCGCAACCACAAGAGCATCACGCTGGACATCGAACGGCCCGACGGCATCGGGCTGCTGCGCGAGCTCGTGCGCGTCTCGGACGTCTACATCGAGAACAACGCCGTGGGCGTGGTCGAGAAGTTCGGGCTGGATTACCCGCGGCTCGCCGAGCTCAATCCGCGCATCATCCAGGCGCGCTTCCCCGGCTTCGGGACGACCGGCCCCTACCGCAGATTCAAGGGCTTCGCCCCCACGATGGACGCGCTCGGCGGCCACACCTACCTGCGAGGCTATCGCGACAGCGATCCCTCCTTCACCCCCGGCCTCGCGCACGGCGACCCCAACGCCGGCATCCACGTCGCCTTCGCCGTCCAGGCCGCGTTGTTCGCGCGCGAGCGCACGAGCCGAGGGCAGATGATCGACCTCTCGCACGTCGAGGCCGGGCTGCACCACATCTCGTGGGCGCTGATGGACTACTCCTTCAACGGGCGCGTGCGGAGCACGTTCGGCAACCGTCACCCCTCGAAGGCGCCGAGCGGCGTCTTCCGCTGCGTCGACGCGCCGGGCGAGCAGACCGAGTCGAGCCGCCGCCGCTGGATCGCGATCGCCGTCGACAGCGACGAGCAGTTCGCCGCGCTCGCCGCGGAGATGGGCGCGCCGGAGCTGGCCGGCGACCCGCGCTTCGCCACCCTCGAGGCGCGCTACGAGGCCCAGGACGAGCTCGAGCCGCTGATCGAGGCGTGGACCTCGCAGCACGTAGCGCGCGAGCTGATGGAGCGGCTGCAGGCCGCGGGCGTGCCCGCCACGGAGCTGCTGCGTCAGGAGGAGCTGCGCGAAAACGAGCACCTGCGCGAGCGCGGCTTCTGGCAGGAGGTTGATCACCCGGCGGCGGGCACGCACAGCTACCCGGCCCCCGTCGCGCGCTTCCGCGAGCGCCCGCTGCGCATCCGCAGCCACGCCCCGCTGCTCGGCCAGCACAACCGCGAGGTGCTGCAGGACCTCCTCGGCGTCAGCGACGAGCGCTACGCCCAGCTCCTCGACGCCGAGGTCATCGGCACCCGCTACCTCGACGACGCGACGTAGCCGGGGGGCCGCGGGTATCTCAGACCAGCAGCATTCCTGGAGGTGAGATTGCCGGGCAGAGTCCTGCCTGGATCATGACCAGAATCTGATCGCGGCCAAGATGACCGCTGTTGCGATTGAGATGATTCCGATGGAGTACGTGAGAAAGTGGCGTTCAAGCTCGGAGCGCATCTGCTGGAGATCGGCCTTCGTGGCAAGGTGCTCGTAGGCGCCTTCGAGGCGGGCAATGCGGTCGGATCCGGTTGTCACGGTTCCCCTCCGCTGCCCGATTGTACCCCGAGTCGGCCGGTTGGCGGTTTGAGCGATGCTTGATCAAGCGACGCCGGACGACGTCATCGAGCGGATCGTCGAGGTAGTGGAGCCGGAGAAGATCATCCTCTTCGGGTCCACGGCCCGCGGCGACGCGGACGCCAACAGCGACATCGACCTGCTCATCATCAAGGAGGGAGCGGACGCGCTCGACCTCATGGCGCGCATCTACGGGAGGCTGCACGGCGTCGGAGCAGCGGTCGACGCGATCGTGGTCTCGCCCGATGACGTCGAGCGCTACAAGGACAGCCACGCACTGATCATCAAGCCCGCCGTCCACGACAGGCGCGACGCTACGAGACCTCGATCCCGATGCGACAGTGATCGCTGGGACCCCACTGCTCCGGCTCGTTGATTGCTCGCACGCTCACAGAGTCGGCCAACCCCCTGGAGGCAAATACGAAATCCAGTTGCCGGGTCGCTGCAGCAGGACCCCCCTGCCGGACCGAGTAGTACGTGGGCACATTGGCGCTTCCTCGCGGAAGCTCCCTGGGCCATGGATCTGCCTGCCGACCGTGAGGGTGTTGAGGACCGATGAAGGGCAGACCCAGCGCCTTCATCCTCTCGAACACCGTTCCGTAACGTAGGGCCCAGTATCGGTTCCCATGCTCCCCGTGACCGTGGAGGATGTTGAGGTCTCCGGCAGCCAGAATGCGATGGCCCCTCTGGCTCCCGATGAACGCGGACAGGTCCGAGACTACGCGATGAGCCGAGGCGTCCGAGACAATCCGTTTGCTGCCGGTGGATGCGTGGGGCCGCGTCCATAGCGAGTACATGGAAATGGCGACAAAGGGATCAACGTCGGGCGAGCTCACGACAGCTGCCGTGAGTGTGCCCTGACGGCTGACGGCGAACTCCCCGCCACCTGCATCCTCGAGCGGCCTTGCCTCGATCCACTCCACGCTGACGCGATCCGAGAGCTTTGCAATAGCCGTCCGCCACGGCCGGTTGCGCGCACCGGCGGTGCGCCAGGGGGCGGGATCCACGTCGACCTGGCTCGCGATCTCCGGCGGCGGTGCGCCGGCCTCCTGCAAGAGCGCGATGTCCGCATCCATGTCGATGAGGACACGCCAAGGCTCGCTCCGCTGCGCGACGTTCCAGGAGACTACCTTTACTGACACTTGACAGCCCTGCCCCTCAAACCCCCGCAGCAGCGTCCGGCACGTTGCGCGTGACGCCGAGGGCGGCGAGGTCGGCGATCTCGGAGTCGGAGAGGCCGGCGACGTCGCGCAGCACCTCGGTGGTGTGCTCGCCGAGCAGCGGGGCGTGGCGCGGGGTCCAGCCGGGGGTGCGGCTGAGCTTGAAGGGGCGGCTGAGGTGCGGGATGCGGCCGGCCGCCGGGTGGGTCACCGGCTCCCAGAAGCCGCGCTCCACCAGTTGCGGGTCATCGAGCAGCGTGTCGCCGCGATGCACCATGCCGGCCGGGACGCCGAGCGCCTGCAGTTGCTCCATCGTCGCGCGCGGGTCGCGCTCGCGCGTCCAGGCGGCGATCAGCGCGTCCGCCTCGTCGTGGTGGCGGCGCCGCCCCAGCAGCGTCGCGAAGCGCGCGTCCGAGGCCAGTTCGGCGCCGCCGATCAGCTCCGCGAGGGCGCGCCACTCGGCGTCCGAGCGCACCGTGATCGCGATCCAGGCGTCCTCGCCCGCCGCCGGGTAGACGCCCTGCGGGGCATGGACCTCGTGGCGGTTGCCCTGCGGCCCGCGCGTGCGGCCGTTCATCGTGTAGTCCATCAGCATCTCCGGCACGATCGAGGTCGTGACCTCGCGCTGCGAGAGGTCGACGAACGAGCCCTCGCCCGTGCGGTCGCGGCGGCGCACGGCGGCGAGGATCACGCCCACGCCGAGCATCGCCACCACCGGGTCGGGGAAGAAGGTGCCGGAGCTGGTCGGCGGGCCGTCGCGGTAGCCCGTGATCGAGGCGATGCCCGCCGTCTGCTCGAGGATCGCGCCGTAGGAGCCGTACTCGCGCTCCGGCCCGGTCGCGCCCTGGCTGGAGAAGGAGACGTAGACGATGTCCTGCTTCACGGCGCGCAACGCCTCGTAGCCCGCGCCGAGGCGATCGAGCACGCCGAAGCGGTAGCTCTCCGCGACCACGTCCGAGGCGGCGACGACGCGCTTCAGCGTCGCGATGCCCTCGGGCATGGTGAGGTCCAGGCAGATCCCGCGCTTGCTGCGGTTGCGGTCGTTGAACAGCCCCGCGCGGTTCCACGGCTCGGGGCCGGGGTCGTCGTTGGGGTAGATCGCGGTGCTGCCCTGCGGGTTGGGGTCGCCTCGCGCGGTGTCCGTGCGGCGGCCGGACTCGACCTTGATCACGTCGGCGCCCATGTCGCCGAGCAGCTTGAGCGCCAGCGGCCCCGCCCAGACCTGCGAGAGGTCGACGATGCGCAGCCCCTCGAGGGCGCCCAGTCCGTGTGGCTCAGCCGTCACTAGATCACCCCCGCGCCACGCATCCGCGCGAGGTCGGCGGCGCTACAGCCAAGCAGCTCGCCGTAGACCTCGGCGTTGTGTTCGCCGAGGAGCGGCGCGCGCCGCAGCGGCGGGCGCTCCGTGCCGAAGCGCAGCGGCAGTCCGGGGTAGAGCAGCGGCCCCGTCGCCGGGTGGTCGATCTCGCTGAAGAACTCGCGCTCGATGAACTGCGGCGACTCGATCAGGTCGGGCGCGGTGCAGACGTAGCCGGCCGGCGTCTGCACGCCCTGCACCGCGTGGTAGAGGTCCGCCTTGCGCTTGCCCGCGGTCCACTCGGCGATGACCTCGCGCAGCTCGTCCATGTGGTCGCGGCGCTGGCGCGCGCCCTCGAAGCGCGGATCGTGCTCGATATCCGGCCGTCCGATCAGCTCGCAGAAGCGCGGCCAGCGGGCCTGCGGGAACATCAGCCCGAGGTAGCCGTCTTCTACCTCGAACATCGGCGCGTGGCCGGGGCCTCGAACGCGAATCTCGCGCTTGTAGGCCCAGGCCGCGCCCGGGTACTCCTGTGCGGTCGCGATGCCCTCGAGCATCGAGACGTCGACGTGCTGGCCCTCGCCGCCGCTCGCGTCGCGGTAGTGGAGCGCGAGCAGCGCGCCGCTGAAGGCGGAGAGGCCGGCGAAGAACTGCGCGGGGCGCCCGCCGATCTTGAGCGGCTCGCGGTCATCGTCCCCGGCGATGTAGAGCGAGCCGCCGAGGGCGAGCGCCGTCAGGTCCGTCGCCTGCCAGTCGCGGTAGGGCCCGCTCTGCCCGTAGTCCGTGGTCGAGACCACGATCACGCCCGGCCGCGAGTCCCCGATCGTCGCTGCGCGCGTCGCCTCGAGCGCCTCGTAGCCGAGCCCCCAGGCGTCGAGGCGGCCGGGCGCGAAGTCCTCGATCACGATGTCGGCCCAGCCGGCGAGCCGCTTGCCGAGCGCGCGCCCGGAGGCCTGCGCGAGGTCGAGCGTGACGCTGCGCTTGCCGGTGTTGAGGTAGAGGAAGAGGCCGCTCAGCTCGGGGTGCGGGTCGTCGTCGGGGAACGGCGGGTAGGAGCGCGCACGGTCGCCACGGCCCGGCGCCTCGACGCTGATCACGTCCGCGCCGAGCGCCGCCAGCAGCTTCGTGCAGAACGGCCCGGCGATGCCCTCGGACAGGTCGAGGACGCGCACGTCGTCAAGTGCCTCGGCCATCGAGCCTCCCTCCGCGGCGTTCACCTTATACCGCAGGCCGGCGCAAGCCGCGGCCCGCCCGCAGCAGGCGCGGCGCGAGCCGCCTACGTCGCCAGCGCCTCGATCTCCGCGGCGCTGAAGCCGGCCTCCGTCAGCACCGCGACCGTGTCGCGGCCGAGCGTCGGCGCGGCCCGGCGCGCGCCGGTCGCGCTCTCCGACATCTCGACGAGCGCGCCGACCATGCGCTCCGGGCCGGTCAGCTCGTGCTCGAGATCGAGCATCAGCCCGAGCGCCTTGAGCTGCGGCTCGTCGGCGACCTCCTCGGGCAGGTTGACGCGCGAGGCGGGCGCGCCGGCGGCGTCGAGCGCCTCCATCCACTCGTCCATCGTGCGCTCGCGCATGACGGAGCGGATGCGCTCGCGGACCACCTCGATCACCGGCCAGTTGTCGGGGTCGAGCGCGTTGAAGTCCGGGTCGGCGGTCGGGTCGTCCTCGATGCCGAGGGCGGCGCGGATCTGGTCGCGGTTCTCCGGGCTGACCGCGCCGAGCACGATCGCGCCGTCGCGGACGGAGTAGCCGTTGGTGTAGAGCAGACCCGCCGCGTTCTGGGTCAGCACCTGCAGCCCGCGCGCCTCGAGGACCTCGCGGTAGCCGCCGCCGCCCTCGCGCACGGCGCGCACGCGCTCCAGCATCGGGTCGCTGGTCACGGCGTCGACGGCGGGCAGGCGGGAGACGTAGTAGGAGAGGAAGGAGACGGCGGCCGCCACCAGCGGCGCGCTGATGTACTGCCCTCGGCCGGTGCGCTCGCGGCGGTAGAGCGCCGCGCAGACCCCCATCGCGCCGGCGATGCCGCCGGCATAGTCGGAGAGGACGGTGCTGCTCATGCGCTGCGGCGCGCCGAACTCGTCGATCTTGCTCTCGGCGGCCATCAGCCCGCTGTAGGCCTGGATCACCACGTCGCCGCCGGGGCGCCGGGCGTCCGGGCCGCGCGTGCCGTAGCTCGTGTGCTCGACGTAGATGAGATCCTCGCGCCGCCCTCGCAGCGTCTCGTAGTCGATGCCGAGCCGCTGCGGTACGCCGGGGCGCGTGTTGATCACGAACACGTCGAAGCCGCGAATCAGGTGGCGCACCGCCTCGCGCCCGGCTTCCGCGCGCAGATCGAGGACCACGCTGCGCTTGCCGCGGTTGAGCGTGTGGAAGAGCTTGCTCTCGTTCGGCGCGAAGCCGGCGAGCAGCCGCACCGGATCGCCGCCCGGCGGCTCGATCTTCACCACCTCAGCCCCGAGGTCGGCGAGGTTCTGCGCGCAGTAGGGCCCGACGATCGCCGTCCCCAGCTCGAGCACGCGCACGCCCTCGAGGGCGCCCGCGTCGAGCAGCGGCTCGGTCATGGCCGGAACGCCCCGGTCGCCGCGCCGCTACTTGATCGCGTAGGCGTTGGGCGGCGAGCCGACGCCGCCGAGGATGTTGAGCGGCGAGGAAACGAGCATGAACTCGTAGACGCCGTCCTCGGCGCAGTCGGCCGCGAGCGGTGCGAGGCTGAAGTACTCGCCGATGGCGATGCCGAGCATCGGCAGCATGCGGCGGTGCTGGAAGCCCTCCTCGGGCTTCACGTGCAGCGCCTCCATCGCGTGCGTGTCGGCGGCCACGGCGCTGATGCCGCGGTTCCACAGCCACGCCGCGGTCTCCCGAGCGCCGTCGAGGCCGGGCGCCTGCATCCCGTCCGGGTTCGGCGCGACCGACCCCTGCATGCCCAGACGCGTGTCGAGGTCGAGCGAGAGCAGCCACTCGAGCCAGCCCGTGTTCAGCAGCAGCGTGTCGCCGGGCTCGATCGCGACGCCCTGCGCCTCGGCGATCTCCTCGATCATCGGGCCGGTGATCGGGAAGCGCTCGTCGGGCGCGCAGTCGTAGTGGCGCTTCGCGTCGATCAGCACGCCGCGCCCGACGATGCCGCGCTCCGCCCACTGGTCGATGCCGCACTCGCGGCCCTCGTTGACGTCCTCGTCCTGGCGGCCGCCCCAGTAGCCGTACTGGCGGTAGCGCACGTGCGAGAGGGCGTCCCACTGGCTGGAGCCCTGCAGGTAGAAGCCATCGAGCCAGTCGTCGCGCGTCTGGCGGCCGGTCTCGATGTGGTGCGTGAAGCGCGTGCGATCGCTGAGCGGCGGGTCCGGCTCGTTGAGCGGGAGGTCGAGGTTGATCACCTTGCCCGTGCGGACCAGCCGCGCGGCGGCGACCACGTGTTCAGGTGTTTGCCGGTTGAACGCTCCGACCTGGTCGTCGCGCCCCCAGACGTCCCAGGCGTGGCGCTCCTCGCTGCCCTCGTCCATGGTCGGCAGATCCTCGAAGGCGGGCGTTCCGGTCGCTGGCGGCATCGGGTGCATCCTTCCCGGTCGGTGCGTGCGTGCGTATCGGCGGCCGGACGATTCTAGAGCCTCGGGGCGGGGCGGGCAGCGGCGCGTCGAACACGCGGCAGCCGACGCGAACGGGACGGTGCGGGCGATGCGTTCGCTGGTGCAACTCAGCGAATAGGCGGCTCGTGCGCGAACGGGTTGATCACGGCGACGGTGTCGATCTGCTGCCCGTCATTGAGGTCTTCCGTCAGCAGATGCGTACAGCCACTGCGCTGGGCGGCGGCGACGATCAGCGCGTCCCAGTGGGAAAGCTGCGCAGCCTCCCCGATCTCAAGGGCGCGCAGAACCAGATCGGTGTCAATCGGCTGCGGGCTCCAGGCCAGGAGGTCCTCGATATCGGCGCGGGCCTCCACCGGCGACAGCCGGGCTTCGAGCCGACGGGTGACAGTGACGTAGTACTCGTTCAGCACCTGCGCGCTGATCCGCCCTTCGGCCGACGACCAGAGGTGTTCCAGCCACGCCTGAGCGCGCTCCTGTTTGGCGGGGTGGTCGCTGTCCCGCGCGTACACGAGGACGTTGGTGTCGACGAAGATGCTCACCGCTGATGCACTTCGTCACGGGAGGGGTACGCCTTCCCGCCGCTCAGGGAGCTCGGCCGCCGCGCGAGGTAGGAGCGGCGCGCCTGCTCGTAGCGATCGGCCTCGCGGCCGGCACGGGCCATCTGCTCGCGCAGCAGGCCACCGACAAGCCTCGACATGCTGGTGTCTTGCCGGGCCGCCTCGATGCGGGCCCAGCGAGCAGTCTCGTCGTCCAGGGCGATAGTCACATTTCTCACGTTTTCAGTGTAGCACGAAACTCGTATTTCCGTGGCAGCCACGCTGCCCTGGATCGCGCCCGCCTCGATCACGATGCCGCAGCCGGGCGCTCCCTCGTGGCGGGCGGACGGAGCAGCAGCAGGACGAGGTTGCACACGCCGGCGGCGGCGATGCCGCTCGCGAGCGCGACCTGGTCCAGCTCGATCAGCATGCTGAAGCTGATGTTGTAGACCGTGGCGATGGCCATCTGGGCGAAGCCGAGCACCGCCGAGGCGAGGCCCGCCATGCGCTCGAAGGGGATCATGGCGCCGGCCATCGCCGGCGGGCGGGCGAGGCCGTTGCCCGCGGCGAACACGAACATCGGCAGCAGCACCGCCCACGGACTGGCGACGCCGCCCCAGGCGAGCGCCGCCATCACGCCGCCGGAGCTCGCGGCGAAGACGGCGCCGAGCAGCACCACCCGCGAGTTCGTCCAGCGCATCACCAGCCGGCTCGACAGCCACGCCCCGCTCATGATCCCCACGGCCGCGAATCCGAAGGCGAGTCCGAACTGGGCGGCCGAGAGCCCGAGTTCGTCGATCAGCACGAACGACGAGCCGGAGATGAAGACCAGCTGCCCGCTGAACATCAGCCCCATCGTCAGCGCGTAGGCGAGGAAGGTGCGGCTCGAGAACAGCTCCCGGTAGTTGCGGCTCATCTGCACGGCGCCGAGCGCGCTGCGGTCGCGGCGCACGTTCGTCTCCGGCAGCACCAGCCGGTAGGCGACGAGCAGGAACACGCCGATGCCGATCAGCGTCACGAAGACGGCGCGCCAGTCGAAGAGATCCTGCAGGACGCCGCCGATGATCGGCGCGATCGTCGGCGCCAGCGGCGTGGCGATCGTCATGTAGGCCAGCACCCGCGCGGCGCGATGCCGCCCGAACACGTCGAGCACCATCGCGCGCCCGATTGCGGGGCCGGCCCCGCCGCCGAAGCCCTGGATGACGCGGCCGGCAATCAGCGTCTCCGCCGACCAGGCGAACAGCGACAACACGCCGCCCACGATGAACAGCACGAGGCCGGCGATGAGCGCGGGCCGGCGCCCGAAGCGGTCCGAGACCGGCCCGTAGACGAGCTGCGACGCCGCGAACGCGAGCAGGAAGAGCGTCACCGCGAGCTGGATCGTCGAGGTCGGGGCCTCGAACTCCTCGGCCATGTTCGGCATCGAGGGCAGGAACATGTCGATCGCGAGCGGCGCGGTCATCGAGAGGCCGACCAGCATCGCGACCGCCCACCGTGACTCGGCGCGCGCACGATCGCGGATGGAGAGCCCGGCAGGGTCGTTGAAGGTCATCAGCGCCAACTCGCGAGCGCCGAGGGCGACACCCTCGTCTCCTGGCCCGCCCGGCGCGTGCCCCGCCGGCGAGGTTGAACCACGGGACGTTCCCGCGTCCAGCCCCTCATGTACGTTGTGCCGGTCGCCGGGACGCGTCGGAGGAAGGCGCGGCCGGCTGGCGACGCGAGGAGTGTTCCCTGTGGAACTCGCTGGTGAGCTGGAATCCTGTGAGTGGTGCGAGAATCTCTTCATCGTGACGTTGGTGCTCGGGGGCGCCTTGATAGCGAGTGGTGTCGCCCACGAGAACGGGCGCCGCTGGTGGATCTGGGCGCCGCTGGGAGCCCTGTTCGCGACCACCCCCGAGGTTGTCGCCCGCCTCCTGGAAGGCAGCCCTCTCTACCGCGATTCGCCGATCACCACGTTTCACGCTGTCATGTCCGTGACGTGCGCGGCCTGGTCCGGCTATCTCGCCCGGAGCAAGGACCGGCGTGTGTGGCTCTGGATAGTGCTCGGCGCGGTCTTCGCCTACATCGCGCTGATCATCGTCGCCGCCCTGCCGGGACGAGGTGAAACGTTCCTTGAGGAGACCCTGAGCGCCCGCATCGACCGCAGAGCGGGTGCAGCGCGATTCGCGGCTCGGAACAGAGGCCGGGCGACGAAAGAGTGAGCAACGGTCCCGCCCACCGTGTCTCCTCGCCGCGGGTTGCGGGGTCGTTCGTAGCCAGGTGCGCCCCCGTCCCCACCGCTCGCTGCGCCGTCTCCGGCCTCCGGAGCATCGGGGCGGCGCGCGGGTGGACCAATCTTCCGACGCGCTGGGCCGCGGCTCCCGGGTTACGAGGCGCCAAGCGAGTCGAGCGGTCCGTCCCGCTATGCTGGCCGCGACTGCTCACAAACCTCGGTGAGCCGTGGTGCGCCGGGGCGAAGGGAGTCCTCCCGTGGAGTTCGTGCCGCTGCTCGTGCTGATGGCTGTGTTCGCTGCTGTGACGGGCGCCGTCGCCAGAAGGAAGGGCCGCCGGGTGTGGCTGTGGGCCCTGCTGGGCGCCCTGTTCACCATCGGCGCCCTCGCCACCGCCGCCCTCCTGCCGGGGACACGCGAGCGAGGTGCGAGCAGCCTCGGCCTCCCAGAAGGGGCGGACCCCGACTCATGGCGCCGCGCGCAGTCCGAGGGAGCGAAGCTCCGGCGTCGGAGCGACGAAGCGCGCGCCGAAGCGCACGGGGACATGTCGTCCCACATCCCCGGGGGAGGCTTCGGGGGCCTGTAACGGCGGCCGACGGTGACGCGTAGCGTCTACTCCCCCCGGATCCGGAGCTGTCGCCGGAGCCCCATCTCGCGGCGAGTGAGGCGAGCTGAGGCCAATTGTGTCCCCTCTCCCCGAGCTCTGGGAGAGGGAGAAAGGCGGGGGCGAGGGGGATTCTTGGCATCGCAGCGCCGTCCGATCCCCTCTCCCCTGGCGGGAGAGGGTTAGGGTGAGGGGGATTCCGGAGGTGACTCGCGGAGTTCCACTGCGATCGCCTCGAGCACGGGGGTCAGACGCAGCAGCACATCGTCGTTCCAGAATCTCAGGACCCTGTAGCCACGCGACTCCAGCCATCGTGTTTCGCCGATCATCGCCTGCCCTCGCTGGCCGCGCCGCCGCGCGGCGCCCCCTCACCCCCGCCCTAATGGGGTTCGACCTGTCACTCGGATGCTTCTGAGAAACTGGTTCCGGACCCGCCGGCCGGTGAGCACTGCCTTGCCCCGAGGCCTTCGGACCTCCAGGGAGAGACCGTGCCCCGGCTGGTACGTCCGGGTTGTCCGCAGCATTGCTGGGGTGTCGTGCCTGAGAGCACTGTTCCATTAGGCCGTCGCAGGACCAACCCGGCAGGTCGCAGCACGCAGCACGAAGCGGAGGGAAGCGAGGCACGATGACCCTGCACGTTGGCGACGACTGGTCCGAAGACCACCACGACATCCAGCTCATGAACGAGGCCGGCGAGCAGCTCGCCGCCAGGCGGCTGCCCGAAGGCGTCAAAGGCGTCGCCGCCCTGCACGAGTTGATCGCGCAGCACGCCTCGGACCCGGGCGAGGTCGTGGTCGGGATCGAGACCGAGCGCGGGCCCTGGCCGGGTCTCGGCCCTGCTCGCGGCCGGCTACCGCGTCTACGCGATCAACCCGCGCTCGGCGGCGCGCTACCGCGAGCGCCACCACCTCAGCGGCGCCAAGTCCGACGCCGGCGACGGCAAGCTGCTCGCCGACCTGGTACGCACCGACCGCCACAACCACCGCCCGGTCGCCGGCGACAGCGACGAGGCCGCCGCGGTGCGCATCCTCGCCCGCGCCCACCAGCAGTTGATCTGGGACCGCGTCCGCCAGACCAACCGGCTGCGCAGCGCGCTGCGCGAGTACTTTCCGGGCGCCCTGGAGGCCTTCCCCAAGCTCGCGCACGGCGACGCGCTGGGCGTGCTGGGACGGCGCCAGGCCCGGGTGAGGCGGCACGGCTGAGCATCACCCAGATCCGCGCTGCGCTGCGCCGCGGCGGACGCAAGCGCAACCTCGAGCAGCGCGCCGCCGCGGTCCGCGCGGCGTTGCGCTCCCCGCAGCTCGGGGCGCCGCCCGCGGTAAGCCGAGCGTTCGCCGCGAGCACCCGCGCGCCACGGTCGGTCAGATCGGCGAGATCAACCGTCAGATCAAGGAGCTCGAGGCCGAGCTCACGAGCCATTTTGAGCAGCACCCGGACGCCGAAATCTACCGCTCCCTGCCCGGTCTCGGCGTCGTGCTCGGTGCCCGGGTGCTCGGCGAGTTCGGGGACGACCCCGAACGCTACGAGTCGGCGAAGTCCCGCAGGAACTACGCCGGCACCTCGCCGCTCACCGTAGCATCGGGACGCAAACGCAGCGTGCGCGCCCGCTTCGTGCGCAACCGCCGGCTCTCCGACGCCGTGGACCGCTGGGCGCTCTGCTCGCTGCGGGCGAGCCCGGGCTGCCACGACTTCTACCAGCGGCGGCGAGCCGCCGGCGACCTCCATCACCAGGCGCTGCGCGCCCTCGGCAACCGCCTCGTCGGCTACCTCCACGGCTGCCTCAGGACCCGCGCCTGCTACGACGAGGCCACCGCCTGTTCGCGCACCGCCACGACCGCGAGCAGCTCGCCGCTTGATCAGTTAGCACCATGGGGTGTCTAACCCGCCAGGGGCGAGGGAGCCGGAACGCCCTCGGGGAGTTTCGCAAAGGTCTCCCGAGGGAGAAGGCCAGGGTGAGGGGTAAGCCCGTCCCCACTCCCGACGCAGTGCTTCCGGCCGCAGCCCCTGACGCGACCCTGCGATAGGCTAGGCGCTACTTCGAGTCCTCCGAGGACCACCAACCGCGGCCGCCTCCCGCCGGCCGCTCGCGAGGGAACGCGCCGACGACTGCCAACCGCCGCGACGACGACCGCCCGGAGGCGCCCTCGAGAGGCGGCGTGGGCGTCGACGCGGATGCGGAACGGCCCACGGCGTCCGCGCGGCTGATCAGCAGCGTCACCTCGGCGCGCACCTTCGACTCGCTGCACGACCGCGACTTCCGCTGGTTCTTCCTCGCCTCGCTCAGTCAGAACGCCGCGATGAACATGCAGATGCTCTCGCGCGGCTTCCTCGTCTACCTGCTGACCGGGTCCTACGCCGCCCTCGGCACCATGGCGCTGGTCCACGCGTTCTCAATGCTCACGTTCTCGCTCTACGGGGGCGTGCTCGCCGACGGCCGCTCCAAGCGCATGATCCTCCAGATCGGGCAGATCGCGGCCGCGTTCAACGCCGTCGTGATCGCGGTGCTGCTCTTCGCGGATCTGCTGCGCTACGAGCACCTGCTGATCGCCGCCTTCGCGCAGGGCGTGACCAGCGGCCTGATGATGCCGGCCCGCCAGTCGATGCCACCGGAGATCGTCCCCACGGCCCAGTTGCAGAACGCCGTCTCGCTGAACACGGCGAGCATGAACGTCATGCGGCTGTTCGGACCGGCCTTCGCCGGGATCATGCTGGCGATCACCGAGCCGGAATGGGTCTACGCGCTCATGACCCTGCTGTTCGCGCTCTCGATCGTCCTGCTCACCCGCGTGCCGAAGCGGGCGCCGCGCCCGCGCTCGATGAGCGCGAGGAACGTCATCATCGAGCTCCGCGAGGGCTTCGCCTACATCCTCCGCACGCCCACGGTCTTCTCGCTGCTCGGCATCGGCTTCATGACCTCGCTGCTCGGCATGCCCTACATCCGCCTCATGCCCGGCTTCGTGGCCGACGTGCTCGATGGCGGTGCGGCGCAGCTCGGCATCCTGATGAGCCTCGCCGGCCTCGGCTCGCTGACCGGCGCGCTCGCGCTCGCGTCGCTGCCGCCGCGGCATCGCGGGAGGCTGCTGCTCGCAAGCATGGTGGTGATGGGCCTCGGGCTGACGGCCTTCTCGGCCTCCTCGATCTTCATCGTGTCCTTCTTCCTGATGTTCATCGTCGGGGTGGGCGAGGCCGGGCGGCAGGCGCTCAACGTGGTGCTGATTCACCAGCACGCCGAGGGCGCCTACCGGGGCCGCGTGATGAGCGTGCTGATGATGCAGGTCGGGACGATGGCGCTCGGCGCCTTCGTCGTCGGCCTGCTCGCCGAGGTGATGGGACCGCAGGTGGGCCTCGGCAGCTTCGCCCTGCTGCTCGTCGTGCTCGCGCTCGCCGCACACGTCTTCGCGCCGAAGCTGCGAGACCTCCAGTAGCGCGAGCCAGCGGTCCCCTCGCCCTCCCCCACTCCCCACGGGGAGAGGGTGAAAGTCGGCGGCCGGGGGTGCGGCTGCGCTAGCAGGCTGCTGAAAAACTCCTGATCCTGAGCCGCAGGGTCTCACTGGCCATTCGGTGGGCTGGCGTAGAGCCCAGAAACATTGGGGTTTTTGATATCGCGACCAGCGCGATTTCAGCCCAAAAGCGCCGCCGCGGACTTTTTCATCACCCTGCTAGGCTAGAGGCTGCTTCGAATCCTCGAGGACGACCAGGGGTGGCGATGGCGGCCCGGCCGCCCGCCGCCCACGAGGAACACGCCGACGACTACGCCACGCCTCGACGAAGACCGCGAGGGCGCGCCCGCGCCGGGGGGCGTGCGCCTGCCCGCGGACGCGCGACGCCCCGCGGTGACCTCGCGGCTGCTCGGCGGCCTGATCTCGGCGCGCACCTTCGAGTCGTTGCAGGACCGCGACTTCCGCTGGTTCTTCGTCGCGACGCTCGGCCTGAACGCGACGATGAACATGCAGATGCTCGCGCGCGGCTACCTCGTGTTCGAACTGACCGGGTCCTACGCGGCGCTCGGAACCATGGCGCTGTTCCTGTCCGTGGTGATGCTCGGCTTCTCCCTCTACGGGGGCGTGCTGGCCGACCGGCGCTCCAAGCGGCTCGTGGTTCAGGTAGGTCAGATCGGATCCGCCGTGACGTCGGCTGCGGTGGCGGTGCTGCTCTTTGCGGATCAGCTGCGCTACGAGCACCTGCTGATCGCGGCGATGGCGCAGGGCGCCACCGGCGGACTGATCTTCCCGGCGCTGCAATCGATGCCGGCGGAGATCGTCGGGCTGTCCCGCTTGCAGAACGCAATCGCGCTCAACATGGCAGGCATGAACACCATGCGGCTGTTCGGACCGATGCTCGGCGGGGTCATGCTCGCGATCGTCGGCGCGGAGTGGGTCTACGTGCTCATGACCGCGCTGTTCCTGCTCTCCGTCGTCCTGCTCCTGCGGGTACCGAAGCGCGAGCCGGACCCGGCAGCGGCGGGTACCCGCGGCGGGATCGAGGAGTTGCGCGAGGGACTCGCCTACATCCTCCGGACGCCCACGATGTTCCTGCTGCTCGCCCTCAGCTTCGCGACCTCGTTCCTCGGGATGCCGTACATCCGCCTCCTGCCGGGGTTCGTAGCCGACGTGCTCGATGGGGGCGCGGCGCAGCTCGGTCTCATGATGAGCGTTGCGGGCATTGGGTCACTGGTCGGGGTGCTCGCCCTGGCAGCGCTGCCGCCGGGGCAGCGCGGGAAGCTGCTGCTGCTGAGTGTGGTGGTGGCGGGACTGGGGCTGACCGCTTTCTCCGCCTCCTCGAGCTATCTGCTGTCGCTCGCGATCATGGTCGTCGTCGGCCTGGGCGAGGCGGGCAGGCAGGTGCTCAACAACGTGCTGCTGCACACGCACGTGGAGGACGCCTACCGCGGCCGCGTCGCGAGCGTCTTCATGATGCAGGTCGGGACGATGGCCCTCGGCGCCTTCGTCGTCGGCCTGATCGCCGAGTTCGTAGGCCCGCAGGTCGGCCTCGGCAGCTTCTCCCTGCTGCTCGTGGTGCTGGCGCTCGTCGTCTACGCCTTCGTGCCGCGCCTGCGCGATCTGGAGTAGCGCGCTGCCTCCCGACTGTCCCCGTTCCCGGGCGAGAGGGCGAGGGTGAAGGGCGCCCCCCCACACCCCCATCCCGGATGAGCACGCGCGCGCGGCTCTGGCCCGCCCACCCGCCCTCGGATTTTTCTTCATGTGGGGGCGCAGCCCCCACGCCCCCACCCGGATCGCCAGGCCGCCGTCGCGGCCCCGCCGGGTCGGACACCGGAGGCGCAGCTATCGAGGGCGTCCGGTTCCCTCTCCCCGCTGGGAGAGGGCGAGGGTGAGGGGCGTCCGCCCTCAGCCGCGAGGCAGCCCGAGGCCGCGTGTGGCGATGATGTTGCGCTGGATCTCGGAGGAGCCGTTGGAGATCGTGATCGGGACCAGGCGCGGAATGCCTCTGATCGTATCCTGCATGTGCGGCGATTGGTGGCCGTCGCCGCGCTCAAGGAGAGTCAGCATGAGCCGGGACTGCCAGACCGCCAACGACCAGGAGCCGCCCAGAGACGAGGCGCAGGGCGTGGCGATCCTGCCCTTTGGCGAGGCCATCGAACGGCTCGCCGCGCTTCGGGAGGAGATCTTCGGGGGAACGACGCTTCCCGGGGACTCGGCTGACTTCATCCGCGAGGCCCGCGAGGTCCGCGCGGAGCATCTGGCCGGTGAAAAGACAGACTAGCCGCGAGGGAGCCCGAGGCCGCGCGTGGCGATGATGTTGCGCTGGATCTCGGAGGAGCCGCCGGAGATCGTGATCGGGACCAGGCGCACGTAGAGGTACGTGAAGTTGCCGCGCAGCGGGGCGCGCGGCTCGTCGCGCCAGAGCAGCCCGTGCAGCCCCAGCGCCCGCATCCCCGTGCGCGCGATGCGCTGCCCCAGCTCCGTGCTGAACAGCTTGCCCATCGAGGCCTCCTGGTTCGGCGTCAGCCCCGCCGCCTGCATCGAGGCGATGCGCAGCGAGAGCTGCCGCGAGACGCCCGCCTCGATCCAGCGCTCCGCCAGCTCCGCGCGCGCCGACGCCCACCCGCCCGTGCGGCGGTAGGCCGCGCCCTCGGCGCTCGCGAGGAACCCGGCCAGCTGCGCGACGTTCTGCTCGTGCGCGACCGCCCCGGCCACGCCCGAGCGCTCGAAGTCGAGCAGCGTCATGCCGACGTACCAGCCCCGGTTCTCTTCGCCGACGCGCTGCGCGACGGGGACGCGCACGTTCTCGAAGAAGACCTCGTTGAAGTAGTGCCCATGGGTCATGTCCAGCAGCGGGCGCACCTCGATGCCGGGCGTGTCCATCTTCGGCACGAGCAGGAAGGAGATGCCGCGGTGCTTCGGTGCGGCGGGGTCGGTGCGGACGAGCATGAACAGCGCGTCGGCGTGGTGCGCGCCGGAGGTCCAGATCTTCTGCCCGTTGATCACGTACTCGTCGCCGTCGCGCTCGGCGCGCGTGGCCAGCGAGGCGAGGTCCGAGCCCGCCCCCGGCTCCGAGTAGCCCTGCGCATACACGTAGTCGCCGGCGAGCATCCGGGGCAGCACCTCGCGGCGCTGCGCCTCGCTGCCATGAACGATCAGCGTCGGCCCCAGCATGACGACGCCGTTGCCGCCGACGGGCGGGGCGTGCGCGCGCGCCATCTCCTCGCCGAAGACGAACTGCTCGATCGAGGTCAGGCCCGCGCCGCCGTACTCGGCGGGCCAGGCGGGGGCGACCCAGCCGCGCTCGGCGAGCGCGCTGGCCCACTCGCGGGCGGCCTCGCGCAGATCCGGCTCCTCCGAGTAGCGGTCGAAGACCCACTGCACGAAGTGCTCGCCGCTGTCGAAGGGGTCGTTGCGGTAGCGCTCCGGCAGCCGCGCCTCGACGAACTCGCGCACCTCGGCGCGGAACGCCGCCTGCTCCGCCGTATCGCCCCAGTCCACCGCCGCGCCTCGCTACTCCGCCAGTTCGATGTCGAAGCCGTCGTCGGAGCCGCGGACAGCTTCGACGACGCGACGGGCCAGGCGCACACAATCGTTGGCGTTGAAGTTTCCCTCGGCGTAAAGATCGGCGCCTGGAACCTGGAGCGGCACGCGGAGATCCGAAGGTGACGAGCTGAAGTAGGGACGCCTCCGGCCCCGCAGGTGGACGATGCGCTCCGCGAACGCCGGCCCCGCCTCGGTCGCAAGTCGCTCGCAGATCCCGCGCAGCACCTCGTTCCAGCGAGCCGCCTCGTAGCGGTTGCCGTCGAGCCAGAACGCCGCCGGGCTGCGTCCTTTAAAGCTCACGGAGGGAGGGGCGACGGCGGTCTTCTCCAAGGGAGACGCGGGCTCATCCGCAAGCTCGATGTGGAAGCCGTCGTCGGAGCCGCGGACTGCGCGAACGACACGACGTGAGCGGTCAGCCGCAACATCGGCCGTGATGTTCACATAGACGGAGCGGCCCGTATCGGCGATGGGGACCCAGTCTGGGGAATCCGGGGGCGACGATCTGAAGTAGGGCTGCCCCTGTTGTTCGGCAATGCGTTGGACAAGCGCTGGCCCCGCCTCGATCAAGAGTTGCCCGCACACACGCGGCAGCAATTCGCGCCAATTCCTGACCTCGTAGCGTCCGCTACCCAGCCAGAAGGCCGCCGGGTGACGGCCCTTGAAGCTGGCAGGAGTGGGGTCCGACGGCGAGAAGGGCGATGCGGGGCGAACAGGCTCATCTGTAAGCTCGATATGGAAGCTGTCGTCAGAGCCGCGGACGGCGATGAGGATGCGCCTGGAGATGCGCGCCGCCCGGTCGGGACCAAGATTTCCCTCAACGTAGAGGCTGGAGTTCGTGAGTTTCCGGGGATGTTGTAAATCGTCGGGGCGCTCAGTGAAGTAGACCCGAGTCCGGCCCTTCACATCAGCGACGCGCTCAGCGAACTCTGCGCCTGCCTCCCTCGCAAGTTCGTCGGAGAGCTCCTGGACCAAATGCGGCCAACTCTTGACCTCATGGCGTCCGCCATCGAGTCGAAAGGCCGTTATGCGTCGGTCCCGGAAGCTTGCTGGTGCGGGGGTGCCTGCCGTCTCCGCCGAGGACGCGGACTCGCTCGCGGGAGCCGCCGATGCGGGTGCGGCTGAACGAGTGCCCCGCCCGCGCCGCCGTGAGGGCCGCGCGTTGGTCGGGCGAGTCTCAAGGTTGACCGGCCTTAGCAGGCTGCTGAAAAACTCCTGATCCTGAGCCGTAAGGTCTCACTGGCCATTCGGTGGGCTGGCGTAGAGCCCAGAAACATTGGGGTTTTCGATGTCGCGACCAGCGCGATTTCAGCCCAAAAGCGCCGCCGCGGACTTTTTCATCACCCTGTTAGCCCTGATCCACCGAAGAAGAGCGTGCGAGCGGCTGCGGTTGGGTGCTCCGCTGTAGCTGGGACAATGGGTTTTGACAAATCACGTACCAGCGACAGGGAGCACCCATTCGATGCTACCAACGAGCGACCCCGACCGGATAGACATCGCCTTCGACGACCACCGCCTGGTGGCCGATGCGGGGCTGCTCCTCCCGGCCACGCTCGCCCAGCATCTCGGTTTGCAAGAGCTCGCCGACAGCTACCTCGACCTCGGTGACGCGGCGGGGCGCGCGAACGCCGGCGACAAGCTGCTGACCCTGGCCGCCTCGGCGCTCGCGGGCGGCGACTGCATCGACGACGCCGCTGCGTTGCGCTCAGGCGGCGCCGGGCGCGTGCTCGGCTGCACCGTGAAGGCGCCGTCCACCCTCGGGACCTTCCTGCGCAGCTTCAGCTGGGGCCACGTCCGCCAGCTCGACCGCCTCAGCCGCGAGTTGCTCGCCCGCGGCTGGGCGGCCGGGGCGGGACCCGGCGATGCGCCGTTCACGATCGACCTCGATTCGACGCTCTGCGAGACCTACGGCCTGGCGAAGGAGGGCGCCCGCCAGCCCGGCTACAGCGGCGCGCGCGGCTATCACCCGCTGCTCGCGGTGGCGGCCGGGACGGGCGAGGTGCTGATGGCGCGGCTGCGCGAGGGCCGCGCGCACACCGCCCGCGGCGCCGCCCACTTCCTGCGTGAGACGGTGGCGCGGGTGCGCGAGGCCGGGGCGTCGGGGCAGCTCACGGTGCGCGCCGACAGCGGCTTCTACACCCACGCCGTCGTCGCCGCCTGCCGCGCGCTGGATGTCCGCTTCTCAATCACCATTCGCCAGCAGCCGAGCGTACGCCGGCTGATCGAGGCGATAGCGGAAGAGGACTGGACGCCGATCCCGTACTGGCTGCCGGGCGGCGCCGATGTCGCCGAGACGACCTACACGCCGTTCCAGCACAAGGAGGATGCCACCCCGGTGCGGCTCATCGTGCGGCGCGTCAAGCCGGCGCCCGGCTCACAGCTCGCGCTCTTCGTGAACTATAGCTACCACGCCTTCATCAGCGATCGCGCCGGAGAGATGATGGAGCTGGAGGCCGACCATCGCCGCCACGCCGAGATCGAGAACGCGATCCGCGATCTCAAGTACGGCGTCGGGCTGAACCATCTCCCCTCGGGCCGCTGCACCGCGAACGCGGCGTGGCTCGCGGTGCAGGTGATCGCGCACAACCTCGCCCGCTGGACGGCGCGCCTCGGGCTCGGCGAGGGAATCGTGACGACGAAGACGCTCAGGCGGCGCTACTTCGCTCTCGCCGGACGGCTCACCCATTCTGCCCGGCGCTGGACCCTGCACCTCCCGAAGCGCTGGCCCTGGGCCGCCCAGTGGACAGCCGCGCTCGCGCGACTCCGGGCGCTACCGCTCCCCGCCTCACGCCCCGCCCACAGTGCTGGCCCCGGGTCCGAGGCTCGCACCAGCATGCCCGCGCACGCCTCGCGCACCCTCGCGCCCTCGCTCAGCGCCCCCGAGCGGCGCTGAGCGAGGGCTCCTCGCTCCGCTCCGCCCGCGCCGCCGCCTGGCGAACGCCGCCACACCCGCCGAACTCTCCGCCAGCCCGGCATCCCGCCCTGTCAAGCTTCGATCGGTGGATTCGGGCTTAGTTTGCCGGCCAAGAACTCGCTGATGGTCTCCTTGGTCGGAGGGTGACCGGATATCTCCGTCACGGCATCGGTGAGGAGGTCGATGATCAGTCCCTCGGGATCGCTCAGAACTTTCTCCCAAGCTTCCGGCAGTGCACCGCGAGCGCGACGCTCACGCTCAATCTGCCGGAACTCTCCACGTGCCTCCTCCAGCGCCGCTCCACTGGCCATAGCCGCGCGACCGAGGAAGCGCTGTAGAGATGCAGCCACATCCGCTGCCGACTGCGTGAGGAAGTCTAGGCTCAAGAACCGCCGCTGCTCCCAGGGGCTTCCGGTTTCCCCAGGCAGGTAGAGCCACCAGACGAGACCGTCGGTCAGCGCAGCGAGATCCGCACCCTCGTCGAAGGCATAGCCAAGCAGTTGTACCTGATGTTCCGTCAGGTCGGTGCCCGCGCTCTTCACCTCGATCAGCACGCGCGGACGGTGCTCGGACTTGAGACAGTAGTCCACTTTTCGTCCATCCCGAACGCGGTGCTCGCGGGCGACTTCGTCAGGATTGAACGTGTTCCAGCCCAGCGCCCCGATGACAGGATTCACCGCCATTTCGCGCGTTGCCTGCTCGCTGCCCTGCGAAAGTCAATCCGCGCAATCTGAGAACTCAGGGTTTCGAGGTCGGAGAGGTCCGGCATGGCGCGGAGTCTACCGCTTATGCGCCGCCCGGCGGGTGCACCCCACTTCGATCAGCGGACCGGGCGGCGGTCGCGGACGATCTCCGTGAGGATGCCGTTGGCCGAGCTGGGGTGGAAGAACGAGGCGGTGATGTCCTCGATCGGCTCGCCGAAGTCGATGTAGCGCAGGCCGTTGTCGATGAACTGCTTCGTGTCGGCGATCACGTTGTCGCTGCCGTAGCCGATGTGGTGCAGCCCCGGCCCGCGGCGATCGAGGTAGCGGCCGATGCCGCTCTCGGCGTCGTCGGGCAGCAGGATCTCCAGCTTCGTCTCGCCGAGGCCGACCCGGACGAAGAAGATGCGCGTGCGCTCCGGGGCGAAGTAGCCGCCCTCGGGCATCGGCGCGCGCTCGATGTCCCACGCGAGGCCGAGCTTCTCGACGAGCACGTCGCCGGCTTGCTCGAGGCTATGCGACACGATGCCGATGTGATCGACGTAGGTGATCATCCCATCCTCCTTCGCGCGGTCGCCGCCGGGGCGCATGCGAAGACTACGGGTTTCCAAGGGGCGGGCGGTTGCCCACCACGCGCCCGCCTTCGCACCCATCAGGTCGCGCACGGTGCCGGTGCAGCGCCCGCCGCCGTATACTCGCGCCGCACACGAGGGCTCCCCGGCCGGCCGGAGGCGTCATGGGCGAACTCGAAGCGCCGCTGACCGGCATCCGCGTGCTCGATCTCGGGCAGGCCGCCGTCGGACCGGTGGCCGCCGAGTACCTCGCGTGGCTCGGTGCCGACGTGATCAAGGTGGAGTCGCCCGATGGCGACATGGTGCGCCGCACCCGGCCCGAGCTGCGCGGCATGGGCCACACCTTCCTCGGCAACAACCTCGGCAAGCGCGGCATCGTGCTCGACCTCAAGCAGCCCGAGGAATTCGCGCGCGCCGAGGACCTGATCCGCACGGCCGACGTGCTGGTCGAGAACTTCCGCTCGCCCGCCGTGATGGAGCGGCTCGGCCTCGGCTGGGAGCGCCTGCGCGAGCTCAACCCGCGCCTCGTCTACCTGCAGAGCTCCGCCTTCGGCCCGGTCGGGCCGATGGTCGGGATGACCAGCAACGAGTGGTTCTCGCAGGCCGCGGGCGGCGCGACCAGCCTCAACGGCCAGCCCGGCGGACCGCCCGAGTTCTCGCGCGGGACGCCCTCGATCGACTGGAACGGCGCGGCCGTCAACCTTGAGGCGCTGCTCGTCGGGCTGTGGGTGCGCGAGCGCACCGGCCGCGGGCTGCGCATCCAGAACTCGCAGCTGCAGTCGACCATGTTCGGCGCGACCACGCGCATCGCCGAGTTCCTCGCGACCGGCGAGCCGCCGCTGCGGCTCGGCAGCGCGCGCAGCAACATCGTGCCCGACCAGTCGTTCGCAACCGCCGAGGGCTACGTGGCCGTCAGCGCGCTCAACCAGCGGCTCTGGACGCGGCTCTGCGAGGTCCTCGAGCACCCGGAACTGGCGGCCGATCCGCGCTTCGCGAGCAACGCGCTGCGCGTCGAGCATCGCGAGGCGCTGATCCCGCTGCTGGAGACGGCCTTCGCCGCGCGGCCCGCCGACGAGTGGGTGGAGCGGCTGCGCGCCGCCCGCGTGCCCGCCTCCGAGGTGCGGACGGGCTTGCCGCTGATCGAGGGCCTGCTGGCGCATCCGCAGGCGAGCGGGCAGCGCTTCCTCAGCGTCATGGACACGCCCTGGGGCGACATGGGCACGGCCGAGCCGCACTGGCGCTTCGACAAGACGCGCGCGCGCATCACCGGCCCTTCGCCGGCGCAGGGCCAGCACACCGAGGAGGTGCTCGGCGCGCTCGAGGGCGAACTCGCGGCGGTGCAGGCGCCGGCCCCCGCCGCGACCAACGGCGCGCGCGGCAACGGCGCACAGAGCAACCGGGGAGAGGTCGACAGCGACGCGACGCCCGCGCCCGCCCTCGCGGGACTGCGCGTCCTCGATCTCTCGCAGGGCGTCTCCGGGCCGATCTGCGCGATGCAACTCGGCGACCTCGGCGCGGACGTGATCAAGATCGAGCCGCCCGGGGGCGACTGGATCCGGGAGGTCGGACCCTTCCATACGCCCGAGGACGGCGAGCCGGAGAGCGCGCTCTACCTGCAGCTCAACCGCAACAAGCGCGGCATCGCGCTCGACCTCAAGTCCGCCGAGGGCAAGACCGTCCTCGAACGACTGCTCGCCGGCGCCGACGTGCTGATCGAGGGCTACCGCCCGGGCGTGATGGATCGCCTCGGCCTCGGCTACGAGGAGCTCTCGGCGCGCTATCCGCGGCTCGTCTACCTCTCGATCAGCGGGCAGGGCGCCGAGGGGCCGCTGGCCGAGGCGCCCGCGAGCGAGCTGGACGTGCAAGCCGTCGTCGGCTCCAACCGGCACCTCGGCCGCGCCTCCGAGCCGCCGCTGCGCTACGGCTACGACCTCGCCTCGGTGGGTGCGGGCATCGCCGGCGTGCACGGGGTGCTGACGGCGCTGCTCTGGCGCGAGCGCAGCGACCTCGGGCAGCACGTGCAGACCTCGCTGCTGCAGGCCTTCATCGCGATGCACCAGTGGACGATCAGCGCCGAGCTGGCCGTCGAGGACCGCGTCGGCCGCCCGCTCACCGGCGCCGACGAGGAGCCCGACCACGGCTTCGAGACCGCCGACGGCCACGCACTGATCACGATGCGCGGCGACGAGGGCGCCTGGGCGAAGTTCCTGATCGCCATCGACCGTCCCGAGGTGCTCCTCGATCCACGCTACGAGGCGCCGGACAGGCTGATGCGCAACCTGCACCTGCTGCCGCCGCTGGTGAACGACCGCACCCGCGAGATCCCCTTCGAGGAGCTGCGCAAACTCGTGCAGGACGAACTCGGCTACACGATCGTGCGCATGCACGACCTGCGCTCGCTGCTCGCGGACGCGCAGACCGAGGCGCTGGAGATGGTGCAGACGATCGAGGGGCATCGGACGCTCGGCTCGCTGCGCACGCTCAACGTGCCCTGGGGCTTCGAGGACGGACTCGCCTCGCTGCGCCTCCCGCCGCCACTGCTCGGCCAGCACAGCGCCGAGCTGCTCGCCGAGGCCGGCTACGGCGAGGCAGAGATCGCCCAGCTCGCGGAGTCCGGCGCGGTCCGGCTCACCCCGCTGGCGGCGCTCGCCGGGGCCTAGCCGCCCGCGCTCGCACCGACTGACACGGCAGTGCTACGCTGCACGCGAGTGGGAGGGCATGTGCCGGAGCAGAACGCCAACGGATCGGTCCCGCTGGACGTCGTGCGCCAGGTCGTGCGCGAGGAGATCGCGCCCCTCGCTCGGGATGTCACGCAACTGCGCGGCGAGTTCACGGAGCTGCGCGGCGAGTTCACGGAGCTGCGCGGCGAGTTCACGGAGCTGCGCGAGGAGGTGCGTGGGGACATCACGCAACTGCGCGGCGAGTTCACGGAGCTGCGCGGGGAGTTCACGGAACTGCGCGGGGACGTCACCGAACTGCGCGGGAACTACACGCAACTGCGCGAGGACGTGGCTCAACTGGCTGAAGGCCAGAAGGTGCTCCTTGAAGACATGGCCGAGGTCAAGCAGGCCGTCCGCGGACACGAGGCCAGAATCACCACCCTCGAACGAGGCCAGGTGTAAGCCGCACCACAGATCACTCCGCCGACACAACCGCGAGGCCTACTCCGGCGCCCTCGGATCGACGTAGTTGAGGCGGTGGGCGAACTTCCAGCCCTCGGCGGTGCGCACGTAGACATCGTCGTACCAGCCGGTGGCGAGGATGCGCGCGCGCGAGACGCCGGTCGTCGCGATCGTCACCAGGAACATCGCCTTGCCGCGCACGCTGCCGTCCTCGGACGGGTCCTGCAGGCGGATGTTGGAGACCAGGTGCCGGCGTGGCGTCGGTTCCTCGACCCAGCGGTTGCGCACCAGCTCGCGGATCGCCTCGCGGCCCTGCACCTCGCTGCCGGCGCGGCCGAAGACGGCGTCCTCGCTGAACAGCGCCGCGAAGGCGTCGTAGTCGCCGCTGTCGAAGGTGTAGCAGTAGTCCGTGATCAGATCGTGGATCGCCAGCCGGTCCGCGGGGTCCATCGTCGCCTCCGATCGCAGCCGCCTCCGTTCGCGGCCCGCGCGCGGGACATGCTACCGGCCTCGCGGGTGGGTGACGGGTGGTCAGGCGCGCCTCGCGGGCTGTAACCTTGGAGTTCATCACGGGTCTGGAGAGGAGGCGAGCGATGTCGATTCGCGGGAAAGCGGCGATCGTCGGGTTCCATGAGATCCCGACGCTGCGCCAGTACGGCGAGCGCAGCACCCACGGCCTGCTCGCCGAAGTTGCTCGCGGCGCGATCCGCGACGCCGGGTTGCGCATCGAGGACATCGACGGCCTGATCACGCGCGAGGACTCCAACTCGCTCGAGGTCTGCGAGGCGCTGGGTATCACGCCCCGCTACACCTCCTCGATGACGGTGCACGGGGCCAGCGGCGCCGCCTCCGTTCTGACGGCGGCCATGGCCGTCGCCTCTGGCGTCGCAACCAACGTGCTCTGCATGCTCGGCCAGTCGCGGCCGGCGAGCGCCACGCGGCTGGAGGCCGGAGCGGGCGCGCGCGGCGGCGGCGGCCCCGCCAACACTCCTCACCGAGTGGGAGGCGCCCTTCGGCACCGTGATCGCCGCCAACGGCGGCTACGGCATGATCAAGGCGCGCCACATGCACGAGTTCGGCACCACACAGTAGCAGTTCGCGAAGTGCGCCGTCGACCAGCGCTTCAACGCGCTGCAGAACGAGAACGGGCTCTGGAAGGAGCCGATCACGATCGACGATGTGGTCAACTCGCGCTACGTCAACGATCCGCTGCACCTGCTGGAGTGCGTGATGCCCTGCTCCGGCGCGAACGCGGTGATCGTCACCACCGCGGAGCGCGCCGCCGCGCTGCCGAACCCACCCGTCTACATCCTCGGCGTGGGTGGGCCGGCGACGAGCCACAGCGTGGTCTGGCAGAACGACAACGTCACCACCACCCCGGTGGTCCAGTCCGCGCCCACGGCGCTGCAGATGGCGCAGTACAGCGCGAGCGACATGGAGTTCGCGCAGTTCTACGACTGCTACACGATCCTCGCGATGATGTGCCTGGAGGACGCCGGGATCTGCCCGAAGGGCGAGATCGGGCCATTCTACGAGAGCACGGACACCACCTACGAGGGCGAGTTCCCGATCAACACCGACGGCGGCCAGATCTCGGCCGGCCAGCCCGGCGGCGGCGCCGGCGGCTTCCGCCACGTGGTGGAGGCGACCCGCCAGATCATGGGGCGCGCCGGGGTGAGGCAGGTGAAGAAGGACGATCTCTGCCTTGTCAATGGCTGAGGCGGCACCGGCAGCGTCATGACGACGCTGGTGCTCGGTTCGGGCGCCACCCTCTAACCCACGAAGCAAGCGAGAACACCGAGGTCCACGATGGCCGAATACACCAAGCCCCTCCCGCGACAAGCCGACCCGGCGCTGACGCAGCCCTTCTGGGATGCGGCCAAGCGCCACGAGTTGATCATCCCGCGCTGCCTCCAGTGCGGTCGCCACTTCTGGTACCCGCGGCAGGCGTGCCCGCACTGCCTCAGCCCGGACTGGGAGTGGACGAAGGCGAGCGGCCACGGCCGCCTGCACACCTACACGATCGTGCGCCAGCCCCAGAACCCCGCCTTCAACGACGACGTCCCCTACGCCTACGCGATGGTGCAGCTCGACGAGGGCGTCCGCATGATCTCCAACCTCGTCGACGTCGAGGTTCCCGACGGGGTGAAGATCGACATGGAGCTCGAGGTGACCTGGGACGACGTCACCGAAGAGTGGACGCTGCCGCGCTTCCGTCCCGCGGAGTAGCGCCGCGGGAGCGCTCAGCGCTGCGAAGCGCCTCGCTCCAGCAGCGCCAGCGCGGCCTCGACGGCGCGGCTGGCGTAGGCGACGTACTCGGCAGAGCTGAGGTCGTCGAGGGGGACGCGCAACTCGGAGCGCGCGGTCGCCGGGTCGTCGGTGTCGAGCTGGTCCGCCTCGAAGCCGATGCGCAGCTCGTAGAGCCCGCCGTCTTCGCCGAGCACGACGCAGCCGGGGGCGTCCTCGGCCTGGCCGGCGCCAGACGGCGGTTCGACCTCGATGCCGTAGGAGAAGAACGAGCCCGGGTACTCCGGGAACGGATCGAACGAGCCGGCGATCTCGCGCAGCAACTCGCGGTACTCCCGCGCGGCCTGCTCCATGATCGCGTCGGCGTGCGCGCGGAAACGCAGCGTCCCGCCGCCCGTAGCCTGCCCGCTCATCGCCCGCCCGCGCGCTCCCGGACCGCTAGTCGATATCCTCCCAGCGGTCACGGAGCATGGCGGCGACGGCCGGCATCGTCGTGTACTCCATCTCGTCGAGCGGCAGGCGGTGCGGCTCGAACGGGCCGTGCTTACGCAGGTAGTCGCTGACCCGGTTCGCCTCGTCGCGCGCGTTGTCGTACGAGGGGTCGTCGAAGAGGTCGCGCGGGCCGATCAGCTTGCCGTCCGCGAGTTGGAAGCCGAGCGCGACAAGCCGCGGCGGGCCGTCGAAGCGCGCCGGATGGGCCTGCTCCACCGAGGTCGGCATCCACGGGCCGTAGTGCGAGCCGCGCATGAAGCCCTCGACGGTCCAGGCGGTCGTGAAGGGCTCGATCACCTCGCCGACGGCGGGGAAGTTCCCCTGGCAGCGCACGATTGCAGTCGGGTCGTCCTTGCCGACGTAGCGGCCGGCGATCAGCGAGAGCTTGTCCGTGGAGGAGACGGCGGCGACCTCGCCGGTGCTGCGGGTGCGCACGCGCTTCACGGCGAAGTGGGCGGGCGATCCGATGAACACGAGCAGGTCATACAGGTCATCCGGGCAGTCGAACTCGATGCGCTTGTGTTCCTTGAGATCGTGGACCTCGAAGCTGAAGCCCTGGTGCAGGGACTCGGCGATGACGAGGCCGGCGGTGTTGAAGGGGTCCGCGAACATCTTGTAGAAGGGCAGGTTGAACGAGCCCGACGAGGTCTTGTCGCCCATGAACACGATCACCGGCTCGGACGGGCGCTCCTCGAGCTCCAGCTCCGCCGAGCCGGGGCCCGCGCCGCGGATGTTGCCGGAGAAGGCGTCGACGAGGATGTCCTGGCCCGCGCCGTAGAGGTGCAGCTTCAGCGCCACCTCCGTGCCGATCTGGAAGGTGTCCCAGGCGAGGCGGTGGATCGCCTCGTCGTTCTCGCCGCGGTCGTGCGACATCACGAGGAACAGGTCGTCGCCGCAGGCGTGGGCCTGAGCGTCGATCAGCAGCCCCGACTGCACGGCCTGCGCGAGCGATTCGCGCCCCGCGTCGAGCAGTTCCGGGTGCATCGCGGAGTGGCCGACGTAGCCGCCGACATCCGCCTTGATCACGCTGAGGGTTTGGGGCATGGCGTCATCCTTCGTCTCGCTCGTGCGGGCGAATCTGTCTGTACCGCCCGGCCTCGGTTGGGTGTGCCACGCCGCGGCCGACCGCGACGCTCCGCTGTCTGTCCGATTCTACACGACGGATGCAGCCCGCCCTCCGCCGTCACTTCCCGAAGCGCTCCTGCAGCACCGCCCGCACGCGCCGCGCGAGTGGCTCCGTCAGCGCCCACAGCTCGCCAGACGGGCGCGCGGCGTCGAGGAAGGCGTCGAGCGCGGCAATCGTCTCCAGGCCGCGGGTGCGCTCGTGCTCCTCGTTCGCGGCGCGGAAGCCCTGCAGCTTGCGCGGGCCCTCGCGGCCGCCCTCGGAGATGTACCAGTCGCGGAAGGCGACTCCACAGCCGAGATCGAAGAGCAGGGCACCGAGCGGTGTGGCGACGGGCGGCACGCGCGCCGCCAGCGCGCGCGCGGTGCTGGTCCGCGGACGCGAGTCATACTCGGCCATCAGGTGCCCGCCCGTCGGGACCAGCCCGGCGAGCTGCCCGAACAGCGCACGCTCGACCTCGGGCGAGACCGGCTGCACACCCCCGCCCGCGAGCGGCGGCGCGTCGGTGTAGTCCAGCACCTCGACCCAGTTGAAGCCCGGCCACGGCCCGGAGTTCTGCAGCCCGAAGATCACCGGCACCGCCGTGTGTCCCTCCGGCCCGTCGAGGCCGCAGCGGAAGTAGGTGGAGCCGACGGCGCTGCGCGGGCCGAGCAGGACAGTCAGCCGCAGCCCGCCGCCCAGCGAGGCGCCGTCGATGGCCGCCAGTAGGTGATCGGGACGCTCGGACGCCGGCTGCCAGCGCCCGTCGCCGGCCTCGCCCCGGGGTGTCGTCGTCATGCCCGGACGCTAGCACGCGCGGTTGGAGTCGGGCGAGCCGGGAGGCCGTGGATCTCCCGTCGGCTACCAAACGGTCTCGATCTGAGGCGAATCGGACAGCACCGCGTCACGCGTCACCACGGGCGCCTGGCGGACCATCGCCTCGGCCGCGATGAGGCGGTCGTGCATCTCGGGAACCTCGTGGATGTGATCGAGCCTCTCAAGTTGCGCTCTGCCGAGATCGGAGAGCTCGACCCCATCGACGGCGGCCAACGTGTCCAGCAGGACGGCCGGAGCGATCGGTTGCCCAAGCTTGACGGACACGAAGTAGCACTCAGCCACGGTGATGGCCGGGATGATCAGAATCGCATTCCCGGTCTCGGCCAGCCGGAACACGGCGGACGCAGCCGCAGTGAGCCGTCGCGATGACGTGAGGTACCACCATAGTGCGTGGGTATCGACCACGAACCTGGCGGGGCTATCCCTCAATGTCGCGCGCCGTTCCGTCAGCCTCCGGCATCCGTGGTCCCCAGATCGCCTTGATCTCCACGAAGTCCTCGTACTCCGCGTCGGGCAGGTGCGCGAATGCGTCCCTGAGCGTCCGGAGCGATGGCTTCTCCTCGGCGGGACTCTGCACGGGCGTGAGCCTGCCGCAGGGCTTCCCGCGACGAGTGATGATCACCTCTTCGCCATCATCCAGGTTCCTGAGGATCTTGCTGAGCCCGGCCTTGAGTTCCCTGATGTTGTACGTAGTCATCGTGCGTCGCTCCTTGTGGTCACCAATTCCGACTCACGGTGACCCTATCATACGCCAGAGGTGTACACCTGATAACCCTGGTCCGCCGCAAGCGGGCCACGGGCTATCCTCGCACCATGAGCGCAAGCGGGCCCACCGACCTCCCGGACGCAGCCGTCCTCGCGGCCTACGCCGAGGCCGTGCGCGGCCTGCTCGCCCGCGGCGGCTACGAGCGCAGCGGCGACCCGCAGGAGGCGAAGCGCTTCCGCCTCAGCCACATCGAGGCGTTCCTCGAGGCCGCGAGCCGGCCGGACCGGCGGCGCACCGTGCACATCGCCGGGTCCAAGGGCAAGGGCTCGACCGCCGCGATGGTCGAGGCGCAGCTGCGCGCGGCCGGCGCGCACACGCTGCTGCTGACCTCGCCCGATCTCCACCAGGCGCGCGAGCGCGTGCGCATCGCCGGCGATCCGCTCGGCCACGCCGCCTTCGCCCGCCTCGCCGGCGCGCTGCTCGACGACGAGGCGACCGAGGGCTGGTCCTACTTCGAGCTGCTGACCGTGCTCGGCTGGCTCGCGGGCGCCGAGGCCGGCTGTGACTGGCAGGTGCTCGAAGTCGGCCTCGGCGGACGGCTCGACACGACCAACGTCATCGACGCCTCGAAGGAGGTCGCGGTGATCACGCCGATCGACCTCGAGCACACGGCGATCCTCGGCGACACGATCGGGCAGATCGCCGCGGAGAAGGCGGCGATCATCCGCGCGCCGGGCTCGGCGATCGCCGCGCCGCTGCGCGAACGCGCGCTCGACGTGGTGCGCGCCCGTTCTTCCGAGGTGGGGGCGACACTGCACGAGGTCGCCGCGGAGTGCGCGCTGCGGGTGACCTCGCAGAGCCTCGATGGACAGGTGCTGGATCTGCGCACGCCGTTGCGCACGTACCGGCGGCTGCGGCTCCCGCTGATCGGCCGCCACCAGGCGGAGAACGCCGCCACCGCCGTGCGTGCCGCGGAGCTGGCGTGGGACGCCGCGGGCGCGGTGCTGCCCGAGGCCGCCGTCCGCGACGGGCTCGCCTCGGTGCGCTGGGACGGGCGCTTCGAGGTGCTGCGCCTGCGCCCGCTGCTGGTGCTCGACGCGCTGCACACGCCGCTCGCGGCGCGGCGCTTCCGCGAGACGGTCGCGGCACTGCCGCTGCCCCAGCCGCGGGTGCTGGTGGTCGGCCTGCTCGCCGGCCGCGACCTGCCGCAACTGGCCGCGCCGCTGCTCGAAGGCGGGGAAACCGTGATCGTCGCGCCGCCATCCTCGGAGCGCGCTGCCGATCCGGCGGAGGTCGCGGCTGCGTTCGCCGAGGCCGGCGCGGTCGTGCAGCAGCAGCCGAACATCGCGGCCGCCCTCGAGCTGGCGCGCGTGCTGGCGAGCGAGCGTGGCGCCGTCTTCGTCGTCGGCAGCCTCTACACCGTCTCCGAGGCGCGCGAGTTGCTGCTCGGTGTGAGTGGGGATCGCGCGCTCGGGCTGCGCTGACCCGCCACGGGCGGTGCGCGGCCCGTACCGATCGCCTGCGCTAGACTGTGACTCAGCAACCGTTGACGCCAGGCGGGGGCAAGATGACGCACCACAGCGACAGGGACCGCCGCGTAGTCGTAACCGGGATGGGCGTGATCTCGCCGCTCGGCAACACCGTCGACGAGATGTGGGCACGCGCCCTCAACTGCGAGTCCGGCATCGGCGAGCTGACGGCGATCGATCCCTCAGCCTACCCCTGCAAGGTCGCCGGTCAGGTCGAAGACTTCGAACCCAACGACTGGATGGAGCGCAGGGAAGCGCGCCGCATGGCACGCTTCTCCCAGTTCGCGATCGCCGCGGGCAAGCAGGCGGTCAAGGACTCCTGTCTCAACCTCGATGCGATCGACCGCGACCGCGCCGGGGCCGTGCTCGGTACCGGCGGCGGCAGCCTCCCGCACAGCGACCAGGCGATGCGCACGATCCTCGGCCGCGGCGGGCACCGCCTCGACCCGCTCTACATGGCGAAGATGCTGCCGAACATGGCCACGGGGAACCTCACCATCCAGCTCGGCCTGCTCGGCTACACCAACACCGTCACCACCGCCTGCGCCGCCGCCACGCAGGCGATCGGCGACGCCGCCGAGGTGATCCGCCGCGGCGACGCCGACGTGATGCTGGCCGGGGGCACGGAGGCCGGGATCTCAGAACTCGGCCTCGCCGGGTTCTGCGCGATGCGCGCCCTCACCACCTCCTACAACGACCGCCCCGGCGAGTCCTCGCGCCCCTTCGACCGCGACCGCGACGGCTTCGCACCCTCCGAGGGCGCGGCGCTGCTGGTGCTCGAGGACCTGGGACACGCCCGCGCCCGTGGCGCGCAACCGCTCGCCGAGCTGATCGGCTACGGCGTCACCGCCGACGCACAGTTCCTCGTCGCCCCGCCCGGGGACGGCCGTGGCGCCGCGCGCGCGATCCGTGTCGCCCTCGATTCCGCCGGTATCGAGCCCGGGGAGATCGACTACATCTCCGCGCACGCGACGGCGACCGAGGTCGGCGACATCGCCGAGACGAGGGCGATCCGCTCGGTCTTCGGCAAAGACGCAGACCGCATCCCGGTGAGCGCCTTCAAGTCCCAGGTCGGCCACCTGCTCGGCGCCGCCGGCGGCGTCGAGACGATCGCCGCCATCCAGACGCTGCGCACCTCGCAGATCGCCCCCACCATCAACCTCGAGCACCCCGACCCCGAGTGCGACCTCGACTACGTTCCGCTCAAGCCGCGCAGCGCCGACGTGCGCACCGTCGCGAAGAACTCGTTCGGCTTCGGCGGCCAGAACGCCGTCCTCATCCTGCGCCGCTTCGAGGACTGACCCGCCCCGCGCCCCGCTCCGCTCGCCGCGCCACTGTTATCATGAGCACGGCGGGGCGCGACTGGCGCCCCGTCGGCGTGCGCGGCGAATGATCGCCACTCTCCCCACGGATCAGGCCAGCGGATCGGACCAATGGGAACCTGGGTCGGGCGCTACGCGATCGTTGGCGGCGCCGTGCGCGAGGACGGGCCATGGCTCGCCGAGCAACTGCGCTTCGGCGGCGAGGAGCGCGTGCACCTCTTCGTCCTCGCCGACCCCGCCGACGAGCGTTCGGCGGAGTTCTGCCAGGAAGTCGCCGGCGCCGTCGCCGACCTCTTCGCCTCGGAGTCGCTCTCGCTCACCGGCGGGCTGCTGCGCGCGCTGCGCCAGGCGCACCAGAACCTCGCCGAGTGGAACAGCCGATCGCTGAGGGAGCACCGCATCTCCATCGGCGTGACCTGCGTGGCGCTACGCGGCGACAACGCGACCGTCGCCCAGGCCGGTCCGGGCCTCGTCTACGTCGCAGCGCCCGACGGCGTCCACCGCCTCAGCAGCGAGGGCCATGCGGCCGCGCAGCCCCTCGGGGGAGACGAACCGCTCGACCCACTGTTCACGGGGGTGCCGCTGGAGGGGACGAAGATCCTGATGCTCAGCAGCGCCGCCGAGGCGGTGGCCGGGTCCGCCGCGATCGGCCAGGTACTGGAGAGCGAGCCGGATCGCGCCCTCGCGGGCATCTTCCAGCGCACCCGCGAGGTACCCGACATGACGGCGGTGCTGATCGCCGACGTTGACGACGTCCAGAGCGAACAAGCCCCCGTAGAGATCGATCTCTCCCCTGCCGCGACTCCGGCGCCGGATCTCCACGACACCGTGGCTCAGCTCCCGGCGCCGATGGTGACCTCGCCCCACGGCGCGGGCGGGTCCGGGCGCAGGGGGCGGATGCCGCAGCTGCGGCGCCCTCGCGCCGCCGGAGCGCCGCGCCGGCAGCGGCGCCGGCTGGTCGCCGGTCTGCTCCTGCTCGCCGCCATGCTGGCCGTGGCCGCCACCTACTACGTGCCCTCACTGTTCGAGAGCGATCCAGCCGCCGAGGTCGAGGAACGCCTCGCCGCCGCCAACGGGTACGTCGCAGCGGCCGCCAGCGATGACGAGATCGCCTGGCAACGCCAACAGCTGCAGTCGGCGCTGACCGAACTCGAGCAGGCGCGCGCCGTCGGTACCGAGGATTCCCGCGTGCCGGCCCTCCAGGCCAGCGTGCAGCAGCAGCTCGACGACCTGAACGGCGTCGTCGAGGTCGAGGACCTGCGCCGCGTCCTGCAGTTCGCGGGCTCGCTGACCGCGCCGCTCAATCCCGCCAATCTCGTCCTGGGCGGCGACTGGCTGTGGCTGCTCGACGGCGACCGCGGGCGCGTCTTCGCGATCGATCCCGAGGGCCGCGAGGACTCGCTCGAGGCCTACCGCACCGGCGTCAGATACGGCGACGCGATCGCCTCCCGCCCGATCGTCATCACCTGGGACGAGCGGGGCGCGCGGCTGCTGCTGATCGACGATGCGCGCCGCCTGTTCGCGCTCGTCCCGGGCGAGATCCCCGCCGCGCTGCCGCTGCGCGACGCCGACGAACTGGGAGCGGTCGATGCGATCGCCGCCTACGAGGGCAACCTCTACGTGCTCGACAGCGTCGGCGCCGAGGTGTGGCGCTACCGCCCCGTCGACGCGGGCTTCGACACGGAGCGCACCGGCCTGGTCGGCGGGACGCTGCCCGGCCCCGCGGCGACGGGCGGCGCGCCGCACGAGGGCGCACTGCGGCTCGTCGTCGATGGCGATCTGCACCTGCTGGTCGGCGACACCGCACGCCGCTTCCACCTCGGCCGCCAGTTGGGGCCGCTGCTGGAGGGCATCGACCGACCGCTCAATACGCCGGTCGGCCTCGCGCGCAACGCCGCCGACGGGACGTTCTACGTCGCCGACCGCGGCGGCCGCCGTATCGTCGCCGGCGCTGACGACGGCGCGTTCCTGCGCCAGTTCGTCCACCCCTCCTTCCTCGACATCCGCGCCCTCGCCCTCTCCCCGGACGGCGTGACTCTCTACGTCCTCACGGGCACGAGCATCGAGGCGTTCGATCCCGGCGCCGAGGCGGCGGAGGGGGAGTGACGAGGGCCGGCGCTACCGCGTAGATCGCACAGGCATATCCTGTAACGCGTGACCACCGTGCTGGCGATTGAATCCTCGTGCGACGAGACGGCGGCGGCAGTCGTCGTCGACGGGCGGCGTGCGCTCTCGAACGTCGTCGCCTCGCAGCAGGAGCTGCACGCCGAGACGGGCGGCGTGGTGCCGGAGGTGGCGGCGCGCCAGCACCTGCGCGCGCTGCTGCCGGTGGTGCGGCGCGCGCTCGCCGACGCGGAGTGCGGCTGGGATCGCCTCGACGCGATCGCGGCGACCGCCGGGCCGGGCCTGCCGGGCGCGCTCGTCGTCGGCTTCAACGCCGCGCGCGGCCTCGCCTGGGCGCGCGGGCTGCCGCTGATCCCGGTCGACCACCTCGAAGGCCACGTCTGCGCCAACTGGCTCGGCCCCGAGGAGCCGCCACTGCCCGCGCTCGCGCTCGTCGTCTCCGGAGGGCACACGGAGCTGCTGCTGATGCTCGACCACGGGCGCTTCGAGCGGCTCGGAGGCACACGCGACGACGCCGCCGGCGAGGCCTTCGACAAGGTCGCGCGGCTGCTCGGCCTCGGCTACCCCGGCGGCCCGCCACTCTCGCGGCTGGCGGCGACGGCGACCGAGCGCACGCTGCGGCTGCCGCGCGCGTGGATGCCCGGCAGCGACGACTTCTCCTTCTCCGGCCTCAAGACCGCCGTCGCCCAGCGCGTCGCCGCCGAGCCCGGCCTCCCGCCCGCCGAGGTCGCCCATGCCTTCGAGGAGTCCGTCGCCGACGTGCTCTCGCGCAAGGCGGCGCGGGTGGCCGAGCGCGAGGGCGTCGCGTCACTGCTGGTCGCCGGCGGCGTCGCCGCCAACGGCCGCCTGCGCGAGGCCGTGCGCGAGGCATCGCCGGTCCCGGTCTTCATCCCGGAGCCGGCGCTCTGCACCGACAACGCGGCGATGATCGGCGCCGCCGCCTTCCGCCATCTCGACGAGGCCGTCGCGCCCGAGTCCGCCCTCGACATCTACCCCACCGCCAAGCGGCGTCCGCCGCGGCCGAAGCGCTCGAAGGCTGGGGCCAGCCGCTCACGCTGACTCTTTCCAGGAGGAACGGGGAGTTAACCCAGGCTCACTGGTCAAGCGGCGAGCTGCTCACGGTCGCGCCGATGCGCCCAGGCGCCGCCCTCGCGGCGGCCGGGCGGGCGATTCGGGCGGGGGCGTGGGGGCGGCTTCACCGGACGCGCGGATACCCCGCAGGCCCCCCCCGCGGCTGAGGGACCGCCCCTCCGGGAGTTCGGTGCGCCCTCGGCGCCTTCTCGCCCGGCGGGACGCCCTCACCCCCACCCTCTCTCCCTCGGGGAGCCGGACGCCATCGGGAGTTCGGTGCGTCGGCGAAGGCCACGGCGTGTGAGCTGATCCAGCGGGGGCGTGGGGGCGCAGCCCCCACATGAAAGAAATCCGAGGGCGGGTGGGTGGGCAAGAGCCGCGCGCAGCGCGTGCTCGTCCGGGATGGGGCGTGGGGGCGGCTTCACCGGACGCGGGGATACCCCGCAGAGCCCCCCGCAGGCGAGGGACAGAGGGGCCGGACGGCGCGAAGCGGGAAAGCGGTTTACGTGAGCGGGGTGCAGACCAGGTCGTAGGGGAGTGCGGTGTCGACGCGCACGCGCACGAACTCGCCCGCCGCGAACGCGCCGCGCACGAAGGCGAGTCCGTCAACCTCGGGCGCGTCACGGTAGCTGCGGCCGACGACGAAGCGCGAGCCGTCCTCCTGCACGCTCGGCTCGTCGGACTCGATCAGCACCTCGAGTTCGCTGCCGACGAGTCCGCGGTTGCGCTCCATCGAGATCTGCTGCGCGAGCTCCATCAGCCGGCCGTAGCGCTCGGACGCGACCTCGTGCGGCACGGGCGCACCGAGGTCGGCGGCCGGTGTGCCGGTCTGCGGCGAGTAGGTGAACGCGCCGACGTGATCGAAGCGCTGCTCCTCCACGAAATCGAGCAACTCCTCGAACTCGGCCTCGGTCTCGCCGGGGAAGCCGACGATGAACGTCGTGCGCAGGGCGGCGTCCGGCATCGCCTCGCGCAGCGTCGCGAGGCTGCGGCGGGCGACACGCAGGCTCGGCCGGCGCATCCGCTTCAGCACGCTGGGCGATCCGTGCTGCAACGGCATGTCGAGGTAGTGCGTCACGTTGGGCAGCCGCGCCATCGTCTCCGCGAGGCGCGGCGTGACGCGACCGGGGTAGGCGTACATCAGCCGCAGCCAGGGCACCTCCGGGACGGCCTCGGCGAGGCGTTCGAGCAGCTCGGCCAGCCCGTCGCGCTCGGCGCGATCCTCGCCGTAGGCGGTCGAGTCCTGCGCGACGAGCACCAGCTCGCGCACCCCCATGGTGGCCAGCGCCCGCGCCTCGCCGATCAGCCAGTCATCGGGCTCCGAATGCATGCGCCCCTTGATCGTCGGAATGATGCAGAACGTGCACGGCCGGTCGCAGCCGTCCGAGATCTTGAGGTAGGCGCTCGGCCCCGTCGCCAGCAGCGCCGGCTGCGGAATGTCGAAGTCCGGCGAACCCGACCCGAGCGAGGCCGCGACGGCGTCCCAGGCCTCGACGCCGAAGGTTGCGTCGACGGCCGGCACGGCGCGCCGCACCTCCTCCTCGGCGATCTGCGTGAGGCAGCCGAGCACGTAGATCTGCTGGTCGGTGCGTCGCGCCGCGTCGAGCTCGGCGATCACCTCGAGCGATTCGTCCTTGGCGTCGTCGATGAAGCCGCAGGTGTTGACGAGCAGCAGGTCGGCCTCGTCCGCCGAGGCCGTCGCCTGGTGGCGCGCATGCCGCAGTGCGCGCTCGAGTCGCATCGAATCCACGGTGTTCTTGGCGCAGCCGAGGGTGACGAGGTGGTAGCGCACGTGGTCGGCCTACTCTCCGGACGCCGCGGGCTGCTTGGCCACGATCAGTGTGACGCCCTGGCCCGCCACCAGCGGCTCGCCGGCCGCGGGGGTCTGCGCGAAGACGCGGCCGGGCGTCTCGCCGCTCTCGACCTCGATCACGACGAACGATACCCCGAGGTCGCGGAGTCTCTGCTCCGCCTCGCTACGCTCGACGCCACTGAGGTCGGGCATGCGTCCCGCCGCAGGCGTCCCGGTTGCCTCGGCAGTGGGCGAGGCCGTTGCGGCGGCGCCGCCGCCGTCGGGCTCGTCACCCTCGCCACCGGAGCCGAACGGCGGCGCGCCGAAGATGAAGGCCGCGACGAGGACGATCGCCGCCGCGACGGCGAGCAGCAGCCAGCGGCGCCCCACCGCGGGCAGCACTCCCACGCCCTTGCGCCGCCGCAGGCCGGGCAGCGGATCGAGGCCCGGCGGGGCGGGCAGGTCGAGCGGCAACTGCTCGATGGCGTCCTCGGGGTCGATGCCCAGGAAGCGTGCGTAGAGACGAACGAAGCCGCGCACGTAGACGGGCGCGGGCAGCACGTCGAAGCGGTCGGCCTCGATCGCATCGAGGTAGCCGTAGCTGATTCGCGTTTCCTCGGCCGCCTGCTCCAGCGTGAAGCCGGACTCCAGGCGGCTCGCGCGGAGCCGCCGGCCGAGCGTGTCCGGCGCGGACTCATCGTCGGGGTCGGCTCCATATGCCGCGGACTGATCGCGCCCCTGCGCGTCCCGGTCAGAGCGGCGACCCGAACGGCGCAGCACCGCTACAGGCCATCGACGCCGGGGAACTCGACGAGGGACTTCAGCCCCTCCATCGCCAGCCTCGAGGCGTACGCCTGTGGCGCATGCTCGATCCCGTAGCGATTCGTCACGACCTCGTCGATGTGCGCGACATGGGGCAGCAGCGCCACGGTGCGGCGGTACTGGTCGCTCGTCGCGTTCTGCGAGCCGGTCAGGACCACCTCGCCGTAGTGGACGAGGTTCGGATCGAACGGCACCTCCTCGCCGGGCGGGAAGCCGGCGAAGAGATTGACGACGCCCTGCGGGCGGACGAGATCCAGCGAGGGCCCGACGAGAGCGGGGGCGCCGACGGACAGCACGACGCCATCGGCGCCCGCGCCGCCCGTCGCGTCGCGGACGGCGCCGGGCACGTCGTCGCTGCCGGGATCGAGCACGAGGTCCGCGCCCCAGCGCGCGGCAATCGCGCGGCGCTCGGCGACCGGCTCGCTGACGATGATCGGCGAGGCGCCGGCCGCGCGGCCGAGCAGCACGTGCAGCAGCCCCATCGGCCCCGCCCCGATGATCGCGAGCGAGCTGCCGATGCCGATCGCGCACAGCTCCAGCGAGGCGGTGACGCAGGCCGCCGGCTCCGTCAGCGCCGCCACATCCAGCGGCAACTGGTCCGGCGCGGCGATCACCTGCCCGCGCCCGACGATCTCCGCCGGCACCAGCAGCGCCTCGGCGAAGCCGCCGTCGATGTCATAGCCGAGCGTCTGGCGATTGGTGCAGCGGTTGCGCTTGCCCGTCTGGCAGAAGCGGCAGCGCCCGCAGGAGACGATCGGGCAGATCACCACGCGATCGCCCTCGGCGATGTCCGTGACGCCCTCGCCGACCTGGTCGACGACGCCGGCGATCTCGTGGCCGGGGATGACGCCGGCGCGGGCGCGCTTCTCGCCCTTGTAGACGCGCACGTCCGAGGCGCAGAGGGAGGCGGCGGCCGTGCGCAGCCGCACCTCGCCCGGCCCGGCCTCCGGGGTGGGACGGTCCTGAACGGAGATCTGTCCGGGTGCTTCGAAGATCGTAGCGCGCATGGATTATCCGGCCCTCGTAGTCGCCGCTATGGGAAGCGGGCCGCGGGCCCGCGCCTCGCAGTATCGCAGCGCGCGGCGGGGGCTGCTACTCGCCGCCGCTGCCGAGGCCCGCCAGCCAGCGCCTGCCCGCCCGGAACTCGCGGCTTCCGAGGGAGGCCGCGGCCCCGAGGAAGGCGCACAGTCCGGCCAGTCCGCAGACCACGGTGAGCACCAGCGATCCGAGCAACTCGGCGGGATCGGCGCCCGCCGCGCGCAGCACGATCAGCAGCAGGATCAGCGTCAGCGCCATCACCAGCGTCGCCAGCAGCGTCCGCCAGGCCGACGCCACGATCGCCGACGTGTCGAAGCCCTCGATGCGGGTGCGCAGCGCCTGCAGCAGGAGCAGCAACTCGACGATCGCAGCCACCGAGGCCGCCGCCGCCAGCCCGCGGATGCCGAGCGGCCCCACGAGCGCGGCGCAGAGCGCGACGTTGAGCACCATCGCGACCAGCGCGAACAGCACCGGCGTGCGCGTGTCGGAGAGCGCGTAGAAGCCACGGCTGAGGATCTCGATCGCCGCGTGCGCCCAGACGGCGACGGCGTAGATCGTGAGCGCCGCCACGACGAGGCTCGTCGAGGCTTCGTCGAAGGCGCCGCGCTGCAGGAGCAGCCGCACGCCCGGCTGCGCGAGCAGCACGATCCCGGCCGAGGCCGGGATCGCGAGGAAGAGGATCATCCGCAGCGCCGCATCGAGCGAGCCGCGCAGGGCCGCCAGATCCTCGCGCGCGGCCTGCTGCGAGAGCTGCGGGAAGGCGGCCGTCGAGATCGCCATCCCGATCACGCCCACCGGCAGCAGCATCACGAGGAAGGCGAAGTTGATCGCGCTGATCGCCTCGTCCGAGATGAACGAGGCGAAGAAGATCACGACCACGAGATTGACCTGCGCCGCCGCCAGCCCGATCACGCGCGGCCCCATCAGCCGCAGCACCTCGCGCACGCCCGAGGAGGCGACATCCACCGCGGGACGCCAGCGCATCCCGACCGAGCGCAGCGCGGGCAACTGCACCAGCAGGTGGCCGCTGGCGCCGATCACCACGCCCCAGGCGAGGCCGTGCACGCCCCAGCGCTCCGCCAGCACGACGGCCCCGAAGATGATCCCGAGGTTGTAGAGCAGCGGCGCGATGGCCGGCGCGAGGAAGTGCTGCCGCGCGTTGAGGATGCCGGTCAACATGCCGGAGATGCCGAACAGCAGCGGTGAGATCAGCATCAGCCGCGTCAGCTCCACCGCGAGCGTGCTCAGCTCCGCCTCGCGCCCGCTCGCCTCGCCCAGCCCCGGCGCGAGCAGCGGCACGACCAGCGGCGCGAGCAGGAAGCCGAGCGCCGCGGCGACGAAGGTGGCGATGGCGATCAGGTTGAGCACGCTCGAGGCGAGCCACCAGCCCTCGTCCTCGCTCTCGCGCAGCACCACGCGGCTGAACGTGGGGATGAAGGCGGCGGAGAGCGTGGCGCCGGCGAGCAGCTGGAAGATCGTGTCCGGCAGCCGGAAGGCGACCCAGTACGCGCCCAGCTCGGGCTCGGTCCCGAACGCCTCGGCGATCACCACGGAGCGGAGCAGCCCGAGCAGCCGCGAGGCGATGAAGCCACCGGCGACGATGCCGGCCGCACCGGCGGCGGTTCGCGGCGTCAGCCCCCGGCGCAGGAGCCGGCGCAGGCGCGGCAGCATCTCGCCCGCGGGCGGCATCGAGGCCATCGCGAGCCATCTTCCCACGCCCGCGCCCCGGCGGGCCATCGGGCGCGCTGTAGCATCGGCATTGCGAGCGAACGAGGGCATCGCGCATGGTGGGGCGCGATTCGGAGGTTGCGGATGAAGAGCGAGAAGGCGCGCACGGAGCGGATTCAGCGGGTCTACGCCTCGAGGGACTACGCGGAGCTGACGAGCGAGTACGACGGCTGGGCGGCGGAGTACGACGAGGACCTGAAGACGCTGGGCTTCAGCGCCCCGCGGGCCGGGGCCGAGCTGTTGGCGACGTACGTGGCGGACAAGGGAGCGAGGGTGCTCGACGCCGGGGCCGGCACGGGAATGGTCGGCGAGGAGCTGGCCCGCCTCGGGTTCCAGCGCATCACGGCGCTGGACATGTCGCCGGGGATGCTGGCGACGGCGGAGGAGAAGTCGGTCTACGAGGAGCTCGTGGTCGGGGAGCTGGGGAAGCCGTTGCCCTTCGATACGGGCGGGTTCGCCGGCGTGACATGCATCGGGGTGCTGACGATCGGCCACGCACCACCGGAGGCGCTGGACGAGCTGGTCCGGGTCACGAAGGCGGGCGGGACGGTCGTGTTCTCGATGCGGACGGACTTCTACATCGAGGGCGGGTTCGACACCAGGCAGGCCGCGCTCGAGGCGACGGGGAAGTGGCGCCTGCTCGAACGCAGCGCACCGTTCCAGCCGATGCCGCACGGCGAGCCGGACATCTGGTACGAGCTGTGGGCGTACGAGGTGCTGTAACGGGGCTGGCCCGCAGTCCAGCCGTCCCCAACGGAAAGCATGGTTTGAGGCGCGCGCCCGGAGACCACCGTGGGCCCCGGGCGCGCTGCTAGGATCGACGCGATCTTCAATGGAGGTACAGCGATGACAACGGCGACGAGAGCCTATGTGTGCACGAAATGCTCAAGCAGATCCTTCACATCGGAGGAGATTCGGGCGACGGGGAAGTACGGGCGCTTCTTCGACATGCAGAGCAAGAAGTTCACCGCGATCACCTGCGACAGCTGCGGCTACACAGAGCTCTACCGCGAGCAAAGCGGCCGCGCGGGAAACATCCTCGACCTGTTGAGCGGCTGATGTCAGGCTCAAACCGTCCGACTGCCCCGCGACCGTGAGGCGTTCCTCAACCACCTGCGGGATCCGGGCCATGGCGCCGCCGATAGACGCTCGCGCGCTTGGGCGCTAACGTTTAGCGTCGCGAAGGGCGAGGGAGCAGCAGTGGCGCATTCGAGTCAGGCTCAGAAGCGGATCCGGCAGAACGAGCGGCGTGCGGCGCGCAACCGCCCGCTGCGCACGAGCGCCTCGCGCCGCGTGCGCGACGCCCGCGAGGCGATCAGCGACGGCGATCCGGACGCGGCCGAGTACGTGCGCCAGGCGCAGTCCGCCCTAGACCGTGCCGCCACTCGCAACATCATCCACCGCAACGCCGCGGCACGGCGCAAGAGCCGCCTCGCCGCGCAACTCAAGGCCGCGCAGACGGCGGACTGAGCCTCGGGCCGGCGTTCCGCCCCGTTCCACCCGAAGCCGTATACTGAAGACCGCCCCGATTCCGGCCCACACCGACAAGGCCGCATTGCGAGCGCGGCCGACGCGTCGAGGGCGAGCGTGCCGAGGCGGGAGCCGCGAGAGGTACACAGATCGGGCGTGAGCAGAGGAGGAGCCAGTGCCGAGCGACCGTGAGCTGAACTGCCGCGACTGCGGCGCGAGCTTCGTCTTCACCGCCGGCGAGCAGGAGTTCTACTCCAGCAAAGGCCTGCAGCACGACCCCGTGCGCTGCCCCGCCTGCCGCGCCAACCGCAAGGCGATGCGCCCCGAGGACCGCGAACTCGCTCCGGTCTACGGCACTTACGTCTCCTGGGGCGGCCGCACCCCGCGCCAGCTCCACGTCGCCAACTGCGCCAAGTGTCAGCAGACGACCGAGGTGCCGTTCCTCCCTCGCGGCGACCGGCCCGTGTTCTGCTCCGGCTGCTACAACTCCGTCCGCGAGGAGCAGGAGGCGGTGGAGGAAGCCGCCGCCGCCCGGCTCGCCGCCCAGATCTCGGGCAGCGGACACCAGTCCGAGCGCCCCGAGGGCGCCGGTCCGGCCTCGTCGGTCTCGCTGAGCTCCTAGCGCCCGCGCGGCAAGGTTGAGCTGACCGTGGACGAGAACGAGCGCCTCCGCCGGCCGGATGACGCCACGGCGCCGACACTCGCCCAACTGCTGCTGGCGATCCCCCAGGACGACCTGGAGTTCGAACGCCTGACACTGCCGGCCCGACGGCAGAGGCTCGCGCGCTCCGCTGGACAGCGCGACGACCAGCCGCGCTCCGACTCGTCGCGCCGTTGATCGCCGCGCGATCGCGGCCATAGACTCGATGGACAGGCTGAGACGGAGACAGTAGCCCGCCGCAGCAGGCTGCCAAGCGAGTCCGGGACGGTGCGAGCCGGACGCAGCCGCGGCAGGTGAAGATCACTCCCGAGCCGCCGACCGAACGCACCGGCGCCTCGCGACGACCGAGGGCCGGAAGTCAGTAGGCTCGGCCGGAGCGCCCGCCGTTAACTGGGGCAGCGCCCTCCGGTACGCCGGGCGGCGCGTGAAGCGGCGTCGCCAACCGGCACGGGCCGGAAGCGACGCAACGCGGGTGGTACCGCGGGCAGCCACGCCCGTCCCGCAAGGGGCGGGCGTTTTTGACGCCCATACGAGGAGGACGAGCGATGGTCGGCGAGGCCGTACGCACGCAGTTCGAACCGGCGCCGCCGCGCGTCTCCTTCCCCGATCTCGAGCAGGAGATCCTCGAGTTCTGGCGCGAGCAGCGCATCTTCGAACGCAGCATCGAGGAGCGCCCGGCCGACCGCCTCTTCTCGTTCTACGAGGGCCCACCGACGGCGAACGGGACGCCCGGCGTGCACCACGTCCTCGCGCGCGTCTTCAAGGACCTGATCCCCCGCTACAAGACGATGCGCGGCTACCGCGCGCCGCGGAAGGGCGGCTGGGACACGCACGGCCTGCCCGTCGAACTCGAGGTCGAGCGTGAGCTGGGCCTTCGCAACAAGCGCGAGATCGAGGAGTACGGCGTCGCCGCCTTCAACGAGCAGTGCCGCCAATCCGTCTTCCGCTACGTCGCCGACTGGGAACGGATGACCGACCGCGTCGGCTGCTGGATCGACATGGACGAGGCGTACGTCACCTACGCCAACGAGTACATCGAGTCCTGCTGGTGGATCTTCCGGCGGCTCTGGGACCGCGACCTGATCTTCCGCGACTACCGCGTCACCCCGCACTGCCCGCGCTGCGGCACCAGCCTCTCCAGCCACGAGATCGCCCTCGGCTACCGCGAGAACACGCCCGACCCCAGCGTCACGGTCCTCTTCGAGCTCAAGGCGGGAGACGCCGAGGGCTCCCCCAACGCCGAGGCCGACCCCGCGCTGCGCCTCCGCGACGGCACGCCCACCCACGTCGTCGCCTGGACGACCACGCCGTGGACGCTGCCCGGCAACACCGCGCTCGCCGTCTCCGCCGAGGCCGCGTACGCGCTCGTCGAGGACGGCGAGCGGCGGTTGCTTCTCGCGTCGGACCGCCTGCGCGACGCGCTGCCCGGCGAGGGCGACCCGGTCGTGCTCGCCCGCGTCTCCGGCTCGGCGCTCGTCGGGCTGGAGTACGAGCCGCTGTTCGAGTCACGCGAGTGGGAGGGCGTCGAGACGCTCGCCTTCGACGGCGGCCACACGCAGCTCGTCGAGCCGTCCGAGGCGCCCGCGCGGCGCGTCGTCGCGGCGGACTTCGTGGCGACGGACGACGGCACGGGCGTGGTGCACATCGCGCCCGCGTTCGGCGAGGAGGACTACGCGCTCGGCCGTGCCGAGGGACTGACCTTCCTCGAGCCAGTCGGACTGGACGGCGCGTTCGTCGGCGGGCCGTGGGCGGGGCAGTTCGTGAAGGACGCCGATCCGGCGATCACGGCGGACCTCGAGGCGCGCGGGCTGCTGCTGGCGAGCGAGACGATCCGCCACACCTACCCGTTCTGCTGGCGCTGCGACACGCCGGTCCTCTACTACGCCAAGCCGAGCTGGTACATCCGCACCACGGCGGTCCGCGACCGCCTCGTCGCGAACAACCAGCAGATCCGCTGGGTGCCCGGTCACATCCGCGACGGCCGCTTCGGCGAATGGCTCGTCGGCAACGTCGACTGGGCGCTCTCCCGCGAGCGCTACTGGGGCACGCCGCTGCCGTTCTGGAGCTGCGAGGACTGCCGCCGCACGGACTGCATCGGCTCCTTCGAGGAGCTGGCCGAACGCGGCGGCCTCGACGGCCCGCCCGAGGATCCGCACCGCCCCTACATCGACGAGGTCACCCTCGACTGCCCCGACTGCGGCGGCGAGATGCGCCGCACGCCCGAGGTCGCCGACGCCTGGTTCGACTCCGGCGCGATGCCCTACGCGCAGTGGCACTACCCGTTCGAGAACGGCGAGGTGTTCGACGCGCGCTTCCCGGCGGACTTCATCTGCGAGGCCGTCGACCAGACGCGAGGCTGGTTCTACACCCTCCACGCCATCGCCACGCTGCTGCACGCGATCGACGAGGTCCCCGAGGGCGTCGCCTTCCGCAACGTGATCAGCGTCGGGCTGATCGAGGACGGCGAAGGCCAGAAGATGTCCAAGTCGCGGGGCAACGTGGTGAACCCGTGGGAGGTGATCGACGCGCACGGCGCGGACGCCTTGCGCTGGTACATGTACGCCGCGGCGCCGCCCGGCAACTCGCGGCGCTTCTCCTCGGAGCTCGTCGGCGAGGCCTCGCGGCGGGTGCTCTCGACGCTCTGGAACACCTACTCGTTCTTCGTCACCTACGCCAACATCGCCGGCTTTGATCCGGCGGCCGCACCTCCCGAGGGCGCGCGCAACGAGTTCGACCGCTGGGTGCGCTCGGAGCTGCACGCCACCGTGCGCAAGGTCACGGACGCCCTCGACGCCTACGAGCCGCTCGACGGCGCGCGCCCGATCGCGGAGCTGATCGACCAGCTCTCGAACTGGTACGTGCGGCGCAGCCGGAGGCGCTTCTGGAAGTCCGACGACTCGGCGGACACGCAGGCGGCGCTGCACACGCTCTACGAGTGCCTGACGACGATCGCGCGCCTGCTCGCCCCCTTCACCCCGTTCCTCGCCGAGGTGCTGCACCGCAACCTCGAGGCAGGCCGCAAGCCGGGCGCGGCGGACTCGGTGCACCTCGAACCCTGGCCGGAGGCGGACGAGGCCACGATCGACGAGCAGCTGGGGCGCGACATCGCGGTCGTGCAGCGCATGGTCTCGCTCGCGCGCGCCGCCCGCTCGAAGGCAGGCATCAAGGTGCGGCAGCCGCTGGCCGGCGCCGTGCTGACGCCACGCACGGCGGCCGAGCGCGAGTCCCTCGCCCGCCACACGGAGCAGATCGCGGACGAGCTCAACGTTAAGATCGTGACCATCGCGGAGACGCCGGGCGACCGCGTCGGCTACGCGATCACGCCCAACCTGCCCGTGCTCGGCCCGATCCATGGCCGCGAGCTTCCGGCCGTGCGCGCGGCCATCGCCGACCTCGACCCGGCCGCCACGGCGGCGACGATGCGGGCCGGCCAGCCCGTCGAGGCGGGCGGCTACACGATCGAGCCCGGCGGGCTGCGCGTCGCCGTCGAGGCCGCCGAGGGCTGGAGCGCCGCCGAGGACGGCGGCCACCTCGCGCTCGTGGCGACGGAGCTGACGCCGGAGCTCGAGGCCGAGGGCCTTGCGCGCGACCTCGTGCGGCGGCTACAGGACCTGCGCCGCGAGGCGGGGCTCGACGTGAGCGACCGCATCCACGTCCGCTACGAGGGCGACGACGCGATCGCCGCCGTCGCCGCGGCGCATGGCGACTACATCGCCGCCGAGACACTGGCGCTCTCGCTGGAACGCGCAACGGACGGCGCCGCCGAGGGCGCGGCGAGCAGCGCGCCCGACATCGAGGGCCACGCCGTTACCCTCGTGCTGTGGAAGGCGGAGGTGGCCTGATGCCCGACACGACGGACGAGCGGACGCTCGTCTGGTGCACGGGCATCAGCGGGTCGCAGCGCACCGACTACGTCAACGAGGCCGCCGAGGCGATCCGCGCCGAGGGCCGCAGCTGCCTCGTGCTCGACATCGGCGAGCTGCTGGAGCAACTGCCGGAGCACCTCAAGGTGGGCGCCAGCCGCACGGAGCTGCTCGACGGCAACGAGGACGTGCTGCGGCTGCATCGCAGCTACGCGCTGCAGAACATGCTGCGCATGATCGAGGAGACGACCGCCGACGTGGTGCTGGTCTCCACCCATGCGTGCTTCCTGCGCAACGGCCGGCTGATGCCGGGCCTCGACATGCACTTCATCAAGGAGCACTTCGCCGGGCGCATCTCGGCCTTCGTGACGGTGGTGCTGGACACGCCGGACGTCTGGCGGGCGCTGGCGCAGCGGCCGGAGTGGGCGAACCGCCTGCGCCTCGCCGAGGTGGCGCTCTGGCGCGACTTCGAGGTCGCGCTCACGCGCATGCTGGCCGAGTACGAGGGCGCGCCCTTCTACCTGCTGGCGCGCCGCGACCCCGCCGAGGGCCTGGCGCGGCTGACGCGCAGGCCGCCCGCGCGCAGCGCCTACCTCAGCTACCCGATCACGGCGATCCTCCAGTCCGGCAGCACCGAGCTGATCGACGGCGCACGCAAGCTGGCGGCGCGGCTGCGCGACGAGGCCGGCCTCGCCGTCTTCGACCCGCTCTCGATCGAGGACCTGCCGCAGACGAAGGCGGGCGCGCCTCCGGATGAAGCACGCGAGGAGGACGACGGCCCCTCGATCAGCGCCGAGATGGAACACGAGGCGGAGCCCTACCTCGTGAGCCACACCGTGGCGACGGACCTGCAGCTGATCGACCAGGCGGACATGGTGGTCGTCTACTACCCGACCGACAAAGTGTCGCCGGGCGTGTTCACGGAGATGTCGCACGCCCGCGACCGGCGCAAGCCGCTCTACCTCTGCGAGTTCCCCGGCGCGCCCGAGCACGTCAGCCCCTTCCTCGGCCTCTTCCACACCGCTGCCTTCGAGACGGTGGACGGCCTGATCGAGCACCTGCGGAGCGAGCAGCAGGCGGGCTGAGCCGAGGGACGGGACGAGCGTCAGCCCTCGGCCTCCTGCTCGCGGCGCCGGCGGGACGCCTCGGCGGCGACCTCCGCGCCGAAAAGCAAGATCAGCGAGCTCACGTAGACCCAGGCCAGCAGCGCGATCACACCGCCGAGCGAACCGTAGATGAGGTCGTACGCGCCGAAGTTCTCGAAGTAGATCGCGAAGACGAACGTGCCGATCTGGAAGCCGAGCATCGCGATCAGCGCCCCTGGCCAGAGATCGAGCAGATGCAGTGAGCGGTTGGGCAGCAAGAGGTAGAGCAGGAGCAGCCCGACGAAGCTCAGCAGCGCCGGGATGGCGAGCGCGCCCAGCTCCCAGAGCGGCGCCACCTCCTCGAGCCCGAAGTCGTCGGCCACCGCCTGCGCGAACCGCCAGACGGTGGAGAGCAGCAGCGAGGTGATGAACAACAGGCCGAGCACCGGCAGCACAGTCATGTCCACGAGCCAGCTAAGCAGCAGCGGGCGTTGCTCCTCGGCCCGGAAGATGACGTTGAGCGAGCCGCGCAGCGAGCGAGCAAGCGCAGTGGCCGCGATCACGGTCCCGACCAGGGCGAACATCCCCATACTCGCGCCGCTCCCCGCGAGGTTGCCAAGCGCCTCCTCGATCGTGGGCGCCTCGATCGGAAGCGCCGCGACGATCTCCGTGAGCACGCGCTGCTGCAGCTCCCCGTCGCGCAGCACCAGCCCGAAGATCGCGAGCGCGAGCAGCAGGAACGGGAAGATCGAGAGCAGCGCGAAGTAGGAGATCGCCGCCGCCATCTGCGGCACGCGATCCTTGCCGAAGTTGACGATCGCCTGCCACAGCAGCAACAGCCAGTGGTAGAGCGACACCGGCAGGTGACCGAGCCACCTGGCGGTAGTCCCGGCGATCGTCTCGGCGCGCATGCGGTCTCCTCTCGCGAAGCCAGCGCCAGAGTACGCGCCTCGACCCTCGCGGCTCGCGCAGTGATCCTATGATCGGAGCGCGAGTTGCGGGCGCACCGCGCGAACGAGCGAGGAGCACGGTGAGCGAGACCAGCAGCGAGGCGTCGAGCGCGGCGGCCGGCGGGCGGGCGCCCGAGCCGCAGCATCGCCGCGTCGTGCTCAAGGTCGGCACCAACCTGCTGACCGGCGGCGGCGAGCGGCTGGACCGCACGATCATGTCCGCGATTGCCGACCAGATCGCCGAGGCGCTCGAGGCCGGCTGCGAGCTGATCCTCGTCACCTCCGGCGCGATCGCCGCCGGCCGCGACCGCCTCGCCGCGACCCGCGCGAGGCGCGCCGGGGACGCCGCCGCCGAGCTGCCTCACTACCTGACGCGGCGGCAGGTGCTGGCCGCCATCGGCCAGGGCCCGCTGCTCTCGCTCTGGGACGAACTGCTCGCCGCGCGCTCGGTCACGATCGCGCAGGCGCTGCTCGGCGGGGCCGACCTCGCCGACCGGCAGGGCTACCTCAACGCGCGCAACACGCTGCTCGCGCTCCTCGATCTGGGCGTCGTGCCGATCGTGAACGAGAACGACGTGGTTTCCGTGGAGGAGATCCAGGACGCGACGATCGGCGACAACGACAGCCTCTCCGCGCACGTCGCCAACCTCGTCGACGCCGACCTGCTGCTGATGCTGACGGACATCGCCGGCCTCTACACCGCCGACCCCGGCCTCGACGCCTCGGCGCGGCTGATCGAGCGCGTCGATCACATCGGCGCGGCGATCGAGGCACTCGCGAGGGGACCCGGCAAGCGCGGCCGGGGCGGAATGCGCACCAAGGTCGAGGCCGCGCGCCTGGCGACGCAGTCCGGTGCGCACGCGGTGATCGCGGACGGCCGGCGCGAGCACGTCGTGCGCGACGCGATACAGGGCGTCCCCGTCGGCACCTGGTTCGCGCCGACCACGGACCGGCTGGAGAGCCGCCGCCGCTACCTGCTCTCTCCGATGCATGTGCAGGGCACGATCACGATCGACGAGGGCGCGGTCCGCGCGCTCGTGCGGCATGGCCGCTCGCTGCTGCCCGCCGGGGTGGTCGCGACCAGCGGCGGCTTCGAGCGCGGGCACGTCGTGCGCATCGAGAACGCCGAGGGCGCGCACATCGCGAGCGGCCGGGCGAACTACGGCGCCGAGGAGCTGGGCCGCATCGTCGGCGAGCACTCGGACCGCATCGAGGAGCTGCTCGGCCACGACTACGGCGACGAGGCCGTGCACCGCAACAACCTCGTGCTGGTGTAGCGGACCATCCGCCGCGGGGCTGCGCGTCTGGATATCCTGAGCCGGGTGAGGTCCCGGACCTCGGATGAGCTCGGGGCGCGCGGTCCCGGACTGTCAGGGAGCACACCATGCGACGCACTCCCCTTCGTCTGGAGGCGCGCGCTCCTCGGCACCGTAGACCTTCGGGGAGACGGCCCCGCCGTGGGCAGATAGACTCGTACACATGACAACTACCACGCAGTCCGAGGCCGTCGAGCGCGCCTCCCGCGTGCGCGAGGCGAGCCGCCGCCTCGCCACCACCCCCGGGGACCGCAAGACCGCGGCTCTGGAGGCGATCGCCGACGCCCTCGAGGCGGAGAGCGACGCGATCCTCGCGGTCAACGGACCTGAGCTCGAGCGCGCCGAACGGAACGGCATCAGCGGCGCCTTCCTCGACCGCATGATGCTCACACCGGAGCGCATCGCCTCGATGGCCGGGGACGTGCGCGCGGTCGCCGCGCTGCCCGACCCGGTGGGGCAGATCGAGGATCTGCTGACGCGCCCCAACGGGCTGCAGGTGGGGCGCATGCGGGTGCCGCTCGGCGTGATCGGCTCGATCTACGAGGCGCGCCCCAACGTGACGATCGATATCGCCTCGGTCTGTCTCAAGTCCGGCAACGGCGTGCTGCTGCGCTCCGGCAGCGACGCGCACGCGACCTCCTCGGTCCTCGCGGCGATCGCCGACCGCGAGGCCAGCGCCGCCGGCCTGCCCGCGCACTGCATCGAGTTCATCCAGTCCACCGACCGCGCCGAGGTCGGCGCGATGCTGGGCGCGGCCGAGCAGATCGACCTGATGATCCCGCGCGGCGGCGCCGACCTGATCCGCCGCGTCCGCGACGAAGCCAAGATGCCCGTCGTCGCCGGCGGCATCGGCGTCTGCCACACCTACATCGACGCCGGCGCCGACCTGGAGATGGCGGAGCGGATCGTCGTCAACGCGAAGACGCAGCGGCCCTCGGTCTGCAACGCCATGGACACGCTGCTCGTACACCGCGACGTGGCGGCCGAGTTCGTGCCGCGCATCACTCGCGTCCTCGGCGAGCGCGGCGTCACCGTGCACGCCGACGCCCGCGCCGGCGCGCTCGCCGGCGAGGCCGCGAATGCCGTCCCCGTCGCCGCTGAGGACTACGACCGCGAGTGGCTCTCGCTCGACTGCTCGCTACGCATCGTCGACTCGCTCGACGACGCGCTCGCGCACATCGAGGTGCACGGCAGCGGGCACTCCGAGGCGATCGTCAGCGACTCCTACGCCGCCGCGCAGCGCTTCCTGCGCGAGGCCGACGCCGCGGCGGTCTTCGTCAACGCCTCCACCTACTTCAACGACGGCGCGCAGTTCGGCCTCGGCTGCGAGGTCGGGATCTCGACGCAGAAGATGCACGCGCGCGGTCCGATGGGGCTGCGCGAGCTGACCTCGTACAAGTGGGTCGTGCTCGGGCGCGGCCAGATCCGCACCTGACGCCAGCGCACACCCGGCGAGCGCCTGCGGCTCGCTCGCGGTAAGGTCGAATGACATCGGGGATGCGGCGTGTTGCCGCCTCCGGACACGCTTCACTCGCACCCCCGAGGAGGGTCAGATGGCTGAGTTCAAGTTCACGCGGGAGGCCCGCACTCCCCACTCGGAGTGCTACCGAGTCGACGACGGCGAGCACGCGATCGCCCGCGCCGACATCCACCTCACGGCGGCCGGGGCGCACGCCACCCTCGCGATCCACCAGTCCGTCTCCGACGAGACGCTGCACGAACTGCTGGAGGCGCTCGACGACGAGATCGTCTCCACCGCCGATCCCTACCGCGAGGACCTGATCGTTACCGTCTGGCGCGGCGAGGAGGTCGGCGTCTTCGCCGACGACAGTGAAGACGAGGACGAGGACGACGAGGACCCCGACGGCTCCGCCTGAGCCGCGCTCCGGCGCCATGCCCGCGCGTCCCGCCCGGCTGCCCACCCCCGACGAGATCGAGGCAGTCCTCTTCGACCTCGACGACACGCTCGTGGATGCGCGCGGGAGCTGGCGGGCGGGCTTCGCCGAGGCGATCACGGCGCTGCACGCGCGCAGTCGGGCCCTCCAACGCCTCGGACCGCCGACCGCGATCTACGACGAGCACTTCCGCCGCTACGGCGAGGAGGCGCACCGCGCCGCCGGCTTCGGCGAGTGGCAGGCGCGATTCACCGTCGAGGCGTTCGAGCGGCTCGTCGCCGAGCACCTCGGGCCGGACGCCGATCTGGCCACGCAGTTGCTCGCGCGCTACCTGGCGGCCGTGCCGGGACACCTCACGCTCTACCCGGACGCGGAGCCGCTGCTCGAACGGCTCGGCGCGCGCTACCCGCTCGGCCTGATCTCGAACGGGCCGAGCGAGTTGCAGCGCCCGAAGATCGAGCAGTTCGCGCTCGCACGCCACTTCGAGGTGGTCCTCGTCTCGGGCGAGCTCGGCGTGCGCAAGCCGGACCCGGCGATCTTCGCGACCGCCCTCGAGGCGCTGGGCGTCGCCCCGCAGCGCGCCGTCTTCATCGGCGACAACCCCACCGACGACATCGCCGGCGCATGCGCCTCGGGGCTCTCGGCGATCTGGGTGAACCGTGGCGACTGGCCTGCACCCGCCGCCGGCGCGGCTGCGCATGTCGAGGTCAGCGAACTGCGCGAGATTCCAGCGGTGCTCGGCCTCGAGAGTGGGTAGGAAGCGCGGCTAGCCGGTCTTGCGCCCGACGGCGCGCAGCGCGGCAGCGGCGATCGGCTGCGGCGTCAGCCCGACGATCTCCAGCACCTCGTGCCAGAGCGCGGACTCGCCGTAGCGATCGTCGACGCCGACGAACTCCATCGGCACGGGCGCGCGCGTGGCGAGCGCCTGCGCGCTCATCGCGCCGAGGCCGGAGTGCATCAGGTGCTCCTCGGCGACCACGATCGCGCCGGTCTCAGCGGCGGCGCGTGTCAGCGCCTCGACATCGAGCGGGCGAATCGTCGCCATGTTGAGCACGCGCGCCTCGACGCCCCCGGCGGCGAGCAGCTCGGCCGCCTCGAGGGTGCGCTCGACCATCAGCCCGTAGGAGACGAGGGTGACGTCGCTGCCCTCGCGCAGCTGGTCGGCGCGGCCCAGTTCGAAGCGCGCGCCCTCGGTGTAGATCACGGCGTGCTTGGGGCGGTCCGTGCGGATGTAGAACGGGCCAGGCGTACGCACGGCGGCCTCGATCACCGCCGCCGCCTCGACCACGTCCGCCGGGACGACCACGTTGAAGTTCACGAGCGAGGACATCACCGCGATGTCCTCGACCGACTGCGCCGAGGCGCCGTCCTCGCCGACGGAGACGCCGCCGTGCGAGGCGATCATCTTGACGCTGAGGTTCGGCTGCGAGACCGACATGCGGAGCTGGTCGTAGGCGTGCTCGGCGAAGACCGCGAAGGTCGTCGCCACGGCGATACGGCCCATCGCCGCCATCCCCGCCGCGGCCGAGATCATGTTCTGCTCCGCCACGCCGAAGCTGAAGAAGCGCTCCGGGAAGCGGTCCCCGAAGAGCCGCGCCGAGGTCGACTTTCCGAGGTCGGCGTCCGCCACGACGATGTCGTGACCCTCCTCGTGCAGCCGGATCAGCGTCGGGCCGATCGCCTCGCGGGTCGCGGCGGGCGGCGGTGCGGTGGTCATGACTGCGCCTCCGGCGGCGCTGCGCCCAGCTCGGCGAGCGCCTGCTCGAACTGCTCCGGCGAGGGCGGCGCGCCGTGGAACCCGGGGTTGTGCTCCATGAAGGAGACGCCGCGTCCCTTCACGGTGTCGAAGATCACGCAGGCGGGTTGGCCGCGCACCTCGCTCGCCCAGCGCAGGGCCTTCTCGACGGCACTCGTGTCGTGCCCGTCCACGTCGCTGCGGACGGCCCAGCCGAACGACTCGTACTTGCGATCGAGCGGCTCCGTCACCATCGTCGAGGCGGTGTGGTCGTCGTTCTGGATGCCGTTGCGGTCGATCAGCGCGATCAGGCCCTCGGCGGCGTGGTGCGAGGCGGCCATCGCGGCCTCCCAGACCTGGCCCTCGTTCTGCTCGCCGTCGCCCATCAGCACCCAGACGCGCGTGTCCGCGCCGCCGAGGCGCGCGGCGAGCCGCATCCCGAGGCCGAACGAGAGCCCCATGCCCAGCGATCCGGCGCTGTTCTCCACGCCCGGCGGCTTACCGAGCACGGAGTGGCCCTGCAGTCGCGTGCCGCGCGCGCGGAAGGTGCTCAGCTCCTCGACGGGGAAGTAGCCGAGTTCGGCGAGCAGCGCGTACTGGACGGGCGTGGCGTGGCCCTTGCTCATCACGAAGCGGTCGCGCTCGGGCCAGTCGGGGCGCTGCGGGTCGTTCCGCATCACTCGCGTGTAGAGCACGGACATGATCTCGGCGGCGGACAGCGAGCCGCCGATGTGCCCCGACTTCGCGTCGAAGACCATGCGCACGATGTGCTGACGGACGCGCCGGATCAGCGCATCAAGATTGGCATCGCCAGTGTCGGAAGCAGGCCTGTCAGGGCCGAGCTGCGTATCGGTGACCATCGCGCCCCTGCGTACCGGGGAGACCCTGCGGTGGCGCGAGTATACGTGCGCGCATTCCGCACGGTCCACGCCGCGCCCTCGAGCCGCCATGCGATCGGCGCTGAGCCGGCTGAGCGTGCCGCCCGGCCCGCGCGTCAGGAGCCGTGGAACTCGGGGATCACCTCGCCAACGAGCCGGATGCTCTTCATGATCTTCTCGTGAGAGAGCGGGCCCACCTGGTGGAGAGTCATGAGGCGATCGATGCCAATCTCCTCGTAGAACTTGAAGCCGGCCCGGATCTGGTCCTGATCGCCGACGATGAGCGACTCCTGGCGGCTGAGGACATCGAACATCTCCTCCTCGCCAACCTGCTCGCCCTCCATGATCCGCCCGATCATGATCGCCGCCTCGCTCGGGTCGCTGTGGTCGCGTGCGTACTGGCCCACCAGTCCGCCTCCCGCGGGATCGCTCGCGGCGGCCTCCATCTCGCGTGCAACCTCGACGAAGCTCTCGCGCACCTCGAAGAAGGAGAACGCTTCGTTGGTGTACCAGGCGGCGGCGCTTGCGGCGCCGTTCGCCAGGGCCTCCTCCTTGCTGTCGGCCCCGTGCACGAAGGTGAAGAACGCGATCTGGTTGTTCTGGAACTCGCCGACCGGCTTCTCGCACTCCTTCGAGGCCTGCCGGTAGATGTCGACCATGCCCTGCACCTCTTCGCGCGAAGCCCAGAGCGTGACGCCGAGCGCCCCGACGCCGTTGCGCCCAGCCTGCTCGAATGACGGGATGCTGCTACAGGCCTGCCAGAGCGGCGGGTGCGGCTTCTGGTACGGCTTCGGAATGATCGAGACGTCGTTGATCTCGTACTGGTCGCTCTTCCAGGAGAACTTCTCCTGCGTCCACATCTTCGGAATCATCTCGAAGGTCTGTTGCAGCTGCTCGCGCGTCGAGTCCGCCTCAATGTTGAAGGTGCGCCACTCGGGGACCGTGCTCCGCGCCAGGCCCATCTGCAAGCGGCCGTTGCTGAGGTGGTCGAGGAAGGCCGCGCGTTCGGCGATCCGGATCGCGTGATTGAAGCGCGAGGGCGCCAGCACCGCGGCATGGCCGAGGCTGATCTGGTTCGTGTTCTGGGCGATCGCGGTGAGCATCAGCTCGGGCGCCGAGCTATAGCTGAACTCGACGGCGGTGTGATGCTCGACCTCCCACCAGCAGCCGTAGCCCATCTCGTCGGCGAGCCTGGCCTGCTCGAGCGTCTGCTCGAAGAGCTGGTGCTCGTGCTGCCCGTCGTCGCTCCACAGCGCCCTCGGATGCTGCATCTCGGAGAAAATGTCGATCTTCATCGCCGCGTCGCCCTCCCCGAATTCATGATTGGAGGGCAGATTACGCTACGTCGCGCAGCCGGAGTAACCGCAGACGGGGCAAAGCGAGCAGCCCTCGCCGAAGGCGAGCGGGCCGGCGCAGTCCGGGCAGCGCGGTCCGAAGGTGGGCATCCGGCGCAGCCGCCGCACCGGCGCCGGTTCAGCCACGGCCCGGACCGCGCCGCCCGCACCCTCTCCGACCGGCCGATCGACTGGAGCAAGCGTGGTAACCATCTCGACATCCCATGCCGCACATCTGTTCCTATGCAGGATGGCACAGAACGCCTGTGCTGGTCAAGCGCACGGATCGCATCCAGGGCGGCATCCGCCGGGTCGTCTGCGGCATGGTCTGCGCGATAACCTTCGTAGTCATCTGTGCTTTTTTGCGGGCCGCGGTTGAGCCGCATAGGATCCGAAGGCCGAGATCCTGCGTCGTCCGCACGTGACGAATGGACTCGGCCTTCCAGGTCACCGGGGACGACGATGGATCGCCAGCCATGAGCACCCACCGATCTTTGGCTTGGCTCGTGCGCCTCGTCTTGCAGGCCATCCTCCTCTTTGGCGGCATCGCTGTGATCCGACTCACGCCCGGTCCCGTGGCAGCCGTGATTGCGGCCACACTTGCCTTCGTGGCCGTGGTCGTTATCGCGATGTACGTCGCAGAGAAGCGCTGGCCGTCGCGCGGCAGATAGCCCTGGGCCGCCTCGCAGCGCCACGATGACGTTCGGTTCCGCCATGCTCACGATTACGAGATCGCGATGACGCCGGCGCTACCCGGGCCCCATCCAGGTGGTCTGATCGGCGCCCGCGCGTCCCGGGCGCGCGGGTGCGTGCCGCCGCTCTCGGCTAGGATTCGGCGATGGCACGCGTCCTGTTCTATGTCTTCATCGCGAGCGGACTCGCGATCGCCTGGCTGGCGGTGATGCAGCCGCGGCGGCTGCGTAGCCTTGGGCGGCACGCGCGCACGCTCGGCTATGCGTACGTCGCCGCCATCCTGATCGGCTCGGCGCTGCGGCTGCTCTTCGGCTGGGGCACCTGAGCGCCGTGAGGCTCCTCGTCTGCCCGCAGGAGTTCAAGGGCTCCCTCACCGCCCCCGAGGCGGCCGCCGCGATCGCCGAGGGCGCGCGCCGCGTCCCCGGCATCGCCGAGGTCCGCACGCTGCCGCTCGCCGACGGCGGCCCCGGCACGGCGGCGATCGTCGCCGCGGCTACGGGCGGCGAACTCGTCGCCGCCGAGGTGACCGGACCCCTCGGCGACCGCGTCGAGGCGCGCTACGCGCTGCTGCCGGCCGCCGCGGGCGAACCGCCGACGGCGCTGATCGAGTCGGCAGCGGCGGCCGGGCTCGTGCTCGTCCCGCCCGAGCTTCGCGACCCCGGCTTCGCGACCAGCTACGGCGTCGGCGAGCTGATCCGCGACGGGCTCGACCGCGGGGCGCGCTCGCTCGTCGTCGGCGTGGGCGGCACCGCGACCAACGACGGCGGGGCGGGCGCCGCGCAGGCGCTCGGCTACCGCCTGCTCGACCGCGAGCGCGCGCCCCTGCCCGAACCCGCCGGCGGCATCCACCTGCTCAACGTCTTCGTCATCGACAGCTCCGGGGTCGACCGCCGCCTCGCGGGTGTCGACGTGCGCGTCGCGGTCGACGTCACCAACCCGCTGCTGGGCGAGGAGGGCGCGACGAGCGTCTACGGCCCGCAGAAGGGCGTCGCGGGGGAGATCGGCGAGATGCTCGAGGATGCGATCGGGCGCTGGGCGCGCGTCGTGCGCCACGACCTCGGCGTCGAGCTGACGGACCTGCCCGGCGGCGGCGCGGGAGGCGGGCTTGCCGCGGGCCTGATCGGCGTGGTCGGCGGGGAGATCGAGTCCGGCGCGGCCCTCGTCGCCGAGGCGGTCGGCCTCGACGCGGCGATCGAGGCGGCAGACATCGTGGTCACCGGCGAGGGCTCGCTCGACGCCCAGACGACGTTCGGCAAGACCGTGGCGCACGTGATTGCGCGCTGCGCCGCCCTGGGGCGTCCCTGTCTGGCGGTCGCGGGCTCGGCCGGCGGCCGTCCCCGCGGCGTCGCCGACCTCGAAGTGCTCACGGGCGAGGGCGTCACGGAGGCCGAGGCGATGGCGCGCGCGGCAGAGCTGGCGGCGGACGCCGCCGAGCGCCTGCTGCGCCGCTTCGCCGCGGACGCGGACGGAAGCTAGCAGGGTGATGAAAAAGTCCGCCGCGGCGCTTTTGGGCTGAAATCGCGCTGGCCGCGACATCAAGAAACCCAATGTTTCTGGGCTCTACGCCAGCCCACCGAATGGCCAGTGAGACCCAGCGGCCCAGGATCAGGGGTTTTTCAGCAGCCTGCTAGTCGAGGCCGAGCCGCTCCATCTCGCGCTCCTCGAACCCGAAGTGGTGCGCCAGTTCGTGCAGCACCGTGCGCTGCACCTCCTCCGGGATGTCGCGAGGATGGAACGAGCGCTCCAGCGGGCCCTGGTAGATCAGGATCCGGTCCGGCAGCGTCATGTGGTACTCGCCGCGATCGGTCAGCGGCGTGCCGACGTAGAGCCCGAACAGCGTCGAACCCGGCCCCACGCCCGCGTCCTCGAGATCCTCGTCGCTCGGCTCGCGCTCGATCACGATCGCGACGTTGTTGAGGTAGGCGTCGATCTCCGGGGGCAGCGCATCGAGCGCGCGCTGGACGAGGCGGCGAAAGCGGGAGCTCTCCACGTCCCTCGCTCGCATCCTCGCCGCGGGCGCGTGCCCGGCGCCGGCCGATCCCTGCTCGGCCGGCAGTCTACACCGCGGGCAAGGCCGCCCCGGTAGCGGCGCGCGGTTCGCCTTCCCCACCGTGCCTTGCGACAATCAAGGGGATGAGAGGCGCCCTGCCCATCCTGTCCCGCCGCCTCGCGCTGCAGATCGCACTGCTGGCGCTGCTCGCGCTCGCCGCCGCCGGCTGCCGCGTCGAGCGCGTCGCTGAGCCCGCCTACACGGCGACGCCACGGCCGACGGCCGGGGAACCGCGCTCGTTCCGGCTCGGCTTCTCCTCGCTCCCGGCGCGGCTGGACGACGACGCTCACCTCGAGGCGCTCAATATCGCAGCGCTCTACGGGGATCTGCTGCTGATCCAGCGCTCGCCCTCGTGGGCCGAGTTTCTGCCCGGCGTCGCGCCGTCCGATGAACTGCTCGATCTCACGGAGCGCGAGGTGCGGGCGATCGAGGAGCGCCGCCTGACGCTCTTCTATGCGATCGACCCGTACGATCCTGGGGACCGCGGCCGCCTGGCGGCGCCGCCCGAGGGCTACGAGCGGTCCGGGCTCCTGAACCGCGACCTCAGCGCGGCGATCGTCGCCGAAGCGCGCTTCATCGCCGGCGCCTACCAGCCCGCCTACCTCGCATTCGGCGTCGAGGTGAATGCGACCTTCGATCGCTCGCCCGGCGAGTACCTCGCCTACCTCGGTGTCTACCGCGAGGTCTACGACGCGGTGAAGGAGGTCAGTCCGCAGACGCTGGTCTTCCCCACGTTCCAGTACGAGCAGCTGCTGGGCGTGACGCCCTGGGAGGTCGCGCACCCGCCGCGCTGGGAGCGGCTGGCGGACTTCGGCGAACGCCTGGACCTGGTGGCGATCGCGACGATCCCCTCGCTCACCCAGCCCGTCGCACGCGCGATTCCGCCGGACTACTACCGGCAGCTCCAACAGCACACCGATCTGCCGATTGCCTTCGCGGCCACGGGCTTCTCCTCCGCGCCGGGCCCAGGCGGCATCAACTCCTCGACGACCCCGGAGCAGCGCCGCTACCTGCAGCGGCTGTTCGCCGACGCGGAGGGGATGCAGTCGCCGTTCGTGATCTGGTTCGCCAGCGGGGATCCGGAGTTCGTCTCCGAGATCCCCGCGCTCGAGCCGCTCGGGAGCATCGGCCTGCTGGACACGGAAGGGGAGCCGAAGGAGGCGTGGCCGGTATGGGCCGAGGCGGCGCAACGCCCGTACCAGCCGCCCTCGGACGCCCCGTGACTTGGCCGCGAGTCGGGGCCGGCGGTGCATTTGGGGCTTATATACGATGGTGCCCGCCGCCGCCGCCGTCGTAGAACACTTGTACTATACGATGTGGTGCATGGGCGCGCTGTACACATCGAAGCTCCTCCACCTGCGGCTCTCGAAGCGCGACCGGGAGACGCTCTGGCTGCTGCGGCGCCGGCAGGACCAGTCCTTCAACATGGGCGTCGAGACGGGGCTGGCGCAGCAGCCCGACGAGGCACTGCCGACGCCGATGACCGCGTGGAAGCGCCTGACCGGCTGGCGCGCCGACGGGACGCTGCCCCGTCACGGGGTCGTGCTGCAGCGCGCGGGTGTGGCGGCCGGCGTCGACGTGGTGCGGAAGTGGCGGCTCGCGCGCCGCGAGTGCGAGCGTGACGCAGCGTACTGGACCGAGCGGGCTGGCGCCGAAGATGCCTCACCGCGCGTGCTTCGCAAGGCCGCCCGGGCGGTGCGCCGTCTCGAACGTCACCTCGCCGCCGACACGAAACGGCTGTACCGCTCACGCAAACACATCGAGCGCACCGGAGGGGCGGCGCTCGTCTACCTCGATGGCGCGCGGCTCGAAGAGGACGCGGTCGTGCTGCCCGCCGCACGCGGACGGCCGCCGCTGCGGCTGACGCTCGCCGAGTCCTTCACGCCACCTGACGGCTCGACGTGGACGGGCGTCGTGCATCTCGTCGACATCACCGACCGCAAGGGGCGCGTCACCAGGCGGACCAGGCCGCGCCACCGCACCTACGTCGCCCGCGCCATCCTCACCGAGCCGGCGCCGGAGACTCGGGAGCCGGAGCGGCTCGACGAGGTGCTCGGCGTCGACGTCGGCGTGGCGGTCACGGCCTACGGCTCGGACGGCTCACAACACCACCTCCCCGACGAATCGGAGGCGACGGCGCGGATCCGCGCCGCCCAGCGCCGCCGCGCCAGGTGCGGCAAGGGTTCGCGGCGTCACCGCAAACGCGGCAGGCGCATCGCTACCCTGCAGCGCCGCCGCGCGAACCGCCGGCGCAACGCCCGCCGCCACGTCGCCCGGGCGCTCGCCTCCACGCCGGGTGTGCGTGCCGTGGCCGTCGAGGACCTGAGTCTGCGCAACATGGTCCGCGCGGCGAAGGGCATGGCCGGCCATCCGGGCACCGGTGTGCGCGCCAAGACCGGGCTCAACCGCGCGCTCTCGCGCGCGGGCCTGGCCGAGCTGCACGCTTTCATCGAGCAAGCGTGCCTGCGCCGGGGCGTGGCGTTCCGCCGCGGCGCGGCCCAGGGCACCTCGCTGACCTGCAGCGGGTGTGGGGCGGAGGGGATCCGCGAGACTCAAGCGGAGTTCCACTGCCCGGAGTGCGGACTGAAGTCCAACGCGGACCTCAACGCCGCGCTCAATATCCGCGGCAGGGCGTATCCGCAGCTCGAGGCGGATCGGCGGCCGGGGCGGTCGTCGTCAGCCGGTGGGACCACTCCCCCGCATCACCGGCACGAACCAGTACGATGATGCCTGCGGGCACCTTCGTATATCCGCCCCTGGTGCTGGAAGGTGGAGATCACCGTCATCATGACGCCGGGACACACTGAACCGGGCCGCCGCTACCCGACATGTGCGGGAGAGATGGATGTGCGGTCACTTCACGCCCGCATGAACGACGGACACCCTCACCTGCCTTGTGCTGGCGCTCCGGGGGGCGCACGCTGCCGATCCCCGGACCCGCTCCGCTGCGGCACCCCCGCCGACAGGCCGGCCGTCGCGCAGCGCGGCGCGGCCGGCTGAGGGGCGGCAGTGCCTCGGTCCCGCGCGGTGGTCGGTGCGCTGGTTGCGCTCGGCGTGCTCGCATTCGCGGCGCAGCAGGCGCACGCGCAGGAGGCCGACAGCACGGCTCCGGTCTTCGTGAGTGCACGAACCGACACCAGCGGCGAGAACATCATCGTCACGTTCAGCGAGGCTGTCACCATCAACCCCGCCGTGACGCTGATCGGCGATCAGCACAACGTCCCCCTGCTGGATCTGATTCGGGGCGTCCTGAGCGTGACGATCGATGGCCGCGAAGATCTCCTGTCCGGCGCGGCGGTGTCGGGGAGCGAACTCACGATCCGGGTGACCGCTCCCCCCATAGAGGCCGGCCAGGCCGTGAGCGTTGCTTCCGATACGGTGTTCGCCCGCGACCTCGGGTCCCTCTTCGTCGATGCTGACGGGAACCTCGTTCCGCCCTTCCCCTCACAGAGCGTGCAGAACCTCTCCGTCGTCCCCAGGGGGCCGCGTGTCGCTGCGGGCCCGGTCGTGAGCCCCAACTCTCTGCGGATAGCCGAGGGGCAGAGCGAGCGGTACACCGTGAGGCTCCCATCGCAGCCATCGCGCAACGTCACCGTCGAGCTGTTGGTCTGGCGGCTCGGGGCGGTCCGAGTCGAGCCGCACCAGATGACGTTCACGACCAGCAACTGGAACGTGCCCCAGCTCGCGACGGTCCACTCCGACAGCGACGACGACTCCCAGGACATCTGGACGGTGATCCTCCACACCCGCAGCGACGCCAGTCTGGGGAGGGCCGCGGCGATCGTGCGCGTGCTCGTGGACGACGAGGACGAGCTGCTGCGTGTGTCCGGAAACAGCACGCCCGAGTACACCGAGAACGCCTCGACAACGGTGGCTACGTATGCCGCCCCCTGGGCGTCGGGTGTGGCGTGGTCGCTGTTCGGCGCCGACCGCGACCACTTCTCCATCAACAGAGAGGGCGACCTCTCATTCGTCGCACCTCCCGACTACGACGACCCGGCAGACGACGACGCGGACAACGTGTACCGGTTGGACGTCCAGGCATCCGACGGATCCGCGACGGGCTTTCTCGCCGTGAGCGTCACCGTCACGGACCTGAACGAGCCGCCCGATGTCTTCGGCCCGGTCGGCATCGGCATCGAGGAGGGCTCGGACACGTTGGTGGGGGCCTACACCTACGACGACCCGGAAGATGGCGCCGCGACGTGGTCGCTTGCGGGGAGCGACCACCAGCTCTTCACCGTCACGAACGGTGAGCTGCACTTCAGGGAGGCGCCCGACTTCGAGAGCCCGGCCGATGCGAACGGGAACAACCGCTACGAGGTCACTGTCCTCGCCGAGGATGGAGGCGACCTCCCCGGGAAGCGCCGCGTGACCGTCTCCGTGATCGACGTCAACGAGGAGCCCTCGATCGACGGACCGGCGGCCACGGCAACAGTCATCGTGAACCACGCGCCCGCGTTCCCCACCGCATCGACCGTCCGATTCGTCGACAGCCGCACGGCCGCCCGCACCAAAGTCGGCCCGCCGGTCGCCGCGATCGATCAGGACGGCGACCAGGTGACCTACCGGCTCTCCGAGCGCACGGCCCGGTCGTTCGGCATCGACGAGCACACGGGCCAGCTCCGACTCAGAGCGGGCACGGTGCTCGATCGCGCCGAGCAAAGCTCCTACCGAGCCACGGTCACCGCGACCGACCCCTCGGGTGCGACCGCGAGCATCGAGGTGACGATCAGGGTCACCGAGCCATCCCGCTCGCGGTCGGGCGCGCCGTCCCGGCCTCCCAGCAGCGTCGACTTCGAGTGGACCGTCGAGCACGATCTCGACGAGCTCGACGCCCACAACGGGTGGCCCACGGGGCTGTGGTCCGACGGCACGACCCTCTGGATCACCGAGGCCGGCCCGGACTCCGACGCCGGCGTCTATGCCTACGACCTCGCGAGCGGCGAACGCAGGGATCGGGTGGAATTCGATCTCGATGAGCGGAACCGCGCCCCGCGCGGCCTCTCGTCCGACCGCGAGACGGTCTGGATCTCCAACCACGACCGGAACCGGCTCTATGCCTACGACCTCGCGAGCGGGGAGCGCGCCGAGCACCGCGACATCGTGCTCGACGCGCGGAACAGCGACGCGCACGGTCTCTGGTCCGACGACGAGGCCGTGTGGGTCGTGGACGGGGAGAGTGCGGCGCTCTTCGCCTACGACCCCTCGAGCGGCGATCTGCTGGCCGAGTACAGACTCGATTTCGCAAACGACGCTCCGCGCGGGGCCTGGTCCGACGGCGTGACGGTCTGGGTCTCCGACGATGGAGCCAAGCGCCTCTTCGCCTACCGCCTGCCCGCGCCGCAGAAGCCAGGGCCAACCAGGCTCGAGCGCGTCGAAGGGGAGGACTTCGGGGAGCTCAGCCTCTCGCAGGCGAGCAACAACAGCCCGCGCGGCATCTGGTCCGACGGCGGCTTGATGTACGTCGCGGACGGGAGCGACGGCCGCGTCTACAGCTACAACATGCCCGACGCGATCGACGCACGCCTCGCCTCGCTCACGCTCGGCGGCATCGACATCGGCGAGTTCTCACCCACCAGGACGGAGTATGCGGCCGTCGCTCCCACGGGGGTCACGGAGACGACGATCGATCCCCACGCTGAGCAACCCGGGACGGGCGTGGACATCGCGCCCGCCGACGCAGACGCCCGCGCCAGCGGGCACCAGGTGGCGATCGCGGACGGCGTCGAGGTGACGGTGACCGTGACCTCAACCGACGGGAGCCGGAAGGGCGTCTACCGCGTGCGGATCGCCCCCGGGCCAGCGGCGCCCTGCCTGCGGGGCGCCGTCGACGTCGGAGTCAGCCTCCTCACCTACGCAGGGGGGAGCGTCGAAAAACTGGCGTCGTGTGCAGAGGACCGACACGTCAGAGCCCTCTATGCCACACGGGACGGCGCCTTCGTTTCCTACATTCTCGGGGCGCCGGACTTCGTGAACCGCGCCTTCCGCGAGCTCTACGCGGACGGCGTCCCCATCAACACTCCCCTGCTCGCTACGAGCGAGGGCCCGGCCTCGCCCTGACATCAACGGCAAGGGCCGTACTCAGCCCTGAACGGACGCGCGCGCCTCGAGGCGTGCCGAGGCGTCGGGGGGGTCAGCGGCCGCGGCGGCGCTGGCGCTGGGCGTAGGAGCGGATCGCCCGCAGGAAGTCGATGCGGCGGAACGCCGGCCAGTACGCCTCGCAGAAGTAGTACTCGCTGAACGCGCTCTGCCACAGCATGAACCCCGACAGCCGCAGCTCTCCCGACGTGCGGATCACGAGGTCCGGGTCCGGGATGTCCGGCGCGTACAGGTAGCGTCCGATCTCGTCGGCGTCGAGGGAGTCGCCGCGCCCGGCGTGGTCGTCGATCATGCGCCGCACCGCGTCGACGATCTCGTCCGTGGTTACTCAGGTATGTAATCCCCGTGCATTTGGCAAGCATTTGGCGGTGCGGTACACTACCGCTTCTGTGCCTGGTGGGGTAAACTCATTTCAGCATTGGTCGCGGCGATCCCACATCTACTGATACCAAAGCACCCCGGTGCGAGCCGGAGGTGCGTTTTTGGCGTCTCGGTATGTGCATGTCTCGCGGCCCCGCCACGCCCGATCAACCGCGGTGAATAGTCGGAGGAGTCACTCCTTGGCCACGACCAATCGGCAGACGGCGCACACGTCCCTCGCTACGCAGCACTACGGCAAGGCAAGCCCGGTGCTGGACGTGCCGAACCTGATTGAGATGCCCCGCCGGTCCTTCGACCGCTTCCTGCGGGAGGGCCTGCGCGAGCTCTTCGACGAGATCTCGCCGATCGAGGACTTCACGGGCACGCGCATGGGTCTGGAGCTCACGAACTACCGCCTCGAGGAGCCCCGCCTCTCGGAGCGCGAGTGCCGCCAGCGCGACGCCACCTACTCCGCCCGGCTGCTGGTCGACACCTCGTTGACCGTGAAGGAGACCGGGGAGATCAAGGAGCAGCAGCTGTTCCTGGGCGATCTTCCGCTGATGACGGAGCAGGGCACCTTCATCATCAACGGCGCCGAGCGCGTCGTCGTCTCGCAGCTGGTGCGCTCGCCCGGCGTCTACTTCACCGAGACCCGCGACCCGGCGACCGGCCGCCGCCTCACCAATGCGAAGCTGATCCCGAACCGCGGCGCCTGGCTGGAGTTCGAGACGTCCACCAAGGACATCCTCTCCGTCAAGGTGGACCGCAAGCGCAAGATTCCGGTCACCATCCTGCTCCGCGCCGTCGACATGGAGGAAGGCCTCAGCGACGAGGAGCGCGGCACCGACGAGCGCGTCCGCGCCATGCTCGGCGACGTCGACACGGACGCGGATCACTCCTTCCTGGAGGCGACGCTCGCCAAGGACCCCGCGGAGAACCGCCAGACCGCGCTCGAGGAGTTCTACCGCCGCATCCGCCCCGGCGACCCGCCGACGGCGGAGAACGCGCGCAACCTGCTGGACACGCTCTTCTTCGGCGAGCGCCGCTACGACCTCGGCCGCGTCGGCCGCTACAAGGTCAACAAGCGACTCGTCCTCGTCGACGCGCCCGAGCAGCGCACGCTGCGCGGGCGCGACATCATCGAGCTGGTCCGCAAGATGGTCGAGATCAACAACGGCGTCGGGCGCCCGGACGACATCGACCACCTCGGCAACCGCCGCGTGCGCTCCGTCGGCGAGCTGATCCAGAACCAGTTCCGCATCGGCCTGCTGCGCATGGAGCGGGTGGTGCGCGAGCGCATGACGATCACGGACCCGGAGGAGGCGACGCCCTCCGCGCTGGTCAACGTGCGGCCCGTGGTCGCCGCCATGAAGGAGTTCTTCGGCGGCTCGCAGCTCTCGCAGTTCATGGACCAGACCAACCCGCTCGCGGAGCTGGCCCACAAGCGGCGTCTCTCCGCGCTCGGCCCCGGCGGCCTCTCGCGCGACCGCGCCGGCTTCGATGTGCGCGACGTGCACTTCAGCCACTACGGCCGGATCTGCCCGATCGAGACGCCGGAGGGTCCGAACATCGGCCTGATCGGCAACCTCGCCACCTACGGCCGCGTCAACGACTTCGGCTTCATCGAGACGCCCTACCGGCCGGTGCTGAAGGAAGTCGCCAAGAACAGCCCGGAGCTCGTCGGTCGCGTCCTCGCCTCAAGCGTCAAGGACGCGGACGGCAACCAGATCGCCCGCGCCGGCCGCACCGTCAGCGAGGAGCTGGCCGCGAAGCTCGCCGGCGCCGCCGAGGACCACATCGAGGTGAAGCCCTTCGCCTCCAGCGAGACGGTGTACCTGGACGCGCAGCAGGAGGAGCTCTTCCGCATCGCGCAGGCCAGTACCCCCGTGGACGAGCACTCCAACCTCGCCGACGACCGCATCGAGGTGCGCCACGCGGAGCGGCTGCGCATGGTGCAGCCCGGCGACGTGGACTACCTGGACGTCTCGCCGAAGCAGATCGTCTCGGTCGCCGCGGCGCTGATTCCGTTCCTGGAGCACGACGACGCGAACCGCGCGCTGATGGGCGCCAACATGCAGCGCCAGGCCGTGCCGCTGGTACGCCCGGAGGTGCCGCTCGTCGGCACCGGCATGGAGGGCCCGGTCGCCGTCGACTCGCGCCAGGTCGTCCTCGCCGAGGAGGACGGGGAGGTGCTCTCCTCCACGGCCAGCTTCCTGACCGTGCGCTACGACAGCGGCCGCGAGGAGCGCTACCCGCTCAGCAAGTTCGTGCGCTCCAACCAGGGCACCTGCATCAGCCAGCGCCCGCTGGTCCGCAAGGGCGAGCGCGTCACGCGCGGCCAGCCGCTGGTCGACTCCTCGTCCACCGAGCACGGCGAGCTGGCGCTCGGCCAGTCCGTGCTGGTCGCGTTCATGTCCTGGGAGGGCCTGAACTTCGAGGACGCGATCGTGCTCTCCGAGTCCGTGATCCGCGAGGACAGGTTCACCTCGATCCACATCGAGAAGTACGAGGTCGAGGCGCGCGACACCAAGCTCGGCCCCGAGGAGATCACGCGCGACATCCCCAACGTCGGCGACGAGTCCCTGCGCGACCTCGACGAGCGCGGCATCATCCGCGTCGGCGCCGAGGTCCGCGAGGGCGACATCCTGGTCGGCAAGATCACCCCGAAGGGGGAGACCGAGCTGACGCCGGAGGAGAAGCTGCTGCGCGCGATCTTCGGCGAGAAGGCGCGCGAGGTGAAGGACACCTCGCTGCGCGTCCCGCACGGCGAGCGCGGCAAGGTCATCGACGTGCGCGTCTTCGAGCGCAACGCCAACGACGAGCTGCCCGCGGACGTCAACATGATGGTCCGCGTCTCCGTCGCCCAGAAGCGCAAGATCTCCGAGGGCGACAAGATGGCCGGACGCCACGGCAACAAGGGCGTCGTCTCCCGCATCGAGCCAATCGAGAACATGCCGTACCTGGACGACGGTCGCGCGATCGAGATCGTGCTCAACCCGATCGGCGTGCCCTCGCGCATGAACGTCGGCCAGGTGCTGGAAACGCACCTCGGCTGGGCCGCCAACACGCTGGGCATGCGGGCCGTCACGCCCGTCTTCGACGGCGCATCCGACGCCGAGATCCAGGACGCCCTCGCGCGCGCCTGGCTCGCCGTCCAGGCCGGCGCCGTCTCGCCCCAGGCGCTGGCCGCGGCGAACGGCCACGGCAGCAACGGCAGCGGCCGCAGCAATGAAGCCGCGATGGGCGCCCACGTGGATGTCGACCGCCTCGAAGGCTACGTGAGCGAGGGCGGCTTCAACCCTCGCGAGGTGCTGGACAGCGAGCACACCGGCGCAGCGCGCACGGCCTGCCTCACGCTCTGGCTCGAACAGCGCGGCGAGCGGGACGTGCGCAGCCTCGACGGCGAGGCGTTCGAAGCTCGCCTCACCGAGGTCGCCCGCCGCAGCAACGAGGCGCCGCCGGTCTGGGGCAAGCAGATCCTCTACGACGGGCGCACCGGCGAGCCCTTCGACCAGCCGGTCACCGTCGGCTACATCTACATGCTGAAGCTCGTCCACCTGGTGGAGGACAAGATCCACGCCCGCTCGACGGGCCCGTACTCGCTGATCACCCAGCAGCCGCTGGGCGGCAAGGCGCAGTTCGGCGGTCAGCGCTTCGGGGAGATGGAGGTCTGGGCCCTGGAGGCCTACGGCGCCGCGCACATCCTCCAGGAGATGCTGACCGTGAAGTCCGACGACGTCGTCGGCCGCGTCAAGGCCTACGAGGCGATCGTCAAGGGCGAGAACACGATGGAACCCGGCGTACCGGAGTCCTTCAAGGTGCTCGTCAAGGAACTCCAGTCGCTCTGCATGAGCGTCGAAATCCTCAACGAAGACGATGAAGAGGTCGCCTTCTCCGAGGATTACATCGAGGCGATTCCATCCCTCGGTATCAACTTGTCCGGTCGTGAGTCAGAGGAGAGCACCCGTGCTTGAGGTCAACGATTTCAACGCGATCCGGCTGTCGCTGGCATCGCCCTCGCAGATCAGGTCCTGGTCCTACGGCGAGGTCACCAAGCCGGAGACCATCAACTACCGCACGCTCAAGCCTGAGAAGGACGGGCTCTTCTGCGAGAAGATCTTCGGCCCGACCAAGGACTTCGAGTGCTACTGCGGGAAGTACAAGCGCGTCCGCTACAAGGGCATCACCTGCGACAAGTGCGGCGTCGAGGTCGCGCGCAGCAAGGTGCGCCGCGAGCGCATGGGCCACATCAGCCTGGCCGCGCCGGTCACGCACATCTGGTTCGCCAAGGGCGTGCCGAGCCGCCTCGGCCTGCTGCTCGACGTCGCCCCGCGCACGCTTGAGCGCGTCCTCTACTTCGCGCACTACGTAATCACCGAGGTCAACGACGAGGCGCGCCAGCACGCGCTGGAGCAGCTGCTCGCCGAGATCGAGGACGAGGTCAACCGCCGCGAGGGCACCGCCGCCAACCGCATCGCCATCCGCGAGGAGTCGCTCGAACTCGAGATCGCCGAGGTGAATCGGCTCCGCGACGCCGAACTCGAAGCGGCGGACGCCGAGCTGCCCGAGCAGATCGACGCCGTCACGGGCGAGGCAAGCGCGCTGGAGCAGGAGCTGCAGGAGCGCGACGGCGAGAAGCTGCGCGCCAAGCTCGCCTTCCGCGGCAAGACGCTCGCGAGCCGCGGCGAGCGGCTGGGTGCGAACACCATCGCCACCCTGCACGAGTTCGCCCGCGAGCAGGTGGGCGCCGTCGAGCAGGCGATCGCAACGAAGAAGGCGGACAGCCAGGCCGCCGCCGAACTCGAGGCCCGCCGGAAGCGCGACGAGGCGTTCACGGAGCTGGAACCGCTCCACCAGCAGGTATCCACCGCCCGTGACGCCGTGCGCAAGGAGCACGACGACCTGATCAAGCGCCTCGAGAAGCTGCGCGACCCGGTCGAGTCCGACACGCTGACCATCCTCACGGAGCAGGAGTTCCGCGAGCTGGACGAGCGCTTCGGCCTGGTCTTCAAGGCCGGCATGGGCGCCGAGGCGATCGTCGGCATCCTCGAGCGCATGGACCTCGATTCGCTGCGCGTGAAGCTGCAGGAGGAGACGCACTCCAGCTCCGGGCAGCGCCGCAAGAAGGCAACCAAGCGCCTGCGCGTGGTGGAGGCGCTGCGCAAGTCCGGCAACCGCCCGGACTGGATGATCATCCAGGAGCTGCCGGTGCTGCCCCCGGACCTGCGCCCGATGGTGCAGCTCGACGGCGGCCGCTTCGCGACCTCCGACCTCAACGACCTCTACCGCCGCGTGATCAACCGCAACAACCGGCTGAAGCGGCTGCTCAACCTCGGCGCGCCCGAGATCATCGTGCGCAACGAGAAGCGGATGCTGCAGGAGTCCGTCGACTCGCTGATCGACAACGGTCGCCGCGGGCGCGCCGTGAGCGGCTCCGGCAACCACAAGCTGAAGTCGCTCTCAGACCTGCTCAAGGGCAAGCAGGGGCGCTTCCGTCAGAACCTGCTCGGCAAGCGCGTCGACTACTCCGGCCGCTCCGTGATCGTGGTCGGCCCTGACCTGCGGCTGCACCAGTGCGGGCTGCCGAAGAAGATGGCGCTGGAGCTGTTCAAGCCGTTCATCATGCACGCCCTCGTGCGCAAGGGACTGGCGCACAACATCAAGAGCGCCAAGCGCATCGTCGAGCGCGCCAGGCCCGAGGTCTGGGACGTACTGGACGAGGTGATCGGGGACCGGCCGGTCCTGCTCAACCGCGCGCCCACGCTGCACCGCCTCGGCATCCAGGCCTTCGAGCCCGTGCTCGTCGAGGGCTCCGCGATCCAGCTGCACCCGCTGGTCTGCTTCGCCTACAACGCCGACTTCGACGGCGACCAGATGGCGGTCCACGTGCCGCTCTCCTACGAGGCGGTCGCGGAAGCGCGCCAGGTGCTGCTCAGCACGCGCAACCTGCTCTCGCCCTCGGACGGTGAGCCGGTGGTCGCGCCGACGCTGGACATGGTGCTCGGCTGCTACTACATGACCGTCGACGGCACACCGCAGCCGGACGCGGAGGTCCGCGCCTTCAGCAGCGCGGACAAGGTGCACGCCGCCTACGACCTGGGCCAGCTGCGCATCCACGCTCCGATCCGGCTGCGCAGCAACGGCTCGATCATCGAGACCACCGTCGGCCGCGTGCTCTTCAACGCGATCGTCCCGGACAGCCTCGGCTTCCAGAACGAGGTCATGGACAAGAAGGCGCTGCGCTCGCTGGTCTCCGGCGTCTACCAGGAGCTGGGCTCCGAGCGGACCGTCGAGTTCGTCGACGCGATCAAGGACATCGGCTTCCGCTACGCCACCCAGTCCGGGATCTCGATCGCCGCCTCCGACATCAGCGTCCCGCAGGCCAAGAGCGGTCTGATGGCCAGCGCCGACCAGCGCATCGACACGCTCGAGGAGCAGTTCCAGATGGGACTGATGACCGAGAACGAGCGCTACCTGGCGGCGATCGACGTCTGGCAGGAGGCCACGGACCAGATCCAGGGCGCTCTCGAGGACAGCCTGGACCGGCTGGGACCGCTGGCGCTGATGGCGGACTCCGGCGCCAAGGGAAACATCGCCCAGATTCGCCAGATGGGCGGCATGCGCGGTCTGATGAGCGACCCCAGCGGGCGCATCATCGACCTGCCGATCCGCTCCTCGTTCCGCGAGGGCCTCTCCGTCCTCGAGTACTTCACCTCCACGCACGGCGCCCGCAAGGGCCTCGCCGACACGGCGCTGCGCACGGCCGACTCCGGCTACCTGACGCGGCGCATGATCGACGTCGCGCAGGACGTGATCGTGCTGGACGAGGACTGCACGGAGGACGGCGACGCGATCGGCGGCCTCTGGCTGCGCGAGCGCGCCGAGCGAGGCCTCCTCGCCGCGCTCGATGAGCGCCTGACCGGCCGCTGGACCGCCTCACCGGTCGCGCACCCGCAGACGGGTGAGCTCATCGCCGAGGCGAACAGCGAGATCGACGAGGATCTCGCACGCCTCATCGTCGAGGCGCAGGTGGAGCAGGTGCATGTGCGCTCGCCGCTGACCTGCATGTCGCGGCGCGGCGTCTGCCGGCGCTGCTACGGGTGCTCGCTCGCCACCGGCGAACTCGTCGCGCACGGCGTCGCCATCGGCATCATCGCCGCGCAGTCGATCGGTGAGCCGGGCACGCAGCTGACGATGCGCACGTTCCACACGGGCGGCGTTGCCGGCGGCCTGGACATCACCTCGGGCCTCCCGCGCGTCGAGGAGATCTTCGAGGCGCGCGTACCGAAGGGGCAGGCCGTCCTCTCCGAGATCGACGGCAGCGCCGAGGTCGTGCGCGACGGCAACGTGCGCGCCGTGATGGTGCGCAACACCGAGACGTTCACGGAGCAGATCAACGTGCCCGCGGAGCTCGAGTTGCTGGTCGCCGACGGCGACCAGGTGGACGCCGACACCGTGCTCGCCCAGTCCACCGAACAGGCGGCCGAGGCAGCCGCGCCGGCGAAGGGCCGGTCGCGCAGCCGCCGGAAGCCCCCGCCGCCGGCGGTTCAGCTCACCAGCCAGCTGGGCGGACGCGTGGAGTTCGTGCGCGAGGGACGGCAGCGCCGCCCCATCGCGCTGCGGCTCACCGCGGACGTCACGGACGAGCGCGCGTACCCCGTGCCGGCCTCGGCGCGCATCCGCGTCGAGTCCGGCGAGCACGTCCGTGCCGGGCAGCAGCTCACCGAGGGCGCACTGAACCCGCAGGAGGTGCTCGCGATCCTCGGCCCGGCGGACGTGCAGGTCTACCTGGTGGACGAGGTCCAGCGCGTCTACCGCTCCCAGGGCGTCAACATCAACGACCGCCACATCGAGGTGATCGTCCGCCAGATGATGCGGCGCGTCAGCATCGAAGACCCAGGCGACAGCGACTTCCTGCCGCAGGAGCCGGTGGACCGCCATGACTTCGAGCGTGAGGTGACACGCATCACCTCCGAGGGCGGCACGCCGCCCTTGGCGTCGCCGATGCTGCAGGGCGTCACGCGCGCCTCGCTCAGCACCGACTCGTTCCTCGCCGCCGCCTCCTTCCAGGAGACGACGCGCGTGCTGACCGAGGCGGCAATCGAGGGCAAGACGGACCACCTGCGCGGCCTCAAGGAGAACGTGATCATCGGTAAGCTGATCCCGGCGCGGGCGCCGATTACGGTCGAGCGTCCCGTGCCGATCGCCGAGATCCCGATCCCCGAGTCGCTGCTGCTGCCGTTCATCTTCGACTTCGAGCGGCCGGAGCTGACGGACGGCGAGGAGGGGTCGCTGGCGGTGCTGATGCAGGCAGAGCCGGGCGATCTCGCCCTCGCCGGCGCCTACGTCGCCGAGCCGGACTAGCAGCGAAGAAGCGGACGCCCCGTCCGGGGCGGACCTGTCGAACGAGGCAAACGGGAGGGCTCCGGCCCTCCCGTTTCTCTATCCCGCATCCTCCGACAGGCAGGGCAGGCGGGCTACAGGTCCCGACGGTGGAAGTAGCTGATGCCCAACGCGGTGGCCGCGACCCCAAGGACGCCGAACACGAGCATCACGCGCAGTTGCTCCCAGACGGTCGGCTCGCCCCGGAACGTCGCCGGCAGGCCGCTGACCACGGCCGTCGTGCTCAGCCAGTCGAGCGCCAGGAACTGGAACACCGCACCCGACACGACGGTTGCGACGAGCACCACCAGCACGGAGGTCAGCACGTTGCGAAAAAACACCGAGAGCGCGATCCCGAAGGCGGCAAGGAAGACCAGCAGCGAAGCCACCGTTAGCAACCCCCAGGCGACGCCCTCGATCGTCGCGTCGTTGACCGCGAAGCGGAGCACCAGGTACGACAGCGGCAGGGTCACGGCGGCGTAGACGGCGAGGAAGACGGCGAGCCGGGCGCTGACCTTGGACCAGATGTAGGCGCGGCGCGTGACGGACCTCGAGAGGATCGAATCCGCGACCACGTTCGCCTCGCCGTTCACCGCACTCGCGGAGAGCACCGCGACCACCAGCCAGGAGAGCGGCGCCAGCACGGTCGCCATGTAGGCGGCCAGCGTCTCCGAGGCGAGCTCCTGCTCGTTCGCGGCGAGCACGACGAAGAATCCGGCCGGCACCGCCAGCAGCACCACCCAGATCCTCACCAGCCAGGAGTGCGTCAGCTGCTCCACATCAAGGCGCAGGAGGTAGAGGAAGGTCCGCATCAGGACGGCGCGTCCCGGACGCCCTCCCCCCGGGCGGCATCGATGGCGTCCGGCTGCGCCCGGGGCGGCTGCTCTGATCCGATCGAGGCGCGCAGGAAGCCGAGCGCGCGGTCTTCCTTCAGGCGGGCCACGAACGCCTCCTCCACCTCGTGGCTGCCGGTGTCGAGCCGCAGCAGCTCGACGCCCGTGCGCTCGACGAGGTCGAGCACGCGCCTCAGGTACGCGGTGACCGGTTCGGTGCCGAGGAAGGTGATCCGGATCTCCGAACCCGTCCGCTCCCAGCTAACCGAACCGAGGGTGCCCAGGCTCGGGATCTCCAGCTCGAACGAGTTCACGTCGCCTTCGATCTCCAGCGTGACGGAGCCCTGACCGGCGAGCCGGCGCATCTCCGCCATCGGCCCGTCATAGATGAGCCGTCCCTGCGCAATGACGCCGACATCGGTGCAGACGCGCTCCACGTCGTTGAGGATGTGCGTCGCGATCACGATCGTGCGATCACGCCCGGAGAGCTCGCGGATCAGCTCGATCATCTGCTTGCGTCCGGGCGGGTCGAGGCCGTAGGTAGGCTCGTCCAGGATGAGCAATTCGGGATCGTTCAGCAGCGCCGCCGCGATGCCGAGCCGCGTCACCATGCCCGTCGAGAATCCCCCGATGCGCTGCGAGGCGACATCCGCGAGCTCCACGGCCCGCAGCAGCGTCGCCAGCCGGATCTCCGCGCGTCCGCGTGGCAACCCCGAGATGTTGCCGACCAGCTTGAGGTAGGAGATCGGCGTCATGTGACGCGGGAACGACGGCGCCGTCGGGAGGAAGCCGATGCGGCGGCGCAGATCGGCGCTCTCGGCGCTTACCGGGTGCCCGAGCACCGTGATGTCGCCACCGGTCGGCCGCTGCAGACCGAGCAGCAGGCGGAACGCCGTCGACTTGCCCGCGCCGTTGGGGCCAACGAGGCCGTAGACGGCGTTCTTGCGCACGCGCAGGTTCAGCGCGTTCAGGGCGATGTAGCGGTTCTCGTAGATCTTCGTCAGCTCGCGCGTTTCGATGACGTAGGTCGGATCGGCGCGACGTCCGGCTTGCCCGGTCGCGCCGTTGCGCACCTCCTCGCCGGCAGGCGCACTCCCGGCCTCGGGCGCATCCGCGCCGTTGCGCATCTCCGTCACGGATCGTCTGATCGCGGCTGGGGCCAGCTTCATCGCAGTGCTCCGCACCTTGCCGTTGCCCGGCGTGCGCCGCTCCGCGCAGTGCCGGGGGAGGCGACACGCTGCGGGATTCTACCACCCTCCGCAGTGGCGCAAGGCCCGCCGGCCGACAGCCGGGGTTGGCCCCGTAACGCTCGATGTGGTTCCCTACGTTGCCACGATGCAAACGGTGCTCTTCATCAGCGACAACCAGGACCACCTGGCGACCGTGCGGGCCGCCCTGCGCGAGGACGGCCACGCCCTCCGCGCCGAACCGACGATCGAGCGGGCGCTGCTCGCCGTCCACGAGCAGCAGCCGGACCTGCTCTGCCTCGACCTCAGCAGCGGGGCCGCCATGAACGGGCTGGCCGCGCTGCTGCGCGACCAGCAGCAGCAGGGCGGCGTGCCGGTGCTGGCGATTACCACGCGCGAGCAGTTCTATCTCGTCGGGCCGGGCTCCGGCGTCGCCGACGTGATCGTGACGCCGCTGGACCGCGACGAGCTACAGCTGCGCGTCGCGCGCCTCGTCTCCGCGGCGAGCGCATCCGACAGCCAGCTGCTGCGCCGCGGCGAGCTGCTGATCGACCAGGAGCGCTACACCGTACGCCTCGGCGACGAGGCCGTGGACCTGACCTACAAGGAGTACGAGCTGCTGCGCTTCCTGGCGCAGAACCCCGGCAAGGCCTTCACCCGCGAGATGCTGCTCAACCAGGTCTGGGGCTACGACTACTACGGCGGCGCGCGCACCGTGGACGTCCACATCCGCCGCATCCGCGCCAAGATCGAGCGCCACGAGCCCTACATCGAGACCGTCCGCAACGTGGGCTACCGCTTCGTCGAGGAACCACGTACGCCCTGAGCCGCGCCTGCGCCGCAGCTTCGATCGAACGTCCATTGCGCAGCCGCTGCGCGCCCGTTGCGGCCCGCGCGAAACATGCCCGAAACGCGGAGGTAATCCGGGGGTAATCGTTCGCTCGTACGCTCGGATCGAGCGCCGGAAGGCTGTGGGCCTCGCAGCGCGCGGTTCGAACGGGTACGACGAAGCGCAGCGCCACGAGGGCGGCTGCGAACGGGAATGGGGGAGCCGAGTGAACCTGCAGGAACTGCAGCAACTGGTGGATGCCAACGGGGTCACCCGCGTCGATCTGCGCGTGACCGACCTTCCCGGTCGCTGGCAGCATTTCACAATCCCGCCGGACGCCCTCTCCGAGGACCTCTTCGTGAACGGCAACGGCTTCGACGGCTCCAGCTTGCGCGGCTTCCAGGAGATCCACGAGTCCGACATGCTGCTGGTCCCGGACATCGAGACCGCCGTGCTGGACCCGATCCCGGATCACCCGACGATCTCCCTGATCTGCAACGTGATCGACGCCATCACGCACGACGCGTACTCGCGTGACCCGCGCAACGTCGCCGCCAAGGCCGAGGCCTACCTCACCTCCACCGGCATCGCGGACGAGGCCTTCTTCGGCCCTGAGCCCGAGTTCTTCCTCTTCGACGATGTCCGCTACCAGCAGAGCCAGCAGTCCGCCTTCTACTACATCGACTCCGAGGAGGCGCACTGGAACTCCGGCAAGGACTACACCGCGGCCTTCCCGGGCGGCTTCAACACCGGCTACAAGATCCCCGGCAAGGAGGGCTACGCGCCGCTCCCGCCGTTCGATCAGACCGCCGGGCTGCGCGCGGAGATCGTCGCCGCCATGAACGCCGTCGGCGTCGATACGTTCATCGACCACCACGAAGTGGCGACCGCCGGGCAGGCTGAGATCGGCATCGGCAAGGCCACGCTGGTCGATCAGGCGGACCGCACCCAGTGGTACCGCTACATGGTGCGCAACGTGGCGCACCAGCACGGCAAGGTCGCCACCTTCATGCCGAAGCCGATCTTCGAGGACAACGGCTCCGGGATGCACACCCACCAGTCCCTCCGCAAGGCCGACGAGCCGCTCTTCTACGACGCCAACGGCTACGCCGGGCTCTCGCAGATGGCGCGCTGGTACATCGGCGGCTTGCTGAAGCACGCCGCGGCGGTGCTGGCCTTCGCGGCCCCGTCGACCAACTCCTACAAGCGACTGGTGCCCGGCTACGAGGCGCCCGTCAACCTCGTCTACTCCATGCGCAACCGCTCCGCCGCCATCCGCATCCCCACCTACCGGATCGGGATGGCGAACGAGGCCTCCGACAAGCGCGTCGAGTTCCGCCCGCCGGACCCGACGGCGAACTGCTACCTCGCCTTCGCGGCGATGCTGATGGCCGGCCTCGACGGCATCCAGAACGAGATCGACCCTGGCGATCCGCTGGACCGCAACATCTACGAGCTGCCGCCCGAGGAGGCCGCGCTGGTGCCGACCGTGCCCGGCTCGCTCGGGGCCGCCCTCGACGCGCTCGAGGGGGACCACGAGTTCCTGATGCAGGGCGGCGTCTTCACGCAGGACGTGCTCGACATGTGGCTCGGCATCAAGCGCGAGGAGGTCGCCAACGTCTCGCTGCGGCCGACGCCCTACGAGTTCGAGCTCTACTTCAACGACTGATCGCGGCAGGGCCAGCGCCGGGTTCCGGGGAGGCCGTCACCCAGACAGCCTCCCCGGGCCGGACGGCCCGCGGAACGGAGCCGCACACCTCATTCGATTCACACCGCGGCAGTGCCCGGGCAGAGCACCATGACTTCAAACGCAACCAACGGTAACGGCTCCCGCCGCGAGAGCATCGACCAGCGGCAGCACGTCATCCAGGCCTGCTACGACCACGACGTCAAGTTCATCCGCCTCTGGTTCACCGACATCCTCGGCATCCTCAAGTCCGTCGCGATCACCATCGAGGAGCTTGAGCACGCCCTCGATGACGGCGTCACCTTCGACGGCGCGTCGATCGAGGGCTTCGCGCGCGTCGACGAGGCGGACGTCGTCGCCGTGCCCGACCCCTCCACCTTCCAGCTGCTGCCCTGGCGTCCGCGCGAGCAGGCCGTGGCGCGTATGTTCTGCGACCTCCGCTCGCCCCTCGGCGACTCGTTCGAGGGCGACCCGCGCCAGGTGCTCAAGCGCGCGATCGAGCGCGCCACCACGCAGGGCTACACCTTCTACGTCTCGCCGGAGATCGAGTTCTTCTACTTCCGCGGTCCGGACGGCACCGAGCCGCTCGACTCCGGCGGCTACTTCGACCTCACGCCGCTCGACTCCGGCTCCGACCTGCGCCGCGAGACGGTGCTGACGCTGGAGGAGATGGGCATCGGCGTCGCGCTCAGCCACCACGAGGCCGCGCCCAGCCAGCACGAGATCGACCTGCGCTACACCGACGCGCTGACGATGGCCGACTCGATCATGACCTACCGGCTCGTGGTCAAGGAGGTCGCGTTGCGCCACGGCGCCTACGCGACGTTCATGCCGAAGCCGAAGTCGGACCAGAACGGCTCCGGGATGCACCTCCAGCTCTCGCTCTTCCGAGGCGAGCAGAACGCCTTCGCCGACGAATCGGCCCCGCACGAGCTGTCCTCGACGGCGCGCGCCTTCATGGCGGGGCTGCTCCGGCACGCGCCGGAGTTGATGCTGGTCACGAACCAGTGGGCGAACTCCTACCGGCGCATCGTGCCCGGCTTCGAGGCGCCCACCCACGCCACCTGGTCCACGACCAACCACGCCGACCTGCTACGCGTGCCGCAGCACAAGCCGGGCAAGGCCGCCGCCGCGCGCATCGAGTACCGCGTGCCGGACGCCGCCTGCAACCCCTACCTCGCCTTCGCCGCGATCCTCGAGGCCGGCCTCGGCGGCGTCGCCAGCGAGCTGGCGCTGCCGGACGCGCTGGAGCGCCACATCGGTGAGCTCTCCGAGGACGAGATCGCGCGCCGCGGGATCACCGCGCTGCCGGCGTCGCTCGGCGAAGCGATCGCGGCGTTCGAGGGCTCGGAGCTGATGGCGGGCATCCTCGGCGACCACATCCGCGACTCGCTCGTCGCGAACAAGCGCCACGAGTGGTCGGAGTTCCGCGCCCAGGTCTCGGAGTTCGAGCTTCGCCGCTACCTCTCAGTGCTATAGGCGGCGTCCGCCGGAGGCGGCCTCTGCGGGGTTTGAGATTATCCACGCCGTGTAATACGCTAACGACAGTGGATAGCGGACTTGCGCTATCGGCGCCGCGCCCCCTTGGGGTTCGGCGCTTTTAGTTTCTCCCGTCCAACACCCGCAAGCGATGATTCTCGATGCGGTCGCGGATGTCGCTGTCCGGGAAGACCTTGATCCCGAACTTCCCCATCATCGCGTCGTCGCGCGAGTAGATCTTCGACTGCCAGACATCCCATCGGCGCGGCATGAACTCGCCGCAATCCCCTCGCGCCCACTCGAATAGATCGCGCGAAAACATGTCGGCGAGCTCCATGGGGTCGCTCCCCTGCTTCCGCGTGAACTCGCATCCGGTCGCGAGCCAGTTGCGGAACGCGGAGTCCGGTACCCACTGTGTCCCGTCGAGCAGCAGCTCGAGATAGTCGCGATGGTGTTCGGCGTCCTCTCGTGGTCCGACGCTCTCGAACGTCACTCGCCCGAACGCATCATCACCGCGAGTCGCGAGATAGTCCACGTACCGTTCGAGGAGCATGTGGATCGCGACCGAATACGGGCCCGGCGGCAAGTGTGGATCGCCTCCAGAAGCGATGAAGTCCGCGAACGCCGTCTTTCGAATCGCAACCCCGAACAACGTGAATCCGGTTCCCGCAACGAGCTCGTCGAGAGCTTCGCAGAAGGCACGCTGGCGACCCCTCCTCCCTCCGAATGAGAACAGAATCCGATGCCTTCTGATGTCGGGCTCATGGAACGTGATGTCCGTCCGTCCGAAGAATTCGAGCTTCAGGTCGTCGGCTTGCATCACATACGAGGCAGCGTCGTGGTTCTTCATCGCAACTCCCCCTAGAACGAAAGACGAACCGGGAGACTTTAGATGGGGCTGTCCGGACTCGTCGAGAAAGAGCTGGTCAGCCACGCGCTCCTCGTGCAGCGGCTGGCCGCTCTTGTACTTGAAGCGTTTGCGCGACTCGACCCGTCCAGAGCTGCGCATTGACTCGCGAGTTTCCTCCTGAGCAACCGCCCCGAGTAAGTCGCTCAGACCGGACGCGTCGTACTCTGCCCGCCGCAGGAGAGCTTCGAACGCTCGCCCTGCCCGTCCAGCCTCGGCCAGCAGCAGGTTCCTGCGCCGCGCAATGCGTCGCCCCACGGGATCGCCCTGCCCACGTTGAGCAGTCATAAGGAAAAAGTATAGCGGCCTACGCGGACGGGCTGTAGGCGGCCGCCGGCCTCTACCCGAACAGCACCGCCGAGGCGTCGTCCGCCACCTTGAGGACCGGGGCGGCCCAGAGGCCCACGACGAAGATGCCGATGAACAGCACGCCCGTCACGGCGAGGGAGAGTGGCGAGGGGCGCCAGCGGCTCGCGCCCTCGGCCGGCGGGACGACGTACATGACGCGGATCACCTTCAGGTAGTAGTAGAGCGAGATGGTGCTCATTATCACAGCGACACCCGCAAGCCAGAGGAAGCCCTCCTCGGCGGCCGCCTGGAAGATGAAGAACTTCGTCACGAAGCCCGCCAGCAGCGGCATGCCGCTGAGCGAGAACAGCCCCGCGGTGATCACCAGCGCCAGGTACGGCTGCGTCTCCGCCAGGCCGCGGAAGTCCTCGATGCGCTCGCTGCCGATGCGGTTGTAGACCGCGATCACGGCCATGAAGACCGCGAGGTTCGTGACCAGGTAGCCCGCGAGGTGCAGCAGCAGCGCCGAACTCGAGGCGTCCGAGACGGTGGTGATCGTCATCAGCATGAAGCCGACCTGCCCGATCGAGGAGTAGGCCAGCAGGCGCTTGATGTTGGTCTGCACCAGCGCGATCAAGTTGCCCGTCACCATCGTCGCCACGGACAGCGACGCGAGCATCCACTGCCAGTCGTCCTGCACCGCCAGCAGACCCGTCCCGAACAGCCGTAGCAGCAGCGCGAACGTCGCCGCCTTCGAGGTCGCCGCGATGTAGGCCGTCACCGGCAGCGGCGCGCCCTCGTAGGCGTCGGGCGTCCACATGTGGAACGGGACGGCGGAGGCCTTGAAGCCGAGCCCGCCGACGAGGAAGGCGAGGCCGAGCAGCAGCACCGGCGAGCCCTGCACGGACCCGTCGCTGAACGCGGCCGCGATGCCCTCGTAGGTGGTTGTGCCGGCGGCGCCGTAGATCAGGCTGAGGCCGTAGAGCAGCATCGCCGAGGCGACCCCGCCGAGCAGCACGTACTTCAGCCCCGCCTCGCCGGAGCGGCGGTCGTCCTTCGCCAGCGAGACGGCGACGTAGAGCGAGAAGGAGAGCAGCTCGATCGAGATGTAGGCGGTGAGCAGCTCGATCGCGCCCGCCATGTAGATCGCGCCGATCGTGGAGACCAGCAGCAGCGCGTAGAACTCGCCCTGGTGGCGGATGTTGCGCTCGACGAACTCGATGGAGCCGAGGATCACGACCAGCACCGTCGCCGAGAACAACACGCGGAAGAACATCGTGTAGTCGTCGATGCCGATCAGCCCGGCGAAGTCCGTATTGCGGTCGGCGTAGAAGATGCTGGCGATGCCCGCCGCGAGCGCGCCGGCGGCGGCCAGCGCCGGCACGAAGCGCCTCGAGATCTTGAGGTCGTCGCGGAAGGCGTCGAGCAGCAGCACGGTGGCCGCGACGCCCGCGAGGATGAACTCCGGAATCAGCAGCGCGTACTCGAAGTTCACAGCAGCACCTCGGGTATGCCGGCCTGGAGGCCGGCGGCGACGCGATCGATCCACGGCGAGGGCCAGAGGCCGAGGGCGAAGATCGAGACCGCGAGCACCGTCGCGCCCGCGCGCTCGGCCCAGCTGATCTCAACGACGCCGCTCCAGCGCGGGCTCGGCTCGCCGAAGAAAGTCTGCGCGAACATGCGCAGCAGGTACGTGGCGGTGATCGCCGCCGTCAGCACCGCCAGCGCACCGACCACCGGGTAGGCGCGGAAGGCGCCGATGAAGATGTGCAGCTCGGCGATGAAGCCGGAGAGCCCGGGCAGGCCGAACGAGGCGAGGCCGGCGATCACGAAGAAGACCGCCCAGATCGGCATCCGCCGAGCCATGCCCGAGTAGTGAGTGAACTCGCGGTCGTGCGACTGGTCGTAGAGCGCGCCGATCAGCAGGAAGAAGAGCGCCGTCATCACGCCGTGCGCGAACATCTGCAGCACCGCGCCGCTCATCCCGATCAGGTTGAGCGTGCCCAGCCCGACGAAGACGTAGCCCATGTGCGAGATCGAGGAGAACCCCGTCATCAGCTTGAAGTCGGTCTGGCGCAGCGCGCCGACCGCCCCGTAGAGCGCGCCGATGATGCCGAGCGTCAGCAGCGCCGGCGCCCAGAACTCCGCGCCCTCCGGCAGCATCTGGAAGCCGAGGCGGATGATCCCGAACGCCCCGAGCTTCATCAGCACGCCCGCGTGCAACATCGAGACGGCCGTCGGCGCGGCGGCGTGGCCGTCGGGCGACCAGGGGTGAAAGGGGAAGATGCCGGCCAGCGTGCCGCAGCCGATCGCGACCAGCGGGAACATGATCAGCTGGAAGTTGCGGCCGTACTCCGCGTCGAACAGCGCCGGCATGTCGAACGTCCCGAGGCCCGCCTCGCTGAACATTCCGAAGATCGCGACGAAGATCAGGATCGAGGCGGCGACGAGCATCATCATCAGCTTCATCGCGCCGTACTCGCGCCGTCCGGAGCCCCAGACCGCGATCAGCAGGTACATCGGCAGCACCGCGGTCTCGTAGAGCAGGAACCAGAAGAACAGGTCGAGCGTGACGAACGTGCCGTAGACCCCGGCCACGAGGACGAACAGCAGGATGAAGAAGTCCTTCAGCCGGCTCTCGATCTTCCACGACACCCAGGTGCCGCTCAGGATCACGATCCCCGTCAGCAGCACCATCGTCGCGGCGATGCCGTCGATCCCGACCTTGAGCTGGATCCCGTCCGGCCCGAGGAAGGCGACGTTCTCGATCCACGGCCAGCTGACGACGCCCTGGAACTGCTCGCCGCGGTAGTCGAAGACGACGAAGACGTAGACGGAGATGATGAACATCGCGAGGCTGGCGAGGCCCGTGATGGCCTTGATCGCGTTGCGCTCGCCGGACGGCACCAGCATCAGCAGGATCGCGCTGCCCAGCGGGATCAGCGGCAGCGCCAGCAGCAGGTAGCCCTCGTTCGTGGTCATACCCGCCCCGCCCTACGTCCTACCGAGCGCGACGAGGGCGAGCACGGCTACGCCGACTCCCATCGCCAGCGCGTAGCTCGGGATGCGCCCCGTCTGCAGGAACTTCAGCCGGAACCCCGTGAATCCAATGCCCTGCGCCGTGCCGTCCACGCCCGACTCGTTGATCACCAGCCGGTCGAAGCGCGCGACCACTGTCGCGAAGCCAAGGATCACCCGGTCGATCGTGACCTGGTAGAGGTGGTCCATGTAGTAGCGCTGCAGCAGCAGGTCATGCAGCTCGGGCGCCCAGGCGCGGGCGCGCGCCGCGCGCTCCGCGTTGCCCCACCAGTAGATGAAGCCGATCACGATGCCGGCGAGCGCCGAGGCGGTCGCGCCGATCGCGACCACCGGGTCCAGCTCGAAGACGTGGCCCCCGTGGCCCTGCGTGAAGACGACGTTCCCGATCCCTCCCGCGAAGCCGAGCACCTTGCCGACGCCCTCGAAGGCGACGAACCCGGCGATCACGGACAGCCCAGCGAGGATCAGCATCGGCAGCAGCATCGGCGGCGGGGACTCGTGCGCGTGCTCGTAGGCGTGGCGGTCCTTGGGCTCGCCGAAGAAGGTCAGCAGCACCAGCCGCGCCGAATAGATCGCGGTCAGCGCGGACGTGGCCGCGAGGATGAGGAACAGCGGCATCGCCTCGTGGTCGCGCAGCGCGACGAGGATCTCGTCCTTCGACCAGAAGCCGGCGAGCGGCACGATCCCGGCGAGGGCGAGCGAGCCGACGATGAAGAACAGCGTCGTCGCCGGCAGCTTGCGCCAGAGCCCGCCGAGCTCCTCGACGACCTGCGCGCCGCTGGCGTGGATGACGGACCCGGAGCCGAGGAACAGCAGCGACTTGAAGAAGGCGTGCGTGAAGAGATGGAACATCGCCGCCGTCACCGATCCGACGCCGAGCGCGACGAACATGAAGCCGAGCTGCGAGATCGTCGAGTAGGCGAGCACGCGCTTGATGTCGCTGGTCACGAGGCCCATCGTCGCGCCCATCACCGCCGTCGTGAGGCCGATGTAGAGCACGACGTCGCGCGCGATCAGCACCTCGTCGAAGACGGGCATCATCCTCGCAACGAGGTAGACGCCGGCGACCACCATCGTCGCCGCGTGGATCAGCGCGCTGACGGGCGTGGGGCCCTCCATCGCGTCGGGCAGCCAGACGTGGAGCGGGAACTGCGCGGACTTGCCGGCGGCGCCGGCGAAGAGGAACAGCATCGCGACGGTGAGGTAGAGGTTGTCGAATCCGCCCGCGCGGGCGGCCTCGATGATCTCCTGGATGTCGAAGCTGCCCGCGCCGCGCCAGAGCAGGATGATGCCGATCAGCAGGCCCACGTCGCCGATGCGCGTGGTGATGAACGCCTTCTTCGCCGCCTCGGCCGCCGTTTGGCGCTCCCAGTAGAAGCCGATCAGCAGGTACGAGGCGAGGCCGACCGCCTCCCAGGAGAGGTAGAGCAGCAGCAGGTTGCCGGACGTGACCAGCATCAGCATCGCCGCGGAGAAGCCGGACAGCATGGCGAAGTACCAGCCGTAGCGCGGCTCGCCCTTCATGTAGCCGACGGAGTAGAGCATCACCATCAGCGTCACGACGGAGACGACGACGATCATCAGCACCGTGATCCCGTCGACGTAGGTGCTGAACTCGATCAGCAGCGAGTTGCCGATCCGCGCCCACTCGAAGGCGTAGACGTGACCGGCGCCCGGCGCGAACAGGCCGCCCTCGAACGCCGACTGGAAGTCGAGCAGGACGAGCAGCCCGAGGACGACGACGGCGAGCATGCCGAGGATGGCGAGGCCGTCGCCGCCGCGCGGCAGCGCGCGGTTGAAGAGCGCCAGCAGCGCGAAGATCGCGGCGGGAATCGCCGGCAGCAGCCAGACCTGCTCCATGCCCACGGCGCTACGCCTCCGCCCTCACGGCTACCACTTCAGTTCGCTCGCATCGTCGACGTAGGCGGTGCGGCGCTCGCGGAAGATGCGCAGCACGATCCCGAGCGCCAGGCCGACCTCGGCAGCGCCGACGGTGATGATGAAGATCGCGAACACGATGCCGGTGAAGGCCTCGTGGTCGAAGTAGGCGGCGAAGGCCACCATGTTGATTGTCGTCGCCGCCAGCATCAGCTCGACGGAGACGAGGATCAGGATCGCGCTGCGGCGGGCGAGCACGCCGTAGAAGCCGATGCCGAAGAGCACGGCGGACAGTACGAGGAAGTTCTCGATCGGGATGTCGTTCACGAGGACTCACCCTCCTCGGCTTCGTCGTCCTCGTCGCGGTCGCGCCGCGCCACGGCGACGGCGCCGATCAGCGCGACGATCAGGACCAGCGAGGCGATCTCGAAGGGGACGCCGAAGTCACGGAAGAGCCGCACGCCGAGCTCGCTGAAGGGGGCGATCGCCGCTTCCGTGTTCGCCCAGTCCTGGTCGACCAGCGCCGCCCCGATGATGGCGGCGAGCAGGATGCCGACGAGGAAGGCGAACGGCTTCTGCGCGCCGTCCGTCACCTTGGGGTCGTCGCTGGCGTTGGTGAGCATCAGACCGAAGAGCAGCAGCACGGTCACGCCGCCGCCGTAGATCAGCACCTGCACCAGCGCCAAGAACTCGGAGCCGAGCAGCAGGAAGATCGCCGCCACGCCGAGCAACGTGACCACGAGCGAGAGCGTCGCGTGGACGATGTTCGGCAGCAGCACCGCCGCCAGCGCGCCGCCCACGATCAGCGCCGCCGCCAGCCAGAACACCAGCTCCGCCGCCGTGATCTCATCGAAGATGAGCAGCGCGAGCAGGATGATCAGGATCGGCGTGACGACCGCTCCCGCGACAATGCCCGCGAAGATGACGATGCGATCAAGCTGGGCGGGGAACGGGATGCGTTCTAGCAGTTCAAGCACCGCTCGCCCCACCGTATCGCTGGGGTCTCCTGCCCTCCGGGCTTGCGCCCGCCGGGACGGGGACCGGTCCTAGATATCGGCAACCCACTCGTCGAGTTCGCCCGCGCGATGCTGGGCGAGCAACTGCGGCAGGTCCATCACCAGGTCCGACCGGTCGTATACCGACAACTCGTGGCCGGTCCAGGTGTTGTTCATGGCGATCGCCTCGAAGTTGCACACCTCGACGCAGATGTTGCAGCGCATGCAGCGCGCGTAGTCGATCCAGAACTTGTCGATGATCTTGCGGCGCTTCGAGGTGCCGCCCTGGTTCTGGTGGTTGGGGTTGTCCTTCATCAGGACGGTCATGCACTCGACCGGGCAGGCGCGCTCGCAGGCGTGGCAGCCGGTGCAATAGGGCTCCTCGATGTTGTCGTCCCAGAGCAGGATCGGGAACGCGCGGTCGCGCTCCGGCAGCTCGCGGTGCCCTTCCGGGTACTGACGCGTGACCGGACGCCGCGCGAACGTCGTCAGGGTCGTCGCCATGCTCTTGAGAAGGCCCTTCATGGTCGGAAGCCTTTCACGCCCGCACCTTATGCGGTAGTGCCCGCAGGTGCGAGTCTGACCCGCCGCCCAGCCGGCTCGCGAGGCTCACGAGGCCGCCTCCGCCTGCACTGCCGGCCGCGCCAGCCGCCGGGGGCGGCGGCGCGTGATGCCGTGGTCAACGATCAGGTAGAGCGCCACCAGGCCGATCACGTTCGGAATCAGCAGGAACACGTGCTCCCACTCGTACACGAGGATCAGCCCGTTCGAGAGGATGAGCGCGAAGGAGAGCGGCATCAGCACCTTCCAGGAGAAGCCCATCAACTGGTCGATGCGCATCCGCGGCACGGTCACCCGCACCCAGAAGACGCTGAAGATCAGCAGCCCCGTCTTGGCCCCGGTCAGCACGATCTGCCACAGGAACCCGGCCTCCTCGCCGAGCGGCCAGGCCCAGCCACCGAGGAACACCGCCGAGCCGACCAGCGCGAGGATGAACAGCCCCGCGTACTCCGCGAGGAAGAACATCGACCAGCGGATCCCGCTGTACTCGACGAACGGCCCGCCGACCACCTCGGACTCCCCGATCGGGATGTCGAAGGGGGTGCGGTTCAGCTCGGCCAGCATCGCGACGTAGAAGATCGCGAAGGCCAGTGGCTGCCAGACGATGTAGGGCACGCGGCCCTGCTGCGCGGTGATCTCGTTGAGGTTGAGGCTGTCGGCGACCATCGCCACCGCAAGCACCGAGAGGATCAGCGGCACCTCGTAGGAGATGCCCTGCGCAGCTGCGCGCAGCGCGCCGATCATCGCGTAGCGGTTGTCCGAGGACCAACCCGCCATCACCCAGCCGATGATGTTCACGGAGCTGATCGCGATCACGTAGAACAGCCCCAGCTCCAGCACCCGCACGTTCCAGTCGAAGGCGAACGGGACGGCGACGAAGCCCATGAACACGGGCACGAACACGAAGTAGACCGCCAACTCGAAGACCAGCGGGTCGGCGTTCTTCGGCCGCAGGTCTTCCTTGCTGAGCAGCTTGAGCGCATCCGCGACGGACTGGAGCATCCCCAGCGGCCCGGTCCGCGTCGGGCCGAGCCGCATCTGGAAGCGCGCGATGATCTTGCGCTCGATGTAGATCAGCCCCATCACGACGACGGTCATCAGACCGACGATGAGATTCAGCCGGATGAACGCGTCCACCCAGATGTTGACCGCCGGGAGGCCGAACAACTCGGTGTTCATCGGTCGACCTCGCAGAGCACGATGTCGAGCGAGCCGAGGACCACGACCGCGTCGGCGATGTAGCCGCCGATCGTCATGTCACGCAGCGCCTGCAGGTTGGAGAGGCAGGCGGAGCGGATCTTCAGCCGGTGCGGCCGGTTGCCGCCCTTGCTCACCAGGTAGATACCGTACTCGCCGCGCGGCGCCTCGGTGCGGGTGTAGACCTCGCCCGGCGGGGTGCGCAGCATGCGCGGCAGCCGGGCCGGCACGATCGGGCCCGGTTCCAGCCGCTCGAGGCACTGCTCGATGATGTGGATCGACTGCCACATCTCGTCCATGCGGCACTGGAAGCGGTCGAACACGTCGCCGTGGTCGCCGGTGATCACGTCGAACTCGACCTGGTCGTAGAAGAGGTAGGGCTCGTCGCGGCGGATGTCCATCGGCACGCCGCTGGCCCGCAGCGTCGGGCCGCTCGCGCCCCAGTCGAGGGCGTCCTCGGCACTGAGGAAGCCGACGCCCTCGGTGCGCGCGCGGAAGATCTCGTTCTGCGTCATCAGCCCGTCGAGGTCGCCGATGCCGCGGCGGGAGAGCTTCAGCACCTCGCGCACGCGCGCCTCGAAGTTGCCGGGCACTTCCCAGGCGAGGCCGCCCGCGCGGAAGTAGGCGAACATCAGGCGGTCGCCGGTGACCTCCTCGAACAGGTCCTGGATGAACTCGCGCTCGCGGAAGGCGTAGGTGAACGCCGTCCCGAAGACGCCGACGTCCGTCCCGAACGCGCCGAGGAACATGAAGTGGCTGGAGAGCCGGTTCAGCTCGCAGAGGATCATGCGGAGCCACTGCGCCCGCTCGGGCACCTCGAGCTCGGCGAGCTGCTCGACGGCCATCACGTAGGAGAGTTCGGCGTTGAAGTTGGCCAGGTACTCGGTGCGGTCCATGTAGCCGATGCCCTGGCGGTAGTCCATCGTCTCGCAGAGCTTCTCGGCCCCGCGGTGCATGTAGCCGATGTGCGGCGTGACGTCGGTGACGAGTTCGCCGTCGATGGTCAGCACCATGCGGAAGACACCGTGGGTGGAGGGGTGCTGCGGCCCCATGTTGATCATGATGTCCTGGGTCTCGAACTCGTGCTCGAAGGCCGGCGTGTCCGGCATCGCGGGCTGGGTCACGGCTGCACCCCCTCGCCGTAGGCGATGCCCTCGCCCTGCAGCACCTCGATCTCGGCGAGCGGGTGCTCCTTGCGCAGCGGGAAGGTGTCGTCCATGTCGTCCGGCAGCAGCAGCGTGCGCGGGTCCGGGTGACCCTCGAAGCGCACGCCGAACATCTCCGCCGTCTCGCGCTCCAGCCAGTTGGCTGCGCGCCAGACCGAGGTCGCCGTGTCGACCGTCAGGTCGTCGTTCGGCAGCCGCGTCTTGACCGTGAGGTTCACCTTCTGCATCGAGGAGTAGAGGTGGTAGACGATGTCGATCCCCTCGTCCTCCCAGTCGACGCCGCAGAGGCAGCGCAGGTAGTCGAAGGCGAGGTCGGGGTAGCGCCTGAGGGCGCGCAGCCCGCGGATGATCTCGTCCTTCGGGATGGTGACGATCAGATCCTGCGAGCCGCGCTCGGGAGCGCAGGTGATGCCGGCGAGGCAGGCGTCGACCTGCGGCCAGATAGTGCCTGCGAGTGCGTCTCCGTCGCCGTTCGTCATCGGCCGGTTGCTCCGCGCTCCTCCATGATCTTCTCCTGGAGGGCCACGAAGCCGTCGAGCAGCGCCTCCGGCCGCGGCGGGCAGCCGGGCACGTAGACATCCACCGGCACGATCTTGTCGACGCCCTGCAGCACGCGGTCGTAGCGGGTGTAGGGGCCGCCGTTGGTCGCGCAGGCACCCATCGAGATCACCCACTTGGGATTCGGCATCTGCTCGTAGAGCAGCTTGACCGCCGGAGCCATCTTCTTCGTCACCGTGCCGGCCACGATCATCACGTCCGACTGGCGCGGCGAGGGCCAGGGCACGATCCCGAAGCGGTCGAGGTCGTAGTGCGACATGTAGGTGGCGATCATCTCGATCGCGCAGCAGGCCAGCCCGAACGTCATCGGCCACAACGAGGACTTGCGCGAGGCGGCGATGATGAGGTCCGCCGGCGCCTGCATTATGCCCGGCAGCACGATCTTGTAGAGCGCCTTGCCCTGGGGCGCCTCGACAGGCGTGAGACTCGGCAGTTCCGACGGGTGCTCCTGCGGAGGCATGTACGGCATCAGCGGCAGCGGCGCCGCGTCGGGCGGGGCGGCCGGGGGAGCGGTGGTGGTCTCCGTCGTTCCGGTTGTGGGGCCTACCGCCATTGGAGCGCTCCCTTCTTCCAGGCGTAGGCGAAGCCGACCCCCAAGATGCCCACGAAGAGCAGCATCTCGAAGTACGCCTGCGGCCCGACCTCCACGAAGGAGAGGGCCCACGGGAAGATAAACACTGCTTCGACATCGAAGATGATAAAGAGGATCGCGTAGAGGTAGAAGCGCATGCCCACGTTGGTGCTGGTGCGCCGGATCGGCAGCATGCCGCACTCGTAGGTCGTGCCCTTGTGGCGCTCTGCCGAGTAGGGAGCGATCAGCCGGGCGCCGATGAGCGCGGTGATGACCATCATGAAGCCCACGCCGCTGGCGACGAGTACGGACAGATAGTTGCCGAACAGCTCGTCCAACGCCCAGTCCCAGCCGCTCGTGGCGGCGTTAGCCGCCGCCTGCTCCGGGGCGGATCGAGGCCCTGCGGCAACGTAGCAGCGGCCCCCCGCATGGTCAACGCGCGCGAGCCTCGTCAGGCCAGCCGCTCAATCCGATATCGTCCTGCCGAAGGGCCTGATTCGTCGCCGAACTCTGGATGGGGAAGCCCGAAATGACCTCGACGCCCGCGACCCGCCTGCTCGCGCTCGCCTCCCTCTGCCTCGCCGCGCTCGCGCTGCTCGCCTGCGGGAGCGGCGAGGAGGAGCCATGCCCCGAGGGCAGCGACCGCTACGCCGAGTACCAGCTCTTCCTCGGACGCAGCACCGGCGCCGGCGGCGAGGTCAGCGACGAGCAGTGGGCCGCCTTCCTCGCCGAGGCGGTGACGCCGCGCTTCCCGGACGGGCTGACGGTCCTCGACGCGGCGGGCCAGTGGCGCGACTCAACGGGCGCGATCCAGCGCGAGCGGTCGAAGCTGCTCTGGATCCTCGCCCCGCCCGGCGACGAGGCGCGGCGGCTGATCGACGAGATCTCCGAGGAGTACGAGCGGCGCTTCAACCAGGAGTCGGTGCTGCGCATCCTCGGCAGCGCCTGCGCCTCCTTCTCGTAGTGACTCGTGGGGGCCCCCCGCAGCGCTGCGCCGAGGGGAGTAGGCTCCGCGTGCCGATTGGGGGCGCGAAATGAACATCCTCATCATCACGGGAACAGCCCTGCCCGAGGTACCGCCCGACGTCATCGAACGCATCATCGAGGCGGCGGGGCCGGGCACGACGGTCTCGGTCGTCGACTCGGACGGCGAGGCGCTGGAGTTCGCGGCCGAGGCCGACGTGGTCCTGGGCTTCGTTACGCCGCAGCTGTACGCGGCCGCGCCGAACCTGCGCTGGGTCCACGCGATCGCCTCGGGCGTGAACCGCTACCTCTACCCCGCGTTCCGCGACGGCGAGGTGATGCTGACGAGCGAGAAGGGGCAGGTCGGTCCCCAGCTCGCCGACCACGCGTTCGCGCTGTTGCTCGCCCTCACGCGCAAGGTCGCCTCGGCGATCCGGCTCGGCCCCGACGCGTGGGAGCAGCGGCGTGCGCTGCGCATGGAGGAGACCGAGCTCACGGACAAGGTGATGGGCATCGTCGGCTTCGGCGGGACCGGGCGGGCGGTCGCGACGCGCGCGGCGGCGTTCGGGATGCGCTGTCTCGCGCTCGACCGCGACGCCCTCGAGGGCGACGAGCACGTCGAGGCCGTGTGGCCGATGCAGCGCTTCCAGGAGCTGCTCGGGGCGTCCGATGTGATCGCGGTCTGCTGCCCGCTCACGCCGGAGACCCACGGCCTGTTCGGCCGCGAGGCGTTCGCGCAGATGAGGCGCGGCGCCTACATCGTCAACGTCACCCGCGGCGAGATCATCGACGGCGACGCCCTGATCGAGGCGCTCGACTCCGGGCAGCTGGCCGGCGCCGGGCTTGACGTGGTGCCGATCGAGCCGCTGCCGGCGGACCATCCGCTGTGGAGCCGCGACGACGTGGTGATGACGCCTCACGCCGCCGGCGCGAGCCAGCTGCGGGCGCCGCGCAACATCGAGCGCTTCTGCGGCAACCTCCGCCGGCTCCGCGCCGGCGAGCCGCTGGAGGGCCTGATCGACAAGCAGGCCGGATACTAGAGAGGCCGCGTTCCGGCCCCTCTCCCCCGCGGGCGAGGGCGGCGATGAGAGACCGCGTTCCGGCCCCCTCTCCCCGCGGGAGAGGGTTGAGGTGAGGGCCCCGAGGAGCAGCGATGCCCGATCAGCAGTCCGGCGATGGCGCACCGCACGTGCTCGATGCGCTCCCCGTGCATCCCGGCAGCGGGCCGGATCCGACGGCCTGGCGTCTGCGCGTCGACGGCCTCGTCGGGCAGCCGCTCGATCTGGACCTCGGCGACCTCTCGGCGATGCCGCAGCAGCTCATGGTCGACGACTTCAGCTGCCTCGAGGGCTGGACGGTGCCGGGCCTGCGCTGGCGCGGCGTCGCCGTCGCCGAGCTGCTCGATCGCGCAGCCGTTCCGCCCGAGGCGGCGTGGGTGCAGCTCAGCGCCGCCGACTTCAGCCTGCCCCTGCCGATCGAGGAGGCGCGCACGGCGCTGCTCGCCCTCGAGGTGAACGGCGAGCCGCTGCCGGGCGAGCACGGCGGACCCGCGCGACTCGTCGTGCCGGGCGGCGAGTGCTTCACGAGCATCAAGTGGACCGAGCGCATCGAGGTGCGCGCCGAGGCGGGCGACAACAGCGCCCGCCGCATCGCCCTCGACCGCCTCGAAGGCGCTGAAGCGTAGCCTCGGCTCCGCGCGAGGCTGTGCTCAGGAGATGCCGGTGCCCGCGTCGATGTGGATCGTGTGGCCGGTGATGTGCGCCGCCAGGTCCGAGGCGAGGAAGATCGCCCCCGCCGCGAAGTTCTCGGGCGAGCCGAGGCGCTTGAGCAGCCCGTAGTTCTCGGCGATGTCGTCCGCCGCCCGCTCGATGTTCCTGTGACGGCCGGGGCTGTCCACGCCGCCGGGGGCGATCGCGTTGACGCGGATGCCCTGCTGGCCCCACTCGGCGGCCAGCTCGCGGGTGAGTCCGAGGATCCCCGCCTTCGCCGCGGCGTAGGCGGCCACGCCCCGCCCCGTCGCGTGGTAGGCGGCGCTCGACGCGGTGCTGACGATGCTGCCGCCGTGGCCGTCCTCGAGCATCACGCGCGCGGCGGCCTGGCTACCGATGAAGGCCGCGCGCACGTTCATGCGCGCGACTGCGTCGAAGCCGCGTTCGGAGACGTCGAGGGTTGGCGCCTGGAAGTTCCCGCCCGCGTTGTTGAACATCGCGTCGAGGCGCCCGAAGTGCTCGCGTGCGCCGCTCACCAGCGCTCGCAGCTGATCCGGATCCCGTATGTCAGTCGGGATCGAGATCGCCTCGCCGCCTGCCTCGGCGATCAGCTCGGCGGTCTCCTGGCCGGTCGCCTCGTTGATCTCGCCGATCGCCACGCGCGCGCCGAGGTCGGCCATCCCGATCGCGATCGCGCGGCCGATGCCGCTGCCCGCCCCGGTCACGACGGCGACGCGGCCGTCCATGCGGATGCCGTCCATCATGAAGCCCATCGCGCCCTCCCCGTACTGCTGCCTCGATGCTGTTCGCCGCTACCTTACTGCGGGGCGCGGCCCGCAGGACGAACGCCTGCTAGCATCGCCGCCGCGCGCGAGGGAGCGGCTCATGCAAATCACCCGCATCTACACCGGCGACGACGGGCAATCCCACTTCGAGGACCTCGAGGTCGCGTTCGCCCTCGATGTCGGCCACGGCGTGCGCACGCCGCTGCTCGACGCCGAGCACCTGAGCCTGCACGAGTCGACCGCGCACTTCGAGGTCGAGTTCCACCCCGCGCCGCGCCGCCAGTTCGTGATCACCGTCTCGGGCAGCGCCGAGATCGAGTGTGGCGACGGCGCGAAGCGCACCTTCGGTGTCGGCGACGTCTTCTTCGCCGACGACACCACCGGCGAGGGCCACATCGCCCGCACGGTCGAGATTCCCCGCCGCTCGATCGTCGTCCCCGTCCCTGCTGACTTCGACTTCGACGCGATCCGCGGCGAGGGCGGGTAGTCGGGCGGACGGGGCTGCACGTGTCTGAGTTGGGGCGGCGGCGGCTGGGCCGGACCGGGCTGATGGTGACCGAGCTCGGCCTCGGCGCGATGGACACGCCGACGGCGCGCGAGGGGCCGCAGACGCTCGTTCGCGCGCTCGACCTCGGCATCGACTTCGTCGATACGGCGCGGGAGTACGCGGGCAGCGAGTTCATGATCGGGCAGGCGGTGCGCGAGCGCGCCGAGGCCGGCCGGCCTGCCTTCCACATCGCCACGAAGACGTTCAGCCACTCGATCAACGGCAGCCAGCGCGACGTGGACCGCTCGCTCAGCATCCTCGGCGTGGAGCGCCTCAGCCTCTACCAGTTGCACGACATCTCCTCGTTGGAGGCGTGGCAGGAGGCGACCGGCGAGGACGGAGCGCTCGAGGGCCTGCAGATCGCGCAGTACCGCGGGCTGATCGAGCACATCGGCATCTCCTCGCACAGCCTCGAGGTGCTGCGGCTGGCGATCGAGAGCGGCGACTTCGCGACGGTGATGCTGGAGTACTCGGCGTTCTTCACGGAGACGGCGCCGCTGATCGAGCTGGCGCGCGAGCACGACGTGGGGGTGATCGTGATGCGCCCGCTCGGCGGCTCCGGCCGCACGAGCGTGATGCGCGGCCGCATCGCCGAGGGCTACGAGGGCCCGCTCACGCCGGCGAACCTGCTGCGCTACGTCTTCTCGCAGCCCGGCGTCTCGGTCGCCATCCCCGGCGCGCGCTTCCCCTCGCGCATCGAGGAGAACGTGGCGACGGCGACGGCCTACGAGCCGATGGATGTCGCCGAGCAGCGCGCGCTGGAGGCAGAGGCGCAGCGCCTCTACTGATCGTCGCCCCGGCGGCTCAGTCCGGGTCGATCAGTCCGGGTCGATCAAGGGGCGGACCTCGGTGCCGAGCAGGCGGATGGACTCCATCACGGCCTCGTGCGATAGATCGCCGATCTGGACCTGGCACATCAGGCTGTTGAGACCGAGGTCGGCGTAGCGCTCCAGCTTCTTCCGGCACTGTTCCGGGTCGCCGATGATCACCATCTCGTCGCTGTTCAGCGCGTCGTAGAGGTCGTCGACGCTGATCTCGCCCTTGTGGAACTCGTCGATGGCGCGCGTTGCCTCGTTCTGCACTTGCGGCGTCGATTCCTCGAGGCTGCGTTGTCCGTACGCGGCGAAGTCGAATCCGGAGACGATCTCGCCGCCCTCGGGCGGGGTGAAGAGGGCGGCGACGGTGCGCAGGTACCAGGCGATCGCCTGCGGCGCGCCGTTCTCGATCGCCTCGCGGGTGGTGCGCGCGCAGTGGACCAGCGTGAGGCAGTTGATGCGGTCGTTGACGACGCCGGTGATCGGCTCGACGTTCGCGATCGCCTTGCGGTACATCGCGATCCGCCGCTCCAGCTCCTCGACCGGCACCATGATCGTCAGCGCCAGCATCCCGAGGCCGAGGCGGCCTGCGATCTCGAACGACTCGTCCTGCGTGCCGGCGACCCAGACCGGCGGGTGCGGTCGCTGGATCGGCTTGGGCAGGACGTTGCGCTCCGGGATCTCGAAGTACTTGCCAGTGTGCGAGAACTGCTCGCTGGCCCACATCTGCGGGATGATGCTGAGCGCTTCCTGCCACATCTCGCGCGTCTCGTCGGGGCGCACGTTAAAGCCGGCCTGCTCGTACCAGGTGGAGCGGCCCGTCCCGAACTCGACGCGCCCCCGGCTCATGATGTCGAGGGCGGCGATGCGCTCGGCGACTCGGATCGGGTAGTTGAACGGGTTCGGCAGCAGCACCACGCCGTGCCCGATGCGGATCCGCTCGGTCCGCTGCGAGACGCAGGCGAGGAAGATCTCCGGCGCCGAGGAGTGCGAGAACTCCGAGAGGAAGTGGTGCTCCACCTCCCACACGGTCCCGAAGCCGAGCTGATCGGCGAGCACGATCTGGTCGAGCGCGTTGTAGTAGGTGTTGCGCTCCTTCTCCTCGTCCCAGGGCCTCGGGCAGGTCAGCTCGTAGAGCAGGTCAAGCTTCATGGGGCAATCCATTCGCTCAGGAATGTTTCCGAAGAGGTGCTACGTATGTCCCCGGTCTGCACGGGGGGTCTGGGGGGAGGCGCCCTCAGAGGACGCTCTACGCCATGCCGCCACCGGCCCTCAGCGAGGGCCGATGACGGAGCACGGGCGCCGGGCGTACGCCGCGGCTACTCGTCGAGCCAGGCGTTATAGAAGCCGATCCCGAACTCGTAGTACGACTGCATCCCGATATACGGCCCGTTGAACCGGTAGTAGCGCGTCCTGGGCTGGAGGACCGTGGTCGAGAAGTCCTTCGGGTGCTCGATGCGGTACACCTGGTCCAGGGTGCGGTCCCAGATCTTGCGGAGAATCTCCTTCCGCGCCTGCGGGTCGACCTCGCTGCGCTGCTGCTCCGCCCATTCATCGATTTGCGGGTCGTTGACAGCGTGGTAGGCCTTCGCCGACTGCGAGTGGACGTTGTCGTAGAAGTAGCCCGTTGCGCTGGGCGACGTTGTGGTGAACCCGAAGAGGGCGTCCCGCTCGTCCTTGAATGTCCGTCCGTAGTACATGGCGTTGAAGCCGGCGTAGTCGAGGTCGACCGGGTTCATGGTGATGCCGATCGCCCCGAAGAACTCCCCGAAGAGGCCGTTCGATGCCTGGCTGAGCGTGCGGAGGTACGCGTTCGAGAAGATCAGGTCGAACTCCGTGCCCGTGGCGCCGGCGGCCTCCACCAGCTTCGTCGCCTCGGCCGGGTCGTAGCGCCACCAGCGGCCCAGCTCCTCGCCCTTCGGCTCCTCGTCGAACAGGAAGGGCCAGCCGAAGCCGGGCACGACCTTGCCATAGCCCTGGTAGAGGATCTGGACGAACCGGTCCCGATCGATCGAGAGCGACATCGCCTGTCGCACGCGCTCGTCGGCGAGCGCGGGTTGGGCGGTATTGAGCGCGAGCAGGAGCGTGGCGGCGACGATCGGATCGGATGTGACCTGGATGTCGGGGTTCGTCTCGCGGAGCGCCTCCACCGCCTCGGGGGTGCTGGCGGCGGCTCCCCAGTCGATCCGGCCCACGCGGAACTCGGCGGTGCGAGTGGCCGCGTCCGGGCTGATGATCCACTCCATGCCGTCCAACCAGGGCTTGCCCTCCCAGTAGTCCGGGTTCGCGTCGATGGTGATGCCCTGGCCGTCCTTGAAGTCCTTGAGGATGCCCGCCCCGCTGCCGATCGCCAGTGTTTCGAAGAGGTCGCCCTCATACAGCTCCGGCGCGTAGATGGGCAGTTGGCGTGAGGCGATCGGAATCAGGAAGTCCGCGTCCGGCGTGTGCAGCGTGATCTCGACGGTGCGGTCGTCGGGTACGGCGATTCCGTTGAGGAAGTCGAAGAACGCCTGGTTGATGCCCTCGGTGGCCGCTCGGTCGTAGGCCAGCTTGACGTCCTGCGCCACCAGCTCGCGCCCGTTGACGGGTGCGATGTTGTGGTAGCGCACGCCCTCGTTGAGGTGGAACGTGTACGTCAGACCGTCCGGCGATACCTCCCACGTCTTCGCCAACTCCGGCTCGATCCCGATCTCGAACTTCGACATTTCCGGGCCGTCAACCAGGCCGAGCAGCCGGTTCGCGGCGACGTTTGCGACATTCTGCCCGTGGCCCCCGGACGGGAAGTTCGGGTCCCACGTTCCGAGGCCCCACTGCACCGCCAAACGCAGGATCCCGCCCGGCTTGGGCGGCGTGTCCGGCTCCTCGTAGCTGTAGGGGTAGGCCGCGCCATCCTCGCGAGCGAGGCGGACGTAGTCGGGCTCTGCGGCGGCAGTCGCGGCCGCTTGCGTAGCCGCTGTGGTCGCCGGCGCGGCCGCTTGCGTGGGCGCCGCGGTCGCCGGTGCGGCCGCGCCGTCGTCGTCATCGTCGTCGTCGCCACAGCCAATGAGCGCGGCGGCGGTCAGCCCGGCCGCGCCGAGCGCGCCGCCACGGATGAGCGTGCGACGGCTGACCCGCGACTCTACGAGGCGGGCCCAGCCCTTTTGCTCGATGCTGAGGCGGTCTTCTCGATCGGACATTTGGTCCCCCTGCCGACGGACGCGCAGAGAGGCTGGGTATGCCCCTCATGGACGCTATAACGATGCGGATGTCACCGTACGGGTTCTGAGCGGCCCCGCGCAAGCTGGACCAGCCAGGTCAGTTGGCCTCCAGGCTAGGGGAGATTACGGACAGCTTCGAGACGGTTGCGGCGCCTCGACCGTGCCGTGTGCGCCCAGGAATGGGGCCCCTCACCGGCAGCAACCTGATGGGGTCAACAGCTAACTACCGCGGAGCCTCGGGTCGAGCACGTCGCGGACCACGTCACCCAGCAGGTTGAACGCCAGCACGGTGATGCTGATCGCGGCGGCCGGGAAGATCGCCAGCCAGGGCGCGAGCTCCATGAACTGGCGCCCTCTCAGGCTGAGCATCAACCCCCAGGAAGGCTCGGGGGGCTGTGCGCCCATGCCGAGGAAGGCAAGGCCGGCCTCGATAAGGATCGCCGCGCCCAGCACGGTCGATACCATGATCAGGATCGGCGCCACCACGTTCGGCAGGATGTGGCGGAGCATGACCCGCGCGGGCCCTGCTCCGATCACATGCGCCGCCTCGACGTAGACATTCTCCTTAATCGCGAGGACCGCACTGCGGATCACCCGCGAGTTGAAGGGGATGATGATGAGGATGATCGCTGCGATCCCGGTTTCCACGCTGGGCGTAAAGACCGAGACGAAGAACAGCGCGAGCACGAGCCCGGGGATCGAGAGCATCGCGTCCACGACGCGCTGCACGACCAGGTCGAAGATGCCGCCGACGAAGCCGGAGAGCAGCCCGAGGGCGGCCCCGATCATCGAGCCGAAGACGGTGGCGAGGAACCCGACCTTGAGCGACACGCGTGCCCCGTAGAGGATCCTCGAGAACTGATCGCGGCCGAGATCGTCCGTCCCGAAGGGGTGACTGAGGCTTGGGGACTCGAGCCGTTCCAGTGACGACTTGAGGGGATCGCCAGCCAGAGGAGCGAAGATCGCACCCAGCACGATCGCGATCAGCACGATCGTCGATCCGGCGCCGATCGGTGATTTCAGGATCCGGATCGTCGCATCGAGCGCCGGGTGCCGCGCCTCGCGGGCGAACTCTCGATTCCGGGCGGCCTCATTCGTCTGCTGTGCCATGCCTGCGCTCCGCTACGAGTACCGGATCCGGGGGTCGATGAAGCCGTAGGCGAGATCGACCAGGAGGTTCACGAGCACGAAGACGAAGGCCATCATCATCACCGTCCCCTGCACCACCGTGTAGTCGCGCCGGAGCACGGACTCGAGCGTCAGCCGTCCCATCCCCGGCAGCCTGAAGATCTGCTCCATGATCACCGTGCCGCCGAACACGAACGCGACCTGGCCCGCCATGATCGTCACCACGGGGATGATGGCGTTCCGCAGCGCGTGCTTCATGATCACCTGACGGCTCGCCAGTCCCTTGGCGCGCGCCGTGCGCACATAGTCCTCGCGCAGGACCTCGAGCATCGTCGAGCGCATCATGCGCGCGCTGATTGCGGAGAGCCGGTAACCGAGGATCAGCGCCGGGAATATCAGCGCCTGGATGTTTCGCCAGGGATCCTCCCACGGTGGGAACCAGCCCAGCTCCGGCAGCCACGGCTTGAACAGCCCGAATGTCACCTCGTCCAGCCAGACGGTGAGGAACAGGATCAACACCGTCCCGATGGCGAAATCGGGCATCGAGAGCCCGAAGATCGTGAACAGGCGTGCCCCGTAGTCGATCGGATTGTCCCGGTTCACCGCCGAGAGGACGCCGAGCGGCACTGCGATGGACACCGCCAGCAGGAGCGCGAGGATCACCATCTCCAGGCTGAGCGGCAGTCGCTCCAGGATCAGGGAGTTCACCGGGTAGCCGGTCCAGAGCGAGTCGCCGAGATCGCCTCGTAGGGCGTGTGAGGCCCAGTCCACGTACTGCACCACCGGGTTGCGGTCGAGCCCCAGTTGCTTGCGATGCAGTTCCTTGAGCTCCTCCGTGACGTAGCCGCCCTCGGCGAGACGCTGCTCCACGACGTCGCCGGGGATGAGACGGAGGAGGCCGAACACGATGACCGAAACGATGAAGATCGTCGGGATCGCCGCGAGCAGCCGCTTGATGATGTACTGAGTCACCGGTGTCCAGCGTGCCGCTCGGGCTCCGCGCTACTCTACCGCTTCGACGGCGCCGCGAGGCTCACTGCCTGCACACGGTCGTGAGTCTCGCCAATACGACGTTCGGATGTCAAACGAAGATGTGCAGCGCCGGTAACGCCTGGCGGGGCGCCTGGGATGCCGGGTCCGCTGTCGCCTACGGCTAGCTGCCACCCTTCTCCCTGGGGCGAGGGCGCTGCCCTGCGACTACTCCAATAGCGCGAGGGCTTCCTGCGTCAGCAGCGCGTAGACCTCGGCGATCGGGAGGCCGCTGCGCTCGGCGAGGACGCGCGCGCTCTCGTACTCTGGGGCCGCGCGAGGCGGCGCGCCGGGCAGGCGCTTGACCTTCACCGCCGCCGGCCCCAGCGAGCTCTCGAACTCGAACACCTCGCGCCCCGCCTCGTAGCGCATCAGCTCCGTCGAGCGCACTCCGAGCGTCGGCGAGTGCTCGAGCATCGAGGCGGCGACGGCGTCGGCGTCGGCGCGCGCGGCGACCGCGGTGATCTGCAGGCCTGGCCGCCCCTTCTTCATCTGCACGGCCGTCCACCAGACATCGAGCGCGCCCGCCTCGCGCAGCCGCGCCTCGAGGAACGGCAGGTGCTCGCCGGGCATGTCGTCGACGTTCGTCTCCAGCAGCGCGATCGGGCGGAAGCCTCCGCCGGCTGCGCTCTCCTCGGCCTCGCCGATCCAGAGGCGCACGACGTTCGGCCAGCCCTCGGGGTCGCGCGTGCCCGCGCCAAGCCCGACGCGATCGAGGCGCAGCGACGGCCGCTCGAAGTCCGCGACCGCGCCGAGGATCGCCATCGCCGTCGGCGTGACCAGTTCCGAGGCCGGTTCGTTCGGCTGCGCGGCGAGCAGCGTCGCACCCGTGCGCGCGGCCATCTCCAGCACTGCCGGCGCGGGGACCGGGAGGCGTCCGTGCGCCGCGCGCGCCGTGCCCCCGCCCGCCGGCAGCCCGCTCGCGCAGATGCGCTCGACCCCGAGCGCTTCGAGGGCGGCGAACGTGCCGACCACGTCCACGATCGCATCGACGCCGCCGACCTCGTGGAGGTGCGCGTCCTCGCCCTCGGGGACGCCGTGCACGGCACGCTCGGCCTCGCCGAGCAGCTCGAAGGTCGCGACGGCGCGCTCGCGGACGCGCAGCGGCAGCGCCGCCGCCTCGATCATCGCGACGATCCCGCTCGCCGTCCGCGGGGGCTGCGGCGCCTCGACGCGCACGTCCGCCTTCGTGGCCGCGAAGCCCGCGCGGCGCACGGGCGCGGCCTCAAGCGTCCAGCCCTCGATCGGCAGGGCGCGCAGCGCCTCGCGCACGGCCTCGAGGTCCGCGCCGGCGTCGAGGGCGGCGCCGAGCAGCATGTCGCCAGCGGCGCCGAAGCGCGCATCGACGTAGGCGACCCGCATCGTCGTCCGCCCGCTACCCGGCGACGTCGTCCGGCGGACCGGACCACGCCTGCTCGTTGATCAGCGCGGCGATGTAGCCCGCGCCGAAGCCGTTGTCGATGTTGACCACGGAGACGCCCGTCGCGCAGGAGTTGAGCATCGTCAGCAGCGGCGCGAGGCCCTCGAAGGCCGCGCCGTAGCCGTTGCTCGTCGGCACGGCGATCACCGGGGCGGCGGTCAGCCCCGCGACGACGCTCGGCAGCGCGCCGTCCATGCCCGCGACGACGACGATCACGTTCGCCTCGCGCAGCGCCGCCGTCTCCGCGAGCACGCGGTGGATGCCGGCCACGCCGACATCGAGGATCCGCTCGGCCTCGTGGCCCATCAGGCCGCAGGTCGCCGCCGCCTCCTCGACCACGGCGAGGTCGGCGGTGCCGCCGCTGGCGATGACCACGCCGCGGCGGAGCGTGCGCGGTGGGCGGCGGTCCGCGCTCAGCGTCGTCGAGGGCGGATGGCGGCGCAGGTCCGGGATCGCGGCTTCGAGGGCCTGCGCGATCTCCTCGGAGGCGCGGGTGACGAGCAGGCAGCCGGCGCGCTCGAGGATCGCGCAGCCCGCGGCGACGGCCTGCTGCGCGGTCTTGCCCTCGGCGAGCACGACCTCGGGCAGGGCGTCGCGGATCGCGCGGTGATGGTCGATGCGGGCGAAGCCGAGATCCTCGACGGGCAGGGCGCGCAGCCGCTCGGCGGCGTCCTGCGGGCTCACGTCGCCGCGCGCGACCCGCTCCAGCAGCGCATCCAGCTGCGCGCTCGACTGCACGCTGTCGTCGTCCAGGTTGCACCCCCGCCGGGGCTGGCCCTCGCCGCGCCTTCGAGGGCGGGAGGCGGTCAGCCGCTGCTGCGCTAGACTACCAGCGGCGGCGGCCATGGCGGACGCCGCCGCCGCGTGAGGATGAGCGATGAACGAGCCGGGCGCACGCGACCTCGATGCCAGGGCGGACGAACTGCGACGCCTGCTGTCCGAGCTGCCTCGCGCCGTCGTCGCCTTCTCCGGCGGCGTCGACTCCAGCCTGCTCGCCGCCGCCGCGGTCGAGGCGCTGGGCGATCGCGCGCTGGCCGTGACCGGCGTCTCGTACTCGCTCGCCCCGAGCGAGCGCGAGGAGGCGCGCCGCGTCGCCACCGCGATCGGCATCGCGCACCGCGAGCTCGAGACGAACGAGATGGCGCGCCCCGGCTACGTCGAGAACTCGCCGGAGCGCTGCTTCGAGTGCAAGGACGAGCTCTACTCGCTGCTCGACGCGCTCGCCCGCGAGGACCTCGGCGACGCCGTGGTCCTCGATGGCGCGAACGCCGACGACAGCGGCGACTTCCGGCCCGGCCGCCGCGCCGCGAAGGCGCACGGCGTGCGCAGCCCGCTCGCCGAGGCGGGATTCACGAAGGCCCACGTGCGCGCCCTCGCGAAGCGCCTCGGCGTGCCCACCTGGGACAAGCCGGCGATGGCCTGCCTCGCCTCGCGCATCCCCTACGGCAGCGAGGTCACGCCCGAGAAGCTGCTCCAGATCGCCGGGGCGGAGCTGGAGCTGCGCAAGCTCGGCTTGCGCGAGCTGCGCGTGCGCCACCACGACCGCGTCGCGCGTGTCGAGCTCGGCGCGGCGGAGCTGGCGGCGGCCCTCGACGAGCCGCTGCGCTCGCAGATCGTCGCCGCGGTGAAGAGCGCGGGCTTCGCCTACGTCGCCGTGGACCTCGAGGGCTTCCGATCCGGCTCGATGAACGAGGTGCTCCCGCTCTCGCTGGCCCGCGCCGCGGACGCGCCGTAGCGCCCTCGGGGGGCACGGAGGAAGGCAGCGGCGGTGGTGCGATCCGGCTCCGGCCTGCGCGACCGCTACTGCATCGTCGGCGTCGGGGAGACGGAGTACTCCCGCTGGTCCGGCCGCACGACGCTCTCGATGGCCTGCGAGGCGATCGTCACGGCCGCCGCCGACGCCGGCATCGCGGTCGACGAGATCGACGGGCTGGCCAGCCACCAGGCGACGGCCGGCGACTCCTGCGGCAATGCCGAGGTCGCCTCGGCGCTCGGTATCCGCACCAACATGGGCGTCGACATCCTCGGCGGCGGCAACAGCATCGGGCAGCTCGTCGCGCAGTCGATCGCGCTGATCGACGCCGGGTACTGCGAGACGGTGGCGATCTCGCGATCGATGAACGGGCGCTCCGGGCTGCGCATGGGGGGCGGCGCTGCGCTGCGCAGCGGCGCGGCGCCGGGGCCGCAGCCGGTCGTCGCGGCCGGGCGCGGGCAGTACCAGATCCCGTTCGGCATCCGCGGCGCGCCGACGATCTACGCCTTCGAGGCGATGTCCTACCTCCAGCGCTACGGCTACAACACGCTGCACATGGCGGAGCTGGCCGTGACGCAGCGCTTCGCCGCCACGCTCAACCCGAAGGCGACGCGGCAAGAGGCGATCAGCATCGACGACCACCAGAACTCGCGCTGGATCGCCAAGCCGTTCCGGCTGCTCGACTGCTGCCAGGAGAACGACGTGGCGGGCGCGCTGATCGTGACCTCGGCGGAGCGCGCCGCCGACCTCGCGCAGCCGCCGGTCTACGTCATGGGCGGCTGCGCGCGCGCCTCCAGCTACAACCCGAGCTGGACCTGGGGCCGCCCCGACATCACCGAGGGCTGGGGCAAGTTCGTGCGCGAGCGCTCCTTCACGAGCGCCGGCATCGGCCCCGAGGACGTCGACATCGTCACGATGTACGACAACTTCACCACCACGCCGATGATGTACCTCGAAGCGTTCGGCTTCTGCGGCGAGGGCGAAGGCGGCGACTTCGTCGGCGGCGGGCGCATCCACCTCGACGGCGAGCTGCCGCAGAACACGAACGGCGGCCAGCTCTCCGAGGGCTACGCGCACGGCATCGGCTACCTGATCGAGACCACGCGCCAGCTGCGCGGCCGCACCGACGACGCCTGCGCGGATTGGCGGCGCGGCGTGCACAGCTACGACCGTGCGCAGGGCTGCCGCCAGACCCTCACGCGCGAGGATCGCCGCCGCCGCGTCCGCGGCGAGACGGTCGAGCACCCGAGCCCGCCGAGCGTCGCCTTCTGCGCGGGCGGCGGCGGAGCGCAGCAGGGCTGGACCGTCGCGCTGCGGCGCTGAGGAGGCAGGAGACGATATGCAGGGAGCCGTCGACTACTCGCTGATCGCGCTGCAGCCGGACCCGGATTCGCAGGAGTTCTGGGAGGCGGCGCGCGAGCAGCGGCTGCTGGTGCGCGCCTGCACCGCCTGCGGACAGCGCTGGTTCCCGCCCTCGCCGCTCTGTCCGATCTGCCGCTCGTTCGACCTCGCATGGCACGAAGCCGAGGGCCGAGGCGTGATCGCCAGCTACGTCGTGGTCGCGCACTCCGTGCTCCCGGCCTTCCGCGCGGCCGCCCCCTACGTCGTCGCCCTCGTCGAGCTGCCCGACTGCGCGAACGAGGACGGCGATCCGGTGCGGTTGCCCGGCGTGCTGCTCGACGGCGAGGACGCCGCGGGTGTCGGCGCGCGGGTCGAGGTCGCCTGGGAGCAGGCGCCGGACGGTTCGTACAGCGTGCCCGCCTGGCGCGCCCTCGAGATGCCGGCAGCCGAGGCCGCCTCCGTCTGGCGGCTCGATGCCGAGCTGGAGCGATCGGAGGCGCCGGCATGACGAAGCGACGGGCACTCGAGGGCATCCGCATCGTCGACCTCAGCTGGGTGCGGGCCGGGCCGTGGGCGACGCGCATCCTCGGCACGCTCGGGGCGGACGTGATCAAGGTGGAGTGGCCGGAGCGCGGCACGGTCCACCACCAGGACCGTGTCACCACCATCGGCATGCTGGAGGACGCCGTCCCGAGCATGAACGGCAACCACTGGTTCGTCGAGAAGCACATGGACAAGCGCAGCGTCACGATGAACATGCGCGACGAGCGCGGGCAGGAGCTGCTGAAGCGCCTGCTCGCCGTCTCCGACGCCGTGCTGGAGAACTTCACCTCGCGCGTGCTCCAGAACTGGGGCCTCGGCTACGAGCAGATGCGTGAGCTGAACCCCGGCCTGGTCTACGTCTCGATGTCCGGGCTGGGGCACCAGGGCCGCGATCACTCCTACCGCACCTTCGGGCCGAGCGCGCAGGCGCTCTCCGGCCTGACCTCGATCTCCGGGCTGCCCGGCGAGCCGCCCGCGGGCTGGGGCTGGTCCTACCTCGACGACACGAGCGGCATCTTCGGCGCGATCGCGATCGTGAGCGCGCTGCGCCAGCGCAAGCGCACCGGCCGGGGCCAGCACATCGACCTCTCGCAGGTCGGCCTCGGCATCGGCCTCGCGGGCTCCGCCGTCCTCGACGCGACCGTGAACGGGCGGCCCGCGCGGCGCGAGGGCTTCCCGCCCGGCAACCGCGCGCACTGGCCCGGCACGCCGCGGCTGCACAACTACCGAGGCGCCATCGCCGCCCCGCACAACGCCTACCGCACCGCGGGCGGCGGCTACAACGACTGGTGCGCCATCGTCTGCCGCGACGACGCCGACTGGCAGTCGCTCAAGCAAGTCATGGGCTCGCCCGAGTGGGCCGCGGATGCGCGCTTCGACAGCCTCGACGGGCGGATCGAGCACCAGGCGGAGCTCGACGAGCACATCGAGGCGTGGACGCTGACCCTCGGCAAGTACGAGCTGGCCGAGCGCTGCCAGAAGGCGGGCGTGCCGGCGATGCCCGTGCAGAGTAACGAGGACCGCGTCGAGCACGATCCGCAGTTGCGCCATCGCGGCCTCTTCTCGCACCACCCGCACCCGGTGCTGGGTGAGAAGGGCTACCAGAACCTGCCGTGGCAGTCCTCGGAGATCGGGACCACGGCGATGCGCAGGGCGCCGCTCGCCGGCGAGCACAACCGCGAGGTGCTGTGCGGCCTGCTCGGCCTGAGCGAGGAGGAGCTGCGCGCCGGCTACGACGACGGCTGGCTCTGGCCGCCCAGCGAGCCGCTCGAGCCGTACCTGTTCGGTGACGACGCGGACGGCGGGACGGAGGACGCGCCATGAGCGAGGGCAAACCGTTCGCCGATCTGCGCGTCGTCGAACTCGGCGGCGAGGCCGGGCGCTGGTGCGGGCGGTTGCTCGCGGAGATGGGCGCCGAGGTGATCAAGGTCGAGCCGCCCGGCGGCTCGGACGAGCGCGAGGTCGGGCCCTACTACCGGGACGAGCCGCACCGCGAGCGCTCGCTCTCCTTCTGGCACTACAACTGCGGCAAGCGCGGCGTCACGCTGGACCTCGAGGATCCGCGCGGCGCGGCGCTGTTCCGCAAGCTCGTCGCCGAAGCCGACGTGCTGCTGGAGACGCTGCCGCCGGGCACGCTGCCGGCGCTCGGCCTCGGCCCCGAGGAGCTGCAAGGCGCGGACTCGCGGCTGATCTACTGCTCGCTGACGCCGTTCGGGCAGGACGGCCCGTGGAGCGACTACATCGGCACGGACCTCGTACACCTCGCCGCCGGCGGCCAGATGGCCTCCTCCGGCTACGACGAGGAGGAGGCGCCCGACGCCCCGCCGATCGCGCCTGGCGGCGGGAACGCCTGGCACATCGCCGGCCACTACGCGCTGCTGGCGATCGCGACGGCGCTGCTCGACCGCGAGCTGACGGACGAGGGGCAGTTCCTCGATGTCTCGATCCACGACGCCTGCGCGCTGACGACGGAGATGGCGGTCCCGATCTACTTCGCCACCAATCGCGTGCTGCGGCGCCAGACGGGTCGCCACGGGGCGTGGTCGCTGGGGCGCCCGCACACGCAGTTCCAGTGCGCGGACGGGAACTACGTGAACGCGATGTTCAACCAGCGGCTCTCCCCCGCGCAGTTGCGCAGCATCGGCGAGTGGCTGGACCAGTACGGCGCGGCCGATGACCTGCTGGACGAGCGCTACGCCGATCAGCAGGTGGTGGTCGAGGAGCAGAACCACATCAGCGACACGTTGCGCGCCTTCTTCCCGAACGTCCCCAGCGAGGAGGCCTACCGCGGCGCGCAGGAGCGCGGCCACGCCTGGGGCGCGGTCCGCACCCTCGACGAGATCCTCGCGGACCCGCACTGGGAGGACCGCGGCTACTGGCAGGAGATCGAGCACCCCGAGCTGAGCGAGCGCTTCCGCTACTCCGGCGCCTGGGCGATCTGGTCCGAGACCCCGCTCGGCGTCACCCGCCGCGCCCCGCTGACGGGCGAGCACAACGCCGAGGTCTACGCCGCGCTCGGCCTCGGCGCGGACGAGCTCGAGGCGCTGCGCCGGGACGGGGCGATCTAGGGCCCGGCGTCTGGCTCCCGTGCGGGCTGCCTCGGTCAGAGGGGATTACGCCAGCGCAGGCCGGGGAAGCGACCGAAGTCCGCATCGGCTGAGTGGACTTCGGCCTGGTACTCCATCGCGACGGCTGCGATGTGCGCGTCGGTCACGAGGTTCCCGCCGACACCGACGGCGACCAGATGCTCCCGCATGAGTGTCAGGTGTTCGGCGCCCGGGTTGAGCGGCGCGATGTGCGGAAACTCGAACCACTCGCGCACGAAGTGACTGCCTGCGAGGGGGTCAGCGGCTGGGTGAGGGCGCTCGGGTTGGTGATGACCCGCACGAACGCGGTGGAGACCACCCAGGGGATACCCACGGACTCGGAACCGGCGATCAGGCTATCCCACCAGCGCAGCGCCGCGAGGTGGCTCGGGTCCTCCTCGTGGTAGGCGTAAATCAGCAGGTTGGCGTCAGGGACGATCACTCGTCGCCGGAACCGCTGCGGCCCTGAACCTCACGGAAGTGCTCGATATCGAGTTGGTCCAGGAGATTCTTGAAGGCTTTGGGATCCCTGGGATCGATGCCGGGGGCGTATCCGCTGCTAAAGGTTGGGACGCGGTATGGCTGGCGGGGGGGCTCGCCGTCGCTCGGGAGTTGGCCTGCCGGTGGCGGCATGCTGCGGCGCAGCGTCTCGTTCACGACTTGCCGGAATGGCTTGTCGTGCAGCTGCGCCTGTTCTCGCAGGAACGCGGCGACATCGTCATCCAGGATGAGCGTCGTCTTCATACGAACATCATGATGCCTCGCCCAACCGATGCCAAGACGCCTGCCGCGGCGGTGACACGAGCCACCGACGCCGCGCACCGCTCGCCCGCGGCGAGCGGCTGACGGGCGAGCACAACGCCGAGGTCTACGGCGCGCTCGGCCTCGCCGCGGACGAGCTTGAGGCGCTGCGGGGCGATGGGGTGATCTAGGGCCGGCGTCGCGGCTCCCGTGCGGGCTGCCTCCGGTGGACGAGCGAATTCCCGTCGGACCGACTAGCTGTCGCCGGAACCTTCGCGGCGCAGGACGTCGAAGTAGTGCTCGTCGTCAAGTTCGTGCAGGAAGTCCTTGAGGGCTTTGGGATCACCGGGATCGATCTCAGGCCCGAGGCCGCCGTGATTCGGGCGCACCCGGAACGGGCGGCGCGGCGTCTCGCTAGCCGTCTGCCGCGCCCGCTCGCTCACGAACTGCTCGGTGTCCTCGTCCGTCGTCCCCATGGAGACATGATGCTGCTTCGATGATCTGATAGCCAGCCGCCCGCCGCTCGCCCGCGGCCAGCCGCTACCATGGGCGGCGCGAAGAGCACGGAGGCCCACACATGCCCACTCCCGCCCGCGTCGTCGTCTGCCCGCAGGGCCCCGGCCCGCTGCGCATCGAGGAGGTCGACCTGCCCGATCCCGGGCCGCACCAGGTCGTCGTTAAGCAGCTCGCGAGCGGCGTCTGCCACTCGCAGCTGCACCAGATGCATGGCCCTCGGGCGCAGCAGCAACTGCTCGGCCACGAGTCGACCGGCATCGTGCTTGCCGTCGGCTCCGAGGTGAGCCACGTGCGCGAGGGCGACCGCGTGATGGTCACCTGGGTGATTCGTGATCCCGATGCCTCGCGGCTGCCGGTCGCGGCGAGCCTGACGCTCCCGGATGGGAGCGTGGCGCAGTCGCAGAACACGTTCACCTGGGCCGACCACACCATCGCGGACGAGCAGTACGTCGTGGCGATGCCCGCCGACGCACCGACGGACGTGACGTCGATCATCGGCTGCGCGGTCATGACCGGCGCCGGCGCTGTCTACCACACCGCGGGCGTGCAGCGCGGCGAGAGCGTCGCCGTCTTTGGCGTGGGCGGAGTGGGCCTCTCCGCGATCACCGGCGCGGCCGTCGTCGGCGCGGACCCGATCATCGCCGTCGACCTGAGCGACGAGAAGCTGGACTTCGCCCGGCGCTTCGGGGCGACGATCGGCGTCAACGCCTCCGAGGTCGACCCAGTCAAGCGCATCCACGAGCTGACATCGCGGCCCGACCAGTTGAAGCACAACGGGGAGCCGGTCAGCGGCGTCGACTACGCCTTCGACTGCATCGGCGTGCGCCAGACGATGGAGCAGATCATGCCGGCGGTGCGCGGCGGCGTGATCGGCCGCAGCACCGGCGGGACGGCCGTGCTCGTCGGCGTGCCGCAGACGCCGGTCGAGCTCGACGCGCGCGACATGCTGATCGCCGAGAAGAAATACATCGGCAGCATCGGCGGCTCGTGCCGCCCGGACCGCGACTTCCCGATGTTCCTGCGCTGGTACCACGAGGGCGAACTGGACCTCGATGCGCTCGTGACCGCGCGCTACCCGCTCGACGCCATCAACGAGGCAACGGACGTGCTCGCGGCGGGCGGGATCTCGGGCCGCGCGATCCTCGAACTGGACTAGCCGGGACGGCGGTCGGCGAGCGCGGCAACGCGCGAGACCTTGATGAACTTGCGGTCGCGGCGGCAGCGGCTGCGGCAGGTCTACTACGGCTGGTGGCTGCTCGCCGGCTCGATCGCCGCGATGGCGCTCGGCAGCGGCGTCTCGTTCTGGGCGTTCGGCCTCTACATCGAGCCGCTGGAGGAGCAGTTCGGCTGGTCGCGCGGCGAGGTCTCCGGCGCGCTCTCGCTGGCCCTGCTCGCGGGCGGCCTCTCGGGACCGCTGATTGGGCGCTGGATCGATACGCGCGGTCCGCGCCAGGTGATCCTCTTCGGTGCGGTGACGACGGCGCTGACCTACGTCCTGCTCGCGACGACGAGCGAACTCTGGCAGTGGTACCTCTTCTCTGCGATCAACGGCGCGTTCCGCCAGATGATGTTCTTCATCCCGTTCCAGGCGCTGATCTCGAGGTGGTTCGATCGCCGCCGCGGGGTCGCGCTCAGCATCCTCGGGACGGGATTCGCGCTCGGCGGCGTCGTGGTCGTGCCGGCGATGCGGTTGGTCATCGACACACTGGGCTGGCCCGCCTCGTTCGTCGCCTCGGGCATCGCGATCATGCTGCTCTTCCTGCCGCTCGGCGTGCTGCTGGTGCGCAACGATCCTTCCGATGTCGGCGCCGCGCCCGACGGCGATGCCCTCCCCGCCGCCGGCTCGGCCGAGGCGGACGCGTCTGCTCGCGGGCGCAGCGGCCTGACGCTCCGCGCGGCGCTGGCGACCCCGCACTTCTGGCTGGTGGGGATCGGGTTCACGTTTTTCTTCTTCGGGCTGTTCGGGATGCTGGTGCACCAGATCCCGCTCTACGTGTCGCTCGGTGTCCCCCGCGGGACGGCGGCGCTGATCGTCTCGGCCACGGCGGCGCTGGGGGTGGGGTCACGGCTGGCCTTCGGGGTCATCGCGGACCGCGTGAGGCGCTTCGAGCACCTGGTGATCGCGATGTGCGCCTGTCTCGCAAGCGCGCTGATCGCGCTCTTGCTGGACTCCGGCGCCGTGGGCATCTCGCTGTTCGTGGTGCTCTGGGTGTGCGGCACGGGCGGCGGCCCGATCATCGAGGCGATGCTGCTGACGAGGATGTTCGGCCTCGCCCACTTTGCCACGCTCCTCGGCGCGATCGTGGTGATCGAGGAAGTGGGGCTCGTCGCAAGCCCGACGATCGCCGGCTGGATCTTCGATGTGACGGGCAGCTACGACCTCGCGCTGGTGCTCTTCACCTGCTCGTTCGGGCTGGCGGTGCTGCTGTTCGGCGTGCTGTCGAGGCTGCCGCCGCTGCGCTTCGAGCCGGCGAGGGTGCGCTGAGGCATCGCTGCGCTGCGGGATCGGGTTCCGTGACGGCAGCGCGGGAGAGTAATCTGAAGGCACGGGGGAACCGATGGCCGAGCAGACGATGAGCAGCAGCGAGACGCTGGCCGTACTGCGGGAGCACAAGCCCGTGCTGTGCGAACGCTTCCGCGTCGTCGAACTCGCACTTTTCGGCTCCACGGTCCGCGACGAGGCGCGCCCCGGCAGCGACATCGACATCCTCGTCACTTTCGATGGCCCCGCCGACCCGGAGTGCTACTTCGGCGTCCAGTTCTACATCGAGGATCTGCTCGGCCGGCGCGTCGACCTCGTGACGGACAAGGCGCTGCGGGCGGAGCTGCGGCCCTATGTCGAGGCCGAGGCCATCCGTGTCTGACGACCGCCGCTGGGACTTGTACGTAGGAGACATGATCGGGGCCTGCGAAAGGGTCGTGTCCTATACGGCCGGCATGGACCAGACGGCGTTCCTCGGCGACACGCTCACCTACGACGCGGCCTTGCGCAATCTCATGATTGTCGGTGAAGCGGCAACCCACGTCCCGGACTCAGTGTGTGCGGCGCATCCAGACATTCCCTGGCGCGACATCATCGCGACGAGGAATCGGCTCATCCACGCGTACCTTGGGATTGACGACGATCTCATCTGGGCGATTGTCCACCGCAGCGTGCCCAATCTGATCCCTCAACTGCGCGCGCTGCGAGAAGAGGCGGAAGGACAGGGCCCGGCGGACTCCACGTAGGTCGCCTGGCCCCGGCCCCCCTACACCCCAAGCCCGAGCGGCGTCGGCGGCTGCGTCGCGTAGTCGTAGAAGCCGCGGCCGGACTTGCGGCCGTGCAGGCCCACCAGCGTCATCCGCTTGAGCAGCGGCGGAGGCGCGTAGCGCGACTCCCGGTGCTCCGCGTACATGCACTCCGCCACCAGGTGGAGCGTGTCGAGGCCCACGAGGTCGCACAGCGCGAGCGGCCCCATCGGGTGGCCGCAGCCGAGCTGCATCCCGCGGTCGATGTCCTCGATGCTGGCGACGCCGCGCTCCACCGCGCGGATCGCGTCCAGCAGGTACGGCACCAGCAGCAGGTTGACGGTGAAGCCGGACTGGTCCTTCGCCGCGATCGGCTCCTTGCCGATGTCGCGCGCGAACGCCGTCGCGCGCTCGAATGCCTCCTCCGACGTGGTGACGGTGCGCACGACCTCGACGAGCCGCATCGCCGGCACGGGGAAGAAGAAGTGCATGCCCACGAAGCGATCCGGACGCCCCGTCGCTCCCGCCATCGCCGCGATCGTCAGGCTCGAGGTGTTCGAGGCGAAGATGGCGTCCGCGTTCACGGCGGCGTCCGCCTCGCGCCAGACGGCGCACTTCAGGTCGAGATCCTCGGTGACCGCCTCGATCACGAGGTCGCACTCGGCGAGGTCGGCGAGGTCGGTCGTCGGGTGGAGGCGGCCTTCGATGGCGGCTCGGTCCTCGGCGGTCAGGCGGCCGCGCTCGGCGGCCGCGTCGAGCGCGCCGAGGATCGCGGACATCCCGCGCTCCAGCGGCTCCGCGCCGACCTCGCGCACGTGGGTTTCGAAGCCCGCCGTCGCGCAGACCTGGGCGATGCCGCCGCCCATCTGGCCGCAGCCGAGCACTCCGACGCTGCGAACGCCGCTCTCCGCCATCGTCATCCTCCTGCTACGTGACTTGCGCCGGGCGTGCGTTCAGGCGAACGCCTCGACGATCACCGCCGCGCCCTGCCCGCCGCCGATGCACGCCGAGCCGAGGCCGTAGCGCTTGCCCTCGCGGCGCAGCGCGTGCAGCAGGTGCGCGGTGATGCGCGCGCCGCTCGCGCCGACCGGGTGGCCGATGGCGATCGCGCCGCCGTGCACGTTCGTCCGCTCGCGGTCCAGTCCCAGCTCGCGCTCGACCGCGAGGTACTGCGCTGCGAATGCCTCGTTGACCTCGATCAGGTCCATGTCGTCGAGGCTGAGGCCGGTCTGCTTCAGCACGTCGCGGATCGCCGGCGCGGGGCCGATGCCCATGTGCGCCGGGTCGACCCCGGCCACGGCCCAGCCGATCAGCTGGCCGATCGGGTGCAGGTCGTTCGCCTCGGCGTACTCCTCGCTGGCCACGACGAGCGCGGCCGCGCCGTCGCAGATGCCGGAGGCGTTGCCGGCGGTGGTGACGCCGCCGTCGCGGAAGACCGTCGGCAGCTCGCCGAGCGTCTCGAGGGTGGTGTCGGGGCGGATGTGCTCGTCGCTGCGGAACTCGGTCTCGCGGCCTCGCCGCCCGACGGTGATCGGCGTCACCTCGTCGTCGAAGACGCCGTCGTCCCAGGCCTGCTGCGCGCGCTGCTGCGACCTCAGCGCGATCTCGTCGACCTCGTCGCGGTCGAGCTCGTAGCGCAGCGCGAGATTGTCCGCGGTCTCGCCCATCGAAAGGCCGCAGTAGCGGTCGCTGAGCGACTCCCAGAGCGAGTCCTCCAGCTCCGCCTGCGCGGCGAGGCGCAGGCCCCAGCGCGCGCCGCGCACGACGTGCGGCGCCTGGCTCATCGACTCGGTCCCGCCGGTGAGCACGAGCTCGGACTGGCCGAGCATGATCTGCTGCGCGCCCTGCGTGACCGCCTCGAAGCCGGAGCCGCAGAGCCGGTTCACTGTCAGCGCGGGCGTCTCGATCGGCAGTCCGGCCTCGAGCCCGATGTGGCGCGCGAGGTAGATCGCGTCCGCCGATGTCTGCTGCACGTTGCCGAAGACGACATGGCCGAACTCCTCGGCCGGCGCGCCCGCGGCAGCGATCGCGTCGCGGGCGACGGACGCGCCGAGCTGCGTGGCGCTGAGGTCCTTGAGCGAGCCGCCGAAGCTGCCGAAGCCGCTGCGCACTGCGGAGAGGAAGACGGCGTTCCGGCCTCGTGCCTGCGTCGTCATGCGTCTCGCCCTCCCCGGCCGCGCGGTCCTGCGCCCCGCCTCGCGCGAGGATACACCCGCGTCCGCCGGGCGGCGTACGATGCGCGGCGCGCGGGCGGGCTGAGGCGGGAGGCACGGCATGGACCTGGAACTGGCGGGCAAGGTGGCGATCGTGACCGGCGCGAGCCGCGGGATCGGCAAGGCCGTGGCGCGCGAACTGGCCCTCGAGGGCGCCGACGTCGCCGTCGTCGCGCGCGGGCGTGAGGCGCTGGAGGCGACCGCCGCGGAGATCGTGGCGGAGAGCGGCCGGCGGGTGCTGCCGCTGATCGCCGACATGTCCGACGACGCCTCCGTACAGGCGATGGTGCAGGCCGCGCACGAGGCGTTCGGGCGCATCGACATCCTCGTCAACAACGCCGCCTCGCCGGGCAGCGCGCTGCCGCCCGTGCCGCTCGCTGAGCTGACGGATGATCACGTGCGCGCGGACATCGAGGTCAAGGTGCTGGGCTACCTGCGCACCGCGCGGGCGGTCGCGCCGATCATGCGCGCGCAGGGCTGGGGCCGGATCGTCAACATCTCCGGGCTTGGCGCGCGCCGCGCCGGCAATACCTCGGGCAGCATGCGCAACGTCGCCGTCGCCGCGCTCACGAAGAACCTCGCGAACGAACTCGGGCCGGACGGCATCAACGTCACCGTCGTCCACCCCGGCGGCACCCGCACCGAGCGCACGGCGGCGATAGTCGCCGCGCGTGTCGAGGCGGGCGTCGCGGAGGAGGAGGTCGAGCGCCGTCTCGCCGAGGGCAACTCGATCCGTCACCTCGTCGACGCGCGCGAGGTCGCCTACGTCGTTGCCTTCCTCGCCTCCCCGAAGTCGATCGCGATCAACGGGGACGCGATCGCGACGGGCGGCGGGCCGGACACGGCGATCCACTACTGAGTCGCGAGCGGGGGCCCTCACTCCCGCCTCTCCCTCGGCGGGGAGGGGGCAGGAGTCCTCGAAGCCGCGGGGGCGCTGCCGACCCGGCGGGGGCGTGGGGGCGAAGCCCCCACATGAAAGACAAATCCGAGGGCGGGTGGGTGGGCCAGAGCGGCCCTGCGGGGTATCCCCGCGTCAACAGAAGCACCCCTGCGCACGCTCGTCCGGGATGGGGGCGTGGGGGGCGCAGCCCCCCACAGGAGACACGCGGTTGCCCTCGGAGCGCCCTCACCCCCGCCCTCTCCCTCGGGGAGAGGGGGCAGGAGTCCTCGAAGCCGCGGGGGCGCTGCCGACCCGGCGGGGGCGTGGGGCGAAGCCCCCCACAGAGAAAGAAATCCGAGGGCGGGTGGGTGGGCCAGAGCGGCGCACGCTCGTCCGGGATGGGGGCGTGGGGGGCGCAGCCCCCCACAGGAGACACGCGGTTGCCCTCGGAGCGCCCTCACCCCCGCACTCTCCCTCGGGGAGAGGGGGCCGGAGGGGAGGGCGGATGGCTAGCGGCCGGGGAACTCCGGCTCGCGGCGTTCGGCGAAGGAGCTGATGCCCTCGCGGGCGTCCTCGGTCAGGAACAGGCGGTCCATCGTCAGGCCGAGGAAGTCGTGCGCGCGCTGGAAGCTGTCGTCGTCGCGGAGGTAGACGGTGCGCTTCGCGGCGGCGACGCCGAGCGGGCCGTTCTTCGCGATCTCGCGCGCCAGCGCCTCCGCCTCGTCGAGCAGGTTGTCGGCGGGCACGGTGCGCAGCACGAGGCCGATTCGCTCCGCCTCCTGCGCGTCGATCATGCGCGCGGTGAACATCAGCTCCATCGCCCGCTCGGCGCCGATCGCGGCCGGCAGGGAGTGGGCGAGCGCCGTGTCGGCGGTGAGGCCGCGCTTCATCTGCGCCACCTGGAAGCGCGCGTCGTCGGCCGCGATGCGGATGTCGCAGGACATCGCGATGCCGAGGCCCATGCCCAGCGCGTAGCCGTTGATTGCGGCGATCACCGGCGCGTTGCAGCGCCGCAACGCCTCGGTGATGTGCATCTCGGGGTGCGGCGGTCGCCAGGGCTGGCGCTCGCCGCCCTGGCGGGCCGCGAGGGCGCCGACGTCCGCGCCGGAGCAGAAGGCGCGCCCATTGCCGGTCATCACGACGCAGCGGATACGGTATTCGCCCTCGTTGAGGCTCCAGAGGTAGGCACGCAGCTCGTCGCTCATCGCGTAGGTCCACGCGTTGAGCTTCTCGGGCCGGTTGAAGGTCACGAACGCGATCTGGTCGCGCTCCTCGATGATCAGGTCGCCCTCGCCGCTCATCTCGCCCTCCGCTTCGTTCTGTCCGGCTGGCCCTACGCGAGCACGCCGGACTCCTCCATCTGCCGCACTTCCGCTTCCGTGAGTCCGAGGTACTCCGCGAGCACCTCGGCGTTGTGGCCGCCGAAGGCGGGCGCCGGCCGGCGCAGGCGCGGCGGCGTCTTCGAGAGGTGCCAGGCGATGCCGTTGAGCAGCTCGCCCGGCGTCAGGCGCGGATCGAGCTCGAAGTCCGCCCGCCGCTCTCGCAGCATCGGGTCTGCGATCACCTCCATGCCGTCGAGCACGGGGAAGGCGGGTACGCCTGCCGCCTGCAACTGCTCCGTCAGCTCGCGCTTGTCCTGGTCGCGCGTCCAGGCCGCGATCTCCGCGTCGATCGCGTGGCGCGAGGCGCGCCGCGCCGCCGCCGAGGCGAAGTCCTCGCGCTCGAGCCAGTCCGGCCGCCCGGCGGACTGCGCGAGGGCGTGCCACTGCTCGTCGCCGTCGCAGGCGATCGCGATCCACTGGTCGTCGCCCATCGTGGGGTAGATGCCGTGCGGCGCGAGGAAGCCGTGCGTGTTGCCGACGGGGCCGCAATCGCGCCCGTTCCAGGTGTACTCGATCACGCCCTCGGCGAGGCCGGTGAAGCCGGCCTGCGCCTGCCCCAGCTCGATGTGCTGGCCCTCGCCCGTGCGGCAGTGGTGCGTCACCGCCGCGAGGATCGCGAGCGCGCCGTAGGCGGCGGCGATCGGGTCGAGCTCCGCCGCCTCCTCGCAGAGCATCCCGTCCTCGGGGTAGCCGCTCACTGCCTTCATGCCGTTGAGCCCGGTCAGCGTCGGCCCGTAGGAGACGAGGTCCGACCACGGCCCGGTCGTGCCCGCGGGCGGCATCGAGATCATGACCAGGCCGGGGTTGTCCCTCGAGAGCGCCTGGTAGCCGATGCCGAGGCGCTCGGCGGTGCCGGAGCCGAAGTTCTCGAGCACCACGTCGGCGACGCTCGCGAGGCGGCGCACCATGTCCGCGCCGTCCGGGTGGCGCAGGTCGACGTTCACGGAGCGGCGGTTGCGCAGGATCCACTCCCACGACATCGGGTCGGCGGGGTCGGATCCGCCCTTGACCCCGGACATCCAGGCCCGCGTGTTGGTCGTGAGCTTGATCACGTCCGCGCCGAAGTCGGCGAGGAACCGGATCGTCTGCGGCCCGGCCCAGACGATGCCGAGGTCGAGGATGCGCAGCCCGGCGAGCGGCTGGCCCTCGCTGCGCGGATCGAGGACGGCGTCCGGCCGGACGCGCAGCGGGGCGGGCGGGTGGCGCCCGCCCTCCCACGCCGTCGCCGGGGCGCCTTCGAGGCGCGGCGGCGGGCCCGGCTCCCGCCAGGGCGTGGCCGAGAGGTGGTAGGGGCGGCCGGGCACGCGCAGCGGGGGATGCGGCCCCGGCGCCTCGGTCAGCCAGTCGCGCTCGTTGGGGTGATCGGCCTCGCAGACCTCGGGGATTGTCAGCACGGGCTGGCAGGAGATGCGCTTGCGGCGGCAGAGCTCCCAGAGGTCGGCGTTCGTCCACTCCTTGAGCAGCGACGCGAAGGGACCGCTGAGTATCGCGTCCAGCTCGACGCCCTGCTCGGGCGTGATGTCGCGCCGGAAGCCGGGGTTGCCGAGGTTCCACACCAGCGGGTGATGCGCCCACTCCGGGTCGCCGAGGCCGACCAGGAAGTCCTGCCAGTGCCGCGGCACCTGCGTCATGATCGCGAAGTGCCCGTCCTTCGTCGGCCACGGCCCCCAGACGCCGCCGCTGATCCGCGCGCCATTGCGCTGCGGCGTGAGGTAGCCGAGATACACGATCTGCGGGATGCCGTGCCCCCAGATCGCGAGGTTCGAGGCCTCGAGGCTGCCGACATCGACGAGCTGCCCCTCGCCGGTGTTCGCCTTGTGCAGCAGCGCTGTCAGCAGCGCGCCCGCGAGCTGCACCGCGCCGTGCTGGATGTCGGCGCCGTCGAGAGGGGCGTTGAGCGGCTCGCGCTGCGGGTCGCCGACGCGGTGCGCGACGCTGGAGCCGGCGTAGGCGTGGAGCGGGTAGCCGAGCCACTCGGCGTACGGCCCGGTGAAGCCGTAGATCGTCGCCGTACCGATGACGAGGCCGGGCCGCTCCGCTAGCAGCACGTCCGGATTGAGGCCCGCCGCCCGCGCCTGCGATGGCCGCATGCCCATCAGCAGCACGTCGGCGTCGTCGAGCAGGCGCCGCAGCGCCGCGCGGTCCTCGGCGCGTGCGAGGTCGAGCCGCGCGCCGCGCTTGCCGCCGTTGAAGTAGATGAAGAGGCCGCTCTGCTCGGTTCCGGGCTCGTCGTTGGGGAAGGGGCCGTGCAGGCGCAGCTGATCGCCGTGGGGCGGCTCGACCTTGATCACGTCGGCGCCGAGGTCGCGCAGCAGCTTGCCGCAGTAGGCGAGCTGCTTGCCCTCGCCGACCTCGACGATGCGGATGCCAGCGAGCGCGTGCGCCATCGATTCGACCTCGATCAGCCCGTCCGGGGCTCTATCGCCTCAGCTCCACGGCCTCGACGCCCGAACAGCGGAGAGCATAGCCGGGGTTGCGCGTGAGGCGTACGCGGGGCGCTCATGCCTCGTTCGCGAGCCACTCCGGCAGCAGGCGTTCGAGCACGCCGTCCAGCTCCTCGTCGCTGTAGAAGTGGATCGTGAGCGTGCCGCGCCCGCCGCGGCCGCGGCGTAGCCCCACCTTCGTCCCGAGCTGCAGCCGCAGCGCGTCCTCGAGCGCCTCGAGGTCCGGGTCGCGCACGGGGCCGGCGGCTGCGGTCGGCGCGGCCGCGGTCGGCTGCGCCTCGCGGGCGAGGCGCTCCGTCTGGCGCACGCTCAGCCCATCGCGCTCGATGCGCGCGAGGATCTCGAGGCGCGCCGCGTTGGAGGGCGCGGCCAGCAGCGCGCGGGCGTGGCCCTCGCTGATGCGCCCGCCTTGCAACGCCGCGAGCACCTCGGGGGCCAGTTCCAGCAGCCGCAGCCGGTTTGCCACCTTCGCCCGCGAGCAGCCGATGCGGTCTGCCGTCTGCTGCTGGGTCATCCCGAAGTCGTCGATCAGGCGCCGGTAGGCGCGCGCCTCCTCGATCGGGCTCAGGTCCTCGCGCTGGACGTTCTCGATCAGCGCCAGCTCGAGCTGGTCGCGGTCGGTCGTCTCGCGCACGGTGACAGGGACGCGCGTCAGGCCGGCGGCAGTCGCGGCGCGCAGCCGCCGCTCGCCGGCGATCAGCCGGTAGCGCACGGCGCCGGGCTCGCCGCGAGGCAGCTCCGTCACCAGCAGTGGCTGGATCACGCCGTGCTCGCGCACCGACTGCGTCAGCTCCTCGAGCGCCGTGTCGTCCATCTCCGTGCGCGGCTGGTGCGGATTCGCCTCGATCTCCACGATCGCGATCTCGCTGACGGGCCGCCCGGCGAGCTCGCCGGAGGCCGCGCCGCCCGGGATCAGCGCGCCGAGGCCGCGTCCGAGGCCTCGCGGTTGTCCTCGATCAGTCGTCACCGGGAACCTCCGCTCCGGGGAGTGCGAGTCGTTCGATCAGCTCGTCGGCGAGCCGTCGGTAGGCCTCGGCGCCGACCGAGGCGGGGTCGTACTGCTGGATCGCCAGCCCGTGGCTCGGCGCCTCCGAGAGTCGCACCGAGCGCGGGATCACGGCCTGAAAGGTGTTGTCGAAGTGCCGCCGCACCTCCTCCTCGACCTGGCGGGCGAGGTTGGTGCGGCCGTCGACCATCGTCAGCACGATGCCAAGCACATGCAGCTGCGGGTTCAGGTTCTGCTGCACCAGGCTGATCGTCTGAGAGAGGTGCAGCAGCCCCTCAAGCGCGAGGTACTCCGCCTGGACGGGCGCGAGCGCCTGGTCCGCGGCGGCGAGGGCGTTGACGGTGAGCAGGCCGAGCGACGGCGGACAGTCGATCAGGATCACGTCGAAGCGATCGCGCAGCGGCGCGAGCGCGCGCCGCATCCGGAACTCACGCGCCATCACGGGCACCAGCTCCACCTCGGCGCCCGCGAGGTCCAGTGTCGCCGGTGCGAGGGAGAGCCCTGGCGCGCTCGTCTCCACCACCGAGCCGTCGAGCGGGCGCTCGCCGACCAGCGCGTCGTAGAGGCCGCCGTCCTCGTTGCGGGGCTGGCCGAGGGCCGAGGTCGCGTTCGCCTGCGGGTCTGCGTCGACGAGCAGGACGCGCAGCCCCCGGTCGCCGAGCGCGGCGCCGAGGGAGATCGCGGTCGTGGTCTTGCCGACGCCACCCTTCTGGTTCACCACCGCGATCGCGACCGCCATGTCACGCTCCCGAGGGCATCGCGACAAGCACGGCCGGCAGCGCCTGCGCGCCGGGCTGTCCGAGCGACGCCGAGGCGAGCTCCGCCGCGATCGCCGCTGCTCTCGCATCGTCGGCGCCTCGGGCGAGCGCGATCATGAACGCGACCGAAAACACATCGCCACAGCCGGTCGAATCGACCGCGACGGCAGGCCGCGCCGATGTCTGGATGCGCGTATCACCTCGCAGCACCGTGGCGCCGCGTGCGCCGCGTGTGACGACGACGCGCTCGGCCGCGCCGGCGAGCGCGGAGAGGGCGTGCGAGTCCCAGTCCGCGATCTCGTCCTCGGAGAGGAAGACGCTGGTCCGTCGATCGACGGCGTCGAGCAGCAAAGCCGGCGGCGCGGTCGCGTGAGTGATCAGGCCGTCAGCGCCGACATCGCGGAGCAGGCCCTGCGCGAGCAGGGCGCGCCGCCGCGCTCGCACCCCGGCGAACGAGGCGAGGTCGAGATCGTCGGCGAGCAACGGCGCGAGCAGGAGCAGATCGAGGGCGTCACCTCCGGCTCGCGAGGGCGGAAGGTCGGAAGTGCTCAGGGCGCGCTCGGGCCGTGCGAGCAGGCGGAGCTCCCGGGAGCCGGGAGCCTTGGGAGAGAACGTATGTACGAAGGTGAGCGTGTGAGAGGCCTGGACGATGCTGGCGTCGTGCCCGCGGAGCGCCTCGAAATCGCTGTCAGGGCGGGCGATCGTGAGCAGTTGCGCCCGCACGCCGAGAGCGGCCGCCGCTCGCGCTCCGTAGACGATCGGGCCGCCGGGCCGCCGCTCCTCAGCGAAGAGATCCCAGGTCGCCGCTCCCGCGATCAGCAGGGACGGCGCACGCGCGGGCCCGCCGTCCGGCGCGCCGTGGCTGGAATGCCGCTCCCGCACGTTCGAGGTGCTCCCTACCTGTTTGGCCCCTCGTCGTCCTCGTCGTCCTCGTCGTCCTCGTCGACGGGCTCGTCGTCCTCGTCCTCGTCGTATTGCTCGTCGCCGTCGTATTCCTCGAAGGACTCGTCGTCGTCGGACTCGTCGACGGGTTCGTCTTCGTCGTCCTCGGCGACAGGGTCGTCCTCGTCGTGCTCGGCGGCAGGACCGTCGTCGTTCTGCTCCCCGTCTTCATCATAATCGTTGTAGTCGTCGTCGTAGTCCGCGGGGAGCACCTCGACCTGGCGGTCGTTGCCGGAGCCGACGCTCTCCGTGGTGACGCCCGGTTCCTCGCTGAGGGCGAGGTGGACGATGCGCCGCTCGGCGGGCTTCATCGGCTCGAGGGTGATGACATCGCCGGTCTCGCGCACCTCGGCGGCCACGCGCTGCGCCATCTCGACCAACGAGGTCTCGCGGCGGCGCTTGTAGCCCTCGACATCGACGGCGAAGACGTGATTGGCCTCGCCGTAGTGGTGGCGCGTGATCACGTTGAGCAGGTACTGGAGCGCGCCCAGCGTCTCGCCGCGGCGGCCGATCAGCAGCCCCAGCTCATCCGAGGCGTCCTCGGTGTCGCCGAAGATCTCGAAGACCTGGGCGGTGCGGCCCACCCCGTCGCCGGGCGTCTGCGGTTCGCGCGCCTCGATCTGCGTGTCGAGCAGGCCGAGCAGCGTCAGCAGCTCGCGGAGCGTGCTGCCCGCGAAGTCGATCTCGTCCTCGGCGTCCGCGGTGGGAGCGGTCGGCAGGTCGTCCGGTGCGCCCGGCACGGGTGGAAGTTCGCCCTCGAAGGGGATGCGCTCTCGGTCGCGGTCGCGGTCGCGCTGGCCGCTCGGGGCGCCGCCGCGCTCGCGGCCGCGATCTCCGCCGCGATCCCCGCCGCGATCCCCGCCGCGCCCGCGCCCGCGTCCGCCACGCCGTCCGCGTCGCCCGCCGCCGCTGTCCTCGCGGGGCGGGCCGTCGTCAGGTCCGTCGCCGCGATCCTCGCCGCGCGGGCCGTCGTCGCGTCCGCCACCGCGGTCTTCGCCGCGCGGGCCGTCGTCGCGTCCGCCGCGGCGGTCTTCGCCGCGCGGGCCGTCGTCGCGTCCGCCGCCGCGATCCTCGCGGGGCGGGGCGTCGTCGCGTCCGCCGCCGCGGTCTTCGCCGCGCGGGCCGTCGTCGCGTCTGCCGCCGCGATCCTCTCGGGGCGCGCTCTCGGCGCGCTGGCCGCCGCGCTGGCCGCCGCGCTGGCCGCCGCGCCGCCCCTGGCGGCGTCCCTGGCCGGTCGGCGCCCGGTCGTCCTTCGTCGTGACGCGGACGATCGCGTCCTCACCGCCGAAGCCGAGGAGGCCGCGTTTACCCTCGCGGATTACCTCGACGTCGACGTGATCGCGGCCCACCCCGAGCCTGGCGAGAGCCCGCTCGACGGCGTCTTCGACCGTCCTGCCGCTTACCTCCTCGACGCTCATCAGTTCCTCCTACCTCGTCTCCGCCGGCGCCGTCTGCGCCCGGCGGCTCACTGCCATCCGTTTCGTCGTCCGACTCGCCCGAGGCGGCGCGTGCGCTCTCCCGCTCCAGGCGTCGTTCGCGTTCGCTGCGTGTCTCGATATCCGTCGACATCCCGATGCGCGCGCGCACGAATACCGGGATCAGCGAGCCCCACGTGAAGTCGCCGGGCCCGACGAAGACCCACTGCAGCACCAGTCCGATCAGCGTGCTCGCCGCCCAGTAGAGGCCAAGCCCGGCCGGCACGAACATCGCGAACCAGGCGAACATCACCGGCAGCATCCACTGCATCATCTGCTGCGTCTGCGCCTGTTGGGTGCCCGGCTGTGAAGCCGTTCGCGACGACGAAATGCGCTGCGTCAGCCACATCGAGCAGAAAATCACAATTACGAGAAAAATGCTGCCGTTGTTGGAGAGATTCATCCCCAGGAAGCTGGTGCCGAGCGGGATCGCGTTCTGCACCGGCCCGTAGTCGTAGAGGCGGTCGGAGAGCTCGAGGATGTCCTCGGGCGACTGCGAGAGCGTGAGCCGGATCACGGAGAAGAGCGCGAAGAAGATCGGCATCTGGACCAGTTGCGGCCCCACGCAGCCGATCGGGTTGATGCCGCTGCTCATCGCCTTGCGCGCGCGCTTCAGCTCCCTCGCCGAGGCGTCGGCGACGCGGACGCCGTGGACGCGTTCGAGGTGCGTGGCGTACTGCTCGAACAGCTCGCCCTTGTCGGTGTGGTGGGTCTTCCAGTCGCATTCGACGGGCTCGCGGCGGAGCACCGAGGCGAGCCCGGCGCCCTCGCAGGTCATCGTCTTGCGCCGGTAGAGCTTCATCTGCTCCTCGGAGCGGCGCTTCGGGTCGGAGTGCTTCTTCTGGATCGCCGCCATGTCGGGCTGCAGTTCCTGCAGTCCGCGCGTGGCGCGGAGGGTGCGCATCGTCAGCGGGAAGGTGACGACGCGCGTGATCACGGTGAAGACGAGGATCGCGCCGCCGTAGGAGCCGAACGAGATGATGCTGAGCAGCACCATGAAGTTGACGAGCGGCGTCTCCATGAGCAGCTGCCAGGTTTCGGTCATCGTCGCTCCGCCGCCTTCCGGCTGCTGCTCGTCGGCATCATCGGCGCTCGTAGAGGACGGCGGCGCGCCCGGATTGCGGGTCGATCCCGATCAGATCGCCCCGCGCGGTCGCGTAGATCAGGCCGGAGTCGAGCACGAGCGGGTCGGCGAGGAAGCGGTGAGTGGACAGCGGCGCGGTCCAGCGCACGTCGCCGGTAGCGGGATCGAGGCCCCAGATCGTCCCTTCCTCGGCCGCAACGACGAGCACGCCACCCGCGAGCACGGGGCGGACGCGGATCTCGCTGTCGAGCTGGCGGAAGTGCCAGCGCACGCGTCCGCCATCGCCGCCGCTGGCGTTGAGGGCGTAGATGCTGCCGCGCGTGGAGGCGGCGTAGACGGTGTCGCCGGCGATCAGGGGGCGCGCCCAGAACCAGCCGTCGCCCGCGAACGCCCACTCCTCGGCGCCCGTGTCGACGTCGAAGGCATGCAGCGTGCGGTCGAACGAGCCGACGACGAGCAGGCCGCCCTGGATGGCGGCATCGCCGGGTATGGCGCCGCTGAGCGACGTCGTCCAGCGCTCGCGGCCGTCGGCGATGCTGATCGCGCGCACACGGTCGTCGAGGGCGGCGACGTAGATCGCACCGCCGCCGAGCAGCGGTTCGGACCAGATCCGCTCGTCTGTCTGGGCGAGCGAGGCGCCGACGGCTCCACTCGTGACCGTGATCGGGATGATCGTGCCGGCCTCGGTGCCGACGTAGAGCGTCCGGCCGTCGAATGCGGGTGTGGCCACGATCTGCGCGTCGAGATCGCGCAGCCAGAGGATGCGCGGCGGCTCGAAGGTGAGATCGAGCGCCACGACTTCGCCGGAATAGCCGGCGACATAGAGCGTATTGCCATCGAGGATCGGGTTGGCGTAGACGGCATCGAGGTCGACATCGTCGATGTCGTCGTCGGGAAAGCGCCAGGCGACGCGCTCGTCGACGTCGTTGGTGCCGGGGTTGTCGGTAGCACCGAGCCGGACGGCGGCGAGTTCGCCGCTTTTCTCTTGCAGAATCGTCAGGTCTCCGGCCCGGACGGGGGCAGCCCAGCCGTCGGGGCTGCTGACGTCCGTCGCGCAAGCGACGAACAGCGGAACGGCGAGGAGTAGAGCGAGCAGCCGCCCAAGAGGACCTGACCGCCGTCTCCCGAGGCGGGATGTTTCACGTGAAACATCGGCGCGAGGCGGCTCAAGCGCTGATGTTGGCGCCTCGATCGTCGAGGATTGGCATAGGTGTGTATATGTATGAGCAGTTTTGATGGCTTTAGCTCGCCTTCGCGCTGCTGCGCAGATCGTCACCGGGCAGATCCGCCCCAGCGCCATCGAGGCCCGGCACCGGGTCGTAGCCTCCGGTGCGGCCGGGGTGGCAGCGGCCGAGCCGTTTCAGCGCCAGCCAGCTGCCGCGCAGCGCGCCGTGACCGGCGATCGCCTCGATCGCGTACTGCGAGCAGGTCGGCGCGTAGCGGCAGGATGGCGGCAGCAGCGGCGAGATCGCCCGCTGGTAGCCGCGAATCAGCACCAACAGCAGCCGCGACGGCCTCAGCACGAGACTGCCACTCCCTGACCAATTCGCCGATCAGCGCTGATCATCGCTGCCCCCTGCCGCTCAGCCCGGCGCGCCTCGCGCAACTCGCGAGGGCGTCGCGCAGCTCGCCGAAGCTCGCGCTGCGGCTCGAAGGCCGGGCGGCGATCACGATGTCGTGGCCGGGCGCGAGCGGGAGCGCGCGCGAGATCTCGCGCAGCCGGCGCTTCACGCGGTTGCGCACCACCGCGCCGCCCACCGGACGCCCCACCGCGAAGCCGACGCGGCAATGCCCGAGGCCGTTCGGCCTCGAGCGCACGGTGATGAGGCGATGACGCACGGGCGGTGCAGCTTGCCTGTCGCGCATCAGCGCCTCGAAATCGCGCCGCTGACGCAGGCGCTCGCAGCCGCGCACAGCCGCAGCCGGCGCGGCGGGCGCGGCTGCGCCGTTCGGCGTCTCCAGGGGGCGGGAGCGGCCCATGGGCCTCGTGCTAGGCCGAGAGACGGGCGCGGCCGCGGGCACGGCGGCGCCTGAGCACCTCGCGACCCCCACGGGTCGCCATCCGCGCACGGAAGCCGTGTTTACGCTTCCTCGGAATCCGCTTGGGTTGCCAGGTTCGCTTTGGCACGTATGACTCCGTCCGATGTCGGGGCGTCGATCGCGAGGTTGATCGCGAGGCGCGGCAGGTCTGTGGCCGCCGAAGTGAGTGTCCGGGGAGTATATGGGCCCGCCCGCCGGACGGGCAATCGAAGGCGCGCACGTGTCGCCCCTCGCGCGGACTGTGGCTGGGCGCAACCGCGGGCGGTGGTAGACTGCCGGACGGACGGGACGGTGCGCCAACCTCGAAGCGAGGTCGGCGACGGAAGCGGAGCCGGAGGTGGGCGTGCGACGGCTGTTGCAACAGAGTTGCGGCGTTGCGGGCGGTGTCACGGCGGGCGTGCTGGCGGCGTTACTGCCCTCGGTCGCCTCGGCGGAGCACGCCGGGGGCGCGCTCGATCCGCCCGCGGACATGGCGACGGCGCTGCTGCTGGTCGGCCTCGCGCTGGTCGCGGCGATGCTGCTGACCTCGATCGGCTACCTCTACCGGCGTCAGCGTGGCCTGCACTGGGACTACCAGCTCCCGCACGGCGCACTCTCCGAGGGCGAAGGGGCCGACGACGACCACGACGAGAGTTCGCACTAGCCCGTCGCGCCAGCTTCCGCGCTGGAACGTGTTACGGACACGGGAGGATCCATGCTGCAGACAGGCGATTCGATGCCACAGTTCTCGCTGCGCGATCCCGATCGCGAGCGGTTCACCGACGAGGAGTTGCGGGGCGGGATCGCGGTCATCGCGTTCTACCCGATGTCCTTCACCGGCGGCTGAACGCGCGAGATGGAGGGCTTTCAGCGGCGCTACCGCGAGCTGAAGGCCATGAACGCCCGCGTGGTGGGCGTCAGTTCCGACACATGGGCGACCCAGGGCGCCTTCGCCCGGGAGATCGGCCTCGAGTTCCCGCTGCTCTCCGACTGGCCGTCGAACCGCACGATCGAGACCTTCGGCGTCGGGCGCGACCAGGGCCCGACGGCAATGCGCGCCACCTTCGTCTTCGACGCCGAGGGCGTGCTGCGCACGGTGATCGACGATCAGGGCGAGATGGAGGCCCACCCGGACGGCGCCGTCGAGGCCGTCCAGGCCATCGTCGACTCGCAGTAGGCCGCGCCCGGCGCCGCGCCCGAGGCGCCCTGCACCCTGCTAGTCGTCGTCGAAGTCGTCGGCGGGGGCGGCGGCGGCCGGCAGCAGCGGGTCCGGGCGCTCCTCGCGGCGCTCCCGAGGCGCTGGCACCTCGCTCGCGGCGGCGACGATGCCTTCGAGGTCCGCGGCCGCTCCTGACGCCAGGACGGCGGGAGCGCCTGCGTCGCGCAAGACTCGCAGCACCTCGGCCGTCGCATCCGCCGAAACCGGGACGATCAGCGGCTTCCGCGTCAGTTCGGCGATGCGGCGCGTCTGTAGTTGATCGCGCACGCTCAGCGAACCTGTGTGCACCGGTATCAGTATCGCGTCCAGATCGAGCGGCTGGAGCAGCCGCAGCTCCTCCTCCGAGGCGGAGCTGTCACCGAGCAGGCCGACGTGCCCGAGTTCGTCGCGGAGCAGCGCCGCGGCTTCGGTCTGCGCGTCGTCGAAGACGAGGAAGTCCGCTCCCGCCTCGATCAGCGCGTCGGCGTCGCGGGCGGAGGCAGCCTCGAGGCGCGCGCCGACGGGCAGATCGCCGGCCGCCTCGATGACTGACGCTATCCCGTCGCTGCCTTCGCTGTGCAGCAGCGCGTCGACGCCAGCGTTCGCGGCGGCCGAGGCGGCGTCCGCGTCGCCGACCTCGGCGATCACGATCACGTAGCGGTGGTCGTCGGCCTGGCGGCTGCGCAGCGCGAAGCCGAGCGGGCCGGGGCGGCGCTGGAAGGTGCGGCGGATGCGGTCGCGGAGCTTGCTCATGGCGTGGCGGCTCTCCCTCGGAGGCTGCGCTGTCGGGGACCGCGGCGGCTGGCGCGAGGTCCGGCGGTGATCCTCGCCGCATGACGGCGCCGGGCGCAACCTCGCAGCTTGGTGAAGCCTGCGGATATGCTCGCGGGCGCGGCGTGCACGGATCGGCACGTCGGCGGGACGGCGGAGCAGATGGCGGCTGCGGTCGAGAGGTTGACGCCGGAGGAGCGAACGAGCCTCGAGCGGCGCGTGATCGCGTCCGCCTCGATGGCGCACGCGGGCACGCACGCGCTCGAGCTGGTCTTCGCCGCACTGTTGGTGCGGATCGGCTTCGAGTTCGGCGCGGACCTCGCGATGCTCGGCGCGGTCGGGAACGCGGGCACGCTGACCTTCGGCGTGTTCGCGCTGCCCTCGGGCTGGCTCGTCGACCGCTACGGACCGAGGGCGGTGATGACGCTGGCGCTGGGCAGCGCCGCACTATTCGCGCTGGTGGTCGCCGTGTCGCCCACGCTGTGGCTGCTCGCGGGCTCGCTCACGCTGCTCGGCGCCGGGATCGGGCTCTACCACCCCGCGGGGATCTCGATGGTCGCGACGGTGTCGAGTCGTCGGGGAGCGGCGCTCGCCACGCACGGCGTCGCCGGCATCGTCGGCATCGCCTTCGCGCCGGGCGTGGCGATCGGCATCGCGATCGCGACGAACTGGCGCGTGGCCTACGTCGCGTTTGCGGCGGTGGCGGCGGGCATGGCGGTCCTGATCTGGCGCATCTCGCCCGACCAGCAGACGGCGGCCCGCGCCGCCGACGAATCGGCGCGGGCCGCATCGGCCACGCCACCCGCGCGCCGTCGCACGACGCCGCCTCCCGCCGGCGGCTGGTTCACGCGCCCGTTGCTGGTGCTCTACGGCGCGGCGATCGGCGTGGGCTTCATCTACCGAGGCTCGTTGACGTTCCTGGCGGTGCACTTCGAGCGTGAGCTGGGGATCTCGCTGTTCGGTTGGGACTCCGAGGCCATCGCCGGGGCGACGGCTTCGCTGGCGCTGCTGCTCGCGGTGCTGGGCCTCGTCACGGGGGGCTGGCTGAGCGATCGCATGCCGATCGAGCGGGCGATCCTGCCGTACGCGATCGCGACGCCGTTCTTCCTGTTCGCGATGGCGGGCGTGGGCGGCGTGGCGCTGCTGCTGGCGGCGGCCGGGTTCGCGATCTGCAGCTGGGCGCAGCAGCCGATCCTGAACGGGCTGATCGCGGACTACGCCCCGCCGGGGGCGGTCGGGCGCTCGTTCGGGCTCTGGTTCCTGCTCGTGTTCGGCGTCGGATCGCTGGCGAGCAGCGTGACGGGCTTCGTCAGCGAGCGCTGGGGCACCGGCGAGACCTTCATGCTGCTCGCCGTGTGCGGCGTGGCCGTGGCGCTGCTGCTGCTCGCCGTGGCGCAGGGCGCGGAGCGGCGGCGCTCCGCCCTCGATACCTAGTGGGGGCGAGCGGGGACGGCGGTCCGACGGGGTCTGCGAGGGTGGAAGCTGGAGCCGGCGGGGGGATTCGAACCCTCGACCTGCTGTTTACGAAACAGCTGCTCTACCTCTGAGCTACACCGGCTTTGGCGGGAGCACGGCCCGTGAATCATTGAAGCCCCGGCGCCCGCGGCCGTCAATCAGGCGCGGGTCGGCAGCGCAGGCGGCGGTAGGATGCGCCCGCCCTCGCTCATGCTCGATTCCTTCAACTCTCGATGGGAGACAACTCGTCGATGAAGAGGAATTGGGAGGCGTAGCCGGCGTAGGGGCCGAAGCGTGCTTGCGCCCACTTGCGGGTCGTCGGGAGGTGCGTCGAGGCAGGAGCCTCGTCTGGGTAGGTCCGAAGCAAGCCCTTCGTATGTTGGTGTCTACTGGACACGCGTCCAGTTTCTCGAGCGAGAACAAGGCCACGCAGTTGGCGACCTTGTCCCCGACGCCCTTCCGCCTCATGAGCTCCGCGGCGGCATTGGTGCTTGATGGTTCTGCTGCCAGTCGGTCGAACTCGAGCTTCCGGAAGTGCACGGCGAGGGCTGCTTCGTAGATCTTCGTTTCCTTGCTCAGCCCCAATCGTGAGGGCAGAGCATTCAGTTTCCGGAGCCCCTGCGGCTTGCCCTCGGCGATGTCGCGTGGCGTGGGGAACGAATGGCGTCCGCAGGTCGGGGCTGTGTCACCGCTGAAGGCCGCGGCGATGGCTTCCATGTCTCTGTGCGTGTGTTCGATGCGTTTGCGGACGGACAGGATGAAGAAGACCAGGCACTCCCACGGGTCGGCGCGCATCACCCGCATCCCCGGGTAGCGCGCGATCAGTTCCGCCATCTTCGCGTCGCGGCGCCGCAAGTCGGAGTAGATGGCCTCGATGTCGTCGTCCAGACGGAATTGCCGCCGGAGCAACGGTTCGATCCGCGCTTCGTCCGCCATGCTATGGAACTCCACGGGGCCGTTTGCGCCGCCGTCTTGGCTGATGTGCACGATGTCATCACCGATCACGGTGCTGAGCCAACGCTCACCTGGCGATCGAAGCCAGCGATGGCCTTGCCCGCACTTCAGCGTGTTCTCGAGGTCGAACGGCTGATCGATGGCTAACTGCACGGTTGACTCTCGTCCGACGCGGGCGCCTTGTTCGTTCTGCCAGCGGCAGACGTTCCTTCACCCGAACGTACCAGTTTGTTCGCGCTAGCCCGCACTTCGTGCCCACCCTCAGAGGAGCTATCGGAAGCCCCCGCGCCCGCGGCCGTCAATCGCGCGAGGTGCCGGCAGCGGACCGACGGCAATCAGACGGCGCTCGCGCGGCTACTCGCCGGGCGCCGGTTCGCTACCCTGCCGCCACGACAGCCGTGGGAAGGTGATCCCGGGCAAGGAGGCGCCACGATGAAGATCGGCCTCGCGATTCCCCAGTACGCGCGCTGGTTCCGGGGCGAACCGGCGTTGCGCGTGCTGACGAGGGCCAGGGAGATGAGCCTGCAGTCGATCTGGCTTGTCGACCACATCGTCCTCACACCCACGCAGGCCGTGGGCTACGGAACCGGGACCACGGACGTGTGGACGGCGTCGTCCTACTTCGCCGGGCTGTGCAACGCCCTCGACTACCACCCGTACTTCAGCCAGGCCGTTGCGGTTATCCCCTGGCGCCCGCCGATCCAGCAGGCCCAGGTCATCGCGACCATCGATCACCTCACGAACGGCCGATTGATGATCGGCGCGGGCAGCGGGCACATCGTGGAGGCCTCCAATGCCCTCGGGCAGCCGTTCGATGAGCGCACGGCCATGACCGACGAGTACCTGAAGTGCATGATCGCGCTCTGGAAGAATCGGGTCGCGAGCTTCCACGGCCAGTACACGAACTTCGACGAGATGACCATCATGGTGCGGCCCACGCAGGAGCCCCATCCGCCCATCATCTACGGGGGGCGCGGGCCGAGACCGTTCCGGCGCATCGGAGAGTACTGCCAGGGCTACCTGCCGGGGAGTGGTGTACTCGATGCGCCCTCGGTCCGCTACGGGCCGATCGGGGAGCAGCCCTCCCGCTACGAGGGCAAACCCGTGTTCCCCTGGGATGCCGAGGAGCTCAGCGGCATCGAGCGGCTGGAGCGCGATCTCCAGGAGATCCGGAAGTACTGGGATCGCTACGGCCGGACGGGCAAGCCGTACGTCGCGACCACGATCCAGTGCCAGATCACCGATCGCGACGACGAGGACGTGACCGAGGTGGGCCGGGGGCTGGCCAGGGAAGGCGAGCGCAGCTTCAGGGCAACCTATCCGGTCGTCCATGTTGACGACCTGGTGCAGAAGATTCGAGCTTGCAACGACATTGGAGTCGACCACATCGCCGTCCGCCCCGGCGCCTACAGATATCGCGATCTCGATCAGCTGGGGAACCTGCTGCATCAGCTGGAGTTGATGGCCGAACACGTGCTTCCGCGGGTGTCGATTGACCACGGTCCAATCGGCCCGTTCTCCTACGCCGACTCGATCGAGGGCGTCGAATAGGGGGCGCGTCCGGCTCCTCGGCGCCCCGGCGCTACAATCCCGCGCGACAGTCCCGACGCGGAGACGAGGTGAGCGATGGGCATGATGGTCTGGTGCGCGCTGCGCAACGTGGATCTGCGCGAGGTGCCGGAGCGGGCACGCGCCCTGGAGGCGCTGGGCTACGACTTCATCACCACGCCGGAGTCCAAGCACGATCCGTTCCTGCCGCTGACGCTGGTCGCGGAGCACACGGAGCGGCTGCGCTTCAGCACCTCGGTGGCGATCGCCTTCCCGCGCGCGCCCTACATCACGGCGAACCTGGCGTGGGACCTCGCGCGCTACTCGGGAGGGCGCTTCGTGCTGGGGTTGGGCACGCAGGTGAAGGGGCACAACGAGCGCCGCTTCTCCGTCCCCTGGGGGCCACCCGGCCCGCGGCTGCGCGACTACATCCGCTGCATCCGCGCGATCTGGCACTGCTGGCAGACCGGCGCCAGGCCCGACTTCGAGGGCGAGTACTACCGCTACACGCTGACCAACCCGGACTTCGAGCCCGGCCCGATCGAGCACCCGGACGTGAGTATCGTGATCTCCGCGGTGAACCCCTACAACACGCGCCTCGCGGGCGAGCTCTGCGACGGCATCGCCGTCCACCCCGTGAGCAGCTTCCGCCACCAGCGGGAGGTCGTGCTGCCTCGCGTCTTCGAGGGCGCGCGCCGCGCCGGGCGTGATCCGGCCGATCTGATGGTGCGCTCCGGCGGCTTCGTCGTGACCGGGCGCGACGAGGAAGAGCTCGCGCAGTCGCGCGAGGTCGCGCGCAGGCGCATCGCCTTCTATTCCTCGACGCGCTCGTACGCGGGCATCCTCGGGCTACACGGCCTGGAGGAGACGGCCGCGGAGCTGCACCGGCTCTCGATCGAGGGCCGCTGGGACGCGATGCCGAGCCGCGTCAGCGACGAGATGATGGAGGAGTTCTGCGCGATCGGCACCTGGGACCGGATCGCCGCGGAGATGCGCGAGAAGTACGCGGGCCTCGCGACCGTCGTGAACCTCGAGGTGGAGCCGGGCAATCCCGACGAGGAGGCGCAGGTGCGCGAGATCGTCGCGGAGTTGCAGCAGATTCCGACCACGGCGGAGTTCGTAGCAGCCGCCTGAGCCCGCCGAGGCGTCAGCGGTTGCCGCGGCGCAGCGCCACGCTCAGCAGCAGCGCGGCCAGCAGTGGCGCGATCGTGGTGAGCAGGAAGACGCCGCGCAGCCCCACGAAGACGACGGCCAGCCCGGCGAGCGCGGAGCCGCCGCCGATGCCGAGGTCGAAGGCGCCGATCAGCGTGCTCATCGAGGCGCCCTGGCGACCCTCGGGCGCGCGGTCGACCGCCATCGCGAGCAGCGTGGGGTGCGCGATGCCGAAGCCGCAGCCGAGCAGCAGCGAGCCGAGCAGCAGTACCAGCACGTGGTGCGCCGAGGCGATCACGATCAGCGCCGCGATGAACGCCAGGACTGCCGGGAGCAGCACGTTCAGGCGGCCGTAGCGGTCGGAGAGCCGTCCCGCGAGCAGGCGCACCACGATCAGCGTCAGCGAGTAGGGCAGGAAGAAGAGGCCCGGGTTGCCGAGACCTTCGGCGTTGGCGAAGACGGCGATGTAGGAGAGCACCACGCCGATCGGCGGGAAGAGGCAGAGCGCGATCGACGCCGGGAACAACGCATCGCGGCTGATCAGCGTGAAGCGCGTTCCGCCCGCCGGAGCGGCAGCGCGAGGAGGCTCCGGCAGCCGCGTGGTGAAGGCGAGCCCGATGATCGCCGTGATCCCGGCGACGAGGAAGGCGGTGTTGAAGCCGGCCCCGATTGCGAGCGTGGCGCCGAGCAGCGGCCCGATCGCGCTGGAGACGTTGACGGAGACGCCGTAGATGCCCATCGCCTCGGCGCGGCGCAGCGGGGGCGCGAGGTCGGCGACCATCGTGCTGCCGGCGGTGCTCGTCGCGGAGAGCCCCGCGCCCTGCAGCGAGCGCACGCCGAGCAGCGGCGCGACGGAGCGCGCGAGCGGGTACAGCGCCAGCGAGAGCACGAAGTTGGCGTTGCCGGCAACCAGCAGCGGCTTGCGTCCGTGGCGATCGGCGATCCAGCCGGTGAGCGGACGGAAGAGCATCGCCGTGCCGGCGGTGATGCCGAGGATCAGCCCCACCTGCCCCTCGCTGCCGCCGATGTCGAGCAGGTAGAGCGGCATCACGGGGAGCAGCATCTGGAAGCTGAACATCTGGAAGAAGACGGCGATGCAGAGCAGCAGCAGGCCGCGTGTGAACAACGGCGGCGGCTCGGCCGCGCGGGCGTCGGCCAGGTTCGTCGTTCCGGCCGGATCGCCGGGCGGGCCGGGCTTCGTGGTCACGGTCCGAGGGTAGCCGCTGCCGTGCTCACGATCGCCCGCCGCGGAGCGCCCCCGGCGGCGTGCGAGGATGGCGAGGGGATGAGCGTCCGGGAGCGATCCGTGGAGCGTCTGGTTGTCGACGGCATGAACGTGATCGGCTCGCGGCCGGACGGCTGGTGGCGCGACCGCGCGGGCGCCGCGCGGCGGCTCGTGCGACGCCTTGAGGCGCTGGCCGAGGCGAGCGGGGACGAGCTGACCGTGGTCTTCGACGGCCGGCCCGGCCGCTCCGGGCCGCCGGAGCAGCCCGCGGGCGAGTCGCTGCGCGTGCTCTACGCGCGGCGGAGCGGCCGGAACGCCGCCGACGAGCGCATCGCGGAGCTGGTGGCGGATGACCCCGACCCCGCCTCGCTGACCGTCGTGACCTCGGACGGCGCGCTGCGCCGCGAGGTCCAGGCGCTGGGCGCTCGCGTGGTCGGTGCGGGCACGCTGTTGCGGCGCCTCGACGCGGCGGAGGCGGAGCCGCGCAACGAGTCATAGGCAGGGCCCCGCTTATGATGGCGGAGCCGTCCCAGCGCAGCGGGCGCGGCGAGCCGGACATGGGCGAGGAGTCTTCACAGGTGGCGAAGCTCGTCGAGGTATCGGACGCCGGAGGGAATGGCGCGTCGGGGAGCGCGCCCGCGACGCCGCCACCCGGACCAGCTCGCGGGGTCCAGGAGCGCATCTTCTACGGCTGGTGGATCGTCTTTGCCGGCTGGGGCCTGATGGTGATCGGCGGCGGGGTGCTGTTCCACTCCTTCGGGGCCTACGTGAAGGTGCTGGAGGAAGAGTTCGGCTGGAGCCGCACGGAACTCTCGCTCGCCTTCGCGCTGCAGCGCGTGGAGACGGGCTTCCTCGGTCCGCTCCACGGCTGGGCCGTCGATCGCTTCGGGCCGCGGGTGATCATGCTGATCGGCACCGTGATCTTCGGCCTGTCGCTGATGGCGTTCAGCCGCATCGACTCGCTGCTCGGGTTCTATCTGGTGTTCGCGCTGATCGCGATCGGCTCCAGCCTCTCCTCGATGCTGAGCGTCTCGACGGCGATCGTGAAGTGGTTCCAGCAGCGGCGTGCGCTGGCGCTGGGCGTGATGTCGACGGGCGTCGCCGCAGGCGGGCTGCTGACGCCGGCGGTGGTCCTGGCGCTTGAGGGCTGGGGCTGGCGCACGACGGCGGTGGTGTCGGGCTGCATCGTGCTGGCCCTGGGCCTGCCGCTCTCGAGTCTCGTCCGCAGCCGCCCGAGCGACTCCGGCCGAATGCCGGACGGGCTCCCGCCCGCGGCAGCGGAGGCCGCAGCCGCCGTGCCGGAGATGAACTTCACCGCCCGGGAGGCGATGCGGACGCGTGCGTTCTGGTTGCTCTCGCTCGGGCATGCCGCCGGACTGCTGACCGTCGGCGCCATCTCGGTGCATCTCTTCGTCTTTGTGACCGGCGAGTTCGGCGTGTCCTCGGCGACGGCGGCGCGGCTGATCACGCTGCTGACGGCGATGCTGGTAGTGGGAATGATGATCGGCGGCGTGTTCGGCGACCGCGTAAACAAGCGCGTGATCATCGTCTCGGCGATGTTCGGGCACATGGCGGCGATGCTGCTGCTGGCGTGGAGCCCGACGTTCTGGTTGGTGACCGTGGCCGTGGCGCTGCAGGGCATGGCCTGGGGCGCCCGGGGGCCGCTCACCTCGGCGTTGCGCGCCGACTACTTCGGGGCGGGCTCCTACGGGCAGATCCAGGGCTTCTCCTCGCTGATCGTGATGACGGGCATGATGTTTGGCCCGCTGATCGCCGGCATCATGTACGACAAGCAGGGGACGTACGCGCTGGCCTTCCTCGTGCTGGGAGTGCTGGCGGGGCTCGGCTCGCTCTGCTTCCTCTTCGCAACGCGCCCGCTGCCGCCCGCCTCGGTGCTGCGGCGGCTCTGAGGGCTAGGCCGCGAACTCCTCGAAGATCAGCGGCAGCTCGCGCAGTTCCGCCTGCGCGGCATCGAACTCCTCGCGGCCCACGGCCTCGGCCACCTCGCGCGCCTGCAGCGCGCTGAAGCGCTCGATCTGCGCGTCCGACATGCCCCCGGCGAGCGAGGAAACGCGCAGCCCGGAGCCGCGAATGCGCACCCAGTCGTCGATCTGCCCACCGAGCGTGTTGAGCTCCTCGATGTACTCGTGGCGCAGCAGCGCGGCCCGGCCGTCGGCGTGCTCGCCGCTCTCCGCCCAGCGCTTCAGCGCGTCGAGCAGTTGGCGCATCAGCGGCAGCAGGCGGTCATGCGTCAGCACGAAGTACTCGACTTCGCGCTCGTAGCGCGCGAGGAGTGAGTCGATCTCCCGCTGCTCGACGCTCGTCCACCGGCGCTACTGTCCGTTCCCGCAGCGAAGGGACAATAGCGCGCCCGGTCGGGCGAAGTAAGTGCCGGAAGCGACAGTAAGAGGAGGGATGCTTCCTCGTATTGTCGTTTGGAGGCAAAAACGACAGGAACGGACAGGAACGGACAGGAACGGACAGTTAGCAGAGGCTGTCGCACGGAGTGGCGTGGGTGGAGTGCCAAAAGGGTAGCCGGTCGGCAGTCGGCAGTCGGCAGTCGGCAGTCGGAGCGGAGCGGTCGCGTCTGGCGGGGCAGGCGCGCTACGCGGCAGCCGCGGCGGTAGCCCGGTCTCCTCGCCGGGGGTTGCTGTTCGCTGGCCGGGGTGACGGGCGCGCCCGGCGATAGAGCTTCTTGAGGTTGTGGGTGGCGGCGCTCAGCTTCCATTCGCTGGCGCACGCGGCGATCCCGCGCCGCTTGAAGCGGCGGATGCCGCGGTTTTCCTTGACGTCTCCAAAGACGGGTTCGATCATCCAGCGCCGCTGCTCGTAGAGACGCCGGCCCCGCTGCGTCGCCAGTTTCCGGTCCATCCGTTCACGTACGGAGAGCCCGGCAGGGATGCGCCCGCGCGGCGCCGCAGCGCCGGCGCGCCGGTTGCGGTCGCTGCGGGTGGCGATCAGCAGCTCCGGACCCCTGCCTTCGGCCTGCCGCACGTTCGCCTCGGAGTAGTAGCCGGCATCGGCCAGCAGCACGCGCGGCGGCCCGCAGTGTGCGGCCTGCAGGTTGCGGTGCATCGCCTCGATCATCGGTTGCAGCTCGTGCATGTCCGTCGCCTGGAGGCTCACCTCGGCCGCGACGATGATCTGGTCGCTACTCGTCACCGCCTGCACGTTGTAGCCCTGGAAGTAGCCGTGATAGTCGCGCACCACGCGGCTGTCCGGGTCGGTGACGTTCACCTTCGCGCCCGGGTCGGGCTGCGGCGGCTGCGGGCGGCGCCCGCGCCGGTCCTTCTGCGCGCGGCTCCTGAGGCGTTCCTCATAGTCCTCCTGCCGCTCCCGCTCACGGGCCGCCAGCCGCTCCCGCGCCTCGCGCAGCCGCTGCAGGCGCTCCTCGCGGTCCCTGAACCCCGCAGGCAACTCGTCGCCCCGCGCGTCGCCGAAGCGCGCGTTCTCCTCGGCGTCCACCCGCTCCGCCTCGGCGAGGATGCGCCGCACCTCGGCCGCAAGCTCCGCATCCGTGCGATTGCGCTCACGGCTGGCGTTCGCGCGGAGTTTGGTGCCGTCGAGCGCGACCACGCCGACCCGCAACAGACCCGCCTCGGCGCACAGCCTGAGCACCCCGGCGAACAGTCCCGCCAGCGCTTGCTCGTGCTGCTGCCGGAAGCGGCAGATCGTGGCGTGGTCGGGCTGCTGGTTCGCGGTCAGCACGCGGAAGGCGATGTCCTCGCGGCAGCGCCGTTCGATCTGGCGGCTCGAGCGCTCGCCCTCGCAGTAGGCATAGAGCACGAGCGCGACCATCATCGACGGCTCGTACGCCTTCCGCCCCCAACCGTCCTCGCGGTAGCGCGCGTAGAACGCGGTGAGGTCGAGCTGGCTTACCGCATCGAGCACGAACCACGCGAGGTGGTCCTCGGGCAGCCAGTCGCGGAGGCTGGCGGGCATCAGGTATTGCTGGTCACGCTCGCACGGCAGGAAGCGCTGGGTCATGGCGGCACCCCGGAATCACTCCGCCCCCGCCGCCATGCTCATCCTATCGCGATGTTCCCCGCATCGCGGGTTTGTGCGACAGCCTGCAGCAGGGTGATGAAAAAGTCCGCGGCGGCGCTTTTGGGCTGAAATCGCGCTGGCCGCGACATCAAGAAACCCAATGTTTCTGGGCTCTACGCCAGCCCACCGAATGGCCAGTGAGACCCTACGGCTCAGGATCAGGAGTTTTTCAGATGGGATGAGGGCTGGTCTCCTCCTCAAGGGGATACTCGTCCCCGGTAAGCGGCCTCGAATCGGGCCCAGAACGGCTTCTCAGAGCCAGAGAGGTAGAAGACCAGCCATGCAGCAGCATATCGCAACGGCAGAGCGCGTTGAACGGGAGGAAGCCAGCGGAGTCACCTGGGGCCTCGATGTGAGCGACCGTCACACCCAGATCTGCGTGCTCGGCCCCGCCGGGGACGTGCAGCGCGAGCAGCGCGTCCGCACGACGGCCCTCGCGCTGAGGCGAGCGCTCGGGGAGCTGCCGGCGGCACGGGCGGTGCTGGAGGCGGGACGGCACTCGCCGTGGCTGAGCCGGCTGCTGACCGAACTCGGTCACGAGGTGATTGTCGCCAACCCCCGCCAGGTAGCGCTGATCGCACGCAGCCACCGCAAGGACGACCGCAGCGACGCCGAGCAACTGGCACGGCTGGGTCGCCTCGACCCCAAGCTGCTCGCCCCGATCCGTCACCGCAGCGCGCAGGCCCAGCAGGATCTCGCGGTCGTGCGCGGCCGCGACGCGCTCGTGCGCTCGCGGACGCAGCTCATCAACCACGTGCGCGGCGCCGTCAAGGCGTGGGGCGCCGCGCTGCCGAAGGTGACCGCGCCAGCCTTCCATCGCAAGGCAGCGGAGCACATCCCGGCTGAACTGCGCACCGCACTGCTGCCGCTGCTCGAGGTGATTGGCGAGCTCAGCGCCCGCATCGCCGCCGCCGGCCGGGAGGTCGAGGCGCTGTGCGCGGCCTACCCCGAGACCGCCGCGCTCCGCCAGGTCGCAGGCGTCGGTCCCATCACCGCCCTCACCTTCGTGCTGACGATCGAGGATCCCGCGCGCTTTCCCCGCAGCCGCGAGGTCGCACCCTACCTCGGCCTCGTGCCCAGGCGTCGCGACTCCGGCGGCCGCCACACGCAACTGGGGATCACCAAACGTGGCGACTCCCACCTGAGGCGGCTGCTCGTGCAGGCCGCGCAGTACGTCCTCGGACCGTTCGGACCAGACTGCGACTTGCGCCGCTGGGGCGAGCGCTACATGGCCTCGGGAGCGGGGAACGCGAAGAAGCGCGCGGTCGTCGCCGTGGCGCGACGCCTCGCAGTGTTGCTGCACGCGCTCTGGCGCAGCGGCGAGGTCTATGAGCCGCTGCGCCAGGCCGCCACGGCGGAGGGGGAGGCTGCGTAGCGGGCGACGGGAAGACGGCGAACCACCACCAGACGACCACCAACGGCTGCACCGTGATGCTGAAGACCGGGCGACTGCGACAGGCTGCTGGTCCACCCAAGGACGCTTTTCAGCTGGCAGCGCCCCCTGCAAGCAGGTTCCCCATCATGCACCGGGTCCAGAAGCGCGACCCCTCGGCGAGTGCGGATAGAAGCGGGGCACAGGTCACCATCCGGCATGGCGTGCAGACGGAGCGGCCACCACGTTGGCCGACTTGCAGATCGGACCAGCCCTCATAGAAGCAGCCTGCTAGTGCCAGAAGCGAGCATATCGAGCGTGAGCGAGGCGCACTATTGCCACTTAGGTTGTAAAGTGATAATAGCAAGAGGATGGTCGGCGAGAACGTTCCGGAAGCGACACCAGCGGAGCCACGCGCCGGTCGCTACGTGCGTGTCCCGGCTGGCTACCGTGCGTTCATTCCTGCGCCGCTTCCGCCTGTCCCCCCGCCGGACCTCAATGCCGGGTTGGTGCGGCTGCTCTCGGAAGCGGATCGCGCGCTCGGGCGCCTCGATGGCGCCTCGGAGTTGCTGCCGGACGCGGACCTGTTCGTCTACATGTACGTGCGGCGCGAGGCGGTGCTGTCGAGTCAGATTGAGGGCACGCAAGCCTCGCTCGTCGATCTCCTTGAGTTCGAGTCGGAACGGGCGCGCGCCCGGACGCCGGACGACTCCGCCGAGGTCGCCAACTATGTGCGGGCCATGAATCACGGGTTGGAGCGCCTCGCCTCGTTGCCAGTATCACTGCGGCTCATCCGCGAGATTCACGGTGTGCTGTTGGAGGGCGTGCGCGGCGCGGAACGCAATCCGGGCGAGTTCCGCACCTCGCAGAACTGGATCGGAGCGCCGGGGAGCACACTGGCGGACGCCAGTTTCGTGCCACCTCCGCCCGCCGAGATGGGCGATGCACTGTCCGACCTCGAGCGGTTCATCCACGACGGGAGCGAACTGCCGGTGCTGATCAAGGTCGCGCTCGTCCATGCGCAGTTCGAGACGATCCACCCGTTCCTTGACGGGAACGGGCGTGTCGGGCGTCTTCTGATCACCTTCCTGCTCTGCGAGACAGGCATTCTGAAGCGGCCCCTGCTCTACCTCTCCCACTACCTGCGGCGGCGGCGCTCCGAGTACTACGACCGCCTGCAGGCCGTGCGCGATCGGGGCGACTGGGAAGGATGGCTGCGGTTCTTCCTCGAGGGCGTCCGCGTTGTGGCGGCCGAAGCCACCGAGACAGCGCGCCGGCTGATCACGTTGCGCGAGGAACACCGTGCGCTCGTGGCGGGATCGCTCGGGCGGCGCGCGGACAACGGGCTACGCTTGCTCGAATCGCTGTACCCGGCTCCATTCCTTGACATCCGCGATGCACAGCGGCGCTCCGGCCTCAGTCATGCGAGAGCCAACTCGCTGGTCAAGGCCTTCGCCGACCTCGGCCTGCTGCGCGAGATCACCGGTCGCAAGCGCGACCGCTTCTTCATATACGATCCGTACGTCGCGCTCTTCCTTGACGCTGACATCGAGGACTGACCCGGGAGGCCGACCAGGACGGACCCGTGCGCGATCGCCGCGAAGCCCGCAGGCAGGGCCGACGAGGGCGAGCCGAAGATCGAGACGCGCGTCAACGTCGTCTCCGACCACCTCATCCAGCACGTCGCCGTCGTCAGGCAGTTCACCAGGACCCTCTCCACGTCGAACGTTCCGGGTCCGTTCCCACCTCGCGCGCCTCGTCGGCCGGGGCGGCATCGAGGTGACCGAGCGCGAGCGTCTCCGGGAAGTCGCCCTCACGCGCTGACGGCCAGCGCTGCAGCCGTGCGATCCGGCGGCGCGCGTGCGATAATCGGCCGGAACGAACGACGCGTGACGTCCATACCTCGCGCGCGCTCCCCAGGCTTTGCCGGAAGCGCCGCCCGCGAGGCCGAATACGACGACACCGCGGGAACGCGGGACCACTGTGGCTACCTCCGCGACGGCATCATTGCCGCTGGCGCATCTCTTGCCAGTCACCGCCGCCCTCGGCGAGGGCGGCGCGCTCTCCGTCGGCGGCTGCGATCTGCCCACGCTGGCCCGCGAATACGGCACCCCGCTTTACGTCTACGACCTCGCGACGCTGCAACGGCAGGCGCGCGGCTTCCTCGAGGCGTTCCGCGAGGAGCACGCGGAGACCACCGCCCTCTACGCGGCGAAGGCCTTCCTCAACCGCCCCTTCGCCCGCCTGATCGCCGCCGAGGGCTTCGGCTTCGACGCGGTCTCCGGCGGCGAGCTGGCGGTGATGCTCGCCGCCGGCGTCGACCCCGCCACCATCTACCTGCACGGCAACAACAAGTCGCCCGAGGAGCTGCGCGCGGCAATCGAGGCGGGCGTCGGGCGCGTCGTGATCGACAACCTCGGCGAGATCGCGCTGGTCGAGGAGGAGGCGGCGGCGGCGGGCGTGAGCCAGCCGGTGCTGCTGCGCGTCTCGCCGGGCGTCGACGCCTACACGCACGAGAAGACGACGACCGGCATCCTCGACAGCAAGTTCGGCGTCGCCATCGCCACGGGCGACGCGGAGGAGGCGGTGCGCCGCATCGCGGCCGCGGAGCACCTCGATCTGCGCGGGCTGCACATGCATCTCGGCAGCCCGATCTTCGAGCTGACGCCGTACGAGCGCGGCATCGAGGTGGTCACGGCCTTCCAGGCCGAGGTGTGCCGCGACCGGCTCGGGCTCGACTTCGACGAGTTCTCGGTCGGGGGCGGGTTCGCCATCGGCTACCAGGGCGATCACGAGCCGCCGCCGCCCGCCGCCTACGCGAGCGTGATCTGCGGGACGCTGCGCCGCGAGGCGGACGCGCGCGGACTGTCGCTGCCGCGGCTGGTGATCGAGCCGGGCCGCTCGCTGGTCGGGCGCGCCGGACTCGCCCTCTACACGGTCGGCGCGCGCAAGGAGATCGAGGGCGTGCGCACCTACGTCTCCGTCGACGGCGGCATGGCGGACAACATCCGCCCCGCGATGTACGGCTCGCGCTACGAGCTGCTTTCCGCCGAGCGCCCGCTCGCGGACGCCGAGGAGACCGTGACGATCGCCGGCAAGTACTGCGAGTCCGGCGACCTGCTCGCGCGCGACATCGAGACGCCGCGGCTCCGCGCCGGCGAGGTCGTCGCGATGCCGGCGGCGGGCGCCTACCAGGTCGCGATGGAGTCGAACTACAACCTCGCGCTGCGGCCCGCCGTCGTGCTGGTCGCCGACGGCGAGGTGCGCCTGTTGCGCCGCCGCCAGACCTTCGAGGACCTGATGTCGCTGGACGTGGACCTGTGAGCGGCGACGTGACCAACGGAGACGCGGACTGGGGCCTGCGAGGGCTCGATCAGCCCGTCGCCGAGCTGCGGGCCGCCCTCGCGGCCGCTCGGCTCGGGCACACCTGGCTGTTCAGCGGGCCCGACGGCGTGGGCAAGGCGACGCTGGCGAGGCGGCTCGTGCAGGCGCTGCACTGCGAGCAGCGCGCGGAGGCGGACGCCGAAGGCGTCGACCCGTGCCTCGAGTGTCGCTCCTGCACGCGCATCGAGGCGGGCGAGGCGCCGGACGTGGAGCGGATCACGATCGGCGGACGATGCGACGAGGAGGGGCACCGCGACCACCAGGCGGACAGCTCGACGCGCATCCGCATCTGCCAGGCGCGCCGCATCTCGAAGCTCGCGAACCTCGCGCCGTTCCACGCCACGCGTCGCGTCTTCATCATCGACACCGCCAACGACCTGCAGACCGAGGCGGCGCACTCGCTGCTCAAGACGCTCGAGGAGCCGCCGGGCAGCGCGCTGCTGATCCTGCTCTCCGTCGATCCCGACGAGCTGCTGCCGACGATCCGCTCGCGCTGCCGCGAGCTGACGCTGCGGCCGCTGCCTCGCGCCGCGCTCGCCGAGGCGCTCGCCGAGGACATCGAGGACCTCGACGCGGACGAGGCGCGCGAGCTGGCCGCGCAGGGGCGCGGGCGCTACGGCTTCGCGCTGCGGCTGCACCAGGACCCGGCGCAGCGACAGCTGCGCGAGACCGCGATCGCGGACTTGCGGCGGCTCTGCGGAGCCTCGCGCAACGAGCGCTTCGACCACGCCGCGCGGCTTGCCGGCTCGTGGCGCCGCGAGCGGCGGGCCGTCCTCGAGACGCTCGACGTCTGGCGCTGGTGGTGGCGCGACACGCTCGCCTCCGCCGCCGACGCGGAAGGCCGGGGCGAGGCGGCGTCCGCTGCCTGCTCGCCTCGCGAGGCGGTGCTGGCGCTGCGCGCGACGGAGCGGGCGCGCCGTCACTTGCTGGAGAACACCAACCCGCAGTTGGCGTTGGAGGTGCTGATGCTGGACCTCCCGCTGCTGCAGTTCGACGAACCGGAGCCTAGCCGAGAGGAGGCCCGTCCGGCCGCCGCGCCGCCCGCCTGAGCAGGCCCACGCCTGCGAGGCACTGGCCGGCGTCGTGACCGTCGGGACCGCATGGAAGGCATTGTCGGGATCCGCTTCACTGAAGCCGGGCCACTCACGTGGTGCAGCCCGGACGAGATCGAACCGGCGCTGGGCGACTACGTGGTCGTCCACACCTCGACCGGCGAGCAGCTGGGCTGGGTGGTCGTCACGCCGGACCAGACGCTGGCCGCCGAGCCGGAGGGACCGCTGCGCGTCATCGAGCGCCTCGCCAGCGCCGAGGACGTCGACGCCTGGCGGGAGGGCCGCGAGCGCGCGCTGGAGGACTTACGCCGCGCGCAGGAGCTCGCGACGCGCAATGACCCGCGGGTGCGCGTCGCGAGTCTGATCTACAACCTCGCGGGCACGCACTGCAACATCACCTTCGCCGCGCCGGAGCGTATCCAGCACCGCTGGTTCACCGGCATGTGCCGCGACCTGCTCGGCGTGGAGGTCGATGTCCGGCAGGTCGGCGACCGCGACCGCGCGAAGTCGCTCGGGGACGTCGGCGTGTGCGGCCTCGCGCTCTGCTGCCGCACCTGGCAGACGACGTTCCCGGCGATCTCGATGCGGATGGCGAAGGAGCAGGACCTCCCGCCCAACCCGACGAAGATCTCGGGTGTCTGCGGTCGTCTGCTCTGTTGCCTCTCCTACGAGGTCGACGAGTACCGCCTCCTGCGCGGGACGCTGCCCAAGGTCGGCAAGCGCGTCACCACGCCGGTCGGCCGTGCGCGCGTGATCGCCCACAACACGCTCAAGGGCCAGGTGCGCTTGCGCCTCGACGACAGCGGCGAGGTGATCGAGATGACCGCCGACGAGCTGGCCAGCCAGTACGGCTCGGCCGTGCGGCCCGAGGAGCTCGAGGAGCAGGTCGAGGGCCCGGTACACCGTCAGGATCGCCACCGCCGCGACACGCTGGTCGCCACCCTCGATGTAGTCGACGCGCCGGCTGGCGGCGAGCCCGCCCCGGCGGGGCCGACGGAGGACCGCGCGCCCGAGCAGACGGACGGCGGGGGCGAGCAGCCCGCGCGCCGCCGTCGCCGCGGACGCCGCGGCGGCCGGGGGCGCAGGCGCTCCGGCGGCAGTGGCGGCCAGAGCGGCGGCTCGGGCGGCGGCGGGCAGAACTAGCACTTGTCCCCTCTCCATGAGGGAGAGGGTCAGGGTGAGGGGGAAGACGAGGCCGGCTCCCGGAGACCGCGAATGCGCGTCCGGCGGAAGGCCTCGACCGGGGAGGGTTCGGCCGTGAGCGGACAGCGTGACGACTCCGTGCCCGCGCTCGTCGATGGCGCCTGGCTCGCGGAACACCTCGGCGACCCGGACGTGCGCGTGCTGCACATCGCCAACGACCGCGCCGAGTACGACGAGGCGCATGTCCGCGGCGCGATCTACGCCCACGGCTACGGCGACTTTACCGAAGACCGCGACGGCGTCCGGGCGCTGGTGCCGACGCGCGAGCGCATGGAGGCGAATCTCTCGCGCCTCGGCGTCTCGCCGGGGCAGCGCATCGTCTGCACGGCGGGCGCGCGTTCGGCCTGGCCGGCGCGGGCCTACTGGGCGCTGCGCTACTTCCGCTTCCCGCGCGTGCACCTCGCCGACGGCGCCGTGCCCGCGCTGCGCGCGGCCGGCGTGCCGGTCGATCGCGAGCTTCCCGCCATCACGCCGGCCGAGGTCTCACTGCCCGAGCCGGACGCCTCGATCATCGCGCTCGCGGGCGACGTGCTCGCGGCTGCCGAGGGCGGCCCGGCGCGCATCGTCGACTGCCGCTCGGACGGCGAGTGGCTGGGCGAGGCGCACGGTCACGCCGACGCGCCGCGCATGGGCCGCATCCCGCGCGCGGTGCACCTGGAGTGGGAGCGCCTGGTGCGCGAGGACGGGCAACTGCTGCCGCTCGAGCAGCTGCGCTCGCTCTTCTCCGCGGCGGGCGTCGACGGCTCGACGGCGGCCTACCCCTACTGCGGCGGCGGCGTGCGCTCGGCCGTCGCCTGGTTCGTCCTGCACGAGCTGCTCGGCTACGAGCAGGCTCGCAACTACGACGGCTCCTGGTCCGAGTGGGCGGTGCGCTCGGAGCTGCCGATCGAGCGCGGCTAGCGAGCGGCGCTACTCCGCGCCGAGGGCTGCCTCGATCTGCTCGACGTGACTGCGCAGGTGCGCGCCGGCGCCGCGCACGTGCTGCACGATCGAGCGGCGTCCGCCCAGCGGGTGGAGGCCGGCGCGGCCCCACGAGGAATCAGGCACGCTCTTGAGCAGCGCCCCCACCTCGCCGATCGCGTCGTTGAAGAGCGCGGCCAGGTCCGCGGGGTCGCGCGACTCCCAGTCCTCGCGCTCCGCGACCGCGGCGTCGTCGGTCATCGGCAGCACCGGGTCGGTCATGTGCGCCATGCGATCGAGCTGGTCATGGAGGACGCGCGCGTAGGCGATCATGTGGCCGAGCGTGCGCAGCACGGACCACTCGCCCTCGCCGGGCTCTTCGCGCAGCGCGGTGGCGTCGTGACTCTCGACGAGCGCCTGCACCTCGCCCGCGATCTCCGTCAGGGCGTCGGCGTCCGCCAGGTAGCGCCGCACGGCGCCGGTCACGAAGTCGATGCGGTTCTGGACCACGATGCGGTCGTTGCCCGTCGTCATGCCGCTGCCTCCAGGTCCTCGAGGATCAGGTCGATCTCCACCGCCGCGCCGAGCGGCAGCGCGGCGACGCCCATGGCCAGCCGCGTGCCCAGCCCGGCGTCCTCGCCGAAGAGGTCACGCAGCAGTTCGCTCGCGCCGTTGATTACCGCCGGGTGCGCCTGGAAGTCCGGCGCGCTCGCTACGTAGCCGACGAGGCGTACGACGCGCAGGCCCTCGAGGCTGCCGTGCACCGCCTGCGCGGCGGAAAGCGCGTTCAGCGTCGCGACCCGCGCCGCCTCGCGGCCGGCGTCGATGTCGTCCTCGCCGCCGATGTGTCCGGGGTTCACCAGTTCGCCGTCGCGCATCGGCAACTGTCCGGAGGTGAGGATCCAGTTCCCGCTGCGCAGCGCGGCGCGGTACATGCCGACCGGCGGGGGCGGGGGCGGGAGTTCGATTCCCAGCTCCTGGAGTCGCTGAGCGACGCTCACGGGCGGCCCCTCTCGGTCTTCCGGCGTCACGCGCTGCTGGAGAGCATACGCCCTCGCGCGCTCACGCCCTACGGCGGGCGCGTCGCTGATCAGTTGGCAATCGCGCGCTGCGTCTCGCGGTCGAGCCAGCCGAAGAAGAACGGCCGCCACTCCTCGTAGCGCTGGAGGTGCTCGGCGAGCTGCTGAGGGACGGAGTGGCGGGGCCTGACCGGCTGGGTCAGCAGCTGCATCCGCGCCTCGCGCGGGGTGCGGCCGCCCTTGCGGTGATTGCACGGCTGGCACGCGGTCACGATGTTCTCCCAGACATGCGTGCCGCCGCGGCGGCGCGGTACAACGTGGTCGAGCGTGAGGTCCTGGTGCCCGCTCCCGCAGTACTGGCAGCGTTGCTGGTCTCGCGCGAAGACCTCGCGCCGGGTCAGGCGCACCTGCGGTCGCGGGCGGCGCACGCGGCGGCGCAGCCGGATCACCGAGGGCGCGGGATAGTCGCGGTCCACGCCGCGGATCGGCTCCGCGCCTTCCTCCAGCAGTTCGGCGCGGCCACCGAAGACGAGCGCGAAGGCACGCCTGACGCCGCAGACGTTCAGCGGTTCGTAGTCCTGATTGAGCACCAGCGCGTGCCTGTCCAGCAACGCTCTCGCCCTTTCCGCCTCGCGCAGTGTAGCGGCCAGTGAGTCGGTTGGGGCGGCCGGGCCGGCGGAGGTGGCGTCGGGTCAGCTGCGGTCCGGACCGGAGCCGAACGATTGGAGGATGTCCGGCCACGCCTCGGCGGCCCGTTCGAACTCGGCCGGAAGCATCCGCTGGATCAGCGGCAGGCCGTCGATGAAGACGGGCGCGATCAGCGAGCCCCTGAGCGCGTCGTCGAGCTCGCCGGAGATGGGGAAGGTGATCGCGGCCAGGATCAGCACCTCCACGGCGACGATGCCCTTGAGGAACCCGAACGCCGCGCCGCCGATGCGGTCGACCGAGCCCAGCAGCAGGAGCCGGGAGGTGCGATGCAGCAACACGGCGGCGATCTGCCCGATCACCACCACGCCGACAAAGATTGCCGCAAACGCGACGAACCTGCGCCACGCCTCGTCCTCAATCGCGAAGGCGATGTCATCGGCAAGTTCGGCGTAGAAGTTGCCCGCGAGGATCGCGCCCCCGACCACCGCGACCGCGGTGACTACCTCCCGGATCAGGCCAACGGAGAGGGCGCGCAGCGTGAGCCACGCGATGATTGCAACGATGACGAGGTCGAGCCAGTGCAACGGCTACTTCACATCCCGCTGTGCCGCCCGCCCCGGCGTGTACGGGGATCGTAGCACGCGTCCCGCAGGATCGCCGGTCGTTGCGGTCTACGCGGACGTGAAGCCGAGCCCGATCTGGCGCATCGAGATCCAGCGGCCGTGGCCGATCACGACATGGTCGAGCACGCGGATGCCGAGCAGGTCGCCGCCCGCTTCGAGGGCGCGCGTCATCTCCACGTCGTCGGAGCTGGGCGCGGGGTCGCCGCTGGGGTGATTGTGCGCGACGGCGATGGCGGCGGCGTTGAGGCGCACGGCCTCGCGGAACACCTCGGCGACGCGCACGGGCGCGCTGTTGACGGAGCCGCGGCTCAGCATCCGGTTGGCGAGCAGGCGGTGCCGGTTGTCCAGTACCAGCAGGCGGACCTCCTCCTGCGGGAGCAGTTCGAGCTGCGATTGCAGCAGCCGCGCGACGTCCTCCGGGGAGCCGACCAGCGGGCGCTCGTCCTCGCCCTCCAGGCTGCGCCGCCGTCCCAGTTCGAATGCGGCAGCGATGGTGGCCGCCTTCGCCGGGCCGAGGCCGCGGATCGCGGACAGCTCCGTGATGTCCGCCTGGGCAAGTCCGCGCAGGCCGCGGTGCTCCTGCTGGAGGCGCTCCGCAAGTTGCAGCACGCCTTCCTCGCGGCTTCCGGTGCGCAACAGGATCGCGAGCAGCTCGGAGGTCGTCAGCGCCTGCGCGCCGAGTTGCTCCAGCCGCTCGCGCGGCCGGTCGGTGGAGGCCATCTCGGAGACTCGGAGCCGGTAGGCGGGAGGCGAGCCGTCGGGGTGCGGGTCGGTCACCTCAGACTTCCGTCAGGGGCGACACGGGCTCGCCGGGGACGAGGTCTTCGAGGTCGCCGCTGAGCAGCACTGCGCGGACCAGCGTGCGTGTATGTGGCCAGTGGTGAAGCTCAACGGTGTTCTCCTCGTCAAGCTGCACCCAGACTTCAGGCGGCATGACGAAGACCTGGCGGTTGATCATCAAGTAGTGCGATCGGAAGAACCAGAGCATCCCGCCCTTCGTCCAGAGGCGTCTGACTTCGCCGCGCGTGAACGTTGGACGCGCCCGCAGATCGCGCAGCGCCGAGAGCAACTGGATGAGAGCCGCGCCGGTGACGAGCAACAGGATGAGCAGCGGAATGATCGCCCCGTAGGACCCGCCCAGGATGGCGCTCAGCGAGACCAGCGCCAGCGCGCCCGCGCCCGCCGTCAGTGGCGCGTACATCCCGACCATCCGCAGCAGTGTGCGGCGGTGTCCGGCGATCTCTCCGATGACTTCTTGACGGATCATGGCCGGCCGCTCCCTAGGGTTGTTCGTCGGTAAGATACTCGTTGAGGATCCACGATTCCCGCCCGTCGTCGGCGGTGATCCGGCTCCAGCCCTCGCACCTGCCGGTCCCCATCTCGATGATCGTGACCTCGTTGCCGTCAAACCAGCCTGTCACCGGCACGCGGGACTGAGCACTGCAGTCGCTGCGCTCGAGCACGCCCTCGGCGCCCGCGTTGGCGATGTAGGCGGTCCGCGGCACGGCGGGCGTCGGCGTCGGAGTTGGCGTGGGGCTGGGCGTCGGAGTTGGCGTGGCGGTCGGCGTTGGCGTTGGCGTCGCCGTGGCGGTTGGCGTGGGTGTCGGCGGCGGCGGCGGCGTCGGGCTGGATGTGGCGGTAGCGGCCGGCGAGGACGTCGCGGTGGGCGTCGCGGTGGGCGTCGCCGTGGCGGTTGGCGTGGCGGTTGGAGTGGGCGTGCGGGCTGGAGTTGCGTCCGTGACGGGGGTCGGAGGTGGGCTCGCTGCGGGCGTTGTGATCGCGGTTTGCAGCACCGCGCTTTGCGCGGGGCGGTTGGCAGTGGCTTCGGCCTGGTCGCCGTCGCTGGCGGCTGCCGGCCAGAGCAGCAGCCAGAGCGCGAACACGCTGACCACCACCAGTGCGATCAGCGCTCCCCGGTAGAGCCGTGACGAGGGCAGGGCGAGCGCGGGGTCCATGCAGCGCTCGCAGAGCGCATCGCCGTGCTCGGCGCAGTGCAGCAGGCCGCATCGAGGGCACTCCCGCACGGCCGTGCGCTCGCAGGCGAAACACTCCACAAGGCAAGCCTAACACCCGGCCGCTGCCCGGCCGTCTTGGGCCGGGCAGGGTGCGACGCTTGCGCCAGCCCGGCTGGCGCAAGCGCAGTCGGCGTAGTGTCGCTACTTGACCTCGACGGTGGCGCCGGCCTCCTCGAGCTTGGTCTTCGCGGCGGCGGCCTCGTCCTTGGTGACCGCCTCGCGGATCGCCTTCGGAGCGGACTCGACCACGTCCTTGGCGTCCTTCAGGCCGAGCGAGGTGAGCTCGCGCACCGCCTTGATCACGTTGATCTTGTTGGCGCCGAAGTCCGTGAGGACCACGTCGAACTCGTACTGCTCCTCGGCGGCGGCGGCGCCGTTGCCACCGTCGGCGGCGGGCATGGCCGCCATCGCCATCGGAGCCGCGGCGGTCACGCCGAACTCTTCCTCGATCGCCTTGTTGAGATCGCGCAACTCGATCAGCGTCATGCCCTTGATGATCTCGAGGGCTTCCTCGACCTTGGCCATCCTCGTGCTCCTTCCGAACCGCCCCGCGGGCGGTAGTGCTCCCTGGGCGCGGCTTCGCGCCTAGCCTTCCGCTGCTTCGAGCTGCTCGGCGCGCGCGTCGATCAGTCCCGCGAACTCTCGCGTCGTCGCCTCGAGCAGTCCCAGCAGCTCCACGATCTTGCCCGTCAGCCCGCCCGCGATGCGTGCGACCAGCACCTCGCGCGGTGGCACCGTCGCCAGGTCGGCGACGTAGGCGGCGTCGACAAGCTCGCCGTCGAGGACGGCGTTGCGGACCTCGAACGGTGTCTGCGGGTTGTCCCGGCGGTACTGCTGGATCGCCCGCGCCGCCGCAACCGGGTCGTCGGGGTGCGTCACCAGCGCCGTCGGGCCCTGCGCCAGTTCGGCGTAGAGCGGCTGGCCGCTCTCGTTGGCCGCGCGCAGCAGCAGCGTGTTCTTGATCACGCGCAGACTGGCGCCCTCGGCCACCAGCACGCGCCGCAGTTGCGTCTGGTCGGGCACCGGGATGCCCTGGTAGGCGGTCCCGATGGCGATGCCGGCGCCCTCGATCAGCTCCTTCAGCTCGGCGACCTGCGCGATCTTGCGCTCCGTAGGCACCGCGCCTCCTCTCCTGCTGCATCCGAGGGCAACAAAATGCCCTCCGGCGGGAGGGCGTTCGCGCCGCGCCGGGCCAGCCCGCAACCGGGGGCACGCCGCTGCTTCGCCTGATCCCACCTGCACGGGCGGCCAGTGGCCATTCTTCCGTTGGGCAGTGCGCCCGTTGGAACCCGTGGTCTCCGGTGTCTGCGCCCTCAGGGCGCCTGTACAGTCTCCATCGCGCCCGCCCTTACGCGCGAGCGCCCTCGGTTCCCCGTTGCTTACCCCTCGGCGCCGAGCGCGAGCAGGGGTGCGAGCTCCACGCGCACGCCCGGCCCCATGGTCGAGGTCAGCGTGGCGGCGCGGATGTACTGGCCCTTCAGCTCGGTCGGCCGCGACTTCACGATCTCGCCGAGCAGCGCGCTCAGGTTCTCCAGCAACTGGTTGTCGCTGAAGGAGACCTTGCCGATCGCGGCGTGCACGTAGTTGGTTTTGTCGAGCCGGTACTCCACGCGGCCGGACTTGGCTTCCTTGACGGCGCGCGGGATGTCCTCCGCCTCGAGCACGGTGTTGTTGCGGGGGTTCGGCATCAGGCCTCGAGGACCCAACACGCGCCCCAGCCGCCCGACCTTGCCCATCAGCTCGCGCTGCGCGAGCGCGACATCGAAGTCCGTGAAGCCGTCGGCGACGCGCGCGATCAGCTCGTCGGCGCCGACAAGGTCGGCTCCGGCCTCGTTCGCGAGCATCGCTCCCTCGCCCTCGGCGAAGACGACGACGCGCTGCTCCTTGCCGAGGCCGTGCGGCAGGGTGATCGCGCCGCGGATCTGCTGGTCCGCGTGACGGCCGTCGAGGCCGGTGCGGAGGTGCAGTTCCACGGTCTCGTCGAACTTCGCGGTGGCGGTTTCCTTCACGGCGCTGAGCGCCGCGTCCGGCTGGTAGAGGGCCTGGAGGTCCACCATGGCGGCGGCCTCGCGGTAGCGCTTGCCTCGTTTGGCCATTACGGCTTTACCTCGATTCCCATCGAGCGCGCGGTGCCCTCGATGATCCGGATCGCGCTATCGACATTGTCGGTGTTGAGGTCGGCGAGCTTGGTTTCGGCGATCGTGCGCACCTGCTCGTGCGTGACGGAGCCGACGACCTCGGTCAGCTGGTTCGCGGCGCCGCTGTCCACCCCGGCGGCCTTGCGCAGCAGGTCGGAGGCGGGCGGCGTGCGCAGTTCGAAGCTGAACGAGCGGTCCTCGAAGATCGTGATCACGGCGGGGATGATCTGTCCCTGCTGCGACTGCGTGCGCTCGTTGTAGGACTTGCAGAAGTCCATGATGTTGATGCCGTGCGGGCCCAGCGCGGTGCCCACCGGCGGCGCGGGGTTCGCCCGTCCCGCCGGGATCTGCAGCTTGACCAGCGCTCGTACTCGTTTCGCCATGTGTTACTGCTTCTCCACCTGCAGGAAGTCCAGCTCGACCGGCGTCTCCCGGCCGAACATCGAGACCATGACCCGCACTTTGCCCTTGTCGAGGTTGATCTCGTCGACCTGGCCGACGAAGTCAATGAACGGCCCATCGATCACGCGTACCGCCTCGCCGACGGCGAAGCCGACGTTGATGCGCGGCGTGCCGGTGTCCATCTGCCGCAGGATGCGCGCGACTTCCTCGTCCTCGAGGGCGGGCGGCCGCGCGCGCTCGTCCAGGGTGGCGCCGGCGAAGCCGGTGACGCCCGGGGTGTTGCGGACCACGTACCAGGAGTCGTCGCCCATCAGCATCTGGACCAGGATGTAGCCGGGGAACAGCTTGCGGGAGACGGTCTTGCGCTGACCGTCGCGAATCTCGATCTCGTCCTCGGTTGGGATGACGACCTCGAAGACCTGGTCGCCCATGTCCGTCTGCTGGACGCGTTGTTCCAGGCTCTTCTTCACCTTGTTCTCGTAGCCCGAGTAGGTCTGGACGATGTACCACGCGCGGCCGTCTTGCTCGACCTCGGCGGTCGCCACGGCGGCCTGGCCGGCGCGCTCCTCCAGTTCGGCGGTGAACGGGTTGGGCGGGGCGGGCGGCGGTTTCGGGTACCGTTCGCTGGTCATGCTGCCTCCACGGGCGCGGCGCAGCGGCCTGCCTCGTGCCCTGTTCGTCCCCGGTCGGGTGCGTTCGCCATTAGCGCAGCACCGTGTTCTCGATCAGCCAGCTGAAGCCCAGATCGGCGACGCCGAGGATCGCGCCGAAGAAGATCGAGACTATCACGACGACCACGGTGAGGTAGCCGACCTCGTGGCGGGTGGGCCAGGTGACCTTGCGCAACTCGCTGACGATGTCGACGATCCAGCGCGGTATCCAGCGCCGCCCACGTCGCGCGTCCCCGGCCGACGGCGCGGAGACGCTCATCGAGGGTCCGCGGCCGCCTCCGCCGCCCGCCGCGGCGCGCTCCTGCTGCCGCTGTTGGCGGCGCTGAGCGCGCTCCTGCTGCCTGCGCAGCGCTCGACCCATGTAAAGGCTCCGTTCGGCTGTTCTGCCAGCCTACCGCGTCTCGCGGTGTGGCTTGTGGGTTCGGCAGCGGCGGCAGAACTTGCGCAACTCCAGCCGCTCCGGATCGTTGCGGCGGTTCTTCCGCGTGTGGTAGTTGCGGGCGCGGCACTCCATGCACGCCAGCGTGATGTGCTCGCGGTCTCCCTTGGCCATGGTCCCTGCTCCTCGCGCGTCCCGCCCGTGCCCGCGCTACTCGTTGATCCCGGTGACGACGCCGGCGCCGACGGTGCGGCCGCCCTCGCGAATGGCGAAGCGCAGCCCGTCCTCGATCGCAATCGGCGTGATCAGCTCGATGTCCACCGCCACGTTGTCGCCCGGCATCACCATCTCCGTGCCATCGGGCAGCGTCACCACCCCCGTCACGTCCGTGGTGCGCACGTAAAACTGTGGCCGGTAGCCCGTGAAGAACGGCGTGTGCCGCCCACCCTCCTCCTTGGAGAGCACGTAGACCTCGCCTGAGAACTTGCGGTGCGGCGTGATGCTGCCCGGCTTGGCCAGCACCTGCCCGCGCTCGATGTCGGCACGCTCGATACCGCGCAAGAGACAACCGACGTTGTCGCCCGCCTCGCCGGTGTCGAGGATCTTCTTGAACATCTCGACCCCGGTCACGACCGTGGTCTCCGTCTCCTTGATGCCCACGATCTCAATCGGGTCGCCGACGTTCACGACGCCGCGCTCGATCCGCCCCGTCACCACCGTGCCGCGACCCTTGATCCCGAAGACGTCCTCGATCGGCATCAGGAAGGGCTGGTCCTTCGGCCGCTCCGGCTGCGGGATGTAGTTGTCCACCGCCTCCATCAGCTCCCAGATCGCCTTGTACTCCTCGGCGTCCGGGTCGGTCGAGGTGGACTCGAGGGCCGCCAGCGCCGAGCCACGGATGATCGGCACCTCGTCGCCGGGGAACTCGTAGCCGTCCATCAGCTCGCGCATCTCCAGCTCGACCAGCTCGAGCAGCTCCTCGTCGTCCATCATGTCCACCTTGTTGAGGAAGACGACGACGGCCGGAACCTCCACCTGGCGCGCCAGCAGCAGGTGCTCGCGCGTCTGCGGCATCGGCCCGTCCGGGGCGGCAACGACGAGGATCGCCCCGTCCATCTGCGCGGCGCCGGTGATCATGTTCTTGATGTAGTCGGCGTGACCGGGACAGTCGACGTGCGCGTAGTGGCGCGCCTCAGTCTCGTACTCGACGTGGGCGATGGCGATCGTGATCCCGCGCGCCTTTTCCTCCGGCGCGTTGTCGATCGAGTCGAACGCGCGGAATACGGCCTCGCCCTTGAGCGCCAGCACCTTCGTGATCGCCGCCGTCAGCGTGGTCTTGCCGTGGTCGACGTGACCAATCGTGCCTACGTTCGCGTGCGGCTTCGTCCGCTCAAACTTGCGTCGCGCCATCCCTCGGCTCCCGTTCTCCTCCGCCGCCCGCGGCCTTCGCGTGGCGGCGCTGCTGTAGCTGATGCTGTCGTGGAGCCCTCAAGCGGATTCGAACCGCTGACCTCGTTCTTACCAAGAACGCGCTCTACCTACTGAGCTATGAGGGCATATCTCCGCTTCTGGCGCCACCCGCGGCCGGGAACCTGCGTTCCAGTCCGGCGGCGCGTGCGACTGGTGCAGGGGGCAGGATTCGAACCTGCGTAGCCGTAAGGCGGCGGTTTTACAGACCGCTGGAATTAACCACTCTCCCACCCCTGCGCGCGTCGACGCCCGGCACTCGCGCCCCGCACGTCTCCACCCGACCCCGCAGGGGGAGTGAGTGGAGCCCGAGAGGGGATTCGAACCCGCTAACCTGCCGATTACAAATCGGCTGCGCTGCCATTGCGCCACTCGGGCTCGAACGGTGCCGGCGCATACAGAATGACCACACCCGGCCAATAGCCGACGTGCGATCCGATCAAGTATAGAAACGCCCTCCTAGGAGGGTCAACGCGGTGCGACTGATCACTCGATCGGCGTCAGGAGAGCCGCGCGTCACAGCGAGGGCTACCCACGGATCCGCAACCGATCAGCCTGCCCGCGTCTCGAGCGGGACTGGCGTGGGCGCTGCGGGTTCGATGCCGAGTTCCTTGCATCCTTCGAGGTACACGTCGATCGAACGCCGGAACTCCCGCTTGAGGCCCTCGACGTCCGTCGCCTCGGCGTTCGCAATCGGATAGGGGCCGCTGTTGATTACCCGGACGTGCAGCACCTCCGCCTCATCGTCGTACACGACCTCGCCGAGGTAACCCTTGTACTCCAGCATTAACTCGCTCCGGTACGTTCGATGAACTTGACGATGTCGCGCACCGTGTCTCGTCTCGTCTCGGGCCGGGGGTGGGGCCTGTGGACGACCATCGAGTCAGTGCCCTTGACCAACTGGACCCGCGAACCGGCCCGCTCTCTGACATCGACCCCCAGCGCGGAGAGCAGTGAAGTGATGTCCGCCCAGCGGATGTCCGCCGGCGTAGGCGCCGCCCGCATGCGCTCCAGCGCCCGCTGGTGCCATCTTCGCATCCTACCACCCCGAGGCAGGCTCACGCGTTCAGCCCCGGCGCGCTCTTCCCCCCGCCCCGCCGCGAGGTCCGGCGATCGGCACTGCGAGAGGCTTCATTGTCGTGTTCATGCACGAACTCGCCGCCTGGATCCTCAAGGTTCACATCCCCGCGCCGCGCCGCCCGCCCCCCTACGCGCGCAGCGCCGCGGCCAGCTGCGTGGCTGCCACGCGCGCGTCGGCGAACAGCATCAGCGTGTTGTCAGCGGCGAACAGCGGGTTCGGGATGCCCGCGAAGCCCGGGCTCATCGATCGCTTCACGATCACCACCGTGCGCGCCTGATCGACATCGAGGATCGGCATGCCCGCGATCGGGATCGAGGGGTCGGCCTCGCGCGCCATCGGATTGACCACGTCGTTGGCGCCGAACACCAGCACCACGTCCGTCTGGCGGAAGGTCGGGTTGATCTCGTCCATCTCCTTGAGCTGCTCGTAGGGGATGTCCGCCTCCGCCAGCAGCACGTTCATGTGGCCCGGCATCCTGCCGGCCACGGGATGGATCGCGAACTCGACCTCGATGCCGCGCTCTTCCAGCAGGTCCACCAGGTCGCGCACGGCGTACTGCGCCTGCGCGACCGCCAGCCCGTAGCCGGGCGCCACCACCACGCGGCGGGCGCCGTCGAGGAGCATCGCGACTTCCTCGGCGGACGTGGACTTGACGCGGCCGGCGTAGACATCGTCGCTGTCTTCGGCGGAGGCGACCTCCGCGCCGACGCCGGCGAAGATGATGTTGACCAGGGAGCGGTTCATCGCCCGCGACATCAGCGCCGTGAGGATGAAGCCGGCCGCACCGACGAGCGAGCCGGCGATGATCAGCACGCTGTTGTTCAGCACCCAGCCGTGCCCCGCCGCCGCGAGGCCGGAGTAGGCGTTGAGCAGCGAGATCACCACCGGCATGTCCGCCCCGCCGATCGGGATCACCAGCATGACGCCGAGCACCGCGGCGAAGCCGACCAGCAGCCAGAACGGCAACGAGGGGTCCGAGTCGGCGATCAGCCAGACGCCGAGTGCGACACAGATCAGGGCCAGCAGCGCGTTCAGCACGTGCCGGCCGGGCAGCAGGATCGGCCGCTCGGTGACGAGCCCTTGCAGCTTGCCGAAGGCGATCGCGCTGCCCGTCAGCGAGACGCCGCCGATCAGCCCGGAGGCGACGGCGGCGAACGCGAACTGGAAATCGACCGTCTCGACAAAGCCGCCCTTCAACGCCTCCTCGAGCGCGGCGCCGACCGCGATCGCCGAGGCGCCGCCGCCGAAGCCGTTGAAGACCGCCACCACCTGTGGCATCGCCGTGAGCGGCGAGCGGTAGGCCATGAACGCGCCGATCAGCGCGCCGACGACGACGCCGGCGATGATCACCTCGAAGCTGACGATGCGGCGATCGGTGAGCGTGACGATGATCGCGATCAGCATGCCCGTCGAGCCGAGCAGGTTGCCGCGCACCGCCGTGCGCGGGTGCGACATGTCCTTGAGCGCCCAGATGAAGAGGACCGCCGCCAACAGGTAGAAGAGGTCGATCCACTCCGGGTTCAGTTCAGGCACGGTCACCCCGGTCACGGAACATCGAGAGCATGCGGTGTGTCACGAGGAACCCGCCGACGACGTTCGCCGTCGCCATCGCCACGGCGATGATGCCGAGGATCGTCGTGAGCAGCGTGAGCTGCGCGCCGGCGGTGACCAGCGTGCCGACGAGGGTGATGCCGGAGATCGCGTTGGCGCCCGACATCAGCGGCGTGTGCAGCAGCGGCGGAACCTTCGTGATCACCTCGTAGCCGACGAACAGCGCGAGCACGAAGATCGTGAGCGCCGCGACAAAGACTTCCACGGGCTACTCCGTTCCAGCCGGCTCGAGCTCGGGGAGCCCGAGCTGCGCGCGCACCCGCGGGTGCACCACCTCGCCAGCGTGCGCGACGAGGGCGCCGCTCACGATCTCGTCGTCCCGGTCGAGCGTCAGCTCGCCATCGCTCAGCACGTGCTCGAGGAAGGCGGTGACGTTGCGCGCGTACATCTGGCTGGCGTCGAAGGGCACGGCCGCCGGCAGGCGGAGCGGCCCGAGGATGGTGACGCCCTCGGCGCTCACGTCCTCGCCGGGGCGGGTCAGTTCGCAGTTGCCGCCGGTCTCGGCCGCGAGGTCGACGATCACCGAGCCCGGCCGCATGCGCCCGACCGCATCGGCGGTCACGAGCAGCGGCGCGGCGCTGCCGGGCACCGCCGCCGTGCTGATCACGACGTCGCTCTCGCCGACGACGCGCGCGAGCTGCTCGCGCTGGCGTGCGTAGAAGTCCTCGCCCATCGCCTGGGCGTAGCCGCCGCTGTCCTCGGCGTCCGCGGAGTCGAGATCGAGCTCCACGAAACGCGCGCCGAGGCTCTCGACCTGCTCGGCGACGGCGGGCCGGACGTCGTAGGCCTGCACGACCGCGCCCAGCCGTCGCGCCGTCGCGATCGCCTGCAGGCCGGCGACGCCGGCGCCGATCACGAGCACGCGCGCGGGGGTGACGGTGCCGGCTGCGGTCATCATCAGCGGGAACATCTTCGTGAGTTCGCTCGCGGCCAGCAGCACCGCCCGGTAGCCCGCGATCGTGGCCATCGAGCTGAGCGCGTCCATCGGCTGCGCGCGGCTGATCCGCGGCAGCAGCTCGAGGGCGAACGCGTTCACCCCGCGCTCCGCGAGCGCCGCTACTCCGCCGGGGCTCCCGAGGGGATCGAGCAGTCCGACAATCGTCTGGCCCTCGCGCAGGCTCTCGATCTCCGTGGCGCCCTCGGGCGCGCCGACGCGGGCGACGATGTCGGCGGCCGGCGAGCACGTCCGCGGCGCTCGCGGCGATCCGCGCTCCCGCGGCGAGGTAGTCCTCGTCGGAGAAGCCCGCGGCGCTGCCCGCGCCGCTCTCGACGAGCACCTCGGCGCCGCTGTTGCCGATCCGGGACACGACGGCGGGAACGAGCGCCACGCGGCGCTCACCGTGCATGGACTCCGCTGATACGCCGACGATCACGCGTCTTCACCTCGGGCTGCCGGGACGGTGGCAAGCATACAGGGCGCGCGTTGCGGTGGAGTTGTGCGAGCGGTCTGCGGGGGCTGTGAATCGGTCATGCGAGCCCCTCTCGCGCAGATGCATCGAATGCCCGGCAGACGGTGCAGGATCCGCCGCTAACGTGCCGCGCTCCACCGGCGCGACTGGCTCTGCGGATGCAGTGTCACTCGAGGAGGATGCGAATCTTCGCCAGGACTTCGCCAACGACCTGCCGAGGCGCCCGGCTCGCGAAGCGCGCGCCGCGCGCTCGCCAGTCCACACTCCTGAGCTGGTCGGCCAGCACCATACCCGTGACAGGGCCGTCGGCGGGCAGTGGAACCTGGAAGGGGTACTGCCGGACTCGCGACGTGATCGGACAGAGAAGCGCCACGCTGGAACGCTCGTTGTAGATCCTGGGGCTCAAGACCAGGGCGGGCCGGTGTCCTGCCTGTTCGTGCCCTATTTGTGGCGAGAAACTAAGCCAGACGATGTCGCCGCGGGCAGGCAGATAGTCCGGGTCTACCACACCTCTTCGCCCTGAGGCGCGCCCCAATCCTGTTCAGGATGGAGGTCGTCGGGGTTCATCTGGGCAACCAGTTCCTCGAGGTTGTACCTGCTCCTTCGCAGCACGACCTCATCGCCGCGAGGGACGATCTCGATGGCCGAGCCTTCGTGCACGCCCCACTGCTCGGCAATGGGTTTTGGGATGCGGACGGCGAGGCTGGAACCCCACTTGGAGACGTGCGACGTGGCACCCATGCGAAACCCCCTAGCGCATACACATTGTATATCAGGGCGGGGGATTCGTCGCCCCTAACGCGCTGCGCTCCAGCGGGCGCCGCGCGGCGTGTCCTCCACCTCGATGCCGGCGGCGGCGAGGTCGGCGCGGATCGCGTCGGCGAGGGCGAAGTCGCGCTCCTCGCGCGCCTGCTGGCGGCGCGCCAGCAGCGCCTCGATCGTCGACTCCGCGTCGCTGCCGCCGCATGCCACCTCGTAGCGAGCGGCGAGCTTCGAGAAGGCGACGGCGTCGAACTCGCCCTCGTCCTCGCCCGCTTCGTCGAGGCGCATGCCGAGCACGCCGGCCAACTCGCGCAACTGCGCCTGCGCCGGGCGCACGTCCGCGCCGGCGTCGCGTTCGCGGTTGATCGTGCGCGCGAGGTCGAAGAGCGCGGCCAGCGCACGCGGCGTGCTGAAGTCGTCCTCGAGCGCCTCGATGAAGCGCGCTCGCTCGGCCGGGCCGGCCGAAGAGGCAGGGCCCGCGCTCACGCCCTCCTCGCGGACGGCGGCGAGCAGCCGTCCGAGGCCACTCCCGGCGGCCGCCATCGCCTCGTCGGTGAGGTTGTTGGGGCGCCGGTACTGGCTTTCGAGGACGAACAGGCGCAGCGCGTCCGGCCGCCAGCGCTCGAGCGCCTCGCGCACGGTCACGACGTTGCCGATCGACTTCGACATCTTCTCGCCGTCGCGCTGGACGAGGCCGTTGTGCAGCCAGATCTGCGCGAACGAGCCGGTCCCGCTCACCGCCTCGGCCTGTGCGACCTCGTTCTCGTGGTGCGGGAAGACGAGGTCCACCCCGCCGCCGTGGATGTCGAACGAGGGGCCGAGGTAGCGCTGCGACATCGCGGAGCACTCGATGTGCCAGCCGGGGCGGCCGTCGCCCCACGGCGAGGGCCAGTTCGGCTCGCCCGGCTTCATCGCCTTCCAGAGCGCGAAGTCGAGCGGGAACTCCTTGCCCTCGCCGGGCTCGCCGCGCGTCCCGGCGCGCAGCTCCTCGATGTTGCGGTGGGAGAGCTTCCCGTAGTCCGCCATCGCGCGGACGCGGTAGTAGACGTCGCCCGTGGCGGTGGCGTAGCCGTAGCCGGCCCCGATGATCGCCTCGATTGCCTCGACGATCGTCTCGATGTGCTCGGTCACGCGCGGGCGCACGTCCGGCTGCTGCACGTTGAGCGCGCGCTGCTGGCGCTCCCAGAGGTCGATCTGCTCGTTCACGAGGTCGAGCGGGTCGCGGCCCAGCTCGGCGGCGCGGTCGATCACCTTGTCGTCGATGTCGGTGTAATTGGAGACGTAGGTCACCTCGGCGCCGCCGCCGGGCGAGCCCTCCCAGCGCAGGTAGCGCACGAAGGCGTCGAAGATGATCGCGTACTGGGCGTGGCCGAAGTGGCTCTCCTCGTAGGGCGTGACGCCGCAGACGTAGATGCCGACGCGCCCGTCCTCGAGCGGACGGAAGGTCTCGACGGCGCCGGTGAGTGTGTTGGTGAGACGCATCGCAAGCGCTCCGTTGGTTCTGCCTGCGATCGCGTGGTGGCTACGGCTCGCGCGACGCGCCGCCGTCGAAGCCGCCGGGCGAGCTCGTGGAGCCCGAGGGCGCGGCGGTGGGCTGGCGCTCCCGCTCGAGGCGCGCGATCCGTCGCTCGAGCTCCTCGATGCGGTCCCACTCGGGGTCGGGCAGGCGCTCGACGGTGTCATTGCTCTGGTTGGTGAAGGCGACGACGTGGCCGGGCACGCCGACGACGGTGGCGTTGGGCGGCACGCTGGAGACGACGACCGCGCCCGCGCCGATGCGCGAGCCCTGGCCGATCGTGACGTCGCCGATGATCTTCGCGCCCGCGCCGACGACCACGCCGTCCTCGAGCGTGGGGTGGCGCTTCTCGCGGCGCGTCGAGGTGCCGCCGAGGGTGACGCCCTGATAGAGGTGGCAGTTGTCGCCGATGATCGCCGTCTCCCCGATCACGACGCCCATGCCGTGGTCGATGAAGCAGCGCCGCCCGATGGTCGCGCCGGGGTGAATCTCGATGCCGGTGAGGAAGCGCGCGATGTGCGAGATCAGGCGTGGCAGCAGCGGCACGCCGAGCAGGGCGGCCTCATGCGTGATGCGCTGCACCATCAGTGCGTGGATGCCGGGGTAGGTGAGCAGCACCTCGAGTGTGCCGCGCGCCGCCGGGTCACGGTCCTGCGCAGCCTCGATGTCCTCGCGCAGTGCGCGCAGCCAGCTCATGTCGGGGAGTCCTCCGTGCCGCAGTGCATGCCATTATCGCACATGCGCGGTCCGTTGCCGGGTTGGCGATGCGGGCGGGGGCGGGGGCGCTACGCCTCACTCTCTTGTCCGGTCTCAAGGGTTCACGGCACCCTGCTTGCTAGGCTCCACCTACTATCGGAGAGGTCCGCACACTTGGGAAGCCATCGACGTTGTCCGCACTATGGGCAACATTGGCGCCCACACGGAGTGCGACACTAGCGTCATCGCCACCACCGCCCGAGGACGCGCCGCGCGAGGCGCGGTAGCCGACGCAGCGGCGAGACAGCGTCCGGCGGGGGCGGGCGGTGTAGCCAGCCGTCGATGCCGTCCGGGTAGTGGTGCTCGATCAAACCGACGACGCCGGCGGGTGAAGCGGCTTCCGCCTGCCCTCCGGGCGCGTGGTCTCCCGCCCACAGGCGCATCCCGGCGACGCTCTCCGGCGTGTAGATGGCGATCGCCGTGGCGTCCTCATAGCCGCTGCCACCGTCCTCGGCGAGGCCTTCGAGGTAGGCTTCGAGGATTCCCGGCCAGTCGTGGAAGTCGCTCGCGCGTTCCTCGACTGCGCGGTCGAGCAAGTCCTCGCGGCTGTAGTGCCGGAACTCGTTCCGCGCGATTGCGTAACGCTCCGCCTGATCGGGTTCGGCGAGACTGATGTGGCTCCGCCCTTCCGGTCGCTCCGTCGCCCTGCGACGGCCGCACAGGGTGCGGCCGTCTGGCCCGGTACGCAAGCGCTCGTGGCGCTGCCGGACATCAGCCGCCGACGAGGCTCCACAATTTGGTGCCGGAATCATATGAGACCTCGCCGCGCTGACGGAGGTATTGCTGAGCGTGGCGCGCGCGGCGCTTCCAGGCGCTGCTGTTATAGGGCTTGCCCTTGATGATCAGTTCTTCGTCGTCGTTGCAGAGATCGGGCAGCAGGGTGCGCACATCCTCTTGCATGTCGCGCGTGATGCGCGGGCCGCGGGCGAGGATGAAGCGCACGGCGTCGCGAAACATCGCGGCCATGGTGCGATCACCGATCGGTGCGGAGACGAACGTGGGTCGCGCCGAGCGCAGCACGCGCCGGAACTCGCGCCGCGCCTCGGGCGAGCCGCCGTCCTCCGCGCTGGCGCGCGTGCGGCGCAGTTCCGCCTCGATCGGCGCGAGTTCGCGGATCGCCGACGCGTCGACCTCGCTGCCGATGCTGGTGAAGGACTGCATCTCCTCACGCAGCGTGCGCACGGGGCCGGGCTCGTCGAGCAGCACGCCGCACTCGATGTTGCGATCGAGCGCGGAGCGGGTGAGGTTGCCGGAGGTGACGATCGCCGCCGTCTCGTCGGCGATGTAGACCTTCGCGTGCAGGCTTGGCAGCGCGACGACCCGCGAGGCCGGAGACGCGTCGGCGAGCCGTCCGAGTGCCGCCACGTCGAGCGCTGCGCTGCTCACGGCGTCGGTGTCGATGTTGGTGAGCGTGAGCACGGCGACGCCGGGCCGCAGTTGGCCACACAGCCACGCCGCCTCGTCGTCCTTGATGTAGGGCGCGGCGACGAGCAGCGACCGCCGCGCTGCCCCTGCGACGCCCGCGAGGTCGTCCCGCCATCCACGGGTCAGGACGCGAATCACGCGGCGCTCAGGCTTCGTTCCTCGTGAGCTCGCACTTGCTCCCCCGCGCCAAGCGGCGCGAGGTAGCGGTCGGCAACGGCGAGTACATCAACGAGCGAGAACTCGCCGCCGGGGTAGCGGAGCGGGCTGCGCTGGGGTACGGGGGCGACGTTTACCGACGGGATGGACGAGACCGGAATGGTGCCCGGCCCCTCAGGGGGTGGCGGAAGGGAACTTGCCTGCGTCATCCACCTTCAGTCCTCGCGGGGCTGCCATCATGCCACGAGACTACCCGTGTTGGCTCGGGTCGGGCTGGCTGAGCTCCCCCTACGCTCCCCCTACCCCTCCCCCTCATCCAGCAGGGCGACGGCGTGGGCCGCCAGCGCTTCGCCGGCGCCGATGGAGCCGAGGCCCTCGTTCGTTGTTGCCTTCACGTTGACGGCGCCGGCCTCGACGCCGAGGTCGCGGGCGAGGGCCTCGCGCATGGAGGCGATGTGCGGGCGCAGCCGCGGGCGCTCGGTGATCACGGTCGCGTCCACGTTGACGACGCGGTAGCCGCGCGCCGCCACCAGCCGCATGACTCGTGTCAGCAATTCGCGGCTGTCGATGCCCGCCGTGGCCGGGTCGCCGGGCGGGAAGTGCTCGCCGATGTCGCCCTCGCCCGCCGCGCCGAGCAGCGCGTCGATCACGGCGTGGATCAGCGCGTCGCCGTCGCTGTGGCCGATCAGCGCGGGCGCCTCGGCGATCTCGATGCCGCCGAGGCGTAACCGGCCGCTCTCGCCGAAGCGGTGCACGTCGTAGCCCGCACCGATGCGCATCAGGAGGCCGTCCCGCCGCCGCCGAGCAGCGCGCGCAGGCGGTCGAGGTCCTCGGCGGTCGTCACCTTGAAGGCCTGCTGCTCGCCGTCGATCACCCGCACCGGCGCGCCGAGTTGCTCGACAAGCGCGGCGTCGTCGGTGGCGTCGCCCTCGACGGTCGCGTGGGCGCGGCGCAGCAGGGCGGCGTCGAAGGCCTGCGGCGTCTGGATCGCGCGCAGCGATGCGCGGTCCGGGGTGTCCTGCACCAGGCCGTCGCCGTCGACGCGCTTGATCGTGTCGGCGACGGGCAGGCCCGGCACGGCGGCCCCGGTCTCGCGCGCCGCGGCGAGGGCCCGCGAGGCGAGCGCGCTGCTGGCCAGCGGCCGCGCCGAGTCGTGGACGAGCACCCAGCGCGCGTCCGGAAGCGCCGCCAGCCCCGCCGCGACCGAGTCGCGCCGCAGCTCGCCGCCCTCGACGCAGCGCAGGCGGGTGGCGTCGGGGGTGGCGAGGCCGAGGGCGTGCGCGAGCTCCTCGATGGCCGCGTGGCGGGCGGATGGCGCGACGACGACGATCTTCTCGATCTCGTCGACGGCGGCGAGGCGCTGGAGCGAGAGGGCGAGCAGCGGGCGGCCGCAGACCTCGGCCCAGAGCTTATCGAGGCCGCCCATGCGCCGCGAGACGCCCGCCGCGAGCAGGATCGCCGCCGTGTGGTGTGCCATGAGGCAAGTCTACCTGTCCGCCCCGGCAGTCCGTCGCGGCCGCCGGCGGGCCCGGCGGTGCGTTCCTTCCGCGGATGCGCCACCATGGAGATACCGCACAGAAGGAGCGCAGCGATGATCATGACCACGTCCGACAGCATCCCCGGCCGCGAGATCGCCGAGACGATCGGCATCGTCTCGGCGAACGCGGTGCGCGCGCGACATGTGGGCCGCGACATCCTCGCCGGCCTCAAGAACCTCATCGGCGGCGAGATCGGCGCCTATCAGCAGCTGCTGGTCGAGTCGCGGGAGCAGGCGTTCGGGGCGCTCCAGGCGGACGCGGAGCGGCAGGGCGCGGACGCCGTCGTTGCCGTGCGGATGGCGACGGCCGCCGTCGCACAGGGCGCCGCCGAGGTGCTGGTCTACGGGACCGCCGTCAAGCTCGCCTGACCGAGGCGCGCCGTCGCCTACGCCGCGTCGAGCACCTCGCGCGCCGCATGCAGCGCGGCGAGGTGGCCCGCCGCGTCGAGGCCGCCGCCGAGCGTGCGGAGGCAGAGGTGCGTCGCGCCCGCCGCGGCCCACGTCTCGGCCTCGGCGAGCCACTCGCCCGGCTGCTTGCCCGTGATCCCGACCGCGCCCTCAATGCCGATCGCGGCGAGGTCGCGTCCGGCCGCCTCGGCTTCCTCGTGGATGCGCGCGCTCGCCGCCGGCACGGCGCCGGGCGGGATGATCGCGAACCAGCCGTCGGAGAGGCGTCCGATGCGGCGCAGCACGGGGGCGGGCACCTCGCCGCCGCCACCGCCCGGGCCGATCCAGATTGGAATCGGGCGCTGTACCGGCAGCGGGCCGATGCCCGCCCCCTCGATGCGGTCCCAGCGGCCCTCGAAGCTCACCTCGTCCTGCGTCCAGAGCAGCCGCAGCAGCTCGATCTGCTCGTCGCAGCGGCGGCCACGCGTGCGGAAGTCCTGACCCAGCGCCGCGTACTCCTCGGCGCTGCCACCGACGCCGACGCCGAGGCGCAGGCGGCCGCCGCTGAGCACGTCGACCTCCGCCGCCTGCTTCGCGACGAGCGCCGTCTGGCGCACCGGCAGGATGATCACCGAGGGCACCAGCTCGATCGCCGAGGTCAGCGCCGCCACCCAGCTGAACAGCGTCAGCGGCTCGTGCAGGTGACCGCCGCCCGGGCGCACGAGCATGTCCGGCACGCGCAGGTGGGTGAAGCCCAGCTCCTCGGCGCTCTGGGCGAAGTCGCGGATGCCCGGGAGGTCGTCCTGCAGCTCGCGGACCGGGAGCGAGACGCCGATGCGCAGGCCGGGGAGGGCGGAAGGGCTCATGCGCGACCCGCCCGCTCGTTGATCTCGGCGGCGAGCGCGAAGTCGTACTCGGTGATGCCGCCGGCGTCGTGCGTGTTGAGGGCGACGCCGACGCGGTTGTAGGTGTTGGTCAGCGTCGGGTGGTGGTTCATGCGCTCGGCGAGCACGCCGATCTGCGCGATCAGCCCCACCGCCGCGACGAAGTCCTGCAACTGGAACTCGGTCACGATCTCATCGCCCTCGCGGGTCCAGCCCTCGAGGCCGGCGAGCCGCTCCTCGATCTCTGCGTCGGGCAGCTTCTGTGGTCTCGTCATCGGTGCCTCCCGTCCTGCTCCTGTTCGGTCTGTCCGGCCGCTGCGCTAGCTGTAGTTCCCACGAAGGTTGTTTACAGGCGTGAGGCGGGGACAGCCCCACCGATGCCGCCGTGCGGTCGGCGGGCATTGTAGCGGTAGAGCCAGCGCGGGAGCGCGTGCAGGCGTTCGGCGTTGGAGCGGTAGGGGCGGGCGTAAGCCCACTCGTTCTGCAGGGTCTGGATGAAGCGCTCCGCCTTCCCGTTGGTCTGCGGGTGGTAGGGCCGCGTGTGGAGCAGACGCACATCTGCAGCGTCGGCTGCGGCGCGAAAGCTGCGGGCCACGGTGTAGGCCTTCGCGTTGTCGGTGAGCACGCGGCGCACGGAGATCCCGCGGGCGCGGAAGTGGGCCAGCGCGCGCTGCAGGAAGGCGGCGCAGCTCGCTCCGCGCTCGTCGCGCATGGCCTCGGCATAGGCGTAGCGGCTGTGGTCGTCCACGGCGACGTACAGGTAGTCGAGGCCTGAGCCGCGGGCGCGCGGGGTCTCGCTGGAGCGTCCGTGGACGCGGTGTCCGCCGCCGTCGGGGATGCGGCCCAGCTTCTTCACGTCGAGGTGCAACAGATCACCGGGAGCGGGGTGCTCGTAGCGCAGCTTGCGCCTGCTCACGCGATCCAGCTGGTCGAGGCGGTTGAGGCCCAAGCGCCTGAGCACGGCGTAGACGGTGGAACGGGCGAGCCCGGGCGCCCAGGCGATGCGGTGCGGCCCGAACCCCGCGCTGCGGCGCACGGCGCAGATGCGCCGCTCCAGCTCGGGTGCGGTGCGCCGGGGGTGACGGTGCGGCGCCGAGTTGCGGCCCTTGAGCCCATCCGCTCCCGCCTCTCGGAAGCGCCGCACCCACTTCGCGACCGTTGGGCGCGAGACCCGGAAGCGCCGGGCGACCTCCGCCTGGGACCAGCCGTCCTCCACTTCCCGGACCAACTCCAACCGGGTGACCGGCGTCAGACGCGCGTTACGATGTGCCACGAGAGGCTCCTCCCCTGCTACTGGTGCTTGCTACACACACAGCAGCAGGCGGGGCCCCTCACCTGCAACAACCTTCGTGGGAACTACACCTAGCGTCGGCTCGCCGCGTCGTATCGCCGCTGGAGATGCTCCTTCGCGTGGCGCACGCTGTCGACGAAGCGTTCGCCGCACTCGATGCAGTAGCGGAGGTCGGCGGCGACGAAGTAGTAGTCCCGGAGCGCGGCCGGGTCGGCGTTGCGCATCGCGGCGATCGGGCGTCCCGCGTACGGGCGCCGCCGGTGGTCACACTCCCAATAGCAGCCGTGCGCGCAGCAGTCGTCGCTCATGCGGGCATCGTAGCCCGCGAGGCGGCTGGCCGTGCGCCTCGGGCGCCGCGAGCAGCCGAGAGCCGGGGACTGCGGACTCCCCTCACGCTCACCCTCCCCCCGCTACGGGCGGGGGCGTGGGGGCGCAGCCCCCACAGAGAGAAAATCCGAGGGTGGGTGGGTGGGCCCAGAGCCGCCCTGCGAGGTATCCCTCGCGTCCACGACACGACCGCGCGCGTGCTCGCTCCGGGATGGGGGTGGGGGGCGCAGCCCCCCGCACGAGGGACGCACTCGCCCTCGGAGGGGGCCCTCGACCTCACCCTTCCCGCCGTAGAGGGGACAGTCGGCAGCGGCGCGGCGTTAGCGGCGGTCGTCCCGCAGTTGGCGAAGGCGTTGGTGCTCGCGGGAGTGCTCGCCCGAATCGGCGAAGGACTCGCCGCACTCGGAGCAGAACTTGAGGGTGGGGATCGGCCGGGAGGACGGGATCCCGGCGATCGAGTGGAGCTGCCACTCCTCGAGTGCGAGCTCCTCGGGGTCGTCGCCGGGATCCGGCCCGAGTTTCCAGCCGCCCTTGCTGCTTCCCGCCGCTCCCGGCGCGCGGTGCTCGCAGGGCCAGTAGCAGCCCTCGGGGCAGTAGTTGGCGCCGCGCGTGCCGGGCATGGGCGAATGATACGCGGTTCGCGGGCGTCCGGCGGGGCGCTCTTTTGGGTCCGTGTATCATTCGGCCGGGCGCGGGCGACCGCTCGCGGGAGCCGGGGCACCGGACTCCCAACTCAGGGTCGGGGGCGAGCCTGGTGGCGGCGCAGACGAACGACGACCTTCTCTATCAGCCAGATGAGCAGCCACCTCATCCGGCTGCCCTTGGCCTCGGTTTTCAGAGTGTGATGGGTCGCCTGACCGCGTTGGCGGCGTCCACCGCCATCATTGCCCAGTCGAGCGGTCAGCCCGAAAGCTACCTGTCGTGGATCCTGTTCGCGGCATTGCTCGTCGCCGGAATAGGCACCATGGCCCAGCCGTTCCGGGTCTGGCGGTTCGGATCAGGGTATGCGCTCGGTGTAACGACCAACATGGCCTTCGTCGCGGTGTGTATCACCGCGCTGGTGGCGGGCGGGCCCGGCATGCTGTCGAGCCTGATCGTCGCGTCCGCGCTGCTGCAGTTTGTACTGGTTTCGCGGCTCTCGCTGTTGCGCCGGATCATCACGCCGCTGGTCTCCGGCACGGTGCTCATGTTGCTGGCGGGCACGGTGATGTCGGTGCTGCTCAGCAGGTTATCGGCCACGCCCGAAGGTGCGTCGCCGATGACTGCTCCCATCGTTGCGGTATCGACGTTCGCCGTCGTCGTGGGACTGAGGATGTTTGCCGCGCCGGTCTGGCAGCAGTGGGCGCCGGTGCTCGCAATCGTGACGGGTTGCGCGGTGGCGGCGCCGTTCGGTCTGTTCAACATCGGGCCTCTGATCGAAGCGCCGTGGATCGGAATTCCCCGGAATGCGTGGCCGGGCCTGGACCTCAATCTGGGCACCGAGTTCTGGGCGCTCCTGCCGGGGTTCATGATCGTGAACCTGGCGGCGACCATCTACGTCATCAGCGATGTCGTTACGATTCAGCAGATCGCGTGGCGCAGGCCGCGCGCCACCGATTTCCGCGTGGTGCAGGGCGCTCTGAACCTGATCGTGTTGACCAATCTGCTGGCCGCATTCCTGGGCAGTTTGCCGAACACGATCATCTCCGCGAATTCGTCGCGCGTCCTCCTCACGGGGGTCGCCGCGCGCCCCATGGGCGTGTACGCCGGGGCGATCCTGATAGCCGCGGCGTTCCTGCCCAAGGTGATCGCGCTCCTTGCCGCGGTTCCCCGCCCGGTGTTCGGGGCGTACGTGATCGTGTCGCTGGCTCTGCTCTTCGTGCAGGGCATGAGAATCGTTGTCCAGGACGGCCTCGATACACGGAAGGCCATGGTGGTGGGAGTGTCGTTCTGGATAGGAATGGGCTTCCAGAACGATCTGATCTTCTCGGATGTCCTGAGTGGAACCTGGGAAACGCTGCTGAGCAACGGTCTGACGACTGGCTCGGTTTCCGTGATTCTGCTCGGTGCGTTGCTGGGTCGGACCAGTTCGCGGCGCAAACGCCTGCGTGCGGAGTTGGACATCTCCGCTCTCCCCGGTATTGACGCCTTCCTTCGTGACTTCGCAGCGAAGGCCGGCTGGAACGAGGCATCGACGGACAGGCTGCGCTCGGCGGGTGAGGAGACGCTGTCGAGCCTGCTGCCGCTGGAACGCGATCCGTCAGCCGATGACCGGCCGAACCTGATCGTCAGCGCCCGCAGCGCCGACAGGAAGATTGAACTGGAGTTCATGGCGACCTCGGAAGAGGAGAACCTCGAGGACCAGCTGGCGTATCTGAGCGAGCAGCCCGAGATCCAGGACGACCGCGAGCTCTCATTCCGCCTGCTGCGGCACTACGCCTCGTCCGTGCAGCACCGCAAGTACCACCACATCGACATCGTCACCGTCGAGGTCGAAGGCGCTCGCTGACCTGCCGGAGCGCGGGTGAGTAGCGACCCCTAGACCAGCGTCAGCGGCGCGCCGACGCGCTCGGCGCAGCTGCTCCTCAGAACGGCAGGTCATCATCCGGCGGTGGGTAGACCCACTCTTCACCTTCCAGCATTGCCAAGAAGGGGCCGCGTTCGCGGCAAGTAATCTGGTTCTCGCGTTCGGAAGTGAGGGCTCTCAGCGCTGCGTTGATGTCCGCATCGCTGGCCATCCAGTGGATCTGATTGTTCGTAAGCGCGACGAGCACGAGTTCGTTCATTTGTGCGTTCGTTAGTTCCGACAGCCGCCTGAGTTGCCTGATGAGAGAGCGGGTGGTCCGGAAGTTCGGGCTGTCCGCCAGTTGACTGATCAGCTCCTCCTTTTCGATCTCGTCGTCGAAGCGAACCTCGGGGACATTCCGGACAAAGAAGTCTGACGGACTACGATAAAACTCTGGTGCAACGCCTTTCGTCGCAGTCCATTCCTTCTTTAGGAACGGATTCATTTCGTCGTTATGGATTTTCGATCGAAAGTCCCCATCATCGGTGACTATGGCAACCCTCTGTCCAGGAGGAACTGCCTCAAGCAAGGCTTCCCAATTGATGGCGTCACCGAGGGAGTTCACCTTGCCTGGAGGATTTCCGATCGCAGCGCGACGCTCGGCACGAGATAGAACCGCGTCGTCCGTGGGAATACACTCGGCTTTGTCGAACAATTCTGAAATGATCGGATCGGCGGCGATTTCTTCGCTCGCCGCTGCGGTTCGTACGGATTCCAGCACTTCATCTTGCAGCTTCCTGTATGTATTGGCAGCGTCCCGTAGTTCGGCGAACAGCTCGTGTGACATGACTACTTGGGGAAATGAAGTTGGAGGCTTATCGCTATCAAGCCTGCGTATGGCGTCCTCAATCACGCCTTCGCGGTTTCTCCTGAATTCGTCCGCTGTTTGCTGAGGGAGAAGGAGCTTCACTCGCCCCTCCTCGATTGCGCGCGATAGCTTCTGCAGCTCCTGCAGATCGTTTTCGAGAAGCGATAGAAGGACAACCAGACGTTCGCATCCAGGTAAAGCCAAACGGCCATGAGTCGCGTCGCCCCTAGACCAGCGTGAGCGGCGCGCCGACGCGCTCGGCGACCTCGATCGTGCGGTCGCGCTTCGTGGTGGCGCCGGAGCGGGCCATCGAGGCCAGCTCGGCGATCTTGTGGCGGCACTCGCCGTTGATGTCCTGGTGGCCGCAGACGTTGCAGGGGTCGCGCTTGCAGTCGAGCGTGATCTCCTCGTTGAGCGTGCGCATCCACTCGCCGCGCAGGAACGACTTCGTCGTCGCCGAGTCGATGTGGTCCCAGGGCAGCGGCTCCCAGAGGTCGCGGTCGCGGTAGGCGTAGTCCGCCGGATCGAGGTCGTGCGTTTCGAAGGCGCGCTCCCAGAGCGACCACTCGTGGTGCTCGGACCAGGCGTCGAACTTCGCGCCGAGGCGCCAGGCGGTCTCGATCACCTCGGCGACGCGGCGGTCGCCGCGTGAGAGCACGGCCTCCAGCAGGGACTTCTCCGGGTCTTCCCAACTGAACTGCACGCCGGCGCGGCGGCAGCCCTCGCGCAGGATGCGGTGGCGGCGGCGCAGCGTGTCCGCGTCGCACTGCGCGATCCACTGGAACGGAGTGTGCGCCTTCGGGATGAAGTTCGAGGTGGAGACGCGCACCCGCGCGCGTCCGCCGCGGTGCCGCCTGCCGATCGCCTTCACCTCGGAGGCGATGCGGACGATCTCCTCGATGTCGTGGTCGGTCTCGGTCGGCTGGCCGACCATGAAGTACATCTTGATGCTGGTCCAGCCGTTGCTGAAGGCGTGCTCGGCGGCGTTGAGCATGTCCTCCTCGGTGACGAGCTTGTTGATCGTGTTGCGCAGCCGCTGCGAGCCGGCCTCGGGAGCCAGCGTCAGCGTGTGCTTCTTGCCCCGCGCCACGGCGTCGGCGACCTCGACGGAGAACGAGTCGACGCGCGTCGAGGGCAGTCCGATCTTCAGGCCGCGATCGCCGTAGGCGTCCATCAGCGCGTGCACCATCGGGACGATGTCGCGGTGGTCGGTGGTCGAGAGCGACATCAGCGAGAGCTCATGGTAGCCGGTGTTGTCGAGCAGCTCGCCGGCGGCCGCGACGACTTCCTCGACGGAGCGTTCGCGGGTGGGGCGGTAGATCATCCCCGCCTGGCAGAAGCGGCAGCCCTGCGTGCAGCCGCGCTGGATCTCGATCGCGGCGCGGTCGTGCACCACCTCCATGAAGGGCACGATCGGCTTCGTCAGCGGCGGCGGCAGCACCTGCATCACGCGCCGCGTCACGCTCGCCGGTGCGGCCGGGTCGATCGGCCGTGTCGCCTCGAGCGTGCCGTCGGGGCGGTAGCTCGGCTCGTAGAGCGAGGGCACGTAGACGCCGTCGAGGGCGGCGAGGGCGCGGTGCAGCTCGAGCCGCGAGCCGCGTCCGGCGCGCTTCCAGTCGCGCACGAAGTCGACCAGCTCGTCGATCAGCTCCTCGCCCTCGCCGAGGGCGAAGGCGTCGAAGAACGGCGCCATCGGCTCCGGTTCGAGGGCGGCCGAGCCGCCGCCCAGGATGATCGGGTCGTCCTCGGAGCGGTCGGCGCTGTGGATCGGGATGCCGCCGAGGTCGAGCAGGTTGAGCACGTTGGTGAAGCAGACCTCGTAGGAGAGCGAGATGCCGAGCAGGTCGAACTCGTGCAGCGCGTGCCGCGTCTCCAGCGAGCGCAGCGGCTCGCCGTGGGCGCGCAGCAGATCCTCGAAGTCCGTCCAGGGCGAGAAGACGCGCTCGGCGAGGGCGTCCTCGCGGCGGTTGACGATGTCGTAGAGGATGCCCAGCCCGAGGTTGGACATGCCGAGGTCGTAGAGATCCGGGTAGGCGAGGGCGATGCGCACCTCGGGCGCGTCGGGCGCATCCCAGTCCTTGACGATCGAGTGCAACTCGCCGCCGACGTAACGCGCGGCACGCTGGACGCGGTCAATCAACTCGTCGTAGGTAGTCGGCATGGTGTGGGCCTCGCGGGGTCGTGCGCGTGTGCGGCTGGTCGATCGAGGGTAGTCGGGGCGCGGGCGGGCGTTCAAGCGGGGCGGGGGTGTCAGCGCCCGTACCGCCGCTCGAGCAGTTCGTCCTGGATGTCTCCGATGACCCAAGTGGGGAAGGAGCACCCGAACATGTGGAAGAGCTCGATCGCCAGGTCGCGCGCTGTCGAACGCGCCCCGGACTCGATCAGAGGGAGGGGGAGGGACCTGCGCAGCTGCACGCAGTTCTCAGCCGAGGCGAAGCCGTCCTCCAGCATCCGCCTTGGATCGAGCATCGCGAGACTCCGGTCTCTCGTGTTGGCCAGGTCGATTTCGAGATCAATCGCGGCGCCATACTCTGTAGTGCGGGTCAGGCGGCGGCAGAACTCGACGATCTCGACGAGGGTGTATACAGCGCCGCTCACGGAGAGTATTCGGCCGCTCGCGAATTCCGGGTCGAGATCCTCCCAGAGCGCCAGGTAGTGAATGAACTGGCCTGAGCGCATCAGCCTCCATAGTTCACGGTGCCGCTCAAGAGCGGTCACCACCTGCCAGCCATCCGGGAGCAGGTCGCCGTACTGGAAGTCGTTGGGTACCAGCGGGATGTGCGGGTAATCCCAGGCGCGACGCTCTACCGCGCTTCTGGCTGCCGCGTCGCGGCAATCCGACGGCAGCGCGAACCGTTGCTCTGCCGATTCCGGGATGATTCGCACGCGCCAATGCCCGATGCCTCGAATCGAGGCAAGGAGTTGTTTTCGATCCGGCGCCGCCGCCGTAGTTGTCACAGTAGGTCCTCTACCTCGCTGTCGAGGGCTTCGCGGTCCCCGGGGGTTGACTCTGCACCTATCGCAGGCAAGAGCCCAAGTCTCCGGAGGCGCTCGATGCGGCGTTCCACTGCCTGATCAATGATAGTCCGCATGTCCTGGTAGGTGTGGATCTCCTCGGTCCGGGGCGTACCGGCCGGGCGGACATAAATCGCCACTTCCCGCAGGATGCCCGATCCCCCGCCGTGCGCCTGCTTGCAGATTGTCGGGACCTCGGTCGACGGTCCGATCTCAATGACAACGAACAGTAGTCCCTCGTGCTGTCCCTTCACTGTGCGCACCGCCAAGGCTGGATCGGCGTACCGGGCTGACTGGGCGGCCGCGTCGTCCGGGTCGAAGGAACCGTAGTGGGTTTGCGACATCCCTTCGCGCGTGTAGGTGCCGTCGCTGTTTTCTCGCATACCGATGACCACGGCCCCACCGGTGCGGTTGTTGGACATCGCCATGAAGGTCTGGACGAGTTCCAGGCGATGCTCGACGACGGTCCAGTCCAGCGACTGCATGAATTCGAGCGATTCGGTCTCTCCGCCGCGGTAGAGGTAGGCGGCCAGATGCGCGGGCAGATCCTCGGTCGACGGCATCGTCATGACACATCCATATCAGTCACGGCATATCTATAGCAACTGAGCAGCGTTCAAGCGAGACGGGGGCGCGTCGCCCTACCCCTCCGGCGGCAGCTCCCACTCGAAGGGGCGCAGCGGGAGCTCGGCGCCGAAGGCCTGCGGGATGCGGGCGTTCAGGCCGTCGGGGCCCTCGAGGCGCCACGGCTCGTCACCGACGATCGAGGCGGCCCAGCCGGCGCGCTCGAGCAGCGTGATCTGCCGGCCGACGACGCCGAAGACCTGGCCGTTCACGCCCGCGGCTGCGTCGCTGACCAGCCAGGCGACGATCGGCGGGATGTTGTACGGGTCGAACGTCGTGCCGGCGGCGCTGTCCGAGGCGGGGCGGCCCTCGCTGCGGCCGCTCGTCTCCGCGATGTAGTCGATCATCCGCGTCGAGGCGCGCGGGACGATGCAGTTGGTGGTGATGCCGTGCGCGATCAGCTCGGTCGCGGCGGTGAAGGTGAGCCCGAGGATGCCGGCCTTGGCGGCGCTGTAGGCGATGGTCCCGCTGGCGCTGCCGAACGAGGCGCGCGAGGCGAAGAATACGAGCCGCCCGCCGCCCTGTTCGACCATCACCCGCGCGGCCGCCTGCGCGCAGGAGAAGTGGCCCTTGAGGTGCGTCGCGATCGTGCGGTCCCAGTCCTCCTCGGAGGCGGTCAGCACGGTCCCCTGCGGGATGATGCCGGCGCAGCAGACCATCGCGTCGAGACGCCCGAAGGTGTCGAGGGCGTGCTGCACGGCGCCGCGGCCGCCCTCCATCGTCGAGATGTCGGCGAAGAACGCGGACGCCCGGCCGCCCTCCTCGCGGATCGCCTCGGCGGCTGCCTCGGCGACGGCCGCCTGCGGGTCGGCGCTCGAGTCCACGCTGCCGCCGTAGTCGGCGACCACCACCGCCGCGCCCTCGCGCGCGAGGCGTGCGGCGACGGCGCGCCCGATGCCGCGCCCGCCACCGGTAACGACGGCGACCTTGCCCCGCAGGGGCTGTTCCGGCGGGTCAGCGGGCGGCATCGTGAGCGCTCGTGGTGCCTCGGGTGTCAGCTGATCTCGCCGTTGCGGCGGTCCTCGATCCAGGCGACGTAGTCCATGCCCAGCTTGTTGCGCACCCCGAGCAGCGATTGCAGGCAGGCGTCGGCCGAGTCCCAGCCGTGCTCGCGGACCGCGGCGACGGCCTGCTTGCCGCGCTCCGCGGCAATCGGCAGCGAGTTCTCCATGTCCTCGCGCAGGCTCTTCCACATCGCCGAGGGGTGCTCGAGCTCGAAGCGCGTGAACTGCAGCGCGGCGAACTTGTTGCCGAGCGTGCCGTCGCGCTTCCAGTCGGAGGGAGGCGCGCGCAGGATCTGCTTCAGCGCCTCGTGGCGCTGCTCCGTCTCCCACTCGCTGTCGAGCCCGAGGTCGGCGATCTGCGATTCGGCCTCGGGGGCCATCACCACCTCGCGCAGCAGCGTGCGCAGCGGCCCGGCGCCTTCGGCGGCCTGGCGTCCTTGCGGACGGCGAATGTCCGGGTAGCGGTCGAGGCGCTGCCGCACGTGCTGCAGCGCAACGGCGAGGGCGTGCGGGATCGCGTGCGTCGGCAGTTGCTCGTGCACGAGGACCAGCACCGACGGAGTCTCGTTGCTCCAGCGCACCCGCGAGAACGAGTCGCCGTCGAACTTATCGATCTGCAACTCGCGCGCGGCCTCGTCGCGCGCGCGGTTGCTGATCTCCTCGTACAGCGCGTCGAGGACGTCGCCGATGTCGCGGCCGTTGACGTTCACGTGGTTTCCCTTCTCTTCCGCGGTCTTCCCGCTCAGGCCCCCGTCGCCCCGCCGGCGGCTGCGGGGACCGCGCCCCGCTGTCCGAGGTCGAGCGGCTGGCAGCCGAGGCAAAAGTTCGTTTCGCGGCTGCCTGATGTGCGTCCGCGCACCTCGCGACCGCAGCGCGGGCATGGCTCGCCGGCGCGGCGGTGAACGCAGAGGTGTGCTCGCCATTCCTCCTTGCGTTGTCGCAAACCGTCGCGGACGTGCTCCTCCAGGAGGGGCCGCGCCCGATCGAAGACGGCGTGCATTGCACGGTACAGCGCCCGGCGGTCAGGGTCGCCCAGTGTCGCGCCGCGGCGGTGCGGGTGCAGGCCCGCCTCCCAGAGGATCTCGTCCGCGTAGGCGTTGCCGATGCCGGCGATGAACGCCTGGTTGGTGAGCGTGTTCTTGAGCTGCCCGCGGCGCTTGCGCAGCCGCTCGACGAACTCGTCCTCGTTGATCGCAAGGGCGTCGGGGCCGAGCTCGGCGAACTGCGGGACGCCCCCGAGGTCGCCGGCCGCGACGAGGTAGAAGCGGCCCATGCGGCGCTCGTCGGCGTAGCGCAGCTCGTGGCCGTCCTCGAAGGAGAGCGTGATCGCCGGCGCCGGGCGGCGCGCCTCGGACGCCTCGGCCCAGTGGAAGCGCCCCGTGAGCATCGGGTTGACGACCAGCACGCGCCCGTCGTCCGAGGGGAAGAGCAGGAACTTGCCATGGCGCAGCACGTCGCCGAAGCAGTGGCCGGCGAGCGTCTCCAGCTCCTCGGCGCCCGTGCGCACGAGCCAGGGCGTCCGCGCTTCGGCGCCGCGCAGCGGGTTGTCGCGCAGCACCGGCGAGAGGAAGCCGCGGATCACCTCGAGGTCCGGGATCTCAGGCATCGGGCGCGGTCCAGTGCGGGTAGGAGCCGAGCACGCGCAGCATCCCCTCATTGGTCATTCCGGCGCAGAGCCGGAATGACGGTGGGCCTCAACAATGTCAGCCCTGATTAGTGCGTCACCATGCCGCCATCTACGTTGTATGCCTGCCCCGTGATGTTGCGGGAGCCCGGCCCTGCCAGAAACAGGGCCATGTCAGCGATGTCCTCGGGCTCATTGAAGCGTCCTATGGGGATGCTGGCCCCTCGCTGCTGCTCGTACTCTTGCAGGGAAAGCCCCTGCTCCCGTGCCCGCTCCTCCCAGGTGGTCCCGCCGAAGCCCGTGCGGGTTGCTCCCGGGCAGATCGAGTTGACGTTGATACTGAACTGGGCCAACTGGTGTGCGGCTATCTGAGTCATCGCTATCACCGACCCCTTGCTAGCCGCATAGGCGGCGTTGGAAGTGCCGGTGTAGCCCTTTCCCGCGATTGAGGCAACGTTGATGATCCGTCCCCCGTCTCCCTGCCGGACCATCTCTCTAGCCATTCGCTGCATACAGAAGAAGACCCCCTTGGCGTTCACCCGGTTGAACATGTCCCAGTCCTCTTCGGTAATGTCCGTGACGAGCAGACGCCGGGTCCCGCCCCGCCGGGTCACCCCGGCGTTGTTGACCCCGATGTCAACCCTGCCGAAGGTCTCCACGGTTTGCTGCACTATGCGGTCAATGTCGGGCAGGTCTCCCACGTCAGCCTGGAGAGCTAGGCTTCGCCGTCCCATCTCCCTCACGGCCAAGCTGGTCTGCTCGGCCGTGGTTCCGTCTATGTCGGTGGCGACTACGTGAGCGCCTTCCCTGGCAAAGTGTAAGGAGATGGCCCTGCCCATCCCGCGACCGGCCCAGGTAACTATGGCAACCTTATCCTCTAGGGATGGTCTGAACAACTCGCCTGAGCGAGTGAGCGGATGCGATCATGGGCGGACCCGGAGAGGGGCGCCCCATGCAGCAGCGTTCGTTCGGCAGCGTCGAGTACGAGCACAAGAAGGTCAAGACACGGCGCCAGAGGTTTCTGGAGCGCATGGACGGGCTCGTCCCCTGGGCTGAGCTGGAGCAGCGCATCGCGCCCGTCTACCCGAAGCCGGGCCGCGGACGCCGCTCCTACCCGCTGCGCGTGATGCTGCGCATCCACTGCCTCCAGCTCTGGTTCAACCTCAGCGACCCCGGCATGGAGCAGGAACTCTACGACTCCCGCTCGATGCTCGAGTTCGCCGGTCTCAGCCTCTCCGAGCCGATCCCCGATGAGACGACGATCCTCAACTTCCGCCACCTGCTGGAGCGCCATCAGCTGGGAACGGAGCTGTTCGCGACGATCAACGCGCATCTGGCACGGCAGGGGCTGCAGCTGTGCGAGGGCACGATCGTGGACTCCACGATCATCAGCGCGCCGTCCTCGACGAAGAACCGCGAGCGAGCGCGCGACCCCGAGATGCACCAGACCAGAAAGGGCCGGCAGTGGTACTTCGGGATGAAGCTGCACAGCGGCACGGATGCGCGGACGGGGCTGGTCCACAGCGTGCACACGACGGCGGCGAACGTCTCCGACGTGACCGAGGCGCATCGCCTGTTGCACGGAGGTGAGAGCGCGGTGTGGGGCGATGCCGGCTACCAGGGAGTGGAGAAGCGCCCGGAGCACGCGGGTTCGGAGGTGCGCTGGCAGGTGGCGATGCGCCCGGGTCTCAGGCGGCTGCTGCCGCCGGGCGGCACCGAGGCACAGGCGGAGCGGCGCAAGGCCTCGGTGCGTGCGAAGGCCGAGCATCCATTTCTCTACGTGAAGCGGCACTTCGGGTACGCGAAGGTCCGCTACCGGGGCCTGGAGAAGAACCACCAGCGTCTCGCGCTGCTGCTCGGTTTCACGAACCTGCTGCGAGCCGAGCCTCAACTCGCGTGATCGCGGGAGCGCTGCGTCCGGAATCGCTCGTGCGGGCGATCCCGCAGCGGAATGGGGGCGGGATCGCCCCCTGAACCGCGGTATCGGCCCCCACAGCGCGGCTCGGCACGCCGATCGACCCGCACCGCGCCCGATACGCCACCTGATCAGACCATCCCTAGCAGGGTGATGAAAAAGTCCGCGGCGGCGCTTTTGGGCTGAAATCGCGCTGGTCGCGACATCAAAAACCCCAATGTTTCTGGGCTCTACGCCAGCCCACCGAATGGCCAGTGAGACCCTAGCGGCCCAGGATCAGGGGTTTTTCAGCAGCCTGCTAGTCGATGCCGACGCACATCGGACTAGGCGGGGCCTACTGTATGTCTTTGTCCTCGCTTCAATAATCGTTGTCGCGGTTACGTCATTTGCGATTGTCGCGGTGATTGTTGGTCACCCAGTGATCGGTGCACTTGTGGTCGTCCTCGATATCTGTGGCGTTGCGTTGTCGTACTTGTATGCGATGGCCAAAAGCCAGAAGGGGGACGACGCTGAGGAACAGGTCGAGCGGGTATCTGACTCCTAATGGGGCGGCATTAGGTTCGGCTGCGCTGCCAGAGGGCTCATAAGGCACGTGCTTTCCTGCGCGTGCGCACGGCGGCGCTGCACTCGTTCGTTCGTCACCTGTATGCCGAGCGCGCGCTTGACAACGGGCGGCCGGTGGCGAAGACCTACCCAATCTCCTCGCCGACCGTCGCTCGGCGGTGCGGCAGGCGCTGATGTCCTGGCCCACGAAGACGGGCCGCCCCGCTGTACGACAAGATCTGCGCTGTCCATCCGCTGGGTGGCGCCCGTTGCGGGAATGTACCCGCACTCGGGGTAACCCACGCGCCGGACCTGTCGTACGCTGCGCCGGCGGCGAGGAGGCAGCGTATGTCCGAGGTCGAGATACACGGCGAATGCGATCCGCAGTTTGCGGAGGTGCGTGAGGCATTCGAAGAGAACTTTGCGGAGCGCGGCGACATCGGGGCAGCCGTCGCCGTCACCATCGAGGGCGAGCCGGTGGTCGATCTCTGGGCGGGCCACGCCGACGCCGCGGGTACGCGCGCCTGGGAGCGCGACACGATCGCCAACATCTACTCGACGGGCAAGGGCATGCTCTCGCTCGGCCTGCACATGCTCGCCGACCGCGGACTCGTGGACATCGAGGCGCCCGTGGCCAGCTACTGGCCGGAGTTCGCGCAGGCGGGCAAGGAGGGCGTCACGGTGCGCCACGTGCTGGGGCACCGCTCCGGCGTGGTCGGTGCGCGGCGGCTGCTGCCCAAGGAGGCCTGCTACGACTGGGAGACGATGACCACGGCGCTGGCCGAGGCGGAGCCGTGGTGGGAGCCCGGCACTCGCCACGGCTACCACGTGTGGACCTACGGCTGGATCATCGGCGAGATCGTGCGCCGCGTGAGTGGCCGCTCTCCCGGCGCGTTCCTGCGCGAGGAGATCGCAGACCCGCTCGGCGTCGACTTCTTCGTCGGCACGCCCGCCTCCGAGCAGGGGCGCATCGCCGACATCGTCCCGCCCAGCCGCAACCCGCTGCCCGAGCCGGACGTGACCTCGATGCTGGCGATGGCGCACAACAATCCTCCGTGGACGTTCGAGGACGCCAACACGCAGGCATGGCGCGAGGCGGAGATCCCGGCCGGCAACGGGCACACCGGCGCCCGCGACCTCGCCCGCGTCTACGGCGCGCTCGCGCTCGGCGGCGAGCTGGATGGCGTGCGCCTGCTCAGCGAAGGCGCCCTCGAGCGGGCCCGCACGCTGGAGAGCGAGGGGAAGGATGCCACGATTGGCGTCGAGAACCGCTACGGCCTCGGCTTCCAGTTGCCTTCGCCGGCGCTGGGCGACCCGCGGCCGGAGACGGCGTTCGGGCACTCGGGCGTCGGGGGCTCGCATGCCTTCGCGGACCCGGGCGTCGGGCTCGGCTTCGCCTACGTGATGAACCGCATCCGCGGGCCGGGCGACGTGCGCGCGCGCGGCCTCATCGAGGCCGCCTACCGCAGCATCGAGGCGGGCGCGTAGGCTCGCGTCGAGGGCGAACACGGGCGGGGTAGCCCCGGCGAGTGAGGGGAGTCAGCTGTGAAGGCCGCGATCTACCACGGCGCCAACCAGCCGATGCCGATCGAGGACGTCGAGGTCGACGACCCGTGGCCGCGCGAGGTGTTGGTGCGCACCGCCGCGAGCGGTGTCTGCCACAGCGACCTGATGTTCGTCGACGGCATCGGGCAGTGGCCGACGCCGGGGATCCTCGGTCACGAGGGCTCGGGCGTCGTCGAGGCGGTCGGGGCGGACGTGACCTACGTGCAGCCGGGCGACCGCGTGATCGTGACCGGCGTCGTCTTCTGCGGCGCCTGCGAGGAGTGCCTGAGCGACAACCCGCATCGCTGCCTCAACCGGCCGCGGCGACGGCGGCACGAGACCCCGCGGCTCACGCTGAACGGCGAGAGCGTGCTCGCCCTGACGAACGTCGGCAGCTTCGCCGAGTACATGCTCGTGCCGGAGGCGGGGGTCGTGAAGCTGCCGGACGACGTGCCGCTTGATACGGCCTGCCTCGTCAGTTGCGGCGTGATCACCGGGCTCGGCGCGGTCTTCCGCGCGGCCGAGTTGAAGCCGGGCACCACGGCGGCGGTGTTCGGCCTCGGGGGCGTCGGGCTCTCGGCGGTCCAGGGGGCGCGCATCGCCGGGGCGAGCCGCATCATCGCGGTCGATCTCACCGACGAGAAGCTGGACCGCGCGAGGCTGCTCGGCGCCACCGACGTGGTGAACGCCTCGGAGGTCGACCCGGTCGAGGCGATCCGCGACCTGACCGAGGGGCGCGGCGTGCACTACTCCTTCGAGGCAATCGGGACCAGGGCGACCGCGGAGCAGGCCTTCGCCTGCATCCGCGCGGGCGGCACGGCGTCGATCATCGGGGCGGGCATCAGCGCGCCGCTGGAGATCCCGCCCAACCTGCTGATCCAGGACCGCCGCATCCAGGGCGTGTTCATGGGCCGCACCCGCTCGCGCGTGGACATCCCGCGCTACTTCGAGCTCTACCGTCAGGGCAAGCTGAAGCTCGACGAGATGGTCACCCGCCGCGGGCGGCTCGAGGATCTCGACCAGGCCTTCGAGGACCAGCGCGCCCACGTCGGCGCCCGCACCATCCTGCTCTTCGACTAGCAGGGCGTTCGGGGCTGTCAGACCATCGGAGACCGCCACCCGGAGCGAGTGCTGCTACTTGACAGCCGGTCACTCCATATCAGTCGAGGTGGTACACGCGTGCCGCGTTGTCGTGGAGGACCTTCTCGAGCGTCTCCCTCGGCAGCGAGCTGAGGTTCTGCTCGATGAAGTGCTTCGGCACGTCCGCGATCGATGCCGGACCCGGCGACATGCTCGTGGGATGCGGGAAATCCGTCTCGTAGAGCACGTTGTCGGGCAGCAGGTCGATGGTCTTGAGCGCGATCTCACGCTCGAACCAGAAGCAGGCATAGACCTGGCGCTTGAAGTACTCGCTGGGCAGCAGTTCCATCTCCGGGTGCTCCTCGCGGGCGCCCGCGTTGAGCCACTGCCAGTCCAGCGCCTCGAGGACGTAGGGAACCCAGCCGACGCCGCTCTCGACGGAGACGAAGTTGAGGTTGGGGTGGCGGTGGCAGATGCCGGAGATCAGGATCTCCATGATGCCGTTCATGTTGTCCATGAAGAAGCGCACGGTGCCCGCGGAGTAGTTCGCCTGCGAGCCGTTGCCGGCGAAGCCGCCGTGGGTGTCGACCGGGTTCCCCGAGCCGATGTGGAAGTTGATGCTCAGGCCCAGATCCTCGGCCGTGTGCCACACGGGGTTCCAGTGCGGGTCGGCCAGCATCGGCGAATCGCCGAAGAGGTGCGGCTGCTGCGGGAACAGCACGCCCTTGTGGCCGAGCTTGAAGCAGCGATTGATCTCCGCGACCGTCTCGTCCACGTCCCAGAAGGGGACGGCCATGATCGGCAGCAGCCGCTTCGGATCGACGGCGGACCACTCGTGCAGGAAGTCGTTGTAGGCGCGGACGCAGGCGAGCATGAGCTCGGGGTCCTCAAGCTTGAGGAAGTTCTGATTCCCGAAGCCCGCCACGTTCGGGTAGATGATGTGGGCGTACATCCCGTACTCGTCCATGCGCTCGAGGCGCTTCGTCGAGTCGTAGGCGCCGGGGTCGAAGTCCTCGAGCGTCGAGGGGTGCGCCGGGGGCCACTCGCGCCAGCCCGCCATCGTCGTGATGCCGATTGGCGAGGAGGGCTGGCCGTTGAGGATCCAGATGTCGCGCGGCTCCTCGGGGTCCGCGTTCGGATCCCACTGTCTCGCCGTCTGCCAGGGGATGGTCCGGACGTGGGGCACCATGTCGCCCCACTTCTTCGTCGAGACACGCGAGGTGAAGAGGTCGTAGGGCTCCGTCACGTGCGTGTCGACATCGATGACCTTGATCTCGTCGGTGATCATGCTTGCCTCCAACGCGAGGCGATGACCGGGCGAGCGGCCCGCCTCGCAGCCTGACCGGATCGGGGTGCGGCTCCAGCGGGCCGCAGGCAGCGTCCACGCCGGGACGCCACGGTCCCCTCCACTTGCCGACACCATACTACCGGCGTGGCGAGGGGTTGGGGCGCTCGATGCCGGGATGTCGGCAGCGAGGCGGGCAGACCGCGCGACGTCTACTCCGGCGGCGTGTTGTCGTAGCCGGCGGTAATCGGTTGGTCCGTGCGCTGGCCGCTGCTGCCCGTCGGGCTGAAGCGCTCGATGACCTCGCCCAGCTGGTTGCGGGCTGCCGCGGTGGGGACCTCGGCGGGCTGCCCGGGCAGCGAGGCGACGTGCAGCGTCTGCGTCGGGAAGGCGAACTCGACGCCCAGCTCCTCGGCCAGGCGCATGATGTCGAGGTTCACTACGTGCCGGGTGCGCAGCTCGGCGTTCCAGTCCGGCGCGGTGATGAAGCAGTAGACGAGGATTTCCAGCGAGGTCGTGCCGAAATCGAGGAACTCGACGATGTAGTAGTCCTTGCGCATGCTGGGATTGGCCCGGATCAGCGCGCGAATGCCCTCGGTGAATGCCTGCATCTGGTCGGGCGTCGTGTGGTAGGCGACTCCGAGGGTCGCCTTGTAGCGCCGCCACTGACGCAGGCCCATGTTGTCGACGTAGGTATCGACCATGCGCGCGTTGGGCACGGTCACGACCGAGTTGTAGAAGGTTCGCACGCGGGCCGAGCGGAACCCCACGTACTCGACGGTTCCCTCGATGTTGCCGACCACCACCCAGTCGCCGACCTGGAACGGCCGGTCCGCGAAGATCGTCACGCCTCCGAGCAGATTGCGGAACGTGTCCTGCGCGGCGAGCGCCACCGCCAGTCCACCGAGCCCGAGCCCGGCGATCAGGGACGTGATGTTGATGCCGAGATTCCCGAGGATGAAGAGCATCCCGATGACGAGCGTGGCGATCTTCAGGGCGCTGTTCGTGAGGGGCACGAGCTGGTCGTCGAGGCGGCTCTCGGTCAGCTCCGCCCGCCGCTTGAGCACGTCCGTGAAGATGTCGACGCCGCGGAAGCCGAGCAGCACGAGCGCTCCGGCGCCGAGCAGGCTCGCGATCTGATTGACGATGTTCTCGACCGCGACAGAGAAGTTGAGGACGGGGAAGCCGAGCAGGAGCGTGATCGCCACGGCGAGCGCCCAGAGTGCCCGGCCGAGCCGCCCACGCTCCTCCTCCCAGAATTCGTGGTCGTCCTCGTGGAAGCGTGCTCGCACGTACAGCTTGAGCGCCTGGCTGATGATCGCGTACGTGAGGACGGCGATGGCGATCAGGATGGCGAGCCCGAGGAACTGCACGACCTCGATCCCGAGGTAGCTGTCTTCGAACCAGGCGGGTGCGAGGAAGGGGGGCACGGTGTCCTCCGGGCCACCAGCCTATCATTCGCTGAGGTGCGTGCGCACCTTCACAGAAGTGCGCCTGACCCGTAGCCAGCGGATCTCAGCCAGCGACTCCTCGAGGCCACGCGGGCGGGAGGACGCGGTTCGCTCAGACCAGGCCATGCACTTCCCACGCTCGCCTAACCGCAATCACCGAAGCGGACGCCCGGTAGCCCACACTCGCAGCCGGCGCTCGTCAGGAACCCTCCGTTTCGTAGGAATCGCATACACCATCGTAGTAGCCAAGCGCGAACGCTGCGTGCGGGCTCTTGTGCCGGACGGAGCCCGCCTGGCTGTCCGGCAAGGCATCGAGCGACAGGGCGAGCACCTCCTCGCGCGTCTGGCCAGCGGTGCGTCCGCTCTCATAGGCGCAGCCCGCGCACTTGTGCCTCCCATGACCACCTTGGTCGTCTGGAAGAGTTTCGAATCTATCCCAATAGCGATGATCGCTGTTGCACTCACTCACGTCTTTCGCTCCTCCCCAACTGATCTCGGCCAGCGACTCCTCGAGGCCACGCGGGCGCGAGGACGCGGTTCGCTCAGACCAGGCCGTGCACTTCCCCGTCCGGGCCGAGGTCGAAGCCGAGCGCGTTCGGTTTCGCGGGCAGGCCGGGCAGCGTGATGATCGGCCCCGCGAGCGCGATGATCTGCCGCGCGCCCGCCGCCACCCGCATCTCGGCAATCGGGAAGGTATGTCCGGTCGGCACCCCGCGCCGGTCCTGGAACGCCGAGAGCGAGAGGTGCGTCTTCGCCACGCAGATCGGGAAGTCCCAGCCGTTCCGTTCGAAGCGGCGGCTCGTCGTGCGGGTGAGCGGACCCCAGCTCACCGCATCGGCGTGATAGATCTCGCGCGCGAGCGTCTCGACTTTCCCGATCACGCCGGCGTCGTCCTCGTAGAGCAGCCGCACCTTCGAGGGCTGCTCGACCGCGGAGACGACGGTCTCGGCCAGCTCGGTCATCCCCGCACCGCCCTCGCCGAAGCCCTTCGCCTCGACCGCGGCCAGCGCGCCCGCCTCGAGGGCGACGCGCTTCGCGATCGCGATCTCCTCCGCGGTGTCGGACGGGAAGCGGTTGATGGCGACGACGGCCGGCAACCCGTAGTCGCGAACGACGCTGATCGCGTTGCGCAGGTTCGCGCTGCCGTCTTCGACGGCCTTCGCGTCGGGCTCGTCGAGGCTGTCGCGCTGCGCGCCGCCGTGCCAGCGCAGTCCGCGCACGGTCGCGACGACGACCGCCGCCGAGGGCTCCGGCCCGCCCTGGCGAACCTTGATGTCCATGAACTTCTCGAACCCGAGGTCGGCCCCGAAGCCCGCCTCGGTGACCACGAGTTCGCCCGTGGCCAGCGCGAGCCGGTCGGCGATGATCGAGGAGCAGCCGTGTGCGATGTTCCCGAATGGCCCGGTGTGCACGATCGCCGGCTGTCCCTCGACCGTCTGCACGAGGTTCGGCTTCAGCGCGTCCTTCAGCAGCACCATCATCGCGCCCACGCAGTTCAGCTCGCCGGCGCGCACGGACCGGTCGCCGCCGGCCCAGCCCACGACAATCTCCGAGAGGCGCAGCCTCAGGTCGTCGTAGTCCGAGGCGAGCGCGACGATGGCCATGATCTCCGACGCCGCCGAGATGTCGAACCCCGTGTCGCGGAGCGGCCCGTCGGTGCGCCCGCCGACGCCGGTCACGATCCGCCGCAACGCGCGGTCCTCGGCGTCCGTCACCCGCCGCCAGGTGATGCCCGCGGCGGTGAAGCCGTCGATCGCGCCGGAGTTCACCGCGTTGTCCACCATCGAGGCGAGGAAGTTGTGCGCGGACTGGATCGCGTGGAAATCGCCGGTGAAGTGCAGGTTGATGTCGGCCGCCGGCTCGACGGTCGCCAGCCCTCCGCCGGTGCCGCCGCCCTTCATGCCGAAGAGCGGACCGAGCGACGGCTCGCGAATCGCGAGGACGGCGCGCTTCCCGATCCTGGCGAGCCCGTCGGTGAGCCCGATCGAGGTGGTGGTCTTGCCCTCGCCGGCCGGCGTCGGCGTAATCGCGGTGACAACGACCAGCTTGCCGGAAGGGCCCCCCTGCGGGATGGCGCCCAGCGGAACCTTGACCTTGTCGCGACCGTACGGCTCGATCGCCTCCCACTCGAGGCCGAGCTGCTCGACCACCTCGCTCATAGCGCGCACTACAACCTCCGTCATCGCACCCGCCGGAGCGTACCGCATCGGGCGTCCGGCTCGCGCGCCTCGGGGAGCGCGGCCCAGGGAGCGCAGGGGCCGGGGGCAGAGATAGGCATGAGGGCCGGTCTCCTCCTCACAGCGGATACTCGTCTCCGCCGGGAGCACGGCCTCGATGGGCCAGGTAGCGGCTCGGCAAGGAGCCTGAGAGAGGTAGGAGACCGGCCATGCAGCAGGATAGCGCAACGACGCGGAGCATTGAGGGCAAGGATGGGCCCGCCATCACCGTCGGCCTCGACGTGGGCGACCGCTACACCCACGTCCACGCCCTCGGTGCCGGCGGGGAGGTGCTGCGCGAGCGGCGCGTCCGCACCACAGCGGCGGCGCTGGGCGCAGCGCTGACCGGCCTCCCGCGGTCGCGGGTCGTGCTCGAGGCGGGGTCGCGCTCGCCGTGGCTGAGCCGTGTCGTGACGGAGCTCGGCCACGAGGTGGTGGTCGCCAACCCGCGCCAGGTCGCGCTGATCGCCCGCAACCAGCGCAAGACCGACCGGCTCGACGCCGCCTGGCTGGCGCGGCTGGGGCGCTTCGACCCGGAGCTGCTCGCACCGATCCGCCACAGGAGCGAGCAGAGTCAGCACGACCTCGCCGTGGTGCGCGCCCGCGACGCACTGGTGCGCTCCAGGACGCTGCTCATCAACCACGTGCGCGGGTCCGTCAAGGCCTGCGGCGCCGCGCTGCCGTCGTGCACGGCCGGGGCCTTCCACCGCAAGGCGGCGGACCACATCCCCGATGGGCTGCGCCCGGCGCTGCTGCCGCTGGTGGAGGCGGTAGGCGAGCTGACCGTGCGCATCGCGGCGGCCGGCCGAGAGGTCGAGGCGCTGTGCGAGGCTCACCCCGAGACCGCAGCGCTGCGCCAGGTCACGGGCGTGGGGCCGATCACCGCGCTCACGTTCATGCTGACGGTCGAGGACCCCTCCCGCTTCCCGAAGAACCGGGAGGTGGGAGCCTACCTCGGGCTCGTGCCGCGGCAGCGCGAGTCAGGAGAGCGCGCGCCGCAACTCGGCATCGGCAAGAGCGGCGACGCAGGCCTACGCCGGCTGCTGGTGCAGGCTGCGCACTACATCCTCGGTCCCTTCGGGCCGGATACCGATCTGCGCCGCTGGGGTGAGCGCTACGCGGGAACAGGAGCACGGAACGCGAAGAAGCGCGCGGTCGTGGCTGTCGCACGACGGCTGGCGGTGCTGCTGCTCGCGCTGTGGAAGAGTGGGGAGTTCTACGAACCGCTGCGCCACGCCGCGGCCCGCGAGGCCGCGTAACGGGAGGCGGCGCCGCAGGCGGCGAGAGCGGAGATCAGGAAGGAAGACCCCGAGCGCGAACGAGGCCACGCACGTGATGCCGAACACGGGCGACTGCGAGCGACCTGCTGTCCCATCGAGGACGCGGCAGAGATGGCAGCGCCCCCTGGAAGCAGGATGTGCCTTCATGCACCGGGCCCGCTGCGCGGCCCACCGAGAGTGCGGATAGAAGCTTGGCACAGGCTCCGCTACCGGACATCACGAGCGGATCGGCTCGGACCAGGAAAAGCGCCGCACGCGGAGGAGGCCGCCACGTCGGCCTTGCGGAAAGACCGTCCCTCATAGAAGAGGTCGCCCGTCCTAAGCCCTGATCCACCGAAGAAGAGCGCGCGAGCGGCTGCGGTTGGGTGCTCCGCTGTAGCTGGGACAATGGGTTTTGACAAATCACGTACCAGCGACAGGGAGCACCCATTCGATGCTACCAACGAGCGACCCCGACCGGATAGACATCGCCTTCGACGACCACCGCCTGGTGGCCGATGCGGGGCTGCTCCTCCCGGCCACGCTCGCCCAGCATCTCGGTTTGCAAGAGCTCGCCGACAGCTACCTCGACCTCGGTGACGCGGCGGGGCGCGCGAACGCCGGCGACAAGCTGCTGACCCTGGTCGCCTCGGCGCTCGCGGGCGGCGACTGCATCGACGACGCCGCTGCGTTGCGCTCAGGCGGCGCCGGGCGCGTGCTCGGCTGCACCGTGAAGGCGCCGTCCACCCTCGGGACCTTCCTGCGCAGCTTCAGCTGGGGCCACGTCCGCCAGCTCGACCGCCTCAGCCGCGAGTTGCTCGCCCGCGGCTGGGCGGCCGGGGCGGGACCCGGCGATGCGCCGTTCACGATCGACCTCGATTCGACGCTCTGCGAGACCTACGGCCTGGCGAAGGAGGGCGCCCGCCAGCCCGGCTACAGCGGCGCGCGCGGCTATCACCCGCTGCTCGCGGTGGCGGCCGGGACGGGCGAGGTGCTGATGGCGCGGCTGCGCGAGGGCCGCGCGCACACCGCCCGCGGCGCCGCCCACTTCCTGCGTGAGACGGTGGCGCGGGTGCGCGAGGCCGGGGCGTCGGGGCAGCTCACGGTGCGCGCCGACAGCGGCTTCTACACCCACGCCGTCGTCGCCGCCTGCCGCGCGCTGGATGTCCGCTTCTCAATCACCATTCGCCAGCAGCCGAGCGTACGCCGGCTGATCGAGGCGATAGCGGAAGAGGACTGGACGCCGATCCCGTACTGGCTGCCGGGCGGCGCCGATGTCGCCGAGACGACCTACACGCCGTTCCAGCACAAGGAGGATGCCACCCCGGTGCGGCTCATCGTGCGGCGCGTCAAGCCGGCGCCCGGCTCACAGCTCGCGCTCTTCGTGAACTATAGCTACCACGCCTTCATCAGCGATCGCGCCGGAGAGATGATGGAGCTGGAGGCCGACCATCGCCGCCACGCCGAGATCGAGAACGCGATCCGCGATCTCAAGTACGGCGTCGGGCTGAACCATCTCCCCTCGGGCCGCTGCACCGCGAACGCGGCGTGGCTCGCGGTGCAGGTGATCGCGCACAACCTCGCCCGCTGGACGGCGCGGCTCGGGCTCGGCGAGGGAATCGTGACGACGAAGACGCTCAGGCGGCGCTACTTCGCTCTCGCCGGACGGCTCACCCATTCTGCCCGGCGCTGGACCCTGCACCTCCCGAAGCGCTGGCCCTGGGCCGCCCAGTGGACAGCCGCGCTCGCGCGACTCCGGGCGCTACCGCTCCCCGCCTCACGCCCCGCCCACAGCGCTGGCCCCGGGTCCGAGGCTCGCACCAGCATGCCCGCGCACGCCTCGCGCACCCTCGCGCCCTCGCTCAGCGCCCCCGAGCGGCGCTGAGCGAGGGCTCCTCGCTCCGCTCCGCCCGCGCCGCCGCCTGGCGAACGCCGCCACGCCCGCCGAACTCTCCGCCAGCCCCGCATCCCGCCCTGTCAAGCTTCGATCGGTGGATTCGGGCTTAGACGAAGGGCGCGCGGCTAGCAGGCTGCTTCTATGAGGGCTGGTCCGATCTGCAAGTCGGCCAACGTGGTGGCCGCTCCGTCTGCACGCCATGCCGGATGGTGACCTGTGCCCCGCTTCTATCCGCACTCGCCGAGGGGTCGCGCTTCTGGACCCGGTGCATGATGGGGAACCTGCTTGCAGGGGGCGCTGCCAGCTGAAAAGCGTCCTTGGGTGGACCAGCAGCCTGTCGCAGTCGCCCGGTCTTCAGCATCACGGTGCAGCCGTTGGTGGTCGTCTGGTGGTGGTTCGCCGTCTTCCCGTCGCCCGCTACGCAGCCTCCCCCTCCGCCGTGGCGGCCTGGCGCAGCGGCTCATAGACCTCGCCGCTGCGCCAGAGCGCGTGCAGCAACACTGCGAGGCGTCGCGCCACGGCGACGACCGCGCGCTTCTTCGCGTTCCCCGCTCCCGAGGCCATGTAGCGCTCGCCCCAGCGGCGCAAGTCGCAGTCTGGTCCGAACGGTCCGAGGACGTACTGCGCGGCCTGCACGAGCAGCCGCCTCAGGTGGGAGTCGCCACGTTTGGTGATCCCCAGTTGCGTGTGGCGGCCGCCGGAGTCGCGACGCCTGGGCACGAGGCCGAGGTAGGGTGCGACCTCGCGGCTGCGGGGAAAGCGCGCGGGATCCTCGATCGTCAGCACGAAGGTGAGGGCGGTGATGGGACCGACGCCTGCGACCTGGCGGAGCGCGGCGGTCTCGGGGTAGGCCGCGCACAGCGCCTCGACCTCCCGGCCGGCGGCGGCGATGCGGGCGCTGAGCTCGCCAATCACCTCGAGCAGCGGCAGCAGTGCGGTGCGCAGTTCAGCCGGGATGTGCTCCGCTGCCTTGCGATGGAAGGCTGGCGCGGTCACCTTCGGCAGCGCGGCGCCCCACGCCTTGACGGCGCCGCGCACGTGGTTGATGAGCTGCGTCCGCGAGCGCACGAGCGCGTCGCGGCCGCGCACGACCGCGAGATCCTGCTGGGCCTGCGCGCTGCGGTGACGGATCGGGGCGAGCAGCTTGGGGTCGAGGCGACCCAGCCGTGCCAGTTGCTCGGCGTCGCTGCGGTCGTCCTTGCGGTGGCTGCGTGCGATCAGCGCTACCTGGCGGGGGTTGGCGACAATCACCTCGTGACCGAGTTCGGTCAGCAGCCGGCTCAGCCACGGCGAGTGCCGTCCCGCCTCCAGCACCGCCCGTGCCGCCGGCAGCTCCCCGAGCGCTCGCCTCAGCGCGAGGGCCGTCGTGCGGACGCGCTGCTCGCGCTGCACGTCCCCGGCGGGGCCGAGCACGCAGATCTGGGTGTGACGGTCGCTCACATCGAGGCCCCAGGTGACTCCGCTGGCTTCCTCCCGTTCAACGCGCTCTGCCGTTGCGATATGCTGCTGCATGGCTGGTCTTCTACCTCTCTGGCTCTGAGAAGCCGTTCTGGGCCCGATTCGAGGCCGCTTACCGGGGACGAGTATCCCCTTGAGGAGGAGACCAGCCCTCATCCCATCTGAAAAAGTCCTGATCCTGAGCCGTAGGGTCTCACTGGCCATTCGGTGGGCTGGCGTAGAGCCCAGAAACATTGGGTTTCTTGATGTCGCGGCCAGCGCGATTTCAGCCCAAAAGCGCCGCGGCGGACTTTTTCAGCAGCCTGCTAGTCTCAGCGGGCGCATCGGGAACCGGGGCGCCGGACCAGCGCAGGAACCGGGCCTGGACCCAGCCTCGTGACCCATCCTCCGCCACGACGTGGACCCATATGCAGCTATAGGCGGCAATGTCATCCCCACATGTATCGTCGGCTGCGAAGACGAGGTGGCGGCGGAACGCGCCGGGCACGACCTCGACAGAGCTCCCGGCGAGAAGGCAGACCGTGACCGGGGGGCGCGGCGGAGGGCTCCGACTCCACGTGCAGGCAGCCGTCGACGATCAATTCGGCCGACACAGACGCCTCGAAGGGAGGGAGCTGGATCGCGGGATACATGACGGTCCACACGGGCACGCGCCCTCGCCCGAACGACATCCACGAGAGCCGCAACTCGCGGCTCGTCGACCCCCAGGAGCCCCGGCACCACACCACCCCGTCCGGGTAGCCGTACTCGGAAGCGTCGCCGGTCAGCGAGACGCGCGTCTCGCCTTCGAGATCCACGACGGTCGCCGCATTGTGGAGGAAGAGAGCGGGATCGTCCGGCGAGGGGAGCAAGCGTCCCCTGGAGAGCCGCTGAGGGATCGGGAGCCACTCACCATCGAGCGTGGCGATCTGGAGGCCGATGAACGTGTTGACCACAAGGCCGGAGCTGTCGGCAAGCCACACGCCGGGGTTCTCGACAGCGACGCCAATACCCATGTAGCGGACCGGGAACGCGGCGCCGCCGATCCGCATCAACTCCTCGCCGGTACCGGCATCGAGCACCGAGACGGTCGTGAGGGCAGTGACGACGCTTCCCGACTCGCGGCCCCAGACCAGGGAGGTGACCGCGAGATAGCGGCCATCGGGTGAGAGCCTGTAGCCGGTTTCGCTGACGTTCCGCTCATCAGGGTATTGAAACTCAAACCCGGTGACATAGTCGAAGGAGACATCGGACAGAAGCTCGTCGGGCCAGCGATAGCGCAGCAAGCGGCTGCGGTACCCCACGGCACCGGGTACGAGCAGAGCGAACCCGTCGTCGGTCCGGAGCACCTCCCCTCTGTGGAGCCGGTCGGGGGAATACGCGCGCGCCAATCGGGGGAACTTGTGCGCCGCGTCAGCTCTCGGATCGAGCTCCACGGTGGTACCGCGCGCAAGATCGACGACCGCGAGGGCGGCGTCGCTCCTCGCCAGAAGGTAGCCGTCGTCGAAGTCGAAGATCTCAATCTCCCAGTCCTTCGAGGGGAGCTCGAACGCCGCCGCCTCCTGCAAGGACGGACTCAGCACCACGTACCGACCAAGCCAGCCGTCCCCGGGAGACGTCGGGTCGAAGTGGTCAAAGAGGACACCGCTTCCATCCCGGGCGACCGGGCGGGCGTTGGCCTCCCACGTGAACAGTCGCCCGCTCGCGTCGCGGATCAGCCGACGGGGCGCGTCCGGCAGGTACTGCCGGGTCACGATCTCGACTGTGCCCGCTGAGGCGTCGATGGCCACAGTTACTCTGTCGTACTCGGCGCGCGTGTCTGGAAGCGCGGCAGCGGGAATCAGCTCCCCGCGTGCATACGTCGTGCGGGTGTAGACGGCGTATACCTCGTCGCTGGCGATCTCGCGCATGCCGAGGGCGTTCGGCGCCGTGGGCGCCGCCTCAGGCGTGGGTCCGGGCGTCACCGCTGGTGTCGGCTCGGGCGTCGGAGCCGGCGAGGCCGTGGGCGTCGCGCTTGGAGTCGGGGTAGCCACGGCTGGCGGCGTTGCCGTCGGGGTCGCGGTCGGAGTCGGAGCAGCTGTGGACGTGGGCGCCGCGCTTGGAGTCGGGGTAGCCGAGGGTGTCGGCGACGGAGCTGACGCGCGAGTGGGAGTCGCGGTCGAAGTCGGCGGCGTGGGCGCTGACGTGGGAGTGGGGGTCGGCGTCGCGATGGAAGTCGGCGTCGGCTCGAGCGGCGCGACCCCGACATCCTCGCCGCCGCCGGTACACGCGAGCGCCCCCGCGAGGGCGACCGCGACCAGAAGCGCCAACTGGCTCCGCCGAGCAAACACACTCCCGCCCCCCACTCACTGAATATGACGCCGCCGCGAGGCGTGCGGTTCCCGCGCCCCCTGCTGCAGCACGCGGGGCGCTCCACACTTGCCTCGCCGGAACGTTCATGGACCGGATGCCTTCTAGGCTCGGCCCACGGCAGCATCGATGCGCGACATCAACTCGGCGTCGAGGGGGCCGCGCGCCTCCGAGTCGACGCACTCGCGCAGTTCCTCGCGGTTCTTCACACCAAGCACCACGGTCGAGACGCCGTGCATCGACAGCGCGTAGCGGTGCGCCAGCGCAGCCGGCGACTCGCCCACCTCGCGCGCGAGGTCACGGAACGGCGCGGCGCGGTCGAAGTCGAGCGCGTCGCCGTGCCCTTCCGGCAGCTCGCGGTCGATCGCGTCGGTCAGGGCGCCCGCCTGCACCGCGCGGATTCCCATCACACCGACGCCCTGCTCGCCGGCCGCGGCGATCACCTCGCGCGGGCGCAGCGCGCCCTCGAAGCGCCGGATCGCGCCGGCCGAGTCGAGGAGGTTCGCGATGCACTGCACCGCGCCGGGTGGCGTCCCGGAGCGGAGCGTCGCGATCACGGCGTCGGGCCCGCCGATACCCGTGATGCCCCACGCGCCCGCCCACCCCTCCGACACCAGGCCCTCGAGCGCCGGCCGCACGGCCTCCTCGAAGAGCGTGAGCGGGGTTCCCGCGTAGCGATCGGCGTCGGCATCCGCGACGAGCATGTTGTGCACGATGAACACGTCGACGCGCTCGAGGCGGAGCCGCTCCAGGCTCTCCGTGAGGCTCGAGCGGAGCAGTTCCGCCACCGCGGCGGTCGGCGGGGCGTTGACGCGGCACTTGGTCGAGACGCGCACGCCGTCGGGGAGCCGCCCGCCGAACGCCTCGCCGACGACACGCTCGGCCTCGCCGTCGCCGTAGCTCGGCGCGACGTCGAGCAGGTTGATGCCGAGCTCGATCGCCTCGCGCGTGGTGGCGACGGACTCCTCGCGGGTCGTCGGGCCCCAGACCTGGCCGATCCCCCCGCCGCCGAGGGTGAGCGCGCTGACGTCGTATCCGAGACTGCCGAAGGTACGTTGTTCCATCGCGCGAGCGTATGGCCCGTGCTCGCGGCGAGGCAAGACGGGCGAGGGGAGGCCGGCGGCTAGCTGATCTCGGCCAACGACTCCTCGAGGCCGCGCAGGCGCGAGGACGCCGTCGCGAGGCGCTCTTCCTCGCGCGCGACCACGGCGGCGGGGGCGCGCGTGCGGAACTGCTCGTTCGCCAGCTTCGCGCCGAGCTTCTGCACCTCGTCCTGTGCCTCGCCGATCTGCTTGTCCAGCCGGGCGCGCTCGGCGTCGAGGTCGAACAGACCCGCCATCGGCAGCACGACGCGCCCGACGGGCAGCACGGCGGTCACCACACCCTCGGACGGCGCCTCGGCGGCGCCCGCCACTACGTGCAGCGGACGCGCCCGCGCGAGCTGCCCGATCGCCGCCGCGAGGTCGCCCGCCGCCTCGGCCGCCCCCTCGGCGACCACGTAGGCCTCGATCCAGCGTCCGGCCTCGACGCGCTTCGCGGCTCGCTCGTTGCGGATCGCGCGCACGAAGTCCTGCACGGCTGCGAGGTCGCGCTCCGCCGTCTCGTCGTAGCGGACGGCGTCGGCCTCGGGGTAGCGCGCGACGATCAACTGTGGCGCGCCGTCCGGGTCGGGGCGCGCCTCGCTGAGCCGCTGCCAGATCTCCTCGGTGACGAACGGCATGAACGGGTGCAGCAGCCGCAGCACGCGGTCGAGGACGTGCGCCGTCACCGCCAGCGGAACGGCGTCGCCCTCGCGCACGCGCAGCTTCGCGAGCTCCAGGTACCAGTCGGCGAACTCGTCCCAGAAGAAGTCGCGCGTCTGGCGCAGCGCCTCGGCGAGCTGGTAGGAGCGCAGCAGCTCGTCGGCGAGCGCCACCGTCCGCTCCGCTCGCGAGAGCACCCAGCGGTCCTCGCGACGCAGCCGCGGGTCGCCCGCGGGCGGCAGCTCGAGGTCGGCGCCGGGCGCGGCGAGCGAGCGCACGAGCCGTGCGGCGTTCCACAGCTTGTTCGCGAAGTTGCGGCCCGCCTCGAGCCGGTCGTCGGTGATGCGCTGGTCGTTGCCGGGGCTGGTGCCGGAGATCAGCGCGTAGCGCAGCGCGTCCGTGCCGTACTGCCCGATCACGCTGATCGGGTCGACGACGTTGCCGAAGGACTTGGACATCTTGCGCCCGTCGGGCGCGCGCACGAGGCCGTGCAGGTAGACCGTCTCGAAGGGGATGTCGCCGCCCTCGAAGCCGCGCATGTTGTAGAGCGAGAGCATGATCATGCGCGCGACCCAGAAGAAGATGATGTCGTAGCCGGTCTCCATCACCTGCGTCGGGTAGAAGCGAGGCAGATCCTCGGCGTCAGCGTCCGGCCAGCCGAGCGTCGAGTGCGGCCACAGCCCCGACGAGAACCAGGTGTCGAGGGTGTCCTCGTCCTGCCGCAGCGCGCCGCCGCAGGCCGGGCAGGCGTCGGGGTCCTCGACGGCCGCGATGGTCTCGCCGCACTCCTCGCCGTCGCAGTACCAGACGGGGATGCGGTGGCCCCACCAGATCTGGCGGCTGATGCACCAGTCGCGGATGTTCTCCATCCAGTGCAGGTAGGTGCGCTCGAAGCGCTTCGGCACGAACGCGATGCGGCCGTCGCGCACCGCCGCGATCGCCGGCTCGGCCAGCGGGCCGACGTTCACCCACCACTGCTCCGAGACGATCGGCTCCACGACCGCGCCCGATCGCTGCGAGTGCCCGACGGCGTGCGTGTACGGCTCGATCTTCTCAATCAGCCCCTTCGCCTCGAGGTCCTCGACCACGCGGTCGCGCGCCTCGAAGCGGTCGATGCCGGCGTAGCGCCCGGCGTGCTCGTTGAGCGTGCCGTCGGGCGCGAGGATGTTGATCGTCTCCAGCCCGTGCCGCTCGCCGATCTCGAAGTCGACGGGGTCGTGGCCGGGCGTCACCTTGAGCGCGCCGGACCCGGCCTCGATCTCGATCGCCTCGTCGGCGATCACCGGGATCGGGCGGTCCGAGGTCGGCTCCAGCACCATGCGCCCGATCAGGTGACGCCAGCGCTCGTCCTCGGGGTGCACGGCGACGGCGGTGTCGGCCGGGATCGTCTCCGGCCGTGTCGTCGCGATCACGATGTAGTCGTCCGTCGCCTCGCCGTCCTCGCCGTCCTCGCCGAGCGCGGGGTAGCGCACGTACCAGAACGAGGACTCGACATCGCGGTACTCGACCTCGAGGTCGGAGAGCGCGGTCTGCCCGGCGGTGTCCCAGTTGATCATCCGCTCGCCGCGGAAGATCAGGCCGTCCTCGTAGAGGTTCACAAAGGTCTGGCGGACGGCGCGCTGGCGCTCCTCGTCGAGCGTGAACGCCTCGCGATCCCAGTCCGCCGACGCGCCGAGCCGCCGGTGCTGCTCGGCGATGCGCGCCCGCGAGGCGTTGACGAACGCCCAGACGCGCTCGAGGAAGGCCTCGCGCCCGATGTCGTGGCGGCTCACGCCCTCCTCGTCGAGCTGGCGCTCGACGACGGCGTTGACGGCGATCGCGGCGTGGTCGACGCCGGGCACCCAGACGGTGTCGTCGCCGAGCATGCGGTGCCAGCGGATCAGGGCGTCCTCGACGGCGGCGGTGAGGGCGTGGCCCATGTGCAGCTCGCCGGTCAGGTTGGGCGGCGGCATGATCACTGTAAAGGGCTGCTCGCCGCCCTGGGGCTTGAAGAAGCCGCCCTCCTCCCAGGCGCGGTAGGTGCGCTCCTCGACCTCGGAGGGGTCGTAGGCGCTGCGCATCTCCTCGCGGGCGCCGTTCTCGGTCGTCATCGCGCGCTCCTCGGGTAGCGATCCGGACCGCCGGGCAAGCAAAACCCCGCCGAAGCGGGGCGTGGGCGACCGGCGCGGCCCTGACTCGGGCCGGCTAGTCGCCGGCGGCTACAGCTACGTTCCCGTTCACGCTCTCGATGGTAGGCAGCGGTCGTCGGGGGGGTCAACGCTTCGGAGTGGGGGTACGCAAGCGGAGTTACGCTGGCCTCCCGGATTTGTTAGTCATCTGATTCGCACTTACATTTCGAGCGCAGCTTCGAAAGCGCAGTTTCACTCGCCGTCACTATCTGTTAGTCATCGGGCTCACACTTACATTTCGAGCGCAACTTTGAAAGCGCAGTTTCACTCGCCGTCGATATCTGTTAGTTGTGATAGTGTAACTTACATTTCGTGACTGAACTCGCAACTACGCGTACGGAAAGACCCGTTGAACATGGATGCAGAGAGGTTCGCCAACAGCCCAGCCGGCCGTCTCGAGGAGACGACGAGTGGAGCGTTGGCATTCGTACCGGCGCCTCTACCTCGCCTGCTCGAGCTCTCGCCCGAGCGCGTGTATCAACTGGATGAGGCGTCACGCGCGGTCGCGACACTGGCAGGCGCCGGGGAGACGCTGCCAAATCCACGTCTGTTGATCACGCCGTTCATGCGGCGCGAGGCGCTGCTCTCCTCGCGCATCGAGGGTACACAGGCCTCCGTCTCGGACGTGTTCGCGGCGGAGGCGACGGGCCGCCCGCACGGCGACGCGGATGAGGTCGTCAACTACGTGCGGGCGCTTGAACTCGGCATCGAGCGGCTCGCCGAGCTGCCGATCTGCACGCGGCTCGTCCTCGAGCTACACGCCGAACTGCTCAGCGGCGTGCGCGGGCAGGACAAGCGTCCAGGCGAACTGCGCGATCTGCAGGTCTGGATCGGGTCTGAGCAGGACGCCATTGAGGCAGCCAGCTTCGTGCCACCACCTCCCGACTACCTCGCCGATTTGATGTCCGAGTGGGAAGCGTTCGTCCGCGACGAGGCCGCGATGCCGCCCCTCGTTCGCAGCGCACTGATGCACCAACACTTCGAGACCATCCACCCGTTCCGCGACGGGAACGGGCGCATTGGCAGACTGCTGATCACACTGCTTCTGATAGAGCGTGGCGTGCTGCGCTCCCCTTTGCTCTACCTGAGCGCGTACTTCGAGGCCCATCGGCAGGCCTACTACGACCATCTCTCCCGCGTCAGCGAGACCGGCGAGTGGGATCCGTGGCTCGACTTCTTTCTCAGCGGCGTAATCGAGCAGTCCCATGACGCCATGCAACGCACCCGCGCCCTGCGCACACTGCAGGAGGAGTACCGGCAACGGCTGCTGGCCGCCTCAGCGTCGGCGAACGCGCTGCAGATGGCGGACGAACTGTTCCTCAGCCCGATCGTGACGTACCGCCGCGTCGCAGAGTTCCGGGGAGTCACGGACCCAGGCGCGCGTATCGTGGTCAGCAAGCTAGTTGAAGCTGGCATCCTTCGCCCCTCGCCAGGTACACGTCCGCAACTCTTCGCCGCAAGGGAGTTGCTTGACCTACTGCAGTAGCCGTCCCGTCACCCCAATCGCCGCCGCACCTCCTCCACCACCCGCCCCACGTACCGCGCGCGCGTCTCCGCAGTCCGCGCACGCTCGATGAAGGCGACCATGCCCGCACGCTGCACCGCGGTCAGGGACTCGAACGTCTCGAGGCCGCCGGGGAGCGCGTCGAGGGCGCTCGCGAGGTCGGCGGGGAGCGCCAGGTCGCGCGCGGGGGCGTCCTCGGGCCAGATCTCGACCTCGACCACATCGCCGAGGCCCGCGCCGGCGGCGGCGCGCACGGCGCTGTTGAGGAAGAGGCGGTGGGCGCCACCGCCGCGCGGCGTCAGCCGCGTGCGGAAGGCGATGCCCGCGACCTCGCCGGCGACGCGCGGGTGCGTCCCGGCTCCGAGGGCGCGGCTTGCGTCGACGTACCCGCCGACGCAGTAGTTCGTGCCCAGGCGGTAGATCGCGGCGCTGAAGCGCTGCGTGGCGTCCGAGGGCTGCGCGGCGGCGGCCGAGCGCCTACCCTCGTCAGCGTGCGAACGGGGGGACGGCATGGAGCTGCGCGGCCTCGGCTACCCGGCCATCATCTGCAAGAACATGCAGCTGAGCATAGAGTTCTACTCCAAGCTCGGCATGCGCCACCTCTACACCGAGCCCAACCGCGACGACGCCGAGTCCGTGCAGGCCCTGCTCCACGCCGGCGGCGACGCCTACGTGATGCTCGTCGGACCGACGCACGAGGGCGTCCGCATTGCCGAGGCCAGCCTCGGCGTCGGCTCGATGCAGTACCTCACGCTGCAGGTCTCCGCCGGCTTCATGGACCAGGCCTACTTCGAGCTCTCCAGCGCCGGCGTGCGCGGCAGCGAGGAGATCCGGCGCGGCTATGAGCGCCTCGTCTTCCTCGAAGACCCGGACGGCGTGCTGATCGCGCTCGTCGCCTGGTCGACCGAGCCGCCGCCCGGCCTCGACCGCGCCGAGGTGCTGGCGCGCGCGGGGGAGATCAAGGACGCCGCGGGCGCGCCCTTCATCGAGGACGAGCACATCCAGCAGGCCATCGCGGCGCTGAGCGCCTGAGCAGCGACGGAGGAGCGTGTAGATGCCGTACACCGAGGTCCGCGACACCCGAACCTGGTACGAACTGCGCGGCGAGGGTCCGCCGCTGCTCTTCATCAGCGGCAGCGGCGGCGCGCTCTGGTCCACGCCCGGAACGCTCGACCCGCTGATCGAGCGCTTCCGCGTGCTCGCCTACGACAAGCGCGGACTCGGACGCTGCGAGGCGCCCGCGACGGTCTGGGAGATGGCCGACTTCGCCGACGACGCGGCGGCGCTGCTCGACGTGATCGGCTGGGAGCGCTGCGACGTCGTCGGGGCATCGTTCGGCGGGATGATCGCGCAGGAGTTCGCGTTGCGGCATCCGCAGCGCGTCGGGAAGCTCGTGCTCTGCTGCACCTCGCCCGGCGGCGACTTCCCCTCCTACCCGCTGCACGAGCTGCTCGACCTGCCGCCCGAGGAGCGCGCCTCGCGGCGCATCGCCATCACCGACAACCGCCACGACGCCGCCTGGCAGGCCGCGAACCCCGAGGAGTACGCCGCACTGGCCGAGGGCTACGCCGGCGGCTACGCCGACGAGGAGGACGAGCGCCGCCACCGCCGCCTGCTCGCGGCGCGCTCGCGCCTCGACACGATCGACCGGCTGCCCTCGATCGCCGGTCCGACGCTGATCGCGGGCGGGCACTTCGACGGGATCGCGCCGCTGCGCAACCAGGAGCTGCTGCACGAGCGCATCCCCGGCTCGCGCCTCGAGCTGTTCGAGGGCGGCCACGGCTTCATGCGCGAGGATCCGCGCGCCCTCGAGGTGATCGTCGACTGGCTCACGGCGTAGGGCCTCAGCGCGCAGCGAGCGGAGACCGGCATGCGCATCGCCGAGGCGAAGACCTGGGCCGTCGCCAACCCCGATCCGCAGCGCGGCGGACCGTGCTGGATCTTCCTCAAGCTGACCACCGACGACGGCATCGCCGGCTACGGCGAGGCCTACGGCGTCCCCTTTGGCACGAGCAAGGTGCGCAGCCTGATCGAGGACGTGGCCGAGCGGCACGCGATCGGGCGCAGCCCCTTCGACATCGAGGCGATCTGGCGCATCGCCTACTCGAGCGGCTTCGCGCAGCGGCCGGAGATGACGATGGGCTCCGTGATCAGCGCGATCGAGATGGCCTGCTGGGACATTGTCGGCAAGGCGCTCGGCCAGCCCGTCTACAACCTCCTCGGCGGACGCGTGCACGAGACGCTGCGCTCCTACACCTACCTCTACCCCGCCGAATCCAGCGCGGACGGCATGCAGTACGCCGACGACTTCGACGACCCCGACGCCGCGCCCGCCCGGACCGCCGCCTACATGGAGCAGGGCTTCACCGCCGTCGGCGTCGACCGGTGATGCCCTACGGCGCGTTCGACCCGCGCCAGATCTCGCTGGCCTCGCTCGACAACGCCGAGCTGGTCGTGAAGCGCATGCGCGAGGTCGCCGGGAGCCGCTGCGACCTGCTGATCAAGATGCACGGCCAGCTGACGACCGCCGCCGCGATCCGCCTCGCCCGCCGCCTCGAGCCCTACGAGCCGCTCTGGATCGAGGAGCCGCTGCCACCGGAGAACCCGCGCGAGATGGCTCGCGTCCCGCGCGCGACCTCGATCCCGATCGCCACCGGCGAGCGCCTCGTTACCCGCTAGCAGGGTGATGAAAAAGTCCGCGGCGGCGCTTTTGGGCTGAAATCGCGCTGGTCGCGACATCAACCCCCCCAATGTTTCTGGGCTCTACGCCAGCCCACCGAATGGCCAGTGAGACCCTACGGCTCAGGATCAGGAGTTTTTCAGCAGCCTGCTAGGGATGGTCTGAACAACTCGCCTGAGCGCGTGAGCGGATGCGATCATGGGGCGACCCGGAGAGGGGCGCCCCATGCAGCAGCGTTCGTTCGGCAGCGTCGAGTACGAGCACAAGAAGGTCAAGACACGGCGCCAGAGGTTCCTCGAGCGCATGGACGGGCTCGTCCCCTGGGCTGAGCTGGAGCAGCGCATCGCGCCCGTCTACCCAAAGCCGGACCGCGGACGCCGCCCCTACCCGCTGCGCGTGATGCTGCGCATCCACTGCCTGCAGCTCTGGTTCAACCTCAGCGACCCCGGCATGGAGCAGGAACTCTACGACTCCCGTTCGATGCTCGAGTTCGCCGGTCTCAGCCTCTCCGAGCCGATTCCCGATGAGACGACGATCCTCAACTTCCGCCATCTGCTCGAGCGCCATCAGCTGGGAACGGCGCTGTGCGCGACGATCAACGCGCACCTCGCAGCGCGCGGTCTGCAGCTGCGCGAGGGCACGATCGTCGACTCCACGATCATCAGCGCGCCGTCATCGACGAAGAACCGCGAGCGTGCGCGCGACCCCGAGATGCATCAGACCAGAAAGGGCCGGCAGTGGTACTTCGGGATGAAGCTGCACAGCGGCACGGATGCGCGGACGGGGCTGGTCCACAGCGTGCACACGACGGCGGCGAACGTCTCCGACGTGACCGAGGCGCATCGCCTGTTGCACGGAGGTGAGAGCGCGGTGTGGGGCGATGCCGGCTACCAGGGAGTGGAGAAGCGCCCGGAGCACGCGGGTTCGGAGGTGCGCTGGCAGGTGGCGATGCGCCCGGGTCTCAGGCGGCTGCTGCCGCCGGGCGGCACCGAGGCACAGGCGGAGCGGCGCAAGGCCTCGGTGCGTGCGAAGGCCGAGCATCCATTTCTCTACGTGAAGCGGCACTTCGGGTACGCGAAGGTCCGCTACCAGGGCCTGGAGAAGAACCACCAGCGTCTCGCGCTGCTGCTCGGTTTCACGAACCTGCTGCGAGCCGAGCCTCAACTCGCGTGATCGCGGGAGCGCTGCGTCCGGAATCGCCCGCCGAAGCGCTTCCGGAGCGACATGGAGGCGAGACCACCCCCGGACCGCGGTAGCGGGCCCCCGCAGCGCAGCGCGGTACGCCGATCGATACGCACCGTGCCCGACACGCCACCTGTTCAGACCATCCCTACGAGTTCGTCGACGTGCTGCGCTACGGCAGCGCCTCGATCCTGCAGCCCGCGCCGGCGCGCGTGGGCGGCATCCTCGAGACGAAGAAGATCGCGGCGATGGCGGAGGCGCACTACGCGCAGCTCGCCCCACACCTCTGCGCCGGGCCGATCGAGGCGGCGGCCAACATCCAGCTCGGCGTCTGCTGCCCGAACTTCCTGATCCAGGAGAGCATCGAGACCTTCAGCGGCTTCGACGCCGAGCTTTTGAAGCAACCGATCGAGTGGCAGGACGGCTACATCATCCCCTCGGACCGGCCGGGCCTCGGCTACGAGCTCGATGAGGCGGTCGCGGACGCCCACCCCTACGAGGGCGACGACGTCTTCCCGCACATGGAGGAGACCCCGACACCCAGCGTCTGAGCGCGGCGTCTGCGCCCGCGGCCCAGCGCGATCGCGATGCCCAGTTCCACCATTAGCAGGCTGCTGAAGAAGCGCCTTTCGGGGTCTCGGAATGGCGAGAGGCGGCTTGAGGCCGCCTCCGGCTTCGTGATCGCGGCCTCCTGACCTGCCTCCGGGTGCCTCTGGGGGCTCCTTGGCGGGGCGGAGGGCGCACTGCGCCTACGCCGCGGCAGTCTCGAGCCCGGCCATGCGCACCAGGTTGTAGGCGGCGGCGGTGAGTTCCAGCCAGCCGCGGTTGCGCTCGCGGCCCACGAAGCGCAGCTTGCGCCCGCCGCCCACGGTCTTCATCCAGCCGAAGACCTGCTCCACGATCTTGCGTCGCTTCTGACTCTGCCTGTAGCCGCGATGCCGCGTGGTACGCCCGTCCACGGCGCTGCGGCGGCGGCGGTCGTTTTGCGCCACGTGCGGCGTCACGCCGCGCGCGCGCAGCGCCGCCACGAAGTCGCGCGTGTCGTAGCCGCGGTCGGCGCCCAGCGTCCCGCAGCCGCTCACGCTGCGCTCCAGCATCGTGACCGCCGCTCGGCGTACCCGTTCGCCTCGGTCAGCTCCACATCCAGCACCAGGCCGTGCCGGTTCTCGGTCAGCAGATGGCCCAGGTAGCTCAGTTTCGCTGTCTGCCCCGACCCCTTTGTGTACAGCCGCGCCTCCGGGTCCGTGCCGGAACTATGCGTATCACGGCTGCGCCGCCGCCCCCGGAAGTCGACATCCGGGTTGCGCCCGCCCTGGGGTGGCTCCTGCTCGTCGCGCGGGCGGTAGCTCTTGAGCGAGGCCCAGGCCTCGAGCAGCGTCCCGTCCACCGTGAAGTGCTCGGCGGAGAGCAGCCGGCGCCGCTTCGCCTCGGCCACCACCTCGGCGAAGAAGGCGCGCGCGACATCGGCGGCGAGCAGGCGCTCGCGGTTCTTGGAGAAGGTCGAGGCGTCGAACGGTGCGTCTGAGATGTTGAGGTCGAGGAACCACTTGAAGAGCAGGTCGTAGCGCAGCCGCTCGCAGAACTGGCGCTCGCTGCGGATCGAGTAGAGCGCGATCAGCAGGCTCGCCTTGAGCAGGTGCTCGGGCGGGATCGAGGGCCGGCCGCTCGTTGAGTACATCGTGTCGAACAGCCCCGAGAGCTGCTGCAGCGCGGAATCGACGATCGGTTTGATGCGGCGGATCGGGTGGTCGTCCGGGATGAAGGAGTCCGGCGTGACCGCGAGCATGATGTTGGCCTGACGCTCGGCGTCACCGCGCATGGGGCAGCCTCCAGGCTACGCCCCCGCCGCCAGTCCTATCCTGCCAGACGACCGCCCCTTTTTCAGCAGCCTGCTAGGTCAACCCATGTCTCGGCGGAGGATGTATGGGTTCGAGGCGCTCGGTCCCTTGAAGCCATGCAGTCCCTCGAGTCGTCCTAGGAGCCAGTCGTAGGTGTGAACTTGGATGCGCCGGTCTTCTCTAGTCTGTCGCCTCACCTGTTCGTGATTTGGCCGCAGGAGTTCACGCCGGCCAACGAGGACGAGTCCCTCGTCCCGGGGACGAACGTCGGCTAGCCCCGATCCTCCCGCGGCCAAGGGTCGGCGGGCGTAGTCAAGGTTGTTTTGAAGCCACTCGCGCCACTCCAGTACTTGAGCGACGCCCGCGCGGGCGTGCTTGTCGAGGTCATTCTCTTAGCCCTGATCCACCGAAGAAGAGCGCGCGAGCGGCTGCGGTTGGGTGCTCCGCTGTAGCTGGGACAATGGGTTTTGACAAATCACGTACCAGCGACAGGGAGCACCCATTCGATGCTACCAACGAGCGACCCCGACCGGATAGACATCGCCTTCGACGACCACCGCCTGGTGGCCGATGCGGGGCTGCTCCTCCCGGCCACGCTCGCCCAGCATCTCGGTTTGCAAGAGCTCGCCGACAGCTACCTCGACCTCGGTGACGCGGCGGGGCGCGCGAACGCCGGCGACAAGCTGCTGACCCTGGCCGCCTCGGCGCTCGCGGGCGGCGACTGCATCGACGACGCCGCTGCGTTGCGCTCAGGCGGCGCCGGGCGCGTGCTCGGCTGCACCGTGAAGGCGCCGTCCACCCTCGGGACCTTCCTGCGCAGCTTCAGCTGGGGCCACGTCCGCCAGCTCGACCGCCTCAGCCGCGAGTTGCTCGCCCGCGGCTGGGCGGCCGGGGCGGGACCCGGCGATGCGCCGTTCACGATCGACCTCGATTCGACGCTCTGCGAGACCTACGGCCTGGCGAAGGAGGGCGCCCGCCAGCCCGGCTACAGCGGCGCGCGCGGCTATCACCCGCTGCTCGCGGTGGCGGCCGGGACGGGCGAGGTGCTGATGGCGCGGCTGCGCGAGGGCCGCGCGCACACCGCCCGCGGCGCCGCCCACTTCCTGCGTGAGACGGTGGCGCGGGTGCGCGAGGCCGGGGCGTCGGGGCAGCTCACGGTGCGCGCCGACAGCGGCTTCTACACCCACGCCGTCGTCGCCGCCTGCCGCGCGCTGGATGTCCGCTTCTCAATCACCATTCGCCAGCAGCCGAGCGTACGCCGGCTGATCGAGGCGATAGCGGAAGAGGACTGGACGCCGATCCCGTACTGGCTGCCGGGCGGCGCCGATGTCGCCGAGACGACCTACACGCCGTTCCAGCACAAGGAGGATGCCACCCCGGTGCGGCTCATCGTGCGGCGCGTCAAGCCGGCGCCCGGCTCACAGCTCGCGCTCTTCGTGAACTATAGCTACCACGCCTTCATCAGCGATCGCGCCGGAGAGATGATGGAGCTGGAGGCCGACCATCGCCGCCACGCCGAGATCGAGAACGCGATCCGCGATCTCAAGTACGGCGTCGGGCTGAACCATCTCCCCTCGGGCCGCTGCACCGCGAACGCGGCGTGGCTCGCGGTGCAGGTGATCGCGCACAACCTCGCCCGCTGGACGGCGCGCCTCGGGCTCGGCGAGGGAATCGTGACGACGAAGACGCTCAGGCGGCGCTACTTCGCTCTCGCCGGACGGCTCACCCATTCTGCCCGGCGCTGGACCCTGCACCTCCCGAAGCGCTGGCCCTGGGCCGCCCAGTGGACAGCCGCGCTCGCGCGACTCCGGGCGCTACCGCTCCCCGCCTCACGCCCCGCCCACAGTGCTGGCCCCGGGTCCGAGGCTCGCACCAGCATGCCCGCGCACGCCTCGCGCACCCTCGCGCCCTCGCTCAGCGCCCCCGAGCGGCGCTGAGCGAGGGCTCCTCGCTCCGCTCCGCCCGCGCCGCCGCCTGGCGAACGCCGGCACACCCGCCGAACTCTCCGCCAGCCCCGCATCCCGCCCTGTCAAGCTTCGATCGGTGGATTCGGGTTTACAGGCGTGAGGCGGGGACAGCCCCGCCGATACCGCCGTGTGGCCGGCGAGCATTGTAGCGGTAGAGCCAGCGCGGGAGCTGGTGCAGCCGCTCGGCGTTGGAGCGATAGGTGCGGGCGTAGGCCCACTCGTTCTGCAGGGTCTGGATGAAGCGCTCGGCCTTGCCGTTCGTCTGCGGGCGGTAGGTCCGGGTGTGCCGCAGTGCCACGCCGGCGGCGGCGGCCACGCCGCGGAAGTCGCGGGAGACGGTGTAGGCCTTCGCGTTATCCGTGAGCACGCCGCGCACGCGCACGCCACGGCGGCCGAACGCGGCGAGCGCCTGCTTGAGGAAGGCGGCGCAGCTGGCCGCTCGTCGGGCAGGACGGCGACGTAGGCGTAGCGGCTGTGGTCGTCGACGGCGACGTGGAGGTAGTCGAGGCCGCGGGTACGCGGGGTCGCGGCGGAGCGCCCGCGGACGCGGTGCCCGCCGCCCTCGGGGATGCGGCCCAGCTTCTTCACGTCGATGTGCAACAGGTCACCGGGGGCTGGGTGCTCGTAGCGGACCGTCTCGCGGGTGACGCGATGCAGCCGGTCGAGGCGGTTGAGGCCGCGGCGCCTGAGCACGGCGTAGACGGTGGAGCGGGCGAGCCCGGGCGCCCAGGCGATGCGGTGCGGCCCGAACCCCTGGCTGCGGCGCACGGCGCAGATGCGCTGCTCGAGCGCGGCTGCGGTGCGGCGGGGGTTGGAACGCGGAGCGGAGCTACGGTCCCGGAGCCCGGCCGCGCCCTCCTCCCGGTAGCGGCGCCACCACTTGGCGACCGTGGGGCGGGAGACCCGGAAGCGCCGGGCGACCTCCGCCTGGGACCAGCCGGCCTCGACCTCCAGAACCATCTCCAGCCGGGCGGCCGGAGTCAGACGCGCGTTAGGATGTGCCACGAGCGGCTCCTCTCCTGCTACTGGTGCGTTCGTTACACACACAGCAGCAGGCGGAGCCCCTCACCTGCAACAACCTACGTGGGAACTACAGCTAGCAGGGTGATGAAAAAGTCCGCCGCGGCGGTTTTGGGCTGAAATCGCGCTGGTCGCGACATCAAGAAACCCAATGTTTCTGGGCTCTACGCCAGCCCACCGAATGGCCAGTGAGACCCTACGGCTCAGGATCAGGAGTTTTTCAGCAGCCTGCTAGCTGTTCTCGCGTGCAGCGTCCTGTCAATTTGGCGATCGACTGGGTTGCCTCTTGCCAACGACGGAAGACCATGTGGCTGCGCCCGCTGAAAGAAGCGAGTCCCGTTGGCGATTCTAGCTGAGACCGTCGCGCAGGGTGAGGCAGCCATGGGCGGCGTGGACGACGGGCCGGCTTCGCGTCCGAGCGGTAGTTTTGCCGTAGCTCGCAGGACCATGACGAGACAATCCGCGAATCAAGCGAGGAGTGCGCGGAGACCCCAGGCCCCCAGCGCGTCGAGGGCGGCGACGAGCGGTGCCAACAGCGTCGCATTCTGCCGCGCGGAGAAGCCGTAGAAGTTCGCGAGGTAGATGGTCTTCGTCACGCCCGGACTCCCACTCGCACGTACCTCGCAGCCTGCGCGTTCGAGGCGGGGCTCAGTCCTCCGCCCCGAGCGCGCGGGTCGGCCCGGGCAGCCGTTCCTCGATCTCGCGGCCGGCGGCGTCGAGTTCCTCGTCGGTCAGCGTCTCCTGCAGCGACTCGCCGCACCTTTCGGCCCATCAGCGCAGTGAAAGCGATGCTCTCTCGTCGGGCTTTGGAGCAGTTGGGGTAAGCGACTGTCGTCACAGGTTTCGGGGTTACATAGCCGCGTAGCCACCGTCCACGGCGATCACCGCCCCGGTGACGTAGTCCGATGCTGAACCTGCCAGGAATACCGCGGTCCCCTGCATCTCCTCCGGCTCACCCCAACGGCCCGTCGGGATGCGGCGGCAGATCAGGTCGTAACGCTCCGGCTGGTTGGCAGGAACGGCGGCAGTCAACTCGGTCATGAACCAACCGGGGAGGATCGCGTTGGACTGGATATTGTCCTTTGCCCAGGCAACGGCCAGGCTCTTGGACAGCTGAACGATCCCACCTTTGCTGGAGGAATACGGCGCACCGCTCCCGCCGCCTCCGAAGATCGAAAACATCGATCCGATGTGGATCAGCTTTCCTCCACCCTGGGTTTTCATGGACGGGTACACCGCTCGGGAGGCCAGGAAAGCTGCCCGCAGGTTGACGTCCAGCACGTGGTCCCACTCGTCCGCTGACAAGTCCTGGGGCTCCTTGCGCACCGTAACGCCCGCATTGTTCACGAGGATGTCGACGCGCCCAAACGTATCGAGGGTTTGAGTCACCATTCCGTTGATGTCCGATTCCTCGGAGACGTCGACAGAGATCCCCAGCGCTTGTGCTCCTGCTGCTTCGATTTGAGCCAGCGCTGCGGCCGTCTTGGCGGGATTCCGGGCCGCCACGACGATATTGGCCCCGGCCGCGGCCAGTCCGGTAGCCATTGCGAGGCCCAGCCCGCCGTTGCCGCCGGTCACTATCGCGACCTTGCCTGCCAAATCGAACAACTGCTTCATTTGTATCCTGCTTGTCTCCTTCAGTGTCGGAGGGCTGGTGGTCCGGGACGCGCCGTCAACCCGGTTGGCGGCGCTGGGGATGTCGGCTGACCCGCCGCGATCAGTCCTCCGCCCACGGCGCGCGGGTCGGCTTGGGGAGCCGCTCCTCGATCTCGCGGCCGGCGGCGTCGAGTTCCTCGTCGGTCATCGTCTCCTGCAACGACTCGAAGAAGGTGCGTTCCTCCCAGCGGATGTGGGAGCGCAGCGACTCGCCGAAGAGCATGAGCGCCGCGCGGCGCTCCTTGCCGCCCGGGCGGTCGCGCATCAGGGCCACCAACGCCTCCATGCCGAGGTGGTCGCGCAGCAAATGGCGCACGCGCTGGTCATCGGGCCCCGTGTGGCGCAGCAGTCGCGCGAGCAGGCACTCGGACTCGGCGTGGAAGTGCGGCAGCAGCCCGCGCGTCCAGAAGCGCAGCAGGTCGGCGTACAACTCCTCGACGGCGGCATCGTCCGCCGCGGGCAGCTCGCGTTCGATCCTCAGCGCGAAGGCGAGCCCGTGGTGGTGCTCCTCGGACAGCCGCCGCAGCCGCGGATCGCGCTCCATCGACTCCCCCTACTCGCGGTCGAGATCGAACGCGTCGTGCAGCGCTCGCACGGCGTCGCCCACCTGTGCCGCCCGGACGATACAGGTGATGCGGATCTCCGAGGTCGAGATCAGCTCGATGTTGATGGCGTGCTCGAACAGCGTGCGGAACATGCGGGCGGCGAAGCCCGGGCTCGTGCTCATCCCTGTTCCGACGATCGAGACCGAGCCGAGATCGGCGTCGACCACCACCTCGCTCGCCTCGAGCTGGGGGAGGATCGATTCGACCACGCGCAGCGCCGGCTCGGCGTCGCCGCGGTCGACGGTGAAGGTCATGTCCGTGAGGCTCTCGACGCTGGCGTTCTGCACGATCGTGTCGACCGAGACGCCGGCGTCCGCCAGCGGGGTGAAGAGTTGCGCGGCCACGCCGGGGCGGTCCGGCACGCCGCGCACCGTGATCTTCGCGATCGCTTGCTCGTGCGCGATGCCGCGCACCTTGTTCCCCTGCTCCATCGTGCTCTCCTCGTGGATCAGCGTACCCGGCGCCTCGCTGTCGAAGGTGCTCGCGACGAGGATCGGCACCCCGTAGAGCGCGCCGACCTCGACCGCGCGTGCGTGCATCACGCGTGCGCCCGTCGCGGCCAGCTCCAGCATTTCCTCGTAGCCGATGTCGCGCAGCGGGCGCGCCTGAGGGCAGATGCGCGGGTCGGCGCTGTAGACGCCGGCGACGTCCGTGTAGATCTCGCAGCGATCGGCGTGCAGTGCCGCGGCCAGCGCCACCGCCGTCGTGTCGCTGCCGCCGCGCCCCAGCGTCGTGATGTCGAAGTCGTCCGAGGCGCCCTGGAAGCCGGCGACGATCACGGTCCGCCCGGCCGCCAGCTCACGCTCGATCCTCGCCGTCTCGATACCGGCGATGCGCGCGCGCCCGAAGACGGCGTCCGTGCGAATCCCGGCCTGCACGCCGCTGAGGCTGATCGCGTCGCTCCCCAGCTCGTGCAGCGCCATCGAGAGCAGCGTCGAGGAGACCGCCTCGCCGGTGGAGAAGAGCATGTCCATCTCGCGCGGGCGCGGGTTGCTCGTGACCTCGTTCGCCAGCGCGATCAGCCGGTCGGTCGTGTCGCCCATCGCGGAGACGACGGCGACGACGCGATCGCCGCCTGCGGCGCGCTCGGCGATGCGGCGCGCGACGTGCGTGATGCGCTCCGCGTCGGCGACGGAGCTGCCGCCGTACTTCTGGACCACCAGCGCACCGCTCGGCTCGCTCACCTGGCTACTGCCTTACTGCCCGTCCGCCGTCAGCACCTCGGCGCCCCCCGTGCGCAGCGCGCAGACGCGCGTCGAGGCCTCCACGCCGCGGGCGGCCGCGGCGACGCGCATCGCCCCCGCGATCTCCTCGAAGCGATCGGTTGCGAGGGCCGCGATTGTCGGGCCGCCGCCCGAGAGGTAGACGCCGTGCGCGCCCGCGTCCCGCGCCGCCTGGAAGATCTGGTACATCGGCTGGAAGATCGTCGCGCGCGCGGGCTGGTGCAGCACGTCCTCGGTGGCGATCTGCAGCAAGTCGTAGCGGCGCGCATTCAGCGCCGCGATCAGCAATGCCGCGCGTCCGATGTTGTGCACCGCCTGGTTGCGCGTCAGCCGCTCCGGCAGCGTGCGCCGCGTCTCCTCGGTGGGCATCGAGAATGCCGGGATCAGCAGCACCAGCTGCAGCTCCTCGGGCAGCTCGACGCCGAGCTGCGTGACGCCCGCGCCCTCGTCCGTCTCGACGATCACGCGCAGCCCGCCGAACATCGCCGGCACGGCGTTGTCGGCGTGGCGCTCGAGCTGCACCGCCAGCGGCAGCAGCATCTCCCGGTCGAGCCCGCTGCCGGTCAGCGCGTCGGCCGCCAGCAGGCCGCCGACGCGCGCGGCCGCGGAGATGCCGAGGCCGCGCCCGACGGGCAGGTCTGACTCGTAATGGACCTCGATGCCCGCGGGCTGGGGGAGCGCCGCGCGCTCGTAGAACAGCTGCGCCGCGCGCGCCGCCATCGCGGGGATCGGATCGGAGGGCGTCTCGACCGGCTCATCGCTGAGCCGGAACTCGAGCTTCAGCGTCCAGTCGAGCGCGACGCCGAGGCTGTCAAAGCCCGGCCCGAGGTTCGCGGAGGTGGCCGGAACCTCGACGGCGACTTCCCGGGCGACCACTGCCGCCCCGGACCTAGTTCAGCCGCTCGAAGATCGAGGCGATGCCCTGACCTCCGCCGATGCAGAGCGTGACCAGGCCGTAGCGGCCGCCGCTGCGCTCCAGTTCGTGCATCGCCTTGACCGTCAGGATCGTGCCGCTCGCACCCACCGGGTGGCCGAGGGCGATCGCGCCGCCGTTCGGGTTCGTACGCTCGTCCGGCAGCCCGAGCGAGGTGCTGCACGCCGCCGCGACGGCGGCGAAGGCCTCGTTCAGCTCGATCGTGTCGAGGTCGTCGATGGTCAGGCCGGCCTTGGCCAGTGCCCGCTGGGAGGCCGGAATCGGGCCGGAGCCCATGATCCGGCCCTCAACGCCCGCCTCGGCGCGCGAGACCAGGCGCAGCCGCGGCGTCAGGCCCAGCTCGGCCGCCTTGCGTGCGGTCGTGACCACCACGGCCGCCGCGCCGTCGTTGATGCCGGAGGCGTTGCCGGCGGTCACGGCGCCGTCCGCCTTGAAGGCGGGGCGCAGCTTGCCGAGCGCCTCAATGTCCGTCCTGCGCGGGTGCTCGTCCGTGTCGAAGGTGACGGTGTTGCGGCCCTGCCGCACCTCCAGCGGGAGGATCTGGTCCTTGAAGTGGCCCGCCTCGATGGCGGCGAAGGCGCGCTCCTGGGAGCGCATGGCGTACTCGTCCTGGACCGCACGGGAGACCTCGAACTGCTCCGCGAGGTTCTCCGCGGTGACGCCCATGTGGCACTGCTCGTACGGGTCGGAGATGAGGTGCAGCAGGTTGTCCTCGAGCGTGTCGTGGCCGAGGCGGTAGCCGGTGCGAGCCTTGCGCAGCAGGTACGGCGCCATGCTCATGTTCTCGGCGCCGCCGGCGACGATGATCTCGGCGTCCCCGGTCTGCAGCCAGCGGGCGGCGGTGTTGATCGCCTCCAGCCCGGAGCCGCAGATGCGGTTCACGGTGTAGGCGGGCGTATCGACGGGCAGCCCCGCCTTGAGGGTGGCGACGCGCGAGATATAGCCGTCCTCGGCGACCTGCCCGACACAGCCGAGGATCACCTGGTCGACCTGCTCGCCCTCGATCCCGGCGCGGGCTACGGCCTCCTTGATCACCGCGGCAGCCAGGTCCGAGGCGGGCGTCTGGCTGAGCGTCCCGTTCATCGTGCCGATGGCGGTGCGAACACCGCTGATGATGACCACGTCATCCATGCCGGGGGTCCCCCTTCGGGTGCGCCGTTTGCGCTGCAGCGCGACAGTCTACATGAGCAATACGTTGAGATCGTCCCGCGCGGATGCATAAGCGGTGCACGGTTCGCCACCCGTTGCGGGCGAACGTTGCGCCCCGCGGCTCACGAGTCGGCGATCTCCCGAAGCCGCGCCCACGCCTCCTCCAGGAGCGCCTCCGGAGGCCGGGTCGCGTCGACCACCAGCCAGCGTTCGGGGCTGGCGCTCGCCTCGGCGAGGTAGCCCGCGCGGACGCGCCGATGGAAGTCGAGCGGCTCGCTCTCCAGGTAGTCGCCCGCACGGCCCACGCGGCGCAGGCCCTCGAACGGGGGCAGGTCCAGCAGCAGCGTCAGATTGGGCATCAACCCGCCCGTCGCGACTCTGTTCGCGGCGTCCACCACATCGCGCTCGATACCGCGGCCGTGGTGCTGGTACGCAACCGTCGAGTCGAGATAGCGGTCGCAGAGCACGAGCGCGCCTCGCTCAAGCGCCGGGCGGATCAGCTCCGCCACGAGCTGCGCGCGCGCCGAGGCGAACACCAGCAGCTCAGCGCGCGGGTCGGGCGGTTCGCCGGAGGACGCACCCAGCAGCGCCTCGCGCAGCCGCTCGCCGAGGCCCGTGCCGCCGGGCTCGCGGCAGGTCACGACCTCGCCGCCGGCCTCGCGGGCGCGGTCTGCGAGGGCGGCCAGCAGCGTCGACTTCCCCGCGCCCTCGCCGCCCTCGATCGTAACGAGGCGGCCTCGCTGCGATTCGCTCACCGTCAGTCCACGAGCGCCGGGGAGTCGCCGCTCGGCCAGGGCGGGGCCGCGCCCGTGCCGGGGCCGGGCGCCACGAGCACGCGCCGGTAGGGCTCACGACCGCGCGAGGTCGAGGTTGCCCCGTGGCGTGCCGCCAGTTCGTGCTGGAGGCGGCGGATGTAGGAGCTCTGCGGCGTGAGCTCGACGCGCTGCTCGCCACCGTGGCTGACCGCCGCGATCGCGTCCTCGGCCTCGCGCAGCGCCGCGGTCGTCGGGTCCGCACCCTCGCCGTCGCCGCGCATGCGCAGCAGCGCGCCGGCCATCTGCGTCACAGTGTTGTTGCGCAGCACCAGCACGGGCACGCCTCGCGCCTCCGCCTCGCGCAGCGGCCCGCTGCGACGGCGGTAGTAGGGGCGCAGCGTCAGCACCGCGTCCGCTTCCGACAGACGGTCGACCACCTCCGCCTGCGAGCGCGTCGAGGTGATCGCCTCCTCGAGCCGCGCGCGGCTCAGCCCGAACGGCAGCAGCCGCCGCGGCGGGCCGCCGGGGGCGGGCGTCAGCATCCGCGACGGCGCGCGCGCCTCGCTGCGTTCGTTCGCCGGGGACTCGTGCGCCTTCGGCGCGACCGCGACGTGCTCGACCAGCGCCACCTCGCCGCCGCCGCCGACCGTGCGCACCTCGGCCTCGGCGTCGAAGCCGCGCAGCAGCTTGTCCACCGTCGCGCCGATGTCCTCGTGTACGGCGACGCGCTCGAACGACTGGATCTCGACCAGCGAGTTGAAGGTAGGCGGCGCGCGGCGCTCCAGCACCGTCTTCTGCGTGCCGCGGCGGCGCGCCTCCTCGTCGCCGAGGGTGACCGACTCGATGCCGCCGATCAGGTCGGACAGCGTCGGGTTCTGCATCAGGTTGTACAGCGTGTTGCCGTGGGCGGTGCCAATCAGCTGCACGCCGCGCTCGGCGATGGTGCGCGCGGCGGTCGCCTCGAGGCTCGCGCCGATCTCGTCGATCACGATCACCTCGGGCATGTGGTTCTCGACGGCCTCGATCATCACCTGGTGCTGCAGCTCCGGCTTCGGGACCTGCATCCGCCGCGCGCGGCCGATACCGCGGTGCGGGATGTCGCCGTCGCCGCCGATCTCGTTCGAGGTGTCGACGATCACGACGCGGCGCTCCAGCTCGTCGGCCAGCACACGCGCCGTCTCGCGCAGCATCGTGGTCTTGCCAACGCCCGGCGCGCCGAGCAGCAGCACGCTGCGGCCGGACTCGACGAGATCGAGGATCGCGCCCGCCGATCCGGTGACGGCGCGGCCCACGCGGCAGGTCAGCCCGACGATACGGCCGCGGCGGTTGCGGATCGCCGAGATGCGGTGCAGCGTCCTCGGAATCCCCGAGCGGTTGTCGTCGCCAAACTCGGAGACCGAGGCGACGACGTGGTCGATGTCCTGCTCGCTGACGTCGCCCTCGTCGAGCGTCGTCTCGCGATCGGTGTAGCGCGCCGTCGGCGGCCGTCCGAGGTCGAGCACCACCTCGAGCAGTCCGTCGCCGTCCGGGTCGCCCTGCGCAGCGAGCGCGGCGGCGACGCGCGGCGGCAGCGCCTCGATCAGCAGTTCGCGCTCGACCCGATTGTCGACGCCGTCGGTCACTCGCTACCCTCCGGCCGGCGCCGCGACGCCTACTGTGGCGGGCACGGCTGCCTTGACGGGGCGCGTGAGCCGGCGGCTCAGCAGCACGTACTCATCCTGCAACTCGAAGCCTGCCGCCGCGAGCGCGCCCTCGACGGCGGTCGAGCCCGCGGGCGTGAGCGCGAACAGCGGCTCGCCCGCGCGCAGCCTCGGCTGAGCGCTGCGCAGCAGCGCGGCGGCGGCCTCGGCGCTGGCGGCCTGCAGCTCGATCTGCGCGCCGCCCTGGCAGCGGCCGAGGCTGAGGCAACCGACGACGCGCCCGGCCTCGAGCGCGACGGCGTCATGCGAGCGACGGCCCAACCACTGCTCTTCGAGCATTGCGCGCCACTGCTCATAGGTCGGCGCGATCACGCGCCGCGCCGAAGGCGGCAGCATGCGCTGGCAGAGCTGGTAGCGCCCGAACCAGTCGGCGTCCCCGGCCGCGCGCACGTCCACCGCGGACCGCCGCACCGACGTCGCCGTCCGTCCGGCGGTCGGGGCGCGCCACAGCCGCTCGGCCAGCACGGGCTCGAAGCCGCGGGCGCGCACATCGGCGATCGCCTCGCCGTGGGCCGCGGGCATGCGCAGCAGCAGCATGCGGACGGCGGAGCGCAGCGCCTCCGCCTCCGCCTGCGCGAGCAGCGCGCCGAGGACCGCGCCGTCCCCGTCGCCGGCGTCGATCAGCGTGTCGATTTGCCAGACGCCCGGCCCGGCGAGCGAGCGCGCGGTCGCGATCCCGTGGATCTGCCTGCCGCGCACCTCGAGCCAGAGGTCGCGCCGCCGCAGCCAGTGCGTGAGCGCGGCGGCGAGCGCGTGCGGCGCCTGCTGCGGGCGGCCCAGCCGCTCGCGCGTGACCGCGAGGTTCGGGTAGACCGCACCGTCGAATGTTACGAGGGCGATCAGATCGCCGGGCCCGATCACGCGCTCAACTCCTCCGCCCGCGCCGTACCGTCGTGGAGGGCTTCGTCCAGCTGCGCCTCGACCATCGCCGCGAACATCGCATGGAGCCGCAGGTCGTCCGTCAGCTCCGGGTGGAACGTCGTCGCCAGCAGCGCGCCGTCGCGGCAGGCCGCGATCGAGCCGTTATCGAGGCGCGCGAGCACCTCGACGCCGGGACCGGCCTCGCTGATCGCGGGGGCGCGGATGAAGACGCCACGGAAGGGGCCGCCCTCGAGGCCGGCGATCTCGAAGTCCGACTCGAAGGAGTCGAGCTGCCGCCCGAAGGCATTGCGCTCCACGGTGATGTCGAGCACAGCGAGCGTGGGGCGGTCCAGCCCCGGAGCGCGCTGGGCGAGCAGGATCGCGCCCGCGCAGGTGCCCCAGACCGGCAGCCCCGAGGCGATCCGTTCGCGCAGCGGCTCGCGCAGGCCGAAGGCGAGCAGCAGCCGCGCGATCGTCGTGCTCTCGCCGCCGGGGATGATCAGCCCGTCCGCCGCGTCGAGCTGCTCCAGCGTGCGCACCTCGAACGCAGGCAGGTCGAGGGCGGCGAGCGTCGCGACGTGTTCGCGGAAGTCGCCCTGCAGGGCGAGCACACCGATCCGGGGACGCCTGGCGCTCGCTGGTGCGGCCACGGCGGGGCCTAGTTGCCGCGAACCGCCAGCTGCTCCGCCGGCGGCAACGCGGACGCGGACTGCCCGCGCATCGGCTCGCCAATCTCCCGCGAGACGGTCGCGAGCATCACGGGATCCTCGAAGTGGGTCACGGCCTTGACGATCGCGTTCGCCATCTTGGCCGGCTCCTTCGACTTGAAGATGCCGGAGCCGACGAACACCCCGTCCGCGCCGAGCTGCATCATCAGCGCCGCGTCGGCCGGAGTGGCGACGCCGCCCGCCGAGAAGTTGACAACGGGCAGGCGGCCGAGCCGCTTGATCTCCTGCACCAGCTCGAGCGGTGCGCCGAGCTCCTTGGCGAACGCGGCCAGCTCGTCGTCGCGCAGGCCCTCGATGCGGCGGATGCCGCCCCAGACGGCGCGCATGTGGCGCACCGCCTCGACGATGTCGCCGGTGCCGGCCTCGCCCTTGGTGCGGATCATCGCCGCGCCCTCGCTGATCCGGCGCAGCGCCTCGCCGAGGTCGCGGCAGCCGCAGACGAAGGGCACACGGAAGGCGCGCTTGTCGATGTGGTGGGCCTCGTCGGCCGGCGTCAGCACCTCGGACTCATCGATGTAGTCGACGCCGATCGCCTCGAGGATCTGCGCCTCGACGAAGTGGCCGATGCGCGCCTTGGCCATCACGGGGATCGTGACGGCCTCGCAGATCTCCTCGATCAGCGCGACGTGGCTCATGCGCGCGACGCCGCCGTCGGCGCGGATGTCGCTCGGCACACGCTCCAGGGCCATCACGGCCGCCGCGCCCGCCTCCTCGGCGATGCGCGCGTGCTCGGCCGTGACCACGTCCATGATCACGCCGCCCTTGAGCATCTGCGCGAGCCCGGCCTTCACGCGCCAGGTAGCGGTCTCGCCTCGCTCGTTCGCGTCCTCGACGCGGTTTCCGTTGGTGGTCGCCATGGCGCTCCCGTACGCAGTCGCCTGCTTGTGTCTCCATTGTAGCCGAGGACCGCTCGCTGTCGCGGTGTCCCGCACGTCCTCGCCGGATCGGCGGCGAGGGAACAGACCGCCCTCGACAGGCGTCTATCCTTCATGGCTGCCGGCAGATTCGCGCAGCCCGCACGCTGGAGGACGCCGATGCGACGCGTCACCGCCGCCCTGACCACCGCCGCCGCGCTCGTGCTGCTGCTCGCCGCCTGCTCGAGCGGCGAGAGTGATGACGAGGCCACCACCTTCGACGGCAGCACCTCCGCCGAGAGCGCCGCCCCGGCGCCGGCCGCCGCGCAGGCCCTCCGGGTCGCAGGCAGCGGCGCGGGCGGGGACGTGGCCAGCGCCGATCTGCTGGGCCGCACGATCATCCGCAACGGCTCGCTCAACCTCGAGGTCCAGTCCGTCGAGCAGGCATTCGCCCGTGTGACCGCGATCGCCGGGGAGCAGGGCGGGTTCGTCGCCAACTCGACGCTCGAACGCGGCGGCGGAGACGGCTACCGCTACGCGCATCTCACCTTGCGCATCCCCGCCGAGCGCTTCGACCAGACGATCGAGGCGCTGCGCGCGATCGCCGGCGAGGTGCTGCATGTCTCGACGAGTTCGCAGGACGTGACCGGCGAGGTCACGGACCTCGAAGCGGGGCTGCGCAATCTCCGCTCCGTGGAGACCCAGTACCTCACGCTGCTCACCACCGCGACGGAGATCGGCGACATCCTGCAGGTGCAGGACCGGCTCACCGAGACCCGCGGACAGATCGAGCGCACCGAGGGCCGCCTCGCCCTGCTCGAATCGCTCGCCGACCTCTCGACGCTGTCGGTCGATCTGAGCCGGACGCCGCAAGGGCCAGCGGACGGGGATGGCCGGTCTTCCCCGCTCGACGCCGCGGGCGAGGCGTGGGACGCCTCGCTGGAGACGCTGAACGTGATCGCGACGGCAGCCGTCGTGGTGGTGGTCTACTCGTGGTGGCTGCTGCCGATCGTGATCCTCGGAGCGCTGGCGCTGTGGCGCTGGGCTCCGCGCCGCCGGCGCGCCGCTCGCCGCGATTCGGACGTAGAATGAGTGCACGCCGCGACTGAAGTCCTCGCGGCAGGTTGCGAGGAGGGCGCTACGACACAGCACCTCGACGCACCGTCCGCGCAGCCCGAGCCCGCCGATCCGGGAGCGGCCGAGGCCGCCCCGCTGCGGCCCCCGGCGCCGCTGATCGCGCGCGCGCCGGCGCCCGCCGGCCCTGCGCCCGAACTGGACCCGCTCAGCATCGCCCCATACGCGGATCTTCCCGCTGCCATGCCCGTGGACGAAGGCGACGAGGAGCCGCCGGCCAGCGCTCCACGGGACGCCGGGCAGCGGCGGCGGCACCTGATCGTGGCGGCGCTCGCCAGCGGCGTGGGAGCGGCGGCGCTCGTTGCCAGCGCGACGGCTGGCGAACTGATCTCGATCACCTCGCTGGCCGGGGTGCTGTTCCTCTCCGTGGCCGGTGCGCGCTACAGTCTCGCGCGCAACGCCTGACGCCAACCGGGGGAGGCAGCGTGGCGAGGCCCTCAGACTCCAGCCGCGTCGAGCGGCTGCTCGTACCCCTCGATGGCTCGGAGGCCGCCTACCAGGCGCTGGGCTTGGCCTGTGACATCGCGCGGCTGCACCAGGCCAGCGTCTCCGCCCTCTACGTGATCGAGGTGCCACGCACGCTCCCGCTCGACGCCGACCTCGAGCGCGACTTCGGGCGCGGCGAGGACATCCTTTCGCGCGCCGAGGAGGTCGCCGGCGCGCACAAGATCAAGCTCGACGGCTCCATGTGCCAGGCGCGCCAGGCCGGCCACGCCGTCGTCGACGAAGCGATCGAGCGCGCCGCCGACGCGATCGTCGTCGGCGTCGCGTACGAGCGGCCCTACGGCCGCTTCCGCCTCGGAGCCCTCCCGCAGTACGTGCTCGCGCACGCGCCCTGCGAGGTCTGGCTATTCCGCTACACCCCGGCCGACGCCGTCGACAGGGGCGGAGTCGCGTAGGCTTATGCCAGACAGATCGGCGAACAGCCGCTGGCGAGCGAGGGCGCCCCGCCGCATGGAGACCGCACGAACCGCATGAAGATCGTGATCATGGGCTGCGGACGCGTCGGCTCGACCGTAGCCGCGCGTCTCGACGCCGAGGGCCACGACGTGACGATCGTGGACCTCGAGACGCAGGCCTTCCGCCGCCTCCCGGAGAGCTTCGGCGGGGAGCGCTTCGCCGGCTCCGGCGTCGACGACCGCGTGTTGATCGCCGCCGGCATTCGCGAGGCGGACGCCTTCCTCGCGCTCACGCAGGGCGACAACCGCAACCTCTTCGCCTCACAACTGGCGAAGCATCTCTTCCGCGTCGAGACCGTCGTAACGCGGGTCTACGACCCGCTGCGCGCCGAGCTCTTCGCCAAGCTGGGGCTGCGCACCTTCAGCCCCACCCGGATCAGCGCCGACCTCGCCTACGGGGCGCTCATCGAGGGGCGCTAGGGTGTACATCATCATCGTCGGCGCCGGAAACGTCGGCTACGGCCTCGCCCTCGAGCTCTACGGCAACACGGACTACGAGCTGCTGCTCGTGGAGCGCAACCGCCAGCGGGCGCTGCAGCTGCGCGAGGAGCTCGGCGAACTCGCCGTCGAGGGCGACGGCACGGAGGTCACCTTCCTCGAAGGCATCGGGGCGTCGCGCGCGGACCTGGTGATCGCCGTCACGGGCGACGACGCGCACAACCTGATCGCCTGCCAGGTGGCGCGCCACCACTTCGCGATCGGCCGCACGATCGCGCGCGTCAACAACCCCCGCAACGAGCGCCTCTTCCAGCTGCTCGGCATCGAGTCGACCGTCTCGGCGGCCGCCGCCGTGCTCGCCCAGATCGAGGTGGACCTGCCGGAGCAGGCCTTCATCCCGCTGGTGAAGCTGCGGGCAAGCGGCCTCGAAGTGGTCGACCTGCACGTGCAGGGCGCCGCCGCCGCCGCGGGCGTCGCGTTGCGCGACCTCGAGCTGCCGGACCGCACCACCATCTCGCTCGTGATCAGCGGCGAGGGCGCCAGGGTGCCGGACGGCAACACGGTGCTGCAGCCGGGCGACGAGATCATCGCGATCATCGACCAGCGCTCCGAGCCGGAGATGCGCGCGCTCGTCAGCGCGCCGCCGCAGGCCGCAACCCGGGAGCCGGCCCCGTGACCCGCATCGCGCACCTCGGGCCGCGCGGCACCTGGACCGAGGCCGCGGCCCTCGCCTACGACCGCGACGCCGAGCTGCTGCCACTGCCCACGGTCGCCGCCGCCGCCGCCGCGGTGGAGCGGGACGAGGCCGACGTCGCCGTCTGCGCCCTCGAGAACTCGATTCACGGCAGCGTGCACGAGACCGTGGACCTGATGCTGCGCGAGCAGACGACGTTGAAGATGCGCGGCGAGATCGTGATCGGCATCCGCCACGCCCTCGTCGCCGCCGCCGGCGTCGATCTGGCGGAGGCGCCTGTCGTTTACTCGCATCCGCAGGCGCTCGCGCAGTGCCGTGGGCGGCTCGCCGAGCTGGCGCCGAAGGCGCAGCCCGTCGCGGCGCTCTCGACGGCGGGCGCGATCGAGTCCGCCGTCGCCGAGCCCGGCACGCTCGCCGTCGGTAACGAGCTCGCCGCCGCGATCTACGGCGCGACGATCTACGCCGAGGACATCGCCGATGCCCCCGGCAACCAGACACGCTTCGCCGTCCTCGCCCACGAGGACCATCCGCCGACTGGCGACGACAAGACGTCGATCGCCTTCACCACGCACCACGACCGGCCCGGCACACTCGTCGGCGTGATGCAGGAGTTCGCGAAGCGCGGCCTCAACCTCACACACATCGAATCGCGCCCGACGCGCGAGGCACTCGGTACCTACGTCTTCCTGCTGGACCTGCAGGGCCACCGCCTCGACGGCCTCGTGCGGGACGCCCTCGCCACCATCGAGGAGCAGACGATGTGGCTGCGCGTGCTCGGCTCCTACCCGCGCTGGACCGCGCCCGATGCCTGAGATCCCGGACCTCGAGGTGATCCGCGGCTTCCTCTCGCCGGTGTGTTGTCGTTGGTACGTTTATGTTGTTAAGGCGGGCGCCCATGCAGCTAGCAGGCTGCTGAAAAACTCCTGATCCTGGGCCGCTGGGTCTCACTGGCCATTCGGTGGGCTGGCGTAGAGCCCAGAAACATTGGGTTTCTTGATGTCGCGGCCAGCGCGATTTCAGCCCAAAAGCGCCGCGGCGGACTTTTTCATCACCCTGCTGCAGGCTGTCGCACAAACCCGCGATGCGGGGAACATCGCGATAGGATGAGCATGGCGGCGGGGGCGGAGTGATTCCGGGGTGCCGCCATGACCCAGCGCTTCCTGCCGTGCGAGCGTGACCAGCAATACCTGATGCCCGCCAGCCTCCGCGACTGGCTGCCCGAGGACCACCTCGCGTGGTTCGTGCTCGATGCGGTAAGCCAGCTCGACCTCACCGCGTTCTACGCGCGCTACCGCGAGGACGGTTGGGGGCGGAAGGCGTACGAGCCGTCGATGATGGTCGCGCTCGTGCTCTATGCCTACTGCGAGGGCGAGCGCTCGAGCCGCCAGATCGAACGGCGCTGCCGCGAGGACATCGCCTTCCGCGTGCTGACCGCGAACCAGCAGCCCGACCACGCCACGATCTGCCGCTTCCGGCAGCAGCACGAGCAAGCGCTGGCGGGACTGTTCGCCGGGGTGCTCAGGCTGTGCGCCGAGGCGGGTCTGTTGCGGGTCGGCGTGGTCGCGCTCGACGGCACCAAACTCCGCGCGAACGCCAGCCGTGAGCGCAATCGCACGGATGCGGAGCTTGCGGCCGAGGTGCGGCGCATCCTCGCCGAGGCGGAGCGGGTGGACGCCGAGGAGAACGCGCGCTTCGGCGACGCGCGGGGCGACGAGTTGCCTGCGGGGTTCAGGGACCGCGAGGAGCGCCTGCAGCGGCTGCGCGAGGCGCGGGAGCGGCTGGCGGCCCGTGAGCGGGAGCGGCAGGAGGACTATGAGGAACGCCTCAGGAGCCGCGCGCAGAAGGACCGGCGCGGGCGCCGCCCGCAGCCGCCGCAGCCCGACCCGGGCGCGAAGGTGAACGTCACCGACCCGGACAGCCGCGTGGTGCGCGACTATCACGGCTACTTCCAGGGCTACAACGTGCAGGCGGTGACGAGTAGCGACCAGATCATCGTCGCGGCCGAGGTGAGCCTCCAGGCGACGGACATGCACGAGCTGCAACCGATGATCGAGGCGATGCACCGCAACCTGCAGGCCGCACACTGCGGGCCGCTGCGCGTGCTGCTGGCCGATGCCGGCTACTACTCCGAGGCGAACGTGCGGCAGGCCGAAGGCAGGGGTCCGGAGCTGCTGATCGCCACCCGCAGCGACCGCAACCGGCGCGCCGGCGCTGCGGCGCCGCGCGGGCGCATCCCTGCCGGGCTCTCCGTACGTGAACGGATGGACCGGAAACTGGCGACGCAGCGGGGCCGGCGTCTCTACGAGCAGCGGCGCTGGATGATCGAACCCGTCTTTGGAGACGTCAAGGAAAACCGCGGCATCCGCCGCTTCAAGCGGCGCGGGATCGCCGCGTGCGCCAGCGAATGGAAGCTGAGCGCCGCCACCCACAACCTCAAGAAGCTCTATCGCCGGGCGCGCCCGTCACCCCGGCCAGCGAACAGCAACCCCCGGCGAGGAGACCGGGCTACCGCCGCGGCTGCCGCTTAGCGCGCCTGCCCCGCCAGACGCGACCGCTCCGACTGCCGACTGCCGACTGCCGACTGCCGACTGCCGACTGCCGACTGCCGACTGCCGACTGCCGACTGCCGACCGGCTACCCTTTTGGCACTCCACCCACGCCACTCCGTGCGACAGCCTCAGCTATTCGGTCGCCCGGCTCTGGAGCCTCGATAACGTCTTGGCTGGCAGGCTCTGCGTCGTCAGGACTGTCGCTCACCAGCGGCTATCTCCTCGCCCACATCATCCACGGCCTTGCGGAAATCGGCAGCGATGGCCTCCATGTCGCCTTGTAGCATCTCAAGGTCTGCCTCCGGCCCGGGAAGCTTGGTCCGCCGACCAAACAGCAGGCTTGGCAACAAGCCACGCCGTCCAACATACCTGTAGTAGCGGGCATCCAGGTGGCGCTGCTTCGCGGTGCTTGGCATGCTACGTCCCCTCTACCTGCGAGCCCAGAGGATAGCAACCCTGTCAACGCGACTTGGTCACCTCCCCAACGGGAGCCCCGGCGAAAGTGCACCTCGGAGACCACTCGGAGGTGCTCAGGGCGGCACGACATGGCGTAGGAGCGGACCACACCTCTGACTAGTCCCCACTCATGAGCACTGGAGTTCACGGTGTCTGCTCTTTCGTGCCGCGTCCTGTGCCTCCTACGGATCAATTATATTGGGTTCTCTGCGACTCAGGGCAGCCGCCCGCCGCCGACGCATGCTCGCGCGGAAGGACCTCCCGATGCATGAGACGCTCAGCATCGAGCGCGCGGGCGGGGTCGCCACGCTGACCGTCACCCGGCCGCCCGTGAACGCGCTCAGCCTCGTCATGCTCGAGTCGATGGCCGAGGAACTGCACCGCCTCGGCGATGATCCCGAGGTCAGCGCGATCGTCTGGCGCAGCGGCCTGCCCGGCATCTTCAGCGGCGGGTTCGACCTCAACGATCCGCGCGTCGCCGGCGCGCAGCCGCTGCACTTCCCGCCCGGCGATCACCTGGTGCGGGTGCGCAATGCGCAGACCGCGCTGCTGGACGTGCCCGTGCCGATCATCGTCGCCGTCAACGGCGCGGCGGTCGGCCTCGGGATGCTGATGCCGGCGCTCTGCGACATCGTGATCGCGGGCCGGAGCGCGCGCTTCGGGCTGCCGGAGATCCAGATCAACTCGATCGGCGGGGCGGGACACGCGCGCCGCATCCTGCCGGAGCCGGTGCTGCGCTACCTGATGCTGACCGGCCGCCGCGTCACGCCCGAGTATCTGCAGCAGTGCGGCGCGATCGCGCTCGTCGTCGAGGACGCCGACCTCGACAGCGAGGCGCAGGCGATCGCCGCCGAGATCGCGAGCTACGACCCGGTCGTCGTGCGCAACTCGAAGGTCTCGCTCGAGGCGCTGCGCAAGATCGACAACGTGGCGCTCGCCTACTCGCTCGAGCACAAGTGGGGCGCGGCGCTCCGCCTGTCGCGCCAGCAGGGTTAGGGCCGAACCTCGCGGGCTCGCCGGCGTGCGCCGGGCGCGATAGAGGGCGTGTACCATGATTGCGCACGGGAGCGAGCCGCGATGACGACCACAGAAGCGAAGCTGCTGACGGCCCCCGAGTTGCTGCGGCTCTGCAGCCGCGGCGTGCGCGGCGAACTGATCCGGGGGGTGCTCTGCGAGACCATGCCGACGGGACACGAGCACGGCACCATAGTGACAAACCTGGTCATTGCGTTGGGCACCTTCGTGAAGCCCCGACGGTTGGGAACGGTGGTCGCCTCGGACTTGGGCGTCCTGCTTGAGCGGGATCCCGACACCGTGCGCGAGCCGGACGTCGCGTTCACCTCGGTGGAGAAGATCCCGCTCGACGCGCGGATCGTGGGCTACGCCGAGGCCGTGCCCGACCTGGTGGTCGAGGTGCGGTCCCCCGGCGACAGCCGCCGCGAGGTCCACGACAAGGCGCGGATGTGGCTGAGCCACGGCGTACGCCTCGCGTGGGTCGTGCATCCGGACACGCGCACGGTGGACGTGCACCGGCCCGACCAGCCCGTCGGCACCCTCGGCGCGAGCGACAGCCTCGACGGCGCCAACGTGCTCCCCGGCTTCGCCCACGCCGTGAGCGCCATCTTCGAGGCGTAGCCGCCACGGCCCACCGATGCCGCCCGCAGCAGCAGCGCCCCCACTCTCCGGCATCCGCGTCCTCGATCTGACGACCGCACGCGGCGAGATCGCCGGCAAGATCCTCGCCGACCTCGGCGCCGAGGTGCTCAAGATCGAGCCGCCCGAGGGCTGCGACTCGCGCCGCATGCCGCCCTTCGAGGAGGGCCGCGCGGGCGACCCGGACGGCTCGCTCTACTGGGCCGCGTACGGCCGCGGCAAGCGCAGCATCACCCTCGACATCGCCTCGGCGGAAGGCCGGGAGCAACTGCGTACGCTCGCCGCAGGCGCGGACATCCTGCTGGAGTCGTTCGAGCCGGGGCGCCTGGCCGGCCTCGGGCTGGGCTACGAGGACCTGCGCTCGCTCAACCCGGCGCTGATCTACGCCTCGATCACGCCGTTCGGGCAGAGCGGACCGGACGCCCACTCGCCGGCGACCGACCTGACGGTCGAGGCGGCGGGCGGGCTGCTCTCGCTGACCGGCGACGGCGACCGGCCGCCCGTGCCGGTCGGCTACCCGCAGGCCGGGTTGCACGGCGGGGCGCAGGCCGCGGCGGACGCCGTCGTCGCACTCGTCGAGCGCGACCGATCCGGCCTCGGCCAGCACCTCGACGTCTCGATGCAGGCCTGCATGGTCTGGACGATGATGGACGCCAGCGGCTACCCGCCCAACACGGGCGGCGACAAGCCCGGCTACGGCGACGACCGCGCCGAACCCGCGCCCCTGCACGTGTCAGGCCTGGACCTGCCGCGCGTGATCGCGGCAGCCGATGGCCACGTCATCGTCACGATGGGCGTCAACCTGCCGCAGCGCATCGCCGTCAACGAAACCATCGCCTGGATGCGCGAGGACGGCGTCGGACTGCCCGACCACCTCCAGCCGATCGACTGGGAACACTGGCACGAGGACTTCCTCGACCCTGCCGTGCCAGCCAGGAGCGTGCCGCTGATCAATGAGGCGATCCGGCTCGCGGTCGACTTCATCGGCACGAAGACGAAGCGCGAACTGCTGAACCGCGCCGCCGCGAGCGGGGCGCTGATCGCGCCGATCACGACCGCCGTCGATCTGCTCGCGGATCGACAGCTGGAGGACCGCGGCTACTGGACGCGGGTCGGAGGCCGTCCGCATCCCGGGCCGTTCGCCAGGCTCAGCCGCACTCCGCTGCGCAACGCGGATCCCGCGCCGGGGCTGGGCGAGGCGAACACGCTGATCGGCGAGCCTGCGCCGCCGGTCCGCCGCGGTGCGCAGGCGCAGGCGCGGCGCGTCCGCGCCTTCGAGGGGCTCAAGGTCGCCGACTTCTCGTGGGTCGGCGTCGGCCCGCTGATCGCCAAGGGGCTCGGCGACCACGGTGCGACCGTGGTGCACGTCGAGTCCGCGAAGCGCGTCGACATCCTGCGCTCCGCGCCGCCGTACAAGGACGGCGTGCGGGACATCAACCGGACCCAGTTCTTCGGCAACTTCAACTCCTCGAAGCTCGGCATGGCGCTGGATCTCTCGACCGAGGGCGGGCGCACGCTGGCGCGCAAGCTCGCCGCCTGGGCGGACGTGGTCATCGAGAGCTTCACGCCGGGCACCATGGAGCGACACGGGCTCGGCTGGGAGACGCTCAGCGAGGGGCGCCGCGACCTGATCATGCTGCGCACCTGCCTGCGAGGGCAGACGGGGCCGGAGGCCTCGTTCACCGGGTTCGGCAGCCAGGGCGCCGCGCTGGCCGGGCTGCACGGGGTGACCGGCTGGCCGGACCGGCCGCCGGCCGGCCCGTACGGCGCCTACACGGACTTCATCAACCCGCGCTACGGCCTCGCCGTCCTCGGAGCGGCGCTCCATGAGCGCGCCCGCAGCGGGCAGGGGCAGCTGATCGACCTCTCGCAGGTCGAGGTCGGGATCCAGTTCGTCGCGCCGCTCGTGCTCGACTACGCCGTGAACGGCCGCGTCGCGCCGCCCGCGGGGCACGACTCGCGGACGGCCTGCCCGCACGGCGTCTACGCCGTCGCCGGCGTCGAGCGCTACATCGCGATCGCCTGCGAGACGGCGGAGCAGTGGCGCGCGCTGCGCGATGTCGCCGGCCTCGAGGGCTTCGAGGGCGGCGAGTTCGAGACCTTCGAGGGCCGCCGCGCCGCCCGCGAGCGCATCGACGACGCACTGCGCGCCTGGTGCGCCGGCGAGGACGGACACGCCCTCGCCGCGCGGCTCAAGGCGGCCGGGGTCCCGGCCTCGGCGGTGCTGCGTCCGAGCGATCTGTACGAGGACGCCCAACTGGCGCAGCGCGGGTTCTTCGTCACGCTGGAGCACCCGCTGATGGGCCCGACGCCCTACGACGGCCTCGCGACGATCTTCTCGGAGACGCCGGGCGTGCTCAGCAAGGCCGCGCCCCTGCTCGGCGAGGACACGCACTACGTGCTCACGGAACTGCTCGGCGTATCCGCCGACGAACTGGCCGAGTTCGCGGCGGCCGGAGCGCTCACCTAGAATCACGGCCTGCGGTGGTCCAGCACGAATGGGTTCCGCCAGGCGGAGCGCTCACCTGGAATCACGGCCTACGTGAACGGCGCGGGGGCACGATGACCAAGGTCGAGGGCGAGTACGACATCGAGGCCGTGCGCGCGGAGTGGATCGGCAGGAAGGCGCCGGTCTACCACGGCCGCTACCCGGTCGAGTACGACCCGATCCGCCGCTACTGCCACATGGTGGAGGACGACAACCCGCTGTTCCTCGATCCCGACTACGCGGCGACGACGAAGTGGGGCGGCGTGATCGTGCCGCCCGTGATGACCGACTACTTCGCCGGCAGCGGCGCCTGGCCCGAGGAAGACGAGCCGGTGATCCAGCTCCAGGTGCCGACGCGCGGCGATCGGACGATCAACCTCAACGTGAGTTGGGAGTTCATCCAGCCCGCCCGCATCGGCGACCGCCTCTCGCGGCAGACGGAGATCGAGGACATCTACCAGAAGCCGACGCGGCTCGACCCGAAGTCGATCTGGATCACGGCGAAGACGACGATCTTCAACCAGGACGGCGAGGTCCTCGCGATCGGCAGGAATACGATGGTCGCCCACCGCCGCCCGGACGAGTTCGCCGGCGAGCTGGAGGAGGGCGGCGCATGAGCGGCGAGCCGCGCGCGCTGCGCTACTGGGACGACGTGACGGCCGGCGAGGACCTCGAGGGCTTCACGTTCACGCTCGGCTGGACGGAGATGGCGAAGCAGGTCAGCGGCTCGCAGGACTTCCACAAGGTCCACCACGACTTCGAGTTCGCCCGCGAGGGCGGACACGAGACGATCTTCTACAACACCGGATTCACGCGCGGCTGCCTGGGGCGGATGCTGACGGACTGGATGGGCCCGGAGGGCTGGCTCAGCACGTTCGGCTTCCAGATGCGGCGCATGAACACGCCGGGCGACGTGATGTCGGTCAAGGGCCGCGTCACCGGCCGGAGCGAGGGCGACGATCCCGCCATGGGCGTCGTCGACCTCGACATCTGGATCGAGAACACTCGCGAGGGCGTGACGACGCCCGGCACGGCGTCGGTGCTGCTGCCGCGGCGCAACCCGACGCAGCGCTGAACCGAGGGGACGCATAGACGATGGCGAACGCGACCAGGGCCGAGATCGAGGCGGGCGGCACGTACTTCCCGCAGCCCGTCGCCTTCCCGGCCACGAGTAACGACGACCTCGACAAGCCGTTCATCGAGGGCACGCAGCGCGGCGAGCTGTGGGTGCAGTACTGCACCGCGTGCAGCATGCACCAGTGGGGGCCGGAGTGGCTCTGCCACCGCTGCCTCGCGGGTGACCTCGAGTGGCGGCAGGTGGAGGGGCGCGGGCGGATCTTCTCCTGGGAGCGGGTCTGGCACCCGGTGCACCCCGCGCTCGCCGAGGCCGTGCCCTACGTCGTCGTCGTCGTCGAACTGCCCGACGCCGACGAGATCCGCATGGTCGGCAACCTGCTCGGCGACCCCGAGGATGAAGTGGTGATCGGCGACGAGGTCGAGGCAGTCTTCGAGCACCACGCGGACGCCGACCCGCCGTTCACGCTCGTCCAGTGGTCGCGCGTCTAGCAGCGAACCACGGCACGCAGACCGGAGCGACTACGAGAGGAGCGAGGCATGGACTTCCAGATGCCCGATGACGTCGTCGAGTTCCGCCAGCAGATCCACGACTTCATCAGCCGGCACCGCACGCCGGAGCTGGAGGAGGAGATCGCCGGGCACCACCTGCAGGGCTACGGCCCGGCCTCCGAGGCATTCCTGCAAGCACTCGCCGACGAGGGCCTGCCGTCGGTCGCCTGGCCCGAGGAGTACGGCGGACGCGGCAAGGGCGCACTCTACCTCTGGATCCTCTCCGAGGAGCTGGCGCGCGAGGGCATGCCCTGGGACACGCTCACCTTCAACTCCGTTGGGCCGACGATCATGCGCCACGGCAGCGAGGAGCAGCGGCGTGAGCTGCTGCCGAAGGTCCTCACGGGCGAGATCCGCTTCGCCCTCGGCTACACCGAGCCGAACGCCGGCACCGATCTCGCCTCGCTGCAGACCCGCGCCGTCCGCGACGGCGACGAGTGGGTGCTCAACGGGCAGAAGATCTACACCTCCTCCGGGCACCTCGCGACGCACGTCTGGCTCGCCGCGCGCACGGACCCGGAGGCGCCCAAGCACCGCGGCATCTCCACCTTCGTCGTGCCGCTCGGCACGCCCGGCATCACCGTGCGCCCGCTCTGGGTGATGGGCGAGGGCCGCACCAACGAGACCTTCTACGAGAACGTGCGCATCCCCGCCGACTCGCTCGTCGGCGAGGAGAACCGCGGCTGGTACATCGTGACCGGCGCGCTCGACCTCGAGCGCGTGGCGATCGGCACCTACCGCCCGCTGGAGCGCAGGGTGCAGGACTTCATCGCCTACCTCGCGAGCGAGCGGACCGACCTGCTGGACGACCCGGCCACGCGCATGGCCGTCGCCGAGGCCTCGATGCGTGTCGAGGTGGGGCGCGCGCTGGCGACCAACAACGCCGCGATGGTGCACAACGACCTCGTGCCGACGATGGAAGCCGCGATGGCGAAGGTCTGGAAGGGTGACTCCAGCGAACGCATCCACGACGCCTTCATGGACGTGCTCGGCCGCAGCGGCGGGCTGCACGAATCGAACGAGGACGCCCCGCTTGGCGGGCTCCTCGAGGCGGAGTGGCGCAGCGACCCGCCCTCCCGCTTCGCGGGAGGCACCAACGACATCCAGCGCCGCGTGATCGCCACGCGCGGCCTCCAGTTGCCGCGATAGCCGCCGGGAAGGGCACAACGATGGACCTTCGACCGAGCGAACTGCAGGACATCCTCCGCACCAACGCCGAGGACTTCTTCGAGCGTGAAGTCAGCTTCGAGCGCATCCGCGAGATCGAGGCGGCGGGCCGCCCCGACGAGCAGCTCCAGGGCCAGATGACCGAGCTGGGCTGGAACTCGCTGGCGATCTCCGAGGCGTGCGGCGGGCAGGGCGGGACCGTGCTCGACGCGGGCGTGCTGATCAACCAGATCTGCCGCGCCGCGCTGCCCTCGCCGCTCGCCAGCACCCTCGTCGGCGCGGTCACGATCGAGCGCCACGGCGACGAGGAGCTCAAGACCTCGCTGCTGCCGCAACTCGACAGCGGGCTCACGATCTCTCCGGCCCTGCTCGAGGCCTCGGACTCGCTCTACGGGCCGGTCACGGCGGAGTACACCGACGGCGTGGTCACGGGCGAGAAGCGCTTCGTCGAGTTCGGCGAGACCAGCGACGTGCACCTCGTCGCCGCGATGAACGGAGACGCCCCGGGCCTCGCCGTCGTGCGCCGCGACCAAGCGGGCGTGACGGCCCGCGACACACGGACGATCGGCGCACTCCCGCAGGCGACCGTCAACTACGACGGCGCCGCCGCCGAGGCCTGGATCGAGGGTGAGGACGCCATCGAGACGCTGCGCCGGCTCGGCTCGGCGGTCGCGGCCTTCGAGAGCTACGCCTACGCGCAGAAGGCGCTCGACCTGACGGTCGACTACGTGCAGATGCGCGTGCAGTTCGGGCAGCCGATCGGCGCGTTCCAGGCGGTGCAGATGCGCTGCGCGGACATGGCGACGATCGTCGAGGGCTCACGCTTCCTCACCCACGAGCTGCTGTGGCAGATCGACAGGGGCCTCGAGACGCGCCGCCAGGTCGCGATCGTGAAGGCGATCACGTCGAAGATGACCCCGCAGGTCTTGCAGGACTGCCACCTGCTGCACGGCGGCATTGGCTACATGCAGGAGTACGACCTGCACTTCTTCACGCGGCGCGGCAGGGACGCCGCGCTGCGCTGGGGCTCCGCCCGCGAGACGATGAACATCGTCACCGAGGAGGCCTTCGCCGCCGCGACGACGTAGCGGGGGCTCCTCGGGCGGGTCCGCGGCGCAGGGGAGGCTGGGCGGCCCAGGCAGTACGTTGCCCTCGCCCTTTGTTTGCGGTTAGGTCAGTTACCGCTAATAGGTCTCGTAGCTATTCTCGTTGCCGCTAACATGGCCCGAAGTCACCGGCCCTTGTTTTCGCATTAGTATCCATTCGATAATAAGAACAGTGGCTATTCTCGTTGCCGCTAGCAGGGAACAACACGGTGTCTGCCTCTGAACGAGCACGCCGGCCGCATGGCCGCATGGTGGATTGCCCCGGTGGCTATCGCGCCTACATGCCTGCGCCGGCCCCGCCGCCGCTCGAATGGTCCGAGAGCCTCACCCTCAGCCTGTCCTCGGCCGACCGGGCAATCGGCAGGCTTGCCGGCGAAGGGCGACGCCTGCCGAACCCCCACATCCTCATCCGGCCCTTCGTCCGCAGGGAGGCTGTCCTCTCCAGCCGCATTGAGGGAACGCAGGCGACTCTCGGGGAATTGCTCGCCGCCGAGGCCGGCGCCGTCGTGGAGCGTAGCCCCGACGACCTGCACGAGGTGGGCAACTACGTCACGGCTCTCGAATACGGTCTGGAACGCCTGGAGACGCTGCCCCTATCGCTGCGCCTCGTGCGCGAACTGCACGAACACCTTATGCGTGACGTTCGCGGCGAGGTCGCCACGCCCGGGGAGTTCCGGCGCAGCCAGAACTGGATCGGGCCGCCCGGGAGCACGCTGAACGGGGCGACCTATGTCCCTCCGGCACCCTCGGAACTCATGCCGTGTCTGGATGCCTGGGAGCGGTTCCTGCATGACGAGGCCTTGCCTCCGCTGGTGCACGCCGCCGTCGCCCATGCGCAATTCGAGGCCATCCACCCGTTCCTCGACGGGAACGGGCGCGTCGGGCGCCTGCTCATCACCCTGCTGCTGGTCGCGCGGGGCGTCATCCCCTCTCCGCTGCTCTATCTGAGCGCCTGGTTCCAGGCCACGCGCGAGGAGTACTACGCGCGCCTCCTCGGGGTGACGGCGCGAGGGGAGTGGGAGGAGTGGCTGACCTACTTCCTGAGAGGCGTCGCACTCCAGTCCGACGACGCGGTGGACCGCATCGAGCGTCTCGACGACCTGCTCTCAGGCTGGAGGCGTGAGTTGGCCGGCGGCAGGTCCAGACTCCCGGAGCGCGCGCTCGACCTCTTCGCCGAGAACCCCTTCTGGACGGTGGGCGGCGTGGCCGATCGGCTGGAGGTGGCGTTCACGACGGCGCAGCGGACCATCGCCCGGCTGGAGGCCGCCGGCATCGTCGCCCAACTGGGGGAGGCCCGACGCAACCGCGTGTACTGCGCAGGAGCCATCCTCGATGTTCTGGAGGAGCCATCGCCGCTCGGAGGCTAGCGCCGCAACTGACCGCTACGTGAGCGCCTCGGCGGCGGCGCTTACCCGCTCCGCTCGCGGAGTGCGTGCGCGTCGAGGCGGCTCGCCGGATCGGCGCGCCCGTCGGTGTCCAAACTCACGCCCTCCGCCCAGAGCATCTCGACCGGGTCGCGGCTGTCGGAGAGGTCGCCCCATTGGAAGCCCTCCGAGACCCGTCCGTCGGCGTTCAACACGCGGTAGCCGATCCGGCACGCATCCTCGGGGCAGCGAGCGATGTGTCCGGCGACCGCCTGCGCAGAGCTGTCGATCGCCTCGGCCAGGTCGCCGTAGGTGGTCCATTCGCCAGATTGGATGCGTGCGAGCAGGTGGTGGAGGTCCGACCAGTCCCGGCCCTCCACGGCAGCGCGCGAGCCCGCCAGGGCCTTCAGCGTCTCACCGCTCGCCGTCCTCCACGCCCTCGGACCCGATATGACCGTTGGCCGCTCGCCGGTCACCCGCTCCACGATCTCCTTCGCCAGTCCCGTCGGACTCCAGGCGTCGCCATCGAGTTCCCAGATCAACGGCGCGCGCGGATCGTTGCGCCAGGTGGCGCGAGCCCGTCGCGGTTCTGCGACCACCCACTCGCCGACCTGTTCGCGCAAGGCCGACGACAGGCGGAGGGCGCGCACCTCAAGCTCCAACTGCGCGCCGTCCTCGATCACGCCCTCGGCAACCAGTGTCGCGACGGCGGTCCGCTCGCGGCGCGTGCGTACACGCTCGTCCGCTGCTCGAAGCTCCACCTGCCTAGGTGAGACCGTGAAGTCCTCAACGTCCGCCACGGGCCAGGTCTGCGAGACGGTGAGCACGAGGTCGTGCTCCGTGCGGTACGCGTTGAACTCGATCAGCGAGACCTTGAGGCCCATCTCGGTCAGCCACACCACGCTCGCCGTCACCTGTGGGGGAAAGCTCGCCGCCATAAGCGCGATCCGCGGCTCAAGGAGCAGGTCCGCATCGAGTTCGCCACCCGCGTGCTCTTCGAGCCGGGCCAAGGCGTCCTCGGCCGACACCGCTTCGCCGCTGACCCGCGAGAGGTAGGCAGCGTGGGCCTCGGCCAGCGTCTGCGGGTTGAGCGGCTGGCGAACGCCGCGTACTTGATCGCCTGCATCTCGACGGTGTCTGGAGCGGGGCCACGCTTCAGCTCGGCGACCACGAGACGTCCGTCGTCGTCCAGTCCCAGCAGATCGAGGCGATCGGCCGCGCGCCCGTCGCGCGCACGCCAAGCGCCAAACTCGAAGGTCACGATGTAGACGCCGTCGCCGAGAATTTCCGGATTCTCGCGGACCCACTCCTGCAGATCGGACCGCTCGCGGAGTCCCGCGTCCGCGAGGCTGATCGCTTGCGCGCGCCGGGCGATGCCCGGCTCCACCGTGAAGACCAGTTCGCCCGCCACCAGACAGTCCTCTCGCGCCCGGCGCAGACTACGCAACGCCCGGGGGCATGTCACTGCCAGCCGAAGCCTACGTCAGCGCCTCGGCGGCGGCGGCGGCGGCGATCTCCGCGGCGTCCATGCCGAGCAGCTCCTCCAGCACGTACTGCGTGTCCTCGCCGAGCGCGGGGGCGGCCTTGCTGAGCACGGCCGGCGTCTCGGAGAAGTGTGTCGCCGGGCCGTCGTAGGGCGTCGGGCCCATCACCGAGTGGTCGAGCGTCACGAAGAAGCCGCGGTGCGCGAGCTGTTCGTCCTCGTAAAGGTCGCTCGGGCGCTGGACGACGGAGGCGGGCACGCCGGCCGCGCGCAGCGTCTCCGCGAGGCGCCACGGATCCCGGCCCTCGCACCAGGCGGCGAGCGCGCGCTCGATCTCCTCGCGGGCGGCGAGGCGCGCCGAGGCGTCCTCGTAGCGCGGTTCGGCGAAGGCGGGCAGCGCGCCCAGGGCGAGCAGCGCTCGCCACTGCTGCGCCGTCTGGACCTCGATCGCGACGTAGCGCTCGATGCCCGCCGCGCGGTAGACGCCGTGCGGGCAGCTGGTCAGCGAGCGCAGGCCGACGGGACCGGCGACCCGTCCGTTCACCGTGTAGTCCAGCATCAGCGGCTCGATGAAGTGAATCGCCGCCTCCACCTGCGCGAGGTCGATGTGCTGGCCGCGTCCGCTGCGATTGCGCTCGAAGAGCGCGGCGGCGACAGCGGCGAGGCCGTAGCGCGGGTTGATGAAGTCCGTGTACGCCCCCCAGGGACTGCACGGTTCGCGGTCCGGCCAGCCCAGGATGCCGACGAAGCCCGACAGCGCCGCCCCGTGGCTGCCGAAGCCGCGGAACCTCCGCAGCGGCCCGCTCGCGCCTCGCATCGAGGTGCTGAGCATGATCAGCTCCGGGCGATCGCGGCTCAGCTCCTCCCAGCCGAGCCCGAGCCGCTCCGCTACGCCCGGCGTGAAGCTCTGCGTGACGATGTCCGCCCAGCCGCAGAGCCGCCGCGCCAGCGCGATGCCCTCCGCCGTACCCAGGTTGATCGCCGCGCCGAGCTTGGAGGAGTTGTAGTTGGCCATGAACTGCGCGCGGTCGATGCCGGGGATGCCGTCCTTGTAGGGCGGGTTCAGCCTGATGCCGTCGACCCGTGTCAGCGACTCGACGTGGACGACGGTGGCGCCGTGGTCGGCGAAGGCCTTGCTGATGATCGGCCCGACGCCGAACCAGGCGAAGTCCGCGATCCTGACGCCCTCGAACGTCTGGCCGCGCGAGCCGTTCGCGCGCGCGGCGGGCCGCACGGGCTCGCGGCGCTGCTCCAGCAGCGCCTTCGCCTCGCCCAGCCGCGGCGCTGGCGCCCACGGTCCGAGCGCGGAGCGCGACAGCCTGGCGAACGGGCCGGGGTAGCTGCGCCCGTCGATCTCGCGCCAGTACTCGCGGGAGCGCAGCTGCGGATCGTTGTGCAGATCCTCGGTCGTGTTGATCGGCGCGATCATCAGCGTCACCTGCACGGCGCGCTCGACCAGCTCGAGCTTGGTCTTGCCCTCGAGGAAGGCGACCGCCAGCTTGATCGCCTCGTTGGCGATGTCGAAGGGCAGCTCGCCGCGCTCGTAGAGGGTCTGCCACTCGAACCAATCGACCGCCTTGATCGGCTCGGGCAGACCCTGCTCCTCGTCGAGCCAGGCGAGCGCGTTGGCGAGCGTCTGCCAGCCCGCCGGGCCCGAGGCGATCGTGATCAGCACCAGCCCGTCCACGCAGTGCAGCAGCGTCGGCAGCTCGAGGCCGGCGACGGTGATCGGCGAGGCGAACCCGGCGCTCGCGGCGCGCTGCTCGCCGGTGCCGGGCGGGTCGCGGCCCTCGAGTGGTGGAAAGCCCGTGGCGTGCATCAGCGTCCAGACCATGCAGGCCTGCATCGAGACATCGAGGTGCTGGCCGAGGCCGGAGCGGTCCCGTTCGCAGAGCGCGACCACGGCGTCGGCCGCCGCCTGCGCTCCGGCGTGGAAGGCCGCCTGCGGGTAGCCGAGGGGCAGCGGCGGGCGGTCGCCGTCGCCCTGCAAGCCCACCAGACCGCCGGCCGCCTCGACAGTGAGGTCGGTCGCCGGCGCCAGCGCGAGCGGCCCATCCTGCCCCCAGGGCGTGATCGAGGCGTAGATCAGCGAGGGGTTGAGCGTGCGCACGTCCTCGTAGCCCAGCCCGATCGTTGCGAGGTGGCCGGGCGCGTAGGACTCGACCAGCACGTCGCTGCCCGCGATCAGCGCGCGCAGGCGACCGCGATCAGCCTCGTCCTCGAGGTCAACGGCGACGCTCCGCTTGCCGAGGGCGACGGCCGCCCAGTAGAGCGAATCGCCTTGCCCATCGGCGGTCTCGTCGAAGGGCGGGCGCGAGCGGCCCGGATGTCCGCCGGGCGGCTCGATCACAATCACCTCGGCGCCGAGGTCGGCGAGCACCCGTCCGGCCAGCGCGCCGTGCATGGTCGCGAGGTCGACGACGCGGACGCCGTCGAGGGGGCCGGGCATCAGCCAAGCTCCCGCGCGATCCGTTCGCCCTCGTCGTAGTCGGCGAACATAGTCTCGTAGTACTCGTGCAGGACCGCTCTCGCAGCGGGGTGGCTGAAGATGTAGCGGCGATTCTCACGCGCGCCCTGCAGCACGCGGGGGATGAACGCCTCCGGGGGCAGCGCGTCGATGCGCGGCAGGGCGACCGTATCGTCCGGCCCCGGCGGCCCGCCGTAGCGCGGCTGGCGCACGCGCACGGTGTTGCGGATCTGCGTCGCCATGCCGCTCGGGCACCAGCAGGAGACACCGATGCCTTCCGGCTCGAGCTCGTCGCGCAGCACGTTGGCGTAGCCGACCACCGCGTGCTTCGAGGCCGTGTAGACGCCGTTGACGTTCTGCCGCGCGACCAGTCCCGACATCGACGCGGTAATCACGATCTGCGCCGGGCCCTCCTGCTCGCGCAGCAGCGGCAGGAACGCCTGCACACTGTTGATCACGCCCCAGATGTTGACCGCGAGGATCCACTGCCAATCCTCGCTGGTCGCCTCCGCCAGCGGCGTGGTCTTCATCACACCGGCGTTCTGGAACAGCACAAGTCCGCTTCGCTCGCCGCCGAATTCGGCGCGGATGCGCTCGCCGAGCGCATCGACGGAGGCGCGGTCGGCGATGTCCGTAGCCACCGCGATCGCCTCGCCGCCGCCCTCGCGGATCTCCGCGGCGACGGCCTCGCCGGCGTCACCGTCGATGTCCGCGACGACAACGCGCATGCCGTCCGCCGCGCAGGCGTGCGCGAGCGCCCGTCCGGCGCCGCTGCCCGCGCCCGTCACCACCGCCACGCTGCCCGTGAAATCATGCATCGCCGCACCTCCAGCCGCTCGAAAAAGCGTACGACCTGCGCAAACCGGGTGTCACGGAGCCCGGCGGACACGCGCCGGTCGGCCTGGCAGTCGCGGCGCGTTATGGCGCCGCCGATCCGATCGGGGCGTGCGGCTCCACCTCGCCGCGCTGGCGCGCGGCGGACCCCTCACCCCCACCCTCTCCCGCAAGGGGCGAGGGGGCCGGAGCGCCCTCGAGACGGGAGTTGCGCAGGGTCTGCTCGGGGAGAAGGGACCGGAGGCGGTTAGCGGCCCTCGAAGTGGGGATCACGCTTTTCGAGGAAGGAGCGGAAGCCCTCGGAGGCGTCCTCGCTGCCGAGCAGCGAGAGCTGGGTGGTCCACTCGTACTCGAGGAAGTGCGGCATCGGCAGCTCGCTGGCGCGCATCAGCATGCGGCGCACGCCGGTGTAGGCGAGCGGCGGCCCGGCAGCGATCGCGTGGGCGTACTCGAGCGCGCGCGGCAGCAGCTCATCGTCGGGGACGACCTCGCTGGCGAGGCCCAGTTCGAGGCAGCGCCCGGCGTCGAGCAGATCCCCGCTGTAGAGCAGCTCGATGGCGCGCGCGTGGCCCACAATGCGCGGCAGCCACCAGGCCGCCCCGTAGTCCGCGGCCAGGCCGCGCTTGACGAAGACCGAGCCCATGCGCGCCGAGGCGCCGAGGAAACGCACGTCACAGCAGAGCGCGAGGCCGAAGCCGGCCCCGACGGCGGGACCATTGACAGCGGCGATGATCGGCACGTCGCAGCGCGCGAACGCCTCCGCCAGCTCGCCGGAGAGGCCCCGCCGGTCCATCCGGTGATAGCGCGGGGCATCCCCGCCCTCGTGCGCGGCGAGGTCGCCGAGGTCGGCGCCGGCGCAGAAGCCGCGTCCCTCGCCGGTGAGCACCAGCGCGTGCACCTCGTCGCTCTCGCTGGCCTCCGCCACGGCGTCCAGCAGCAGCTCCGCGGCGTGCCCATTGAGCGCGTTCATCGCCTGCGGCCGGTTGAGCCGCGCCAGCAGTACGCCGCCCTCGATCGAGGTGAGCAGCGGCGCCTCATCAGCGGCGCCGTCGAACGGTTCCGTACTCCGTGCCACCATCTCCGTGCTCCTTGCCGGTCGCGGTCGCGGCCTCGCGCGGGCCACCTCGCCGGAGTCTGCGACACGGCGGGCCGCGACGCCATCCGTTATGCTCGCGCGGCACGAAAGGGACCGGCATGAAGATCGGCGTCCACCTCAACTTCCAGAACTACGGCGACTGGGAACGCTACGAGGCGCGCTCGAACGAGCCGCAGGCCGTCACCGACCAGCAGGTCTACGAGGAAGACCTGCACCTCGCATCGCTCGTCGAGCCCCTCGGCTACGACTCCTACTGGACCATCGACCACCACTTCTCGCCGTACATCATGACCGGCGGTGCGATGCAGCACCTGACCTACATGGCCGGCGCGACGGAACGGATCGACTTCGGAACGATGGTCATCGTGCTGCCCTGGTACGACCCCGTGGCCGTCGCCGAGCAGATCTCGGTGCTCGACAACATGCTGCAGGGGCGCAAGCTGACGATCGGCCTCGGGCGCGGCGCGGCGCAGCGCGAGTTCGACGCCTACCGCATCCCGATGGGCGAGTCGCGCGACCGCTTCATGGAGTCGCTCTCGATCCTGCGCAAGGCGCTGACGCGCGAGTGGTGGAGCCACGAGGGCGACTACTACTCGATCCCGGAGACGACGATCCGGCCGCGCCCGCGCAACGGGCCCGAGATCGTGGACAACCTCAAGGTCGCCTGGGTGAGCCCGGAAACACTGAAGATCGCGGCCGACGCCGGCCTCGGCGTGCTGATGACGAACCAGAAGAGCTGGGACGAGTACCGCGAGGAGCTGGGCCAGTTCAACACGATCCGCAGCGACAACGGCTGGGCGCCGGTGCAGCCGACGACGGTCGCCAACCTCGCCTGCTTCGAGACGGAGGATGAGGCCTGGAGCGTGATCCTGCAGGCCGTGACCGAGGCGCAGATCAGCAACAACAAGCACTACCAGTTCGCGGACAGCTCGATCTTCAAGGCCGCGAAGGGCTACAGCTACTACGAGAACTTCGAGAAGACCTTCGCGCGCAAGACGATCGAGGAGATCGGCGAGTTCAACGCGCGCCCGCAGGCCTGGGGCACACCCGAGCAGGTGCTGCAAAAGCTGATCGAGATCCGCGACAAGACCAGCGCCGAGGAGATCGTGCTCAACGTCCGCTACGGCGGCATGTCCGCCGAGCACGCGGAGCGCAGCATGCGCCTCTTCGCCCAGGAGGTACTGCCCAAACTGCAGGAGCTCGACGCACCACTCTCGCCCGAGGTGGCCGGGCTGGCGTAGCGCCGGCGCCTCAGCTCCGACAGCCGACGCCGTCCCCGTCGGCATCCAGGTTGTGCGGGTCCGGCGCCAGCACGCGGATGTCGCTGAACTCGAGGTCGCCGCAGTTGAGGTCGGGCGGCGGCGGCGGGATACAGACATCGGGGTAGGCGCTGTCGCACTCACCCTCGGAACCCTCGTCGACCACCTCGTCTTCGTCGTCGGCCTCGTCCGCGTCTTCCGTCTCGCAGACAGTCCAGAGGCCGGCGCCGGCCTCGCGAGCGCGCGCTTCGGCGTCGCGCAGCCGCTGCTCGTGAAGCACGTCGGAGCCGAACGGGTAGACCTTAGCGTAGCCGCCCTCGACGAGCAGCTCGTTCAGCATCCGCCCGTCGGAGAGGTAGACGTAGCGCAGCAGGCGGCCGAAGGAGTCCGTGTCGGTGACGTCGCGCTCCAGCCGCACCTCGGCGCCCTCCGGCAGCAGCGAGGAGACGTACGCGCTCGCCTCCGGCCCGTAGCACTCCTCGCCGCCGTACACCTCGGGCGTGTCGACCAGCAGCAGCCGCACGCGCCGCGTCTCGCCGCCGATCGTGAAGTCGATCGTATCGCCGTCGACGACACGCGAGACGGCAGCCTGCGACTCGTCGATGACCCAGCGCTCGATGAAGCGCTCGTTCACGAAGTCGGGCGCGGCCGGGAAGTAGAGGAGTACCACTCGCGGTCCTCGTCCTGCACCCAGACCGCACGAGCGCCCTCGATGTCGAGCGTGAGTCCCGGCGCGGACGCGCGCGCATCGACGACGGCGACGAACAGGCAGGCCGCCACGAGCAGCGCGAGCACAGCCTTCTTCATCGATCCACCTCGCTTCTGACCTGCGGCACCCGCACGCGAGAGACGGCAAGACTACCGCGTCGGCGGCGGGTGACGTAGCGCAGCTGTGCGATGATGGCTGGGAGCCGGGAGGCGATCGTGGTGCTCAAGCACTTCCGCGCCAGGTACTCAAAGGGCGTCCTCGAACCCCTCGAGGCGATCGATCTCGAGGAGGGCGCCGAGGTGTTGCTCACAATCAGGCGGGTGCCGTCGCCGAAGCGCGACCTGGAGGCGTTCCGCCGTGCCGCGGGCGGCTGGAAGGGCCATCACGACGATCCGGACGAGTTAATTCGGATGCTCTACGAGTCACGCATCACCGGCTCCAGGGAGCCGCCGAGCCACTTAGCCCGAATCCACCGATCGAAGCTTGACAGGGCGGGATGCGGGGCTGGCGGAGAGTTCGGCGGGCGTGGCGGCGTTCGCCAGGCGGCGGCGCGGGCGGAGCGGAGCGAGGAGCCCTCGCTCAGCGCCGCTCGGGGGCGCTGAGCGAGGGCGCGAGGGTGCGCGAGGCGTGCGCGGGCATGCTGGTGCGAGCCTCGGACCCGGGGCCAGCGCTGTGGGCGGGGCGTGAGGCGGGGAGCGGTAGCGCCCGGAGTCGCGCGAGCGCGGCTGTCCACTGGGCGGCCCAGGGCCAGCGCTTCGGGAGGTGCAGGGTCCAGCGCCGGGCAGAATGGGTGAGCCGTCCGGCGAGAGCGAAGTAGCGCCGCCTGAGCGTCTTCGTCGTCACGATTCCCTCGCCGAGCCCGAGCCGCGCCGTCCAGCGGGCGAGGTTGTGCGCGATCACCTGCACCGCGAGCCACGCCGCGTTCGCGGTGCAGCGGCCCGAGGGGAGATGGTTCAGCCCGACGCCGTACTTGAGATCGCGGATCGCGTTCTCGATCTCGGCGTGGCGGCGATGGTCGGCCTCCAGCTCCATCATCTCTCCGGCGCGATCGCTGATGAAGGCGTGGTAGCTATAGTTCACGAAGAGCGCGAGCTGTGAGCCGGGCGCCGGCTTGACGCGCCGCACGATGAGCCGCACCGGGGTGGCATCCTCCTTGTGCTGGAACGGCGTGTAGGTCGTCTCGGCGACATCGGCGCCGCCCGGCAGCCAGTACGGGATCGGCGTCCAGTCCTCTTCCGCTATCGCCTCGATCAGCCGGCGTACGCTCGGCTGCTGGCGAATGGTGATTGAGAAGCGGACATCCAGCGCGCGGCAGGCGGCGACGACGGCGTGGGTGTAGAAGCCGCTGTCGGCGCGCACCGTGAGCTGCCCCGACGCCCCGGCCTCGCGCACCCGCGCCACCGTCTCACGCAGGAAGTGGGCGGCGCCGCGGGCGGTGTGCGCGCGGCCCTCGCGCAGCCGCGCCATCAGCACCTCGTCCGTCCCGGCCGCCACCGCGAGCAGCGGGTGATAGCCGCGCGCGCCGCTGTAGCCGGGCTGGCGGGCGCCCTCCTTCGCCAGGCCGTAGGTCTCGCAGAGCGTCGAATCGAGGTCGATCGTGAACGGCGCATCGCCGGGTCCCGCCCCGGCCGCCCAGCCGCGAGCGAGCAACTCGCGGCTGAGGCGGTCGAGCTGGCGGACGTGGCCCCAGCTGAAGCTGCGCAGGAAGGTCCCGAGGGTGGACGGCGCCTTCACGGTGCAGCCGAGCACGCGCCCGGCGCCGCCTGAGCGCAACGCAGCGGCGTCGTCGATGCAGTCGCCGCCCGCGAGCGCCGAGGCGGCCAGGGTCAGCAGCTTGTCGCCGGCGTTCGCGCGCCCCGCCGCGTCACCGAGGTCGAGGTAGCTGTCGGCGAGCTCTTGCAAACCGAGATGCTGGGCGAGCGTGGCCGGGAGGAGCAGCCCCGCATCGGCCACCAGGCGGTGGTCGTCGAAGGCGATGTCTATCCGGTCGGGGTCGCTCGTTGGTAGCATCGAATGGGTGCTCCCTGTCGCTGGTACGTGATTTGTCAAAACCCATTGTCCCAGCTACAGCGGAGCACCCAACCGCAGCCGCTCGCGCGCTCTTCTTCGGTGGATCAGGGCTAAGGATGGTCTGATCAGGTGGCGTATCGGGCGCGGTGCGGGTCGATCGGCGTGCCGAGCCGCGCTGTGGGGGCCGATACCGCGGTTCAGGGGGCGATCCCGCCCCCATTCCGCTGCGGGATCGCCCGCACGAGCGATTCCGGACGCAGCGCTCCCGCGATCACGCGAGTTGAGGCTCGGCTCAAGGCAGGAGTCACAAGTTTGAGAGCACCAATGCTCTTCATGCTCGCAGCTCTGGTGGTTGCAGGTGCCGCCTGTTCGCAGGAGCGAGAGAACTGCGCGGACCGCGAAGATGCGGAGGCTTACATCACGACCGTCTACGACCTAAGTGACGCCGCAGTAGACGAGATACTCAGTGCGCTGACTGCTGTAGCGGCTCTTGACTATGGCAGCGTCCAGCAATCCGCCCGCGCCATCCAGGGCTACGCGACGCGAATGAAGAGCGCGCGTGCACCAGCCGAGCTGCGGGAGATCCGGATCGCCGTTGGTAGAGCGGCTGATGCCCTGCAGAACGTGGGAGTTTCGCTGGAGCTACTGCGTTATGACGCAAGTCTAGGGACTGCCATCGATGCACTCGCAGCTCGTGTGGACGCGCGAGTCGATGCCTACGTGGAACGCTGCTACTGAGCCTTCCAGCCCATCGCTGGCCCCAGAACTACAGCCTCGATCCCGAGACCTGTCTCGCTGCCCGGTCGGCGTCAGCTTGGGCCGTCGGGCTTGTCCTCCTGGCCTGCCCAGACCACGCCGAGCTCGCGGTGCGCGAAGCGCCAGGCGCCCTCGTGGCGCGCGTACTCGTCGCGGTAGTGGATGTACATCACGCGGTCGCGCGTTCCCTCGTCGTCGGTCTCGATGAAGTGCTGGGCGATGCAGTAGGTCTCGCCGCGCACGACGCCGCCCTCGATCCGGTAGCGGGATTGGCCGACGAAGTGGAAGGTGCGGTCGTAGCGGCGGAGGCCGGACACGCCCTCCGCGATCGCCTCGCGGCCCTCGTAGCGGGAGCGCGAGGAGATCAGCACGCCGTCCGGCGTGAACAGCGCGGCGAAGCCCTCGAAGTCCCGCGAGTCGGCGGCGAAGGCGTAGCTGTGACCGAGCGCGACCAGTTCCTCGCGATCCTCGCGCGTGAGTTCCGCCGGGGTCGTGTCGGTCATGCGACCGCCTCGCGGAAGCGCTCGACGATGGCGCTGAACTGCTCCGTCGCTTCCTCGCGCTCCTCGGAGACGGCGAACCCGCCGCGCACGTCCGTCACCCCGGCGGCCACGAGGTCGGGCACCGCCGCCATCGTCGCGTCGAGGTCGAGCGCGCCCGCGTCGTCGCGGACGATCTGCAGCCGCCCGACGACGCCGAGCTCCGCCGGATCGCGGCCGAAGCCGGCCACGGCCTCGCGCATGCGCTCGATGCCGCCGGCGATGTCCGAGGCGTCTTCACCCCACGGGATCCAGCCGGAGCCGTAGCGCGCGAGCCGTCGCATCGCGCGCGGGTTCACGGTGCCACTCACCCAGATCGGCACGCCGCCGGGCTGCACCGGCTTGGGCATCTGGTGGATGTTGCTGAACGTCAGGCCCTCGCCGTCGTAGTCCGCGACGCGGTTGCGCCAGAGTGTCTGGCAGACCTCGATCGTGTGGTCGAGCAGCCGCCCCCGCCGCTGGTAGGGGAGGCCCGCCGCCTCGTACTCCGCGAGCTGCCAGCCGATGCCGACGCCGATGTCCAGCCGGCCGCCGGAGAGCACGTCGATCGTCGCGCCCACCTTGGCGAGGATCAGCGGGCGGCGCAGCGCAGCGAGCAGGATGTTGGTCCCAAAGCGCACGCGCGTCGTCACGGACGTGAGATGCGCGATCACCGTCAGCGGGTCCAGCCAGTAGCCGTCCGGGCTCGTCGGCTGGACGCCGCCTCGCTGGCCGCCGAGGGCCGGATTGGCGTAGTCCTCGAGCTGCTCGCCGAAGGCGACGTGGTCGGAGACGGCGAGCCGGTCGATCCCGGCCTCGTCGGCGGCCCGGGCGACGTCGATCAGATGTTGCCAGCTGCCGGGATCCTCCGGGGTGAACGAGCGGAGGCCTGTCGAAAGTTGCGGCTGCACGGGGGTCGCTCCCTCCCGGGCGCGCACGCCCGATGCGCGGTGGCGAGGCCCGGCGATGATAGCGCGTGGGACGGGGCGCGCGGCGTCAGACCGGTGCGGCGGCGGCGGTGCGCCCGGCGACGCGGCCGAAGGCGAGCGCGTCGGCGATGTGGAAGCCGCCGTCCTTGCACCAGCTGTAGGTGGAGCTGACGGTGCCCGCGGCGTAGAGCCCCGGTATGACGCGCCCGAAGGCGTCCAGCACCTGCGTGTGCTCGTTGCGCCTCGGACCGCCGTTGGTCCAGCCCAGCAACGGCCCCGAGGTGAAGGCGTAGTACGGCGGCTGGTCGATCGGCGTCAGGGTCCGCGGGTGGCGGCCGAACTGCTCGTCCACGCCGGCCGCGCAGGCCTCGTTGTAGCGCTGCACGGCGCCCTCGAGGACCTCGCCGTCCACGTCCAGCAGCGCGGCGAGTTCGGCCGGGCTGTCCGCGCGCTTGATCCAGCCCCGCTCGATCTCGGCGCTGTTGTCCTCGCTCCACTCGTAGCCCTCGACGAGCATGTTCCAGCCGACGGGCAGCAGCGAGGGCGGCGGGCTGATCGGGCCGGCGAGGCGCGTGCGTTCGTCGAAGATCACGTGCATCGGCTCCGCCGGGTAGAGCTCGTAGCGGCCATGCAGCCGCGCGTGGCCGTGCCCGTTCTGGGGGAACTCGTTGATCAGCCGCCGGCCGTCCAAGCCGGTGAAGATGAAGCCGCGCGCGAACAGGAAGGAGACGTAGAAGCCGCTCTCGAAGCCGGGCGCGCGGAAGCCGAAGGCGGTCGCCATGTTGTCCATGTGCCAGAGGTCGGCGCCCACCTGCTGCGCCATGCGGATGCCGTCGCCGGTCCCGGCGGGCGATCCCCAGACGGGCGAGTCCGGCAGCTGCAGGTAGTCGCGCACCATCTCCGGGTTGTTCTCGAACCCACCGGTGGCGAGCACGACGCCGCGTCGCGCACGCACGCGCAGCGGCGTCCCGCCCTCGCTCGCCCCGCTCAGCGCCTCGACGCCCACGATGGCGCCCGAGGCGTCCTGCACCAGTTCGCGCCCCGGCGTATCGAGCAGCACCTCGATGTCGCGCTCCTGCACGGCCGCGGCGAGCGCGGCGAAGAGCCGCCCGTTCCCCAGCTCGCCATCGACGCCCATGTAGCCGCCGTAGGACTCGCTGCCGGGCAGCTCCGGGAACTCGGCGCGGTAGTCGCCGTGCGGGGCGACGCGCGCGCCGAGGCTTTCGACCCAGGCCGAGTTCTGCGCCGTCTCGTGCGCCCAGACCTGGATGATCTCCTCGGGGATCGGGAACTCGCCGCAGAGGGAGCGCAGGTAGGTGGCGATGCCCTCGGGGTCGCTGTTGTCGAACCAGACGCCGCCGGAGACGCGCGTGTTGCCGCCCTCGCGGCCCGCGGGCATCTTCTCGAGCACGACGACACTCGCTCCGGCGTCGTGTGCCTCGATGGCGGCGGCGCAGCCCGCCGCGCCCAGCCCGAGCACGACGACGTCCGCCTCGTGATCCCAAGCCGGTTCTGGCATCGCGTTCACACCCTTCCGGGTTCACCGTTCGCGTCGCAGCAGCCCTGATGCTACACAGGATGAGACCCGAAGCGGGGAGGAGCGCGGACGTGACGGAGATTCGCCTGACCGTGAACGGCTGGCCTCCCGCGAAGAGCGAAGCGCAGTCGATGTTCGGGAAAGGCCACCCGCATCGCTACCGCGTGCATGACCTCCTGAAGGCGGCGCAACAGGCGCTCGACGGATTGGAGTGGGAGCCGCTTGAGCAGCGGACGGTCGGACTCGAACTCGTCGTAGTCGAGCCGACGACCGAGTCCGCGCCGTCGGATGCGACCAACTACCTCGGCGGCGTCGCGGACGTGCTGCAGGCCAACCGCGTGAACGCCGACTTGTCGTACTTCGGGGACGCGGCCGCTGCTTCGCTCTACGCTGACGATCGCCAGATTCGGGAGGTGCGGTACTCCGTCGAGCGCGGCGACGCGTCCGGCTACCGGGTGCGCGTATGGGTGTTGTAGCGCAGCGTCGGAAGATGGCGCGCCGGGAAGGATTCGAACCCTCGACCATCAGATCCGAAGTCTGACGCTCTGTCCCCTGAGCTACCGGCGCGCGAAGGGCGTTGCGGGCGCCGCTGCGGCAGCGGTTCCGGCCCTCGATTCCATGCTAACAGCGGTGCAGGTTGCGAACGCGCCACGCGCGAGGGACCGGCGTGCAGCGGCGGGTCGGCGCAGCTGCATCTCCGATTTCGCTAGAATGCCAACGGTCCGCCTTGAGGCAAGGCAGAACGATTCATGACCTTCGAATATGACCTGGCGGTGATCGGGTCCGGACCCGCGGGGCAGCGGGCCGCGATTCAGGCCGCGAAGCTGGGCAAGCGCGCGGCCGTGATCGAGCGTGAGCCCGAGGTCGGGGGCATGAGCGCCAGGGCCAGCACCTCCAGCAAGACGTTGCGCGAGGCAGCACTGCACCTCACCGGGTACCGGGAACGCAACGTCTACGGCGAATCGTTCGCGGTGAAGCAGAACATCACCATGAGCGACCTGCTGTTCCGGACCGACTACGTCATGAAACACGAGGCGGACGTTCTGCGCAGCCAGCTCGCCAGAAACAGACTGGAACTGATCAACGGCAATGCCTCGTTCGTCGATCGCCATACGCTGGGCATCGCCGACGACGAAGGCGGAGCGCTCCGCACGATCACGGCCGACAAGATCGTGATCGCCGTCGGGACGTACTCGACACCGCCCCCGGTCGTCTACGCCGACGGACGGCTGATCTTCGTCAGCGACGACGTGCTGAACCTGCCCGAACTGCCCCGCACGCTGACGGTCGTCGGCGCGGGCGCGATTGGCCTCGAGTACGCCTGTACCTTCGCCGCGCTCGGCGTGCGCGTCACGCTCGTGGAGCGCGGCTCGCGCTTGCTGACGTTCGCGGACGACGAGATCGCCGACACCCTCACGTACCTCATGCGTCAGAACGGAGTGACGCTGCGCATGAACGAGGTGGTCTTCGACATCGAGTACGTCATCGACGAGCGCGGCAACCGCGTGCGCGTCATGCTCGAGAGCGGGAAGCAGATCGTGAGCGACGCGGCGATGTACTGCGTCGGGCGCACCGGCAACACGGAGTCGCTCGCCCTGGAAACCGTGGGCCTGGAGGCCGACGAGCGCGGGCGCCTGAGCGTGGACGAGCACTACCAGACCGGGGTGGAGGGCATCTACGCGGTCGGAGGCGTGATCGGCTTTCCGGATCTCGTACCGACCTCGCAACTGCAGGGCCGTCTGGCCGCGTGCCACGCGTTCGGCGTGCCCGCTGGGCCCTTCTCCGAGCTCTTCCCGTACAACGTCCAGACGATTCCCGAAGTCGCAATGGTCGGGCCGACAGAGGCCGAGCTCACCGAGCAGGGAGTCCCCTACGAGGTTGGCAAGGCGAGCTACCGGGAGTCCGTGCGCAGCATGATCATCGGCAACGAAGGCAGCGGTTCGCTGAAGCTGCTCTTCGCGATCGAGTCGCGGAAGCTCCTCGGCGTGCACATCATCGGCGACGGCGCGGCCGAACTGATCCAGATCGGGCAGGCCGTGATCGCCCACGGCGGCACGATCGACTACTTCACGGAGGCCGCGATCAGCTATCCGACGCTGACCGCGTGCTACGCGACCGCCGCCCTGGACGGCATCAACCGGCTCCAGCAGTAGCGACGCGGTCGCCGGGCACTGCGATGAGCACGGAGCAATCGTGTCATCGCCTCGCTGGCGCTCCCCCTCCCGCCGTCGTACACCACTGTGGCGGGAGCGAACGGAATGCAACTCCGCTACAGCCGACATGCCTCTGAGCGAATGACGGAGCAGGGCATCAGCCGTGCGATGGTCGAAGCGGTGCTCACGTCCCCTGCAACAAGCATCGAAGGCGAGACTGCCAACGAGTATGAGGCGGCAGTGGAAGGCCGGCTCATGCACGTGGTGCTCGCTTCTGACCCCGAACTATCGTGATTACGGTCTATTGGGTGGCAGCATGAAGGGAGCGCCCGGATGCAGGTCCGCTACGACTCAGAAGCCGATGTGATCTTCCTGACGCTCCGCGCAGCCGATGGTGGCGAGGCGGGCGGGCGGCGGCTCGATGAGACCCGGATCGCCCACCTCGATGGCGCCGGCAGCGTGTTCGCATATGAGTTCCTCGCCGTGAGCAGGGGCGTCTCGCTCGACGGGATCGGAGCGGACGACGCCGCGCTGATCCGCGAGGCGCTCCAGTCCGTCGGCCAGCTCGCCGTCGCCTGACGGCGTCTCGCGCACGCACCCGTCCGCACGCATCCCGCGCGAGCGGTAGCATCGCGCGGGACGCAACGCCAGCGGAGAGGACGCGAGATGCGGGTCACGAGGATCTACACCGGCGACGACGGGCAATCGCACTTCGAGGAGATCGATGTCGCTACGGACCAGAGCACAACGCAGCGCTCTCCAGACTTCCCCGCGCTCTCCGTCGGGCTGCGCGAGTCCGAGGGCACGCGCGATCTGGACTTCCACCCCGCGCCCCGCAGGCAACTGGTGATCACGCTCGCCGGGCGCATGGAGATCGAGGTCGGCGACGGCTCGAAGCGTGAGTTCGGGTGCGGCGACATCTTCCTCGCGGACGACACCAGCGGGCAGGGGCACATCCTGCGCGACACCGTCGGCAAACACCGCGGCGTCGTGGTTCCGCTTGCCCCAGAGTTCGACCTCGACGCGTTCCGCGGCGCGTAAGCCCCGGCCGCCGCCTGCCCGCCGCTACGGCAGCGGCGAGTAGTCGGTCGGCGTGAGGATGTCGGAGCGGATACGCGTGGTGAGCGAGCCGTCGCGGTGCGACTCGGCGCGGACGCGCCGCCACTCCTCGTCGGCCCTGAAGCCGGCCCACTTGCGGTCGCGCTCGGTCATGTCGTCGAACTTCATCATGTAGACGAGCTGGTCGCTCCAGCCGCCGTGGCCGTACGTCCAGAAGCCGACGACGTCCATGCCGTGGTTCGCGAAGAGACGCAGCGTGTGGTCGCGGAAGCGGGCGTTGAGCTCCGGCATTCTGCCCGGAGCGGCCTCGTAGGTTCTCAGCTCGTAGATCATCGCTGCTCCTTCCCGCCCTGCCTCGACGCTACGGCAGTGGCGAGTAGTCGGTCGGCGCGAGGATGTCGGAGCGGACGCGCGTGGTGAGCGAGCCGTTGCGCTGCGACTCGGCGTAGACGCGGTGCCATTCCTCGTCGGCCATGAACGAGGCCCACTTGCGGGCGCGGTCGTCCATGTCGTCGAACTTCATCATGTAGACGAGTTGGTCGCTCCAGCCGCCGTGGCCGTAGGTCCAGAAGCCGACCACATCCATGCCGTGGTTCGCGAAGAGACGCAGCGTGTGGTCGCGGAAGCGGGCGTTGAGCTCCGGCATCTTGCCCGGCGCCGCCTCGTAGGTTCTCAGCTCGTAGATCATCGCTGCTCCTTTCCGTCCTGCCTCGACGCTATGGCAGCGGCGAGTAGTCGGTCGGCGTGAGGATGTCGGAGCGGAAGCGCAACGTGAGCGTGCCGTCGCGCTGCGACTCTGCGTAGGCGGGCCGCCATTCCTCGTCGGCCATGAACGAGGCCCACTTGCGGGTGCGGTCGTCCATGTCGTCGAACTTCATCATGTAGACGAGCTGGTCGCTCCAGCCACCGTGGCCGTAGGTCCAGAAGCCGACGACGTCCATGCCGTGGTTCGCGAAGATGCGCAGCGTGAGGTCGCGGAAGCGCGCGTTGAGTTCCGGCAGCTTGCCCGGCGCCGCCTCGTAGGTTCTCAGCTCGTAGATCATCGCTGCTCCTTTCCGCCCCTGGCTCGACCCTACGGCAGCGGCGAGTAGTCGGTCGGGGTGAGGATGTCGGAGCGGATGCGCGAGGTGAGCGAGCCCTCGATCTGCGACTCGGCGCGGATGCGCTGCCATTCCTCGTCGGCCCCGAACGCTGCCCACTTGCGGTCGCGCTCCTCCATGTCGTCGAACTTCATCATGTAGACGAGCTGGTCGCTCCAGCCGCCGTGGCCGTACGTCCAGAAGCCGACGATGTCCATGCCGTAGCTCGCGAAGATGCGCAGCGTGTGGTCGCGGAAGCGGGCGTTGAGCTCCGGCATCTTGCCGGGGGCCGCCTCGTAGGTCCTCAGTTCGTAGATCATCGCTGCTCCTTCCGCCACGGCCTCGCCGGACCGCGCGCCGGAGGCGACGATACGCGCTCGCGAGGCGCACGGCGAGACGGCGATGCGCCTCGGAGCATTCACACCGGAGCTGTCGCTCTATCGGGGGGTGGCGGGCCCCCTGGTTACGCCTTGAGCGCGGGGAGATGCTCCGCCCCGAACTCCGCGATGAGCTCCGGGGTGCGGTCGATGTGCTCCGGGTCAACCCTGACGGTCGTGTGCTCCACGCCGGCCTCGGCGAGCTTGTGCATCTCCTCCGCCAGGCGGCCCAGCTCCCCGGCGGTGAGGAAGCCTGCACCGCCGGCGTGCAACGTGATCGACGCTGGATCGCGTCCCGCGTGATCGGCGAGCTCGCGCACACGATCCCAATCCCTCATCGTCTTCTCGAGTGGGCTGCGGGGCGCGGCCATCCAGCCGTCGCCGTAGCGTACGGCCCGTTCCATCTGCGGCCGCGTGTCGCCGCCGAACCAGAAGGGGATCGCCCCGGCCGGCCGGGGCCGGCAGGTCCAGCCGTCGACCCGATAGAACTCGCCTTCGAAGTCGACCCAGTCCCCCGACCAGAACGCCCGCAGGAGCCGCAGCGCCTCGTCGGTTCGCCGACCGCGGCGATCGTACGGGGCGGATAGCACCTCGAACTCCTCCTCGCACCAGCCGACGCCCACGCCGAGGGTGAGCCGTCCGCCGCTCAGGTGGTCGAGTGTTGCGAGCACCTTCGCGAGTAGCACCGGCTGCCGCATCGGCAGCACGAGGACCGATGTGCCGAGCTGGATGCGCTCGGTAGCTCCGGCCACGAAGGTCAGCAATGTCAGCGCCTCGAGCATCACGTCCGGGGGGTAGATGGTGCTGTTGATCCCGTCCGCCGCGTACGGGTACGGCGACCGGAACTCCCGAGGCACCACTACGTGGTCGGCGGCCCACAGCGAGTCGAACCCCGCGGCGTCGGCAGCCTGTGCGCAGCGCAGCACGTGCTCCCTCGTCGCCGTCGGGCCGAACTGCGGGAGCGAGAGCCCAACCTGCATGATCGCCCTCGCTCCAATCGGCCCCGGCGCCCGGATGCGCGGGCCAGCGCTCCGCGAGGCGACGGTCGTGGTGGCCCTGGTCGCCGCGGCCCCGCCGGACCGCGCGCCGAGGCGACGATACGCGCTCGCGAGGCGCGCGGCGAGACACGGACGGGAACGCCGCGACCGGGCGGCGCGCGGCCTGCTACCCTCGGCGCGCGACGAAGGAGTTGCCATGGGCGCCGGACCCGCGGCGGGTATGCCGCTCTCCGATCTGCTGGTACTCGACCTCACCCGGGCGCGCTCGGGGCCGACCTGCGTGCGCCAGCTCGCGGACTGGGGCGCCGACGTGATCAAGATCGAGCCGCCGCCCTCCTCGGGCGTGCAGGCGACGATCACCGGCGGGCGGCATGGCTTCGACTTCCAGAACCTGCACCGCAACAAGCGCAGCCTCACCCTCGACCTCAAGCCTCCCGAGGGCCGCCAGGTGCTGCTCGACCTCGCGAAGACGGCCGATGTCGTCGTCGAGAACTTCCGCCCGCTGGTCAAGCAGCGGCTGGGGATCGACTACGAGACGCTGCGCGAGGTCAATCCGCGCATCATCTACGGCAGCATCTCCGGGTTCGGGCAGAGCGGCCCCTACCGCGACCGTCCCGGCTTCGACCAGATCGCGCAGGGCCTCGGCGGCATCATGTCGGTGACCGGCCTGCCGGGGCAGGGACCGGTGCGCGCCGGCGTGCCGATCGCCGACCTCAGCGCCGGACACTTCCTCGCGCAGGGCATCCTGCTGGCGCTGCTGGAGCGCGCGCGCTCCGGCGAGGGCCAGTGGGTGCACACCTCGCTGCTCGAGGCGCAGATCGCGATGATGGACTTCCAGGCCGCGCGCTGGCTGATCGAGCAGGATCTGCCGGGCCAGGCCGGCAACGACCACCCCACCTCGATCCCCACGGGCGTCTTCCCGACCTCCGACGGCCACATCAACATCGCCGCCTCCGGCCAGCCGATCTACGAGCGCTTCTGCAAGGCGATCGGCGCGCCCGGGCTGATCGAGCACGCCGACTACGCCGACGGGGAAGCGCGCTCGGCGAACCGCAAGGCGCTCAACGCCAGGCTCTCCGAGATCACGAGCACGCGCACGAGCGCCGAGTGGATCGAGGACCTCAACGCGGCGGGCGTGCCCTGCGGGCCGATCTACCGCGTCGACGAGATGGCCGAGGACGAGCAGGTACAGCACCTCCGTATCGCCCGGCCGGCGGCGCACCCGGAGCTCGGCGAGATCGAGCTCGTCGGGCAGCCGATACAGCTCGAGCGCACCTCGCAGCCACCGCAGATGCGCAGCGCCGCGCCCGCACTGGGCGAGCACAGTGACGAGGTGCTGACGAACCTCGGCTACGACGACGAGGCGATCGCCGGGCTGCGCGCCGGCGGCGTCGTCTGAGGCGCGACCACCCCGGACGAGCAGCCCTCAGCGGGCCGGAGGAGCGATGGAGACGACGACCGACCAGCTAATCGCCGAGGTCGAGGACGGCATCGGCTGGCTCACGTTCAACCACCCCGAGCGGCGCAACGCGCTGACGATGGCGATGACGGCGGGGCTGCCCGGCATCCTCGATCACTTCGCAGCCGACGACGCGGTACGCGTGCTGGCGATGAAGGGCGCGGGCGTTCACGCCTTCGTCTCCGGGGCCGACATTTCCGAATTCGAGCAGCGCCGCTCCTCGCCCGAGTCGATCGCCAAGTTCGACGCGGCAGGCGCGCGCATGGCGGCATCGTTCGCCGAGTTCCCGAAGCCGATCGTGGCGATGATTCGCGGCTTCGCGATGGGCGGCGGGCTGATGATGGCGATGCGCGCCGACATCCGCATCGCCGCCGAAGACTCGCAGTTCGGCATCCCCGCGGCGCGCCTCGGGCTCGGCTACGGCTACCAGGGCGTCGAGAACCTCGTGAAGCTGGTGGGCCCCGCCTACGCAAGCGAGATCCTGCTGACCGGCGGGCGCTTCGACGCGCCGACGGCGCTGCGCATGGGCCTCGTGAACCGCGTCGTCCCCATCGACGATCTCGAGGCCGAGACGCGGGCCGTCGCGGGCGCGATCGCGGAGAACGCCCCGCTCACCATCGCCGCCTTGCGCGCCTCGATCAGCGAGTCACTGACGGACCCGGCGCGACGCGACGTCGACGCCATCGCGGAGCTGGTCGCCGCCTGCTTCGCGAGCGCGGACTACATCGAGGGCCGCCGCGCCTTCATGGAGAAGCGGCAGCCGCAGTTCACGGGGCGCTGAGCCGGGCATGCACCTCGCGCTGATCGCCCTCGGCGGCGCGGCAGGCGCGCTGCTGCGCTACGGCGTCAGCGAGTGGGTGACGGCGCCGCGCGGCGGCTTCCCGCTGGCGACGCTGCTGGCGAACATCAGCGGCGCCTTCCTGCTCGGCCTCGCCTCGCTGCTGCTCGTCCGCCTCGAGGTCTCCGCCGCCGTGCGGCTCGGCCTCACCGTCGGCGTACTCGGCGCCTACACCACCTTCTCCACCTTCAGCGTGGAGACGCTGGACCTGCTCAACGACGGCGAGTGGCGGACGGCCGCGCTCTACGTCCTCGCCAGCGTCGCAGGCGCCCTCGCGGCGGCCTGGGCCGGGCAGAGCCTCGCGCGCGCGACGGGGTAGGGGGGGCGGGGAGGCCGCCATTGATACGCGACTTGTTCTTGACCCGACTATCTACACAATAATATTGTTGTGTCTGAGATACCCGCCTTCAGCGCAAGAGGGCTCCTCCCACCCGGAGTCCACTGGGCGACCTGGGACGAATTGATCGAGAGATTCGGGACGAACCCGTGGAGGCAACACCTCTTGACCGGACTCAGAGCCGCACTGGAGAACCTGCAAGTCGCGGGCTGCCGGACCGTCTACCTCGACGGGAGCTTCGCCACGAGCAAGGACATCCCGAACGACTACGACGCCTGCTGGGAAGAGGCAGATGTCGATCCAGATGTCCTCGATCCCGTTCTCCTGACCTTCGATCCCGGGCGAGTGACGCAGAAGGCTAAATACTTGGGGGAGCCCAAAGGGATCATCGCCATAGACTTGGGAGGGCTGAGATGATCAAGAACGAGCGCCAGTACCGGATCACCAAGACCCAGGCGGCCCGCTTCGCGCAGACCCTGGAGAGCCTCGCGAGGCGCGCCGACGAAGACTCGGGGATTCACCCCCGTATCGCCCAGGCTCGCGAGGACGCGCTGAGAAGCCAGCTCGGAGACCTTGAACGGGAGTTGCGCGAGTACGAATCCTTGAAGGCGGGTGGATTCGAGCTCGACGAACTGAACGTGTTCGCTGAACTGGCAACGTTCCTGATCAAGGCACGGATCGCGCGGGGCCTGAGTCAAAGGGAGCTGGCGGACCGCATCGGGTTGAAGGAACAGCAGATCCAGCGCTACGAGGCCACCGATTACGCATCCGCCAGTCTGGCCCGGATCAGGGAGGTCGCGAGCGCCCTGGGCGCGACTGGCTAGCCGCGCGCAGCCGACAGCGCGTACAGCAGCCCCTCCACCTCCCGAGGCGGGAGCGCCGCGCCGGGGGCGAGCAGGCAGTGCGTGACGCCCGCGTCGCCGAGGGCGGACGCGGCTTCGAGGATGGCGGCGGCGGGCTGCTCCGGGGCGACGGGGAGCGGGGCGCAGATGTCGATCTCGGCGAAGTCGCGGGCGGCGGCCTCGCAGGCCTCGCGCGCCGCGGCGACCGCCTCGGCAGTGTCGGCGGCTGAGGCGGCGTCGAGGATCAGGCCCGAGCCGCTGGCGGCGAGGCGGGCGAGGGCGCTCGGGCCTTCGTCGCGGACGTAGATCGGCGGGTGCGGCTTGCGCACCGGCTTCGGGTAGGCGCCGATGTAGCCGAAGCGGATGAAGCGGCCCTCGAAGCTGCTCGGCTCGTCGCTCTCGCGCCACATCTCGCGGCAGATGGCGAGCCACTCGTCGGTCACCTCGGCGCGCGGCTCGTAGTACTCGTCCGCGTCGAGGGCCGCGAACTCGCCGCGGGCGGCGTCCTCGGAGACGCCGAAGAGCAGCCGGCCCTTCGCGATGCAGTCGAGCGTGCTGATCGCCTTCGCGAGGAAGACCGGGTTGCGCAGCGGCAGGACGCAGTCGAGCGTCCCGATCTCGATACGCTCGGTCTGCGCCGCGATGCCGCCGAGCAGCGAGATCGGCTCCAGCACCTCCTCGCGCCAGATCGAGGGCCGGCCCTCGCCGCGCATCGGCGTCGCGAGCCGGTCACTCGCCCAGACGGAGTCGAAGCCGAAGCGCTCGGCCGCCTCGGCGAGGGCCACGAGCGCCGAGGCGTCGAGGGCGCGCACGGGTCCGGCGGCGTTGGGAAGCAGCAGTCCGAAGCGCATCGGCGTCACCCCGCTCACCGGCCGCTCACGCGAAGGCCGGGAGGATCTCGTCGGCCATCAACTGGATGCCGCGCATGATCCGCTCGAAGGCGGGCTCGCGGCCCTCGACGCGCGGCAGCGTCATGAAGTGGCGCACGCCGGCCTTCGCGAACCGGCGCAGGTCGGCGACGATCTCGTCCGGCGTGCCGCTGCCGAGCTGCCGTTCGCCGTCGCGGCGGCCGTTCAGCTGGAAGCGCAGGCCGTGCGCGCCGGTCGAGCTGAGCAGCCAGTTCTTGGAGACCTCGATCTCCTCGGGATCGCGGCCCTCGGCGACGCAGATGCGGCGGAAGTCGGCGATGCGCTCGGTCAGCTCCTCGATCGTGTCGCCGGTGCAGTCGAAGCCCTGGCCGAGGCGGACGGCGCGGCGCATGGCGGCGCGGCTGTGGCCGCCGATCACGATCGGCGGGTGCGGCTTCTGCAGCGGCTTCGGGTAGGCGCCGACGTTATCGAAGTTGACGAACTCGCCGTGGAAGCTGGACGGGCCGGTGCTGGTCCACAGCTCCTTGATCGCGCGCAGGTACTCGTTGGTGACGGCGCCGCGCCGGGGGAAGTACTCGGGCGGCAGGTTGAGCGCCGCGAACTCCTCCTCCATCCAGCCCAGCCCAGCGCCGAGGGCGAGCCGTCCGCCGGAGAGGTGGTCCGTCGTCGCCAGCATCTTCGCGAGCACCACGGGGTGGCGCAGCGGGATGATCAGCACGCCCTGGTGGAGGATCACGTGCTTCGTGCGCACCGCGAGCGCGTTGAGCAGCGTCAGCGGCTCGTAGACCGGGTACTGCCAGCGCGTCGCGCCTCGGCGGTCGGTGTGGGCATCGTCGTAGCCGATCTGCACCGGCAGCACGACGTGGTCGCCCATCACGAGCGAGTGGTAGCCGAGCGCGTCGGCGGCCTCGCCGATCTCGATGCAGCCCTGGACGCCGACGCTCTGCCCGAGGTTGCCGACGTTGGAGACGGAGATGCCGAACTTCACGGGCCGCTCCTCACCGGACGCATCACAGCCCGCACCTTACACGCCGATCTCGCCGCGGCGGAACGCCTCGACGGTGGCGCGCAGGCCATCGCGCGTGATGCGGCGGTTCATCTCATGCACCGCGTCCGAGTGGTGGGCGATGACGTTGACCTCGACGGACTGGAGCATCGCCTGGCGGAAGCCGCGCAACTCCTGCGTGCGGTTGATCGCCCGCTTCTGCAGCGTCAGCAGGTCGCGAGGCGTGCGCGCCAGCTTTGCCGCGTACTCCTCGACGGCGTCATCGAGCTCATCGGCCGGTACGGCGCGGTTGAAGAGGCCGATGCGCACCGCCTCCGTGCCGCTGATGATCGAGCCGGTGTTGAAGAACAACTCCTTCGCCTTCTTCGGCCCGATCAGCCACGCCCAGTAGACCGGAGTTGAAGCCCGCGCCGAGCGGCAGCTGCGGCGCGCCCACCCTCGCGTCCTCGGCGACGATCGTGACGTCGCAGACGACGGCGAGCTGGACGGCGCGTCCGAGGCAGTAGCCATGCACCTTGGCGATCACGGGCAGCGGCGAGTCCCAGATCCGGAAGTAGCGCTGCAGGTTCAGCTCGCGCGCCGCGCGATCCTCGATGGTCGAGGTCGGGACCGGGTGCCCGGAGGCCTCGTCGCGCTTGGTGTCGGCGCCGGTGGAGAAGGCGCGGCCCGCGCCGGCGATCACGGCGGCGTGGACGCCCTCGTCGGCCGCGGCGCGATCGAGCAGCGCCAGCAGCTCGTCGTCGAGGGCGGGGCTGATCGCGTTGAGGCGGTCCTGGCGGTCGATCGTCAGGGTGGCGACGCGGCCGGCGACCTCGTAGCGGACGAAGCCCTCGGGCGGCGCGTCTCCGGGAATCGCAGCGCTCAACGGGCAGGCCCCTCTCCCAGGCGCGTCCGGTCTGCGATGATAGCGGGGTGAGCGACAACCTGGTCGGCAAGCTGCTCGTCGCGACGCCACTGCTGCACGATCCGAACTTCGTGCGCAGCGTCGTGCTGCTCTGCCAGCAGAACGACGACGGCTACCTGGGGCTGATCCTGAATCGCCCGCTGGAGGACACGGTCGGCGAGCACCTGCCGGAGTGGGAGCACCTCGTCTCCGCTCCGGCGCAGATCTTCGAGGGCGGCCCCGTGCAGCGCGAGGTCGCGCTCGCCCTCGGCCGCCGCACGGACGGCGGCGAGGACAGTGACGACGCGGGTGGCTGGACGGCGATCGGCGGAGAGCTGGGGCTGCTCGACCTGCGCGGCACGCCCTCGGAGTTGTGGGGAGCGATCGAGCAACTGCGCATCTTCAGCGGCTACTCCGGCTGGGGCGCCGGGCAGCTCGAGGGCGAACTGCGCGAGGAGGCCTGGTTCGTGATCGACGCCGAGCCGGGCGACCCGTTCGCCGAGGACAGCGCCGGCCTGTGGCAGCGGGTGCTGCGCCGCCAGCCAGGCAACCTCGCGATGTTCGCGACCTTCCCGCCGGATCCGGCGCTGAACTGACCGCCCTGACTGACCCGCTCGCTAAACTGAGCCCCGGCGTTACGAGGCGAGCAGCAGCGGGATGCGCAGCTCCTCGGGCCGCAGTCCGGAGTGGTGAGAGGCGTGGCGCAGCAGCTCGCGCGCCCCGTTCGCCGGGTGGTAGCCGAGCACGTGCGCCCCTCGCGAGATCGCGACGAAGTCGCCGAGGCGCGCGGCGGTCAGCGGGCTCAGCGGCTCCGGCCCGAAGAGCCGCAGCTCGTCCACTTCCTGCGTCGTCAGCAGCAGGAACTCCTCGCCGAAGAGCTCGCGGAAGCGAGCGGCGAACGCCTCGGCGGCGCCGGGGCGCACGTGGAAGTGCAGCACGCGCGAGTCGCCGGCGGGCTCGGCGGCGAGCAGCTCGGGCAGCCCGTCGTCCTCGCGGATCAGCCGCACCTCCTCCGGGCCGACGCCGAGATGGCCGTGGTCGGCGCTGAGCGCGACCGTGGCCTGGCCGCGCAACTCGTGGGCGAGCACGCCGAACAGCCGGTCGATGCCGCGCAGCGCCTGGTTCGCCTCGGCGCTCCACGGGCCGTGCTCGTGGGCAGCCTGATCGAGGTGGGGGATGTAGAGGTAGACGAAGCTCGGCCCGTCCGCGCCGAGGACGGCCCTGATCGTCTGCTCCACGCCCTCGGCGAGCGTGTCGTAGCCGACCGCGGGCTCTCCGCCGGTGCCGTAGCGCGAGTAGACGCTGCCGGCGATCGCCTCCGGCACGAGCACCAGCGTCTCGCGTGTCATCCTCGGCGTCTGCGTAGGGAGCGGGAAGACCTGCTCCGGCCGCAAACCGAGGTCTGATAGCGAGCGGTCGTCGCTGCGCCGCACGTAGGGGAGGACCGTCGCCGGGCCGTCGATCTCCTCCAGGTGCGTCCACCAGCCGGTGACCGCGTGCTGCGCCGGCCACTCGCCCGTCATCAGCGTGGTCAGCGCGACGACCGTCGAGGCCGGGAAGATCGCCCGCAGCTCCATGGCGAGGTGCGCGCGGAGCACGTTCGCGCTGTCGCCGCCCTGCTCAATCATGTCGAGCCCGAGGCCGTCCGCAAGCACGAACACGATGTGCTCGTGCTCCTCGAGGCGGTCGGCCATCGCGCGCGCGTTCGCGCTCAGCGTGAGCCCGCGCACGCCACCGGCGGCGCCGACGGCGCGCGAGAGGTCGAGGAAGTTCGGGACATCCGGGTCGGGGCGGAGCAGATCGCCTGCCTCGAACGCCGCGAGCAGTGCAGGGACATCGCTCATCGGCGTTCCTCCGGTAGCCATGATGGCCTGCCTCGGGAGCGTTGAACAACCACCCCGCGATCGGCGGCGCGCCCGCCGCGCTCAAGGCTCGCTGCGGCTATGCTGGCCGTCGCGATCCGGGCAGCGACGAGGAGGGCGACATGCTGAAACTGGCGATCTCGTGCGGCGGCGCGACCTACGCGATTCAGGACTTCGACGAGACGACGATCTACGCGCAGGAGGCGGAGAAGATCGGCGTCGACACGATCTGGACCGCCGAGGCCTGGATCCACGACGCGATCACGCCGCTCGCCTACCTCGCAGGCAAGACGGAGAAGGTGCGGCTGGGCACGGGCATCATGCAGATCGGCGCCCGCACGCCGGCGATGGCCGCGATGACGGCGATGACGATGACGCGGCTGACCGGCGGGCGTTTCATCATGGGCCTGGGCACGTCCGGGCCGCAGGTGATCGAGGGCTGGCACGGCATCCCCTTCGCGCGCCCGGTCGCGCGCACGCGCGAGTACATCGAGGTCGTCCGGCGCGCGGTCAGCGGGGAGCCGCTGACCTACGAAGGCGAGTTCTACACGCTGCCGCTGCCCGGCGGAGACGGCAAGGCGCTGCGCCCGACCGGCGCGGCGACGCCCGACGTGCCGATCTGGATCGCCTCGATCGGACCTCGCAACCTGGAGCTGACCGGCGAGCTGGCGGACGGCTGGCTGGGCACGGTCTTCATCCCGGAGGAGGCGGAGCTGTTCTTCTCGCACATCCGCACCGGCGCGGAGCGCGCGGGGCGCGACTTCGACGCGATCGAGAAGCAGACCGGCGCGAGCGTCTGGTTCACCGAGGACGAAGAGGAGCTGGACCAGGCGCTGAAGGCGCTGAGCGTCGGCGTCGCATTCAGCCTCGGAGGCATGGGTTCACGCCGCTACAACTTCTACAACCGCGCCTACGGCCGCCAGGGCTACGCCGAGGAGGCGAAGCTGGTGCAGGACCTCTGGCTCGACGGCCGGCGCGACGAGGCGCGCGCGGCCGTGCCGCCGGAGCTGGCGGGCAAGGTCAACCTCGTCGGCGACGACGCGATGGTGAAGGAGCGGCTGCGCCTCTACGACGAGATCGGGATCGACATGATCTTCGTGTCGCCGCACGGCGACACGATCGAGGAGCGCCTCGAGACCCTGGGGCGCACGATGGACCTCGTGAACGCGGTCAACGCGGAGGCCGCGGCGGCGAACTAACGCGGCGCGGCGGTCGGAGGCTGCGCATCGTCCGTGGCAGGGACGATGGGCAGCCGCTCGCGCGCGACGATCTCCGCCCAGAAGGGGCGGCGGATCAGCAGCACGCAGACGGCCGACACCATCACGAGCATGCCGAAGATCATGAAGATGCCCTGGTACGTGCCGGTGCGGTCGAAGACCAGGCCGGCGATGATCGGGAAGGCCACCCCGAAGGGCATCTGGGACATCATCGCGAGCCCTCGGATCGTCGAGAAGCGCGCCGACCCGAAGTAGTCCGCGATCAGCGTCATGAACAGCACGACGTAGACGCCGTGGCCGAAGACGTAGAAGACGTAGAAGATCGGGAGCAGCCAGGCGCGGTCCGATGTCACGTTGGCGAAGACGATCAGCCCGATGCCCTGCGCCACAAAGCAGGCGATATACGTCCGCCGGCGCCCGAAGTAGTCCGCGACGAAGCCCAACAGGAAGCGCCCCGGGATCTGCAGCGCCCCGTAGGCCGCGACGGCCAGGCCGGCGTGCACCGCCGAGAAGCCGACGTTCTGGAGATGCGGCACCTGGTGCACGATCCAGACGTTCTGCGTGGTGCCGCCGAAGGTGATCGCCGCTGCCAGCAGATAGAACGCCGGCGAGTGCAGCGTCTCGGACACGGACATCCCGCTCGTCGACGCGAGGTGGGATGTGGCGTACCCCCGCCGCGCCGCCTCCTCGGGATCGATGCCGTCCGGGTGCAGCCCGTAGGGCTCGGGGCGGTCGCGCAGCACGAACGCCATCGGCAGGCCAATGACGAGGATGGCGAAGGCGGCGATGACGAGCGTGCCACGCCACCCGAACTGCACGATCAGCGCGGCGACGACCGGGGCGATCATGTAGCCGCCGGCGTTGCCGGAGAAGAGCACCCCCATCGCGCGCGGGCGGCCGCGCTGGAACCAGTTCATGACCGCTGCCGAGAACGGCGTGAACCCGCTCGCGCTCTGGCCGATGGCGATGATCATGCTCGCGGCGTAGTAGTGCCAGATCGTCTGTGCCGTCGAGAAGTACAGCATCCCGACGAAGACGATCAGCAGGCCGCCGATCGCCATCCGCCGAGGACCGAAGCGGTCGACCAGGTAGCCGGTGAACGGGGCCATCAGCCCGGACTCGAAGGCGCGCAGCGAGTAGCCGATCGTGATCACCGCGACGGACCAGCCCAGCTCGTCGCGGATTGGCCCGATGAAGACGCCGAAACTGAAGCCGACGACGCCGCCGACGAGGAGGTTCGATGTCCCGCCGGCCAGCACGATGTACCAGCCGTAGAACAGCGGCCCACCCGTCAGCCGGTTGACGACGCGCGCGAGCGCCCTCAAGACGGTCCCATGGGCCGCGCCCCCCGGTTGCATTCGGACTCATGGCCAGCGCCTCGCCCAATGCTAACGGAGGGTTCCCGCGCACAACAGGCGGGCGGCAGCTCTGCGCCGCCTGCCGCAGCGCATCAGAATCGGGTGTTGCCCGTGATCCACGCCCTGGCATCAGAACTCGGCTACCAACACTGCCGGCAAGGCCCGGCGCGACGGTGCCGGCTACCACTACGAGCAGCTCCGGCCACCCTCGGCGAGCGCCCGCCGCCAGGAGGTGTCAGGGAACCGTCCGCGGCCCGCCTACGTATAGCCACTGAGAAGCCGAACGCTGCGGCGGAAGGAATCCCTCATGGTGAGGTTCATGTGGCTGGCCATCGTCCCGCTGTTGCTGGCACCCGCAGCGCTCATGGCCTGCGGCGGCGACGACGACGACGAGAGCTACGCGAGCGTCCAAGCGGCGCCCGCCGCTGCAGCCACCGCCGCCCCGGCGGCGGCTACGCGAGTTCCGACCGCGGCCGCGGCCGTCACCACCGCGCGGACCGAGGGGGCCGACGACGATGCGGTCTCCTTCCAGCAGGTCAATACGGGGCGCTCGATCGTCTACGTGGGCATGATGCTCGTCGAGGTGGAGAACGTCCGCCAGGCCACGCAGCAGGCGCAGGTGGCGATCGCGGGCCTCGGCGGTCTGATCTTCAGCCAGCACACGACCAGCGAGCCGGTCCCGCGCAGCGAGCTCACGTTCAAGGTGCTGCCGGAGGACTTCGCGGAGGCGATGCGACGCTTGGAGGCCCTCGGCGACGTGAAGAGCCAGCAGATCTCGGCCGACGACGTGACCGAGCGCGTCGTCGATCTCGAGAGCCGCATCATCACCTCCCGCGCCTCGGTGGAGCGGCTGCGGAACTTCCTCGCGAACGCGACCGAGCTCGAGACTGTCGCCGAGCTCGAGTCCCAGCTGCTCGCCCGCGAGACCGACCTCGAGCGGCTGCGCGGCCAGCTGCGCACGATCCAGGACCTGGTCGCACTCGCGACGGTCTCCCTCACCCTCGTGGAACCCGCGCCCGAGCGCCTGGAGGCGCGCGTGGAGTTCGTGGAGACGGCCTACGCCGGGGACGACGCCGGCGCGCGCTGCCCCGCCGCCGACGATCTCGCTGTCGACGAGGACGAGCCGGTCACGATCTGCGTCTCGGTCGAGAACACCGGGAGTGCCGCGCTGGTCGAGATCGAGATCTACGACTTCGGTTTCGAGCTCGATGACGACGACTTCGTCGCGCTCGAGGGCTCGGTCGCCGGGCCGCTCCAGCCGGGGGAACGACTGCTCGGCTACTTCCGCACCAAGGCCGAGCTGGAGAGCCGACCGGAACCGGGGTTCTCCGCCGTGGCGGTGGACCCGGACGGTGAGCCGCTGCGTATCACGGTGAACGCCGACTTCGATGTCTTCGAGTACGAGGTCGCCGCCGACAACTCCCTGCCGACCTTCGTCGACGGGCTCCGCGGAAGCTGGGGCGCCGTCGTGACCCTCGGCCGGGTGGGGGTGCTGGCGGTCGGCATCGCCATCCCGTTCCTCTGGATCGTGCCGCTCGCCCTCGGGCTGTTCTGGCTGGGCCGCCGGCTCAACCACCGGATCAACCGGCCGCAGCGTCCGTGGGCGCCGCGCAGCACCGCGGCCCCCGCCCCGGACGAGGGCGACAGCGCCGAGGCGTCGGACCGCTGATCGAGCGCGGAGAGGGCAATGCCGGAACCGATCACGCGCCGGGCGCCATCGAGGCCCGGCGTGGCCGACGGACGGCATCGGAAGCCGGGGAGTCGCTCGCTCACACCGGTTGTGATGCACGCCGCCTGATCCTGGTAGCGGCTCCAGTGATGTGCGCCCGGGGCGCCTTGCCGCAACGCCGCGCGCCGCTATAGTCCGCCGCGGGAGGTGGCGCATGAGTGGACGGCTGGAAGGCAAGCGGGCGGTGATCACCGGCGCGGCGAACGGCCTCGGCCGCTCCTGCGCGGAGCGCTTCGCCGAGGAAGGCGCATCGATCGTCGTCGCCGACCTGCTGGCGGACGCCGCCGAGGAGGCGGCGGAGGCGATCCGCGCGGCCGGCGGAACGGCCGTGGCAGTGCAAGTCGACACGCGCAGGGACGAGAGCAACGCCGCACTGGCGGCGCAGGCCGTCGAGGCCTTCGGCGGCATCGACATCGTGATTCCGGCCGCCGGGGTCGCCCACCCCGGCTACATCACCAACGACATCGCGAACAACGCCGAGCGCCAGGCCGCGTCCGCCGAGGATCCGCTGGGGCACAGCTTCATCTACCAGCCGCTCGAGATGTGGGACTACGTGATGGACGTCAATCTCAGCGGCGTGATGCTGACGCTGCGCCACACCCTGCGGCCGATGATCGAGGCCGGGCAGGGCGGGACAGTGGTCACGATCGCCTCGATCCTCGCGAAGCTGCCCAGCGGGGCGCCCTCGACGCCCTACTCGGTGGCGAAGGCGGGCGTCTGGATGCTGACCAAGTCGATGGCGCCGGAACTGGCGAAGCACGGCATCCGCATCAACTCGATCGGGCCGGGCTTCTTCGAGACCTCGATGACGGCGGCGATCCGCGCGAACGAGGAGTCGCAGCATGCGGCGCTGGCGGCGGTGCCGATGGGCCGCATGGGCACCCCGCGCGAGCTGGCCAACACGGCGCTCTTCCTCGCCGGCGAGGAGTCCTCGTACTTCACGGGCCAGCTGCTGATCCCCGACGGGGGCTGGCTGCCGACGGCGTAGGCGGGGCCGCGCGCGCTACAGCAGCGTCGCGAGGCCGAGCGCGACGGCGCCGAGGATCAGCACGCCCGCGGCGGCCGCCGCCCAGAGCGCGAGCAGCCAGTACCACGGCGTGGCGATCACACCGGCGCCGCGCTCGCGCAGCGCGAGGCGCAGCGTGCGCGCCAGCAGGCGGCCGTCGCTCGCCCATTCCTCGCCGCGCAGCCCGGCCTCGCCGACCTGCTCACGCAGCTCGAGCATCAGCCTGGCGGCTCGGGAGAGCGTGCGCGCGACGTGCACGAGCAGCAGGCCGGGCAGCACCAGCACGCCGGCGAGGAGCACGGCGTAGACCAGCCCCGCGGGCGATCCGATGCCGTCGTGCCCGGTGATCAGCCACCACAGCAGCACCCCAGCCGCCAGCGAGGCGGTCGCGAGCAGCTCGAGGGCGCGCAGGCCACGCCGCGCAATCCTCGAGGGATCGACTACGCGCCAGGTATTCATGGCATGACCATTCGCCGCGCCTCTCGCGACGCTCCCGCCGGCGGAGCGCGCTTCGATGATACGGACGCCCGCCGGATGGTGGGCGACGACTGCGTGGCAGCCCGGATGCCAGTACCCCGACGAGTCATTCTTCGCGATACACCGCATGCGGGCTACCGGTTCGACGACAGGGACGTGGACTCCCCTGCGGGAGGCAACAGCGCCCGTCTGCTGAAGCTAGACTGGGGAATCACCAGCAGGGAGGCAACGTTGTGGGTACATACCGCCTTTACACCGGAAGCGACGGCGAGTCCCACGTCGAGACCATCGATCTGTCGGAAACCCCCGACTGGACGGCGGGTCTGGACACCACGGCCATCACCTTCCGGGAGGACCCCGCGGGGAGGTTCGTAGACTGGCACCCGGCGCCCCGTCGGCAGTTCGTCATCATCGTCTCGGGTCAGCTCGAGATCGGGCTGAGCGACGGGTCGAAGCACCTGTTCGGTCCCGGCGACGCCCGTCTGGTTGAGGACACGACCGGCAAGGGCCACACCACCGCGGTGCATGGCGACGAGCCCTGCGTAGTGGCCACCATCCCCCTGGCCAACCAGTAGCACCCTCCCAACCCCCAGCGGGCCGGGGAGCGCGCGATTCCGCCTCGAATCTACCTAAATCGGTCCGCGGATCGAGCATCCCCGGCGCGGTCCGGTTGTCGCTTCGCGGGCGGTGGCGGAAGCTCGCCGCAGGCTCCGATCCGCGGGAAGGATCAGGCATGCGCTATCGCACGATCGCGGGCACGGACATCTCCGTCTCGGAGGTCGGTTTCGGCGTCTGGACGGTCGCCGCCGGCTGGTGGGGCGACTACAGCGACGACGAGGCCGTGACGCTGCTGCGCCAGGGCTACGAGCACGGCATCAACTTCTTCGACACAGCCGACACCTACGGCAACGGCCGCGGCGAGACGATCCTCGCGCAGGCCTTCCCCGGCGCCGAGCGCGACAAGGTCGTGATCGCCACCAAGTTCGGCTACGACTGGGAGTCGCAGATCGGCAAGCGCCGCGAGGGCCACCAGGAGGCCCCGCACTGCTTCGAGCCGGACTTCCTGCAGCGCGCGCTGGAGGGCTCGCTGCGCCGCCTCGGCACGGACCGCATCGATTGCTGGCAGCTGCACAACGTGCGCATGGAGCACCTGGAGCGCGACGACGTCTGGAGCTTCCTCGAGCGCGTGCGCCGCGAGGGCAAGGTGCGCAGCGTGGGGGCGGCCCTCGGACCGGCGATCGGCTGGCGCGAGGAGGGCCTGCACGCCCTCGCCGAGCGCCAGGTCGAGGTCGTGCACATGATCTACAACGCGCTCGAGCTGGACCCCGGCCGCGAACTGATCGCGGCGGCGCGCGAGGCCGGGCGCTCGCTGATGGTGCGGGTGCCGCACTCCTCGGGGATGCTCGAGGGCAAGTACACGGTGGACACGGTCTTCGACGAGAACGACCACCGCCGCCACCGCCCGCGCGCCTGGCTGCTCAACGGCATCAAGAAGATCGAACAGCTCGGCTTCCTCACGGAGGCGACGGGCGGCGTGCTCGGGCAGGCGGCGCTGCGCTACATCCTCAAGGACCCAGAGATCGTCAGCACGCTGCCCAACATCTACGGCCTCGAGCAGATCGAGGAGTTCGCCGGAGCCGCGGAGTGCGGCGAGGTCAGCCCCGAGCTGGCCGCGCGCGTCGAGGCGCTGTACGAGTCCAACTACGGACTGCCGCTGGAGCAGGAGGCGGCGGTCAGCGCGGCCGCGGCAGGACGGGGGTCGCGATGACGACGACCGAGGCACACGCGGATTCGCATCCGTCGTCCGGCTACCACTCGCGGCCGGAGGGCGCGCAGGGCGGCGCGGCTCGCACCCCGCGCGGGGTGCAGTCCGTCAAGTTCAGCTTCTACCGCGTGCGCGACGAGGTGCGCGCGCTGCCCACAGCCGGGCGCGAGGCGATCGCCGAGGGGCTGGAGGAGCTGCTGGAGCAGTCGGCGACCTCAATGCTGACGCGGCTCTACTCGACCGTGGGGACGCGCGCGGACACGGACTTCCTCGTCTGGCAGGTGCACGACGAGCTCGCGCCGATCCAGGACTGGCACTCACTGCTGCTCGGCTCCCCGGCGGGCGCGGCGCTGGAGCGCTCGCACTCCTTCCTCTCGATGACGATGCGCTCGATCTACACCAACCCGCTGCACGAGGGCTCCGGCGCGCGCGACCGGCTGCGCGAGGACGGCGGCGTGAAGGGCTACCTCTTCGTCTACCCGATGGTGAAGACCCGCGACTGGTACAAGCTGCCCGCCGAGGAGCGGCAGCGGATCATGAGCGAGCACATCACGATCGGGCACCGCTACCACGAGATCCAGATCAACACCACCTACTCCTACGGCCTCGACGACCAGGAGTTCGTCGTCGCCTTCGAGGGCAACGACCCCGGCGAGTTCCTGGCGCTGGTGCGCGAGCTGCGCGACTCCGAGTCGTCCTCCTACACGGAGCGCGACACGCCGATGTTCACCTGCCGCCGTGTCGGCACGCCGCGCGAGCTGTCGGCGCAGATCGGGCTGCGGCCCGCCGAGGGCGCCTCGTGAGCGTGCGGCTGACGGCGCTGTTCACGGCCACGCCGGGAGGCGAGCAGCGGCTGCGCGAGGTGCTGGAGTCCGACGCGAGCGCGACCCGCGGCGACGATGGCGCGGAGCGCTTCGAGCTGTTCGTGAGCGTCGAGGACCCGCGCCGCCTCACGCTCGTCGAGCAGTGGCGCACGCAGGACGATCTGGACGCGCACAAGACGCACGACCACCGCAACGAGACCCACGCCGCGCTGCACGGCGAGGGCATCGTCGAGGACCTCGAAATCTGGCTCTGCGAACCAAGGGACGGCCCCGCATGACGATCAAGCTGACCGTGTCGATCACCGCCAACCCGGAGGGCCGCGACCAGCTGCTCGAGATCCTGCGCGGGGATGTCGTGGGCAGCCGCCAGGAGCCGGGCAACACCCGCTTCGACCTCTACGTGCAGGACGACGACCCGAACCGCTTCGTGCTGATCGAGGAGTGGCCCTCGGACGAGGCGTTCGCGCACCACATCGAGCAGGACTACCTGCAGCGGCTGCGCGAGGCGTTCGCCGACCCCGCGCTCTGCGAGGGCCGCGACGTCTGGCGCCTCGTGGAGGACGACGCGTGACCGCTCGCCTCACCATCTTCGTGACGGCGAACCCGGACGGGCGCGAGCGGCTGCTCGAGCTGCTGCGCACGGACGCCGCCGCCGCTCCCGCGGAGCCGGGCAACGCCCGCTTCCAGATCAGCCAGGACATCCTCGACCCGAACCGCCTCGTGATCTGCGAGTCCTGGACGAGCCGCGAGGCGCTCGACGAGCACCTGGCGCACGACCACACGAAGGCCGTACTGGCCGCGTTCGAGGATCCGGAGCTGATCGTCGACTCCGAAGTCTGGTCGGCGCAGGGGGACTCATGACCACCGAGGCGGCCGTCCCGGCAACCGTCGACGACCCGACCAACGCCGCCATCCTCGCGGTCTCCGAGGACCGCGTCGCCGGCTTCCAGCGCGATCCGCTGGGCCGCATCGCCGAGCGCTCCGGCATCGCGCTGCCTGTCGTCGTCGAGCGCATCCAGACGATGCTGGAGGCGGGCACGATCCGGCGCGTGCGCCAGACGCTGCTCGCGAACAAGCTGGCGCCCGGCGCGCTCGTCGCCTGGCGGCTGCCCGAGGAGCGCCTGCACGAGGGCTTCGACTACCTCTTCCAGCAGGACCCGTTCTCCGGCCACGTGGTGATCCGCAGCGCCGATCCGGCCACGCCCGGCGCGACCTACCGCCTCTGGACCACGCTCAAGACGCCCGTCGGCTTCTCGCTGGAGCGGCACTGCGAGTTGCTCGCGAGCCGCATCGGCGCGGAGGCGTTCCGGCTGATGCCGGCGAAGCGGCTCTTCACCCTCGGCGTCGGGCACGTGCGGCGGCGCGGCCTGGAGCCGGGCGCGCGCAGCGACGAGCCCGCGCGGGTGATCGACACGGAGATCGTGGACCTCGATGAGCAGGACTGGCGCGTGCTGCTCGCGCTCAAGCGCGAGTTCGCGCCGGAGGAGATCGGCCCGGACCTCTGGCGCGGCCGCGCCGGCGAGGCCGGACTCACGCTGGAGGCGTTCCTCGAGGCGGCCGAGGAACTCGACCGCCGCGGCGTGGTGGGGCGCTTCTCGACCTTCCTCGAGCACGTCAAGGCGGTGGGAGGCGCTGCGCCGGTGACGCGCTACAACGCGCTCTTCCACTGGGCCGTGCCGCAGGGGCGCGAGCTCGACGCCGGTCGCGAGGTCGGCCGCCACCACGTGATGACGCACGCCTACTGGCGCGAGGGTGGCCCGGAGTTCCGCGACGTCAACGTGATGGGCGTGGCGCACGGCACGGACAAGGATCTGCTGCTGGCGCACAAGGCGGCGATCGACGAGCACCTCGCGGAGGCCGGGATCGCGATCGGCTACACGAACGTCTTCTGGGGCGGTCGCAGCGAGATCAAGCCCTCCGAGATCGCGCCCGCCGCCTACCTCGAATGGCTGCGCGAGCAGGGCGTGGACCCGGAGTCGCTGCGAGAGACGTAGTCCGGCCGGCGGCGCGGCGCGCCTCCGCACCCACTTCACTCCCTCCCAGGCACCCTCCAAACCCTTAATCAAGGGTTAACCGCGCACACCGACGATCACTTCGTGGCGCAAGGCGCCGGATACGCGAACGTACCGAGGAGGTAGCAGCGAGTGATCGCTATCCGATGGAGGAGACTGCTCCCGCTGGTCATGCTCGCCCTCGCGGCGACGATGCTGATCGTGGCCTGCGGCGACGACGACGACGCAGCAGGCGGAGGATCGCTGTCGGGCACGGTGGGAGTGGACGGGTCCAGCACGGTCTACCCGGTGACGGCGGCGGTCGCGGAGGAGTTCAAGGGCGTCGCGCCGGACGTGCGCGTCCCCGTCGGCGTCTCCGGCACCGGCGGCGGCTTCGAGAAGTTCTGCAACGGCGAGACCGACATCTCCGACGCCTCCCGCCCGATCAAGCAGCAGGAGATCGACGCCTGCGCCGACAACGGCATCGAGTACCTCCCGCTGCGCGTCGGCCTCGACGGCCTCGCCGTCGTCGCGCACCCGGACGCCGACTTCCTCGAGTGCATCACACTCGAGGAGCTGGGCATGCTCTGGGGCCCCGAGTCCGAGGGCAGCGTCATGACCTGGGACCAGGTCCGCTCCAGTTGGCCCGCCGAGGAGATCACGCTCTTCGGACCGGACCCGGACTCCGGCACCTTCGACTTCTTCACCGAGGAGGTGAGCGGCGAGGGCGGGGCCTCCCGCGCCGACTACACCAACTCCACCGACGACAACGTGCTCGTCGTCGGCATCTCCGGCACGAAGCACGCCTCCGGCTACTTCGGCTACGCCTACTACACGGAGAACCAGGAGCGGCTAAAGGTGGTCGGCGTGGACGGCGGCGACGGCTGCGTGTTGCCCTCGGACGAGACGGTCTCGAGCGGCGCCTACCCGCTGGCGCGGCCGCTGTTCATCTACGTGAACACGGCGTCGCTGGCGGAGAAGCCGCAGGTCCGCGAGTTCGTGCGCTACTACCTCAGCGATGCGGCGATTGTGCTCGTTCCGCAGGTCGGCTACACGGCGATCAACGCGTCCGAGTTGGGCGAGTCGCGGTCCAACCTCGAAGCCGCCATCGCAGGCAACTAGCGGGGCGAGAGGGCAGAGCGTGAGCAACTGATGGCCGCCAACCCGGCGACCGCAGGCGGGCCGCGGCAGGCGCTGTTCCAGCGCCGTCGCGGCCGTCACCTGCTCGAGCAGGCGATCAGGTACGCCCTGTTCCTGTGCGCGGCGATCACGGTGCTCACGACGGCAGGCATCGTCCTCATCCTCGTCGTCGAGGGATTGCAGTTCTTCGGCGACGTCTCGCCCTGGGAGTTCTTCAGCGGAACGCGCTGGACGCCGTTGTTCACGAACCAGTCGTTCGGCGTGCTGCCGCTGATCGGCGGCACGCTGCTGATCGCCATCGGGGCGGGGCTGATCGCCGTGCCGATCGGGAGCCTGAGCGCGATCTATCTCTCGGAGTTCGCGAGGCCCGGCGTGCGCGCCGTGCTCAAGCCGGTCCTCGAAATCCTCGCCGGCATCCCGACGGTGGTCTACGGCTACTTCGCGCTGACGGCGGTGACGCCGTTCCTGCGCGAGACGCTGTTCGCCGAGCTGGCGATCTTCAACGCGCTCTCGGCGATGATCGTGGTCGGGATCATGACGATCCCTATGGTCTCCTCGCTGTCCGACGACGCGCTGCACGCTGTGCCGCAGGATCTGCGCGAGGCCGCCTACGCCGTGGGCGCGACGAAGTTCGAGGTGGTGACACGGGTGGTCTACCCGGGCGCGCTGAGCGGCGTGATCGCCTCGTACATCCTCGCGGCCTCCCGCGCCATCGGCGAGACGATGGCGGTGACGATCGCCGCGGGCGCCACGCCGAACCTGACCGCGAACCCGCTGGAGTCCGTCCAGACGATGACCGCCTACATCGTGCAGGTCTCGCTGGGCGACACGCCGCACGGAACGATCGAGTTCCGCACGATCTTCGTGGTCGCACTGACGCTGTTCGTGGTGACCCTCGTGATGAACGTGATCGCCGCCCGGGTCACGGCGCGGTTCCGTGAGGCATACGACTGATGGCCTCCAGGGATACAGCCACCGCCCGCGAACTCGCGTACTCACCCCGGCTGCCGCTGCGCAAGGCCGTCGGCGGCGCCTTCCTGGCCCTCAGCGTGGCGGGTGCGCTGATCGGGATCATCTTCCTCGCGATCCTGCTGATCGACGTGTGGATGGACGGCAACCGTTTCCTGAGCCTGGACTTCGTGAGGAACTTCCCGTCGCGCTTCCCGGAGCGGGCCGGTTACCAGTCGGCGCTGTGGGGCAGCTTCTGGCTGATCATCACCACGTCCCTGCTGGTCTTCCCGGTGGGTGTGGGCGCGGCGATCTACCTCGAGGAGTACGCGCCGAAGAACTGGGTCACGCGGATGATCCAGATCAATATCTCGAACCTCGCCGGGGTGCCCTCGATCGTGTTCGGCATCCTCGGCCTGCAGGTCTTCGTGCGCGGCACGATCGGCATCGGGCCGAGCCTGGGCAGCGGACTCGGCCGTTCGATCCTCGCGGGCGGGGCGACGATGGCGCTGCTGGTGCTGCCGATCGTGATCGTCGCGGCGCAGGAGGCGATCAAGGCGGTGCCGCCCTCGCTGCGCGAGGCCTCGTTCGGGGTGGGTGCGACGCGCTGGCAGACAGTCTGGCACCACGTGCTGCCGCAGGCGTTCCCGGGCATCCTCACGGGCATGATCCTCGCGCTCTCACGCGCGATCGGGGAGACGGCGCCGCTGATCATGATCGGCGCGCTCACGCTCGTGCTCTTCCGGCCGGAGAGCCCGCTCGACCAGTTCACGGTGATGCCGATCCAGATCTTCAACTGGACGAGCCTCCCGCAGAAGGACTTCCACAGCCTGGCGGCCACGGGCATCATCGTGCTGCTGGTCGTGCTGCTCTCGATGAACGCGCTCGCCGTATTCCTGCGGCAATGGACGGGACGGCGCTATGGCCGCTAGATCGAGCGAGGGGCGCGCCCGGCGGGTGAGGACGCCATAATGGTTGGCAGCATGACTGACGAGGTTGAGCGCACCGCGGCCAGCACGGAGACCTCGACCGGGGCCACGACGGCCAGCGGCGCGGGCGTCGCGTTCCAGACCGAGGTGCGCGCGCAGCGCGAGCCCGAGCGCGTATCCAACGGCACGGCCGTCGAGATCCGCAACCTCGCGCTCTGGTACGGCCAGAAGCAGGCGATCGGCGAGATCTCGCTCGACATTCCGCGCAACCGCGTGACCGCGCTGATCGGTCCCTCCGGGTGCGGCAAGAGCACGCTCCTGCGCTGCATCAACCGCATGAACGACTTGATCCCGATCGCGCGCACCGAGGGCGAGGTGCGCATCGACGGCGTCAACATCTACGGCGACGCCACGGACCCGACCGAGGTGCGCCGCGTCGTCGGGATGGTCTTCCAGAAGCCCAACCCGTTCCCCAAGTCGATCTACGACAACGTCGCCTTCGGCGCGAAGATCAACGGCTACACCGGCAACATGGACGAGCTCGTCGAGGAGTCGCTGACCAGGGCGGCGCTCTGGGACGAGGTCAAGGGCGACCTCAAGAAGTCCGGGCTGGCGCTCTCCGGCGGGCAGCAGCAGCGGCTCTGCATCGCCCGCGCGATCGCCGTGAACCCCGAGATCGTGCTGATGGACGAGCCGTGTTCCGCCCTCGACCCGATCGCGACGCAGCGGATCGAGGACCTGATGCTCGATCTGGCGAACGACTACACAATCGTGGTAGTGACGCATAACATGCAGCAGGCGGCGCGCGTTTCGCACAAGACGGCATTCATGCTCGCCGAGGATGACCTGGTCGGACGGCTGGTCGAGTTCTCCGACACCGACGAGATCTTCCTCAACCCGCAGGACCGCCGCACAGAGGAATACATCACCGGCCGCTTCGGCTAGTCCCCGACGCAGCCCCGCGAGGCCCGCCGCGAGTCGCGTTGGCGGCGGCGCGCACCGCCGGGGACCCCACCGGCAGAAGGACTGCCACCGCCAGATCGGAGCGCCAGAGGAGATGCCGCGAGAGCAGTTCCAGGCCGACCTCGACCAGCTCCAGGACGGCCTGCTCGAGATGGGCGCGATGGTCGATCGCCAGATCGAGCGGGCGATCGTCGCGCTCGTCGAGCGCGATGTCGCGCTCGCCGACGCGGTCGTGCGCGACGACACCGAGGTCAACCGCAAGCGCTTCGAACTCGACAACCAGGTGCTGCACCTGCTCGCCCAGCAAGGCCCGATGGCGCGCGACCTGCGCATCGTGATCTCCGTCCTCTCGATGGTCGTGGACCTCGAGCGCATGGGGGATCACGCCAAGGGCATCGGCGCGATCGTGCAAATGATGTCGGACGAGCCGCTGGTCAAGCCGCTGGTCGACATCCCGGAGATGGCCGTGCGCGCGCGCGCCATGCTCAACAACTCCCTCGACGCCTTCGTCAACGGCGACATCGAGGCGGCCTACCGGGTCGGCCAGGCCGACGACGGCGTGGACGAGCTGCAGGACCGCGTCTACCAGGATCTGGTCTCGATCATGATCAGCGACCCGACGACGGTGGAGCCATGCACGCACCTGCTCTGGGTGGCCCACAACCTCGAGCGCATCGCGGACCGCACAACGAACATCGCGGAGCGAGTCGTCTTCGCCGAGACGGGCGAGATCGTCGAGATGGACCTCTCGACGTACTAACCCTCGTCCCCCGAGCCCTCGTCCCCCGAGCCTGGCGGGCTCGCGACACGCACGAACTGGTACAGCAGCGCGCCGAGGATCGCGCCGGCAATGGGGCCGGCCCAGTAGACCCAGTGGTCCGTCCAGACGCCGGAGAGCAGCGCCGGCCCGAACGAGCGCGCGGGGTTCATCGAGGCGCCCGCGATCGGGCCGGCGAACGTGGCGGCGAGGCCGACGTAGCCGCCGATGGCGATCGCCGCCGTGCCGCGCACCCCGCGCGCGTCGGTCGCGACGGCCATGATCACGAACATCAGGAATGTGGTGATCACCAGCTCGAGGCCGAGCGCCTGCGCGGCGCCGTCGCCGGGCACGGTGCTGCCGAGGCCGGCGACGCGTCCGAACAGCCAGCGCAGCACCAGCCCGGCGCCCGCCGCGCCGGCCAGCTGCGCCGCGATGTAGGGCAGCACGTGCGCGCGCGGAAAGCGGCCGACGACGGCGAAGGCGATGGTGACGGCCGGGTTGATGTGCGCGCCGGAGATGTGCCCCGTCGCGAAGATCGCCGCCATCACCGCCAGCCCGAAGCTCAACCCGATCCCGAGCGTCCCGACGCCGCCGCCGGAGACGTGGTCGATCACCACGGCGCCGGGACCGCCGAAGACAAGCAGGAACGTGCCGAGCGCCTCGGCCGCGTAGGTCCGCACGTGCGTGGTTGTCGGGAGCCAGTCGAGCATCGGCAGACGCTAGTCCGAGGCGATTAAACCGGCGCTAATCAGGCAACCGGTGCGGCCCCTCGCCACAGAGTATGGCAAGGGTATGCACCGCGCGCCTACACTCTGACTCTGGTGCAGCGAGGAGCGTCCCCAGCCGACTCGCCTTCGCATCTCGATCTCGAAGTCGAGTGGCAGTTCGTCGTCGATGACCCCGCCGAGGCGGAGCGCATCCTGCGCCGCGAGGCTGCCGAGGCCGGACTGCGGCTCGAGCCTCGCGGCGAGCAGCGGCTGCTCGATCGCTACCTCGACACCGACGGCTGGATTTTCCACCGCGCCGGGTTCGCGCTGCGGCTGCGGGACAGCGGCGGCCCGGTAGCGGCGGAACTGAAGGCGCTGACCGGGCCCGAGGGCGAGGTGGACGCCGGCGCACCGCTACGCAGGATCGAGATCGGCGAACGGCTCAGCGAGGCCTACCCGCTCGCGCCGCTGGCCGGCCTGCGGGCCGGATCGGGGCCGGTCGCCCGGCGCGTGCGCGATCTCGCCGGGAGCGCCGAGCTACGACCGCTGTTCACGCTGCGCACGCTGCGCCGCAGCTTCGCGCTGCGCTCCGGCTGCGCCACGCTGGCCGAGGTCGCACTCGACCACACCTCAATCCTGCGCAACGACGGCAGCACGGCGGGGGAACTGCAGCGCCTCGAGGTCGAGGTCAGCGGCGAGGACACGGGCGAGCGCGTCGAGCCGTTCGCGCGGCAGCTGCGCGAGCAGGGCGGTCTCCAGCCGGCCGAGCGATCCAAGTTCGAGGCCGGCCTCGAGGCCTGCGCGCTGCTCCCCGCCGGGCCGCCCGATCCCGAACCCGGCGGCTACGACTCCGCCTCCAGCCTCGGCGAGGTCGCCGGCGTCGCGCTGCGCGCTCAGTTCGCGGTGTTCCGGGCGCAGGAACCGGGCGTGCGGCTGGGCGACGACATCCGGGCGCTGCACCGAATGCGCGTCGCCAGCCGCCGGATGCGGACCGTGGTCCGCATCTTCGCCAGGGCGCTGCCGCCAGAGCTGCCCACGCTGCGCCGCGAGCTGCGCTGGATCGCGAACGTGCTCGGCGAGGTGCGCGACCTCGACGTGCAGATCGGAGCGCTGGACGAGGACGAGGCCTTCGCGCCCTTGCGCGCGCACCTCGAGGCCCCTCGCATCGAGGCGCGAGAGGAGATGCTGGCGGCGCTGAACTCGCCACGCTACGAGGCGCTGATCGAGGGGACCGCGGAGGCGCTGCGAGGCGCACCCGGCCCGGCAGGGCTGGGCGGGAAGCCCGCCATCCTCGCTGCTCCGAAGCTGCTGCGGCGCACCCACAGGCAGCTGCGCCGCTCCGTGCGCAAGCTCGGCGGCGACGCCTCCCCCGATGACTACCATCGCGCGCGGATCCGCTCGAAGCGCCTGCGCTACGCGACCGAGTGCGTGCAGGAGCTCTACGGGCAGCCGGCGACTCGGCTGATCGAGGCGCTGGAGGACGTGCAGGACGTGCTCGGCCGCAGCCAGGACGCGGAGACCGCGATCGCGCGCCTCGAGCAGGTCGCGGACGCCAACCTCGAACCGTCCCCGGAGACTCAGCAGGCGATGGAGCGGCTGGCCGAACGCGAAGCCCGCGTGCTCGCAACACGGGACGAGGCATTCGGCGCGGCATGGTCGCGGCTGCGAGAGTGCTGGACACGGTTCGAGCGCGCGCTCGACGAGGGCCGGCGATGAACCTCTACCTGGTGCGCCACGCGATCGCGGAGGAGCGCGACCAGCGGCGCTGGCCGGACGATGCGCTGCGCCCGCTCACCACGAGCGGCCGCCGCCGCTTCGAGCGCGCGGCCGCCGGGCTGCGACGGCTCGGCGTAGAGGTGGACGTGCTGCTGACCAGCCCCTACGTGCGAGCCTGGGCGACCGCCGTGATCCTGTCCGCCGAGGCCGGCTGGCCGGCCCCGATCGTCCTCGATGCCGCGCGGCCGAGGACCCGGCTGGAGCACACGCTGGCCGAGCTGTCGCGGATCGCGGAGCAGCGCACGAGCATCGGCGAGGGCCGTGCGATCGCCCTCGTCGGCCACGAGCCGGATCTCGGGCAGCTCGCCTCGCTGCTGCTGACCGGCGCGCCGAACACGCTCTGGCTGCGCTGGCGCAAGGGCGGCGTCGCTCGCCTCAAGTGCGACCCCGCGCTGCTGCCCGGCAGCGCGACGCTCGAGGAGTACCTGCCACCGAGGATGCTGCGCGGGATCGCAGGCAGCGGCAAAGCAAAGCGAGGGACCGCCTAGCCGCCCCCGGCGTCGCTGAGTTGCCCGCGCTCGTCCTCGATCATCAGGCGCTGCCCGAAGATTTCCTTGATGCGCGCGGCGAGCCGCTCCGGACGCCAGCCGGAGCGTCCGGGCAGCAGCACACTGAGTTCGCCTCCGCCCGTGCTCAGCTCCGCCCGCGGCGGGACTCCGGGCGGCAGCCGCAGTTCCAGCGCGTCCGCCAGCACGAGGATGGCGCCGCCCCGCTGCAGGGCGTCGTCGTCCTCGGGGCCGAGCAGCGGGCGCAACACCCGCGCCGCGGTCTGGGGGCGGTGGGCCACGCGGATCAGGGCAGCGAGCCGGGCCGTGCCGGCGTGTTCGAAGCCGCTCAGGTCCGCGCTCAGCACGATGTCCGCGGCGGCGCGCTGGCGGCGGTAGGCATCGACCGATCCGCCGATGTCGTAGAGCGTCGCGGCGTACGCCAGCGTCTCCCGCAGCGCCTCGTCCGCTTCCGGGTCGAGCAGCTCCAGCAGCAGCTCGACGATCGCGGCGCGCCGCCGCGCGCGCGCCTCGTCCCAGCTCGCGAAGCGCCGCGCAAGCGCAGCGACCGAGGCGCTTCGCACCACGGACGGATCGGGCAGCGGGTCATCGCCGCGCGCGACGCCCTCGCGCAGGCCCTGGCCGGAGACGAGCAGCGAGCGGGCGCGCATGTGCTCGGCGGTGGCGAGCAGCGCGCTGGCGCCGGCCACGATGATGTCGCTGCGATCGCGGTTGAGGCCGGGCGTGACGCGGCGCTGGGAGGGCTTGAGGTCGGCGAGGCGGTTGCGCACGCGCCGCAGCCGGCGCGAGGTCAGCGTGTAGCCGTGGACACGCACGATCGGGTAGCGGCGTCCGCGCCGGCTCACCGCGGCGAGGTTGCGGACGGCGCCGCCGGTACCCACGAGGACCTCGTCCGGCCCGAGCCGCGGCACGCCTGCGCTCACGAACTCCGCGCGCACGTGCAGGCGCAGCGCCTGCATTTCCTCGTCCGAGGGCGGGTCAGAGGAGAAGAAGCGGTCGGTCAGCCGCAGCGTGCCGAGGCGGAAGCTCCACGTCTCGGCGATCGCGCGGTCCTCGAAGCGCGCGATCTGCAGGCTGCCACCGCCGAGGTCGACGACCAGCCCGCGCTCGACGGGCAGCCCGTAGATCGCCCCCAGGGCCGCGCGTTCGCCCTCGGTCGCCCCGTCGAGCAACTCCAGCTCGATGCCCCAGCGGTCCTTGATCGCGGCCTCGAGGTCGGACGCGTTGCCGGCGTCGCGCAGCGCCGCGGTGCCGACCGCGCCGACGCGCGTAGCGCCCCAGCGCCCGGCAAGCGCCATGAAGTCATCGAGCACCGTCAGCGTGCGCCCGATCGCCTCCGCCGAGAGACCGCCAGAGGCGTCGACGGCGCGGGCGAGCCGCACGGTCGCTCGCGGCTCCGCGACGACCTCGAGATAGCCGTCGTTGCGCGGCCGCGCGATCATCATCCGCAGCGAGTTCGAGCCGACATCGATCACGGCGATCGGCTCCGGCTCGCCGGAGGCGGCGTGCGGACCCGCTGGGCGTGCGTTCATGCGCCAATCCGTACGCGCGCTACGCGCCGTGCCGAAGAGCCGTCGGGCAGCCATGTTACCGGGCAGGCTGTCTGCGGTAAGCAGCAGCGCGAGGGCTGCGCGGAGATCGCGAGCGCGCGCCGCCTCACCACCGGGCCTCGGCTGGACTCGGAGCGGCGGCGGCGCACATCATGGGATCGCACAACGAAAGGCACCCTGCCATGAAGATACTGCGCAACCTCTTCTTCGTCGCCGCTCTCGCAGGCCTCGTGGCCGTCATCGCACGAAAGCTCGGGCTAGTCGGGAGTGACGAGGACGACTCGCTCGGCCTCGTGTTCGACGACATGGGCGAGGGGTCAGCGGACGACGGCGAGGACGACGCTTCCGAGTAGCGCGACCAGCATCATCGCCATGACGAGTCGCAGCAGCACGGCCCCCCAGGCGCGGTGGGGCGGCGGATCCCAGTACGCGTATCCCGCCTCTTCCGTGAGATCGGGGTCGAGGTCGCCCTCTTCGGACTCGATCCAGTCGCCGTTGCTCACCGCTACGCCTCGCTGCCTACGGAGCGCCATCCGGCGGCCCGCCCGTGCAGGCTAGCGAACCCGCAGGATGCCGCGCCAGCGCCGGGCGCGGCGGACGGGCGGCGCCGTGAGCGCCTCCGCGCCGGAGCCATACCCCGAGGACTCCCGCCTCGAGCCGATCGAGGAGGCCGCGCTCGAACTCGGGCGGCTGGCCGGGGAGCGCATCACGGAAGCGCTCGAACGCGAGATCGTCGTCGAATACAAGGACGAGACCACCACCGCGGGCGGCGCCCCGACCAACCCGGTCTCCGACACGGACCGCGCGATCGAGGCGCTGCTGCGCGAGCTCATCGCCGAGCGCTTCCCCGACCACGGCGTAATCGGCGAGGAGGCCGGCGACGACACCGATGCGGACCGCGAGTTCGTCTGGGTCCTCGATCCGGTCGACGGGACCGCGAACTTCGTCAACGGCTTCCCGCTCTTCGCCTGCTCGATCGGCGTGCTGCATCGCGGGCGACCCGCCGTCGGCGCGATCTGGTGCTCGACCTCGCACGCGCTGCGGCCCGGCGTCTACCACGCACGCGAGGGCGGCCCGCTGCGCTTCGAGGGTGAGACGGCGCCACTCGGCCGGCCCAGCACCGGTGTCAGCCGCCGCCTCGGGGCTGCGCCGGGCGGCGCGCCCGGCCGCCAGCGGAGACTGGACACGCGGGTCACGGGGTCGGCCGCGCTGGAGTGCGCCTTCGTCGCGGCCGGCATCTTCCAGTCGGCGCGCTTCGGAGCGCCGAGCATCTGGGACGTGGCCGCCGGCGTCTGCCTCGTGCGCTCCTCCGGCCGCGTCGCGCTCTCGCGACACGCCGACGGCTGGGACGAACTCGAACGCTTCGTGCCGCCCGCCACCGTGCCCGACGGCCGCACGCCGACGATCCGTGACTGGCGTCAGCCGCTGATCCTCGGCGTCGAGGAGGAGGCTGAGGCCCTGGTCCGCACCTTCGGCAGCCTGGGAAGCAGGTGGCGACGGACGCGCTGGCGCCTGCGGCGACGCCTGCAGAGCTGGCGCTAGCCGTGGCGCTCGCGCGCCCGCAACGACTCGCCTTCGCGCTGATGCTGGCGCTGTTCGCCGCCGCCGGCGCCGCGGCACTCTGGAGCTTCGTGTGGCCGAGCGAAGATCCGTGGGTCAACGTGGGACGCATCGAGGACTTCCCACCGGGTTCGGTCACGTCCTTCGCCGACACCCTCGGCTTCGACGGGCGGGACGGTTTCCACATCGTTCGCCTCGACGACGGCGAGTTGCTCGCGCTCGTGGATAGGGATCCCCATCTCGGCTGCGCCGTGCCGTACCGTCCGGACTTCGTGTGGGACGGCCGGCCGGGCTGGTTCCGCAACCCCTGTCACGGCGAGACCTACGACATGGCCGGCCAGCGCGTCTTCGGCCCCTCGCCGCGCGGTCTCGACCGCATCGCCATCGAGGTTCGCGACGGCCTCGTATACGTCGATCCGCACGCGATCACGCCCGGCCTGAGCGAACTGCCGGATGGGTACGAGTTCCAGACCGGCGGTAGGCTTCTGTCCCCGCGCCGCTACTAGATCGGCGGCCAGGGGACGCAGCGCCAGGGGTACATCTCCGGCAGCACCGGGTTCGCCAGCAGCTCCGTGCTGCGCTCGATCAGCGCCTCCACCTCGGCGTCCCGAAGGCAGGCGCGTAGCGCGTCCGTCGAGGCGTCCCGGGCGCGCAGGCAGTCGCGCACGCGGCGGATGTCGTCCTGCCAGGGCTCCGGCAGCCGCTCGCCGGCGAAGTCCCAGATCACCGTGCGCAGCGTCTCGTGGCGGTTGAAGCAGAGCGCGTTGTCGATGCACCAGAGCCGCCCCGAGGCATCGAGCAGCATGTGCCCGCCCTTGCGGTCGGCGTTGTTCGCGAGCAGGTCGAAGGCCGCGATGCGGATCAGCACCTCGCGCAGCTCCTCGCGCTCGCGCAGCTCGAAGAAGTGCTCGGCCGGGTTGTGCTCGATGAAGAGCTGCATCGAGCCCTCACCCTCCGGCCCCTCGCGCCCGATGGTCGGCGGGACGAGATCCCAGCCGAGCAGCCGCGCGTACTGGTATGCCGCGACCTCGCGGAGGTGCAGCGTGCCGTAGGGGAAGTCGCCGAGCGGTCGCTCGCCTCGCTGCGGCTTGTAGACGGCGAGCCCCGCGCCGTGGGAGGGATGCACGAGGTTCACGAGGAAGACGTAGTTGGAGGAGTCATAGAGCAGCCGCGAGCGCACGACCTCGGAGTCGCGCAGCGCCTCCTCGACGTGGGGATCGCCGGGTCGCCAGGCGTTGCGGAGGTCACGGATGCTCTCGGGCATGCGCCCTCGCTTCCGGCGGCTCAGTCCAGCCCGCGGGAGGCGATTGTAGCGCTCGCCGCCGGGCGCGAAGCGCTACGGCTGGGCGACCACCTCGCGCTCGCGAATGCCGAGACCGAGCCGCATCGCCGTGCAGTGCATCATCATCGTCGCCAGCGCGGGCAGCGCGGCGTCGACGGTCGCGCGCGCCTCGGCGATCGCCTCGGAGCTCACGCCGGCGGCGCGCAAGGCCTCGTCATCGGCGCGCAGCGGCTGCGCGAGGAAGCGCGTCGAGGAGCGTGCGTAGAAGTAGAGCGCGCGTCCGCGCTGGCGGAACAGCGGGTAGGTGGCCAGGTGCTGCAGCTCGTCCCACGCCGCCTCCAGGTAGCCCGGCCAGACCGCGATCGCGCGGTACAGCTCGGGCGGGCTCGAGAGCTGCAGCAGCTCCGCCACCTCCGGCAGCGGACCGGCCGCGGGCGAGGCGAACTCGACCTCGCTCGCCAGGTGCGCGCGCTCGCGCTCGCTGCTCTCGCGCGGGGCGGGGCGGCCCTGTCCGCCGACCGCGGGCGCATCGCGCGCCTCGGCGAGCGCGGCGCAGAGCAGCAGCAACTGCGGCTGCAGCCGGTGGAAGATGTCGAGCACGCCGAGCAGGGAGGCGAGGTCGTCCTCGCTGAGCGCGCCGCCGAGCAGCGTCTCGCGGCTGAGCGCGGGCTCGTAGACCTCCTCGACGGCGTCGAGCGCCATGTCCACCATGTAGAGCGCGCTGCCGAGGAAGCCGGCCGTTTCGACGGACGGCTCAAGCTGCGGCCAGACGGCCTCGAGCACGCCCTCGCAGCGCCCGAGGGCGGCGACGACCTCGGGCACGAACGGCGAGCGCAGCGCCGCCGCGACGGCGTCGGCGGGGAGGGGTGGCGTGGCGGTCATCGCGCGGAGGATAGCGCCCGGCCGCCCGCTAGCGCCGAAACAGGGTATGGTGATCAGGCGGCGAAGGAGCCGCATCCTCAGTACCTCTGCTCAGTCGTTTCACCCGAGCGCCCGCGTCGAGCCTGAGATCAATTATGGATTCGTCCTCCGCGACGCATCCGCAGCGCCGGCGTGGCCGGCAAGGAGTGAAGACGTTTTGGCTCAGAAGATTTACGTAGGCAATCTGCCGTACGAGGCGACCGAGGACGAACTGGAGACCCTGTTCGCCGCATACGGTGAAGTCCTCTCGGTGGCATTGCCGACCGACCGCGAGACCGGCAGGGCGCGGGGCTTCGGCTTCGTCGAGATGTCGGCGACCGAGGCCGCACAGGCCATCGCGGGCGTCAACGGCAAGGACTTCGGCGGTCGCACGCTGAACGTGAACGAGGCGAGGCCTCGCGAGAACCGCGGCGGCGGCGGCGGCGGCTACGGCGGTGGCGGCGGCGGCTACGGCGGCGGCGGGGGCGGCGGCTACGGTGGCGGCGGCGGGCGCGGCGGCTACGACCGTCGCTAGCGTTCGCTCCTGGCACGTGGGCCCAAGGCCCTCGGGTGACTGACCGTCAGGAACAGGGGGGAGAGTCCGGCCGGGCGCCGGGCTCTCCTCTCAACCCAGTACTTGCGACTCTCATACGGGGCGCCCCGCCCGCTCGGGCGCCTGCCAGCAGTGTCGGAACCTTGAAGCAATCACGGCCTCGCTCAGCGCGGAGGCCGCCGCCACACCCTCTCTCACCACGAACGGAACCGCTCCCCATGTCCCTCTTTACACGCCATGCACCCGCGCCCACGGAGACCGCAATCCTCGACGACGCCCCGGCGCAGGACGAGCACGGCACGCACACGCTGCACCACAACGGCGACAGCCCCACCCCGACCTTCGAGGCGCTGGGCGTCTCGCGCGACCTCACCGAGGTGCTGACGAAAGCCGGAATCGAGCGCCCCTTCCCCATCCAGACGCTGGCCATCCCCGATGCGCTGGCCGGCCAGGACATCTGCGGGATGGCGCAAACCGGCTCCGGGAAGACGCTCGCCTTCGGTCTGCCAATGATCGAGCGCACGACCACCGCGCGGCCGCGCCGCCCCCACTCGCTGGTGCTGGCGCCCACGCGCGAGCTCGCGAACCAGATCGCCGACGAGCTCACGCCGCTCGCCGCCGCACGTGGCCTCTGGCTGACCTCGATCTACGGCGGCGTCTCGATGTCGCGGCAGGTGCGGGCCTTGCAGATGGGCGTGGACATCGTGGTCGCCACGCCGGGTCGGCTCAACGACCTCCTCGAACAGGGCCAGCTATCACTCGCCGCTGTCTCGTTCGTCGTCGTCGACGAGGCCGACCAGATGGCGGATATGGGCTTCCTGCCGCAGGTGGAGCGCATCCTGAAGCAGATCGAGGGTGAGCCCCAGACGCTGCTGTTCTCCGCCACGCTTGACGGCGCGGTGGGCGCCCTCGTGCGCCGCTACCAGCGAAACCCGATCCGCCACGAGGTCGCCTCCGCCGCGCCCACCGTGGACGGGCTGGAGCAGCGCTTCATCGGCGTGCGCTCCGAAGACAAGATCGACGTGACTTCAGAGATCTGCGCCGGCGCGCAGCGGGCGCTGATCTTCGTGCGCACGACCCGCGCCGCGGACCGCGTCGCCGAGCGCCTGGAGCGGACCGGGCTGCGGGCCGCCGCCATTCACGGGCGGCTCTCGCAGAACCGCCGCGAGTCCACGCTCGAGGCGTTCCGGCGGGGCAACTCGCCCGTCCTCGTCGCCACGAACGTCGCCGCTCGCGGGCTGCACGTCGACGGCGTCGACGTCGTCGTGCACTACGACCCGCCCGAGGATCACAAGATGTACCTGCACCGCTCCGGGCGCACGGCTCGCGCCGGCGAGGGCGGGATGGTCGTCACGCTCGTGCTGTCGGATCAACGGCGCGATGTCGCCGTGTTGCAGCGCGACGGCGGAACCAACTACTCCGTCGTCGAGATGCGCGCCGGCGATTCCCGGCTCCTCGACCTCGCCTCGTGGTCCGCGCCGCGCGACAGCGCCGGCCCCGACCGCGGCGGCGAAGCGAACGGCGGCATTGCGGGTCGCCGTCCCAACGGACGACAGTCCTCGAAGCCTCGCAACAGCCGAGGGCGCGCCTCGGGCGGCGGGCCCCGGCCGGCCGGACGCCGACCCGCGCGGGGTCCCCGGCGCTAACTCACTCGCCCGGCGTGCGGGCCTGTCCGCCGCTACGCGTGCCTGCCCGGCTCCCAGCCGACTGAGCCGAGGTGCTCACGAGCGAACCCCGCCGGAACCGGGTGCGTCTCGGTGGCCACGATGTTGTTCCAGTGATTGAGGAAGCCGCGCCAGCTGATCACGGCGACCAACTCCACGATCTCGCCCTCGTCGAACCACTCGCGCAGGGCCTCGAAGTGCTGCTCGCTGACCAGGTTCGGCACGACCGAGCCGTCCCTGGCCAGCCGCAGCGCCGCCTTCTCGCGGGGTGTGAGCAGATCGCTCTCCTCGAACTCGTACACCGCCCGCAGCTTCTCGACGGGGATCCCGTTGCTCGCCGCCCTGTAGGCCGAGTGCGACTGGGTGTGCGAGCAGTCCGCCGCGATGTCGACGGCGAGCGACACGAGGCTCTTCAACTCCTGCTCGACGGAGCCGGAGCGCACAGCGGCCAGCATGACGCTCACCGCCTGCACCAAGTCCGGCCTCCGCGCCATCGTGAGCTGCCCTCGGGGGATGTAGCCGCCCGTCCGCTCCATCGCCTGTAGCGACTCTCGAATCTCCGGGTCCACGTCCTCGATCGCCAGGGGTGCGATGTGCGCCATCCGGATCCCCTTCCACCTTGCGCCCGACCGATCCGCCCGGCCGATCCCGCCTGTGGCACGCACGATAGCGCGCGAGGCCGCAGCTATCGCGGGAAGCGCGTCATTGACCAGGACCCCAAACTGTCTCTTCTGCTCCCAGCCGCTGGAGTGATGTAGGCTTACATCATGAGTCACCGCACGCAGATCACGCTGACGGATGAGCAGTACGCGCGACTGCGCGAGGAGTCCCGGCGCTCCGGCCTCGGCCTCGCGGAGCTCGTTCGCCGGGCGCTCGATCGCAGCTACGGGGCGTCTCCCAGCGCGGAGCTGCTGAGCGCCCTCGACGCGAGCTTCGCCTCCTGGGCGGACCGCGACTTCGACGGCGCGAGCTACGTCGAGGGGCTGCGTCGCGGCATGTCTCGCCGGCTGGCGGGCTGATGGCGATCATCGTCGACACGTCGGTGCTGATCGACCACCTGCGCGGCGACGATGCGGCTCGCGAGGCGCTTCGCGGCGCCACGGCCGCCGGCGAACGGCTCGCCGCTTCCGTACTCACCAAGGTCGAGGTGCTGGCCGGGATGCGAATCCCGGAGGAGCGCGCCACACGTCGCCTGTTGGACAGCCTCGACTGGATCGAAGTCGATGACGAGCTCGCCGAACGTGCCGGCGTCCTGGCCAACCGCTTTCTGCCGTCGCACCCCGGGGTCGATCCGGTCGATTACGTGATTGCCGCGACAGCCGAACGCCTCGACGCCCGGCTCTGGACCCGCAACGTCCGCCACTTCCCAATGTTCCCGGGCCTCGAATCTCCGTATTGAGACGTTGCGATCCGGGAACTCGCGCTACGAACGAACGTTCGCTATACTGTGCGCGGCGGGGCAGCATCAGGAGGCGGCGTGGACGACGAGCAGCGCGGTCCGCTGGCCCAAACGCAGACCGCCGAAGACATCTCGATCGAGCCGACGCTGCGCCCCCGGCGGCTCGGCGAGTACTTCGGCCAGGAGACCGCCAAGGAGTCGCTGCGGATCGCGATCGCCGCGGCGAAGGGGCGGGGCGAACCGCTCGACCACCTGCTGATCCACGGCCCGCCCGGCCTCGGCAAGACGACGCTGGCGATGATCCTCGCGTCCGAGATGGGCGTCTCGATCCGCGTCACCTCGGGGCCGGCGATCGAGCGCGCGGGCGACCTCGCCTCCGTGCTCACCAGCCTCCAGCCCGGCGACGTGCTGTTCATCGACGAGGTGCACCGCCTGCCGCGCGTGGTCGAGGAGATCCTCTACCCGGCGATGGAAGACTGGGCGCTCGACATCATCCTCGGCAGCGGGCCGAAGGCGCGCGATGTCCGCCTCACGCTCAACCGCTTCACCCTGATCGCCGCGACGACGCGTTACGCACTGGTCTCGCAGCCGCTGCGCGATCGCTTCGGCGCGAGCTACCGGCTGGAGTTCTATGACGAGGCCGCGCTGAGCGAGATCGTGCGCCGCTCGGCGAGGGTGCTCGGTTGCGCCATCGACGCCGGCGGGGTCACGGCGATCGCCAGCCGCGCGCGTGGCACGGCGCGCGTCGCCAACCGGCTGCTGCGCCGCGTGCGCGACTACGCCGAGGTGGAGGCGGACGGCGTGATCACGGAGCCGGTCTCCGCGCTGGCCCTCGGGCAGCTCGGGATCGACGAGCTCGGCCTCGACGCGATGGACCGCGAGCTGCTGCGCGTGCTCGTCGAGCGCTTCGGCGGCGGGCCGGTGGGCCTCGATACGCTGGCCGCCGCGGTCTCCGAGGAAGCCGACACGATCATGGACGTCTACGAGCCGTACCTGCTGAAGATCGGCTACCTGCAGCGCACCCCGCGCGGGCGTGTCGCCTCGCGGCTGGCGTACGACCGCTTGGGCCTGGAGCCGCCCCCCGCACTGCTCGCCGCCGTCGCGCAGCAGCCGGCGCTGTTCCGGGAGGACGGCGCGAGCGACTGAGGGGCGTCAGCCGGCGGCCAGGAACCTGAAGCGGGAACTCAGGTCGCGCCGTTCGACGACACTCACCCCCAGCACACCGACCTCGAAGGTCCGCGCCGCCTCAGGCCGCGGCGACCTCGTTGAGGCGCCCGGTGTCGCAGTCATAGATGAAGCCGCGGACCTGGTCCTTCAGCGGGATGAAGGGGTTGGCCTGGATGCGGGCGATCGACTGACGCACGTCCGCTTCCAGATCCTGGAACGACTCCAGCGCGAATGCCGGCCGCAGGCCGGTGTCGGCCAGGATGGCGTCTTTGACGTCGTCGTCGCGGAAGGTCAGCATCCCGCAGTCCGTGTGGTGGATGAGCACGATCTCTTTCGTGCCGAGCAGGCGCTGGGAGATCACCAGCGAGCGGATCGCGTCGCCACTGATCACGCCGCCGGCGTTGCGGATCACGTGCGCGTCGCCTTCCTCAAGGCCCAGCAGCTTGTGCGTGTCGAGACGCGCGTCCATGCAGGCCACCACCGCCAGCTGGCGCCCCGGCGGCATGGGCAGGCTGCCCTTGTCGAAGCTCTCCGCATAGCGAGCGTTACTTTCGAGGACCTCATCCGTCACTGTCACGACCACACCACCCTGATAAACACGACTTTGTCAGGTCACAATATCAACAATAATGAACGAAGTCCAGACGCCCCCGCCGCCTGCGCGTCGGGACGCTGCCGCGAGCGCCTGTGCCCGCCTCAGTGCACCCCCAGCACCATCGCGTCGACCGGGTTGCCGGCGTCGAAGACCGCGACGGCGAGGCGGCGGCCGGCGGTCAGCCGCGCCGCGGCGATGCCGCGCGAGACCGGCACGGACGCCACCACCGAGGAGAGCGATCCGGCGAAGCGCACGCTCGCCGTGTACGAGTCCCGATCGAACGAGACCAGGGTGGCGCGCTCCAGCATCGTTACACCTCGCCCAGCGTCAGCGTCTGCTCGTAGCGCGGTCGGGCGCCGCGCGCGAAGCGCAGACGCAGACCCGCGACGCGGAACGGCGCGGCGTCGAGGCCCGCCTCCGCGTCCGTGATCGCGACGATGTCGCCCGGCTGCTGCGCGACGTTCGGGCGCACGAGCAGCTCGCCGCGGTCGACGGCGAGGCGCGACTGACGCAGCAGCGTGCCCGCGCGCGCGTCGGCGCGGTCCTGCGCCCCGAGGTTCTCGTCGATGGCGGTGACCGCGCCCGCGCCCGCGGCGAGCGCGTCCTCGTCGGCCGCCTCGGCGAAGACGCCACGGCCAAAGACGCGCGCCCAGCCCGCAGCGGGGCGCCCGGCCTCGATCGTGTGCGCGAGGACGGCGTGCTCCGCGCCGTAGGCGTAGCCGGCGGCGCCGTCCGCGGCCGGCTCGGACAGCACCAGCAGACCACGTTCCATCTGCAGCCGGTCGGGCAGCGCCCGCAGCAGTCGCCGCACGGCGGTCCCGCCGCGCTCGCCCGCGCGCACGGTGAACGCCGGGCGGAGCGCGACGGCCTCGGCGCTGGCGTTGCGCATGATCAAGCGCAGTCCGGCGCGCTGAGCGATCGCCTCGAGGATCTGGAAGGCGCTGCGCTCCCCCGTCTGCCACACGAGCTGCTCCGAGGCGACCCAGGCCTCGATCAGCCCCAGGCCGTCGACGGCGTCCAGCTCGAGCGTTGCCGCGCCCCCACTGCGCCGCCGCCGCACGGCGACGATCCAGAATCGCGGCCCCTCGGACGTCTCGACGCCGGCGCTCGTGCGATAGCCCGGCTCCACCTGCAACTCGCCGCCGGCCGCGAGGGCGGCCGGAGCGCGCGAGGCGGCGAAGCGCGCGCCGTCGTTGCGCAGCGTCAGCCGCAGCCGCCCCTGCTCGCGCAACTCGATCACGGCGTCCAGCACGTCGCCCGTCAGCTCATGCTCCTCGTGCGCGATCGGAGCGCGCCAGACGGCGTGCGGCGCGGCCAGCCAGGCGGCGCCGGCCGAGCTCGCGGCGCCGAGGCCGTACGCCGAGGGGTGGGCGAAGGGCCGCGGATCGCGCCACTGCCCATCGCCATGGAGGCTGCCCGAGGCGCCCGCCGCGATCTGGACCCGCTGGTAGCCGCCCGCACCCTGGTACGACTCGACCAGCACGGCCTGCGGCGCGTCGGCGCGCATCGCGCCGGTCGCGAGGTAGCCGATGCCCGAGCCCGGGGCTGCCGAGGCGATCGCGGCGGGCTGAAGCCAGTGCCCCGGCGGCGCCGCGCCGCCCATGCCGAGCACCGTGGACCAGACGCCCGCCACACCGCCGGCGTCCGTTCCGGACACCAGCACGTTGCAGTCCGTCTCGAAGAACGCGGTCAGCCCGCTGACGGTCGCGAGCGAGTGCGGCCAGGCGGTGGGCGCGGACCAGGCGCCGAGGCCCTGACGGCGCACGCCGAAGATGGTCCCTCCCGAGGCGTAGAGCACGGCCGCCGATCCGTCGGGCCCGATCGCCGTCGCCATCCCCGTCACGGCCGCGGCCGCGACAGCGATGGCCCTCGGGGCTCCGAAGCTGGCGCCCGAATCCGCGCTCTCGCGCAGCTCGACGCTCACGCCGTCGGCGCGGACGCTCACGAGCAGCGCGCGGCTGCCGGAGGCGGCAAGCCCGAGGCGCGGCGCAACCGCCACGGTGGCGACGGCGGTCCAGTCCGCAAAGCCCGCGCCTGCTGCGGGATCGGCGATGCGCTGACGGCTGAGCGCGCCCGTGGCCGGGTCGATGCGGGCGCGCAACAGCGAGCCGTCGCCCGCGGCCGCGAGGGCGCACGGGCCGTCCGGCTCCTCGCCGTCATGGACGCGCTGCCAGCGCAGCCGGATCGCGCCCGCGTCGCGGTCGTAGAGCCGCACGCGCAGGTACGGCTCGGTGCTGGCCGACTGCTGGGCGGCTCGCAGCGTGGGGGTGAGCGCTCGCATGTCGCCTCGCCCTACCCGCCGCGCGGCGAGGAGAGCACGCGCGAGCGGGCGCGCCGTGCGCGGCCGTGCCTCGCCAGCGCGCGGGCGAACTCGGCGAGCCGCTCCTGCGCCCAGACGTGGTAGTGCCGCCACGTCTCCGCGCCGCCGACGTTCACGCGATTGACCGCGAACGAGGCCCACTCAAGCGCCGCGTAGCCGCCCGCGCCGCTGGCGACGAGGTCGTCGAGCGCCCGCGGCAGCGTGCTGCCCGCGTCGTTGAGCGTGTGCAGCTTCGAGTAGTGAACGGTGACGGCCTCGCCGCCGCCCGGCGCGCCCGCTACCTCGATAGTGAGCGTGTCGCCCCAGAGCGAGAACGGCGGCCGCGAGGGCGGGTAGAGGCCGGCGGGGTACTCGACGGCGTCGACGCTCACGCGGTCGGTCAGCGCCGCGACGCTGAGGTCGCGGCTGCCGGCGACGGTCCGCAGCGTCGCCGTCGCCTCGAGCGGCGCGGCGAGCGAGAGCTCGCGGAGCGCGCGCTCGATGTGGCGGTCGAGCGCCTCGTCGGGCCGGCGCTCGTTCGCCGGGTCGGTGTCGCGGAGATCGCGGCGCAGCCGCGTCCGCATCGACGGCAGGTCCATCTCTTCCTCGATTCGGCTGGGGAGCGTCGCGGGGGAGCCGAGGGCGGCCCGGCCGGCGTCTGCCGGCGGGCCGCCCTCGTGCGTGCCGGGTCCGGCTAGGGGCGGACGCCGCTGAGCTTCGCGAGCTTCAGCTCGTTGAAGAGCGCGACGGAGACGTACCACTTGACCCGCACGCGGGTCGCGTCCTTCGTCTCCAGCGCGCCGACGCGCTCGATCGTCAGGCCGCCGGGTGCTGTCAGGCCGGCCAAGGCGCCCTCGCCGAACTGCAGCGCGTAGATCGTCGAGGCGTCCTCGGACGTACCGGCTGTCTCCTCATCGGAGATGTGGTCGTTCACGCCGACCGGGATGCCGTCGTAGAAGTCGGCCATGCGCCCGAACTCGTCGCGGTCGTGCTCGACGATGCCGCCGCCGCTGGCGCGAGCGAGCTTGTTGAGCGCTCGCCGCGTGCGGCGCGACATCAGCAGCATCTCCGGCTTCCCGCCGCGCACCGTGTCGATCAGCTCGTCGAGCTTGTCGAGGGTCAGCGTCGCGCCGTTCGTCCCCATCGAGACCGTCTGGCCCGAGGCGCACAGCTCGGCGAGGCCGTCGAAGGACTTTGAGTCGCTGCTGGTGTCGCCGTTGATGAAGGTGTCGCCGAACTTCTGCTGGACGGACTTCGCCTTGAGCGCGACGACCGCCGCCTCGATGTCCTGCACGTTGCTGCGGGTGCGGGCGATGTAGTTGTCGATGTCCGCGTCGCCGCCGAGGATCGTCAGCGCCGTCGTGATCTGCTTGAAGGTCGGCGTGTCCTCGGACCAGGTGTCGCCGACGGAGTAGAAGGCGGCCGAGGCCGAGAGCTTCTCGCGGTTGTAGGTGAGCCCGTTGCCGACGATCTCGATGAACGGCAGCCGCTGCAGGATCGGGCTGTCGTAGATCACGGTCTCGATCACGCCCTCGAGCAGGACGTCGTTCGAGAGCTTCGCGCCTTCGGTCAGTGTCAGTGCCATGGTGTCGTCTTCCGTTCCTTCCGGCGCGCGTCGCGCGCCTTGCTCGTCATTGCTGCCCGGCAGGCTAGCCGCGCGAGGCGCGCTGCTCCGAGGGCCTTGTGGCGCAGCGCGCAGCGCTACTCGCGAGGCCGCTGTTCGAGGCCGTAGGCGATCTTCTCCGCCGCGCTCATCGCCTCCGTGCGCGGACCGCGCCGCTCCGGGGCGCCGGCCGGGAAGCCCCGCGCCGCCTCGTCCTCCGACTCCGTGGCGATCCGCTCGCGGATCTGCGCGACCGTGCGCCGCGCCGCGTCGACCGAGGCGTCCACGGCCGCGAGGTCGTCGCCCTCGATCAGCTCCGGCGGCAGCGACGGCTCGGCCGCGAGCAGCGCGCCGCGGTAGCGCTCGACGGCGGCGCGCCGGGCCGAGCGCTCGGCGTCGAGGGCGTCTCGCGCCTCCTGCAACTCGCTGCGCAGGGCTGCAAGCTCGTCGCGCTCCGCCTCGGTGACGGCCGCGAGTTCGGCGGCTGCCTCGTCGGGCAGGCCGTCCCCGGACGGTTCCTCACCGAGGAACGCGTCGTCTTCGGACGCGTCCTCGTCCTGCGGCGTGGCCGCGCGTTCCTGTTCGGTCGCTTCGTGCTCGGTCATGCGTCTCTCTCCTCTGCTGTCCGGCTGTCCGGATCTGCGTCGTCGAGGACGCACGATGCGCGGCGCGCTCGTGAACTCCGAGGGCCCCGTGGCGCGCCGCGCGGTACCCTCGCGCCATGACCGCCCGCGACTGCGCGCCCTCCGAGGTCGTCCCGCTCAGCGCCGCTCGCCAGACCGCGCGGATCGCGATCCGCCCGCTCATGCCCGCCGACGTGCGCACGGTGCGGCGACTGGAGCGAGCCGCCTACGGCTCCGCCAACCCCCGCACGGCCTTCGAGCGCGAGCTGCGCAACGGCCTCTCGGCCTACCTCGCCGCCGTCGACGCCGCCGCGAGCCCGGCTCAGCGACGCCGCTGGACGCGCCGAGGACCCGCGGGCTGGCTACGGCGTCGCCTCGGGGCGGGCGAGGGCGCGCCGATCCTTGGCTTCGCGGGCGTGTGGTACACCCACGAGCAGCTGCACCTGGTGACGATCGCCGTCGATCCGCGTCAGCAGCGCCGCGGCATCGCGCTGGCGCTGTTGCTCGCCGTCTGCGACCTCGCGATCGAGGCCGAGCTCGACAGCGTCGCGCTGGAGGTGCGCGCCTCGAATGCGGGCGCGATGCGGCTCTACGAGCGCTGCGGCTTCCGCCGGGTCGGCCGCCTGCGCAACTACTACAGCGACAACCGCGAGGACGCGATCGTGATGCTGCTCGATGGCCTCACCGCGGCGGAACCGCCGGAGGCGCTCACGCTCGCCCGAGACGGGCGCGAGGTTGTACCCCCCGCCGTAGACGGGGAGGACTGAGTTCGGCCGGGTCGCAGTGGGGTGCGGGGCCTACGAGGCGGCAGCCGCCTCGCTCTCCGCCTCTTCGAGTTCCGCCGCAGGGTCGTGGACGTAGCGCAGGTAGCGGTCCTCGCGCTCGGCGAGCAGCACGAGCATGCCCTCGGCCTCCTGCTCGCGCACCCAGTCCGAGAGCATCGCGCTGTGGCCGAAGATCAGGAACGTCTCGCCGGTGAAGGAGAAGCGGCGGCCGTTGACGGTGACGTAGAAGGGGGGCGGACCGTCGTCCTCGTTGAGATTCAGGACGAACACGTCGGCCTCTCCCTCGGAGAGTACCGTCAGGTCATCGAAACCGACTTCGACCTCGCTCACCATCGCCTCCCTCGGCCACCCGCGTGCGGGCCCGGCAGAATGATACGGGTGTCGCCCTACGAGGGGCCAGCGTCCCCGGCGGTATCCCTCGACGCGGCGCGCACATCGGGCAGGGAGAGCAGCATCAGCAGCGTCACGATCATCGCCGAGCCAACGCACCAGACGCAGATCGCCTCGATCTCGAACAGCTCGAGCCACGTCAGGTAGGCGGAGTAGAGCGTGCCGCCGAGGGCGAGCGCGAAGGTCAGCCCGGCCAGCGCCTGAGGCGCCTCGCCGCCTCGCAGCGCCGACCACCAGCGCCGGGCCGCGATCAGCGCGAGCAGCGCGAGGTACATCCCGAGGCCGAGCAGGGCGATCGGCACGCCTCCGATCTCGGAGAACTCCGAACTCTGGACCCTGCCGCAGTCGCCGACGCCGGAGCAGATCACCTCCTGCTCATCGTCGAGCGCGACCCAGCTGAGGTAGCCGGCGACCACGACGCCGGCGATCGCGAGCGCCAGAAGCAGGTCGCGGCGGCGAGCAAGCAGGGAGGCCACGGCCGCGGCGGCTACTCGCCGTCGTCCGGAACGAGGCGATCGATCACCTCGCGGAAGACCTCGATCGGCTGCGCGCCGCGCACCGGCTGGCCGTTGATCAGGAAGTTCGGCGTCGAGACCGCGCCGATGAGGCCGCCGATCAGCTGAGTCGAGGCGTTGCTCTCCTCCTGCACGATCAGCTCCTTGATGCCGGATCCGACGCAGTCGTCGAAGGCGTCGAGGTCGAACCCCGCGTCGGGCAGCGCCTCGTTCACCTCGCGCGCGAAGTTCTTGAGGTTGCCCTCGGAGGCCCAGCCGGGGCGGCCCTGCCGCAGGAAGAGGACGTCGTGGTAGGGCCAGAACAGGTTCTGTTCGGCCGCGCACTCGGAGGCGGCGTGGGCGCTGACCGAGTCGGGACCGAGCAGCACGAGGTGGCGGAACTCGATCGAGACGACACCCTGGCTGATGTACTCCTCGTCGAGCAGCGGCTTGGTATCGCGGTTGAAGTCGCCGCAGTGAGAGCAGCTGAAGTCCTCGAAGGCGACGATGCGTACCGGCGCGTCCGGGTTGCCGAGCAGCCGGCCTTGGACGGGCGCCGACTGCCCCTGGTACTCGAAGTCGCCCCCGCCGACGGTGTTGCCGCCGCCCGGGCGGTTGAACCAGATCAGCGTCGCCACGATCACGACCGTGGCAACGACCACACCGATGGTCAGGAAGCCCCCGAACGAATCGATCGTCGCCTTCAGGCTGCTAATTTGCGGGAAGACGTGGCGCACCTCGAGCACGTTCATCCGGCCCTGCGGCGCCTCGGCCTGCTGCTGCGGCTCCTGGCTGGCGCCCGCCGCTCCTCGGCGGCGACGGCGACGACGGCGATTGCCCACGATGCCTCCGTGCGATCGGTGTTGCGCGACGCTGCTGGTCGCCCTCGATTATCCGGCGGGGCCGCGGGGCGGGCAACGGCGCGGCGTTCAGCGCATCCCGCGACCGATGCTGTAGTCGGTATCGTCCCGCATGGCCTCGTAGTCCTCGCGCCGCAGCCAGTGACACCACACGTTCGGGCGGAGCGACAACCGTTGCCGCGTTCGCTGTCCCCACCACGCAGCCACCTCGACCTTCACGCGCGTACGGGTTCGCGCCTCCTCGATGGCTGGGCGCAGATCGGTGTCGGCAGAAGCAACGACGATGACATCGCACTCGTCACGCAACGCCAGCGACACGATGTCCGTGGCAATGGCAACATCGACGCCCTTCTCCCGCGGCGGCGCGGTGGGCCAGCCCGGCGGATAACTCAGCAGCCGCCAGCGCACGTCGACACCCGAGTCCTCCCAAGCCGCCGACTGGCGCATGTGTGCCGCGTTCCCCCGTTCGTCCCTCGCGCGGTCGGGGCGGCCTGTGTAGACCCGCACCTCTCTCAGTGATCGACCGGCATCCCGCGTAACGATCAGTTCCGCTACAGCTCGAGGCCAGAACTGGCCGAACCGCGACGGGTCGGAGCGGTCGTCGAAAAAGGCGCGGCGAGCACCCCTGTAGAAGTTCTGAGCATCAAAGAGAACGTGGACGCGTTGAATGTTGGCACTGCCCCGTTAATGCAACAACCCCGCCACGGCGCCTTTCGGAGCAGGGCGGGGAAGATTGACCTAATGATCGAGCAGCCACCGCCGTTTGTCAACCATGGATAACTCGCTCGTGTCATCACGCAAAAAAGGTGGAGGCCGGAGGCCCGTATGCAGACCTCCCCCCTCCGCCGGATGTGCTCGCGCGCCCGCAGCTACACCGTCGCCTCTGCATGCGCGCGCTCGGCGGTGAAGGTGAAGGCTCCGCCGTCATCGACATCTACGAGGACCTCGACGCCCTCGGCGAAGTCGCCGGCGAGGACGCGGCGGGCCAGCTCGTTCTCGATGCGGCGCTGGATCGTGCGCCGCATCGGGCGCGCGCCGAACGCCGGGTCGTAGCCCTCGCGCACGAGCGCCGCCTGCGCCTGCTCCGTGACGCGGATGCCGACGCCGCGCTCGGCCAGCCGCTCGCGCACCTCGCCGATCAGCAGCCCGGCGATCTGCGCGATCTCGGCCTCCGTCAGCGCCTCGAAGACGATCGTCTCGTCGATGCGGTTGAGGAACTCGGGTCGGAAGGCGCGGCGCAGCGCCTCCTCGATGTTGCGGCGGCGCGTCTCGCGCTCGTCCTCGCTGCGCGTGCGCTGGAAGCCGAGCGAGGCCGCCTGCTCCGTGGTGCCGAGGTTCGAGGTGAGCACGACCACCGTGTTGCGGAAGTCGACGGTGCGCCCGTGCGTGTCGGTCAGCCGCCCATCCTCGAGGATCTGGAGCAGCGTGTTGAAGACGTCCGGGTGCGCCTTCTCGATCTCGTCGAAGAGCACCACCCGGTAGGGGCGGCGGCGCACCGCCTCCGTCAGGCCACCGGCCTCGTCGTAGCCGATGTAGCCGGGCGGCGCGCCGACCAGCCTCGAGACGGTGTGGCGCTCCTGGTACTCGGACATGTCGAGCCGCAGCAGCGCGTCCTCGTCGTCGAACAGGTACTCGGCCAGCGCCTTCGCCAGCTCCGTCTTCCCGACGCCGGTGGGCCCGAGGAAGATGAACGAGCCGATCGGGCGGCGCGGGTCCTTGAGGCCGGAGCGCGCCCGGCGGATCGCGTCGGAGAGCACCTCGATCGCCTGGTCCTGGCCGACCACGCGACCGTGCAGCGCCTCCTCCATGTGCAGCAGCTTCTCCGCCTCGCCCTTGAGCATGCTGTCCACGGGGATGCCGGTCATCTGCGCCACGAGCGCGGCGATGCCTTCCTCGCCGACCTCGTCGGGCAGGCCCTGCTCCTCGCGCCAGCCGGCCTCGCGCTCGCGGTACTCGTCCTGGATGCGCAGCACGTCCTGCTTGATGAAGGCTGCCTCCTCGAAGTCCTCGCGCGCGGCCGCGGCGTCGAGGCGCGCCGAGGCGTCGTCGAGCCGCCGCTTCAGGTCGCGCACGTCCTCGGGCAGCGCCTCGGCGAGGATCACGACACGCGAGGCGGCCTCGTCGATCAGGTCGATCGCCTTGTCGGGCAGTTGCCGCTCGGTGAGGTAGCGCACGCTCAGCCGCACCGCCGCCGAGAGCGCCTCGTCGCTGATGCGGATGCCGTGGTGCTCCTCGTAGCGGGAGCGCAGCCCGGCGAGGATCGCCTCCGCCTCCTCGACCGAGGGCTCGTCGACGTAGACCGGCGAGAAGCGCCGCTCCAGCGCCGGGTCGGCCTCGATCTTGCGGTACTCGTCGAGGGTGGTCGCGCCGATCACGCGCAGCTCACCACGCGCCAGCGCGGGCTTCATCATGTTCGAGGCGTCGATTGCGCCCTCGGCGCCGCCGGCGCCCACCATCTGGTGGATCTCGTCGAGGAACAGGATGATCTCGCCGCTCGCCTCGCGCACCTCGCGCATCACGGACTGCAGCCGCTCCTCGAACTCGCCTCGGAACTTGGAGCCGGCGATCAGCGCGCCCATGTCGAGCGCGAGCACGCGCTTGCCGCGCAGTCGCTCCGGCACGTCGCCGGCGGCGACGCGCTGCGCGAGGCCCTCGACGATCGCCGTCTTGCCGACGCCGGCCTCGCCGATCAGCACCGGGTTGTTCTTGGTGCGGCGGTTGAGCACCTGCATCAGCCGCTCGACCTCGACCGCGCGACCGATCACCGGGTCGAGATCGCCCTGGGTGGCCAGCTCCGTGAGGTCCGTCGAGTAGCGGCTCAGCGCCTGGTACTGCGCGTCGGCGGTCGGCGAGTCGACGCGCGCGCTGCCTCGCACCTTGCGCAGCGCGGCGTAGATGCGCTCCTTGGAGATGCCGTACTCGTCGAGGATCGCGGCCGCCTCGCCGTCGCGCACGTCTGCGACGGCGATCAGCAGGTGCTCGACGCCGACGAACTCGTCCTTGAGCCGGTCCGCCTCGCGGTTGGCGGCGTCGAGCAGCCCGACGATGCGAGGCGTCGTGTAGATCTGCACTACGTCGTGGCTGAGCTTCGGCGAGCGATCGAGGTGGCTGCCGATGCGCGCCACCAGCGCCTGCGTGTTGACGCCGAGCTCGCCGAGCACCTCGCGCGCGACGCCCTCGGGCGCCTGCGCGATCGCGAGGAAGACGTGCTCGACGTCCCACTGCGCATGCCGCTGCTCGCGGACGAGCTGCTGCGAGGCCTGCAACACGGCCTGCGCATGCTCCGTGAACCGGTCCTGTCGCATCATCGCTGCATCACCCTTCGCACCACGTCGCTTCTCGTCGTCTCGCGCTCAGCGCGCGCCGCGCCGGGGCGTGCGCTCCGGCAGCATCGAGCGCAGTCGCTCCAGTTCGGCGCGCGTCTCGTTGAGCTCGACCTGCAGGTCCTCGACACGGCGGCTGAGGCGCAGCAGCACCTCGGCGCCCGCCAGGTTCACGCCGAGATCCTCGACGTACTGGCGCAGGCGCCGCAGCACCTCGACGTCGCGCTGCGAGTAGAGGCGCTGGTTGCCCGAACTTCGCGCCGGCGCGACGAAGCCCATCCGCTCGTAGGTGCGCAGCGTCTGCTGGTGAACACCGACCATGCGCGCCACCACCGAGATCTGGAAGACCGGCTCGTCCTGCGGAATGTTCGTCATTGCTTGCCCGTCCCGCGCGCTCCTCAGGAGGCGCGCCCATCCTCAACGCCCGCGGCTTCAACCTGCACGGTCGCGCCCTCGCGCTCGCCTTCGCTCGCCCGCAGCTGCTCGAACAGCGCGCGCTGGCCTTCGTCGAGCGGCTCCGGCAGGCGCAGCCGCACGCGCGCGAGCAGATCGCCGTGGCCGCCCCCGGCGCGCGGCATCCCCTGGCCCGCGAGGCGGAAGACGCGCCCGCCCTGTGTCTCCGGCGGAATCCGCAGCGCCAGCGTGCGCCCCTTGAGCGTCGGCACCTCCGCCTCCCCGCCGAGCGCGGCGTCGGCGACGGGAACATCGACCTCGACGTGGAGATCGTCGTCGCGGCGCTCGAAACGCGGGTGGCGCGAGACGCTGACGCGCAGGAAGAGGTCGCCCGGGGCGCCGCCGCCGCGCCCCGGACCGCCCTTGCCACGCACGCGCACGCGCGCGCCGTCGGCGATGCCGGCGGGAATGTCGACCTCGAGGCGGCGCGACTCGCCGGCGCCCTCGCGCAGCTCGATGGTGCGCGAGGCGCCGTGGTAGGCCTCCTCCAGGCTCACGCGCGCGAGCCGCTCGACGTCCTCGCCGCGTTGGCGGGCGGGCGGACCGGAGGAGCGGCCGAAGAGCCCGTCGAACAAGCCGCCGAGGCCGCCAACGCCGCCGCCGAGGTCGAACTCGACGCGCTGGAAGCCGCCGCCCGGACCACCGGGGCCGCCACCGAAGCCGAAGCCGCCCGCGCCGCGGCGGCGCATCTGCTCCTCGATCTGCTCGGCGTTGCGCCAGTTGTCGCCGTACTTGTCGTAGGCGGCGCGCGTCTCGGGGTCGGACAGCACCTCGTGGGCGGCGCTGATCTGCTTGAAGCGCTCCTCGGCCTCGGCGTTGCCGGGGTTTACGTCCGGGTGGTACTGGCGGGCGAGCTTGCGGAAAGCATCGCGGATGTCCTTGTCCGCTGCCGAACGCGGGACGCCGAGGACGGAATAGTAGTCCGTTGCCATGGCGGCAGTATAACAGACTGCGATATACGAGTACACACTACCTTAGTTATCTACACTCATATCTCTTGACATACGCCGCCCATGTACCATAAGATACCGACGTGAGAGTGAGGGGCCCAGGGGAGAACCGCCCCTCGATGAAGCGCGAACAGCGCATAGGAGGTACCAACCACATGGCGCACAACACCAGCATCGTCCGGCGCGACCCGTTTACCGGCATGCGGCAGATGATGGACCGGCTCTTCGACGACTCCTTCTTCCGCTCCGGCCCGGCCGGCTGGCCCGCCGCAGCCTGGAGCCTCGGGGAAGGCGCCCTGCCCGTCGACCTCTTCCAGGCCGACGGCAAGATCAAGGTCCGCGCCTCGCTGCCCGGCTTCAAGCCGGAGGACATCGACGTGCAGGTACACGAGGGCGTCCTCTCGATCAAGGCCGAGCACGACGAGGAGCACGAGTCCCCGGACGAGCGCTACTACCGGCGCGAGCGCGTCGGTGGCTCGTTCAGCCGGCGCATCGCCCTCCCCGGCGTCGTCCGCGACGCCGAGGTGGACGCGCACCTGGAAGACGGCGTGCTCACCCTGACGCTTCCGCTCCCCGAGCAGCCGAAGCCGAAGCAGATCGAGATTCACGCCAGCTAGTCCCGCCCACGCGGCTCTCCTCCCGGCCGCAGCGGCGCACCGACAACGGCCCCGGGGTTCGCCCCGGGGCCGTTGCTATGTGCGAGAGGTCTCCGGCGTTGCCGTCACACCTAAGCCCGAATCCACCGATCGAAGCTTGACAGGGCGGGATGCGGGGCTGGCGGAGAGTTCGGCGGGCGTGCCGGCGTTCGCCAGGCGGCGGCGCGGGCGGAGCGGAGCGAGGAGCCCTCGCTCAGCGCCGCTCGGGGGCGCTGAGGGCGCGGGCGCGAGGGTGCGCGAGGCGTGCGCGGGCATGCTGGTGCGAGCCTCGGACCCGGGGCCAGCGCTGTGGGCGGGGCGTGAGGCGGGGAGCGGTAGCGCCCGGAGTCGCGCGAGCGCGGCTGTCCACTGGGCGGCCCAGGGCCAGCGCTTCGGGAGGTGCAGGGTCCAGCGCCGGGCCGAGTGGGTGAGCCGTCCGGCGAGAGCGAAGTAGCGCCGCCTGAGCGTCCTCGTCGTCACGATTCCCTCGCCGAGCCCGAGGCGCGCCGTCCAGCGGGCGAGGTTGTGCGCGATCACCTGCACCGCGAGCCACGCCGCGTTCGCGGTGCAGCGGCCCGAGGGGAGATGGTTCAGCCCGACGCCGTACTTGAGATCGCGGATCGCGTTCTCGATCTCGGCGTGGCGGCGATGGTCGGCCTCCAGCTCCATCATCTCTCCGGCGCGATCGCTGATGAAGGCGTGGTAGCTATAGTTCACGAAGAGCGCGAGCTGTGAGCCGGGCGCCGGCTTGACGCGCCGCACGATGAGCCGCACCGGGGTGGCATCCTCCTTGTGCTGGAACGGCGTGTAGGTCGTCTCGGCGACATCGGCGCCGCCCGGCAGCCAGTACGGGATCGGCGTCCAGTCCTCTTCCGCTATCGCCTCGATCAGCCGGCGTACGCTCGGCTGCTGGCGAATGGTGATTGAGAAGCGGACATCCAGCGCGCGGCAGGCGGCGACGACGGCGTGGGTGTAGAAGCCGCTGTCGGCGCGCACCGTGAGCTGCCCCGACGCCCCGGCCTCGCGCACCCGCGCCACCGTCTCACGCAGGAAGTGGGCGGCGCCGCGGGCGGTGTGCGCGCGGCCCTCGCGCAGCCGCGCCATCAGCACCTCGTCCGTCCCGGCCGCCACCGCGAGCAGCGGGTGATAGCCGCGCGCGCCGCTGTAGCCGGGCTGGCGGGCGCCCTCCTTCGCCAGGCCGTAGGTCTCGCAGAGCGTCGAATCGAGGTCGATCGTGAACGGCGCATCGCCGGGTCCCGCCCCGGCCGCCCAGCCGCGGGCGAGCAACTCGCGGCTGAGGCGGTCGAGCTGGCGGACGTGGCCCCAGCTGAAGCTGCGCAGGAAGGTCCCGAGGGTGGACGGCGCCTTCACGGTGCAGCCGAGCACGCGCCCGGCGCCGCCTGAGCGCAACGCAGCGGCGGCGTCGATGCAGTCGCCGCCCGCGAGCGCCGAGGCGGCCAGGGTCAGCAGCTTGTCGCCGGCGTTCGCGCGCCCCGCCGCGTCACCGAGGTCGAGGTAGCTGTCGGCGAGCTCTTGCAAACCGAGATGCTGGGCGAGCGTGGCCGGGAGGAGCAGCCCCGCATCGGCCACCAGGCGGTGGTCGTCGAAGGCGATGTCTATCCGGTCGGGGTCGCTCGTTGGTAGCATCGAATGGGTGCTCCCTGTCGCTGGTACGTGATTTGTCAAAACCCATTGTCCCAGCTACAGCGGAGCACCCAACCGCAGCCGCTCGCGCGCTCTTCTTCGGTGGATCAGGGCTAAGGATCGTGGAACGCACGAATTCGAGCACGTTGGACGGGGCGCGCTGACGACATGCGTCGGCCACAGGGGGGCACGTTGCGGTGCGACTGCGCCAAACATCGGAGATGGGAACCTCCGCTGGCGGCACGACGCTGGTGCTGCCGGTCCAGCCGAAGCTGATGTGCCGTCGCTCGCGAGAGAGCGTCTGGCCAGCGTCACTGGATACCTGCGCAACCGCGGTCAGAGCGAAGCCAACATCGCTGCGACCCCTAGCATCGCTCAGATTGTTGACCTTCTCGACTCACTCCGCGGTGCAGTACCAGATATAGATTCCGGTGCCGACTCCGACGAGCAAGTCAGGCCGCAGGAGGACGATGCCGAGAGGACCGCGGATGCCGCACGCCGAGAGCGTCGGTACTGGGCCTTGTTGGTCAATCCCGACTACTACCGCATTGCGGAAGCGCTGCGAGAGCGCGATGAAGACTGGTGGACCACCGACGGGGCAGATCTAATCACCGGCGATCGCGCGGTGATTTGGAAGGCGCCGGGGAGGGAGCAACGGCGCGGGATTGTTGCGTTCAGGACTGTTCTGACGGAGCCGCGGGTGGTCCGCTCAGAGCCAGACCCGGATCCGCTGTGGACACGCCCAGAGCGCGGCTTAGGTCCCGAGTTGCGGGTCGCGTGCGATACGAACACGCTGATGGCTTGCCACTGTGGGTGGATGAACCCGGGAATGAGTTCTTGCTGGAACTCCCCGTTGCAAAGTCGCGCGGCCGGTCGGCCTTCCGCATGACCGAGGAACAGTGGACTGAGATCGCTGGACTCGCGGGCTTCACGGCTGAGCACGAGTCCGATGAGACCCTCCTCATTAGGCGGGCGGTCCGCCGAATCACCGACAGCCCGCGCAACAAGGCAGTCGAGCTGCGGGCGATGGAAGAAGCCGAGCGCAGTAGCGTCCCAGCAAGTGGTGTCAGAGAGGTGGACGTAGGAGACCACCGCGCCATCCTTCACACAGGAGTTAGTCACGTGAAGGAGGACTACGGTGGTCAGGGAGAGCGTGGACTTGTTGGAGTTGCTCCGCAAGCAGGCGGCCGGGGGCGACCTCGACTTCCTGCGCGAGGCGGTGGCCGTCCTTGCCGAGGCGGTGATGGAGGCCGAGGTCGCAGCGCAAATCGGCGCCGGCCACGGCGAGCGCAGTCCGGAACGCATCACGCGGCGCAACGGCTACCGGCCGCGGCGCTGGGACACGCGCGCCGGCAGCATCGAGCTACAGATCCCGAAGCTCCGCCAGGGCAGCTACTTCCCCGCCCTGCTTGAGCCCAGACGACGCGCCGAGCGCGCGCTGCTGTCGGTTGTGCAGCAGGCCTACGTCGAGGGCGTCTCGACCCGCCGCGTCGACGACCTCGTGCGCTCGCTCGGCTGCGAGGGCATCTCCAAGAGCCAGGTCTCGCGCATCTGCACCGAGCTCGACGCGGTCGTGAGCTCCTTCCTCGAGCGGCCGCTCGACGGCGGCCCCTACCGCTACCTCTGGCTCGACGCGCTCACCCAGCGCGTGCGCGAGGAGGGCCGCATCGCCCAGGTCAGCGTTGTGGCCGCCACCGCCGTCAACGGCGACGGCAAGCGCGAGGTGCTGGGCATCGACGTCGGCACGAGCGAGGACGGGGCGTTCTGGCTCTCATTTCTCCGCGGCCTGGTGGCGCGCGGGCTCTCCGGCGTGGAGCTGGTGACCTCCGACGCCCACCAGGGACTGCGGGCGGCGATCGCGACCGTCTTCGGCGGCGCCTCGTGGCAGCGCTGCCGGGCGCACTTCATGCGGAACCTGCTGACGCGCGTGCCGAAGAGCGCCGAGGCGCTGGTGGCGACGACCGTACGCACGATCTTCCAGCAGCCCTCGGCGGAGGCGGTGCACGCCCAGCACGCCCGCGTGGTGGAGCAACTGGAAGCGCGCTTCCCCGAGGCCGCGGCGATGCTCGCAGAGGCGGCGCCGGAGGTCCTGGCCTTCACGGCCTGCCCGCTCGCGCACTGGAAGCAGGTCTGGTCGAACAACCCGCTGGAACGCCTCAACCGCGAGATCCGCCGGCGTACCGACGTGGTCGGCATCTTCCCCAACCGCGCCGCGGTGGTCCGGCTGGTCGGCGCGGTGCTCGCCGAGCAGCACGACGAGTGGGCGGTGGCGAGGCGCTACATGACGATGGTGACGCTGCTACCCTCGCCCGGGCGCGAGCTCACTTCAGGCGAGGAGGTGCTGCTGCAAGCTGCCAGCTAGCAATTGATAAGGATGGTGCACTGTGACACCACCTTGCGGGACGTGACCCCGAGCGCTACCTGCTCGAGGCGGGGTGGATAGTCACGGATGTCTCCGGGAAGCGTGGGCTGGGTTACGACCTCCAATGCACGCGGGGCGACAACGAGGAACTCCACGTCGAGGTCAAGGGCACCACGACCGATGGCTCGGAGGTGACTCTCACCCGAAACGAGGTGACACACGCCCGTGAGGGGCGTCGTGTCGCGCTCTTCGTCCTGTGCCACATCGACGCGGGTACGAAGGACGACGGGAGCCCAATCGCCAGCGGTGGCACGCCTCGCATCCTCTACCCATGGGTCATTGACGACGGCGAACTCACGCCGCTCGCCTACTCCTACCGCCTGCCAAAGCGAGACTGATCGCGGTAGCCGCCCTCAGAGCGGCCGCATCGCCCTCGGCGCGGCCTCGATGACTGAGCCGTCCTTGAGCAGGTGGCGGACCCGCGCGCCGCGCGCGAGCAGGGCAGGGGCGACGAGGAGCGTGCGGTGGCAGCGCTCCGGGCGGCCCTCGGAGCACATGATCGCCGTCGGCGTCGCCTCGGCGGTCGCGATCAGGAGCTCGATGGCTTCGAGGAACGGCGGGTGTTCTGCCATCAGCTCGTAGTCGGGCTGGCCGTCGGACGTGCGCAGCGCGGGGTCCTCGGGGCGTCCGCCGAGCGCCGGCTCCCACTCGTAGGCGATGCCGGCCGACTGCGAGGCGGCCTCGATGCTCTTGCGGTTGAAGTGCGGGTGCCAGCGGCTGTAGGGCGTGGAGCGCACGTCGACGAGCCGCCCGATGCCCGCGCCCCGCAGGTTGCCGATCAGCACGTCGAGCGCGAGGTTGCCGTGGCCGACCGTCAGGAGCTCCGGCATCCCCGCCCCGCCACCCTGCGCGTCACCCGGACCGGATCTGGCGCACCAGCGCGGCGGCGACCTCGTAGCGCCCGAACGAGGGCATGACGTAGACGCCGGAGACCCAGGGCAAGCCGCGCGCCTCCTCGATCTGCTCGATCGCGACCTCCAGGCCGGCGTCGGCGCCGGCCTCGCCCGCCGCGCGCATCCGCTCGCGGATCGCGTCCGGCACTACCACGCCCTCCAGCTCGTTGTGGATGAACTCCGCGTGGCGTGAGGACATCAGCGGCAGGATGCCGAGCAGCACCGGCACGTCGATCGTACCGAGGCGTTCGAAGAACTCCTCGATCGTCGCGAGGTCGTAGACCGGCTGCGTCATCAGCAGGTCCGCGCCCGCGTCCAGCTTCGCGCGCACGCGGCTCAGCTCGATTGGCACGTCGCCCGCCGTCGGGTTCGCCGCGCAGGCGACGAAGAAGTCGGTCGGGCGGCCGAGCGAGTTGCCGGCCACGTCCAGGCCCTCGTTGAGGCGCTTGAGGATGCGGATGAAGCCGATCGCGTCCACGTCCCAGACCGCCGAGGACTGCGAGGCCTCGGGCGGCGGGTCGCCGGTGAGCGCGATCACGTTGCGTACGCCGAGGGCGTGCGCGCCCAGCAGGTCCGCCTGCAGCGCCATCAGGTTCCGGTCGCGCGTCGTCTGGTGGATGATCGTCTCGATGCCCGCCTCGCGCTCGATCTCCACCGCGAGGGCGAGCGCGCTCATCCGCACGCGCGCCATCGGCGAGTCGCCGATGTTGATCGCGTCAGCCCCCGCCTCGCGCAGCAGGCGTGCGCCCTCGACGGCCTTGCGCGGGTTGATGCCTCGAGGCGGATCGATCTCGACGGAGACGACGTAGGAGCCATCGGCGAGCTTGTTGCGCAGCGCCCGGGTGTGCGTGACGGTCGGCTGCGGGACCGAGACGTGCCACGACGCTGGCTGCGCGTCTACCTCGATGTCGCGGACGCCGCCGCGGGTGTCGCTGACGGCGAGGGACGTGGCAGCGCCGTCGGAAGCCCGGTCCGCGCCGTTGCCCGCACCCGCGCCGTCGAGCGCCTCGCGCATCGCGCGGATGTGCGAGGGCGTCGACCCGCAGCAGCCGCCGATGACGGCGGCGCTGAGGTCCTTGGCGCGCAATGCGAAGTTCGCGAAGTAGTCCGGGGACGAGGGGTAGAGCGGCTGCCCGCCGGTGAGGCGCGGCAGCCCGGCGTTGGGCTTCACGAACAGCGGCGCCTCGATACCCGCGACCGCCAGCTCCTGCAGGATGTCGAGCGTCGCGCGCGGGCCGACGCCGCAGTTGACGCCGACCACGTCCGCGCCGCCGGGCCCGGCGAGCAGCCTCGCGACCTCGCTCGGCGACTCCCCGGCGGGCGTCGTCAGCGCCGATACGAAGTCGAGCGCGGCGATCACCGGCAGGTCGGTAACCGCGCGCACCGCCTCGAGGGCGATCCGCACCTCGAGGAGCGAGGGGAACGTCTCCAGCACCAGCACGTCGACGCCGCCCTCGACGAGCGCGCCGACCTGCTCGCGCACGGCCTCGCCCGCCGCCTCCGGCGTCACGCTCCCGACGGCGAGGTCGCGGCCGAAGGGGCTGATCGAGCCGCCGATGAAGGCGGGCGCGCCGATGATCTCGCGGGCGTCGCGAGCGATGCGCGCGGCCTGGAAGTTGACGTCGCGCACGCGGTCGCCGTAGCCGTGGCGCGCGAGCTGGATGCGCGTCGCCTCGAAGGTGTCGGTGAGGATCAGGTCCGCGCCGGCGCGCAGGTACTCCTCGTGCAGCGCGCGCAGGCGGTCGCGGTCCTCGAGCGCGGCGAGCGGGCCGTGGCCGCGCCAGCCGCGGGCGCGCAGCTCCGTGCCGGTCGCGCCGTCGGCGAGCAGCACGCGCTCGCGAATCGCCTCGATGAAGGGATGGGCCACGGTGCGTCCTGTCAAGGCGTCCTGTCCGCGCTCCGCTCAGCGGCTGCGGCGGCTGCGCCGCGCATGTTTATCGTAGAACGGGTCAGCGCGTTGGCGCAGCGTGCTAGTGCTGGTTTCCGTAGGCCACCGGGCGCGTTCGTTCTAGCCGCTCGCGGATACAAAGCTCCGCCGATGGTCCAATACCTGCCACAAGTCCGGAAACTCCGCTGGGTCTGCGGTCACGCTCGGCGCGTACGAGTCGCGGTGTCGCGGGTGCCAAAGCTTCTCCAACGGAACTTGCTGGCCGTGCTGCTCGACGGCATAGAGGACCGCGATGAAGAAGAGATACTTGACCTCGTTGAGGTCACTCGCCGTGATCTCAGGTACCAGCCCTGTCTGCGTCGCGCCGAACCCCTCATGGACAATGTCTGAGCGCTTGTCCCAGAGTTCCCCGATCATCTTTGCCCACTCTCCGCCGCCGTGTCTCCTAGCGAGCAGGGCCATCCGGTTGACTAGAGTCTTCCGCTTGCTCGCCGACGTCGAAGACTTCAACGCCAGTGCTTCCAAGCCGATCCAATAACACACGAACGCCATCACTGGTTCAGACTCTGCTTCGCCTTGGCTATACCAGTGCACCGCCCGAGCAATACGGAGCGCGAGGGAGCATCTCTCCTCGTCGGCCTTGAGGAGGCTCTCCGGATACAGTGCTGCGATCCGTCTCACTACGGCGTCGTTGAAGCTCTTTGTGCGCGAGACTGTCTCCTCGCCTACGTTGAATCGGGCGAGGCTTGGTCCATGCTGATAGCGGAATGCACCGGTGGGAGGCTCAGCGTCAGTGTCAAGAAGGAGGGCACGCGGCAGGACAACTGGGCTGTGGCGAGAAAAGTCGATCATTTCCTTTTCGGGGACGATCAGGCTGTACGGGGCGAGAGATAGTGTCGCCTGGTGGAATCCCGCGAGTAGCGCCTGTTGCTCATCTTCGGCCTCGATGTCCACTGGCACTGTGGGGATGTACCCGTCTACTTCGAGCCCCTCAGGATCAATCGAACCCAACTCTTCCCTCAGTTCGGCGCGCGCGCCAGGCGAGGCGATGTCGAGCTTCGCGAGTGTGCATCCTCGAAAGTCCAATTGCGGGTCTAGTTCGCGTCCGTTCTGAACGAGGAACGCGATTCTGAATGTTGGCACGCGAGAATCCCATCTAGGAAGCAGCGCTTGGCTCGGCCACGGTGCGTCCTGTCCGCGGTCCGCTCAGCGGCTGCGGCGGCTCAACTGACGGCCGCCCGCTCCTCGAGCAGGCTCTCGATCTGCCGGTAGTCGGCGTCGGAGATCTTGTGCAGGTTGCCGCGGAAGGCCATGCCGAGCTTCTTCGGGCCGAAGTTGCGCGTCTTGTCGAGCAGGTCCGTGATCTCGCGCACCTCCACGTAGTCCCCGGGCTCGGGGATCACCAGCGGCTTCGTCTGCACGCGGTAGGGGAAGCTCTCGTCCTCGCCCTTCGACTCCGAGCGCAGCCCGATGTCCGACTCGTCCTCGAAGGCTTCCGAGGTGATCTCGGCGATGCCGCCGAACTGGACGACCTTCGTGAGGTAGAAGACGAGCCGGTCGCCCGGCTGCATGTCGGAGGACTGCTTGCGGCGCGAGGACTTGAAGGCGGCGATGTCGAAGCCGCGCTCGCGCAGCAGCTCGAAGTTCTCGGCGGAGCCGACGGCGATCCAGGCCTGCATGGGTTGCTCCTTCGCTGGTTGCGCCGGGCGGCCGGATGCGCCGGGCGGCTTCAGGATCCGTGCCCCCTCTCCCCTGGTGGGAGAGGGCGGGGGTGAGGGGGTCCGGCGCCTAGGTGCAGGCGCGGGGCGTGCCCTGCGGCTGGCCGGACTGCGTCTGGAAGGACGAGCCGCAGGCGCAGGCCGCGGTGGCGTTCGGGTTGTAGATCGTGAAGCCGGACTTCATCAGATCCTCGACGTAGTCGACCTCGGCGCCGAGCAGCATCGGCACGGACTCCTCGTCGACGACGATGCGTACGCCCTCGGCGGCGCGGATCTCCGTGTCGTCCGGCTCGACCTCCTTGGCGAGGGCCATGCCGTACTGCCAGCCGGAGCAGCCGCCGCCGACGACGAAGACGCGCAGTGCGGCGTCCGGCATCTCCTTCTCCACGAGCAGCGCGCGCGCCTTCTCGGCTGCGCGGTCGGTGATCGTGACAAGGGCGCTGATCGGTTCGAACGTGGTGGTCATCACATCTCCCGGATCTTCCTGAAGACCATGATAGCACTCTCCAGCTCCCTTATCCCCTTGCGGGAGAGGCGGGGGGTGAGGGGCCGCCCCGCGCCAGCGCGGCCATTGAGGGCGCACGAGCGCGCGCCGCGAGGCGCTCAGCCCGTGCGCACGAGGAAGGCGCACGCGGGGCCGCCCCCCGCAGCGGCCTCGAGATCGGCCTCGACGGGCGCGCCGATGAGCGCGGCCAGCAGCTCGCGATCGCGCTCGCAGTCGAGGGGCTCGCCGAGCAGCCGCCGGCTCGGGCAGCCGCGCGCCAGCAGGCGCAGGTCGCCGCCGCTCACTCCCGATGTGTCCACCGATCCGCTGCCGGCCGACGCGTCGACCTCGACCTCGAAGCCCTCGTCCTCGAGCAGGGCGGCGACGGCGCGCGCGCGCTCCTCGATGTTGCGTCCGCCGACGCGCGGCGCGTACTCGGCGGCGAGCCGGTTGCTGAGCTTGGCGAAGACGAGGTCGGCGATCGCCTCGCCGCCGCGTCCGGCGGTCTCCTCGGCGGTGAGTTGGGCGATCTCGTGCAGCAGGCGGCGCGTGATGCGCACGTTGTGGCGGCCGAACAGCTCTGCGCCCTCCTCGCTCAGCGAGAACGCGTAGCGAGGGCGCCCGGTCCGCCCCCGGACCTGGCTGACGGCGACATAGCCGTCGCGCAGCAGCACGTCGAGGTGGCGGCGCACGGTGGCCCCGGCGAATCCGAGTTCCCCTGCGAGATCGTCGACCGAGCGTTCGTCGTGACGCCGCAGGATGTCGAGGATCGCCTCGCGCGTGCCGCCGGCGCGGCTGCGCGTGGCGATGGGGCGCGCAGTCATCGCATCGAGCGTAGCAGATTGGGGGTGGGGATGAGGGGGCGTGCGCCGGGCCGGCCTGGCTCTGCCACCGCCGTGCTGCCCTCGCCGCCGCCGTCTTCGCCGCTTACGGCTGGCCGGAGGCGGATGCGCCGGAGTCGCTGTCGGAGGAGGAGCTGCTCGGGAGGCTGCAGGGGTTGAATCTGGGGCGGGCGGGGTAGAACGCCGGTTCTATGCTGGTGTAGACTACTGGGTGGGTGCTCACACGGGTGAGCGGCTGGCGGCATCGACGGGGTGATTGAGATGGACGAGCGCGAGACGGGACGCCCAAGCCGGACGGCTATCGACCGCATAGCGGGTCCGAGACAGTCTCGCACCTTGCAGCTCGCGCTCGCCGGCGCGCAACGCACCGCGGACTTTCTTGCTCGCAACCCGGCTGTACTCGACCAGTGGCAACGCACCGCTGACTTCCTCGCTCGCCACCCGGCTGCGCTCGAACTCGCCCGCAACCCGGCAGTGCTCGAACTCGCTCGTAACCCGGCAGTGCTCGAACGGGCGACGCGCACCGCTGACCTCCTTACTCGCGACGCGGCAGTGCTCGACCAGATGCTGCGCACCTCATGACTTCCTCGCTCGCAACCCGGCAGCACTCGACCAAGCGCTTCGCGAGAAGACGCGGCGGCGCCGACCAGCGCATCAGCCTCGCTGTGCGGTCCGAACGGACCGCCCGGTCCGACGTATCCGCGGTGAGTCGCTGCCGGTTCGTGAGAGCCTGCGATACTGTCGAGTCTCCCGCTGCGCTGGGACTGCGACAGGCAGGACGCCATGCCACATCTATGGTCGAGGAGCGCGCATGCAGCCGCTGTTCCCCGGAGACCCCATCGAGTACGAAGAACCGCACGTTCGGCAACGGATGGACGAGCGTGGCATTACGGAGGAGGAAGTGCGGGCGACTCTCGAGGATCCCGACGAGATTCGGCCTGCTCTCGACCGGCCGCCCACGGAGCCGTGTAACATCTACTTGCGGTGGCTGGGTACACGCCGTTACAAGGTCTACGTCCGCACCGGCTCGTCTCCGATGCGCGTTGCGACTGTGGCATGGCACGGCGGATAGGCTCAATTGCAGCAGTTGGGGGCCGAGGATGAGCGAGGACATCGAGGTCCGCGTCAACGACGTGGGCGACATTCTCTATCTGCGCTTCCAGAAGGCGAAGATCGCCGCCTGCCGTGAGTTCGGCGACCTCCGCAACCTCGATTACGACAGCGACGGCCACCTGATCGGCGTCGAGCTGATCGGGCTGCCGGGCGGGGTGAGCCTGCTCGGGCTGCCGGAAGCAGAACGCATCCGCGAGGCGTTGCGCGAGCACGGGCCGCCCGAGCTCCGGATCGAAGGCGACGAGGTGTTTCACCCAATCCAGGCGAAGCCCGCACCCGCGCAGTGAGACTCAGCTACGACCCTGAGACCGCCTCTGCATACATAGAGTTCGAGCCGCAGCCCAGCCTCGAGTCGTTCGAGCTGTGCGACGGGATCGTGATCGATCTCGACGCGGAAGAGCACGTCGTCGGCATCGAGATCGAGTGGGCGTCGAAGAAGTTCGACGTGGAGCAAATGCGCGCCGACCTCGAACGCAGGCCTGCCGTTCGCCCAGCCTGATTCCATCCAAGCGCGTCGCCTGCCCCTCACCCCCACCTTCTCCCCCATGGACGGAGGGCCGGGGGAGTGCGGCGAGGCGGACCGGACGGACCGAGGGCGGGTATTCTGGTACGGATGACCTCAGCCGCCCGACGCGTCTACCTGGACCACGCCGCCACTACGCCGCCCGACCCGGCCGTGGTCGACGCGATGCGGCCGTGGTTCGAGCAGGGCTGGCATAACCCGTCCTCGATCTATGTGGAGGCGCAGCGGGCGCGGCAGGCGCTCGACGAGTCGCGGGCGACGGTCGCGGCCTGGCTGGGGGCGAGCGCCGGGGAGATCGTGTTCACCTCGGGCGGGTCGGAGTCGAACAGCCTCGCGCTGCGCGGGGCGCTCGGCGCGGGGGGCGCGCGCGGTCGACACCTCGTCATCACCGCCGTCGAGCACCACGCCGTGCTCGACAGCGCCGAGCAGCTCGAGCGCGAGGGCGCCGAGCTGACGATCGTCGGCGTCGACGCCGAGGGCCGCGCCGACCCCGCCGAGATCGAGGCGGCGGTGCGCGACGACACCGTGCTCGTCTCCGTCATGCACGCCAACAACGAGGTCGGCGCGATCAACGACATCGCCGCGATCAGCCGCCTCGTGCATGCGGCCAACCCGCGCACGCTGGTGCACACGGACGCCGTGCAGTCGGCGGCGCACCTCGGCGTGCACGCCGGGCGGCTCGGCGTCGACCTGCTGACGGCGACGGCGCACAAGCTCTACGGGCCTCGCGGCGCGGGGGTGCTCTACCAGCGCGCGGGCTCGCCCGTGACGCCGCAGATCCTCGGCGGCGGCCAGGAGGAGGGGCGGCGTGCGGGCACGGAGAACACGCCCGCGATCGTCGGCCTCGCCCGCGCCGCCGCGATCGCGCAGGAGCGACGCGAGGGCGACCTCGCACACGAGCGCGCGCTCCAGCAGCGGCTGATCGAGGAGCTGCCGAAGCGCGTGCCGATGATCGGTGTGACCGGCCCGCGCGACCTCGACGAGCGGCTGCCGGGCAACGTCTCGGTCGTCGTCGCCTTCGTCGAGGGCGAATCGATCCTGCTCGCGCTCGACCTCGCGGGCATCGCGGCGTCCTCGGGGTCGGCCTGCACGACCGGGTCGGTGGAGCCGAGCCACGTGCTGGTGGCGATGGGCCTGCCGCCGGAGCTGGCGCGCGGGTCGCTGCGCTTCAGCCTCGGACGCGACAACAGCGACGAGGACGTCGATCGCCTGCTCGAGGTGCTGCCGGGGGCCGTCGCGCGCCTGCGCGCGCTCTCGCCCGTGCCGGCGACGGAGCCGCTGCCGGGCTGGCGCCCGTGGCTGGACGGCGCGGCGTAGCGCGCGTGCGCCTCGAGGGCATCGAGGGCGTTTGCCGCGCCCCCGTCCCTCCGCTACGATCGCGGCGCCGGCGCGAAGGCGGGAGTGCTCCGTGGTAACGACGAACGACGGCCCGGATATCAGCCAGCGCCTCGCGCTCTTTGACTCGGCGCGCGATATGGCCCCGCTCGACCTCGAGGAAGAGGTGCGCAAGAACGTGCTCCTGTCCTCGGTGGACGGGATGCTGAACTGGGCGCGTGCGTCCTCGCTGTGGCCGGCGATGTTCGGGCTGGCCTGCTGCGCGATCGAGATGATCGCGTCGGCGACCTCGCGTTACGACATCGCGCGCTTCGGGTCCGAGGTGTTCCGCGCCTCGCCGCGGCAGGCGGACCTGATGATCGTGGCCGGCACGGTGACCTGGAAGATGGCGCCGGCGGTGCGGCGGGTCTACCTGCAGATGGCCGAGCCGAAGTGGGTCATCTCGATGGGCGGCTGCGCGATCATGGGCGGGCCGTTCGCCTTCGGCTACTCGGTGCTGCCGGGCGTCAACCTCGTCTGCCCCGTCGACGTCTACGTGCCCGGCTGCCCGCCGCGTCCGGAGTCGTTGCTGCAGGGCCTGATGATGCTGCAGGACAAGATCAACGGCTTCGGCATCGAGGGCCAACGTGACCGCCTCCAGCCGGACGGCGACTTCTCCCCCTACCTGCCCGAGGGCGACCCGATCCGCCGCGAGCTCGAGTCGCTGTTCCCGCCCTACGAGGGCCTCGAGGACCCGGAGCGCCGCTCCGGAGGCGTGCCGCTGCTCCAGCGTTAGGCCAGTCAGTCTGTATTCGCCTCGCCCCAACCCTCCCGGCAGGGAGAGGGCAGATGACTGCGGCACTTGCGCAGTGGGTCGTGATTGGGTACAAACAATTAGCACTCGACAGGTGAGAGTGCTAACTAGTGCGCAATCGGACGTCGCACGGCTGAGAGGGCGGCCCGCGACGACGCTGAACGGCCCTCGACGGCAGCGAGTGACAGGGAGTGGACACGCATGGCAAAGCAACTACTGTTTGACGAGCAGGCCCGCGCGGCGCTGCGCGGCGGCATCGACCAGCTGGCCGACGCCGTACGCATCACGCTGGGGCCGCGCGGCCGCAACGTGGTGCTGGACAAGAAGTTCGGCCCGCCGACGATCACCAACGACGGCGTGACGATCGCCAAGGAGATCGAGCTGGCCGACGAGTTCCAGAACATCGGCGCGCAGCTGGCCAAGGAGATCGCCTCCAAGACCAACGACATCGCCGGTGACGGCACCACCACGGCGACCGTCCTCGGCCAGGCGATCGTGCACGAGGGCCTCAAGAACGTGGCCGCCGGCGCCGACCCGATGGCGCTGAAGCGCGGCATTGAGGCCGGCTCGCGCGCCATCGTCGACCAGATCGGCAAGGACTCGACCCCGGTCACCACGCGCGACCAGATGGCGCAGGTAGCCGCGATCTCGGCCGCCTCCACGGAGATCGGCGACCTGATCGGCGACGTGATGGAGGCCGCCGGCAGGGACGGCGTCATCACCGTCGAGGAGTCCAAGGGCATCCAGACCGAGATCGAGTACGTCGAGGGCATGGCCTTCGACCGTGGCTACATCTCGCCCTACTTCGTGACCGACCCGGACCGCATGGAGGCCGTCGTCGACGAGCCCGCGATCCTGATCACGGACCAGAAGCTCAGCTCCGTCAACGACATCCTGCCGCTGCTCGAGAAGCAGCTGCAGGTGTCCAAGGACCTGGTCATCATCGCCGAGGACATCGAGGGTGAGGCGCTGGCCACGCTGGCCGTGAACCGCCTGCGCGGCACGCTCAACGTGATCGCCGTCAAGGCCCCCGGCTTCGGCGACCGCCGCAAGGACAACCTCGGCGACGTTGCCGCGATCACCGGCGCCACGCTGATCAGCCCCGAGATCGGCCGCTCGCTCGATTCGGCCACCCCCGAGGACCTCGGCAAGGCCCGGCGCATCGTCTCCACCAAGGAGGAGACGACGATCATCGAGGGCCACGGCACGCCCGAGGGCATCACCGACCGCATCTCGATGGTCAAGGCCGCGCTCGACCGCGCGACCAGCGAATGGGACCGCGAGAAGCTGCAGGAGCGCCTCGGCAAGCTGGCCGGCTCCGTGGCCGTCATCAAGGTCGGCGCGGCCACCGAGGTCGAGCTGACGGAGAAGAAGCACCGCGTCGAGGACGCGCTCTCGGCGACCCGCGCGGCCGTCGAGGAAGGCATGGTCCCCGGCGGCGGAGTCGCCTTCATCAACGCGCTGTCCGTGCTGGACGGCGTGGAGCTGGAGGGCGACGAGGCCACGGGTGTGCGCATCCTGCGCCGCGCCCTCGAGGAGCCGATGCGCCGCATCGCCGCGAACGCCGGCGCCGACGGCTCGGTGATCGTGCGTGAGGTCCAGGGCCTGCCCAAGGGCGAGGGCTACGACGCTGCGACCGGCAACTACGGTGACATGGTCGAGGCCGGCATCATCGACCCGGCGAAGGTGACGAAGGCCGCGCTCGAGAACGCGGTCTCCATCGCCGGCATGGTGCTGACCACCAACTGCCTGGTCACCGACAAGCCCGAGGGCAACGGCGCGGGCGCCGCGGCCGCCGCCGCTGCGGGCATGTACTAGGCCCACACCCGGGTTCGAGTACCCCGAGGGGCCGGCATCGCCGGCCCCTCGTCTTGTCCGGGGTCCGGTGTTTCGTGCTACGTGGTGTCGTCTAGACCGAGTTGCTCGCTCGGCTCGCTCGCGCGGGGAGCGCGCGGGTACTGTCGCATCCCGCGTCGCGATGGCATCTCTATGCCCGCCCCGCGGACGATGTCGCCCACCGTGAGGAGCTGGATGCGAGGCCAGGTGCTCCCGTCCCAGGCGGAACGGTAGAGTCCCGCAGCAGCGGCCTCGTTGATCATCGCGCGTGTTGGCTGCCGCACGGTGACGAGTTCGGGGCCGCGGTCGCACTGGGCGCGGAACAGCGCTTCATCCGCGCCGGCAGGCCGCAAACCAACGGCTGCGTCGAGCGGGTGCAGGGCACGATCCTCGAGGAGTGCTGGAAGCCCGCCTTCGCGCGCCACCTGATCCCGAAGCAGACCGGGCTGCGCCGCGACCTCGAGCGCTACCTGGCTACTACAACTCAGAGCGCTCACACCGGCCGCTCGCGCTCGGCAAGGCCAAGGTATGGTCCTGACACACAGCGCGATGTGTCGCCTGATCTTGGAGATAGGACGTCTAGACCGAGTTGCTCGCTCGGGCTCGCGCGGGGAGCGCGCGGGTACTGTCGCATCCCGCGTCGCGATGGCATCTCTATGCCCGCCCCGCGGACGATGTCGCCCACCGTGAGGAGCTGGATGCGAGGCCAGGTGCTCCCGTCCCAGGCGGAACGGTAGAGTCCCGCAGCAGCGGCCTCGTTGATCATCGCGCGTGTTGGCTGCCGCACGGTGACGAGCACGCCGATGGCAGCCTCCTCGCGCTCGATCACACCGCGTAGGTCTCGCACGTCTGCTACGCCGGTCCCGCCGCCCTTGACGGAAATGATGACCTGCCTGTGCTGGAGTGTCGGGCTGTCCGGGTCGTCCGGATCGCGTTCGGGAAACGTTGTCACGCCGTCGATGCCCTGGTCGGGTCCCTTGCGCGGTGCGCCGCCGCGCGCCATCGCTCCGAGCCTCGCGACTGCCCAGAACTGGAATTGGAACTTGCCACGCTCGGCCAGAGCGAGCGCCGCCGCCTCGTCGGCGGGCTCGCCGTCCACGGGAACGCCGTCGGCGAAGTCGTCGGGGAACGTGTCGCGCAGCCGATGCTGCATCAAGTCCACTGCAAGGTACGTGAACGTCGATGCCGACCCACTGGCGCCCCAGCCGGTGCGCGGCGACGGTGGCCGTACCGCAACCACAGAACGGATCGAGCACGAGGTCGCCCGGGCTGGAAGACGCCTCGATGATCCGTTCGAGCAGCGCCTCTGGCTTCTGTGTGGGGTAGGGGAGGCGCTCCCTGTGCCAGGAACGGATAGCCTCGATGTCGGTCCACATGTCGTGGGACCGGAGTCCCTGTGATTCGTCGAGGTACCGCTTGCGTCGCGGGAATCCGTTTCGTGTGTAGAACACGCGTCCCTCTGCATCCAAGCGCTTCATAGTTTCCTCGGGAAGGCGCCAGACACGCGTGTGACCATGCCACTCGTACTCGTACCCGCCCCCGGATAGTCCTGCGGCTGACAAGTTGTCGGACATCCATCGGCGGCCGTCATCGTCCCTATAGCGGTAGTACTGCTCAACGTAGGCTTCGTCGTAGGGCTGAAATACGTCGTTCCACTTCGAGTTCGGCCCGTTCCCGAAGAACAGGAGCACATCATGGACGCGGCCGTAGCGCCGAGCGTCACTGTGCGCCGATGTCCGCTTCCAGATGATCTCGTTCCGGAAGTTCCGCACTCCGAACACCGCGTCCATCAGGGTCTTCAGGTAATGGCTCGCCGTAGGGTCGCAGTGGAGGTAAATCGAGGCGGTCGGCTTCATCACGCGGCGCAACTCGATGAGACGCGGGGCCATCATGGTCAGGTACGCTGTCATGTCATTGTGGCCGAGCGCGCCGACGAAGGCCTGGAGGAGTCGGCCTACGTCATCGCCGCGCGAGGCCACCTCGTCGAAGACCTCCGCGGTGTGCGTGGTCCAGTGCCAGGTGTCCTCGAATGCCTCGATCTGGGCTTCGGCCTCGGGCCCGGCGGTCTCGCGGAAGATGACGTTGTACGAGCGGTTGGAGTTGAAGGGCGGGTCCAGATAGACGAGGTCGGCGCACTCAGACGGGAAGTCGCGCAGCACCTCAAGGTTGTCGCCGTAGTAGAGCGTGTTCGGCTGGAAGTCCGGCATCGCGGCGATGCTAGCCGCTCACCGCCGCTACGTCGCGTCCCGCAATCGTGCGCTGCCGGTCAGCGCGCCTCCCACCAGGAGGTCAGCGCCTCGCCGGCCTCGCGGGGGCGGGCGCCGATCAGCCAGGTGAGCACGCCGCCGGCGATCATCACCACGACGGCCGCCGCCCAGACCTCGCGGAAGGTGGCGACCTGCGCCTCGGCGACGAGCGCCGTGAACTCCGGCGATCCGAACTCGATCGCGCCGGCGCGCGCGTAGAAGCGGCCGAGGCCGTTCGAGGTCAGCAGCGCCGCGCCCACGAGCATCCCGGCGACGCGGCTGAGCGTGAGCCAGGAGGCCGCCGTGGCGCGCTCGCCCTCGCGGACGTGCGCGAGGACGGCGGCGCTGAGCGGGGCGATCACGAGCCCGAAGCCGAAGCCTCCGACGAGCTGCGGGAGGGTGCGCCAGGCCTCGCTGAGCTCGCGATCCCAGGCGAGCAGCCCGGCGAAGCCGGCCGCGCCGAGCCACATCCCGATCGTCGCCGTCGCGCGCACGCCGAGCCGCCCGGCCAGCCAGCCGCCGGCGAGCGCGCCGAGGGGCACGCCGATCGTGAAGCGCAGCAGCGTCAGGCCGCCCTCGATCGGGCGCTCCGCCAGCACGAGGTTCACGAACAGCGGCACGCTGATCAGCGCCGTGATCAGCCCCGCGCCCAGCAGCAACGTCGCCGCGTTCGAGGCCCAGGCCGTGCGCGGGCGGAACATCGCCAGCCGCAGCATCGGCTCCGGCGCCGAGCGCTGGCGCAGCAGGAAGGCCGCGCCCAGCGCCGCGACGACCGCGAACAGCAGGACCGTCAGCGCCCAGGGACGGCGCTCGAGCGGGTCGTCGGCGAGGGTGACGGTGAGCAGCGCCAGCGCGAGGGCGAGCAGCGCCGCGCCGGGCCAGTCGATCGCGCCGCCCGCGCGCTCGCGCCCGGCCAGCCGCCAGGCGCCGAACATGAAGGGCAGCGAGAGCGGCAGATTGAGCCAGAACACCCAGCGCCAGCCCATCAGCTCCGTGATCGCGCCGCCCCAGAGCGGGCCGGACAGCGCCCCCGCCTCCGAGGCTGCGGCGATCGCGCCGAGGCCGAGCAGGCGCCGCTCGGGCGGCAGCTCGGTCACGACGATCGCCATCGCCACGGGCACCATCGCGCCGCCTCCCGCAGCCTGTAGCGCCCTCGAGGCGACGAGCCACTCGAAGCCCGGCGCGGCGGCGACGAGCGCGCTGCCCACCATGAACACCGCCAGCGCGGCGGCGTAGACGCGCGCGCGACCGTAGACGTCTGCGACGCGCCCGACGATCGGCAGCGCGGCGATGTAGCCGAGCAGGTAGCCGTTGACCACCCAGGAGGCGAGGTAGAGGTCGTCCACCCTGAGGCCGATGTCGCCGATCAGCGCCGGCAGCACCGTGACGACCGCGGTCTGGTCGTCGGCCGCGATGAAGACGCCGCCCGCGACGGCGATCAGCAGCCAGGTTCCTCGGCGGTCCTGTCCCGTGCGCCGGCCGTCCTGCGCCTCAGCGCGGCGGGACAATGTCCACGTCCTGCCCGAAGCGGCTCAGCTCGAGCCGCCGCACGATCGTGTCCAGCTCGCCGGCGGCGATCGGCCCGCTCAGCTCGATGCGGTGCACGAGCGGGTCGTCGACGCCGATCCAGACCCGCGCGCCGACGGGGTGCCCCGCCTCGGCGTTCTGGAAGAACGCCAGCTCCCCGGAGTCGGTGACCCCCTCGACGATCCAGCACTCGATGTCGCCGATGTGCTCGCGTCCGCCGAGGCCGGTTGCGGTCGCGGTGCGCATGAGGGCGACGGCCCCCTGCTGCGGATCGAAGAGCGCGCTGACGGTGATGTCCTCGCGCTCCCAGCGGCGGGTGAGCGGGTTCTGGAGCCAGCCCTGGTCGGGGAGCACGACGATCGCGGTCTCGAACGTGAGGGTGCCGAAGCGGCCCTCGATCTCCGCCTGCAGCAACTCCGTGCCGCCGATGTCGCCCTCGGCGCGCACCATCTCGATGCCGCGCACGATCTCGCTTGTGCCGTCCACATGCTCGAGCAAGAAGTGGAAGCGCTCGACGGTGGCCATGCGGTCGGCGGCCTCGCGCAGCAGCGCCGTCGGGTCCGGCACTACCTCGGTCGGCGTCGGCGTCGGCGTCGCCTCTTCCTCGCCGCCGGGGCAGGCCGTCGCGAGCAGCAGCGAGGCCGCGACGAGGACGACGAGGGCAGCGCGGCGCACGCGGCCGCTCATCGCGCCACGACCAGCGGCGCGCCCGCCTCGACGCGCCCGATCAGCCAGCAGCCGCCCGTCTGCGCCTCGATCTCGCGCCGCAGCGCCTCGGCGCCGTCCGCCGGCAGCGCGATCAACAGGCCGCCCGAGGTCTGCGGGTCGTAGAGCAGGTCGATCATCGCGTCCGACGGAGCGCCCTCGATGCGCACGCGATCGCCGAGTCCGTCGCGGTTGCGCGCGCCGCCGCCGGTAGCGCCGCCGAGGGCGGCGAAGCGCTCGGCGCCGGGCAGCAGCGGCAGCGCGCTGATATCGAGGGCGAGCGTGGCCCCGCTCTGCCCGGCGATCTCGGCGGCATGGCCGGCCAGCCCGAAGCCGGTGACGTCGGTCATCGCGTGCACGCCTGCCGCCCGCGCGAGGTGCGCCGCGTGGCGGTTCAGTTGCGTCATCGAGGCGACAGCGGCCTCGAGGCCCTCCTCGAAGCCGGGCTGTTGCTGTCCCGCGGCGCTCATCACGATCCCGGTGCCGAGTGGTTTGGTCAGGAGCAGCGCGTCGCCGGGCTGCGCGCCGCCGGTGCGCAGGATCGCGTCGGGGTGGATCACGCCCATCACGGAGAGGCCGTACTTCGGCTCCGCGTCGATCACCGTGTGGCCGCCTGCGATCACGCCGCCGGCCTCGGCGACCTTGTCCGCGCCTCCACGGAAGATCTCCGCCAGGAGCGAGGGATCGAGGTCGTCGGGGAAGGCCGCGATGTTGAGCGCGAGTTTCACCTCGCCGCCCATCGCGTAGACATCGGACATCGCGTTCGCGGCTGCGATCTGTCCGTAGTCGTACGGGTCGTCGACGACCGGCGGGAAGAAGTCGAGCGTCTGGATCACGGCGAGATCATCGCTCAGGCGGTAGACCGCGGCGTCATCGGGGTGCGCGAGGCCGACGAGCAGCTCCGGATACTGCTCGGCGGAGAACGTCTCCTGCAGCGGGCGCAGCACCTGCGCCAGGGTCGAGAGACCCAGCTTGCCCGCTCAGCCGCCGCAGGATGCGAGGTCGGTGAGCCGAATCTGCTCCCCAGTCACGCCCGGACCTCCGTCCCGCGTCGCGCACGATCGCGCCGCAGCGCGACCATCCTACGACGGGCGCGGGCGCTACGATGGCCGTCCGCAGCGGATCGCCTGAGGAGACGTGGTGACGGGAGCGCAGTGGCGACCCTCCGAGCTGATCGCGATCCTCGGCGAGGCGTACGGGCGTGTCGAGGCGCGTCCGCACCACGATGCGATCTCCGAGCTGGTGCTGACGCTGCTCTCCCAGAACACCTCGGATCACAACTCCGGGCACGCCTTCCATCGCCTGCTCGAGCGCTTCGGGAGCTGGGACGAGATGATCGACGCCCCCACGTCCGAGGTCGAGGACGCGATCCGGCCCGGCGGGCTTGCGCCGACGAAGGCGCCGCGCATCCAGGCGCTGCTCGCCGAGGTCCGCGAGCAGGCCCCCGGCTACGAGCTCGACTTCCTCGAGACGTTGCCGATGGAGGAGGCGAAGGCGTGGCTGCGCGCGCTGCCGGGCGTGGGGCCGAAGACGGCGGCGATCGTGCTGCTGTTCGCCCTCGGACGGCCCGCGCTGCCCGTCGATACGCACGTCGAGCGCGTGGCGAAGCGCCTCGGCCTCGCGCCGGCGCGGATGCCGGTCGTGAAGGTGCATGACGAGCTGGAGGCGCAGCTCGAGCCGGACGAGGTCTACGCCTTCCACGTCGATCTGATCCAGCACGGCCGCCGCACCTGCCACGCGCGCTCGCCCGGTTGCGAGCGCTGCCTGCTGCTGGAGCGCTGCCCGCGCGTCGGGCTGCCAGGGTTGCCGCCCCTCGCCGGCGAGGGGCGGTAGCCGCCTCGGCGCGCTCGCTCTGTCGTCCCGTCTGTCGCCCCCTGCCGAGGGCTCCGATACACTCGCTGCCCGGACGGGAGTGAGGGCGCAGGGCGTGGTGGATCTCGACTCGCAGGCGGAGCTGGCCGAGCTTCCCGGTGGCCTGACGGCGCCGCTGGGCTGGACCGCCGGCGCGACCTACACGGGCATTCGCAGCTACGGCCCGGAGCCGCGCTTCGACCTCGGACTGCTGCTCTCGGAGCGGCCCGCGACCGCCGCCGCACTCTTCACCCGCAACGCCGTCGTCGGCGCGCCCCTGGTGCTGACGCGCGAGCGCGTCGCCCGAGGCGTCGCGCGGGCGCTCATCGTCAACTCCGGCAACTCCAACGTCGCCACCGGCGCTGCCGGGGAGGCCGACGCGGAGCGCATGGCCGAGCTGGCGGCGGCCCGGCTCGGCGTCGAGCCTTCCGAGGTGCTCGTCGGCTCGACCGGCGTGATCGGCCGCCGCCTGCCGATCGACCGCATCGAGGCGGGCATCGCCGAGATCGAGCTGAGCCGCGAGGGCGGCGCGCAGTTCGCGCGCGCGATGATGACGACCGACACGCGGCCCAAGGAGGCCGCGCTGCGCATCGAGGCCGGCGGACGTGCCTACATCGTCGGCGGCGCGGCCAAGGGCGCGGGCATGATCCACCCGGACATGGCGACGATGTTCGGCTTCCTCACCACGGACGCCCCCGTCGAACGCGGCTGGCTGCAGGACACCCTGCGCGAGGTTACCGACCGCTCCTTCAACATGATCGACGTGGACATGGACACCTCGACCTCGGACATGGTGGTCGCCCTCGCCAACGGCGCGGCCGGAGGCGAACCGATCGACGCCGGCCACCCGGCCGCCGCGGCGCTGGCGAGCGCCATCGAGGCGGTCGCCGTGCGGCTCGCGCGCGAGCTGGCGCGCGACGGCGAGGGTGCGCGCACGCTGATCGAGGTGGTCGCCGAGGGCGCGGCCTCGGACGCGGACGCGCGGATCGCGGCGCGCACGATCAGCTCGTCGCCGCTCGTCAAGACGATGATCACCGGGCGCGACCCGAACTGGGGCCGCGTGCTGATGGCGGCCGGCCGCTCCGGCGCGGCGCTCGACCTCGCTCGCACCCGTGTCTGGATCGGCGAGCACTGCGCCTTCGAGGACGGCGCGCCCACCACGACACCGGAAGCCGACATCTCCGCGGCGATGGACCGCGAGGAGGTGCAGATCCGCATCGACCTCGGCAGCGGCGAGGCGAGCGCGACCGCCTGGGGCTGCGACCTCACCGAGGAGTACGTGCGTATCAACGCGGACTACACGACGTGAGCGCCGACGCGGGCCACGGTCAGCCCGGTCAGAGGGGCCCGATCGTGGTCAAGATCGGCGGCTCCACCCTCGGCGAAGAGGACACCACGCTCGAGGACGTCGTCGCCCTGCGCGCACGAGGCGAGCGGGTGATCGTCGTCCACGGCGGCGGGGCGATGATCACGGACTGGCTGGACCGGCTCGACGTGCCTTCGGTGTTCATCGAGGGCCTGCGCGCGACGAGCGAGGAGGCGCTGGACGTGGTGATCGGCGTGCTGCGCGGCGTGGTCAACACGCGCTTCGTTGCCGCCATCGAGCGCCTCGGCGGCCTCGCCGTGGGCGTCTCCGGCGTCGACGGCGGGCTGGTGCGCGCGCGCCGCGACGAGCGGCTCGGCTTCGTCGGCGAGGTCACGGGCATCGACGGCGAGGCGCTGCGCGCGCTGATCGAGGGCGAGGCCACGCCGGTGATCGCGCCGATCGGTCTGGAGCCGCCGGGGCAGCCGCTGAACATCAACGCCGACACGGTCGCCGGAGAGATCGCGCGTGCCGCCGGCGCGAGCAGCCTCGTCTTCCTCACCGACGTCGATGGGGTGCTCAATGGCGACGGCGCGCTGATCGAGGAGCTCGACGCCGCGCGGGCGGCATCGCTGCGCGAGGAGGGCGTGCTGGACGGTGGTATGATCCCGAAGATCGATGCCGCCCTGCGAGCAGCGGAGCGCGGCGTCGAGGCTCACGTGGCCAATGGCCGCCTACCGCATACGCTGGAACGAATCGCTTCCGGGGACGCCCCCGGTACGCGGGTGAGGAACTGAAGCTGGGCTTCTTCGACGACCGCGACGACCGAGACGATCTTGGTCCGCCGCCCGAGCCGTTCCGCATCGGCGGCTCGGGGTTCCGTTCTCCGGTGCCAGTGCGCTGGCTCGGCATCGCAGCCGCGCTGGTTGTCCTGTTCGTTGTCGCGAGCTGGGCCAAGGCGATCTACGTCGACTACCTCTGGTTCGAGTCGGTCGACTACGAAGGCAACTTCCGGCGCGTCCTCTCGGCGCGCATCTCGCTGCTGCTGGCCGGCACGCTGATCGCCGGCCTCGTGCTCGGGTTCAACGTCTGGTTGGCGCGCCGCCTCGCCCCGCAGGGCGTCGAGGAGTCCTTCATCGAGGACGTCGATGCGACGGCGATCCGGCGCATCGTCACGGTCGCGCTGGGGGCGCTGACGATCTTCATCGCGATCCTCTTCGGCGGCGTGGCGGCGGGGTCGTGGGAAACGATCCTGATCTGGTGGAACGCCGTCGAGTTCGGCGTCAACGATCCGGCGTTCGGGCGCGATGTCTCGTTCTATCTCTTCGATCTGCCGGCCTATCACCTGATCCAGGGCTGGGTGCTCTCGCTGCTGGTGCTCTCGGTGCTGGGGGCGGGCGCGGTCTACGGGCTGACGTTCTCGCTACAGCGCTTCGAGGTGCAGTTGACGCGCGGGATGCGCATCCACCTCTCCATGCTCGGCGGGCTGATCCTGCTCGTGATTGCCCTCGGCTCCTACCTCGGCGTGTTCGACCTCGTGACGTCGCCGGGTGGGATCGTGACCGGGGCGACGTTCACGGACATCAACGCGCGGCTGCCCGCGCGCTACGCGCTGATCGCCCTCGGGGCGTTCGCGGGTCTTGTCACGATCGTCAACTCGCTGCTCAGCTCCAGCTGGCGGGCGCCCGCGTTCGCGGTCAGCCTCTGGGTGATCGCCGGTATCCTCGGCGGCTTCATCTACCCCTCCTTCGTCCAGTCCTTCCAGGTCGACCCCAACGAGCTCGAGAAGGAGCAGCTCTACATCGAGCGCAACATCGAGGGCACCCGCCACGCCTGGGGCCTCGACGAGATCGTCGAGACGGAATTCCCGGCCGAGCCGGCGGTGACCGAGGAAGAGCTCGCCGCAAACCAGGCGACGCTCGACAACGTGAGGCTGCTCGACCCGCGGCCGATGCGCGACACCTTCAACCAGATCCAGTCGATCCGCCCGCTGTACCAGTTCGACGACGTGGATGTCGATCGTTACGTCATCGACGGGAATCTGCAGCAGGTCATGCTTGCGCCCCGGGAGCTCGATCTGCGGCGCGCCACGCAGACCAGCGGATCATCGGGCTGGACGCAGCAGCGGCTGCAGTTCACGCACGGCTACGGCGCGGTGGTGGCCCGGGTCAACGAGATCACCACGGAGGGCCTGCCGGTCCTGATCACCCGCGACATCCCGCCCGTCGGCGACGAAATCCCGATCTCCGAGGACGGCGCCCGTATCTACTTCGGCGAGCTGACCAACCACTACGTGATCGTCAACGCGAAAGAGGACGAGTTCGACTACCCGGAGGGTGACACGACCAAGGGGACGCGCTACGAGCCGGACCGCGGCATCGAACTCTCCGGCGTCATGCGGCGGCTCGCGCTGGCCTGGCAGCTGGGCGACCGCAACGTGCTGATCTCCGGCCAGTTGTCGTCGGACTCGCGGCTGCTGATGCACCGCTCGCTCGACGATCGCATCCGCAAGGTCGCGCCGTTCCTCGAACTGGACTCGGACGCGTACCTGGTGGTCATCGACGGCGAGTTGCTCTGGATCCAGGACGCCTACACCGCGTCCGGGAGCTTCCCGTACTCGCAGCACCTGGGTGCCATCAACTACGTGCGCAACAGCGTCAAGGTCGTCGTAGACGCGCAGACCGGCGACATGACCTTCTACCTGATCGACCCCGACGACCCGATCGTCGCGACCTGGTCGAAGATCTTCCCGGACATGTTCACGCCCGCCAGCGAGATGCCGGAATCGATCCGCGCGCACCTGCGCTACCCGGAGGACATGTTCCGGCTGCAGGCGGAGCAGTACCTGCGTTACCACATCCAGGATCCTCGAACCTTCTTCATCGGCGAGGACCTGTGGGCGGTGCCGACGGAGAAGTTCCGCCAGCAGGAGCAGCCGCTCGAGCCGTACTACGTGATCATGAAGCTGCCCGGCGAGGAGATCGAGGAGTTCTCGCTGATCCTGCCGTTCACGCCTCGCAACAAGCAGAACACCATCGCCTGGCTCGCCGGACGCTCGGACGGCGACAACCTCGGCAAGCTGCGCGCCTACCGCTTCCCGACCGACGACCTCGTCTTCGGACCGGCGCAGATCGAGGCGCGCATCGACCAGGATCCGGGCATCTCCTCGCAGCTCACGCTCTGGGAGGGCGCGGGCTCCGAGGTGATCCGCGGCAACCTGCTGATGATCCCGATCGGCGAGTCGTTCCTCTTCATCGAACCGATCTACTTGCAGGCCGATACTTCGCGCATTCCCGAACTCAAGCGCGTGATGGTGGCGAACGGCAACAACATCGCCCTCGAGCCGACGTTCCAGCGGGCGCTCGACGTGGTCTTCGGCCGCCGCGCCTCGTCGCTACCCGGCGCCGACGGCTCGCTCGTCACCCAGCCCGGCACGGGCGACGGCGACGCGGGCGACGCCAGCCCGGTCGCGCCGGCGGGCGACTTCGGGGAACTGCTGCGGCAGGCGCTGCAGGCCGCGGACGCCACGCAGGCCGAGCTCGATCGGCTGCGCGCACTCCTCGATCAGATCGAACAGAGCGGAGGCCAGTAGGGCGCAGCGAGCGCCCTGCCGCGGGCCGATAGCGGAAGCGAACACGGGAGCGATCAGTACGGGAGCGTACGCGTGAGCGATCACATCCAGGCCCTTGAAGCACAGCTCTACATGCAGGCCGCCCGGCGGCTGCCGGTTACGCTCGTGCGCGGCGAGGGCACCCGCGTCTGGGACATCGACGGCAAGGAGTACCTCGACTTCGTCGCCGGGATCTCGACCAACATCTTCGGCCACGCCGATCCGGGACTGGTGCAGGCGATCAGCGAGCAGGCCGCCAAGCTGATCCACTGCTCCAACATCTTCTACAGCGAGCCGCAGATCGAGCTCGCGCAGATGCTGATCGACAACTCGCCGATGGACCGCGTCTTCTTCGCGAACTCGGGCGCCGAGGCGAACGAGGGCGCGCTCAAGCTGGCGCGCAAGTGGGGCCGCGTCCGCAAGAACGGCGCGCACGAGATCATCGTGATGCACAACGGCTTCCTCGGCCGCACGATGGCTACCGTCGCCGCGACCGGGACGCCCGCCTACCGCGAGCCCTTCGAGCCGCTGGTACCCGGCTTCATCCACGTCGACTTCGACGACATCGAGGCGGTGCAGGCGGCGACGACGCCGCAGACCGCGGCCGTGATGGTGGAGCCGATCCAGGCCGAGGGTGGCATCATCGTTCCCGGCGACGACTACCTGCGCACGCTGCGCGAGTGGTGCGACGAGCAGCAGATGCTGCTGATCCTCGATGAAATCCAGGTCGGCATGGGGCGCACCGGGACGCTCTGGGCGCACGAGCAGGCCGGCATCGAGCCGGACGTCATGACCAGCGCGAAGGCCCTCGGCGGCGGACTGCCGATCGGCGCGCTGCTCGCGAAGGAGCACGCCAACGTCTTCGAGCCGGGCGACCACGGCAGCACCTTCGGCGGCCAGCCGCTGGCCACCGCCGCCGCCGCCCACGTGCTGCGGCGCGTGCTCGAGGGCGACATCCTGCAGAACGTGCGCGCACGCGGCGACCAGGCGGCGCGCGCCCTGACCGCGCTCGGCGAGAAGCACGCCGCGGTGAAGGGCGTGCGTGGCCGCGGCCTGCTGATCGGCCTCGAACTGAACGAGGCGATCGCGGGGGACGTGGTGGTCGCCTCGATGCACGCCGGGCTGCTGCTCAACCCCGTGCGCCCGGACGTGGTGCGGCTGATGCCGCCGCTGACGGTCAGCGCGGACGAGATCGACCGCTGCGTCGAGATCATCGACGGCGCGATCGCCGAGGTGACCGCGTAGCCGGGACCGCCGCTGGGAGCCTCGATCCGTGGAACTGGGCTGGACGATCGTCTACGTCAAGAACGTCGAGGCGGCGGTGCGCTTCTACCGCAGCGCCTTCGGCCTGGAGCTGCGCTTCATGGCCGAGACGAAGGATTACGCGGAGATGGAGACCGGCGCCACGGCGCTCGCCTTCGCCTCCAACCGCTTCGCGGCGATGCACATGCCCGCGCCGATCCGCGAGAGCGACCCTGACGAGCCCGCCCCCGGGTTCACCATCTCCTTCCGCAGCGACGACGTAGAAGCAGACTACGAGCGAGCGGTCGGCGCCGGCGCCACGGCGCTGTCGCCGCCGACCGTGCAACCCTGGGGCCAGACCACCGCCTGCGTGCGCGATCCCGACGGCGTCATGATCGAGATCGCCTCGCCACTGGTGGTCGGCGCATGAGCGGAGCCACACCTTGAGCGACACCATCGTCCTCGCCTACTCGGGCGGGCTGGACACCTCGGCGGCCGTCAAATGGCTGCAGGAAGAACGCGACTACGAGGTCGTTTGCCTGCTGGCGGACCTCGGCAACGTCGGCGACATTGAGGGCGCCGAGCGCCGCGCGGGCGAGGCGGGCGCGAAGGAGTTCGCGGTCGTCGATGGGCGCGAGGACTTCCTGCGCTACTTCGCCTTCCCCGCGCTGGCGGCCAACGCCGTCTACGAGGGCGCCTACCCGCTCGCGACCGCCCTCGGGCGGCCGCTGATCGCGAAGCTGCTCGTCGACAAGGCGCGCGAGAGCGGCGCCGACGCCGTCGCGCACGGCTGCACCGGCAAGGGCAACGACCAGGTGCGCTTCGACGTCGCGCTGCGGGCGCTGGCGCCGGACCTCGCGATCGTCGGCACGGCGCGCGAGAACGAGTGGACCCGCGACGAGGCGCTCGCCTACTGCCGCCGCCACGGCATCTCCGTCGAGAGCGGCAAGTCCTCGCCGTTCTCCGTGGACGAGAACATGTGGGGCCGCGCCATCGAGTCGGGCGTGCTCGAGGATCCGTGGACGATCCCGCCGGAGGACGCCTACGCCTGGACGCAGCCGCTCGACAACACGCCCGCCGAGCCGGACACGGTCGAGCTGCGCTTCGAGCAGGGCATCCCGGTCGCCCTCGACGGCGAGGCGATCGCGCCGGTCCCGCTCGTCGAGCGGCTCAACGAGATCGCCGGCGGGCACGGCGTCGGGCGCATCGACATGGTCGAAAACCGCCTGGTGGGCATCAAGTCGCGCGAGGTCTACGAGGCCCCGGCCGCCGTCGCGCTGCTCGCCGCACACCGCAAGCTGGAGTCGCTGACGCTGAGCAAGCAGCAACTGCGGATGAAGGAGCGCGTCGCGCAGGAGTACGCGGACCTGGTCTACGAGGGCCTGTGGTTCAGCACCCACCACCAGGATCTCGCCGCCTACGTGCACTCCACGCAGCGCCACGTCACGGGCGAGGTGCGGCTGCGCTTCTGGCGCGGCCACGCCGAGGCGGTCGGCGTCGCCTCGGATCGGAGCCTCTACCACCTCGAGCTGGCGACCTACGGCTCCGACGACGCCTTCGACCAGCAGGCGGCGCTCGGCTTCATCAAGCTCTGGGGCCTGCCGCTGGAGGTCCAGGCGCGCCAGCAGCTGCTGCGCGATTCCCCGGACCCGCTCCGCCTCGCCGCACCCGGCCAGGAGTAAGGGCCAACTCGCCTGGTCACCCACTTGTCTTTCGTTCGCCATTGCCGAGGTAGCAAATATGCTACTCTGAGCGCGTGACCCCGTTTCGCGTCCACTACTTCGTAGACGGTCGGGGCCGCGAGCCCGTGAAGGGGTACGTCGAGGCGCTGTTGCGACAGGGCGACCTCGCGGCGGTTGCATCCTTCCGCCGCCTGCTCGAACTGATCAACACCGAAGGCGCACCGCTGGGGATGCCGCAGGATCGGATCATCAACCGGCGCGAGCGGATCTGGGAATTGCGTTTCGGCAATCACCGTTGCGCCTACGCCATCGCCGATGGAGGAGTTCTCCTTTTGCATGCGTGGCGGAAGCGGACACGGAAGCTCGACGCTAGGGAAGAGGCTGTAGCGCTTCGAAGATTGCGATCGCTGTAGCCGGAGTGTGGGAGACAAGGCCGATGGGGCAGGTTGGCAGCGACGCGCTGGAGCACTTGCGCGATCTGACGGAGCGCAATCCTGAGCTCAAGGCTGAGTACGATCGCCTTCAACCGCGGTTCGACCTGATCCGCCAGTTGGTGAGGGCGCGCAAGGGGGCGAATCTCACCCAGCGGGAGTTGGGCGAGCGCATCGGCGTCTCCAGGAACGTCATCACACGCATGGAATCGGGCGATCACACGCCCCGCCTTGAGACGGCTTGGCAGGCGGCCCAGGCACTCGGGTACCGCCTTGAGGTGAAGCTTGTCAGGGATAGCGAGCGCGCGAACGCGTAGCCTCCCGGCACCCACCCCCCGCTCGCGCGTCGCGGGCGCGCGGTGCTAGCCTCGAACGATGGCGGACGAGGACGGACAGCAAGGGGCCGGCAAGCTCTGGGGCGGACGCTTCAGCGCGCCTACCGACGCGCTCGTCGAGGCCTACAGCGCCTCGATCGGCTTCGACCGGCGGCTCTACCGCGAGGACATCGCCGGTTCGATCGCCCACGCGCGCATGCTCGCGAAGCAAGGCATCATCGAGGACGCCGACCGCGACGCGATCGTCGAGGGCCTGCGCGCGATCGAGGCGGAGATCGAGGCCGGGCGCTTCGAGTTCCGCGAGGACCGCGAGGACATCCACCTCAACATCGAGGCCGCGCTCGCCGAGCGCATCGGCGAACCGGCGCGGCGGCTGCACACCGCGCGCTCGCGCAACGACCAGGTGGCGACCGACCTGCGGATGTTCGTGCGCGCCGCCTGCGACGAGGCTGCCGCGCGTCTGCGGGCGCTGCGAGGCGCGCTGATCGACCTCGCCGCGCGCGAGGCGGAGACCGTGGTGCCCGGCTACACGCACCTGCAGCGCGCGCAGCCCGTGCTGCTCGCCCACCACCTGCTCGCCTACGAGGAGATGTTCGCGCGCGACGCGGAGCGGCTGCGCCAGGCGCGGCGGCGCGTCAACGTGCTGCCGCTCGGCTCGGGCGCCCTCGCCGGCGTCGGCTACCCGATCGACCGCGAGTTCGTCGCACGCGAGCTGGGTTTCGAGGCGGTCTCGGCCAACTCGCTCGACGCCGTCTCCGACCGCGACTTCGTCGTCGACGTCCACGCGGCGGCGGCGCTGGCGATGACGCACCTCTCGCGGCTGTCCGAGGAGATCGTGCTCTGGGCCTCGGCCGAGTTTGGCCTCGTGCGGCTCGACGATGCCTTCTCCACGGGGTCGAGCATCATGCCGCAGAAGCGCAACCCGGACGTCGCGGAGCTGGCGAGGGGTAAGAGCGCGCGCGTGATCGGCAACCTCGTGCAGGCGCTGACGCTGCTCAAGGGCCAGCCGCTGGCCTACAACCGCGACCTGCAGGAGGACAAGGAGTCGCTCTTCGACACGGTCGACACGCTGCTCGCCTCGCTGGCGGTCGTGGCCGCGATGCTGCCCTCGCTGCGCTTCGACGCGGAACGCGGGCGCGCTGCAGCCGTCGAGAACTTCGCGCTCGCCACCGACCTCGCCGACCAGCTCGTCCGCAACGGCGTGCCCTTCCGCGAGGCGCACGAGGTGATCGGCGCGCTCGTCGCGCGCTGCGAGCAGGAGGGCCGCACCTTCGAGGATCTCAGCGCGGACGAGTTCCGCGAGGCGCATCCCGTCTTCGCCGAAGAGCCCCCCGCGCTCGGCCTCGAGGCGGCGCTGGCCGCCCGCAGCGTCACCGGCGGCACCGCGCCGGAGGCGGTGGCGCGGGCACGCGAGGCCGCCCGCGCGCGGCTCGCGGCCGAGGAGGCGGAGTGAGCGGCGGGGCGACACTGCGGCGCGCCGGGATCGCGCCCTCGATCCTGACGGCCGACCTCGGACGGCTCGCGGACGCGGTCGCGGCTGCCGAGGCGGGGGGCGCCGACGTGATGCACATCGACGTGATGGACGGGCAGTTCGTGCCGCAGATCAGCTTCGGTCCGCTGATCGTCGAGGCGGTGCGGCAGGCGGTCTCGCTGCCGATCGAGGCGCACATGATGGTCGCCGACCCGCTCGAGCAGCTGGAGCCGCTGGCCGAGGCGGGCGCGGGCCGGCTGATCTTCCACCTCGAGGCGACCGATCAGCCGCAGCGCGAGATCGCGAGGGCGCGCGAGTTGGGCTGCGAGGTGGGGATCGCGATCAGCCCGCAGACGCCCGCCGCCGCGCTGGAGCCGTGGCTGTCACAGCTCGACGAGATCACGGTGATGCTCGTGCACCCCGGGCGCGGTGGGCAGGAGCTGATGTCCGAGCTGCTGGACAAGGTCCGTGAGCTGCGAGCCGCCCTCGCTGCGGCGGGCCTGGACGCGGTGATCGAGGTCGACGGCGGGGTGAAGGCGCACAACGCGCGGCAGTGCGCGGACGCGGGCGCGAGCCTGCTGGTTGCCGGCTCCGCGGTCTACAACCCGCGCGAGACGCCGCAGGCCGCGCTCGCCACGCTGCGGGCCGCCGTCGAGGGCTGACGGGCGCGCGGTTTGCGCTCCGCGGCCAGTTCCTCAACCACTGCTCTCGCCGTCTCAGCTCCGTCGTGGCGAGCGCGCGGCTCTCATGGGGTACACGCCGGTGGCAGCGTCAGATCGTGGTCCGCTCGGCGGGATATCGAGCCCGCGCAGGCGCTGCTCGCACACCCTGGGACCGGGCTCATGTCGAGCGGGTCCGAGTCGCCGATCGTGACGCCCAGGCTCAGGGGTGTCTCCGTGCGCCCGCCCACCCCGCTGGCGGTGCTCTCGCTCGAATTCAACCCAAGCGGCGCCCCAGTGTCGTTACGTCTGCGCAGGCCGTCTTCTCAAGCGGCAGGCGGGGCTGTCGCTGCCTTGGTCGACTCCATTACCGATCCGACGCCCCCACCGAGGCGATTTAGCAATAGGGCCAACCGAGTTCCACCAAGTCGTTGGTAACGCCTCGCAATCTCATGGGACGCACCCACTGAGCCTGTTCCCCCTGAGCTGCAGGCCCGGAGGTTCGTGAGGTTACCCAATGGACATCGCCTCCTACGCGCTCAAGACTGGCTCCACTCTGGCGGCACTGCCGAGCCACTCGGGACGCAGCATCCTCCTGCAGGCCGTGCGGGCGCTCGTCCGTTCACCGGCACGAGGGCAAGAAGAGCTCGGTAATGTTCTCGACATTGTCCCGCAAGCTCTCGGGAATGCAGCTGAACTGGTTCCCCTCGATATCGAGGTTCAGCCTCGTGATGTTGCTCAACTCAGCCGGAATAGGCCCGCTTAGATTGTTGCGCCCGAGGACCAGAAATATAAGGTTCGCAAGGCGACCCAGCTCGGGTGGGATCGGCCCGCTCAGCTCGTTGCTCCCGAGGGCCAACGCCTCCAGGCTCGTGAGGCTGCCCAGCTCGGGCGGGATTGGGCCACTCAGCCGGTTCTGGGAGAGGGCCAACCTCCCCAGGCTCGTGAGACTGGCCAGCTCGGGCGGGATCGGGCCGCTCAACTGGTTGCGGTCGAGATACAGATCTCGCAGCCTGGTGAGGCCGCCCAACTCGGGCGGGATCGGGCCGCTCAGGCGGTTTCCGTAGAGGCTCAGTTCCTCCAGTTGGGCCAGGCCACCGAGCGCTGCCGGAATGGGGCCGCTCAACTGGTTTCCCGACAGGGTTAGCTGTTTCAGATTCGTGAGGCCGCCCAGATCAACAGGGATTGGGCCGCTCAGCTCGTTGTTCCACAGGACCAGCTGCCTCAATCTCGCGAGCTTGCCGAGCTCGGGCGGGATTGGCCCGCTCAGGTAGTTCACCAGGCCGAACGGATGCTGGGCCTGTCCCAGATACAGACTCTCAAGGCGGGTCAACGCGCCCAACTCGGGCGGAATTGGCCCGCGCATCCCGACCAGGAGTTCCAGATCGATTACGCGCCCGTCGCTGTCGGTCGTGACTCCGTGCCACTCGCCCAGCGGCGCGTCGGTCAACCAGTTCGCGCTGTCCAGCCAGTTGTCGCCGCCGGTGGCGTGGTAGAGCGCAACGAGGGCAGCGCGATCCGCGGCTACCTCTGGCGGCTCCGGCGTCGGGATCGGGGTCGGGGTCGCGGTCGGAGTCACGGTCGCCGTCGCCTCGCCCGGGCCAGCCTCGTCCCCGTTGCCCGTGCAGGCCGCGAGCGCCGCAGCAGCTAGCAGCAGCGCCGTCAGCAAGGCTGTCAGTCGTGCGTTCATGGTTCCCCGTCGGGTGCCACACCGCGGCGTCAGCGACGGCGCCCGTGACTCCTCGAGTGTGGCACCCTCACCGAACAATACGCTGGCGAATCACGATCGGTTCCGCCAGGGCAAATCAGTGGAAGAGGTGCCCACGGCTGACGGGCGCGCGGAGGCGGCCTCAAGGTTGCGCTCGCGAGTGGGAGGACAGTCAGGCGGCGGCGTTGCTCGCAGGGGGGATCGCGGGCTTGCCCTCGGAGAGGCGCTTCATCTGCGTGCGCAGGCAGCGCGTGCAGACGTTGACGCGGCGCCAGCGACCATCGATCAGCAGTCGCTTCTTGTGCACGTTGGGGCGGAACTCGCGGTTGGTGCGCTGGGCCTTGCGCTCCCAGCGGCCGGAGTGCTTGTGACGGATGTTGCGGCCGAAGCGTGTGTGCTTCGGGCAGAGGTCGCACTGTCCGGAGGCCATACCGCGCCGTCTCTCTCAGTCGGTGAAGCTCGCGCTATGCTTGAGCGAGTCAAAGCGTAGCACTGGACGGGGTGCTGCGCCACGCCGCCGCGGGCGCGACCGCGCGCGAGGAACGAGGACGCAGCAGCCGATGACGTCTCCCGACGCAGCTACCGGTACGGTCCTCAGCGGCGCGGACCTGCGCCACGCCCTCCAGGTCGCCGAGCTCTGGCTCGAGGCCAACCGCGAGGCGCTCAACGCGATCAATGTCTACCCCGTGCCGGACGGCGATACCGGGACGAACATGCTGCTCACGCTGCGCGCCGCGAACGCGGCCCTGCCCGAGTCCGGCGGGGCGGGCGCGATCAGCAAGGCGCTCGCCGACGCGGCGCTGCTCGGCGCGCGCGGCAACAGCGGCGTCATCCTCTCGCAGATGCTGCGCGGCATCGCCGACGCTCTCGAGGGCGTCAATGCGCTGGGTCCCGCGGAGCTCCGCGCCGCGCTCAGCGGCGCCTCGGAGACGGCCTACGACGCGGTGCCCGAGCCCGTCGAGGGCACGATGCTGACGGTCATGCGCGAGGCCGCCGCCGTCGCGGCGGAGGCCGATGCCGCGCTCGCCCTCGACGCGCTGCTCGCCGTCGCGGTCGAGGAAGCCGAGGCGAGCGTGGAGCGCACGCCGGATCTGCTGCCGCGTCTGCGCGAGGCCGGAGTCGTCGACGCCGGCGGCCAGGGCGTCGCCGTCGTGCTGGCGGGCCTGCTCTACGGCGTGCGCGGCGAGCCGCTGCCGGAGCCGCCGCCCGCACCTGCGGGCGAGGTGGACCTCAGCGGCGTCGAGCACGAGGGTCACGGCTACTGCGTCGAATACATCGTGCAGGGCGCGGGACTCGATCGCACGGTACTTGCTGCTGCTCTCATGGAAGCGCAGGGCGAGTCCGTGCTCGTCGTCGGCGACGCCTCGGCGCTGCGTGTGCACGTGCACATGGAGGACCCCGGCGTCGCGCTCTCCGCCGGCGCCGCGCACGGCGGCCTGCAGAGCGTCAAGGTCGACAACATGCAGGCCCAGCACGAGAGCTGGGCCGCGGCTCACGAGGACGCCGAGGACGACGACGCGCCCCCGCCGCCGATCGGCCTCGTCGCCGTCGTCCAGGGGCCGGGGCTGACGGCGCACTTCCGTGAGCTCGGGGTGACGCGGATCGTGAGCGGCGGCGCGACGAACAACCCGAGCGCCGGCGAGCTGCTGGAGGCGGCGCGCCGCGCGGGCCGCGAGCGGGTCTTCATCCTGCCCAACGACTCGAACGTGCTGCTCGCCGCCGAGCAGGCGGCGCAGCAGGAGCCGGACCTGATCCGCGTCGTCCCCGCACGGACCGTCGCCGCCGGCCTCGCCGCGGCCCTCAGCTTCGTGCCCAGTGAGCCGCCCGAGTCGCTCGCCGAGTCGCTCGCCTCCGCGGCCGCCTCGGTGCGCTGCGTCGAGGTCACCCGCGCCGTCCGCGACGCCATCGCCGATGGCGTGAGCGTGACGGCAGGCGACGCGATCGCGATCCTCGACGGCCGCCTCGTCGCACGGGCGGACGGGATCGACGACGCTCTGCTCGCCGGCATCGGGCACGCGCTCGAGTCCGACGACGCGCTCGAGCTGGCGACCGTCTACCTCGGGGTGGACGCGCCTGCCGGCTCGGCGGAGCGGCTCCCCGTGCTGCTCGAGGACGCGCACGAGGAACTGGAAGTCGAGGTGTTCACGGGCGGGCAGCCGCACTACCCGTACCTCGTGAGCCTCGAATAGACGCGCCCGGCGCCAGAGCGAGCGAAGGAGGCACGGACTCATGAGCATCCGCATCGTCACCGACTCGACCTGTGATCTCCCGCGCGATCTTGCCGAGGAACTCGGGATCACCGTGGTCCCCGCGAGCGTCTTCTTCGGCGACGAGCACCTGCTCGACGGCGTGGACATCGACTCCGACACGTTCTTCGAGCGGCTCGCCCGCGAGTCCCAGCTGCCGACGACCTCGCAGCCCTCGCCGGGTGCGTTCCGCGACACCTATCAGCGCCTCAAGGACGAGGGCGCGACGGAGATCCTCTCGCTCCACATCTCCGAGAAGCTGAGCGGCACCCTCGCCTCCGCGCGCCAGGGCGCACAGCAGGTCGACGGCGTGCGCGTCGAGGCCGTCAACTCCGGCTCCGTGACTCTGGCCCTCGGCATGGGCGCGATAAGGGCGGCACAGGCGGTCGCGGACGGCGCGAGCCTCGAGGAGGCGCGCGATCTGGTGATGGACCAGTACGCGCGCACGCACGACTTCATCCTCGTCGACACCCTCGAGTACCTGCGCCGCGGGGGCCGGATCGGGCGGGCGCAGGAGATGATCGGCGGCCTGATGCGCTTCAAGCCGCTGCTCTCCATCCAGGACGGCGTGATCGTCCCGATTGGCCGCGTGCGCACGAAGAAGAAGGCGGTCGCCGAGGTGGTGCGGCGCGTGGCTGCGCTCGGCTCCATCGAGCGACTCGCGGTGCTCCACTCGACGACCCCGGACGAATCCGCCGACCTCGCCCGCCGGCTTGGCGAGGTCGCGCCCGGCGCGCCGGTGCTCCAGGGGCAGGTCGGGCCCGCGATCGGCGTGCACGTCGGTCCCGGGCTGCTGGCCGTCGTCGCAGTACTCTCCCCGGACGCCGCCTCGGCATGACCGCCGACCTCGAGCGGCTCGCGGTCGTGCTCGACGGCGAGCTCCGCTCCGGCTGCACCGATACGCTCGTCGAGGGCGGCCTCGACGAGTTGCTGCGCCTCCAGGCCCGCGATGAGCCCCCGCGCTCGCCGCTGCTGCGGATGGTCGCCGCGCTCCCCGCGGCCGGCTACCGCTCGCTCGACGTCGAGGAGCGCAGGAGCTGGCTGCGCCGCGCGCGGGCGACGATCGCGCACGAGCAGGGCCGCGCCGCACAGCCTGCGAAGTCGCGCGCGCCCGCGCGCCCCCGCAAGCGTGCCGCCGCCGCCGATCAGCCCCCGCCCCCTGAAGGCGCTGCACCCGCCCGCAAGACGCCCCAGCGCAAGGCTCCGCGCGATCCGGTGCCCGAGGGCGAGGCCGCCCTCGAATGGCCGATCGCCCGCGCCGGGACGCGGCTCGGCGCCACCAACCTCAAGCGCCTCGAGCGGCTCGGCCTGGAGACCATCGGCGACGCGCTGCGCCACTACCCGCACCGCTACCACGACTTCTCCGTGACCGTGCCGATTGCCTCGCTGCGCATCGGCGAGGAGCAAACCGTGCGAGGCACGGTCGACCGCGCGCGCCCGGTGCGGGTGGGCCGCGGCGGCCGCATGCAGGTCTGCGAGGCGATGATCAGCGACGAGACCGGCGCGCGCCTGCGCGTCGTCTGGTTCAACCAGCCGTGGCTCGCCGCGCAGCTGCCGCCGGGCACGGAGATCGCGCTCTCCGGCGCGGTCAAGGCATATCGCGGCCGTCCGACGATCGACAATCCCGCGTTCGAGAAGCTCGGCGGCGAGCAGCGCGAGACCGGCCGCCTGGTGCCCGTCTACCCCTCGACGACGGGGCTGGCGCAGCGGACTCTGCGCACGACGATCGCGGGGCTGCTCGACCGCTTCGCCGAGCGGCTGCCGGAGACGCTGCCGCCAGAGCTGCGCGAGCGCCACGACCTGCCCGGCATCATTGAGGCGACGCGGCAGATCCACTACCCGGACAGCAAGGCCGAGCTCGACGCCGCGCGGCGACGCATTGCCTTCGACGAGCTGCTCGCAATCCAGCTCGGCGTGGTGCGGCGCAAACAGGAGTGGCGCTCGCTGGCCAACGCCCCGGTCTTCGCCGGGCACGATGCGATCGCGGCGTTCCTCGGCGAGCTGCCGTTCGAGCTGACCAAGGCGCAGCGTCACGCCCTCGACGACATGCTTGAGGACCTCGCGCAGGAGCAACCGATGGCGCGGCTGCTGCAGGGCGACGTGGGCTCAGGGAAGACCGTGGTCGCCCTCGCGGCGATGATCGGCGCGGTTGCCGCCGGCCACCAGGCCGTGCTGATGGCCCCCACCGAGGTGCTCGCGGAGCAGCACTTCCGCACGCTCTGCGCGCTGCTCTCGGGCGAGCCGGAGCCGCCGCTGAACGGCGTGGTCAGCCTGCCCTTCCTCCCGCTGCCGCTGCGCGTCGTGCTGCTGACCGGCTCGACGCGTGCGAAGGAGCGCCGTGACGCCCTCGACGCGATCCGCCACGGCGGGGCGCAGCTGATCGTTGGGACGCACGCGCTGATCCAGCAGGGCGTCGACTTCCACCGCCTCGGCCTCGCCGTCGTCGATGAGCAGCACCGCTTCGGCGTGATGCAGCGCTCGGCGCTGCGCCAGCCGGAGCGCTCCGGCGACGGCGTAGTCGAGGCCGCATCGAGCGCGCACCTGCTGGTGATGACGGCCACCCCGATCCCGCGCTCGCTCGCCCTCACGGTCTACGGCGACCTCGATCTCACGGTGATCGACGAGCTGCCGCCCGGCCGTACGCCGATCGAGACCCACTGGCTGCCGCCTCAAGAGCGCGCCGAGGCCTTCGCCGCGTTGCGCGCGGAGGTCGAGGCGGGCCGCCAGGGCTTCGTGATCTGCCCGCTCGTCGAGGGCTCGGACGCCGTCGTCTCGCGCGCCGCCACCGAGGAATACGAGCGGCTCTGCCTCGAGCAGTTCCCGGACCTCGCGGACCGCATCGCGCTGCTGCACGGGCGCATGCCCGGCCGCGAGAAGGACGCCGTGATGCAGCGCTTCGCGCGGGGCGAGGTCTCGATCCTCGTCTCAACCGCCGTCGTCGAGGTCGGCATCGACGTGCCGAACGCGACGATGATGCTGATCGAGGGCGCGGACCGCTTCGGGCTCTCGCAGTTGCACCAGTTCCGCGGGCGCGTCGGTCGCGGCGAGCACGCCTCGACCTGCTTCCTGCTCGCCGACGACCCGTCGGCGGAGGCGCAGGAGCGGCTCTCGCTGGTGGCGCGCAACCGCGACGGCTTCGTGCTCGCGCAGGCGGACCTGGAGCTGCGCGGCCCCGGCGAGCTGTTCGGCACGCGCCAGGCGGGGACGCCCTCGCTGCGCGTCGCCTCGCTGCTCGACGTCCGCCTGATCGACGCCACCCGCCAGGAGGCGGAGGCGCTAATCGAGGCCGACCCCGAACTCGAAGCCCCGCCGCACGCCGCCTTGCGCACGCTCGTGCAGCGCGTGGAGGCGGGGCTGGTCGCGGAGGCGCACTGACGCGCTGCGGCTACTCTCCGGCGGCCCGCGCGACGTGCCAGGCGCGCACGGCGGCGAGGGCGCGCGCCGCGCGATCGTAGGTCTCGAAGCTGGCGATGCCCTGCTCGGCGAGGCGCGCGGAGATCTCGCGCATTGCCTCGGCGTGGGCGAGCGGCTTCGGCGAGTGCAGCAGCGCGATGTGCGGCTTCGAGGAGCGCTCGTTCGCCCTCGCCAGCGCCTCCACCAGCTCCTCGAGCAGCTCGCGGTCCGGGTCGTCCTGGGGCCGCGGGCGGATCTGCATCACGACCACGTCGATGTTCTCGTCCTTGTCGAGGATGCCGAAGATCTGCTCCAGCTCCGTGCGGTTCGAGCCCATGTCGATCGGGTTGCGGAAGCTCGCGCCGACGAGGCTGAACCACTCCTCGAGCTGCGCGTAGGACTCGTCCGTGAGCGTGGGGACGCGCATGCCGGCGGTGGCGAAGGCATCCGCCATCGCGACCGACTGCCCGCCCGAGCCGCCGGCGATGCCGACGCCGTCGCCCGTGAACGGCGGGAGCAGCGTCAGCACCTTGAGGATGTCGACCAGCTCGACGAGGTTGCGCGCCTGGATCGCGCCCGCCTGGCGGCAGGCGGCGTCCCAGACCTCGGACGACCCGGCCAGCGAGGCGGTGTGCGAGCGGGTCGCGCGCCCGCCGTCCTCGGTGCGGCCGCCCTTCCAGAGCACGACGGGCTTGTGGGGCGTGGTCTCGCGCAGCGTGCGGAAGAAGCGCGGCCCGTCCTGCAGCCCCTCCACGTACATCGCGAGGATGTCGGTGCTGGGGTCGCCGGCGAAGTACTCGAGGTAGTCGGCGTTCTCCAGCACGATGCCGTTGCCGAAGCTGACAGCCTTGCCGAGCAGCACGCCGGAGTCGTAGGCGGCCTCGATCAGGTCGCCGGTGTGCGCGCCGCTCTGGGCGGCGAAGCTGATGCGGCCCTCGAAGCCCGAGGGTTGGTTGGGGCCGAAGCGCACGCCGACGCCGGGGTTGTAGAGGCCCATGCAGTTCGGGCCGATCAGCGCGAGGCCGGAGTCGCGCGCCAGCTCGGTCAGCGTCTCCTGCAGCGCGAAACCGTCCTCGCTGGCCGTCTCGGCGAAGCCGGAGGTGAAGAACGCCGCCCCGGCCACGTCCTTCTCGACGCACTGCCGCAGGATGAAGGGCGCGACGTTGCGCGGCACCGCCACCAGCACGAAGTCGATCTCCTCGGGGATCTCGAGGAGGCTCGTGTAGTTGGGGATGCCCATCGCCTCGATCTCCGGGATCTCGTTGGGGTCGACCTGGACCGAGTAGACCGGGCCCTGGAAGGTCTCCATGCTCTTCAGCCAGCGGAAGTTGCGGATCTTGGCGTCGCCCACCACCGCGACGGTGCGCGGGTTGATCGTGCGGTCCAGACGTTCCCGTTCGACCCTCATGGCTCTACCTCCCTGTGTCAGCTTGCTTCGCCGCGCTCGGCCCGGGCGGCCGCGCCCATGGCCGCCATCTTGCGCAGCACCTCGGTTCCGTCGACCGGCACGATGCCGGCCAGATAACGGTCGAGGAACAGCGCCCCGGTGTTCATGCCATGGCGGCCCATGGTGCGGTCGAGGTCGAACGAGTGCGGCTGCCCGGCGAGGATCAGCAGCTCCACCGTCACGCCCAGCCCGGTGAGTGTCTCGTACATCAGCGTGCTCTGCGCGACCGGCACGGTCGCGTCGGCTGCGCCGTGGATCAGCAGCGTGGGCGGGTACGCCTCGCTGAAGTACGTAAGCGGGCTGGCCGTGCGGGCCTGCTCGTCGCTGCCGTTCTCGCCGAACAGCTGCTCGATCGGGCTCCAGCTGGTCCCGGAGCGCCACAGCTTCGCCGGGCCGTAGTAGGAGACGACGACGGCGACGTCCGTGCCCGCGCCGGCGTGGCCGCCCTCGCCCTCCCACGCCGGGTCGTTCTGCGTGCCGCCCGCGAACAGCGCGAGGTGCGCCCCCGCCGAGTGGCCCCAGGCGGCGATGCGGTTGGGATCGATGTCGAGCTCGTCGGCGTTGGCGTGCATCCAGCGCAGCGCCGTCTTGATGTCGTGGATCTGGGCGGGCCAGTCCGCGTCCTGCACGAGGCGGTACTCGCAGGTGACGCAGAGGTAGCCGCGGCGCCCGAGCATCAGGCCGTACCACTTGAGCTGCTCGCGGTCGCCCATGCGGAAGCCGCCGCCGTGAATCAGCAGCACCGCGGGCCGCGTCTCGATGTGCTCGGGCGGGCGGTAGATGTCGACGAGCAGCTCGCGATCGCCGCCGTGGCCGATCGGTACGCCCTCCTCGATCGCGACCTGTCCCGCGCCCGAAGTGGTCACCGGTCAGCTCCCCTCGCCGGTTGGCGGCAGCAGCACGAGCTTGCCGAAGAAGTCGCGCGCCTCCATGCGGCGATGCGCCTCGGCGGCGTCCGCGAGCGCGAAGCTCTCGCCGACCGCGCCGAGCAGCTTGCCGTCGTCGACGAGCCGCATCCACTCGCGCACCTCGCGCTTCGTGCCCATGAAGGAGCCGAGGTAGGCGTGGTGGTCGCGGAACATGCGCGCGATGTTCATCGGCGCCTCGTCGCCGCCGGTGACGCCGCAGTTGACGTAACTTCCGCCGCGACGCAGCGCGTTCAGGTTCTCCTCGAAGATGTCGGCGCCGATGTGGTCGACGATCACGTGGACGCCCTCGCCGCCGGTCAGCTCCTTGACGCGCTCGCTGAAGCGCGGCTGCTCGCGGTAGTTGATGCCCGCGTCGGCCCCGAGGTCGAGCCCGGCCTGCACCTTCTCGTCGCTGCCGGCGGTCGTGACGACCCACGCCCCGAGGGCCTTCGCGATCTGGATCGCGGCGCTGCCGACGCCGCTGCCGGCGGCCTGCACGAGCACGCGATCGCCGGGGCGCAGCCCGGCCCGCGTGACCAGCATGTGGTAGGCGGTCTGCACCGTGAGCGGGAGCGACGCGGCTTCCTCGAAGGAGAGCGAGTCCGGGATCGGGTGCACGTTCTCGATCGGCACCTTGGTGTACTCGGCGTAGCCGCCCGGCGCGCCCGTGCCGAGCATCCGGTAGCGGCGGCAGATGTTGGTCTCGCCCGTCTGGCAGTAGTCGCAGGTGTTGCAGACGATGCTCGGGTCGAGCAGCACGCGCGTCCCCGGCTCGAGGTCGCTCTCGCCCTCGACGGCCTCGACGAGGCCGCTCACGTCCGCGCCGAGCACGACCGGTTCGTCGAAGGTCGCCGCCCCGCGCGAGCCGGAGCGCCGCCAGACGTCGAGGTGGTTGAGCGCGACGGCGGCGACGCGGATCAGCGCCTCGCCGGGCTGCGGGACGGGATCAGGCAGATCGCCGTAGGTGAGCACCTCGGGCGGGCCGGTCTCGGTGAACCAGGTTGCCTTCATCGCCCCGCCTGCTGCGCGCGCTCGACGGCGGTCAGGCTACAGCATGGCGGGCGCGCGGGGCATCGCTGGCATGATGGGCGCGAGGGCGGGCGAGCCGGCGAGATGAGGAGGACCGCGATGACGCAGCAGGGGAGTGGAGCGCCGCGCGACGTACTGTCCTCGTTCTGGTCGCCGCTGTGCGCGATCGGCGCGCGCGGCGAGGGCGGAGCGGACGCGCCGCCCAACGCGCAGATCTGCGTCTCGGTCTTCGGCGCCTCGATCGTGCCGGAGCAGCCGCGGGTGCTCGTCTCGCTCTCGAAGACGAACTACACGCACGAGCTGGTGATCGCCTCGGGCACGCTCTCCGTCACCGCGCTCTCGGCGTCGCAGCTGCCGCTGCTCGAGCCGCTCGGCCTGGGCTCCGGCCGCGACGGCGACAAGCTCGCCGGCCTCGAGGTCGCGCTGACCGCGGCGGGCGACCCGTACTTCCCCGGCGCCGTCGGCTACCTCGGCTGCGAGGTGATCGAGCGCCACGACCTCGGCGACGCGACGGCCTTCCTCTGCGCCGTGCGCGAGCGCGAGACGCTCAGCGCGGAGCCGGCGATGCGCTGGCCGGAGGCGCAGCAGCGGGTGGGCGCGGAGTTCCTGGAGCGCTGGGCGGAGAAGAGTCGCCGCGAGCAGGCCGCCGCCCGCGCCTCGATGCGCTGGGTGTGAGGGCGGTACGCGGGGGGTCAGCGGGCGCGAAGCGTCGCGCAGGCGCGTGGCGCGGTATCATGCGCTCCGACAGGCAACCCGCGCGCCGGAGGCGGCGCGCTATGTGAAGGAGCACAACGTGGTCGCGACCGAGCGAAACAAGGTCATCGGCACCCGTCCCATACGCCCGGACGGCGCGGACAAGGTCACCGGACGGGCCGAGTACGGCGCCGACGTGCGCCTGCCCCGCATGCTCTTCGGCCGCGTGCTGCGCAGCCCCCACGCCCACGCCCGCATCGTCAGCATCGATGCCTCGAAGGCGCTCGCCCTTGAGGGCGTGCACGCCCTCGTGACCAACGCGGACTTCCCGCGGCTCGGCGACGACCTCGTCGACCTCGGCGAGACGTTCGCGCCGTTCAAGTACGTGCGCGACAACGTGCTCGCCTCGGACAAGGCGCTCTACGCCGGGCATGCCGTCGCCGCCATCTGCGCGACGGACCCGCACATCGCCGAGGACGCGCTCGCGCTGATCGATGTCGTCTACGAGCCGCTCGACCCGGTGATGAGCGTCCACGAGTCGATGGCCGAGGGCGCGCCGCAGGTGCACGAGCACATGCACACCACGGAGATGGCCGCCCGCTTCGTGCCCAGCGCCAACCGCTCCGAGGGCACCTCGAACACCGCGAGCCACCTGCGCTTCGAACTCGGCGACGTGGAGCAGGGCTTCGCCGACGCCGACATCATCCTCGAGCGCGAGTTCGAGACCGCGACGGCCCACCAGGGCTACATCGAGCCGCACAACGGCACGGCGTTCTGGAACAGGGACGGCGAGATTACGGTCTGGGTCAGCACGCAAGGCCCGTTCGCCGTGCGCCAGCAGGTCGCCAAGCTGTGCGCCGTGCCGGTCTCGAAGGTAAAGGTCGTCCCGATGGAGATCGGCGGCGGCTTCGGCGGCAAGATCAACACCTACATGGAGCCGATGGCCGCCATCCTCTCCCGCAAGACCGGCCGCCCCGTGAAGATGATCATGACGCGCGAGGAGGTGCTGGTCGGCACCGGCCCGACCTCGGCGACCTACGTGCGCTGCAAGATCGGCGCGAAGCGCGACGGCACGATCATCGCCGGCGAGGCCTACCTCGCCTACGAGTCGGGCGCCTTCCCCGGCTCGCCCGTCGGAGCCGGCGCGGGCTGCATGTTCTCCTCCTACGACATCCCGAACCTGATCACGGACGCCTACGACGTGGTCACGAACAAGCCGAAGGTCTCCGCCTACCGCGCCCCCGGCTCGCCGCAGGGGACGTTCGCGGTGGAGTCGCTGATCGACGAGTTGGCCGAGCGCCTCGAGGTGGACGGGATGGATCTGCGGCTCAAGAACGCCGCCACCCAGGGCTCGCGCCGCGTCGATGGCGTCGCGCAGGGCCGGATCGGCTCCGAGGAGGTGATGCGGGCGGCGATGGAGAGCCCGCACTACCGCTCCGAGCTGCAGGGCAAGAACCAGGGCCGCGGCGTCTCGATGGGCTTCTGGCACAACGCCGGGATGGAATCGAGCGCCTACGGCTCGCTCAACGCCGACGGCACGGCCAGCCTCGTGCTCGGCTCGGTCGACATCGGCGGGCAGCGCGCCGCGCTGGCGATGCAGTTCGCGGAGACGCTCGGCATCACCTACGAGCAGGTGAAGCCGCAGGTCGTCGACACGGACTCAGTCGGCTTCAACGGCGTCACCGGCGGCAGCCGCACCACCTTCGCCACCGGCTGGGCCGTCTACGAGGCGGCGATGGACATCCGTCGCCAGCTCGAAGAGCGCGCCGCCGCGATCTGGGAGGCCGACCGCGACTCGGTCAGCTACGGCGACGACGCGGTGATCCGCGGCCCCGCCGGCGATGACGGCGAGGCCCGCTCGATGAGCTTCACGGAGATCTGCGGGAAGCTCGGTGGCAGCGGCGGGATGATCCAGGGCCGCGCCGACGTGGCGCCCACCACCGTCGGGGCCGCGTTCGGCTGCCACATCGTGGACGTCGAGGTGGACCCGGAGACGGGCAAGGTGGACGTGCTGCGCTACACGGCCGTGCAGGACGTGGGCACCGCCATCCACCCCTCGTACGTCGAGGGGCAGATCCAGGGCGGGGCCGCGCAGGGCGCGGGCATGGCGCTGACCGAGGAGTACTTCTACCGCGACGACGGGAGCCTCGCGAACTCCAGCCTGCTCGACTACCGGATGCCGACGGCGCTCGACCTGCCGGAGATCGAGACGATCCTCGTCGAGGTCCCGAACCCCGGGCACCCCTACGGCGTGCGCGGCGTCGGCGAGGTGCCGATCGTGCCGCCGCTGGCCGCGGTCGCGAACGCGATCCACGACGCCATCGACCTGCGCGTCACCTCGCTGCCGGCCTCGCCGCGGGTGCTGCTGGACCTGCTCCACCCGGAGGACTAGCAGCGGCGCCGGGGGGAACAGGAAGGCACATGCCCGGTCAGCGCAACAGTGAGGGTCAGCCTGCTGATAGCACGCTCGAGCCCGGCTATATCAGGGACTTCATCTCTAGGCAGCCGGTAAGAAGTGGGCCAGAGGAAGTCGAGGCCGTCCAGGTCTTCTCGCGCCGACTTGTTGAGGACTACGGTTACCCCCACGATCGCATACGCACGCGTCCGCAGTTCCAGATTCGCAAGCGGCCTTCGGATACTCGGGGCGCTTGGCCAGTCGACATCGCCGTCTTCCGGACGCCCGAGCAGCGTGAGTCAGATCTGTTGATGGTCGTGGAGTGCAAGAAGCCAAAGCGGAAGGACGGCATCGATCAGCTGCACCGATACATGGACAGGAGCGCCGCAGCGATCGGGGTTTGGTTCAACGGCAAGGATCACGTATATCTCAGGAAGGTACTCCACGGGGACGGAACCGCGACCTACCACGACCTGCCAAATATCCCGCGGTTCGGGCAGCGACTGGAGGACATCGGCAATTATGCGCGCAAAGACTTGAAGCCGCCTTCGAACCTGAAGGTAGTCTTCAACGATCTAAGACATTACCTCGCTGGTAATGCCACTGGGATTACCAGAGATGAGCAGCTTGCCCAGGAAATCATCAATGTCTTGTTCTGCAAGCTCTACGATGAGATAAACACAGCACCAGACGATAGTGTACGGTTCCGTTTCGGGATCAACGAAGCGCCCGCAGATGTGCATCAGCGAATAGTCAGCCTATTCGCTGAGGTGAAGTCTGAGTACCGCGACGTTCTTGATGAATCAGATGAGATCAGCCTTGACCACGCAAGTCTTTCGTATGTTGTTAGGGAGCTCCAGAACTATTGCTTGACGGAGGCGGAGAGGGACGCCATCGGATCGGCATTCGAAGTGTTCATTGGTCCGGCCCTGCGAGGGAGCGAGGGTCAGTTCTTCACGCCACGGAATGTTGTCCAGATGATGGTCGATATCTTGGATCCGAAGCCGGGGGAACTCATCATCGATCCAGCTTGTGGATCCGGTGGATTCCTGATTACCGCTCTTGCTCATGTGTGGTCGTCAGTCGATCAGGAGGGCGCCGAGAAGGGCTGGACGGCTGTCCAGGTCGACAGAAGGAGGCGAGACGTTGCCACGCGGTCCTTCCGCGGCATCGACAAGGACCGATTCTTGGCGAAGGTCACCAAGGCTTACATGGCTATTGTTGGCGATGGGCGAGGCGGCGTATTTTGCGAGAATAGTCTCCAGGCCCCTAGCAGGGTGATGAAAAAGTCCGCCGCGGCGGTTTTGGGCTGAAATCGCGCTGGCCGCGACATCAAGAAACCCAATGTTTCTGGGCTCTACGCCAGCCCACCGAATGGCCAGTGAGACCCAGCGGCCCAGGATCAGGGGTTTTTCAGCAGCCTGCTAGCGACTGGGATCCGGTAACCCAGAGCGTGATTGGGCTCGGGAGATTCGATGTTGTACTCACCAATCCACCGTTCGGGAAGAAGATCAGAATCGATGACAATAAGATACTGAGCCAGTACTCGCTCGCGCATAAGTGGAAGCGGGACACGACGACCGGAGATCAAGCTCAGACCCCCCAGTTGAACGATCACCGTCCGCCACAGATCCTTTTCATTGAGCGATGCCTACAGTTTCTCAAGCCGGGCGGCCGGATGGGGATTGTCCTCCCGGAGTCAATCTTCGGTATGCCGACGCACCGTTACGTTGTTCAGTACCTTATGCAGCATGTGAGGATTCGTGGGATCGTGGCAATGCCTGAGCCACTATTCAAGACGAGTGGGAAGGGCGGGACGCACGCAAAGGTGTGCGTAGTCTTTATCGATAACGAGCCACCGTCTCCGCAGGATCGCCACGATATCTTTATGGCTGATGCAGAGTGGTGTGGCCACGACTCGCGCGGTAATCGGACGGTCCGTCGCCACCCGGATGGCACCGAGGAAGTGCTTGACGATGTTCCGCGAATTGCAGAGCGATTCCTTGAGATATATGGTAGCGCGAGTTCATTCTGGGGTCAGGGTGCCTGATGTCCGCGCCGATTGAGCCGCGATTGGGCTTCCGACTTCAGTCTTCGGATGTTCGCGACCTGATCCTTCTCCCAAAATACTATGATCCAGAACTCGATCGTGCGGTGGAGGAGCTTCGTGGGAGCCATGACCTGCTGACGCTACGCGCCCTGATCGATGATGGTCATGTAGCGACGGCCACTGGACACGAGATCGGCAAGATGGCCTATGGGACAGGCGTCATTCCGTTCGTGCGCACTTCCGACATAACGAATTGGGAGATTAAGGCCAACCCGAAACAATCCGTTTCTGAGAACATCTACAAGGAGTATGCTAAGCGGCAGGAGATCGATGCTGGCGACATCCTCTTTGTCCGCGATGGTACGTATCTTATCGGCACCGTCGCGATGGTAACTAAGGGCGATATACCATTGCTTTACCAATCGCATATTGTCCGGATTCGCGTCGAGAAAAGTGCTCCTATCTCTAATCGCGTGTTGCTCGCAGCACTTACGTCTGATCTAGTTCAAAGGCAACTGCAAGCCCGCCGCTTCACGTCGGACATCATCGATACCGTTGGCGATCGATACCTGGATGTCGTGCTTCCCATCACGAAGGACTCAGAGACTCGACATGACATTGATGCTCGTGTCAAAGAGATCATTGACGAAAGGGCGCGGTTGCGAGAAGAGATTGCTCGGGTTGCTAAGAAGATCGTGAGTTAGCAGCGCGCGTACGGGTCTTGCAGATTGTGTCTCGCGACCGCCGCCGTTTGACGCGCCCGGCGGCGCGTGACCATCATCGCGGCCCGCCCCCGTGGCGGGGAGCGACCGCCGGGAGCGCCGATGACGGCTTCGCAACCCGCGCCCACCGTCCTGCCTGATGTCCGCGTGGTCGAGATCGCCTCCGGCGTGGCCGTCGCCTACTGCGCGCAACTGCTCGGACAGCTCGGCGCCGAGGTGATCCGCATCGAGCCGCCCGAGGGCGACGCCGTGCGCCTCGCCGGACCGTTCCCGGAGGGCGAGCCGGACGCCGCGCCCGCCCTCGACGCCGGCGGACTGCACCGCTACCTCAACGGCGGCAAGCGCAGCGTCGTGCTCGACCTCGGCAGCGAGGACGGAGCCGCCCTCGCCGCCGGCCTGATTGCCGGAAGCGACCTGCTCGTCGGCTCGTGGCGCGACGCCGGCGCGCTGCCCTTCGACGACGCGGACGCGATGCGCGAGCGCTTCCCGGACACCACCTGCGTGTCGATCAGCGACTTCGGAATGGACGGGCCGCGCGCCGGCTGGCGGGCGGACTCGATGATCCTCGAGGCGCTCTCCGGCATCACGTACGTCAGCGGCGCACCGGACCGCGAGCCGATCGCGCTGGGCGTCGACGTCGCGGACTACTTCGCGGGACTGATGGGCTGGATCGCCGCGCTGACCGCGCTCGCGCAGGCGAGCGTCGGGGAGCGGCCCGGCTTCATCGACGTCTCGGCCCACGAGGTGATCGCCTCCTCGGACGACCACAGCCTCTCGCTGTACGCCGGGACCGGGGCGGTGCGGCGGCGCCACTACTCGCGGGTGTTGTCCAGCTACCCCTCGGACATCATGGCCTGCAAGGACGGCCACTTCTCCTTCGTCACGCCGCAGGGCGCGTTCCCGGCGCGGGTCGCCGAACTGATCGGGCGGCCCGATCTCGTGGACGACCCGCTGCTCAACGAACGGCGCGAGCGCGCCATCCGCTGGCGCGAGTTCGACGCGCTCGTCGGCCCCTACCTGCAGGCGCACACCAAGGCGGAGCTGCTGCGCCGCTCGGATGATCTGCACCTTGCCTTCGCGCCCGTGCCGAGCGTGGCCGATCTGCTCGCGGACGAGCACCTGCGGGAGCGCGGCTTCTGGATCGAGGGCGCCGACGGCGAGGACGTGATCGGGCCGCCGATGCGCCTTCCCGCCACCCCGCCGAGCGCCGGGCGGCCCGCCCCCGCGCTCGGCTCGACCAGCGCCGGGGACCTCGGCGCGGCGGAGCGGGAGGCCTGAGATGCGCTTCTTCGAGGGCCTGCGCGTGCTCGATCTCACCCACGTCTGGATCGGGCCGCTCGTGACGCGCGTCCTCGCCGACTTCGGCGCGGACATCATCAAGATCGAGCACGCCTCGCACCCGGACAACACGCGCGCCGGCTTCGTCGTCGGCAACGACGCGAGCGGCGAGTACTGGCACCACAGCCCGTACTTCACGAAGCGCAACGCCGGCAAGCGCGCGATCCAGATCAACCTGCGCGACCCCGAGGGCAAGGAACTGTTCCTGAGTCTGGTCCGCGAGGCGGACATGGTCGTCGAGAACTTCACGCCCGGCGTGATGGAGCGGCTCGGCCTTGGCTACGCCTCGCTGCGCGAGCTGGCGCCCTCGATCATCATGTGCTCGCTCTCCGGTTACGGGCAGACGGGCCCGCACGCGCACCGCCCCGCCTACGGGATGAGCATGGAGCCGGCCTCGGGCATCTCGACGCTGACCGGCTACCGCGGCATGGGGCCGATGAAGACCGGGCAGACCTGGATCGACCACTACGGCGGCTTCCAGGGCGCGGGCGGCGCCATCGCCGCGCTGATCCACCGCGCCCGCACCGGCGAGGGCCAGCACGTCGAGGTCTCGATGCAGGAGGCGGCGATCCCGATGCTGGCCGCGCGCATCGCCGAGTACCAGCAGCACGGGCGGCTTCATGGGCCCAACGGCGCGCGCCGCGAGGGCATGGTGCGCGGCTACTACGAGTGCGCGGGCGAGGACGCCTGGCTGGCCGTCTCCGTCCGCGACGAGGCCGAGTGGCGCGCCTGCTGCCACGCGGTCGGCCACCCCGAGTGGCTCGACGATCCGCGCTTCGCCTCGGCCGCCGATCGCTACGAGCATCACGACGCCCTCGACGAGGCGCTCGCGGAGTGGGCCGCGGGGCGCTCGAAGTTCGAGGCGGCGCAACTGCTGCAGGAGGCGGGCGTGCCCGCCGCGCCCGTGCTCGCCGGCGACGAGGTGCTCGCCGACGAGCAGCTCGAGGCGCGCGAGTTCTTCGACCCGATCGAGATCGTCGACTTCGGCGAGATCCCGATCGAGCGCTACTTCAGTCCGCGCATCGACGGCCGCGGCGTGCCGGCGCGCGGTCGCGGGCCCAAGCTTGGCGAGCACACCGACGAGGTGCTGCGCGAGGTGCTGGGCCTGAGCGACGAGGAACTGGACGGTCTCGCCGAGCGCGGCGTCACCAGCGGCGAGCCGGAGGCGATGATGAGCCCGGCTGCGCGAGCGTCCGCGTCTCTTCCCTTCGACGCGTTGCTCGAGCAACGCTCGCTCCTGCGCATCGACGAGGACTTCCGCGAGGCGATCGACGCCCAGGTCGCGCGCCTCAAGGAGCGCGACGCCAGGCGCTGACGGCCGTCGCGGGCGCGCTTACCCCCTCGGCAGTCCGAGGCCGCGCGTGGCGATGATGTTGCGCTGGATCTCGCTGGTGCCCGCGCCGATCGTGCGCGCCACGCTGGACATGTACATCTGGCAAAACCCGCCCTCCAGCTTCGCGTAGGGCGAGGCCGGCTTGAGCGCGCCGGCCAGACCGAGCATGTTCAGGGCCACGCGCGCCGTGCGCTGCGTGAACTCCGTGCTGAACACCTTCGACATCGAGGCCTCGTAGTTGGGGACGAGACTCTGCGACTGCATCCAGGCGACGCGGTAGGAGAGGTAGCGCGCGACCTCCATCTCGACGTACTGCTGCGCGAGCCCCGCGCGCGCCATCGGGTCGTCGATGATGCGCACGCCGGGGGAGCGGCTGTCCGGCTGCTTCGCGTGCGCGATCAGCTTGTCGATCTCGCGCTTCGCGTTGGCGAAGCGCTGCACGCCGGAGCGCTCGAAGTCGAGGGTCGTCGTCGCCGCGTACCAGCCGCGGTTCTCCTCGCCGATGAGGTTGCCGGCGGGGACGCGCACGTCCTCGAAGAAGGTCTCGTTGAAGTTCGCCGCGCCGTGCATCTGCACCAGCGGGCGGACGGAGATGCCCGGCGTCTTCATGTCGAGCATGAAGTAGGTGATGCCTCGATGCTTCGGCGCGTCGGGGTCCGTGCGCGTGAGGACGTGGATCCAGTCGGCGTGGCGGGCGCCCGAGGTCCAGATCTTCTGCCCGTTGATCACGTACTCGTCGCCGTCGCGCACGGCGCGCGTGCGCAGCGAGGCGAGGTCCGATCCTGAGCCCGGCTCGGAGAAGCCCTGGCACCACATCGCCTCGGCCGAGGCGATCCTCGGGAGGTGCTCCAGCTTCTGCTCGTCGGTGCCGTGGATCATCAGCAGCGGGCCGACCATCTGCACGGACTGTCCGCCGAGCGGCGCGCCGACGGCGGAACTCTCCTCGGCGAAGATCAACTGGTCGAAGTGCGGGGCGCCGAGGCCGCCGTACTCCTTCGGCCAGGCCATGGTCAGCCAGCCGCGCTCGTTGAGCGCCTGCTCGTACTCCCGCGTGCGCTGGGCGGCCTCCGTGTCGTCGCCCTCGGTATCGTCCGTCGTCTCGCCGCTCCAGCGGCTGCCGACGAACTCGCGCACCTGCCCGCGAAATTCCTGCTCCCGGTCCGACCAGCCGAAGTCCATCGCGATCCTCCTCGAGCGTCCAGCCGACGGCTTCCGCGCCCATGCTAGCGCACTCGCGGCGGCTGCGAGGGCGGGGCGGGACTCAGGCCGTCGTGAGCCGTTCGCCGCCCTCCTGCTCGAACAGTGCCTCGTAGAGCGAGACCTCGGGGTGGTCGGCGAGGATGCCGTGCAGCGAGCCCTGGCGGTGGCCGGCCGTGAACGACTCGCTGCGCGTCCAGGCGTCGAAGGCCTCGCGCGACTCCCAGGTGCTGTGGCTCAGGTACTCGCCGGCGCGGTCGCCGCGCAGCAGCGCGAAGCGCACGAAGCCCGGCACGTCGCCGAGGTAGGTCTCGCGATCGTGCCAGCGCGCCTCGAAGGCCTCTTCCTGACCAGGCACGACGACGAAGCGATTCATCGCAACGAACATGGCAGCCTCCTCGGGCGACGGGTTCGCCGCCTACCCCGCCCGCGCCAGCTCGGCGTTCTCCGCGAGCGCGCGCTCGACATCCTCGCGGTAGAGCATGCCGAGCAGCTTGCCGCCCTCGTGGTACCCGCGCGAGGTCACGGGCACGCTCGGGAGGGGGTTGCGGCGCAGCCGGTCGGCGAGGCTGTGCAGGAACGTGTCGGGCTTCTCGGTCGGCGGTTGGGGCTCCATCACGTCGCCGGCACGGGCGGCCGGGTCGCCGTCGAGGGCGTCGCTGTCGATGCGGCCGAGCAGCACGCCGGAGTCGTCGATCACCGCGCACAGCGGGTCGCCGCTCGCCTCGGCGAGCGCGCGTGCCTCAGCCAGCGTCGCGTCCGGCCCGCAGCAGGCGGGCTGGCGCATGATGTCCATCGCGCGCCGCTGCCCGGCGCTGCGCCCGGCGAGCGGCAGGCTTTCCAGCGCCCAGTCGGACTTCCCGGGCACGTAGTCGTAGACGGCCTCGAATCCCAGTTGCTCGAGCCGCGCCGCGGCCCTCGGGGAGGCGTCTCACTCGAGGTCGTAGCAGTAGACGATCACCGGCCGGTCGCGTCGCAGCTCGCCGATGGTGTCCGGTCCCAGCGCCGTGGCCGGGACGTTGACGGCGCCCTCGAGGTGCTCGTCCGCGTACTCGCGCTCGGGCAGCACATCGACGAGTTGCGCGCCCTCGGCGAGCAGCGTCTGCACCTCGTCGCGCTCGATTTGCTTGACCATCTGGGTTCTCCCTCGTTCGCAGCGTTTCCGCCAGTGTACGGATTCCGGGTGTTGTGCCGCCGCGCTCTTCCTCGGGCGCTATCGGCCGACGACCGGATCGCGGGTTCGCAGTTCCGGGAAGAGTGCGAAGTCGCGGTCCCGCGTAAGCAACGCCTCGGCTCCGTGAGCCACGCAGATCGCCGCAATCCGGGCGTCGTGGACGACTGCTCCAAGTACGCGCGGGCGCCGCACGAAGCGCTCGAGTATCTCCGGGAAGCCGTCGGTCTCGCCGATCAGCCGCAGCGAGGGCGAGGCGATCCACGCGGCGAGCTGTCGCCACGCCTGCTCGGAGCTCGTGGCGTCGTCCCTCCAAATGCGGGGGTTAGTGACGACGCTCAGGAACTCGTAGCAGCAAGGCCAGGGAACCGCCCACGGGGCGTCGCCCTCGGCCAGTGTGCGGAGGAGAGCGGCGGCCGCTGCGTGGTGCCGCGACTCGCGGCGGTGGGCGTACACGAGCAGGTTCGTATCGATCGCGATCACTGGGTCTCGGGCTCTCCGTAGATGATCTCGCGGAGGTCTTGCCACGAGTACGCCTCGAGCGGGTCCTTCTCGCCTGCGCGTCCCACGCTCAGGTCGGGCAGCCGGTAGGGGTCGCGGGGTGAGGCTGCGGAGAGCACCTGGCGCAGGCCGTCCTCGACGACGGCGCGCAATGGCCGCCCCGTCGTCTGCGCGTGCCGCTTGGCCCGGAGGAGCAATTCGTCCTGGATATCGAGCGTTGTCTTCATGGAAGCCATATTACCCATATCACTGCTGCTGGTCGAGCCATATCCTGCTGCCGCCCCCACCCCTCAGTCCGTGCCCCAGCGCCAGTAGACGGCGATCGCGGAGGCGACGACGGCGGCGGAGAACAGCAGGCCCGCCTCGAGGCCGTCGATGATCGCGAGGGCGCGCAGCGGGCTGCCCTCGCCGGCGGCCACGAGGTTGGCGCCCGCGGCGGCGGTGAAGACGGCGCCGGAGACCGCGATGCCGCCCGCCTGGCCGATGCGCCGCGCGGTCACGATCGCGGCCGAGGCCATGCCGAGGCGCTGTGCCGGCACGGCGCCCATGATCGTCGAGTTGTTGGGCGACTGGAACAACGCCATCCCGAGGCCGATCAGCGCCAGCCTCGCGGCGACATCGGGGACGGACGTGCCGCCGTCGACGAACGCGAGCAGCGCGATGCCGAGGCTCGCCGAGGTGAGGCCGAGCGGCACGAGCAGCCCCGGGCCGGTGCGGTCGGCGAGGCGGCCCGTCAGCGGTGCGAAGACGAACAGCGTGAGTGGTTGGGCGGCGAGGATCGCGCCCGCCTCGAGGGTGCTGAAGCCGCGCGCGTCCACCAGGTAGAAGGGCATCAGCACGAGCACCGCGGCGAAGCCCCAGAAGAAGAGGATCGCCGAGCCCACGGAGCCGCTGAAGGCACGGATGCGCAGCAGCTCCAGCGAGACCACGGGGCTCGCCGCGCGCCGCTCGATCAGCACGAACAGCGGCGCGAGCGCCAGGCCGAGGGCGAACAGCCCGATGATCGAGGGGCTCGACCAGCCCCAGGCGTGGCCACGGTTCACGGCCAGGGTGAGGCTCGCGAGCGAGCCGAAGAGGGCGAGCGAGCCGGGCACGTCCAGCCCGCGGTCGCGGTCCTCGCTGGGGGTATCGCGCAGCACCAGCCAGAGCAGCGCGGTCAGCGTCAGGCTGAGCGGCAGCCGCGCGAGGAAGATCGCGCGCCAGTTGAGCAGCTCGATGAAGATCCCGCCCAGCACCGGCCCCGAGGCGAGGCCGATGCCGACGATGCCACCGATGATGCCCAGCGCCTGCCCTCGATGCTGCGGCGGGACGGCGGCGGTGACGATCGCGTTGCCGTTGGAGACGACCATCGCGTTGCCGACGGCCTGCAGCCCTCGAGCGGCCACGAGCGTGGGCAGCGAAGGCGCGAGGCCACAGGCGAGCAGCCCGAGCGCGACGATCGCGTTGCCGGTGACGTAGAAGCGCTTGCGCCCGAACAGGTCCCCGAGGCGCCCGAACGGCAGCGCGAGCCCGGTGCCGAGCAGCACGAAGATCAGCACCACCCAGACCACCGCGTCGATCGTCGTGCCGAACTCGGAGGCGAGCGTGGGCAGCGCGATGTTGATGATCGAGGAGTCCATCGTGCTCAGCAGCACGGAGCCGGCAACGAGCGCCACCGCCACCCACGGCGCGCGTGGCTCGGCGGGGCGCGCGTCTGCGCCGTCCTCGCTGCTGCGTGCTGCGCTCTGGCCGGACATTCGCGCGATGATACGGGGAGCAGGCCGCGCGGGCTGCCGAGGGCCGCGTCACCGTGGTCCGCGGGTTGCCACGCCGGGCGCTGGAACGCAGAATCCGCCGATGCGCAACCGTCCCGCGCTCTGGTACCTCGATGTCGCGATCAAGCTCGTGATGGTCGCGCTGCTCGCGTTCGGCGCGTTCAGCGGCCTCCAGCAGTTCGAGGGCAAGGCGTTCGGTGGGCGGCTGGTCTTCTACCCGCTCGCCGTGCTCATCCTTCCGGCGGCCTGGCGGGTCTTCGCCTCGGGTCGGCCGTTCCCCTACCTCGCCGATGCGCTGATCACGATCCCGTTCCTGATCGACGTGGCGGGCAACGCGGCCGACCTCTACGACACGGTCGTCTGGTGGGACGACGCGAATCACTTCGTGAACTGGGCGCTGCTCTCCGCCGGCGCCGGCCTGCTCATCCCCCGTCAGCGGCTCGAGGCGTGGGCGCTCGCCGGCCTCGTGATCGGGTTCGGCACGACGAGCGCGATCGGCTGGGAGCTGATGGAGTACGTGACGTTCATCCGCAACTCACCGGAGTTCGCGACCGCGTACGCGGACACGCTGGGCGATCTCGCCCTCGGTACGCTCGGCTCGGTGGTGGCGGCAGGCCTCGTGGCGAGGTGGGCGCGCTAGCGGTCCTGCTCCATGCGGCGGTGCGCGAACTTCCAGGCGCCGTCCACCTTGCGCACGGTGTGGCGGTACATGCCGGTGTGGTTGATGCGCGGGCCCTCGTGGGGCCGCAGCAGCATCAGGTAGCAGGTCACCTGCGCAGTCCCGGTGTCACCCTCGATCAGCACGTTGTTGAGCCAGTGGCGCGAGGCCGCCCGGTCCGGGTCGTTCGCGCGCGAGGCTGCGACCTCGCGCAGCTGCTCGATGCCTTCCCAGCGGCGGTCGGGTGGGAACTCGTAGACGGCGTCCTCGGTGAAGCAGTCGAGCCACGTCTCGGTGTCGCCGCCGTCGATCGCGTGGTTGTAGCGGGACAGCAGATCGAGGATCGCCATCCGGTCCTCAGTGGAGATCGCCATGCCGCCTCGCCGCCTCTCTCGCGCTACTCGTCGTCGCCGTAGTCAACCGTCGTGGCGGCGGCCAGCGCCTCGATCTCCTCGAGGATGTTGAGCAGTTCGCGGTCGTCCCTGCGGGCGATGTCGGGGATGTGGTAGCCGTGGTCGAAGGCGGCGACCACCTGCGAGTGGTCGTCGACGACGTAATCCGGCATCACGGTGACGTCCATCTCCTCGAGCCGCTCGCGGTAGCGGTAGAGCGGCTTGACGAAGTAGTCGTCGACGTAGCCGTCGAGGCCGTGGAGGCGCATGTCGAAGCGGCGGATGCCGACGCCGGACCAGATGTAGAGCGAGTGGCCGGCTTCCTTGAGGCGGCTGAACACCTCCTCGGTGTGATTGCGCAGCCGCCCGTCCGCCATGATCAGCGTGTAGTCGACATCGAAGAACACGTTCAGACATCGATGCTCGGCCATGGCGCCTCGTTCACCGCAGCGGCGGCGCCGTCCGGCGCCCTGCCCGGCCCCGTCTGCCGGGACACGCGCGCTAGCATAACGCGCGGCAGCCTCAGGCTCGATAGCCCTCACGGAGAGCGCGGCGGCGACGCAGGACGTCACTCCTCGGCACAGCCGTCTTCCGGGGAGATTCGGGGGTCTTCTCCCTCACCCCAATCCTCTCCCTCAGGGAGAGGGGGCCGGAAGGGAGCCTCTACCCGTTGTCGCAGGCTGCCGCCGCGCCGTAGGCTGACCGCCGTGGGCAGATCCGAGACTACTCCGTGGGACGAGGCTGGAATCGAGCGGCTGGTCGCGCCCTATCTCGGCGACCTCGCGCAGCCGACCTCGCTCTCGAGCTCTCTGCTCTTCGCTACGACCTCAACGCCGGCGTGCCGGACCGCGCCTCGCTGCCCGCGGCCGAGATCGCCGAGGCCGCCGCTCGTGCGCTGCGCGACGATCCGGCCGGCGCGCTCACCTACGGCGGCGCGCAGGGCTACGAGCCGCTGCGCGCCTGGATCGCCGAGCGGCACTGCAGCGAGGGGCTCGCGATCGGGCCGGAACAGGTCACGCTCTGCTCCGGCAGCGCGCACGCGATCGACAACATCGCCGCCGCCTTCCTCGGAGCCGGCGATGTCGCCGTGGTCGGGGCGCCGACCTACCCCGGCGCGATCCGCGCCTTCCGCGCGCGCGGCGCGAGGCTGATCGACGTCCCCCAGGACGTGGACGGCCTACGACCCGACGCGCTCCGCGAGGCGCTCGCTCGCGCGGACGGGCCGCCGCCCAAGCTGCTCTACCTGATCCCGACCTACGACAACCCGAGCGGCAGCACGATGCCGCTCGGGCGCCGCGAGGAGCTGCTGCGCATCGCCGAGGAGCACCGCCTGTTGATCGTCGAGGACGACGCCTACGCGGGGCTCGACCTCGATGGCCCGCCGCCGCCCTCGCTGTTCTCGCTCGCGCAGGGGCGCGGCGTGATGTACGTCGGCACGTCCTCGAAGACGATCGCGACCGGCCTGCGGCTCGGCTGGATCGTGGCCGCGCCCGAGGTGGTCCGCCGCCTCGTCTTCGCGCGGCTGGACAACGGCGCCTCGCCCTTCGTGCACCGCACGGTGATCGAGTACCTGCGGGCAGGCGGCTACGACGCGCACGTCGAGCGCCTGCGCGCGATCTACCGAGAGCGCCGCGACGCCGCTGTCGAGGCCGCCAGCGAGGCGCTGGACGGCCTCGCGACCTTCGATCGTCCGGGGGGCGGCTTCTACCTCTGGCTGCACCTCGGCGAGCGGCTGGACGCGGTAGACTTCGGCCGCGAGGCTGCAGCGCGAGGCGTGGCGGTGACGCCGGGGCCGCTCTACTTCGCGAACGGGGGCGGCGAGGGCCATGTCCGCCTCGCCTTCCCGGCGCAGCCGCCCGGTGAGCTGCGCAACGCGATCGCGATCCTCGGCGAGGCGGCCGCCGCCGCCGCGTCCTGAGGGCGCTACCCCGCTACCGCGCCTCCGGCCCGCCGTTCAGATCACCTTGATCGGGCCGGGATAGCGCCCGACGACCTCGTCAGCGGTCAACAGCGTCATCGCCTCGATCTGTGCCTGCGCGACGAGGAGGCGGTCGAACGGATCGCTGTGAATCGGCGGCAGCAGGTCCACAGCCACGGCGTGGGCGCCGCTGATCGCCAGCTCCATGTGGCCGTGCTCCAGCAGCGCGCGGCGCAGCAGGCGCGGATCGACGCTGAAGTCGTCGCGACCCAGCCCGCTCTTGATGGCAACCTCCCACAACGACGCGGCACTGAAGTGCAGCTCGTTCTCCGGATCCTCGATGAGCGCGCGGGCGCCGGGTTTCAGGCGTTCGGGCATGCCCGCGGCCCACAGCAGCACGTGCGTGTCGAGCAGGATCTTCACCGCGACTCTCCGAAGAGAGCCTCGATCTCCCCGGCGCCCATGCGGTCGAAGTCGGGCGGCACCGAGATGCCCGGCAGGAACCCGGTCCGGCGCGCACCGCCGGTCGGCGCCTCGAGCGACACGACCTTGACCAGCGGCTTGCCGGCGCGCGCGATGACGAAGGGCTCTCCGTCCACTGCGGCCTGCACCAGCTTCGACAGCTGCGACTTGGCCTCATGCATGTTGACGACGCGCACGGCAGCCTCCGCATCCTTAGTCCGATCTGGTGGACTTAGTCTATCACTGCGGGCGCGACCCCGCGCACCGCGACGAGGCGCAGCCGCCGGTAGTCGACGACCCAGCGCCCGCCCTCGGCCTTGTCCTCGCGCCAGAGCTGAGGACGGACGGCGGCCTCGACCCGCGCGATGACGGCGACGGTGCTCGCGGCGGACAGCTGCGCGAGCCAGGGGTGTCCGAACATGCGCAGCCACGCGGCCATGCCAGCCTCGCCGTCCTCGAGCGTGGTCGGGCGGTCGAACAGCGTCATCAGCCGCGGCTCGAAGCCGTGCTGCTCCAGCAGTGCCGCGTACTCGGCGAGGCTCGGGAAGTACCACGGCCGCGGCTGGCGCTCGCGCGCCATGCCTTCGGCCTCGAGGGCGTCCCGCAGCGCGTCCTCGACGGTGACGACGTTGCCGTGCCCGCCCAGCTCGGCGACGAGCCGCCCGCCGGGGCGCAGCAGCGCGCTCAGGCCGCGCAGCACGGCCTTCGGGCGCGTCATCCAGTGCAGCGCGGCGTTGGAGAAGACGGCGTCGAACGGCCCCGCCAGCGCGGCCTCAGCCAGCGCCTCGCCGTCGGCCCGGGCGAACCGGAGCGTGGGGTGCGCCGCGGCCGGGAACTGCGCCCGAGCCGCCTCGATCATCGCGGCGTCGTTGTCGACGCCGGTGACCGAGGCGCCGCACTCGGCGATCGTCGCCGCGAGCCGCCCGGTCCCGCAGCCGAGGTCGAGGATGCGCTCCCCCGGCTGTGGATCGAGCAGCGCCACCAGGTCTCCGGCGTGATCGGAGACGAAGCGGAAGCTCTCGTCGTAGGCGCGCGCGTCCCAGCCCGGCGCGCTGCTCATCGCGCGGCCGCAGCGCTGCCTGCTAGACGCTCGCCCCGACGCGCTGCGCCGAGCCGGTCAGCTCGGCCATGAGGTGCAGCGCCTCGTCCGTGGTGTTCAGCCCGAGGTTGAGCATGGTGACGCGGGAGTCCTCCCAATCGCGGTAGCGCTCGCGGATGCGGTCCGGCGGCCCGACGAGTGCGATCTCGTCGCACAGCTCGTCGGGGACGGCCTCCTCGGCCTCGCGCTTGCGACCGGAGAGGAACAGCTCCTGGATGCGCGCTGCGGCCTCGGCGTAGCCGAAGCGGCTGACCTGGTCGTTGTGGAAGTTCATGTTGCGGGCGCCCATCCCGCCGACGTAGAGCGCGAGGTTCTCCTTCATCTTGTCGAACCCGGCCTGCACGTCGTCGGTGACGATCACCTGCGTGGAGGCGGCGATCTGGAAGTCGTCGCGGCTCTTGCCAGCGCGGCGCAGGCCCTCGTCGATGTACTCCTCGAAAAAGGCCATCCGCTTCGGCGGGCAGCGCGAGGTGACCCAGCCGTCGCCGAACTCAGCGGCGTTGCGCACGTTGATCGGCCCCATTGCGCCGACGAAGAGCGGCAGCCGCCGGGGGTGCAGCACGGACTTGAGCGGCTTGCCGAGGCCGGTCGCGTCCGGGCCGTCGTAGGGCAGCCGGTACTCCTCGCCGTCGAAGGCGAGCGGCTGCTCGCGGTCCCAGACCATGCGCATGATCTGCAGGTACTCGGCGACCCGCTTCGCGGGCTTGCCGAAGGGCACGCCGTGCCAGCCCTCGATCACCTGCGGGCCGGAGAGCCCGATGCCGACGCCGCGCACGCGTCCGCCGGAGAGCATGTCGATCGTGGTCATCGTGTTCGCCGCCAGCGCCGGGGAGCGCCCGTGCAGCTGCAGGATGTTGGTGCCGAGGCCGATCCGCTCAGTGTTCGCGGCGATCCAGGTCAGCGGCACGACCGCGTCGTGCCCCCAGATCTCGGCGCACCAGACCATGTCGAAGCCCAACTCCTCCGCAAGCTTGATCCGCTCCCAGGGGATGTCGATCGACGTCGACCCGAGGTGTCCGAGCCCCAATGCCAGCTTCATGCGTGTTCCCTTCCGCTCTCCGGCCCCGTCAGGTGACGATGCCTTCCGCGTACAGCTTCTCGATCTGATCGCCTGCCATGCCCAGCTCGTCCGCGAGCACCTCGCCCGTGTGCTGTCCGAGGCCCGGGGCCAACTCGATGGGGACCTCGGAACCCGACATCCGCGCGGGCGAGCGCATCAACTCGATTGTGCCGTGCTCGGGGTGCTCGTGGTACTCGAACAGGCCGCGCTCGCGGAGGTGCGGGTCGGTCCGCAGGTCGCGGGTGGAGAGCACAGCGGTGCAGGGCACGCCCGCGCTCGCGAGGACGTGCATCGCCTCGTACTTCGTGCGCTGCAGCGTCCACTGCTCGACCTCGGCATAGAGCTCGGCCTGGTGCTCGCGGCGGCTGGCCGCGGTTTCGTAGCGCGGGTCCGTCGCCAGGTCGGGGCGATCGAGGGCCACGCAGAACGTGTCCCACATCCGCGAGGTCACCACGCAGATGTGCACGTAGTCGTTCCGCCCTCCCGGCTTGCAGGGGTAGACGTTCGTCGGCGCGCCGAGGCCGTTGCCGACGCGCTGCGCCTCCCGCTCCGTGCCCCAGGCCTCGCGGCCCATGGTCTTCATGAAGTAGGTCACGGCCTCCTGCATCGAGAGCTCGATCAGCTGGCCCTCGCCGGTGCGCTGCTGCTGCACGTACGCGGAGACGATGGCGAGTGCCATCTGCAGGCCCGTGCCGGTGTCGCCGAAGGAGGCGCCCGGACGCATCGGCGGCCCGTCCGGCTCGCCGTTGATCGAGTACGCCCCGCCCGCCGCCAGCGCGACGCTGTCGAAGCACTTGAAGTCGGCGTACGGTCCGCTCAGCCCGAAGCCCTTGATGCGCGCGTAGATGATCGAGGGGTGCCGCTCGCGCAGCGCCTCGTAGCCGATGTCGAGCTTCTCGACCACACCCGGCCCGTAGTTCTCGACGAAGACGTCGAAGCGTGGCACGAGGTCGAGCAGGACCTCGCGCCCTCGATCGGTGGCGAGGTCGATGACGATGCTGCGCTTGTTGCTGTTGTAGTTGAGGAAGTACTGCGGGGGCCGGCCCTCGACCGTCAGGCCGCGGCCGGGGTCGCCCACGCCGGGCGGTTCCACCTTCACCACGTCCGCGCCCTGCCAGGCGAGCGCCTGCGTGCAGGATGTTCCGGCCTCGTACTGCGTCATGTCGAGGACGCGCATGCCGTCGAGTGCGGGCATCGGGACGCCTCCTTCCGGTGCGGCGGCGAGGCGGAGAGTGGCGTCGCGCGCCGTTAGCGGCATCCTACCGCGCGCGGGCGGGGGGCGCAGCGGGGGGGTTGGGGTGGTCGGGTCCGGAGACCTCGTTACTGGTCCGAGCCTGACCGGGCGGGCTCTTCAGGATCGTCGTAGATCCACGACCCCTTCGGTAGGCCACGCTCGTCGTACAGCAACTCCCCGTGATCGATCGACGAGCCGCCCGCGCGGAGACGCGCGGCCAAGGGCTTGGAGATGGCCCGTAACGCCCGGAGTCGTGCCTCGACCGCAGCTTCGCACTCGTACTCGTCATCGAGGCCCATCGGGTCTCCTCCGGAGCGAATCACAGTGAGTACGTCCAGCGTACGCGCTCCTGCCATATGAGCAGCGCCTCACCCCTCGCCGAGCGCCGGGGTGTGGCAGACTGCGCGGCGAGCGGGACGAGAGGGGCGCAGCGTGCAGTTCGGGATCCACATCATCGTCAACCACCTCACGCTCTCGCCCGTCGAGGTCGGCCGCGCCGTCGAGGAGCGCGGCTTCGACTCGCTCTTCGTCGGCGAGCACACGCACATCCCCGTGCAGCGCGAGACGGCCTACATCGGCATCGAGGACCGCACTCCGCCGCAGCCCGGCGAGGGCGCCGACGAGCTGCGCAAGCGCCGCCCGGACCTGCGCCAGAACTTCTGGTACCTCTACGACCCCTTCGTCGCCCTCGCCGCCGCTGCGGCCGTCACCGAGCGCATCAAGCTGGGCACGGCGATCTGCCTCATTCCCGAGCGCGACCCGATCACGCTCGCGCAGGAGATCGCGACCCTCGACCAGATCTCGAACGGGCGGGTCGTCATCGGCATCGGCAGCGGCTGGAACCGCGAGGAGATGGCCAACCACGGCGTGGCCTGGAAGGACCGCTTCAAGGTCACCCGCGAGCGCGTCGAGGCGATGAGGGCGCTGTGGACCGACGACGAGGCCGAGTTCCACGGCGAGACCGTCGATTTCGACCCGGTCTGGTGCTACCCGAAGCCCGTCCAGGAGGGCGGCCCGCCGATCCTGCTCGGCCAGAACAGCCCGAGGACCTTCGAGCGCATCGTCCGCTACTGCGACGGCTGGATCCCCTACCGCATCCCGATCGGCGACCCGGAGATCCTGCCGCAAGTCACCGAGCTGCGCCGCCAGTGGGCCGACGCGGGCCGCGATCCGGCCGCGCTGCACGTCAGCATGAACGGCCCCGCAATCCCCGCCGCCGCCGGAGACGACCCGGCCGAGGCCGACCCGGCCGCGCTGGACGCCGCGGTCGCCGAGGCCGAGCGCCTGCGCGAGGGGGGCGTCGACCGGCTGCTCTTCAACCTCGGCAGCCCCAAGCGCGACCTCGGCTACCCGACGCTGGACCGCTACGCGAGCTTCCTCGCGCGAGTCACGTAGCCGGAGAAGACCAGGCGCGCGCCTGCTGGATTGAGGAGGACGAGATGCCGACAGCCCGTATCGACGACACGCTGGAGATGCACTACGAGCTGGACGACTTCACGCCGCCCTGGGAGGGCGATGCGGAGGCGATCCTGCTCCACCACGGGGCCGGCAAGAGCGGCAAGCTGTGGTTCTTCTGGGTGCCCGGCCTCGCCAGCGACTACCGCGTGTTGCGGCCCGACGCGCGCGGCTTCGGCCACTCCTCCCCGATCCCCGGGGGTTATCGCTACAGCCTGAGCGGCCTCGCCAACGACCTGCGGCTGCTGCTCGACTCGCTGGGCATCGAGAAGGTGCACCTCGTCGGGGAGACCGTGGGCGGGCCGATCTGCCTGCAGTTCGCCTACGAGTACCCGGACCGCACGCGCAGCCTCACGCTCTGCGGCGCGCCCTACCGCCTCAACGCGGTGCCGGACCACTTCCTGCACTCCACCGAGATCATCCTCGAGCAGGGGGTCGAGGCGTGGGCGACGGGCAACGGCTCGCGTCGCTTCGGCGACAAGGCCGACCCGGAGATGGTGCGCTGGTACCACCACGAGATGGGCAAGACCTCGGCGCGCACGCTGCTCGCGCTGTTCGACTACGTGCCGACGGTGGACCTGACGGAGATCCTGCCGCACATCCGCGTGCCGACGCTCGTCTTCGGCGGCCTCGAGAGCGGCATCACGCCGCCGGACGACTCGCGCTTCATCGCCGCGCAGATCCCCGGCGCGCAGCTCGTGGAGATCGAGGGCGCGCCGACACAGCTGCACGTCACGCACCAGGACATCGCGTTGCCCAAGTTCCGGGAGTTCCTCGCGAGCCTCGACTGACTCCCGGCCAGTGCCTCGGGCCGCCTCGATCCGTGTCGCGCCTGCCGCGCTTCGCCCTGGGCGAGTTACGCGGGCGAGGGATCGCCCTGGGCGACCGGGAGGGTGGGGCGGACGGCGAGCCAGAAGAACACCGCGCCCACGAGGGCCGCTCCGGACAGCACCATGAAGGCGCCCCGGTAGCTGCCCGTGACGTCATAGACGAACCCCGCGAAGAGCGGGCCGAGGATCATCCCGAACATAACCACCAGCGACGAGAAGCCCATGATCGTCCCGAAGGCCTTGCCCCCGAAGTACTCGGCCCGCATCGCCTGCATCGCCGGTACGCGCGCGCCCCAGCCGACCCCGGCGAAGATCGCGAAGACGATCAGCATCCAGTAGCTGCTCGCCAACGCCAGCACGACCAGGCTGATCGCTTGCCCGAGCAGGGCGAAGACGATCGTCAGCCGCTTGTTGGTGCGGTCCGCGAGGTAGCCGCCCCCCAGTTGCCCGACCACCGTCGTCACCGTCATCAGCAGGATCACGAACGCGCCCGCGCTCAATGAGAAGCCCAGCGAATCGTTCGAGTAGACCTGGAAGTGCACGAAGATCGAGCCGATCACGAGCGCCGCCATGCCGTGGCCGATGGCGAGGAACCAGAACGCGCGCGTACGCAGCGCCTGCCGGACCGTGAAGCTGACCTCGGGCGTGGCGGTGTGCGTCCCGCCTGCCTCTTCGGGTGGAGGGCCGCCGTCGACCCGGTAGCCGTGGTCCTCGGGGCGGTGACGCACCATGAGCGCGAGCGGGACACCGGCGACGATCACGATCAGCCCGGAGACGAAGGCGGCGCTGCGCCAGCCGAACTCCTCCATCGCCGGCACGACGATCGGTTGCATGAGCCCGCCCGCGGCGGTGCCCGTCATCAGCAGCGCCAGCGCCATCGCGCGGTGGCGCTGGAACCAGTGCACCACCGCCACCGTCACGCCGAAGTGCGTCCCGAGGCTGGAGCCGATCGCGATCACAAGGAAGGCGAGGTAGAAGCCCGGGAGCGATTCGATGCGGCTCAGCAGGATGAAGCCGATACCGAAGATCACCATGCCGACTACCATCACGCGGCGCGGGCCCCAGGTATCGATCATCCAGCCTTGCAGCGGCCCGAGCAGCCCGCTCTCCACGCGCTGCATCGCGAACGCGCCCGCGAGGGCAGTGCGGCTCCAGCCGAAGTCGTCCTGCAGCAGCACGACGTAGGTGCCGAAGGCGTGGAAGAGCAGCGCGCCGTTGAGCGTCTGCGTCCCGAAGCCGGCGGCGACGATCCACCAGCCGTAGAAGATCGGCGTGCGCCCCGTGGCGATCCTGCGCGCTGCGTCCACGCGCGACGCCAGCGTCGTCATCGCGCCTCCCCGGGCCGCGCGACGCCTCGATCCGTCTCAAACGCCATGCCCGCACTCTACATGCCTCGCCCGTTGGGGCATCCCCGCCCCCGCGCGGCGAAGGGCAGTCCGGTCCCCTCTCCCTTGAGGGAGAGGGTTAGGGTGAGGGGGAAGCGGATCGGGCGATGGCATCCGGTCCCCTCTCCTGGGGGAGAGGGTTAGGGTGAGGGCGTCTCTACGGGAGAGGGGGAGGAATCACCGGATCGGCTCGGCCCGCCGCCTGTACAGTCAGACTGCGATAGACAACTCCCTAATGGGGTTCGACCGGAACCCCGGAGCGATCTGGGAGACTGGTCCCGGACCGGCCGGCTGGTGAGCACTGTGGCTCCCTGAGACCTCGGGATCTCTCGGGAGAGACCGTGCCCCGGCTGGTACGTCCGGGTGGTCCGCAGCACTCATGGGGTGTCGTGCCCGAGAGCACTGTTCCATTAGGCCGTCGCAGGACCAACCCGGCAGGTCGCAGCACGCAGCACGAAGCGGAGGGAAGCGAGGCACGATGACCCTGTACGTTGGCGACGACTGGTCCGAGGACCACCACGACATCCAGCTCATGAACGAGGCCGGCGAGCAGCTCGCCGCCAGGCGGCTGCCCGAAGGCGTCAAAGGCGTCGCCGCCCTGCACGAGTTGATTGCGCAGCACGCCTCGGACCCGGGCGAGGTCGTGATCGGCATCGAGACGGAGCGCGGGCCCTGGGTCTCGGCCCTGCTCGCGGCCGGCTACCGTGTGTACGCGATCAACCCGCGCTCGGCGTCGCGCTACCGCGACCGACACCACGTCGGCGGCGCCAAGTCCGACGCCGGCGACGCGAAGCTGCTCGCCGACCTGGTACGCACCGACCGCCACAACCACCGCCCTGTGGCAGGCGACAGCGACGAGGCCGCCGCGGTGCGCATCCTCGCCCGCGCCCACCAGCAGTTGATCTGGGACCGCGTCCGGCAGACCAACCGGCTGCGCAACGCCCTCAGGGAGTATTTCCCGGCTGCCCTGGTGGCCTTCCCCAAGCTCGCCCACGGCGACGCCGTCGGCGTGCTGGCCCGGGCGCCCGGCCCGCGCGAGGCGGCGCGGCTGTCGACCGCAAAGATCCGCTCGGCGCTCAGCCGCGGCGGCCGCCAGCGCAACCTCGAGCAGCGCGCCGCCGTGGTCCGCGACGCGCTGCGCTCCCCGCAGCTCGAGGCGCCTGCTGCGGTGAGCAGGGCGTTCGCCGCGAGCACCCGCGCGGCCGTCGCGCAGATCAGCGAGATCAACCGCCAGATCAAGGAGCTCGAGGCCGAGCTGGCGAGCCATTTTGAGCAGCACCCGGACGCCGCGATCTACCGCTCCCTGCCCGGACTCGGTGTCGTGCTCGGCGCCCGGGTGCTCGGCGAGTTCGGGGACGACCCCGAACGCTACGAGTCGGCGAAGTCCCGCAGGAACTACGCCGGCACCTCGCCGCTGACCGTAGCATCGGGACGCAAACGCAGCGTGCGCGCCCGCTTCGTGCGCAACCGCCGGCTCGCCGACGCCGCCGACCGCTGGGCGCTCTGCTCGCTGCGGGCGAGCCCGGGCTGCCACGACTTCTACCGCCGCCGGCGCGCTGCGGGCGACCTCCATCACCAGGCGCTGCGCGCCCTCGCCAACCGCCTCGTCGGCTACCTCCACGGCTGCCTCAGGACCCGCGCCTGCTACGACGAGGCCACCGCCTGGGCGCACCGCCACGACCGCGAGCCGCTCGCCGCTTGACCAGTTAGCACCATGGGGTGTCTCTCCCTCTGGGAGAGAGGGTGGGGGTGAGGGGCTCCGCGAAAGGGCCAAGGTGAGGCGGAGTGACGGAGGACAGCCTGACAGCCAGCGCGCGCCGACTACGGCGGCAGTCCACGGAGGCGGAGCGAGCCCTCTGGGCGAGGCTCCGGAGCCGTCGCTTTCGCAGCGTCAAGTTCCGCCGACAAGCCCCGCTGGGCGCGTACATCGTTGACTTCGTCAGCCGCGAGTGGAAGCTGATCGTCGAACTGGACGGAGGGCAGCACTCCGAACAGCGGGCCTACGACGATCGGAGAACGCGGTGGCTGGAGTCCCGGGGGTTCAAGGTCTTGAGGTTCTGGAATGGCGACGTCCTGCTGCACGTAGACTCGGTGCTTGAGGCAATCTGGCTGGAGTTGCAGGAGTCAGGACCGGATTGCCCCTCACCCTAACCCTCTCCCTTGGGGAGAGGGGACTGGACTGTCGAGGCGCAGCGAGGAGCGGGCGATGAGCGATGTCAGGGCGATGGTGCTGACGGGGCCGAACCAGATCGAGCTGCAGCACTTTCCACGGCCCGAGGTGGACGAGGACAGCGCGCTGCTGCGTATCGAGGCGGGCGGCATCTGCGGTACGGACTACGAGTCGCTCAGCGGCGAGTACTCGCGCGCCTACCCGGTAATCCTCGGCCACGAGCCGCTCGGCGTGATCGAGGAGATCGGCGATCGCGCCGCGGCGCGCTGGGGCGTCACGGTGGGCGACCGCGTGGTCGTCCAGCCGAACCACGGCTGCGGCGCCTGCCGCCGCTGCAACGATGGCGCGCGCTGCCCGCTGGTCGACGGCGGCTACGGCTCGACGCCCGTGGCTGTCGCGCCCTCGCTCTGGGGCGGCTTCGCCGAGTACATGTACCTCGCGCCCGGCTCGAAGCTGCACAAGGTGCCGCCCGAGGTGCCGCTCCACCTCGCGGCGCTGACCAATCCGATCGCCGCCGGGTTCGGCTGGGCCGTCCGCGCGGGCGGACTGCAGGCCGGCGACCGCATCGCCGTCCTCGGCGCGGGGCAGCGCGGCCTCGCCGCCACGGTCGCCGCGCACCACGCCGGGGCGGACTTCATCGCCGTCACCGGCCTCGCGCGCGACGAGCACAAGCTCGCGCTCGCGCGCCAGTTCGGCGCGAACGCGACCATCAATGTCGACGCCGAGGATCCCGTGGACGCCGTCCTCGATCGCACCGACGGCGAGGGCGTCGATGTCGTCGTGGACCTCACGCCGTACGCGACGCAGCCGGTGGTGCAGGGCATCGAGATGCTGCGCCCGGGCGGGACGATGGTGCTGGCCGGGCTGAAGGGCACGCACCGCGTCGCGGAGTTCGACTCGGACTCGATCATCCGCCACGAGGCGAACGTGCGCGGCGTGCGCGGGGTCGACCGCGAGTCGTTCGTGCGCGCGCTGCGCCTGATCGCCTCCGGGCGCTACCCGCTGGAGCGGATGCACACGCACGAGTTCCCCCTCGAGGAACTCGATCGCGCGATCCGCACGCTCTCCGGCGAGACCGGCGAGCCGGCCATCTCGATCACGGTAGAGCCGTAGGTGGGCGAGTCGGCGTCAGCGGACTCCGGGCGAGCGGCGATCGAGGCGTACCGCGCCTGGCAGGACGTGTTCAACGCGCGCGACATCGAGGGCATGCTCGCGCGCATGCACTTCCCGCACGTGCGCCTCGCCGGGGCGGGCTTCCACACCTGGGAGAGCGGCGAGGACTTCGCGGAGGGCCAGCAGCGGATGACGGCGCGCCTCGCCGAGGAGGGCTGGGCACGCACCGAGAACCTCTCCGTCGAGGTGGTCCACGCCTCGAAGGACAAGGTGCACCTCTCGCTGCGCAACGCGCGCGTCGGCGCGGACGGCGGCGCCTACCACACCTTCCAGGCGCTCTGGATCTTCACGCTGATCGACGGCCGCTGGGGCGTGCAGTTCCGCTCCTCGTACATCGAGGGCGTCGTGCACGCCATCGGCGCGGCCTCACTCGGCTGACGCGCGGCGTCAGGCGGCGGCGGCGCGCATCCGCCGTCCGCCCTCCCAGGCGACGATCAGGATGATCGCCAGCACGGTCATGTAGAACTTGCCGACGACCTGACCGGTCAGGAACTCGAGCGAGCCGAAGGCCAGCGTCAGGAACAGCGCCGAGTCGACGACCAGCCCGACGGTGTTGCTACCGATGATCCCGAGCAGCCTCGAGTACTCGCGGATGCGCTCGTAGACGACCGCGTCGGCGAACTCGGAGACGGCGAACGCCGCGGCGGAGGCGAGCGCGATCTTCGCGAACAGATCGCCGTCCTGCCTGACCTCGAGGATGTAGCTGAGGATGCCGCCGATCGCGATCGCGAGCAGCGCGCCCTTGAAGCCGAGGCGCTCGCGCAGTCCGTCGCGGAAGGTGAAGGTGAGGCCGACGAAGTAGACGCTCGCGGGGGCGTCCAGCCCGAAGCCGATCGGGACGATGCCGTAGGTCAGCAGCGCCCAGTTGGCCCCGACCACGGTGATCACGAAGGCGATCAGGAACCCGATCCCGATCGCCTTGTCGCGGTCCTCCAGCGTGGATGTCACGAGTCGTCGCAGTTCCGCAGCCAGCGGGTGCCCCTCGGTTCGTCCTTCCCATGAGCGCGGCGCAGCGGGCTGGGGCGCGGTTCCGCCGGGGCATGGTAGTGCACCCGCCGACCTCTGCCGACGGCGAATGTGAACGACTTGCGGAGGGTCCGTGCTTCGTTAGCTCCGGCTCGCCACCTGCCCCCGCTCGAGCCGCGCGAGGAAGTTGCGCAGGAGCACGTTTACCTGCTCGGGCGTTTCGAGTTGCGGGAAGTGCCCGGCGCCGATCACCCACGCCTGCTCGGCGTGCGGCGCCAGATCGCGCAGGAAGCTCAGGCTCGGACGCGTCGAGTTGATCCAGAGCGTCGGCTGCGTGATGCGACGCAGCAGCGCCGTGTGGCTGATCTGCGACGAGCCGACGCGGTTGGCCATCGCCACGTGGCGGGGCGTGCGAGCGGCCGTGGCGGCCCAGGCCTGCACCTTTTCGGGGTCGGCGTAGGGCCCGAAGAAGCCCTTGTAGCGCTCGGCCAGGTTCTGCTCGTAGCCCTCGTCCTCGCTCGGAAGCTGGCCGACGCGGCCGCGGCGCTCGCTGACCGGGCGCATGTCCGGGCCCCAGTCGATGACGACGTTGGCCCTGATCAGATCCGGGTGGCGCGTCGAGAGCTGCAGCGTCGCGGGCGTCCCGCCGGCGTGGCCGATGGCGACAAGGTCGCGCATCCCGAGGGCCTCGATCAGGCCGGCCATCTCGTCGGCCTGATCGCGCGGGTGGTAGCCGCCTTCGGGCGCGTCGGAGCGCCCGTCGCCGCGGCGGTCCACGCGCAGCACGCGATGCGTGCGCGCGAAGGCGCGCGCCTGCGGCTCCCAGTGCTCGGTGTTGCCGCACCAGCCGTGGATGAAGATCAGGCCCTGCTCGCCCGATCCCGCGAGGCGGTAGTGCAGCCGGCTTCCGTCCGGCGATTCATGAAACGGCATCGCGATCGTCCTTCCTCGCTACCCGGCGCGGAAGCGCACGCCGAGCAGTCTCTCCGCCTCCGTCGTCGTGTCCGCATCCAGCCCCCCGGGACCCGGGACCGCGAGCGTGCAGTCGCGAATCGCGGGCGCGCTCCCGGTCTCCGTGTGCAGCTCCAGTCGCACGCCGCCCTCGAGAGTCAGCGTCGCCTGTCCGCCGCGGACCTCGGGCGGCTCGAGGCCGAGCACGCGCGCCCAGCCCTCGGCGACGGCGGCCACGTCCGCCGCGGCGAAGCCGATCGCGGCCAGCCGCGGTGCGTCCTCCTGCGCGGGCGGCGTGGCGATGCCGCCCGGAGCCGCGCGCCCCGGCAGGATCTCGAGGTAGACGCCGAGCGCCTCGCGCGCGTCGCCGTAGCCGTAGGGCGCGCCGTTGCCGGTCGTGCCCGTCTGCACGGTCGGGTAGCCGAGCGCGTCGAGCGCCTCGAGGGTCGCGGCGGGGTCGGAGACGGCGAACGCCAGGTAGCAGGGCCCCGCGCCGAGGGTATCGAGGTGATCGCTCCAGGGGCTCGGGCCGCCGTTGGGGGCCATCAGGTTCACGCCGGCGCCGGCGAGGCTGAACCAGGCGGCGTAGGTGCCGCCGCCGATCGGCTCGCCACGGTAGCGGACGCCGCGCGCGCGCATGCCCTCGCCGTGGTTGTCGCGGATCTGCGGGGCCGGCAGTCCGCTCAGCGCGGCGAACGCCGCGGCGCTTTGAGGCGCGTCGGCGACGACGATTCCGAAGTGTTCGAGCGCCCCGATGCCGGTTGCGGTCACGCCAAACTCCATCGCTCGCTGCGGATCGCTCCGCGCGGGCGATGCTACAACGTTCGCCGCTGCCGGGTCGGGCTACGGTGCGGCCGGCGGCTGGTGTGAAGGGTGTGCCGGCGGCGGGTTAGCCGTCGACGTGGTCGCGGAGGGCCCGGGCGGCCTTGAAGGCGGGGACCGTCTTCGCCGCGATCATCACGGACTCGCCGGTCGCCGGGTTGCGGCCCTCGCGCGCGGCGCGCTCGCGCGCCTCGAACTTGCCGAAGCCGGCGATGGTCACGGCATCGCTGTCTGCGAGCGCGCTCGCGATGATGCCGTCGCCGCCGAAGATCGCGTCGACGGCCGCGGCGGCCTGCGCCTGGCTCAGGTCCGTCTCTTGCGCGACCTGCTGCGCCAAATCGGACTTGTTCATGCCTCGCTCCTGTCTTGCCCCGCCGGGTTGGCACGCTGTGAAATTCCACCCAGCCCCGATTAGCCTAACGCCCGCAGTGAGTTTGGGCGAGTGGATATGCGGGTGAGCAGTCAGCCGATCCGCCAACGATGCACGAACAAATCGGGGCTCCGGGCCGGGAACATCCGCGGCGGGAGTGGTACCGTAGCCCCCGGAGCGGCGGAAGCATGCGTCGCGGTGGCGGAGGTCTCGCCAGATGACATTCGTGATCACGCAGCCCTGCATCGACGTGCAGGACCAGTCGTGCGTCGAGGTTTGCCCGGTCGACTGCATCCACTACGAGGATGGCTCCGACCGGATGCTCTACATCGAGCCGGAAGTCTGTATCGACTGCGGCGCCTGCGAGCCGGCCTGTCCCGTGAGCGCGATCTTCGCCGACGCGGACCTGCCGGAGGACCAGGAGCACTTCCTGGAGATCAACACGCTCTGGTTCAGCGACCCCGCCACGGCCCGCGCGAAGGTGGTGGACATCCCGGCGCTCGAGGAAGCCGTCGCCGCGGCCGCCGCGAGCAGTGCTCCCGCCGAGGCCGAGGCCGAGGCCGAGGCCGAGGCCGCGCCCACGCCCACGCCCGCCGCCGCTGCCGCCCCGGCCGCCGCCAGCGAGGAGGCCGCCGCCGAAGCGGCCGGGGAGCCCTCGCGAGGCGCCTACAAGTACGGCGACGGCGGCAGCATCGAGGGCAAGTGCGCGCTCTGCGGCTCCTACGTGATCCGGGGCGGCACGATGTTCCGCGAGAAGTCCGTGCTCTGCCCGGACTGCGCCCCCAAGGCCGAGCGCGTGCGTGATCCCTATCGCCGCCGCGCCGGCGTCCGCTAGCCGGGGCTGCTAGCCCGGCAGCGAGCGCCTGAAGCTCGCGAAGCGCCACTCGCCCTTCTCGCGGCGCAGTTCCCGGGGCATGTTGCCCCGGAGAGCCGCGCAAGGTCGCCCCTATTCCTGCTGAAGGAGTGGCGAGACGATCTCGGGCGAGATCGCGATCGAGAATTCCCCATGGGCCACACCGCTCACGCTCGATGAAGTGGCCGACCACTCTGCCGTCACCGTTGTTCCTGCAAGTGCGGGATTCGCGACGAGATGGATCGGATTCAGCCGTACTTTCCCGATCGGGCGGAGATCGACATCGTCGAACGCGATCCGCGTCGGGCGTGAGTTCTGGATGTATGGTCCACGGGGTTCTGCTGGCCGTTGGTCTGTGTGGCCGGACCCCAAGAGAATGATGCCCCAAGCGAGTGGAGGGTCAGGCATCACTTCCCGGGTAGCTGTGGCACTCTCGTATGCCCACACGTCAGCGTCGATCGTTAGCTCCGCGCGCACCGCACTAAAGTTGTGCTCCGTATCGTTGACCAGGACGAGTTGCATGCTGCCAGGTCGGTCCGAGATCGCGCGGGCGTGCGCCTCGCGATGCAGAAGTGCAGTTGCGTTCTCAAGGTAAGCCTCGATCTCGTCCCGATATTCGTCTCGGCTCCGGTACTTACTCGCCGCCGACAGCAGCGAACGTGCTGAGAACAGACTGTCTTCTTCGAATTGTGCTAGCAGCTGGTGCTCTTCCTCCTGGCGCCACGCCAAGACTTCATCCGGGCCGCAAGTGACCGGCACGGCCGTCACCGGAGCCACGACTTCAATCCTGAGGCCAGTTGCTTGCTCGGCGCCACTGGCGAAGCGTCGCGTGAGCATGTCGTAGTCTTCCTGTATCGCTCGATCGGTGCTGCCGTGGCGACGGACGAAGACATCGCCCTTGCGGCAGACGCTGGTACCCCGCTCCTGTGGTTCGTAGGCTACGAGCATCGCAACGATCCGGTCGCCATAGGCTGGAGGCTCGACGGTAATGATGAGGACTCGCCTCCCCGCGTGCTCGATGTACTGAGGGCTCCAGCGCACGGCAGGGCCCAGGAAGCGCGAGATGCCTGAATGGAGCATCGCGTTGTCGACTGGACTGACCCCGCCCAGATTCCCAGGCTCGACCCCGATGACCAGATATGCGCAACCGTCGGCTTGCCGCTTCGCTACGGCTGGATCTCGGTTGGCGAATCCCGCGATGCACTTCGCGATGATTGCCTGCCAGCGTCGATCCGAGAGGTCTGCCTCGCGCTTCCACTCCAGCCAGTCGGGTTCGGACTCGGTGGCGGGGGCGCTTGAGATCGCGCGAACGAGTGCTGTTAGTTCATCGAGTGAGCGAAACGGCCGGGACGTGTCCAACTCCAGCGCCATTCTGCGATCGTACGACAGAGCCGCGGGCCGTTCGACCGCATGCGTCGGCTGAGCGCGTGCGCAACCCCTACCGCCAGCACGCCGGCGGGCGTCACCCCTCCCGCTCCGCCCGAGTCGGTGTCGCCAGCGAGCGCCTGAAGCTCGCGAAGCGCCACTCGCCGTCCTCGCGGCGCAGTTCCGCGTCGACCAGCGCGAGCCAGGCGATCTCGGGGCCGCCGTCCTCGGCGGCTCGAAGGTCGAAGCCGAGCAGGTAGCAGGAGAGCCGCACCCCCTCGGTCTCGTCGCCTTCGAGGATGACGTTGTTCGTCCAGTGCTGGCTGCCGTGCTCGTTCGCGGCCTCATGCGCGCGCACGAACGCGGTGATCGCCTCGTGGCCCTCGAAGCGGCCGTGCGGGGCGGCGTCGAACCAGCCGTCGGCGGCGAAGCAGGCGGCGACCGCGTCGCCGTCGCCTGCGTCGAGCGCCCGCAGGCCGAGCGCGAGGAGGCGCTGGATCGCGAGCCGGTCGGCGGCGGGGAGCGTCATGCCGTCCTCCGGGAGTGCGACTGGCCCTCACCCTCCCATCGGGGTTAGACACCCCAGGGGCTCACTGGTCAAGCGGCGAGCTGCTCGCCGTCGTGCCGATGCGCCCGCAGCGCCTTCTCTCCCGGCGGGCGGTGGAACGCCCTCACCCCCACCCTCTCCCTCGGGGAGAGGGCGCCGGAGGTGCGCCCCCGGGAGTTCGGTGCGCTGGCGAAGGCCACGCCGGGTGCGCTGATCCAGCGGGGGTGTGGGGGCGGAGCCCCCACATGAAAGAATTCCGAGGGCGGGTGGGTGGGCCAGAGCCGCCCTGCGAGGTATCCCTCGCGTCTATGACACGACCGTGCGCGTGCTCGTCCGGGATGGCGGTGTGGGGGGCCCTGCGAGGTATCCTCGCGTCCCGATCGAAACAGCTCCCACAGGCGAGGGAGAGAAGGGACGGAGCGTCAGCGGTTCCACCACTCGGCGGTGAAGCGGCGCAGGCTGAACTTCCACTTGCCGTCGACGCGGCGGAGGCGGTCGTCGTACTGGCCGATCAGCGTCACGCGGCCGTCGCCGGTGTTGTCGAACATCACGAGGTAGCAGCGCAACTCGGCCTCGTCGCCCTCGCCCTCGATCCAGATGTTGTTCACCCAGTGGCGGTAGCGGTCCGTGCCGTGCTGCTCCATGAGCGCGTTCGCCCAGGCCTCGAGGGCTTCGCGACCCTCATGGCGGCGTCCGCCCAGTTGCAGCACGCCGTCCTCGGTGAAGGTGTCGGCGAAGGGCACGGGGTCGCGCCGGTCGTAGTGGTGGTAGTGGGCGGCGACCAGTTGCTCGATCTCGGTGATGTCGGCGGCGTTCAGCGGCATCGGGGACTCCTCTCGGGGCGTTCCGCGTGTCAGTGCGGCGAGGGCAAGATAGCAACCGCCGCCGGCCCGGGTGCGTCAGACCTCGTGGAGGTCGTCCAGGTAGTCGCGGGCGAAGCCGGCGATCAGCTCGGCGGACTGGCCGGCGGACGCCTCGACGCCGAGACGGATGTGCTCCACGCCGCGCTCGCCCGCCGCGCGGAGGATGTGCGCCGTCTGCTCCTCGCGGCCGGGGGCGAGCGAGGGGAGGTTGACCATGCCGAAGGTCAGCGCGTCCGGGTCGCGGCCGGCGTTCTCGGCGGCGCGCCGGACGGCGACGACGTCCTCGGGGAACGTCGGCAGGCGATGCGCGCCCGCGATCCAGCCGTCGCCGAGACGTCCCGCACGGCGCAGCGCGGGCGGCCTCGCGCCTCCGATCCAGAGCGGGATGGGCCGTGGCGGGGTGGGGCGGCAGATCCAGCCGACGACGTCGTAGAACTCGCCGTGGTGGGTGACCTCCTCGCCGCTCCAGAGCGCGCGCATGAGCGCGATCTGCTCGTCGACGCGCGCGCCGCGGCGCTCGAAGGAGGCGGAGAGCACCTCGAACTCCTCGCGGCACCAGCCGACGCCGACGCCGAAGACGAAGCGCCCGCCGGCGAGCCGGTCGAGCGAGGCGATGACCTTCGCGTGGAGGACGGGATGGCGCATCGGCAGGACCATCACCGCCGTGCCGATTTGGACGCGTTCGGTGATCGCGGCGACGAAGGCGAGCAGCGTGAGCGGCTCGAGCAGCTCGATGTCGCTCTGGAAGCGCGCGGGCAGGCGGCCGTCGGCGGCGTAGGGGTAGCGGGACGTGAACTCGCGAGGAAAGACGACGTGGTCGCTGACCCAGAGCGAGGCGTAGCCTGACTGCTCGGCCGTCGTCGCGAAGGCGGCGAGGTGCTCGTGGGTGGCGTCGGGGCCGGTCTGCGGCAGCACGAGTCCGATGTCCACGCCGATGCCCCTTCTCACCGCGGATGGCCGCTAGGGTACGCTGCTCGGCGCGACGGCGCTCACGGGGAGGTGGACGGCGATGGGCGAGTTCGACGGCAAGGTGGCGCTCATCACGGGCGGCGGATCGGGCATCGGGCGCGCCTCGGCGGTGGCGTTCGCGCGCGAGGGCGCGCACGTCGTCGTCGCCGACATCAACGGCGAGGGCGCCGAGGAGACCGTGCGCCTCGTCGAGGCGGAGGGCGGCGCCGCGAGCGCCGTCCGGGTTGAGCTGACGGACCCGGCAGCCGTCGCGGAGCTGGTGCGCGGCATCGCCGCTGCACACGGCCGGCTCGACTTCGCGCACAACAACGCCGGCATCAACGACGCGCCCTCGCTGCTGGCGGAGCTGAGCGACGAGCGCTGGGACCGCATGATCGCGATCAACCTGACGTCGGTCTTCTACTGCCTGCGCGAAGAGCTGCCGCTGATGGTCGCCGGCGGCGGCGGAGCGATCGTCAACACCTCGTCGGGCGCGGGCGTCTTCGCCTCGGCGAACATCGCGCACTACGCCGCCGCCAAGCACGGCGTGATCGGCCTCACCCGCAGCGCCGCCATCGAGTACGGCGAGCACGGCGTGCGCGTCAACGCCGTCTGCCCCGGCCTCGTCGACACGCCGATGCGCGGCCGCCACGTCAGCTACGACTCGGAGCACTCGCAGCGCACCCTGGCGTTCTCGGGCGGCCGGGTGAACCCGCCCGAGCTGATCGCGGACACCGCCGTCTGGCTCTGCCGCGAGGAAGCCTCCAACGTCAACGGCCAGGCGCTGCTCGGCGACGGCAAGTACGGGCCGGAGCTGCGCCTCGGCAGCCGGCAGCACTGGGTCCCGCTCGAGCAGCTGACGGGCGGGTAGTGTTTCCGAGGGGAGGCCCCGGCCCCGGGAACAGGACAGGCTAGAAGCCGAGCGCGTCCTTGCCGAGCAGCTGGCGCAGCACCTGCACCTGCCCGTAGTGCTCGCGCCCGTGCGCGATCACGACCTGCCCCAGCGTCTCGATGCGCGCCCGCTCGGTCATCTGGCCGGCGATGCGGGCCGGGGTCGTGCCGACGAGGAAGGCCTCGTCCATCACCTCGATCTTCGGCAGCACGGCCTCGCGCACGCTCGCGCCGTAGCCGGCGAGCTCGGCCGCGCCGGGGAACTGCAGCGCTCCCGACTCGTCCTCGGTCATGCCGGTGCCCTGGTCGATACGCGGCATGTCCCACTCCGCGTCGAGGCCTTCCGCAACCCAGATCGGCCGGTCGCGGTGGAAGACGAAGTTGACGATGTTGTCGACCGTCCGCAGCACGTGCCAGACGTGGAACCCGATCGAGGGGCCGCCCTCCAGCGGCTGGGCGTTCAGCTCCTCGGGGCTGAGCTCCTCGATCGAGGAGTTGAGGTCGCCGAGCAGGTTGCCGACCAGTTGGGCGAGCGGTGCGGCGAGCGCGCTCGGTGTGGCGTCGGCGGTCGAGTCGGTCATGGCGTCCTCCCGTGGAGCGGTAGCGGGGTGCGGCGGTCTCGCGTCAGGGTAGCGCGATCGCGTAGGCGATGGCGCTGCGAGGCGATGCGGCTGCCTCGCAGAGGCCGTCGTCGGGTCGGTAGGACGTCGCCATCACGCGCCCGTGCCGCCACGCGCCACTGCGCCGCACCCGGTGCCCACGCCGCTCGAGGTCGGCGAGCACGCCCTCCTCGATGCGCGTCTCGGCGTCGATGAGGCCGGGGCTGGCGAGGCGCGGGTAGAACGACTCGGGCCAGTGCTCGCTGTGCACGGTCGGCGCGTCGATCGCCTCCTGCAGGTCCTCGAAGCCGAAGTCGACGAGGTTGAGCAGGAAGTGCAGCGACCACTGGTCCTGCTGATCGCCGCCGGGCGTGCCGAAGGCGATGCGCCGCCCGTCCGGCAACTGAGCCAGCGAGGGGGTGAGCGTGGTGCGCGGGCGCTTGCCCGGCGCAAGCGCGTTCGGGTGCGCGGGGTCGAGGACGAACATCTGCGCCCTCGTGCCAACCGGGAAGCCGAGCCGGGGGATCGCGGGCGAGGACTGCAGCCAGCCGCCGCTCGGCGTGCAGCTCGCGAGGTTGCCCCAGCGGTCGACGGCGTCGCAGTGCGTCGTGTCACCGCGGCCGGACGCGCCCAGCAGCGCCTCCGGCGCGGCGCGCGGCAGCCCGGCCGCGGTCAGCCACTCGCCGTCTGCCTCGTCCGCGCCCTCATCGGCCAGCAGCGGCCAGCCCTCGGGCAGCCGTCCGAGGCCGGGGCGCAACTCCAGCGAGGCGCTCGAGGGGTCGACGAGCGCGCGGCGGCGTTCGCTGTAGCCGTCGGAGAGCAGCTCGTCGAGCGGCACGTCCACGTGGGCGGGGTCGCCGTAGTTGGCCTCGCGGTCGGCGAAGGCGAGCTTGGCGCACTCGATCCAGGTGTGGAGCGCGTCGGCGCTGTTGTGGCCCATCGCCCCGAGGTCGAAGCCTTCGAGCAGACGCAGCTGCTGGAGCATCACCGGGCCCTGCGACCACGGTGGGCACTTCCAGACCGTGACGCCTCGGTAGGTCGCCGAGACGGGCGTCTCGACGGCGCCCTCGTAGCTCTCGAGGTCGGCGGCGCAGAGCAGCCCGGCGTGCGCCTCGCCGGAGGCGTCGCGCACGGGCGTGCGCAGGAACGCCTCGATCCGCTCGGCGGGCTCGCCGCGGTAGAAGGCGTCGCGCGCGGCGCGGATGCCGGCCCCGCGCCCGCCTCCCGCGGCGCGCTCGGCCTCGGCGAGGCTCGCAAGCAGCGAGGCGAGCGCCGGGTTGCGGACGCGCTCGCCGATCGCCTTCGCGGGCAGCCAGATCGCGGCCGTCGTCGGCCACTCCGCGGCGATCCGATCGCCGGCGAGGCGCAGCAGCAGGCGCAGCGAGGGGTACATCGGGAAGCCGCGCTCGGCGAGGCCTCGGGCCGGCGCGACCGCCTCGGTGAGCGTGCGCGTGCCGAAGCGTTCGAGCAGCAGCCGCCAGGCGTCGAGCGCCCCCGGGACGGCGGCGGCCGTCAGCCCGTCGCCGGGAATGCGATCGAGGCCGAGCGAGCGGAAGTGCTCGATCGTGGCGGCTGCGGGGGCGGTGCCCTGCCCCGAGATCGCGTGGGTCTGCTCGCTGGCGGCGTCGTGGTAGAGAATCGGCGCCTCGCCGCCGAAGCCGTTCATGTGCGGCTCCAGCACCTGGAGCGCGAAGCCCATCGCGCAGGCGGCGTCGGCGGCGTTGCCGCCCTCGGCGAGCATCTGCGCGCCCACCTGGGCGGCGAGGTAGTGGCCGGCGCTGACGGCGCCGCCGTAGCCGCGAACGGTCGGCCGCGTGGTGAAGGCCATCGCCGCCGAGTCTAGCGTCCCGCCCCCGCTGGAGGTTCATGTGCATCAGAAGTGACTGTTACCGTACTTCGCACTAGTTGCGTCACAAATCGGTTACCGACCACACGCTCCGATCACGCTGCAGTTGCTCGCGCTCACGTTGCAGGCGGCGGGTTCATCTGGGTGAAACGCGCTTTGAGCTCCTGCTCGGCGTTGCGCTCGATGAGGCCGGATTCGCGCAAGCGCCGGTAGCGCGTCCGCGGCTCATCGTCGCGCCGCGTCACGTGCGGTCAGCGACGGGCGTCCAGCAGGGCGGCGCCGCCGGACCAGTCGAGCAGGCGGGCATCCGCTGTGAGGAGGCGGTGGCCTTCGAGGGCGGTGGCGAGGATGAGGCGGTCGGCGGGATCTCCGTGGAGGTCGCGCAGGCTGCCGGCGCGGGCGGCGATCGCGCCATCGACGGGGATCTCGACGAGGCCGTGGTCGAGCAGGGCGCGCCGCCACGCAGCCGGCTCCGCGGGTAGCTCGATTCTGCCCTTCTCCCTCAGCATGGCCACCTCCCAGAAGCTGATGGCGGAGATACCGGCGTTGCCGGCCTGCCACTCACCTTCGACAAGCTGGCGGGCAGCGCGACCCACCTGGGAGCGGCCATGCCAGAACCACACCAGGACATGCGTGTCCAGCAGGATCATGGGCTGAGCACGCGGTCGGGGTCGGACTCGGCCTCCCACTCCACCTCGATCGGCTCGATGATGTCGCCGTGGATGGTGATTTCACCGCCCGCGCCGAAGAGCGTCCTCGGCTTACCCTCGCAGGGCGCCAGCCTCGCCACGGGCTTGCCGCGCTTGGTGATGACGATCTCCTCACCGCTTTCGGCAACCTCGTCCATGAGGGCGAGGCACTTTGCCTTGAACTCGGACGCCTTCATGGTGCGCGTCCCACCGCCGGTCGCCTTCTCGATGGCCATGTCGCCCCCCTGCCAAGTGACCACTACCCTAGCAGTTCCTGACCAGTTCGGGAGTGGGCGGATCTGAGCCTGCTCCAGACTGGGTCTTGAGCTGGCATGAGAGCCGATCCCCTGGCTGTAGCGGTCGCTCACGTCGATACCGGCGGTCACGAGCCCTGCCCCCAAAACTCCAGGGAGTGCCAATCGAGAGTCGAGAGTCGTTCGGTAACGTCTGTTGTGATGCACGCGGCGCGATCCCGGTAACAGATCCAATGATGCGATGCCGGAGGTTCACGTGAGCGGGTGGGTTCCGCCATAGTGGCGGAGCGGCTCGCGCCGCTGCGGCCTCGAGGGCGCGCGCGGGCGCTGCGGGACGGGAGACGGCCGATGAGCGAGACGGCGGGATGGGGAGCGCTGAACGGCGTGCGCGTGATGGAGTTCACCGTCGTGCTCGCCGGGCCGGTCTGCGGCATGCTGCTCGCGCAGATGGGCGCCGACGTCGTCAAGATCGAGCCGCCGATGGGCGACCCGCAGCGGCGCAATGGCAGCGTGGTCCCGGGCGAGAGCAAGCACTATCAGGCCTACAACCACGGCAAGCGCAGCCTCGTCGTGGACCTCCGCGAGGAGCGCGGCCGCGAGCTGATCCATCGCATCATCCCGCAGTTCGACGTGGTGCTGACCAACTACCGCCCCGGCGTCGCCGCCCGCCTCGGCATCGACTACGAGACGCTGCGGCAGTACCGGCCGGACCTCGTCTACCTGGAGATGAACGCCTTCGGCTTCCACGGCCCCGAGGCGCCTCGCGCGGGCTCGGACGTGGTCGTGCAGGCCTACGCCGGGCTGATCGCCGGGGGCGGACAGGTCGACGCGGATGGCGCGCCCCGCTCCTCGCTCTCGATCGCCCTCGCCGATCACATGACGGGCGCGGCGTCAGCGATGGGCATCGCGGCCGCGCTCTACCACCGCGCGCAGACCGGCGAGGGGCAGCTCGTGCGCGGCTCGCTGCTGCGCTCGACGCTGTTCGCGCAGGGCTCGGCGGTGATGCGCGAGCCGGTCACGGACGCCTCCAGCCGCGACGTGATGATGGCCGAGCTCAAGGCGATCCGGGAGCGGGGCGGCGACTACGCCGAGCAGGCCGCCGCTCACAACGAGCGGCGCGGCCTCGGCGCGGGCTTCAACCTCTACTACGGCGGCTACCAGGCGCAGGACGGCGGGCTCTTCTTCGGCGCGCTCAGCCCCGCCGGACGCGACACCATCCGCCGCGCCGTCGGCGCCGAGGCCGAGCGCTCCGACGATCCCGACTACGACGTCTACGACGCCGAGAACATCGCCGAGGCGCGCGAGTGGAAGCGCACGATCCAGGAGCGGATCAGCACGAAGACCGCCGCGGAGTGGCGTGCGATCCTCGACGAGGCGGGCGGTGCGCCGGTCTCGCAGGTGCAGTTCGCCGAGGAGATGTCGGACGACCCACACGTGCAGGCCGAGGGCATGGTCTGGGACATCGAACACGAGATCACAGGCCCGCAACGCGTCGTCGGCCCGATCGTCGAGATGGAGGGCACACCGACGCAGGTACCGCACGCCGCGCCGCCGCTGGGGCGCCACACCCACGAGATCCTCGAGGAGCTGGGCGTTGGCGCGGAGGATCGCGCGGAGCTGCTGGCCGAGGGCGTCATTCGCGACCACACAACCACGGGGGGATCACGCTCACGATGAGCCTTGAGCCCGCGCTGCGCGCGGCGATCGTCGAGGCGCTCTCGCGCTGGGACCTCGCGGGGGAGGCCGAGCCGCTCGACGGCGGCGCGGCGAACGAGCACTGGCGCATCTCCACCGGCGAGGAGCGCCCGCACGTGCTGCGCCGCTATCATCTCCGCCACAGCGCCGGGGACGTCGCCTACGAGCACCGCGTGCTCGCCTTCCTCGAGGCGCGGGACTGGCCGGTGGCGGCGCCGATCGCGGACGGCCGCGGCCGCACGCTCGCCGAGACCGATGCGGGGCTGTGGGCGCTGTTCCGCTGGCGCTCGGGTGAACCGCCGCCGCCGGACGCGCTGCTCTACCTGCAGCGCAAGGGCGCGCTGCTCGCGCTGCTCCACTCCGACCTCGCCGAGGCCCCGGACTTCGGGCAGCGGCCGGGCTTTGGCCGCGCCGACGACCTCGATGTCTGCGTGCGCGCCGACGGACACGAGGACGTCGAGGCGCTGCTCGGCTGGTACGCGGTGCGGGATGAGGCGCGGGCCGGGGCGCTCGCGGACGCCCTCGCGCGCAATCGCGAGGCGCTCGCGGAGGGCGGCTTCGCCGATCTGCCGGATCAACTCGTCTACTACGAGTGCCTGGGCGCGAACGTGTTGTTCCGGGAGGACACCGTTACGGCGCTGCTCGACTTCGACCTGACGCATCGCAACGCGCGCGTCGCCGACATCGCGCGCAGTCTCGCGGTGGACTGCGGCCTCTCCGCGAAGCGCGCCGGCGCCTGGCTGGCGGGCTACGCGAACCTGGCGCAGCCCCGGCTCGACGAGGCGGAGGCGGCGCTGATCGCCCCGCTGATCACCGCCGCCGAGCTCTGGAACACCGTGCTCCCGCTCTCGATCGGCGCGCGCTGGGGCAACGAGGCGCAGATCAGCTCCGCCGAAGCCTCGATCGATCGCCGCCTCGCGCTCAGCGAGGCCGGCGAGCGCGTCCTCGCCGCCGTCGCCGCCCAGGCCGCGCGCACCTGACGCCGCGCTTCCCTCCCCCTTGTGGGGGGCGCAGCCCCCCACACCCCATCCCGGACGAGCGCGCTGCGCGGCTCTGGCCCGCCCACCCGCCCGCGGATGTTCTTTCTGTGGGGGCTGCGCCCCCACGCCCCCCAACGGTCCGCCCCCCAACGGTCCGCCGCACGCGCGTGACCCTCGAGGGCGGTCCGGCCCCCTCGGAGGGCGACCGCGCGTCTCCTGCGGGGGGCTGCGCCCCCCACACCCCCATCCCGGACGAGCGCGCTGCGCGGCTCTGGCCCGCCCACCCGCCCTCGGATGTTCTTTCTGTGGGGGCTGCGCCCCCACGCCCCCCAACGGTCCGCCCCCCAACGGTCCGCCGCACGCGCGTGACCCTCAAGGGCGGTCCGGCCCCCTCGGAGGGCGACCGCGCGCCTCCTGCGGGGGGCTGCGCCCCCCACACCCCCATCCCGGACGAGCGTGCGCTGCGCGCCGCTCTGGCCCGCCCCCACGCCCCCGCCCGAATCGCCTGCCCGGCCGTCGCGAGACCGTCCGGCTCCCTCTCCCTCGAGGGAGAGGGTTGGGGTGAGGGGGAAGACTGCCTCTCTCCTCGGGCATTCCGGCTGCGCCGAGGGGTGACGGTCGTCCTCCGCTGGGCGAGGGAGCCTTCCCTCGGCGCGCCCTGCTTCTCCGCCCGTCGCCCCCCGGAGGGAGGTCGCGGAGAGCGGCTACACCGCCAGCACGCCCCGCACCACCAGCCCCACCGCGAGCACTGCCAGCAGCACGCCCGTGAGCCGCGCGAGGGCGTCGAGGGCGGCGCGCCCGGCGCGCGAGCCAGGCTGCGGCGCCCGCGCCAGCCAGAGCGCGGAGAAGGCAACGAGCACGATCGCGGCGAGAGCCGTCTGCGCCTCGCCGGCGCGCTCGCCCCAGGAGATGGCGGCGGCCAGCGCGGCGGGGGTCGCGAGCAGCGGGACCGCGAGCGGCGCGAGGACGGCGCGGCGTCCGTCGCCGGCCGCGGCCGCGCTGCCTTCCTCGATGGCGCGTCCGCGCAGCAGCGGGCGCGCCGCGCCCGCGAGCATCACGAGGCCCGCGGCGACATCGAAGCTGGCGGCGGAGACGTCCAGCAGGTCCAGCAGCGGCCCGTGCAGCGCCGCCGCGAGCAGCAGCAGCACGGCGGCGATCGCGCCCGCCGCCGCGAGCAGTCTGTCCGTTTGCCGGGAGGGCGGAAGGGTCGCCGCGGCCAGCGAGGCGGCCGAGGCCGGCGGGTTCAGCGCCGCCCAGAAGACGATCAGCAGCAGCGGCAGCTCACTCATCCTGCGCGTTCCTCCCTACCCCTCACCCTAACCCTCTCCCTCAAGGGGAGAGGGGATGCATTGCGTCTCGATCATCGTGCCGGGCCGGTGAGCAGCACGTCGGGCGAGCGGTTGGTGCGGCCCTCGATTGCGTCCGAGGCGTAGAGCAGCCCGGAGAGCGCGTGCTGCTGGTCGTCCATTCGCGTCAGGCCGGCGCTCAGCCAGGCCCCGTGCACGCGATCCGGGTTCGCGTACTCCCGCGCCTCGCCCGCGTCGATCTGCCGCCGCGCCAGCAGGCCGGCGCCGAGCGCCAGCCGCTCCTCGATCGCGGGGCGCAGGTCCGCCATCCGCTCGACGGCGGTGGAGAGGCGCCAGAGCGCCGACATGCCCTCGATCCAGGTGCCGAAGGCGGAGGCCGGCACCTCGTCGCGGAACAGCCGTCCGGGGCCGCCAAAGAGACCGTGCCGGCGCTGTGTCTCGACGCGGATGAGCAGGCCGAAGCGTCCCGCGAGGCGACGCGCGTACTCGATCTCCGGCTCGCTCAGGCCCCACTCCGCCATCTCCGCCAGGCCGTAGGCCGCCCAGTGGTCGGGGAGGGGGCGGAAGCGCACGCCCTCCACCTCGTCGCGGCGGGTGGTGATGAAGATCGAGGCGGCGCGCGCGTGCTCGTCCCAGCCCTCGCCGGGGAAGGCCTCGTCCAGCAGCGCCAGCGCCCATAGCGCCTCGCCCGGGTAGTAGCGCGAGGTGCCGACGCGGTCCGGCTCGCCCGCGTGGACCTCCCAGGCGACGAGGAACCCGCCGTCCGCGCGCTGCATCGCGGCGAGGAAGGCGCCGAGCTCGCGCATCAGCGCGTCGTGGCGCGGGTCGCCGGTCGCCAGGCGCCGCTCGGCGAGCGCGACGACCATCAGCGCGGTGCTGCCCACCTTCGCGCGCGCGCCCGCCTCGTCGGTCAGCGCCGCCCAGCCGTCGCGGCGGTAGAGGTGGGCGGTCATCCACTCGACGGCGCGGTCGGCGGCGGCGAGCGCCTCGAGGTTGCGGTCGCGCCCGGCGGCCTGGAAGAGCGCCATCGTCACGCCGGCGTGGCGGACCTCGTTGTAGTCGTCCGGCGCGATGTCGCGGGCAGCGTCGTAGAGGTACAGGTAGCGCCCCTCGCCGCTCACCGCCTGCGAGCGCTGCATCCAGTCGCTCGCCGCGGAGACGGCGCTGCGCAGCTCCGCGCCGCTCGCGGGATCGCGGCCCTCGGCAGGGACGACGGCGAGCCGCAGCGCGATCAGCAGCAGCAGCCAGCCGCCGAGCCTCAGCCAGCCGCGTCGCGGCCAGCCGAGCCAGCGAGGTGCGTCCGTGGATGCGTCGCCGCTCATCGCGTGCGCAGCCTAGCGGGTTCGGGAGGTCGGGGCGCCGTGAGCGATCGGCGGGCGCATTGCTGGAGTCTTCCGCAATGTTGGACAGGGTCGCCAGCGGCGCTACCCTCTGCTTGCGACACTGCCAGTCAGGAGAGGGTCATGAACGCACGCCAGCTCGCGGAGAAGATGGCGCGCCTCGGCGGTGCGATTCTCGGGCATGCTATCCGTGGCCACGCCGATGATGATCCGCCGAACACGAACTCGTTGTTCGAGTGTGCGCTGGAGTTCACCGAAGAGCTGCCCAGCCGCACCGCTAGCGCGTTCAGCGGCGTTCGAGCCCTGTACATCCCGGTGCTGGGCATGCTTTATAACGTGGCCCAGCGACTCATCGACGCGAAGGACCGAGGCCGTGCCCCAAATCCCGCCGATGAGGCGCTTATCGTGCTATGCAATCGGCTGTTCAACGAGTCGTTCGCCGGCTACACCGTGCTGAGCCACGGCTTGCTGGGGGCGGGCCAGCACCATCTGCGAGCAGCTCTCGAAACCGCCAATCTTGCCGCCCTGTTCGTGCTCAGACCCGAGCACGCGGAGCGTTGGCTGGGCGGCAAGGTGTACTCACCGGGCGAAGTCCGGAAGCTCGTTGACGCTCCAGAGGAGATGCGCGAGTGGTATTCGCGCCTATCCGCGATGACGCACACGAACTACGCCGCCTCTGGCGCGAGCGTGTACACGTTGAATCGCGAAGGCGCGCAGGCACTCTTCTACGGGGGACATCAGGCTCCGCGCGCAATGGCCTCCGAGGCGATGGCATTCGTTTGGGTTGTGTTGACCTTCCTGCGGCTCTTCTACCACCGCTACTCCGAGCAGTTGGAAGAACTGTCGCTGCTGTGGCCGCCCGAAGTCGCTGCGACGGTCGGTGAAAGCGATTTCACGTGGGACCGCTTTCTCGAGTTCTTCGGATGGATGGCCGAACAGGTCCAGGACGAGATCATCGCGCTTCCCGAGGATGACGTTCGGACGCCGGAGTGGGCCGAGAAGATCCTCTCGGACTGGGCTTCGCACTCACCCGACGAACAGATGACCCAGCAATAAATGCCCGCCTGACCAAGCCACCCGAGGCCGGAGTCCGTGTAGCGGACCAGATGCCATCGTAGCGCACCCTCGCGCGCTCCGCAGCCGGAGGAGCGCCCGCGTCAGCGTGAGGCCGGCGGCCGCCAGTCGGCGGGGGCGGCCTCGGACAGCTCGCCGTCGGCCATCTCCAGCACGCGCCCGACGTGTTCGATCATCAGCGGGTCGTGGGTGGCGGCGATCACTGTGGTGCCCTCGGCGGTGATCTCCTGGAGCAGGCCGAAGATCTGCGCGCCGGTCGCCGAGTCCAGCTCGCCGGTCGGCTCGTCCGCGATCAGCAGCGGGGGCCGGTTGGCGATCGCGCGCGCGATCGCGACGCGCTGCTGCTCACCGCCTGAGAGCTCGTAGGGGCGGTGGTCCGCGCGCGGTCCGAGTCCGACGAGCTCAAGCGCCTCGTTCGCCCGCTCCGAGGCTGCGCGGCCGTGCACCCCGGCGATGCGCAGCGCCAGCTCGACGTTCTCGCGCGCCGAGAAGAGCGGCAGCAGGGCGAAGGACTGGAAGACGAAGCCGATGCTGTGGCGGCGCAGCGCGGTCAGCCGCGCCTCGCTCGCGCTGGAGACCTCCTCGCCCTCCAGATACACGCTGCCGCTGTCGGGGCGGTCGAGGCCGGCGATGAGGTTGAGCAGCGTGGTCTTGCCGGAGCCGGAGCGCCCGCGCAGGGCGACGAACTCGCCGCTGTAGACCTGCAGCGAGACGTCGCGCACCGCGTGCACCACGGCGCCCGCGCCGTGGAAGCTGCGATTCACCTCGCGCACATCGACCAGTGCTTCCGTCATGGCGCCTCCGGTGGCGGCGCGCTGGGCGGGGTAGGAGGCGGCGCGTTCGAGGGCGCGAGGGCGGGCGGGCCGACCGCTGCCCCCTGGTCGGCGCGCACCTCGATGTGGTCGCCGACGAGTTCGACGCGCGCGCGCCTGCCGAGGCCGAGCGCGTCCGCGATCTCGCGCGGCACCTGCAGCCGCCCGCTGCGGTCGACGACGGCGTACTCGTCGACGTCCGACTGCTCCTCGCGGGAGAAGCGCGTGCGGCGCACGATCTCGGCGCTCGTCTTGCCGTCGCGGAAGGCGACGACGCGGTGCACGCGATCGATGATCGAGGCGTCGTGCGTGACGATCACGATCGTCACGCCCGTCCGCTCGTTGATCTCGGCGAAGACGTCGAAGACCTCGCCGGCGGTCGCGCTGTCCAGCTCGCCGGTCGGCTCGTCGGCGAGCAGCAGCGGCGGGTCGTTGGCGAGGGCGACGGCGATCGCGACGCGCTGCTGCTCGCCGCCCGAGAGCTGATCGGGGCGATTGCGCTCCTTGCCCCCCAGCCCGACGCGCTCCAGCAGATCCTGGGCGCGCTCGCGCGCCGCGCCCCGCGAGGCGCCCTCGATCATCAGCGGCATCTCGACGTTCGCGCGTGCGCCGAGGTAGGGGATGAGGTTGCGGCCCGTCTGCTGCCAGACGAAGCCGACCTCCGCGCGGCGGTAGTCGACGAGCTCCTCGGCGGGCGTGGTCAGCAGATCGCGGCCGCCCACCTCGACCTTGCCGGCCGAGGGCTGGTCGAGGCCGGCGAGGATGTTGAGCAGCGTGCTCTTGCCGGAGCCGGAGGCGCCGACGAGGGCCATCATCTCGCCGCGGTAGACCTCGAGGTCCAGGCCGCGCAGCGCGACGACCTCGAGCTCCTCGGACTTGTAGATCTTGAACACGTCCTCGCAGCGGATGTAGGGCTGCTCGCCGGCGGCGGCGATGGCGTCGGACATGCTGCGCCCGCCGGGGCGTGCGGCGCTCATGCGTCGCCCACCCGCAGCGCGCGGTGCAGCGCGAGGCGCGCGTAGAGGAGCACGACGGCGAGCACGGTGAGTACGAACACAGCTCCGAGGATGCCCCAAACGAGCGTCACTTCCAATCGCGAGACCGCCAGCGCGAACGGCGGGAGCACCTCGGCGCCCCGCTCATCGAGTCCGAAGAAGTCCATCATCAGGCGTCCCACCTGCAGTCCCACGATCGTCCCGAGGCCCATACCCGCCAGCACCACGAAGAGATGTTCCAGCAGTACCACGCCGAAAATCTGCACGTGCGAGAAGCCGAGCGTGCGCAGCACCGCGAACTCCAGCCTGCGCTGTTGCGCCGTCAGGTACGAGTAGATCAGGAACCCGATCGCCGAAAGCAGCAGCACCGCCGCGAACGAGATCGCGAGGATGCCCTCCCAGCCCGCCGCGATCAGCGGGTCCTCCTCCTGCCGTTGCCGCTCACCCTCGATGTCGAACACAATGCGCGGCTTGAGCTCCTCGAGCGCCGCGCTCGTGGCCTGCGGATCGTCCGACTTGAACCAGGCGCTGTCGTAGATCAGCGCCTCGCCGGGGAGGGCCGCGTTCGCGTCCACCTGCAGGCGGCTGGCGTGGATCAGCCCGAAGCCCGCGCTGCCGTTCGCGTTGAACGTGGGGAAGAGATCGAACGAGCCGCCGTAGCGCGCTTCGAGGTAGACGCCGGAGACGGTCATCAGCGCATCGTCGCCGGGTTCGAGTTGCAGGCGTTGCGCCGTCTCGCTCGAAAGGAAGAGGAGCGTGCGTTCCTCGGGGATCGCCTGGCGGACGCCGCGCTGCCGCGGCGGCCGCTGCTCGTCGAGCCACTCGTAGCGCAGCGAGCTGGCGAAGCCGGGCGGTCCGTCGGCCTCGGCGCGGACCTGGTCGCTGAGGCGGCGACCGACCGTGCCTTGCAGCAGTTCGAAGCCGGGGTCCGTGAACTCGTGCACGAGCCGCGCGCCCTCGAACGGCTGCTCGGTCGGCTCCAGGTTGCGTCGATCGAGCGGTATCGGGGGCGGCAGAGGCGAGATCATCGCCGGGCCGAAGAGCACGACGCCGCGCTGCGCGCCGATCGTGCTGCGCGTGCGCACCATCACCGCCTGCAGCGCGATCGGCGGCTCCAGGTTGAACGGCACGACGCGGCCCGAGTTCCCGCGCGGCTGATCGAGGTCGATCGCGAAGAAGCGCCACTGTTCGGTCGCCGCTTCGCCCGGCCGGACCACGCCGAGCCAGCTGGTGAGCAGCAGGCCGCGCGAGTCGCGGAAGATCGCGAGCACGTCCATCGCGGCGCGGATGTCCGGCATCTTCGCCCACAGCCCGAACTGGCGGGCGTCGGGGGGCAGCGGGGTGTAGGTCACCGAGGTCGCGTTGCCCGCGAGCTCCTCGAGCATCGAATCCAGCGAGCGATCGGCGAAGTCGGAGCGGAACCAGGCGACCTCGCCGAAGGACTCCGGTTCGACGGCGAGGAACTCGATGCGCGTGATTTCGCCGTTGGCGCTGACCGAGGCGGTGCGCCGGATCAGCGGGCTCGCCAGCTCCGCGGGGATCGCCTCGATCGCCTCGAGGAAGGCGGGGTCGCCCGCGCGGTAGAGCGCGCGCAGGTCCGTGCCGCGCGCGTCGGCGCCCGCGGCGTAGTACGTGCGGTCGTCGTAGGAGCGTTCGAGCGTGGCGGAGAAGGTGGCGCCGAACATCCCGACGCCGGTGGCGAGCATCAGCATCAGGATCAGCCGCGAGTAGTGCGTGGGATTCCTCGCGAGCGCGCGTGTGCCGACCAGCAGGGCGACGCCGCGGCCGCGCGCCACCAGCCAGGCGGCCAGCCGCAGCACCAGCGGGAAGAGTCGCAGGAAGACGATCCCGGCGGTGAGCATCGCGACCGCGGGGGTGGTGAGCAGGAAGGGGTCGGCCTGCGGCTCGCCGAAGAGCGGCTCGTCGAACAGATTGTCCTCGCGCCGCAGCCGCCAGAACACGATCGCGAGCAGCAGCACGAGCGCGACATCGAGGTAGTAGCGGAGGAACAGCGGCGAGCGCTTCGGGCGAGCCTGGTCGTGCTTGAAGCTGATCACCGTCTGCCGCGTCGCCTGCCAGGCGGGGACCATGAACGCGAAGAAGGCGATCAGCGCCCCCGCGCCGGCCAGCGCGAAGGAGAGCCCCGAGAGGTGCACCTCCAGCGGCGCCCCGCCGGAGAGATCGGCGAACGCGGGCGTCGGTCCCAGCGCGGCGATCACCAGCGCGGCGAGCGGCGGCCCGGCCCCGACGGCGAGCGCCGCGAGGATCGCGGCCTCGATCCCGTACTGCGCGAGCAACTGCGGGGTGCTCGCGCCGCGACTGCGCAGCGTCGCGATCTCCTCGGCCTGACGCTCCACCAGCATCGTGGAGACGACCAGCAGGTAGTAGGCGACGACGGCGCCGATCTGCAGCAGCAGCACGAAGAGCGGGATGCGTACGAAGAACAGCTTCTCGTCGAAGGTGTCCAGCACCTGCACCAGCCTCGTCTCGACGCGGATCAGCCGCTCCGTCGCCAGCAGGCGGCCCTCGAGGAACGTGAGCGACGAGGCGATCGGGCCTGCGATGCGCGAGTCGAGCCGATCGCGGTCGACCTGGTAGACGTTGCGGTAGCGCGCGGTGATCGAGGGGACCGCTCGGGCGGGCTCGCCGAAGAAGCTCTCCTCGGACACGAACAGCAGGTACGTCGGCCACCTCGGCGTCTGCGAATCGAGCAGGTCGGTCTGGCCGTTCCAGTAGCGCTCCGAGAGATCGTTGGGCGCGAGCAGGCCAACGATCTCGGCGGTGATCGGCGCGATCTCCTCGTCCCAGAACGGGTGCAGCTCGACCCGGTGGCCAAGGCCGACATCGGTCGCCTGCGCCGTCGCGGCGCCGAGCAGCACCTCGATCGCGCCGTCAGGCGTCACGCCCGGCTCGGGCAGGCGGCCGGCGGTCAGCGTGGTGTGTTGCAGCAGGTCCGAGCGGAAGCGGAAGTTCCCGCGCGGCCGCGCGGAATCCTCGAGGTCGGGCCTGCCGCCGGGCTCGGTGGGGTAGAAGGTCGCACTGGTCCCCTGCCGCACGATGGCGCCAGCGGCCGAGCCGAGCGCAGCGCGCACGGCGCCGTCGATGCGTTGTTGCGTGTCGGCGTAGATGGGCGCGCGAATCGCGACGTTGGTCTGCGTGATGCGCACGTCGAGGTCGTGGACGGACTCCCGCTCGAGGGCGTGCTCGAGGCCGAGGTCACGGATTGCATCGGCGTAGACGACGGTGGCGGAGAGGATCGCGCCGGCGACGAGCGTGCCCACCACGACGCTCGCGAGCAGCCGCCAGTTGCCGAGCATGCGGCGAATCGCGAGCACCGGGAGTGAACGGTAGTGCCGCACGGCCTCGATTCTACGTGCGAGGCGGCGACTGTGCCCCTCCCGGCGGGTGCGAGAGGCTCGCGCCCGCTAAGCCCGAATCCACCGATCGAAGCTTGACAGGGCGGGATGCGGGGCTGGCGGAGAGTTCGGCGGGTGTGGCGGCGTTCGCCAGGCGGCGGCGCGGGCGGAGCGGAGCGAGGAGCCCTCGCTCAGCGCCGCTCGGGGGCGCTGAGCGAGGGCGCGAGGGTGCGCGAGGCGTGCGCGGGCATGCTGGTGCGAGCCTCGGACCCGGGGCCAGCACTGTGGGCGGGGCGTGAGGCGGGGAGCGGTAGCGCCCGGAGTCGCGCGAGCGCGGCTGTCCACTGGGCGGCCCAGGGCCAGCGCTTCGGGAGGTGCAGGGTCCAGCGCCGGGCAGAATGGGTGAGCCGTCCGGCGAGAGCGAAGTAGCGCCGCCTGAGCGTCTTCGTCGTCACGATTCCCTCGCCGAGCCCGAGGCGCGCCGTCCAGCGGGCGAGGTTGTGCGCGATCACCTGCACCGCGAGCCACGCCGCGTTCGCGGTGCAGCGGCCCGAGGGGAGATGGTTCAGCCCGACGCCGTACTTGAGATCGCGGATCGCGTTCTCGATCTCGGCGTGGCGGCGATGGTCGGCCTCCAGCTCCATCATCTCTCCGGCGCGATCGCTGATGAAGGCGTGGTAGCTATAGTTCACGAAGAGCGCGAGCTGTGAGCCGGGCGCCGGCTTGACGCGCCGCACGATGAGCCGCACCGGGGTGGCATCCTCCTTGTGCTGGAACGGCGTGTAGGTCGTCTCGGCGACATCGGCGCCGCCCGGCAGCCAGTACGGGATCGGCGTCCAGTCCTCTTCCGCTATCGCCTCGATCAGCCGGCGTACGCTCGGCTGCTGGCGAATGGTGATTGAGAAGCGGACATCCAGCGCGCGGCAGGCGGCGACGACGGCGTGGGTGTAGAAGCCGCTGTCGGCGCGCACCGTGAGCTGCCCCGACGCCCCGGCCTCGCGCACCCGCGCCACCGTCTCACGCAGGAAGTGGGCGGCGCCGCGGGCGGTGTGCGCGCGGCCCTCGCGCAGCCGCGCCATCAGCACCTCGCCCGTCCCGGCCGCCACCGCGAGCAGCGGGTGATAGCCGCGCGCGCCGCTGTAGCCGGGCTGGCGGGCGCCCTCCTTCGCCAGGCCGTAGGTCTCGCAGAGCGTCGAATCGAGGTCGATCGTGAACGGCGCATCGCCGGGTCCCGCCCCGGCCGCCCAGCCGCGGGCGAGCAACTCGCGGCTGAGGCGGTCGAGCTGGCGGACGTGGCCCCAGCTGAAGCTGCGCAGGAAGGTCCCGAGGGTGGACGGCGCCTTCACGGTGCAGCCGAGCACGCGCCCGGCGCCGCCTGAGCGCAACGCAGCGGCGTCGTCGATGCAGTCGCCGCCCGCGAGCGCCGAGGCGGCCAGGGTCAGCAGCTTGTCGCCGGCGTTCGCGCGCCCCGCCGCGTCACCGAGGTCGAGGTAGCTGTCGGCGAGCTCTTGCAAACCGAGATGCTGGGCGAGCGTGGCCGGGAGGAGCAGCCCCGCATCGGCCACCAGGCGGTGGTCGTCGAAGGCGATGTCTATCCGGTCGGGGTCGCTCGTTGGTAGCATCGAATGGGTGCTCCCTGTCGCTGGTACGTGATTTGTCAAAACCCATTGTCCCAGCTACAGCGGAGCACCCAACCGCAGCCGCTCGCGCGCTCTTCTTCGGTGGATCAGGGCTAAACTCGCGCCGTGGGCGAACTCTTCTCCATCTGGCGGTTCGCGTTGCGGCGCTTCGCTGCGAACTGGCCGCTGATGCTGCTGGTCGGGGCCGGCGCGCTGCTGGCCACGACCCTGCTGGCGGCGGCGCCGATCTACACCGACACGATGTCCGACATCGGCCTGCGTTTCCGCCTGGAGCGCGAGCTGGACGAGCCGCGCGATCGCGCGATCAGCCTCTACGCGGAGCGCCTCCGCCTCGGCGATCCGGTGCAGCTGGCGCAGACGCGCGCCTTCGCCGCCGTCACCGAGGCGCGCGTGGGCTGGATGGGCTCGGAACTGCTCATCGAGCAGCGCTCCGATCCGCTGGGCGTCAGCTTCGTCTCCGCCGCCGACGGATCGGAGCGGCGGCCCTGGCCGGGGCGGCTGGTCCACCTCAGCGGCTACCAGGACCACGTCGAGGTCGTCGAGGGCCGCCTGCCCTCGCCGCAGGCGGCGACCGCCGAAGTGGTGCTCCCGGACGGCTTCCAGCGCGAGGCCGCCGTCGGCGATCGCCTCCTGCTGACCGCGCGCCGCTACGACGACTGCCGCCGCGTGCCGCCCTCGGAGGACGAGGAGGTGGCCGCCGACGAGGTGATCTGCCGCCCGAGCACGTTCGCGAGCGCGAGCCTCACGGCCGAGATCGTCGGCTTCGTGCGGCCCAGCGACCCGGACGATCTGCGCTGGCAACTCTTCGAGGAGGGCTGGACGGTCCCCGCCGATCCGCCGCGGCGCGGCTTCGGCAGCAGCGGGGGCGGAGGGATGCCGCTGCTCACCTCCGGCGCGTACTACTCCGGCGCGCTCACCACGCAGCTTCCGGAGCTGCTCTCGCGCTACCGCGCGGGCGTCGTACCGGATCTGCAGGGGCTGGCCGTGCGCGACGTGCCGCGCGCGCTCGACGACCTCGCGCTCTGGCCGAGCGATCTGCGGGACGGCCTCGGCCTGGCCGTCGGCGGACGCCTCGAGTTCGAGGAGGCGCTCGCGCAGTTCCGCAACTCGAGCACGTTCTCGCAGATCCCGTTGCTCCTGCTGCTGCTGCAGGTCGCCGGCGTGGTCGCCTTCTACATCGTGGTGCTGGCGGCGCTCGCCCGCGAGCGGCAGGCGCAGGAGATCGCGGTCTACCGCAGCCGCGGCGCCAGCACCTCGCAGCTGCTCGGGCTGACGCTGGCCGAGGGCCTGCTGATCGCCGTGCCGGCCGCGCTGATCGGCCCCCTGCTCGCCGTGCTCGCCGTCTCCGCGCTTGGCTACACGCCAGCCTTCGCCGAGATCACCGGCGGCGCCGCCTTGCCGGCGTCCTTCAGCGAGGACGCGCTGCTGCTCGCCGTCGGCGGGGCGGTGCTCGCCCTCGTGGCGATGCTGCTGCCGGCGGTCGGCGTGGTGCGGCGCGCGATCGTCGACGCGAAGCGCGAGCAGGCGCGTCCGCCGGGGCGCAACTGGTTCCGCCGCTACCACCTGGACCTCGCGCTGGTGGCGCTCGCGCTGCTGCTCTACTGGCAGCTCGAACGCCGCGGCGCGGTCTTCGACCCGCAGTCGGTCGGCGGCTGGCAGGCGGACCCGCTGCTGCTGCTCTCGCCGCTGGTGATGACCACCGCGGCGGCGGCGCTGGTGCTGCGGCTCTACTCGCCGCTGCTGCGCCTGATCGCCTGGCTGCTGCGCCCGCTGCGAGGCACCGCCGTCACGCTCGGCATCGGGCGCGCCGGGCGCGATCCGGCCGCCAGCGCGCGGCTGCTGCTGCTCGTCTCCACGGCGGTCGCCGTCGGCGCCTTCGCCGCCTCCTATGCCCCGACGGTGGACGGCTCCTACGAGGACCGCGCGCGCTACAACCACGGCGTCGATCTGCGCGCCGGCATCGGCGACTTCCGCCTGCCCGAGGCTGCCGAGGGAGTGGAGCGGCTGCGCGCCGTCGAGGGCGTCGAGCGGGCGCTGGTCGTGCATCGCAGCCAGGTCGGCCTGCCCGGCGGCGGGGCCGTCTCGCTGCTGGCGATCGACGATCGCGCCGAGGCTGCCTCGATGCTCTGGTTCCGCGAGGACTTCACGGAGGAGCCGCCCGCGCAGCTGCTGTCGCGTCTCGACCTGGGCGTGCCGCTCGAGGGCGGCCTCGCGCTCCCGGACGACACGGTCGCGATCGAGCTCTCTGCCTTCACGGAGATCTCGCCGCGGATCGGGAGGCTGCGCGCCTGGGTGCGTGATGGAGACGGCAACTACCACGAAGCAGTGTTCAGCGCGCCCGTCACCAAGAGCTGGACGGTGCTCGAAACCGAGCTGCGGCCGGGCCTGACGCCGCCGTTCACGCTGACGGGCTTGCGCTTCACCGACCGCCGCATCCTCGTCAACAACGATGGCGCGCTCTTCCTCGACAACCTGACGGCCGTGCGCGCCAGCGGCGAGCGCGTGCTCATCGAGGGGTTCGAGGACGAGTTCGCCTGGACGATGTACTCGCAGCGCGGCTCCACGGAGACGTTCGGCCCCTCGACCGAGCGCGCGCACTCGGGACAGGCTGCGGCGCGCTGGACCTGGACGCGCGAGGTCGGCGAGCGCTCGCGCGTGCTTGCGCCGATCAACCCCGCCGTTCCGTTGAACGCGATCCTCAGTGAGAACGCGCTGGCCTTCTTCGGCGTGCAGCCGGGCGCGCGGACGACGGCGTACTTCGAGAGATTCGAGGTCCCGCTGATCGTGCGCGGCTCGGTGAGGCTGTTCCCCACGCTCAGTCCGGACGGCTACGTCATCGTCGACTACGAGCAACTGCGCTCGATCGCGGGCGCCCTCGGAACGCCGGCCCAGCAGCAGCCCACGGAGCTGTGGATCGACTTCGCCGAGGGCGTCACGCTCGCCGAGCAGGAGGTGATCGCGGCGCTGACCCAGGATCCCGAGTGGATGGGGTTCGCGGTCGCCGAGCCGTTGCTGCTGGCCGACCGCCTCGACGAGATCGCCTCGGACCCGACGCTGCAGGCGTCCGGCGGCGGCATCCTGCTGCTCGCCTTCGCGGGGGCGATGGGCGCGGCGCTGCTGGGCTTCGTGGTCTCGCTCGCGATCACGCTGCGCGGGCGCACGGTGGAGGTCGCCGTGCTGCGCTCGCTCGGCGCCTCGCGGCGCGAGTTGCTGCGCGCCTTCGCCTTCGAGTGGGGCGTGGTGCTGCTCTTCGGGGCGCTGGTCGGCGTGCTGCTGGGCCGCTGGATATCGCGGCTGATGCTGCAGTTCCTGGAGGTGACGGAGACGGGCACGCCCGTGGTGCCGGAGTTCTCCGTGCAGACGGAGTGGCCGCTGCTCTCGATCGGCGTTGCGCTGCTCGTGCTCGCCGCGGCATGCACCCTCTGGGCGGCGTGGCGCGCGGTGCTGCGGCGCGCGGGCGCCGACGCGCTGCGCCTCACGCAGTAGGCCGCGTCGCGAGGGCGGCGTGGACGGTCGCGCCGGGCGCGGCGCATAGTGCGAAGTCGGGGCCGGAACGGCCTCGAGGGGCATCCGAGGAGGACGACGATCGCGATTCCGGCGTGGCGCTGGCGCTCCGTGGCGACGACCGTGTTCGTCCTCGCCGCCGTCTTCGCGGCGAGCGCCGCCGTCGGCTTCCTGCTCGAACACGAACCCGCGCCCGATGAGCGGCGCATCTCGATCGACCGCGAGGCGCCTCCGCCCGGCCCGCCCGAGTTCGTCGGCGGTGAGGTGACGGCCGTCGACGGCGTGCGCATCGCGCTGCGCACGCCCGAGGGCGTGCTCGAGTTCGAACTCGGTCCCGACGCCTCCTTCGAGCAGTTGCGGCGCGTGGCCGAGCCGCGCTTCGCTCCCGGCGATACGGTCAACCTCGGCGGCGAGCAGAGCGACTTCGGCCTCGTGCTCACGGGGGTGGTCGCGCTTGAGGCGGCGAACGACGGGGGCTCGCGGCCATGAGCGCACGTGCGGGCCGGTCGTCGCCGCGCCTCCCCTGGGCGCTGGTCGCCGCGATCACGATCGGCGCGATCGTGGCGGCTGCGCTCGGCGGGCTTTCGCTGGGGCGCTGGGCAGGCGAGCGCACGAGCGAGCCGGCGGTGCTGCACCTGGTAATCGAGGACCCTGTCCTGTCCGCGGCTCCGGCCATCGAGGGCTGGATCTCCGAAGGCGGGTTCACGGGCTTCGGCGGGCTGCCGGCGCTGCCCGGCGAGGTCTGGCGCCAGGCGCACGTGGTGGAGTCGGGGCCGGGCCGCCTCGTGATCTCGTCCGAGGGCGGGATGACGACGATCAGCTTCAGCGCGCCGGTGCGGCTCTTCGAGATCGCGCCCCGGGACGCGATCGAGGTGGGGGACATCGTCGTCGTGCGCCTCGCGGACGGCCTCGTCCAGGCCGTGCTGCTCGTGCCGCCGGACCTGGAGCAGGGCAGCGGCGCCGGCCCCCGCTAGGATCGGGATCTCGACGTGACGCCCTCCGCGCCGGCCGCGGACGCCTCAGTCGCGCTCAGCCCGCAGCGGCTGGGCTTCGTCCGCTCGCGGCTGCTCGCCTGGTACGACGCGCACGGCGAGGACTTCCCCTGGCGCGACGCGGGCAACCCCTACTGGGCGCTGGTCGCCGGCGTCTGCTCGCAGCAGACGCAGATGGCGCGCGTGCTCCCGCTCTGGCAGCGCTGGATCGAGGCGTTCCCGACGCTCGAGGCGCTCGCGGCTGCCGATCGCGCGGAGGTGCTGCGCGTCTGGGCCAACGCCGGCTACCCGCGGCGGGCGCTGCACTTGCACGAGGCCGCGCGCCGCTGCGCCGACTCGCACGGCGGGCGCCTGCCGCGCGACGAGGCGGCGCTGCTGGCGCTGCCCGGCGTCGGCCCCTTCACGGCCGCGATCGTGCGCTGCTTCGGGTTCGGCGAGGACGCGCCCGCCCTCGACACGAACGTCGCGAGGGTGGTGGGGCGGCTGCTGCACGGCGATCTGCAGCCGGCGCGGGAGACGCCGCCCGCAGCGCTGCGCGCGGGCGCGCGGCGACTGCTGCGGCCGGGCAGCGCCGCGCGCTGGAATCCCGCGCTGATGGACTACGGCGCGCGCGTCTGCCTGCCGCGCCCGCGCTGCGAGGCCTGTGTCGTCGCCTCCTGCTGCGCGGCGCGGCCGCGCTTCGCGGCGGGCGAGCAGGCCGAGCCGCTGCGCGCGCAGCCGCCCTTCGAGGGCTCCGATCGCCAGTGGCGCGGCCGCATCCTGGCAGCGCTGCGCGAATCGCCGGGACCGCTGCCGGTCGAGCGACTGCTGCGCGCGCTGGCGTCCGGCGGCGGGCGGCGAACTGCGCCGCCGGAGCGGCTGCGCACGCTGCTCGACGCGCTCTGCGCGGAGGGCTTCGTGTGGCGGCGCGGCGCGCGCTGCGGCCTCGGCGCGACGCCTGCGGAGGGCGCGGCGGGCGCGGATGGCCTCAACTCTGCTAGCCTGCCCGCCGCGAGCGAGGGAGAGGTGACAATGTCTGAATCCGGCGACGCCACGGTCTACGCCGACAGCGAGGTGACGGTCGAGATCGTCGAGGGTATCGGTTCGTTCTCCAACAATGCCTACATCGTGCGGCCCGTCGCGGGCGGGGCGGGCGCGACCGTGATCGACGTGCCCGGCGGCTTCGAGCAGGTGCTCGAGGCGCTGGGTGACGAGCCGGTCGAGCGCGTCGTCGTGACGCACTCGCACCGCGATCACTGGGACGGCTTCGAGGTGATGCGAGGGGTGATCGACGCCCCCGTCTTCACCGGGGCCGAGGAGACGGAGATCGACCCCGAGCGCGGGGTCGAACGCCTGGCCGACGGCGCGGAGATCGCGGTCGGCGGGGCCTCGATGCGGGTGATCCACACGCCCGGACACACGCCGGGCTCGATCTGCCTGCTGATCGGCGGCGCGCTGTTCAGCGGCGACACGCTCTTCCCCGGCGGGCCGGGCGCCTCGCGCTCCAACGAGGTGCTACAGCAGGAGATCGCCTCGATCACCTCGCGGCTCTACCCGCTCCCGGAGGAGACGCGGGTGCTGCCGGGCCACGGTCCGGGCACGACGATCGGCGAGTCGCGCCGTGAGTACGAGGTCTTCGCCTCGCGCGAACACGATCCGGATCTGCGCGGCGACGTGCTCTGGCTGGAATCCTGAAGCCCCCGATCGCGGCGCTACGCACCCCGCGCACGTGGTACTTCCCGTGCGGGTGGGCCTCGCGGCGATGGACCACTGGCGATCGGCTCCCTAGGATTCGCCATCGCGCCGCGCGTCAGCCGCGGCGCCGCGGGCGAGGAGCCGGGCGATGAGCGCTGATCCGCGGCCGCAGGTTTCGACGCTCGACAACGGGCTGCAGCTGGTGGTCACCGAGCTGCCCCACGCGCGCTCCGTCTCGATCTCGTTCTACCTGCGCGCCGGCCAGCGCTACGAGGCATCGCCCGAGGACGCCGGCATCTCGCACTTCGTCGAGCACCTCTGCTTCAAGGGTACGGAGCGCCGCCCCGCCCCGCGGCTGGTGGCGGCGGAGATCGACAGCCTCGGCGGCTCGATCAACGCCGCCACGGACCGCGAGCTGACGGTCTACTACGGCAAGGTCACGCCCGACCGCTTCCCCGAGGCGCTCGACCTGCTCGTCGACATGCTGCGCGGCTCGCAGTGCCGCGACGAGGAGATCGAGCGCGAGCGCGGCGTGATCCTCGAGGAACTCGCCGCCGTCGAGGATGCACCGGACGAGTACGCGAGCGTGCTGCTGGACGGGCTGCTCTGGCCGGGCGAGCCGCTGGGACGGGACATCGCCGGCGGGCCGAGCTCGATCGGCGCGCTCGCCGGGGAGCGGCTGCGCCGCTACTACCGCAGCCAGTACGTGGCCAACGCCGTCGTGATCTCGATCGCCGGGGCGCTGCCCGCCGCCGAGGCGCGCGAGCGCGCCGCGAACGCCGTCGCCGACTGGCCCGCGGGCGAGCCGGCGGACTGGGTCCGCGCAGGCGCTGCGCAGCCCGGATCCGGGCTGCGGCTGCTGGAGAAGGAGACGGAGCAGGCGCACCTCGGCGTGGGCCTGCGCGGCGTGGACTCGCACGACGAGGACCGCTACGCGCTCGCGCTGCTCTCGATCGTGCTCGGCGAGGGGATGTCCTCGCGGCTCTTCATCCGCCTGCGCGAGGAGCTGGGGCTCTGCTACGACGTGCACAGCTCGGCCGCGTACCTGCGCGACACCGGCGCGTTCTCCGTGCACGCCGGCGTCGATCCGGCCAACGCCGCGGAGACCGTGCGCGAGATCGTCGCCGCGCTCTCCTGCGTGCGATCGCCGATCGAGGCGGCCGAGCTGGCGCGCGCGAAGCAGGTGGTGCGCTCGCGCATCCAGCTGCAGTTGGAGGACACGCGCTCCGTCTCCGCCTGGCACGGCTCGCGGCTGGCGCTCGGCCTGCCGCTGCGCCAGCCGGAGGAGGCGATCGCCGGCTTCGAGCGGGTCACGCTTGAGGACGTCGAGCGGGTGGCGCGCCGCCTCGTGCGCGGCGATCGCCTGCAGCTCGCCGTGGTCGGGCCGATCGCCGACGCCTCCGCGCTCGAGGACGCACTGCAGCTCGGGGACTGACTCGCCCGGCCGCGGGCAAGCGAACGGGCCGCCCGCAGGCGGCCCGTCGTCGTACTCGTTGCCCGTGGGGCGAGGCTACATGCCGGGCATGCCCATGCCGGGGGGCATACCGCCACCCATGCCACCACCGGCCATGGCGGCCGCCATCTCGGGGTCCATCGCGCTCCTCGGCCCCTTCTCGGGGATCTCGGCGACGACGCTCTCGGTGGTGAGCATCAGGGCCGCGACCGAGACCGCGTTCTCAAGGGCCGCCCGCGACACCTTGACGGGGTCGAGGATGCCGAGCTCGAACATGTCGCCCATCTTGCCGAGGGCGACGTCGTAGCCCTCGTTCGCCGCGGCGCGGCGCACGTCCTCGACGAGCACGGAGCCTTCGAGGCCGGCGTTCTCGACGAGCATCCGCAGCGGAGACTCGAGGGCACCGTGCAGGATGCGCGCGCCGGTCGCCTCGTCCGCGTCTTCCATGGACTCCGCCAGCGCGGTGATGTCGTCCTGGATGCGGATGAAGGCGACGCCGCCGCCGGGCACGACGCCCTCCTCGACCGCGGAGCGGGTGGCGGAGAGCGCGTCCTCGACGCGGAACTTCTTCTCGCGCACGGCGGACTCGGTGGCCCCGCCGACCTTGATCACGGCAACGCCGCCGGCCAGCTTGGCGAGCCGCTCCTGGAGCTTCTCGCGGTCGTAGGCGGACGAGGTGTCCGACACCTGGGCGCGGATCTGGCGGATGCGCGCCTGGATGCCCTCGTCGGTGCCGTAGCCGTCGATGACCGTCGTCCGCGACTTGTCGGAGACGATGCGGTGGGCACGGCCGAGGTCGGCGACCTGGGCGTCCTCGATCGAACGGCCCATGTCAGAGGTCAGGAAGGTGCCGCCGGTGAGGGCGGCGATGTCCTCGAGCGAGGCCTTGCGGCGGTCGCCGAAGGAGGGGGCGCGCACGGCGAGGAAGTTGAGGGTGCCGCGCATCTTGTTGACGACCATCGTCGACAGCGCGTCGCCCTCGAACGAGTCGCAGAGCACGACCAGGTTCTTGGAGATCTGCAGCGTCTTCTCGACGATCGGCAGCAGATCGCTGATGTCGGAGAACCGGTGGTCGGTGATCAGGATGTAGGGATCCTCGATCACGGTCTCCTGGCGGTCCTGGTTGGTGATGAAGTGCGGCGAGATCCAGCCGTGCTCGATCTGCAGGCCGTCGACGAACTCGGTCTCGTCGTCGATGCCCTTGCCTTCCTCGACCGTGATCACGCCGTCCTTGCCGACCTTCTCCATGACGTCGGCGATGAGGTCGCCGATCTGGCGGTCGTTGCCGGCGATGCCGGCCACGGCGGCGATGGTCTCCTTGCCGTCGACCGGCGAGGAGGCCTCCTGGAGGCGCGCGGCGGCGACGAGCTGTGCGGCGTCGAGGCCGCGGCGGATCGCCATCGGGTTGGCCCCGGCGGCGATGTTGCGGATGCCGTCGTGCAGGATCGCCTGGGCGAGGATGGTGGCGGTGGTGGTGCCATCGCCGGCCACGTCGTTGGTGCGGATCGCGACCTGCTTGACGAGCTGCGCGCCCATGTTCTGGAAGCGGTCGGTGAGTTCGATCTCACGGGCGACGGTCACGCCGTCCTTGGTGATGACGGCGGGGCCGTAGTTCTTGTCCAGCACCACGTTGCGGCCGCGCGGGCCGAGCGTGACGCCGACGGCGCCCGCGAGGATGTCAACGCCGGCGCGCAGCGAGCGGCGAGCATCCTCGTCGAACTTGATCGTCTTGGCGGGCATGCGGGGGCGCTACTTTCCGTCGACGAGCTTGGCGAGCACGTCCTGGAAGCGAATGATGATGTACTCGGTCTTGTCGACGGTGATGTCCTGGCCCGTGTACTTCTGGTAGAGCACGCGGTCCCCATCGTCCAGGTCGAGGGTCTCAATGACGCCGGTGTCGTTGAGCTTGCCCGGCCCGACAGAGACGACGAGCCCGTGCTGGGGCTTCTCCTTCGCGGAGTCCGGAATGACGAGGCCTGAGGTGGTGACCTCCTCATCCTTGACGGCCTGCAACACGATGTGGTCTGTCAAGGGAACGACTGAAGTTGCCAATTCGCTATCCTCCCGAATGCCTGTTTTCGCTTTCTACGTTCGGTCCGCGCCGAATCTTAGCACTCTCCCCGTTAGAGTGCTAGCGTTACCGGGGGTACATGATTTCATGTATCCTTGGTGTGTTCCCGGTTGGCCGGGTGGGGCTGCTGGAGGACGCTGGGGCGTCGCGAGGAGCCGCTGGAGGGATGGTGGCGCGATGACCGAACGCGAGCCGCGCTACCGCGTCGGAGATCGCGGCGGAGCGCCGGGCGGGGGCGAGTGGGACGCGGCGCAGGTGCGTGCGCTGCGCCGCCACCTCGGTGAGACGCAGCGCCAGTTCGCGGACCGCATCGGCACGAACCAGCAGACCGTCTCGGGGTGGGAACGGCGCGCGCGGCAGCCGCGCCGCATGGCGCGGCGGCTGCTTCAGCTCATCGCCGAGCAGGCCGGCTTCTACCGCGTCGACGGCGACGCCGGGCCGGGCGGCGGTGCGCAGTCGTGAGCGCGCCGCCGATCGCGAACGCCCCGCCGGAAAAGCGCCTGCGCGAGTCCGCGCCGCCGCCGTACCGGCTGCAGGCGAGCGCGCCGGCGCGGTCCGGCGGGCAGGCGGCAGAGAAGCTGCAGGAGCACGAACTGGTCGCGCTCTGGCTGCTCGGGCGGGCGCCGCCGCAGGCGCTGCCCTGGCCGCTGCTGCGGCCCGGCCGCGCCGGGCGCGGGCCGGGGCCGGACGTGCGCGAGGCGGCGTTCCTGCTGCCCGAGGGCGTCGTGCGCAGCGGCCCGCTGGAAGTGCACCTGACAGCCAGCGACTTCGTGCGCCACGGCCACGACCGTGATCCCGCCTACGGCGCGCTGATCCTGCACCTCGTCTGGATCGACGACCGGCCGCAGCCGGGCGGGCCGCTGCCGTTGCCCGGCGGCGGGTTCGCCCCGACCTGCGCCGTCGGCCCGGCGCTGGGCGCTGATCCCGAACGGCTGCGCGCGTTGCTGCGCCTGGGGCCGAGCGGCGCGGAGCCCTGCGCCGCGCTCGCCGCGGGCCGAGGAGCGGAGGAGACCACGGCGCGGCTGCGCGCCGAGGGGCGGCGGCGCATGGCGGAGCTGGCCTGGCGCGCGGACGCGCTGGCGGCCGGGCACGGTTGGCACGGGGCCTGGGTGCGGCTGCTGTTGCACGCGCTGGAGGCCTCCGCGGGCCGCCGCCACGAGACGCCCGAGGCGCGGCTCGAGCTCGCCGCGGCGATCGGCCGCGGCCTCGGCGGCGAGCCGCTGCGCCGCCTCGCCGCGCTGGCGGCGGGCCGTCCCGGCCCGCTGATCGAGGCGCTGCGCGGCGAGCAGGTCATCGGGCGCGGGCGTGCGGCGGAGCTGGGCTGGAACGCGGCGCTGCCGCTGCTCGCCGCGCAGGCCGCGGCCTTCGGGGACCTCGAGCTGGCGCGCCGCAGCGCGGCGCTGATCGAGGCCTGGCCGGCGCCGCGCCCCTACGGCCGCACGCTGGCCTTGCGTCGCCTGCTCGGCGAGCCCGCGCCGCGGGCCGGCGCGCTGCACGCCCAGGGCCTGCTGCATGTGCAGGACCTGTGGTGCCGGCGCGGCGGCTGCGGCGTCTGCCCGCTCTCCGCGGATCAGGACGGCGGCGGCGCGGGCTGAGGCGCTCGCCACGGCCTCACGGCCGCGCCACTGCCGCTTCACGGTCGCGTCACTGTGGCGTCAGTCGGGGCGCAGCACGAACTCCTCGACCACCCGGTCCACGATCTCGGCGCGGCCGAGCAGCTCGCGCTCGGCGAAGCGCTGCGCGTCGTCGGCCAGCCCGCGCGCCGTCGCGAGGTCGCCGGAGACGACGGCGAACCCGACCTGCGCGCGCTGCGGCTGATCCTGCGCGCCCACCTCGGCGGCGCTGAGGTCGAGCCGCCCGCGCAGCCGCGCGGTCAGCGAGCGCACCACGGCGCGCTTCTCCTTGAGGCTGCGCACCCCCGGCAGGTACAGCGTCAGCAACACGCTGATCGTGACCACCGTCCGAATCCCCGGCGCCGTCCGCGCCTAGAGGCCGAGCGAGGGCTGATGGGGGACCGTCGTGCCGGACCGCGGCAGCGCGTCGCGTCCGCCCGGCGCCGCGCCCGCGTCGCGAGGCAGCGCGGGCGCGGCGCTCGCCGGGCCGGCGCTCCGTGTGCGCGCGAGCTGGCGGGACAGCGATGTCCCCGCGCCGTCCATCACGACCTCGGGCCGGTCGAGCAGCGACGGCTGCTCCGAGGGCGGCGGGACGCCGAGGCGTTCGGCGAACTCGTCCAGCCCGGGCAGCTCCGCGGCGCGGCGCAGTCCGAAGTGCTCCAGGAAGCGCTGTGTCGTGCCGTAGAGCGCGGGGCGGCCCGGGCCGGCGGCGCGGCCGACCCGCTCGATCAACGCACGTGCGCGCAGCGTGGCGAGCACGGCGTCGCTGCTGGTCCCGCGGATCGCCTCGATCGCCGCGCGCGTCACCGGCTGGCGGTAGGCGACCACCGCGAGCGTCTCCAGCGCCGCCGTCGAGAGCCGCCGCGCCGACTCCAGCCCGAGGAAGTGTTCCACGAGCTCGGCGGCTTCGGGTGCGGTGATCAACTGTGCGCCCTCAGGACCGCTCTGCAGCTGCACGCCGTGTCCCTCCAGCGCGCCATCGAGGTCGTCGAGGGTCAGCTCGATGCGGCGCGGCGTGACGTCCAGCGCGCGCGCGAGCGCGCCGCTCGTGACCGGTCCGTCGGAGACGAAGAGCAGCGCCTCGACGAGCGCGCGCAGCGTCAGGGCGTCGGGGCCGGCGTCCGCTTCGGCGGGTGCGTGTGTGGGTTCGTCGGCCATTGCTGTCCCGGTTGGACGGCGGGGAGAGGCTCGCTGCAGCGGAACACCGCGTCCATCGTACGATGCCCCGGATGATCGTCGATGTCCATAGCCACGTCTTCCCGCCGGCAATGATCGCGCGCCGCGACGAGCTGGCGCGCGCCGACGCCGGCTTTGCCGAGCTCTACGGCGACGGCCGCGCGCGGATGGCGAGCGCCGCCGGGTTGCTCGCCTCGATGGAGGGTGCGGGCGTGGACCGCGCCGTCGCCGCCGGCTTCTGGTGGCGGGACGCTGGGCACGCCGCGGAGCACGCCGAATACCTGCTCGACGCCGCGGCAGAGGCAGCGGAAAAACTGCTGCCGTTCGTGCCGATCGCCTTCGCGGACGGCGGCGCGCGGGCGCTGGCGCGCGACTACGCCGCGGCGGGCGCGCGCGGCCTCGGCGAGGTGCGCCCCGGCGAGCGCGACGAGGACGAGGCGGCGGCCTGGCTGGCGGAGGTCACGGCGGGGCTGGAGCTGCCGCTGCTGGTCCACGCCTCGGAGCCGGCCGGGCACGACTACGGCGGGAAGGGCGGCGGCTTCACGCCGGGCGGGTTGTGGCGACTGCTGCGGGAGGGGGAACTGCGCGTGATCGCGGCGCACTGGGGCGGCGGTTTCCCCTTCCATGCGCTGATGCCGGAGGTGCGCGCGCTGCTCGCCGGGGGCCGGCTCGCCTTCGACTCCGCCGCCAGCGCGCTGCTCTACGAGCCGCGCGTCTTCGAGGCGGTCGCGGACCTCGTGGGCCCGGAGCTGGTGCTGTGGGGATCGGACTACCCGCTGCGCGCCCAGGACCGCGATCTCGCCGAGGCTCGCGAGGCCGTCGCCGATCCGGCGCTGCGCGAGGCGCTGCTCGGCGGCAACGCCGCGCGCTTCCTCGGGCTCGGCTAATCCGCCCGGGCCACTGATGGAGTTCCGCTATCTCCAGCAGCCCGCGGGCCTGCGCAGTCGCCCCTTGCAGCGGGAAAGGCTCGGCTGAGCGTGCGCCTCTTCCTGGCGATCGAGCCGCCCGAGGCGTGGCGGCGGGCGGCCGCCGACGCGGCGGCGGCGCTCGACGACGAGCACCCGGGCCTGCTGCGCCTCGTGCGGCCGGAGTTGCTGCACCTCACGCTGCACTTCCTCGGCGAGGTCGCGGAGGAGCGGCTGGAGCCGCTACAGGCGGCGCTGCGCGAGGCGGTCCCGCCGGTCGCGGTCGCGCTCGAACTCGGTGCGACGGGGATGTTCGGCGGATCGCGCGGCGGCGCGGTGTGGCTGGGAGTCGGCGGGGACCTCGAGGGCCTGGGCGCGCTGGCTGCGCGCGCCGAGACCGCCGTCGTCGCGGCCGGGCTGCCGGGGCAGCGTCGCGAGCTGCGCCCGCACCTCACGATCGCGCGTGTCCGGCGGCAGGCGCGGCCCGCCGAGCGGCGCGCGATCGCCGCCTCGGTGCGCTCGCTCGACGCGCCCGAGGGCGCGCCGTTCGTCGCGCGGGAGCTTGTGCTGGTGCACTCACGGCTGCGGCCGGAGGGGCCGCGCTACGAGCGGCTGGCGGGCTTCTGAGCGCGCGCGAGGCGGGGGCGGTTGACGGGCGGCGGCGGCGATCCTAGGCTCAGGGCGATGGGTGAGACATGCCGACGGAAGACCCTCAACGCGCCGCGGCCTGGCCGCGGCGCTCGTGCGTCCAGACGCCCCGCGACGAAGGAAGGCACATGGACTCCGGGATGATCGGGAAGGTCGCAAAGGCGCACCGCTACGCACGCGAGCGGGACCGCCTCCACGTCACGCAACTGACGGTCTCGGTGACCGGGGACAACGGCACTCACGAGGTGCGCCTCGACGACGGCCGCTGGGAATGCAGCTGCGACTTCTTCGTCCATCGCCGCGCCTGCGCCCACACGATGACCATCGAACTCGTGCTCGAGGGCGCGCTGCTGCAGCCCGAGGCCGAGGCCGACGCCGTCGCCTGAGCCTTTTTCCGCTGCTCCTCCCCAGGAGATTCAGGGTGTCTGCTGGCGGCAGAAGAGCCTGCTGCGCCCTCCTACAGAGAGGCGAGAGCCATGCAGACGTTCGTCGACGCCGAGGACGCGTACCTCGCATGGGTCGGCCGGCACACCGACGGATACGTCCTGAACGCCGGCCGGACCGAGGCGCCGTCGACCTCGGTAGTGCTGCACAGCGCTACGTGCTGGAGCATCAGCGGCGCCTACTCGAACTACACGACGCGGGACTACATCAAGGTCTGCTCGCTGGATCGGGGCGAGTTGGAACGCTGGGCCGCCCGACGCGCGCAGAGCGAGTTCCGCAGCTGCCCCTTCTGCCTCGATTGATGCGCCGATGACGAACCTGCCCCGGCTGCTGATCGCCACCGGCAACCCCGGCAAGGCCGCCGAGTTTGCGCTGCTGCTCGCCGGCAGCGGCTGGGATCCCGTCACCCCCGCCGATCTCGGCCTCGCCCCCGTCGACATCGTCGAGACGGGGCGCTCCTACCTCGAGAACGCCGTCACCAAGGCCGTGCGTCACGCCGAGGCGTCCGGGCTGCCCGCGCTCGGCGATGATTCCGGGCTGGAGGTCGACGCGCTCGACGGGCGGCCGGGTGTGCTCTCCGCCCGCTACGGCGGATCGCGCGCGCCGGGGGCCACCGAGCGCAACGCGCTGCTGCTCGCCGAGTTGCGCGGAGTGCCGCCGGGCCGGCGCGGCGCGCGCTTCCGCGCGGTCGTCGCCCTCGCGCTGCCGGGCGGCCGCATGTGGGTGCGCGAGGGAGCCGTCGAGGGCCGCATCGCCGAGGCGCCGCGCGGCGCCGCCGGCTTCGGCTACGACCCGCTGTTCGAGCTGCCCGACGGCCGCACGATGGCCGAGCTGGGCGAGGAGAAGCACGGCTTCAGCCATCGCGCCCGCGCCGTGCGCGCCCTCTTCCCGCTGCTGCAGCGCCTGAGCGCGTAGCGCTCGATCGCGAGGTAAGAGGGGGAGCCGGAGCCCTCACCCCCGCCCTCTCCCTCAGGGAGAGGGGGTTCACGCAGCGTCGCGAGGGCCGCTCGTGCGATACTTGCAGACCGGAGGAGCCCCGATGAGCGCAGACTCTCTGCCTGCCGACCAGCCGCTTGCCGATCGCTTCGGGCGGCCGCTGCGTGATCTGCGTATCTCCGTCACCGACCGCTGCAACTTCCGCTGCCGCTACTGCATGCCGCGCGAGGTCTTCGGCGCGGACTTCGAGTTCCTGCCTCGCGACGAGATCCTGAGCTTCGAGGAGATCGCGCGCATCGCCGGCATCGCCGCCGAGCTGGGCGTGCGCAAGATCCGGCTGACCGGCGGCGAGCCGACACTGCGCGCGGACCTGCCGACGCTGGTGCGTATGCTGCGCGAGGCCGCGCCCGACGTGGAGCTGGCGATGACCACCAACGGCTCGCGCCTGACCACGCTCGCCGGCCCGCTCGCCGCGGCCGGACTGGACCGCGTCGCGGTCTCGCTCGACACGCTCGACGACGCCACCTTCCGCGCCATGAACGACGCCGACTTCCCGGTGGCGCTGGTGATCGAGGGCATCGAGGCGGCCGCCGCGGCGGGGCTGACGCCGATCAAGATCAACGCCGTCGTCAAGCGCGGCGTCAACGACAACGGCGTCGTCGACCTCGCGCGCCGCTTCAAGGGCACGGGCGCGGTGATGCGCTTCATCGAGTACATGGACGTCGGCGCCAGCAACGGCTGGCGGCTGGACGACGTCGTCCCCGGCCGCGATCTGGTCGAGCGGATCGACGCCGCGCTGCCGATCGAGCCCGTCGAGCCCTCGTACCGCGGCGAGGTGGCGAAGCGCTGGCGCTACCGCGATGGCGAGGGCGAGATCGGCTTCATCACCTCGGTCTCGGCCCCGTTCTGCGGCGACTGCACGCGCGCCCGCATCTCCGCCGACGGCAGCCTCTACACCTGCCTCTTCGCCATCGCGGGCACGGACTTGCGCGGTCCGCTGCGCGAGGGCGCCGACGACGCCGCGCTGGCGGCGCTGCTGACGGGCGTCTGGCGCGCGCGCGAGGACCGCTACTCCGAGATCCGCTCCGCCGGCACCGAGGACCTCCCGCGCATCGAGATGTCGTACATCGGTGGCTGAGTCCGCGTCGGACGAGGGGGCGCTCTCCCACCTCGACGAGCGCGGCCATTCGCGGATGGTCGATGTGTCCGACAAGGACGTGACGCGCCGCGAGGCGACGGCGCGCGGGCGCGTGGCGATGAACGCCGAGACGCTGGCGCTGATCGGCGAGGGGCAACTGCCGAAGGGCGACGTGCTGGCGGCGGCGCGCATCGCCGGCATCATGGCCGCCAAGCGCACACCCGACCTGATCCCGCTCTGCCACCCGCTGCCAATCAGCGGCGTGGAGGTGCAACTCTGCCTCGACCCTGAGGATCCCGCGGTGGAGATCGAGGCGACCGTGCGCACGACCGCGCGCACCGGAGTGGAGATGGAGGCGCTGACCGCCGTCTCCGTCGCCGCGCTGACGATCTACGACATGTGCAAGGCCGTGCAGCGCGACATGCAGATTGAGGACGTTCGCCTCGTCGCCAAGTCCGGCGGCCGCTCCGGCGACTACCGCGCGGAGTCGTAGCCGCTCGCGTCGCCCTCCAGCAGGGGCGTCGAGCACTTCCTTCGTCAGTCCGCCCGTCCCGGGGAGGCCCTCACCCCCGCCCTCTCCCACGGGGAGAGGGGGCCGGAGCGCCCTCGTCTCCGATCCGGGTGGGTGCGTGGCGGCAAAGCCCCCACACGGAACGCGCGATCGCCCTCCGGCTGTGTCCCGGCTGCCGATCCGGACGGGGGAGTGGGGGCGCAGCCCCCACAGAAAGAAAATCCGAGGGCGGGTGGGTGGGCCGAGCCGCGCGAAGCGCGCTCGTCCGAGGTCGAGGGGGCCGGAGCGGGAGGCCGCTAGCGGGCGTGGTGGTCGGCGGGGCGGATCGAGCCGTCGTCGGCCGGGCGCGAGGCCTCGAGGTAGCCCAGCACCAGCAGCGCGATGCGGCCGCGCTCGAGCGCGGCGGCGGCGGGCAGGGGCTCGCTTCCGTTCCCGCCCGTCGCCGTGACGGCGGCGTGGGCGGTGAGCTGGGGCAGCGCCATGCGCGCGCGGCTGTCCGCCTCCAGGCGCAGCAGCGGCTCGGCGATCGTCCAGCCGGCGCAGCCCTCGTGGCGCGCGGCATCGATGCTCGCGTAGGCGCACCAGTCGAGCGAGCGCTCGCGCACGTCGTAGTGCGAGAACAGCCGGTACTCGTGGTCCCACCAGTCGCGCTCGAAGCAGTCCGGCGACCAGTCGATCGGCAGCGGGTTGTCCGAGCTCGCCTGCGGGTCGAGCGCGATCAGCCAGAGCGAGACGGCGAGGGCGAGCGGCGTCTGGTGGTAGGGCGCGCCGCCCTCGGTCGTCCAGGAGAGCGCGTGGGCGGCGGCGGCCGCGCGCGCGACGCGCTCGTCGATCGCCAGCCCGGCGGCGACCAGCGTGCGCGTGACGAGCAGGTGGCCGAGGAAGCGCGCCTCGTCGTCGGAGCGGCTGCGCTCACCGCTCGGCAGGGTGAGCGCGGCGGCCTCGCCGGGCGCGAAGCAGGCGAAGGTGGTGGCGAGGCCGCAGTCGTGGCCCGGGGCTCCCGGTTGCCCCTGCGCGGCGAGCAGTGTGTCGAGGGCGCCCGGATCGCCGACGGGCAAGCCGTCGCGCAGCCCCGGCCAGAGCTGCAGGGCGAGGTCGAGGGTTCGGCTCTCGGACACGCCTCGCACGCTACGAAGGCACGCCCTCGCGGTCAACCTCGTGGCCGCTGCGCAGCGGACCTCGTACGATCCCCCCAATGCGACTCGACGTCCGCACCCGCGTGTTGATCGTCTGCTGCGCGCTCGCCCTCGCGGCCGTCTACGGCGGCTCGTCGGAGCCGGTTGCGACGGCGACGCCAACAACACCGGCGACTGCCGCGCCGACGGCGACCGCCTCGCCGGAGCCGACTCCCACCGCGACGGCGACCGGAGCAGCGCAGCGGAGCAGCACGGCGACCGCGACGCCCACGCCCGCGCCGACATCGACATCAACACCACCCCCCGCCGCGAGCCCGGCGCCCACCAGGACCGCGACACCGGAGCCGACTCCGACGCCGACACCGGAGCCGACTCCCACCGCCACGCCGACGGCGACCGTGTCGCCGGAGCAGACCGCCACTACCGGCGTGCTGCTCCTTGAGGCGCTGCCCCGCATCGAGTTCGTCCGAGGCGACGGGACGACGGCGGCGCTGCCGCTGGAGATCCCGACGCGAGACCAATACTCGATCGGGTTGTCAGGACGCTACGAGCTGGGCGAGCGGGGGATGCTCTTCCACTGGGACGACGGCACGAGGCGGCGCTCCTTCTGGATGAAGAACACGCACATCGACCTGGACATCGCCTTCATCGGCTCGGATTTCGTGGTCCAGGAGATCTTCGGGATGGAAGCGGAGTCGATCGAGATCCGAACGCCCGCCGACGTCTACCAGTACGCCGTCGAGGCGCCCTCGGGCTGGTACGCCGCGAACGGCGTGCAGGTCGGCGACAGCGCGCGCTTCCTCTTCGACCTCGGGGACTATCCGACGGAGTGAGCGGTGCGAACGCTCGCCCCAGGGAGGCCTCACCCCCGCCCGCTCTCCCGCAAGGGGAGAGGGCGCCGGACGCCATCGGGAGTTCGGCGCGCCTGCGAAGGCCACGCCGCGTGTGATGATCCGGCGGGGGCGTGGGGGCGCAGCCCCCACATGAAGAACATCCGGGGGCGGGTGGGTGGGTCGAGTCGCGCGCAGCGCGCTCGTCCGGGATGGGGGTGTGGGGGGCGCAGCCCCCCACAGCAGGCGCGCGATCGCCCTTGAAGCTCCCTCACCCCAGCCCTCTCCCTCGGGGAGAGGGGGCCGGAGGGGGAGTTCGAGCTGCTAGTACCACTCCTCCTCGATGACGCGAGAGGCGTGGACGGCGAGGGTTTCGAGGATGCGCTCGTCGTCCACGCCGAAGGCTCGGCCCTCGCTGCGGTCGGCGACGTAGAGCGAGCCGCGGACGTGGCCCCGCGACCAGATCGGGACGCCGGCCAGGGCGCGCATCTCCGGGTGGTGCGGCGGGAAGCCGAAGGCTCGAGGGTGTTCCTGCACGTTGCTGAAGCGCACGGGGCGGCCGTCGGCGCGCAGCGAGCTGAGCGGGCCGTGCCCCTGCGGCGGCGTCTTCAGTCCTCGTAGCTCGATCGGCGTGAGGCCGGAGGTGACGAAGCCCTGCGTGGCGTCGTGCTCGTCGGTGACGGCGAGGGCGGCGTAGTGCGCGCCGGTCGCCTCGCGCGCGAGGTCGACGACCACCTGCAGGGAGTCCTCGGGGCGTCGGCGCGCGGGCAAGCGTTCCAGGCCGCGCGCCAGCGCGCGCAGCGCCCGCGCCTCCGGGTCGCGTCTCAGCAGCCTCCGCAGCCTCGCGATCGCCACGCCTCGCCCTCCCGTGCTGAGTCTATCGCGGAGCGGCAGTTCCCGGTGGCGTGTGATCCGCCCGCCGCCTGCCGGTACGCGGTACTAAGCGCATCGAGCAACTCTTCGGAGACCTTGTAGGAGGCGCCCTGACGAAGTTCCTGCGGGGCGATGGCCTGTTCGATTCTCGAGAGTTCGCTCTTCGCCCGCCGCTCGATCACGCTCGGCCACAGCTGCAGAAAGGCGCGTCCGCGTTCGTTCCAACCGGTGGCCAGGCCCGCGTCGTACCCACGGGGTACGGGGACCAGGGTGAATCGGTCTCCGTTTACTCCCTCGACCGATTGCAGGCGGACCAGTCCTTCTGCTAGGAGCGCGTCGGCCCAGTCTGCAAGTCGGATGAGCGATGGTTGCTCCTCAGCCGGAGCGTCAGCCGTCGCTTCGCGGAACCGCGCTGATCCGTCACTGCGGATCGGCTTCGTGGTGACGTTCGACGAGTGGGGTAGAGGCTCGTCCGGCATCCGCTCAGGGTCCACGCGCTGCGGCAACAGAATCTGCGAATCGCCAACCTCGTAGGCGCCGACGGTAACAAGATCAACGGTGATCCGGTCGGCGATCGTTTCGAGGTAGCCAGCGAGCCGGACAAGTTCGGGCGGCGTGTCGTCTAGCAGGGTGATGAAAAAGTCCGCGGCGGCGCTTTTGGGCTGAAATCGCGCTGGTCGCGACATCAAAAACCCCAATGTTTCTGGGCTCTACGCCAGCCCACCGAATGGCCAGTGAGACCCTACGGCTCAGGATCAGGAGTTTTTCAGCAGCCTGCTAGCACGAATACGATGCGGAAGCTGCCGTCCCGCAGATGGTCCGCCAGCGCGCCGCGGAACGATTCCTCATCAAACGCGCCCTCCTGATCGGACGCGCGCACGGCGTCCGCCAGCGAGTCGCGACCGGCCTTCTGCAGATGCGGGTTGAGAATGCCCTCGAAGTCCTGGACGCTGATCCCATGTAGGTATGCGGCATAGGCAAGCGCCTGCGCCACAACCGCCCGTCGGGCATCGTCGTTCTGTTTGAGCTTGACCTCGATTACCACCGGGCGGCCTTCTAGCTCGACCGCGAGTACATCGGCGCGGCCCGTGCCGAGCCGGACCTCGCTCCCAACGACAGCGAGCCGCGCCTGGCCGGACAACGGCAGCATCGCTGGCGCCTCGGCGATGCGCTGATGGAGCGCAGCCTCGTCCTCGAAGCCGCTCGACGGGAGCTGACTCCACGTCGCGCCATCCTTGCGCCAGATCTCGCTCACGGCCTTGGCACCTCTTGCGTGAGTCTATCGTGCCTCACCCGCCCGCGAGGGCGTCCGCGATCTGGCGGGCGAGGGCGGCAGGTGGGCGTGTGGCGTCGAGGGCGAGGCGGGGGGTCTCGTCCGCGGCGATCGGCTCGAAGCCGGCGCGCTGCGCCTCGTAGACCGCCCATGTGGCGTCCGAGGTGCGCAGCGGGTCGCCCTCGCGACCGGCGATGCGCGCGTGCGCGGTCGCGTCGTCGATGCGCAGCTCCGCGATCAGCTGCGGGACGCCGTGCTCCGCCGCCAGCGCGCGGACGGCGTCCCGCTCGGCGCGGCGGCCGTGCATCGCATCGAGGACCACCGCGCGCCCGTCGCGGAGCAGGCGCGCGGCGCGGGCGCGCAGCTCGGCGTAGGTGCGCTCCGTCATCTCCGGCGAGTAGAGGCCCGCGCGCCACTCCTCGCGGACACGCTCGCGCGGGTCGATGCCCGCGAGCTGCTTGCGCACCACGTCCGAGGACAGGTAGGCGGCGCCGATGCGGCAGGCGAGCGTGGCGGCCACCGTCGACTTGCCGCTCGCGGGCAGCCCGCTCAGCGCCACGAGCTGCGGCGCGGCGCGGCGCGCGGCGTAGCTCGCCGCGAGGCGGAAGAAGCGCGCGGCGGAGGCGGCGAGGGCGCGACTCTGCTCCTCGGGCGTTTCGGGCGCGCGCGCGCCGATCGACTCGACCTTGCCGCGCACGAAGGCGCGGTAGGCGCGGTGCAGCGGCTGCAGCAGGCCCAGCGTCTCGTCGCCGGCGGCGGCGAGGTAGCGGCCCGCCAGCTCGTCGCCGAGGTCCGCGTGGCCGAGCGCCTCGAGGTCCATCGCGAGGAACGCCACGTCGTAGCCGGCGTCGAGGTAGCGGAAGTGGAACTGCTCGCTGAACTCGATGCAGTCGACGATCGTGATCGCTTCGCCTTGGGGGTCGTCGCCGTCCAGCATGTAGACGTGCGCGGCGCGCAGGTCGCCGTGGCCCTCGATCACGCGTCCGGCGGCGAGGCGCGCGTCGAAGAGGGCGGCGTCGCGCTCGAGCGTTTCCTCGATGAAGGCGCGGGTTGCCGCGGCGTCCTCGGGTCGCCAGGTGTCGCCGATGAAGCCGGCGGCCTCGCCGTACTCGCGCGCCCACCAGGCGCGCTCGGCGGACGCGCCTGCGAAGTCGGGGTCGTTCTCCACGACGGCGGCGGACTCGTGGAAGGCGATCAGCCGCCGCGCGAGCCGCTCCGCGAGGTCCGCGGGCGCCGCGCCCGCCGCGAGCAGCCGGTCGAGCGTGCGCGCGTCGGGCAGGCGGCGCATCTTGACCGCGTGCTCGACGACCTCGCCCGCGGCCGGGTCGCCCTCGACAACGTAGCGGCCGCCGGGCATCCGCACGATCGGGACGACGCCGAGGTAGACGCCGGGCGCGAGGCGGCGGTTGAGCCGCAGCTCGGCGTGGCAGAAGCGCTCGCGCGTCTCCGCGTCGAGCTGGCTGATGAAGCCGAAGTCGACCGGCTTCTTCGTCTTGTAGACGACGTCACCGGCGAGGAAGACCCGGGAGATGTGCGTCTGGCGCAGCTCGATCCCGGAGGGCGCGTGCGGGTAGGCCGCGGGGTCGAGCAGGGCCCGGACGTACTCCGGGATCGCCCCGTCCCCGCTCATGGCACAGGCTGTTCCAGACGGCGCCTACACGTAGAGATCGAGGCGCTCCTTGCGGAGCCGGTCCCCGAAGACCTCGCGCAGCACGTCGAAGCGGTCGAGGTCCATCTCGCTGGCGAAGGTGATCGCCTTGCCCTCGCGGCCGGCGCGGCCGGTGCGGCCGGTGCGGTGGACATACTCCTCGGCGTTGTCGGGCACGTCGTAGTTGACGACGTGCGTGATCTCGGGGATGTCGATGCCCCTCGCGGCGACGTTGGTGGCGATCAGGATGTCGAGTTCGCCGTTGCGGAAGCGGCGCACGATGCTGTCGCGGCGGCGCTGATCGAGGTCGCCGTGCAGCGCGCCGACGTTGATGCCGCGGCCCTGCAACTCGCTGGCGAGGCGGTCGACGCCGCGCTTGGTGCGCGAGAAGACCAGCGTGCGCCCTCGCAGCTCCCGGTCGATCAGCTCGCGCAGGCCGTTCACCTTGTCGCGCTGGGCGACCTCGAAGTAGATGTGTTCGATCGACTCGACGGTCTCGAGGTCGGAGGCGACGGCGATGCGCTCGGGGTTCTCCATGTAGCGGCGGATCAGGCGCGTCACGGTGTGCGGCATCGTCGCCGAGAAGAGCGCCGTCTGCCGGCTGCGCGGGGTGCGCCCGAGGATGTGCGTGATGTCCGGCAGGAAGCCGATGTCCAGCATCTGGTCCGCCTCGTCGAGGATGGCCAGCCGCACCTGCCGCAGCGAGAGCGTGCCGCGCCGCAGGTGGTCCTTGATCCGCCCCGGCGTGCCGACGACGATCTGTGGCCCCTGCTCCAGTGCACGGAAGTCGCCCTCGAGGGCGTGACCGCCGAGCAGCCCGACGGCGCGCATCCCGAAGGGTTCCGCGAGGTCGGCGAGCACGGCGAGCACCTGCTGCGCCAGCTCGCGGGTGGGCACGAGCACGAGGCCCTGCACGTCGCCGCGCGCGGGGTCGATCAAGTCGGCCATGGGGATGCCAAAAGCGAGTGTCTTGCCGGTGCCGGTCTGGGCGATGCCGACGACGTCGCGGCCTGCGAGCAGCACCGGAATCGCGCGCTCCTGCACGGGCGTCGGTTCGCTGAAGCTCATGCGCGCGACCGCGATGAGGCTGCGCTCCGAGATGCCGAGGGCGGCGAACGCCTCCGGCAGTTCGAGGTCGCCGGCGACCTCGGGCTCGGGCGCGTCGTCGTTGTAGGTCTGCGTGTCCTCGGGCTCGCTCAGCGCGTTGCCGTTGGCCGAGGGCGCGCCGCTCTCGTCGCTGCCGCGATTGCGCCCGCGTCCGCCGCGCCGCCCGCGGCGGCGGCGGCCCGCCGTGCTTGCCTCGTCGCCTGTCTCGCCGTCCGTGACTGCGGCCGTGGCGGCCTCCGGCTCGATCGAGTCGAGGCGGAGATCGTCGGCGGCCTCGGGTGGGGCGTCCTCGTCCGGGTCTTCATCGTGGAAGACCGGCAGATTGCGCTTGCCGGTGACGAGCACTCGGCGCGTGGTGCGCGCGCCGGGCGGGGGGCGTCGCCGGCCGGGCAGGATCGAGCCGTCGCCGCCCTCGGAGGTGGGCCGGAAGGCCACGTCCTCGGGCAGCGGCGCGTCGAGATTTGCGCGCCGCCGGTCGCGTCTGTCGTTGCGGTCGTTGCGCTCGTTGCGCCGTCGCGAGCCGTTGTCGCGTCCGCCGCGGTAGCGGTCGCGTGCGCCGCTCTGCGTGCGCGTCGGGGTCGGTGTCTCTGTTGCCGTGGGTGTGATGGATCCTCCGTGCTGTGGGTTCTGCTGCTGGGACTGGGCGTTGTTGGAGTCGCCGCCGCGATTGCGGCCGCGTCCGCCGCGCCGTCCGCGCCTGCGCCGCGAGCGCTGGCCCGATGCGTCCTCGGTCGCTGGCGAAGTGCTTGATGACGCCTCGGGGTCGCTCTCGCTCCCGCTGACGAGGTTGCGGATGCGGCGCAGCAGGCTCATCGGCGCGCTGCCGTCGCGGGTGACGTCGCCTGGAGGGCGGCGCGGGGCAGCGCGAGTGGTGCCGCTGGTGTGAACGCCTGGGTTGTCGTGCCGGTGTAGTCCCCGCGGTTCATGCCAGCGGGCGACGCCGTGTGTTGCGTCATCGCGATGAGCATAGCAAGCGCTGGCCTGATCCGCATCCCGGACGGTCCCGGCGTCAACGGGGCGCGGGTCCCGAAGCGCGGGAACGTGCATCCTCGCGCGCTGCGGCGCGCATCGCCGCGAAGTCCTCGCGGGCCCGCCGCATCAGCAGGAAGAAGAGCAGCGCCCCCGTCAGCACCGCCAGCCCGGCGTAGCGGAAGACCGCCTCGAGGCCGAACAACTCGACAACGCCCGCGCCGACCATCGAGCCGCTCAGGAAGCCAAGTGAGGTGCCCATCTGGGTCAATCCCATCACCGAGCCCATGCCGATGCGGCGGCCGACATCGACGAAGATCGCCTGCTGCGCGGGGAAGGCGATCGCCTCGGCGAGCCCGATCAGCACGAAGAGGGCGAGCAGCCAGGGCGCGATTACGAATGACCCGACCTCGAATGTCGTGCTCGGCACGTTCGGGATCGCGAAGTGCCCGCCGGCCGAGAGCAGCAGCCCGGTCATCACCAGCGCAAGCCGGCTCATGCGATCGGCGAGGCGGCCGGACCAGGGCTGGAGCATGCCGCCGATCAGCGCGCGGCAGGCAAGCAGCAGGCCGACGAGTGTCGCGCTCTCCGTGCCCAGTCCGTCCTCGCTGATCACATAGATCGCGAGGAAAGTCGCGCCCGCGCCCCAGCCGAGGGCGACGACGGTCTGCGCGGCGAACGCGGCCTGGACCGGCGCGAAGCGCAGCATCTGGACCCAGGAGCGCGCCGGCCCGCGCGCCGCGGGGTCGGTGGCTGCGGGCGCGTTCGCGACCTCGCTGCCCTCGCCTGTCACGCTGCTGCTGTAGGGATCCGCCTCGGCCGGCGGTAGCAAGAGGAAGGTGGCGACGCCGGTGCCGATGAGCAGCACCACCAGGGTCGCGAAGGCCGCGTCCATGCCCGCGGCGTCGCTGATCAAGCCACCCAGCAGGGGGCCGGTTCCGAAGCCGATCACCTGCGAGACCGCGAAGGCTCCGACGTAGGCGCCCTCGCGGCCGGGCGGCGCCAGCCGGCCCACGTAGGCGAGCGCCATCGGGAAGATCGCGGCCGCGCCGACGCCCGAGAGCACGCGGAAGATGACCACGTGCTCCCATCTCCCCGCGATCAGGTAGCCGGAGGCCGCCAGCCCGTAGAGCAGGAAGCCCCCGGCGACGAACGGCTTCAGCCCGAAGCGATCACCGAGGCGCCCGACAATCGGCGAGAAGACCATCATCGCCACGGCCACGCCGGAGAAGGCCATCGCGACGGCGATCTCGGGACCGCCCAGCTCCTCGCGCACGAAGACGGGCAGCAGCGGCGAGATCATCGCGATGATCGGCATCGCGACGAACATGGCGAACCAGAGCACGATGAACGGGCGCGTCCACATCGCCGTCAGTCTCCTGTAGCGCTTGCGGCCTCGCCGCCCGTCATCGCGGGGCGGGCGGTCGGCCCTCACCCTAACGCTCTCCCTCGGGGAGGGGATAGGAACGGCGCCAGGGAAACGCTGATCGACCCCACGTTCCTGGCGCACGAGGCGGCCTTCGTCTACGTCGGCGGCTACCTCGTCTCCGTGTTGGTGTGGAACCGCGACGCTGGCCGTCGGCCTGCTCACGGTCGCTTGCGGTGCGCTGCTGTGGCTGGCCGGGTTCGGATCCGAGCGGTATGCGCGTGACACGCGATCGGCGCTCGCGGTGGGCGCGGTGCCGGTGGTGGACTCCGATACCGTGGCGGAAACGGGCGGCTAGGCGGCGGCCCGCTCGTGCGGCCTGAAGCGATGAGCGCGGTTGCGGCTCGGCAGAGGCGTGTCAAAGGAGTTGTGTAGCGGGCTTAGCCCGAATCCACCGATCGAAGCTTGACAGGGCGGGATGCGGGGCTGGCGGAGAGTTCGGCGGGCGTGGCGGCGTTCGCCAGGCGGCGGCGCGGGCGGAGCGGAGCGAGGAGCCCTCGCTCAGCGCCGCTCGGGGGCGCTGAGCGCGCGGGCGCGAGGGTGCGCGAGGCGTGCGCGGGCATGCTGGTGCGAGCCTCGGACCCGGGGCCAGCGCTGTGGGCGGGGCGTGAGGCGGGGAGCGGTAGCGCCCGGAGTCGCGCGAGCGCGGCTGTCCACTGGGCGGCCCAGGGCCAGCGCTTCGGGAGGTGCAGGGTCCAGCGCCGGGCAGAATGGGTGAGCCGTCCGGCGAGAGCGAAGTAGCGCCGCCTGAGCGTCTTCGTCGTCACGATTCCCTCGCCGAGCCCGAGGCGCGCCGTCCAGCGGGCGAGGTTGTGCGCGATCACCTGCACCGCGAGCCACGCCGCGTTCGCGGTGCAGCGGCCCGAGGGGAGATGGTTCAGCCCGACGCCGTACTTGAGATCGCGGATCGCGTTCTCGATCTCGGCGTGGCGGCGATGGTCGGCCTCCAGCTCCATCATCTCTCCGGCGCGATCGCTGATGAAGGCGTGGTAGCTATAGTTCACGAAGAGCGCGAGCTGTGAGCCGGGCGCCGGCTTGACGCGCCGCACGATGAGCCGCACCGGGGTGGCATCCTCCTTGTGCTGGAACGGCGTGTAGGTCGTCTCGGCGACATCGGCGCCGCCCGGCAGCCAGTACGGGATCGGCGTCCAGTCCTCTTCCGCTATCGCCTCGATCAGCCGGCGTACGCTCGGCTGCTGGCGAATGGTGATTGAGAAGCGGACATCCAGCGCGCGGCAGGCGGCGACGACGGCGTGGGTGTAGAAGCCGCTGTCGGCGCGCACCGTGAGCTGCCCCGACGCCCCGGCCTCGCGCAGCCGCGCCACCGTCTCACGCAGGAAGTGGGCGGCGCCGCGGGCGGTGTGCGCGCGGCCCTCGCGCAGCCGCGCCATCAGCACCTCGTCCGTCCCGGCCGCCACCGCGAGCAGCGGGTGATAGCCGCGCGCGCCGCTGTAGCCGGGCTGGCGGGCGCCCTCCTTCGCCAGGCCGTAGGTCTCGCAGAGCGTCGAATCGAGGTCGATCGTGAACGGCGCATCGCCGGGTCCCGCCCCGGCCGCCCAGCCGCGGGCGAGCAACTCGCGGCTGAGGCGGTCGAGCTGGCGGACGTGGCCCCAGCTGAAGCTGCGCAGGAAGGTCCCGAGGGTGGACGGCGCCTTCACGGTGCAGCCGAGCACGCGCCCGGCGCCGCCTGAGCGCAACGCAGCGGCGTCGTCGATGCAGTCGCCGCCCGCGAGCGCCGAGGCGGCCAGGGTCAGCAGCTTGTCGCCGGCGTTCGCGCGCCCCGCCGCGTCACCGAGGTCGAGGTAGCTGTCGGCGAGCTCTTGCAAACCGAGATGCTGGGCGAGCGTGGCCGGGAGGAGCAGCCCCGCATCGGCCACCAGGCGGTGGTCGTCGAAGGCGATGTCTATCCGGTCGGGGTCGCTCGTTGGTAGCATCGAATGGGTGCTCCCTGTCGCTGGTACGTGATTTGTCAAAACCCATTGTCCCAGCTACAGCGGAGCACCCAACCGCAGCCGCTCGCGCGCTCTTCTTCGGTGGATCAGGGCTTAGGCGTTCGCAGGCGTCCGTGAGGCGCCCGCGAGGGGCGGCGGGACGCCCTAACCTGCTCTGTGGTCACCGACCGAACCCCTCTCCCACCATCTGCAAATAGAACTGACCTGTGGCGAGGAACAGTGCGATGGCGCCGGTCCAGCAGGCATGGCTGAAAGCATGCCTGCGCAACAAGAACCAGGTGCCGAGGAGCGTGACCGGGCCCCAGTATCCCACCCACCGCATGAGCTGGTAGAGCGCCGTTCCCCAAAGCGTTTGGCCCAGCTCCGTGGAGTACCAGTCGTCACCAGAGGGGCCGAGATTCCGGCCGGTACTGCTCTCGAATACGTCTGCCCCAATGGTTCTAATCAGCGAGTCTGGGACCAGGAAAGCCACGAGCCCAAAGAGGGCGGGTGCGGCTATCGCCCCAGCCAGGGCAGCCATGAGCCGCGGATACAAAGCAGCTGCGGCGAATGCAGCGGCCACGGTAAGCAATGTCCCAAGGACCCGCTCCACCGAGAGCAGCCCCGCCGGCCTCTCCCAGGTCCACCCGAGATACGCAAAGAGGGCCACCAATGCACACCCCACCATCAGCGGTAGGATTGGCCGCCAATTGCTCCCCTGGAGTGTCGTGAAGCGGCTGAGCCGCGGTCGGAGGAGTGCGCCGGCGAGCACTGCCAGCGGAATCAGCAGCAACTCGGCTGGCCCGTCTTGGTCACGAACGATTTGGTCGGATATCAGGCCTGCGCCGAACGCAAGCGAGACCCAAAGCAAAAGGAGAATGGCGGCTACCACTGCCACCAGCCCCGCCATTGCCACCCCGCTGAGGTCGACGCCACCTCCTTGAGGCGGAGTGCTTTCCTGGGTGCCCTCGCGTGTCATGCCCTCCACGTTACGAGACTCAATCCCTGATGCCCAAGGCGGGGGAGTGAGGGCATTACTACTACGGGAAGACGACCGTCTGGTTGCCGTGGACGAGGATGCGGTTCTCGATGTGCCAGCGCACGGCGCGGGCGAGCACGACGCGCTCGATCTCGCGGCCGCGGCGGACCAGGTCGGCGCGCGTGTCGCGGTGCGAGACGCGGGCGACATCCTGCTCGATGATCGGCCCCTGGTCGAGATCCTCGGTGGCGTAGTGGGCGGTGGCGCCGATGATCTTGACGCCCCGCTCGCGGGCCTGGCGGTAGGGGTCCGCGCCGATGAAGGCGGGCAGGAACGAGTGGTGGATGTTGATCACCGCCTGCGGGAACGCATCGAGGATCGTCGGTGTGACGATCTGCATGTAGCGGGCCAGCACCACGAGGTCCACGTTCCCGCGCAGCAGCGACAGCATCGCGCGCTCCTGCTGCGGCTTCGTCTCGGGCGTGACCGGCAGGTGGTGGTAGGGGACACCGGCCGACTCGACATCGCCGCGCAGCCGCTCGTGGTTGGAGATAACCAGCTCGATGTCCGCGTGCAGTTCGCCCGAGCGCCAGCGCCAGAGCAGGTCCATGACGCAGTGCCCGACGTTCGAGACGAGGATCGCGATACGCGGCCGGTACGCGCTGTAGGAGATGCGCCAGTGCATTCCGAAGCGCGGCGCGACCTCCCGGCCGAACAGCTCCGCGATGGCGTCCGCGCTGTCGTCGAGGCCGGCCAGCTCGTACTCCATGCGCAGGAAGAAGATCGGCTCAGCGCCGCCGCTCGCGTACTCGTCGGCCTGCACGATGTTCGCGCCGTGCTGGAAGAGGAACTGCGAGACGCCCGCGATGATCCCGGGACGATCCGGGCACTGCACCAACAGGCGCGCGGTCCCTTCGGTCGGAGTGTCGCTCACGGCCTCGATGATAGTGCGGCGCAGCCGTAGCCGGGCGCAGCGCCGCCCGCAGCGCGCGTATCGCCGATACTGGAGCCATGGCTCAAGAGCGGCCCACGCGATTCCAGCGCCTCGGCGGGCGCGCCGCCCTTGAGGCGATCGTCGAGACGTTCTACGACCGGATCGATGCCGATCCCGAGCTGCGGCCGATCTTCCCGCCGGACCTGCGTCCGGGCCGCGACAAGCAGGCGGCGTTCCTCGAGGAGTTGTTCGGCGGCGAGCCGCGCTACCGGCAGATCTACGGTGAGGCGGCGCTGCGCCGCCGCCATCGCGCGTTCACGATCACGGAGCGCGCGGCCGAGCGCTGGCTGGAGCACTTCTCCGCCGCGCTCGAGGAGCATGGCGTCGAGGAGGCGCTCGCCCGCGAGATCATGGACGGCCTGCGCCCGCTGGCGCTGCGCATGGTCAACACCCTGGAGGTCGTTACGCGCCTCGACGGGTAGCGACGTGCAGCGCGACCGTGCCGAGGCCGAAGCGGCGGATCGAGGCCGCCTCGAAGCCCGCTCGCTCGATGCGCTCGGACAGCTCCGAGGCGGCCGGGAAATGGTCGACCGACTCCGGCAGGTAGCGGTAGGCCGAGGGGTGGCGCACGATCACGCGCCCCAGCAGTGGCACCACGCGCTCGAAGTGGAAGCGCGCGATCGGCCGCAGCCAGCCGCGCTCGACCCTCGTGATCTCGAGCACGCCGAGGCGTCCGCCGGGGCGCAGCACGCGCCGCGCCTCGGCGAGTGCTGCGTCGAGGTCGGGGACGTTGCGCAGCACGAAGGCGGCGCACCAGACGTCGACGCTCGCGTCGGCCAGCGGCAGCCGGGTCGCGTCGGCGGCGGCGAAGGAGACGGACGTGGCCAGCCGCGAGGCACGGCCCGACCGCGCCTTGTCTCGCGCGATGGCGAGCATCGGCTCGGCGAAGTCCACGCCCAGCACGCGCCCCGCGCCGGCTGCGGCGCAGTCGAACGCGAGGTCGCCGGTGCCGCAGCCGACATCGAGGACGCTGTCGCCGGGGCGGACGAGGGCGCGCGCCGTGGCGCGCCGCCAGGCGCTGTGGCGCCCTCCGGTCATGACCGTGTTCATCATGTCGTAGCGTCCGGCGATCTCGCCGAACATCGAGCGCACGTACCCGGCGCGCGCCGCGTCGTCCTCGAACAGCGTTGCCTCGCCTCGATCGTCTCGTGCCGGCATGGGGCGAGCCTACGACGCAGGCGCGGCGAGCAGGAACCCCGCCGTTCCCGCCGTGGCTATACTGCATGCACTCCCCGGCATTCGTTTTCATCTCCACGCGCCCGCGCGAGGTTTCCGCGATGCCGCTGCGCCTGCTTCCCTGGTCTCCCGAGTACGGCAGCGGCATTGAGGCCGAGGCCGAGCCGTACGACGACGACTCGGCGATCGAGGTCGATACTTCCGTGGAGTGCCCGTGGCAGGCGGTGCGCCCGTCCGCCGACCCGCCGTCCGCCATACAGATCGTCGACGGCGTGCGCCGCGTGGACGCTCACGCGATCGACGACCTCCCCGATGGCACGGCTGCATTCGGGCTGTTCGGCTCGTACGCGGTCGGCGCGGTCCGCTGCGAGGGCTCCCGCTCCTGGGTGCTGGACGGCGACGCGGCCGCCGGAGATCGGCTGCGAGTCGATCGTGTCTACCTGCAGGGCGGCGGGGAGCCGCGCGATCACGAGATCGCGGTAGGCGCCTCGCGGCTGCGCTTTCGCGCGCGGGTCGAGGCGACCGCCCGCACATCGAGCCACCTCGTCAACGCACTCCAGGACTCGATGCTCACGGAGGAAGCGCGGCTCGCCGAGACGCTCGCAGGGGACGAGAGCGCGCTCACGATCGTGGACGGCCCGCTGCGGCTGCGCTCCGTCGGCCAGCGCGTGGCGGGCTACGTCAAGCGCATCCAGTACTGGTACATCGATGCGAGTGAAGTTTCGCTCCTGCCCGATCTCGCCGTGGGCGAGCGGACGCCGCTGTTCCGCATCCCCGGCGGGGGCGAGGCCGGCAGCCGCGGACGCCCCGATCGATACGCCTGGTACCTGCGCGTCGCCGACCTCGGCCCGCACGTCCACGCCCTCGCGGGCATCGTGCGCCTCGAGGCGCCGGCGGCGCTGCCGCTCGGCGAGGCGGCGCGGCTCGCCGACCAGTGCGGGCTGGCGCTGCCGCGGCTCGCCTCCTCGCCGGTGCGCGACCCGCGCGCGCCGCAGAACCTGACGCCGGTCGGCGCGCTCGAGTCGCTGCTGACGCGGCGGCTCGGCGATCGCGAGTGGGTGCGCCGGCTGATCGCGAGCGCGCTGCGCGCCGCGCCCGAGCCGATCGAGCCAGCCCCGCCTGGGGAGGTGCTGTTGCCGTTGAACGGAGCAGGGGGCGCGCGGTGGTAGATCGAGAGATCGGAGTGGATGCGCAGACGCCCGAAGGGCTGGTGCTCGGAACGGAGCAGGGTGCCTCGACGCCGCTCGCCTTCTGGACCTACGTCGATCCGTCGCGCTACCTGCAGCTCGACGACGTGGTGCACGTCCGTTCGCCGCTGCCGGACGGCCAGGACGTCGACTTCTACGGCGTCGTCGACGAGCTGCGCGCCGTGCAGGAAGGCGTGCGCTTCGCCTCGGACGTGGCGCTGGCGAGCAGCGGCGTGCTGCCGGCGGAGACGGCGGTGAGCGCGCACGTCTCTGTCACGCGCGTCGAGCCGGAGATCTTCGTGCCGCCACGCCCCGGCGAGGCGGTGCGGCGCGCCCACGGCGCCGAGCGCGACCGCGCGCTCTTCTTCGACGCGATGACGCGGCGGCTCCCGGTTGGCCTCTCGCGCGGCGGCGAGCCGATCTACGCGAACCTCGACTTCCTCGACGGCCAGCGTGGGGCGCACGTCAACATCTCCGGCGTCTCCGGCGTCGCGACGAAGACCTCGTACGCGATGTTCCTGCTCTATTCGCTGTTCGGCAGCGGCGTGCTCGGCCACGAGACCGCGAACACCCGCGCGCTCGTCTTCAACGTGAAGGGCGAGGACCTGCTCTTCCTCGACAAGCCGAACGCGGGGCTGCCCGAGGGCGACCGCGCCCGCTACGCGGAGCTGGGACTGGAGGCGGCGCCGTTTCCCTCGCTGCGGCTCTTCGCACCGGCGGCGCGCGGCGACCAGCCGATCCCGCAGACGGGCTCGAGGATAGACGGCGTCACGGGGTTCTACTGGACGCTGCGCGAGTTCTGCGCCGAGCGCTATCTGCGCTTCCTCTTCGCCGACGCCGACGACGAGCGCTCGCAGCTCGGCTTCGTCGTGCAGCGCGTCGAATCCGAGCTGGCGATGGCCGCGAAGCTCTCGCTGCCCCTCGATGCGCCGACGGTCGAGATCGGCGGCGAGCTGGTCACGGACTTCGACGAGCTCGTCGACGCGATCGCGCGCATGACGGACCCGGACGACGGCGCGGGCTGGGGCGGCCGTGCCGCCCCCGGTACGGTCCACGCTTTCATGCGGCGGCTGGAGGCGGCCAAGCCGCACGTCGGGCAGCTGATCCGCGGACTCGCCTCGGAGGATGCGGAGAGGCACCGCATCGACACGAGCCAGGCCCAGGTCACGGTCGTCGACATTCACCGCCTCCACGACCGCGCACAGCGCTTCGTCGTCGGCGTGATGCTCAAGGGCGAGTTCGAGCGCAAGGAGGCGAGCGGGTCGCCTCGGCCGCTGATGCTGGTCGTCCTGGACGAGCTGAACAAGTACGCCCCGCGCGAGGGGCGGAGCCCGATCAAGGACGTGCTGCTGGACATCGCCGAGCGCGGACGCTCGCTCGGCATCGTGCTGATCGGCGCGCAGCAGACGGCCAGCGAGGTGGAGCCGCGCGTGGTCGCGAACTGCTCGCTGCGCGTGGTCGGGCGCCTCGACGCCGCCGAGGCGCAGCGCGGCGAGTACGGTTTCCTCACGCCGGCGGCGCGGGCGCGCGCCTCGCTGCTTAAGCCGGGCACGATGATCCTCCAGCAGCCGGAAATCCCGGTGCCGCTGTTGCTCCAGTTCCCCTACCCCGCCTGGGCGACGCGCCCCTCCGAGGCCGCGGCGACCGTGGACCCGTTCGCGAGGTTCGAGTGAGGCTGCTGCACACCGCCGACTGGCACGTCGGCCGTACGATCCGCGGCCGCAGCCGCGCCGCCGAGTTCGAGGCCGTCCTCGCCGAGCTGATCGAGATCGCGCGTGACGAGGACGTCGAGGCGATGCTCATTTGCGGCGACATCTGGGACAAGGCCACGTCCACGCCCGACTCCGACCGGCTGGTCTTCGAGGCGCTGCGCGAGTGCGTCGGGCACGGCATCCAGGCGGTGCTGCTCGCCGGCAACCACGACAGCCCTCGCAAGCTCGAGGCGCTGGGGTTGCTCTCGGAGCTGCTCGGCGTCCAGACGCAGCACGAGGTGCTGCGACCGAACGCCGGCGGCGTGCTGACGATCGAGGGCCGCGAGCACGTCGCGCGCATCGCGGCCGTGCCCTTTATCACCGAGGGCCGCTACGTGAGCGCCGCGGAGGTGATGGGGCTGCAGGAGGACTGGTTCGGCGCCTACGCGGACGGCGTTTCGGGCATCCTGCGCGCGATCTGCGACGGCTTCGGCGACGAGCCCACCGTGAACATCCTCGCGACGCACATCTTCGTCGACAAGGCGCGCGTGGCGCGGGTCGATGGCTCCGAGCGTCTGCTGCACATCGGGCAGACCTACGGCATCAACGCGCCGCAGCTACCGACGACCCCCCAGTACATCGCGCTCGGCCACGTGCACGAGCCGCAGGAGCTCCTCGGGGCCCCGGTTCCGACGGCCTACAGCGGCTCGCTGCTGCAGCTCGACTTCGGCGAGCGCGGGCAGCAGAAGGTCGTGCGCATCATCGACGCCGTGCCGGGGCGGCCGGTGACGCAGAAGGCCGTGCCGCTGACCAAGGGGCGCCAGCTCGCCGAGCTGCGCGGCAGCCTCGACGAGGTGCTGGCGCAGGGCGAGGAGGCGGGCGACGCGCACGTCCGAGTGCGCCTCGATGTCGAGCGGCCGGAGCCGGGCATCGCGGAGCGCGTGCGCGAGGCGCTGCCCAACGCCGTCGACGTGCAGCTCGAGTACGAGCTGGCAGAGGACGAGGGCGCCGTCGAGGCGCTCGGCCAGCTCAGCGCCGCCGAGCTGTTCACGCGCTACTATCGGGCGCAGCACGGCTCGGAGCCGGTGCCGGAGCTGATCGCGCTCTTCGAAGAGCTGCTCGCCGAGGTCGACGAGACGCAGGCGGCGGAGCCCGCAGCCGGGGCGGCGGTCCCCGGATGAGACCGCTGCGCCTCGAACTGCGAGGCTTCACCTCCTTCCGCGACACGGCGGTCGTGGACTTCGAGGATCGGCGGCTGTTCGCGATCACCGGCCCGACCGGGGCGGGCAAGTCGTCGCTGCTCGACGCGATCACGTGGGCGCTGTACGGCGAGGCGCCGCGCGTGGGGCGGGCGACGCGGCAGCTGATCACGCACGGCGCGCGATCGATGGCCGTGCGCTTCGACTTCAGCGTGCGCGGCGAGCGCTATCGCGTCAGCCGGCAGGCCCCGGGCAGCATCGGGACGCGCCTCGAGCGGCTGCGCCAGAACGGCGAGTGGCTGCCGCTGGCGGACCGAGCGCGCGAGGTGAGCGCGCAGGTGACGGAGCTGATCGGGCTCGACTTCGCGACGTTCACGAAGACGGTGCTGCTCCCGCAGGGCGAGTTCGACGAGTTCCTGCGCGGCGACGAGCCGCAGCGCCGCGACATCCTCTCGCGCCTGCTCGCGCTCGGGCGCTACGAGGACGCGGGCCGCACGGCGCGCAACCGCTCGGCGGGCGCGAGCGAGGCGGCGCGCACCCTGCGCGAGCAGATCGAGCGCCTCCACGCTGCCACGCCCGAGGCGATCGCGAGCCTCGAGCGGGAGCACACCGCGCTCGGCGCGCGCGTCGCGGCGCTGGAGGCGCGCACGGGCCTGCTCGAAGCGCTGGAGCAGGAGGCGCGCACGAGCGCCGAGGCCGGAGCCGCGGCCGCGCGCGCGGAGCGCGCCAGCGCCACCGCCATGCGCGATGCAGCGACGGCGCGGGATGCTCTCGCGCAGGCGGAGCAGGGCACCTCGCAGGCGCAGGCGGAGCACGACCGCCTCGAGGCCGAGCGCGCTGCCCTCGGCTACGACGAGCAGGCGCACCGCCGACTCGAACGCGAGGCGGCGCTGCTGGAGCAGCGCGAGGCGGCCGTCCGCGCCGTGGACCACGCCGAGGCGGAGCAGGTCGCGGCGATCGAGGAGGCGGGGCACGCCTCGGAGCAGGCGGAGGCACTGCGGGCGGAAGCGCAGCGCACGGAGGCCGCGAGCGCGGAGGCAGACGAAGCGCAGGGCTCGGCGCGGGACGCCCTCGCGGCTGCCGCCGGCGCGGCGCTCGCTACGGAGCGCGCCCTCGGCGAGCAGGCGAACGCCGCCGACGAGGAGCGCGCGTCCGCCGAAGACGCCGCCGTCAAGAACGCGGAGGAGGCGCGGCAACTGGCCGCGCTCGCCGAGCGCCTGAGTACGCAGGCGGATGCGGTCGCCTCGGCAGCGCGCGAGCACGGGCAGGCGCGCGAGTCGAGCGAGGCGGCCGGGCGCGCCTCGGAGGCCGCGGACGTGAGCCTGCGCTTGGCGGAGGCGGAGCACGCCGCGCGCGCCGAGGCGCTGGAGGCGGCGCAGCGGCAGAACGCCGCGCTGGCGCTCCAGCGAACGCTGAAGCCCGGCGACCCCTGCCCGGTCTGCGGAGAGCCGATCGAGCATATCGAGCTGCACGACGCACCCGAGCTCGACGCGGCTCGCGCCGCCCTCGACGCGGCGGAGACGGTGCTCGCGGAGGCGCGCGAGGAGCAGGCGGTGGCCGCGACTGCCCTCGCGGCGGCGGGGGCGAGCGCGCTGCAGATGGCCGCCGCGCTGGGGCGCGCGCAGGCCGGGTTGGCGCAGCTGCGCGAGGAGGCCACGCAGGCCGGAGCCGACCCGGACGCCCTCGACGCGTCGATCGCGCGCGCCACCGCCGCGACCGAGGCCGCGCGCGCCCGCGCGTGGACCGCCGCCGAGGCGCGCGACGGCGCTTCCGGATCGGCACGCGAGTTCATGCTGCTGCGCGCCTCGATCGGCGAGGCGCTCGGTGTGGTGGAGCCGGGCGAGGCGGGAGAGCCGGAAGCAGTGCGTGCCGCCCTCGAAGCAGCGATCGAGGGCCATCGCGATGCCGGCGACGCTGCCGCACGGAGCCGGGAGGCCGCTCGCCGCGCGGGCGAGCAGGCGCGCGAGGCGGCCTCGAACGTCGGGCGCGCGAACGAGCGGCGCGAACGAGCCGACGCCGCGCTCGATCGAGCGCGCGAGCAACTCGCCTCGCTCGGCGGCGAGGACTCCGATCCCGCCTCGGTCCGCGAGGCGCTCACCGTGGCGCAGCAGCAGGCGAGGCGCCATCGCGAGATCGAGGCGGCGCTGCGCGAGGCCGGGCAGGCCGTCGCCGGCGCCGGGGCGACCCGCGCTGCCGCGAGCGAGGCGCTTGAGCGCGCGGAGGCCGCCGTCGGACGCCTCGCCGGCGAGCTCGAGGAGGCGCGCGCGGCGGCGGACGAGGCGCAGCGGACCTTCGCGGAGGCATGGACTGCGGCGCAGGCCGAGGGCGCGCCCTCGGTGGAGCGCGTGCCCGCACTGCTCGCCGCGCACCGTGCCGCGCATGGCGAGTGCGCGCGTGATCAGGCCCTCGCCGCGCAGCGGCTGGAGACGGCCCGCACGGACGCGCAGCGCGCGCAGACGATGCAGACCGAGGCGGAGGGCTACGACGGCCGCGCGCAGCTCTCTGGCGCGCTCGCCCAGGAGCTGCAGCGCAACCGCTTCATCGCCTACGTGCAGGGCGAGGCGATGCAGTTGCTGGCCTCGGACGCGGCGGAACGGCTGCTCACACTGTCCAGCGGTCGCTATCGGCTGGTCGCCGATGGGGACGCCTTCGCGGTCGTCGACCGGCTGAACGGCGACGAGCGGCGCTCGGTGCGCACGCTGTCGGGCGGCGAGACCTTCCTCGCCAGCCTCGCCCTCGCGCTGGCCCTCTCCGAGCGGTTGCCCGAGATCGCCGGCCACGGTGGGGCGATGTCGCTCGAGTCGCTGTTCCTCGACGAGGGCTTCGGCTCGCTCGACCAGGAGTCGCTGGACGTCGCGATCGGCGGCCTCGAGGCGCTCGCGGGCGGGCGGCGGCTGATCGGCGTGATCTCGCACGTGCCCGAGGTCGCCGAGCGGCTGCCGGACCGCATCGAGGTCGTGCGCAACGGCGCGATCAGCACGATCCGCGATTCGCGCGCGCCGAGTGCGGCTGGCGCCCTCGTGGCTGCGGAGGCTCCCTAGGACTTGCGACGGCTGCGCTGCAGGACGTGCCCGAGCAGCGAGACGAGCGAGATAACCAGCGAGCCGAAGAGGGCGGACCAGAAGCCGGCGACGCCGAAGTCGAGCCCGAGTTGCCCGCAGATCCAGGCCGTAGCCGCCAGCACGCCCGCGTGGATCACGAAGATGAAGAGCCCGAAGGTCAGCACGATCACGCAGGCCCCCGCGAGGTAGGCGAGCGGCCGGACGAAGGCGTTGAGCAGCCCGAAGATCGCCGTCGCCGCGGCCAGCGAGGCGACATCGCCGACCTCGATGCCGGGCACGAGGGCGGCGGCGAGCCAGAGGCCGGCCGCGTTGACGACGAAGCGCACGAGGATCTCGCGCGGCGACTTCGGCACGGAGTCGCCGAAGTCGAAGACCCTGACGCGGATGTCGCGGCTCACTCCGGGCTCACTCCGTGCCCTCCGAGGTGAGCGCGCGGATGCGCTCCTCGTCGGCGGGCACGCGGGCGTCGGCGGCGGCGTTGATGCGTCGCGAGTAGAGCCACACCACGGCGATCAGGATGCTGCCCGCCGCGCCCTCGAAGATGAGCGTCGCGCGCACGCCGATCGTGTCGGCGAGCAGCCCGATCGGAAGCGAGACGAAGCCGAGGAAGCTGAAGCTGGAGACGATCAGCGCCTGCACGCGGCCGTCGTAGCGGCGGTGCGAGTAGGCCATGCCAAGCCCGAGCACGAACGAGATGTAGCCCATCTCGACCGCGCCGAGCAGCACGATGATCAGCAGCGCGATCGGGAAGTTCGGCGCGAGGCCGAAGGCGATCACGACCAGGCCGAACACGAACGAGGTCCCGAGGAACAGGCTCCACGCCGCGGGCCGGTGCACCACCGATGCGGCCGCGACGGTCACGACTATCGCTCCGACCGAGGAGGCGGAGGTGATCGCCCCCAGCTCGAGGGCGTCACGCTCGAAGACGTCGATCACCATTCCCGGCAGCAGCACGAAGTAGGGGATGGAGGTCAAGGCCACGACGTACGCCGTGATCACCGTGACGAGCAGCGCGGGCCGCCCTCGCACGTAGCGCAGGCCGGCGGCCAGGCTCTGGATGAACGACTCGCGCGACTGCTCCTCGCTGCGGAAGGCGCCGGGCACGCCGACTGTCATCCACGCGGCGATGCCGTAGCAGGCGGCGACGAGCAGGAAGACGCCGCCCGCGCCGATGAACGTGCCGACCAGCGCGCCGCCGCTGATCGGGCCGATGATGCGGCCCACGCCCATCGCGCCCTGCTGCAGGATGACGCCGCGGCCGACGCCGTGCGCGCCGAGCAGCTGCCCGGTCATCGCCTGGCGCGAGGGTATGAGAAAGGCGACGGAGACGCCCTCGATCATCGACTGGATGAACAGCATCCAGTACTCGAGCAGGCCGCTCAGCGTGAGCACGCCGAGCAGCAGCGCCTGCACCAGCAGCAGCACCTGCGCGGCCGCCAGCACGGTCTTGCGCGAGAAGCGGTCCGTGATCACGCCCGCCCCGAACATCGAGGGAAACAGCGCGAGCCCGAAGGCGAAGAGCTGGGCGGCGACCGCGGTGTTCGACCCGGTCAGATCGAAGGCGAGGAAGGCGCGCACGACGCCCGCCGTCATCATCCCGAGGAACTGGATCAGCGTCGCCGTCCAGAGCCGCCGGTAGGCGCTGCTGCCGAGGGGCTGGAGGGCGCCGCGTCGCAATGCGCCGGCGACCCCGCCGCCGGATTCCGGCTGCACGGGCGGGGCGCTCATCGGCGCGGCGCGGCGCGGGTGCGTCGGGTTGCCATCGAGGTGATCACGCTACGCCCCCGCGCGCCTCTGCGGCTACAGCTCGTCGAGGACGACCGTGCGGCCCTCCGACCAGCTGCGCCAGACCGCGTCCGTGAACTGCATGTAGCGCAGGCCGTCCTCGAAGCTGGTCAGCTCGACGGGCGCACCCTCGCGGATCGAGGCGACGAAGTCCGCCTCGACGTTCCATGCGCCTGCCGTGCCGGGGTCCGGCTCGAGCGGCTGCGGCTCCTCGCCGATCGGGGCGAGCGCCATGCGGTCGCCGGCGTGCGTCCAGTGCAGCGTGGCGGCGCTGCCGTAGAGCGAGATGCCGTTGGACGCGGCGGGGGCGTGCGTGTGCGCGCTCAGCTGGTAGCTGACGCGCGCGCCGCCGGCCATGCGCGCGAAGACGCCTATGCTGTCGGGAATCCCGATCTCGTAGTCCTCCCCGCTCTCCGCATCGCGTCGCGAGGTGACGAAGGTGGCGGCGTCGGCGGTGACGCGCTCGGTGGGGCCGAGCCAGCGCTGCACGGTCTCGGCGACGATGCCGAGCATCAGCGTGTTGCGGCCGGAGTACTCGCTGCGCTCGCGCCAGTGCAGCGGCGTGGCGGGGTCGAGCGCGCCGCCGCCGAGCAGCGTCACGTGCGCCTCGCGCAGATCGCCGAGCGCTCCCTCGGCGAGGAGGCGGCGGATCGTGCGCCAGCTCGCGAGGTCGAAGGGCGCCGGGACGAGCTGTGCGACGCGGTCCGGGCGCGCCCGCGCGGCGTCCAGCATCGCGCGCGCCTCGGCCGCGTCCATCGCCATGCGCGCCTCGCAGAGCACGTGCTTGCCCGCCTCCAGCGCGCGCACGCTGTACTCGCGGTGGCGGTACGGCCAGGTGCCGATGCAGACGGCGTCGATCTCCGGGTCGTCGAAGATCGCGCCGGGGTCCTCGATGACGCGCGCGATGCCGAACTCGTCGGCGACGCGCTGACCGCTCTCGCGCGAGCGGTTGCAGACGGCGGCCAGTTCGATGCCCTCGATCGCCTGGAAGCCGGGGATGTGGCGCGTGCGGGTGTTCGCACCCGCGCCGATGAAGCCGATGCGCAGTGTGTCCCCGTTGCTGTCAGTGGTCATGCTCGCCTCCTCGGGCGCTGCTTCCATGCCATGCCGCCGGGGGGGCAGGGCGGCGGCGGCCAGCGTATCCTCTGCGTGCCGGCGGCAGCGCGCCAGACGCAGCGGCTGCGCCGCGCAATTCGTGGGGCGGAGTGGTCATGACGCAGCAGCGTGACGGCGGCCAGCCGCAGGCGGAGGTGTCGGCGCTGCTGCGCGCCGTCGGCCAGCTGCTGGTCGCCATCTCCGGGGACGAGCCCGCCGCCGGCGCGCCGCCACCCCGGCCCGAGGCGCCTCCACGGACCCCGTCTCCGATGGAGGAGATCGAGCAGTTCCTCGGTGACGCGCGCGCGAGGGCGCAGCAGCTGATCGACGAATCACTCGCGGGCGCGCGCACGCGCCTCGAACGGCTCGCCGGCGAGGACGCTCCGCCCGCGGAGCAGCCGCCCGCGGAGCCGTCGTCTCCGGAGATAGGGGTGCTGGACGCGAAGCTGCGCTCGCTGCAGGAGCTGCTCGGCGACATCGAGGCGCTGCAACGCGCCGAGGCGCCCGAGCCGCCCTCGGAGGAGCCGCCCGCCGCGACCTCGGAGGCGGAGGAGCCGGAGGAACCTGCGGCGGCCGAGGATGGCGCCGGCGAGGCGGAGCGCGTCGAGGCGGTCGCGTGGAGCGAGGGCGAGAGCCCGCCGGGGGTGCGCTTTCAGCCGGATGGCGGCTCGGTGCTGCTGCGCGTGGCCCCAGTCGAGGGATTTCAGGGACTGCTGCGCGTGCAGGGGGTACTCGCGCAGCTGCCGGGCGTGCGCCAGGCCTTTGTCGAGGGCTACGCCGAGGGCGAGGCGCAGCTGCGGCTCACCTTCGACTCGGCGCTCGAGGTCGCCTGGCTCGGCGCGGCGCTCGGCGAGCGCCTCGGTGTGACGGTGCAGGCGGCGGACGTCTCGGAAGCCGAGCGCAGCCTGCGGCTCGAACTGCGGTAGCCCGCCCGCGGGGCGCCGATGCATCTCGATCGCCTCACGCTCACCAACGTACGAACCTTCCGCGACCTCGACATGGCGCTGGAGCCGGGCTGCTACGTGATCAGCGGGCCGAACGCCAGCGGCAAGAGCAACCTGCTGGAGGCGATCACGCTGCTGGCGACCGCGCGCAGTTCGCGCGCGCGCGCCGACGTCGAGCTGATCTCGCGGCAGGCGTTGCGCGACGATCCGCTGCCCGGCGCACGGCTCGCCGGGGAGGTGACGACCGCCGCCCAGCCGGTCAGCGTCGAGCTGGCGGTGACGGCGCGCGAGCCGGCGGGCACGGGCGGCCGCCCGCCGGCGACCGGGCGGCGCTTCCGCGTCAACGGCATCGCGAGGCGCGCCTCGGATCTGATCGGCCAGCTGCGCGTCGTGCCGTTCTCCGCCGACGATCTGCAGATCATCTCCGGATCGCCGACGCAGCGCCGTCGCTACCTCGACATCACGATCTCGCAGCTGGACGTGCGCTACGTGCGGGCGCTGCAGCGCTACCAGCGCGTGCTGACCCAGCGCAACGGGCTGCTGCGGCGGCTGCAGGAACGCCGCGGGCGAGGCGTCGACGAGCTTGAGTTCTGGGACACCGAGCTGGCGGCGGCGGGCGGCGTGATCCTCGCGGGCCGCGCCTCGGCGCTGGACGCGCTCGCCGAGGGCGCCGCCGAGCGCTGGAATCAGCTCGCGCCCTCGTCCCCGCCGCTGGAGCTGCGCTACGAGCCGCGGCTGCCGCCGGAGCAGGCGGGCAGTCTGGAGTCCGGCGAAGCGGGCAACCTTGCGGAGGACGCGACCGGGGCGGCGCAGCGGGCGCTGCGCGAGACGCTGACGGCGCGACGCGGCGACGACATCGCCGCCGGCATGACGCGCAGCGGGCCGCATCGCGACGACGTGCGCTTCCTGATCGGCGGGGAGGAGGCGGGCGCATTCGCCTCGCGAGGTGAGCAGCGCACGCTGGCGCTGGCGCTGCGGCTGGCCGAGGTCACGCTCTCGCACGAGCGCACCGGCGACCCGCCGCTGCTGCTGCTCGACGACATCCTCTCGGAGCTGGACGCGGCACGGCGCGAGCGCGTGGTCCACGCCGCCTACGGCGTCGATCAGGTCGTGATCACCACGCCGGACCCGGACCGCCCCGGCGCCGGCGAACTGCCCGACGCACGTCGCTACCGCCTCGATGGCGGCGAGCTGCAGCTGGAGGGCTGACGCCGCGCTGCTACTCGCCGAGGAGCGGACTGGGTCCGGGCGCGATCAGCACGTCGAGCGCGCGTGGCGCGACGCTCAGCGTGAGCGGCGTCTCGCCGAGGAACTCGCCGTCGGCCTGCACGGCGAGCGGCGTCTCCGGCTCGACGTGGAAGCGGGCGCCCCGCAGGTACTCGGCGGCTCCGCCCGCGCGCGGCGCGAGACTGCCGCGCAGCCCTCGACGCAGGGCGCGCGGATAGACGCGCGCGCTGAGGGTGAGGCGCGAGGCGAGGCCGCCGCCGCAGAAGGCGGCGAGGTCCAGCAGTCCGTCGTCCGCCCGCGCGTCGCCGGTCAGCCGCGAGATGCCGCCGTAGAGCCGCGTGTTCCCCGCCACGGCGAAGAGCAGCGAGCGCTCGATCGTCGTGTCCGCCGGAGGGCCCTCGATGGCGATCCGCGTGCGCACGGCGGGCGCGCGCAGCAGGCGCTCGCCGCCGTGCAGGACGTACCAGACGGGCCCCAGCCAGCGCTTGCCACGTCCTCCCCCGCCGACGCGGCGCACGACCTCGGCGTCCAGCCCGGTGCTGCACATCAGCAGGAAGAGGCGCTCCGAGCGCGCGCCGTCGGGATCCTCGAACTCGGCTCGGCCGAGATCGAGGCGGACGCGCCGTGCGTCCTCGATCCATGCGAGCGCGCGATCGGCGCGGCGGGGGATGCCGACTTCGCGCGCCCAGACATTGGCGGTGCCGGAGGGGATGGCGGAGAGCGCGGTGTCGCTGCCGGCGAGGCCGTTGACCGCCTCGTGGATGGTCCCGTCGCCGCCGGCGGCGACGAGCAGGTCGACGCCGTCGCGCGCCGCCTCGGCGGCGATCTCGCGCGCGTGGCCGGGCGCCGAGGTGCTACGCAGCTCGATCGCCACGCCCTGGGCGCGCAGCGGTTCCGCGGCCTCGCGCAGCGCAGCCTCCGAGGGCGCGCGGCGGGCTCGCGGGTTGCGCACGATCAGCAGGCTGCGGGGCAACACCGCTCGATGCTAGCAGGACGCCTCGGTTCATCGGGTCGTTGGGGCGCTGCGCATTCGTCGCAGGGCGGCGGTTCCGTATGATGGCCGCCGGACGGAGGGCGCATGCTCGAGATCACGCGCATCGACCGGGTCGGCGTCGTCGTGCCGGCGCTGCCGCCGCAGGTGGCGCTGTTCGAGGAGCTGTTCGGCTTCCGCGCCGGCCAACCGATGATCGACGCCGACGGCAGCGCGGTGCGTGTCAGGCTCTCGATGCCGGGCCGCTCCGACGTCGATTGGGAGGTGGCCGCCCCCACCCTCAAGTCGTCGCACCTGCAGGGCTTCATCGACGGCCCGGCCGGGCCGGGCATCCACAACCTCGTGCTGCGCGTGGCCGACCTCGATGGCGCGGTCGAGGAGCTGCGTAGCCTGGAGATCGAGACGTGGCGAGGCGACCCCGGCGACGGCAGCGAGCCGGGCGAGGAGTGTTTCATCCACCCTTCGCGCGGCGGGCAGGGCTTCCTCTTCCGCCTGCGCGGCCCGGACGACGGCGGTGAGCGGCCCCCACCCACCGAGGATCACGAGGGCGCGCTGGGCATCGTCGCACTGGACCATCTCTCGCACGCGCACGGCGATCGCGACGCCCTCGCGGATTGGTACGAGCGCGTCTTCGGGATGCGGCTGAGCCACCGCGGGCAGGAGGACGAGCGCCCGTTCGTGACGACGGAGCTGGACACGCCGACCGAGCAGATGCATTGGGAGATCCTGCAGCCCGTCGGCGAGCGCTCGTTCATACATCGCTTCCTCGAGCGCCGCGGTCCCGGCATCCACCACGTCACCTTCCAGGTCGGCGACTGGGAGCGCGCGATCGCCGCCTGCGAGGCGCACGGTGTCACCACCTTCGGCAGCGCGGACGGCGTCAGGGACGGGTGGCGCTGGGCCGAGACCTTCATCCACCCCCGCCAGGCCGGCGGCGTGCTGGTGCAGTTCTTCTGGGAAGAGCACCCGGGCGTCTGGATCTAGGCGTCGGGGGTAGCGTGGTGGCGGAACTCGACCTCGGCGCGGCGACGATCATCGAACTCGGCGAGCGGATCCGCCGCCGCGAGCTCTCGCCCGTCGAGCTGATCGAGGCGACGAACGCGCGCATCGAGCGGCTGCAACCGCTGCTGCACTCGTTCGTCACGCACTGCGCGGACTACGCGCTGGAGCGCGCGCGGCAGGCGGAGCGCGAGATCGCCGCGAACCGCTACCGCGGCCCGCTGCACGGCATCCCCTACACGCTGAAGGACGTGATCGCCGCGCGCGGCGTGCGCACCACCTTCGGCAACCCTCGAGGCGTCGACTACCGCCCGCCGGAGCAGGCGACGCTGCACCGGCGGCTCGAGGAGGCGGGCGCGATCCTCGTCGGCAAGGTGGTCTCCGAGATCGGCCGCGACACGAGCGGTCCGGTCGGCTGCCGCAACGCCTGGGATCCGTCGCGCAGCCCGGGCACCTCGAGCAGCGGCTCCGGCTCGGCCACGGCGGCGTCGATGGGCCTGCTCTCGATCGGCACGGACACGGGCGGCTCGGTGCGCCACCCGGGCAGCAACAGCAGCCTCGTGGCGATGAAGCCGACGTTCGGGCGCATCAGCCGTCACGGCATCTGGGCGGCCTCCTGGAGCGACGACACCGCCGGCCCGCTCACGAAGACCGTCGAGGACAACGCCGCCGCGCTGGAGGCGATCGGCGCCTACGACCCGCTCGACCCGCTGAGCGTCAACGAGCCGCCCTCGGACTACCGCGCCGGCCTCGGCGACTCGATCGCCGGCGTGCGCATCGGCGTGCCGGCCGACGACTGGATCTGGCGCGACTGGCTGAGCGAGGAGGAAGAGGAGATCGTGCGCACGGCGATCGAGCGGCTCGGGGAGCTGGGGGCGGTGCTCTCGGAGGTGCGGATGCCGCTCGCGGAGCACTCCCGCAACCGCGCGCTTGGCCTCTCGCTGGCCTCGGAGCGTCCGGTCTTCATCCGCGATCACTTCAGCGAGGAAGAGATCGAGGCGTGGACGGAGATCCATGCCCAGATCGCGGCGGGCGAGGCGCAGACGTTCGAGCAGTACCTGCACACGCAGCAGTTCCGCGCGCGCATCACGCAGGAGGCGAACGCGGTGCTGCGCGAGGTGGACGTGATCGCGATGCCGACGGGCAGCACCTACGGCGACGCCTGGGACGCCCAGACGTCCGTCATTCGCGGCCGCGAGGTCTCCGCCCGCTCACGCGGCGTCTACCGCAACGGCGTCGCCAGCGTCACCGGGCACCCGGCGATCTCGGTGCCGTGCGGGTTCGGCAACGGCGGCCGCTGGCCGGTGGGGCTGATGCTGCACGGCCGCCCGCTGGAGGAAGGCCTGCTCTACCGCGTCGCCTACGCCTACGAACAGTCGACGGACTGGCACCTCCGGCAGCCGCCCCTCTGACCTCGAGGGGTCTGCCCGGCTGAGCGGGGTCGAGTATCCAGGGCGCAGCGGCTACTGGCGGTGCTGCTCCGCGAAGCGGTGGATTGCGGACTCGTCGCCGAAGACCACCAGGCGATCGACCTCGGCGACGCTCGTGTCGGCGGGAGGCGAGAAGGTCACGTCGCCGTCGGCCTGCACGGTCGCGATCAACTGGACGCCGGCGTTACTGAAGAGGTCGCCGATCGAGCGCCCGCGGGCGTCGCCGATGCGGATCTGGGCGACGAGCCGGTGCGTCTCATGCTCGCCCGCCCGGGCGTGTCGATGAAATCGAGCACCTCCGGATCGGTCGCGGCGACGGCCATGCGGCGGCCGGCGATCTGGTAGGGCGAGATGACGCGGCTCGCGCCCGCCGCGTTCAGACGGGACACAGCCTCGTCAGAGGCTGCCCGGGCGACGATCGGGATGTCCGGGTTGACGGTCCGAGCGGTCAGGACGATGTAGGTGTTGACCGCGTCCGTATCGGCGGCGGCGACCAGGGCCCGCGCCCGCTCGACTTGCGCGCGTTTGAGGATCTCCTGCTCGGTAGCGTCGCCCAGGAGCGGGACGGCGCCGAGCGACTGCGCGAAGTCGAGCCGCTCTTCGGCCTGGTCGATGGCGAGCACGTGCATGTCGATGTCGCGCAGATGGCGTACGACCTCGTGGCCGACGCGGCCCTGTCCGCAGACGATCACATGGTCGCGCATCCGTCCGATCCTTCGGCTCAGGCGTTGTGTGCCGAGCGCCTCGGCAATGCTGCCGGCGACGACTTCCTCCACGATACTGCCGGCGACGTAGAACAGCACACCGATGCCGGCAATCGTGTAGACGATGGTGAAGACGCGTCCACTCTCGTCGAGCGCCTGGACCTCCTCGTAGGCGACCGTGGTGAGGGTGATCACGGCCATGTAGATGCCGTCGGAGAGTCCGAAGCCCTCGACCCAGGCGTACCAGCTGCTGCCACCCCCGAGGATCACGGCGAGCAGCAACAGCGGGAGCACGCGCCGCGGTGTCAGCAAGGAGGGCATCAGCGGCGCTTCCTCGTACCGCGCGCGCGACGCGGCTCAGGGGGGCGGGGGGAGGCGCCGCTCAGGCGCTGCGGCCGATGCGCTTGCGCTTGCGCTGCACATAGTCGACCAGGATGTACTCGCCAAGCTTGTCCGGCGTCGTGTAGAAGACGCGGCCGCCATTGATCTTCGCGAGCTGGTTGACGAACTCCTTGAGGTAGTAGTTGCGGTCCAGCATGAAGGTGTTGATCGTGATGTCCGCCTGCGTGCAGCGGCGGACCTCCTTCAGCGTCTCGCGGATCGTCGTCGGACTCGGCGGGTACGAGAACTGCGAGCGCCCGCGCTCCAGGTGGGCGGTCGGCTCGCCGTCCGAGATCATGATGATCTGCCGCGTGCCGCCGCTGTGCCTCGCGAGCTTCTTGCGGGCCATCATCAGCGCGTGGTGCATGTTGGTGCCGAGCACGGACTCGTCCCAGCGCACGTACGGCAGATCGGCGATGCGCAGCTCCCTCGCGTAGGCGGAGAAGCCGAGGACGTAGAGCTGGTCGCGCGGGTACTGCGTGCTGATCAGGTTGTGCAGGGCGAGCGCCACCTTCTTCGCGGACTGGAACGAGCCGCGCAGCGCCATAGACCAGGAAAGGTCCACCATCACGACGGTGGCCGTCTCCGTCAGTTGCTCGGAGCGGTACACCTCGAAGTCGTCGGGCATGAGGCGCACCGGGGTCTGCGGCCCCTCGCGCTCGATGGCGTTCATGATCGTGCGGCCCATGTGCAGGTGGAACGGGTCGCCGAACTCGTACTCCTTGGTGTCCTCGGTGCGCTCGCCGTGGCGGCCGACCTCCGGAATCGGGTGGTTGCCGATGCCCTGGCGCTTGAGCTGCGCGTAGATCTCGGTGAGGGCGCGCTGGCCGATCATGCGCGTGCCGCGCGGCGTCAGCTCCCACGTGTCGCCCTCGCGCCTGATGTAGCCCTCGCGCTCGAGGATCTCGAGCAGCTCGCCCAGCTGGTCGATCGCCTCGGAAGCCTCGTCGCCGAGCAGCTCACGCAGGTGCTCGAGGTCGATACCGTCGATGTCGCCGTCGTACTGGGCGCGCTCGAGCTGGCGCTCCAGGCCGTCGATGTCCTGCATCTCCGACATCAGCTGCATCGCGGCGTCGAGGCCGATCTCCTCGTCGCCCCGGAAGGGGTAGGCGGGAGCGCGTTCGCCGCCGGGGTTGAGGTATTCGAGGTTGGCCGCGAGCTGTGACAGTTCGCCCTCGAGCTCCGGGTCGCCGAGCTTGTCGGAGAGCAGCGACTGGAGCTGCTGGCGCTGGTCGCCGGGCAGCGATTCCATCAGCGACTGCATCGCCTGCGTCTGCGCCTGCATCTGCGCGATCAGCTCGTCGAGCGACTGCGGCGGGTTGTCGCCGAACATGTCGCCGTACTTGTCCATGAAGGAGTCGAAGTCCGGCTGCTCGCCGCGCATGCGCTGGATCAGCATGTCGTTGAGGTCGCGCAGCATCTCCTTCATGCGCTCGATGTCGCCCTCGGACATCTCGTCGACCATCTTCGAGACATCCTTGAAGAACGACTCGGTCATGGCCTGCTTGAGCTGCTGGAGCAGCTCCTGGAACTTGTCTCGCGCCTCCTGGTTGAGGAACTCGTAGCTCTGCAGCGCCTTGACCTGCCCCGATGGCTCCTCGGGCATCTCTTCGAGGAACTGCTGCTTGCGCTCGACGATGCGGCGCAGCATCTCGGAGAGGTCTTGCTCCTCGGAGGCGCCGCCCTCGGCGCCACCGGCCTGCGAGGGCGAGCCGCCGGCCATCTCGCCGCCTTCGCCGCCCTGCTGCTGTGCTGAGGCTCCGTCGCCGCGTTCGCCACCCGCGCCCGCTTCGCCTTGCTCGCCGGGCTGGCCATCCGCCTCGGAGCCCTCGCCAGCCTCGCCGCTCGCGCCGTCCGCCTGGTCCGCGGCCTCCGGCGGCGGCTCGGAGGGGCCGCCGGCCTGGGCGAGCCGCTGGTCCAGCGTGTCCTGTTCGAGGTCGAGGATCTCGCGCAGTTGCTCCTCGATCTGCTGCATCGTGCCGCCGAGGTCGAACTGGTCGAGGCGCTGGCGGCGCTGTTGCCGCAACTGGTGGAGCAGGTCGCGCAGTCCGGGCGCGCGCGCGCCGTCCGGCCGGCGCATCCCGCGCTGCATCAGGTTGCGCAGCGCGTGCTGCAGGTCGCCGAAGTTCATCAGGTCGTCGGAGAGGGCCTCGAGGATGTCACCCGCCTCAAGCTCGGGGATCTCCTGGCTGCCGTCCCATGCGGAGTAGCGCGCAAGCTGCGTCATGGTCCGGCCTTTCGCTCGTCCCTGCTCCGCTCAATCCTCGGCTTCCGTCAGCCGCGCCGTCGTCTAGCCTCGGTAGTGGGCCTCGCCGTCGATGCTGTCCTTGTTGAGGCGCTTGTTGAGGTGCAGCCCTTCGAGCACGAACTCGATCGCGGCGGCCTGCTCGGCGGCGGACTCGCCGGTCGCGACGCCGGCGACGGCCTCGGCGAGCCCGTCCACGCTGCCGAGCAGCGCGAGGTAGCCGTCCGAGGGCATCCCCTCGCCGACCTCGGCGGTGACGCCGGCCTTGAACGCCTCGATCAGCGGCTCCATGTCGCTGATGCTGCAGTGGCGGTTGAAGACGGCGACGACCGCGCCCTGGATCAGGCGCTCGATGATCTGATCCTCGCGGCCCTCCTCGACGGTCTCGAGTTCGACCTTGCCCTCAAGCGAGGCGCGGATGAAGCCGAGGTCGGAGATGCGCGGCGCGATCCCCGGCTCGCCCAGCCGCACGGCGCGGCGCAGCGCGTTGGCGACGAGCGACTCGTAGTTGGTGATCGAGGCGCGCACGGAGACGCCGGAGCGCTGGTTCACGTCCGGCGAGCGGCGCGCGAGGCGCGTGACCTCGGCGATGATCTCCTCCATGTAGCGCGGGACGTGCAGCTCGCGCCCGGCCGAGCCGATGTCGACGCGTTCCTGGTGGACGATGTCCAGCTCCTCGTCGATGTCGCGCGGGTAGTGCGTGCGGATGTGCGAGCCGTAGCGGTCCTTGAGCGGGGTGATGATGCGGCCGCGGTTGGTGTAGTCCTCCGGGTTGGCCGTCGCCACGATGAAGACGTCGAGGGCGAGCCGCACCTTGTGGCCGCGGATCTGGATGTCGCGCTCCTCCATCACGTTGAGCAGGCCGACCTGGATGCGTTCCGCCAGGTCCGGCAGCTCGTTGATCGCGAAGATGCCGCGGTTGGTGCGCGGGATCAGGCCGTAGTGGATGGTCAGCTGGTCGCTCAGGTAGCGGCCTTCGGCGACCTTGATCGGGTCCACCTCGCCGATCAGGTCGGCGATGGTGATGTCGGGTGTGGCGAGCTTCTCGCCGTAGCGCTCGTCGCGGTGCATCCAGTGGATCGGCGCGTCGTCGCCGTGCTCCTGGATGAGCTGGCGGCCCTGCTCGCTGATCGGGGCGAACGGGTTCTCCGGGATCTCCGCGCCGGCGAGCGTGGGGATCCATTCGTCGAGCAGGGAGGTGAGGCTGCGGATCAGGCGGGACTTCGCCTGCCCGCGCTCGCCGAGCATGATCACGTCGTGGCCGGAGAGGATCGCGTTCTGCAGTTGCGGAATGACGGTCTGGTCGTAGCCCTGGATCTCGGGGAAGAGGTTGGCGCCGGTCTCGATTGCCGCGATCAGGTTCTCGCGCAGCTCCTCGCGCACGCTGCGCTCGCGGTAGCCGGAGCGGCGCAGGGCGCCCACGGTCGTCGCTCGCTTGCTCGCCACCTGGGCCTCCTCGCCGATGCACGCCGCGAGGGCGCTTCGGGGATCATCCGTCGCGAGGCTGCCGGGCCGGGCTGCACCGCGCGGCTGCGGTGCGTGACCCACCGCGCCGGATGGGAACTCCGCATGCTGCCTCGTACGGCCCTCAGTATACGTGCCGTGTCATATGGCGTCGGCGCGGCTGTCGAGCCGGGCACGGCGCGCCGCCTCGCGGGGCACAGCAAACAGCGGGCCAGGGGGGGCGGCCCGCTGCTGAGCGGCCCACCGAATGGCTGGAGGTACTAGGAAGCGGTAGCGTACCCGTTCGTCTCGGAGTGGCCGTTCGCGACCGCCTCGATCAGGTCCGGCGAGGCAGCCAGCGCCTGCACGGCGCGCCCGAGGCGGGAGTCGCGGACCACGATCACGTCGTTGGTCTCGACGATCTCGCTGAACGGCACGTCCAACTCGGCGGCGATGTTCAGAGCAGTGGAGAGCGGCACCTCGCGCTTGCCGGTCTCATAGTTGGAGAGCGAGGCTTGGGTGATGCCGGCGCCCTTCGAGACGTCGGTCTGCGATCGGCCGGCCCTGTGACGCAGCGTCCGCAACTGGTGGCCGAGCTTGGCCCGGCGCTCGTGGCTCCCTGACTTTCGCATCTCTGTCCCCGCTCCTTCCATGTCGCCGCGGCGTGCCGGAAGCCCGTCCCCGCCCCCGCCTCAGCGGCGATTGTGCATTCCTGCACAATGTGATTATCGGACGCCCTATGCCTGTGCGCAATATGCCCGCATCCTCAACCACGGCGTGGACGACCGCGAATGCGCGAGGAGGTCGCGATCAGGCGCCGGAGCCGAGCAGATCCTCCGCTCGGAGATCGGAGATCGCGGCGTCGAAGGCGGCGAGCGTGTCCTCGCTCTCGGCCTCGCCGTGTGTCGAGGAGACCATGCCGCCCGTGCCCATCAGGTCCACCCCGTGGTTGAGCAGCGCCTGCCGCAGTGGCCGCTCCAGCGCGGCGTCCACGCCGCGCGGCTCCTCGTCCGCGTCCCACTCGACAGCGGCGGGCCGTGGCGCGTCGTAGCCGAGGTTGAGGTGCCACATCGAGGAGACCGCCCAGGCCGAGCCGGGCACGGCGCGGTCCGCGAAGAGCGCGTTGAGGCCGCGCACCAGCGCCGCCGTCGTCGCATCGGCGTGCTCCGTCTGGCCGCCCGCCTCGATGATTCGCAGCGTGGCGATGCCGGCGGCGGCGGCCGGCGGCTGGGCGTTGTAGGTGCCCTGGTGCGGCACGCGCAGGCGGCGGTTCCAGACCGCGTCGCCGTCGCGGAACTCGAGCATCGAGATCACGTCCTCGCGGCCGGCGACGCAGCCGCCGGGCAGGCCGCCCGCGAGGATCTTCGCGTAGGTCGCGAGGTCCGGCGTGACGCCGTAGCGCTCCTGCGCGCCGCCGGAGGCCATGCGGAACCCGGTGATCACCTCGTCCATCACCAGCAGCGTCCCGGCCTCGGTGGTCAGTTCGCGCGCCGCCCGCAGGTAGTCCGCGCCGATCGGATGCAGGCCCCAGTGCGCCCCCGTCGGCTCGAGGATCAGCGCGGCCACGTCGCGTGGGGCGAGTGCCTGCTCCAGCGCGGCGAGGTCGCCCGGCGGCACGATCGTGAGGTCTTCGTAGAAGCCGGGCGGCACCCCGGCGGCGCTGGCCTGCGTCTCGCTCTCGCGCAGCTGGCCGACGGCGAGGTCGTGCCAGCCGTGGAAGTGATCGGCGAGCTTGATCACGCGGTTGCGGCCGCTGAAGGCGCGCGCGAGCCGCAGCGCCATCATCGTCGCCTCGGTGCCGGAGGAGGTGAAGCGCACGCGTTCGGCGCAGGGCGCCATGCGCAGCACCAGCTCGCCCCACTCGATCTCGCGCGCCTGCGAGGAGCCGAAGTGCGTCCCCTCCTCGAGCGCCTCGCGGATCGCCGCGGCCACCTCGGGGCGGTTGTGCCCGAGCAGCAGCGCCCCGTGCCCGCCGATGTAGTCGACGTACTCGAGCCCGTCGACGTCCTGCTTGCGCGGCCCCTGCGCGCTGGCGGCGTAGATCGGGAACGGATCGAAGGCGCGGATGTCGTGCGTGACGCCGGAGGGGAAGACGGAGGCGGCGCGCTCGGCCAGCCGCCGTGAGCCGGGGTGGCTGTCCTCGAAGGTCTGGAGGATGGTCACTACGCCGTCCGTCCCGCCGTTGCTCCCCTACCAGTCGAGGGTGATCTCGCGCTCCGAGATGCAGAACAGCATCAGGTCGAGGATATCGCGGCCCAGCAGCGAGGGACTCCCTCCGCTCCCGGATCCAGCGCGATGAGGGTGCGCCCGGTCAGAGGTTGGAGCGGGCCGTCCTCACTCTGAAAGACGTACTCGGCCCCCTCGACAGCGTAGGTGTGCACAGCGCCGCCGATGCCGGACATGCTGGCCTCCGGGCTAAGCCCGGACCCCGTGCGGACTGCCTCAGTACCGAACAGATCGCGGTCGTCCCTGTGGATCGATGTCAAGTCGGCTCCGGTGTCCAGCAGGAAGTCGATCGAGGCGTCCTCCTGCAAGCGCGGGAGGAGCACCCGGACGCGCACGTACGGGCGTCCTGCATCGTCGCGGAAGCCGTGGACTCTCGGCATGAAGGAGCGCTACAGCGCCCACAACTGTCGATCGGGGTCCAGGTAGGTGAGGTGCAGCCTGCTGCGGTCCATGCCCGTCCTCGTGACGTAGTCGTCCAGCAGGCGGCTGAATTCGTCCTTGTCGGGGCCGTGTACCACGACGCGGTCGCGGTGCACCGCGATGCTCTCGCGGGGGTAGTTCGCCAGCAGTTCGTCGCGATGCGCGTTGACGAAGTCCCAAGCCATGTCGCGATCGGCGTTAATCAGCCTCCAGCGCTCTTCGCCGCCGGTCGCCTCGACGAACTCGGCCAGCGACATCCCCGCCTTCGCTTCGTTCGCCATGCGCTCCGGCTCCCCTCGGATCTCCGATGGTAGCACGCGGCCTCGCCGCGCTAGCGCCAGCCGAAGGAGTCCCGCACCATCTCTGCAAGCGACCACATGTGGCCCAAATCGCCGTTCCTGCCGATCAGATCACCGGGCAGGTCGCGGTTGAGGTGCACCAGCCGATTGATGGCGGCGTTCTGCCTCACGGGCGACGTCTGGCCGATGACCTTCTTCAGGCGAGCGGTCACGAACTCCGCAGTCACTCCGAAGAACCGGCAGTTGCTGTTCTGGCGGCGCGCCGAGGGGACATACGCGAGAGCCTCGTCAATGATGTCAACGCGATCGTGACGGTACGTCCATCTCGTGGTGATCAGCGCGACGACGCGGGGGCCGCGCTGCGCCACAATGTCGATGCGGGCAGCTTCGCTGCGGTCAACGAAGTCGTACCCCGGGAAGAGAGCACGCGGCGAGACCTCTTCGCTCACTTCGAGTTCGGGATCACCGAACCTCGCTAACGTCTCCGCGACGAGCGAGCGGAAGGCGTGGCCACGGAGGTTGTGGGGCTGGAAGTCGACGATCTCCGGATGGCGGAGGAACTGGCCCAACTCTGCGCAAAGACTGTCTGGATCGGCGTCCAGTTCGGCCGCGATCCACTCCTTGACCAGCAGGGCCTCCGAGAGTGCCTTGTTCGGGTTCCCGCTCTTTGTGAGGCGGTAGTTGTTGGACTCCTGCAGCACGGGCGCATCGTGAAACGCGCGCCACTCATCACGCCAGATCTCGCACGTCATCAGCAAGACCGCGATTGCCAGCCATGCCTGATCTAGGTTCCAGCCGTGCTTTGCGAGCAACTCGCCGTAGAGATCGACCGCCAGCTCGGCGTGATCGTCAGTGGTTCCATGTCTAGGCACGCGTCACCTCGTAGACCCCCGATTCGTCCAACAGCCGGTGCTGAGCACGCAGAACGGCGTGGCCGTTGATGCTCTTGCCGGTCAGGGCTTCGCGAATAGCCGCGCCGACCGCGTGCGCTACGGGCGGAGGGAAGGCGTTGCCGACCTGCCGGTACATGGCCGTCTTGCGGCCCGCGAACATCCAGTCGTCCGGGAACCCCTGAAGGCGCGCGATCATCCGCACGGTCAGTCTCGGGAGGGCATCGGGACTGTGATCGGGCGGCGGTGGTGCGTCCGCTAGCCCCAGTCCGTCGACTCCGAGGGTGCGCCAAGCCTTGCGCGCGCGCGTCGGGCCGAGGTCGGGGCCGCCGTGCTTCTTTGAACCGCCGACGAGGGTGGGCGCGATCGCGTTGGCTCCCTTGGCCCACGCTGCTGCGCCGCGCCAGCCGTCGGCCGCCATCAGATCCTTCAGCGCCTCCCCAACGGTGGGGGCTCCCGCCGTCGCCTCGGGCCAGGCGAAGCGCTTGGCGTGCTTCGGGCGCAGAGCCACCAGCACGAACCTCGGACGCAACTGCGGCACGCCGAAGTCCGAAGCCGTGAGCAGGCGCCAGTCCGGCTCGTAACCGAGATCCCGCAATTCGCCCAGCAGCCAGTCGCGGTATTGCTCGAATCGCCTCGTGGCGAAGCCGCGAACGTTCTCAAGCATGACCGCCGCTGGGCGCGATTCCTCGATCAGCCGGAGCGCCTGCGGGAATAGGTCCCGCTCATCGTCCGCGCCCAACTGGTCCCCAGCGATGGAGAACGGCGGGCAGGGGACGCCGCCCGCCAGCAGATCGATGCCGCGGAAGGCCTTGCCGTCGAGCGCTGCAACGTCACCCTCGATCACGTCCCATCCAGGGCGATTCCATCTAAGGGTTGTGCATGCGTGGGGGTCGTTGTCCACCGCCGCAGCGTGACCCCATCCCGCAGCTTCCAGGCCGATGGCCTGGCCGCCCGCGCCGGCGCATATCTCGAGGACGCTGAGACGGCTCATGCGCTGGCCTTCTCTGGCACGCCGCGCAGCCCTTCGAGTCGGCGGAGCAGCCGCGCGGTATCCCGTTCCAATGTGCATTCCCTGACGGTGAACACGTCCCACTGCTCCTGTTCGAGGGAGTAGGTGTTCCGCTGGTCCCGGATCATATTGCCCTCGATCTTTGGTCCCCAGTACGCGGTGTTCTTTCGCGGCCGTCCCGCGCGCTCGCAGTCGTGCCCATGCCAGAAGCAGCCGTGTACGAGAACCGCGAGCCGGAAGCGAGGGAATACGAGGTCAGGGCGACCGGGGAGATCGCGGCGGTGCAGCCGGAAGCGGAATCCCGCCGCGTGGACGCGGCGGCGCACGTACATTTCAGGCTTGGTGTCCTTGCTCCGGATGGCCGCCATGTTGCGGCGGCGGCCCTCGGTCGGAGAGTCTAGCACAGACGTTCCGCTAACGGGGGAGAGCCCTATCGTACGCCGCTCTGCCCTGCCGCTTCAATCTTCCGCCTCCCCGATGAACCCCAGCACCGCGGCGTTCCACTCGTCCGGGCGCTCGAAGTAGGCGGAGTGGCCGGCGTCGGCTATCTCTACGTAGCGGGAGCCGGGCGTGATCTCGTGCGAGATGCGGACCAGTTCGGCGGGGACGACGCGGTCCTGCGCGCCAACGATCCAGAGCAGCGGCGTCCCGCTCTCCAGCAGCCGATCGCGCGTCGAGCCGCGGTAGTTGCGCATCTCCGGCGGCGGCGCCAGGAAGTCGCGAGGGCGTGGCGGGTTGATCGAGCGGATGCGGCGATAGAGCCACTCGAGCGCCGGCTCGCGCTCGCGGAAGTCCTCGGCCAGCGCGCGCTGCAGCAGACTGCCCGAGAGCGCGCCCGAGGCCTGCAGCTCGGCCTTGCGCTCGCGCAACTCCTCACTGACGCAGCCCGCGTTGGAGCCGGAGATGGTGAGCGATCGGAAGCCGTCCGGGTTGTGGCGCATCAGCCCGATCGCGGTGCGCGCGCCCATCGAGTGCGCGACGAAGTGCACGGGCCCGAGGTCGAGCGCTTCAACGAGGACGGCGATGTCCGCGCCGAAGTTGGCGCGGCCCGGCCGGTTCTCGATGTCCGGGGATCGGCCGAAGGCGCGATGGTCGAAGGTGACGACGCTGTAGCGCTCGCTGAAGACGGGGATCTGTCGCCACCAGGACATGGCGTTGCCGCCCGCGCCGTGCGCGAAGACGACGGGCGGGCCCTCGCCGTGGCGCTCGTAGTAGAGGCGGAAGCCGTCGTCGAGTTCGAGGTGAGGCACGTTCGGCGGTCCTTGTCTGCGCGGGACACGGTACAGGCGGGGGGCATCGCTGTCCGGTGCGACGCGGGCTGCGTCGGTCGGGTCGGGGCGTGTGGCGGGTGTCGAAGTGGTCCGGCGCAAGGGGAGGGGACCCACCCACCCGCCCATATTGTGCGGGCTGCGCCCCGCGCCCCGCTCTGTGGGGGGCTTCGCCCCCACACCCCCGATCCGGAAGGACGCGAGACGGCTCCTCCCTTCGCGTCGGAGCGCCGAGATGGGGAGGGCCCGCGTTGCCCGGAGGAGGCGGCGCGGTCCTCGCGACTTCGTCTCGAGCGCTGGTCTGGCTTCGTCCGCCGCTATCCGCCGTCCGGCTACTCGTCCTGCTCGTCCCACGGAACGCCGGTGGCGTTGGCGACGACGTCGAGGATGTCTTCGATGTCGCCGCGCAGCTGCGGGTCGGGGTCGAGGGTGAGGGCGCGGCGGAGGATGTCCGTGGTGGCGGCGTAGAGGGTGGGGGCGTCCTGGGCGACGGGCTGGTGCGGCTGTCGCGGGCGTTCGAGGGCGTGCGCGACGAACTCGCGGCACCAGCCGAGCGTGTAGAGGATCGCGGCGTCGCCGGGGCAGAGCGCGACCGCGCGCTCCAGCGCGGCGAGGCCATCGGCAAAGCGGCGCTTGCGCGCCACCAGCGTGTTGCCGAGGTAGGCGTGCGCCTCGCAGTAATCCGGGTCGAGCGCGACGGCCCGCTCGGCGCTGGCGAGGGCGTCGTCGATCTCGTCGGCGCTGTGCAGTTGCATCGCGCGACGCAGCAGTGCGCGAGGGTCTTCGCCCTCGGCCTCGGTGCTGCTCACGGGGCGCTGCCCGCGACTGCGTGGCTCAGGAGACGGCGTCGTAGTCCGCGCTCATGCCGGCGTGGCGGTCTTCGAACTCAACGCTCGTCTCCGGGTGGCTGAAGATGAAGAGCCGGTTGGCGCGCACACCGTCGATGGTGCGGCGCGCGACCTCGACCGGGTCCATCGGCGGCGGGTTGTTGGTCGACTCCTCGCGCTCAGCCATGCGCGCCTCTGCCGCGGGCGGAAGTGAGCCGGGGCCGCCCAGTTCGTCGGGGCGGTTGCGCGTGGCGGTGAAGATCTGCGTGTCCACGCCGCCGGGGCAGAGGATCGAGACGCCGATGCCGTCGGGCTCGAGTTCCATGCGCAGCATCTCCGCGTAACCCGTGACGGCGTACTTCGAGGCGACGTAGACGCCGATCGGCGTCTCGTGGATCGGCCGCGTGCCGGCGATCGAGGCGGTGAACACGACGTGCGCCTCACCGTCCTGCTCGCGCATCCTCGGCACGAAGGCGTTCGTGCAGTGGATCGCGCCGTAGAGGTTGACGCCGAGCGTCCATTGCCAGTCCTCGATCGGCGACTCGAGCAGCGGCGCGACCATCATCACGCCGGCGTTGCTGCAGAGCAGGTTGACCTCGCCGAACTCCTCGTAGGCGCGGTCCGCGAGCTCCTGGACGGAGGCCGCGTCCGAGACGTCCGCGCGCAGCCCGATCGCCTCGCCGCCGAGCTCGCGAATCGAGTTCGCGACGCGCGCGGCCTGCTCTTCCTCGACGTCCGAGACGACGACGCGCATCCCGGCGTCGTGGCAGACGCGGGCGAACCCCTCGCCGATGCCGGAGCCTCCCCCGGTGATCACGGCGACGCGGCCTTCGAGTTGCTCCATGACTTGCTCCGATCGATGGCGCCCGGCGGCGGGCTACAGCTCCCTGACGATCTCCTCGGCGGCGTTGCGGCAGAGTACCACCGCGGCCTCCTCCGACTCACTGGGGTTAACGAGTTGATGCGGCGCGTTCGCGGGCACGTAGAGGAAATCGCCGCTCTCCGCGAGGTGCTCGAGCTCGAGCGCGGGGCCGTGGCGCATCAGGACGGGGCCGGCGAGGACGAACATCGCCGTCTCGCAGTTGGTGTGGACGTGCGGGGCGCTCTCCATGCCCGGCGGGATGCGCTGGTGCGTCATGAAGACGTTGCGCGAGCCGCTCAGCTCCCCGGAGACGCCGAACTGGATGCTCATGCCGGAGCGGTGCCCGGACCAGGGCGCGTCCGCGCCCTGCGTCAGCACGATCGGCGCTGCGTCGGCGGTTTCGGGCATCGCGATCACCCTTCCGGCGCACGCGCGTCCGCGCGGCGGCCACATCGTACCCCTCAAGGCTCTCCGCCGCTGAGGTCGAGGCCGCGATCATTGAACGTTGACGAGGGCGCGTGGCGCCGCCTAGCGTGCCGCCTGATGCCGTCCACCAACCTCGCCGCCGCCCGCAGCGCGATCGTCGCGCTCGTCCACGCCTACCCACGGCTGCAGGACACGGCGGACTTCGAGGGCATCGGGAAGCTGTTCGCAAAGGGCCGCTTCACCTCGACGATGGGGCGCTCGCTCGGCGGCGCGGAGCTGGCGGCCGACCGCGCGCGCGGCATCCGGCTGCACGAGGACGGGACGCCGCGCACCAGCATCCTCACCACCAACCTGCTGATCGACATCGACGACGCAGCCGGCACCGCCCGCGCCCGCTCCTACTACGCGATGCTCAAGCAGCCTCCCGGCGAGCCGCTGCGCATCGTCGGCGCGGGCCGCTACTACGACGACTTCGTGCGCGAGGACGGCGAGTGGCGCTTCGAGGAGCGCGTCAGCCTCTTCGATCTCTCGGGTGACGTCGGCGGCTTCCTGCGAGCGGCGCCGCGGCGGCAGCCCTCGCTGGCGCTGCGCGGCCCGGCCGCGCACGAGCTGCAGCCGTTCCCTCCGCCGCCGGACGCGGTCGACGCGATCGAGGCGCTGATCTACACCTACGCCGAGCGGATCGACCTCGCGGACCTCGAGGGCGTCGGGGCGCTGTTCGCGCACGGGCCCTTCATCGGCGAGAGCGCCGAGGGCGAGGACTACGCGCTGAGCGGCGAGGCGCTGGCGAAGGGCCTGCAAGGCGCGATCCGGCTCTACGAGGGCAACCCGCGCACGAAGCACCTGACCACGAATGTCGCCGTCGAGGCTGATGAAGAAGCGGGAACCGGCCTCGCGCGCTCGTACTTCGTCGTGCTGCAGCAGACGCCGGAGCTGCCGCTGCAGCCGATCGTGAGCGGCCGCTATCGCGACCGCTTCGAGCGCGTCGACGGCGTCTGGCGCTTCGCGGAGCGGCGGGTGCGCACGGACCACATGGGCGACCTCAGCGCGCACCTGCGCGCCGGAGGCGGCGCGGACGCTTGACGCCCCTCGCGGCGCGCTCATACGGTCCCGCCGGGGTGCATGGACCATGACCGACAGCCGCGACGCGATCCGCGATCTGATGATGCACTACGCGCGCCTCAGCGATCGCGGCGACTACGACGCGGTCGGCGAGCTGTTCGAGCACGGCCCGTTCCGCTCGACGCTCGGGGCCGCGCTCGGCGGCGCCGAACTGGCCGCGAACCGCAAGCAGCGCATCCTCAGCCACGACGGCGCGCCGGGCACGCGCCACCTGACGACCAACGTCATGATCGACGTCGACGAGGACGCCGGGACCGCGCGCGCCCGCTCCTACTACACGCTGCTGCAGGCGACGCCCTCGATGCCGCTGCGGGTCGTCGGCTGCGGCCGCTACTACGACCGCCTCGAGCGCGTCGACGGCGAGTGGTGCTTCGCCGACCGGCTGAGCCTGCTCGACACGCGCGGCGACCTCTCGCAGCACGTCAAGGGCTTCCGGCCCGGCGAGTTGCCGTACGACGTGAACGCCAGCGGGCCGCCGCTTGAGGAGGTGCCGCCGATGCCCGTGCCGGAGGACGCGCACGCGGCGGTGGAGACGCTGATCTTCACCTACGCAGAGCGCGTGGACCTCGGCGACTTCGAGGGCGCGGGCGAGGTGTTCGCGCACGGCGAGCGGCGCTTCGGGCCGGAGGGGACGCCGCTCGGCGGCCCGGCGCTGGCCGAGGCGCTGCGCAGCAGCTTCCGCATGCACGACGGCAGCCCGCGCACGAAGCACGTGACGACCAACATGCTGATCGATGTGGACGAGGAGGCGGGCACGGCGACCGCCCGCTCCTACTTCACCGTTCCGCAGGCGACGCGCGAGCTGCCGCTGCAACTGATCGCGGCGGGTCGCTATCACGACGCCTTCGAGCGCGTCGACGGCGTCTGGCGCTTCCGCTCGCGCGTGATCCTGCTCGACCATCAGGGCGAGATCGGTCAGCATCTGTCCGCGAACGCGGCGCTGCACCGCTAGCGCCCACCGCGCCGCGCGGCGGCGCGCGAACGGAGGCCGAGCGCGCATGGACGTAGGCATCCTGCTCCCCCAGGCCGGCGAACGAGCGACCCGCGACGTGGTGCTGCGCCACGCCCGCGCCGCCGAGGAGGCGGGCTTCGATTCGCTGTGGACCAACGATCACGTCGTCTTCCCGCGCGAGTACCGCTCGCGCTACCCCTACAGCGCGGACGGCAAGCTCCCGGGCCGCGTGCACATCGACGCCTCGCTGCTGGAGCCGCTCACGGAGCTGGCGTTCGTCGCCGGCGCGACCAGCCGCGTGCAGCTCGGCGTGGCGGTGCTGGTGCTGAACATGCGGCAGGCCGTGCTGCACGCGAAGATCATGGCCACGCTCGACCACCTCGCCGGCGGCCGCTTCATCCTCGGCGCGGGTATGGGCTGGGCGAAGGAGGAGTTCGAGGTGCTGGGGATGCCCTCGGACCGTCGCGGCGCGCGCTTCGAGGAGAGCCTGCAACTCACCCGCAAACTCTGGACCGAAGACTGGGTGGACGGCTTCGAGGGCGATACCTACCAGGTCGACGGTTGGACCTCGCGCCCGCATCCGCCACGCCACGTGCCGATCTGGCTCGGCGGCGACAGCCCGCAGCAGATGCGCCGCATCGGCGAACTGGCGGACGGCTGGCTGACGCACGGCAACTACCTCGACAACGCGCGGGAGGGGATGGAACCCGCCCGCGAGGCGGCCGAGCGCGCCGGCCGCGATCCCGAGGCGCTCACGATCGCCATGACCGGGATCACGCTGCTGGCAAGCGACCGCATCGAGCAGGTGCGCGATCGGCTGGGACGCGCGCGCGAGGCGGGCGTCGACCACGCGATCGTCGGATTGCACCCCGCCGAGCTGCTCGAGGCGCCGGACCTGATGCGGCGCTTCGGGGAGGACTACCTCGCCGAGGCCAAGGCGGACTGAGCGCGGACGGACAGATCCGGGGACTCATGGAGATCGAGATCACGGCCGCAGCCGCCGAGCTGGCGCGCCGCCGGGGCGGCGAGCTGGCGCTGGACTTCATCACGCCGATCGGCTGAGGCGGCGTCCTCGATGTGCCGGTCGACACCTACCTCAAGGGCAAGAATCTCACTCGCTACCAGACCGTTCGGCAGGCCGATCTGACGGTCCACGTCGCGCCCGCGCTGCAGCAGTGGGCGAGCGCCGTGCTCGTGGACGCCGAGCGCTTCCTCTTCTTCTGGCGGCGCTTCAGGGTCCTCACCGAGCACCGCCACCAGCCGACCTGACGCCACGGGTAGGCCCGCCGTCGGCGGGCGATTCTCGCGAGGGCGCGGTCGTGCTGGCCGGGTGCAGGGGCCCGAGGTATCAGCCGAGTACGCTCGTGGCGGCGATGACGAGCCCGCTCAGGGTGATCATGAGGCCGCCGAGCCAGATCACGATGTCCCGCCTAAGCACGCCCATGTCCGTACGCACCCTGCTGAACTCCGCGTCCATCTTCGCCTCGAGTTGGTTGATCCTCGCATCCAACGCCGTCGCCGTCTTCTCCAGGTCGTCCTTCGTCGCCAGCGTCTCGCTCATCCCTTCGGCGAAGGTGACGAGGGCGCGCGCGTGTGCCTCCTCGAAGCCGGCTTCCTGGAGTTGCGTGGCAGCCCTGAGCGTGTCGAACGCAGTCGCCATGCCGCCAATCTAGCACCAATGAGTCATCGCTGGTCTACCCTCGCGGCGATCGCATCCTCGCCCGCCCGCCGCTACATGCGTGCGATCAGATCGCGCGAGATGCGCGCCAGCGTGCGCCGCGCGGACGGGACGTCCGGGTCGGTCATGAGCAGGTTGAGGCGCGAGACGCCGAGCTCATCGAGCCGCTGCGCGAGTTCCAGGTCGGGCGGCACGCCGGCGCTGATCTCGATCTCCGAGGGGTCGCGGCCGGCCGCCTCGGCCGTACGCCGCATCTCCTCGATCAGCTCGTACCAGGCGCGGCCGAAGACGTGCGGGAAGAAGCCGTTGCCGAGCCGCCCGGCGCGCCGTGCCGCGGGGATCGAGTGCCCGCCGATGATGAACGGCACGCCGCCCGGCTGGACCGGCTTCGGGTCGCAGACCACGTTCGAGAAGCGGACCAGCTCGCCCTCGTAGCTCGCGACGGGCTGCGTCCAGAGGGCGCGCATCGCCTCGATGTGCTCGTCCGTGCGCTTGCCGCGGCGCTCCCAGGGCACGCCCAGCGCCTCGAACTCCTCGCGCAGCCAGCCGATGCCGATGCCGAGGTCGACGCGGCCCTCGGAGAGCACGTCGAGCGTGGCCAGCTGCTTGGCGAGCACCACCGGGTTGCGCTGCGGCAGGACCAGCACCGAGGTGCCCAGCCGCAGCGTCTTCGTCTTCGCGGCGACGAACGTGAGCGTGATGAGCGGGTCGGGGAGCGGCGCGTCCTCGTAGGGCATGCGCTCCGCGTAGGGGTAGTCCGAGCTGTGCCCCTGCGGGATGACGACGTGGTCGCTGGTCCAGAGGGTGTCGAAGCCGAACTCCTCGGCGGCCTGGGCGAAGCCCGCGAGGAACTCCGGCGAGGTCACCGGCTGGTCGTTGAAATCGACCGTCACTCCGAAGCGCATCTGCGTCCCCCGTCTCCCGCTCCTGCTCAGTCCATATCCCGCTGCAGCCGACTCAAGCGCGACTTCCGCGACATCCAAGAGAAGCCGCACCTTAGCCCTGATCCACCGAAGAAGAGCGCGCGAGCGGCTGCGGTTGGGTGCTCCGCTGTAGCTGGGACAATGGGTTTTGACAAATCACGTACCAGCGACAGGGAGCACCCATTCGATGCTACCAACGAGCGACCCCGACCGGATAGACATCGCCTTCGACGACCACCGCCTGGTGGCCGATGCGGGGCTGCTCCTCCCGGCCACGCTCGCCCAGCATCTCGGTTTGCAAGAGCTCGCCGACAGCTACCTCGACCTCGGTGACGCGGCGGGGCGCGCGAACGCCGGCGACAAGCTGCTGACCCTGGCCGCCTCGGCGCTCGCGGGCGGCGACTGCATCGACGCCGCCGCTGCGTTGCGCTCAGGCGGCGCCGGGCGCGTGCTCGGCTGCACCGTGAAGGCGCCGTCCACCCTCGGGACCTTCCTGCGCAGCTTCAGCTGGGGCCACGTCCGCCAGCTCGACCGCCTCAGCCGCGAGTTGCTCGCTCGCGGCTGGGCGGCCGGGGCGGGACCCGGCGATGCGCCGTTCACGATCGACCTCGATTCGACGCTCTGCGAGACCTACGGCCTGGCGAAGGAGGGCGCCCGCCAGCCCGGCTACAGCGGCGCGCGCGGCTATCACCCGCTGCTCGCGGTGGCGGCCGGGACGGGCGAGGTGCTGATGGCGCGGCTGCGCGAGGGCCGCGCGCACACCGCCCGCGGCGCCGCCCACTTCCTGCGTGAGACGGTGGCGCGGGTGCGCGAGGCCGGGGCGTCGGGGCAGCTCACGGTGCGCGCCGACAGCGGCTTCTACACCCACGCCGTCGTCGCCGCCTGCCGCGCGCTGGATGTCCGCTTCTCAATCACCATTCGCCAGCAGCCGAGCGTACGCCGGCTGATCGAGGCGATAGCGGAAGAGGACTGGACGCCGATCCCGTACTGGCTGCCGGGCGGCGCCGATGTCGCCGAGACGACCTACACGCCGTTCCAGCACAAGGAGGATGCCACCCCGGTGCGGCTCATCGTGCGGCGCGTCAAGCCGGCGCCCGGCTCACAGCTCGCGCTCTTCGTGAACTATAGCTACCACGCCTTCATCAGCGATCGCGCCGGAGAGATGATGGAGCTGGAGGCCGACCATCGCCGCCACGCCGAGATCGAGAACGCGATCCGCGATCTCAAGTACGGCGTCGGGCTGAACCATCTCCCCTCGGGCCGCTTCGCCGCGAACGCGGCGTGGCTCGCGGTGCAGGTGATCGCGCACAACCTCGCCCGCTGGACGGCGCGGCTCGGGCTCGGCGAGGGAATCGTGACGACGAAGACGCTCAGGCGGCGCTACTTCGCTCTCGCCGGACGGCTCACCCATTCTGCCCGGCGCTGGACCCTGCACCTCCCGAAGCGCTGGCCCTGGGCCGCCCAGTGGACAGCCGCGCTCGCGCGACTCCGGGCGCTACCGCTCCCCGCCTCACGCCCCGCCCACAGTGCTGGCCCCGGGTCCGAGGCTCGCACCAGCATGCCCGCGCACGCCTCGCGCACCCTCGCGCCCTCGCTCCGCTCCGCCCGCGCCGCCGCCTGGCGAACGCCGGCACGCCCGCCGAACTCTCCGCCAGCCCGGCATCCCGCCCTGTCAAGCTTCGATCGGTGGATTCGGGCTTATGAGACGTGACGCTTTGTTGATGTCCGCTCTCACCTGTTTGAAGCTCTTGAACACCGTGCGGCCTTTTATGATGCAACCCACCGCAGCGCCCATTGTCAAGCCGAGGAGCGGCAGGCCCGGCCACAGCCACCAGAAATCACCGAACACGAAGAATGCGGGTAACGAGTTCGGATCAAAATCAAGCGGTGACCACGATTTCGACTTGAGCCACCATCGTCCGAACGCCAAGAGTTCGGGCATCAGGAAGGCCCCACCTGCGAGAACACCCCAGGATCGCCACCGCAGTGACCATTCTTCCATTGTCGATATTATGAGCCACGGGGATATGAAGAGAGCGCCAGTCATCACCAGAATCGCCACGCTCGCCTCAACCCTACCTCCATCCGTAGTGTTGGCCGTACCGCTGGCTATGCTGATCGTGATCTCTCCAAGGACGATCGCGGCGAGGGTGACTCCGGCGACCGCGACGCCCGTCTGAAACTTCTTCTCCCTTTCAGCGCGCTTCTTCTCGCTGACAATTTGCGCGCGGGCCACGGACTCCCGGGACGCCCGATAGAATGCGTCAATGTGCTCGTTTAGGCGGCTTGTCTCCAGCAGGCGTTCGAACACGACGCGCTGCCATCCAGACAGTTGCGTCCGCCATCTCGTGATTCTCAGGAGTTGGCCGGATAGCCTATCGAGCAGTTTGTCTTCGTCGATAGGTTCGCCGCCACCGGCGTTTCCCTCGTGGGCATTCTCATCAGCTTGCAGGATAAGACCTGATGCTGCTGAGAAATTGCTCCACACCGACTGCAATGCAATCTCCAACGCGACAAGCCCCTGGAGGCGGTGCCGATCGTCATCACCCACCATAACTAAGACAGGCAACCTAGCAGGCTGCTTCTATGAGGGCTGGTCCGATCTGCAAGTCGGCCAACGTGGTGGCCGCTCCGTCTGCACGCCATGCCGGATGGTGACCTGTGCCCCGCTTCTATCCGCACTCGCCGAGGGGTCGCGCTTCTGGACCCGGTGCATGATGGGGAACCTGCTTGCAGGGGGCGCTGCCAGCTGAAAAGCGTCCTTGGGTGGACCAGCAGCCTGTCGCAGTCGCCCGGTCTTCAGCATCACGGTGCAGCCGTTGGTGGTCGTCTGGTGGTGGTTCGCCGTCTTCCCGTCGCCCGCTACGCAGCCTCCCCCTCCGCCGTGGCGGCCTGGCGCAGCGGCTCATAGACCTCGCCGCTGCGCCAGAGCGCGTGCAGCAACACTGCGAGGCGTCGCGCCACGGCGACGACCGCGCGCTTCTTCGCGTTCCCCGCTCCCGAGGCCATGTAGCGCTCGCCCCAGCGGCGCAAGTCGCAGTCTGGTCCGAACGGTCCGAGGACGTACTGCGCGGCCTGCACGAGCAGCCGCCTCAGGTGGGAGTCGCCACGTTTGGTGATCCCCAGTTGCGTGTGGCGGCCGCCGGAGTCGCGACGCCTGGGCACGAGGCCGAGGTAGGGTGCGACCTCGCGGCTGCGGGGAAAGCGCGCGGGATCCTCGATCGTCAGCACGAAGGTGAGGGCGGTGATGGGACCGACGCCTGCGACCTGGCGGAGCGCGGCGGTCTCGGGGTAGGCCGCGCACAGCGCCTCGACCTCCCGGCCGGCGGCGGCGATGCGGGCGCTGAGCTCGCCAATCACCTCGAGCAGCGGCAGCAGTGCGGTGCGCAGTTCAGCCGGGATGTGCTCCGCTGCCTTGCGATGGAAGGCTGGCGCGGTCACCTTCGGCAGCGCGGCGCCCCACGCCTTGACGGCGCCGCGCACGTGGTTGATGAGCTGCGTCCGCGAGCGCACGAGCGCGTCGCGGCCGCGCACGACCGCGAGATCCTGCTGGGCCTGCGCGCTGCGGTGACGGATCGGGGCGAGCAGCTTGGGGTCGAGGCGACCCAGCCGTGCCAGTTGCTCGGCGTCGCTGCGGTCGTCCTTGCGGTGGCTGCGTGCGATCAGCGCTACCTGGCGGGGGTTGGCGACAATCACCTCGTGACCGAGTTCGGTCAGCAGCCGGCTCAGCCACGGCGAGTGCCGTCCCGCCTCCAGCACCGCCCGTGCCGCCGGCAGCTCCCCGAGCGCTCGCCTCAGCGCGAGGGCCGTCGTGCGGACGCGCTGCTCGCGCTGCACGTCCCCGGCGGGGCCGAGCACGCAGATCTGGGTGTGACGGTCGCTCACATCGAGGCCCCAGGTGACTCCGCTGGCTTCCTCCCGTTCAACGCGCTCTGCCGTTGCGATATGCTGCTGCATGGCTGGTCTTCTACCTCTCTGGCTCTGAGAAGCCGTTCTGGGCCCGATTCGAGGCCGCTTACCGGGGACGAGTATCCCCTTGAGGAGGAGACCAGCCCTCATCCCATCTGAAAAACCCCTGATCCTGGGCCGCTGGGTCTCACTGGCCATTCGGTGGGCTGGCGTAGAGCCCAGAAACATTGGGTTTCTTGATGTCGCGGCCAGCGCGATTTCAGCCCAAAAGCGCCGCCGCGGACTTTTTCAGCAGCCTGCTGAGGCTGTCGCACGGAGTGGCGTGGGTGGAGTGCCAAAAGGGTAGCCGGTCGGCAGTCGGCAGTCGGCAGTCGGCAGTCGGAGCGGAGCGGTCGCGTCTGGCGGGGCAGGCGCGCTAAGCGGCAGCCGCGGCGGTAGCCCGGTCTCCTCGCCGGGGGTTGCTGTTCGCTGGCCGGGGTGACGGGCGCGCCCGGCGATAGAGCTTCTTGAGGTTGTGGGTGGCGGCGCTCAGCTTCCATTCGCTGGCGCACGCGGCGATCCCGCGCCGCTTGAAGCGGCGGATGCCGCGGTTTTCCTTGACGTCTCCAAAGACGGGTTCGATCATCCAGCGCCGCTGCTCGTAGAGACGCCGGCCCCGCTGCGTCGCCAGTTTCCGGTCCATCCGTTCACGTACGGAGAGCCCGGCAGGGATGCGCCCGCGCGGCGCCGCAGCGCCGGCGCGCCGGTTGCGGTCGCTGCGGGTGGCGATCAGCAGCTCCGGACCCCTGCCTTCGGCCTGCCGCACGTTCGCCTCGGAGTAGTAGCCGGCATCGGCCAGCAGCACGCGCAGCGGCCCGCAGTGTGCGGCCTGCAGGTTGCGGTGCATCGCCTCGATCATCGGTTGCAGCTCGTGCATGTCCGTCGCCTGGAGGCTCACCTCGGCCGCGACGATGATCTGGTCGCTACTCGTCACCGCCTGCACGTTGTAGCCCTGGAAGTAGCCGTGATAGTCGCGCACCACGCGGCTGTCCGGGTCGGTGACGTTCACCTTCGCGCCCGGGTCGGGCTGCGGCGGCTGCGGGCGGCGCCCGCGCCGGTCCTTCTGCGCGCGGCTCCTGAGGCGTTCCTCATAGTCCACCTGCCGCTCCCGCTCACGGGCCGCCAGCCGCTCCCGCGCCTCGCGCAGCCGCTGCAGGCGCTCCTCGCGGTCCCTGAACCCCGCAGGCAACTCGTCGCCCCGCGCGTCGCCGAAGCGCGCGTTCTCCTCGGCGTCCACCCGCTCCGCCTCGGCGAGGATGCGCCGCACCTCGGCCGCAAGCTCCGCATCCGTGCGATTGCGCTCACGGCTGGCGTTCGCGCGGAGTTTGGTGCCGTCGAGCGCGACCACGCCGACCCGCAACAGACCCGCCTCGGCGCACAGCCTGAGCACCCCGGCGAACAGTCCCGCCAGCGCTTGCTCGTGCTGCTGCCGGAAGCGGCAGATCGTGGCGTGGTCGGGCTGCTGGTTCGCGGTCAGCACGCGGAAGGCGATGTCCTCGCGGCAGCGCCGTTCGATCTGGCGGCTCGAGCGCTCGCCCTCGCAGTAGGCATAGAGCACGAGCGCGACCATCATCGACGGCTCGTACGCCTTCCGCCCCCAACCGTCCTCGCGGTAGCGCGCGTAGAACGCGGTGAGGTCGAGCTGGCTTACCGCATCGAGCACGAACCACGCGAGGTGGTCCTCGGGCAGCCAGTCGCGGAGGCTGGCGGGCATCAGGTATTGCTGGTCACGCTCGCACGGCAGGAAGCGCTGGGTCATGGCGGCACCCCGGAATCACTCCGCCCCCGCCGCCATGCTCATCCTATCGCGATGTTCCCCGCATCGCGGGTTTGTGCGACAGCCTCAGCTAGCAGGCTGCTGAAAAACCCCTGATCCTGGGCCGCTGGGTCTCACTGGCCATTCGGTGGGCTGGCGTAGAGCCCAGAAACATTGGGTTTCTTGATGTCGCGGCCAGCGCGATTTCAGCCCAAAACCGCCGCGGCGGACTTTTTCATCACCCTGCTAGTCCTCCCCGCAAGGGAAGCCCTCGCCCACACCGTCTTCCGCAAGGGGAGAGGGAGCCGGACCGTCCTCGAAACGGGAGTTTTGCAAAGGTCTGCTCGGCGAGAGGGTGCCGGACGGTGCGCCCTCGGGGCCGCGCCGCGTGCGCTGGGCCGGCGGGGGCGTGGGGGCGCAGCCCCCACAGAAAAGAAAATCCGAGGGCGGGTGGGTGGGTCGAGTCGCGCGCAGCGCGTGCTTGTCCGGGATGGGGATGTGGGGGGCGCAGCCCCCCCACAAAGAGAGACGCGCTCGAGCTCGCCACGCTGCGGTACGCTCCCCCACGGGGACTGACACCGTGGAGCGCACGCTTCCGCGCCGGATCGCGCACTTCGACCTCGATACGTTCTTCGTGTCCGTGGAGCGGGCGCGCGACCCCTCGCTGCGAGGCAAGCCGGTGCTCGTCGGCGGGCGCGGCGGGCGCGGCGTGGTGGCGAGCGCCTCGTACGAGTCGCGCCGCTACGGCTGCCACTCCGCCCAGCCGATGTCGCAGGCGCTGCGCCTCTGCCCCGAGGCGATCGTGGTCGCGCCCGACTTCGAGCGGTACGGCGCCTGCTCGCGCGCGTTCCACGCGATCCTGCGCGAGTCGGCTCCGATCGTCGAACCGGGCGGGATTGACGAGGCCTACGCGGACCTGACCGGCCTCGGCGAGGGCGGCACGGGCGCCCGCGCCGCCGCCGAGCGCGTTCGCACGCGCACCCGCGAGGAACTCGATCTGCCGGTTTCGGCCTGCATCGCCGGCTCGCGCACCACGGCCAAGGTCGGCAGCGACCGCGCGAAGCCGGACGGGCTGCTCGAGGTGCCGCCGGGCGGCGATGCGGAGTTCCTCGCGCCGCTGCCGCTGCGCGATCTGCCGCTGGTCGGCCCCCGCTTCGGCGAACACCTCGCCGCGCTCGAGGTGCGCACGATCGGCGACGCGGCGGCGCTCGATCGGCGCTGGCTGGAGCGGCGCTTCGGCAAGGCCGGCCTGCTGCTCGCCGACCGCGCGCGCGGCATCGATCCGGCGCCGGTCAACGATGGCGGCCGGGGCGCAAAATCGATCTCGCGCGAAGTGACCTTCGAGGACGACGTGCACGACCTCGACGAGCTGCGGCGCACGCTGCGCGCGCACGCCGAGCGTGTCGGCGCCGACCTGCGGCGGCAGGGCCGCCGCGCGCGCACGGTCACGCTCAAGCTGCGCTGGTCGGACTTCACGACGCTGACACGCAGCCGCACCGTCGCGCAGCCCGTGCAGCTGACCGACGAGCTCTCCGGCCTCGGCGTCGCGCTGCTCGACGAGCTGCTCGCGCGCGAGCGGATGCGGCCCGTGCGGCTGATCGGCCTCGGCGCCTCGAACCTGGTCGAGGACGCCGTGCAGCTCGGCTTCGACGACGACGAGGCGCTGCGGGCGGCGAACGTCGACCGCGCGCTCGACGAGATTCGCGGCCGCTACGGCGGCGAGTCCGTGCGCCGCGGCCTGCGGCCGGGGCGCACGGAACCCCGCGAGTAGGCGAGCCAACGGCGGCACCGAGGAATCTACGCAAACCTCCGCGCATGGCCTGCGCGCGTTCGTCTCTACCGCGCATCGTTGCTACGCTGCGTTCGCCGGAAGAAAAACCTCTCAGGTCTCATCATCAGATAGGTAGATTTGCGTGGTATTGAACCAGGACGCCGCAGCGCGCTCCGCACCGCGATCGGCGCCGAACTGGGTCAATCTCGGCCGCGCTTGCGAGATCCTCGGCGTCAACCAGTCGACCGTGCGCCGCTGGGCGGACTCGGGCCAGATCCGCTGCTTCCGCACGCCCGGCGGGCACCGGCGCTTCGCCGAGGAAGACCTGCTCTTGCTGACCCGAGGGGGTCCCGGTGGCGACCTCGGCACCGCCGCCGTCTCGCAGATCCGCCGCAAGCTGAGCGCCGGGCGAGGCGGGACGGGCTGGTACCAGGAGATCGAGCAGTCCGAGCGCGACGCGCTGCGGCCCCTCGGGCGGCGCCTCGTCGAGCTCGTCGGCGAGTACATCTCGGCGCAGCGTCCGCGCTCCGAGATCGAGACCGAGGTCGACGAGATCGGCCGCCACTACGGCGAGCTGCTGGTGGAGCGCGGGACGCCGCTGCTCCGCGCGATGGAGGCCTTCACCTTCTTCCGCCGCTCGCTCGACGAGACGGCGAAGCAGATGGCGGAGCGCAACCGTATGGACGCGGGCCAGGCGGCCGAGGCGCGGGAACGCATCGGCGGGCTCGCCGACCGCGTCCTGCTCGGCGTCAGCGCCGCCTACGACGGGGGATAGGGAGCAGCGTGGGCTACTACCCGATCTTCGTGGAGATGGACGGCCGCCGCGTCCTGCTCGTGGGCGGCGGCCGCGTCGCCGACGAGAAGCTCGGCAAGCTTGTCGACGCCGGCGCGGACGTGACCATCGTCGCGCCGGAGTTGATCCCCCCCGTGCGCGAAGTCGTCGACGACGGCCACGCGACCTGGCATCCGCGCGTCTACGAGCGCGGCGACGTGCGCGGCTTCGAGGTCGTGATGATCGCGACCGACGACGGCGCGGTGAACGCCGGCATCGCCAGCGAGGCGCGCGAGCTCGGCATCTGGGTCAACGCCGCCGACGACGCGGCCAACTGCGACTTCATCCTGCCCTCGCTCGCGAAGCGCGGCCGCATCGCCCTCGCCGCCTCGACCGGCGGCGCGAGCCCGGCGCTGGCGCGCTGGCTGCGCGAACGCCTCGAGGAGTTCCTCAGCGACGAGGTGACGGCGCTCGGCGACCTGCTCGCGGAGGTGCGCGTGCAAGCCCGCGAGCGCGACTACGAATGCGCCGCGAGCTGCGACCGCACGCGCCCGCCTCCGCCGCTGCTCTGCGAGGCCTGCCCGAACCGCATCGCGAATGACACCTGGCAGGCCGCCATCGACGACGAGCTGCGGGCGCTGCTGCGCTCCGGCGAGTACGAGGCGGCCCGCGCCCGCCTCGTGGCGTCGCTCGGCCTCGACCGGCCGCTCGCGATCGCGGAGTGGCAAGGACAGCCGGCATGACGACGGAACGCGCAGGAGGGCAGGCGACGATGCTCACGATGGTCGGCGTCAGCCACCGCAACGCGCCGCTGGCTGTGCGCGAGCGCTTCGCGATCTCCGCGGACGCGCTGCCGGACATCCGGCACGAGGTGGCCGAGCGCTTCGGCTCGGGCGCGATCGTCGCCACCTGCAACCGGCTCGAACTCTACGTGCCGGGCGACCACGAGCCGGGTGAGCTCACGAGCTTCCTCTGCGCGGCGGCCGATGTCGGCCCGGACATCGGCGAGCGCTACCTGCTGCCGCGCCGCGACGACGAGGCGGTGAGCCACCTCTATGCCGTCGCCGCGGGCATCGACTCGATGGTGGTCGGCGAGTCCGAGATCCTCGGGCAGGTCCGCTCCTCGTTCGCAGCGACGGTCGCCGCGGGCGCCGACACGGCGCTGCTCTCGCGCCTCTTCCACACCGCGATCCGCGTCGGGCGGCGCGCCCGCAGCGAGACCGCGATCGGGCACGGCGCGCTCTCGATCTCCTCGATCGCCGCGCAGCAGGCGCGTGAGCTGGTCTCCGACCCGGCGAACGCCGCGGTGCTCGTCATCGGCGCCGGCGAGGCCGGGACGGCTGACCGCCGCGTCGCTCGTCGACCACGGCGTCGGCTCGATCGCCGTCAGCAACCGCACCGCGTCGCGGGCGGAAGCGCTCGCCGAGGAACTCGGCGGGCGCAGCGTGCCCTACGGCAGCCTCGGGGCGGAGCTCGTCCGGGGCCGACGTCGTCATCGCGGCCACCGACGCGCCCGAGCCCGTGCTCAACAGCGGCCGAGTCGCGAGCGCGCTCGTGCGCCGCGAGGGCGCGCCGCAGCTGATCATCGACATCGGCGTGCCGCGCGCCTGCGATCCTGCCATCGCCGCCATCCCCGGCGTGACCTACCGCGACATCGACGACCTCCAGGAGATCGCCGCCACCCACGCGCACGCCCGCGCCGCCGAGGTCCAGGCCGTGGAGCAGCTCGTCGAGGAGGAGACGGCGCGCTTCCTCGAGTGGTGGGAGCACCTGCAGGTCGCGCCGACGATCGCCGCGCTCAGCGAACGCGCCGAGCAACTGCGCAGCGCCGAGCTCGCGCGGACGCTGCGGCGGCTCGACCTCGACGACGCCGGGCGCGAGCGTGTCGAGGCGATGACGAAGGCGCTGGTGCGCCAGATCCTGCACGACCCGATCACCGCCCTGCGCGAGCGCGGCGACCGTGACGTCTACGTGGACGCGGTCCGGCAGCTCTTCCGCCTCGACGAGCCGGCGGACCCGCCCGCGGCGCCTTGACCCGGCTGCGCCTCGCCACGCGCGGATCGCGCCTGGCGCTCGTACAGAGCGAGCTCGTCGCCGACGCCCTGCGCGCGCACCAGCCCGGCCTCGAGATCGAGCTCGTCCGCGTCAGGACCGAGGGCGACATCGACCGCAGCTCGCCGCTCACGGAGATCGGCGGACGCGGCGTCTTCGTGCGCGCGGTCGAGCAGGCGCTGCTCGACGGGCAAGGCCGACATCGCCATGCACTCGCTGAAGGACATGCCCACCGCCGCGCCCGAGGGGCTGACGCTGGCCGCGATCCTGCCGCGCGGCGACCCGCGCGACGTGCTCGTTGCCTCGGGCGGGCGGCGGCTCGCCGCGCTGCCGTCCGGCGCGCGCGTCGGCAGCGGCTCGCGGCGGCGGGCGCTGCTGCTGCGCACGCTGCGCCCGGACATCGAGGTCGCCCCGATCCGCGGCAACGTCGACACGCGCCTCGGCAAGGTGGCGAGCGGCGAGTACGACGCCGTCGTGCTGGCGGCGGCGGGCCTCGAACGCCTCGGACGGCTCGGCGAGGCGACCCAGCTGTTCGAGCCGATGGAGTTCCTGCCCTCGCCGGGGCAGGGCGCCCTCGCCGTGCAGTGCCGCAGCGACGACGCGGCCACGCGCGAGCTGCTGGCGGGCCTCGACGACGCCAGCACGCGCGCCGCTGTCGAGGCCGAGCGCGGCATCCTCGCCGAGCTGGGCAGCGGCTGCTCCGTGCCCGTCGGCGCCTACGCGCAGGTCGCGGACGGCCTGCTCGCGCTGCGCGCGATGATCGGCGACGACGTCGGCGAGGGGGCGCGCTTCGGCGACGCCGCCGGCCCCGTGGACGCGGCCGAGGAACTCGGGCGCGGCCTCGCGGCGCAGCTCGGCGCGGCCTCCGCCGCCGGGGACGAGCTGCGATGAGCGCGCGCGGGCCCGAGGCCGGCCACGTCTGGCTCGTCGGAGCGGGTCCCGGCGATCCGGGGCTCGTTACGCAGGGCGGCCTGCAGGCGCTGCGCGAGGCCGAGGTCGTGCTCTTCGACCGCCTCGCCCCGGCGGCGCTGCTCGACGCCTGCGCAGATGACGCGGAGTGCATCGACGTCGGCAAGGCGCCGGGCCGCGTGGCGCTGACGCAGGAGCAGATCAACGCCGCCCTCGTCGCGCACGCGCGCGCGGGCAAGCGCGTCGTGCGCCTCAAGGGCGGCGACCCGTTCGTCTTCGGCCGCGGCGGCGAGGAACTCGAGGCGCTCGCCGCCGCGGGCCTCGAGGCGACCGTCGTGCCGGGGGTGACCTCGGCAATCGGCGGGGTGGCGGCGGCCGGCATCCCGGTCACGCACCGCGGCGTCGCCGCCAGCTTCGCGGTCGTCACGGGCCACGAGGACCCCGCCAAGCCCGCCGCGCAGGTGCGCTGGGCGGAGCTGGCGACGGCGGCCGACACGCTCGTCGTGCTGATGGGCGTCGGCCGCCTCGAGGGCATCGCCCGCGCGCTGGTCGAGGGCGGCCGCCCGCCCTCGACGCCGAGCGCGCTGATCGTCGAGGCGACGACGCCGCGCCAGCGCGTGGTCGAGGCGCCGCTGGCGGAGATCGCGTCCGCAGCGCGTGACGCCGGGGTGCAGCCTCCGGCGCTGCTCGTCGTCGGCGAGGTCGTCGCGCTGCGCGAGCGCCTCGCGCCCGCGCTGCGCCGCCCGCTCGCGGGCTGGCGCGTGCTCGTCACGCGCACGCGGCGGCAGGCCTCGAGCCTCGCCGAGGCGCTGCGGGCGGAGGGCGCCGAGCCCGTGCTGCTGCCCGCGATCGAGATCGCCTGCCGCGCCGACCCGGAGGCCGTGCGCGCCGCCATCGAGGCGCTGCGCGCGGGCGCCTACGACTGGGTCGCCTTCACATCCGGCAACGCCGTCGAGGCCTGGTTCGACCTCGTGCGCGAGGCGGGCGAGGACGCGCGCCTCTTCTCTGGCGCCCGCATCGCCGCCGTCGGCGCCGCGACGGCGCGAGCCCTCGAAGCGCGCGGGCTGTCCGCCGACCTGCTGCCGCCGCGTGCGAGCGGCGGGGGCGTGGCAGACGCGCTGCTGGAGTGCGGCGTCGAGGGCGCGCGCGTGCTCGTGCCCCGCGCCGAGCGCGCCGATCCGGCGCTGGTCGAGCGTCTGCGGGCTGCGGGCGCCTCGGTGGACGAGGTCACGCTCTACCTCGCGGCGCCGCCCGCCGACCCGCCGTCCGAGGTGCTGGCCGCGCTCCGCGCAGGCAAGATCGACGCGCTGACGTTCACCTCGTCCTCGACGGTGCGCAACCTCGCCGCCCTGCTCGGCGGCGACCTCGATGCCCTGCGCAACGCCGTCGTCGCCTGCATCGGCCCGCAGACCGCCGAGGCCGCGCGCGAGGCCGGCCTGCCGCCGCAGGTAGTCGCCGAGCACGCCTCGGTCGACGCGCTCGTGGCGGCGCTGCGAAGATACGCGGCAGGGGCGTGATTTGCGGCTGGGGCTACTGTGCGATCTGGATCCTGCGGCTCAGGACTCAGGAGGGCTAGCAGGGTGATGAAAAAGTCCGCCGCGGCGGTTTTGGGCTGAAATCGCGCTGGCCGCGACATCAAGAAACCCAATGTTTCTGGGCTCTACGCCAGCCCACCGAATGGCCAGTGAGACCCAGCGGCCCAGGATCAGGGGTTTTTCAGCAGCCTGCTAGGCCTCTTGGTCTTGTTTGGCGCAACTCGCGGGAGTAGCGATCCTGTTGCGGTACCGTGAAGTTCTAGGAGGCTTGGGAACACTCTGGGCATGGGGCCAAATTGTGACCCCCCGGCAATTGCAGGTCATCACCCACTCGTTCTACCTGAGTTAACACCAGTGATGTCTCTGTTCGCCGATCACCAGGCCCCATGATTCTGTCTGAACGATGGCAAGCGACGTTGGTGTGGTAGTAGTCCATCCTCTTGTTCGAATACCACACTGCTATTGGCATCAAGAAAATTCCTTGGGAATCAGATGTAGATACCGACGCCTCAGGAACTGCGAGACCACCTTCGCAAAGGACACTAGTTGCACGCGTCGCCCAGCAGTTGCCTCGTTCCCGTACCGGTGAGGGCGGCGTACTCGTCGCTGGCGAGGAACTCCTGCAGGAGGTGGTAGTCCATCAGCCACAGGCAAATCTCATCCGTCTCACGCTCGGTTCCGGTGAGCACCGCGTTCAGCATGTACTCGGACGTGCACTCGTAGCGGGACTCCATCGCGCGGACGTTGGCTGACAGCTCTTCGAACTCCTCCTCCAGCGTGACGACCTTCGTCTGCGCAAGCAGGAGGCGCACGCGTTCGGCGCGCGAGGCGGAGGCGGCCGCGTCGTCCGCGGGGTTGTCGGGAGGGATGAGGCCGTCGTACGCGGGGTTGGCGAGCATGTCGCGCAGCACGCGCCAGTGCATCATCCAGTCGAAGACCTCTTCCTGCCCGGCTTCGTCCTCGGGTTCGTCGCCGTCTTGCCAGCTGTTCCACATCTCCCCGGACGTGCAGCCGTAGCGGCGCTCCATGGGACGCACGTGCGCGCGCATTTCCCTGACCGTCGCCGCCACCCGCTGGGCCCGCTCGTCCTGGTTGGCCGTGGTCATCGTCGCGCCTTCCGCTCGCCTCGGCGAGGATTATCATATCCCCGTCACACTCGCCGCCACCACGGAGGAGGCTGCACCATGACCATCGCCACACGCAGGCGGGCGTTCGCGCGCACGAGGAGGCTGCGCAGCTCCGAGGCGCTGCGCGGGCTGGTGCGCGAGACGCGCCTCGATCCTGCTTCCTTCGTCTATCCGCTGTTCGTGACCGAGGGCTCGGGTGTGCGCCAGCCGATCGAGTCGATGCCCGGGCAGGCGCGGCTCTCGACGGACATGCTCGCCGCCGAGGCGGCCGAGCTGAGCGACCTCGGCGTGCGCGCCGTGCTGCTGTTCGGCGTGCCGAACCTCAAGGACGCCGAGGGCAGCGGCGCCTGGGCGACCGACGGCATCACGCAGCAGGCCATCGCGGCGCTCAAGCAGGCCGACCCATCGCTGGCCGTGATCGCCGATGTCTGCCTCTGCGAGTACACCGACCACGGGCACTGCGGCCCGATCAGCGCGCGTGGCGAGGTGGAGAACGACGCCGCGATCGAGCTGCTCGCGCGCACCTCGGTCTCGCTCGCCGAGGCAGGCGTGGACATGGTCGCGCCCTCGGACATGATGGACGGGCGCGTCAGCGCGATCCGCGAGGCGCTCGACGAGTCCGGCTTCGCGCAGTTGCCGATCATGGCCTACAGCGCGAAGTACGCCTCGGCCTTCTACGGGCCGTTCCGCGAGGCTGCCGACTCGGCGCCGCAGTTCGGCGACCGCCGCGGCTACCAGATGGACCCGCCGAACGTGCGCGAGGCCGTGCGTGAGGCCGCGATCGACATCGACGAGCAGGCCGACATCGTGATGGTGAAGCCGGCGCTCGCCTACCTCGACGTGGTGCGCGCGGTGCGCGACTCGACCGAACTGCCGCTCGCGGCGTACAACGTCTCCGGCGAGTACGCGATGTTGAAGGCGGCGGCCGCACAGGGCTGGATCGACGAGCGCGGCGCCGTCCTCGAGGCGCTGACCGGGATCCGCCGCGCCGGCGCCGACATCCTCATCACGTACCACGCGAAGGAGGCGGCGCGCTGGCTACGCGAGACGCGGTGACGACGACCGGCGAGACGCCCGCCGAGCCCGCGCCCTTCGACGCGGGCGCGATCCGCGCCGTCGCCTTCGACGCCTACGGCACGCTCTTCGACTGGGATTTCCGCGCCGCGTTCCGCGAGGCGCTCGACCAGCAAGGCCTCGCCGTCGAGGACTTCGACGCGACCGCGAAGAGCTTCGAGAAGGCCTGGAACAGCGTCAGCCCCTGGGGCGATCGCGTCGACGACGAGGGCAAGCCGGACCGTCCGTACATGCTCGAGGGCCCCGTGCCCGAGTTCATCACCACCTGGGAGATCTGGCGGCGGCAGTTCGCCTGGGTCTTCGAGGACCAGGGTATCGAGGGTGACCCGGCTGCCGGCGCCGACCTCTTCCGCGAGGTGCTGAGCCACGCGCCCGCCTTCCCCGACGCGCGCGACGTGGTGGATGCCCTCGATGCAGCCGGCTACCGGCTCGCGCTGCTCTCGAACGCGGACGAGGACTTCCTGCAGAGCGCCGTCTCGCACAACCGGCTGCGCTTCTCCGTCATCCAGTCCTCCGAATCGCTGCGGAACTACAAGCCGCACCGCGCCGTCTTCGAGGAGACGTGCCGGCGCCTCGGCTGCGAACCCTCCGAGGTGCTCTACGTCGGGGACTCGCCGCAGGCGGATGTCCTGGGCGCGGACCACGCCGGACTGCCCGTAGCCTGGCGGCGCCGCCGCGAAGATGCCGAACTCGCCGAGGACTACCCGACTCCGGCCATCGAAGCGAACTCGCTGTCCGAGGTGGCGGAGGCGCTGGGTGTGCCCGTGCCGAGCGCGGTCGCTCCGTGAGTGCGGAGGCGGCCGGCCGCTCGCTGGAACGCTCGCGCGCGCTGATGGATCGGGCACGGGCCGTGCTCCCCGGCGGCGTCAACTCGCCGGCGCGCGCCTACCGCGCCGTCGGCGGCGACCCGGTCGTGCTCGCCAGCGGCGCGGGCGCGATCGTCACCGACGCCGACGGTAACGAGTACATCGACTACCTCGGATCGTTCGGTCCGCTGATCCTCGGCCACGCCCACCCGGCGGTGGTCGATGCGGTGGCGCAGGCGGCGGCGCAGGGCACCTCGTTCGGCGCGCCGACGGAGGCGGAGCTGGAGCTGGCGGAGCTGGTCGTCGAGGCGCTGCCGTCGGTGGAGATGGTGCGCTTCGTCAACTCCGGAACCGAGGCGGTGATGAGCGCGCTGCGACTCGCCCGCGCCGCCACCGGCCGCGACCTGATCGTGAAGTTCGAGGGCGGCTACCACGGCCACTCGGACGGTCTGCTCGCCGCTGCCGGATCGGGCGTCGCCACCCTCGGGCTGCCGGACTCGCCCGGCGTGCCCGCCGCCTTCGCCGCGCAGACACTGCTCGCCCCCTACAACGACGCCTCGGCCGTCGAGGCGATCTTCGAGGCGCATCCGGGCGCCATCGCCGCCGTCATCGTCGAGCCTGTCGCCGGCAACATGGGCGTCGTCCCGCCGCGGGACGGCTTCCTTGAGGCGCTGCGGCGGCTCTGCGACGCGCACGGCGCGCTGCTCGTCTTCGACGAGGTGATCACCGGCTTCCGCGTCGGCTGGTCCGGCGCGCAGGGCCGCTACGGCGTGCGTCCGGACCTCACGACGCTCGGCAAGGTGATCGGCGGCGGCCTGCCGGTCGGCGCCTACGGCGGCCCGCGCGAGCTGCTGGAGCAGATGGCGCCGGCAGGCGACGTCTACCAGGCCGGCACGCTCTCCGGCAATCCGCTGGCGACGGCGGCCGGCCTCGCGACGCTGCGCACGGTCCAGGCCGACGAGGCCGCCTACGCGCGCCTCGAGGCGCTCGGCGCGCAGCTCGAGGACGGCATCGCCGAGGCGGCGCGCGAGGCGGGCGTGCCCTTCGCGGTCGCGCGCGTCGGGTCGGCGCTGACCGGCTTCTTCCGCGCCGAGGCGCCGGGCGACTACGCCGAAGCGGCGCAGAGCGACACCGCGCGCTTCGCCCGCTTCCACCGCGCGCTGCTCGACGGTGGCGTGATGCTGCCGCCCTCGCAGTTCGAGGCCTGGTTCGTCTCCCTCGCCCACGACGAGGCGCTGATCGAGCGCACCGTCGAGGCCATCGCCGGCGCGCTCCGCGAGGCCGCCTCCGGGGCGTAGCGCCTCCTCACCCGCACCGTCGTCCGGGGCGCCGGGCCGGGCGGGGCGCGCGGGCGCCCTGCGCGGACCGGCCGTTCGCTGCCAGAACCGATGTGCGGATGCTACGATGCGCGAGCAGCGAGGGACGCGCATGACCACGACCCGGCCAACGCTCTCCGCCGCCGACTTCGCCGCGAAGTGGCGCGACAACGTGCGGCGCGAGCGGCCCTCGTCGCAGGAGCACTTCATCAATCTCTGCCAACTGCTCGGCGTGCAAACGCCCAACGAGGCGGACCCCACCGGCGAGTGGTACAGCTTCGAGGCCGGCGCGAAGCGCACCAGCACCGGCGGAACGGGGGCCGCCGACGTCTGGAAGCGCGGCTTCTTCGGCTGGGAGTACAAGGGCGCGCACGCCGACCTCGGCGCCGCCTACCGCCAGCTGCTCGACTACCGCGAGGCGCTCGAAAACCCGCCGCTGCTCGTCGTCAGCGACATGGACGTGATCGAGGTCCACACCGACTTCACCAACACCAAGACCGCCGTCCGCCGCGTCACGCTCGAGGACCTCGCGGCGGGCGGCGAGCGCACGGCGGAGGCGCTGCGCCTGCTGCGCGCCGTGATGAGCGAGCCGGAGGCGCTGCGGCCGCGGCAGACGCCCGACGAGGTGACGCAGCTCGCCGCCGCCCGCTTCGCCGACATCGCGCGCTCGATGCAGGAGCGCGGGCACGAGCCGGAGGCCGTCGCGCACTTCCTCAATCGCGTGCTGTTCTGCCTCTTCGCCGAGGACGTCGGTCTGCTGCCCGCGCGCCTGATGACCGATCTGGTGCGCTCGCGCCGCGACGATCCGGAGGCGTTCGAGGCGGGCATCTCCGAGCTGTTCCGGCTGATGGCCGATCGCGAGACCGGGCGCTTCTTCGGCACGCAGCGCATCGAGTGGTTCGACGGCGGGCTGTTCGACGACGCGGCGGCGCTCGCCTTCACGCGCGACGAGCTGCGCGCCGTCGGCGAGGCCTCGGACCTCGACTGGTCGCAGGTGGAGCCGGCGATCCTCGGCACGCTTTTCGAGCGCGGGCTGGACCCGGACAAGCGCGGCCAGCTCGGCGCGCACTACACCGACCGCGAGAAGATCCTGATGGTCGTCGAGCCGGTCGTGCTGACCCCGCTGCGCCACGAGTTCGCGGCGATGCAGGCGCGCGTCGAGGAGCTCGCGGGCGGGCAGGAGCCGAGCTCGCTCACTCTCGGGCGCTTCCCGCGCAGGGGGCGCGGGGAGGCCCCGCGCAGGCGCGCACGACGTGCGCTGCAGGCGTGGGAGCGCGACGCGGAGGATGCGTGGCGTGCCTTCCTCGAGCGGCTGCGCGCGGTGCGTGTGCTCGACCCGGCGTGCGGCAGCGGGAACTTCCTCTACGTCACACTGCGGCTGCTCAAGGATCTGGAGCAGGAGGCGATCGGCTGGGGGGCGGATCGGCTGGGTATCCCTAGGGATGGTCTGATCAGGTGGCGTATCGGGCGCGGTGCGGGTCGATCGGCGTGCCGAGCCGCGCTGTGGGGGCCGATACCGCGGTTCAGGGGGCGATCCCGCCCCCATTCCGCTGCGGGATCGCCCGCACGAGCGATTCCGGACGCAGCGCTCCCGCGATCACGCGAGTTGAGGCTCGGCTCGCAGCAGGTTCGTGAAACCGAGCAGCAGCGCGAGACGCTGGTGGTTCTTCTCCAGGCCCCGGTAGCGGACCTTCGCGTACCCGAAGTGCCGCTTCACGTAGAGAAATGGATGCTCGGCCTTCGCACGCACCGAGGCCTTGCGCCGCTCCGCCTGTGCCTCGGTGCCGCCCGGCGGCAGCAGCCGCCTGAGACCCGGGCGCATCGCCACCTGCCAGCGCACCTCCGAACCCGCGTGCTCCGGGCGCTTCTCCACTCCCTGGTAGCCGGCATCGCCCCACACCGCGCTCTCACCTCCGTGCAACAGGCGATGCGCCTCGGTCACGTCGGAGACGTTCGCCGCCGTCGTGTGCACGCTGTGGACCAGCCCCGTCCGCGCATCCGTGCCGCTGTGCAGCTTCATCCCGAAGTACCACTGCCGGCCCTTTCTGGTCTGGTGCATCTCGGGGTCGCGCGCTCGCTCGCGGTTCTTCGTCGAGGACGGCGCGCTGATGATCGTGGAGTCCACGATCGTGCCCTCGCACAGCTGCAGCCCCTGCCGTGCCAGATGCGCGTTGATCGTCGCGAACAGCTCCGTTCCCAGCTGATGGCGCTCCAGCAGGTGGCGGAAGTTGAGGATCGTCGTCTCATCGGGGATCGGCTCGGAGAGGCTGAGACCGGCGAACTCGAGCATCGAGCGGGAGTCGTAGAGTTCCTGCTCCATGCCGGGGTCGCTGAGGTTGAACCAGAGCTGGAGGCAGTGGATGCGCAGCATCACGCGCAGCGGGTAGGGGCGGCGTCCGCGGCCCGGCTTCGGGTAGACGGGCGCGATGCGCTGCTCCAGCTCAGCCCAGGGGACGAGCCCGTCCATGCGCTCCAGGAACCTCTGGCGCCGTGTCTTGACCTTCTTGTGCTCGTACTCGACGCTGCCGAACGAACGCTGCTGCATGGGGCGCCCCTCTCCGGGTCCGCCCATGATCGCATCCGCTCACTCGCTCAGGCGAGTTGTTCAGACCATCCCTAGGGAGTTACCGCAGGTGGACCCGCACAACGTGCTGGGCATCGAGCTGAACCCGTACGCGAAGGAGCTGGCGGGCGTCTCGATCTGGATCGGGCACATCCAGTGGATGCTGGACCACGGCTACGGCTTCCCGCGCGACCCGGTGCTGCAGCCGCTCGACAACATCGAGCTGCGCGACGCGATCCTCGCCCGCGACGCCGAGGGTTTCCCGATCCCCGCCACCTGGCCGGAGGCCGAGTTCGTCGTCGGCAACCCGCCGTTCCTGGGCGATCGCCGCATGCGCGGCCAACTCGGCGACCAGTACGTCGATGATCTGCGCCACACATGGGCCAAGCTCGTCCCAGCCGGTGCCGACTTCGTCTGCTACTGGCATGAAGCAGCACGGCAGCAGATCGCAAACGGCACCACCCGTCGCGCAGGTCTACTAGCAACGAACAGCATTCGCGGTGGGGCGAACCGTCGCGTGCTCGATCGAGTCAGAGAGACAGGCGACATCTTCTCTGCTTGGGGAGACAAGCCTTGGGTTGTTGAAGGCGCATCGGTCCGCGTGTCAATCATCTGCCAAGACGACGGGTCGGAGACAGATCGACGCTTCGATGGGTATCCGGTGGCTGCGATCAACGCGGACCTTACCGCAGATCGTATTGATCTAACGGTCGCTCGAAGGCTGGCGGAGAACGCCGACCGATCCTTCATCGGTGTGCAGAAGAGTGGGCCCTTTGAGGTGGACCCGGATCACGCTCGAACGATGCTCACCGCACCAGCAGGTCCTTTCGGAGACCGAAACGCTGACGTGGTTCGTCGGTGGGTGAATGCGAGCGATCTCACTGGTCGGTCTAGGGACACATTCTTGGTCGACTTTGGAACAAGTACACCGGTCGAGGATGCGGCGAAGTACGAGCTTCCCTTCGAGTACGTGAGAACCCACGTGCTCCCAGTTCGCGAGAAGGTGCGGCGCAAGTCCCATCGTGAGCGCTGGTGGATCTTTGGGGACGCGCGACCGGGCCTTCGTTCCGCACTCGATGGGCTCTCCCGCTACATCTGTACCCCGATGACGTCTAAGCACCGTCTCTTCGTCTGGCTCCCAGTCGCAGTCTTGCCGTCGAATGCGACCGTGGCGATCGCGCGCAACGACGACTACGCGTTCGGGGTGCTGCACTCGCGGGCGCACGAGCTCTGGTCGCTGCGGATGGGGACGTGGCTCGGCGTCGGCAACGACCCGCGCTACACGCCGACCTCGACGTTCGAGACGTTCCCCTTCCCGTGGCTGCTCGACACGCCGGACGAGGCGCTGACGGCGCAGCAGCGAGGGCAGCGCGACGCCATCGGCGCGGCGGCACGGGCGCTGGATGAGGCGCGGCGGCGCTGGCTCAACCCGCCTGAGCTGGTGCGCGAGGAGCCGGACGTGCTGCCCTCGCTGCCCCCGCGCCTGCTCCCGGTCGACGAGGACGCCGAGCGCGAGCTGCGCCGCCGCACGCTCACGAACCTCTACAACGCCCGCCCGGCCTGGCTCTCCCACCTCCACGCCGCCCTCGACAGCGCCGTCTTCGCCGCCTACGGCTGGCCGGAGTCGGCCGCGCCCTCGGAGCTGGGGGAGGAGGAGCTGCTGGGGCGGCTGCTGGCGCTCAATCTCGCGCGGAGTGGCGCCTGAGAGCTCGCCGCGTGTCCGGCGCGCCCGCAATCTGCTGCCGCGAGCGGTTACAGCAATGCCCTTGCGATGCACGCCGCACGACCCCGCTAGCGGCCCAACGTTGCGACATCGCCTGATTGCCGCGGCGGGTGCTCACCCGTATACTCGCTTCGCGGGCTCAGGCGCGCAGCGCTTGAGCGGTTAGGCGGGTCGGACTCGCCCATGCAGCTTACGGTCCAGCAGGAAGATCTCCACCGCGGGCTCAGCGCCGTATCTCGCGCCGTCCCCGCGCGCTCGCCCCTTCCCATCGCCGGCCACATCCTCCTCGAAGCCCGCGACGACGGCCTCACGCTCTCCGCGACGGACGCCGAGACGATCGCGATCACCTACCGGATCGCTGCCGCGGTCGAGGAGCCGGGGGCGATCACGCTGCCCTCGCGGCTGCTCTCCGACTTCGTCGCCTCGCTCCCACAACAGCCGATCGAGCTCTCGCTCGCCGAGCGCTCCCGCCAGGTCAGCCTCTCCTGCGCCCGCAACGAAGCCTCGATCGGCGGGCAGAGCGCCGATGACTTCCCGCCCATCCCGCCAGTCGAGGACGGCGACTCGCTCGCCCTCGACTCCGGCGCGCTGCGGCGCGCCATCAACCAGGTGGTCTTCGCCGCCGCCACCGACAACTCGCGGCCCGTGCTCACCGGCGTCCACTTCGGAATCAAGGGCTCGCAGCTGCGGCTCGCCGCCGCCGACGGCTTCCGCCTCGCGGTCCACACGATGGAGCTGGAGGGCGCCCCCGCCGAGCGCGAGGCGATCGTGCCCGCGCGCGCCCTTGGCGAGCTCGCCCGGATGCTCGCAGAGGTCGGCGAACCGGTCGAGATGCGCTTCAACCCCGTCGGCACGCAGGTGCTCTTCGACCTCGGCCACGCGACGCTCAGCGCCACGCTGCTGCAGGGCACGTTCCCGAACTACGACCAATTGATCCCGAGCTCGCACGCGACCCGCACCGAGATAGCCGTCTCAGAGTTCATGCGCGAGACGCGCATCGCCTCGATCTTCGCGCGCGACGGCTCCGGCATCGTGAGGCTCGTCGCCACGCCCGGCGAGGACTCCGCGCCCGGCCGCCTGCTGATCACCGCGCGCGCCGAGGAGCTGGGCAACAACGAGGGCGAACTGGACGCCATGGTTGATGGCGAGGAGGCGAAGATCGCCTTCAACAGCCGCTACCTGACCGAGGTCCTGCAAGTCATCGACGCCGACCGCGTTGCTGTCGAGACCAGCTCCCCCTCAAGCCCCGGCGTCCTCCGCCCCGTCGGCGACGACCGCTACACCCACGTCGTCATGCCCATGTTTGTTCAATGGTAGCCGTTACTTGGACGTCCTCGACCAGGGCACGTCGACCACGCTCTCGGCCCCTCAGGAGGGACCTCGCTGCGAGCCTCGGGCGCATGAGGGAGCATCACGAGAGTGTCCCGCCGACCTCCCCCACTCCCGGTCTGCGGCGTGGATGAAGCGCTGCTCAGCCTTCAGTGAGGTGACGGCGGCCCCGGACTCGCGGGAACGGAACTCCGGCAAGTTGTGGCCAGCGGGCGGCCCGGCGAGCGAGCACTCTGTGATTCCAGAGTGCAGTTGCCGGTCCTCTTGCGCGCCGGAGGCGGCCGAAGCGCTGCCGGCGGACCTCGGCGGGAACGCTGTGGCTCTCGGTGACGATACGCCGCCCTTCGGCCACGGAAACGGGTCGGCCGTCGCAGCCAGGCACGACGAAGCGTTCGACGGGCGGCCAGCCGGTCAGTGTTGATAACTCGAGGACGCGAGGATCCCCGGACCACCTGACTCCTTGCCCGCGACGTGCTCCCGCCCTCTTGACTAGTCACGCTTCTTCGGGTCCTCCAGATAGGCAGCCGTTGGCCCAACACTCCATGACTTGCCGTGCAGCCATTGATCTTTTTCGACAAACTCACACCAGCACCCTCCACGCCACCGCGTAGGCGCCCCACTCCGGCCGGACGAGATACGGAATCCTGAAGCGGTGTGGAGTTGATGGGGATGAGGTCCTGGTCCGCACCGCCGCCAGCGGCGTCTGCCACTCCGACCTGCATAACGTCGACGGCATCCTGCCACGGGAGGCACCGTCGATTCTCGGGCACGAGGCCGCGGGCATCGTCGAGCAGATCGGCTCGGGAGTCACGTACGTCAAGCCAGGCGATCACATCATCGCCCGGGGCGCCTTCTGCGGGGAATGTAAGCAGTGCCTCACCGGCCACATGAACCGCTGCACGGAAAGACCGGGTCGCACGTCGGAGGACGCGCCGCGTTTCACGCTCGACGGCACGCCGGTGCACGCTGCCATTTCGAGCTTCGCAGAGCAGATGCTGCTGCACGAGCGCGCCATCGTGAAGATCCGCGAGGACATGCCGCTCGACGCCGCGTCGCTCATCGGCTGCGGTGTGATCACCGGGCTGGGCGCGGTGATCAACACGGCGCAGGTGGAGCCGGGCTCCACGGTGGCCGTCTTCGGCGTCGGCGGCATCGGGCTCTCCGCCATCCAGGGCGCCCACATCTCCGGCGCACGGCAGATCATCGCCGTCGACCTGATCGACCATAAGCTCGAGACCGCCAAACAGCTCGGCGCCACGCATGCGGTGAACGCCTCCTCGCAGGACCCGGTGGAGGCGATCCGGGAGCTAAGCGACGGCGGTGTCGACTACTCGTTCGAGGCGATCGGGCTCAGCAACGTCACCATTCAGGCGGTCGAGTGCCTGGACCTGGGCGGCACGGCGACGCTGATCGGCGTCATCCCCGCCGACCAGACGATCCCGCTGGGCGGTCGCATGCTCTCCGGCGAGAAGAAGCTGCAGGCCTGCTCGATGGGGTCGACCCGCCACCGCATCGACTTCCCGAGGCTGGTCGAGTTCTACATGCAGGGCCGGCTGAAGCCGGACGAGATGATCTCGCGCCGTGGCAAGCTCGAAGAGGTCAACGACATGTTTGCCTCGATGAAGGCGGGAGAGGTCGCGCGACAGGTCATCGTCTTCGAGTAGATGCGGACGTGGACGGGCCGGCTCCAGTTCGGGTCCTGGCGCGAGCTCGGCTCGGTGCTCCGCATCGTGGCCGCTGGCGCTGGCTGATATAGTCCACGTGCGCAGGCTCGGAGCAGACCGGGCCGGCGGCCCGCAGGCTCGAAGGGGCCCCGATGGATCACCAGTTCAGCGAAATCCAGGAGCTGCTCGGGCAGGCCAGCCGCGACTTCTTCGCGCGCGAGTACCCGCTGGACCGGATGCGCGATATCTACCGCACCGAGGAGGGCTTCGACCCCGGGATCTGGAGCGGCATGCTCGAGCTGGGCTGGACAGCGGCGCCGTTCCCGGAGTCGTTGGGCGGCACCGGCGGCGGCCTCCTCGACGTGGCGCTGCTGCTCGAGGAGATGGGCAAAGCCTGCGCAGTGAGCCCCTATCACCACTCGACCATCGCGAGCGGGCTGCCGCTCGTGCGCGCCGCGCCCGACCTCGCAGCCGCGATCGCCGACGGCGAGGCCGTCGTCATCCCCGCGCTGTACAGCGACGGCGAGGGCCAGAGCCCGAGGGCCGTCGGATCCTCCAACGGCGCGGTCATGCTGTCCGGCATCGCCGGCGCGGTGCCCTGGGCGAACCTCGCCACGCATCTCCTGCTGCCGCTCGCCGAGGACGAGCGGATGGCAGTCGTGCCGGTGGCGGACGAGGGTGTCAGCTGCGAGCGGCTGCCTACCTCCGGGGGCGACCCGCTGTTCGAGGTGCGCTTCGACGGGGCGGTGGGCGAGGCCGTCAGCGCAGACGGGCTGCAGGCGGACGTCGTCGCGCACGGCGCGGTCGCCAGCGCGCTCCTCCTGCTCGGGCTCTGCGAGCGGTCGCTGGAGCTCGCCTCCGATTACGCGAACCAGCGGCGCGCCTTCGGCAAGTTGATCGGCGCCTTCCAGGCGATCTCACACAAGTGCGCGAACATGGTGGTCGACATCGAGGTCGGGAGATACCTCGTCTACAAGGCTGCCTGGCTGCAGGCGACCGGGCAGCCGTTCGAGCGCGCCGCCCGCTACGCGAAGGCGTATATGGGAGACGCGACCGCGCGGGTCACCCGCGACGCGATCCAGGTGCACGGCGGAGTCGGGCACAGCGACGACCACCCGGTCCAGCTCTCGTACCGCATCGGGATCGGGTTGACGACGTCCTACGGGACGGCGCACGAGCACCGCCGGGCGATCGCCGACGCCATCATCGAGCGCTAGGGGGACCGGCTTGGACTTCGGCTTCAGCGCAGACGAACAGCAATTCCGGCGGGAGATCCGCGAGTTCCTCGCCGAGGCGTGGCCGCCCGAGGTGCGGGTGGCGAGGCGCCAGGGGCGAGTGTTGACCCCAGCCCGGCGCGCGGCCGTCAGGCGCTTCCGGCAGGCGGTCGCCGAACGCGGCTGGTACGCCCTCGGGTGGCCCGCCGAGTACGGAGGCACCCCGAAGTTCACGCCGATGGAGCGGTTCATCCTCAGCGACGAGTGCTCGCGGATCGAGGCGCCGCTTTCGCTGTACGCAGTGAACATCATGGGCCCGCTCATCATCAAATACGGGTCGCCCTGGATGAAGGAGGAGCTGCTCCCCTTGATCCGCGCCGGCGAACTCGATTTCTCGCTCGGGTTCACCGAGCCTGAGACGGGCTCCGACCTGGCGAACCTGCAGACCCGGGCGGTGCGAGACGGCGACGAGTACGTGATCAACGGCCAGAAGGTGTTCAGCCGCCCCCTCGAGGGCAATATCATCTACCTCGCCGTACGCACCGACCCGGACGCGCCCCTCCGCGAGGGGATCTCGCTGCTCTTCGTCGAGCACGACCGCCCGGGGTTTACGGGGACCGGCGGCCCGGGGGAGCGCGGCGTGGCGGCCAGCTTCTACGACGACGTCCGGGTCCCCGCGGATCATCTCCTCGGCGAGGAGAACAAGGGCTGGAACTACGTCCGCGAGGCGCTCGACCTCGACCGCACCAGCGGGATCCCGTACGGCCACCTCCCGCTGCTGCTCGACGAGCTGTTCGCGTTCGTCCTGAGCGCATCGCTGAACGGCAGGCCGCTGAAAGACGACCCATGGGTGCGGGACCGGCTCGCACAGTTCTTCATCGAGATGGAAGCGGGCGCCGTCTTCCAGGCAATGACCGCTTCGAAGCTGTCGGCGGGGCTCAAGCTGCGCGTGGAGTCTTCAGTCCAGAAGATCTATCTCACCGAGCTCGAGCGGCGGATCGCGGAGTTCGGGATGGAGATCGCAGGGCCGGCGGCAACCGTCACCTGGGAGTCGGAGCGCGCCCCCCTCGGAGGCTGGATCAACTCCACCCTTGAATCCAACGTCGGGATCACCATCGCGGGTGGCAGCAACGAGATCCAGCGCAACATCATCGCCTTCCAGGGGCTCCGCCTGCCGCGCGACTACTAGTCCCAGTCGTCAGCCGCCCGCTCGAGCCCGCCGGCGAGCAGCGGCACGATCTCGCGCTCCGTCAGCTGCCCGCAAGGCGCACGAGGCGCCCGCGAAGGTCAGGGACGGGCCGGGAAGCTCGAGGCCGCCCGTGACGGCGCCGGAGCTAGCGTCCCTGCCAGGTCGGCTCGCGCTTCTCCGCGAAGGCCGTCGGGCCCTCCTTCGCATCCTCGGACTCAAAGACGGCTCCAGCGATCCACTGGTACGCGCGGTGACTCTCCGCCATGCCCGTGTTCCGCCAGAAGTGGAGCATCGACTTCGTGCCCTTGATCGAGAGGGGCGCGTTGGAGGCGATCAGCTCGGCGATCTCGATCGCTCGGGGCAGGAGCCGCTCCGGCGGCACGACCTCGGAGACGATGCCCCACTGCAGCGCCTGTTCGGGCTCGATGCGGTCGCCCGTGAGCAGAACGTAGCTTGCCGCGGCTGAGCCGACGAGTCGCGGGAGGTGATGGACGGCGTATCCGGCCATGATGCCCCGCTTCACCTCGAACAGCCCGAAGTACGCCTCGGTCGAGCAGATCCGGATGTCGCAGTCGAGCGCTCGCTCGAGGCCGCCGCCGAGCGCCAGCCCGTTGACTGCGGCGATGAATGGCTTCGGGCTGCTGGACAGGGGCGACCGCGGAGTCGAGCCGTCCGGCGTGCTTCCTCCCACCGGCTCACCGCGCGCGGCCCGCTCGGCAGCCTCCTTCAGGTCCATGCCGGCGCTGAACGCTCTGCCGGCGCCGGTGACGATGCCCGCTCGCATGGCGGGATCGGCGTCGAAGTCCGCGAGCGCCGTCACCATCTCCTCCCGCATCTGAAGGCCGCCGGCATTGAGCCGTTCCGGGCGGTTCATCGTGAGGATGGCGTAGGAATCTCGCTTCTCGTACAACAGGACAGACATCGAATCACTCCCTTACGAATTCGTGGTCGCGTGTTTCTCGCGGCCAATTCTCCTCGCTTGTCTCCGCTACGCTCGATCTGCTGAGCGATGGCAGCTCGTCCCGGGCCGAACGCCGGCCCGAGTGATGGCCGCGGCCCGGCGTCACCGAAGGCCGGCCTTCGCGAGCGACGGACCGCCTAGCCAAGGGCCCCGCCGTCACGAAGCGCGGCGACTTCATCGGCCGAAGCGCCGCACTCGAGCAGGACGTCCTCACTGTGCCGGCCGAGGGGCGGCGACGGCCGGGTGGAACCAGTGGGCGCGGCCGACATCTCGACGAGCGGTCCGACGAAGGACTCCCGCCCGACCAGCTCGTGCTCGACCTCGATCATCATCCCGGCCGCGACGACGTGCTCGTCGCCGGACAGCTCCTCGGCGAGCAAGACCTTCGATGCGGGCACCCCGAGCCGGTCGAAATCCGCGATCCACTCGTCCATGGTGCGGGTACGCATGGCCTCGGAGATCTTGTGCCACGTGCTGTCGATGATCGGGCGGTTCGCAGGATCCAGCGTGTCGAAGTCGGGGTCGTTGGTGGGGTCGTGATCGAGGCCGACCAGCGCCCGGATGTGTTCGCGGTTCTTGGGGGTGAGGGCGCCGAGCATGATCGCGCCGTCCTTCACCGCGTAGCCGCCGTAGTAGAGCTTGGACTGATGCCCGAGCAGGTCGTACATGCCGCCCCGCTCCTGCACCACCTCCTGATACGTCCCGCCGCGATCGCGCACGGCCTGAATGCGTTCCATCATGGGATCGCGCGTCACCGCGTCCAGGACGGGTGAGCGCGCGATGTCGCGCCCCATCATGGACATCGCGGTGGTCAGCAGGTTCGTGGTCACGTATTGGCCCTCGCCGGTGCGCTCGCGGTGGAAGAGCGCGGCGCAGATGCCCATCGCCATGACCACGCCGGCCGGAAAGTCGACGATGCCGGTGCACTGGATGAGGTCCGGGCCGCCGAGCTCGTTGAATTTGACCTCCGCGGCCATGAGCCCGCTGTAGGCCTGCGCGACGACATCCGAACCGGTGCGCGTCGCGTTCGGGCCGCGGGTGCCGAAGCCCGTGTTTTGCGCATAGATCAGGTCCGGCCGGAAGCGCCGCAGCGTTTCGTAGTCGATCCGCAGCCGCTTCGTCGCTCCCGGCGTCATGTTCGACGTGACGACGTCGAATCTCGGGATGATCCGGTGCACCATCTCCTGGGCGGCCGGCTGCTTCAGATCGAGCACCAGGCTGCGCTTGCCCCGGTTGAGGGTGTGGAACGACTTCGTCTCGCCCGGCACGGGGCTGCGCCGGTTCCGCGAGGCACTGCCGCCGGGCGGCTCCACCTTCACCACGTCCGCACCGAGGTCGGCCAGGTTCACACCACAGTGCGGCCCGGCGATGGCCTGCGAGAACTCGAGCACCCGGATCTCCGCGAGTGGCCCTGTCATGACGCGCTCCTTTCGGCCTGCGACGATCGCTCGCCACGAAGGGAACTGAATCGCAGCCGTGCAGCCTGCGTTGCCCGCCACTCCACACGTGCTCTCGCGCCGCCCACGCCCGGTTAACGACGCCTCTCGCCCTCGAAGGCGTGTCGAGCCACAGCCCTTCGTCGCCGCCGTCGCCGGGCTCGCGTGCCCGGACCGCCGCGGCCGAACGCCCCGACGCTCCGGGAAGCCGGCTGAGAAGCGGTGCGTGCGGGTACCCCGCGCGTCGGGTTCGTTGCTCAAGCACGCCCGGCGACGGTGCACGTTCGGACCGATTCGACAGCACTGCGCAAGACGGCCTCCGCTCGGCCGCGTCCCTGCAAGGCGCCGCAAGCGTACCGCAAAGAGTCAACGTCAATATCGGGTTCGCGAAGCGGCGGCGATACCCCTCCGGACGATCCGGGCCGGGCGCCGGCGGCTGGACCTTCGCCGGCACGCCTGACCGGGCGGCCCCCGGGGTCGGGCCGCGCCCAGTTCCTTCCCGATGAGCCTGACTCGGGAATTCGCGAGAACGGGTCCGGTCATCGCCTGGTCGCGCAGGTTGTAGTATCGCCCGAGAATCGCGGATACGCGGGGGGGGGGGACCGAGGGATGACAACGCACGGGTTCGTCGAATACGAGAAGAGCGGGCATGTCGCGACCGTGACCATGAACCGCCCCGAGCGACTGAATGCGCGTGGCGCGCAGATGGGGCACGACCTCGCCCGGGCCTGGTACGAGTTCGTCAACGACGACGACGCGCGTGTCGGGGTGCTGACCGGCGCCGGCCGCATCTTCTGCGCCGGGAGGGACATCCAGGACCAGGCGGCCGGGGGTCCGCCGCCGCTCGATGCGGCGGACGCGCCCGTCGCACGGATGGAGTACCTGGGGGTTCCCGACACGAACAAGCCGATCATCTCCGCCGTCAACGGCGGCGCCTGGGGCTTCGGCTGGTACATGGTGCTGGGGTCGGACATCGCCGTGTGCGCCGACGACGCGCGGTTCGCGATGTCGGAGCTGCCGACCGGGATCATCGGCCCGGCATTCGTGCCGATCCTGTGCAATCTGCCGTGGCTGCCCGGTGTGGAGGTCGTGTTGCGCGGTCACACCATCAGCGCTCAGCGGGCGTACGAGTTGGGGCTTGCGAACCACATGGTCCCGCCTGACGAGGTGCTGCCACGTGCGCTCGAGCTCGCCGAGGAGATCGCGGGCCTGCCGCCCGTGCATGTGCAGACGACGAAGGAGCAGTTGCGGATTGCGCGTCCTCGCACGAGCGCGTACCAGAGCGAGATCGGAATGCCGGGCGCGAGCGCCTACCTCAGAACCCTCGACGACACGCGCGAGGCGGCGCAGGCGTTTGTCGAGAAGCGCAAGCCGGTGTTCCAGGGTCGTTAGACGCCTGCCGGCGCGGCAGCGGTCCTCCCCGGCTGATGCATCGAAGTCCGCCGCCATGCACCGGGGGCCGCGTCACCTTGAAGTGCACGATGCGCCGGCGCCCTGTCCTCAACGACGAATCGAGATGGCCGCGGGCCGCCGCCACCCCCCAACTCCATTCGCTGGTGATCGCGGACGGACTCCGCTCGCTACCCGCGCGGTAGACCAAGACCGCGCGTGGCGATGACGTTGCGCTGGATCTCGGAACTTCCACCAGAGATGGTTCTGGGAATGGTCCGCACGTACTGATAGGTGTGCTTGCCGGCCAGCGGAGCGCGTTCATCCCCCGGCCAGAGGTTGGCGTAGAGGCCAAATGTCCTTGTGGCGCTTCGCGCAACGCGCTGCAGCAGCTCCGTCGAAAACATCTTGCCCATCGACGCCTCGTAGTTCGGAATCAGGCCGGATGACTGCATCCACGCGAGCCGCAGCGACAGGTTGTAGCCCACCTCGATCTCGATCATGCGGTCGGCGATCTCGCCGCGCAGCGGCGGCCGCTCCGCGATCCGCACGAGATCCCTGCCCTCACCCTTCGCGAAGCTGATCAACTCCTGCATGTCGAGGCGCTGCTCGGCCGTGTTGGAGATGCTGGCGCGATCGAAGTCCATCAGCGTCATCGCGACGTACCAGCCGCGGTGCTCCTCGCCAATCAAGCTCGTCGCCGCCACGCGGGCGTCCTCGAAGAACGTCTCGCCGAAGCTGGAGTGGTCAAAGCAGGCGTTCATGAGCGGCCGCCACGAGATGCCGGGGATGCGGAAGTCCTCGATCATGAGGAACGAGATGCCACGGTGCTTGGGCGCGTCCGGGTCCGTCCGCACGAGCGCGTACATGGCATCGGCGGTCTGCGGCGTCGACCAGATCTTCTGCCCGTTCAGCACGTACTCGTCGCCATCGCGGACGGCGCGCAGCGCCAGCGAGCCGAGGTCGGAGCCGGCGCCGGGCTCGGAGTAGCCCTGCGCCCAGTTGATCTTGCCGGCGGCGATCGCCGGCATGTGGCGGGCCCGTTGCTCGGGCGTGCCGTGCACCATCAGCAGGCTACCGAGGAACATCGCGCCGGTGCCTCCCACGCGCGGCGCGTCGGCTACCGTGCGCTCTTCGTTCAGGATGTACTGCTCGATCGTCGAGAGCCCGGCGCCGCCGAGTTCGTTGGGCCAGTGCGCGGCGACCCACCCCTGCTCGTTGAGCGCCTCGACCCAATCCTGGCACTGCTTGCGGACCTCGGGGTCGTCCGACATGCGGTCCGTCTCCCACGACGCGCCGGGCATTACGAGCGCCTCCACCGGGCTCGGGATCTCGTGCCGGCTGTACGAGGCGAATCTCGCTTTGTAGCGCGACGGCAGTCGCTCATGCATGAACTTCCGCACTTTGGCGCGAAACGCCGCCTGGTCCGCGCTGTCGCTCCAGTCCATCTCACTACTCCCCGCGCCATCGATCTGCCACGACTCGACGTTCCGGATTCTACGCGCTCACAGTGGCCCGCCAGCGCGTTCCAGGCCCTCGGGATCTGCTTCTTCGTCTCGCGCTGCTGCCGCCGCTGTCCCGCGCGCTGATCGGCACGATCGGCTGGCGCGAGGCTTGCATGGAGTGATGCGAGCCCGTCACATCGGGACCGCCCCCCGCCCCCTCCCGCGCGGGCCGAGGGTCGGGGCGTTGAGCGTGGGACGCCGACGCTGGCGAACGAGCGAGGCATGCGCCGCCTCTGGACTCAGCGCGGGGACAGGGCGTCCCCGCGTCCCGGCAGGCTCTCGACGAACTGACCGTCCTGGTAGCACAGCCGGCAGAACCGGGCTGAGCGCGACCCGTCCGCGTTGGTGCCGCGGTCCTCGGGGGACTCCAGCGGATCGCCGCACTCCTCGCAGCGCTCGGCCGCAGTGGCCCCCTCGTCGCTCATCGCAGCCCAGCTCCCCAGCCGCGGTACGGGTGACGCCGGCGGCTAACCGTTGACGAACTCCACGACGCTCGCAGCTACCTCGTCGGGATGGTCGAACGGGAGCATGTGGCTGCCCTCCATCTCGACCAGCTTGGCGCCCGCGATGCCGTCGGCGTACGTCTGGATGTTTTCGAACGGTACGAGCTCGTCCGTGCGCGAGGCGATGATCATCGTGTCGGCGGTCACGCGCCGCAGCCGCTGCGGTAGCCGGCGGTTGTACAGGAACTGGGGCTTCCAGCCGATGCGTGCCGATCCCTTGGCGCAGTAGCGCATCGTCTGTTGCCACTCGGGGCTGAGGCCCGGCGGGTCCGGTATCACCCGTTTGCCGAACTCCGATTCCGGGTCGCCGAACAGCAGCGTGCGCATCTCGCCGAACCCCGACCGTGCGCGAGGGCTGAAGGCGGGGAAGATCAGGCGGTTGATCGGGGTCTCCGGGAGGGAGATGCCGGCGGGTGAGATCAACACGAGCTTGCCGATGCGCTCCGGGTTGCGTGTCGCCACCTCGGCGGCCACCCAGCCACCGAGGCCGAGCCCGACGACCGAAGCCTTGCCGCTGCCGAGGCCCGCCAGCAGGTCGTCGAAGATCAGCGCCATGTCCTCGAGGTCGTAGACGGCTTCCTGAGCCTCAAGCGAGGCGCGGTAGCCGGGGATCGCCGGTGCGACGACGTCGAAGCTCTCGGACAGCTTCTCGAGGAAGCGGAGGCTGTCCTCGGTACCCTCCGGCTGAGCGTGGATGTCTCCGAGGATGTCGTGCAGATAGACCACGGTGTCGCCGTTTCCGGCCCTCGCCGCGCCGATCTCGATATCCGCGACCTGGATCGTCTCCTGTGTGAATGCCACCGCGTCCCCCGCTCAGCGCGCCGCGAGGGCGCCTAGAAGTTCCACTCCGCGCCCTCGCCGGTGTAGGCGGGCCACTTCTGCTTGAGATTCTTGTCGACCTGCTCGCGGATCGTCGGCAGGCACTCCTCCGCGTACATCTTCACGCTTCGCCTGCCCAGCTCCTCGGGCAGGTTCCCGAAGCGGAAGAGGTGCAGGATGTGGCCGACCCCGTAGTCGGTGCAGAGCTCGATGAATTCGTTTGTCACCTTCTCCGGGCTTCCGGTCAGGATCACCCCGCCGTTGTCGAGATCGTCCCAGACCGGGCGGCCCTCGCCGCGGCCCTCCATGATCTGTCTCATCCGCTCGGCCGACGAGGCGCGAGACCGCTCGGAGGTGTAGCCGGGGGCCGTCCAGACGCGCCCGTCCCCGCCGAATCCGAGCAGCAGGCGGCGGATGAAGTAGCGATACGAGTCGTGCGCCTCTTCCTCGGCGGCCTCGCTGGAGGTGGTGACGTAGGTGGGCACCAGCCAGGCGAGCTTGTCCGGGTTGTAGGGCTTGCCGCGGTCCTCGAACACCTTCTGGTAGGTCTGCGCCGCAGCCCGCAATCCGTCCTTTGCCGGGTTCACGGTGATGCAGTACGTGAAGTCGTTGTCGACGCAAAGTTCCATCGTCTCGATGCTCGTCCCGCCGGGTACCCAGATCGGCGGGTGGGGCTGCTGCTTCGGGCGCGGCCAGGGGTTGAGGTAGGCGTTCTGGTAGTGCTCGCCGTGGAACTGCGTGGGCCCGGGCTGGGTCCACGCTTGCAGGATCAGCTCCAGGCCCTCGCGGTACTTCTCGCGCGCGAACGTGGGGTTGGTGCCGTAGGAGTAGTACTCCATTCCCGTGCCGATCACGAGCCCGCCAATGAAGCGCCCGTCGAGCAGCTGATCGAGCATCGCGAACTCTTCCGCTATCTTCTGCGGCTCCTCCAGCAGCGGCACCGCGTTGCCGAGGACGGCGACTTTGACGCGCGACGTGATCTGCGAGAGCGCGGCGGCGATCAGGTTGGGCGACGGCATGATGCCGTAGGCGTTCTGGTGGTGCTCGTTCACCACGACGCCGTCCAACCCCACCTGCTCCGCCCAGACCAGGTCCTGGAGGTAGGACTGGTAGATCCCCGGCCCGCGCTCGGTGTCGAAGAGCTCGTTCGGCAGGTCCACCCAGGTGCTGGAGTACGTGTCCGTGAACTCGCGGTCGGTGCCGGGCAGATACGGGTAAGGCATGAGATGGAACTGGAAGGACTTCATGACTGCATCCCCTTTCGATGCTCGAACGCGGCGGCCTCGCGCCCGCGGGTACAGAACCTACCGCATGCGTCAAGGTTTGTCTTCGCACGGGGAATCCCGACGTGTACGCGCGCCGGTCATCCGGGTCGCTGATCGAGCACCATTCGGACAGGGTGCCCGTCCATGTCGGCAACAGGGCCACCCGGCGACCAGGGGAAGGGCTATCCGGCGCACGCTTCACGCCCGTCTTCTCGCTGGCCCCCTCCAGTCACTCTTGCTTCGCCCGCCCGCCGCCTCTCGAGCCGCGGCAACTGGGCCCGAACCACCACCGGCACGCGCTCGCTCTTGTCGTTTCTGAAGAGTGTGAGGCCCATGTTCGTAGCCTGGGGTTAGCCACCTCTCAGACAGCGGCACCTCGGCCCGGGCCTGAAGCTCGCCAGGCGCTACGTCGTGCCAACTGGGCCCGAACCACCACCGGCACGCGCTCGCTCTTGTCGTTTCTGAAGAGTGTGAGGCCCATGTTCGTAGCCTGGGGTTAGGAAGCCCTGCACCTGTCGCAGCTACTCGCGAATAGGACAGCCCAAGTCGCCGGTGTCAGTTCTCAGCCCACTTACGCCGTCGCCCTTTAGCCCTGATCCACCGAAGAAGAGCGCGCGAGCGGCTGCGGTTGGGTGCTCCGCTGTAGCTGGGACAATGGGTTTTGACAAATCACGTACCAGCGACAGGGAGCACCCATTCGATGCTACCAACGAGCGACCCCGACCGGATAGACATCGCCTTCGACGACCACCGCCTGGTGGCCGATGCGGGGCTGCTCCTCCCGGCCACGCTCGCCCAGCATCTCGGTTTGCAAGAGCTCGCCGACAGCTACCTCGACCTCGGTGACGCGGCGGGGCGCGCGAACGCCGGCGACAAGCTGCTGACCCTGGCCGCCTCGGCGCTCGCGGGCGGCGACTGCATCGACGACGCCGCTGCGTTGCGCTCAGGCGGCGCCGGGCGCGTGCTCGGCTGCACCGTGAAGGCGCCGTCCACCCTCGGGACCTTCCTGCGCAGCTTCAGCTGGGGCCACGTCCGCCAGCTCGACCGCCTCAGCCGCGAGTTGCTCGCCCGCGGCTGGGCGGCCGGGGCGGGACCCGGCGATGCGCCGTTCACGATCGACCTCGATTCGACGCTCTGCGAGACCTACGGCCTGGCGAAGGAGGGCGCCCGCCAGCCCGGCTACAGCGGCGCGCGCGGCTATCACCCGCTGCTCGCGGTGGCGGCCGGGACGGGCGAGGTGCTGATGGCGCGGCTGCGCGAGGGCCGCGCGCACACCGCCCGCGGCGCCGCCCACTTCCTGCGTGAGACGGTGGCGCGGGTGCGCGAGGCCGGGGCGTCGGGGCAGCTCACGGTGCGCGCCGACAGCGGCTTCTACACCCACGCCGTCGTCGCCGCCTGCCGCGCGCTGGATGTCCGCTTCTCAATCACCATTCGCCAGCAGCCGAGCGTACGCCGGCTGATCGAGGCGATAGCGGAAGAGGACTGGACGCCGATCCCGTACTGGCTGCCGGGCGGCGCCGATGTCGCCGAGACGACCTACACGCCGTTCCAGCACAAGGAGGATGCCACCCCGGTGCGGCTCATCGTGCGGCGCGTCAAGCCGGCGCCCGGCTCACAGCTCGCGCTCTTCGTGAACTATAGCTACCACGCCTTCATCAGCGATCGCGCCGGAGAGATGATGGAGCTGGAGGCCGACCATCGCCGCCACGCCGAGATCGAGAACGCGATCCGCGATCTCAAGTACGGCGTCGGGCTGAACCATCTCCCCTCGGGCCGCTGCGCCGCGAACGCGGCGTGGCTCGCGGTGCAGGTGATCGCGCACAACCTCGCCCGCTGGACGGCGCGGCTCGGGCTCGGCGAGGGAATCGTGACGACGAAGACGCTCAGGCGGCGCTACTTCGCTCTCGCCGGACGGCTCACCCATTCTGCCCGGCGCTGGACCCTGCACCTCCCGAAGCGCTGGCCCTGGGCCGCCCAGTGGACAGCCGCGCTCGCGCGACTCCGGGCGCTACCGCTCCCCGCCTCACGCCCCGCCCACAGCGCTGGCCCCGGGTCCGAGGCTCGCACCAGCATGCCCGCGCACGCCTCGCGCACCCTCGCGCCCTCGCCCTCAGCGCCCCCGAGCGGCGCTGAGCGAGGGCTCCTCGCTCCGCTCCGCCCGCGCCGCCGCCTGGCGAACGCCGCCACGCCCGCCGAACTCTCCGCCAGCCCCGCATCCCGCCCTGTCAAGCTTCGATCGGTGGATTCGGGTTTACGCGACCGGGCTCACGTCAATTGCGATGACCGCGATCTTGCATGACGCGCTAGTATCGGCCCGGAGCGGCAGAGCTCCAGGCTCGTGACTAGACGGAATCCGATCGGACGCTTGCGATGACGGTCCCCAGGGAGCAGTCGCCACGCTCCGCGCTCGCCGGCATACGGGTGGCCGAGCTGGCCAGCGGCAGCGCAGTCGCCTACTGCGGACGGTTGTTCGCTCTCTTCGGCGCGGAGGTCGTCCGGTTGGAGCGGGAGGACGGCGACGGCGTTCGCCAGGCCGGACCGTTCCCCAACGACGTCGTAGACCTGGACCGCGGTGCGCAGCATGCCTTCCTCAACGCCGGCAAGCGCAGCGTGACGTTCGACCCGTCCGGCCACCGGCACGCCGAGCGAGCCGACCGCTGGATAGGACGAAGCGACGTATTGCTCGCTGACTGGCGAGCCCCATCGCGGCTTCCCCTCCGAGAGCCGGATCGGGTCGCGGCGCTGTTCCCGCACGCCCTATACGTCGCGGTCAGCCCGTTCGGGATGACGGGCCCCTACGCGCCATACAGGGCGGACGGGCAAGTGCTCGAGGCGCTGGCCGGGATGTCCTACATCAGCGGTTACCCCAACCGGGAGCCGCTCAGCCTCGGCGTGGAGCTGGCGGACTATACAGCAGGCGCCATGGCCTTCACCGCGGCGCTGGCGGCGCTCGCCGACCGCAGCCAGGGCGCGGCTCACCGCCACGTGGACGTGTCGGCTCTCGAGTCGCTGGCCATCGACGACGACTACAGCCTGGCGATGTACATCGCGGCGGGTGCCGTGCGCCGCCGCCACTACTCCCGCGTCATTCTCTCCTACCCGTCCGACGTGATGACCTGCGCCGATGGATACGTGGCGTTCGTCCCGCGCTTCGCGGGCGACCCGGCAGTGGCTCTGGCGGAGCTGATCGAGCGGCCAGAGCTCGCCACGGAACCCCTGTTCGCCGACCCGCGAGAGCGGATGCTGCGCTGGAGGGAGTTCGAGGCGCTGCTCCGCCCCTGGCTCGAGGCGCATACTGTGGATGACGTGGTGCGGCGCGGCAGCGCGCTTGGCATCGCCCTCTGGCCCGCCCCCTCGTTAGCGGAGCTGCTGGCGGACGAGCATCTCCGTGAGCGGCGCTTCTTCGGCGCCTCGTCCCGCGAACGGGTCTCGGTCGGCCCACCGTTGCGTATGCCGGCCACACCGCTGCGCGTGGAGCCGGCACCGGCGCTGGGCGCCGACGATGGGCTGGACCCTTCGAACGGAGGCCGCGCCTCCCCCAGCGGGGAGCCAGAAGTCCGCACACGAAGCCGCGGCAACGGCATGCGACTGTCGTTCTTCGAGCGGCTCCGCGTCGTGGAGCTCGCCCACGTCTGGGTGGGTCCGCTGGCGACCCGCATCCTCTCTGAGCTCGGCGCCGACGTGGTCAAGGTCGAGCGTCCCGACCCGCCGGAGACTGCGCGCACCTTGTTCCCGGCGGCCAACGACATGAGCGGCGAGTACTGGAACCGCTCGCCCTACTTCCATGCCCGCAACGCCAGCAAGAGAGCGATCTCCCTCGACCTCTCGTCTGCGCCCGGGCGTGATGCGCTCCACCGTCTGCTCACCAGCGCCGACGTGCTCGTCGAGAACTTCACCCCCGGGGTCATGAGCAGGCTCGGGCTAGACTTCGATGCGCTGCGGAGCTCGTACCCACGGCTGATCCTGGTGTCCGTGTCCGGCTACGGGCAGTCCGGGCCCAATGCACGGCTCGGCGCCAGCGGCGTCAGCATGGAGCCTGCCGCCGGCATCTCGTCGGTAACCGGCTATGCAGATGGCCCGCCGTCAAAGACCGGCAACACCTGGGTCGACCCCTTCGTCGGGGTCCATGTCGCCGGCGCGATCATCGCGGCCCTGATCCATCGCGAGCGCACGGGGGAGGGGCAGTACATCGAGGTCTCGATGCAGGAGGCGACGCTGCAGCTGCTCGGCTCGCAGCTGCTCGACTTTGCAGCGAACGGGCGCGCGCCGGAGCGACAAGGCAACCGCCGGCTCGCTGAGGTGCGCGGAATCTACCGCTGTCGCGGAGACGACGATTGGGTCGCGATCTCAATCGCAGACGACGAAGCGTGGCGAGCCTGCTGCGAAGCCAGCGGCCATCCGGAGTGGGCGAATGACCCGCGCTTCGGCAGCGCCTCCGCGCGCTGGGCCCACCATGACGAGATCGATGGCTTGCTGGAACGCTGGACGAGTGCGCGCACGAAGCTCGAGGTCATGCGGCGACTGCAGACTGCGGGTGTGGCCGCCGGCGCCGTCCTCAAGGCGGACGAGATCCTCGCCGACGAGCAGCTCCGTGCCCGCCATTTCTTCGATCCGATCGAAATCGACGGCTTCGGCACAGTGCCGATGCAGCGCTGCTTCCCAGCGAAGATCGACGGACAGGGGTTCGCGGTGCGCTCACGGGCGCCGAACGTCGATGAGCACGCCGACGAGATCCTGCGTGAGGCCGGGCTAAGCGCCGTGGAGATCGCCGAGCTCCGGCGGCAGGGCGTGATCACCGCCGAGACCGGGGCGTGGCGCAGTGCGGCCGCGCGCGAAGCTCGAAGGCAGCCCTACGAGATGTACGTCGAGCTGGGCTCCGTCCTCCGGATCGACCCGGAGCACCGTCGCGTATGCGAGCTCGCAACAGAGGGGCGGTAGGCGCAGCCGGGCCTCTGAACACCGGGCGCCGCGATCACTCGGAAGCGTTCAGTTCGTGGGGCTCACCCGCCACAGGGTCTCTCGTGCCTCGCTCGCAAGATCCTCGATCACTTGCCGTGTGGACCGCGTGCGCTCGATCAGCCCGACACCGCTGCCGGCCCCAACCACCATGTAGTCGTGCAGTGCCCACTCCTCGATGGCCAGCCGCAGCTTCGCGACCAGCATGCCTTGCAGCGGCATCTTGAGCGGCTCCGGTGCGCCCTCTTGCTCCCACGCCTCCGTGTATTTGGACCGAAGGACCCCGGCGGGCTTCCCGGTGAGGGCGCGGGTCTTGATGGCATCCTCCGTCTGTGCATCGAGCAACCGCTGCTTCAACGCTGGGTCGACGTCGGACTCCTCAGTCGTCTGCCAGATCGTCCCGCACCAGACGCCGTCCGCGCCGAGTGCGAGCGCGGCCGCGAGGTGCTGGCCAGTCGTGACCCCGCCCGCTGCCACGACCAGCGTGCTCGATCCCGACGCGAGCCGCGTGACCGCCGGGACGAGGGAGAACGTACCGATGCGGCCGCTGTGTCCCCCGGAGTCAGCGCCCTGTGCGACCACCACGTCGATGCCCGCTTCTATCTCGCGCCGGGCCTGGCGCGGCGCGCCGACAAGCCCCCAGAGTGACGTCCCGACTTCCCGGGCGCGGTCGGCGAGCAGCATCGGGCTTCCGAGCCCGGAGGCGAAGATCGGGACCCGCTCATCGAGGATCACGTCGACCTGGCGCCGCACCCTGGTGAGCAGCTCGGCGCCCAGGATCGCCTTCCACGGGCCGGGAGACCTGGGGTCGGGGATGCCGTGCTCGCGTTGCAACTCCTCGACGAAGCCGCGGTGCCCGGCAGGGATCCTTGCCTCAAGGTCCTCGGGATTCCCGGCCTCGAAGGAGGCGGGCAGCAGCGTGTCGATCCCGAACGGCCGCTCGCCCACCTGATCGCGAATCCAGCGGATGTCTGAGCGCAATTGCTCCGGCTCGAGCGGGCTCGCCCCGTAGACGCCGATGGCGCCCGCGTTCGTCGCCGCGGCCACCACCTCGCGCGTGAGAGAGAAGGCCACGATCGGGTATTCGCAGCCGTACTCCTCACAGAGCCTGGTCCGCAAGGGGTCGCGTGCCATCTCGTGCCTCCGGGTTCGTTCGGCCGGGCTTAGACGCCCTGTGAGATCTGAGGCCACTAGAACCGGGACGGATCGGTCCCCTGACTGGAAGTAGCCTACTCCGCGCCGAGCCGGCGGATCCCACCACTGCTGCCCTGCTTGGGGAAATGGTACATGGCGACGAGCAGGCCCTGAGCGATCGAGCCGGGAGCGCGTGATCCCGGCGCGGCTCGACAGATGGCGACCGGATGGACCAGCATGGTCCGGCGCTGAGGGTAGTGAGCGATGTCCTTCGTCGAGTACGAGGATCACGGCGCCGTTGTGGTCATCCGCCTGAACCGGCCGGAACGGTTGAACGCGATAGGGGCTCAGCTTCTCGCGGACCTCGTTGGGGCCTGGTCGAGATTCGTCGATGACCGCGGCGCGCGAGTTGCAGTACTCACGGGGGCTGGACGGGCCTTCTGTGCCGGGCGCGACATTCGCGAGCAGGTCCAGCGTGGGCGAACGCTGTCCGACGGTTCCGCTGGCTCGCTCGTGCTTGGCTACCTCCTCGTTCCCGATACCTCGAAGCCGATCGTCGCGGCGGTGAACGGCGGCGCCTGGGGCGCGGGTTGGCGGATGGTCTGTGGCTGCGATATCGCCGTCGCGTCCGAGGACGCCCAGCTCGCGATGTCGGAGCTGCCCACGGGGATCATGGGGCCGGCCCCCGTGGCCGTGCTCAACAACCTTCTGTGGCTACCCGCATCCGAGATCGTCCTCCGCGGCCACCGTCTAGCGGCCCAGCGCGCCTACGAGCTGGGCCTGCTCAACCATGTCGTGCCGCCAGCAGAGGTACTTCCGCTCGCGATGAGCATCGCGGAGGAGATCGCGGCGCTGCCGCCGGTCCACGTGACGACAACCAAGGAGCAACTGATGATGGCTCGACCCCGGCCGAGCGTCTATCAGACCTCGATCAGCATGCCCAACGCCATGGCCCACTTGAGCACGCTGAACGACACCCGGGAGGCTGCGCGCGCGTTCGTCGAGAAGCGCACTCCCGTGTTCGGTGGGAACTAGCGAATCGCCGGCGTGAGCGATTCAGGAGCAACCGCCGGCACGCCCGTGACAACGGTAGCCGACGGTCGGCCTGGCACAGTAGAGCTGCCTGGGGGGCCGATCGACGGGAGCGACACCCCGGAGTAGACCGAGGAGACCTCCGATGACCGCCGGCCCCCCTGGCTGTGATCGAACGACCCTGAATGAAAGACGCGCCGGACGGCCGGCGTGAACCCGGCGCTCATCGGCGTCGGTGAGATCCCTCCCGCCCGCAGCATCTCGGGGAGGACCGGCCTTGGTATGGCGACCGCTGCCGCCAGGGCGTGCCTCCGCGACGCGCGCATCGAGGCCGGGAGGTCGACGGCCTGATCGCGGAGCTCCCCTTCGCGAATCCAGCTCAACTCGCCGAGCATCTCGGGCTTCGGACGTCCTGGGCCCACAGCGTAGGCGTGATGGGCGCGTCGGCCTGTAGTGCGGTCGCCCTTGCGTCGGCAATGATCCGTGGAGGAGAGGCCAGCGCGATCCTGTGCGTCGTCTCGTCGTCCGAGCTTGGGGGGCGTGCCGCGGGCTCGATGCGCTACGTCTACGAGCCCGGCCCTCGCCGGGCTCAGCCAGAACCGAGCGGCTCCGGGGCAAGTGGCGTCCTTCAGTCGACTGCGCAGTTCGAGGAAGCGTACGGGCCCGGGCGTGGCGGGGCCTACCAGTACGCGATGCTCGCCCATCTGTACGCGTACGAGTACGGGCTCGGGGACGAGGACCGCGTGGCGCTGGCGGTCCAGGAGCGCCGGAACGCCCGTGCACATCCAGACGCGATCTTCAGGGATGTTCCCCTCTCGAGCGACGCTGTCCTGAGCTCACCGCTCGTTGCCGATCCCCTCCACCTGTTCGAATGCGCGATGCCAACCCTGGGGGCGGCAGCGGTCGTGGTCGCCGATGCCGGGCGAGCTGCGGATTCCTCCCCTCCGCCCGTGTACGTGCTCGGAACGGGATACGCGCAGGCACCAGGGCTCCCAGGGCTCGAGGGAGGGGATCTGAGCACTGTCACCCCCGTGACGGCGTCGGCGGAGGCGGCGTTCCGGATGGCGGGCATCGCTCCCCCTGACATCGGACTGGTCCTGCTGTACGACTGCTACACCATCGCGGGGATTATCCAGCTCGAAGATGCCGGGTTCTGTTCCAAGGGTGAGGGCGCGCAGCTCATCGCCTCCACCGACTGCACCTACGCGGGCGCGTTGCCCATCAACACCCATGGAGGACTGCTGTCGTACGGGCACTCGGGGTACGCAGGCGGCATGTCGCTGGTCGTCGAAGCAGTCCGGCAGCTACGTTCGAGCTGTGGCGATCGGCAAGTAGACGGCCTCACTCACGCGTTCGTGACGGCGAGCGGCGGTGTGCTGAGCATGAGCTCGTCCCTCGTCCTGGGGAACTAGCAGGCTGCTGAAAAACTCCTGATCCTGAGCCGTAGGGTCTCACTGGCCATTCGGTGGGCTGGCGTAGAGCCCAGAAACATTGGGGTTTTTGATGTCGCGACCAGCGCGATTTCAGCCCAAAAGCGCCGCCGCGGACTTTTTCATCACCCTGCTAGCGACTCGAACTGCCCGCATCACCGGGTTTGCCCTCCCGAAGGGGACGCGCGCTTCCGCGCCACAAGCCGGACAGTGGAAGATCGCTGCACGCATCGGCTGTCCCCTCGCGTGCCCGCGGCGGTCGCTACGAGAATTCAGACGTGTATGGTCGAGATTACCCAGGCCGATTCGAGGGTGGTGCGATGGAGCAGCTTGAAGGCCGCGTGGCCGTTATCACCGGCGCGGGGAGCGGTATCGGGGAAGCGCTCGCTCGCGCGACCGCGCGGGCCGGGATGAAGGTCGTCGCGGCCGACATCGAGATCGACCAGGTGAACCGCGTCGCCGCCTCGCTCGAGGACACCCGCACCGACTGCGTGGCGATCGAGACCGACGTCGCCGATCGCGACGCCGTGGAGAAGCTCGCGAGCGAGGCGTACGACCGCTTCGGGGCGGTCCACCTCCTCTGCAACAACGCCGGTGTGCTGGTCTACGAACCGGTCAATGTGGCCTCGCTGGACGACTGGGAGTGGGTGCTGTCCGTCAACCTCTACGGAGTGATCCACGGCGTCCAGGCGTTCGTGCCTCGTATGCGAGCGCAAGACGACAAGGCGCACATCGTGAACACCGGCTCGATCTCGGGCCTCGCGCCGACGCCGCGTCCCGCTGTTATCCCCGCAGGGCCCTATATCGCCTCGAAGTACGCCGTCGTCGGACTCAGCGAGGTCCTCCGCGACGAGCTGGCCTCCGAAGGGATCGGTGTCTCGGTGCTCTGCCCTGGCGGCGTGGTGACTCGCATCGGCGAGGCGGCGCGAAACCGACTGCAACGCCTGGGCGGTCCGGTCGCGGTCTCGCTCCCTCCGCGGAGCGGGCGCTCTGGGCAAGTTAGGCGAGATCCCGAAGACGTGGCCGAACTCGTCCTCGACGGCGTCCGAAAGAACCACTTGTACATCCACACGGACGTTGGCATGCGGAAGTTCGTCGAGGAGCGCTTCGAGCAGATCCTCGAGGGCTTCGAGTACGTGAAGTGACGTAGTCCCGCCGCCCAACCTCCGCAGCCATCAGCAGCCATCGAATGACGGCAACCAAGGTCGTGAGCATCAGGCGCCTCCCGGTGCGGGGACCAGGGCAAAGCACCCAAGTACGTCCGGGGGTTCGTGCGGCTCGATTTCCAGACGCCCGCCTCTCGCCTGTTGACGCAAGCGCTCGTATGCACTCGACAGAGCGGCCATGCGCTCGTCCACGATCGTCCGCTGCCAGTCCTCGTGCCGCTCGAGCAGCGCGAGCGCCCATCGCACGTGCTCTGCCCGCTCATCGGGCGAGAGGTTCGCCGCCGGAGTGGCATCGGCGAGCAACTGAACGGCCGACTCCCGCGGCGCGATCCAGTTCAGCGCTCCCTCCCCGAGCGTGCACGCGACGGTCACAATCTCCTCGGCGAAGGTGGGCGGTCGGCCTCGCTCGGTGAGCAGGTAGCGGAGGCGCAGTACGAATACGGCGGTGCGCCGCTCGACCGCCCTCGTTGAGACTGCGGCGCTGCGCGAGAAGTACGTCGAGCCGTCGAGGTCCGCGAGCGACTCACCGAGCACACGCTCCGCGAGGAATTCGACGATCGGATGGCAGCGCCCGAGTGTGATCGCTCCCTCGTCGAGCACCGGGGCCGGATCGTCAGGGAACGGGCCGCTGAACCGCACGCGCAGCGGGAATCGAAGCTGAGGTAGTCGGGCCTGGAAACCCGCTTCCAGCTGTCCGCACCACATCTCGAATACGCCCGAGTCAGTGGTCTCGCGCAGAGCCCCCCTGACGCGCTGCAGCACCTCCGCGGTGAAGCGCTGCAGGTCGCGGGCGCTGCCAAGGACCGGCTCCAGTTCCTCAAGTTCGCGCTGCACTTCGTCCGGGCGGATGGTGCGCTGCGCGAACCGGCTTCGAGACTCCTCCGCACGCGCCGCCGCCTCGTCTAGGTGTAGTTCCCACGTAGGTTGTTGCAGGTGAGGGGCTCCGCCTGCTGCTGTGTGTGTAACGAACGCACCAGTAGCAGGAGAGGAGCCGCTCGTGGCACATCCTAACGCGCGTCTGACTCCGGCCGCCCGGCTGGAGATGGTTCTGGAGGTCGAGGCCGGCTGGTCCCAGGCGGAGGTCGCCCGGCGCTTCCGGGTCTCCCGCCCCACGGTCGCCAAGTGGTGGCGCCGCTACCGGGAGGAGGGCGCGGCCGGGCTCCGGGACCGTAGCTCCGCTCCGCGTTCCAACCCCCGCCGCACCGCAGCCGCGCTCGAGCAGCGCATCTGCGCCGTGCGCCGCAGCCAGGGGTTCGGGCCGCACCGCATCGCCTGGGCGCCCGGGCTCGCCCGCTCCACCGTCTACGCCGTGCTCAGGCGCTGCGGCCTCAACCGCCTCGACCGGCTGCATCGCGTCACCCGCGAGACGGTCCGCTACGAGCACCCAGCCCCCGGTGACCTGTTGCACATCGACGTGAAGAAGCTGGGCCGCATCCCCGAGGGCGGCGGGCACAGCGTCCGCGGGCGCTCCGCCGCGACCCCGCGTACCCGCGGCCTCGACTACCTCCACGTCGCCGTCGACGACCACAGCCGCTACGCCTACGTCGCCGTCCTGCCCGACGAGCGCGGCGCCAGCTGCGCCGCCTTCCTCAAGCAGGCGCTCGCCGCGTTCGGCCGCCGTGGCGTGCGCGTGCGCGGCGTGCTCACGGATAACGCGAAGGCCTACACCGTCTCCCGCGACTTCCGCGGCGTGGCCGCCGCTGCCGGCGTGGCACTGCGGCACACCCGGCCCTACCGCCCGCAGACGAACGGCAAGGCCGAGCGCTTCATCCAGACCCTGCAGAACGAGTGGGCCTACGCCCGCCCCTATCGCTCCAACGCCGAGCGGCTGCACCAGCTCCCGCGCTGGCTCTACCGCTACAATGCTCGCCGGCCACACGGCGGTATCGGCGGGGCTGTCCCCGCCTCACGCCTGTAAACAACGTTCGTGGGAAGAACAGCTAGCCCGGCCGAGTGCGATGCGCGAGCTGGGGCGGCGCTCGATGCGAACGCGCCGGGACCCGGGGAGGAGCGCCCGCTCGTGAAGCTCGACATCTTCAGCGAGGTCCAGAAGGCCCGCGCGGCCTGGGGCGACGACCACGAGCAGGACGTCATCGAGGAAACCCTGGAGCAGGCTCGCCTCGCGGACGAGCTCGGCTACGAGTGCTGGTGGCAGGTCGAGCACCACGGGGCCACCGAGTTCAGCTATAGCTCAGCTCCTGAGCTGCTGCTCACCGCGATCTCGCAGCGGACGAGCCGGCTGCGGCTGGGGCACTCGGGGGTGCTGGCGCCGTTCAAGGTGAATCATCCGATCCGCGTCGCCGAGCGCGCGGCGACGCTGGACCGGCTGAGTCACGGTCGCGCCGAGGTCGGATTCGCGCGCTCGGGCGGCCTCGAGTGGGAGACGTTCGGCGTCGACCCCGAGAGCTCGCTGGAGCAGGTCCGGCAGTGCATGCAGATGGTGAAGGGGATGTGGACGGAAAGCCCCTTCTCCTGGCAGAGCGAGCTGTTCGAGATCCCCGAGCGCGACATCGTGCCGAAGCCGTTGCAGCAGCCCCACCCGCCGATGTGGCAGACCACCTCGAGCCCGGGCTCGTTCCGGATGGCGGGGAACCTCGGCGTCGGCGTGCTGGCCACCACGCTGATGCAGCCGCTCGAGGTGATGGCGAGCCTGCTGGATGAGTACCGCGACGGCCTGAAGGACTGCGAGCCGGTCGGTGATTTCGTCAACGATCAAACCGCGGTGTTCACGTTCGTGCGCTGTGCCGAGACCACGCGGGCGGCGATCGAGAGTGGGGCCGCCAACGCTGCGCTGTGGTACGTGAACTCGGCCCCTACGGTCTTCAAGGTGGACCCCGAGATCTTCTACGACTCGATCCGCGGCGAGGTCCTCGAGGGCGCGGCCTCGCGCATCACGGTCACCGAGGACACGGCAGCAGCTCCAGCGAGCGACGAGGACCTGGACGATCCCAACCCGGTGGTGCGACTGCTCCGTCATGCCGCGGCCGGGCGAGCGGTCTCGCCCGAGGAGGCCTACGAGACGCTCGATCCGCTGGACTCGGTCATCATCGGCGACGTCGAGACGTGCCGGCGGAAGATGCAGCGCTACCGGGACATCGGCGTGGACCGCCTGATGTGCTTCATGCAGATCGGCGATCTCGGGCACGAGTCGATCATGCGGAGCCTGCGACTCACCGCCGGGGAGCTGTTGCCCGCGATGGCGGACTAGCAGGGTGATGAAAAAGTCCGCGGCGGCGCTTTTGGGCTGAAATCGCGCTGGTCGCGACATCAAAAACCCCAATGTTTCTGGGCTCTACGCCAGCCCACCGAATGGCCAGTGAGACCCTACGGCTCAGGATCAGGAGTTTTTCAGCAGCCTGCTAGCCCGGCCCGCTCGTCGGCTGCTGCGCGCGGGGCTTGCAGCCAGCTTGAGTCCCGGCCCGAGGCCTCAGCGTCGTCTACTTGTGAATCACCAGGGGGTTCTCGAAGGGGCGGCGACGCTCACAGCGGCGCGCACCGCGACGCTCGCGCGAGGCTGAATACCGCTTCGATCTGCTCGGGCCACTCAGCGAGCGCCTGGACGATCGTGCTGAGGTCGTCCGGAAGTGTCGTCGCAGCGGCGTAGACGCCGGGCAGCGCGGAGAGATCGGGGAGTTCGGGCTCCTCGCCGGGCTGCCTGCCCAGCAGGACCATCGAGCCGACCGCGCCGAAGCGGCCGACGGCTGATTCGAGGACGGCACGGTCGCGTTGCGGGACGAGGTCGGAGCGGCGCTCGTAGCGCACACGCCCCGCGGGATCGACCACTCGCAGCTCGCTCTCGATCCGCGTGAACTGGAACCGCTCGTCGTGCGAGAGGCGGCCGAACGACAGCGACTCGCTCCAGCTTGCCCGCGCCGATTCGTGCAGCACGATCTCGGTTTGCTGGCGGAGGATCGCTCCCGCATGCGGGATCAGCAGGCCCGAGTCGTAGCGCAGCTCCGCGCCCGGCATGACCTCGATGCGTGTGCGCAAGGTCGCGCCGTCGCCGCGTGAGCGGAACACCTTCGCCGCGGATGTGGGCTCCACAGCGACTCGCGTGCCCGGCGCCGCGCACACCTCGATCGCGTAGTCGTCACCGTCGAGGATGCCGGCGGTGACGTTGCGCAAGAAGTAGCGCGGGGGCGTACCGGGGATCGAGGCGGGGAAGGGGCCGCGCAGCTCGAGTGGGGTGGTCGCCGCGACGTCGGCGCGCACCGCGCCGGGCGCTCCACCGAGCGACGGAGCGAAGCGCGCGACCAGCCGGCTGCGGACGGGCATCAGGCGCTCGTCACGCCGGGGCCGCAGCCGGAACGGCGAGCGCGCTGATCGAGGCGGCAAGCCAGTCGGCGACCTCGACGAGACCGCGGCCGTGGCGGCAGTCGGTGAGCAGCAGCGGGCCGCTGCGGTACCTCGCGGCGTCGCGCTCCATGACGGCGAGGTCGGCGCCGACGTACGGCGCAAGATCGGCCTTGTTGATGACCAGCAGGTCCGACTGGATCATGCCCGCCCCCTGCTTGCGAGGAGTCTTGTCGCCGCCGGCGACATCCATGACGTAGATCGAGAGCCGCGCCAGCAGCGGGCTGAAGGTCAGCGTGAGGTTGTCGCCGCCGCTCTCGATGAACACGAGGTCGATGTCCGGGTGCTGCCCCGCGAGACGCTCGATCGCGGCGAGATTGAGCGATGGGTCCTCGCGCACCGCCTGATGCGGGCAGGCGCCCGTCGCGACGCCGACGATGCGCGCCGGGTCGAGGATTCCAGCGAGGCCGCGGCGGATGATCAGCGCGTCCTCCTCGGTGACGACGTCGTTGGCCACGACGCCCGGCGAGAAGCCACGTTCGATCATCAACGGGACGATGCGCTCGACGAGCAGCGACTTCCCGGAGCCGACGGGGCCGCCGACGCCATGGTGATTGGCTGGCTCATGGTCTGACCTCGATTCCTCGGCGGCATGCCCCGGCGGCGTGCCCCGATTGCTTGCGTTACGACGCGAAGAAGCGGACCGGTGCGCTCGCGTGGCGCATCGACGCGATCTCCTGGAGTGGATGGAACGATGTGGAGGGGGAGCGGTTCCGCCCTGGCGGCCGCGCGCGCGGCGTCGGCGATCGCGTCGCGAACGCTGTGCAGCACGGACTGCGCGTCGCGGTGCGAGATCGGGAGCAGGCGCATCGCCGCCTGCACGAGCGCGTTGGCCGTACTGAAGAGCAGGGCGGCGGCAACGTCCTCGGGCGGCACGCCGAAGGCCGCGCCGGCCACGCCGAGCGCGACGGCGTGGGTGCCGGGCGCGTGGCCTTCGAGCACGGCGTCGCGGAACGCGGGCACGAGGCCGCGGCGGCCGGCGGAGTGCGCGGCCACCTCCTCGAGCAGCCGGCGGCCGGCGGCGATCGACGCGTCGCGCAGCTCACGAGGGGCGCGCGTGACGTGGAGGCGGTGATCGATCGCGAGCACCAGCTCGAGGCCGCCCGGCGCGGCGGCCCGGCACGCCGCTGCGGCGGCGCGGGCCTCGGCGGGCGCGAGCTGGAGCGAGACGAGCGAGTCGACGAAGGCCTCGAGCGCTGCGGCGTCCCCGACCATGCCGTCGCGGACGAGTTGCTCCAGCCCGTAAGAGTGGGCGAACGCGCCGATCGCGAACGAGGAGTCCGCGAGCTGGAGCAGCGCAATCAGCGACCGGGTCGAGGCGGGCATCGCTAGACCAGGAAGTAGCGCTGGGCGAGCGCGAGGGTCTCCGCCGCGGGCGAGGTGACGACCTCGCCGTCGACGCGCACCTCGTAAGTCTCGGGATCGACAGCGATCGCCCGGAGGGCGTCATTGCCGGAGCATGTCGGCCTTGCTGAGCGCGCGATTGTTCCTGCTGACGGCGATGCGACGCCGCAGGCCGAGCGCCCCGGCGACGCCGCGGTCCAGCGCGGCCTGGCTGAGGAAGGTGACGCTGGTTGCCGGGATCACGGAGGGGTGCGCACCGAACATCGGGCGGTAGATGACCGGCTCGACCGTCGGGATCGAGGCGTTCGGCTCCCCCATCACGGACCACGCGATCATGCCGCCTTTGACGACGAGCGCCGGCTTCGCGCCGAAGAACTGCGTCGGCCACAGCACGATGTCGGCGAGCTTGCCGGTCTCGAGGCTGCCAACCTCGTGCGCGATGCCGTGGGTGCGGGCGGGGTTGATGGTGAGCTTGGCGATGTAGCGGAGGACGCGGGCGTTGTCGTCGCCCTCGGCGTCCTCGGGCAGCGGGCCGCGCACCTGCTTCATCTTGTCGGCGGTCTGGATCAGGCGCGTGAAGTTCTCGCCGGCGCGGCCCATCGCCTGCGAGTCCGAGGAGTACATGCTCAGTACGCCCATGTCGTGGAGGACGTCCTCCGCGGCCATCGTCTCCGGGCGGATGCGGCTGTCGGCGAAGGCGACATCCTCGGGGACTTGCGGGTTCAGGTGATGGCAGACCATGAGCATGTCCATGTGCTCGGCCAGCGTGTTCACCGTGTAGGGGCGAGTCGGGTTGGTGCTCGACGGGAGCACGTTCGGCTCGCCGGCGAGTGACCGCCGCCCGCGCCCTCGGTGTGGAACGTGTGGATCGTGCGGCCGGCGATCGCGGCGATGGTGTCCTCGACGAAGCCGCTCTCGTTGAGGGTGTCGGTGTGGATCGCCAGCTGCACGTCGTACTCATCCGCGGCGCGGAGCGCGGCGTCGATCACGGCGGGGGACGAGCCCCAGTCCTCGTGGACCTTGAGCGCGCAGGCGCCGGCCTCGATCTGCTCGGCGATCGCCGCACCGTCCGAGGCGTTCGCCTTCGCGAAGAGGCTCCGGTTCACTGGCATGGTCTCGGCGGCCTCGAGCATGCGCGCGATGTTCCAGGGGCCGGGCGTGGTGGTAGTGGCGCGCGTGCCGTCGGCGGGGCCGGTGCCGCCGCCGAGCATCGTCGTGATGCCATTCGAGAGGGCGGCCCACGCCTGCTGCGGCGCGATCATGTGGATGTGGCTGTCGACGCCGCCGGGCGTCGCGATCATGTGCTCGCCGGCGATGACCTCGGTGCCCGGCCCGATCACGAGCGCGGGGTCGACGCCGTCCATGATGTCGGGGTTGCCGGCTTTGCCGATGGCCGCGATCCGCCCGTCCTTCACGCCAATGTCGCCCTTGATCACGCCGAGCACGGGATCGAGGATCAGCGCACTTGTGATCACGAGGTCGGGGCTGCCGCCCGCGGCAGTCATCGCTGGCGCCTGCGCCATGCCATCGCGGATCGTCTTGCCCCCGCCGAACACGGCCTCCTCGCCGAGTACGGCGTGGTCATGCTCGACGCGACTGATCAGCTGCGTGTCAGCGAGGCGGAAGCGGTCGCCGGTCGTGGGGCCGTAGAGCGCGGCGTAGCGCTCGCGGGAGATACGGCTCATCGCGGGGCCTCCGTGCTGAATCCGCGCTCCTCGAGGCGGGCGAGCGCGGCGGCGCTGTCGGTGGGGCCTTCGACGAGCGCGTTCATGCCGTGCGCGCGGCGTGCGCCGCCGAAGGCGACGAGCGTGACGGTCTGCTGCTGGCCCGGCTCGAAGCGGACCGCCGTGCCGGCGGGAATATCGAGCCGCATCCCGAACGCGGCGGCGCGGTCGAGGCGGAGTGCGCGGTTCACCTCGAAGAAGTGCGCGTGCGATCCGACCTGGATCGGGCGGTCGCCGGAATTCGCGACCGCCAGCGTGACAGTCGGGCGCCCGGCGTTGATCTCAAGGTCGCCGTCCGCGACGAGGTAGCGCGCGTGGTCCGCCATCAGCGGATCGGATCGTGGCAGGAGACGAGCTTCGTTCCGTCCGGGAACGTCGCCTCCACCTGGACGAGCGTGACCATCTCCGGGATGCCGTCCATCACGTCCTCGATGCCGAGCACCTGGGCGCCCCGCGTGGCGGCCTCGGGGACCGTCGTGCCGTCGCGGGCGGCCTCCATCATGGCCTCGCTGATCAGCGCCACCGCCTCGGGGTGGTTGAGGCGCAGGCCGCGCGCGCGCCGCTTCCGGGCGAGGTCGGCGGCGACGTAGAGCATCAGCGCATCCTGCTCGCGAGGCGTCAGTCGCACGGCGCTACGCCCCCCGCCGCGGCAGGTGCCCCGCGCGCACCTGGCAGCCGAGCGTGTCGCAGATCACGCGTGTGGCGATCAGTGCGGTGATCTCGGCGGTGTCGTAGGGGGGCGAGCACTCCACCACCTCCATCCCGGCGAGCGGACGCTCCGAGATCAGCTGGATGAACTTCAGCACCTCGCGAGGCAGGAAGCCGCCCGGCTCGGGCCAGCCCGTGCCGGGCACGAAGGCCGCATCCAGGCAGTCGACATCGAAGGAGAGCCAGACGGCGTCGGCGCCGTCCCAGGCCACCTCGAGGGCGCGCGCGGCGGCTTCCTCGATGCCCATCTCGACACAGTCGGTGACGGTCATGATCGTCGTGCCGCGCTCGCGGCCGACCTTCACGCCGGGGCGCGGCGCCTGCCAGCCGCCGATGCCGATCTGGACGAGGTTCTTCGCCGGCACGTTCGGGATGTCCGTCGCGTGGAACCACGGCATCGTGTGCATCCGCTCGTCGAGGTCGGTCTCCTGCGTGTCGACGTGGCGGTCGAAATGAATGATCCCGAGGTTGCCGCCGTTGAGGTGCTCCGCGACAGCGCGCACCGTCGGGTAGCCGATCGAGTGATCGCCGCCGAGCACGATCGGAAAGGAGCCGCTCGCGTAGACGTGACCGACTGCCTTGCTGATCTGGTCGAACGTCTTCTCGATGTTCGCCGGGATGGTGAAGATGTCGCCGATGTCGCAGATCGTGATCGACTCGCGCAGGTCTTCTGGGAGCGGACGATGCGGTAACCGAGGCCTTCGTCCGCGGCGAAGAGCTCGGCCACGACGATCAGGTTCCACGCCGCGGCGAGGTTCACACGCGCCGCATCGATCGCGCCGGGAACGCTGTGCGGGAAGATCACTCTCGTGAAGACCGCCACGTTGCTCGCGCCCAGCGTCAGCGCCACCGGGATCAGGTCGGTCGGTACCTGCCAGACGACATTGGCAACCATCAGGGTGTTGAAGAACATCGTGCCGATCAGGATCAGTGCGACCTTCGGCGTCTCCTCGAAGCCGAACCAGATGATGAGCAGCGGCACGAATGCCGGCGCGGGCATGTAGCGCAAGAGGCCGATCACCGGCTCGAACAGCGCCTCCATGCTCTTGAACGTACCCATGGCGAGGCCGAGTGGCACCGAGATCAGCAGAGAGATACCGAAGCCGATGGCGACGCGCTGGAGGCTGGCCCGAGCGTCCGAGAGCAGCAGCCCTTCGGTGAACAGGTCTCGCAGCGAGCCCAGCACGTCGAGCGGATTCGGCAGGAAGATCGGGTTCACCGCATGGTTCGCGACGAGGAGGATCCAGACCGCCAGCGGCGCCATCAGCGAGGCCGATGCGAGCGCGATCCGGAGCGAGGGTGAGATGTCCTCGCGAATGCGCCAGAACCAGCTCGGCCGGCGGCCGACGCTGAGCCGGCCGCCGGGTATGCCGGCCCGTGGCGGCGTGGTCCACAGGCGAGGGGTCGGCCATTCCGGCTGAGGCGCGTCGGTGCTGTCGCGCATGGCCGCCCCCTCCCCTGCTTCAGCCACCTCCTGCGAGACCCGCTAGCGCGTCGAGACGAAGGTCTCGACGAAGGTCTCGACGAACGACGGATCGAAGAGCCCCGACAGATCCGGCTCTGTCTCGATGAACTCGGGATCGATCAGGAACGGGACGATCTGGTCGGCCACGAACTGCAGGCTCGTGAAGTCGTCGCCGACCTCGAACGCCGTGAGGTTCTGCGCAGCCGTGAAGATCGTGGTGCCGGCGTCGTAGTCCGCGTATTCCGCGGCCGTGACGCCCGCGCGCCTGGCCATGATCGCGACCGCCTCCGCCGGATTCGCCTCGATGTATTCGAGGGTCTTGAACCAGGCCTCGATGATCTTCTGCACGTCCTCCGGTCGCGAGTCGACGATCTCGCGCGAGAGCACGAGGTGGTCGGGAATCGCGCCGGGGAACTGGGCGGACGTGAAGAGCGTGTGCGGCAACGGGGGCGTACGCGGAGTGACCGGATTGCCGCAACCCGGCGGGGACGCGCTCGCGCTGCTACTCCAGGCCTTCGAGGTCGGCGCCAAAGTCGCGCCCGCAAGGCTTATGTCCGGTCCGAGGCGCCCATGATCGAGGCGGTCGAGGCGGCGGGAGCAGGGCCGCCGCAGCCTCTATCTCGCCGAGCCCTGGTTCGACCGGCGCACGCGCACGCTCGATCCCGCTGTAGCGACGATCTGCGTGACCGCTTCCTCGCGGCCCCGCGTGAGCTGTTCAGTTGAGTCCGCATGGGAGGCGCGACGCCTGCGCCACGCCTGGCTCAGGACATGCGCCGTCTGGATCCGTTCACCGCGACGCTCATGCTCAGGGGCTCGGGGCGCTATCGATCGTCAGGCGGGGCAGCAGGCGGTCGAGCCAGCGAGGCACCCACCAGTTGCGCGCGCCCATCAGCTCCATGGCCGCCGGCACCAGCAGCAGCCGCACCACCGTCGCGTCGAGCAGCACGGCGACAGCGAGCCCGAGGCCGAACATCTTGATGGCGCGGTTGTCCTCGAACACGAAACTGGCGAAGACGACCACCATGATCGCCGCGGCCGCGGTGATGACCCGCGCCGTCGAGGCGAGCCCGTCCGCCACCGACCCCCTCGCGTCGCCGCTGCGGTCGAACTCCTCGCGCACGCGGGAGAGCAGGAACACCTCGTAGTCCATGGAGAGCCCGAAGACGATCGCGAACAGCATCATCGGGATGAACGGCTCGATCGGCCCGGCATCGACGCCGATCCACGAGCCAAGCCAGCCCTGCTGGAACACCAGCACCACCACGCCGTAGGCTGCGGCGATCGATAGCAGGTTCATGACCACGGCTTTGAGCGGCACCAGCAGCGAGCGGAACACGATCATCAGCAGGATGAACGAGACCACGAGCACGGCCGCGAAGAACACCGGGGTGCGTCCCGCCAGGTAGTCGGTGAAGTCCACGCCCAGCGCCACGAAGCCGGTGACGCTCACGTCCAGCGTCGTGCCGTCGACGGCCGCGGGGAGCACGTCGGTGCGCAGTCGATCCACCAGCCTGGCGGTCTCCGGGTCCTGCGGCGCAGTTGCCGCGTAGACCTGCACCATGTACGCCGACGAGCGCTCGGGGTTCGCGAAATCGCTGGGCAGCGGGCCGTTCACGGACACGACGCCGTCGGCGGCCGCGAGCGCGGCGAGGAGCGGCCCGACGGCCGCGCGATCCTGCGCATTCTGCACTTCAGCCGTGACGATGAGCGGTCCGTTGAAGCCGGGCCCGAAGCCCTCGGCGAGGAGATCGTAGGCGCGGCGCGTCGTGGTCTCCTCGGGGAAGTTGCCGTCGTCGGCGAACCCGAGCTGCAGCGACCGCACCGGCGCGGCCATCGCGAGCAGCAGCGCGGCGCCGGCGATGAGCGCGATCCAGGGGTGGGACTGCACCAGGCGACTCCACCGCCAGGCGAGCGTCTGTTGCATCGGCACGTGGGCGCGTCTCGGGACAATCCCCCGCAGCGGCCCGACCACGAACCCGGCGAGGAGCACCACTCCGGCGAGCGGTACGCCGAGCAGCAGCGGCCGGAACCCCAGGCCGAGGCCCAGCAGCGCCACCGCGACCAGTCCCGCCGCGACGAGCCCGCGCCAGCGCGTGACCTCGATCCGGTCGCGCACGAAGCCCATGAGCGCGGGCAGCAGCGTGACCGAGGCGATCATGGTCGCCGCAACCGTGAGCGCTGCGGAAACGGCGAGCCCCGTGATGAACGGCAGACCCATGAGCAACATGCCGAGCAGCGAGATGACGACCGTCAGCCCGGCGAAGATCACCGCCCGGCCGGCCGTGTCAAAGGCGAGATAGGCGGAGGGCTCAACGCCCCCCTCCTCGGCAAGGCCGTCCCGGTATCGCGTGACAATGAAGAGCGCGTAGTCGATGCCGACGCCGATCCCGATCATCGCGCCGATCGTCGCCGCGAACTCCGGGATCGACAGGAGGTTGGACAGGATCACGGCCAGCGCGAGGCCGACGCCGACCCCCGCCACCGCGATGGCGATCGGCAACCCCATCGCCATCACGGAACCGAAGGCAAGAATCAGCACCACGACCGCAAACGCCAGCCCGATGAACTCCGACTGCGGCGGCTCGAACTCGCTGAGCGCCTCGCCGCCAATCTCGATCCGCAGCCCGGGCAGATCGGGCGCGATGCGCACGAACTCTCCTCCGAGCTGGGACGTCTCGTTGAAGTCCAGCTCCGGCGCGAGGTCAACGCGAGCGAACGCGACCTGACCGTCCACGCTCACCTGTGGCCGGCCGGGCATATGTGGGGTGCGCCGCGAGGGCGTATCCGGGATCGGTATCGTCGCGAGGTACGGGCTGGTGACGCTCACGCCCTCGTACGAGTCGACCTCCCGGAACATCGCCTCCATGGCCTGGCGCACCTCCGGGTCGTCTACGCCGGATTCGGAGCGGAAGACGATGGAGCCGCTGAATCCGCCTCCGAAGCCGCCGAAGTGCTCCTCGATCACATCGAATCCGTTGCGGCTGTCCGAGTCGGGCGCGTCAAGCTCCGCGTAGAACGAGGGACCCGTGACACCGGCCGCCGCGAATACCGCGATCAGCGTCACGATCCAGGCGGCGACCGTCTTGCGGGGGTTGCGGAAGCACCACGCGCTCAGCCGAAGAAGCATGGAATCTCCCGTCCGCAGTCCGAATCGGCGTGCTCATCCGTAGCAGCACGCGCATGAGCCGACGCGAGTTCCGGGGCTCGTTGATCCCGACTCGGCAATGATCGACGTGCGCAGTCCACCGCTGAAGCCGGGCGCGCTCGTTGACACGCGGCCGCGCCCTCGCGCCAGCCACCGCACCACTCCGGATGGGTACGCGCAAGGGCGGACACGATTGCGGACGACGAGCAGGCGGGATAGGCGCCGGCAGCGTCCGGCTCAACCAGAGGGAGAGTCCGATGAAGGCGAGCAGGGCCACGAAGAGGCCGGCGCCGGCCGCGTGCCGGATCGTGCCGGTCCAGCCGAGGGCCCCGACCGCCACAGTGGCGCTCAGCAGCACCCGCCCCAGCGCAGCAGGCGCGGGTGCACGTCCACGGGGCGGATCACGGCGGCGATCCCGAGGACGAGCGCCACGTTCGTGACGTTCGAGCCGAACACGTTGCCGACGGCGAGGTCCCCGGACCCCTCGAGCCCAGCCACGAGGCTCACGACGAACTCGGGGGCGGAGGTCCCGAAGGCGACCACGGTGGCGCCGACGATCACGGGCGAGAGCCCGAAAGCCATCGCGAGGCGCGTGGGCGAGCGCACGAGAACCCACGCCCCTCCGAGCAGGACACCGAGGCCGACCACGGTCAGTGCTGCATCGGTGAGCATCCCGGCATTCCAGGAGGCGGCTCCCGCGCCAGAATCGCACCGGCGAGGGGGGTGGCGACACCGGGGTTCGTCGACTCAGGCGTCCGCTCTGGCTGGCCGCACGGAACGGCCACCGACAGGCCCATCGAGGCTGGCGACCTCGTCGTCGTCGACGTGGTGCCTCAGCTCAATGGCTACTGTGCCAATCTCACCCGGACATTCGTCTCCTCGTGATCGGCGGCACGCAGTTCGTTGGGCGGCACACCGTCGAGGTGCTGCTGGAGCGGGGTCATGAGGTCGCGGTGCTGAACCGTGGCGTGACGCCGGATCCCCTGCCAGCGGAGGTCCGCCGGCTCCGCGCCGATCGAACGAAGGTCGACGAGCTGCGCAGCGCCATCGGCGACCTCGACTTCGACGCCGTCGTCGACTGCATCGCCTACACCGTCGATGACATCGAGGCGGCGTACGAGCTGTTTCGAGGGCGGGTCGACCGGTACGTCTTCATCAGCACGCAGGCGGTCTATGCCCCAGGCGAGCTGTTTCCGATCGACGAGACGTTGCCGCTCATCAATGGCTCGAGCTTTGCGTACGCGCAGCAGAAGGCCGACATCGAGCGCCGCCTCGAAGCGATCGGACGGAGCGAGGAGTTCCCGTGGGTGAGCCTGCGCCCCGGCTACATCTACGGGCCGTACACGTCCCGGTCTCAGAGCCCGCGCTATTCGCGCGAATCGACCGCGACCGTCCGATTCTGGTCCCGGGGGACGGCCGGTTTCCATCGCACCACACCCACGCACGGGACCTCGCCGAGGCGGTGCTCGCCTCGCTGCAGCGGGACGAGGCGATCGGCCGGGCGTACAACATCTTCGGCGAGTACGCGCAGACGGCGAACCGGCTGGTGCGTGCCGCGGGCGAAGCTGCGGGCCGCGAGCCGCGCATCGTGCGGATGCCCAACGCCACCAACGCCGAGGCGCGCCGCATCTTCTTCTACCTCGTGCGCCCGGTGCTGCTGTTCACCATCGAGCGTGCGAAGCGGGAGCTTGACTGGCGACCACGCTTCGACATCGAGACGGGGCTCGCGGACTCCTACCGCTGGTACCACGAGTCCGGCTATGCCGATCAGCAAGTGCTCGACTTCAGCGTCGATGACGAGGTACTGGCCTCGTTGGAGGGTTGAGCGATCCCCGGTCGCTCCCCGCGACTCCTCGTTCGACGACATCGATCGCGCCGGTACTGGGCGGTCCGTGGCGTGGACTCTGACCGGCCTTGCCGCGTCCGCAGGGACGAGCGACGGGGCCCGCGCGGGTGCTGCAGTCGCCCGCTGACGCCTATCGATTCCGGGATGATGAAGTGCTCGCCGTGGGCGGAGCGGGTGTCACTGCTGCCTGTTGCGGGCTGGAATCGTGGGGGGCCGCGGCCACCGCTTTACACGTAGCCCCGTGCCAGTAAGCCCTGATCCACCGAAGAAGAGCGCGCGAGCGGCTGCGGTTGGGTGCTCCGCTGTAGCTGGGACAATGGGTTTTGACAAATCACGTACCAGCGACAGGGAGCACCCATTCGATGCTACCAACGAGCGACCCCGACCGGATAGACATCGCCTTCGACGACCACCGCCTGGTGGCCGATGCGGGGCTGCTCCTCCCGGCCACGCTCGCCCAGCATCTCGGTTTGCAAGAGCTCGCCGACAGCTACCTCGACCTCGGTGACGCGGCGGGGCGCGCGAACGCCGGCGACAAGCTGCTGACCCTGGCCGCCTCGGCGCTCGCGGGCGGCGACTGCATCGACGACGCCGCTGCGTTGCGCTCAGGCGGCGCCGGGCGCGTGCTCGGCTGCACCGTGAAGGCGCCGTCCACCCTCGGGACCTTCCTGCGCAGCTTCAGCTGGGGCCACGTCCGCCAGCTCGACCGCCTCAGCCGCGAGTTGCTCGCCCGCGGCTGGGCGGCCGGGGCGGGACCCGGCGATGCGCCGTTCACGATCGACCTCGATTCGACGCTCTGCGAGACCTACGGCCTGGCGAAGGAGGGCGCCCGCCAGCCCGGCTACAGCGGCGCGCGCGGCTATCACCCGCTGCTCGCGGTGGCGGCCGGGACGGGCGAGGTGCTGATGGCGCGGCTGCGCGAGGGCCGCGCGCACACCGCCCGCGGCGCCGCCCACTTCCTGCGTGAGACGGTGGCGCGGGTGCGCGAGGCCGGGGCGTCGGGGCAGCTCACGGTGCGCGCCGACAGCGGCTTCTACACCCACGCCGTCGTCGCCGCCTGCCGCGCGCTGGATGTCCGCTTCTCAATCACCATTCGCCAGCAGCCGAGCGTACGCCGGCTGATCGAGGCGATAGCGGAAGAGGACTGGACGCCGATCCCGTACTGGCTGCCGGGCGGCGCCGATGTCGCCGAGACGACCTACACGCCGTTCCAGCACAAGGAGGATGCCACCCCGGTGCGGCTCATCGTGCGGCGCGTCAAGCCGGCGCCCGGCTCACAGCTCGCGCTCTTCGTGAACTATAGCTACCACGCCTTCATCAGCGATCGCGCCGGAGAGATGATGGAGCTGGAGGCCGACCATCGCCGCCACGCCGAGATCGAGAACGCGATCCGCGATCTCAAGTACGGCGTCGGGCTGAACCATCTCCCCTCGGGCCGCTGCACCGCGAACGCGGCGTGGCTCGCGGTGCAGGTGATCGCGCACAACCTCGCCCGCTGGACGGCGCGGCTCGGGCTCGGCGAGGGAATCGTGACGACGAAGACGCTCAGGCGGCGCTACTTCGCTCTCGCCGGACGGCTCACCCATTCTGCCCGGCGCTGGACCCTGCACCTCCCGAAGCGCTGGCCCTGGGCCGCCCAGTGGACAGCCGCGCTCGCGCGGTTACGGGCGCTACCGCTCCCCGCCTCACGCCCCGCCCACAGTGCTGGCCCCGGGTCCGAGGCTCGCACCAGCATGCCCGCGCACGCCTCGCGCACCCTCGCGCCCTCGCTCCGCGCCCCCGAGCGGCGCTGAGCGAGGGCTCCTCGCTCAGCTCCGCCCGCGCCGCCGCCTGGCGAACGCCGCCACGCCCGCCGAACTCTCCGCCAGCCCGGCATCCCGCCCTGTCAAGCTTCGATCGGTGGATTCGGGGTAAGGCGAGTCATGGGTGTCGAGGTCGGGGCGACCAAGAGCGGTGCGGGGCCAACCACGGCCACGGCCTCACGTGTAGCCCCCTGGCCGTAAGGCGAGTTCAACGAGATGGGTGCCTTGACGGGCGCGGGCGCGACGTTGCCCGAGGCGCCGGCGCGGGGACCTGCGTCCTGGTTAGCGCTCGACTTGCTGGATCAGCTCGATCCGGACATCGTCCGGGGCTCGCAACCAGCAGGCGCGAACAGCGCCAGCGTCGACCGGCCCGGCCAACAGCTCCGCTCCGAGCGCTTCGAGTCGCTCGATGTCCGCTTCGAGGTCCTCTGAGTCGAGCCCGAAGTGCTCCAACCCCTCGTGCACGTTCGCGTCGCCGGGACCGAGCGTCTCGCCGCTGCGCGCGCCGGAGATATTGACCGTGATGCCGTTCTCGCTGCGCGTCACCACGAAGCGGTCACCGCCCTCACGGACGAAGTCACGCACGATCTCGAACTTGAATGCCTCGACCCACCACTCTGCGCTCTTCCATGGGTCGTGAGACTTGATGTGGATGTGGTTGATGGCGAAGGTCATCGGCGGTTCCTCTGGCTCTCGTTGCCGCCCCTGTCAGTTCGTGACCAGCACGCCTTGCGCCCGGAGGAAGCCGACGACGGCCTCTGCGACTGCGCTGGGCTACTCGATCATCATCGCATGACCGGCGCGGGGTACGTCCACAACCGTCATACGGTCCGGGTACTCGTCGGCGAGTTGATGACCGTTCTGAGGTGGCGCCGCCCGGTCATCGGCCCCTGGACCACGAGCATTGGCGCGCTGCCCCCGGCCCACCACTCGCCGAGATCGGTCGCTGCGCCGGCCTCGAGCGTCATCGCCACCGTCGCGGGTGACTGATCGGGCGGGGGGTAGTCATCCCGCATCTCGCTCGACGGGCTGAACAGGGCGAGGTGTCGGAGGGGCTTGAGTTCCTCCTCGGGTAGCGTTGCCTACAGCATGTCTCTGGCAGCCTGCGCCTCGTTGAACAGCTCGTCGCTGGCAGTGCCATCATTCCATCAGGCCAGCTGAACGTACGCCGCCCTGCTTCAGCTCCCCGTCACCAACGTTTGGTCATATCTCCTGACGCTCGCGATCCCGGTGTCGGAGCGCTATACGTAGCGGTTGATACCGGGACGATACGGAGGGCGGCGCGCACGCGGAGCCGTCGGACGGGGGTAGAGAATGTCGATGGTGCAGACGATTCGTGGTTCCATCCCCAGCGCCGAACTCGGACGAACGCTCTCACACGAGCATCTGACCAACGGTACGCCCAGGATGGAGCGCATCCCCGGGTTGCTCGACCGCGCAGAGATGATCGATCGCTGCCTGGAGGCGCTGAAGCAAGCCCACGACGCCGGGATCGACTCAATCATCGACCTGACGCCCTTCGACCTCGGCCGCCAGGTCTGGCTGTTCGAGGCCGTCGCGGAACGGTCGCCGCTCAACGTCGTGTGCGCGACCGGCGTGTACCGCTGGGTGCCGGTGGTCTACTACGGCTGGGACGAGGACGAGATCGCAGCGCACTTCATGCGCGAGATCCGTGAGGGGATCGAGGGCAGCCAGATCCGCGCCGGCGCGATCAAGCTCGCGTGGGACCTCGAGTACCGGCTCGAACAGGAGGCAGGACGGGTCTCCCCGCGCGTCATGCTGGAGCGGACGGCCCGCGCAGCGGCCCGCGCCTCGAAGGCGACGGGCCTGCCCATCTCCTGCCACACGCGAGCGGTCGATGAGCTTGGCACACCGCTGCTCGACATCTTTGAGGACGAGGGCCTCGACCTTCGCGCCGTGACGATCGGCCACTCGAACGACACGCGGGACCTCGACTACCTGCGCGGCCTCGCAGCCCGGGGGGCGACGGTCGGCCTCGACCGGTTCTTCTCCACAGAGGATGACTACGTGGCCGAGCGGTCCGCGATCGCGCTCGAGCTGGCGAGGGCGGGGTACGCCGAGCAGGTCTGTCTCGGTCACGACGGCTCACCGGCCGGCCTCTGGGGTGGGTGGTCGGAGGCGCGCCGAAGCGACTGCTGGACTCTCGTTTCCCAGCACGAGCTGCCGTGGCTGCTCGACAACGGGGCGACTGAGGACGATGTGGACGCGATGCTACGGCGCTCGATCGCCGCGACCTTCGAGGCTGCTGCGGCACGCTAGATGGGGCCAGGCTGCGCGAAGGGAAGAGAGCGATGGTTAATCCGACCCGCGTCGGCATCGTCGGTGCGACTGTGACGCTCGGGGGCAGTGGCTGGGGGGGGCGAACGCCCACGTGCCAGCTCTGGCCTCGTTGCCTTGACTACGAGCTCAGGGCCGTCTGCACGGCACACGAAGACACGGCGAGGGCCTCGGCCGCCCGATTCGGCGCCGAGCTGGAGTTCCCGACATCGATGACATGGTGCAGCGTCCGGACATGGACCTCGTTGTCGTCTCGGTGCGCGTGCCGCTGCACCACCAGCTGGTGATCGCGACCCTGCGCGCCGGAAAGCCCGTGCGTTGGAGTGGCCGCTGGTCGCCTCGTCACGTGCCGTCGGAGATCCGGGACATCGTCGACCGACGAGGCCCCGACAAGGTGATATGGGCGAGCGACTACCCGCTGCTCCCGGTTGACCGCGCCGCGAACGAGGGGCGCGCCCTGCCCCTCGGCGACGAGGCGAAGCGGCGCTACCTCCGTGACAACGCCCTCGAGGTGTGTCGCCTCGGCGGGGAGCAGCATCCGGCACGATCCTCGACCGAACGCCCGCTACACTGCCGCGAGCAGGGGTCGGCAACTGCAATGGTTCAGCAAAGGAGCGCGAGGTGAATGCCGCGATTCTCCACGAGACCGGCGGGCCCCTCGCGATCGAGGACGCGGGCATCGATGAACCTCGTGATCACGAGGTGCTCGTGCGCACGGGGGCGAGCGGCGTATGCCTCTCCGACCTCCACAACATCGAGGGCCGCTGGGGCGATAGCCCGCCGACGCCCTACCCGGCGCTCCTCGGGCATGAGGCCGCAGGCGTCGTCGAGCGCGTCGGCAGCGCCGTCACGTACGTGCAGCCGGGGGACCACATCATCGCCCGCGGCTCCTTCTGCGGGGTGTGCGAGGAGTGCCTCACCGGGCACCTCAACCTGTGCCCGAACAAGCCGGGCCGGTTGCTCGACGACACGCCGCGGATCACACTGAACGGCGAGCGGGTGCACACCCCGCAGTCCAACATCTCGAGCTTCGGCGAGTACATGCTGCTGCACGAGAGCGGCCTCGTGAAGATCCGCAAGGACGTGCCGTTCGATGTCGCGGCGCTCGTGGGTTGCGCGGTCATGACGGGCGTCGGTGCGGCGCTCAACACCGCGAAGGTGCACCCGGGCTCCAGTGTGGCCGTCTTTGGCGCGGGCGGCATCGGCCTGTCCGTCATCCAGGGCGCGCGCGTCGCGGGGGCGAGCCGCATCATCGCGGTCGATCTGCTCGACCCGAAGCTGGAGACGGCTCGCCAGTTCGGGGCAACCGACACGGTAAACGGGTCAAACGGTGACCCAGTGCAGGCGATCAAGGAACTGACGGGCGACGGCGTCGACTACTCCTTCGACGCCATAGGGTTGCCGCAGGTCGTCGTACAGGCCATCGAGTCACTCCGCATGCGCGGGACCGCCACGATGTCGGCGTGATCCCGGAGGGCGTGAGCATCCCCCTGACGTGGCAGATGATGGCGGGCGAGAAGCATGTGCAGTCCTGCAACATGGGCTCGAACCGGTTCCGCCTCGACATGCCGATGATCCTCGACATGTACGTCGACGGACGGCTCAAGCTCGACGAGATGATCACCCGCCGGGGCCCGATCGAGGACATCAACGACATGTTCGACGCGATGCGTAGCGGCCTCGTCACGCGGCAGGTGATCATGTTCGACGCGTAGCGCGGACGGTGCGCAGGGGTGCTGGAAGCCGTATCCCGCCGCGCAACACCGGGCTCCCACCGAGCGTGACCTCGATGCCGCGCGCATACGGAGGCAACGGTCGAGGCGGTCGCTCCTACTCGATCAGCGAGAGTTGGCCCTGCGACTCGCCGCCGGCGTAGCCCGTGAAGCCCGCGCCGCCCTCAACCCGGTAGGGCGCCATTCTCGGATCCGCGCCGAGATTGGACTGATTCTGCACCTGGTGGACCCGTGACTGCACTCCCGCTGGACCGCGGGCGAGTACTCTCGGGCAATTGACCGGTGGGCGACCGCTGGTGCCGTGCCTGCATGATGCATGCGTTCGCAGCACAATGATGTCATGCCAGTATCGATCACCATCCGCGATGTGCCAGACGATGCGCGCGATGAGCTTGCTGCACGCGCCGCCCGCTCCGGCCGCTCACTTCAGGAGTACCTCACCTACCTCGCGGCGCGCCGTCGTCGCTGCTGACGTTCCGCTCCCACGTCTTCCGGGGAGCGCGGTTCCCCGAGGCGCTCGTCCGCTCATGCAACACCACCCACGGTGTCCCGACCGCAGAGCGCGCGGGGCTCCCCGTGAGGGTCACGAGCCTCGAGCGAACGCTTGTGGACGTGCTCGATCGCCCGCGGCAGTCGGGAGGCTGGGAGGAGGTCTGGCGCTCGCTGGAATCGATCGAGTTCTTCGATGTCGAGAGGGTCGTCGAGTGCGCGCTGCTGCTCGGCAACGCCACGACCGCCGCCAGGGTCGGCTTCTACCTGGAGCAACACCGCGAGGCGCTCATGGTTAGGTCGGCCTACCTCGAAGGGCTCCGCAAGCACCGCCCGCGCCAGCCGCACTACCTCGATGGCGCAAGGAACGGGCGAGGGCGTCACGTGTCCGGCTGGAACCTTGTGGTGCCACGCGAGGTGCTGGATCGAGCCTGGGAGGAGGTCGCGTGAGGATCTCCGCTGAGCAGCTCGCCGCCGCGACCGAGACGACGGGTTCCGGGCCGACGCGCTGGAGAAGGTCGCCCATCTGCTAAGCCCGAATCCACCGATCGAAGCTTGACAGGGCGGGATGCGGGGCTGGCGGAGAGTTCGGCGGGCGTGGCGGCGTTCGCCAGGCGGCGGCGCGGGCGGAGCGGAGCGAGGAGCCCTCGCTCAGCGCCGCTCGGGGGCGCTGAGCGAGGGCGCGAGGGTGCGCGAGGCGTGCGCGGGCATGCTGGTGCGAGCCTCGGACCCGGGGCCAGCGCTGTGGGCGGGGCGTGAGGCGGGGAGCGGTAGCGCCCGGAGTCGCGCGAGCGCGGCTGTCCACTGGGCGGCCCAGGGCCAGCGCTTCGGGAGGTGCAGGGTCCAGCGCCGGGCCGAGTGGGTGAGCCGTCCGGCGAGAGCGAAGTAGCGCCGCCTGAGCGTCTTCGTCGTCACGATTCCCTCGCCGAGCCCGAGCCGCGCCGTCCAGCGGGCGAGGTTGTGCGCGATCACCTGCACCGCGAGCCACGCCGCGTTCGCGGCGAAGCGGCCCGAGGGGAGATGGTTCAGCCCGACGCCGTACTTGAGATCGCGGATCGCGTTCTCGATCTCGGCGTGGCGACAATGGTCGGCCTCCAGCTCCATCATCTCTCCGGCGCGATCGCTGATGAAGGCGTGGTAGCTATAGTTCACGAAGAGCGCGAGCTGTGAGCCGGGCGCCGGCTTGACGCGCCGCACGATGAGCCGCACCGGGGTGGCATCCTCCTTGTGCTGGAACGGCGTGTAGGTCGTCTCGGCGACATCGGCGCCGCCCGGCAGCCAGTACGGGATCGGCGTCCAGTCCTCTTCCGCTATCGCCTCGATCAGCCGGCGTACGCTCGGCTGCTGGCGAATGGTGATTGAGAAGCGGACATCCAGCGCGCGGCAGGCGGCGACGACGGCGTGGGTGTAGAAGCCGCTGTCGGCGCGCACCGTGAGCTGCCCCGACGCCCCGGCCTCGCGCACCCGCGCCACCGTCTCACGCAGGAAGTGGGCGGTGCCGCGGGCGGTGTGCGCGCGGCCCTCGCGCAGCCGCGCCATCAGCACCTCGCCCGTCCCGGCCGCCACCGCGAGCAGCGGGTGATAGCCGCGCGCGCCGCTGTAGCCGGGCTGGCGGGCGCCCTCCTTCGCCAGGCCGTAGGTCTCGCAGAGCGTCGAATCGAGGTCGATCGTGAACGGCGCATCGCCGGGTCCCGCCCCGGCCGCCCAGCCGCGGGCGAGCAACTCGCGGCTGAGGCGGTCGAGCTGGCGGACGTGGCCCCAGCTGAAGCTGCGCAGGAAGGTCCCGAGGGTGGACGGCGCCTTCACGGTGCAGCCGAGCACGCGCCCGGCGCCGCCTGAGCGCAACGCAGCGGCGGCGTCGATGCAGTCGCCGCCCGCGAGCGCCGAGGCGGCCAGGGTCAGCAGCTTGTCGCCGGCGTTCGCGCGCCCCGCCGCGTCACCGAGGTCGAGGTAGCTGTCGGCGAGCTCTTGCAAACCGAGATGCTGGGCGAGCGTGGCCGGGAGGAGCAGCCCCGCATCGGCCACCAGGCGGTGGTCGTCGAAGGCGATGTCTATCCGGTCGGGGTCGCTCGTTGGTAGCATCGAATGGGTGCTCCCTGTCGCTGGTACGTGATTTGTCAAAACCCATTGTCCCAGCTACAGCGGAGCACCCAACCGCAGCCGCTCGCGCGCTCTTCTTCGGTGGATCAGGGCTAATTCGAGACGCTGCAAACCCAACGGGCTGAGTGGGCGGCGAACCGAGAAACTGCTGCCGAAGATCGCCCGGTCTCAAGCCAGGCGGATGCGCCCGAACCGGAGCAGGTACTCTATCAAGAGGGAGAAGTCCTGCTTTCACAGCGAAACCTGGTGCTGCCCGATAGACCTGACCCGACCCCCTGAGACGAGCCCGCTGTTGATGAGAGTCCTTAGGCCCGCGAAGGTGGGCGGAGGAGGACATCACGGTGAAACGGCGCAGGCACACGCCTGAGCAGATCGTGCGGAAACTGCGAGAGGTGGAGCGGCTGCCCGGCGCAGGGCAGACGATCGCCGAGGCGGCGAAGCAGGTCGAGATCTCGGAGCAGACCTACCACCGTTGGCGCAACCAGTACGGCGGGATGAAGGCCGACGACGCCAAACGGCAGCGCGAGCTGGAGCGCGAGAACGCCCGGCTGAAGCGGATCGTCGCCAACAAGGAACTCGATATCGACGCGCTCAAGGAGATCGCCCGGGGAAACTGGTAAGCCCGTCGCGCCGGCGTGAGGCGGTCTGCATGTTGCAGGACCGCCTCGAGTTGTCGGAACGGCGGGCATGCCGGGTCACCGGCCAGCACCGCTCCACGCAGCGCCGCCTCCCGGCGCGCGGCCGCGGCGACGACGCGCTGCGGACGGAACTACACGCCTTCTCGCGTGGCCACCCCCGCTGGGGGTACCGCCGGGCCTGGGCGACCTTGCGCGAGGAGGGCTGGGGCGTGAATCGCAAGCGTGTGCAACGGCTCTGGCGTGAGGAGGGGCTGCGCGTCCCGCTGAAGCGACGCAAGTGTCAGCGCCTGGGGGACTCGGCTCAGCCCGCCAGGCGGCTGAGTGCTGAGCGGCCGAACCACGTCTGGGCGCTGGACTTCCAGTTCGACCAGACCGCGGACGGGCGGGTCCTGAAGCTGCTCAACATCGTCGACGAGCACACGCGGGAGGCACTGGCGGTGGTGGCCGCCAGGCGCAGCAACGCCGACGCCACCGCCGCCACGCTCGAGGGGATCGTCGCCGGGCGCGGGACGGCGCCCAGCTACATCCGTTGGGTCACGTCCCGCAAGGTGGTGTCACAGTGCACCATCCTTATCAATTGCTAGCTGGCAGCTTGCAGCAGCACCTCCTCGCCTGAAGTGAGCTCGCGCCCGGGCGAGGGTAGCAGCGTCACCATCGTCATGTAGCGCCTCGCCACCGCCCACTCGTCGTGCTGCTCGGCGAGCACCGCGCCGACCAGCCGGACCACCGCGGCGCGGTTGGGGAAGATGCAGACCACGTCGGTACGCCGGCGGATCTCGCGGTTGAGGCGTTCCAGCGGGTTGTTCGACCAGACCTGCTTCCAGTGCGCGAGCGGGCAGGCCGTGAAGGCCAGGACCTCCGGCGCCGCCTCTGCGAGCATCGCCGCGGCCTCGGGGAAGCGCGCTTCCAGCTGCTCCACCACGCGGGCGTGCTGGGCGTGCACCGCCTCCGCCGAGGGCTGCTGGAAGATCGTGCGTACGGTCGTCGCCACCAGCGCCTCGGCGCTCTTCGGCACGCGCGTCAGCAGGTTCCGCATGAAGTGCGCCCGGCAGCGCTGCCACGAGGCGCCGCCGAAGACGGTCGCGATCGCCGCCCGCAGTCCCTGGTGGGCGTCGGAGGTCACCAGCTCCACGCCGGAGAGCCCGCGCGCCACCAGGCCGCGGAGAAATGAGAGCCAGAACGCCCCGTCCTCGCTCGTGCCGACGTCGATGCCCAGCACCTCGCGCTTGCCGTCGGCGTTGACGGCGGTGGCGACGACGACGCTGACCTGGGCGATGCGGCCCTCCTCGCGCACGCGCTGGGTGAGCGCGTCGAGCCAGAGGTAGCGGTAGGGGCCGCCGTCGAGCGGCCGCTCGAGGAAGGAGCTCACGACCGCGTCGAGCTCGGTGCAGATGCGCGAGACCTGGCTCTTGGAGATGCCCTCGCAGCCGAGCGAGCGCACGAGGTCGTCGACGCGGCGGGTCGAGACGCCCTCGACGTAGGCCTGCTGCACAACCGACAGCAGCGCGCGCTCGGCGCGTCGTCTGGGCTCAAGCAGGGCGGGGAAGTAGCTGCCCTGGCGCAGCTTCGGGATCTGCAGCTCGATGCTGCCGGCGCGCGTGTCCCAGCGCCGCGGCCGGTAGCCGTTGCGCCGGGTGAGGCGTTCCGGACTGCGCTCGCCGTGGCCGGCGCCGATTTGCGCGGCGACCTCGGCCTCCATCACCGCCTCGGCAAGGACGGCCACCGCTTCACGCAGGAAGTCGAGGTCGCCCCCGGCCGCCTGCTTGCGAGCAACTCCAACAAGTCCACGCTCTCCCTGACCACCGTAGTCCTCCTTCACGTGACTAACTCCTGTGTGAAGGATGGCGCGGTGGTCTCCTACGTCCACCTCTCTGACACCACTTGCTGGGACGCTACTATCCGTTGCGACAACGGACTCGAGCTCACGGCCAACGCGCTGCGCGACTGATGCCGGTTCAGTGGTACCGGCAGCAGCTACATCGAGCCCGGTGCGCCGTGGGAGAACCCGTACGTGGAGTCGTTCAACGGCCGGCTGCGCGACGAGTTCCTGGCCGTCAAGCAGTTCGACAGCCTGCTCGAGGCGCAGGTGCTGATCGAGGACTGGCGGATCGAGTACAACACGAGGCGCCCGCACAGCAGCCTGGGCTGGCTCGCCCCGGCTGCCTACGCCGAGCGCTGGGAGGCTCAGCAACACGCTGGACTCTCATAAGCGATGGCCTCGCGAAGGGGGTCCGGACTCGCCCGCCGAAGCGCTTCCGGAGCGACATGGAGGCGAGACCACCCCTGGACCGCGGTATCGGGCCCCCACAGCGCGGCTCGGCACGCTGATCGATACCCACCGCCCCGACATGCCACCCGATCAGACCATCCCTAGAGTCCTGGGGTGTCTCCGCCCACCTTCGCGGGCCAAAGGACTCTCATCAACAGTGGGCTCGTTTCAGGGGGTCAGGTCAGGCCGACCGTGGCGGCGGCCTCCAGCTCGGAGCCGTCGAGGCGCCTGAGCCGGGGGGCGCGCGCTTCGACGATGCGGCGCCCGCGCCCGTGCTACTCCTCGGTGAGCACGAAGTACCGCCCGGCTGGCCTGGCGGGATCCGGTCGATAGACGTACATCCGCCCAGGGGCCAGCGCCTCTTCGTAGAGCACTTCCTCGCGGCCACCGGCGGTAACGGCCAGCGCGTAGTTGTCCGCTCCCGGCAGATAGAATTTCGCGACGCCCCTGCGATTGGTCTGCGACCGGTTCAAACCCGCGACGATCACCTCTGCTCCGGGAACGGGATTGCCGCCGCCGTCGAGCACGAGCAGTCTCGCGGCCTGACGTGGGAAGAGGTGCACCGCAAGAAACTGTTGTAGCCGCCCGGCACGACCGGGCACGGTCCCCTCCGGCATGTTGTCCAGGACGTCCTTCTCGTAGCCGACCTGCTTCGGGGTGGCCCAATCAGGGCCGTACTTGAAGCGGAGGTAATCCTCGGGCGGACTTGGGACGAGATACTTCTCGCCGATGAAGTCGACCTCGGCTAACTCGGTGAAGAGGCCGACGGGAAACGGCACTCCCGGGTAGTGTGCGATCGTCCCCTTCACGACTCGGTAGCACTGCCAATCTATCCTGATGCGGTACTTCATGATCTTCACGGAGGTGTAGAGGCCGGTGTGGAGCACCTCGACGTAACAGCCGTGCGCCCGGAGCGTCTCTACGGTGGGCTCGATTAAGTCCTCAGTGAAACCGTGAAGCCCGATGATCGATCCGAGGTCGAGGTCGTCGTCCCATGCGATCAGCGCGTGATCGCGCACTGCGCCCAGGCAGGTGCCCTGGCGGAGGAAGAAGACCACGCCGTGCTGTTCGAAGACCGCTCTTGCCTCGCGCAGCAGTCGCTCGGCGGCGCCGAGGTCCATCGGCGGGATCGTTCGCTCAAGGTGCTCCATGAGAGCGGCATTCTCAGCGTCGCTCTCTGCGTTGGCTAATGTCGTAGCCTCGTCGTCCGGCAGTGATTCGGTCATCGGCGCCTACAGCAGTGCCGCGAGCGCTTCGACGAGGACGCGATTCTCCGCCGGAGTGCGCGACGCGATGCGCAAGTATCGGTTCGCGTCGGGCATGCTCTTTGCAGAGCAATCCTTGATCAGGATGTTGTGCTCGACGTAAAGGCGGCGTGCGAAGTCGGAGGCCGTGGCGGTGGGATCCGTCATCCGGCCGAGCACGAAGTTCGCGTCCGGCTCGACGCAGTCGAGCCCTGGGAGTGCGGACAGGTCGGTGTACAACTCCCGGCAGGTCGTTCGGGTCAACTCGCAGCTCTCCGCGAACTCCCCGCGGTACCTGCCGACGACGCGCAGGAACTCCTCGGCCAGCGCGTTGACGTTCCAGATCGGCAGGGACCGGCGCACTCTCGTGACGAACGCGCGGTCCGCGCTGAGGAGGTAGCCGAGACGGAGGCCGGCGATCCCGAACACCTTGCTCATGCTCTTGATCACCACGAGGTTGGGATAGGCCGCAACGTCGCCTTCAACGCTTCCGCTGCCGCCTGTGCGCGAGAACTCGATGAACGACTCATCGACGACGAGGCGGCAGTCGTGAGATTCGAGCAGGCGCGCGAGGTGCAGGATGTCCTCGCGTGAGACGGACACGGCAGTCGGGTTATTTGGCGTGACGACGACGGCGGTATCGGACCTCCAACGAATTGCGGACTCGGCGAATGCATCGACATCCAGCTCGAACGTCTCCTGCTTAAGCGGGAAGCGGTTCAGCCCCGCGGCATCGACCACCTCCTCGTACTCGTTGAACGACGGCGTCGGGATCGTCAGACGCCGTACGAACTGATCGCCGAGGATCTTGATCAGCTCCGCAGCGCCGTTGGCCACGGCGAGATTATCGGGGTCCGCGCCCGTCCAGTCGGAGACCAGACGCGCCAACTCCTTTTGAGCGACCGGGTAGTTCGTGATGAGGTCGCGGAGGTCAGCGCGAAACCCCTCCAGCATCTCCAGCGGTGGGAAGTGCATATTGTATAAGTAGGAGTGGTCGGTGAATCCGTATCGCCAGTACGCGCCGTGCAGCTTCTGAATACGGTCGAACTGCGCGCTGCGGTCGAGGAACAGAAATCGTGCAGCTTCCAGATCACGCTGGTCATCGATCTCATACCAACGGCTCGCAGAAACATCAACCGCCGCGAGATCAGTGAGCGATCCATCGGCCACGCAGTCGCGCAAGATCGTCTCGTAATACCGATCGACATGGCCAGCCTCGATTGCCAGGCAGAGACGGGGGACCAGTGTCTCGCGCAGCAGGTTCTCGCGCAGCACGTAGATATTGACAGTCTTGAATGAGTCGGCAAAGTGGAACTGACGGTCCTGATCGGCGCCGAGAACGAAGCTCGTCACGCGCTTCTCGCGATCGCACCGAACCACTGTGCCGGATAGCGCTCGATGGTAGGGCGCCACGGCAGCGCTGCTGCCGGGCTCCTCGAGCAGCGCCGTGATCACCGTTCTATCAAACGCCACGTCCCCCTCGATCAGCAGGACATCTTGATCGAGGTAGTCGCGAGCGTGCCAGAGGGAGCGAATGTTGTTGGTCGTCTCATAGTCGGACGCCGTGACGTAGTGGATGTCGATGCCGGCGAAGCGAGAGCCAATGGCGCTGCGGACCACGTCGCCCTTGTAGCCGATCACCAGGACCGCCTCAGTCGTTCCCTGCGTGGCAAGCTCCCTGAGCGTGCGCTGGAGAAGCGGCTCACCTCCGACCGTGACCATGCACTTGGGGAGAGCCTCCGTCAGCGGTTTCAAGCGGACCCCGACGCCCGCAGCAAGGACCACCGCACGGCGGATGCCGGACCGGGGAGTGCTGGAGATCTCGCTATGTAACGGGCTCATCAAGGGAGTGGCCACCGTATCGCTGCTACTCTTTGACGCCCGCTGCAGTCTCTGCAGGACGCTGAGTCCCGGAACCCCGGCCGACCCGCGCCGGGGACGTGAAATAGTCGCGCAGCCGGTCGATGCCTTCCTCGTAGCGTTCATTGCAGAAGGCGAGGCGGAGGTCATGCGGCAGGCCAAAATCGGTTCCCGGAACGACGGCAACGTGGACGCTCTGCAAGATGTCGCGAGCCAGCTCCTTCGATGACGGGAACCCCCGACCGGCGTTCCACTCTTCGCACCTGAGGATGGCGTAGAACCCGCCCTCGGCCGCGATCGGGTGACATCCGGTACCCGCGAGTCGTTCCGTCGTGTACTCCGCTCTGGCTCGATAAGTGCGCGTGAGCTCCCCGAGGCTCTGGTCGTCCTCGAGCGCGGCGATCATTCCGTACTGGTAGCACGGGTCTGCACACAACAACGTGTGTTGCTGGATGACACGCAGGTTCACCTGCAGCTCCTCCGGGAGGATCGCGAAGCCGACCCGCTTCGTGTACATCCGGTAGCCTTTGGAGAATCCGTTCGTGACGATTGTCGTGTCCGCATGTTCTGGAAGCAGCGCCAGTGGCGAGTGGAAGTCGTCATAGAACATCGTGTTGTTGTAGATCTCGTCGTTCAGAATATATGCGTGGCCACCGACGATCTCGTACATCTCTCGCAGCTCTTCCGGTGTCACGATATTTCCTACGGGATTGCCGGGTGAGTTGATCACGACGAGCGATGTACGTTCTGGCGAGAAATTCTGGCGAAACGAGTCCATGTCGACTCGTTTGGTGTTGATGTCAATGTCGTAGAATTTGACGGTAGCTCCGGCCAGCGTGGCACAGTATAGATACAGGGCGTAATACGGGCGCGGAATCATGATCTCGTATTCCGGCCCGGACAGTAGTTGGAAGATGTTGCGGAAAATCGGTGATGTGCCGGTATTGACGATCACTTGCGCGGCCGAGACGCTCGCTCCGTGTCGTCGACTGTAGAAGTTCGCGATCGCCTCGCGAAGCTCCGGTAGGCCCTCCGGGTAGACGCGGCGAACGAAGTCGGGATCGTGAAGCTTGGCGACCATCCGATCCAGAACGATGGTAGGAATCGGAAGCTCGGATACGCCGATCGTGAGCTTCAGGACATCCGCTCCCTGTTCCGTCAACTCGTCTGCGAGTTCGTCAAGGACAAACATCTGAAACTCGAGATCTTGCGGCATGAAATCTCTTATCGTACGCGGCAGCTGTGGCCTCCCTGTCTCGCGCTGGTCTTGACAATGCCGCGTGGCATGCCGCGCAGCGTCGTCACCTAATCCCGCGGCGCGGCAAGAGTAACGTAGCACACCTCACCAGGTTGATTGCGGATCACATGGCGACGGCACGCTGTTTGCGTGGATAGCGTTCGTGATGATGGTGGGATGGGGAGGCCAGTGCGCCGCCGGCTCAGATCGGCTCCCACGGGCGAGCTTCGATGCTCGCCGTTCGGGCGGCCCCTCACTCCGTGTACGGGAAGCGAGAACCCGAGATTCCCCATCCGCACACCACCGGCCGCGCGCCATCCCCGAACGGGCGTTCCTGATTCCATCCCAGGTGTTGTCGACGCTCGCGACCCGCAACCGCGCCTTCCACCGCATGCTCACATGGGGCGTGGAGATCGAGTACGGCACGGCGGAGGGCGCCATCCGCGGGGCGACGTTTGTTTGACAGCCGGAGCGACGCACACGGGACACGGACAGCGGCGCGCTCCTCGAACGCGAGGGACTCACCGAGCTTCGTGAAGCCCTCCGCCACAGAACGGCCGACGTCCTCGTCGCCTACGCCGTCGACCGCCTGTCACGGAGCCAGAACCACATCGGGCTGCTCTTCGACGAGTTCGAGGGCGCCGGCGCCACGCTGGCCTTCGTCACCGAGCGCTTCGAGGACACCGCGGTCGGGCGCTTCATCCTCGCCGCGCGGGCGTTCATCGCCGAGGTCGAGCGGGAGAAGATCGCCGAGCGGACGATGCGGGGGAAGGAAGAGCGCGCCCGAAGTGGCCGCATCCCCCAGGCGACGGGCCGCCGCATGTATGGCTACCACTACGACCCCACGGCCGGACGCCGCGTCGTCAACGGCGAGCAGGCGGCAGTCGTCCGTCGCATCTTCGAGGACTTCGCGGCGGGTGCGTCGATCATGGGGATCACCAACGCGCTCAACGAGGAGGGAGTCCCGAGCTACACGGGTCGAGCGTGGTCGCCATGAACGGTGCGGAACATGATGCGCAATCCGGGGTACGCCGGGCGCACGATCTTCAAGCGCACCAAGACGAGGCACCGCCGAGACCCGGTCAGCGGGAAGCGTCGCCGCATCGTCGAACTGAGGGACGCGTCCGAGTGGATCGAGGTGCCCGACGCAACGCCGCCGGTGATCTCCGAGGGGCTGTTCGACGCGGTGCAGGCGAGGCTCCTGGACCCGGAGCGCCAGCGCGCAGCGCAGCGGAAGCACGACTACCCCCTCGGCGGCATCGTGCGGTGCGCCCGCTGCGACGGGGCGATGGTGGGTCAGATCGACGAGCGAGGCTACGCTGCGGGCACCGGAGGCGGGCGGCGGCATCGGCTGCGACGAGACCGGGGAAGAGGCGATGAATGCGCTCGAAGCTCAAGAATCCCCATCGCAAAGACATAAGCGCCATCCGGCGAAGTTCGGCTGGAGACGAGCCTCTGCTGCTTCGGGCCCTCGAAACCAGCACCGATGTCGCGCCTGACGAGGTCGAGATTCCGGGTCAAGATGGCCGTGACCGAGCAGGTTGAAGAAGGTCCTACTGCCACTGCGCGACCACAGGTATGAGGCTGCGGTCGTGCGAAAAAGGTTGCGCCAGGTTGCATCTGGCGCTCTCGTTCTGAGGGTGAACGGGCGCGCGACGTGCTAAAAGCGGCGCACCACGCGAAAGGGAACCCTATCACCGACCGGCCTGGCAGACGACGGGGCGTACGGACTGCTGCACGAACATCGGAATTCGCGTTCAGAACGGACAAGACCGAGCGCATTCCGCTCGTGGTGACGGTCCCGCTGCGGCGTCGGAAGGGGGAAGGGGACGCGAGCCCACGCTAGCTCGGCGCTGGGAGCGGCGATGCACAGATGTTGAGGTCAGCCAGGCCGGGTGGGCGCCGTGCTACAGGCATTCACTAGCCACCGACCAGGCGCGTTTCACCGCCGCGCGAACATCGGTCCGGAAGTTCGACCCTCACACACCCCCCGGATCCGCGGCCTCCTGGGAGGACGTTCGTACTGAGGCGCCAAGCGAGGGGGCGGCCTTCCGTCCGCCGCATGCTAGGATCGCCGCCCGTGACCACAGTAGCCGTCATCGGTGCCGGAGCGGTCGGCTCCTACTACGGCGCGCGCCTCGCGCAGGCCGGGCACGACGTGCGCTTTCTCCTCCGCCGCGACTACGACGCCGTCGCCGCGCGCGGCCTCCGCATCGAGTCGCACCACGGCGACTTCGCCCTCGAACGCCCCGTCATCGCCCGCGACCCTGCCGCCATCGGCCCCGTCGACTGGGTGCTCTGCGGCCTCAAGACCACCGCCCTCGACGACGCAGCCGCCCTCATTCGCCCCTGCCTCACGCCCGAGACGCGCGTGCTTGCCATCATGAACGGCCTCGGCATCGAGGAGCGGCTCGCCGCCTCGCTCGGCACCGAACGCGTCTTCGGCGGGCTCGCCTTCACCTGCATCAACCGAGGCGAACCGGGCGTCATTCACCACATCGAGTACGGCCAGGTCGGCATCGCACACCTCCGCGACGACCCCGCCGAGCTCGACGGCGCCCTCGCGCTCTGGCAGGACGCGACCGTCGAGGTCACCCGTCAGCCTTCGCTGCTGCGCGCGCGCTGGGAGAAGCTCTGCTGGAACGTGCCCTTCAACGGCCTCACCGTCGCCGCCGGCGGCATCGACACCGAGGCGATCGTCACCGACCCCGCCCTGCGCGCCGAGGCGCGCGCACTCATGGAGGAGGTCGTCGCTGCCGGCAACACCGAACTTGCCGCTGCCGGCAACACCGAACTTGCCGCCGCCGGCAGCTCCGAGCGCATCGACCGCGAGGCCGTCATCGCGCGCATGTTCGCGCTCACCGACACGATGGGTCGCTACCGCCCCAGCACCCTCATCGACTACCTCGATGGGCGCGCGATCGAGGTACACGCCATCTTCGCCGAGCCCGCCGGCCGCGCGCGCGCCCTCGGCGTCCCGACCCCGCGCATGGACATGCTGGCCGCGCTCCTCGCCCGGCTCGACCCGGGCAGGGGCGAGGGCTGATGGGCGTGGCCGTCAGGCCGCTCGGCCCCTGGAGCGGTTCCGCGTCCTCCAGGGTCTCGCACGTCAGCGGACGATCGCTCCGCAGGGGGGACCGTTCCCGAGGGCACACTCGGTGGCACACGCTAGCTGCGCAGTGCTCGGATCCCTAGCTGAGGCTGTCGCACGGAGTGGCGTGGGTGGAGTGCCAAAAGGGTAGCCGGTCGGCAGTCGGCAGTCGGCAGTCGGCAGTCGGCAGTCGGAGCGGAGCGGTCGCGTCTGGCGGGGCAGGCGCGCTAGGGATGGTCTGAACAACTCGCCTGAGCGAGTGAGCGGATGCGATCATGGGCGGACCCGGAGAGGGGCGCCCCATGCAGCAGCGTTCGTTCGGCAGCGTCGAGTACGAGCACAAGAAGGTCAAGACACGGCGCCAGAGGTTTCTGGAGCGCATGGACGGGCTCGTCCCCTGGGCTGAGCTGGAGCAGCGCATCGCGCCCGTCTACCCGAAGCCGGGCCGCGGACGCCGCTCCTACCCGCTGCGCGTGATGCTGCGCATCCACTGCCTCCAGCTCTGGTTCAACCTCAGCGACCCCGGCATGGAGCAGGAACTCTACGACTCCCGCTCGATGCTCGAGTTCGCCGGTCTCAGCCTCTCCGAGCCGATCCCCGATGAGACGACGATCCTCAACTTCCGCCACCTGCTGGAGCGCCATCAGCTGGGAACGGAGCTGTTCGCGACGATCAACGCGCATCTGGCACGGCAGGGGCTGCAGCTGTGCGAGGGCACGATCGTGGACTCCACGATCATCAGCGCGCCGTCCTCGACGAAGAACCGCGAGCGAGCGCGCGACCCCGAGATGCACCAGACCAGAAAGGGCCGGCAGTGGTACTTCGGGATGAAGCTGCACAGCGGCACGGATGCGCGGACGGGGCTGGTCCACAGCGTGCACACGACGGCGGCGAACGTCTCCGACGTGACCGAGGCGCATCGCCTGTTGCACGGAGGTGAGAGCGCGGTGTGGGGCGATGCCGGCTACCAGGGAGTGGAGAAGCGCCCGGAGCACGCGGGTTCGGAGGTGCGCTGGCAGGTGGCGATGCGCCCGGGTCTCAGGCGGCTGCTGCCGCCGGGCGGCACCGAGGCACAGGCGGAGCGGCGCAAGGCCTCGGTGCGTGCGAAGGCCGAGCATCCATTTCTCTACGTGAAGCGGCACTTCGGGTACGCGAAGGTCCGCTACCGGGGCCTGGAGAAGAACCACCAGCGTCTCGCGCTGCTGCTCGGTTTCACGAACCTGCTGCGAGCCGAGCCTCAACTCGCGTGATCGCGGGAGCGCTGCGTCCGGAATCGCTCGTGCGGGCGATCCCGCAGCGGAATGGGGGCGGGATCGCCCCCTGAACCGCGGTATCGGCCCCCACAGCGCGGCTCGGCACGCCGATCGACCCGCACCGCGCCCGATACGCCACCTGATCAGACCATCCCTAAGCGGCAGCCGCGGCGGTAGCCCGGTCTCCTCGCCGGGGGTTGCTGTTCGCTGGCCGGGGTGACGGGCGCGCCCGGCGATAGAGCTTCTTGAGGTTGTGGGTGGCGGCGCTCAGCTTCCATTCGCTGGCGCACGCGGCGATCCCGCGCCGCTTGAAGCGGCGGATGCCGCGGTTTTCCTTGACGTCTCCAAAGACGGGTTCGATCATCCAGCGCCGCTGCTCGTAGAGACGCCGGCCCCGCTGCGTCGCCAGTTTCCGGTCCATCCGTTCACGTACGGAGAGCCCGGCAGGGATGCGCCCGCGCGGCGCCGCAGCGCCGGCGCGCCGGTTGCGGTCGCTGCGGGTGGCGATCAGCAGCTCCGGACCCCTGCCTTCGGCCTGCCGCACGTTCGCCTCGGAGTAGTAGCCGGCATCGGCCAGCAGCACGCGCGGCGGCCCGCAGTGTGCGGCCTGCAGGTTGCGGTGCATCGCCTCGATCATCGGTTGCAGCTCGTGCATGTCCGTCGCCTGGAGGCTCACCTCGGCCGCGACGATGATCTGGTCGCTACTCGTCACCGCCTGCACGTTGTAGCCCTGGAAGTAGCCGTGATAGTCGCGCACCACGCGGCTGTCCGGGTCGGTGACGTTCACCTTCGCGCCCGGGTCGGGCTGCGGCGGCTGCGGGCGGCGCCCGCGCCGGTCCTTCTGCGCGCGGCTCCTGAGGCGTTCCTCATAGTCCTCCTGCCGCTCCCGCTCACGGGCCGCCAGCCGCTCCCGCGCCTCGCGCAGCCGCTGCAGGCGCTCCTCGCGGTCCCTGAACCCCGCAGGCAACTCGTCGCCCCGCGCGTCGCCGAAGCGCGCGTTCTCCTCGGCGTCCACCCGCTCCGCCTCGGCGAGGATGCGCCGCACCTCGGCCGCAAGCTCCGCATCCGTGCGATTGCGCTCACGGCTGGCGTTCGCGCGGAGTTTGGTGCCGTCGAGCGCGACCACGCCGACCCGCAACAGACCCGCCTCGGCGCACAGCCTGAGCACCCCGGCGAACAGTCCCGCCAGCGCTTGCTCGTGCTGCTGCCGGAAGCGGCAGATCGTGGCGTGGTCGGGCTGCTGGTTCGCGGTCAGCACGCGGAAGGCGATGTCCTCGCGGCAGCGCCGTTCGATCTGGCGGCTCGAGCGCTCGCCCTCGCAGTAGGCATAGAGCACGAGCGCGACCATCATCGACGGCTCGTACGCCTTCCGCCCCCAACCGTCCTCGCGGTAGCGCGCGTAGAACGCGGTGAGGTCGAGCTGGCTTACCGCATCGAGCACGAACCACGCGAGGTGGTCCTCGGGCAGCCAGTCGCGGAGGCTGGCGGGCATCAGGTATTGCTGGTCACGCTCGCACGGCAGGAAGCGCTGGGTCATGGCGGCACCCCGGAATCACTCCGCCCCCGCCGCCATGCTCATCCTATCGCGATGTTCCCCGCATCGCGGGTTTGTGCGACAGCCTCAGCAGGCTGCTTCTATGAGGGCTGGTCCGATCTGCAAGTCGGCCAACGTGGTGGCCGCTCCGTCTGCACGCCATGCCGGATGGTGACCTGTGCCCCGCTTCTATCCGCACTCGCCGAGGGGTCGCGCTTCTGGACCCGGTGCATGATGGGGAACCTGCTTGCAGGGGGCGCTGCCAGCTGAAAAGCGTCCTTGGGTGGACCAGCAGCCTGTCGCAGTCGCCCGGTCTTCAGCATCACGGTGCAGCCGTTGGTGGTCGTCTGGTGGTGGTTCGCCGTCTTCCCGTCGCCCGCTACGCAGCCTCCCCCTCCGCCGTGGCGGCCTGGCGCAGCGGCTCATAGACCTCGCCGCTGCGCCAGAGCGCGTGCAGCAACACTGCGAGGCGTCGCGCCACGGCGACGACCGCGCGCTTCTTCGCGTTCCCCGCTCCCGAGGCCATGTAGCGCTCGCCCCAGCGGCGCAAGTCGCAGTCTGGTCCGAACGGTCCGAGGACGTACTGCGCGGCCTGCACGAGCAGCCGCCTCAGGTGGGAGTCGCCACGTTTGGTGATCCCCAGTTGCGTGTGGCGGCCGCCGGAGTCGCGACGCCTGGGCACGAGGCCGAGGTAGGGTGCGACCTCGCGGCTGCGGGGAAAGCGCGCGGGATCCTCGATCGTCAGCACGAAGGTGAGGGCGGTGATGGGACCGACGCCTGCGACCTGGCGGAGCGCGGCGGTCTCGGGGTAGGCCGCGCACAGCGCCTCGACCTCCCGGCCGGCGGCGGCGATGCGGGCGCTGAGCTCGCCAATCACCTCGAGCAGCGGCAGCAGTGCGGTGCGCAGTTCAGCCGGGATGTGCTCCGCTGCCTTGCGATGGAAGGCTGGCGCGGTCACCTTCGGCAGCGCGGCGCCCCACGCCTTGACGGCGCCGCGCACGTGGTTGATGAGCTGCGTCCGCGAGCGCACGAGCGCGTCGCGGCCGCGCACGACCGCGAGATCCTGCTGGGCCTGCGCGCTGCGGTGACGGATCGGGGCGAGCAGCTTGGGGTCGAGGCGACCCAGCCGTGCCAGTTGCTCGGCGTCGCTGCGGTCGTCCTTGCGGTGGCTGCGTGCGATCAGCGCTACCTGGCGGGGGTTGGCGACAATCACCTCGTGACCGAGTTCGGTCAGCAGCCGGCTCAGCCACGGCGAGTGCCGTCCCGCCTCCAGCACCGCCCGTGCCGCCGGCAGCTCCCCGAGCGCTCGCCTCAGCGCGAGGGCCGTCGTGCGGACGCGCTGCTCGCGCTGCACGTCCCCGGCGGGGCCGAGCACGCAGATCTGGGTGTGACGGTCGCTCACATCGAGGCCCCAGGTGACTCCGCTGGCTTCCTCCCGTTCAACGCGCTCTGCCGTTGCGATATGCTGCTGCATGGCTGGTCTTCTACCTCTCTGGCTCTGAGAAGCCGTTCTGGGCCCGATTCGAGGCCGCTTACCGGGGACGAGTATCCCCTTGAGGAGGAGACCAGCCCTCATCCCAGCTGAAAAAGTCCGCCGCGGCGCTTTTGGGCTGAAATCGCGCTGGCCGCGACATCAAGAAACCCAATGTTTCTGGGCTCTACGCCAGCCCACCGAATGGCCACTGAGACCCTACGGCTCAGGATCAGGAGTTTTTCAGCAGCCTGCTAGGGCAGTAGCCTCGCGATCGGCGTACCCGTGGCGACCGCCCGCTACCCGGCCGGCTTCGGCATCAACGCCGCCGTCACGAGCGGCCGCGTGTCCCGTCTGTTCGCGCATGATGGCGACACCTACATCCAGACGGACACGGTGATCAGCCCAGGGAGCAGCGGTGGCCCGCTCGTCGACGCATGCGGCCGCGTCGTGGGCATAGTCTCGTTCAAGCTCGTCGACGAGGGCTTCGAGGGGCTCGGATTTGCCCTGGCGGGTCCCACCGCCCGGGAACGTCTCGAGACTGTGCGAGCGGGCCCCTCAGCCGCCGATATCGTCAGCCTCCTCCAGACTGTCGGCGATCGGTGGGAACCGGCCATCACCGAGGCGAACGGACTCGTTGATGAATGGAACTCGGCGGTTGACGGGGAGAGCCGGCCGTCTCCGAGCCTTGTCGCGGTTACTACCCGCCAAGTGGCTCTCTTCGCGGCCATGACCGAGTTCCTGCGCGGCTTGGAGGACGAGCCAGCCCTCGGGCTGCCAGTAGTGCGAAATTGGTGGCGACAAGCGATCGGATATTGGGATTCGGAGTTCGACCTCGCCATGCTCATGCAGGCGTACGCGCAGGCGACGGCCGAGTGGGAGGCCGTCGAGACAGCCCAAGCTGAGAAGAGCGTCGCGTTCGGGCGGTACGAAGGTGCCCGGTGCTCGGTTGCCGAGCACTTTCAATTGGAGAGCTGGACGCGGGCCGACGGCACGTCGTGTTACTAGCAGGGTGATGAAAAAGTCCGCCGCGGCGGTTTTGGGCTGAAATCGCGCTGGCCGCGACATCAAGAAACCCAATGTTTCTGGGCTCTACGCCAGCCCACCGAATGGCCAGTGAGACCCAGCGGCCCAGGATCAGGGGTTTTTCAGCAGCCTGCTAGTTGCCGACGGCGGGCAATCCGGGGAGCGCCGCGCGCGGACTCTGCGTGGAGACCGGAGCGAACGCGGCGGATGAGCATGTCGCCACGTTCAGCTCCGTCGGCTCCGAGCGGTGCGCCTGCGAGACCCGCCTATGCCTATACGAGGATCCGACGGTTCGGAGGGTGCTGAGAGAGCCCTGCCGGGAGGAGGACGGGTGATGGGGCTCCTATCGAAGTGGACTGGCGACGAACAAGTTCCAGAGCGAGCTCTGACGCCGGCACCAGGTGCCATCAGAACCTTCGTGACGGATCGGTAGTGCAAGGGGCCGCCGGGGTGATTGACCGACTGCCGGCGGGGCTAGCAGGCTGCTGAAAAACTCCTGATCCTGAGCCGTAGGGTCTCACTGGCCATTCGGTGGGCTGGCGTAGAGCCCAGAAACATTGGGGTTTTTGATGTCGCGACCAGCGCGATTTCAGCGCAAAAGCGCCGCCGCGGACTTTTTCATCACCCTGCTAGGGTGGTTGGTGCTCCTTTGTCGGTCTGGTCTTCGGGGCAAGCGGTCGATTCGCAGCACCGCACGACCGATTACTGCAAGTCTCATGCACTCAGGCTAGCAGGCGCCGAGCCGGGGCGAGCGCTCTGCCTGCCGTGACGTGGCGGAGGAGGACATCGCGGTGAAACGACGCAGGCACACGCCTTGAGCAGATCGTGCGGAAGCTGCGGCAGGTGGAGCGGCTGCTCGGCGAAGGGCAGACGATCGCCGAGGCGGCGAAGGAGGTCGAGAATCTCGGAACAGACCTACCACCGGCCGGTCCCGGCTCCGGCGTCCCCCACGGAATGCGACGCCGTGGCTTGGGCCCGCCGGTTGGCCGGCCATGAACTCCGCCGTCCGCCGAGACCTGATTGCGCCAGCGGTGGCCCTCTGAAGTAGTCGTGGACGGGCCCCGGTCGTTGAGCAGCAGTGCCTTGGCGACGAGAGTAGCGTCTGCTGCGGCTCGCTGGCTTATTGGGACGGTCGTCCCAGCGTATCCGCCCCATCTCGTCATTCACAAGAAGGACATCCCGCAATCCATGATCATCCTGGTCAGACACCAATTCGCGATCCTGTTCCCAGCCCTGCTCATCGCGACCCTCGCCCTCGCCTGCGCCTCCGGCGGCGAACCAGCGCCCGCCGCGGGCTTCTACGCCGGAATTGCCGTCGAGTTCGAGCCGTCGCCCGACGACCCGCTCGCTCGCTTCGGCATCGCCGAGGGCCAGAGCGTCATCCGCTGGTGGTACGCCCCCGACCCGCTTCGGTGGCGCTGGGAGATCGAGACCGTAGGCACCATCATCGACGACGGCGTGGCCCTGACGGTCGTCAACGGCGACGCCTCCTGGGAGTACGACGATCGCTCGAACACCTACCGGCGAGGCATCTTCGGCGGCCTGCCGTCCGGCGTGACGCTCCTCCCGACCTTCAGCGCACCCGTCGGCCCCGCCAACGCTGAGACCACCGACGCGCTGATCGATCAATGGCGCGAGCGTGGCGACGGTACCGAGGTCGGCCTCGCCGGCGAGGCCATGCTCCTTGGCCGTCGCACACAGGTCGCCGAACTACGTCCCGCTTCGGGTGGCGTCACCCGAGCCTTCATCGACCCGGCACGCATGTTCATTATGCGCTGGGCCGTCGATGGCGAAGACCAAGGCCAGTCCTATCGCGCGGAGGTCACAGCGCTCGACTACGACACTGAAATCGACGCCAGCCGTTTCACCTTTGATCCGCCTGCCGGCGTCCGTGAGGTTGAAGCCCCGTATGTCCAGACATGCAGTAGCACCAGCGGCCCCATCGGCGGAGCGTCCTTCCCCGCCGAGCCCGGCTTCCTCAGACCCGCGTACACGCCAGCCCGCTACCACTCGACCGGGGCGGGCTCCGAGGGCAGCACGAGCGGTGGCTGCGGTCCGGTCGGCGTCTGGGCTTTGCTTGAACCCGCCGACGGCGCCTACCTTCTCCTCCGCCAGCGCGTCCGCCCCAGCGGCATCCCTCGCTCGGCGCGCTCCTGGCAATCCGCCGGCTCCGGCCTCGATGAGGCCTACCGCCGCGCCGAAGACGGCGTCCTCAGCCTCCTCTGGCGCGCTGGCGACATTGTCGCCGTCCTCGAAACCGACTCCGTCTCCTTCGAAGAACTCCTCCGCATCGCCGAGTCCTACGACCTTGTGCCTTCTGCCGTTCGATGAACAAAGCGCCGCCCGACATGTCGGGGCGCTGAGTAGAACGCCTCGCTTGAGGAGGCGCTCGGGAGCCTCACTTCTGCAACAGGTGGGGAGCGGGACGCGATCGCTCGATCCCTGACCGCTCGCGAACGCGCGCCATGGTCAGCGAGCTTGTGCGCTCGTCGCACACCACGAGATCCCCGGCGTCAGTCCGGTGCGCTGAGCCTCGACTACGGATCCTAGCCGCGCGCCAGCTTGTCGAGCCGCGTAATCGCCAGGTTGTGGTCAGCGAACCAGCTCGCGGTGCGAGCAGCATCGAGCTTGCGGGCCCGTCCTGCCGCTGCGCGGGGCGTACCGTGATGAGGCGGCGCCCCCTCCCGGTAGCGACCGCACGAACTGAGAAACCCGAGGCGTCTACTCGGCGGCGGGGTTCGAGGCCGGATGCGGTTCCCCCGGGCCTCTGCCTTCCCGCGAAGCGCCCAGGAGCGCGTCCACCCCGGGCTCGCTGCCCCCGGGTAGGGCCGGGCCTATGCTTGAACCCATCCTGGGAGAGCAGAGCACAGCCACGTTCTCGAAGGGGGAGCTGCGCATGCGGGAGGTGAGCGTGAGTCGCGAAGTCGCGGCGCCAGCGGAAGCCACGTGGGGGATCGCGACGGACCTCGATCACGCCGAAGAGGTGATCACCGCGATTCGGAGCATCGAGCGCCTTGATGGAGGAGCCGGCTTCGGCGCCGGAACCCGGTGGCGGGAGGTACGCAAGATGTTCGGGCGCGAAGCCGCGGAGGAGATGGAGGTCACCGCCGTGGATCCGGATCGCTCATACACCACCGCGGCCGGCAGCAGAGGGATGCGCTATCGCTCGGTGATCACCGTCGAGCCGCTGGGTGCGGAGCGCTCGCGGGTCACGATGCGCTTCGGCGCCGAGGCTCAGGGCTGGATCGCCAGAGCCTTCGCTGCCACGATCGGTCGGCTGTTCGAAGGTTCGCTACGGAAGGCGATCCGCGGCGATCTCGACGATATCGCGCGGGCGGCGGAGTCACGGACTGGCTAGACCGTATCCCATATTTCCATCTGGCGGTGGGTAGGCGGGCCGCCCTCCATGGCGGTTACTGAGGCGCCTCATCTACGAGGGAGGCAGCGTCGATGATCTCGTGGCCTGCGCCCGAAGCCTGGACATCGCCGCCCTCTACACGCTGAACGATGGTGAGTTCGTCTCTTACATCATTGGGGCGCCGGACTTCGTGAATCAGCCCTTCCACGACCTGTATACCGATGGCCTGCCTCCGATCGCGCCACTGTTGCCAAGAGCGACGGGCCTCCAGAGGCCAACTGATCGCTCTTCGCTACCTGGGGCGGCCTCTCGGTTCGAGGCGCACTACGCCGCGACGAGACCGGGCCGCCCCGGCGGACGCTGTTCTCGTGGGCGGAGTTCATGGCCGCGGAACAGGCGGAGCCAAAGCCGCCGTCGGGACGAAGCTCCTACCCTCTCGCTGTTCGAGTGGGCGCTCGACCGGAGCGCGAGGGGGAACTGGTCGGCGTGGAGCGTTAGACCGGTCAACACAGAGGGAGGCAACCGCAGGGTGGGCGGTGGCCTCCCCTTGCCCGCCGATGTATTGGCGGAGTTCATGGCCGCGGGGGACAGAAGGAACCGGAGCGCCGCCGTCAGGACGAAACTCCGACGCTCGCGCTCTTCGAGTGGGCGCTCGACCGGGAGCGCGAGGGGGAACTAGTCGACGCGGAGCGGTAGGCCAGTCGACACGGGGGGAGGTCACCTCCGCCTGCCCGCCGATGTGTGGGGGTTCCCTGCGTTCAGGCCCCAAGCCGACTACGGCGCGGCCGAGTGGGGGCTTGCAGGCCGCCGTGCAGCCCAAGCCTAGCAGGGTGATGAAAAAGTCCGCGGCGGCGCTTTTGGGCTGAAATCGCGCTGGTCGCGACATCAAAAACCCCAATGTTTCTGGGCTCTACGCCAGCCCACCGAATGGCCAGTGAGACCCTACGGCTCAGGATCAGGAGTTTTTCAGCAGCCTGCTAGTAGAGTCCCCGGACGTGGTGTAGGAGAAAGGTGGACGTAGAAGACCACCGCGCCATCCTCATGAAGGTGTAAGGAACATGAGGGAGGACGACGGTGGTCAGAGAAAGCGTGAACTTGTTGGAGCTGCTGCGCAAGCAGGCGGCCGGGGGTGACCTCGACTTCCTGCGCGAGGCGGTCGCGGTGCTCGCCGAGGCGGTGATGGAGGCCGAGGTCGCAGCGCAAATCGGCGCCGGCCACGGCGAGCGCAGCCCGGAGCGCACCACCTGGCGCAACGGCTACCGGCCGAGGCGCTGGGACACGCGCGCCGGCACCATCGAGCTGCAGATCCCGAAGCTGCGCCAGGGCAGCTACTTCCCGGCCCTGCTCGAGCCCAGGCGGCGCGCCGAGCGCGCGCTACTGTCGGTCGTGCAACAGGCGTACGTCGAGGGCGTCTCGACACGCCGGGTCGACGACCTCGTGCGCTCCCTGGGCTGCGAAGGCATCTCCAAGAGCCAGGTGTCGCGCATCTGCGCCGAGCTCGACGGCGTCGTCACGAGCTTCCTCGAGCGGCCGCTCGACGGCGGCCCCTAGCGCTATCTCTGGCTCGACGCGCTCACCCAGCGCGTGCGCGAGGATGGCCGCATCGCCCAGGTCAGCGTCGTGGTCGCCACAGCCGTCAACGCCGACGGCAAGCGCGAGGTGCTGGGCATTGACGTCGGCACGAGCGAGGACGGCGCGTTCTGGCTGGCCTTCCTGCGCGGCCTGGTCGCGCGCGGGCTCTCCGGCTAGAGCTCGCGACCTCCGACGCCCACCAGGGCCTCAAGGCGGCGATCGCGACCGTCTTCGGCGGCGCCTCCTGGCAGCGCTGCAGGACGCACTTCATGCGGAACTTGTTGACGCGCGTGCCGAAGAGCGCCGAGGCGCTGGTGGCGACGACGGTGCGCACGATCTTCCAGCAGCCGTCGGCGGAGGCGGTGCACGCGCAGCATGCTCGGGTCGTGGAGCAACTGGAGGAGCGCTTCTCCGAGGCCGCGGCGATGCTCGCAGACGCCGCACCGGAGGTCCTCGCGTTCACGGCCTGCCCGGTCGCGCACTGGAAGCAGGTCTGGTCGAACAACCCGCAGGAGCGCCTCAACCGCGAGATCCGCAGGCGCACCGACGTGGTCGGCATCTTCCCCAACCGCGCCGCGGTCGTGCGGCTGGTCGGCGCGGTGCTCGCCGAGCAGCACGACGAGTGGGCGGTGGCGAGGCGCTACATGACGATGGTGACGCTGCTGCCTCCGCCGGAGCGCATGGCCGCGTCAGCCGAGGAGGTGCTGCTGCAGGCTGCCAGCTGACAACTGATCAGGATGGCGTACATCTACACCAATTGACGGGACGTGACCCCAAGCCTCGACTGCCTATCCTATCGCTCTCTCGGGAAACATACAGGCGTAGGGTGCTCTGAGTGCTTCGCAGTGGGAGGTTACGTGCATCCGGGTTGGCGACCCGGCTCGTTGGTGAAGGCTCGGGAGCGCGACTGGATCGTTCTGCCGCAGGACGAGCCGGATGTCATTCGGCTACGTCCCATCGATGGTGACGACGCCGACGGGATTGGCATTCACCTCCAGCTCGAGCCTGACGCACTGAGCGAAGCTACCTATGCGTTTCCCGACCCGGACCGCGCCGGGAGTTCGGCGCCCGGACGGCTGCTACACGACGCGGCACGGCTGCGCCTCCGCAGCGGCGCCGGCCCGTTCCGGTCGATGGGACGCCTGTCGGTCAGCCCGCGCCCGTATCAGCTCGTTCCACTGATCATGGCCCTGAGGCTCGACCCGGTTCGGCTGCTGATTGCCGACGACGTCGGCGTTGGCAAGACGATCGAAGCAGCGTTGGTCGCACGCGAACTGCTCGACCGCGGTGCGATCCAACGCATCGGCGTGCTGTGTCCGCCGCACCTGTGCGAGCAATGGGTCCGCGAACTCAGCGAGAAGTTCAACATCGAGGCAGCGCTGGTGCAGCCGTCGCAGATGGCTCGGCTGGAGCGCGGTCTGCCGCGGCCAGACCTCAACGTCTTTCGCTACTACCGCCACATGGTCGCGAGCATCGACTTCATGAAGTCCGACCGCTACCGCGACACGTTCCTTCAGAACGCTCCCGACCGCGTCATCGTTGATGAGGCGCACGCCGCGGCGCGACCGCGTTCGGACCGCGGCGTCTCACAGCAGCAGCGACACGAGTTGCTGCGCCGGCTCGCGGAGGACCAAGAACGCTCCATCATCCTGGCCACTGCGACGCCGCACAGCGGCATCGAGGAGAGCTTCCGCTCGCTCCTCGGTCTCCTCGACCCCGCGCTGGATCGCCCGGAGGCTGAACCATTGCCGCGAGACCAGGTGGCGCGTCGCTTCGTGCAGCGCAAGCGTTCCGATCTTGGTCGCTGGCTGGGCCAGGAGACCCCGTTCCCCGAGCGCGAGTCCGAGGAACGCCCCTACACCATGACCCCGGAGTACGCCCGCCTGTACGAGGACGTGCGGGCGTACTGCCAGGAGCTCGTCTCCACCGGACCGGAAATGCGCCACCAGCAGCGGCGCGTCCGATACTGGGCGGCGACGGCGATTCTCCGGTGCCTGCTGCCCAGTCCGGCGGCAGCCGAGGCCATGCTGCATGCGCGGCGGGAGCGGCGCGCAGGGGCCGACTTGGGCGAGGACGGCGAGGCGGTCGATCCGGAGGCGCTCATGGCCCAGGTGCTTGACAGCGCTGATGAGGAGGAACCCGCCGACTACATTCCTGCGGCCTCCCTCGACGGGGATGCCATGGGGCTGCAGGCGGAAGAGATCGAGCGCCTCGACCGCTTCCTGCAGCGAGCGCGCAGACTCGCTGGTCCGGAGCGGGATGCCAAGCTGGCCGCTGTCGCGGACGCGGTGGGCGAGCTGCTGCGAGAGGGCTTCCACCCAATCGTGTACTGCCGATTCATCGCCACTGCCGAGTACGTGGCTGCCGAACTTCAGCGCCTCCTTGAAAAAGCTCACCCGTGCCTACGAGTGACTTCGGTAACCGGAGGCGACGGGAACAGCGAGCAGCGCCGCGAAATCGTCGAGCACCTCGCCGGGGAGCCTGTCCGCGTACTCGTCGCCACGGACTGCCTGAGTGAAGGCATCAATCTGCAGGGGCACTTCGACGCGATCGTGCATTACGACCTGCCGTGGAATCCAAACCGTCTCGAGCAGCGCGAGGGTCGCGTCGACCGCTACGGGCAGCGACGCGACACAGTGAACACTGTGCTCCTGTACGGCTCGAACAACGCGATGGACCTCACCGTGCTCGATGTGCTGATCCGCAAGGCCCGCGAAATCCGCGCGAGATGGGGCTTCTCCGTTCCGGTACCGGACTCCGATGAACTGGTGCAGGCGGTGATCGACAGCGTGCTGGAACGGCAAGCCGACAGCGGGCGGCAGCTCGCTCTACCCATCGAATCGGCGACCGTATCCGGGTTCCAGCAGCGGCTAGCTGTTCTTCCCACGAACGTTGTTTACAGGCGTGAGGCGGGGACAGCCCCGCCGATACCGCCGTGTGGCCGGCGAGCATTGTAGCGGTAGAGCCAGCGCGGGAGCTGGTGCAGCCGCTCGGCGTTGGAGCGATAGGGGCGGGCGTAGGCCCACTCGTTCTGCAGGGTCTGGATGAAGCGCTCGGCCTTGCCGTTCGTCTGCGGGCGGTAGGTCCGGGTGTGCCGCAGTGCCACGCCGGCGGCGGCGGCCACGCCGCGGAAGTCGCGGGAGACGGTGTAGGCCTTCGCGTTATCCGTGAGCACGCCGCGCACGCGCACGCCACGGCGGCCGAACGCGGCGAGCGCCTGCTTGAGGAAGGCGGCGCAGCTGGCGCCGCGCTCGTCGGGCAGGACGGCGACGTAGGCGTAGCGGCTGTGGTCGTCGACGGCGACGTGGAGGTAGTCGAGGCCGCGGGTACGCGGGGTCGCGGCGGAGCGCCCGCGGACGCGGTGCCCGCCGCCCTCGGGGATGCGGCCCAGCTTCTTCACGTCGATGTGCAACAGGTCACCGGGGGCTGGGTGCTCGTAGCGGACCGTCTCGCGGGTGACGCGATGCAGCCGGTCGAGGCGGTTGAGGCCGCAGCGCCTGAGCACGGCGTAGACGGTGGAGCGGGCGAGCCCGGGCGCCCAGGCGATGCGGTGCGGCCCGAACCCCTGGCTGCGGCGCACGGCGCAGATGCGCTGCTCGAGCGCGGCTGCGGTGCGGCGGGGGTTGGAACGCGGAGCGGAGCTACGGTCCCGGAGCCCGGCCGCGCCCTCCTCCCGGTAGCGGCGCCACCACTTGGCGACCGTGGGGCGGGAGACCCGGAAGCGCCGGGCGACCTCCGCCTGGGACCAGTCGGCCTCGACCTCCAGAACCATCTCCAGCCGGGCGGCCGGAGTCAGACGCGCGTTAGGATGTGCCACGAGCGGCTCCTCTCCTGCTACTGGTGCGTTCGTTACACACACAGCAGCAGGCGGAGCCCCTCACCTGCAACAACCTACGTGGGAACTACAGCTAGCGCGGCGACGAAACGCACGGAGGAAGCAGGGGGCGATAGTCATGGCTTACGAAGCGCAGTACGTCCGCTACGAGGTGGACGGCCACGTCGCCGTCATCACGATGAACCGGCCGGAGCGCCTCAACGCCTTCGGGCAGGTGATGGGCGACGAGCTCGGCGGCGCCTGGATGGAGGCGATGGACGACGAGCAGGTGCGCACGATCGTGCTCACGGGCGAGGGTCGGGTGTTCAGCGCGGGCCGCGACATCAAGGAGCAGGCCGAGCACGGCATCCGCGGCAACCGCATGGCCGACTCGCGGGCGAAGGTGCTCGGCTTCCAGCTGGTGCCGGACACTGCGAAGCCGATCATCGCCGCCGTACGCGGCGGCGCCTGGGGCGCCGGCCTCTACATGGTCTGCGGCTCGGACATCTCCGTCCTCGCCGACGACGCCACGATCGCCTTCTCGTCCGTGCCGACGGGCGTGCTCGGGTCGGCGCTGGTGCCGCTGATGAACGGGCTGTCGTGGCTCCCGGGCTGCGAGATGATGCTGCGCGGCCACCGCTTCTCCGCGCAGCGCGCCTACGAGGTCGGCCTGGCCAACCACGTGGTGCCCTCGGAAGAGGTGTTGCCGGTGGCGCTGGAGATCGCGCACGAGATCGCGGCGCTGCCGCCCGTGCACGTGCAGGTGACGAAGCGCCAGCTGATGATGGCGCGCCCTCGCCCGACCGCGTACCAGATCACGATCGACTACCCGCAGGCGCAGCACTCGCTGTTCAGCCTCGATGACACCACCGAGGCGGCTGCCGCGTTCACGGAGAAGCGCAAGCCGGTCTTCAAGGGCCGCTAGCGAGACCGGACACCTTCTCCCGCGAGTCACCCCCGGAATCCCCTTCACCCTAACCCTCTCCCGCCAGGGGAGAGGAGATCGGAACGTGCGCCCTCGGGGCTGTGTCCCGGCTGCGATCCGGGTGGGGGCGTGGGGGCTGCGCCCCCACAGAAAGAAAATCCGAGGGCGGGTGGGTGGGCCAGAGCCGCGCAGCGTGCTCATCCGGGATGGGGGTGTGGGGGGCGCAGCCCCCCGCAGGCGACACGCGATCGGCCTCGGAGTCCCCCTCCCCCGAACTTTCTCCCGCCAGGGGAGAGGGGATCGGAGGGCGCTGCGGTGCCCTCTCCCCTCGCGGGGAGAAGGCCGGCGTGAGGGCTCCCGCCGCTCTCTCCCGAACGCACCCTCGGTTACACTCTCCCGCGACGGCGAAACGGAGGCAGGCATGCTCACCACGTTCGACACCCTCTACACCGGACACGTGGACCTCGACAACGTCGGCTACGCCGGCACGGCGGTGATGGATCGCGACTTCCCGAACGAGGTGCTGGCCACCGCGCTGGACAAGGCGGAGGCGATCGCGAAGGCGGTCGACAGCCTCGGCTACGACACGTTCTGGACGGCGGAGCACCACTTCCAGCGCGAGGGCTACGAGTGTCTGCCCAACCTGCTCATGCTCTACGTGCACCTCGCCCACGTCACCGAGCGCATCAAGTTCGGCTGCGGCTTCAACATCACCCCGATGTGGCACCCGCTGCGTCTCGCCGAGGACTTCGCCACCGCGGACATCCTGACCGGCGGGCGCGTCATCTTCGGCGTCGGGCGCGGCTACCACACGCGCGAGGTCGAGACCTTCGGCTCGCCGCTGCTCGATCAGGACGCGAACCGCGAGCTGTTCGAGGAGCAGGTGGAGATCATCCTCAAGTCGCTGCGTGAGCACCGCTTCTCGCACCACGGCAAGTACTACGACCTGCCTCCGCAGCCGGCCGTCGACTACCGCGGCGACCCGCTCGAGGATCTCACGGTGGTGCCGCGGCCCACGCACGAATTCGAGTGCTGGCAGCCGATTCAGGGGGGCTCCGAGCGCGGGCTCGACTTCATGGTCAAGCACGGCATTAAGGGCATGACCGGCGGAGGCGTCGCGGCGAGTGGCATCATGCGCCCGATCCTCGAGGCCTGGCAGGCGGCCCAGGCGCGAGCCGGCAACGAAACCGTACTTGGCGAGGACCTCAGCGTCGGCTTCCACTTCTACATCGCGGAGAGTCGCGAGGAGGCGATCCGCGTGCTGGGGCCGTACCACGAAGAGAACATCAAGATGTTCGGGCCGCTGCGCCTGCTGCGCTCGCTCAACGACGAGCAGATCGAGAACCTCAAGAGCGCGCAGACCGCGAGCGCCGACTCGACGCTGCCAAAGCTCGAGACCGCCGTCGCCAGCGGGAGCGTGCTTGCCGGCACGCCGGAGCAGATCATCGAGCGGCTGAAGGAGCTGGAGGAGGAGTACCCCGGCCTCGAGCGGATCTGCATCGGCCACCCCTCCGGCGTGACGCAGGAAGTGATCATCGAGCAGTTCCAGCGCTTCGCCGAGGACGTGATGCCGGCCTTCGCCGGCCGCGCGGAGATGGTCGGCGCCGGGGCCTGAGGGCAGCCGGCGGCCCTCGCCGGGTTGGGAGTGCATGGACCCGGAACTCAAGGGGCTCGTCGAACAGAAGTTAAGCACGGACCCTGAGATCGAGGTCGCTCCGGGGCTGCTCGTTCTGGCTGCTTGCGAGGGAGACGAGTTCCTCGCGGCCGAACTTGACGGCGCAGGACAGCCTGCTGGAGACGAACAAGAGGAAGGCGCTTCATCGCAGCCAGTCGGCGCGTACCTCACCTCAATCGCCGTTGAGGGCTTCCGTGGGATCGGACCGCGCGCCGAATTGCCAATCGAGCCGGGGCCCGGGCTCACGCTGGTTATCGGCCCTAACGGGTGCGGGAAGTCTAGCTTCGCCGAGGGCCTCGAAATCCTGCTCACGGGCAGCAACCAGCGCTGGGAGACTCGTTCCGCCGTCTGGAAGGAGGGGTGGCGGAACCTTCATCACGAGGGCTTGGTGCGTGTCGAAGCGCGTCTCGCCATTGAGGGGACAACGGGGGAGACGCACGCCGAGCGCCACTGGGTCGGAGATGTCCGTCTCGATCAAGGAGTAGCCACTGCTCAGACGGTCGGGAAGCAGCGCAGCGACCTGTCGGCGTTGGGGTGGAACGACGCGCTGGCGAACTATCGTCCCTTCCTCTCATACAACGAACTTGGCACGAGCTTGGATGCCGGACCTACGACGGTGTTCGATCAAGTCTCGCGAGTCCTAGCTGAGGCTGTCGCATGGAGTGGCGTGGGTGGAGTGCCAAAAGGGTAGCCGGTCGGCAGTCGGCAGTCGGCAGTCGGCAGTCGGCAGTCGGCAGTCGGAGCGGAGCGGTCGCGTCTGGCGGGGCAGGCGCGCTAAGCGGCAGCCGCGGCGGTAGCCCGGTCTCCTCGCCGGGGGTTGCTGTTCGCTGGCCGGGGTGACGGGCGCGCCCGGCGATAGAGCTTCTTGAGGTTGTGGGTGGCGGCGATCAGCTTCCATTCGCTGGCGCACGCGGCGATCCCGCGCCGCTTGAAGCGGCGGATGCCGCGGTTTTCCTTGACGTCTCCAAAGACGGGTTCGATCATCCAGCGCCGCTGCTCGTAGAGACGCCGGCCCCGCTGCGTCGCCAGTTTCCGGTCCATCCGTTCACGTACGGAGAGCCCGGCAGGGATGCGCCCGCGCGGCGCCGCAGCGCCGGCGCGCCGGTTGCGGTCGCTGCGGGTGGCGATCAGCAGCTCCGGACCCCTGCCTTCGGCCTGCCGCACGTTCGCCTCGGAGTAGTAGCCGGCATCGGCCAGCAGCACGCGCAGCGGCCCGCAGTGTGCGGCCTGCAGGTTGCGGTGCATCGCCTCGATCATCGGTTGCAGCTCGTGCATGTCCGTCGCCTGGAGGCTCACCTCGGCCGCGACGATGATCTGGTCGCTACTCGTCACCGCCTGCACGTTGTAGCCCTGGAAGTAGCCGTGATAGTCGCGCACCACGCGGCTGTCCGGGTCGGTGACGTTCACCTTCGCGCCCGGGTCGGGCTGCGGCGGCTGCGGGCGGCGCCCGCGCCGGTCCTTCTGCGCGCGGCTCCTGAGGCGTTCCTCATAGTCCTCCTGCCGCTCCCGCTCACGGGCCGCCAGCCGCTCCCGCGCCTCGCGCAGCCGCTGCAGGCGCTCCTCGCGGTCCCTGAACCCCGCAGGCAACTCGTCGCCCCGCGCGTCGCCGAAGCGCGCGTTCTCCTCGGCGTCCACCCGCTCCGCCTCGGCGAGGATGCGCCGCACCTCGGCCGCAAGCTCCGCATCCGTGCGATTGCGCTCACGGCTGGCGTTCGCGCGGAGTTTGGTGCCGTCGAGCGCGACCACGCCGACCCGCAACAGACCCGCCTCGGCGCACAGCCTGAGCACCCCGGCGAACAGTCCCGCCAGCGCTTGCTCGTGCTGCTGCCGGAAGCGGCAGATCGTGGCGTGGTCGGGCTGCTGGTTCGCGGTCAGCACGCGGAAGGCGATGTCCTCGCGGCAGCGCCGTTCGATCTGGCGGCTCGAGCGCTCGCCCTCGCAGTAGGCATAGAGCACGAGCGCGACCATCATCGACGGCTCGTACGCCTTCCGCCCCCAACCGTCCTCGCGGTAGCGCGCGTAGAACGCGGTGAGGTCGAGCTGGCTTACCGCATCGAGCACGAACCACGCGAGGTGGTCCTCGGGCAGCCAGTCGCGGAGGCTGGCGGGCATCAGGTATTGCTGGTCACGCTCGCACGGCAGGAAGCGCTGGGTCATGGCGGCACCCCGGAATCACTCCGCCCCCGCCGCCATGCTCATCCTATCGCGATGTTCCCCGCATCGCGGGTTTGTGCGACAGCCTCTGCTAGGGCTGGAAGCGCTGGTTGGCGCGCGGGAGCTGCTGAGAAGAGCCCGCCTGGACCGCCAGCAGTTGTTGAAGGATGCAACCGATGCACGTGACTTGCTCGTCCCAGAGTTAGAACCTCTTGACGACGAGCGCGCCCGGCAGTGTGTGGAGGCCCTGCGAGGACCGACTTGGGATCTTGATTCTGTCGAAGCCCTGCTCAGGGACCCCACGGGAAGCGACGTGACGGAAGCGCTGTCGACACTGCGCCGGCTGGCGGCGATCGAGGTGCCGGAGGAGATGACGGCACTGGAAGCCTGCGAGGATCTGCGGGAGGCGCAGGCCGCCACGGATGCCGTCCGCAGCACCGATGCCGGTCGAGCACTCGATACGGCGCACCTGATCGAGTCGGCGATCCGGTTCCACGACCACGCGAGCGGGCAGCCCTGCCCTGTCTGCGGCGTCGGGACGCTCGATGCCTCATGGCGTCAGCGGGCGGAACAGGAGGTCGAGTCCCTTCGCGAGGAGGCCAAAGAGGCGCACGCGGCAGGGGAGGCGCTGAGCGGCGCGATCCGGTCTGCGCAGGGCCTCATCCAGCCGCTCCCGCAGGCGCTCGGCGAAGCCCCACTGGTCGGGGTCGAGGCCGCGGACCTGCGCGTGGCTTGGGACGCGTGGCTGGACGCGCCGGACGATTGGAACGGGGACGCCCTCGCCAGCCACATCGAGGCTGCCCTCCCCTCCTTGCGTGAGGCGGCCAACGAAGTGCGCGGACAGGCCACGGCCGAGTTCAAGCGCCGCGAGGACTCATGGCGTCCCTTGGCGCAACGGCTGTTCGAATGGCTTCGGCCCGCCCGCACGGCACAAGTCCGTGCCACGCGGGTCGGCGAGTTGAAGACAGCGGAGGACTGGCTACAGGCCGCAACCGACGACATCCGTGCTGAGCGCTTTGCCCCGATCGCGGATCGTTCGGCGGGGATTTGGGCGCGGCTGCGGCAAGGGAGCAGCGTTGATATCACGCGATTCGGACTCACCGGAAGCGGGAACCGGAGACGGCTCGCGGTAGACGTAACGGTCGATGGTGTTGAGGGCGCTGCGCTTGGCGTCATGAGCCAGGGTGAGCTGCACTCGCTGGCGTTGAGCCTGTTCCTCCCGCGCGCGACCCTCCCGTCCAGCCCTTTTCGGTTCGTGGTGATCGACGACCCTGTGCAGGCCATGGACCCGTCGAAGGTGGACGGGCTCGCGCGGGTGCTGCAGGACATCGCCGAGGAGCGCCAGGTCATCGTGTTTACACACGACGATCGGCTGCCTGAGGCGGTGAACAGGCTCGGTATTCCGGCGAGGCAACTTCAGGTTGCGCGGCGCGGCCAATCAGTTGTCGAAGTGCGTCCGGTCTCTGACCCAGTGGAGCGCTATTTCGATGACGCGCGCGCTCTGGTGCACACACCCGATCTGTCGCAGGACGTGGTAGGGAGGGTCGTGCCGGTGTTCTGCCGAAGCGCCATCGAGGCGGCGTGCCTGGAGGTCGTTAGGCGGCGGCGGATTGGCCGCGGCACTCCGCATGTGGAGGTCGAGCGATCTCTCGAACAGGCCCTCTCCTTGACGGCGAAGGCGTCCCTTGCTCTTTTCGACGAATCTGGGCGGGGAGGCGAGACAAGCTCCAAGATCAACGAACGCTTTGGGCGGCCCGCCCGAGACGCCTTCCACGAGTGCAACCGCGGGTCACACGAGGGCCTGCCGATCCCCATATTGCAACGCTTGATTGACGGTTCTGAGCGGTTGGCGCGAGGAATCCGGTCACTGAAATGAGCCTCGCAACGGACTTGCTTGCTGCGGCGCGCGGTCTCATCGAGCAGCGCGAGGCGGCAACGACAGGCCTCTGGCCGCGCGCCTCTGCTGTCCTTGCGAGACAGGCGCTCGAGCTGGCGATGCACGATCTGTGGTTGCGGTGGGCGCCGGGGTTGGAGTCCTGCTCGCTCCGCGCTCAGCTGCTTTGCTTGGATGAGTACCTTCGGGATGAGAACGTCGCCGCAACTACGCGGCAGGCTTGGGCCGCGCTCAGCCGTGCCTGCCACCACCACCCGTACGAGATTGACCCCACCATCGAGGAGTTGCGCTACTGGATCGACTCCGTTGGGTACCTCGCCGATGCCGTAGAGGCACGACTTGCCTGAGGGGACACGCCAACAGCCCGGGAGACTGCATGAGGCCCGGCCCGCAGCGGGCCGACGCGTTAGCTCTGCACGCCGGGCAGCAGGAAGCCGTGCGTGGTGGAGTGGTGCGGCAGCGGACCGCGGCCGGCCGGCGTCACCTTCCTACCCGCCTCCCAGGTCGGGTAGGCGGGCTGGCCGCGGGCGGGGATGCGCACCTCGCCGTGCTCGCGTGAGGGCAGCAGCACGATCGCCTGACCGGGCGCCGTCACCTCGCCGCGCTGGTTCTCCGCCCAGATGTCACAGACCACCTGCGGCTCGCCGTCCTCGATCTGCTTCGCGATCACCTCGCCGCGGTACCACTGCACGTCGCCCTCGATGTTGAAGCGGCGCACTTGCACCCAGAGCCGCTTGAGGAAGGCGGAGTCGCCCATCCAGCTGGTGACCAGCGTGCTGGCCCAGGCGATGCGCTGGGGGCCGTAGTCGTAGAGCCCCGGCACGCCCACCTCGCGCGCGAACTCGCTCTCCCAGTGCACGCGCTCCGGGATGTCCGGGATGCCGTAGCGGTTCTTCGAGTAGGCGCGCGGGTGGCGCTGGCGGTAGTCGAAGTCCACCTTGCCGCTGCGCGCGAAGACGCCGCCCCAGCCGATGTCCCAGGCGACCGCGTCCGTCGCGCGGTAGGGCCCGCGCACGATGCCGTCGAGGGCGTCGCCGACCTGCACGTCCTCCCAGTAGCGGGGCTCCGCGCCGCGCGGCCGCTCGTTCGCGTACGCCTCGTCGATGCGCTCGATCTCCTCGCTGCTGTACTCGTGCGGCTCCCAGTCGTACTTTCTGCGATCGCGCGCGCCGTCGCGCTCGGTGCGCATGGACCACTCGACCTCCTTCGCCAGCACCTCGCCGTGCTGGTTGCGGAAGAGGTTCTCGGTGAGGGCCAGCACCTGGCGGCCGGCGAAGACGCCGGACTTTTCCTGCGCGTCGGAGAGGTAGCCGACGCGGTAGATCTCGTCGCCCTCGCGCAGCGGCTGGTACCACTCCCAGTCCGCGCCGGAGAACATGCCGTGGACGCCGGGCAGGCCGCCGCCTCGGCCTTCCTCGCGTTCCTGCGCGGACAGCGGGCGGCCCTCGACGATGCCGGCGTTGAAGAGGAGCGTCGGCGGCGCGACGACCGCGCCCCAGTGCGAGGCGCGCGCGTAGGCGGCGTCCTGGTAGAGCGGGTTCGCGTCGCCGCTCCCGGTGGCGTAGATGTGCGCCGAGTCCTGGTTGATCAGCGTGAACAGCCCGCGCTTCGCGCCGTAGCGTCGCGCCTCGTTGGGGATGCCGATGCGGCTGCGCATCGCCGCCAGCCCCTCTTCCGTGATCGTTCCGTGCTCTGTCGCCGAGGTCATCGCGCACCCCCTCCGAAGTCTTCGCGAAGCCGAGGGTATACCGCCGGCAGCAAGTTGGCAGGAAAAAGACGGGGCGCCGCAGGATCCTGCGGCGCCCCGGTGGTTGCCTCGTCCGTGCGGCGCTGTCGCCGCCGGCCGGACTGCTAGGAGTCGATCGGCGAGTCCTCGCGGTTGCCGTACTCGACCCAGGAGCCGTCGTACACCTTCACGTCGTCGTAGCCGAGCAGGTCTTGCAGCACGAACCACGTGTGCGTGGCGCGCACGGCCGTCTGGCAGAGCGTGTAGATGGTGCCGCCGGCGACAACACCTTCGCCGTCGTAGAGGTCACGCAACTGGTCGGCGGGCAGGAAGCGCCCGTTCTCATCAATCGCGCGGTTCCACTCGACGTTCACGGACTCCGGGATGTGGCCACCCCGGTCGGCGCGCACGTCGCGTCCGGAGTACTCCTCGGGCGAGCGCGCGTCGCAGACCAGGACGCTCGGGTCCTCGATCGAGGCGACGATCTCGTCCCAGCCGGCGATCAGCTTCTCGTCCGGTGCGGAGTCGAAGGAGTAGTCGCTGGCGGAGACGGTCGGCGTCTCCGTGCTGATCTCGCGGCCCTCGGACTGCCAGAGCGGGAAGTCACCGTCGAGGAGCCGGGCGTCCGCGTGCCCGTAGACAGCGAGCACCCAGAGGCCGCGCGAGGCCGAGACTGATCCGCGCCCGTCGTAGAAGACGATCGTCGTGTCGGGCGTCGCGCCGATGGCTTCGAGCGCGGCGGCCACGTCCGCGGCTGGCGGGATCACGCCGGGCACGCCGTCGATCTCGACCTGGAACGCGGTGCGTGGGATCTGCACCGCGCCGGGGATGTGCCCGGCTACGTAGTCATCGTTGCCGCGCCGGTCGATCAGCAGGACCGAGTCATTGTCGAGGTTGTCCTCGATCCACTCGGTCGTCACAAGGCGAGACGTGTTGTGATAGCCGCGCTCGTCGAGGCCGGTTACCTGCGCCACCTCGTCGTCACCGCCGCACGCGGCGATCAGGGCTGCGCCGGCCAGCGCCAGCAGGGCCAGCAGCCCCGTCGTGCGGCCAAACAGCCTCGCTCCGCGCTTCGTCCGGGTCCGTGGTTCCATTGTCATCCTTCTCTCATCCGTGGGTCGGCCAGCGCCGCCCGATCGACTCGGTTTCGCGTACTGCTAGGCCTCGGCTGCCGCCTCGGCGTTGAAGATGTGGATCTCCCACTCGCCGGGGCGTCGTTCGCTGATCTCGCAGCCGTAGCCGCGCTTCATCGCCTCGGGCGGGATCGTGGAGAGCGCGGGCGGGTGATCGGTCCAGACCCGCAGCTCCGGCACCCCGGGCCGCACGTCATCGAGCTCCCGATTGGTGCGCAGCATTGGGTACGGACAGATCTCGCCGCGCACGTCCAGCACGGGCGCGTCGTTCTCGTTCGTCATGGGGTCCCCTCCCTGGTCCCTGACTCCGTTGTCGAAGCCGGGCGATCGCCCGGCGACAGACTCAATTCGCGAATCCCGTCCGCCGGCGGCTCGACGCGGCAGCGCAGGCCGCGTTGCGCGGCGGCGGGCAGCACGTACGTGGCGACGACGGCGAGGTCCGTGATGATCCGCGTCTCGGTGCCGCCGGCGGCTCGCTCGACCGCGTCCTGGGCGGCCTGCATCTGCTCGGCGGGGAGCTGCCCGCGCAGGTCCAGCACCTCGGGCGTTCCATTGGCGCTCATGGGAACCGCCGGATGAAGGACGTACCCGCGAAGGCGCCGAACGCGAGGGCGATGACGTAGATCCAGCCGTTGAGCGCCAGCGAGGGGATCGCGGAGAAGAACGCGCCGAGCGTACAGCCGAGCCCGAGGCCGGCGCCGTAGCCCATCACGATGCCGCCGCCGAGCGACTGCACATAGCGCCGCGGGCCACGCGGCACGCGCGGCCGGAACTCCCTCGCCAGCAGCGCCGCCGTGAAGGCCCCGGCGATGATGCCCACGTTGAGCATGAAGGCGTCCGTGAACCACGAGCCCTCGACGGCGCGCTGCACGCAGCCGGGAAGGTCGCTGATGCCCTTCAGTTCGCCCACGCCCGCGCCGATGTTGTCGGACAAGTCCGAGGACCAGCGCGAGAGCTCGCCCACGACGCCAAGCGGTCGGTAGCGGATGAACAGCATGATGTTGACGGCTGCCAGCGCGATGCCGCCGATCAGCGGCGTCCACTCGCGCCGGAAGACGGTCCGGGCCAGCGAGGCGAGGACGCCGTCCGACTCCGCTTGCGCCGGGGTGGCGCCCCTGATCGGGATCGTGACCGTCATCGCGGCGTAGGGCCCTCGGCGCTCCCACCAGGCGATGGCGACGAACGCGAGCACGAGCAGCGCGCCGGTGAGCACGATCGCGCCCGTGTAGGTGAGGTCCGTCGGCAGCCACGAGATGCGGTCGCTGCTGATCTGGTTGTCCCACCACCAGTTCCAGGTGCGGTTCAGCGCGTACAGCCCGAGCAGCACGCCGCCGATCGCCACCCACGAACCGAGGTAGCCCTCGCCCATGCGGTAGAGCGAGCCGCTGACGCAGCCGCCGGAGAGCACCATGCCGAAGCCGAAGAGCAGCCCGCCGAGCACCGTCGCGATGCCGAGCGGCAAGATGTGCGCGTCGGAGGGCAGCACGCCGCTGCCGGGGTTGGGGACGACGGTGGCCATGATCATCGCGAAGCCGACGGTGGCGACGGCGAGGCCGGCGATGATGCCGCGCAGCATCCGGCCCTGGCGCATGAGGAAGAGGTCGCGGAAGCCGGCGACGAAGCAAAAGCGGCTGCGCTGGCAGATCGCGCCGAAGGCGACACCCGCGATCCAGAACACCGGCCACGCCGCGTCCGTGCGCACGGCGAGCAGGTACACGATCACGAGGCCGGTGAGGGCAAGCAGACCCGCGGCCGTCGAGCGATCGAGTGTGCGGATGGTGGCGGGGAGGGCTGCCATCGGGTAATGTTCACATAGTCAGGTGACTAACGCAACAATAGTCCCGGCAGTCAGGGGATGACCCGGCAGCGCCGACTCCCGGGGGATTGCGGCAGCCGTTCCGCGGAGTCTTGCCCCGGGTGGAGGCCGCCTCGGGCATTCGACGGTCACCTCGCCTGCGGATGCGGGAGCCGGGACGGCGGATCGCTGCTAGCATCGGGGCGCCGCGAAGCGGGCCGGGCGACCGGCCGGCGGTGACAGCGCGAGGAGCGAGGATGCCGAAACAATCACCAGTACCCGAAGAGCTCGACCAGTCGTTCTGGGACGCCTGCAACGAGGGCCGGCTCGTGATCCAGAACTGCACGGCCTGCGACCGCCTGCAACATCCGCCGGAGCCGGAGTGTTTCGCCTGCAGCTCCGCCGACGCCCTCGAGTGGCGCGAGGTGAGCGGACGCGGGCGGATCCACAGCTACGGCGTGGTCTACGACAACACCGTCGCGCTGCGCATCCCGGATCAGCCGTTCAACCTCGTCGTCATCGAACTGGACGAGGATCCCGAGATCACGCTGGTGTCCAACCTGCCCGGCGTTCCGCTCGACGAAGTTCCGATCGGGGCGGACGTGACGGTGTTCTTCGAGGAGACCGCGTCGACCGGCCAGAAGATCCCCGAGTGGCAGCTCGCGGAATAGCACCCTGCACGGTGCAGCGAGACCCCGGCCGAAAGGAATGAACGATGGCTCAGCCTAACCGTCTTGGCAGCAACGCCCCCGAGTCGCTCTTCCGCAGCGAAGAGGGGCTCGGCGTCTGGGAGCACAAAGGCAAGGTCGCGGCGGTCGGCATCGGTCATTCGCCGACGGCCCGGCGCTGGGACGGGACCGCCGAGAACACGATCGGCGCCTGGAGCCTGATGGCGCTTCGCAAGGCGATCGACGACGCCGGCGTCCCGCCGGAGGAGATCGACGGCCTCGTCTTCCTGCCGACGACCACCACGGGCGCGCACTGGCCCGAGGGCCAGCCGGTGCCACTGGACGTCGTCAACGCCCACGAGACCACCGACGATCCGCTCGACGGGATCGCCAAGCTGACCGACACGTGGCTGCTCAAGAACATGCCGGAGCTGACGAACATCAAGTTCGTCATGGCCGGGATGGACTGCATGTCGAACGCGCTCGCGATCGCCGCGCAGGCCGTGGGCGACGGGATGACGAGCACCTGCCTGGTGCTGAAGGCCTGGCACAACCTCGAGGGCCGCTACAGCCACGGTGGCGCCAACGCCGAGGAGACGATCTCCGGGAACCGGAAGTGGGGGAACCCCTGGGGCTCCGCGAACTCATGGGGCACGGCCCAGCAGTTCCAGCGCTACCTCTGGAAGTACGGCAAGACCAAGGACATGATGGCCCCGTTCATGGTGAACTCCAGGCGCAACGGCCTGCTGTTCCCGGAGGGCTACTGGGCCCAGCACCGCCCCGAGGAACTCACCACCGAGGACTACCTCGAGTCGCGCTGGATCGCCAAGCCCGCCAACCTCTACGACAACGACATCCCGATCCACACCGCGGCGGCCTACGTGCTGACCACGGCCGAGCGCGCGAAGGACATGAAGCAGAAGCCGGCCTACATCCTCAACCACGCCTCCGACCGCACGATCCAGCGCGGCCTGACCCTCCCCCTCGAGGAGGCGCAGCAGGCGTGCGCCAGTACCGGGCGCAAGCTGCTCGAAGGCGCCGGAATCAGCGCGAGCGATCTGACCTTCGAGAACATGTACGACGGGTTCAGCCTCTTCCACGTCTTCCACATGGAGGGCCTCGGCTTCGGCGGCGTGAAGGAGGGCGAGGGTCTCGACTTCTTCCAGGAGGACATCAGCATCGAGGGCCCGCACCCCGTCTCGCCCAGCGGCGGCAACGTCGGCAGCGGGCGCACCCGCTTCTGGATGCACACCGACTCGATCCAGCAGATCCAGGGGCGCGCGGGCGCGAGGCAGATCACGAAGCCGGCCGAGATCGGCGTCTCGGGCGGCCCGCTGCAGCTCTACCACGCCGACTTCGTCGTCTGGGGCGCGAGCCCCGACTAGGGCGTCGGGCGGAGGGACTGCGAGGCGTCATGGCCGGTCTGCTGATCAGCTTCGATATCGACGGCACGCTCGAGACCGGTGATCCGCCGGGACCGATCACGTTCGAGATGGTGCGCCGTGCCCGCGAGCGCGGCTGCGTGATCGGCAGCTGCTCCGACCGCCCCAGATCCTCGCAGCGGGGCATCTGGAGTGCGGCGGAGATCGAGGTGGACTTCGTCTCGCTCAAGCACCGGCTCGACGACGTGCGGGAGCAGTTCGAGGCGGACCGCTACCTGCACATCGGCGACCGGGAGCTGGACCGCCAGCACGCGGAGCAGGCGGGTTTCGAGTTCCTCTGGGAGCACGAAGCCGACTCCGAGCCGTGGCTCGACTGGCTCGACGGAGCGGGCGGCTAGCGCGAGCCCTCGCTCAGTGGCCCGTCGCCGCGAGGTAGCCGCGGTGGAAGCGGCGCTCGTCGTCGTGGTCCGGCTGCCAGCCCTCGAACAGCGCTGAGCCGTCGAGCGTGCGAACCGGGCGGCTCAGCTCGTGGAGCAGCGGCAGGCTGTGCGCGACGCGGCTGGTGAGCACCGCCGGGTCGCCCGCGCAGAGCGCCAGCGCAGCCTCGACGAACGGCTCCATCGGCTCCGTGCCCTCCGGCGGCACGCCGACCGATATCGAGAGCGGGGTCGCGATCGCGCCGGTCGGCGCGAGGCTGTTGACGGCGATGCCGTCCTCGTAGAGCTCCATCGCCGCGCCCGTGCAGACGCGGTCGAGGAACGCCTTCGTCCCGCCGTAGATGCAGGCGCCGCCCATTGGGCTGGCCGCGCCGCCGTTCACCGGACTCGGGCGGGGTGCGGCCTGCTGCGAGGAGACGAAGAGGATCCAGCCGGCTCCGCGCTCGCGCATGCCGGGGATGACGGCCCTCGCCAGATCCCAGCCGCCCCAGACGTTGACCTGCACGCCGCGCAGGAACCACTCGGCCGTGGTCTCGGCGAACGGGATGTGCCAGTCCATGCGGAACTCGCGCGGCGCGGCGGCGCTGTGCACCATGATGTCCGGCGAGCGCCCGAAGGCGGCCACCACCTCCTCCACGACGCTGCTCTTGTCCGCCTCGAAGTCGCCGATGTCGGCGCGCACGGCAATCGCCTCGCCGCCGATCGCGGCGATCTGCGCGAGGCCTTCATCGAGCGTGCCGGAGAGGTCCGTGCGGCGCGTCCCCTCGTCGCGGCCGATCAGGGCGACGCGCGCGCCCTCGGCGGCCATGCGCAGCGCGATCGCCTGCCCGATGCCGCGGCTCGCTCCCGTGATCAGGGCGATGCGCCCCTCCAGTTCCTGGGTCATTGCCTCGCTCCTCACCTGGTCGCGATCGCTCGATGCCGCGGGCTACCTCGCCGGCACCGCCGGGCGCGCCGTCGTGTGCGTCACGCCGCCGTCGGAGAGCAGGCTGTGCCCGGTCACGTAGGCCGACAGCCGCGAGGCGAAGAAGACGGCGAGGCCTCCCGTCTCCATCGGGTCGCCAAGGCGCGCGAGCGGCGGGGCCTTCGCGGCGGCCTCGCGGAACGCGACCGTCGCCGGGTCCGTGTTCGCCGCCGCCCGCTCGGTGAGGTGCGTGCCGGGCACGATGCAGTTGACGCGGATGCCGTGCGGCGCGAGCTCCATCGCCAGCGTCTTGGTCATGTGGATCACGCCCGCCTTGGCCGCCCCGTAGGCGACGATATTCGGCGCGCCGACGATGCCGCTCGAGGAGGCGATCGTCACGATCCTGCCCGGCGTGCCGCGCTCCACCATGCTCCTCGCCTCCGCCTGGCAGCAGAGGAACGAGCTCGTCAGGTTCTGATCGACGATGTCGTGCCAGAGCTCCGTCGTGTAGTCGAGGAACGGCTGGAGTCCGGTCGGGTTGCCGACGTTGTTGACCGCCACGTCGAGTCCGCCGAGGCGCGCCACGACCTCCTCGACCATCGTGGCGACCTGATCCGGGTCGCGCACGTTCGCGATGACGACCTCGGCCTGACGGCCGAGCGCCTCGATCTCCCGCGCCGTGGCCGTGGCTGTCTCCTCGTCGAGGTCGGCGATGCCGATGTGGCAGCCGGCGCGGGCGAGCTGGAGCGCGCAGCCCTTGCCGATGCCGCGCGCCCCTCCGGTGACGAGCGCCACCTCGTCGACGAGTCCGAGCTGTTCGGGGTCCATCTGAAACGCCATGCCGCACCTCCGCGCCGCCCACTGTAGCGCGGGGAGGTGCGCCGATGGCCGGGAGACGCTTGTGTTGGGCCTACGGGGATCGCGCCGTCAGCATCCCGGTGCCGGCTTGCAGGCCGGGGCGCAGGAGCACTCGAACCGAATCGCCGATGAATGGTGGCCCTACCGGCCCGCGCCGCTTGGTTGGCGCCGTCCGGGTCGAGCAGCACGGCGAATGAGCCCGTCAGTCGTCTCTACTTGACACTCGCCTCTCTGACCCTCAACAGAGCTGTTTCGGAGACCGAGATCTCAGAGCTGCCCGCAGGCTAGACGAATGTCATCAGGATGACGCACACTTGCACGACTTGACGGGACGTGACCGCCAATGGCGAAGTTATCCGTATCAGCATTGCACCACGATGTGAATCGCGGCGGCTTCTATCGATTTGACTTGCATGAAAATGAGTCACTCGAGTCGTTGGCACTCCGACTAGGACATCCGGTCGCTTCCGTTCCCGGCAGACCAGCCGTCGACGTACTGGTACCGAAAGCTCGGGAGGACTCCCAACCCGGGACTCTGTCCTTCATGCATGGTGCTGACGCCTTTCCATTTCATACCGAGACTGCACATTGGCGAGATCCAGTAGATCTGGTGATCCTCAAATGTGTCAATCCAGGAGCCGGAAACCGACCCACTCTACTGATCGACGGGTGGAATCTTGGTTTGGAAGATGCTGAAATCAGGCGGCTAACACAGAGTTTGATGATTGTGAAGAGTGGGTCCAAGAGTTTCCTCGCTCCGTTGGCACTGCTAAGAGGCGAGCGACTTGAGTTTCGCTATGATCCTGCATGCATGAAACCAGCGACGAGTGGGGACAAGGCGGTGCTGAACATTCTTGAGCAAGGTCTAGCAGGGTGATGAAAAAGTCCGCGGCGGCGCTTTTGGGCTGAAATCGCGCTGGTCGCGACATCAAAAACCCCAATGTTTCTGGGCTCTACGCCAGCCCACCGAATGGCCAGTGAGACCCTACGGCTCAGGATCAGGAGTTTTCAGCAGCCTGCTAGCGAATGCCGCTCAGGCATGTATCACGTGGAAGGCAGGACAGTGCCTGATTCTCGACAATCGACGAATGCTGCATTCGCGTGCGGGGTCGCCAATCGCTGACCGCGAGAGACGGCTAGAGCGGATCTACGTGTCCAAGATGCGGAGTTAGATTGTGTGGTCAGAGAAAGAGTACTGGTCGAAGGCACACTCTACATCCGCCGAGCACAGTTGGCTGATGCGGATGACGGCTTATACCCGTTCTGGATGTCTCTCGCCATGGAGTTCATCGCTAGGGCTGCGCTGTCGAAGGTTAGTCCTGTCTTGAATGCGGATCCAAGTCGGGTAGACAACATCTATTTCGCTTTGGGCGTGGGAGAAGTAGGAGCCCCAAAGACGGTGCCGCTACACTCCGTATTCCTGCGGTGCGTAGAAATCGTAGAGGGTTTCGAAGAGTCCCATAGGAGTTTCTGCGACTTTTTTGGGAGCACAAAGGAACGAAGAATTGCATACGGGGGCACTATCGTTTGAGAACCTCAAGCTTCAAGAGTGGCTTCAGAGCTACTACGAAGTATTGGATATTCTGTGTCGGCATCTTGAGCATGACCTTGATGACTTACTTGGGAGTGATGAAGCGGGTGGTGCCCGTGAGATGCTAAAGGCGAGTGCAGAAGGCTTGCAATCTTCAGTAAAGCAGTCAATTTCCGCACATGGGAGAGTGTTTCGTGGCAAATTAGAGAGCGAGAAGCAGCAACTAATAAGTGATGCTCGGATTCGTGCTGAGGCGGCACGTATTGCGACGGAATTATCTAACTTTGTAGATTGTCCTGCCTGCTCGTCGTTTGGTCTTGTTACGGGGAGATCGATTAGGAGATCAAGGCCGTACTATGAAGACGGATACTTGTCTGAAGATGTAACTTGCCTAGCTGAGTCCTTTTCATGCCACGCATGCGGACTGAGTCTGCCAAGCGCATCTCATTTGAGCTGGTCCGGAATTGAGCCGCACTTTACGGTTGTTCTGGAGACTGGCCTCCACGAGCACCAAGAATTCGAGTACTATGAGGAATACATGAACGAGTAGATGTCTGAGATCCTATTCGCACTGGCAACCTGCTGGTCAGTGGTTCTATCACACGCAGGCGCGTCCGCCGGCGCGGGCGAGTTGGAGCGCGCAGCCCTTGCCGATGCCACGCGCCCCTCCGGTGACCAGCGCCACCTCGTCGACGAGTCCGAGCTGTTCGGGGTCCATCTCAAACGCCATAGGGCACCTCCGCGCCGCCACTGTAGCGCGTGCGCAAGGGCGCCCGTGGTGGTCATCCCGATGCCGGCGCGCACAGACTGTCCTGGACTCCGGGCGTGCAGCCCGCGCACATGGAGCCGTCCGCGCAGTAACGTAGGCCCGCGAGGAAATGGAGGCTCACTCACGATGCCGAACAGCACACCCACCATCGACTGCCAGGTTCACGCCTTCGAGCGCAACAGCCCGGAGAACCCCTGGCTTGGCGCACTGACAGGGCCCGAGGAGGTCACCGGCGACCAGATGGTCAGGGCGATGGACGAGGTAGGTGTCGACGGCGCCCTGCTGATCTCGCCCTACCGCATCTACGGCTACGACGGGAGCTATGCGCTGACGGTGGGTGCCGAGCATCCGGACCGCTTCGGCCTGATCAAGCCGTTCGATCCCCTGTCGGAGACGGTTGGGGCGGAAGTCGAGGAGTGGACTGCCCGCCCCGGCGTGGTTGGCGCCCGGATCGTGCTCAGATACGAGGAGATTGCGGCCGATGATCCTGGTCTCGATCAGGTGATGGAGGCGGGGGCAGCGGCGGGTGTTCCGGTCAACGTGCTGTGCACCGCCAAGCTGCCGATCTTTCGCGAAGTTGCGCGCAGGCATCCGAACACGCAGCTGGTGATCGATCACCTGGGCCTGGCACAGCCGCACGAACCGCCGGCACCCGCCGAACCGTGGGCCGACCTCGACAACGTGCTGTCGCTCGCGCAGTTCGACCATGTGGCGATCAAGGTCTCCGGGGCCTGCACGCTGGCGCACGAGCCGTTCCCGTACCCGGACATCTGGGAACCGCTCGGCCGGGTGTTCGAAGCGTTCGGGTTCGATCGATGTATGTGGGGCACGGACTGGACGCGGGCGGTCAACCTGCTCACGTACGAGCAAGGCGTGGAGGCGTTCCGGGTGACCGACCAGCTTTCGGATGGCGAACGCGCGGCGCTGCTGGGCGGCACCCTGGAGCGGATCTACGGTTGGTCGCCGGGTACTGCAGCCGAGGGCAGCTAGCTGTTCTTCCCACGAACGTTGTTTACAGGCGTGAGGCGGGGACAGCCCCGCCGATACCGCCGTGTGGCCGGCGAGCATTGTAGCGGTAGAGCCAGCGCGGGAGCTGGTGCAGCCGCTCGGCGTTGGAGCGATAGGTGCGGGCGTAGGCCCACTCGTTCTGCAGGGTCTGGATGAAGCGCTCGGCCTTGCCGTTCGTCTGCGGGCGGTAGGGCCGGGTGTGCCGCAGTGCCACGCCGGCAGCGGCGGCCACGCCGCGGAAGTCGCGGGAGACGGTGTAGGCCTTCGCGTTATCCGTGAGCACGCCGCGCACGCGCACGCCACGGCGGCCGAACGCGGCGAGCGCCTGCTTGAGGAAGGCGGCGCAGCTGGCCGCTCGTCGGGCAGGACGGCGACGTAGGCGTAGCGGCTGTGGTCGTCGACGGCGACGTGGAGGTAGTCGAGGCCGCGGGTACGCGGGGTCGCGGCGGAGCGCCCGCGGACGCGGTGCCCGCCGCCCTCGGGGATGCGGCCCAGCTTCTTCACGTCGATGTGCAACAGGTCACCGGGGGCTGGGTGCTCGTAGCGGACCGTCTCGCGGGTGACGCGATGCAGCCGGTCGAGGCGGTTGAGGCCGCGGCGCCTGAGCACGGCGTAGACGGTGGAGCGGGCGAGCCCGGGCGCCCAGGCGATGCGGTGCGGCCCGAACCCCTGGCTGCGGCGCACGGCGCAGATGCGCTGCTCGAGCGCGGCTGCGGTGCGGCGGGGGTTGGAACGCGGAGCGGAGCTACGGTCCCGGAGCCCGGCCGCGCCCTCCTCCCGGTAGCGGCGCCACCACTTGGCGACCGTGGGGCGGGAGACCCGGAAGCGCCGGGCGACCTCCGCCTGGGACCAGCCGGCCTCGACCTCCAGAACCATCTCCAGCCGGGCGGCCGGAGTCAGACGCGCGTTAGGATGTGCCACGAGCGGCTCCTCTCCTGCTACTGGTGCGTTCGTTACACACACAGCAGCAGGCGGAGCCCCTCACCTGCAACAACCTACGTGGGAACTACAGCTAGCAGGCTGCTGAAAAACCCCTGATCCTGGGCCGCTGGGTCTCACTGGCCATTCGGTGGGCTGGCGTAGAGCCCAGAAACATTGGGGTTTTTGATGTCGCGGCCAGCGCGATTTCAGCCCAAAAGCGCCGCCGCGGACTTTTTCATCACCCTGCTAGCGGCGCCACTCCGCGATGTTCCAGAGCTCGCTGTCCCAGGCGTTCATCCGCACGCCCTGTAGGCTGTTCGCGTGCGCGGACACGAAGCCGCGATTCGCGAGCGGAATCTGGTAGTAGTTCTGCACCACGATGTCATTCAACCGCTTCACCAGCGCCTCGCGCTCCGCCCCGAGCGTGGCCTGCGAGAGCTGGCCGAACACTTCGTCGTACTCGGCGTTGCAGGCGCGGGCGACGTTGTCGTCGCCCCAGTTGTTGTCCCGCGTCGGGATGTGATCGCACTGGAGGCCGGACAGGTGCTGCTGAGGATCGATGCTCGGTCCGGTCGTGTACATCTGCACGTCCGCGAAGAACCTGCGGTACGACTCGTTCGGGTTCGTCGCGGGGTCGCCGCCGAAGAAGAGGCTGGCGTCGTGCTGCACCAACTCCGTCTCGATGCCGATCTGCCGCCACCAGTCGCGAACGAGCTCCTGCGTGGCCTGCCGAATCTCGTTCGTCGAGGTCTGGTAGACGATCCGCAGCGGCACGCCGTTGTGCTCGCGGATGCCGTCGCCGTCGCTATCGAGGACGCCGCTCTCGTCCAGCAGCCGGTTGGCGCCCTCGATGTCCTGGGCCAGGCAAGCGTCGTTCGCGCTTGAGACGTAGCGCGGAGGGCCAGTGATGAGGTTGCACGTGGGCTCGGCGGCGAAGCCGTAGAGCCGATCGGCGATCAGCTTGCGATCGATCGCCATCGACATGGCGCGGGCGACCGGCGTGAACGTCAGGAACGGGTGCGGGTTGCGCCCCTCGAGGTACTCGGAGCGGTCGTCGCCGAGCGCGGGGTCCGCGTTCGTCTGGTTGACGACGATGCGCTCCACGTCGCTGGCGAACGCAGCCACCACGGCGCCATCTCCGGCCGCCTGCAGCCCGGTCAGCACCTCCGGCGCCACCTGCAGGTTCCAGGCGTAGTCGGCTGCGCCCGCCTCCATCATAGCGCGCGCCGCGGAGATCGCGTCCCCGCCGCCCCTGAGGACCACGCGGTCGAAGTACGGCTTCTCGCCGCGGTAGTGCGGGTTCCGCTCGTACTCGGCGCTCTCGTTGGGCGTGAACCCGGTGATGCGATAGGGGCCGGTGCCCAGCGGGGCGGTGTTCTGCTCCTCGCAGGTCGCGGCCGCCACCCCGATGCAGGCGGCGAACTGTTCCCGGCTGAGGACCGGCGAGCCCGCGCTGACGAAGGCGCTGTAGGGATACGGCGTGGGCGCCTCGAAGGTGATCCGGACGGTGAGATCATCGACGGCCTCGACCGAGGCGATGCCGCCGAACGCGCTGTGCGCCGTGCAGCCGGTGGCCTCGTCGACGCAGTAGCGCCAGGTGAAGACCACGTCGTCCGCCGTCACGTCGCTGCCGTCCGACCACTTGAGGTCCTCGCGCAGCCGCCAGGTGATCGACATCAGGTCCGCGGACAGGCTGCCGTTCGCGAGCGTCGGGATGTCCTCGGCCAGCCTCGGCACGAGATTGCCTTCGGGGTCGTAGCTGGCCAGTGGCTCGAGCGTGATCGCCCCGGCGTCCCGATCCTTGTAGCCGGCAGCCAGGTACGGCCCGGGCAGCGTCGGCGCCTGCCAGTAGAGGATGGTCAGCACCCGCTCCTCCGAGGACTGGAACGGGTTACAGGCAGCGAGCAGCAGGAGGAACGTCAGGCCGAGGACGAGCGTCGGGAACGTGCGCATGAGCTCCACCCTCAGACTCGGCACGTGGTCAGTGGAGCGATCGTGGGCGAGCGCACCTGCATCGCAAGCCCGGCAGCCGGAGCGCGCCGCTACGCCGCCCGCCAGGCCACCTCGCCGCCGAGGACCGTGAGCGCCGGATCGAGGCGCAGCGCGCCCTCGGCGCTGCCACCGGACATGTCGACCCAGCTCACCGCGCCCTCGACGAGATCGAAGACCGCGGCGTCCCCCGCCATGCCGGGAGCGAGCGAGCCGATCTCGTCCCCCAGTCCGAGGACCGCGGCGGGCCTGGCGGTGCTCGCCTCGACGGCGTCCTCGAGCGGCATGCCGAGCGCGTGCAGGTGGGCGATCAGCTCGTGCATGCGGTAGGTGATGCGGCCGGGCGGCGGGATGTGGATGTCCGTGCTGATTGTCGAGGGCGGGAAGCCCTGCGCGATCGCCTGCCTCGCGACCTCAATGCCGAAATGCACGCCGGCGTGGCCGACGTCCATCACCACGCCGCGCTCGCGCGCCGCCAGCACCTCCGGCCGCAGCGCGCCGCGCCCATCGAGGATGCCCTCGCTGTGCGGGTTGAAGGCGTGCGTCGCCACGTCGCCCTCGCCGAGCACATCGAGGATCTCGGGCAGCGGGATCGGCGTGCCGCTGACGTGCACCATCAGCATCGAGTCCGAATCGTCGGCCGCCTTGCGCGCCAGCGCGAGCGCCTCGCGCGCATCCCAGTGCGACACGGCATTGCGCTCCATCCGCACCTTCACGCCGAGCAGGAAGCCGGGGTGCGCGCGGATCTCGGCGGCCGTCGCATCGGCGTCGATCAGCCGCAGGTCGCGCAGCTCGCCGCCGACGGCGCGCGAGGGCGCCAGCCCGACCGCACTGATGTGCAACAGCGCGAGCAGCCGCACGCGGTGCGCGGGGAAGACGTAGTCGCGCATCGCCCCGTAGTTCGCGAAGCCGGCGCTCCCGGCATCGAGGCCGGTCGTGACGCCCGAGGGCAAACAGGCCTCATCGGCAGCGACCGCGCTGCCGGTGCCACCGTGGTAGAAGTGCCCGTGCAGGTCGATCAGCCCCGGCGTCACCAGCCGCCCTGCGACGTCCACGACCTCGGCGGCCGTCTCCGCCTCGATACGCTCGGCAACGGCGCTGACCCGCCCGTCGCGGAAGGCGACATCGCGAGGGCCGTGCACGCCCTGCGCGGGATCGAGCAGCGTCCCGCCGCTCAGGAGCAGGTCGTGCTGTGTGGTTGCGTCAGCCATCGCCCTCAGTCCCTTCCGCCGTCCGGCGCTGCGTGCGCCTCGAGGGCTAGCGCCCCTGCCAGACCGGCTGGCGCTTCTCCGCGAAGGCTCGCGGGCCTTCCTTGATGTCTTCGCTGTACTTGATCGGGGCGAGGATGTGGCCGGCGATCTGGAGGCCCTCCTGGCGCGTCATCGTGACGCCGCGGTAGAGCACTTCCTTGAGGCCGCGCACGGAGAGCGGCGCGTTCTCCTCGAGGATCTGCGTGAACGCCTCGACCTCTTCCATCAGCTTGTCGTCCGGCACCACGCGCGTCGCGAAGCCCATCTCCAGCGCGCGCTGCGGCGTGATGTACTCGCCGGTCAGCACCACCTCGAGGGCGTTCCCGAGGCCGATGATGCGAGGCAGGTCCACCGTCCAGGCGGGCATCAGGCCGCGCTTCACCTCGCGGATGCCGAGCGTTGCCTCCTCGGAGACGAAGCGAAAGTCGGAGAGCTGCGCGAGCTGCCAGCCGCCGGCGAGGCAGTAGCCGCGGATCGCGGCGATCACCGGCTTCCAGACGCCTTCCGGCATGGCGTTGCCGATCGTGTGCTTCTTGCTCCAGTCCTCGCCGCGCGCGTCCACCTCGGCGCGCTCCTTGAGGTCCATCCCGGAGCAGAAGGAGCGCCCCGCCCCGGTGATCACGGCGATCCAGATGTCGTCGTTGTTCCTGACCTCGTCCCAGGCCTCGGCCAGCGCCTGGTTGAGCGCGTAGCTCAGCGCGTTGTGCACCTCCGGCCGGTTCATCGTCAGCCAGGCAACACGCCCCTTGACCTCGAACTTCAGCTCGTCCGCCATGTGTCCGGTCCTCCCCTTCGACTCGTTAACTCGTCGCTACGCTCCCGCGGCAGCGTGTCCCATCCCCTCGAGGGTGTCGTAGGCCTCCCCCATGAGGTCGAACACCACCTGCCGCGCCGGCTTGATCTCCTTGACGAAGCCGACCCCTTGCCCGGCGGCGACGGGGCCGGCCCAGTCCTCGAGGTCCCAGTCGTCCGCCGCCTGCAGCAGCTTGCCACCGACGATGTCCTGCAGCGGCATCGGCAGCGGCTCGGGAGAGCCCTCAGCCTCCCACGCCTCGTAGTATTTGTTGCGGACGCCGCGGTTGCGCTTGCCGTCCAGCGCGGTCGAGACCCAGGCGTCCTGGTTCTCCGCGCGCAGCAGCCGCTGCTTCTGCCACTGCTTCGTCTCGGACTCGTGCGTCGCCTGCCAGATCGTGCCCGTCCAGACGCCGACCGCCCCGAGGGCGAGCGCCGCCACGATGTGTGCGCCGGTCGTGATCCCGCCCGCGGCGACGATCGGAATGTCGTAGGCCTTCGCCAGCGCGGTGACCTCGCGCACGAGGGAGAACGTGCCCATCCGGCCGGTGTGCCCGGCCGAGTCCTGCCCCTGCGCGATGATCAGGTCGAGCCCGGCGTCGAGCTCGCGCGCGGCCTGCCTCGCGAGGCCGATCAGGCCCCAGACCTTCACGCCTGCATCGTGCATCTCGTCCAGCACGAAGGCGGGGCTGCCGAGGCCGGAGGCGAAGATCGGGATCTCTTCCTCCATCATGATCTCGAGCTTGGCGCGCGTCGCCGCCAGCCCGCGCAGCCGCGTGTTGCCCCACGGCGGCGGCGTCTTCGGCTCCGGGATGTCGTGCTCCTCGATCAGCCGGTCGATGAAGTCCCAGTGGCCCTGCGGGATCTGCTGCTCGAGCTCCTCGCGCGAGCCCTCGACGTAGGAGGAGGGGATCGTGATGTCGACGCCGAAGGGGCGGTCGCCGACGCGCTCCTTGACCCAGCGGATGTTGGTGCGCATCTCCTCGGCGGAGACCGTGCTCTGGCCGAGCATGCCGATGCCGCCCGCGTTGGAGACCGCCACCGTCACGTCGCGCGTGTGCGCGAAGGCGATGATCGGGTACTCGCAGCCGTACTCCTCGCAGAGCCTCGTCTGCAGCGGGTCTTGCGCCATCGGTCCACCTCCGCATGCGCCCCGGCGCTCCCGAGGCCGGCGTCGCCGATGATAGCGCCCCGCCAGATGCCCGCGACCCCACCGTCCTCTGGAACGAAACTGTCTGCGAGACTGTGCCGCAAGCCGTGGGGGTGACGAGGGGCACGATGTGATGCGCGTGACGAGCTGGAACTGTTCGCGGGGAGCGAAGACCGACGGCTCCCTGGCCCTGCTGGCGCCGCTGCGCGCGGACTTGGTCGCGCTGCAGGAGTGTCGCCGCCCCGCCGCTGAAGACGCGTCCGTCATCTGGCGCGGGGCCGATCCGCGTCAGGGCGCGGCGGTCGTCAGCACCTCCCCGGCGTTACCTATCGAGGCCATCGAGATTCCATCCCTGCACCCCACGGTCGTGCCCGTGGTCGTGCAAGCGCCGCAACCGTTCGTGTTCGTCGGGGTCTGGACGCATCCGCCCTACAATGCGGTGGCTTGGGAGGCGATGACCGCGTGCGTGGCCGCGGCGGACGGCATGCCGGTAGTCGCCGCCGGCGACTTCAACAGCTCGCCGCGCGTGGTGGGCCAGCAACACGACTCGCCGCGGTTCCTGCAACGCATGCGGGACGAGCTCGGGCTGGTCAGTGCCTATCACCACGTCCACGGCGAGGCTCCCGGCGCGGAGACCCGCGCCACCTACTACCACCAATGGAACGAATCCAGGCCGTTCCACCTCGACTACTGCTTCCTTCCGGAGGCTTGGCTCGGCCATCTTGCCGGCATGGAGGTCGGGAGCTTCGCGGCCTGGCCCCAGAGCGACCACCGGCCGCTCACCGTAGACTTGACGCCCGGCAGCCCAGGCGACGCGTAGCGGCCGGTTCTGCCCACGCTTGAGGATCGGCGCTCACGCCAACCCGGTCGCATCATGCCCTTCTCCAGCAACATGGCCCGCGAGCGCTGAGGCTCGCGCCCCGCCCGATGCCCGCGTCCCCACCGTCCTCCGCAACGAGACTGTCTGCGACACTGTGCGGCGAAGCAGCAGCAGGGAGGCGCGCATGACCGAACAGCAGCCCGAACGCAGGGTCGCGCTGGTGACCGGCGCCAGCCGCGGCATTGGCAAGGCGACCGCCGTCGCCCTCGCCGAGGCCGGCTACGACGTGATCGCCGCCGCCCGCACCCTCGAGGACGGCGAGCCGCAGGAGATGTCGGAGACCGTCCACGAGTCGAACGTGCAGCCCGTCCCCGGCGGCAGCCTGCGCGACACGATCGCGCAGGTCGAGGCGGCCGGGCGGCGCGGCCTCGCGGTCCGCTGCGACCTGATGAGACGCCCCGACATGGACGCGCTGATCGAGACCGCAGTCGCCGAGTTCGGCGGCATCGACGTCTTCGTCAACAACGCGCGCTTCGTGGGGCCGGGCTTCAAGGACCGCTTTCTGGACACGCCCTACGAGGTCTTCGAGGACTCGATGCGCGTCAACGCGCTCGCGCCGCTCTACCTGCTCACGAAGATCGCGCCGCTGATGGTCGCGCAGGGGGGCGGGCTGATCCTGCACATCAGCTCGCTCGAGGGCGTCATGGAGTCGGCGAAGCTGCCGACGGGGCACTGGACCGGCCGCGGCGGTCTCTCCTACGGGGTGAGCAAGGCGGCCTTCAACCGCATCGGCCCCGCGCTCGCGAAGGAACTGCGCGAGGACGGCATCGCCGTCGTCAACGTGGAGCCGGGCGACGTCGCGGTGGAGCGCAAGGCGGTGCAGCGCGGCGAGGCCTACGACCCGCGCAACCACGACTCGCCGCTGGCGGCGGCGCGCACCTGCGCGCACATCGCCGCCTCGGCACATCCGATGTTCTACTCCGGCCTGACGGTGTACGCCCCGGAGTTCGCGGTGGAGCGGGGCCTGATCACGCCCGACCAGACCGCGCCCGCGCGCCGCGAGGAGTGGGGCCAGCCCGGCCGCATCCTGCCCTTCTACAGCAACATGGCTCGCGAACGCTGAGGGCCTGCCCGGACATCTTCGGTGAGCCCGCGGCTCCGCGATATGCTCTTGGCGTCCTATGATCGCTAAGTCATACCCTGCTCGCGGCCGGGGACAAGGGGGGCGTGGGCGAGCGGCGCTTCTACAACCAGTTGATCAGGCGGGCCGACGAACGGTTCGACGCCCATCTTGACCGGCTGCGTGACGTACGGAGGTGATCATGTCGACACTCGGTGAGCGTTTGGACGGACTGTCCCCGGAGCGCCGCCGGCGCGTGGAGGAGCGAGCGCGCACCTTGATTGCCGAAGAGATGTCCCTGCGCGACCTGCGCAAGGCGCGGGAACAGACGCAGGCGAGGGTCGCGGCGAAGCTCGGCATCAACCAGGAGAATGTCTCCCGCCTCGAGCAGCGCAGCGATTTGATGCTGTCCACACTCAGCAACTACGTCGGCGCGATGGGCCGCAAACTGAGCCTCGTCGCCGAATTCCCGGACCGCCCGCCGATCACGCTGACCGGTATCGCGGCCCTGGACGAGGAGAGGCCGGAGACGAGTTAACTCAACCCACGCAGTGGCGAAGGCTCGCCGCCTCTCCGCAACAGATCCCGTAATGCGATCCGCCGCGTCGCGCGCCGCCTGTATCCTCTCCCCGTGACCGCCACGCCGACCGCCGCCGCGCTGGACGAGCGCCTGACACGCTTCGCCGAGGCGCGCGAGGCGCTGCTCGACGCGCTGCGCGACCTCGACCAGGGGCGCTTCGTGCGCCGCCCGGAGGACCCCGCCGCCGAGGGCGACCGCCGCTGGTCGATCCGCGAGGTGCTGTGGCACGTCGCCGACTCCGAGCGCTGCTGGCGCGAGTGGATCGAGGCGGCGCTGCGCGGCGAAGCCGTGACCCGCTTCCGCGGCGTGCGCCGCCCCGCTCACCTCAACCTGCTGCCCCAGTTGATCGAGAGCCTCGATGAGCAGCGCAGCACCACGCTCGCGCTCTTCGCCGGACTCGCCGGCGACGCCGATCTGACAACTCGGCACCCGACGCCGTCCCAGCCGCGCTCGATCCTCGAGGCGCTGGACCACCTCGCCGGACACGACCGCGAGCACGCGGAGCAGATCGCGGCGCTCGCCGCGCTGCCGCCGCAGGAGGAGCGCTGATGGGCACGCGACTGCGCCCCGAGGACACGATGCCGTGGATGCCCGGCTTCCGCTACGGCGCGCTGCTCCCGCCGCTCGCGCTCAACCTGCTGGTGCGCGACACGGAGCGCGCCGCCGCCTTCTACCGCGACGTCCTCGACGCCGAGGTGCACTACCGCGATATCGACTTCGCCGCCGTCCGCGTCGGTCCCGCCGAGGTGATGCTGCACGCCGACCACACCCACGACGAGCACCCCTGGAGCGCGCAACTCGCCGAGGGCGCGACGCGCGGCGTCGGCGCGCAGCTGCGGCTGCTGGGTATCGACCCCGACGCCGTCGAGGCGCGCGCCCGCGAGCACGGCGCGCAGCTCGTGGCGCCGGCGACGGACAAGGGCCACGGCTGGCGCGAGACGCTGGTGCGCGACCCGGATGGCTACGAGTGGGCCGTCGGCGTGCTGATCGAGCCCGCCAAGGGGCCGTTCGGGCCGCACGAGGTAGGTGCGTCGTGACGGAGGAGCAGCGCGCAATCCGAGCCGCGCTGTACCCCTCGCTGGCCGGCAAGCGCGCCGTGGTCGTCGGCGGCTCGCGCGGCATCGGGCGAGCGATCTCGCTGCGCCTCGCCGCCGAGGGCTGCCACGTGCTCGTCAACTACGCTCGCAGTGCCGAGGCCGCCGAGCAGACCGCCGCCGAGTGCCGCGCCCGCGGCGTCGAGGCCGAGGCGCTGCACGCCGACGCCGGCAACCGCGAGGAGCTCGCCGCCCTGTTCGCGCACGCCGCGGAGTGGGGCGGCGTCGACCTGCTCGTGAACAACGCCGCGCGCGGCCTCGAGCGTCCAAGGCCGGCGATCGCGCAGCGCCCGGGACACCTCCACGCGACCATGGACGTGAACCTGTTCGGCCCCTGGCAGGCCGCGCAGGCCGCCGTCCCGCTGATGGAGGAGCGAGGCGGCGGTGGCATCGTCAACCTGCTCTCGCCGGGCGCCTGGCAGTACGTGCCGGACTACTCCGCCGTGGCGGTGAGCAAGGCCGCGCTCGCCTCGCTGACGCGCTACCTCGCCGTCGAGCTCGCGCCACGCGGCATCCGCGTCAACGCCGTCTCCGCCGGCTGGGTCGAGGCCTCCGAGGGCGAGCACTCCTACCGCGGCGGCGTCTCCGACGCCGTGCGCCCGCACGTGCCGGCCGGCCGCAACGTCGCCCCCGAGGACGTCGCCGCCGCCGTCGCCTGGGTCTGCTCCGGCGAAGCCCCGATGCTCGTCGGCCAGACAATCCACCTCGACGGCGGCTTCGGCCTCGCCGCCTGGAACGCAATCCTCGACCCGGCGTCCGGCGCGAACTGAGCCGCAATCTCCGATTCGGGGTACGATCTGCTCCCATTGCGTCCCGTGCGCGCCGCACACCGCGAACGGGGACTCTGTACGGGACAACGATCAAGGCAGGGGCATCGTGGCAGTGAATGACGACGGCAACGTCATCACGCTCAGTGGTGACCTAGCACATCACGCCCAAGCTGACTACTTCATCCAGAGCTGCAACCGTGTCATCCGGCAGCGCGGGTGGAGCGACGTGGTGATTCGATTCGCCAACGTTAGACGACGCTTTCCAAACGTCACGGCTCCGGTCGCGGCTATCGTGGACTACCACCGATCTCAAGATGTCCAATTCGAGGTCGAGCCTGGCTGGGAAGGCACGCGCGAGTGCACCTGCATCGATCCTGTGGACGCTGGAAGCGACCTCGATTCCGGACCAGAGGTCTTGTCGCGGGTCTGGCGATTCGATGAACACTCGGCTCACTCCCTAGCCGATCGTATTGTTCAAGAGCTACTGGAGCGGATGGACTTGGGAGAAGGCGTCCACACCGCTTTCAACTGGTGTCTATGGGAGGTCATGGACAACGTCATCCAGCACTCGCAGGCGGGGTCCGGGTTCGTGGAAGCACAGGCGCACCCCCAAGCTCAGCGTCTCGTGGTTTGCGTCGCCGACGCCGGCATCGGGATTCTTGAGTCGTTCCGTGGATCCAAGCACCGGCCGCGTAACGAGGAGGATGCGATTACGTTGGCCATCCAGGAGAAGGTGACTAGGGACGCGAACATCGGTCAAGGCAACGGTCTGCGGGGCCTATACCAGATCGTCGCCAAGAATGACGGACGACTCAGGATTTCCTCTGGTCGGGGCGTACTAGATGCCCGCGGAGCTGAGGCACCGCAGACCTTCGGCAGCTCGTGGGAAATCGACCGGAACAATGTCGGAACTACCGTCGACTTCCAACTGCCGACCTCAGAAGCAATCGATGTGTCCAGTGCCCTCGGGCATGAGCCAATAAACGTGCTCATTGAGTCCTTCGAGTCGGACAACGGCGAAGTGCGGATCTCGGTGACTGGAGAGGCTCAGGGCCTCGGGACTCGTCGCGCTGGCGAGTCGCTACGCACAAAGGTTATCAACATACTGCGCGAGACGCGCGGGACGGTCATCATCGACTTCGATGGTGTCCCCCTTGTGTCTTCGAGTTTCGCGGACGAGTTCGTGGCACGGATGGTGGCAGACCTTGGATTCGTGACCTTCCAGCAGGCGGTCCGACTCGAGAACATGAGCGATCTCGTGCAGAAGATGGTCAATCGCGCGGTGATGTTGCGGATGGCTCAGGCGAACGAATCCGGCAATGGCTAGGCTTGTTTTCCTCGACCCGGAGGCCGAATGACCTTCCCTGACCACGAACTCGAAGGACGCGTCGCGGTCGTCACCGGGGCGAGCCGCGGTATCGGTCTCGCGATCGCGCGGCGCTTCGCGGCGGCCGGCGCGCATGTCGCCGTCGTCGCGAGGAGCCTCGATGCGTCCTCGACGTTCCCGGGGACGCTCGCCGAGACGGTGAGGCTCATCGAGGACGCCGGGGGCAAGGCGCTCCCGATCCGCGCCGACATCACGCTGGCCGAGGACCGCGGGCGCCTGGTCGAGGAGGTGCTGGCGCAACTGGGGCGGATCGATGTGCTGGTCAACAACGCCGGGACGGCCTCGTACTCACCGGCCGCGGACCTCTCCGCCGAGGACTACGACTACACCATGGCCCAGTACTTCCGGGCGCCGTTCGAGCTCTCCCAGCGGGTGATCCCGGGCATGAGGGCGAGCGGCGCCGGCTGGATCCTCAACATCGGCTCGGCCACCGTGCGTCACCCGGAGGGGCCGCCCTACACCGAATCGGCGCGCACCCTCGGCCTCGTGCTGTACGGATCGATGAAGGCGGCGCTGGACCGCTTCACCACGGGCCTCGCGGCCGAGCTGCACGCCGACGGCATCGCCGTGAACTCTGTGGGGCCCGTCTCCGCCGTGCGGACGCCGAGCGTCGAGGCCGCCGGGGTGCTCTCCCCCGACCGGCCCGGGGTGGTGGAGCCGGTGGAGTTCATGGCCGAGGCCGCACTGGCGCTCTGCGCCGGAGATCCGCGGACGCTGACCGGCCAGGTGGTCTACAGCAGCCCGCTGCTCACCGAGCTGGGCCGCACCGTCCGCACCCTCGACGCGCGCGAGGTCTATTCCGTCCAGCCGGTAGCACGGTAGAGCCCGGCTCGCCGCCGGGCCGAGGGTCAGACCTCGTGCGCCGCGCCGGCGTCGGCGAGCGCGCGCTGGACCGCCGCCTCCTGCCGCGATCCGAGGAGGCGAGCACCCTCGCCGTCGACGAGCACAATCGTGCCGCGGCCGACCGCCTGGTGCTCCTCGATCTGCACGGAGTCGAAGCGCGTATCGACGATGAAGCCCGTCGGCGCGGTGTGCATGAGGTCCTCGATCGACTCGGTCAACACGGAGACCGTCGCGATGCCGTCGAGGCGCCTCAGCGTCCCGCTCATCCCGGCCGGCTCCTGGTCGAGGTGCAGGCCGACGGAGAGCAGCAGATCCTTGACATCGGGATCACCGCCGGGCATCGAGGGCGCGTCGCCGACCTTGAGCTCCTGCGGGTGCGAGGTGTTGAGGGTCGCGCCGATGCGCGCGGCGTCGTCGGGACGCAGGGTCCAGCAGAATCGAACGTTGGTGTCTTCGCTGTCTTCCCCAGCCATGCCCGGAGCCTAGCACGTCTGACCATGGGCCCGCCGGGCTCGCTGCTAGGCTTGGCCCCGACAGGTCGCTCCCAGGCTGAGGTGCAGGCGACCGCGCAATGGCGGGCCTCCGATGGAATCCCGGACCGACGAGTTGGCCGCCCGGCTGCTGCGTTGCCCCGTGGGGTGTGCCTTCCTGCTGACGGTCGAGCGCGATCAGGTTCCCGTCTCGCTCGCCGTCACTCCCCCGCAAGCGTTCGCGCGGGCCGCGATCGCCTCGCGCGCCCTCGATCCGTGGTCGAACGACTTCGCACAGGCCGTCCCGGCAGCGCTCTCACGAGGCTCGCGCCTGGCGAGCCTGGCGCGCGAAGTGGTGGCTCATCCGGAAAGCCGCTGGCCCACTCTGGCGTGTCTCTCCCCGAGGGGGATTCCGTGCACCGCAGCGCCCTCCGATCCCCACTCCCCTGGCGGGAGAGGGTTAGGGTGAGGGGGATTCCGGAGGTGACTCGCGGAGTTCCAGTGCGATCGCCTCGAGCACAGGCGTCAGACGCAGCAGCACATCGTCGTTCCAGAATCTCAGAACCCTGTAGCCACGCGACTCCAGCCACCGTGTTCGCCGATCATCGCCTGCCCTCGCTGGCCGCGCCACCGCGCGGCGCCCCCTCACCCCCGCCCTCTCCCGCAAGGGGCGAGGGGGCCGGAGCCCCCTCGGAACGGGAGTTTCGCAGAGGTCTCCCGAGCGAGAAGGGACAGGAGGCGGCCGCCCCCCTACCCCGTGATCGCGCCCTCCGAGGCGCTCGAGACGGATCGAGCGTACTTCGCGAACACGCCGCGCTCCCAGAGCGGCGGCGGCGGCGTCCACTCATCGAGGCGGCGGGCGATCTCCGCTTCGTCGACTTCGAGGTCCAGCCTGCGCGCGTCGATGTCGAAGGCGATCGTGTCGCCCTCGCGGACGGCGGCGATCGGGCCGCCCGCGGCGGCCTCTGGCGCGACGTGGCCGGCCATCAGCCCGCGCGTCGCGCCGCTGAAGCGCCCGTCGGTGAGCAGCGCGACCGTCTCGCCGAGGCCGGCACCGACCAGCGCGGCGGTCACGCCCAGCATCTCGCGCATGCCCGGCCCGCCGACCGGCCCCTCGTTGCGGATCACCAGCACGTCGCCCTCGCGGATCCCACCCTCGAGCACGGCCGCGAGGGCGTCCTCCTCCTGCTCGAAGACGCGAGCGGGCCCGCGGTGCTGCGTGCGCTCGTAGCCCGCCACCTTCACCACGCAGCCGTTGGGCGCGAGGCTGCCGTGCAGGATCACCAGCCCGCCCGTCTCCTTCAGCGGGTCGTCGAGCGAACGCACCACGTCCTGGCCCGGCGTCTCGACGGCGTCCGCGGCCTCCTCGGCGAGCGTCCGGCCCGTGACCGTGATCACGTCGCCGTGCACCTTGCCGCCCTCGACGAGCCGCTGCGCGACGAGCCGGATGCCGCCCGCGCGATCGAGGTCGAGCGCGACGTAGCGGCCGCCCGGTCGCAGGTCGCCGATCAGCGGCGTCTGCTCACTGATGTGGTCGAAGTCGTCGATCTCGAGCGGCACGCCGGCCTCGCGCGCGAGCGCCAGCAGGTGCAGCACGACGTTGGTCGAACCGCCCGTAGCAGCGGCGCAGGCGATGCCGTTCTCGATCGCCTCGCGCGTCAGGATCTCGCTCGGCCGCAGCCCGCGCCGCAGCACGTCCATCACCAGTTGCCCGGCCTCGAAGCCGACGCGGTTCTTGCGCGGGTCGGTGGCGCCGACGGAGCCGCTGCCCATCGGCGCGATGCCGAGGAACTCGAGCACCATCGCCATGGTGTTGGCGGTGTACTGCGCGCCGCAGGCGCCCGCGCCGGGGCAGGCGGCCTCCTCGATCGCGGTCAGTTGCTCGTCGCTGATCGTGCCGGCGGCGTGCTGGCCGACGCCCTCGAAGACGTCCTGGATCGTGACGTCCCGCCCGTCGAGCACGCCGGGGTCGATCGAGCCGCTGTAGAGCGCGAGGCCGGGGATGTCGAGGCGCGCGAGGGCGAGCGTCGCCGCGGGGATCGTCTTGTCGCAGCCCACGAGGATGACCGCCGCGTCGAAGCCGTAGCCGACGCCGCAGAGCTCGATCGAGTCGGCGATCAGCTCGCGGCTGATCAGCGAGGCCTTCATGCCCTGCGTGCCCATCGAGATGCCGTCACTGATCGCGACGGTGTTGACCTCCATCGGCGTGCCGCCCGCGGCGCGCACGCCGGCCATGACGTGCTGCGCCAGCTCGCGCTGGCTGAAGTTGCAGGGCATCGTGCCGATCCAGCTGTGCGCCACCATCACGAGCGGGCGCTGCAGGTCCTCGCTGGAGAGCCCGACGGACTTGAGGTACGAGCGCGCCGGCGCGCGGTCCGGCCCATCGACGACCGTGCGGCTGCGGTGCCGGGGATCAAGCGTCATCTCCCACCTCCGTGGATTGCGCTGCCGAGGATCGCGGTCCCAGGAATCAGGCCCTCAGAATCGCGGCCCCAAGAATCGCGCGACTGAGCCGCGGATGCTAGCGGAAGTCCTCGCCCTCGCCCTCGCCCGGGATCTCCTCCTCGTGCGAGTGGCCGTTCGAGCCGGGGCAGAAGTGCGTGCCGTCGCCCTCGAGCGGCCGGCCGCAGAGCGGGCAACGAGGGCGTCCCGCCGCGACCACCGAGCCGATCCGCGCGACCAGCGAGCGCGCGGCGCTGCGGCCGATCTCCATGCTGAAGGCCGGGGTGGCGCCCTCCGTGAGCGCCTCCTGGTCGTCGGCGAGCAGGCGCACGCGTCCGCCGCCGTCCTCCGTGTAGTCGAGGCCGAGCCGCGCGACCTGGAATTCGACGTCGGCGTCTGGGCCGAACTCACCCATCTCGGGCGGCGCGGCGGGCGGATCGTCGTGCCTCGGTGCGCGGTCGGCGAGCAGGCGCGAGATGGCGCGGCCGAGGACGGTGAGCTGCTCCTTCTCCATCCAGAGTGCGGCGCGCATGGCGCCGGAGCGGGCGCGCAGGCGGAAGGTGCGCTCGCCGGGAGCGCCGAGCGCCTCGGCGTCCACCACGTCCACGAGGCCAAAGTCAATCATCGCGCGCGCGGCCTCGTTGGTTTGTCAGGTCTCGAGGGTGTCGGTCGCTGGAGCGTAGGCAGCGCGCGATCGGCGGTCAACTGCGCCGGGGGGCGTCATGCGCACCGGGCGGCGTCAGCCTGCCAGTCGCCGTCGCTGTCCCTCTCCCACCGGTAGGCGGCCATCGCGAAATGTGGACCGTCCCCGTCACCCCGTCGGTGGCATAGCTGCCACCGTACCCGCGCTCCCGGGAGCCATCAGATTTGGGCCGGTGATCACGGCCACTACCGCTGCGGCGAGCAGCGTCTTCTTCACGGTACGGCCGCACCGTCGGCTGGCGAAGGCAACATACTGAGCGCGATCGCGAGAGTCGCATCGATGTTGCTACCAAGGAGAGTCCGGTCACCTCCCAAAACGCCATATTCGATCCCTGTCGCGAGATCGAGGATTCGCGCGACGGTCGACATTCGCCGTCCCTTCGTGTTGGCGGGTGGGCTGTACAACAGGAGGACCGGATTCCCGTCGATCACTCGCAACTCGTCGATCACCCATTGACCGGCTGGCGTCGCATCCACTCTCGCGGGATACCACACGCGGTAGAAGACGTATATCTGAAGCGCTGGGGCGCCACCCTCGTTGTCGTAGTAAGCGCTATAGCCGTGGAGCGGGTCCCCACCGATGAGATCGCCCCACGACAATCCGCCGAGAGTCCAACCGCCCGGGACGCTTGGCGCTCGCCAGGGAGGGAGCCAGGATGGGAGCGCGGGTCCGTTGGGATTCACTGAGGTGTCCAAGTCGTGGCGTGCCTCCTCGGAAGTCCGGGCGGGCAACGGATGTTCGCTCTCTCCCGTAACCTCGCCTCGCCAGTCCAGCGGAACCAGCAACCAAGGCCCGTGCCGGACAGGCGCAGTTATGTCGGGCGACTGAATGTCAGGCGGCGACCAACCGAACTCCTGCCCGCCAGGCGGATCGATGGTGCCGCCACAGCTGGCTTCGGTGTAAGTCACCCACCTGACCCCGAAGTCTCTGGTTGAAGCTCCTGTTACAGGCTCGGGCGTCTCCGTAACCGAGTAGCGCGTCCAACAGTCGTCGGCCTCGTACCACGCAACGACATCGCCGACAGCGACCGCGTCGTAGAAGGTCTCCCACGATGCGCCGTGCCCGTCTTCAACGTTGACGCGCATCACGGTCGACTTCGTTCGCAACTGCTCGTACGTCGTGACGACGCTCGTCGACTGGCCATCGGGCATGAGGAACGCGTAGCTGCCCGCGGTCGCCGCCGCGCCCGTGGCGTCGAAGCGGTCGTAGGAGAAAGTCGTGGACCCCGGATCCGGCGCGGCCGTCGCCGTCGGAGTGGCGGCCGGAGCGGGCGTCGGCGTGGCGGTCGCGGCCGGCGCGGGTGTCGGCGTGGCGGTCGCGGTCGGCACTGCCGTCGGCGGTGCGGCAGCGGTCGCGCTCGGCGTGGGCGGAACGGGTGCCGCGACCCGCGCGTCCTCGCTACCGCCGGTGCAGGCGAACGCCACCGCAAGGACGGCAGCGAGCAGGAGTACCAGCGAGCGTCGCGTGCAGCACGCTGGCATGGCGGCCACCTCCCGGGTCTCCTATCCACGTTAACGCCGCAGCCCAGCTTTCAGTTCCCGCCCACCCGGCCGCGCAGCCCCCAGCGCGCGCCTCGCCTACCATGGGAACCATGACCGCAGCGCCCCCGCCCGACGGCATCGAGGTGCATCAGGACGTGCCGCTCGCGCGGCATACCTACCTGCGGCTCGGCGGACCGGCGCGCTACTTCGCGATTCCCGGGGATGTCGCGCAGCTCGAGCTGCTGCTCGGCTGGGCGCGCGGCGAGGCGCTCTCCGTGCGCGTGCTCGGCGGCGGCTCCAACCTGCTCGTCGCCGACGAGGGCATCGACGCCCTCGTCGTCTCGCTGCGGCGGGCGGCGGGCTCGTTCCGCTTCGAGGGCGATCGCGTCAGCGCCGGAGCCGCGGTGATGATGCCCGCGCTGAGCCGCGCGGCGGCCGAACGCGGGCTCGGCGGCCTCGAGTTCGCGATCGGCATCCCCGGCGCCGTCGGCGGCGCGCTCAACAGCAACGCCGGCATCGGCGACGGCCGCGCGATCGGCAACCTCGTCGAGTCCGTCGAGGTGATCGGCGGGCGCGGCCGGATGACGATCCCACGCGACCAGTTGCACTTCAGCTACCGTCGCTCCTCGCTGCGCGGGGCGGGCGTCATGGTCCTCGGCGCGACGCTGCGGCTGCAGCCGCGGCCGGGCGAGGAGATCGAGGCCGAGCAGCGCGCGCTGCTCGAACACCGCCAGGCCACGCAGCCGACCGCCGGACCGAACGCCGGCTCGATCTTCACCAACCCGGAGGGCGACTACGCCGGCCGGCTGATCGAGGCGGCGGGCTGCAAGGGCCTCGCCGTCGGCGCGGCGCGCGTCAGCGAGCTGCACGCCAACTTCTTCGTCCACGACGGCACGGCGAGCGTCGCCGACATGCTGGCGCTGCTGTCCGAGGTGCAGCGCCGCGTCCTCGAGCACTCGGGTGTGCGCCTCCAGCCGGAGATCGAGTGGTGGGGCGACGGCCCCCTGCCCGAGCCGTTCGTCGAGCCGGAGCCGGACTTGCCGGACGAGCCGGACGCGCCGGAGGCCGCGAACGGCGAGCGCGCCGTCTTCTGAGCCCGCCGCGGGGCCTCGCACCGGCTACTCGGGCAGGAGGCTGCCCCCCACAGTGATCACTATCTCAGGGGAGCCACCAGCCCTCGGTGAGACGCCCACGACGATGACGTCGATGCCGCTTGCCTCATCGAAGATGAATGCTTTTGTCACCTGGGTCAGGTTGCCCGACGGGCTGTAGCGAACGACCGCAGGACGTCCATCAATCAGTCGGAGTTCGTGGATACTCATGCCGTCGACGGCTCGGATTTTGCGGGGCTGCCAGAAGTTCCTCGCAACCTGATACTCAAGCCCGAGCCCACCAAGCGAGTCAAGATAGAAGGCGACGTACCCGTCGATCCCCTCGTAGTTCGCTTCTGCCTTGGCAAACGTCCATCCACCCGGCAGTTCCGGGTCACGCCAGTATGGGTGGCGTCTGGCCTCGACAAGATCGAATGTCACCTCCCAGGGTGCCGTGGTGGCCGTCGGCGAGGCGTCGGCTGCGCTACTCGCTCCTGTGTCAGATGGAGCGGATACAGGAGCCGCATCTTCAACGTCCCCTGTCCAGCCGCTGGGGACGAGGAGGTATGGCCCGTGCCGGACGGGCACGGTGATCTCGGACGACTTGATGGCAAGCGGCGGGTTCAAGTTGAGGCTTGCGACCGCATACCCGGAGATAGCACCAGTGCAACCCCTCGCTGCGTACGTCACCCATCGCACCCCCAACTCCCTGCTCACAGCCCCCCCTGCGGGCTGAGGTGCGACCGTCACCCGATAGCGCGTCCAACAATCATCGGCCTGCCGCCACTCGAAGACATCGCCAACAACCACCGCGTCGTAGAAGGTCGCCCACAACGCGCCGTGCTCGTCCTGCACGTTGACGCGCATGACCGTCGACTCGGTGCGCAACTGCTCGTAGGTCGTGACGACGCTCGTCGACTGGCCGTCGGGCATGAGGAAGGCGTAGCTCCCGGCCGTCGTCGCCGCGCCGGTCGTGTCGAGGCGGTTGTAGCGGAAGGTCGTGGGCGATGGCGTCCCGGCCGCCGTGGCATCCGCGGTCGGCGTTGGCGTTGGCGTTGGCGCAGCCGGAGTAGCCGTCGCCGTCGGTGTGGCTGTCGAGGCTGCGTTCGGGGCCGGTGAGGGCGTCGCTGTCGCTTCGGGCGAGGCGGTTGCGGTCGGCGGTGGAGTCGCCGCCGGTGGCGCGGTCGGCTCGGCGGCGGCCGGCGGCGCTGTCGCGGTCGCCGTCGCGGGCAGCGCGGGGCGATCGCCCGGGGTGCCGTTGCACGCCGCCAGCGCGAGCGCGAGACCGGTGACGAGCAGGAATGTCAGAGAACGCGGCGCGCAGCGCACGAGCAACATGATCCCCCTCCCTGCTGCCCCTTCAAGGTTAACGACGCCGCCGCCGGGGGCGCGGTTCCCGCGGTCGCGCCGTCTACTGAGCGCTCACCCCGCCTCGCGACAGACGCGAGGCCGCGCGAGACGCTAGGCTTGCCGCGAAGGAACGCCCAACAGGAGCGACAGAGCATGAGCGAACGACACGTCCTCTACGAGCAGAATGATGCGGTGGCGACGCTGACGCTGAACCGCGCGGAGAAGCGCAACGCCCTCGGCAACCAGTTGCGCGCCGAGCTGGACGAGTGCCTGGCCCGCCTGAGCGCCGACGACTCGGTGAGCGTGATAGTGATCAAGGCCAACGGCCCGGACTTCTCCGCCGGGATGGACGTCAGGTCCAATATCGGCCTGACGGACGATCTCGCGCTCGCGCAGCGCGGCGTGACCGGGCTCCAGGACCTGATGCTGCGGCTGCGCGACGTGCCGAAGCCGACCATCGCGCAGGTGCACGGGCACTGCGTCGGCCTCGCCACGCAGCTCTGCATCTGCTGCGACATCGTCGTCGCCGCCGAGGACGCGCGCATCGGCGTGCCGGGCTGGCCGAACGACTGGATCGCGGACTGGTGGGTCTTCCGCGTCGGCGCGCAGCGCGCGAAGTTGATGAACTTCACCAGCGGCAGCCTGCTCAGCGGCCTCGAGGCGGTCGAGTGGGGATTCGCGGCGCGCGCCTTCCCGGCGGATCGCCTCGACGCAGAGACGCAGCGGCTGGCCGCCTGGATCGCGAAGACGCCGGTGGAGATGCTGCGGCTGAAGAAGCACGCCATCAACCAGGCGGAGGACCAGATGGGCTTCCGCACGGTGGCGCGCTACACGGCCACGCAGAACACCCTGATCTCACGCTCCGAGAGCGGGCATGCCGGGGGCGACTACGCGCGCGCCCACGGCTTCGCCGCCGCACGCGAGCGCTACGGCCCGCCGCCGCCCGTCGAGTAGCCCTCGAGGCGACTCGCTACCAGGCCCAGGCGTCGTTGTCCTGCGCGCGCTCGCGCAGGTGGTTGATCTCGCCGCGTGGTAGAGGTCGTGGCGCATCAGCACGTGCCGTTCGGAGGCAGCCAGTCCCAGCCCTCGGGACGCACGGACGAGACGCTCGCGGCGACCGAGTGCGTCGAGTCGTCCTCGAACGCCGCGTCGAGCTGCGCCAGCACTCGCCCAGCCCGTACGCCCATGGCAGGCCCTCCGTTGTGGTTCCGCTCCCGGGCCTCCGGGGTCCGGTCACCGGCTCCGGCGCCGCAGCGCCCTCCGATCCCCTCTCCCCTGGCGGGAGAGGGTTAGGGTGAGGGGGATTCCGGGCGCCGCAGCACCCTCCGATCCCCTCTCCCCTGGCGGGAGAGGGTGCCGGACCGCCCTCGAAACGGGAGTTTCGCAAGGGTCTCCTCTGGGAGAGGGGACCAGCGGGCTAGCGGCCCTGGAAGACCGGCTTGCGCTTCTCCGAGAAGGCCTTAGGGCCCTCCGCCGCGTCGTCCGAGGTCTGGACGACGGTCATCGCCGCCTGGGCCGCCTCGAGCGCCTCCGTGAACGGCGTGCTGAGGCCGCGGTAGACCAGCCGCTTCGCCATCTGCATCGTGATCGGCGGGCCCGAGGCGAGCTTCGAGGCGTACGCGTAGACCTCGTCCAGCAGCGACTCATGCGGAACGACCCGCGAGACGTAGCCGATGTCGAGCGCCTCCTGCGCGCTGAACAGATCGCCGCTCCAGATCAGCTCGAGCGCCTTCTGCAGGCCGACAAGGCGAGGCAGCAGCCAGGCGCCGCCGTCGCCCGGGATCAGCCCGACGTTCACGTACGCCATCCCGAAGCGCGCCTGGTCCGAGGCGATGCGGATGTCCGCCATCGAGCACATGTCCATGCCGGCGCCGACCGCCGCGCCGTTGATCGCGGCGATGTAGGGCTTGTCCAGGTACTGCAGCGCCTGCGGCACGCGCTGCACGCTGTAGCGCAGCGAGTTGCGCCGCATCGCCGGGGTCCAATTCTCGTCGGAGGCGAGGATCGCGTTCTCCTCGGCGCGCGCCTTCACGTCGGCGCCCGCGCAGAAGGCGCGGCCCGCGCCGGTGACGACGACGACGCGCACGTCCTCGTCCTCGGCGGCGTTCGTGACCGCGGCGGACCAGCTCGTGAGCAGCTGCTCGCTGAACGAGTTCATCCGCTCGGGCCGGTTGAGCGTGATCGTCGCGATGCTGTCGTGCACCTCGTAGGTGATGTCCTGGTACTCCACGCCAACCGCCTTTCCGCTGGTCGCGCCTGCGCTGCTCGTCTCTTTGCGCCGGCTGGCCCCGGCGTGGCGTCCCTCGATCAGCGCCCCTTGAACATCGGTGTGCGCTTCTCCGCGAAGGCGACGGCCGCTTCCATCGTGTCCTCGAGGTCGTTGAGCTGGGTGCGCGCCTCGACCTCGCGGTCGAGCATCGGCGCGTCCGGCATGTTGCGCATCGAGCGCATCAGCGCCTTCGTGCGGTAGACGTGCTGCGGCGGCAGCGCGAGCACGCGATCGGCCCAGCTCTGCGCGGTCTCCAACAGCTGGTCGTCCGCCACCACCTCGTTGACGAGGCCGTACTGGTAGGCGCGCTGCGCGTCGATCCGATCGCCGATCAGCGTCAGCTCCGCGCCGATGCACCACGGCAGCGACTCGACGGCCGAGAACCAGTACGGGCCCATCAGCCCCGTCGGGATCTCCGCCATCCCGAACTGCGCCGACTCCGCCGCGATGCGGAAGTCGCAGCCCACGGTGATGTACCAGCCGAGGCCGATCGCGAAGCCGTTGACCGCCGCGATCATCGGCTTGTCCGTGTCCACGACGCCGAAGATGTTGTACTCGTAGGAGTAACGCGGCAGGGTCGCCTCGCCGGCCTCGACCTGCGCCTTGATGTCGCGGCCGGCGCAGAACGAGCGGCCGGTGCCCGTGATGATCGCCACCCAGGCATCGTCGTTCTCGTCGAAGTCCAGCAGCGCCTGGCGGAACTCGCTGCCCATCTGCTGGTTGAACGCGTTCAGCCGCTCGGGCCGGTTGAACGTGATCGTGGCTACGTGGTTCTCGACCTCATATCCGACGAACTCACCCACGTATCTCCTCCTCCTCAGCGCCCTCCGGCGCTACAGCTGCGCATGCTCCGCGACGCTCGCGAGCACGCGCATTGTCTCCTCCGCCGGCGGCCGCCCTCCCGCGAGTGCGGCCGCACGAACCTCTGCCCAGCGCTCGTGCGGCAGCGGCGTACCGGGGTGGTTGTACACCCCGACGACCAGCCGGTCCGCGCCCGCCGACTCGTAGCTGCGCTGCGTCTCGGGCGTCGCGTCCATCGCGAAGACGGTGATCTCCATCTTCGAGGCGTCGCGCCCCAGCTCGGCGCACCAGCGCTCGATCTCACGCCGGCCGTTCGCGACCACCTCGGGGGACGCCATGACCGGCAGCCAGCCGTCGCCGACGCGGGCAATCCGCCGGAACGTGCGCTCCGAGGCCGGGGCGCCGATCAGCACCGGCGGATGCGGCCGCTGCTTCGGCAGCGGGTCGCAACGCACCTCGCCGAAGCGCACGCGCTTGCCCTCGAAGCTCGCGATGCCGTGCTCCCAGAGCGCCTTCATCGCGAGGATCGACTCGTTCGTGTAGCCCCAGCGGTCGGCGAAGTCCGTGCCGTAGAGCTCGATCTCCTCGCGCAGCCAGCCCGCCCCGACGCCGAGCGTGACGCGCCCGTTCGAGAAGTTGTCGAGGGTGCCGATCGTGTTCGCCAGCGTCAGCGGGTGGCGTTCCGGGAGCAGGGTCACGCCCGTCCCGAGCCGCACCTTCGAGGTCACCGCCGCGATGAACGAGAGCAGCACGAACGGGTCCGCCATCTCCCCGTAGAGCTGGGGGATCGCCTGGCCGGGACGCCGGTACGGCGTCTCCGGATTGACCGGCAGCACCGGATGGTCCGGCACCCAGATCGACTCGAAGCCGTGATCCTCGGCCGCGCGCGCGAATGTCACGGCGTCCACCGTGTAGCCGGTCACGAACATCCCGACGCCGACCTTCATCGCAGACCTCCAAGCACGCGCGGGCGGCGCAGAGTATACGGGAGCGCGAGCGGCAACCCGCCCGCGAGCGCGCGAGGGCCAGCGTACGCCATGCTCGGGCCGGGGCATGACTCGCGCGTGGCTATTCTCCCGTGACCATCGCCAGGAAGTCAGTCTCGCCCATGATCCGTATGGGTACGCCCCTCTCGATCAGGTTCTCCGCCTTAGCCCGAATCCACCGATCGAAGCTTGACAGGGCGGGATGCGGGGCTGGCGGAGAGTTCGGCGGGTGTGGCGGCGTTCGCCAGGCGGCGGCGCGGGCGGAGCGGAGCGAGGAGCCCTCGCTCAGCGCCGCTCGGGGGCGCTGAGCGAGGGTGCGCGAGGCGTGCGCGGGCATGCTGGTGCGAGCCTCGGACCCGGGGCCAGCGCTGTGGGCGGGGCGTGAGGCGGGGAGCGGTAGCGCCCGGAGTCGCGCGAGCGCGGCTGTCCACTGGGCGGCCCAGGGCCAGCGCTTCGGGAGGTGCAGGGTCCAGCGCCGGGCAGAATGGGTGAGCCGTCCGGCGAGAGCGAAGTAGCGCCGCCTGAGCGTCCTGGTCGTCACGATTCCCTCGCCGAGCCCGAGGCGCGCCGTCCAGCGGGCGAGGTTGTGCGCGATCACCTGCACCGCGAGCCACGCCGCGTTCGCGGTGCAGCGGCCCGAGGGGAGATGGTTCAGCCCGACGCCGTACTTGAGATCGCGGATCGCGTTCTCGATCTCGGCGTGGCGGCGATGGTCGGCCTCCAGCTCCATCATCTCTCCGGCGCGATCGCTGATGAAGGCGTGGTAGCTATAGTTCACGAAGAGCGCGAGCTGTGAGCCGGGCGCCGGCTTGACGCGCCGCACGATGAGCCGCACCGGGGTGGCATCCTCCTTGTGCTGGAACGGCGTGTAGGTCGTCTCGGCGACATCGGCGCCGCCCGGCAGCCAGTACGGGATCGGCGTCCAGTCCTCTTCCGCTATCGCCTCGATCAGCCGGCGTACGCTCGGCTGCTGGCGAATGGTGATTGAGAAGCGGACATCCAGCGCGCGGCAGGCGGCGACGACGGCGTGGGTGTAGAAGCCGCTGTCGGCGCGCACCGTGAGCTGCCCCGACGCCCCGGCCTCGCGCAGCCGCGCCACCGTCTCACGCAGGAAGTGGGCGGCGCCGCGGGCGGTGTGCGCGCGGCCCTCGCGCAGCCGCGCCATCAGCACCTCGTCCGTCCCGGCCGCCACCGCGAGCAGCGGGTGATAGCCGCGCGCGCCGCTGTAGCCGGGCTGGCGGGCGCCCTCCTTCGCCAGGCCGTAGGTCTCGCAGAGCGTCGAATCGAGGTCGATCGTGAACGGCGCATCGCCGGGTCCCGCCCCGGCCGCCCAGCCGCGGGCGAGCAACTCGCGGCTGAGGCGGTCGAGCTGGCGGACGTGGCCCCAGCTGAAGCTGCGCAGGAAGGTCCCGAGGGTGGACGGCGCCTTCACGGTGCAGCCGAGCACGCGCCCGGCGCCGCCTGAGCGCAACGCAGCGGCGGCGTCGATGCAGTCGCCGCCCGCGAGCGCCGAGGCGGCCAGGGTCAGCAGCTTGTCGCCGGCGTTCGCGCGCCCCGCCGCGTCACCGAGGTCGAGGTAGCTGTCGGCGAGCTCTTGCAAACCGAGATGCTGGGCGAGCGTGGCCGGGAGGAGCAGCCCCGCATCGGCCACCAGGCGGTGGTCGTCGAAGGCGATGTCTATCCGGTCGGGGTCGCTCGTTGGTAGCATCGAATGGGTGCTCCCTGTCGCTGGTACGTGATTTGTCAAAACCCATTGTCCCAGCTACAGCGGAGCACCCAACCGCAGCCGCTCGCGCGCTCTTCTTCGGTGGATCAGGGCTTACGATGCTTCGAGCTCTTGCTGTGTCCGGCCAGTGTTCCTATGTCAGCATCACCCACCACCAGAATCGTGGTCTTCTTTGTGACACCCTGGCCAACATTGCATCCGGCTGAGGCTGCGAGATCACCCGCATGAGACCGGACGATAGTCAACGCACCAGTGAAGACTATCGTTTCACCAAACAGTACTCCTTCCGGATTTCCTTCTCGGCGTGGGTCCGAATTCTTGGAATCAATGGCGGTTGCTGATCGCTTGAGAATCCCCGGGAGATCCAGGCCCGTAATCTCCATTGCGGCCACTATCACGTGCCCCGCAGCCTTCGCATCCTCCAGCGCATCGTGATGCTCGAAGTCATACCCAATGAGATTGCAGACGTTCTCGAGACCGTATCCGCGCCGGGAGAATTGACTCCACGTCCGGCGTGCCACTCGAGCAGAATCAAGAAAAATACATCGTGGAGCGTCAACTCCCCAACGCCGCGAGGCTTGCGCGATCGCGACGCGATCAAAGTGCGTGTGGGTCACTACTACGGAATCGTCCAGCAACTCATAGAGCTCGCCGAGTGCCTCCGGGAACGTCCTGGCGTCCTCGACGTCCTCTTCGCCTATCCCGTGTATCGCGACGTTTATCGGGTGGAACCAGTCGTGTGGATTAACGAGCGAAGACCACTCCCCCGCCAACTTGCCATCCTCGAAGGTGGCTGCGCCAATGGAGCAGATTGAAGACATGTCGGGATTTGCTGTCTCAACGTCAATCGCAATGAATCGCGTCATGGTCTCCTGCCACGGGGATTCATCTGCCGCGCGAGGGTTGCCGGTCAGGCTTGCTGGAACGCCCTCGTCAGCAGGCGCGCCGACTCGGCGATGCCGCGCTCGGCAGCGTCGATCATGCCCAGCGCCTGCCAGTAGTCGTGCGGCTGGTCGTCCTCGTGCGTCACGACGACATCGACGCCGGCCTCGGCGAGCCGCTCGGCGTAGGCCAGGCCCTCGTCGCGCAGCACGTCGCAGCCGGCGATGACGACGTGCGCGGGCGGCAGCCCCTCGAGGCTCTGCGCGCGCAGCGGCGCGACGCGCGGGTGCGTCATGTCGCCATCGCCCACGTAGTAGCGCCAGAACCACTGCATCATCTCGCTCGAGAGCAGGTACTTCGGGTCGCCGAACTCGTGGAAGGAGGGCCGCTCGAAGTCGCTGTCGGTGACGGGGCAGACCAGCAATTGGAACCCGATCGCCGGGCCGCCCTCGTCGCGCGCCTTCTGCGCGACGACCGCCGCGAGGTTTCCGCCCGCGCTGTCGCCGCCCACGGCCAGCTGGCCGGCGTCGGCCCCGAGGTCCGCGGCGTTCGCCACGGCCCACTCCAGCGCCGCGTAGCAGTCGTCGAGCGGCGCCGGGTAGGGGTGCTCCGGCGCCAGCCGGTAGTCGACCGAGACGATCACGCAGCTGGCGACGTTGGCGAGCAGGCGCTGCGCGTCGACGCCGCTGTTGAGGTTGCCGATCGTCCAGCCGCCGCCGTGGAACCAGACCAGCAGCGGATAGGAGTCGCCGGGACCGGGCTTCATGATGCGGACCGGGATCTCACCCGCCGGACCGGGGATCGTGCGGTCCTCCTCGGCGTGCACGGGCGGGCCGAGGCTCTCCGCCGCCGCCAGCACCTCCTCGAGCCCGGCGCGCCACTGCGCAGGGTCCCGCTCCGGGAACGGCGGGAACGCCGCTTCGAACTCCATGAATGCGTCAAGAAAGGCCTGGCCCTGGGGATGCAGCGGGATGGTTCGCCTCCTCGATCGTGGCGCCGCCGCAGTCAGACTGCGGCGGCCCGGTCAGCCGCGGCTCACCGTACGAAGGGTGTTCCGGCGCGTCAACGCACGGCGCTGCTCGCCAGCGGCCGGGCTCTACGGGCGCTGCCCGCCGACCGAGATCACCTCGCCGGTGATGTACTCGGACTCCTTGCTGCAGAGGAAGCGCACGACGTTCGCCAGCTCGTCCGGCATCGCCGAGCGGTTGAGCGGGTGCTCGTCGTGGCCCTCGGGCACGGTGCCCATCGTGCGGCCCATCCACTCGTTCCAGACGGAGCTGGGCGCGACGACGTTCGCGCGGATGTTGTGCTCGCCCAGTTCGAGGGCGATCACGCGCGTGAAGGCGATGATCCCCGCCTTCGCCGCCGCGTACTGCGCGCGGCCCTGGCCGCCCCGCCACGTCACCACAGAGGCGAAGTTGACGATGTTGCCGCCGCCCGCCTCGATCATGTGCGGCACCGCCGCCTTCGTGCAGTAGTAGGTGCCGTGCAGGCAGACGTTGATCGGCGTGTGCCAGGTCACGTCGTCCATCTCCAGGAACGGCGTCTCCATGTCGCGGTAGGCGTTGTTGATCAGGTGGTCGATCCGCCCGTAGCGCTCGATCGTCTTCCCGATCAGCTCGGCGACCGACTCCTGGTCGGAGACATCGCAGGGGATCGCGAGGTACTCGCGGCCGCGCTCCTCGGCAAGCGACTCGGCTACACCGAGCACGCGCTTTTCGCTCAGGTCGCTCACGACGACCTCGGCGCCCTCGGCTGCGAAGCGGCGCGCCGTCGCCTGCCCCACTCCGGCGCCCGCAGAACCGGTGACGATCACTACCTGGCCCTCGAACTCGCTCATCGCATCCCCCTCGCTTCGCCCGCGCGCCGATCCCGGACGCGCCCGCGCCCGCATCGAGGAGCATAGCGGGCGCGCATCGGCCGCGCCGACGCGGGCAGGCGCTAGACTGTCGCGCGGAGGCGATGTGATGAGCGTCGACGACCGGCTGGCGATCCTCGATCAGATCGGGCGCTACTCCTACGCCTGGGACGGGAAGGACGCGGACGCGTACGCCGCGCTGTTCACCGCGGACGCCGTGTTCGAGGTCTTCACCAGCGGCGACGAGCCGGTGATCCACAACGACGGCCGCGAGGCGATCCATCGCTGGGCGCGCGCCACCCACAGCGGCGAGGAGCCCGGCCTGCGCCCGCACCCGCCGGGCGAGCAGACCCGCCACAACCAGAGCGGGACCGTCTTCGACGAGCTCGGCGAGGACCACGCGCGCACGCGCTCGATGTTGCTCTCGGCCAGACAGGGCCCCGGCGACGCGATCCCGCGCCCTTCGACCACCGGCGTCTACCGCGACGAATGGCGCCGCACGCCCGAGGGCTGGCGCATCGCCCGCCGCAGCCTGCGCATCGACACCCCGCCCGCCCGCGAGGCTCCCGCCTCGTAGCTCTCGGCCCAGTAGCTCTCGCTCCTATGGCCCGGCTGCCGCCGGCGGCTCCACGATGACGGCGAACTGCTGCGCGGCGCTGCCGCTCCCGTTCAGCGCCCTCACCGTGACCGCCGCAGATCCGCTGGCCAGCGGAGTCAGCGTCAGCCGCCCGCCCGACTCCCAGAGGTGCACCACGCCGACCGGGTCCGCCGTCACGACGTAGCGATCGACCATGCCGCCGAAGTAGTCGGACAGATCGACCTCCTGCGCCTCGCCGCCATCGGCCAGCGCTACGCCCGCGATGCCGCCGAGCGCCCTCGGCGCGGCCGGCGCGACCGCGACGGCGAAGACCTGCTCGGCGCTGCCGGCGGTGTTGATCGCGGTGGCGGTGACCGTCGCAGTACCCGCCGCCAGCGGAGTGAGCCTCAGCCGCCCGCCCGACTCCCAGAGGTGCACGACGCCGCCCGGCTCGGGCGCCGCGACGTAGCGCTCGACCACGCCGGTGAAGTGGTCCGCGAGCGCGACTTCCCAGGCGTCGCCGCCCACGGTCAGCGTGACGCCCTCGATGCGGCCGAGCACTGCTGGCGCGTCCGGCTCGACCCTGACGGCGAAGAGCTGGCTGACGCTGCCGCTCGCGTTCGCTGCCGTGGCCTCGACTGTCGCGACGCCGGCGGCCAGCGGTGTGAGCCGCAGCCGTCCGCCTGACTCCCAGAGGTGCAAGATCCCCTCTGGCGTCGCCGTTGCCTCGTAGCTCACGATTGCGCCGTCGAAGTAGTCGGCAAGCGCGATCTCGCGCGTGGCGCCGCCCTCATGAAGCGCCACGTCGGGGATGCCGCCGAGCGTCCGGGGCGCGGCCGGCGAGACCGCGAGGTCGAAGCCCTGCACGCTGCTGCCGCTGTCGTTCGTCGCCGTGACCGTGACCGTCGCGATGCCTGTCGAGAGCGGCGTGACCGTGAGCCGCCCGCCGGACTGCCAGAGGTGTACGACGCCGCCCGGAACCGTCGTCACCTCGTAGCGGGCGACGGCGCCGCCGAAGTAGTCTGCGAGATCGATCTCGCGCGGAGCGCCTCCTTCCGCGAGCCTCAGGGGCATGCTCCCGGTCAGCGCCTTCGGGGAGCGCTGCTTCACGATCACCTCGAAGGTCTGCGTCGTGCTGCCGCTGCTGTTCGCCGCCCAGACCGTGACGGTCGCCGCGCCCGCCGCCAGCGGGGTAAGCGTCAGCCGCCCGCCCGACTCCCAGAGGTGCAGCACGCCGCTCGGCGCCGCCGTCGCGCCGTAGCGCGTGAACGCCCCGCTGAAGTACCCGCGCAGGTCGGTCTCCAGCGCGGCGCCACCTGCGATCAACGTCTGGTCCGCCATCCTGCCCGCCGCCCTCGGAGCGCGCGGCGACACAATCACGACGAAGTCCTGCTCGGCGCTGCCGCTTCCGTTGGCCGCGACCACGGTGACCGTGGCCCCGCCCACGGCTACCGCCCTGACCAGGACACTCGATCCATACACCTCGACCGCGGCCACTCCCGTATTCGAGGACCGCGCCGTGTACGTGAGTCCCGCGCCCTCGAAGTAGGCCGCAGCGTCCAGAGGCAGGACCTCGCCCTCGGTCAGCCTCGTCAGCGGGACGGCTCCGAGCGCCCTCGGCGGACGGGCACGGACCGTGACGGTGAACGTCTGCTCGGCGCTCCCACCCGCACCCAGCGCCGTCACCGTGACTGTCGCAACGCCGGCCTCCAGCGGCGTGAGCGTCAGCCGCCCGCCCGACTCCCAGACATGCACGATCCCGGCAGGTACTCCCGACACGCTGTAGCGAACGACCACGCCGCTGAAGTAGTTGGCAAGGTCAACCGACTGCGCGACCCCTCCTTCGGCCAGTGTCACCGCCTCGATCGTCCCGACCGGTGACGGCGCGGGCGACACGACCGTCACGGCGAAGGCCTGCTCCGCGCTCCCGCCCGCGTTCGCCGCCGTCACCGTCACCGTCGCGCTACCGACCGCGACCGCCGTCACCGTCACCGCTGCGCCGTCCACCGCCACCGAGGCGACCTCCGTGTCCGAGGACTCCGCCGTGTACATCGCACCTTCGCCCTCGAAGTAGTCCGAGGCGGTCACCATGTGCGTAGCGCCCTCGGTCAGCGTCGCCACCTCGATGCTGCCGACTGCCGACGGCGCGAGCGGCGCGGGCGGCAGGACCGTCACCGCGAAGGCCTGCTCCGCGCTCCCGCCGGCGTTCGTCGCCGTCACCGTGACCGCCGCGCTCCCGGCCGCGACCGCCGTCACCGTGACCACTGCGCCGTCCACCGCCACCGAGGCGACCTCCGTGTCCGAGGACTCCGCCGCGTACAGCACCCCCTCGCCCTCGAAGTAGTCCGAGGCGGTAACCATGTGGGCAGCGCCCTCGGTGAGCGTCGCCGCCTCGATGCTCCCCACAGGAATCGGCGCGGGCGGCGCGGACGACACGACCGTGACGGCGAACGACTGCTCCGCGCTCCCGCCCGCGTTCGTCGCCGTCACCGTGACCGTCGCGCTGCCGGCCGCGACCGCCGTCACCGTCACCGCCGCACCCTCCACCGCCACGGTAGCGACGCCAGGGTCCGAGGACTCCGCCGTGTACATCGCACCTTCGCCCTCGAAGTAGTCCGAGGCGGTCACCATGTGCGTAGCGCCCTCGGTGAGCGTCGCCGCAGCGATGGCGCCGACAGCAGTCGGCGCGGGCGGGAGCACCGTCACCGCGAAGGCCTGCTCCGCGCTCCCGCCCGCTTTCGCCGCCGTCACCGTCACCGTCGCGCTACCGACCGCGACCGCCGTCAAAGTCACCTCTGCGCCCTCCACCCCGACTGTCGCGACACCCGGATCCGAGGACCCCGCCGTGTACGTCACGCCCTCGCCGACGAAGTAGTCCGAGGCGGTAACCATGTGCGTAGCGCCCTCGGTGAGAGTCGCCGCCTCGATGCTGCCGACTGCCGCCGGCGCGGGCGGCGCGACGGTGACGGCGAAGCGCTGCTCCGCGCCCCCGCCCGCGTTCGTCGCAGTGACCGTCACCGTCGCGCTGCCGGCCGCGACCGCCGTCAAAGTCACCTCTGCGCCCTCCACCCCGACTGTCGCGACACCCGGATCCGAGGACCCCGCCGTGTACGTCACGCCCTCGCCGACGAAGTAGTCCGAGGCGGTCACCATGTGCGTCGCGCCCTCGGTCAGCGTCGCCACCTCGATGCTGCCAACTGCCGCCGGCGCGAGCGGCAGCACCGCGACGGCGAAGGACTGCTCCGCGCTCCCGCCCCCGCTCGTCGCCGTCACCGTCACCGTCGCGCTCCCGGCGGCGACCGCCGTCAGCGTCAGTTGGGAGCCAGATCTCGAGACGTGGACGATGCCGCTTGGGGATACCGCTACCTCGTAGCCCGTGACCTCATCGCCGAAGTAGTCGGCAAGCTCGATCGCTCGCGCAGCACCACCCAAAGTCAACGTGACGGCCGGCAGTTGGATCGTGACGACGAAGCTCTGCTCGGCCTTCCCACCCTCGTTCGTCGCCGTCACGGTGACCGTGGCCTCGCCGGCCGCGATCGCCGTCACCGTCACCGCTGCGCCATCCACCGCCACCGTCGCGACGCCCGGGTCCGAGGACTCCGCGTCGTACGTGACGCCCTCGCCGGCGAAGTACTCCGAGGCGCTCACGGTGTGCGTCTCGCGCTCGGCCAGCGTGAGCGCGGCGATGCTGCCCAGCGCGGTGGGCGCGGCGGGCACCACGGTCGCCGGGAACAGGTGCAACGCGCTGACTTCGCCGGCCGTCACCTCCACCGTGACCGTGGCCGTTCCAACAGCAAGCGGTGTGAGCGTCAGCAGCGATCCGGACATCGAGGCCTGGACGACACCGGCGGGGGAAACCGAAACGTCGAAGCTCGTGACGGCATCGCCGAAGTGCTCCGCGAGCTCGATGGTCTGCGCGGCGCCACCGAGGGTCAGCGTGACGGGTGGGAGTCGGACCGTGACGGAGAAGCTCTGTTGGGCGCTCCCGCCCGCATTCGTAGCGGTGACCGTGACCATCGCGCTACCCACGGCAACCGCCGTCACCGTCACCGCCGCGCCATCCACCGCCGCGCCATCCACCGCCACGGTGGCGACGCCAGGGTCCGAGGACTCCGCGTCGTATGTGACGCCCTCGCCACCGAAGTAGTCCGAGGCCGTCACCATGTGCGTAGCGCCCTCGGTCAGCGTCGCCGCCTTGATGCTGCCGGTCGCCGTGGGAGCGGGCGGCGCGACCGTAACTGCGAAGCTCTGCTCGGCGCTCCCGCCCGCGTTCGTCGCGGTGACCGTGACCGTCGCGCTGCCCACGGCAACCGCCGTAACCGTCACCACCGCGCCATCCACCGCCACCGTCGCGACGGCGGCATCCGAGGACTCCGCCGCGTACGCGAGTCCGGCGCCCTCGAAGTAGTCCGAGGCAGTGACAGCGTGCGTAGAGCCCTCGGTGAGGGTGGCCGCCTCGATGCTGCCGGTCGCCGGCGGCGCGGACGGCGCGGGCGGCACGACCGTGACGGCGAAGCTCTGCCCGGCGCTCCCGCCTGCGTTCGTCGCCGTCACCGTGACCGTCGCGCTGCCGGCGGCGACCCCCGCCACCGTCACCGCTGCACCGTCCACGGCCACCGTCGCGACGGCGGCATCCGAGGACTCCGCCGCGTACGCGAGTCCGGCGCCCTCGAAGTAGTCCGAGGCGGTGACAGCGTGCGTGCCGCCCTCGGTGAGCGTCGCCGCCTCGATGCTCCCGACTGCCGCCGGCGCGGGAGGCACGACCGTCACGGCGAAGGGCTGCTCGGCGCGCCCGCCCGCGTTCGCCGCCGTCACCGTCACCGTCGCGCTGCCGGCGGCGACCGCCGTAACCGTCACCACTGCGCCCTCCACCCCGACTGTCGCGACACCCGGATCCGAGGACTCCGCCGTGTACATCACCCCCTCGCCCTCGAAGTAGTCCGAGGCGGTAACCATGTGCGTAGCGCCCTCGGTCAGCGTCGCCGCCGGGATGGAGCCGACTGCCGCCGGCGCGGACGGCACTACCGTGACCGCGAAGGACTGCTCCGCGCTCCCGCCTGCGTTCGTCGCCGTCACCGTGACCGTCGCACTGCCGGCCGCGACCCCCGTCACCGTCACCGCTGCGCCATCCACCACGACTGTGGCGACGCTCGGGTCCGAGGACTCCGCCGTGTACATCGCACCTGCGCCCTCGAAGTGGTCCGCGGCGGTAACCATGTGCGTAGCACCCTCGGTCAGCGTCGCCGCCGGGATGGCGCCGACTGCCGTCGGCGCGGACGGTACGACCGTGACGGCGAAGGACTGCTCTGCGCTCCCGCCCCCGCTCGTCGCCGTCACCGTGATCGTCGCGCTGCCGACCGCGACCGCCGTCACCACGACTGTCGCGCCCCCCACCGCCACCGTCGCGACCTCGGCGTTCGAGGACTCCGCCGTGTACGTCACCGCCTCGCCGCTGAAGTAATCTGGGGCAGTGACAGCGTGCGTAGCGCCCTCGGTGAGCGTCGCCGCCGGGATGGCGCCGACAGCAGCCGGCGCGGACGGCACTACCGTGACCGCGAAGGACTGCTCCGCGCTCCCGCCCGCATTCGTCGCCGTCACCGTCACCGTCGCGCTGCCGGCGGCGATCCCCGTCACCGTCACCACTGCGCCATCCACCGCCACCGTCGCCACACCCGGATCTGAGGACTCCGCCGTGTACATCACCCCCTCGCCCTCGAAGTGGTCCGAGGCGGTCACCATGTGCGTAGCGCCCTCGGTGACCGTCGCCGCCTCGATGCTGCCGACTGCCACCGGCGCGGCGACCATTGCCGACACGGTGACGGTGAATTGCTTCCGCTCGTCGCTACCGAATCTCACCCCAGTCACGGTCACGGTCGCCGAGCCGACGCCGATCGGCTCGATAGTGATCACCGTTCCCGATCTCGCGGTGTGGACCATGTTGTCCGGCGACGCCCGTACCTCGTAGCGGATGACGCTGTCGGTGAAGTAGCCCTCGACATCGACGGTGTGAGAGGGGCCGCCGAGTGTCAGCGACACGTCCGGGATGTCGTCATCCGGCGTCGGCGTCTGCTGCGCCCGCAGATCATCGAGAGCGGCGGGCGGGCGATGGACGTGCGGGGCCGGCGAGGGCGCCCCCGCGGTTTGCGGCGCACCCGTCGCTTCGACCGCCACGGCTGCGGGAGCGCCGGTCATCAGCATTGATGTCACGATGACCGCGACAGCCGCACCAGCCTTCCGCGACCCGGCAAGCAGTGCGAAGACGAAGCCCCACACCGATTCGGACGCAGTTGACCGCGGCGAGGGCGTCGACCGCCTCCGCACCCGCATGTCCCCCCTGCTTCACGACACGCCCGGTCCAGAGCGAGATTTGGCCATGTTCACAATATGTGATACCGGTGTGTCATCAAATCGGGGAGGACATTGCAGGAGGAGTCAACTTTCTGCAACCCACCAAGCAGGGGGCAGGTCTTGCAGCGTTCCGGGCTGCTCGCGCTGATCGTCGGCGCGCTCGCAATCGCCGCCCTCCCCGTCACCAGCGGGGTCCACGCGCAGTCGCAAGACGCGCCACCTAACCTGCTCCCTGACGGCGGCTTCGAGCACGACGCCGATGGTTGGGTGGCTACCGGCGGCACGCTCGAGGTCGTCCCCAAGCCAGATCACCCAGGCGAGTCCGTGGGGAAGGTGACCGCGCTCGGTGCCGGAACCTTCGCGTTGACAACCCAATACTGGCGCGTGCCCGCCGAGCCGCTCGCCGAGCACGCACTCCGCATCTGGTTCTATGCGGACGCCGACGATCCCGATGACCCCACCGACTCCGGGGCGCGGGACGCGGAGGTCACCCTGGAGTTCCTCGATAAGGGCGTCTCCCATGTGGGTGTTCTGGGCGAGCCCGCACACGCGACTGGGAGCTGGCAGCTCGTCGAGGTTCGTCCCGAGGCTGCACCACCCGGTACCGCGTACGCCCGCGTGCGGGTGGAGGCCAAGGCTGCAGGGGCGGGCGCGACCTTCTACGTCGACTCGGCGGTGCTCACGGCCGGGCCCCCGCCGCCCGCACCGATCGAGACCCCGACCGTAACCCCGCCACCGGCTCCCGAGGAGGCACCGTCGCACTTCGCCTCGCTCAGCAATGGTGGCTTCGAGCTGCCCGGCGATACGCCGTACGGCTGGCGCGCGCACGCCGGCGATGCCCGCGTCGCCTCCGAGGGCGGCTCGCGGGCTGCCTCCCTCACCTCGCGGGGCGCGGCGACTGCCTGGCTGCACCAGGCAGTCGCGGTCGAGGGCGGCCGCTGGTACGAGGCCGCCGGGCGGCTCCGGCCCGTCTCGGACGTCGCTCTCGCCCGCATCCGCGTTGCCTGGTACGCCTCGGAGGACGCGAGCGGGGCGCAGCTCTCCACCGCCGACTCCAACGAACTCCCCGGCGTCAGCGACGCGTTCGCCGCCGTATCGACCGGCGCGATCCGCGCGCCCGGCGACGCCCGCAGCGCGCGGTTGCGGATCATGCTGCGCCCCGCGGGCGACAGCCCCGCGGTCCTGCTCGCCGACGATGTGTCCTTCGCGCGGACCGCTCCTCCTGCGCCCGCGCCCTCCGTGACAGTGGCGGGGCCGTCCTCGCCCGCCCTCGAGGCCATCCCCACGTTCTTCGTCGCGCTTGTCAATGGCGACTTCGAGCTGCCGGGCAAGGAGCCGTACGGCTGGCGCGCTCACGCGGGGGCCGTCTTCGCCTCGACGGACGGCGACTCGCGAACCGTCACGCTCACCTCGCGAGGCCGCTCGACTGCCTGGCTGCACCAGTCGTTCGCCGTCGAGGCCGACCGCTGGTACGAGGCCAGCGGGCGGCTCCGCACCGTCTCCAACGCCTCGCTGGCGCGCATTCGCGTCGCCTGGTACGCGTCCGGGGACGCGAGCGGCGCGCAGCTCGCCACGACCGACTCGGACGAACTCCTCGGCGTCAGCGAATCCTTCGCCTCCGTCACCACCGGCGCGATCCGCGCGCCCGAGGACGCCCGCAGCGCGGAGCTGCGCATCATGCTGCAGCCCGCCGGCTCGGCTGCCGCGACCCTGCAGGCGGACGATGTGTCCTTCGCGCGCGTCGCTCCACCGGCGCCTGCCTCCACCGCAACCGCGGCGGAAGCGTCCTCACCAACGCCCGAGGCAGCGCCCGTCTTCTTCGCCGCGCTCACCAACGGCGACTTCGAGCTCCCCGGCGACGCGCCCTACGGATGGCGCACGCACGCCGCCGACGCCCACATCACGACCGAGGACGGCGCGCGGGCTGCCGCGCTCACGTCGCAGGGCGCTGCGACCGCCTGGCTGCACCAGTCGTTCGCCATCGAGGGCGGACGCTGGTACGAGGCCAGCGGGCGGCTACGAGCTGTCTCGAACGCCTCATCCGCCCGCATCCGCGTCGCCTGGTACGCCTCGGACGACGCGAGCGGGTCCCAGCTCTCCACCACGGACTCCGGCGAACTCGGCGGCGTCAGCGACGCCTTCGCCTCCGTCACGACGGGCGCGATCCGCGCGCCCGAGGACGCCCGCAGTGCGCAGTTGCGCGTCATGCTGCGACCGGCGGGCGAGACAACCGCCGTCCTGCTTGCCGACGATCTCTCCTTCGCGCGCACCGCGCCGCCTCCCGCCCCGGCGGACACACCCGCCGTGGCGCCCTCGCCCACTCCCGAGGCGATGCCGGCGTTCTTCGCAGTCCTGACGAATGGCGACTTCGAACTGCCCGGCGAGACGCCCTACGGCTGGCGCGCCCACGCCGGGACCGCCCTCGTCACGACCGAGGGCGGCTCGCGTGCCGCCGCACTCACCTCTGACGACACTGCGATCGCCTGGCTGCACCAGTCGTTCGCCGTCGAGGGCGGCGGGTGGTACGAGGCCGCCGGGCGGGTGTGGCCCGGCGCCGACGCGGGCCTCGCCCGCATTCGCGTCGCCTGGTACGCCTCGAAGGACGCGAGCGGGGCCCAGATCGCCACCACCGACTCCGAGGAACTCAACGGCGCCGGCGACGCCTTCGCCGCCGTCTCCAGCGGCGCGATCCGCGCGCCCGTCGAGGCCCGCAGCGCGCAGCTGCGGATCATGCTGCGCCCCGCCGGCGAGGCGCCCGCGGTCCTGCGCGCCGACGACGTATCCTTCGCCTCGGCCGCCGCGCCGGAGCCGGAGCCGACGCCCGCGCCGGTTGAGGCGACCTCCGACGCGCCTTCCCCCACGCCCGGGGCAACACCCTCGCCAGAAGCGGCGGCTGCGGCCGCGACCGCGACCGCAACGCTGGAGCCCTACGACGTCCGTAGCGCCTCGGCGATCCTGCTGCGTATCACGGAACTGCTACCCGACCCGCTGCAGAGCGGCGCCGACGCCGAGTACGAATGGATCGAGGTGGGCAACGTCGGGATGGCCCCGGTCTCGCTCGGCGGGCTGTTCCTGGCCGACAACCGCGCGCGGATCGCGCTGCCCGCCCTCACGCTGCCGCCCGCCGGGGCGCTCGTCGTCGCGGGGCCGCTGGCGGAGATCGGCGAGGCGATCGCCCTGCGCCACAGCCGCGGGCTGTTCAACGGCCTCGGCAACGGCGGGGACCGCCTCGCACTCGCCACCGAGGACGGCGCGATCATCGACGCGCTGTCCTACGGCAGCGACGACAGCGTCGACCAGCCGCCGCTGAAGGCCCCCGCGCCCGGGCGCTCGCTGCAGCGCCGCTTCGACGCCGCAGGCCGGCTGGCGGCGGTCGCGATCGCCGAGCACCCCTCCCCCGGACGCATCGAGGCGCCCGCCACGGCGGAGCCCGCCTCGCCGGCCGGGCCGGTCGCGACAGCGGTGGCCGTCGCGCCGGACAAGCCGGTCGCGACATCGGCAGCCGCGGGCGAGGTGGTCGGTCCCGCAACGCGCGAGGCGCCCTCGAGCGTCGAGGCGCTGCGCAAGCAGCTTGACGACACGGCGGACTGGAACCGCACGGCCTGGGTCGTGCTCGTCGCGATCGCCGCGGTCGCCCTCGTGGCCGCCGGCGCCCACCGCGCCCGCGAGCTGCTGAGGGCTCCGCCGCCCGCACGCAGAGCCGCGGCTCCGCGCCGCAAGCGGCGCTGGCGGCGCTACGCGAGCGGCCAGCAGGTCCGCCGCCGGCGAGGGCCTTGAGCCTCGGCGAGGCGGACGGGCGTCCTCAGTCCTCGCCGTCCTCGAAGAACTCCTCGGGCATCAGCACGAACTCGGGGTAGGTCTCGATGCCGAGCTCTCCGGCGTCCTGGCCGAGGCGCTCGACAGCCGGCTCCACGAGGGCGCTCAGGGTCCTGGCCAGCCCGATCGAAGGTCGGCGTCCCCGGAGCGGGGACGCCGATGATTGTAGGCGCTGCGACAAAGTATCGGGGCGCTGATCGAGGGAAGGCGGCTTATGTCGCTCCCGTGCCGGCGAGACGCCTCAGCACCTCCGCGTGGAGGCGATCGTTCGAGGCGACGCGCGGTCCGGCGCCTTCCGGCGGGCCGCCCTCGGCGTCCGTGAGGCGACCGCCGGCTTCTTCCACGATCGGGATCAGGGCGGCGATGTCCCAGGGATGGAGGTCGGCGCCGTCCAGCATCACGTCGGCGGCGCCCTCGGCGACGAGGCAGAAGCCCCAGAAGTCGCCGAAGCCGCGCACGCGCCAGGCGTCCCCGAGCAGCGCCCGCGCGCCGGGCCAGCGCTCGAGGGTCGTGACCATCTCCCCGTACACGACCTGCGCCTCGGCGATCGTCTCGGCCTCGGAGACACGGATGCGCTCGCCCGCGCCGACGGCCCGGCCGCCCGCCGAGCGGCCCGTCGCGTCCCGGTAGGCGCCGAGGCCGCGGCCCGCCCACCAGCGCGTCCCGAGCGCGGGCGCGGAGACGACGCCGACCTCGACGCTCCCGCCGCGCTCGCAGGCGATCAGCGTCCCCCAGACCGGGATGCCGCGCATGTAGTTGTGCGTCCCGTCGATCGGGTCGAGGATCCAGCGCGCCTCGCCGTCCTCGGGGGCCTGCCCGCCGCCCTGCTCCTCGCCGAGGATGGCGTGCGCCGGGTAGCGCTCGGCGATGCGCTCGCGCAACAGCGCCTCGATCCCCCGGTCGGCGGGCGTCACGAACGTCCCGTCCGCCTTGCGCTCGACGGCGTGCGCCGTCCGGTAGTCGCGCATCGCGACTGCATCGGCGGCGTCCGCCAGTTCGAGGGCGAAGGCGAGGATGTCGGCGGTGGTGTGAGTGGAGATGATGGTCAGCCTTCCAACAGCGTGAAGTGCGGCCTCGTCCCTTGACCCCACGCACACTCAACAAGGGCTCTGCAGCGCTCGACGAGCCGCGCAGCATGTTCAGGAGCGGGCACCACCAAGTAGGTGCGCGATGTGCCACGGTGGTAGCGCAGGGCCATGACGTTCTGGCTTCGCGACAGCCGGAAGTGCCGACGCAGCGCCTCTATGCGCTTTCCCACTTGGATCTCCACCGACTCTCCCTTAACGCTTCGGGAGGAGTGGTGGTACACGATGATGCTCTGTCCCGCCTCCCAATGTGGTTGGAGGTCGTGATAGTAGTAGGACGTCGCTCGCCTCGACGGCCGCAATAGTTCGGTTACCTCCATTCACGATCGCCCGCATCGTTCGAAAGAGTTGGGGGCTACAACGCTCGAAAGCAGCGCTGCGTGACGCTTCAAGGTAGCGAACGTCCTTGCCACCGTCGCACGACTCAAATCGGTACCAGAGCACGCCAAGGCGGAGGCCGTCGCCACACAGCACGCGGAGCAAGCCATACTTGCCGAAGTCTCCTACGTCTCCGACATAGCAGTCCTGCATCAGCCGCCGATCCCTTCCGCGAACACGACGCCCTCGCAGGCGGCGAAGCGGCGGCGCATCACCTCGAACGCCTCGGGCGAGTCGTCGGCGAGGACGAAGCGGCGGCCGTGGCGCAGCGCTGCCTCGCCCGTCGTGCCGCTGCCCGCGACAAAGTCCGCCACCAGCCCGTCCGGCGGCGAGGAGGCGCGCACGATCCGCTCGAGGACGCCGAGCGGCTTCTGCGTCGGGTAGCCGAGCTTCTCCTTGCCCGTCGGGCTGACGATCGTGTGCCACCAGGTGTCGGTCGGCAGCTTGCCGCGCGTCGCCTTCTCGGGGCCCGCGAGGCCCGGCGCCATGTAGGGGATGCGCTCGATGTCCTCGACGTTGAAGCGGTTGCGCGCGGCGTCCTTCGCGTAGAAGAGGATGTTGTCGTGCTTCGCCGGCCAGCGCCGCTTCGGTCGCGCGCCGTAGTCGTAGGCCCAGATGATCTCGTTGACGAAGTTGACGCGCCCGAAGATGCGGTCCGCCAGCACCTTGGCGTAGTGCACCTCGCGGTAGTCGAGGTGCAGGTAGAGGCTGCCCGAGGGCGCAAGCAGCCGCTGCGCCTCGACGAGGAACGGCTCGAGGAAGCCGAGGTAGTCGTCGTAGGCGTCCTCGAAGGAGCGGCTGCCCAGCCGCTCCGTCTCGTAGCGCCGCCCGCCGAAGCCGGTGCGGTCGCCCGCGCCGTCCTCGCTGCCTTCCGGGACGCGCCGCGTGCGCAATTGCTCGCGCGTCTGCCGCCTGCCGGTGTTGAACGGCGGGTCGAGATACACAAGGTCGACACTCTCGTCCTCGAGGGTGCGCGCGACCGCCACGCCGTCGGCGCAGTGGACGACGCCGCGCGGCGCGGCCGGGTCCGCGCTCATGCGGCCGTCACGCTGTCAGCGTGCCCTTGGTGCTCGGCGTCTCGCCGGCGATCCGTGGATCGCGGCTCGTCGCGGCATCGAGGGCGCGCCCGAGCGCCTTGAAGGCGGCCTCGGCGATGTGGTGGTCGTTGGCTCCGGCGAGCTGGCGCACGTGCAGCGCCACCCGCGCGCCCTGCGAAAACGATTGCAGTGCGTGCGAGATCATCTCCGTCGGGGCCTGCCCGATGCGCTCCCCGTTCCAGTCGAAGTCGATCGCCGCGTAGGGCCGTCCGGAGCAGTCCACGACCGCCTGGATCAGCGCCTCGTCGAGCGGCACCGTCGCGTCGCCCATGCGCACGATGCCGGTGCGGTCGCCGAGCGCCTCGTCGAAGGCTGCGCCGAGCGCCAGCGCGCAGTCCTCCATCGTGTGGTGCTCGTCGACGTGCAGGTCGCCCTCGCAGCGCAGCTCGAGGTCGAAGCGGCTGTGCTTGGCGAACGCCTCCAGCACGTGGTCGTAGAAGCCGACCCCGGTGGAGATCTCGGAGCGGCCGGTCCCGTCGATGTCGAGTTCGACGTGGATGCGGGTCTCGGCGGTGATGCGGTCGATGGCGGCGCGTCGCACGCCGTCCTCGACATCGCGCTTGACGCGCTTGAGGTTTGTGTTGATCGCCTGGCGGGTCACACCGAGCTCCTCGGCGAGCCGCGTCTGCCCGCCGAGCACATCGAGTTCGCCCGCCTCGTAGGCCTCACGCACGCGCAGATAGGTCTCGCTCTTGATCTCCACGGTGGGGCCGCCCTCCCGGTGCGCCCATCCAACGTACGGCCTGAGTCAATGTATGTCTACTGGATGCTCAGTAATTTGAGTTGACGCAAGTTGACTATCATACCAATAGGAGCCCTGCTCATCATCAAGAGCAGGGGCGCCAGGCTACGCGGTTTCGAACTGCAGGGCGGAGAGGTTGATGCCAGAGGAACGCTGAGAGAGGCGAAGCATCTCCACTCCGACCACTTCGTTCGCCTCGTTGTAGTCGAGCACGACACCCGGCGAGACTTCCTCGGACTCAACGATGGCCGAGTCGTCGAGGCGGAGGTAGAGGGCGTCGGCTTCCCTGTCCACGCGCAGCTTCACAGGCACGTTCACGCCGCCCCTCCCCCGCTCGCATCCTCGACTTCCTGGCGCGCCTCCGCCAGCGCCGCGAGCAGGCGCTCGCTGTCCTCGGGCGTGCCGATCGAGATGCGGACGTGGTCGCGCAGGCGCTCGTGGCCGAAGAAGCGCACGAAGACGCCTCGACGGGCGAGCGCCTCGCGCAGCGCCGCGCCGCTGCCGAAAGCGAGGCGGCAGAGCAGGAAGTTCGCTTGCGAGGGCACGGGCTCCAGCCAGCCGCCCGCCCGCAGCTCCTCAGCCAGCCGCTCGCGCTCCCCGGCGATCTCGCAGGCGCGCTCGTCGAGCAGCAGCGTGTCCTCGAGGGAGGCGAGCGCGGCCACCTCGGCGGCGGTGCTGACGCCGTAGGGCTGCTTGCAGGCCATCAGCAGCGCGGCCACCGAGGACGGCATCACGCCGTACCCGACGCGCAGCCCGGCGAGGCCGGCCCACTTGCTGAACGTGCGCAGCACGATCAGCGGCGCGCCGCCCTCCCTCGCCGCGTCGCCCACGAGGGTCGGCGGTCCGCTGTGCACGCCCTCGTGGCCGCTCGCGAACTCGACGTAGGCCTCGTCGATGACGACGATCGCGCCGCTCGCGCGCAGGCGGTCGGCGGCGCCGCGCGGCAGCAACCCGCCCGTCGGGTTGTTGGGCGAGGGCAGGAACACCGCCTTCGCGCCCTCGCAGGCCGCGGCCAGCGCGTCGAGGTCCACCGACCAGTCGGCGCCCCTCGGCACGTCGACGAGCTGCGCGCCCGCGATCTCCGCGCCGAACGAGTACATCCCGAACGTCGGCGAGGCGATCACGATGCGGTCGCCCGTGTCGATGAAGATGCGGAACACGAGGTCGATGATCTCGTCGGCGCCGGCGCCGGCGACGATGCACTCCGCGGGCACGCCGTGGCGCTCGGCGAGGGCGTCGCGCAGGCGTCGCTGCTCCGGATCCGGGTAGCGGTGCGCCGCGTAGCCGCCCGCCAGCGCCTCGAGGGCGCGCGGCGAGGGCCCGTAGGGGTTCTCGTTGCCGTCGAGCTTGACGATCGCCTCCGGCGCGACGCCGTAGCGGGCGGCGACCTGCTCCGGCGGGTCGATCGGCTCGTAGCCGCGCAGCGAGCGCAGCGGCGGGCGCTGCGCCGCCTTGAGGTCGAAACTCCGTGAGTCGGCCATCACAGTCCCTCCAGCCTGCGCTCGATCGAGCGCGCGTGGCCGGTCAGGCCCTCGGCGCGCGCGAGCCGAGCGGCGTGCGGGCCGAGCTCCGCGAGGGCGTCCTCCGGCAGGGCGATCACGGAGCTGATCTTGAGGAAGTCGAGCACCGAGAGCGGCGAGGCGTAGCGCGCCGATCCGCCCGTCGGCATCACGTGGCTCGGCCCCGCGACATAGTCGCCGAGCACCTCGGGCGAGTGATCGCCGACGAAGACGCCGCCCGCAGCCGTGATCAGCGGCGCGATCCGCTCCGGCTCGCGCGTGAGCAGGCAGAGGTGCTCCGGCGCGAACTCGTTGGCGAGCGCCACCGCCTCCTCGAGCCCGTCCGCGACGACCGCCCCGCCTCCCTCGACGGCCGCGCGCGCGATCGCGCCGCGCTCGAGGTCGCCGAGCTGTCGCTCGACCTCGGCCTGCACCGCCTCGGCGTGGGCGCGCGAGGTCGTGATCAGCACCGGCCTCGCGAGGGTGTCGTGCTCCGCCTGCGCGAGCAGGTCGGCGGCGCAGAGATCGGGCGCGGCCGCGTCGTCGGCGAGCACGAGCGTCTCGGTCGGGCCGTAGAGCGCGTCGATGCCGACCTCGCCGAAGAGCTGCTGCTTGGCGAGCGTGACAAAGACGTTGCCGGGCCCGAAGATCTTGTCGACGCGCGGGATCGTCTCCGTGCCCAGCGCCAGCGCCGCGATCGCCTGCGCGCCCGAGGCGCGGAAGACGCGCTGCACGCCGGCCAGCTCGGCGGCGACCAGCTTCAGCGGGTGCACGCTGCCATCCTCGCGCGCGGCCGTGACGCCGATCCGCTCCGGGACGCCCGCGACGAGCGCGGGCAGCGCCGTGTGCAACACCGAGGAGGGCAGCACCGCGACGCTGCCGGTCATGTAGATGCCCGCCCGCGCGATCGGCTGCACGGTCATCCCCACCCCGTCCTCGAGGAAGGAGCGCGGCCCGTGCGCGAGCTGGCGCTCGTGGTAGCGGTGCACGCGATCGGCGGCGAAACGCAGCGAGTCGAGCAGCTCGTCCGGCGTCTCCGCGAACGCGGCCTCGATCTCCTCGCGCGTCACCTCGAACGGCGCGTCCGCCGAGCCGTCGAAGCGCTGCGAGAAGGAGCGCACGGCCACGTCGCCCTCGGCGCGCACGCTCGCGATGATCCGCGCGACCACCTCCGAGGCGCTCAGGTCGGCGCCGAAGGTCTCGCGGATCGAGGCGCGCACGGGCGGCGGCAGCGCGGGATCGCCGAGCGGATCGCGCCGCAGCACGCTGGCGCGGGCGGCCTCGGCGCCCTCGACGATGCGCAGCGCGGGCGTGGCGGCGCTCATCAGCGTGGCAGGTATTCGCGGAGGCGCTCGGCGGCCAGCTCGGTCGCCTCCTCGAGGTAGCGTGTGACCTCGTCCTCGCTGACGTGCGAGAGCGACTCCTGGATCAGCCCGCCCGGGTTCTCTGCGACGCGCTCGATCTCCTCGTCGCTGAAGCCGCCTCGCCGCAGGTGGATCTGCATCACCCGAGGAAAGCGCTCCCAGTCCGGGCGCTGGTATGTGATCCCGCGCGTGAAGTCGCGCCACTCCGGCCACAACTGCGACTCGATGAAACCGACCGCGATCGCCGCCTCGGTCACGTCGATGGCGGTGCGGATCTCCGCGAGGGCGGCGTCGTCCTCCAGCTCGCGGCGGTTCATCTCGTACTGCAGGGCGCGGTCGAGGATGTTGGCGCGCAGATCGCCGCCGAGCGACGAGCGCTCGCCGAAGAAGCGGCGGTAGACGCTCTGGATGTAGTGCTCGTCCATCAGCAGGTGCGTGACGTAGCCGGCGACGAAGGCGCGCGTGCTCTCGTTGAGGCCGGCGAGGTCCTGTAGGTCCGGGTGCTCCTCGAACATGCGCGCCACCGAGTCCTGCTTCGCGAACTCGTCGAGCTCGAAGAAGTGCGTGAGGCGGCGGTCCACCCGCAGCAGCACGCGGATGTCCGGCGCCGTCGAGCCCATGTAGTAGGCCCCGCGATCGGCGTCGATGTACGGGTGGCCGAGGCGGTCGGCGAGCCCGTAGGCGCTGGCGAGGTGCGAACCGAGTGAGGGCACGTCAGACCTCCGCGGCGCCCGTCCGCAGCCGCTCGACCAGGTCGTCGCGCAGATCGCCCCGCGCGCCCGGCGGGCGCACGGTCGATCCGATCGCGCAGTTCGTCGACTCCATGATGACGTCGATCATACGGAGCCGGTTGGCGCGCAGGGTGGAGCCGGTCTCCGTCCCCTCGATCAGGATCTCCGCGTCGTCGGGCACGAAGCCCTCCGACGCCCCGGAGATCGGCAGCACCTGGTAGCGCCCGAGGCGCCGCTCGCGCGCGTAGTGATCGGCCAGCGAGACGTACTCCGAGGCGACACGAATCGGCCGCTCCGGGTCGTCCCGCCGCCACCAGGCGATCGCCTCAGCGATCGTCTCGGCGGGCACGGCCTCGGGCACGACCGCGCCGAGGCGGTAGCGGCTGCGGCGCAGGTCGCACAGCTCCGCGACCGGCGAGAGCGGGAAGGCCGCGAGGTGCGCCGCCAGCCAGTCGCGCCCGGTCAGCGCGAGGTCGAAGCAGCCGAGCGCGACCGCCTGCGGCATGTCCTGCGGGCGGATCACCTTCACCTCGAGGCCCTCGACGTCCGTACGCGGCCGGCGATCGGTGGCGCCGTCGCCGTAACCCTCGAAGCGCAGCCCCGCGGAGGCCAGCGCCTCGACGGTGTGCGGCTGCGCGTGCCCGTCCGGCAGCGCGAGGCGGAAGACGCAGCGATCGCCGTCCGAGCGCCGCGCGGCGAGCCCATCGGCGCCGTCGCGACGGCCGTTGCCGCGCGGGAGCGCGCGCGGCCCCTCGGCGGCGCCCGCAGGCAGCGCGAGCAGCGGCTCCAGCGCCTCGGCGAGCCCGCGGCTCGCGAGAGCTTCGCGGTTCGCGACCAGCGTCGCCGATCCGCGCTGCACCTCGGCGACGACGCTCAGGCCCTCGCGGGCGAGCGCCGCGTCGGCTGCGGCCTCGTCGAGCGGCACGCTCAGCACGGCGGCGTCGGCGTCCTCGGGCGGCCAGGCCGCGGGCTGTCCCCAGACCTCGATCACGCGGTAGTCCGGGACGCGCAGGTAGTTCAGGCAGCGCGTCGTCTGGTTCGGGTGCGAGGTTGTCACGCGCACGCCCGGCGTCGCCGCGAGCTGGCCGAGCGTGACGCCCTCGGGCGCGGCCAGCACCAACCGCTCGCCGCCGAGGTCGAGCGCGCGCAGCGGCACCAGCGAGTCGAGCGGGTAGCGAGCCAGCAGCTCGTCGACCCAGGTGCGGCTGGTGATCCCGAGGTCGTACTGGCCGAGGGCGACCTGGATCGGGATGTCCTGCTCGGCGAAGACGCGCACCAGCACGCCCGGCCGGCCTTCGACCGGGAAGCGGTAGGCGCGCGATCCGCCCTCGTAACCCTCGACGGCGAAGCCGGCCGCGCGCAGGCGCTCGGCGAGCGGCACGCGGAGGTCGCCGCGAGGCAGCGCGACGCGGATCACGACGCCGCCTCCGGCGACAGCGCGGCGAGCCGCAGCAGGTCGGCGGCGAAGCCCGAGGCGGGCGCGGCGCGCCCGCCGACGGCCTCGGCCATGCCGTCGTAGCGGCCTCCCAGCAGGCAGGCCTCGCCGCCCGCGAAGACGCGGAAGGTGAGGCCCGTGTAGTACTCGAAGCTCCCGCCGGCCGAGGGCGCGAGATCGCAGCCGATCCCCGCCGCTGCGAGCGAACGCACCGCCGCGCGCAGCTCCGCGATCGGCTGTGCGGCCTCCGGCAGGGCCGCCGCGACGTTGTCGAGGTAGCCCTCGCCGCTGCCGCGGATCTCCAGCAGCAGCCGCAGTCCGCTCGCCCGCTCCGGGTTGCTCGCCGCCAGCTCGCCGGCGATGGTCTCGACGGCGAGCTGGCCGCCCTCGATCACGCGGTCGAGGGCCTCGATCTGCTCCGTCTCGTCCAGACCCGCCGCAGCCAGCGCGGCGCGCAGCAGCCCGGCGTGGGCGATCTCGAAGCGCAGATCGCCGAGCCCGAGGGCGCTCAGCAACTCTCCCGCGAGGCCGAGCAGCTCGACGTCGCCCTCCGGTGCGGCGAGGCCGAACAGCTCGACGCCGCACTGCCACAGTTCGCGCTCGCCGTCGCCGGCGTCGAAGCGGTAGACGGGCTGGACGTAGCTGAGCCGGGCCGGCTCGCCCGCGGGCGCGTCGGCCCGGCTCTCGAACCAGCGCACGGCCGGCAAGGTGCTGTCCGGTCGCAGCACCATCCGCTCGCCGCTCCACCCGTCCCAGTCGAGGAACGAGTAGACACGGTCCAGCAGCTGCGGCGAGAGCGCGCCCGCGCCCGTGAAGAGGTGCAACGGCTCGACGGTCGGCGTGCGGATCTCGCGGTACCCGGCGGCCGCCGTCACCTCGAGGAAGCGCGCCTCGACGCGCCGGAAGCGCCGCATCTCGTCGGGCCCCAGGTCGTGCATGCCGCGGCTGCGGAGGCTCTCGGCGCGGCTCGCGGCTGGATTGCTGGTTTCTGTATCGGTCTCGGTCACGCTCGTCTCACTCTCAACGCCCGCGCTGTGGGTCGGTCTCGTGGGGGGGGGCCGGGACGGCGACGCCGATCTGTGGTCACACAGAAACGCCGCGACGGGAGATCCGCCGCGGCGCGTCACTGGCATCTGCGTTCCGGCTATCGATGCAAGCGGCTTCGCGGCGGCGACTCCTCGCCCCGATGGGTATGGGCATGACCGTGCGCCCGCACGCCGCTGATCTCGTATCTACGCATCACGGCGATCGTAGAAGCCCTGCCCTGCGAGGGCAAGCGAGGGGCGCTGCCATCGCTCACAACGTCGTCACGTCCCCCGCGGCGAAGCTGCGCGAGGAGCGGTCGTCCAGCCTTAGCGTCAGCTCACCGAGCGGCGTCACGCCGACCGCCGTGCCCTCGACGACGCCCGCCGCCTCGCCGTCCCCAGCCTCGGGGCCGGCGGGCGCGAGCCGCACGCGGCGGCCGATCGTGTCGAGGCGCGCCCGCCAGTCGGCGAGGAAGGCGGGCGGGTCGCGCTCGAGCTGCCCGACTCGCCGCTCGAGCGCGCGAGAGAGTTCGGCAAGCAGCGTCTCGGCGTCCGGGGGCGTCGCGCCCGCGCCCTCGATGCTCGTCGCGCGCGCCCGCTCATCCGGGGGCAGCCCGGCGGTCGCCGCCTCGCGCAGGTTCACGCCGATGCCGAGGAAGACCTCGGCCCGGCCACCCGGCCCGTGCCGCGCGTCGGCCAGGATGCCGGCGAGCTTGCGGCCGTCCGCGAGCACGTCGTTCGGCCACTTCAGCGAGACGCCGAGGCCGCACGCAGCCTCGACCGCCTCGGCAGTCGCGAGGCCGCCGGCGGCGCTGAGCAGCGGCGTGTGCGGCCCCGTGGCGGGGCAGAGGTGGAAGGTGACGAGCAGCGCCGCCCCGGGCGAGGCGACCCAGCGACGGCCGAAGCGCCCCCGGCCGGCCGTCTGCTCGCCCGCGACGTAGGCGTCGCCGCAGCCCCCGGCGCCGAGCCGGTCCGCGCCCGCGCGCGCGTCGTCCATCGTCGAGGTCGTCACCGCGACGGCATACACGCGCGTGCCGAGGCCCCCGCCGCCCCTCAGGGCTGCGTAGCGCTCGTGATCGAAGTCTGCGGCAGCCGCCATCGGCGCGCCTCCGAACGCAGAACACCCCGGCCAATGGCCGGGGTGTTCCGTTCTGTCTCACGGGCAGAGGTTAGCCCGCCGACACCTCCTCGGAGATGTCCCACAAGCTCGCCTCGGCCTCGTGACTACGTTCATCATCCACGTGGGCATCACCTCCTTCCTTGCCCTGGACGATAGGGCTGCCACGGCATGGTCGTCAATCCGACGTTACCGAACGGCCCTTCCGCTAGGAACGGGACCAGACGGCGCCCTGGCTGTCGGGAAGCGCGATGACCGCGATCCCTTCCGCCTCGCAGGTCTCGAGGAGCGGGGGATCGGCTGTGGCGAGTGGCGCATCCAGGCGGCGCGCCGTCTCGGCGGCCACGCAGTCCGCGAGGCTGAGCGCGCGAGTGCGACGTTCGTAGTGGCGCGCGCGCAGCAGCCCCGCTCTCGCCGCCAGTTGAGCATCAAGCGCGGGCGGGGCAGCCAACCCCAGTTGCACGAGGTCGAGCCACGCCTGCCCTTCGTCGATGCCGGCGCGGCGCACGAGACGGTCGAGCACCTCGGCGATGCCGAGCAGCGTCAGCGCCGCCGCCCCGCCGCCCTCGATCAACTCCTCGACCTCCAGCGCCGCGTGCTCGTCCCTCAGCAATGCCAGCACCGCGTATGCGTCGAGGATGATCACGGCTCGCGGTCAGCGTCCTCGGCCCGGGCTTCCCGGCGAGCCTCGTCTGTGCTCGGCCCTCGCCCGGCGTACTTACCTCGGAGGGCAGCGACGGGATCCGGCGGGAGCGGACGCATCACCACACGATCGCCCATATCGACGACGAGCATTCGATCGGCCTTCCAGCGGGCACGCGCCTCCGCCGGGATTGAAACCTGCCCGTTCGACGAGACCTTCATCACGTAGCTGCCCACCATGCGTCACCTCGCCGTGTTGTATGCTGCTTCTGTTTCATTGTATGTCACGGTGGGGCAGCGTGCTACGGGTCGGAGGCAGTGGTCGCGCGTCCGGCTACCGGGCCTCCGCCGGCTCCTCGGTCGCCTGTTCGTCGAGCGTGTAGCCGCGGAACGAGAGGTAGCCGATGAACACCAGCACGCCGGCGACCGGGCCGACGAGCCGCACGCCGAGCGGATCGCTCGCGTTGTCGCCGGCCAGCAGCACGATCGCGAGCAGCAGCGGCGCGAAGGCGGAGGCGCTCTTCTCCAGCAGGTTCTGGGTTCCGTAGAACATCCCCTCGCGACGCGTCGAGGTGCGCCGCGCGTCGTGGTCGACGATGTCGGCGATCAGGATGTTGGGCAGCATCAGGATGCCGGCCAGCGGCATCCCGGCGATGAACACCGCGAGCATTGCCTGCGCCACCTTCGGGGGGCCGGGCATGAAACCGGCGAAGAACAGCAGGAACAGCCCTCCCATCCCCCACAGCATCGCCGTGCGGAAGGCGTGCGCGTTGCCCTTGCGCCTCGCGAGCGGCATGAAGACCCCGATCCCCACGAGCACGCCGATGATGACGACGACCGTGAGGCCGAAGGTGAACACGCCCGCGTCCTCGGCGCCGTTGAACCCGAACGCCTCGCTGCCGGCGAGCGCCGCCGAGACGTAGAACGGGAACAGCGCCGTCAACATCAGCTGGGCGATGCGGAAGAAGATGAAGCTCGGCAGGAAGGCGACGAACTGCTTGTTGGAGAACGTCTCGCGGACCGAGCGTTTGAACCCCGGCGTCGAGGGCGTGTCGTCGCTCTTCGCATGGCTCCAGCAGCCAAACAGCGCCGTGTAGCGCGTCGCCAGCGCGATCACGGCCATCGTCGCCGCCATCGCCGGGAAGCCGACGAAGCCCACCAGCAGCGAGCTGATCGAGAGCCCGATGAACGCGCCGAACACGCCGAAGAGCAACTGGAACGCGGCTACCGTCACCCGATGCTGGTGCGTCTTCGCGATGTGCGGGAGCAGCGCCTCCAGCGGCGCGCCCGACAGATTGCTGGTCAGCCAGAAGATCTCGATGATCACGACCAGCCAGACGAGGTTGGCCAGGCCGTCGCCGCTCTCGGGCGGGATGAAGAGCGCCGCGAACAGCAGCGCCCACCACGGCGTGCCGAGCAGGATCCACGGGATGCGCCGCCCCCAGCGCGACTTCGTGCGATCGGTGAGGTAGCCGACGACCGGGTCGTCGATCGACTCGACGATGCGCGCGACGGTCAGCAGCAGGCCGAGCACGACCCGCGGCGCGAGCTGGTCGGGGGTCGAGAAGAGGCCAAAGTCGAGGTCGGGCAGCCCGATCGCGGGGATTCGGGTGACCGCGTCCTCCTCGCCGGAGGGAGGGGCGTAGAAGAAGATCAGCCACAGCGAGAAGGCCTGCGAGATGACGTTGCCGGAGACGGATCCGCTGGCGTAGAAGACCCTGGTGCGCAGCGGGCGCTGCTCGTCTGTCACGACGCCCTCCACCCGGCTCGGGCCGGACGCGGGCATGCTACGGCATCACGGTCACTCGCCGCCGTAGGGCCCTCGCAACTCGGGCGGCAGCAGCGCGGCGACCGCGTCCATCACCGCCCGCGCGCCCTCCTCGTCGCTCGCGTGCTCCAGAGTGAACGGCGTGCCGAAGGTCGCGAGGAGAGCGCCGTCCTCGTCGTCGCGGACCGCGACCGGCACGAGCGGCGTGGACCCCGAGGAGAGCCACGACAGCGCCGCCCCTGACCCCGGCCAGGCCGAGGCGAGCTGCGGACCGGCGCCGCTCGCCGCCTCCGGCGTGATGCCGAGCACGGCGCCCTCGCGCAGTGCGGCGCGCGCCTCGCGCAGCAGCGCCGAGCGCGACTGCGCCTCGCCCTCCGGGCGCGCGACGAGCAGCAGCCCGTAGGCGCCGCCGATCTGGCGCAGCAGCCACGCCATCAGCCGGTCGGGCATCGGCACGCCGGCGAAGCGGAAGCCCTCGAAGCGGTCGGTGATCAGCCAGCGCAGCGGCGGTTCGCCGCCGCGCCGGACCGAGAGTGCGGCGCTGACCAGCGCCGCGCACCACCAGACGCGCAGGCCCGGCCGTTCGTAGTGGTTCATCACGACGATGCACGGGCCCTCGAGCGGGACGTGTTCGATGCCCCGCACACGCGGGCGCGGCCTGGTCCCTCGCAGCATCTCGCGCACGTCGGGCTCGATGCGCCGCCGCCGCCGCAGCGCGGCGACGCTCAGCAGCCAGCGCACGAGGAAGCCGAGGGAGAAGTTGTACGAAGGCGCGGCTGGAGGATCGAAGGCCATCGGAGCGCCCCTACGCGCCTTCCGCCGCCACGCCCGAGGCCACAAGCGCGTCGATCTCGTCCTCGGGGAGGCCGAACTCGCGCAGCAGCTCGCGCGTGTGGCGGCCGACCGGCGGGGCGGCCCTGAGCGCGCGCGTCGGCGTTTCCGAGAGCTCGATGATCGGGCCGACGACGCGCTGCGGGCCCGTGATCTCGTGTTCGAGCTCGACCATGATGCCCTCGTCCCGGACCTGCGGGTCGTCGGACATCTCCTCCGGCAGGTTGACCGCCGAAACCGGCGTGCCGGCCGCCTCGAAGGCCTCGACCCACTCGGCGACGGTGCGCTCGGCGATGCGGTCGCGGATCACCTGCTTCCAGCGCTCGGCCTCGGCGAGGTTGACGGGATCGAGGGCGTCGTAGTCCGGGTCGTCGCAGTTCTCGCCCTCGAGGCCGAGGACCTGGCGCATCGCATCGCGGTTCGCCTTGGTGAGCGCGCCGAGGACCACGCCGCCGTCCCTGGCCCGGTAGCCGTTGTAGTAGAGCGCGAACTGCGTCCCCAGCTCGCGGCCGTCCATGCGGATGCCGACCACCTCGCGGTAGTCCGCGCCGCGCGCCCGCGCCTCGTCGATCTTCGCCATCGTCACGTCGCGCACGACGCTGTCGGAGATGGGCTCGCGCATCGTGATGTGGCTCTGCGCGAACATCGCCGAGCGCAGCAGCGAGCCGGAGATCTTCTGGCCCTCGCCCGTGCGGTCGCGGTGGTAGAGGGCCGTAGCCACGCCCATCGCGCTGGCGATGCCGGTGATGTAGTCCGCCCAGGCGCCGGCCTTGAGCGCCAGCGGCTCGCCGCCCTCGGCGACCTTGCCCTCGCCCGCCATCAGCCCCGAGTAGGCCTGCGCGACGATGTCCGAGGCCGGAGCCTTCGCCAGCCGCCCGCGCGTCCCGAAGCCGGTGCTCTCCACGTAGATCAGGTCCGGCCGGATCGCCCGCAGCGTCTCGTAGTCGATGCCCAGCCGCTTCGAAACCCCGAGCCGGTAGTTCACGACCACCACGTCGGTCTGCGGCACGAGCCGGTGGATCAGCGCCTGCCCCTCGTCGGTCCCGAGGTCGACGACGAGGCTGCGCTTGCCCCGGTTGAAGTTCTGGAAGAGCTTGCCCTCGTTGGGCACGACCGCGCGGTTGCGGCGATGCGGCTCGCCACCGGGCGGCTCCACCTTCACCACGTCCGCCCCGAGGTCGCTGAGGATCACCCCGCAGACCGGCCCGGCGACCACCACGGAGAACTCCAGCACCCGGATCCCGTCGAGCGCTCCTGCACGCATCGCAGCCTCCCGCGTGGACCGGTCCGGCGCGCATCGCGCATGCGGCTCCACGCTCGCGCGCGCATGGTAGCGTGCGACTGCGCAGGGGCGGGAGAGGAGCCAGTGCGATGATCAAGGCGATACTCGCGGTCTGGGCCGAGCGCGACTCCGAACCAAAGGACTTCCAGTGGGAGCTGCTCGACCGCTGCGCGGAGGCGGCAATCGGCAGCGGCGCGATTCCCCAGCCACTCGGCATCACGCTCAATCTCGCCGACCTCTACAGCGGCGACCACTGGGACCGGGGCGGCTCGGAGGGCCCGATGGCGGACGCGCTGGTCGCCGTCTGGGCCGAGGACGCGTGGGCCGAGGACGGCACGCTCGCGGGCCTCATCGACGCCCTCGCAAGCGCCGAGGAAGTCGCCCGCATCGAGGGCTGGACGGTCTCGGAGCACCACCCGAAGCGCTACGACCGCGACTGGGTGGACGGCGAACTCTCGCCGGGCGTGAAGATGCTGACGCTGATGCGGCCCGCGCCCGGGCGCACACACGAGCAGTGCGCGCGCCACTGGCGGGAGGTGCACACCCCGCTCGCGCTGAGCATCCACGTCGGCATGCAGAACTACGTGCAGAACGTCGTGCGCGCGCCGCTGGAGAGCGCGGCCGGCGACCCGGACGTCTTCGGCATCGTCGAGTTGCACTTCAGCTCGCGCGAGGCCTTCCGCGAGGAGCGCTACGACTCCGAGGAGGGGCGGCAGGCGATCTACGAGGACATCCCGAAGTTCATGTCGCTCGAACGCGCGAGCGGTGGCTACTACATCGAGCGCATCCTGCGCTCGCCGCCCGCCGAGGCGTCGGGCGCCTCGTAGCGCCGGGCCCCGCGGAGGGACGCGCGATGCAGCAGTTCGAGGGCCGCGTGGCAGTCGTCACCGGCGCGGCGAGCGGGATCGGGCGCGGGCTGGCGCAGCGCTTCGCCGAGGAGCGCATGCGCGTCGTCCTCGCCGATGTCGAGCGCGACGCCCTCGAGGCAACCGCCGCCAAGCTGCGCTACACGGGCGCGGAAGTACTCGCGGTCGAGACGGACGTATCGAACGCGGAGAGCGTCGACGCGCTCGCCGAGCGCGCCTTCGAGGCGTTCGGCGCGGTGCACGTGCTCTGCAACAACGCCGGGGTCGGCGGGTACAGGGGCGGCGTGCAGAACGCCTCGCTCGCGGACTGGCAATGGATCCTCGGCGTGAATCTCCACGGCATCATCCACGGCGTGCGCGCGTTCGTGCCGAGGATGCTCGACGCCGGCGAGGAGGGCCACGTCGTCAACACCTCCTCGGTCGCGGGGCTGGTCGCCACGCCGGGGAACGCCGTCTACGGCGTGAGCAAGGCAGCGGTGGTGGCGCTGACCGAGTCGCTGCAACTGGAACTGGAGCAGCGCGACGCGCCGCTGCGCGCCTCGGTGCTGTGCCCCGGCCTCGTACGCACGAACATCCTCGACGCCCAGCGCAACCGGCCGGAGGGGCTGCGCAATCCCGAGCCGCCTCGCGAGGGCTCGGGCCGGGCGCGCACGCGCGCGGCGATGGAGAGCAGCGGGATGCGGCCCGCCGAGGTCGCCGCGCAGGTCGTCGAGGCGATCCGCGAGCAGCGCTTCTGGATCCTCACGCACGACGACATCGATCCCTGGGTGCGGCAGCGCGCGGACCGCCTCCTGACGCGCACGAACCCGAGCGCCCGGCTGGAGCCGGAGCGTTATTCCGGGTCCGGCTGAGCGCTCGCCGGTACTGTCGGGACGCGCGCCTCGTAGAATCGAGGCGATCGCGGAAGGGACGCGGCGATGCAGGAGTTCGAGGGCCGCGTGGCGGTCGTCACCGGCGGGGCGAGCGGGATCGGGCGCGCGATGGCGCAGCGCTTCGCCGAGGCGGGGATGCGCGTCGTCCTCGCCGACGTGGAGCGCGACGCCCTTGAGGCAACCGCCGCCGCGCTGCGCGACGGCAGCGCCGAGGTGCTCGTCGTCGAGACGGACGTCTCGAAGGCGGAGAGCGTGGACGCCCTCGCGGAGCGCGCCTACGAGGCGTTCGGCGCGGTGCACGTGGTCTGCAACAACGCCGGGGTCGGCGGCGCCAACCGCGCGGCCTACCGCGCCTCGCTCGCGGACTGGCAGTGGACGCTCGGCGTCAATCTCTGGGGCGTGATCCACGGCGTGCGCGCGTTCGTTCCGAGGATGCTCGACGGCGGCGAGGAGGGCCACATCGTCAACACCGCCTCCGTGGCGGGGCTGACGCCGCTGCCCGGCAACGCCCCCTACGGCGTGAGCAAGGCGGGCGTGGTGGCGCTGACCGAGTCGCTGCAACTGGAGCTGGAGCAGCGCGGCGCCGCCGTGCGCGCCTCGGTGCTCTGTCCCGGCATCGTGCGCACGAACATCCTCGACTCCTACCGCAACCGCCCCGAGGCGCTGCGCAACCCCGGCCCGGCGCGCACGGATCCGGCGCAGGAGCGACTGCGCGATGAGTTCGCGCGCAACGCGATCGCTCCCGCTGAGGTCGCCTCGCGCGTCTTCGAGGCGATCGGGGAGCAGCGCTTCTGGATCCTCACGCACGACGACATCGATCCCTGGGTGCGGCAGCGCGCCGAGGGCATCCTGACGCGCACGAACCCGCGCGCCCGGCCGCGCGGCTAGGCCCGCGAGCCGCGACGCCGGGCGAGACTGACGAGGACGCAGCGAAGGAGGCCGCGAGTGGAGCTGGGAGCGGGATTCCCGCAACGGGCGATCGGACGCGACAGCGGCGCGCTGCGCGACTACGTGCAGGGCGTCGAGCAGCTCGGCTACGCGCACATGCGCGCCGCCGATCACGTGCTCGGCGCGGATGCGTCGCAGTACGAACTCGAGGGGCCCTACACCCACCACGCGATGTTCCGCGAGCCGTTCGTGATGTTCGGCTACGCCGCGGCGCTGACCTCCAGCATCAAGCTCGTGACCAGCGTGCTCATCCTCTCCCAGCGCCAGACCGCGCTCGTCGCCAAGCAGGCGGCCGAGGTCGATCTGCTCTCCGGCGGGCGGTTCGAGCTCGGTATCGGCAGCGGCTGGAACGAGATCGAGTACGAGGCGCTCGGCGTCGACTTCGCGACGCGCGGGTCGCGCATCGAGGAGCAAGTCGTGCTGTTGCGCCGGCTCTGGGCGGAGTCGCTCGTCACCTTCGAGGGCGAGCATCACGCCTTCCGTGACGCGGGCATCAACCCGCTCCCCAACCGCCGCATCCCGATCTGGATGGGCGGCTACGCGGGCGTGATGATGGACCGCACCGGGCGCCTCGGCGATGGCTGGTTCGTGCCGCCGCGCTTCCACAGCCCCGAGGGCTTCCTGCCGCGCCGCGAGCGCGTGCTCGCCGCCGCCGAGCAGGCCGGCCGCGACCCTTCGGAGCTCGGTTTCAACCTCAGTGTCAGTACGAAGGGCAAGGACCTGGACGAGCAACTGCGGCGCGCCGAGACCTGGCGCGAGCTGGGCGCCACTCGCTTCACGGTCAGCACCAACACCTCCGGCATGGCCACCGTCGGCGAGCACCTCGAAGCGCTGCGCGCATTCATCGAGGCATACCCGCAGTAGAGAGCGCCGCGCGAACCGGGAAGGCTGAGCCGTGAAGATCTACACGCGCACCGGCGACGAGGGCGAGACCGGGCTCTTCGGCGGGCCGCGCGTCCCCAAGGACGACGCACGCGTCGAGGCCTACGGCGCCGTCGACGAGCTGAACGCCGTGCTCGGCGGCGCCGCCGCGGGACTCGACGCGGAGGCGTCGCCCGACCTCGCGGAGATGTTGCACGAGATCCAGTCGACGCTGTTCGACCTCGGTGGCGAGCTGGCCACACCGGGCGCGCGCGAGCGCGCCGCCACCGGCAAGGTCACGCCCCTGCTCGCCGAGGGCGCGAGCGAGCGCCTCGAGGGCTGGATCGACGCGCTCGAGCAGGAGTTGGAGCCGCTGACGCAGTTCATCCTGCCGGGCGGCGCGCCCACGGCCGCCGCGCTGCACCTCGCGCGCACCGTCTGCCGCCGCGCCGAGCGCCGCGCAGTAACCCTTGCGGCCTCGGAGGAGGTCTCGGACGAGGTGCTGATCTACCTGAACCGGCTTTCGGATTTCCTCTTCGTCGCCGCCCGCGCCGTCAACCGGCGCAGCGGCGTCGAGGAGCCCCGCTGGGCCTCGCCTCGGGGCGCTGGGGAGAGCTGAGCGCCGCTGGCGCTACGCCGACGCGCCGACGGGCGCGGCGAGCGTGTCCGCCGCCTCGCGCAGCAGCTCCACCGTCTCGTCCCAGCCGATGCAGGCATCGGTGATCGAGACGCCGTAGCGGAGCGCGCTCACGTCGTCGCCGAGGGACTGGCTGCCCTCGTTGAGGTGGCTCTCGAGCATCAGCCCGACGATGCCCGCGTCACCGGCCGCGCGCTGCGCGATCACGTCACGGAAGGCGATCGACTGGCGCCGGTGGTCCTTGCCGGAGTTGGCGTGACTGCAGTCGACGAGGACGGCGGGAGTCAGATCGGCGCCCTCGAGCTGCCGGTAGGTCTCGCCGACGGTGTCTGAATCGTAGTTCGGCCCGTCGCTGCCGCCGCGCAGCACGATGTGGCCGTAGGGGTTGCCGCTGGTCTGCACCGTGCAGGTCCGGCCCTCGCGGTCGATACCGAGGAAGGCGTGCGGCTCGCGCGCCGAGAGCAGCGCGTTCACGGCGACCTCGATGTTGCCGTCGGTGCTGTTCTTGAAGCCGACCGGCATGCTCAGCCCGCTCGCCATCTGGCGGTGCGTCTGGCTCTCCGTGGTGCGCGCGCCGACGGCGACCCAGGAGATCAGGTCCGCCAGGTACTGCGGCGCGATCGGGTCCAGGAACTCCGTGCCCGTCGGCAGGCCGAGGTCGCCGATCTCGATCAGCAGTTGGCGCGCCCGTCGCAGCCCGGCGGCGATGTTGAACGAGCCGTCGAGGTCCGGGTCGTAGATCAGGCCCTTCCAGCCGACGGTCGTGCGCGGCTTCTCGAAGTAGACGCGCATCACGACCAGCACGCGATCCTCGATCTCGCGGGCGAGGACGGCGAGGCGCTGCGCGTACTCCATCGCCGAGCGCTCGTCGTGGATCGAGCACGGGCCGGCGATCAGCAGCAGCCGCTCGTCGCGGCCGGACAGGATCTCCTCGATGGCGCGGCGGCCCCGCACCACGGTGTCGAGGACGCCCGGCGGAATCGGCAGCTCTGCCTCGAACTCCGCCGGCGTCGGCAGCGGGATCGTGTCGACGACGTGGAGGTCGGAGATAGGGCGAGTTGCGTATTCGGTCATAGCGTCCTCCCGGGGCGGGTGATGGTGTCGGCGCGCTGCGCCGTGCTGCCTTGCAGAAGCCGGGCGGCCGGACCGTCCACGAGGCGGGCCCGGGAACGTGGGGAGCCGTCGGCGCAAGTAATCGTAGCATCGCGTTCGTTCTGCCGATAGCTCGTGCGTCACATCATTGAAGTGGTTACCGACGTGCGCCTGCGTGCATCACGCGGGGGTTACCCGCGGCGCCCGTTGAGGTGGCTGTTCGGGTGGTGACGCGCGGTCCTGCGCCTGCCGCAGAGCAAGCGGTTGGTCTTCGGCTGCTGCGGGAAGCGCAGTATCGGGCGGACTCAGTCCCCGCCCCGGGAAGAACGGTCTACCCCGCGGACGTACTCACGGAGCGTCCGATTGATGTCCGTCTGGTACCCGCGACCGTTACGAGCACGGGCCTTGAACCAGGCGATGATATCCGCGTCGAGCCGCAACGTGATCTGTTTCTTGACGGGCCGGTAGAAGACGCCGCGCCTGGCGTCGGACCAGTCGAGTATCTCCGGGATGTCGGTCGTGTCGATCTGGTCGTCCGGGAGCGCCTCAAGCGCCCGCAGCTGTGCCTGAACGTCCGCCGGCAGCTCAGTCATGTCCTTCTTCATACGCCATCCGCTCATGCCTCGTCGCCTTACGCGCGGAGATGATGCGCCCGATCTCTTCGCCGGTCGCCCTGTCGACATCGGGCCAGGTGTGAACCACCGTCACGACCAGACCGCCCACCATGCCAATGGTTCGCCACCGTTGCTCGTTTGGATACGGGTCCTCCCGCGTCGCAGACACAGGATCGTTGAACACGAAGACCGCAGCTTCGAAGCTGAGGCCGTGCGCTCGGCGGTTCGCCCTGTTCTTGGCTGGATCCCAGGTCCAACGCAGTCGCGTCACCCATCGTCGCACTACAGTATTGTAGCTACTTCACCTCACCCATTCAAACACTTCCGAGGTTCCGATCTGTTGGCAAGCACTGTGAACGGCGCGTTTGCCTCGATTCCACCCGTTGCGCCCTCGCGCCCTCGCCGTGCGGCGCGCTACCCTGCGCCAGTCCCGCCCACGCGGCAGCGGACGGAAGGCAGGCCCGATGGCCGACAACGGCGCGTTCACGCTTCAGGTTCCGGTCGAGTACCGGCGGCTCGGCAACGGGCTGCGCGTCGTCGTCTCCCCGGACGCCTCGGCGCCGATCGTCGCCGTCGCCGTCTACTACGAGGTCGGCTTCCGGCTCGAACCGCGCGGGCGCTCCGGCTTCGCGCACCTCTTCGAGCACCTGATGTTCCAGGGCTCCGGGCAGCTCGCGAAGATGGAGCTGGTCCAGCTCGTGCAGAAGAACGGCGGCGTGCTGAACGGCACCACCCGCACCGACTACACCAACTACTTCGAGGTGCTCCCCAAGCCCGCGCTGGAGCTCGCGCTCTGGCTGGAGGCGGACCGCATGCGCGGACCGCGCATCACGCAGGAGGAGCTCGACAACCAGCGCGACGTGGTCAAGAACGAGGTGCGCGTCAACGTCCTCAACCGCCCCTACGGCGGCTTCCCCTGGATCGACATGTGCGAGCGCGCCTTCAGCAACTGGCACAACGCCCACAACGGCTACGGTGAGTTCGAGGACCTCGACGCCGCCAGCCTGGACGACGTGTGGGCCTTCTTCGGCGACTTCTACTCGCCGCGCAACGCGGTGCTCGTCATCGTCGGCGACGTGGAGGTCGAGGAGGCGTTCACGCTGGCCGATCGGCACTTCGGCTCGATCGAGGGCGCAGCGGCCCCGCAGCGGCCGGACCTCGCCGAGCCGCGGCAGGAGGCGGAGCAGGCGTTCACGAAGGCGGACCCGCTCGCCAGCCAGCCTGCCCTCGCCTTCGCCTACCAGACGCCGCAGCGCGACACGCCCGAGTTCCTCGCGATGGCCGTGCTGCACCAGCTGCTCGCCGGAGGCGACGACTCGCTGCTGCATCGCGAGCTGGTCAGCCGCCGCGGCTACTGCGGCGAGATCGACGCAGGCATCAACTTCCTCGGCAACATGTTCAGCGCGCGCACACCGCTGCTCTGGACCTGCTCGCTGATCCACGACGCGGAGGCGCAGCCGCAGACGATCGTCGAGGCCGCCGAGGCGGTGATCGCACCCCTGCGCGAGACGCCGCTCAGCGCGGAGGCGTTCGACCTCGCACTCGTGAAGGCGCGCTCCGGCCTCTACTCGACGATCGGCGGCGGGATGTACCCGGCGATCGGGCGCGCCGACCTGCTCGCCTCGTTCGCGCTGTTCGACGACGACCCGGGGCGCGTCAACCGCCTCGAGGCGGAGATGCGCGCGCTCAGCCCGGAGCTGGTGCTGGAGACGGCGCGCGAGTACCTGCGCCCCGAGGCGCGCACCGTGATCGCCCTCGAGCCGGGAGCGAACGCCGAATGAGCACACGACCGACCGCCGGCGAGCCGGCTCCGTTCCTCCTGCCGCAACGCACCGAGCTCACCCTCGGCAACGGGCTGCGCGCCACCCTGGTCGAGTACGGCGTAGTGCCGAAGGCGTCCCTGCGGGTGGCGCTGCGCGCCGGGGGCCTCAACGAGCCCGAAGGCGCCTCCGGGCTCACGGTGCTTGCCTCGCGCTACCTCAAGGAGGGCGCGGGCGACCTCGACGCGGGCGAGCTGGCCGCGCGGCTGGCGCGCTGCGGCGGAGGGCTCGACACGCACAGTGGCGACGACGCGACGACGCTCGACATCGCAGTGCTGTCCGAGTCCGCGCCCGAGGCGCTGCGGCTGCTCGGCGAGGTCGTCACGCGGCCGCGCCTGCCGGAGGACGAGCTGGAGCGGCTGCGCGCGGAACTGCTGCGCGAGTTGGCCGTCGCCGCGACGGAGCCCAGCGTGCTGGCGCTGGAGCGCTTCCACGCCGCTCTCTACGGCGACCACCCCTACGCGCAGGTGCTGCCCTCGCGCGAGGACGTGGAGGCGCTGGGCATCGCGGACGTACGCGGCTTCGTCGCCGGCGAGCTGGGCGCGGCGCGCGCGCACGTCTACGTCGCCGGCCGCTTCGACCTCGCTGCGGTGGAGCAGGCCCTGCGCGAGGCCTTCGAGGGCTGGCAGGCCGGGCCGGCACCGCTGGTCGCGCCGCCCTCGCCGAGCAGCACGCGGGCGATCCACCTCATCGACCGCCCGGGCGCCGGGCAGTCGACGATCCGCCTCGGCCTGCCGGCGCCGGACCCCTCGCAGGACGACTACTTGCCGCTGACCGTCGTCGACACGCTGCTCGGCGGCGCGTTTATGTCGCGCATCACCCTCAACCTGCGCGAGGACAAGGGCTACACCTACTCGCCGCGCAGCACCGTCGCCGTGCACTACCGCGATGCCTACTGGATGCAGGCGGCGGACGTGACCACGGAGCACACCGGCGCGTCGCTGCACGAGATCTTCGCGGAGATCGACCGCCTCCGCGCCGAGCCGCCCTCCCTCGAAGAGCTCGAGGGCGTCCAGCGCTTCATGGCCGGCGGCCTGCTGGTGCGCAACGCGACGCCCGCGGGCCTGCTCGGCCAGCTCAGCTTCCTCGACTTCCACGAGCTGGGCGCGAGCTACGCCGAGGAGTACGTGGATCGCGTCCACGCGGTCACGCCGGAGCGGGTCCGCGAGCTCGCTGCCGAGTACCTGCGTCCGGATGAAATGACGATCGTGATCGCTGGCGACGCCTCGGTGATCCGCGAGCAGATCGCGCCCTATGGTGCTATCACTACGTAGCGAGGAAGTTCCGTGCCGGAATCAGACAGCCGCGCGCCGCGTACCGCCGACTTCGACCCGACGTTGCGGGTCAAGCGGGTCGAGTACCACGAGGAGCTCGAGCGGCTGCAGCTTGAGCTGCTGCGGCTGCAGGTGCGGATGCGCGACGAGGAGAGCGCGGCTGCGGTGGTCGTCGTCGAGGGCGTCGACGCCGGGGGCAAGGGAGGCACGATCGCGCGCCTCGCCGGACACCTCGATCCGCGCGGGGTGCGCGTGCACGCGATCGGTGCGCCCACGCCGCTGGAGTTGCTGGGGCACTACATGCAGCGCTTCCACGCGCGCATGCCGCGGCGCGGGCGCATCGCCGTCTTCGACCGCTCCTGGTACGGCCGCGTGCTCGTCGAGCGCGTCGAGGGCCTGACACCGCGCGCGGACTGGCAGCGGGCCTACCGCGAGATCCGCGAGTTCGAGCGCCTCTACCACGACGGGGGCACCATCATCATCAAGTTCTGGCTGCACATCTCCAGGGAGGAGCAGCTGCGCCGTTTCGAGCAGCGGGGCTCGGACCCGTTCAAGCGCTACAAGCTGACCGCCGACGACTGGCGCAACCGCGAGGCCTGGGACCTCTACATGCACGCGGCGGACGACATGTTCGAGGAGACCCACCTCGACACCTCGCCATGGGTGCTGGTCCACGGAGAGCAGAAGCGCCACGCGCGGATCCAGGTGTTGCGTACCGTGCTTGCCCGCCTCCAGCAGGCGCTGGAGTAGCGGCCAAGCGCTCCCTGCGAGGACTACTCGCGGACGAGTTCGCGGACGCTCGCCAGGGTTTCCTCGGCACCCATCCAGCGACGCAGTTGCTCGGCAGTGTCCTCGGATGGGTCGACCACGGCCTTGATGCGAGTCGCGAGCAGGGAACCCTCGGCGAATATCCACACCAGATCATCCTGGTATCCGGGCAGCTCGGTCGGGTAGTGCGCGAGACCCTGACCCCGGAGCTGCCACCCGATACCCGCTCGGACGTGACGACCCAGCTTCTGCCTCCCGTGGGCGTTCCGCAGGTCACGCTTCGAGGTCTTCCAGACACCTCCGCAGTCCTCGACCCTGTCCCGGACCTCTTCCCAGAATTCAGCGGACACCTCGTTACCCTCCGCTTATCGTGTCTATAGCCGAACATCATAGAAGCGCCTCGCCGCTCTCGGCGGACTGGCAGGCTGCCGTCGGTGCTGATGAAGCGGTGCGCCGGCGGGCGCTCAGTCGCCCGCGGTTCGTGTGAGTGGACTCAGGCCTGGGTACGGGCGCGCGCGGGTATCCAGGCGACACGTCCGCGGCAGGGACTCAAGCGTATGGTAGGAGAGCACTGCGAAGCCCAGACAGCCACATCGAGGCCCAGAGCAGCTCCCAGCGCTCGCTGCCCGGGAAGGACGGGAGCTTGAGACGCCTCGCCCCGGTGCTCCTGGCCCCCGTTGCCCTCTTGTTGTTGGGCGCGGCGTTGACGCCGGGCGACGGCTCTCGCCCGATGGCTCCGGGCGAGAGTTCGCCGCCCGACACGATCACGACCGAGCTCCATCCCGGCTGGAACATGGCCGCCTGGCTCGGACCCGACACGTCGGTGTCGGAATTGTTCGATGCAATCCCGGCGCTCCGGCGCGTGTCCGCGTGGGATCCCGAGCATGAGCGCTACGAGCGGGCGTCGCGCACCGGCACACTGAGGCCCAGCCTGACGCATCTCACACGCGGGCGAGGCTTGTGGCTGTACGTCGGCGGAACGGCGACGGTCGAGTGGACGCGCCCGGTGTCCCGGGACGGCACGCTGTTGTCGCTGCCGAGCGGCCTCAACCTCGCGGGCTGGACCGGCCGTGACGGGATAGCGGTCGAGGAGGCGTTCGCCCGGTTCGGGGAAACTCTCAGCTGGGCAGCGCGTTGGAACAGGCAGAGCCAGGACTACGAGTGGTACATCCCGCGAGCAGCCGCGCACCTCAACACGTTGGCCGAGTTGCGCCTCGGGGACGCGGTCTGGATCGAGGTGTCCGGGGACGCACGGTGGTGGCAGTCGGGAGCCGCACGCACGCGCTTCGCCCTCACCGACGGAGTTCCCGCGGAGCTTGAGGCCGAGGTCCGTGCGGAGACAGCTGCGGTAGTGACGTTCTTCGCGGAGCGGTTCGCGGCCCTGCCGCCGGAGTTCACTGTAGTTGTCGAACCAACGCCTACCACGTACACCACCTCCTATCGCCTGGCGGTCGCGTTGAACTATCGGACCGAGGCGACACCGATTGGCTCCTTGATCGCTCTGGAGTACTTCCGCCTGCTGCAAACGAGCATCTCGCCCAGGGCGAGTCCCTACTTCCCGGGGCCGGACGGAGTGCATCCGCAGGGCGCGGACTGGCTCAAGAACGGCGCAGAACTTTACGCACAATACGCATACCTCAAGTCGGTGGACCCGGAGACGGCCCGGTTGGTGCGAGACAGGCAGATCTCCGTCGCATCGTGGGCCGGCGAGTCCCTGCGCGAGATCGAGTCCCAAACGAGAACCTACTACGATCACCACCTGCTGCAGGCCTGGTCATCGCGAGGCTTCTTTGCGGCCGAGTGGCTTGCTGAGCGAGTGGGAGCACCTGCACTGCTCGACTACTACCGGGTGGTGGATTCCGCGCGAAACTGGCGAGAGGCGTTCGAGCAGGCCTTCGGCATCAGCCTCGATCGCTTCTACGAGGCCGCCGAGCCGTACCTCAGCGAGATCGCCCCTCCGATGCCGCACCTTGCCGACGACCGCGCCGAGCCGATCCTGGTGCTACTGGGAGACATACCGCCTGAGGAAGCAGCCGCCGTGCGCGAGCAGTTCGAGACCGCGCAGGAGTTCTTCCGTGAGCGCCTCGGCGCCGACCCGGCGGACTACACGGTGTACGTCGCCGCCGACGACGAATCGGCAGCCCCGGCATTCCGGAAAGCGTTCGCGACAGACCCCGATCCTCGATTCTGTTTCACGGCGATGCAGGGTTCGGCGCTGGTGATGACCCTCGACTGCGGGACGTCACTTGCTCACCGCCTCGGCAGGTACCAGTACATCAACCTCCACGGGCGGATCAGCGCAGCGACAGGGTTTCCGCCCGAGGGCCCATGGTGGCTCCGAATCGGAATTCAGCGGTACGCCCAGGACGGTTACCTCGCGGCTGTCGCGGGAGAGGGGCGCGTGGAGGTCCGCAGCCGATTCGCCCGCACCGCGCGCCTCGCCGCGCTCCCGCTCAGCAGCCTCCCCGCAACGACGCCGACCGAAGTCCGCACGGCCCTGGGCTACCTGGCCGCCGATTGGCTGGCGCAGCGAGCAGGCGAGCAGTCGCTCCTCGAGTACCTCCGGCAACGATCCTCGTCGGAACCCTGGCAGGACACCTTCGAGGCCGTCTTCGGCATCTCGGTCGACGACTTCTACGAGGAATTCGAGGCATACCGCGCCGAGGTGGCGCCCCTGGCGAGATAGCGGCCATCCCCGCGGAGCGAGCCTCAGGCGCCGCCGGCCGGCGCGCGCGGCGCGAGCGTGGTCGCTCCCTCGCGGGAGGAGGCGTACTCCCAGAGCGGCCAGGCGCCGCGCAGGCCGACGTCGTCGCCGCCGCTCGCCGGCACGACCTGCGAGGGGTCGAGCAGCCGGGCGCTGTGCAGCTCCGCCAGCCGCTCGCGGACCGGATCGAGCAGCAGCGCGCCTGCTGCGGCGACCCCGCCGCCGATCACGACGCGCTCCGGCATGTAGCACTCGATGGCGTTCGCGACGCCCACGGCGATCACTGCCGCGATCTCGCCGAGCCAGCCGATCGCTGCCGCATCGCCCGCCTGCGCGCGCCTCGTGACTTCCGCCCCGCTCAGCCCGGAGAGACGCTCCAGCGCCGGACCGGAGCCGAGCGCCTCAAGGATCTGCCGCTCGCGGTAGTCGATCGTCGTCTGGCCGACTTCGGCGAGCGAGCGCTTGCTGTGCAACAGCTGCCCACCGATCACGACGCCGCCGCCGATGCCGGTGCTGATCGTGAGGTAGACCATGTCGTCGGTCCCGCGGCCCGCGCCGTAGCGGTGCTCGCCGACGGCGGCGAGATCGGCGTCGTTGACGAGGACGGCGGGCAGCCCGCAGGCGTCCGCGAGCGGCTGTGCGGCGAGGTGACCCTCCCAGCGCGTGAGGTTGGGCATGCGCTGCGCCACGCCGTGCTCGTAGTCCACCACCGCCGGCACGCCGACGACCACGCCGCGCAGCTGCTCGCTCGCCCCGGTCGCGACCTCGCGCATCAGGCGCGGCAGCGCGGCCGGGTCGTCGGGCGGCGTCGGTTGAGAGGAGCGAGCGATGATCTCGCCCGCAGGCGTGACGACGGCGACGCGCATGTTCGTGCCGCCAAGGTCCACGCCGAGGACGGCCGGGCCGCTCATCTACGCCTCGCGCACGGCGTGGCCACCGAACTCGTTGCGCAGCGCGGCGAGCAGCCTCAGCCCGAACGCGCGCTCGCCGCGCGAGGCGAAGCGCGCCCACAGCGCGCCGGAGATCACGTCCACGGGCACGCCGCGCTCGACGCCCTCGATCACCGTCCAGCGGCCCTCGCCGGAATCCTCGACGTAGGGCTGGATGCTGCTCAGCGTGGGGTCGCGCTCCAGCGCGCGTTCGGTCAGCTCGAGCAGCCACGAGCGCACGACCGACCCCCGCTGCCAGAGCCCGGCGATCTCCGCCAGGTCGAGCTCGTCGTCGTAGGCGTCGAGCAACTCGAAGCCCTCGGCGTAGGCCTGCATCAGGCCGTACTCGATGCCGTTGTGGACCATCTTCACGTAGTGTCCGGCCCCGCTGGGACCGAGGTGCGCGTAGCCGCCCTCGGGAGCGAGCGCGGCGAACAGCGGCTCGGCGTCGGCGAACGCCTCCGCGGCCCCGCCGACCATGAGGCAGTACCCCTCCTCGAGGCCCCACACGCCGCCGGAGACGCCGCAGTCGAGGAAGCGCAGCCCGCGCGCCTCGGCCTGCCCGGCGCGCCGGATCGAGTCCGTGTAGCGGCTGTTACCGCCCTCGATCACGAGGTCGCCCGCGGACAGCAGGCCGAGCAGATCGGCGAAGGCGCCCTCGGTGGCCTCCCCGGAGGGGAGCATCAGCCAGACGACGCGCGGCGGATCGAGCGCCTCGACCAGCGCCTCGAGCGAGTCGGCGTCGCGCAGGTCGGCGTCGAGGTCGTAGCCAACGACCTCGTGTCCGGCGCGGCGGAGGCGTTCGCGGATGCCGCCGCCCATGCGCCCAAGGCCAGCGAGCCCGATCCTCACGCGCCCAGCTCCGCCAACTCCTCGAGCGTCACGCGCGCGACGCGGCGGCCGAGCGCGCTCACGGCAGTTCGTTCAGGATCACGGCCGTCGCGATCGCGATCGCGCCGAGGATGATGACACCCGACGCGAGCGTGAGGAGTAGCACCTCGCCACCCCAATCGGAGCGGGGCCACTCTGAGGTCGGCCTTCGTGACGATGTGCGTGTCAAGCCTTCGGCGAGCGCTTCCGTCACCTCACGCGCCGCCTCGTCGCCGAGCGGCCCGCGCAGCGCGCGTTCTACCTTCGCCGTATCGAACGCTACCATCGTCGCCAGTGTACGGCGGCAGCACGTGGTCCCGCGCATGCGCCCGAGGCCGGCGAGCCCGATCCTTACGTGCCCAGCTCCGCCAGTTCCGCGGGCGTCACGCGCGCGACGCGGCGGCCCAGCGCACGCAGCGATTCGAGGTCGCCGAGCGCCTGCGCCCGCTGCAACTCGCCGAACCCGGCGGACCGGCCGGGGATCTCGAGATCGTCATCTTCGTCCCGCACGATCTGGATGCAGACCGCGCTGTCCGGGCCGCCCTTGTGCAGCTGCCCGGTGGAGTGCAGGAAGCGCGGGCCGAAGCCCGCGGTGGCGGCGACTTGGTAGCGGTCGCGGAGGCGCACCCGCGCGGCCTGCAACGCCTCGATGTTGGCCTCGCTGCGAGGCAGGAACGCCTGCAGCGCGATGTAGTCGCCGGGCTGCACGCTCGCGAGCAGCTCGTCCGCGCCTGGCGTCGAGGGCGCCTCGGCGCGCTCGGAGCTGCCGAGGATGCGGGCGGTCGCGTCCTTGGCCTGCTGGACGTTGGGCTCATCGAAGGGCTGGACGCCGAGCAGGCAGCCGGCCAGGGCGGTCGCGAGCTCCCAGCGGTAGAACTCCGCGCCGAGCCGCTCGGCGTCCTCCACCGGCAGGCGCACGACGGGGTGGCCCGCGCCCTCGAGCGCCGCGAGGCCCTCGTGGTCGCCGTAGGCGACGAACAGCCGGTCGTCGCCGTAGACCTCGGGCGGGCCGAGCGGCTCGCCCTCGACGGGCACGATGCCGCGCCCGTCCTTGCCGGTGGACTCCGCGATCAGCTGCTCGATCCAGCTCCCGAGGGCGGCGAGCGGCGGTGGCAGGACGAGCGTCAGCTTGTCGCGGCCGGCGGCAGCCGCCGCGCCGAGCACGGCGCCCAGCCGCACGCCGGGGTTGTCGGCGGGCGGGGCGCAGGCGCCGCATGAGCGCTGCATCTCGACCGCGGGCGCGAGCAGGCCTCGCAGGTCGACGCCCAGCAGCGCGGCGGGCACGAGGCCGAAGTACGAGAGCGCCGAGTAGCGCCCGCCGATCTCCGGCGGGTTCAGGAAGACGTGCCGGAAGCCTCGCTCCTCGCCAAGTTCGGCGAGCGGCGTGCCCGGGTCCGTGATCGCCGCGAAGTGCGCGCCGTCCGGTAGGCGCGACCAGAAGTAGTCGAGCTGCGAGCGCGTCTCCACCGTCGTCCCCGACTTGCTGGCGACCACGAAGAGCGTGCGCGAGAGATCGAGGCGCGCGTCGAGGGCGCGGATCTCCGCCGGGTCGGTCGTGTCGAGGACGCTGAGCGCCGGATGGCCGGGCGCGCTCCCGCGAGTGCTCGCGATCACCTCCGCCGCGAGGCTGGAGCCGCCCATCCCGAGCAGCACGACGTCGTCGATGCCGTCGCCGACGGCCTCGCGGGCGAACGCCTCGATCTCCTCGACGCGGCCGGCGAAGTCGTCGGGCGCCGTCAGCCAGCCGAGGCGGTTGCTGATCCCGGCCGGGTCGTCCGCCCAGAGCGTGTGGTCGCCCGCCTGGAGGCGGCCGGCGATGTCCTCGCGCGCAAGCCGGTCGAGCGCCTCGCCGGCGGCGGCCTCGATCGGGCCGAGGCGCCCCTCGCTGCGGGCGCTGCCGGAGCGGATCGCGGTCAGCGCCTCGTCGATGCAGCGCAGCAGCGCCAGGAAGTCCGCCTCGAAGGCGTCGAGGCCGTCCAGGAGCAGCTGATCCGTCACCGCCTCGAGGTCCACGCCTGCATCGGCCAGGGCGGCGAGCGCCGCCTCGGCCTCGGCCTCGTCGTCGCGCGTGATCGCGTGCGAGGCGTCGCCGTGCTCGGCGAAGGCGTTGAGCGTCGGCTCGGGCAGCGTGTTCACCGTGTGCGGCGCGACGAGGTTGTCGACGTAGAGCACGTCGGAGTAGGCGGCGCTCTTCGTGCCGGTCGAGGCCCAGAGCGGGCGCTGGACGCGCGCGCCCGAGGCGGCGAGACCGTCCCAGGCCGCGCCGGAGAACACCTCGGCGAAGCGCGCGTAGGCGGCGCGCGCGTTGGCGACGCCGGCGCGACCGCGCAGCGGCGAATCGTCCGGCAGCCGCCCGTCCACCTGCGTGTCGACGCGCGAGACGAAGAACGAGGCGACCGAGGCGATCGCCGAGAGGTCACGCCCCGCCTCGAGGGCGCGCTCGAGACCGGCGACGTAGGCGCGCGCGACCGCCTCGTAGACGGCGATGTCGAAGAGCAGCGTGATGTTGACGTTGACGCCCTCGCCGATCAGGCGCTCGACGGTCTCCGGCGCGTTGGGCGTGCCGGGCACCTTGATCATCACGTTGGGGCGGCCGACGGCGTCGACGAGCCGGCGCGCCTCGGCGATCGAGCGCTGCGAGTCGTGCTCGACGCCCGGCGGCAGCTCGAAGGAGACGTAGCCGTCCTCGCCGCCGCCCGCCTCGTAGATCGGACGCAGCGCGTCGGCGGCGCGGCGCAGGTCGGCGCCGGCGAGGCGCACGAAGGCGTCGTAGGGGTCGCTCACCCCGGCGTCGGCCAGCGCGCGCAGCTCGTCGTCGTAGTCGGAGGAGCCAGCGATCGCCTTCCCGAAGATGGTCGGGTTGGAGGTCAGCCCGGAGATCCAGGCGTCGTCGATCAGGCGCTGCAGCGCGCCGGAATCGAGGAAGCCGCGGCTGATGAAATCGAGCCAGGTGCTCTGACCCTGCTCGTGCAGAAGCGCCAGCGACTCGCTCATAGGCAGGGACCTCCTCGGACGTGGGGAGCAGGCTCGCCGCCTCCGCTGCGCATCGTAATCGAGTTTCGGCTGCTGGGCAGCGCGAAGCGGAGCCGCGGCGGCCTCGCGGCTATACTCCACTCCGCGCAACAAGGACCAAGTGGAGGTGGGCGATGGGCGAGTTCGTGCAGTACGACGTGGAGGGCCGGATCGCGACGGTGACGCTGAACCGGCCGGAGCGGCTCAACGCGATGAACACGCCGCTTATCAACGAGCTGGTCGGCTACCTCGATCAGGCCGCGGACGACTCCGGCGTGCACGTCGCCATCGTCCAGGGCGCGGGGCGCGCCTTCTCGACCGGCTACGAGATCGGCGAGCAGCGTGACCACGACCGCGAGTGGTCGCCGGCCCTGGACCGCGACCTGATCGAGACCCGCCTGCTCACCTGGCTGCGCATCCCGGAGATACGGCTGCCGATCATTGCGAAGGTGCACGGCTACTGCATCGCCGGGGCGACGCAACTGGCGAGCATCTGTGACGTGACGTTCGCCGCCGAAGACACGCGCGTCGGCAGCGGGCCGCAGTTGCCCCTCGGCGCGGGCTTCGTGACGGCCTTCTGGGCCTGGCACATCGGACCGAAGCGCGCGAAGCGCTACGCCTTCCCCTCCGGCGAGTTCATCACGGGTACCGAGGCTGCCGAACTCGGCCTCTTCAACGAGGCCGTGCCCGCGGAGCACCTCGACGCCTACGTCGCGGACTACGCGCAGCGCATCGCGCTGGTGCCCAAGGACGTGCTCGTGATCCACAAGCTGACGGCGAACCGCATCCAGGAGATCCAGGGCTTCCGCTCCGCGCTCAGGGCCGGCGCCGAACTGGACGCCATCGCCCACTTCTCGCCCGAGGTCGAGAAGCTGCGCACCAGCGTGCGCGAGCTGGGCGTGCGCGGCGCCATCGACGCCTGGAAGTCGCAGCTCTAGGCTGTCCTATCTCCAAGATCAGGCGACACATCGCGCTGTGTGTCAGGACCATACCTTGGCCTTGCCGATGACGCTCTCGGGGGTGCGGCCGCGGGTCCAGCGGCCGGTGTGAGCGCGGTCTGAGTTGTAGTAGCGCAGGTAGCGCTCGAGGTCGCGGCGCAGCCCGGTCTGCTTCGGGATCAGGTGGCGCGCGAAGGCGGGCTTCCAGCACTCCTCGAGGATCGTGCCCTGCACCCGCTCGACGCAGCCGTTGGTTTGCGGCCTGCCGGCGCGGATGAAGCGCTGTTCCGCGCCCAGCTCGGCGACCGCGGCCCCGAACTCGCGGGAGCGGAACTCCGAGCCATTGTCCGTCATCACGGTCTCCAGGCACCAGCCGCGGACGGCGAGGTCCGAGGCGACGCGGCGGGCCAGTTGCGAGGTCCACTTCGCCGATGGGTTACGCGGGGTGACGTGCAGCTCCGCCCACGTGTAGGCGGAGGCGACGTCGATCGCCGTGTACTGCCAGACCGTGCCCGTCGTGCCGGAGAGCCGGCCGACGTGGAAGCAGTCGAATTGCACCAGCGCACCGGGCTGTTTCGCCTCCAGATGGCGCTCCGGCTCAGGCTCGCGGGGAGCCGGTTCGGGAGGCGCGGCGTAGCCGGCGACGAGGCTCAGGCGCTTCCTGCGGGTGTTGAGGCCGTGGCGCCGCAGCACGCGCCAGACACCGGATGGGGAGAGCTTGATGCCGCCCCACTTGGGCCGGGCCAGCTCGGCGGCGATGCGCGCCGGGCCGAAGCCGGGCTGGCCGAGGGCGAAGGCGACGACGCGATGCTCGACGAACGGACTGGTGGCGTTGGGCATGCGCGGCCGGCGGCGCTCACGCGGACGCAGCATCTCCAGGCCGTAGCGCTCGGCCTCCTTGCGCCAGCGGTAGAAGGTCGAGTGGTGGATGCCCATCATCCGGCAGGCGGCGCGGACGCTGCCCACCTCCTCGGCGAGCGCGAGCGTGCGCTGGCGGAAGCGGTAGAGTTGGTCGTCAGGGGTCACGGCGGAGCTCCTCTCTGTGCGTCTACACACAGCAGGATGTACCGCCTGGCCCCTATCTCAGAAGGCCCGTACCTGTCGCAGCTACTCGGGAATAGGACACCCTAGGCGCGGCCCCCCGGCCGGCGCCGACGGCGTACCGATGGCGCGCAAGGAGACTCTGATCGACGCCGAGGGCGTCGCGGTGCGCCTGTCCAGCCCGGACAAGGTGATGTTCCCCGAGCGGGGCTGGACGAAGCTCGATGTCGCGGAGCACTACCTGCGCTGCGCGCCCGGCGTGCTGCGCGCGATCCGCGGGCGGCCCTGCCTGCTCAAGCGCTTCCCGCGCGGCGCGGGCGGCGATCCCTTCTACCAGAAGCGCGCGCCGAAGGATGCGCGCGAGACCGCCTGGATCACGTTCCCCTCCGCCCGGCCCGGCAGCATGGTCGTCGCGCGCGAGCTGCGGGATGTGATCTGGATGGTGCAACTCAACTGCCTCGACCTGCACAGCTGGCCCGTCACCACCGACGACCTCGACCACCCCGACGAGCTGCGCCTCGACCTCGACCCGTCCGAGGGCGCGGACTTCGAAATGGCGCGCCCGGTCGCCGCGCTCTGCCGCGAGGTGCTCGCCGAGCACGGACTGGCCGGCCGCCCGAAGACCTCCGGCTCGCGCGGCATCCACATCTACGTGCCGATCGAGCCGCGCTGGACCTTCCACGAGGTGCGGCGCGCCTCGCTCGCGCTCGCCCGCGAGGTCGAGCGCCGCGGGCCCGGCCTCGCGACGACGGAGTGGTGGAAGGAGCAGCGCCACGGCGTCTTCATCGACTACAACCAGAACGCGCGCGACAAGACGATCGCGAGCGCCTACAGCGTGCGCCACACGGGACTCGTATCCGCCCCCTTCGCCTGGGACGAACTCGAGACGATCGACCCGCACGCGCTCGACCTCGAGGCGTTCGCCGAGCGCTGGAACGCCCTCGGCGACGTGGCCGCGACGGTCGAGGCGCCGCCCGGCCGGCTCGACAGTCTGCTGGCCCTGGCGGCGGCAGACGAGGCCCGAGGGCTCGGGGACGCCCCCTGGCCGCCGCACTACCCGAAGCAGCCGGGTGAGCCGCCGCGCGTCCAGCCCTCGAAGCGCGCGGCGCCGAAGCCTGATGCCGCGTCGTAGCGACAGGCGCCAGTAGCCTGGCCGCCCTCGCCGGCGGCACTCCCCGACGCTTGGCGAGTTAGCCGAAGACGCCGCGTTCCGCGAGCCGCGCGCGCTCGTTCTCCCCGATGCCGAACTCGCTCAGCACCTCGTTCGTGTGTTGCCCGGCCGCCGGCGCCGGTCCGCGCGGTCCGAGCTCGGCGGACCGGATCTGAAACGGGGTGGCGAGCGTCTGGTATGCGCCGGCTTCGGGATGCTCGACGTCCCGGATCCAGCCATACTCCCGCACCTGCGGGTCGGCGATCACCTCCGGCAGCTCGGCGGCCGGCGCCCAGATCACCCCGTGCTCGTCGAGACGGCCCGACCAGTACGCAAGATCGTGTTCCGCGAAGGTGTCCGAGATCGTCGCCGCCAAATCGCGGCCCTCCTCGGCGAAGCGCTCCGCCGCGCCGCGTCCGTCCAACGCCAGATCCGGCCGCCCGATCGCGGAGCAGAACTGGTCCCAGTAGCGGTCCGGTTGCAGCATCACCAGCACGATCCAGCGCCCATCCCTCGTCTGGTACGAGTTCCAGATCGGGTTCGGTGGAGCCTCGCGATCATGCCGTGGGGCAGCCTGGCCGGCGACGAGCGCGGCGGAGAGGTCCGTACCGATGCTCCACATCCCGGACCCGTGCAGGGTGACCTCCGCGTACTGCCCCTCACCGCTCTGATCGCGAAGCCTGAGGGCGGCGAGCACGGCGGCAAGCAGGTTGAGGCTTGCCATGTGATCGCCCTGGCCCGGCCGGTTGAGCGGCGGGGGCGCGCCCGGCGGCTGCTGCAGCGCCGCCATCACCCCGGAGCGAGCCCAGAAGGCGGAGTAGTCGAAGCCCGCACGCTCGGAGTCCGGACCGCGCGTTCCGTAGCCGGTGAGGGAGGCGTAGATGATGGACGGGCACACGGCACGCAGCGCCTCGTCCGTGAGTCCGTAGCGCTCGCGCCGAGGCTGCGTGAGGTTGGTCAGGAACACGTCTGCGCGCTCGCAGAGCCGCCGCACCAGGCCGGGACCGCCCTCCCTCGCGAGATCGACGGTGATCGATCGTTTCCCGCGGTTGTCGAGCTCGAACGCGTAGTTCAGCGCGAAGTCGTGGTCATAGCCGCTCGCGCGCTGGTCGTAGAAGCGAAAAGGGTCTCCGCCCGGCGGCTCCACCTTCACGACGTCCGCGCCGAGATCGGCCATGAGCGCGCCGGCGCTCGGTGCGGCCAGCCAGTTGGCGGCCTCGATGACCACGATGCCGCTCAGCGGTCCGGCCATGCCCGACCCTCCTCCAACCGCTCCAGGCGCCGCGCCGCCTGCGTCCGCGCGCTATTCGCGTGTGCAGATGAAGCTCGCCCCCATCGCGAACGGCCCAACTTCGCAGAGCGCGACCTCGGCGTCGGCGATCTGTCGGGGACCGGCGGTGCCCATCATCTGGCGAGCGGTCTCCGCGACGTGGGCCATGCCGTGCAGGCGCCCCTCGCCGAGGTTGCCGCCGGATGTGTTGAACGGTTGGTCCCCGTCCAGGGCGAGGCGCTCGGCTGTCGCCCAGGCATGGGCCTCACCCTCGCCACAGAAGCGGAAGGTCTCCATCCGCGTCCACATCATCGGGCTGAAGCCGTCGTAGAGGTGCAGGACGTCGACGTCCTCGGGGCCCAGGCCCGCACTGCGATAGAGGTTTCCCGCGTGCAGCCCGTCCATCTCGTAGAGATCCTCGAGCGACTCGATGAGCCCGCCCCGCTCGAGGTTGTGCGGCGTCATCGCGTAGCCGGCGATGTAGCCGCCGGGATGGGGCGCAGCGCATGCACGGTCCTCGGTTGTCATGATTACGGCGCCGCAGCCGTCGACGGGCATGTCGTAGTCGAAGAGGGTCATCGGCCAGGAGATGATGCGGCCGTTGAGGTAGTCGTCGCGCGTGATCTCGCGCCCGTACCAGGCGGCGTTGTCGTTGAGCTGCGCGTTCTTGTGGGCGTTGAGCACGGCGTCGGCGAGCGCCTCGCGCGGCGCGCCATATTTCTCGATGTAGCGCTGGAAGTGGAGCGCCTGACGTGGCCCGCCGCCGCCGTGGCCGTAGGGGACGGTGAACTGGTTCTCGCCGCCTGCGGTCGTCGCCGGGTTGTCGTGATAGCGGACGCCGGCGGGGTGGTGGAGTGCGCGGTAGACGAGGGCGTAGTCGCAGGCTCCGGCGGCGAGCGCGTTCGCGGCCTCGATCACGCTGACCGCGATCATCGACCAGTTCGTCTGGTTGAACCAGCGCACGTTGGGGAGGCCGAGCATCCGCATCATGTAGGTCGCGGGGATGACGTCGTGGCCCGTGATCCCGCGGTTGACCCCGAGCGGATTCGGGTAGACGGAGATGCCGTCGATCTGCGCCAGCTCGATGCCTGCGTCAGCCACCGCCTCCGTGACCGCCTCGTACGCGATGCTGCCGAGCGAACGGGGGGCGTAGCGGTGGCAGGGACTGTAGCCGACACCGATGAAGCAGGGGCGCTTGCCGGGTGGGAATTCGATCGCCATGGCGCTACCTCGCTGAGCCTTCGCGCGCGGGACGGAACTGCGGGAACACGATGTCGTCGCTCGCCCGCTCGAAGACGACCTCGACGGGCATCCCGGACGCGATCTCGCCGTAGTCGCAGTCGAGCAGGTTCGCGAGGACGAACAGCCCCGTCTGCTCGTCGAGCTCCACCATCACCACGGGGTACGGCGTCTTCTCAGCAAAGGCGCGGATGTCGGAGTCCTGGTGGATGTAGTGGCTGTAGATGACGCCCCGTCCGCTCACATCCACGAACGCGAGCTCTGCATCCTGGTCGTGGCAGTTCGTGCAGAAGTAGACGGGCGGATGGTGGAAGCGCAGGCAGCCCTGGCACTGCTGGATCGCGAGCGCTTCACGGCGGGCCGCCTCCCAGTACGGCTCGCTCAGCGCGTCAGGGGCCGGGAGCACGCGGTATGGCGCCATCGTTTCCTTGCGCCCGCTCGGTCTGTCCACCATCGCCCGGCCCCTCCGCTGCCCCGCGCGCCGCACGATACCGCCAGCCGGGGGATTGCGCTCGCCGGGCCCACGCAACGGCGCGGGGAGGCTAGCGCGCGATGACCGCGGAGAAGCCGGGGCCCTCGTCGCGGCCGAGTTGGTCGAACGTGCAGTCCTCGGGGTCCTTGTCCGGGCGGAAGCGCTCGAAGCGGGTGGCATGGCGGAAGCGGCCGCCGCTGATCTGGTCGTAGCTGACCTCGACCACGATCTCGGGGCGCACGGGCGTCCACGAGCTGTCGCGGCCGCCGCTCCAGCGGCTCTCCGCGCCGGGACGGCGAGCCTCCTCGCCGAAGCTGTCGGCTGACGCGAGCGCCGAGAACTGCTCCAGCAGCGCGACCCGCTGCTCGTCCGGGAAGCCCGATGTGTGCCCGACGAAGTGCATCGCCCCCGCCTCGTCGTAGAGCCCGAGCAGCAGCGAGCCGAGGCGGTCGCCCTGCTTGTGCAGGCGGTAGCCGCCGACGACGGCGTCGACGCTGCGGCGGCGCTTGATCTTCAGCATCTCGCGCTTGCCCTCGACGTAGCGCCCGTCGAGGCGCTTCGCAACGATGCCGTCGCAGCCGGCCGCCTCGAACTCCTCGAACCAGCGGCGCGCGGTCTCCACGTCCTCGGTCGAGGGCGTCAGCCGCCACGGTTCAGGGAGACCGCCCGCCAGCGCGACGAGGCGCTCGCGGCGCGCGGCGAAGGGCAATGCGCGCAGGTACTCGCCCTCGTGAGCCAGCAGGTCGAAGGCGACGAGGCAGGCGGGCGTCTCCTCCGCGAGCCTCGCGATGCGCGAGGCGGCGGGGTGAATGCGCTGCTGGAGCGCGTCGAAGTCGCTCACGTCGCCGGACACCACCAGCACCTCGGCATCGACGACGGTCCCGCCCGGCAGGGCCTCGAGGGCGGGTGCGAGCTCCGGGAAGTAGCGCAACAACGGGCGGCGGTTGCGGCTGTCGAGGCGCGCCTCGTGCGTCCCGCTGCCGGGCGCTGTGCCTCGGGACCATGCGAGGGCGCGGAAGCCGTCCCACTTGGGCTCGTAGGCCCAGCCCGGAGGCTCCGGCAGGCGCTCGCGCACGCGCGCCTCCATCGGGCTGATCGGGGGCTCGAAGGGCCAATCGCGCATGGCCGGACGGTAGCACGGGCGGGGAGCCGACCGGCCCGTGTGGGTGGATTGCGCATGCTACGCTTGTGTCAGCACGAGGAGCGCCATGACCACGCAGGCCGACTTCCTGGGCGAGCGCGTCACGCATATCGAGGCCGCGGTAGAGCACCTTGCCACGAAGGCCGATCTGGCAGCCCTGCGCAGCGAGATGCACCAGATGGAAACTCATCTGACGCGCTGGACCGTTGGCACGATGCTCGGCGGCATGGCCGCCGCCGCCGCGATCGCCGCCGCGGTTGCCGGCCTGACGGGATAGGAGCACGAGACTGCCGGGTTGAGCCGCGAGCAGTATTTCGACCTGCTCGACTCGTGAGAGCGGCGTCGCAGCCCCACCCACGAGGCTGACGCCCCTGCCCAGCTGACCGTGAGCCGGCGCGAGACCAGTCCACGGATGCGCGAACCGGGGCCTCTGGGAGCCCGCCGATTCCGGGTTGACACAGCGCACGGGCGGGGTGCTTGACGGGTGGGGCCGCCGCCTGTTCCTATGGGGTTGCAGGGAGCCGACGGGTTCCCGCGACGCAGCCGAACCTCGTTCGCGGAAGGACGGGGGCGGGGGAACCAACCGCAGGGGTGAATCCGGCGGCCCGAGGCACAGAGCGGCCTCGACGGCCACGGTAGGCGACCTAAGCACCGAACCCGTCAGCTAACCCCGTAGGCGCACTTGGGGCGGCCCCCGCAGGCCTGCTCGGCGCATGGCGCACGGCAGGCACTCCTGGTCGTTCCGGTATCATCGCCGAACTAGCACGTCGTGCGGCGTACAGCGTCGTGCGCGGAGCGACAGGAGGCCTCAGTGGCTATCGAACGATCCCCCAGCACCCCGACTCTCGCCGCCGTGAGGCCCGGCACCGCCGCGGCCGCCGAAGCCGCGGCCATGCTCGAGGAGCCATACGAGGCGATCAACATCCGCAACTTCGAGAAGGTGCCGCAGATCCAGGGCATCTCCAAGGAGCTGCGCCAGGACGTCCGCGTCGTCGCCCAGGTGTTGCCGTTCAAGTCCAACCGCTACGTCATGGACCACCTGATCGACTGGGATCGCGTGCCCGATGATCCGATGTTCCGGCTCACCTTCCCGCAGCGCGAGATGCTGCAGCCGGAGCACTACGACCGCATCGCCTCGCTGCTCGCGCGCGACGCGGACAACGCCGAGCTGCGCGAGGCGGCGAACGAGATCCGGCTCACGCTGAACCCGCACCCCGCCGGCCAGATGGAGCACAACGTGCCCACGCTGCACGGCAAGCCACTGATGGGCATGCAGCACAAGTACCGCGAGACGGTGCTGTTCTTCCCGAGCCAGGGGCAGACCTGCCACGCCTACTGCACGTTCTGCTTCCGCTGGCCGCAGTTCGTCGGCATGGAAGGCCTCAAGTTCGCGATGCGCGACGGCGAGTTGCTGCGCGAGTACGTCGAGGAGCATCCCGAGGTCAGCGACATCCTCTTCACCGGCGGCGACCCGCTGATCATGAAGACGCGCATCCTGCGCGGCTACATCGAGCCGCTGCTGGAGCCGGGCCGCGCCCCGAACATCTCGACGATTCGCATCGGCTCGAAGGCGCTCGCCTACTGGCCGCAGCGCCTGATCTCCGACGACGACGCCGACGAGCTGCTGGACCTGTTCCGCCGCGTCGTCGCCTCGGGCCGCCAGTTGGCGATGATGTCGCACTTCAACCACCCGGTAGAGGTGGAGGCGCCGCCCGCGCTGGAGGCGATCCGCGTGCTGCGCGAGACGGGCGCGCAGATCCGCACCCAGACGCCGCTGCTCAAGCACATCAACGACGACTCCGCCGCGCTCGCGCGGATGTGGCGGCTGCAGGCCCAGACGGGCTGCATCCCCTACTACCTGTTCGTCGCGCGCGACACGGGCGCGAAGCGCTACTTCGAGCTGCCGCTGATCAAGTGCTGGGAGATCTTCCGCGAGGCGTACACCTCGGTCAGCGGCGTCGCGAGGACCGTGCGCGGTCCGAGCATGTCGGCCACGCCCGGCAAGGTGCAGGTGCTCGGCGTCTCCGAGGCCGCCGGCGAGCGCGTGATCGTGCTGCGCATGCTGCAGGGCCGTAACCCTGACTGGGTCGGCCGCCCCTTCTTCGCCCGCTACAGCGAGACGGCGAGCTGGCTCGACGAGCTCGAGCCGGCCTTCGGCGAGAGCGAGTTCTTCTACGACCGCGAGCTGAACGAGATGCTCGCCGGGCACGGCAGCCCCTGGTCCAGCGACGAACTCGCGCTCCCGCTCGTCGGCGGCGGCTAGCCGCGTGCGGGCGAGTCGCCGCCCGGCTGGCTAGACGCGAGCGCCTCCCGGCGGGTCGCCGTCCCCGAACCCGGCGACGGCCTCGGGCAACTCCAGCTCGACGCCCGTCGAGCCGGAGGCGGGACGGCGCGGCTCGTTGCGCTCGAAGCGCCCAATCGGGATCGCCGGCATCGAGGTGATGTGCGCGCCCGCACGCACTCCCAGTTCGAGCGAGAACTGCGCGATCGATTCGTTGTCGCGCGCCTCGACGACACTCACGAAGTCGTACTCGCCCAGCACGCCATAGAGCCCCAGCGTCTCGACGCCCTCGGCCTGGATCTCAGCCTCGATGCGGAGCAGCCGTTCGGGATCGTCGAGCGATGCCGCGCGGCCCTCGGGAGTCATCGTCAGCATCAGGAAGTAGGTCGCCATCGCAGTCCCCTTTCGGCCGGCGGCGCGGCGGCACGGCGCAGGCACGGAGTATCATCGCCGAACGCGCGCTCCCGCCAGCGCCGCGTGCTGAGGAGGCGTGGATGCGGTTCGGCGGCTTCAGCTTCGGCTCATGGCACGAGAGCGAAAGCCACGGCGAGGTGCTCACCCGGATGGTGGACCTCGCGGTGCAGTCGGACCGCCTCGGCCTCGACAGCTTCTGGCTCGGCGAGCACCACTTCTCGCGGCACGGCATCCTCGCCGACACGATGGTAATGGCAAGCCACATCGCCGCGCGCACGGATCGCATCCGCATCGGCACGGCGGTCATCGTACTGCCGCTCCACAACCCCGTGCGCGTCGCCGAGCAGATCGCGATCGTCGATCACCTCAGCGGCGGGCGCATCGATGTCGGCGTCGGCATCGGCTACCAGCAGCGCGAGTTCGCCGGCCTCGGCGTAGACATCGACGAGGCGCGCGCGCGCTTCGTCGAGAGCCTCGACGTGATGGTGCAGGCCTGGACGAGCGAGACGCTGGTCTACGAGGGCGAATACACGCGCATCGCCGCCGAGGACGCGATCACGGTCTACCCGAAGCCGCTGCAGCAACCGCACCCGCCGATCTACCAGGCCGTCAGCACCACCCCCGCAAGCATCGACCTCGCGGCGAGCCGCGGGCTGCCCGTGATCGTCGGCGGACCGACCGACGTGCTCGGACGCGCGCCGCAGGTGATTGCGCATTGGCGCGAGCGGATGCGCGCGCACGGCAATGATCCCGAGGGCCATGACCTGCCCCGCCTGCAGAACGTCTTCGTCGCCGAGAACGACGAGGCGGCGCAGGCGGAACTCGATCGTATCGACGGGTCCTGGAGCCTGCGCGTGCTGCGGGTGGTCGGCTCGCCGCTCGGGCGCGACGGCAAGGTGCCCGAGGGCTACGAGCACTGGGTGGAGCGCTGGCGGCAGCGCGAGCTCGCCAGCGGCGAGGCCTCCCGTACCGACGTTCCGCAGCTGTTCGGCTCGCCGGACACGGTCGCGAAGCAAGTGCAGGCGCTGCGCGATCAGGGCGTGGAGCACATCTTCGGGCGCTTCACCATCCCGGGCGTCCCGTTCGAGCGCGTCCAGCGCTCGCTCGAGCTCTTCGCGACGGAGGTCGCGCCGCGCTTCCGCGATGACGAACACACACCCGCGCCCGTCGAGGCCGCGACGGCGTCCGGCGGCTAGCGAGACAGGAGACCTTGATGCGTTACGTCGTGACCGGGGGCACGGGCTTCGTCGGCGCGTACGTCGTGCGCGACCTGCTGAAGGCGGGCCACTACGTCACCGTCTACGACCTTGCGCCCAACCTCGGGTTCCTCGAGGACGTGCTCGGGGAGCCGCCCCACGACGTGCGGGTGGTGTCCGGAGACGTGCGCGATCTGCCGCTGCTGCTGCGCACCTTCCGCGAGGCTCAGCCTGAGCGCGTCGTGCACCTCGCCTCGACGCTCGGCGCGGGCAGCGAGCTGAACCCGCTGCGCACCGTGCAGGTCAACATCGAGGGCACGATCCACGTCTTCGAGGCGGCGCTGGAGACGGGCGCGGAAAAGGTCGTGTGGGCCAGCTCGATCGCCGTCTTCGGGCCGACCAGCGTGCGCTCCGGCGAGGGCATCGCCAACGACGACTACCACGCCCCGGTGCGCCTCTACGGCGCGTGCAAGACCTTCCTCGAGCAGCTCACCCTCAACTACCGCCGCGAGCGGCAGTTGGACGCGGTCGGCCTGCGCTTCTCGATCGTCTACGGCTACGGCAAGGCGCTGACCGTCGACCGCGGCAGCCGCGCGGTGCACCTCACGGAGCTGATCGAGAAGCCCGCGATGGACGAGCCCGCCGTCATCCCCTACGGCGACGACGTGCAGAACCTCGTGTACGTCGAGGACGTCGCGCGCGCGGTGGTGCTGGCCAGCCAGACGCTGGGGACCGAGCCGGCCGGGCTCAACGTCGGCGGCGAGGACATGGTGGTCCGTGACGCGGCGGCGATCGTGCAGCAACTGATGCCGGACGCGGACATCCGGGTCCTCCCCGGCATGCGCGACGGCTCGGCCGGTTATGACCTCTCGACGACCACGGAGCAGATCGGCTACGCGCCCGCCTTCTCCCTCCGCGAGGGCCTGCGCCGCACGATCAACGCGATGCGCTGGAAGGCGGGCCTCCCGCAGATCGAGGCGTAGGTTGTCTGTTTCCGGGCAGGCGCAAGGGTGCCTTGCCCTCCGGAACGGAGCCCTTCATTGACCGCCAACCGGGAGCAGCGCGCGCATCCGGGATGGCGCGCGCGCACGCTCGACAGGCGGGCCCTGCTTCGACGGGGCTTGCTCGGCGGGGCTGGTCTCGCGGCCGCGCTGCTGTTCGGCTGCGGCGGTGACGACGACGACATCGCAGCCGCCCCACCGGCCGCGTGGGGATACAGCGGGCCGCGCGGCCCGGAGCACTGGGCGGCGCTGTCCGAGGCGTACACAACTTGCGCCGGCGAGGAGCAGTCCCCGGTCGACATCACCGGGTACGAAGAGGGCGATGCCGGTCCGCTCTCCTTCTCGTACGCCAGCGACGCGTCAGCAGTGCGCAACGATCGCAAGTTCGTGTACGTCGACTACGAGACGGGGAGCACACTGCGCGCCGGACAGCGGACCTTCGGGCTGAAGTCGGCGCACCTGCACGCGCCCTCGGAGCATCGCATCGAGGGCGCGGAACTCGCCGCCGAACTGCACCTGGTCCACGCGGACGCCGAGGGCGATCTCGCCGTCGTCGGCGTGCTGTTCGAGCCGGGCGAGCCCAGCGCAGTCGTGCAGGCGATCCTCGATGCCGCACCGCCCGCGGGCGAGACGGCCAGCGAGGGCATCGCGCTCAACGCGGACGCCCTCATCCCGGGCGAACCCGGCTACTACCAGTACGACGGATCGAAGACGACCCCTCCGTGCCAGGAGGGCGTGAGCTGGTTCGTGATGCGTGAGCCGCGCACGATCTCGCAGGAGCAGGTCGACGGCCTGATGGCCCTGAGCGGCGGCCCCAACAACCGCCCGGTTCAGCCGATCGGCAGCCGGGCGATCCTGCTCGGCGGCCTCACCTAGCCAGGCTGTCCTAGCCCGCGGCCGCCGCCTTCTCCTGCTCGACCATGCGCTCGAGCTCCTCGACGGTGAGCGCGCCGGGCTGCTTGCGCTCGCGCGCCATCCAGGCCGAGACGCGCTGGACGACGCGGTTGTAGGGCGTGGGCACGCCGGCGCCGATGCCGATCATCACGATCTCGCCGTTGAGGTAGTCCGTCTCGATCGTGCCGGTGGCGCGGATCAGGCTCTGCCAGCTCGAGTTGCCGAGCCGCGGGCTGTCGCCGATCGCCTCGGTGACATAGCCGTCGACGTCGCGGTGCTCGGCCTCCTCGGCCGGGCTCGCGTAGTCGAGGTCGGCGGCGTCGTAGCAGGCCAGCGCCTCGTCGACCAGCGCGCGGCGGAAGTCGGCGACGTCGGCCTCGATACCGACGCAGCCGACGAGGCCGTTCGCGAGGTTGCGGATCAGCTTCGCGTACTTCCAGCGCATGATCCGCGGCTCGACGCGCGAGCCGAAGTTGCAGCACTGCAGGTCGGCCGAGACCTGCTCGATCAGTTCGTCGCTGCCCTCCGGGTAGCGCCCGACGTCGAGCAGCCCGCCGACGGGCCGGGCGTGGTTCTCGATCACGCCCGCCTCCAGGTAGGTGCCGGGCAGGCGTGCGACCATGCCGTAGACGCGCGGGAAGCGGCGCAGCGCCCGCGGCTCGTTCTCGACGCCGTTCTGCGCGCAGATGATCGGCGGCTCGATCCCGCCTGCCGACGCCTCGAGGTCGAGCAGCGCGCCCTCGGTGTCCTGCGTCTTCATCCCGAGGATCACGACGTCGTCCTCGGTCCACTCGATCTCGCTCGGGTGGCCGACGGCGGGGACGGGCAGTTGGACCGTCCCGAGGTCGTGGGTCACGAGGGTCATGCCGCGCTCCTGGATCGCCGTCAGGTGGTCGCCGCGGCAGATCAGCACGGTGTCGTGGCCGCCGTGGAAGAGGCGCCCGCCGATGGTGCCGCCGACGCCTCCGGCGCCGTAGATGATGTAGCGCACGATTCCGCTCCCTTCCGCCGCCGCTAGCTCGCGACGACGCCGTCGATGGCGATCACGCCCGCGGCCAGCAGGCGCTCGTACTCCTCGCCGAGGCCGCGCGCCTCCAGCACCTCGCGTGCGTCGGAGCCCGGCTTCGAGGCCGGCGCGCCCGGCTCGGCAGGTGTCCGGGAGAGCCTCGCCGAGGGGCCGTTGGTGGTGACGAGACCGATCTCCGCGTGCTCGCGCGTGATGCTCAGCCCGTGCTCCTGGACCCACTCGTTCGTCATCAGTTCGCGCACACCGCGCACCGGATGCGCGCCCGCGCCGAGCGCCGTCAGCCGTTCCGTCCACTCCTCCGCCGGGCGCTGCGCGATGCGCTCCGCGAGGAAGGCCTCGAGCGCATCGCCCTCCAGCCCGGCGGCGCCCTCGAGGCCTTCGACCTCGCCGATCGCGGGCAGCAGATCGGGCGTTGCGCCCAGGAACATCCAGCGGTCGCTGGCGCGGTAGAGGTGCTGTAGCGGGTTCCAGCCAAGCGCATCGTGGCCGCGCACCTCGTCCCAGACCTTGCCCTCGTAGTCCTGGAAGAACGGGGACTGGAGCGTGCAGGCGGTGTAGGCGAGGGCAGCCTTGACGTGCTGACCCTCGCCGGTGCGCTGGCGGTGCAGCAGGGCCAGCGCCACGCCGTAGGCGCCCATCAGCCCGGTGCCGTAGTCGTTGATCGGGAAGGCCTGGCGGTAGGGCCGGTCGCTGGCGAAGCGGGCCTGCATCCCCGCCGCCGCCTGCGCGAGCTGCTCCCAGCCGGGGCGCTCCTCCCACGGCCCCTCGTGCCCGTAGGCGTTGAGCGAGGCGTAGATGACGTTCGGGTTGCGCCTCTTCAGCTCCTCGTAGTCGAGGCCGAGTACCTCGATGCGCCCGCCGCGCAGGTTCTGGACGACCACGTCGGCTTCCTCGACCAGCTTCCAGAACAGCTCGCGGCCCTCCTCCGTCTTGAGGTCCAGCAGCATGCTCTGCTTGCCGCGGTTGACGTCGTTGTGCATGCGCACGCCGCCGGCGCGGTTGGGGTCGTCGATCTTCACGACCTCCGCCCCGAACTCGGCGAGCGTCCGCCCGCAGGTGGGACCGGCGAGGATGATGCACAGGTCGAGCACCTTGAGGCCTTCGAGGGCGGAACGCAGCAGCCGCGTCTCCGGCGGCGGCGCCGGCTCCGGCGCGGCCTCGAGCCAGGGCCCGAGCACTTCGTCGCGGTCCGCGCCTGGCATGGAGGCGCCGCGGCTGACCGCGCCGGGCGAAGCGTAGAGGCGCGGGTTCACACCCGGCTGCAGCATCGTGCCGTACTCGGGATCCTCGACCTCGATCACCTGCTTCGAGGTGCGGGCGTGCTCATGCTGCATCCACTCGCTGGACTCGTAGACGATCGAGCAGCAGACAAGGGCGTCGTTGACGAGGTCTTCCCACTCCTTCGCCGTGCGCGTCTTGAACAGCGCCGTCATGCGCCGCAGCAGCTCCGCGCTCAGATCCGGGTCCTGCGCGACCTCCTCGCTGACGTGCAGGCCCTCCTCGCGCCAGGCGCCGAGGCCGGCCCTGTCGATGAAGCGCTCGATGAAGCGCTGGTTGGCCGCGTGGAACTGCACCCAGCGGCCGTCGCTGCACTCGTACTGGCGCACCCAGCCGTCGGCGCGCTCCGGCGAGCGCATCGAGGGGTCGTGCACGTAGAGGCCGCGCGACCCGATCGCGGTGAAGGTGGCGTCGAAGAGCGGCACCTCGATGCGCTGACCGGCCCCGTCGCGCTCGCGGGCGTTGAGCGCCATCGCGATCGAGACGACGCCGAGGAAGGCGCCGTAGGAGGAGGAGATCGGCACTGCCGTGAGCACGGGGTTGTCGAAGGAGGCGAGGCCGTCACCTGCCGTCGTGTAGGTCGCGGTCGCCGCGCCCAGGACGCCCTCCCAGGCGGCCACGCCGGCGCGCGGATCGTCGGCGGCGAAGCCGGGCAGCGAGCAGTAGATCAGCCGCGGGTTGGCCTCGATCATCGCGTCCGCGCCGAGGCCGAGCCGGTCCATCACGCCGGGGCGGAAGTTCTCGACCAGCACGTCGGCGCTGGCAACGAGGCGTCGCGCGGTTTCGAGGTCGGCCTCGCCCTTGAGGTCGAGCGTGATGCTGCGCTTGCCGCGGTTCCAGGTGGCGTTGCCGGGGGTCTGCCAGCGCGGGCCGCCGGGCGGGTCGATCTTGACCACGTCGGCGCCCTGGTCCGCGAGCAGCATCCCCGCGAGCGGCCCCGCGATGTAGTGCCCGAAGTCGACGACGCGAATGCCGTCCAGTGCTGCTGCCATTGCGCTCTCCCCCCTCGCGGCGGCGTACCGCCACCGTGCGAACGTGCCTCGCCCGCGCATGATAGCCCCAGCCGGCAGGTGCAGGCCCCTCGCGCAGCGGCCGTGTATGCTCCAATCCTCTAAGCGGGAGCGCACGTCCGGCGGGGCCAACGACGATGCCGCAGAGGCGAAAGCGACTTCGGCGAGACTTTCCGTTCCGTGACGTGTTCGTCGACGCGCTGTCCGACTACCGAACCTGCCCGACCTACTGGTAAATCCCGAAGGCCCGTGCACTCAACGACGAGAACGTCTTGTTCTGCGCGCGTGCGCTGCAGCTGATATTCGAGGAGTTCCTTGGTGCGACGTGGGACCGCGACACACAAGACAGGCTGCTCTCGCGCCTTTCCGAGAAGGACCTCCTTCACCCCGTAACCGAGGGTGCAACGATCGGGAACCGTACTGCGTTGGTTCGCATCATCAGCGCGCTGCTCGGAACACTGGGATTTCTTTGAGCCGAGCACGATCAGGAAATCATCATTACTGACGCGGGCTTCGCGATGGTTGAGGTGCTGGTCAACGGTACGGATCCCCGCCCTGTAGTTGAGAGGCAGGTTGCGAAGTTACAGTATCCGCATCCGCTGCTCTCATCGGAGAATCAGGAAGGGTTCGGAGGACTGATTCCCCATGTCTTCCTGCTTCAAGTCCTTCAGGATACAGACGGATATCTGACGTTCGATGAACAGGAACTCCTTGTCAATCTTGCTACAGAGCAGGATGATGTCGCGCACGTAGTTCGCTATGTGCAGCACTGGCGGAATCTGAACTCAGACGAACGGGACGAACTCCGCGAGATCTTTCGCACGATGCCAACCATCGCCGCACCAGACAGGGGCGAGCGCTTCAATCGCATCCGTCTCGACGCATCGTATCAGCGATCGTTCTTCTGCTACCCGTCATGGCTCGAGGTGGACAGCGGGGAGCGGACGATACGCATCCTGGAGCCTGGACGGACAGCTGAACTCATCCGTTCCGATCTCAAGGTGACTGGCTTCGTCAGTCGGGAGGACTGGTTCTCTTACCTGGGCGACCCGGAACAGCATCCGTCATGGTTTACCTACCTTGCATTTGCCGTCGAGACGGCGCAGTCGAGCGAGCAGGCACGAGAAGAGATCGAGCAGCACGCTGACAAGCTATCTGAGGAGGAATCGGCCGCGATCACTCGCCTCGAGATCGAGAAGGCGATCGAGTCTTCGTACGCGGAGCGGCCAGAATTGCTCACCACGCTCGAAAGTGGCCTGCAGTTGGTGGATCGGCAGGTCGAGACGCCGATCGGACGAATCGACCTCTTGTGCCGGCGTGCCGACGGCAAGTACGTCGTGGTCGAGATCAAGGCTAAGGGTGCGGAGGACTCCGTGTTCGGGCAGATCCTGCGATACATCGGCTGGGTGCATAGTAACTTCGAGGATGGGAGAGAGAACGTTCGGGGGATCATTCTCGCCAGTCAGTTCTCCGACAAGGCGCGGTACTCTCGCATTGGGTTGCTCAAGCAGGACTCGGAGCAGTTCCTGCGCTTCCGCCAGCACGTGTTCGCTGGGACGGAGGTCTGATGCGCATGGAGCACCGCATCCCCGACCAGAGCCACTGGCCAGGCCACCTCGTCGACCGCATCGTCTGTGCGGATGCACGCGACGCGCTGCGCGAGTTGCCCGATGAGTGCGTGGCGCTGGCCGTCACGAGCCCGCCGTACTGGAACGTGGTGGACTACGGGGTCGAAGGGCAAATCGGCCAGACGAGCTACGGGGACTACCTCGATGAGATGATGAGCGTGTCGCGCGAGACGCAACGCGTCCTCATCCCAAACGGCAAACTCGCCATCGTGACCCCGGTGATGCCGATACCAAAGAGCCAGATCGGTGACCAGCATACGAGGCATCTCAAGAACATCGCCTCCGATATCGAGGCCAGCATTCTGCGCGAGCTGCCGGATCTTCATCGCTTCAGCGTCTTTGTCTGGAAGAAGCAGACGACAACGAAGATGTTCGGCAGCTACCCGTACCCGCCCAATATCTACGAAGACAACACGATCGAGTTCATCAACGTCTACGTAAAGGACGGTGCTCCACCGCCCATCGCAAAGGCGGCCAAGGAGCCGAGCAAGCTGACTCAGGCCGAGTGGCGCAACCTGAGCATGCAAATCTGGCCGATGTACCCGGAGGACGTGAAACGCACCGGCGGGCACCCGGCGCCGTTCCCGACCGTGCTGCCGCAGAAGCTCGCGATGATGTATTCGTTCGCGAAGGCACCCGCGGCAGGCTTCGGCGGGGATCTCGTTCTCGACATGTTCAACGGCACGGGCGCGACAACCCTCGCTGCGAAGGCCACCGGCAGACGCTGGCTCGGCATCGACCTCAACCCGGACTTCTGCGAGTACGCCGAGAAGCGGCTGCACTCTAGCCCCGTGAACCCCCACGGCATCATGCTGGGAGATGTGCGCGTGCTCGGTGCCCGCGACAGCAGACAATTGGACCTGTTCTCGTCCCCTGACTCGCGCGGGAAATAGCTCAGGTGCGCGTCAGCGCGGCTCCTGCGCGTGCGCCCAGGGCAGCACCTCAGCGGCGAACAGCTCGAGGGCGCTGAGGCCGTCCTCGAGGGACATGCCCTCCGGGCGGATGCCCAGCGTCCAGCCCGTGAACGGGATCGGCCCGGACAGCGCCTCGATGTCCGCCTGCATTGCCTCGATCCACATCGAGGGCGTGCCTATCAACTCGCCCTCGGTCGCGAACGAGGCGCCCGAGTCCGCCGCCACCTGCGTGACGTCGCGAGGCGACTCGTCGCGCCCGGCGAACTCGCCGGCGGCCATGTACGTCGTGCGGCCCTCGATGAACGGCGCGCCGATGCGGATCGCCTCGGCGGCGTCCGCTGCGATGTAGCCGTTGCGCACGATCGTGAAGTCGAGCGCCGCCGGGTCCGCGCCCGCCTCCTCGGCGAGCCGGCAGTAGTCGGCGTAGACGCCGCTTCCGATCGCCTCGCGGTGCAGCGTGTTGACGCCGAGGCCGAAGCGCACGGCGCGAGCGAGCGCCGGGCGGCTGCGCGCGGTCACGTAGACCTTCGGGTGCGGCTGCTGGATCGGCGGCGGGATGAGATCGACATCGCTCACGCTGTGGTAGCGCCCGTCGTGGCTGAAGCCGCGCTCGCGCAGCGCGCCGAGCAGGATCGTCAGCGCCTCGTCCGTGCGGTCGCCGCGCTCGCGGCGCGGCACGCCGAATGCCTCGAAGTCGCCCTCGCGGTAGCCGACGCCGATGCCGAGCATCGCGCGCCCGTTCGAGAGTAGATCGAGGACGGCGAGCTGCTCGGCGACGTGCACGGGGTGGTAGAGCGGGAGCAGCAGCGGCTGCGTCGCGAGGCGGATCTGCTCCGTCTCGCGCGCGAGCGCGGTCAGCGTGAGGAAGGGCGTCGGGTTGTAGCCGATCGCGACCGAGTGGTGCTCCGGCACGACGATGAAGTCGTAGCCGAGCCGGTCGGCGGCGCGCGCGTAGGCGATCCACTCCTCGTAGACCTCGGACCAGCTCTGAGGCGAGTCCGGGGCGCGCTTGAACTTGACGCCGATGCCGATCTCCATGCGGCCTCCCCTTGCTGCCGACGGCCCGCCGGGCGGTCTGCTACGTGGTCTCGATCGGCCGCGTGACGGCGCGGCTGAGGCCCCACGGCGGCGCGATCATGAACTGCGCGCCGATGCCGCCCGCGACGACGACGTGGAACTCCTCGGGCGTGCGCACCACCGGCACGCGATCGGTGTGCTCGAACCAGGTGGGCGAGGACAGCGTGTAGCGCTTCTCGGGCAACTCGAGGCGGTCGATGCGCGCGTGCTCGAACAGGAACTGGCGCACGTCGTCCTTCGTCCAGCCCTCGTCGGCCAGATTGGCCGCGTCCACCGGATTCATGATCACCAGGTGGTCGCCGGGGTAGCGGAAGGTGTTGGTGCCCAGCGTCGCGGCGACCGAGGCCGTCGCCGTGAGCATCTGCTCCGGCGTCGTGCCGATCATGCTCAGCACGTTGTGCGGCGCCTCGCACTTGAGGATCGTGACCGTGCTCGTCGAGGCATCGGCGTGCTCCTCGTGCAGCGGCTGCCAGGGGTGGCCCTCGAGGCGCTCGGCGAAGCAGTAGGAGTACTGCGCGGGCGAGGCGTGCGTCGCGAGGCTGGATCGGCCGGGGATCGAGCGCGCGACGTTGATCAGCGTCAGGTTGACGGCGCGCCCGATCGTCGCGTTCGCGCGGAAGCCGGGGCCAAGGCAGCCCTGCCCCGAGGCGATGCCCAGCTCCTCGGCGATCGGGCCGCTGACGACGATCGCGACACCGCCGGGGTGCGTCGTGATCGCGGTGTGGAAGAAGCGGTACTCCGGTGCGGCCATCGCCCGCACCACCGCCAGCACCACGGGGAAATACTCCGGCCGGCAGCCGGCGAGCACGGCGTTGATCGCGAGGTTGCGGACCGTGATCGCCGACCCGCTCGGCATCGGCGGGCCGATCAGCGTCTCCTCCGGCGGCAGCGGCGAGGCGGAGAGCATCGCCTCGACGCGCTCCTCGGTGGGCGCGACGACGGGCAGGCCGTCGCCGAGCTGGAGCGGCTCAAAGCGCTCGTAGAGCGCCGCGCTGGTGTCGGTCTCCTCGACCTCGATCTCCGTCAGCCCGGCGGCGGGATCGCCGACCGCCGGGTCGCCGGCCGCGTCCGCGTCGAGGCGCTCGGGCGGCGTCGTCAGCGCCACGACGACGGCCGCCGCGCGCTCGGCGCGCGAGGCCGCGAGGGCCTCGTCGTCCATGCCGCGCAGCCACGGCACCTCGATGGTCGGCAGCCCCGGCACGTCGTGCGCGGCCATCGTCGCGGCGAGCGGACCGCCGAGCGCCGTGCAGAGCAGCACGCAGGGCAGCCCGGCCCGCTCGAGGGCGAGCGAGAGCACGGTCGAGGACGCCGTCACCCCGGCGTGGCAGACCGCGATCACCAGCCCGCTGTAGCCGCCATCGAGGATCTCGGCCTGTAGGGCGGCGAGCTCGCCTTCCTGGAACTGGATCAGGTCCTCGTCGCGGCGATCGATCGCCACGCCGGGCGCGACCGCCGCGAGGTCCTCGGCGAGCCAGTCGAGCAGCGGCCCGTAGCGGGGCAGCGAGGGCTGCACCTGCCCGTTGTCGATCATCAGCAGCCGCGTGCCCTCGAGGGAGGCGGGCCGCGGCGCGGGCAGCGCGTGCTCTCGCGATGGGCGCCCGGTCGGCGCGGGCAGCACGATGCGTCTCGATTCACTCACGGCTGCTCCCTCCGCTTCCGCCATTCCTCGTGGTTCGTCGCCCGCGAGGATAGCGCCTCGCGCCGGTCGGGGCGCTGAGCCCCGCGTGAGCAACCACGGGCTGTGGCGGAGCCAAGACACGTGAGCCGTCGCCCGGCCCTTGAGTGCCCGACCTCGCGGGAGAGCGCAGCTCAGTCGCAGTAGGGCAGGCCGAGCCGATCGAAGTCGTTGCGAAGTGTGTCCCGCAGTCCTCTGGGGATGCAGCCGCTGAGCTCGTTGTAGGCGAGCCCCCACCTCCTGAGGTCGGCGAGGTCCGCCAGTTCAGGTGGAATCGAGCCACTCAACTTGTTCCACGCGAGGTCCAACGTTCGCAGAATGGTGAGGTGGCCCAACTCAGCGGGGATGGGACCACTCAATTGGTTGCTAGCGAGGTCCAGATCCTCCAGACGGGCAAGGCCGCCCAACCCCGCAGGGATGGGACCACTCAATTCGTTCCTGGCGAGGTCCAGATACTCCAGACGAGCAAGGCCGCCTAACTCAGCCGGGATTGGCCCGCTCAATTCGTTCCTGGCGAGGTCCAGATACTCCAGACGAGCAAGGCCGCCTAACTCAGCCGGGACTGGCCCGCTCAACTGGTTCTGGTCGAGGTTCAGAGCCTCCAGGTTCGTGAGGCCGCCCAGCTCGGCCGGGATGGGGCCGCTCAATTGGTTGTTCCCGAGCCACAGCACTTCCAGGTTGGTGAGGCCGCCCAACTCCGCCGGGATCGCACCGCTCAGCTCGTTGTACGCCAGGACCAGCTCCTTCAGGCGCGTGAGCATGCCGAGTTCGGGCGGGATTGGCCCGCTCAGCCCAGGGAACCGGTACTGCTCGAGGATTAGCCGCTGGAGGCGAGTCAGGCTACCCAGTTCAGGCGGGATCGACCCGGTCAGTCCAGCCTTGAGCTGCAAGACCGTCACGCGGCCGTCGATGTCAGTCGTGACGCCGTACCAGTGGCCGAGCGGTTTGTCGGTCAACCAGTTCGTGCTCGTGAACCAGTCCTCACCTCCCGTGGCGTGGTAGAGCGCCCCGAGGACGGCTCGGTCCGCAGCTACCTCTGGCCGCTCCGGTGTCGGGCTCGGGGTCGGGATCGGCGGCGGGGTCCGAACCACGGCCGGAGTCGCCGTCGCCTCGCCGGGGCCAGCCTCATCCCCGCCGCCCGTGCAGCCCGCGAGCGCCGCCGCGGCGAGCAGCAGCGCCGCCAGCAAGGCCGTCAGTCGTGTGCCCATGCTCGCCTCCCGTTCCGGTCGCTCACTCCGCCGGCGGCAGTGCCAGACCAGTCCGCCACACCCCGCCGGTTGCGCCAGCGAGGACGCCCGGGACTCATCGAGTGTGGCAGCCCGCACCAGATAGTACGCAGCCGGCTCACGATTGGTTCCCGTCGAAACAAATCGGTAGGTGGCCCGCCGCGTTGACGGGGCGGCGGCGAGCGCCGTAGCGTGCTGGCGCCGCATACACGGCGCTGCGAGGAGGTCGGGATGTCGCCTGCGGACGCGCCATCGGTACTGCTGGACGGGCTGCTGTTTCCCGAGGGGCCGCGCTGGCACGACGGGCGGCTCTGGTTCTCCGAAATGCACCAGCACCGCGTGATGACCGTCACCCCCGACGGCGAACCGGACGTCGTCGCGGAGTGCTTCTTCCGCCCCTCCGGCCTCGGCTTCCTCGACGACGGCAGCGCGATCGTCGTCAACATGACCGGGAGCCGCCTGATGCGCATCGCGGACGGCGCGCTCAGCGAGTACGCCGACCTCAGCGGACTCGTCTCCGAGAACCCCAACGACATGGTCGTGGACGCCTCGGGGCGGGCCTACGTGAGCAGCCTCGGCCGCCGCGGCCCGCCCGACACGCCGCGGCCCGACGAGCTGCGGCCCTTCGCCCCGCACATCGTCGAGTACTTCCGCGAGGCCGGCGTGGCGAACACGCCGGAGACCTCCGAGATCGTCCGCGTCGACCCTGACGGCTCGACGCAGCTCGCGGCGGACGGGGTGATGTCGCCGAACGGGCTGGTGATCACGCCGGATGGCGGGACGCTGATCTTCGCGGAGACCTACGCCAACCGCCTCTCCGCCTTCGACATCGATGCCGACGGCGGGCTCTCCAACAAGCGCGTCTGGGCCGAGGTCGGCGATGCGATGCCGGACGGCATCTGCCTCGACGCTGAGAACGCGGTCTGGATCGCCTCGCCCTACACCTTCCAGTTCCTGCGCGTCCGCGAGGGCGGCGAGATCGCGGACCGCATCGATCTGCCGAGCGGCAAGCTCGGCGTCGCCTGCATGCTCGGCGGGGAGGATCGCCAGACGCTGTTCCTGCTCACCTCGGTCCGGCCCTCGCGCAAGATCGTGCCGGGCCGCACCCGCGGCTTCATCGAGACGGTGCGCGTCGACGTGCCCGGCGCGGGCCGGCCGTAGGCGGCGGCGTGGCGGGCAACCCGGACATCGATCCGCGGCTCGTCGATCTCGTCGGCGCGGTCCCCTTCTGGGAGACGCTCGGCATCAGCCTCGACGACGCGCAGGTCGGATGGGTGCGGCTGCGCCTCGCGATGCGCGAGGACCTGCGCACCTTCGGCGAGCGGCGCGTGCTGCACGGCGGCGCCATCGCGACGCTGATCGACTCCGCCGCCGCCTCGGCCACCCGCACGCTGCGAGGCGAGGACGAGCCTCCCTGGAGCGGCCTCGCGACGACGGACATGCACGTCAGCTACCTCGCCGCGGTGACCGACGGCGAGGTGACCGCCGAGGGGCGCGTGCTGCGCGCCGGGCGGCAGGTCGCGTTCCTCGATATCGAGGTGCGCAACGAGGAGGGCGATCTCGTCGCCCGCGGGATGGTCACGATGCAGATCCGCCGGGCGGACTGAGGAGGCCTCGGGAGGGCAAGGGCATGGCAGAACAGCGTCCGGGCTCGCTGGAGATGATCGCGACGACGGCCCAGCCGGGGCCGGCCGTGCCGATCACGCCGTTCATCTACATGTCGGCCGGCACCAGCAACAGCTACCTCGTCACCACCGAGGACGGCGACGTGCTGATCAACTCCGGGATGGACTTCGAAGCCCCCGTGCACCACCGCAAGTTCGCGGCGGTCAGCGACGGGCCGCTGCGCTACATCCTGCTCACGCAGGGGCACGTCGACCACGTCGGCGGCGTCGGCGAGTACCGCGAGGACGGCGTGCAGGTGATCGCGCAGCGCAACCTGCGGCGCGGCCAGGAGGACGACCGGCGCATCCCCGGCTATCGCTACTGGCGCAACAAGGTCTTCTTCGGCCGCGGCGTGCGCGTCACCGCGCCCGAGCCGGTCGTCCCGGACATCGCCTTCGACCTGGACTATTCCTTCGAACTCGGCGGGCTGCGCTTCGAGCTGCACTCCGCGCCCGGCGGGGAGACGATCGACAACGCCTGCGTGCACCTGCCGCAGCACGACATCCTCTTCAGCGGCAACATCCTCGGCCCGCTCTTCCCCACCTTCCCGAACCTCTACACGATCCGCGGCGACAAGTACCGCTTCGCCGACGCCTACATCGAAACCGTCGAGATGCTGCGCGATCTGCAGCCGGAGACGCTGATCACCGGCCACTTCGACCCGATCAGCGGCCGCGAGCACATCGCGCGCGAGCTGACACGGCTGCGCGACGCCGTCGCCTACGTGCTCGAGGAGACGCTGCGCGGGATGAACGCGGGCAAGAACCCCTACCAGCTGATGCGCGAGATCAGGCTGCCGGCAGGACTCGAGGTCGACGAACGCTACGGCAAGGTCTCGTGGGGCGTGCGCGGGATCTTCGAGGCCTACGGCGGCTGGTTCCACTTCGACTCGACCGCCGAACTGCTGGCGGACGCGCCCTCCTCGATCAACGCCGAGGTCGCCGCGCTGGCAGGGACGGACGCACTGGCGGCGAGGGCGCGCGCGCTGCTCGACGGCGGCGATGCGGGCGGCGCGATCCGGCTCGCGGAGATGGCGCTGGCCGGTGAGCCGCGCCTGCGCGACGCCCTCGAGATCTACCGAGACGCCCACCAGGCGTTGCTGGCCGAGGCGGGCACGAACATGTGGGACCTGCGCTGGCTACGCCGCCAGATCCGCGGCGCCGAGCGCCTGCTCGCCGCCGAGCCGGACTCCGAGGACTGGCAGCGCACCGAGGGCGAGCCGCGCGTCGCGCGCTGGATGATGGACCCGCCAGACGGGCCCTGACGGCCGGGACGTCCCGACCGGCTGTCCTCCCTACCTCCGGCCCCCTCTCCCCGAGGGAGAGGGCGGGGGTGAGGGCCCGGCGCGCAGCGCCGCTCCGCGCCACGATGGCGGATGAGGGCGCGAGGCCGCCCGCTCGTCTGCCGTGGGGTGCTGCGCCCCCCACACCCCCATCCCGGACGAGCACGCGCTACGCGCCGCTCGAACCCGCCCGCCCACCCTCGGATTTCTTTCCTGTGGGGGGGCTCCGCCCCCACGCCCCCCATGGGCCGTCGCCTGCGGCGCGGCCCGCAAGGGCGCACCCGAACCCCCGGAGGCCCCTCCAGTCCCCTCTCCCCGCGGGAGAGGGAGAGCGGCGCGACGGCGCGGCCAGCGGGCGCACGGAGATTGCGAGGGCGCAGCAACAGTCTCGAGGGCGGTCCGGCCCCCTCTCCCCTCGCGGGAGAGGGCGGGGGTCGAGGGCGGTCCGGCCCCCTCTCCCCTCGCGGGAGAGGGCGGGGGTGAGGGGGTCCGACGCCCGCCGGGCGAAGCCTTCGATGGCGGATGAGGCCGCGAGGCCGCCCGCCCGTCTACCGTGGGGGGCTGCGCCCACACACCCACATCCCGGACGAGTGCGCTACGCCGCTCAGGCCCGTCCACCCACCCCGGATCTTTCTTCCTCTGGGGGGCTCCGCCCCCACGCGCCCGAGGTCCGTTGCCCACGGCACGACCCTCGGGCAGTTGGGCTCGTGGGCCTGGAAGCGGGCAGTGGTGAGGGCCCGCCGCGCTACGAACCGAGCTGCATCGCGTCCACGGCGTCGTAGGCCTCCTCGACCAGGTCGAGGATGACCTGGCGGACGGCTTTGATCTCGCGCACGAAGCCGACGCCCTGGCCGGCGGCGACGCCCTGCCAGTCACGCAGCTCGTACTCGTCGATCGCCTGGCGGAGCTTGTTGTTGAGCAGGCCCTGCAGCGGCATCGGCAGGTGCTGAGGAGCCTCGCCCGACTCCCACGCCTCGAGGTAGCGGTTGCGCACGCCGCGTGAGCGCTTGCCGTCGCCGGCCGTCGAGACCCAGGCGTCCTGCGCGTTCGCGTTCAGCAGCTTCTGCTTCGCCCACATCTCCGTCGCCGACTCGTGCGTCGCCTGCCACATCGTGCCCGTCCAGACGCCCACGGCGCCGAGGGTGATCGCGGCGACGATGTGACGGCCCGTGGTCACGCCGCCCGCGGCGAGGATCGGCGTGTCGAACTCCCTCGCCAGCTCGACCACCTCGGGCACGATCGAGAAGGTGCCGATGCGGCCGGTGTGCCCGGCCGAGTCCTGCCCCTGCGCGATCAGCAGGTCGAGCCCGGCCTCGAGCTCGCGCCTGGCCTGGCGCGCAAGGCCGATCAGGCCCCAGACCTTCACGCCGGCCTCGTGCATCTCGTCGAGGATGAAGGCGGGGCTCCCGAGGCCGGAGGCGAAGATCGGGATCCGCTCCTCCATCATGATCTCGAGCTTGGTGCGCGTGTCGCGCAGGCCGCGCAGGCGCACGTCTTCGGGCGGCGGGCCCTTCGGGTCCGGGATCTCGTTGTCGCGCATCAACTGCTCGATCCAGTCGCGGTGGCCCTGCGGGATCTGCTCGTCCAGCTCCTCCTGGTTACCGCGCACATAGGACGAGGGAATCGTGATGTCGGCGCCGAAGGGGCGGTCGCCGACGCGCTCCTTGATCCATTTGATGTCGGCCCGCATCTCCTCGATCGTGTGCGTGCTGCAGCCGAGGATGCCGATGCCGCCGGCATTCGAGGCGGCCGCGATCACGTCGCGCGTGTGCGCGAAGGCGACGATCGGGTACTCGCAGCCGTACTCCTCGCAGAGCCGGGTGTGCAGCGGATCGTTGGTCATCGCGGTGGTCCTTTCGCTTCGTGTCGGGCTAGCTGCTAGCGCGGGGCGAGCCAGCGGAACTCCTGCGGCTTGCGCTTCGCCTGCGGGTCGATCGGGACGTGGATCAGCGAGGGGCCGTCGAGCGTCAGCGCCTCCGCCAGCGCCGCCTCGATCTGCTCGGGCGTCTCGCAGTGGTAGCCGACGCCGCCGAGGCCCTCCATCACCTTGTCGTAGCGCGTGCCGGGGTTGAGGCCGCCCGGTGGCAGGTCCTCGCGCTCGAAGTGTTCGAGGGGGGTGCCGCCGATACCGTTGTTGTTGACCACCACCCAGGTGATCGGCAGCTTGTGGCGCACCGCGACCTCGCACTCCATGCCTGCGAAGCCGAATGCCGAGTCGCCCTGCACGCAGATCACGCGCTGGTTCGGGTGCGCGACCTGGGCCGCGATCGCGAAGCCGTGACCGAGGCCCATCGATCCGAAGCTGCCGGCATCGAGACGCTGGCGCGCTCCGTGGTTGTCGAGCAGCGTGCGCCCGATCGCCATCGTGCCCTCGCCCTCGGTGACGTAGATCGCGTCGCGAGGGGCCGCCTTGTTCACCAGATCGAGCGTGGTGTAGTAGCCGAACGGCTCGCCGTCGCGGCCGGCGCCGATCATGCCGTCGACCAGATCCTGGTTCTTGCGCGCCTCGGAGCGCACGGTCTGCAGCCACTCGGAGTCCTGCGGGAACTGCCACGGCTCCTCATCGAGGGCGTCGAGCAGCTGGCCGAGCGTCACCTTCGCGTCACCCACGAGGCCGACCTCGGTGGGCACGTTGACGCCGATCTCCTCGGGGTTCGAGTCGAGCTGGACGACGCGCACATCCTCGCGCCAGCGCGGCGGCTGGCCGAAGTGCAGCATCCAGTTGAGGCGCGCCGCGGCGAGGAAGGCGAGGTCCGTGTTCTTCAGCACGAAGCTGCGCGCCGCCGCGATCGACTGCGGGTGGTCGTCGGGCAGCACGCCGCGCGCCATCGGCATCGCGAGGTAGGGGATGCCGGTCTGCTCGACGAAGCGGCGCATCTCCGCCTCGGCGCGGCCGAAGGCGATGCCCTTGCCGATCACGATCAGCGGCTGCTCGGCGGTCTTGAGGGCCGCGAGGGCGTCCGCGACGGCCGAGTCGTCGGCGCGCAGGCGCGGCGGGTCGGGCACTCGCGGGGCCCACTCGACGCTGTCCTCGTCGACCTCATCGAAGATGATGTTGCCCGGCAGATCGAGGTAGGAGGGGCCGGGCGTGCCGTTGATCGCCTTGCGTACGGCCTCGGCGACGTAGAGCGGGAGGCGCTCGGTGCTCTCGGCGCGGCGCGCGTACTTGGCGTAAGGGGCCATCGCGGCGACCTGCTCGGCCTCCTGGAAGTCGCCCATGTCGGCGCGCGTCGCGTCGGAGGCGCCGCCGAGCATCAGCAGCGGCCAGCGGTTGGACCAGGCGTTGGCGAAGGCGCCGACGGCGTTGAGCGCGCCCGGCCCGGAGACCACGAGGCTGACGCCGATGCGGCCGTTGAGGTAGCCGGTGGCCTGCCCGGCGTAGGTGGCGGGCATCTCGTGACGCATCCCGTAGTAGCGGATGCCCTCGTGCTGGGCGGCGGTGGCGATGCCGCTGACCGGGATGCCGACCACGCCGAAGATGGTCTCGACACCCTGCGTCTTGAGCGCGCGCGCGATAATCGTTTCGCCGTTGATCATGGCCATCGGAACCCCGCTTTCCTCTTGCGGTCGCGATGGTACGTGATCACGCCCTTTGCCGCGCAGTCGCCGGCCCGCACGACCCCGAGGTCGCGAGGCGTGGCGCGTCGACTCGGCCTCGGCGTGCGGCGTGGCGCACGAGGCGGAACAGGGCCAGCGCGCTCCAGCCGTGTCAGTTCGGCGGCCAGCGCTCCCCGTCGACCTCCAGATACTTGATGCGCGCGACGCCGTCCCGGGAGACCGCGATGTGGACGTCCGGCGGCCGCGGCAGCACCCCCGTGCCCTGGGGCACGAAGTACTCGCCCAGATCGGGGTACTCGACGCGGAGCGGCGCCTCGCTCACGACGCGAGCGCGGATCGCGACTCGCCCCCGGCCCCACTCGTCCGGGTCCAGGTTCCGGGTGCTGAGGGCGGTCGGCTCCCAGTAGCGGCCTCTATCCTCGAAGGTCACGTAGACCTCCGCGCCCGCTCGCGGCCGGACGCCGCGCAGGTGATCCAGTTGCTCGGCGCGGTAGCCGAGGATCACGTAGTCGCCGCGGAGCGGATCGCGCGGGTCGATCGGCAGGGACTCGAGCACGATCTCGACGCCCGCCTGGCGCCGTTCCTCGCTGAAGATGATCCCGAGCAACAGCAGCACCTGCAGCCCGACGATGAGCGCGAAGATCGCGAGCCGGTGCCGCTTGATGAGCGTGCGCATCTCAGCCACCCACCCGGGCGCCTCGTGCCGGCGCATCCATGCCGCGGCTGAGTCGGCGCCGGCTCAGCTCGAGCACGAAGGCGAGCGAGAGGCAAAGCAGACCGGCGCCGGCGAAGAGTGCCCCGGTCTGGGCGTAGTCGCTGAAGAGATCGAAGTACCTCGACACGATGAACAGGCCGAGGAAGACGAGCGCGGCGTTGACCCAGGACTCCCGCCGCAACGCGAGCCCGAGCCAGACGATCGAGCCGGTCAGCAGGCACGCCCCCAGCCAGTAGCCGAGCGTGGTGAGGATGAACGCCTCCTCGGCGTGGCCCCGTGGGCTGAGCGCCGCCACGAGCGTCCAGAGAAGCAGCAACAGCAGCGTGAGCTGACCGAGCAGCAGCGGCGAGCGCAGCGAATCGTGGATCGGGGGCCAGCCGAGGCGCGCCTCGGCCCGGAAGCCGGTCGCAAGCAGCGCCGCAACCACGAGGGCCATCGGCGCGAGCAGGAGCAGGCCGGCGGGGACGGTGGGCACGGCGTTGTCGATCTCTAAGTGGCGGTAGAAGCCGAGCAAGTAGACCGTGCCGGCGATCAGGATCCCGCCGACGAGTTCGACAGGCGGCGCGAGCGGCGCGTACGCGCTGCCCCGCTGGAGTGCGGCGAGGACAACCAGCCACGCGCCGGCCCCGAGCAGCAGCAGCAGGATCGCCTCGGCCTCGGCTTCGAGCGGGGAGCCGCCTCGCTGGCTCTCCATGATCAGCCAGAGCGCGAGGAGCACGGCCGTGACGAAGGCGAAGCTGCGCGAGGCGAAGAGGAGGGCGAACGCGATCGCAGAGACGAGCACGGGCAGCAGCAGCGGCGCGGGATTGAACGCGAAGTGATACTGCTGGCTGATCAGCGCGAGGTTGCCGAGCAGGACACCCGCACCGAGGAGCAGCACCGCCTCGCCGGTGCGCACGAGCCCGAGCGGCCCGTTGCGTAGCCAGTACCCGCTGCCGGAGCAGGCGATCAGCAGCGCGATCCCCGCGATCAGCTTCGGCAGCTTCCCGATCTGATCCCAGTTCTGCGAGATCACGAGCAGGAACCCGAGGCAGACGAGTGCGGCCCCGAGCACCGCCAGGATCGTGATCAGCCTGTGTCGACGGTTACGGCCGGCGGCCGCCTCTTCGAACTCGAGTATTTCCTGCCGTTGGTCGGCCGAGAGGATCCCGGCGTCCACCCACTCCGCCGCCCGGCGTTCGAGCCCTGTGCGCAACGGCATGTCGCGCCTCCTCGCGCCTGGGCGCCACGATGACACCCGATCGGGTCGTTCCCAGTATGCACCCGCGCCGCCGGCCGAGCCGCCGGGCACGCGGGCCATCGGAACCCCGCATTCCTCTTGCGGTCGCGGTGGTGCGTGATCACGCTCTTGGCCACGCCGCTGCGCGCGCTGACGCGGCGGATTCTCGCCAGTCGGCGGCGGCTGCACTGAACGCGTGAGGAACGTAACCATCAGCCTGGACGACGAGACCGCTCACTGGGCCCGGATCGAGGCGGCCCGGCAAGACACCAGCGTCTCGCGGTTCGTGGCGGGCCTGCTCAGGGAGCAGATGGATCGCGACGATCGCTATGAGCAGGCTCGGCGTTCCTACCTCGCACAACAGCCCGAGGATCTGAGCTCCGGGTCTGGCGGCTATCCGTCGCGCGAAGAACTGCACCAGCGGTGAGCGTCTTCGTTGACACGAACGTCTTTGTGTACGCGCGAGACACTCGCGACCCGGGCAAGCAGCAGCCGGCAGGCGCCTGGATTGAGGACCTGTGGTCGTCCCGCGAGGGACGCCTGATCAGCCCCTTCACTCACGAGCCTCCCTTGAGCTGAGCAGCGCGCATCGCGCGTTCCGGAACGCGCCCGGATCCCCGCCGCATGAGGCGCCGGATCGCTACCGCAGCCACTCCCTGTTGCGCTACAATGCTGCTGCGAAGATTCGCAGGAGGCGGACCGTGAGCTGCGAGCCCGAGATCGCCCAGGCCGTCCGCGAGCGGGGACGCAGGCTGACGATCCAGCGCGCCAAGATCCTCAGCGCGCTGCGCCACGCCAGCGACCACCAGAGCGCCGAACAGATCCTCGATCGCGTCCGCGACGACGACCCCCACGCCGACATCTCGCTCTCCACCGTCTACCGCACACTCGAGACCTCGACCGGGCTGCAGCTGACCTCGGAGCTGCGAGGCGCCTCCGGCACCTCCGTCTTCGAGTGGAACGATCCCGACACCACGCACCACCACCTGGAGTGCCGCGACTGCGGCACCACCGAGGAGGTCGATCTCTCCTCGCTGCAGGTCGCGGAGGCTGAGATCCGCGAGCGCGCGGGCTTCGAGGCCGACATCCGCCACCTGGCGATCCCCGGCCTCTGCGCGGACTGTGGCCCAGCGGCCGGCGGCGAGGGAGGGGCGAGCGATGGCTAGCATCGACGCGACCGCCACGCTTAACGCCGCGGTGGAGCCCGCGCTGCACATCCCGGACGGCTTCGTCAGCGCGCCCGTCGCCGCCGTCGGCTGGGTCGCCGCCGCGGGCCTGGTCGCCTTCGCGGCGCGGCGCGCGGACCACAGCCTCGATGAGCGCGCCGTTCCGCTGATGGGCGTGGCGGCCGCTTTCATCTTCGCCGCGCAGATGGTCAACTTCCCCGTCGCGGGCGGCACCTCGGGGCACCTGCTGGGCGGCGCCCTCGCGGCGATCCTGCTGGGGCCGTGGGCGGCGATCATCGTGATGACCGCGGTGGTGGCGCTACAGGCGCTGCTCTTCCAGGACGGCGGGCTGGCCGCACTCGGCGTCAACACGCTCAACATGGCCGTGCTCACGGTGCTCGTCACCTGGGTCATCTATCGAGGGCTCTCGCCGCTCGGTCGCCTGCACCCGGCCGTACCCGCCGTCGCCGCCTTCACCGCGGCCTGGCTCTCCGTCGAGGCCGCCGCCGTTGCGACGGGGCTGCAGCTCGCCGTCTCCGGGACGTCGCCCCTCGGCGTCGCGCTGCCCGCACTGGTCGGCGTGCACGCGCTGATCGGCATCGGCGAGGGCGCGATCACGCTCGGCGCGCTCGCCCTCGTGCGCGCGGCGAGGCCGGACCTGCTCACGCGCCCGGCGCGGGCAGGAGCGTAGCGATGCGTCACCGCAACCTCGCGCTGCTGGCCGGCGGGATCGCGCTCGCGCTGCTCGTCGTCTTCGCGCTGGCGCCGAACGCCTCGGCCCAGCCGGACGGCCTCGAGCGCGTCGCCGAGGACGAGGGCTTCGCCGAGCAGGCGCAGGACGCGAGGATCTCGCTGCTGCCGGGCTACACGATTCCGGGCGTCGAGGACGAGACGCTCTCGACGATCCTCGCAGGCGTGACCGGGGTGCTCGCTGTCGCGGCGATCGCGCTGCTGGCCGGCTGGGCCCTGCGCGGGCGCGCGTCCCGTCGCAGGCGGCGCGACGCGGCGGACACGGCCCCGGTCGGGCCGTCGTAGCCCGCCGGGCAGCGGATCCGTCAGCGTGGCCCTGCACGCGCTCATCGAGCGCTACGAGGCGCGCGACAGCCCCGTGCACCGCGCCGATGCGGGGCTCAAGCTGCTCGCCGCGCTCGCCTGCATCTTTGCCGTCACGCTGACCCGGGAGGGCGACGCGCTCGCCCTCGCACTGCTCGCGCTGCCGACTGCCGCGGTCGTCGCCGCCGCGAAGCTGCCGCCCCTGCTCGTGCTGCGGCGCTCGCTGATCGCCGCGCCGTTCCTGCTCGTGACGCTGCCACTGCTGTTCACCCGACCCGGCGAGACGATCGCGACGCTGCCGCTGCTCGGCTGGTCGATCAGCGACGAGGGCGCCGTCGCGGTGCTCACGATCCTCGCCAAGTCGTGGCTCTCCGTGGTGATCGCCGTCGTGCTGACGGCGACGACGACGCAGCCGGACCTGCTGCGCGGTCTGCGCGCGCTGCGCGTCCCGAAGATCCTCGTCGCGACCGTCGAGTTCGCCTACCGCTACCTGTTCGTCGTCGGCGACGAGGCGTCGCGGATGCTGCAGGCGCGCGCAAGCCGCAGCGGCGCCATCGAGGGCCAGCGCGCGGGCGGCGGACTGCGCTGGCGGGCGCGCGTCGCCGGTCACCTCGTCGGCACGCTGTTCGTGCGCTCGCTCGAACGCAGCGAGCGGGTGCACGCGGCGATGCGCGCGCGCGGCTACGACGGCGAGCCGCGCTTCCTCGCCGCGCCGCCGCTGAGCGCCGGGGCCGTCGCCCTCGCGGCGGCGCTCGTGCTCTACACCTACGCCGTGCAGATCGCGGTGCGGCTGTGACGGCCGCGGAGCCGGTCGCCGCGCCCGAGCTCGTGCTGCGCGGCGTCTGCTACGCCTACCCGGACGGCACGCCGGGCCTCGATGGCATCGACCTCGAGGTCGCCGCCGGCGAGCGGGTCGCGCTGCTCGGCCCGAACGGCGCGGGCAAGTCGACGCTGCTGCTGCAGCTCAACGGCCTGCTCCGCGGCGAGGGCGTGATCGAGGTGCGCGGCCAACGGCTGGAGGACTCGAGCCTCGCCGCGATCCGCGCGCAGGTCGGGCTGCTCTTCTCGAATCCGGACGACCAGCTCTTCTCGCCGACCGTGCTCGACGACGTCGCCTACGGGCCGCTGCACCAGGGGCTGGTCGAGAACGAGGTGCTGCGGCGGGCGCGGGCCGCCCTCGCCGAGGTGGGGATGAGCGGCTACGAGGCGCGCACCCCGCACCGCCTGAGCCTCGGCGAGAAGAAGCGCATCGCGATCGCCACGGTGCTCTCGATGCGGCCCTCGATCCTCGCGCTCGACGAGCCCGCCGCCTCGCTCGCGCCCGCCGCCCGCGCCGACTTGGTCGCGCTGCTGCGCGGCCTGCCGCAGACGCAGCTGATCGCGACGCACGACCTCGGGTTGGTCCGTGACCTCGCCACGCGCGCGGTGGTGCTGGAGGCAGGACGGATCGTCGCCGACGGAGCGGCCGACGCGATCCTCGGCGACGCGACGCTGCTGCGCGCGCACGGGCTGGCCACCGACGGCGCGACGCCCGAGGCCTGACGCGCGGCGCTCACGCGCCCCCGCCGTCCGTCCGCCCACCGCGGCTGCCGAAGTAGAACCCGGTCACGGTCCCCGCCTCGAGCGCGAGCGCGCCGAGCAGCCCGATCGCCGCCTCGATGCGCCCGAGCTGCAGCAGCCAGCCGGCCGCCGTCGCGTGGGTCATCGCGAAGGAGCCGACGATCCCCATCGCGAGGTAGGCGCGCACGCTGCCCACCGGCTTCCCCAGCGGCGGCTGCCCGCCCTCGTTCATCGCTGCCATGGCGCACCATCCCTTCACGCATCTCGCCTCTGAGCCCGGACAGCGTGACGAGTGCCCGCCGCGCCTCCAACGCCCGTCTGGCGCTGCGCGGGGGGACGGCGCGAGTGGACATGCCCCGCCGGGGCCGGGTTCAATACGATCGGGCCCGTAGCTCAGCGGCAGAGCAGTGGACTTTTAATCCATCGGTCGGAGGTTCGATCCCTCCCGGGCCTACCAACGGTACCGTACTCATAACACGCCCACTGAGGGCGACCTCGCCTCCAGCCCCCTCTCCCTCTGGAGACCTTTGCGTAACCGGGGGATGGGCCTGTGGAGAGCGCTCTGTGGGCGGATCGAGGGTGCGGGGAGGGGGAGTGCGCGGATTCGGGGATGTGTCGGGGGACTGCGAGGCCCGCTTGTGCTTCCCGGCAGGCCGCTAGCAGGGTGATGAAAAAGTCCGCCGCGGCGGTTTTGGGCTGAAATCGCGCTGGCCGCGACATCAAGAAACCCAATGTTTCTGGGCTCTACGCCAGCCCACCGAATGGCCAGTGAGACCCAGCGGCCCAGGATCAGGGGTTTTTCAGATAGGCAGTCTCCGCTGAGGATACTCGTCTCCGCCGGGAGCACGGCGATGGGCCAGGTAGCGGCTCGGCAAGGAGCCTGAGAGAGGTAGGAGACCGGCCATGCCGCCCGGTCGGCCTCGACGTGGGCGACCGGTCCACGCCCTCGGTGCCGGCAGGTGCTGCGCGAGCGGCGCGTCTGGGCGAGCGCTGACCGGCCTCCCGCGGTCGCGTGCTCGAGGCGGGGTCGCGCGCCGTGGCTGAGCCGTGTCGTGACGGAGCCGGCCACGAGGTGGTGGTCGCCAACCCGCGCCAGGTCGCGCTGATCGCCCGCAACCAGCGCAAGACCGACCGGCTCGACGCCGCCTGGCTGCTGGGGCGCTTCGACCCGGAGCTGCTCGCACCGATCCGCCACAGGAGCGAGCAGAGTCAGCACGACGTGGTGCGCGCCCGCGACGCACTGGTGCGCTCCAGGACGCTGCTCATCAACCACGTGCGCGGGTCCGAGGCCTGCGGCGCCGCGCTGCCGTCGTGCACGGCCGGGGCCTTCCACCGCAAGGCGGCGGCATCCCCAGCTGGTGGAGGCGGTAGGCGAGCTGACCGTGCGCATCGCGGCGGCCGGCCGAGAGGTCGACGCTGTGCGAGGCTCACCCCGAGACCGCAGCGCTGCGCCAGGTCACGGGCGTGGGGCCGATCACCGCGCTCACGTTCATGCTGACGGTCGACCCCTCCCGCCGGGAGGTGGGAGCCTACCTCGGGCTCGTGCCGCGGCAGCGCGAGTCAGGAGAGCGCGCGCCGCAACTCGGCATCGGCAAGAGCGGCGACGCAGGCCTACGCCGGCTGCTGGTGCAGGCTGCGCACTACATCCTCGGTCCCTTCGGGCCGGATACCGAGCGCTACGCGGGAACAGGAGCACGGAACGCGAAGAAGCGCGCGGTCGTGGCTGTCGCACGACGGCTGGCGGTGCTGCTGCTCGCGCTGTGGAAGAGTGGGGAGTTCTTTAACGGGAGGCGGCGCCGCAGGCGGCGAGAGCGGAGATCAGGAAGGAAGACCCCGAGCGCGAACGAGGCCACGCACGTGATGCCGAACACGGGCGACTGCGAGCGACCTGCTGTCCCATCGAGGACGCGGCAGAGATGGCAGCGCCCCCTGGAAGCAGGATGTGCCTTCATGCACCGGGCCCGCTGCGCGGCCCACCGAGAGTGCGGATAGAAGCTTGGCACAGGCTCCGCTACCGGACATCACGAGCGGATCGGCTCGGACCAGGAAAAGCGCCGCACGCGGAGGAGGCCGCCACGTCGGCCTTGCGGAAAGACCGTCCCTCATAGAAGCAGCCTGCTGAGGCTGTCGCACGGAGTGGCGTGGGTGGAGTGCCAAAAGGCAGAGTCGGCCGGCAGTCGGCAGTCGGCAGTCGGCAGTCGGCAGTCGGAGCGGCAGCGGTCGCGTCTGGCGGGGCAGCGGTCGCGCTAGGCGCGCTAAGCGGCAGCCGCGGCGGTAGCCCGGTCTCCTCGCCGGGGGTTGCTGTTCGCTGGCCGGGGTGACGGGCGCGCCCGGCGATAGAGCTTCTTGAGGTTGTGGGTGGCGGCGCTCAGCTTCCATTCGCTGGCGCACGCGGCGATCCCGCGCCGCTTGAAGCGGCGGATGCCGCGGTTTTCCTTGACGTCTCCAAAGACGGGTTCGATCATCCAGCGCCGCTGCTCGTAGAGACGCCGGCCCCGCTGCGTCGCCAGTGCGGAAAGACCGCCCCGCTGCGTCCGGTCCATCCGTTCACGTACGGAGAGCCCGGCAGGGATGCGCCCGCGCGGCGCCGCAGCGCCGGCGCGCCGGTTGCGGTCGCTGCGGGTGGCGATCAGCAGCTCCGGACCCCTGCCTTCGGCCTGCCGCACGTTCGCCTCGGAGTAGTAGCCGGCATCGGCCAGCAGCACGCGCAGCGGCCCGCAGTGTGCGGCCTGCAGGTTGCGGTGCATCGCCTCGATCATCGGTTGCAGCTCGTGCATGTCCGTCGCCTGGAGGCTCACCTCGGCCGCGACGATGATCTGGTCGCTACTCGTCACCGCCTGCACGTTGTAGCCCTGGAAGTAGCCGTGATAGTCGCGCACCACGCGGCTGTCCGGGTCGGTGACGTTCACCTTCGCGCCCGGGTCGGGCTGCGGCGGCTGCGGGCGGCGCCCGCGCCGGTCCTTCTGCGCGCGGCTCCTGAGGCGTTCCTCATAGTCCTCCTGCCGCTCCCGCTCACGGGCCGCCAGCCGCTCCCGCGCCTCGCGCAGCCGCTGCAGGCGCTCCTCGCGGTCCCTGAACCCCGCAGGCAACTCGTCGCCCCGCGCGTCGCCGAAGCGCGCGTTCTCCTCGGCGTCCACCCGCTCCGCCTCGGCGAGGATGCGCCGCACCTCGGCCGCAAGCTCCGCATCCGTGCGATTGCGCTCACGGCTGGCGTTCGCGCGGAGTTTGGTGCCGTCGAGCGCGACCACGCCGACCCGCAACAGACCCGCCTCGGCGCACAGCCTGAGCACCCCGGCGAACAGTCCCGCCAGCGCTTGCTCGTGCTGCTGCCGGAAGCGGCAGATCGTGGCGTGGTCGGGCTGCTGGTTCGCGGTCAGCACGCGGAAGGCGATGTCCTCGCGGCAGCGCCGTTCGATCTGGCGGCTCGAGCGCTCGCCCTCGCAGTAGGCATAGAGCACGAGCGCGACCATCATCGACGGCTCGTACGCCTTCCGCCCCCAACCGTCCTCGCGGTAGCGCGCGTAGAACGCGGTGAGGTCGAGCTGGCTTACCGCATCGAGCACGAACCACGCGAGGTGGTCCTCGGGCAGCCAGTCGCGGAGGCTGGCGGGCATCAGGTATTGCTGGTCACGCTCGCACGGCAGGAAGCGCTGGGTCATGGCGGCACCCCGGAATCACTCCGCCCCCGCCGCCATGCTCATCCTATCGCGATGTTCCCCGCATCGCGGGTTTGTGCGACAGCCTCAGCAGGCTGCTTCTATGAGGGCTGGTCCGATCTGCAAGTCGGCCAACGTGGTGGCCGCTCCGTCTGCACGCCATGCCGGATGGTGACCTGTGCCCCGCTTCTATCCGCACTCGCCGAGGGGTCGCGCTTCTGGACCCGGTGCATGATGGGGAACCTGCTTGCAGGGGGCGCTGCCAGCTGAAAAGCGTCCTTGGGTGGACCAGCAGCCTGTCGCAGTCGCCCGGTCTTCAGCATCACGGTGCAGCCGTTGGTGGTCGTCTGGTGGTGGTTCGCCGTCTTCCCGTCGCCCGCTACGCAGCCTCCCCCTCCGCCGTGGCGGCCTGGCGCAGCGGCTCATAGACCTCGCCGCTGCGCCAGAGCGCGTGCAGCAACACTGCGAGGCGTCGCGCCACGGCGACGACCGCGCGCTTCTTCGCGTTCCCCGCTCCCGAGGCCATGTAGCGCTCGCCCCAGCGGCGCAAGTCGCAGTCTGGTCCGAACGGTCCGAGGACGTACTGCGCGGCCTGCACGAGCAGCCGCCTCAGGTGGGAGTCGCCACGTTTGGTGATCCCCAGTTGCGTGTGGCGGCCGCCGGAGTCGCGACGCCTGGGCACGAGGCCGAGGTAGGGTGCGACCTCGCGGCTGCGGGGAAAGCGCGCGGGATCCTCGATCGTCAGCACGAAGGTGAGGGCGGTGATGGGACCGACGCCTGCGACCTGGCGGAGCGCGGCGGTCTCGGGGTAGGCCGCGCACAGCGCCTCGACCTCCCGGCCGGCGGCGGCGATGCGGGCGCTGAGCTCGCCAATCACCTCGAGCAGCGGCAGCAGTGCGGTGCGCAGTTCAGCCGGGATGTGCTCCGCTGCCTTGCGATGGAAGGCTGGCGCGGTCACCTTCGGCAGCGCGGCGCCCCACGCCTTGACGGCGCCGCGCACGTGGTTGATGAGCTGCGTCCGCGAGCGCACGAGCGCGTCGCGGCCGCGCACGACCGCGAGATCCTGCTGGGCCTGCGCGCTGCGGTGACGGATCGGGGCGAGCAGCTTGGGGTCGAGGCGACCCAGCCGTGCCAGTTGCTCGGCGTCGCTGCGGTCGTCCTTGCGGTGGCTGCGTGCGATCAGCGCTACCTGGCGGGGGTTGGCGACAATCACCTCGTGACCGAGTTCGGTCAGCAGCCGGCTCAGCCACGGCGAGTGCCGTCCCGCCTCCAGCACCGCCCGTGCCGCCGGCAGCTCCCCGAGCGCTCGCCTCAGCGCGAGGGCCGTCGTGCGGACGCGCTGCTCGCGCTGCACGTCCCCGGCGGGGCCGAGCACGCAGATCTGGGTGTGACGGTCGCTCACATCGAGGCCCCAGGTGACTCCGCTGGCTTCCTCCCGTTCAACGCGCTCTGCCGTTGCGATATGCTGCTGCATGGCTGGTCTTCTACCTCTCTGGCTCTGAGAAGCCGTTCTGGGCCCGATTCGAGGCCGCTTACCGGGGACGAGTATCCCCTTGAGGAGGAGACCAGCCCTCATCCCATCTGAAAAAGTCCGCCGCGGCGCTTTTGGGCTGAAATCGCGCTGGCCGCGACATCAAGAAACCCAATGTTTCTGGGCTCTACGCCAGCCCACCGAATGGCCAGTGAGACCCAGCGGCCCAGGATCAGGGGTTTTTCAGCAGCCTGCTAGTGGACTCTGAGTGCAGCCCGTGCGCGGAGTGGGCCGGCAGATACAAGCCGACGGCCTGCTCGAGGACTCCATCATCGAGATCGGCAACCTGCATGACGAGCCGGGAGCTGGTCCGCTAGGCGCGGCCGGAAGTGAAGATGGAGCCGACGCTGCTCCATCTCGACGGTGACTCCGTCGCCGTGTCCACCGGAATGAGGCTCGCCGCCGACCTGGTGAAGATCCTCGGATGGAAGCGTGCCTACCGAGTCGCGGCGCTCGTCCGCTCAGCCACACAGGACGCCTCGTTCGATCAGTCACGGCGCAGCTTCCTGATCAAGGCTGCGGGCGTTGCTGCCGTCCTGCCGTTCGCGCCGATGCTCGCCAAGGCGCCTGCCCCTGCCAAGCAGACCATCAGCTCCCCGCTGACGGCTGATGAGGTCCGGCAGGCGTACACACGCCTGCGCGCATCGGGCAAGTTCAAGAGCGCCAACCGCGCGGCGAAGCGTGACGGGGCGCGGCACCGCCGCGACACTTCGGAGCTGCGGACGGATTCAGGCGCCTTCGTAGCGGACACCTACGTCGCGGTCCTCGCCACTGCCGATGACGGACGGCGGCGCCTCATTCACTTCTCGCTCCTTTACGAGGACGGGCAAGGCGAACGAGTCACGGGGCGTTGGATGGCGGCGGTGGTCGACATAGACAGCACCAGGGTTCTGGCAGCGCTCGATGTCGATGCACGGGAGGTTGAGGACGGGTACGTCGATGATTGGAACTGGGCCTACTCCAAGTCCCACGGCAACCCCGCACTTGCCGCCGAGGTGAACCGCAGGATGGGGAGCGGCAATCGCCTGCCTGCGGGACGGCTCCGGTTCAGGGGCAAGGGCGTTGACATCACGCTCAACAACGGGGCGTGGTCAGGGACGCCGACGCCGCCTAGTAACGGTGCGTGGGCCCGGGCCGAGGAGGAGATCATCTGCGTAGCGTCCTCCATCTATACCTGCTGGAACATCTGCCGCGTCATCCCCCTCCCGATACCGCAGGCGATCTGCTCAGTCGTGCTCTCCGTCGTCTGCATCGTGATTTTCATCTAAGATTGAGCAGATCGAGTGAGCCGCTTGAGCTGGCCGACATGGCGCGCGGACGCCCTTTTTATCGTGTTCGGTCTCCTCGGCGGCCTCTTGGTGTTCTATGGAGTGTGGGCATACGCGCCTGGCGGGGTGTACGTGGCGGCGGCGGCATTAATCGTCTACACAACCGTGGTCTCTAAGCCCGAATCCACCGATCGAAGCTTGACAGGGCGGGATGCGGGGCTGGCGGAGAGTTCGGCGGGCGTGGCGGCGTTCGCCAGGCGGCGGCGCGGGCGGAGCGGAGCGAGGAGCCCTCGCTCAGCGCCGCTCGGGGGCGCTGAGCGAGGGCGCGAGGGTGCGCGAGGCGTGCGCGGGCATGCTGGTGCGAGCCTCGGACCCGGGGCCAGCGCTGTGGGCGGGGCGTGAGGCGGGGAGCGGTAGCGCCCGGAGTCGCGCGAGCGCGGCTGTCCACTGGGCGGCCCAGGGCCAGCGCTTCGGGAGGTGCAGGGTCCAGCGCCGGGCAGAATGGGTGAGCCGTCCGGCGAGAGCGAAGTAGCGCCGCCTGAGCGTCCTGGTCGTCACGATTCCCTCGCCGAGCCCGAGGCGCGCCGTCCAGCGGGCGAGGTTGTGCGCGATCACCTGCACCGCGAGCCACGCCGCGTTCGCGGCGCAGCGGCCCGAGGGGAGATGGTTCAGCCCGACGCCGTACTTGAGATCGCGGATCGCGTTCTCGATCTCGGCGTGGCGGCGATGGTCGGCCTCCAGCTCCATCATCTCTCCGGCGCGATCGCTGATGAAGGCGTGGTAGCTATAGTTCACGAAGAGCGCGAGCTGTGAGCCGGGCGCCGGCTTGACGCGCCGCACGATGAGCCGCACCGGGGTGGCATCCTCCTTGTGCTGGAACGGCGTGTAGGTCGTCTCGGCGACATCGGCGCCGCCCGGCAGCCAGTACGGGATCGGCGTCCAGTCCTCTTCCGCTATCGCCTCGATCAGCCGGCGTACGCTCGGCTACTGGCGAATGGTGATTGAGAAGCGGACATCCAGCGCGCGGCAGGCGGCGACGACGGCGTGGGTGTAGAAGCCGCTGTCGGCGCGCACCGTGAGCTGCCCCGACGCCCCGGCCTCGCGCAGCCGCGCCACCGTCTCACGCAGGAAGTGGGCGGCGCCGCGGGCGGTGTGCGCGCGGCCCTCGCGCAGCCGCGCCATCAGCACCTCGTCCGTCCCGGCCGCCACCGCGAGCAGCGGGTGATAGCCGCGCGCGCCGCTGTAGCCGGGCTGGCGGGCGCCCTCCTTCGCCAGGCCGTAGGTCTCGCAGAGCGTCGAATCGAGGTCGATCGTGAACGGCGCATCGCCGGGTCCCGCCCCGGCCGCCCAGCCGCGGGCGAGCAACTCGCGGCTGAGGCGGTCGAGCTGGCGGACGTGGCCCCAGCTGAAGCTGCGCAGGAAGGTCCCGAGGGTGGACGGCGCCTTCACGGTGCAGCCGAGCACGCGCCCGGCGCCGCCTGAGCGCAACGCAGCGGCGTCGTCGATGCAGTCGCCGCCCGCGAGCGCCGAGGCGGCCAGGGTCAGCAGCTTGTCGCCGGCGTTCGCGCGCCCCGCCGCGTCACCGAGGTCGAGGTAGCTGTCGGCGAGCTCTTGCAAACCGAGATGCTGGGCGAGCGTGGCCGGGAGGAGCAGCCCCGCATCGGCCACCAGGCGGTGGTCGTCGAAGGCGATGTCTATCCGGTCGGGGTCGCTCGTTGGTAGCATCGAATGGGTGCTCCCTGTCGCTGGTACGTGATTTGTCAAAACCCATTGTCCCAGCTACAGCGGAGCACCCAACCGCAGCCGCTCGCGCGCTCTTCTTCGGTGGATCAGGGCTAAGCTGCGAGTCGCCGTGTGGGGGTTGCCGTATCCTCCGGGCATAAGGAGCCGTAGGTTCAGCTTTCTGTTCGGGTTTATCATCGGCGCCCACCTGTTGCTCTACCGGTGGCCTGGCGAGCCACCGTGGAACTTGGTGGCCGCCGGTGTCTACGCGGCAGTGGTCCTCGCCGCAATGGTCGTCGCCACGCGGCGCGGCTGGTGGGGGTGGCTCGACTGATCAGCGGTGGTGGGGGCTCCGGTCAGGGATAGGACCAGAGACCGGAGCCCCTGGTTTCATCTGAGCAACGAGTCCTTTACGGTCTGTCATGGGGCATCACCCCCTTTCTGAGGCGTGGATCCGGAGGGCATGAAAGACCCGGCGCGCCTCTCGGCCACGGTCGCCCACGGCGACGCGGCGAGCGCTTCGCCCTCCGAGCGGTTCCCGAGCAGGGTCCGAGGCGGCTACGCGTCGCCGCGCAGGCTGGCGAGCAGCACCTTGCGCTGCACCTTGCCGTTGCGCGTGCGCGGAAGCTCGTCAACCAGCCGGTACTCGTGCGGCTGCTTGTATCCGGCGAGGCTCGCCTCGGCGTGGGCGCGCAGGGCGTCTTCCTCGACCCGCACGCCGTCCTGTGGAACCACGCAGGCGGTGACCAGCGTCTTCGTCGGGTCGATCGGCACGCCGACGACGGCGACCTCGGAGACGCCGGGGCAGGACTCGATCGCCTTCTCGATCTCGACCGGGGAGAGGCGGAAGCCGAAGGACTTGATCACGTCGTCGGCGCGGCCGTGGAACCAGATGTAGCCGTCCTCGTCCATCGCCGCCAGGTCGCCACCGGTGAACCACTCGCCCCGGTAGACCCAGGCCTCCTCGTCCGGCCGCCGCCAGTAGCCGAGCATCAGTCCCGGGTCCGAGCGGTGGACCGCGAGCAGCCCAACCTCGCCCGGCGGCAGCGGCTGCTCCGCGTCCGGCGCGTCGCCATCCTCGGGCAGGATCACGACGCGGCGTCCCGGCTGCGGCTGTCCCGGCGAGCCGGGCCGCACGGGGGTCGCCGGGCCCGAGGAGATGTAGGTGCTGACCTCGGTCATGCCGAGCGCCTCGAACATCTCCGTGCCCGCGACGGCGGCCCACTCCTCGGCGAGCGCGGGCAGCAGCGGCTCGCCGGCGCAGAGGCAGTGACGGAGCGAGGAGAGATCGGTGTCCTCGGGCGCCCCGTACTTGAACAACTGGCGGTAGACGGTGGGCACCGCGGTGAAGACGTTGACGCCGTGCTCGGCGATCAGCCGGGACCAGATCGCGGGGTCCGGCGGGCCGCCGTAGAGCATCGCGTGCCCGCCCACCGCCCAGACGTCCATCAGCCCGACGCCGAGGGTGTAGGACCAGTTCAGCGTGCCGGCGTGCAGGGTGACATCGCCGGCCTGGAAGCCCTCCCAGGCCCCCCACATCAGCGCCCGCCCGTAGAGCGTGCGCTGCGCGTGCAGCACGCCCTTCGGGCTCGCCTGCGTCCCCGAGGTGTAGATCAGGAACGCCGGATCCTCGGCCTGCGTCTGTGGCAGTGAGGCGTCGCCGTCGAGGTCGTCGAGACTGGCGGCGTCGATCTGGATGCCCTCGAAGCCCGGCAGCGGCAGATCGGCGGAGGTGACGGCGGCGCGTGGTTCGGCGTCGGCGCAGAGGAACCCGGCCTCGGCTGGCGTCAGCTGCGGCGAGGCCGGGATCGGCACCAGCCCGGCCGCGTTCGCGCCGAAGAAGGCGAACGCGTACTCCGGCGAGTGCGGCGTGCGCACCAGCACGCGATCGCCCGGCTCGAGGCCCAGCGCGAGCAGTCCGCGCCCGATGCGCGCGACGCGCTCCCAGGCCTCGGCGTAGGTCCAGCGCTCCGTGCGATCGCCGTAGAGGAAGCTGAACGCCGGCTGGTCGGCGAAGGCCGGATCGAGCGCTCGCTGCTCCAGGCAGGCGCGCGCGATGTTGAGTGGCCCCTCGACGGGCGCGCGCGCGACCGTGCCGGGCGCGATCGCGCCGGACGTGGCGGGCATCCCGTGCGTCACGGAGCCTCCTCGACCAGCGCCGACATCGAGCCCTGCGAGGCGTCGATGCGCGGGTCCGCGCCATAGCCGTGAATCCTGCGCTGGTGTTGCGTCACCTGCTCATGCCCAGCCGTCTCCACGATCACCTGCCCCTGTGTGTCCACCATGCGGGCGAGGGCGAACGCCTTCTCTCGCCCGTAGCCGAAGATGTCGCCCAGCATCTCGATGACATAGGCGTAGGTATGGTAATCGTCATCCAGCAGCACCAGGTGGTAGCGGGGCGCGAGTTGCTGCCCGGCAGCGGCGTCCGGCGTCGTGATCTCCGTCGGAGTCGGGCGTGTGGTCGTCGCGGCGGCGGTCACGCGCCTATTGTCCGCCCTCCCCGCCTCGCGTCAACGGCGTGCGCCGCGAATCGCCTACGAGGCGTGCTAGGCGCGCTGGAAGTAGCCCCAGAAGTCGATCATCAGCACGCCCTGGCCGCCGTCGGTGACGGGCTGCGCCTCCCGCTGCGGCCACGGGTCGACGCAGACCTGCTGCATCATGTCGCTGTGCATCCGCTCGCTGTAGGGTGCCTCGACCTCGTAGATGCAGAGGTAGGGCAGCGGCGTCCCCTCGAGACGGCGCTCGAGGATGTAGCGCGTCGCGCTGCGGAACGGCGGCGACTTGGCCACGTCGATCATGTGGTTCGTCGTGTACCAGTCGTCGAACGAGCCCGTGTAGCCGAGGTCCGTCGGGTGCGTGAAGACGATCATCGCGGCCTGGAAGGCGTCGTCGCTGGTCGGGTCGGGGCGGCCGAAGTCGATCATCTTGCGGTACGCGCCGGTCCTGATCACCGAGCGCCCCGCGGCCTCGGGCATGGCGGCCAGCGGGTCGAAGTCGTCGCCGGCGAGCTGGTAGGCGGCGCCATAGACGGCGGCCGGACGCGGCCGGTCGGGAGTCGCCGTCTTCGCCGCGTCACGATCCAGCTGGTGCCAGAGCCTGTCCTCGTAGGCCTCCGTCAGCCCCTGGTTGATGCCGCGCGCGAGCGGCGTGGCCGGCACCTCCTGCTCGCGCAGCTCGAAGATGTTCACCGCGGTCGCGGCGCCGCCGTCGAGCAGCGGCCGCGCGCGGTCCTCGAGGTAGCCGTCGAGGCTGGCGTCACCGTCGACGGCGAAGAAGTCGAAGAGCAGCGAGGCGACGGTCTTGTCGTCGTAGTGTGCGGTCAGGATTTGCGTGTCCGCGGTGGTCGTCATGGCTCGTCTCCGTCCTCCGGGCGCGATCGGTACTCCGCCCGCGTGCGTACTTTAGACGCCCTCGCCTGCCAGCACAGCATCGCTCCATTCCCCGACGCGAGCGGGATCGAGGCGGGTGAGGCCGGGCAGGCGGTCGAAGTCGCTGTCCGCCGAGATGACGCGCTCGGCTCCGAGGCGCTCCATCACCGCCGCATGGACGAGGTCGCGGGCGCTGATGCCCGCATGACGATCTCCCAAGCGTGCCGCCAGGTGGACGTCTTGCTCGAGGACGGGTTCGATGCGGTCGTGCATGACCTCGGCGAAGCCCCGAAGCACCTCGCGCCCCAACGCCCATCGCCCGGACGCGCGGTAGCGATGCATCAACTCCTGCAGCACCTCGACATCGGTGAAGAATGACCACGGTTGCTGCGCGGCCATCCTCAGGACGCGAGCGCACGGCTCCTTATTCGGATGCGGTCCGCCGGCGGCGTAGATCGGGATGTTGGCGTCAAGGAAGGCCGCCGGGCTCATGCGCCGCCTCCAACTCGCGAGAGAGTGTGGCGGCATCCGGCGGATCCTCCACCGCCAGCGCGGCCAGACGCTCGGCCGCTGCGATGCGACGCTCCCGCATGATGCCCTCGTAGGCATCGTCGATCAGGCAGCGCACGATGTCCGAGATTGGCTCGCCGCGCTCCGCGACAAGCTTTTCCAGCCGCCGTCGCTGTTCGGCATCGAGTCGCACGTCCAACCGAGCCATGGCTCGCTCCCAGTACGGAGTGGTGTGTACGGAGTGGTATGTACAGAACAGAATATGCGGTACGCCAGGATCGTGCGTCAACCCCGCGTTGCGCCACGCGCGACCGCGGCCTGCCCCCGCCGCGCAGAACGCCCGAGATTGCGCAGCATCTCGTAGTTGTCGCTGATGATGCCGGTCGCGCCCCACTCGATGAGCTCGCGGGCGCGGTGGCGGTCGTCGACGCCCCAGGCGAAGCACTCCGGCACGTGCTCGCGCAGCTCTGCGACGCGTTGCGGATCGAGGTGGCGCCGATGCGCACCCACCGCGGGCAGCCCGTCCCGGCGCGCGATGTCGAGCGCCTCGGCGAGCGCCTTGAGTGACCCGCAGGAGTAGATGGCGAGGACGTGAGGGAGACTGCGGAAGGGGGCGAGCAGGTCCCACTCCCGCGAACTGACCACGTAGGGCTCGCCCGGCCTGCGTTCCGCCATGAGGTTCATCGCCATCCTCGGTAGATCGGCGTCGCTGCCCTTGAGATCGAGCATCAGGCGCGTGCCGAGTTGAGCGGAATCGAGGATGTTGGCGAGTTGCAGCCGGCCTGCCCGGCCCGGTCGCAGCGACCAGCCGTCCCGCAGCAAGGGCAGGGCGCCGGTCGACTTCGCGTGACGGACATCCAGGCGGCCGCGGTGCAGCCAGAGGTCGAGTTCGACTACGTCGACGTTCGCGCGCTCCGCCTCGACGAGTCGCTTGAGCGCGTTACCGCCGCGGTGTGCGATGCGCAGCGGCGCGCCGAAGAGGGGCCGCTCCCGACGCCTGCCCTCGGACGTCATCGGCTTGTCCCTCCCCCGGCGCGCCGGGCGTCGCGGGGAGGGTACAAGGAGGGGGCAGCACGTGCTGCCCCCTCCGAGAGTTCGTGCCTGGGGCTTCGCAGCCCGCGCGGTGCTCCCTAGGGCGGGTAGCTGTGCGGGATCTGCCAGGCCTCGTGCTCGTCCGGCTCGCCGGAGAGCTTCCACTGCGGCAGCGCCCAGCCGTCGCCGAGGTCCACGAAGGTCACCTCGACGCGCTTGCCGATCGCGACGTCCTCGCGTGGCGTGGGGTTGCCGTCGTCGCCGAGCAGGTTGCCGATCACGCGCAGCGCGCGGTGCTCGCCCAGTGCGCCGCGCTCCTCGTCCAGCTCGACGAGGATCACGGGGTAGGGGACGAAGTCCTTGAACGCAGGGTTAATCGGGTGCGGGACGATGTAGTAGGAGTAGATCGTGCCCTTGCCGGTGGCGGGGACCCAGGTCATGTCGCTGCCGCGGCACTCCGGGCACATCGTGCGCACGGGGTAGATCTTCGCGCCGCAGTCGTCGCACTGCTGCAACGGGAGGTAGCCCTTGCCGGCCTCCGTCAGGTACTCGCGATGCTGCGGGTCGTTCTCCGGGACGAAGACCCCCGCGCCGAGGTACTCAGCCATTGATGTTGCTCCTCTTCGCTGGTCGCTCGCCTAGACCTGGTTGGTCATGATCAGCGATGAGCCGGTCGGCGGCTGCGCCCAGCCGAGGTTCATCGTGATCTCCGGGTCGCGGACCTGGCGGCAGTTGCCCTCGCTGTAGTCGTAGCTGTGCGGGCCATCGCAGTAGTCGTCGACCTCGCCGCGGAGCTGGCGCACGTTCTCGATGACCATGTTCATGCCGTGCGTGTAGCTCTCGCAGAGGTGGCCGCCCGAGGGGTTGTTTGGCCGCCTGCCGCCGAGCTCGATGGTGCCGTCGGAGACGTAGGTGCCGCCCTCGCCGATCGGGCAGAAGCCGTAGGCCTCCAGCTGCAGCAACGTCGTAAAGGTGAAGGCGTCGTAGGAGCCGGTGATGTCCACGTCCTCCGGGCCGACCCCGGCGTTCGGGAACACCACGTCCTTCGTGTAGATGCCGCCGACCTGGTTGATCGGCCCGTGGCCCCAGTGGTAGTCCGGCGACCACTTGTGGGTGCGCCCACCCGTCCCGAGGATCGCGACGTCCGGCCTCGGAAGGTCGCGCGCGCGCTCGATGTCGGTGATCACGATTGCCGTCGCGTTGTCCGTCTCCACGCAGCAGTCCAGCAGGTGGAACGGCTCCACGATGTAGCGCGAGTTGAGCACGTCGTCGACGGTCATGCGCTGCTTGTAGTAGGCCTTCGGGTTGTTCGAGGCGCCCTTGCTGTGCGCCACCTTGACGTGCGCGAGTTGCTCCGGCGTGGTGCCGTACTCGTACATGTGGCGCACGAAGGTGAGCCCGAAGTTCTGGAGCGCGCTGGCGATGCCGTAGACGCGGCTCTGCATCGTGTGGTCGCCGTGGCGCGTCACGAACGGGGGCGGCCCCGTCGGCGCGCCCACGGGCGTACCGCCGATCCGCATCTCCGTGAAGCCGTTCATCGTCCGGTAGACGACCATCGCGTCGCAGAGACCCGCCTCGAGCGCGCCGATCGCGAGCCCGATCAGCGTCTCCGAGGACGATCCGCCGCCCCAGGTGTCGACCTGGTAGTCCATGCGCACGCCGAGGTCGGAGAAGATGACCTCCGAGCCGGCCGCGTCGCCGACCTGGTAGCAGGTGGTGCCCCAACTGGTGGTGTTGTAGTCGAGGCCGGAGTCGTCGATCGCGTTCTTGACCGCCTCCACGCCCATCTGGCGCGTGGTGCGGCCGGAGTTGCGCGAGTACTCGGTCTCGCCAACGCCGACGACTGCGTATTTGCCTCGAAGCAGGCCATGACCTTTAGCCAAGCGGTGCCTTCCTTCCTTATCTGTTCGTCGCGCCGCACTTTACAGCACCAAGGCGATCGTGACGACGCATGAGATGCCGCCTGCGCAGCCGCCGCAGGCTGGACAACCACGGCGCGGTCGCCTACCAATGCGAGCAGGAGGACGCATGCCGAATCGCTACGTGTTCTACGGCGCCGGGGGCATCGGCTGCGCCATCGGCGCGCGGCTCTTCGACGCCGGGCGCGAGGTAGTCCTGATCGCGCGCGGCCCGCACCTCGAGGCCATCCGGGAGCGCGGGCTCACCGTCAAGAGCCCGGCCGAGACACTGCAGCTCCGCATCCCGGCCGTCGCCAGCCCCGGCGAGGTCGACTTCCGCGAGGACGACGTGGTCTTCCTCACGATGAAGACGCAGGACTGCGCGGACGCTCTCGACGAGTTGCGCCTGGCGGGCGGGGCCGGCCTGCCCGTGGTCTGCCTGCAGAACGGCATCGAGAACGAGCGCATGGCGCTGCGCCGCTTCGAGCGCGTCTACGCCGTCGAGGTGCTGGTCGCCACCTCCTTCCTCGAGCCGGGCCTGGTCCTCAACTACGACGCCGAGGGCGCCGACGACCTGGTCCGCGCCATCGCCGCCGACCTGACGGCGAGCGGCTTCCGCGGCGAAGTCGAGGAGCAGGTCATGCGCTGGAAGTACCACAAGCTGATCCGCAACCTCGGCGCGGCATTCCCCGCCGTCTTCGGCCCCGGCGCGGACACCCCCGCGCTGCGCGCGCGCCTGGAGGCCGAGACGGAGGCCGTCTTCACCGCCGCCGGCATCGACTACGCCTCGCGCGAGGAGTCCGCGGCCGCCGGGCGCGCGCCCGGCTTCGAGTGGGGCGAGATTCCCGGCCACGACGCCTTCACCAGCTCCGTCTGGCAGGGCATCCAGCGCGGCAACCGCAGCGTGGAGACGGACTACGTGAACGGCGAGATTGTGCTGATCGGCGCGCTGCACGGCGTCCCCGCGCCGTGGAACCGCGCCCTCCAGCAGGCAGCCAACCACTGCGTACGCAACGGCATCCCGCCCGGCTCGATCGGCGTCGATGAGTTCGTCGAGGGCGTCGAACGTCTAGCGCCGTGTGGCAAGTGACGAGGCGAACAGATGACGGATGAACTCAAGATCTGGGCCTTGCGCGACGGGAACGAAGTCGGGGTCGTGGAGAGCGTTTCGGGCGTGGCGCTGGAGGACATCCTGGAGGCGACGTTGGTCCGTCGCCCCGAGCTGCTGGAGAGCGGGCTACACCTCGTCGGACGACAGACGCCAACAGAGAGCGGCCCGCTGGACTTGCTCGGCGTCGACGAGGGTGGGCGGCTGGTCGTGTTCGAGTTGAAGCGGGAGAAGCTGACCCGTGAAGCGGTGACGCAGTGCATCGACTACGCCTCGGCGCTCAGCGCCGAGGCGCCGGAGGAGTTGGCAAGGCTCATCGCCGAGCACTCGGGGAGCGGGGGCATCGAGAAGATCGAAGACTTCGAGGAGTGGTACCAGGAGTGGTTCGCCGAGAACGAACTGAGCGACCTCCTGCCGCCACGACTCACGCTCGTGGGGCTCGGCGTGGATGAACGAGCGGAACGGATGGCGCAGTTCCTCTCGGAAGGCGGCATCGACATCTCGGTACTCACGTTCTACGGCTTCCAGCACGAAGGGGAGACATTGCTCGCCCGGCAGGTGGAGGTTGAACGGGACGCGGCCGTACGCACTGGGCAGCGAACCAACCAGAGCGCCGCCGAGCGACGCCTCGCCCTCCAGAACAGACTGACCGAGCAAGACTTGGCCGAACTGTTCGAGGATGTCGACGAAGCGCTGCGGAACGCCCTCCCTGACGCCGCGCGGAAGTATGGATCTTACGGAGTCAGCTATAGCCTTCCCGCCGGCGGCAACCGTCGCCGTTTCTGCCACCTCTGGGTAGAGAACACGGGGTTGTCGGTCGTCTGGTACCCAGCGACGAACTACAGCCCGGACGCACTCGATTCGCTAGTGGCAAAGGCAGTCCACTGCGGATGGCTTCCTTTGGATAGCGACAGAAACTGCGGCCTCTTGATCGACAGCGCAGAGCAGTGGGACGAGCGACGCGACGGACTCGTGCGGTTCATCAAGGCTGCGCTGAGGTCATGGAATTCCACGCCACAGAGCGGCAACTTCCGGGAGTTGGTGTGGACTTACATACGGGAGGTACCTCACGGGCGGGTAGTGACCTACGGGCAGATTGCCGAAGGCCTCAATTCGCCAGATGCGGCACAGGCAGTAGGGAGCGCCATGAGCTCTCTTCCCGACAAGACCGATGTGCCGTGGTATCGCGTGGTCAAAGCAGCGGGAGAACTGGGTGCTCCGCAGTCGCTAGACGAACAGCGCGAGCATCTCCGGGAGGAGGGCGTAGTCGTCAGCGACGACGATCGCGTCGACCTGGACAGGTATCAGTGGCAAGGGTGAGCCTTGGCGTCGAACGGGGCGTAGCGGCCGGGGCGGCGCTCGAAAGGATCGCACGATGACCGACATCGAGGGCAACGTCGCCGTGATCACCGGAGGCGGCAGCGGCGTCGGCCGAGCGATCGCGCTCGAGTGCGCCCGTCAGGGCGCGCGCGGCATCGCGATCGCCGACATCGAGTCCGGACCCGCCGAGGAGGCCGCCGCCGAGGTCCGCGAGGCTGGGGCAGCCGCGATCGCCGTACAGACCGACGTGAGCGACCGCGCCGCCATCGAGGCCCTCGCGGCGCGCGCCTACGAGGAGTTCGGCGAGGTCAACCTGCTGTTCAACAACGCCGGCGTGAGCAAGCGCAATCCGATCGCCGAGGCGCCCGACGAGGACTGGGACTGGGTGACCAGCGTGGACCTGATGGGGCCGATGTACGGCGTCTACGCCTTCGTACCGCGGATGCGGGAGCAGGAGGGGCCGGCGCACATCATCAACACCGCCTCCGTCTCCGGCCTCGTCGCCCGCCAGAACGTGAACGGCATCTACACCTCGATCAAGCACGGCCTCGTCGGCGTCAGCACCGTGCTGCACGACGAACTCGCCCCCGAGGGCATCGTCGTCTCCTGCTGGTGCCCCGGCGGGATGCTGACCAACATGTCCGACTCCGGCCGCAACCGGCCGGAGCGCTTCGGCGGCCCCTACCCCCAGCGGCCCCGCCCCGTCGCCCGCGAGCCCAACCCGATGACGGTGGATGATGTCGCGAAGCGCGTCCTCGCGGCGGTGCGCGAGAACCGGCTCTACATCTTCAGCCACCCGCACACCCGCCCCACCGTCGAGGCCTACTACCAGCAGATCCTCGACGACTTCGAGGCGGGCGAACGCATCGCCGCCGAGCTCGGCTAGCCCCCGCGCCCATGTCGAGGCTCAGCGAGACCGTTCGCCTCGGCTCGCTCGAGGTCGTCGCGATCAGCGACAGCGCGCCCGATGTCACCGATTTCGCCCGCCACCTGCCCGGCGTCGACAGCGCCGACTGGATGCGAGAGGTCGGGATCACGGACCCGTCCGATCCGGTGCCGTTCAACCTCGGCAGCTTCCTGATCCGCGGCGAGGGCCGCACCACGCTCGTCGATGCCGGCTACGGCGTCTTCGGGCGCACGCTCGGGACGCCGGGCTGCGGCGAGCTGCTCGAGCGGATCGCGGAGCTGGGTGTCGCCCTCGAGGATGTCGACGCCGTCGTGCAGACGCACCTCCACCCGGACCACGTCGGCTGGCTCGTCGACGAGGACGGCGACGGCGCGCTCACCTTCCCCAACGCGACGGTCTTCGTCTCGCGGACGGAGCTGGACCACTGGCTCGGCCCCGAGGCGGACCCGCAGCGCCTCGAGTTCGTGCGCCGCTGCGTGCTGCCCGTGCACGACGCCGCTCGCATCGAACCCGTCGACGGCGAGCACGAGCTCTTCGCCTCGCCGGCGGCCTCGCTGACGATGGTCCCGACGCCGGGCCACACGCCCGGCCACTGCTCGCTGCTGCTCTCGTCGGGCGGCGAGCGCCTGCTGATCACCGGCGATGTCGCCTACCACCCCGCCCACCTGGTGCGGCCGGAGTGGCCCACCTTCCTCGAGCACGACCCGGTCGAGGCCGAGCGCTCGCGCCGCAAGGTCGCCGAGCTGGCAATCGCGCAGGACGCCCTCGTCACGGGCGGCCACTTCGGCATCCCCACCCTCGGGCGGCTGCGGCGGGTGGAGACGGGCTACGCCTGGGAGGCCTCGCGCCGCCAGAGCCGCACGCCTGAGCCGCGGCATTGCCCGTACGGCGGAGGCCCGGCGGTCGCCCTCGCGCGTTTCGGCTACCCTAGCCGGGCAGGAGGATGTCCATGGAGTGGCAAGACAGCCCCGAGCAGGCCGCGTTCCGCAGCGAGGTGCGCAGCTTCATCGAGCAGCGCCTCCCGAAGCACTACCGCGCACGCCCGCCCGGCGCGCCCGACGAGTGGGTCGCCGATCGCAAGGCAGCGGAGCCGGCGCGGCGTCACGCCGCCCGCGAGTGGGCGGACGCCCTCGGCGAGCGCGGCTGGGTCGCGCCGCACATCCCCACCGAGTACGGCGGTGGCGGGCTCTCCAAGTGGGAGCAGTTCATCTACAACCAGGAGATGGCCCGCGTCAGCGCGCCCGTCGTCGGCAGCTCGCACTCCGTCGAGATGCTCACGCCCACGCTTGTCGTCCACGGCACCGACGCGCAGAAGAGCGCCTACCTGCCGCGCATCCTCGCCGGCGAGATGGTGTGGTGCCAGGGCTACTCCGAGCCGGGCGCGGGCTCGGACCTCGCCTCGGTGCAGACGCGCGCCGTCCTCGATGGCGACGAGTACGTGGTCAACGGGCAGAAGATCTGGACCACCAACGGCCACCACGCGGACGCGATCTTCGCGATGGTGCGCACGGACCCGGACGCGCCCAAGCACCGCGGCATCAGCTTCCTGCTGATCGACGACATGACCATCGAGGGCGTCAGCGTCCGCCCGCTCGTCAACATGGCCTGGGAGCACGGCTTCAACGAGGTCTTCTTCGAGGACGTGCGCGTCCCTGCCACTAACGTGGTGGGCGACGTCAACCGCGGCTGGTACGTGTCCATGACGCTGCTCGACTTCGAGCGCTCCGGCGTGCGCCAGGCGACCAACGTGCGCCGCCAGTTCAACCAGCTGCTCGACGAGGTGCGCGAGCCGCGCGCTCCGGGCTCGGTGCGTGACCTGCCCTCCATCCGCGCGGAGATCGCCGACCGCGCGATCGACACGGCGGTCTGCGAGAACTTCTCGCTGCGCGTGATCTCGATGCAGGCGGCGGGCCTGATCCCGAACTACGAGGCGTCGATGGGCAAGCTGCGCATCAGCGAGACGCTGCAAGCGATCTCGCGCACGGGCGTGCGCACCTTCGGGCTCTACTCGAACCTCTGGGATCCCGAGGACGAGCGCTCGCCGGCGCGCGCCGACTTCACCCAGCGCTACCTGACCACGATCCCGCACACGATCGGAGCGGGCACCTCCGAGATCCAGCGCAACATCATCGCCACGCGCGGCCTCGGCCTCCCGCGGGGGTAGGAGGCGGGGAACCGGGAACTGCGTTTATCCAGTGGCTCCGATGGCGCCGGCGATCTTCTCGGACAGCCACGCGTTGAGGCTCTTGCCGTCAGCCTTGGCACTTTCTGTTGCTGCGCGATGTATGTCGGGCGAGACCCTGAGCGGGATCCTCCCGCTGAAGGGTTTGTCTGGTTCCCGTCCCCGCTCGGCGCAGACCTTGAGGTACTCGTCGACGGAGGCGGCGAACTCCTCGTGAAGCCCCGAGATTGACTCCGCCTGGAACGTGATCACATCGCGTGTGCCGATCACTTCCCCGTGAAAGATGTCGACCTCGTCATCGAAGACAACAGCTGCCCGGTAGCCTCGGTACTCCATCATGATCGCTGTCCTCCCTGCCCGCCTGGCCGCACCCTGGCTTCCATCAAGAACTTTCTCATCGAGGAGACGGACGCCTTGCCCGCTTCCTTACGTGGGTGAGGTCGGTGAAAGATGGCCGTCACCCCGTGCAACTCGATTGCTATTCTCGACCCGGCACGCTCCTCGATGTCCGCTCCGCAGGCCCGCAGCAATGACTCGATGTCGTCCCAGCGGATTCCCGCTGGCGCGGGTTGCCGAAAGACAGAGGCCAGCGTTCTGCGGTGCCTGCGCCTCACGCTCGGATGATATCAGAATCAGATATCACTCTGCGAGTCCTCTCAACCATTAGAACATCGCGATCGGGTTGACCGGGGAGGCGGTGCCCTGATCGAGGCGCAGCGGTGCGAGGGTGAGCAGGAACTCCCAGCGACCGCGCTCCTCGCAGGCGGCGGCGAGGCGGCCGAGCTGCATGTTGTCGATCAGGTGCATGCCCATCGAGACGATCAGCACCTGGTGCATCGGCGTGTCCCAGCCCTCGATCGCGTGCGGCATCGCGTCCGTGATCCCGTCGCAGCCCATCACGGCGACGCCGCGCTCGCGAATCCAGGGAGCGCACGTCACCGAGAGCCCGGCGATCCCCTCGATGCCCGACGTCCAGTAGCCGTGCTCCTCGCGGCGCGCGTCGCGTCCGATACAGACGAGCAGGATGTCGCCCTCGGAGACGGTGACGCCCTGGCGCGCCTCGGCCGCCTCGAGGTCATCGACGGTGATGCGCTCGCCGAGTTCGAGGTAGGGGACGCCGTGCAGGGCGGGGATGTCGAGCAGCACGCCGCGGCTGACCACGCCGTCCTTGCCGGACATGATGCTGTTGCGCCGCGCGCCCACGCTGGTGACCTCGGCCTGGTCGAAGCCGTTGTACATCTTGCCGTCGCGGAAGATGTGGCAGAGTGCGTCGAGGTGCGTGTTTGCGACGCCGTGCGGCGCGATCGAGAAGTAGTCGCTCGACCCCTGCAGACTCTGCGGCCGCGTGATGTCGCCGCCGACGAGCATCGCGTGGCGCACGGGCGTGGGGTTGTCGGCGTGCGGCGTCTTCGCGAGTTCGAGGGCGCAGCTGATGGTGACGCCCTCCTGGACGAGGGCGGCTGCGGCGGCGCGCTTCCCGGCGCTGATCAGGTTGAGCGCGCCGAGCTCGTCCTCGGGGCCCCAGCGGCCCCAGTTGGAGACCTGGTCGAAGATCGCCTGCAGCTCTTCCGTGGTGGTGGTCTCGGTGGGGATGGTGATGGTGCGCCTCCTCGCGTCGCGGCTCCTTGTGGGCCGTCGTGCGGCCCGCTCGCGGGGGCCGCCTCGTGCGTGGCGGAGGCTAGCAGCGGCCCGCAGCGCTGACTACGGCGTCGACACCTCGCGCCCGCCTCGGACGATGCGGCGGACGGCGGCCGAGGTGACGAGCAGCAGCACGAGGACTGCGAGCGGCGGGAGGACGCCGGCGCCTTCGGGTGCTGGCGAGAGCAGCCCGGCGTTGCCGGAGTCCGGAGGTTCTGGCGCGGCCTCGCAGATCCGCAGGCCAAGCGAGTCCAGGTCATCGTCCCGTGCAGATCGCAGACCTGCGGGTATGCACCCAGTCAACTTGTTACCTCCGAGGCGCAGCAATGTGAGGTTAGAGAGGCTGCCGAGCTCGCCGGGTATCGGCCCGGTCAACCGATTACGATCGAGTCTCAGAAATGTCAGGTCCTTGAGGTTGCCAAGCTCCTGCGGTATCTCCCCGGTCAACTCGTTGCCCGCGAGGTACAGCGACGTGAGGTTGGAAAGACTGCCGAGTTCGTGAGGTATTCCGCCCGACAACTGGTTGTTCCACAGGCTCAGCTGCCCAAGATTGGCGAGACTTCCCAGTTCGCGAGGTATCTCCCCGGTCAGCTGGTTCCGATCAAGTTTCAGCAGTGTCAGTTTCTCGAGGCTGCCCAGCACGTGGGGTATCTCCCCGGTCAGCCCGTTGCCACCGAGGATCAGCCAATCCAGATTGGCGAGGCTACCGAGCTCGCGAGGTATCTCCCCGGTCAGATCGTTCCCATCGAGGCCCAGCAATGTCAGGTTCTTCAGGTTTCCCAGTTCTTGAGGTATCTCTCCGATCAGCTCGTTACCATCGAGGGACAGCCATAGCAGGTTGTTCAGGTTGCCCAGTTCACGCGGGATCTCACCCGTCAACTCGGAGTTCTGGAAACTCAGGTACCGCAGCCGTGTGAGGTTACCGAGTTCTCGAGGTATCGGCCCAATCAACAGGCCATGCCCACCGAGGTACAGGTCCCACAGCGAGGTGAGATTGCCCAATTCGGGCGGCAGCTCTCCCGCGAGCCCGTTCCCCTGCAAGACCAACCGGGCAACCCGTCCGTCCTCGTCGGTGGTGACGCCGTACCACTCGCCGAGCGGCGCGTCGCTCAGCCAGTTTGTGCTATCTGTCCAGTTGGGCCCGTCGGTGGCGTGGTAGAGCGCGATCAGCGCTTCCCGGTCCGAGGCGACCGAGCCGACCTCGGCGTATGCGTCGCGCGGACCGAGACTGAGGGCGGCGAGCAGGACCGAGAGCAGGGCCGCGCTGCGTGTGGCCGTGCGCCCTCGTCTCATACGCGCCCTCTCGCTCCGGTGATGGCCGGACTGGCTACGCGTAGGCCGGCGAGGACTCGCTCTTTGGCGGGGGGCTGAGCCCCCGCCGGCTTCCGCGTCGCGGGAGGAGGGGCCGCGTACTGCCGCTCCCCGTCCGTCGCGGCGGTTCGTCCACTCGGACGGACGGGCGCGACACAGATAAGACGCCGCGAACCCCGATTTGGTTCCCGACCCTCGCCGAAGGCCGGATCGGCGCCCCGATGCGGTATACAGGACGGCGACACGTGGGCCGCCGGACGCGGCCCCCTCGATCGGTGCGTGCGCGACGGGAGGGGACCGATGAGCGAGACAGCCGAGGGCCCGCGAGGGCCGCTGCACGGGGTTCGGGTGCTCGAGTTCTCGCTGATCTTCTCCGCGCCGTTCGCGGGGCTGCAGCTCTCCGACCTCGGGGCGGACGTGGTCAAGGTGGAGCCGCCGGGCGGGGAGCCGTTCCGCAATCTCTACGCCGTCGCTCCCGGCCACTCCAAGGTCTTCCAGTCGGTGAACCGCGGGAAGCGCAGCATCGAACTGAACCTGCAGCAGCCCGCGGGTCGCGAGGTGGTGTACCGGCTGCTGCCCGAGTTCGATGTGGTGCTGATCAACTACCGCCCGGGCGTCGCGAAGCGGCTCGGCGTCGACTACGAGACGCTGCGGGCGATCCGGCCGGACCTGATCTACGCCGAGATCAGCGGCTTCGATCGCGACGGGCCGTACGCGCACAAGCCCGCCTCGGACATGGTGGCGCAGGCCTACGGCGGCAGCATCGCTCTCGCCGCGAAGGTCGACGAGGACGGCGCGCCGATCTGGCCGCCGCTGGTGATCGGGGACTTCCCGGCGGGGCTGGCGGCGACGATCGGGTTGACCTCGGCGCTCTACCACCGCGAGCGCACGGGCGAGGGGCAGCGCGTCTCGGTCTCCTTGCTGCGCTCGGTGCTGGCGATGTGCTGCCACCAGCTCAACGTCGAGCCCGTGCACGACGCCTACGGGCGCGACCTGATCCTCGCCGAGCTGCAGCGCGTGCGCGCCGCCGGCGGCGACTACCGCGACCTCGTGGCGGCGCGCGAGGGACCGCTGCGCACCGGCTCGCCGATGGGGATCTACTGGCGCGGCTACTCGGCCGCCGACGGCGGAATGGTCATCGGCGCGCTCACCAAGGCGAACCGCGACGCGATCCGCGGCGTGCTGGGCATCGACGACGACCCGACGGACGACCTCGACTACAACGCGCTCGACCCGGCCAACCTTGCGCTCGTCGAGCAATTGCGCGCGCGGGTCGCCGGAATCCTGCGCCAGCGCCCGGTCGCGGACTGGGTCGAACGCTTCGAGGCGGTGGGCGCCCCCGTCGCGCCGGTGATGTTTCCGGAGGATCTGCCGGACCACGAGGAGGGCGGGCGACACTTCGTCGATCTGGAGCATGAGCTGACGGGGCCGCAGCGCTTCGTTGGTCCGATCGTCCAGATGGAGCGCACGCCGACCTCGATCAAGGGTCCGGCGCCCATGCCCGGCGACAGCAGCGACGAGGTGCTCGCCGACCTCGGCGGCTACAGCGCCGAGGAGATCGCCGCGCTGCGCGAGGCGGGCGCCGTCGGCTAGCCGCGCGGCCCCTTGAGGGAGGCGCGGACGCGCGGCAGCACCTCGCGTGCGACGAGGCCCATGTAGTCCGGCGGCGCGCCGGGCGCCTCGTGCGCGGGGTCGGGCACTGGGTGCAGCACGACGATCTCGAAGACGGGCAGCGCGCGCAGCAGCTCGGTCAGCTGTGTCGCGACCGCCCCGGCGTCGCCGTGGAGGGAGAAGGCCTCGGCGGCGGCCGGCGGGAGGAAGTCGAGCAGGCGGCCCGCGCCCTCGAGGTCCGGGGTGTGGTGGAAGTCCGGGCTGACGCTGCGCTGCAGCTCCTCGACGGGCGGTCCGTCCCAGCGCAGGCCGGGCGCCTCGAACAGCGTCGGCGAGTACTCGTAGTACCCGGCGGCCATCGATCGCCCGATGCGCAGCGCGCGCTCCGCGTCGTCGACGAGCGCGGTGTGGAAGACGGCGCCCAGGGAGACCTCGCCGGGGTCGCGCCCGGCCTCGAGGGCGCCCGCGCGCACGGCCTCGATCGCCGCCTCGAGGTTCGCGGGCGACGTGCCGACGCGGATGAAGACGCCGTCGGCGACGCGCCCGGCCGCGCGCAGCATGCGCGGACCGCCCGCGGCGATCCAGACGGGCACGGGCCGGGCGTGCGGCAGCCGGGCCGGGGCCCGCGCGCCCACCTCGATGGCCTCGCCGTCCAGCAGGGCGCGCGCGAGGCGCGTCGCCTCCTCCAGCTCGCGCACGCGCGCGGGGCGCAGCCCGGCCAGCCGCACGGCGGTGTCGCCGATGCCGAGCCCGAGCAGCGTGCGGCCCTCGGCGAGCTCGTCGACGGTGGCGATCGAGGAGGCGGTGACGCTGATGTGGCGGTTGATCGGGTTGGCGATCAGCGGGCCGATGCGGATGCGGCTGGTCGCGCGGGCGGCCTCGGCGAGCATCACGTAGGTGTCGCGGCGGCGCAGCTGCGAGTCGGGGATGAAGCCGTAGTCCCAGCCCAGCTCCTCGGCGCGGCGCACGTCGGCGGCGAACGCCGCCACGGAGCGGAAGTCGAAGCGGTTCAGGCCGAAGGCGGGAGCAGGCATGCGGCGAGAGTGTCCGAGGGCGCGCGGTCGCGCAAGATGCGCCCATAGACTGTGCAGCGCCCGCGCTCCGCGGGCGCCGACGGGAGGGGTGCGATGCGGGAACTTCAGGATAAGGTCGCCGTCGTCACGGGCGCCGGGCACGGCGTCGGACGGGCACTGGCCAACGAGTGCGCGAACGAGGGCATGCGCGTGGTCGTCGCTGACCTCGAGGGTGACCCCGCCGAGCTCGTTGCGGCCTCGATCCGCGAACGCGGCGGACAGGCGATCGCCGTCGAGATCGATGTCGCCGAGCGCGCGCAGGTCGAGGCCCTCGCGGACCGCACCTACGACGAGTTCGGGGCGGCGCACCTGCTCTTCAACAACGCCGGCGTCTCGATGCACAAGAAGATCGAGGAGTCGTCGGTCCTGGACTGGGAGTGGTTGCTGGAGGTGAATCTCTGGGGGCCGCTCAACGGGATCCACGCCTTCCTCCCGCGTATGCGCGCGCAGGGCGGCGAGGCGCATATCGTGAACACCGCCTCGATGAGCGGGCTGATCGCGCGCCGCAACCAGCGAGGCATCTACCAGGCGGTGAAGCACGGAGTAGTCGCGCTCACGATCGCGCTGCGCAACGAGCTGGAGGACGACGACGGCGAGATCTCGGCCTCGGTCTTCTGTCCCGGCGGCATGGTGACGGACATCGAGGACGCCGGGCGGCACCGTCAGGAGCGCTTCGGCGGGCCGTTCACGCTCGGGCCGCACCCCGTGCCGCGCCAGCCGAACCCCGTCTACCCGGAGGACATCGCGCCGCGCGTGCTGGAGGCGATTCGGGAGAACCAGCGCTACATCTTCAGCCACCCGCACACGCGCGCGGACCTGGAGGCGCACTACGCCGACATCCTCAAGGGCTTCGACGCGGCGGCGCGCATCGCCGAGCGGGTCGGGTAGGCCGCCGTGCGCTACGTCATCTACGGAGCCGGCGCGACCGGCGGCGTGATGGGCGCGGCGCTCTCGCGGATCGGCCGCGAGGTGGTGCTGATCGCGCGCGGCCGGCACCTCGAGGCGATCCGTGAGCACGGGCTGACGCTGCGCACGCCGCTGGAGACCGTGCGCACGGAGCTGGCGGCCGTCGAGCGGCCCGCGGACGTCGAGTTCCGCGAGGGCGACGCGGTGCTGCTCACCGTGAAGACGCAGGACGCCTTCGCGGCGCTCGATGAGCTGCGCGACGCGGCGGGCGACGGCGTGCCCGTGATCTGCGCGCAGAACGGCGTGGCGACGGAGCGCGAGGCGCTGCGCCGCTTCCGCAACGTCTACGGCATGGTCGTGCGCTTCCCCGGCATGCTGCTCGAGCCCGGCGTGGTCGCGAACTACGAGCCGCAGGGCGGCGGCGAGATCGAACTCGGGCGCTGCCCCGAGGGCGTCGACGACGTCGTCGAGCAGCTCGCCGCCGACCTCACGAGCTGTGGCTTCGACGGGCAGGCGGAGCCGGACGTGATGCGCTGGAAGCACGAGAAGCTGCTGATCAACGTCGGCTCCGCGCTCGCGGGCGTCTTCGGGCCAGGCGCGGACACGGCGGCGATCCGCGAGCGGCTGGTGGCGGAGACGCGCGCGGTCCTCGTAGCCACGGGGATCGATCTGCCGACGCCGGAGGAGGCGCTGCAACTGAACCGCCAGCCGCGCTACGACTGGGCGCAGATCGAGGGCGCCCCGCCGTTCGCCAGCTCGCTCTGGCAGGGCATCCAGCGCGGCCTGCGCTCCGCGGAAACCGACTACATCAACGGCGAGGTCGCGCTGCTGGGCGCCACGCAGGGCGTCGAGACGCCGTACAACCGCGCGCTCAACCTGCTCGCCAACCGTTGCGCCCGCGAGGGCATCGAGCCGGGGACGGTGACGACCGCTGACCTGGAGGCGCTGGTCGCCTCGTAGCGGCAGGCGCCCGCGGCGGCGTCCGCCCTCTCCCACCAGCAGGGGAGAGGAGCCGGACCGGCCTTGTATCGGACTAGTCTGACCAGATAGGCTGTGGTCATGCCGGGAATCACCTACTCGACGTACGAGGCAAAGGCGCGCTTCTCCGAGGTACTGCGCCAGGTCCGCGCGGGGACGACCGTCACCGTCACGTATCGGGGGGAGCCCGTCGCCGAGATCCGCCCGATCGAGCCCCCGCCCACGACGATCGAGGAGCGGCTCGATGAACTTGAGCGGAGCGGCGTGTTGGTCCGGTCCCGCGAACCCAGAGCACCGCTCCGACCAGTGGCGCACATCCCGGGCGCGCTTGAGCGGTTCCTCGCGGACCGCAACAGGTGAGCATCGCCTATGTCGATTCCTCCGTGCTGGTCGCTCTCGCGGTCGGTGAGCCGACGCGACCGATGCTGGAACGCCGGATGGGGGAATTCTCCACGCTCCTATCGTCGAACCTGCTCGAAGCCGAACTCAGATCGTCCCTCAGCCGCGAGCGGCGCACCCTTGATCGCGCACTCCTCGCCGGCATCGAATGGGTGCTGCCGGACAGGCCTCTGACTCCCGAATTCGGGGCGGTGCTGGCTGCCGGCCATCTGCGTGGCGCCGACCTCTGGCATGTCGCGACCGCGCTCTTCATTGCGCACGAGCCGGGCAGCATTGCCTTTCTCACGCTCGACCGGCGGCAACGAGCGGTCGCCGACGCCCTCGGCTTCCCGACCTGAGCCGCGCCGCGCGATCCCGCGAGCGTCCGCGCAAGGGCCCTCGCTCTCTCGTGGGCGCGCGCCCTCAGTCGCCGCGCGCGGCGGAGCGGCCCGCGAGGTAACCGAACGTGAGCGCGGGGCCGATCGTGCCGCCGCCGCCTCCGTAGCCGGGGCCGGTCGGTGCGGCGATGGTGTTGCCCGCCGCGTGCAGCCCGGCGATCGGCTCGCCGCGCACGTCCAGCACCTGGCCCTCGGCGTTGACGCGCAGCCCGCTGCTCGTGCCGAGCACCGCGACGTGCACCTCGATCGCGTAGTACGGCGGCCCGCCGATCGGGCCGAGGGTGCGCGCGCGGCCCTCGCGCGACGGGTCGCCGGTGGCGAGGCCGTACGCCGCCTCGCCGCGCCCGAAGTCGGGGTCGACGCCCTGCCCGGCGTGCTCGTCGAAGCGGGCGACCGTCTCGCGCAGGCCCGCGCCGTCGATGCCGCAGCGGGCGGCGAGCGCCTCGAGGCTCGCTGACGCCTCGAGCCAGGGCGGGTCGGGGGCGTCCGGCGCGGCGCTGAGCAGGCCGTAGGCGCGGCGGTAGGACTCGCCGAAGAGGAACCAGGCGGGGCGGTTCGGGTAGGTGAACGCGCCGGGGTCGAAGACGTGGAAGGCGCGCACGATGTCGTGGTAGTTGACCGACTCGTTCACGAAGCGCCGCCCGAGGCGGTTCACGAGCATCGAGCCCGGCAGCGAGCGCGGCCCGGAAAGGAAGCGCAGCTCGCCCTGCGCGTCGTCGGCGTCCGCGCCCTCGCCCGTGAGGCGCACGGCCAGCGTCCACCACGCCTCGCCGAGGTTGGCGACGGCCGCGCCGCGCTCCATCGCCATGCGCAGCGCGTCGCCCTCGTTGAGGCCCTCCGGGCTGAGCAGCGCGTCGACCGGGCCGCGCAGCCAGTCGCGGCGCAGCTCCGCGTCCCACTCGAAGCCGCCCGCGGCGAGCACGACGCCGCGCCGCGCCTCGATGCGCAGCGTCTCGCCCGCCTGCTCCGCCTCGAGGCCGGCGACGCCGCCCTCGGTGGTCGCGAGCAGGCGCTGCGCGCGCACGCCGCGCTCGATGCGCACGCCGTGCGCGAGGCAGCCCGCGATCAGCGCGCCCGCGAGCCCGCGCCCGCCGACCCACTGGCCGCTGTCGAGCACGAGCCCGCCGCCGGACCAGCTCCCGCTGTAGGGCAGCGGCTCGCGCATCGCCTCGGCCAGATCGCCGAGGGCGGACGGGTCGAAGGGCGCGGGGTCGAGTGAGCGGCCGTGGGCGGCGCCGCCGGGCAGGTCGGACTGGTAGTCGGGGAAGGGCAGCACGCCGCCCGCGGCGTTGCCGCGTCCGGCGGCGCTGAGGCGCAGCGGCGTCTCCGCCTCAAGGAAGCGCGCGGCCTCCGGGGCGGTGGCGACGAAGGCCTCGAGCAGGGCCGGGTCGGCGCGGCCGAGCGAGATCGCGCGCAGGTAGGTCAGCGCCTGTTCCGGCGAGTCCGGCAGCTCCAGCTCGCGCATGTGGTCGTTGTTCGGCAGCCAGGCGACGCCGCCGGAGACGGCGGTGGTGCCGCCGAGGCGCTCCGAGCGCTCGAGCAGCAGCACCGAGCCGCCCTCGCCCAGCTCGACCGCGGCGCTGACGGCGGCGCTCAGGCCGGCCGCGCCCGATCCGACGACGACGACGTCCGCGGAGAGCTCGCTCGTCATGGGGCCATCGTACCCGCGCGCCGGGATACCATCGCCCGCACGGTCACGACCGGAGCATCGCCGGGCGATCCGCGCGCAGCCGCGAGGGGGAGTCATGCAGCAGCCGTATCGCTACCCGGACCCGGATTCGAAGTCGGCGCGGATGTTCACGCGTGCGCGCGGGGTGCTGGCGAACGGCTACAGCCGCGTCGTCGCCTCGGCGCCCGGTCCGGGGCCGTACGTGCTCTACGCGCGCTCGGCGCAGGGCGCGCGGGTGACGGACGCCGACGGCCATGAGCTGATCGACTTCAACAACAACAACACCGCGCTGATCCACGGCCACGGGCACCCCGCGATCGTCGAGGCGGTCTCGAAGCAGATCGCGAAGGGCAGCGCCTACAGCTTCGGCAGCGAGGCGGAGTTGCGCCTCGCCGAGCTGCTGCAGGAGCGCGTGCCGAGCTGCGAGCGCCTGCGCTTCTCCAACTCCGGCACGGAGGCGGTGATGATGGCGATCCGCACCGCCCGCGCCTACACCGGCCGCCCGAAGATCGCGAAGGTCGAGGGCGCCTACCACGGCACCTACGACTACTCGGAGATCTCCTACTGGCCCGGTTCCGATGTCTGGGGCGAGCCGGATCCCGTGCCCGTGCCCAACGCCGTCGGCGTGCCGCAGGGCGTGCTCAACGACACGATCGTGATCCCCTGGAACGACCCCGAGGCCGCGGAGCGCATCCTCGAGCCGCACGCGGAGCAGCTGGCGGCCGTGCTGCTGGACCCGGTCTCCGATGTCGTGGCGCTGGTCCCGCCCTCGCCCGAGTTCCTCGCGATGCTGCGCGACTTCACGCGGCGGCACGGCATCGTCTTCATCGTCGACGAGGTGGTCTCGCTGCGCCTCGGCTACGGCGGAGCGCAGGGCGAGCTGGGCATTGAGCCGGACCTGACGACCTTCGCGAAGATCATCGGCGGCGGCTTCCCCGTCGGCGGGATGGGCGGCGGCCAGGAGATCATGCGCGTCTTCGAGGGGAGCTTCTTCGCCCCCGACCCGGACGACCGCCCGCGTATCTCGCACGGCGGCACGTTCAACGGCAACGTCACCTCGATGACCGCGGGGCTGGCGGCGATGGAGCTGCTGACGCCCGAGGTGTGCGACCGGCTCAACGCCCTCGGCGAGTACGCGCTCAAGGCGCTGCGCGGCGCGTTCGCCTCCGCGGGCTATCCCGGCCAGGTCACGGGAATGGGCTCGTTCTTCCGGATGCACCTGACGACGCGCCCGATCCGCAACTACCGCGACTCCTGGTGGCGCGAGGACGAGCGCGGCTGGATCTTCCAGCTGCAGGCTCACCTGCTGCGCAACGGCGTCTTCACGCAGCCGCACATGGGCTGCCTCTCCACCGCGATGACCGAGGCCGATCTCGATCACCTCGCCGGCGCCGTCGAGAGCGGCCTGCGCGAGCTGCTCGCCGAGGGCAAGGCGCCGCAGGCGTAGCCGCCGCGGGCGTCAGGCGGGAGCGACCGGGGTGAGCAGGCGGCGGGGGTTATCGACGAGCATCGTCTCGATCTGCGCCTCGCTCACGCCCTGCTCGCGCAGGGCGGGCAGCACCACCTCGTGGATCGTGGTGAAGGTCCACTGCGGCTGGTCCGCGAGGCCGAGGCCAGGCGGAAGCGCGTCGTACGAGGTGGCGGCGTCGTGCGAGAGCAGCATGCTCGCCTCGAGGCCGCGCTTGCAGAGCGCCGCGACCACCTCGATGCGCTCGGCCAGCGGCAGCTGCACGTTGAGGCCGAAGCGGTCCATCCCGATGAAGCTGCCGCGCGCGGCGAGGCGTTCGAGGTAGCCGAGGTCCGTGGTGTCGCCGACGTGCCCAACCGCCACGTGCGAGAGGTCCACACCCTCGTCCGCGAGGATCTCCTGCTGCCGCGCGCCGCTCTCGGTCAGCGCCTCGCTGTGGGTGATGATCGGGACGCCTGTGGCGAGGTGCGCCCGTGCAACGCAGCGCAGCAGGCGCTCGTTCTCCGGGGTCACTTCCTCGGCGCTGGCGACCTTGAGCGCCCCGGCGCGGATACTCGTACCACCGATGCCGCGCTCGATGTCGTCGACGAAGAGTCCGACGATGCGTTCCTCGGGCGCGTTCAGCAGGAAGCGCGAGGCCCGGATGTGCACGCCGGTGGCGACGACGATCTGCACCTCGCTGCGCTCGCCGATCTGCTGCTGCATGGTGATGTCGCGCCCGAGGTCGATGGTCGTGAGGTCGACGAGCGTGCGCACGCCGAGGGCCGCTGCCCGCGAGAGCAGCTCGACGGCGTTTTCGACCTCGGCCGGCCGGTCGAAGGCCTGCGGCCAGTTCAGCTCGAGGCCGGGCGAGACCATCGCGAGGTGCTCGTGGAAGAGCGTGACGCCGAGGTCCTCTGGTGCGACCTCGCCGGTCACCGTGGAAATCGTCGCCATCGGCATCCTCCGTCGCCTGCCTGCCCGGGTGGGTGACCGGCTGTACGGTAGCGCCTTCGGCGGCGGCGAGCATGTCGCGGACGTGAGTGGGTATGCCCGTGCTTGAGTGGGTCTTCCTCTTCGGCGTCGGCTTCGCCGTCGGCGTCTACGCCGGGTCCGTGGGCGCGGGCGGCGGCTTCCTCTTCGCGCCGATCCTGCTGCTTCGCTATCCGGAGGCGCTGCCGGAGGAGATCACGACGGCGACACTGGCGGCGGTCGCGGTCGCCAACTTTGCTGCCGCCGGCTACGCCTGGATGCACAGGCGGGTCGACCGGCCGCTCTCGGGGGCGCTGGTCGCCGCGGCCCTGCCGGCGGCGCTCGTGGGGGCCGCCGCGACGTCGCTGATGCCGCGCGTGGCGTTCGCGCTCGCCTTCGGGCTGCTGCTCGCCTTCACCGGCATCTACCTCGCCAGGCGGCCGGTGGCGGAGTTCGCCGAGCCGTTGCGCGCGGGCTGGCAGCGTGAACTGCGCGATCGTGCCGGTGTGACGTTCCAGTACCGCGTGCCGGTCTGGCGCAGCCTGTTCGCCGCGGCCGCCGCCGCAGGGGTGAGCACGCTGGTTGGCCTCGGCGGGGGGCTGTTCTACACGCCTCTCGGCGTGCGCGTGATGCGCATCCCGCACGCGGTCGCGGTGCCGACCGCGCAGGTGCTGATCACGGCGGTCTCGACGGGCGGCGTCGCGCTGCACCTGCTCGCGGGGCACACGGGCGAGCCGCTGAACGACATGCCCCTGCTCACCGCCGGCGTGATCGTCTCCGTGCCGCTCGCGCGGAGGATCCACGACCGGCTGGGCGAGGGTCTGCTCACGCGCGCGCTCGCCGCCGGCATCTTCCTCGTCGGCGTGCAGACCGCGGCGCTGGCCTTCTTCTAGCGGTCGCTACGGCGAGGCTGCTCCAGATAGCTGAGCGCCGCGCGCGCCAGCAGTCCGGACCGCGTCTCGCCTTCCCGCGCGGCGGCCTCGTCGACGATGGCGAGCACGCGCTCCGGCAGCGTGATGTTGACACACCGGGTTCTGCTGCTCAGCTTCGAGACATCGACATCGGCGAGCGCCCAGATTCCTCCGCGGTAGTCCTCGTTCGCGCCGTGCGTCTCCAGCGGCTCCCGCGAGGGGATCGGTTCGCCATCCATGAGCAGCCCCTCGATGTGGCAGGCGATCGCCTCGTGAGCCGACACGATGGCGTCCTCAAGGCTGTCTCCGGCCGAGAAGCAGCCGGGCAGATCGGGCACGGTGACCCCGTACTCGCTCTCCGGATCCTTGTGCACCACGATCGGAAAGCGCATGAGCGTTCCATCCACCCCCATCCCAGACCCTTGCGTAACTCCCGTTTGGAGGGCAGTCCGTCCCCCTCTCCCCTCGCGGGAGAGGGCGGGGGTGAGGGGGTCCGACACCCGCCGGGCTACAAGCCTTCGAGGGCAGGCGCGCGCCCGTTGTGGGGGGCTGCGCCCCCCACGCCCCCATCCCGGACGAGCACGCGCTGCGCGCCGCTCTGGCCCACCCCACGCCCCCGTCCGGACCGGAGTCTCTCGCTGCTGCCTGTCCCTCCTCGCGCTCCGGGCGAGCGGTCGCTATGGCTGGCTCGCGCCGTATTCCTCGAGGATCACGCTCGACTCGAAGCCGGAGACGGCGCGGCGCAGGATTAGCAGGTCGTACTTCTTGCCGTCGCGGTCGCGCACGTGCTGGTGCAGGACCGCCTCGTTCTCGAAGCCGAGGTTCTGGAAGACGGTGATCGCCGTGCGCTGGTCCGTGGTCATCTGGGCGACCATCTTCTCGACGCCCATCTCCGAGGCGATGCGGAACGCCTCCGTCGTCAGCAGCCGGCCCAGCCCCTGGCCGCGCATCGTCGCCGACACCATCACCCGCAGCTCGGCGACGTGCCGCATCCACTCGAGGTGGCTGCGATCGACGACGGCGTAGCCGACGACCGCGTCCCCGCGGAGCGCCAGCACAGTCGCCAGCTCCTCGGCGACGACCATCGCGATCCAGTCGTCCACCTCCTCGGGCCGCGTGATGTCGCGGCGCAGGAAGAGCAGGTCGTGCATCGGCAGCGATTGCGCGAAGGCGAGGATCGCGTCGCGGTCGGCGAGCTCCGGCGGGCGCAGCAGCACCGCGCCCTCGCGCAGCGGCAGCTCGGCCGGGTAGCGGCTGTATATCGTGGTCATGCTGAGGCGATCTCGCGCCTTGCGCGCCGCGCTGTCAAGAGGGCGCGGCGTCTCGCGCGCGCTGGTGACGCCGCCGACTCCCCGCTATCGTGCCCGCGGGAGGGACGATGACCACGATCCTGATGTCCGAGGTCTTCCTCGAACGCTACGGCGAGCAGCTCCGCCGCAGCGCGTCGGAGATCGGCATCGAGCCCGAGCTGATCACCCTGCCCGCCGACCCGGACGCGCGGCTCAGCGACGAAGACTGCGCGCGCATCGAGATCGCCAGCTACAGCCTCGACCTGATCGACAGCCCGCACGGGCGCAGCTTCTTCTCCTCGCTGTACCGCGCGCCGCGGCTGGACTGGATGCACGTGCGCAACGCCGGGGTGGACCACCCGGTCTTCGGGCGGCTGCTGGAGCGCGGAGTGACGCTCACCAACTCGGCCGGGGCGGCGGCGGAGCCGATCGCGCAATCGACCATCGCCGCGCTGCTCGCCCTCTCCTGCGGCTTCCCGACGTACGCCGCTGCGCAGCGGCGCCACGCCTGGGAGCAGGTCGGGGAAGACGCGCGCGCCGACCTGCTCACCCAGACGCTCGTCGTCTATGGCCTCGGCGCGATCGGATCGGCGATTGCGCGCATCGCGCAGGCAATCGGGATGCACGTCGTCGGCGTGCGGCGCAGCCCGGCCAGCGAGGGCGACCCCGTCGACGAGCTGCGCCACCCGGACGAGCTGCCCTCGTTGCTGCCGCGCGCCGACTGGCTCGCCCTCGCCTGCCCGCTGACGCCGGAGACGCGAGGCCTGTTCGACGCCGAGGCGTTCGCGGCGATGCCGCGAGGGGCGCACGTGCTCAACATCGCGCGTGGTCCGGTCGTCGACGAGCAGGCGCTGATCGAGGCGCTGCGAACGGGGCAGATCGGCGGCGCCTACCTTGATGTCTTCGAGGAGGAGCCGCTGCCGGAGGAGTCGCCGCTCTGGGAGATGCCGCGCGTGATCATCACGCCGCACAACTCCGGCGCCTCGAGCGGCAACGACCCGCGCTCCGCCGCGATCTTCTTCGACAACCTCGGACGCTGGGTGCGCGGCGAGCCGCTGCGCAACGTCGTCCGCGAGGCCGGCTCGTAGCCCTCGCGCCGCGCGCGGCGCGTGGCCTCGCCCGCCGCGCTACGATGCGGGGGCGCATCATCGTCCCGCGGCCGGGATGGGTCACCAGAGGAGGAAAGCGATGGACAAGCCGTATCTGAGGATCTGGGATCAGCCCGGTCAGCGGGCGGAGCTGATGGCGCTCGTCCAGGACCTGGAGCGGCGGGGCTTCCCCGGCGTCTGGGCGCCAAGCCGTGGCGACAACGTCGCCCTGCTGCTCGCCATCCTCGACCGCACCGAGCGCATCACCGTCGGCACGGGCATCGCGCACATCTACCTGCGGCATCCGCAGCTGATGGGGCAGGCTGGCTCGATGATCGAGGAGCTCCACCCGGGACGCCTGCTGCTCGGCCTCGGCGTCTCGCATGAGCCGATGCACAAGGCGCTCGGGCTCAGCGTCGGGCGACCGCTCGCCGACATGCGGGAGTACGTCGCGGAGATGCGGGTGCACGCCGAGGGCGCGGCGTTCCCGCGTCTGGTGCTCGCGACCCTGCGCCGCCGCATGACCGCGCTCTCTGGCGAGATCGCCGATGGCGCGCTCTGGGCGAACGGCATCCGATCGCACATGGCGACCTCGCTCGCGGAAATCCCGCCCGATCGGCGCGAGGGCTTCTTCGCCGGCACCTTCATCGTGACCGCCGTCGGCGACGACCGCGCGAGCGGACTCGCCTCTGCGCGCGCCGCGCTGCGCGTGTACTTCGAGCTGCCGTACTACCAGGCCTACTTCGAGGAGGCCGGCTACCACGACGAGGTCGCGGCCGCGCGTGCCGCAATCGCGGCGGGTGATCAGGATGCGCTGTTCGCGGCGATCTCCGAGCGCTTCATCGCCGACGCCTGCCTGGTGGGCACTGCCTCGGAGGTGCGCGAGCAGGCGGAGGCCTGGGCCGAGGAGGACGTCACGCTCGTGCTCTCGCCCGCGCTGGAAGATCGCGCCGCCGTCGAGCGGGCGCTCGCGGCGTTCGAGTAGCGCGCGCAGCCAGCGATAGACGGCGATGGACAAACCGTATCTCCGGATCTGGGACCAGGCCGGCTCTCGTGCGGAGCAGATGGCGTTTGTGCAGGAAGTGGAGCGGCGCGGCTTCCCCGGCGTCTGGTCGCCGAGCCGCGGCGACAACGTCGCGTTCCTGCTCGCCGTCCTCGATCGCACCGAGCGGATCACCGTCGCCACGGGCATCGCGCACATCTACCTGCGGCATCCACAGCTGATGGGGCAGGCGGGCTCCCTGATCGAGGAGCTGCACCCCGGACGGCTGCTGCTCGGGCTTGGCGTCTCGCATCAGCCGACGCACAAGGAGCTGGGGCTCAGCGTGGGCCGGCCGATCGCGGACATGCGCGAGTACGTCGCCGAGATGCGGGCGGACACCGAGGGGGCGGCCTTCCCGCGCCTGGTCCTCGCGACACTGCGGCGGCGCATGACGGCGCTCGCCAGCGAGATCGCCGACGGCGCGCTCTGGGCCAACGGCCTCCGCTCGCACATGGCGACCTCGCTTGCCGAGATCCCGCCCGAGCGTCGCGACGACTTCTTCGTCGGGACGTTTATCCCGACCGCGGTCGACGACAACCGCGCGGCCGCCCTGGCTGCGGTGCGCGACAAGCTGTTCCTCTACTTCTCGCGGCCCTACTACCAGGCGTACTTCGAGGAGGCCGGCTACCACGACGAGGTCGCCGCCGCGCGCGCCGCGATCGCCGCGGGCGACGAGGAGGCACGGCTCGCGGCGATCTCCGAGCGCTTCATCGCCGACGCCTGCCTGGTGGGCACGGCCTCGGAGGTGCGCGAGCAGGCGGAAGCGTGGGCCGCCGAGGGCGTCACGCTCGTGCTCGCGCCCTCGCCCGAAGATCGCGCTAGCGTCGAGCGGGCGCTCGCGGTCTTCGAGTAGCGCGGAGGCTGCCCACCCGGCCATTCCGTTTGTTCGGTTCGTTAACGTCCGGTCCCCTACGATGGACCGGCGATGGCACTGCCTCCCCAGTTCGATGAGCCGGCATTCGAGGGCCTCCAGCGCATCGATCGCGCCCTCGATGTCGGCCAGGCGCACGTCTTCCGTGTGCTCTGGTTCTGGCTCCCGCCCGGGTCCGTAGCGCGGAACCCGCAGTTCCAGGCGCTGCTCGCCTCGCGCTTCCTCACCGACGTCGCGATCAACGCCCTGATCTTCGGCGCGCTGATCTCGACGGCGCGCGGGGACGGCGGCGCGATCAACGCGGCGCTGCTGGGCACCGCCTTCCTGCTGCCCAGCCTGCTGCTCGGGCTCTACGGCGGCGCCGTCGCCGACGCGCTCCCGAAGCGGGTCGCCCTCGCGGGCGCGTACGTGGGGATGGGCGTGCTCACGCTCGCCGTCGCCTTCGTGTTCGGCTCGGACTTCCGATCGCTGGTGGTCGTGATCTTCGTCGTGCGCCTCCTGCACCAGTTCTCGCAGCCGTCCGAGGCGTCCACGTTGCCGCTCGTCGCGACGGCAGAGGAGCTGGCGGCGGCGAACTCGATGCTCGGCCTGATCTCCTCGGCGGCGGACCTGCTCGGCAAGGCAGTGCTCGCTCCGCTGATCGTGCGCGCCTACGGCGTGGACCCGGTGACGATCATCGCCGGGATGCTGTTCCTGTTCTCCGCCAGCCGCGTCTTCGACCTGCGCCCGCCGCCGCACCCGGGACCGGTCGGGGAGGGCGAGGGGACCACGCCGGCCTCGACCATGGGGGTCGTCCGCTGGCTGCTCGCCGAACGCCAGGTGATGTGGATGCTGGTGCTGGCGGCGCTGGCGAGCACGATCAACGTCGTCCTCGCCATGCTCGGGCCGCAGTACGTCAGCGAGGTGCTCGACGTCGACCCGGCGAACACGCTCTACGTCTTCGCACCCGCGCCGATCGGCCTGCTCGCCGCACTCGGCCTCGCGCCGCTGCTGATCCGCTGGGCCGGCGAGCGTCCGATCGCGATCCTGGGCTTCGTCCTCGTCTCCTCGGCGGTGACGGCGCTCGGCCTCGTCGCCACGCTCACCGATCTGTTCGGCTGGCTGCTGTTCTTCGGCATCCCGGGCGTGGGGCCGCGGGTGGAGATGGCGGCGCTGCTCTCGATGTTCCTCGGGGCCGGGGTGACGCTGGCGGTCGTGTCGACGCAGACCTACATCAGCCGCGCGGTGCCGCTGCGCATCCAGGGGCGCGCGTTCGCGCTGCTGGGCCTGCTCAAGGACAGCTTCGCGATCCCGCCGCTGCTCCTGATGGGGGCGCTCGCCAGCACCGTCGGCGTGGCCACGGTGATCACGGTCTCGCCGATCTTCCTACTCGTGCTCGCGATCGCCATCGACCGCAGCGTCAGCCGCTTCGGCCGCTCGCGCTCGCCGCTGGGAGGCCCGCGCTACGGGTAGAGGGGCGTGCGCTCCAGGCCGGCCCTCTGATCGAGGCCGAGCATCAGGTTGAGGTTCTGCAGCGCGTTGCCGCTCTGCCCCTTCAGCAGGTTGTCGATCGAGGAGATCACGACCACGCGGCGCTCGTCCGGCGAGCTCACCAGCGAGATGTCGCAGTAGTTCGAGCCCGCCGTCTGCTTCAGCGATGGCGGCGCGTCCAGCACGCGCACGAACGGCGCGCCCTCGTAGAACTCGCGGTAGCGCTCGAGCAGCGCCTCGCGCGAGGCGCTGCGGCTCAGCGTCAGGTGCATCGTGCTGAGGATGCCGCGCGTCGTTCCCAGCAGGTGCGGGACGAAGTACACGCTCGCCGGCGCGCCCGCGAGGGCGCCGAGCGTCTGCTCAGCCTCGACGACGTGCTGGTGGCTGAACACGCGGTAGGGGACGACGTTGTCGTTGAGGTGCGAGAAGTGCTGCGCGGCCGCCGGCTTCTTGCCCGCGCCCGATGACCCCGTGAGCCCGTCGACCACTACCGAGCCGCCCTCGACCAGCTTGTCCGCGAAGAGCGGCGCGAGGCCGAGCGTGATGCCGACGGCGAAGCAGCCGGGGTTGCCGACGATCGGCGCCTCGGCGACGGCCTCGGCGTTCAGCTCCGGGACGCCGTAGGTGGCGCGGCCGAGCAGCGCGGTGGCCTCGTGCGCGCTATCCCCGATCGAGGGGTGCGCCGCCGCGTAGCGTGCGTACGAGGGCTCGTCGGGGAAGCGGAAGTCGCCGGAGTAGTCGAGGAAGCGCACGCCCGCATCGGCCAGCGCCGCTGCGTAGCCCATCGAGACGCGGTCCGGGGTGGCGAAGGCGACCGCGTCGCAGTCGCCGCCGATGTCGGCCTCGTCCGGCGCCTGCACGACGAGGTCCGTGCGCCCGGCGAGGTGCGGGTAGATGTCCGCGATCGCCCGTCCGGCGTCGTCGCGCGCGATCAGCGCCGAGGGCTCGAGCGTGGGGTGCTGGAGCAGCAGTTCGAGGATGCCGAGGCCGCCGTAGCCGGTCGCCCCGACAATCTGCACGCGCATGAATGGCCTCCGTTGCTCCGTCCCGACCCTCGCAGGATAGGCGGCAGGCGTGCATGCCGGAAGGTTCGTCTGCCGTCTAGCCTGCGCTGGCCTCGTCGGCCGCGCCCTCGCCACCTTCGAGCAGGTGCACCAGTTCGAGGGCCAGCCAGATGCGGCCGCGGGCCCGGCCGGTGATCTCGGTGAGGATGCCCGCCCGCTCGAGGTCTGCGATCGCCTGGTAGACCGTCGGCGGGGTGATCGGGTGGCCGGCCCCGGCGAGCAGGTTGATCGCCAGCGGTGCGGTGACCCCGAGCGACTGGCGCCGGATCAGCAAGGCGAGGCGGAGCGCACTGGGCGTCGCGCCTCCCTGCTCGAGTCGCAGCCGCCACTCGTCGTCGAGGGCGATCAGGCGTTTCGCCGTCGCGACGGATGCCCGCGCCTGCGAGGCGAAGGCGCGCAGCATGAACGCCAGCCAGCCTGCCCAGTCGCTGCGCGCGCTGACCGCGAAGAGGCGGTCGTAGTACTCCTGCCGGTGTTCGAAGAGGTACGGGCTGAGGTAGAGGAGCGGATGCTCGAGCCCCCGCCGCCGGGCGAGCAGCAGCGGGATCAGGATCCGCCCGACGCGCCCGTTGCCGTCACGGAAGGGGTGAATCGCCTCGAAGGCGTAGTGCACCCACGCGATCTCCACGAGAGGCGGCGCATCGGGCCGCGAATCGACGTATCCGAACAGGTTGTCGAGGCAGCCGAGCATCCGGTCGGGAGGAGGTGGGGTGTATTTCACCTCGCCGCCTGCGGTGATGTAGTTCTGGACGTTCCGGAACTCACCCGGGGTACTGCGCGCCTCGTCGCGCGGCCCCGCCATCAGCGTGCGGTGCAGGTCGCGAACGAGATCGGCGTCGATCGGGACGCCTTCGCGGATGCGGTCCAGCCCCTCGTCGAGCGCGGCGACGTAGTTGAGGGTCTCCTGCGCGTCACCGTCCGGCGGCGGCCCGCCGGCTGCCTCGAAGGCGGCGAGCTCAGCGAGCGACGTGCGCGTGCCCTCGATCTGGGAGCTGCGGACGGCTTCCTGCCGGATGTACGGCGCGGCCAGCGTGTTCGCGTTCTGGAGCACGCCGCCGAGGCCGACTAGCTGTCCGAGCCAGTACTCGGCGTCGGCGAGCAGCGCGCCCGCGCTCGCGATGGCGGCCTGCTCGATCGCGGGCGGCGGGAGCGGGTTCGGCACGAACGTGAGGTAGCGCCCGCCGCCGCGAGGGCGCAGGGTAACGAGTTCGCCGGAGGGGTTGGTGAATGCGGCAGCATCCACGGCGGTGGTCCCTTCACTCGGTAGTTAAGTATACCGTCGAATTCTTTATCTGTGGACTGAGAGGTGTGCCGGCCTAAACTAGCGTAAGCAGATGAGCGAATGATTTGACGGTTTTGCGTCGCGTAAATCCCTCCGACGAACCGAGTGGTCCAGCACCATCGTAAGGTCTAGCACCTTTGCCTTTACTAACGCACCGGCTTGTTGTCGCCCGCTAAAACAGCATCATCTGATGCGCAGTTCTCCCCATCACGGGCTGGCCCGTCACGCCGGCAACCGCAGCGTGACGGGCCAGCCCGGCTGGCGCAGGTCCCTCCGCGACCCGCCGGCGGCTGCCATCCGGGGCGCGACGTATCATGCGTTGCGCCCTGACCCGCCCCTCGGGGCGGCACGGACCGCGAGCCTCGATATTCGCGGCGATCTGAGGTGACGGCGATGGCAGCTCCGCTCGAGGGTCTCCGCGTGCTGGACCTGACACGTAACGTCGCAGGCCCGTACGCGACGAAGCTCCTCGCCGACTACGGGGCCGGCGTGCTCAAGCTCGAGCCGCCCGGCGGCGACCCCGCTCGCCGCTTCGGACCGTTCCCGGGCAACGCCGAGGATCGCGAGGCGTCCGGCCTGTTCCTCCACCTCAACACCAACAAGCGCTCCGCGACGGTCGATCCCTCGACCGCCGAGGGGGCGATGACGATTCGCCGCCTCGCTGCGGAGTGCGACATCGTGATCGAGGACTACGACGCGGGACACGCCCCCGCCTGGGGCTGGGGCTGGGACGAACTCTCGCGCGACCGCGAGGACCTCGTGATGCTGTCGCTCACGCCGTTCGGTCAGGACGGGCCCTATCGCGACTACCTGGCCTCCGAGATCACCCTGCAGGCGCTGGGCGGTCCGCTGCTGCTGACCGGGCACGGGAGCCGGGAACCGCTGAAGTTCGCCGGTCACGTGGCGCACTACTCGGCCGGAGCAGCGGCCGCGCTCGCCATCCTGCTCGCCCGCTACCGCGTCGAGGCAGGAGGCGCCGGCGACTACATCGACCTCGCGGTCTACGAGTGCCAGGCCGGGTTCCGCGACCGGCGCGTGGTCGACCTGACGGGCGCGGCCTACGCGGGCTACCCGATGCGACGCCGCTCCGGCGGCCAGCTCCCGGCGAGCGGCATCCGGCCTGCGATGGACGGCTACATCAACCTGCACGGCTTTGGCGCCCGGCTGCCGGGCTTCCTCGCCCTGATCGGGCGCGAGGATCTCGTCACCCGGGAGGAGCTGTTCCAGGCGGCCCAGTACGTGCCCGAAGAGCTCATTGAGGAGCTCGAGGGGTCGTACGCGGAGTTCCTGCAGCGTACGCCGAAGCTCGAGGCGCTTCGCCAGGCGCAGGAGTTCGGCATCCTCGGCGGAGCGCTGCTCACCATCGGGGAGGTGCTGCAGGATCCGCATTTCCGGGATCGAGACATCTGGGACACGATCGATCATCCGCGGACCGGGCCGCTCGAGTACCCCGGCAGGCCGTTCATCATGAACGCCTCGCCCCGGCGATCCCCGCGGCGCGCGCCGCTGCTCGGCGAGCACGACGCCGCCCTTACGGCGCCCTCGGCGTGGGCCCGGCGCGAGGTCCCGCGATCGCCCGGCCGGCCGCGGCCCGCGGCAGGCGGTGGCCTCCCGCGACCACCCCTCGAGGGCGTGAGGGTGGCTGCCGCGACGGTGGTCTGGGCCGGCCCGCACAGCACGCAGCTGCTCGCGGAGTGGGGCGCCGAGGTGATCCGCGTCGAGCCGCTGAACCGCATCCACCCGAACACTCGCGGCGCCGAGGTCGCCCTCACGAAGGAGCAGTGCGAGGAGCAGGCGCGCGACGGCTCCAACCTGGCCGCGCTCTACCCCGATCTCGACCCCGGGGACGACCGCTGGAACCGCTCGGCAGCCTTCAACTCCCACGCCCGCAACAAGAAGTCGATGATCGCCGACCTCTCCGCTCCCGAGGGCCGCGAGGCGTTCCTGCGCCTGGTAGAGGTCAGCGACGTGGTGATCGAGAACAACTCACCCGGCGCGTTCGACCGCGCGCGCCTCAGCTGGGACGAGCTGCGCGCGGTGAACCCGCGGCTCGTCATGGTGCGGATGCCGGCCTTCGGCCTGTCGGGGCCCTACCGCGACTACCGCTCCTTCGGCACCCACGCAGAGGCGATGGTCGGCCAGACGCTCCTCCGCCGCTACACCGACGGGGAGCCGGAGCTCTCCGGCGACGTGCTCAGCGCCGACGCGATGGCCGGGGTCCACGGTGCGGTCGCCGCGATGATGGGACTGCGTCACCGCCAGCGCACCGGTGAGGGCCAGCTGATCGAGCTGCCGCTCGCGGAGGCGTTCATCCCGCTGCTCGGCGAGTTCGTCCTCGACTACGTGATGAACGGCGCCGACACGTCGCCGCAGGGGAACACCCACCGCTGGCACGCCCCCCACGGCGTCTACCCGGCCGGCGGCGAGGACCAGTGGATCGCGATCGATGTCGCGACCGACGAGCAGTTCGCCTCGCTGTGCGCGGTCCTCGGTAGCCCCGGACTCGCCGCCGACCCGCGCTACGCGAGCGCGGCGAGCCGGCGGGAGCATCGCGCCGAGCTCGAGGCAAGCATCGGCGAGCTGACCGCCGCCCGCGACAAGGAGGCGCTGTTCCACGAGCTGCAGGCGGCCGGCGTCTGCGCTGCGCCGGTGCGCGACGCGCTCGAGATCCTCGGGGATCCGCAGCTGAACGCGCGCAACTGGTTCCGCGAGATTCACATGCCGACGGTGGGCACGCACCGCTACCCCGGGTACCTCTTCAAGATGCGCCACACCTCGGACGAGGTGCGGCTCCCGCCGCCGCGGCTGGGCGAGCACAACGAGGAGCTGTATCTCGACCTGCTCGGCTACTCACGCGAGGAGTACGAAGCGCTCGTCGAGCGCGGCCTCGTCGGCACGCGCTACCCCGCCGAGATCCTGCCGGGCTGACGCGGCGTGCTACGGTCGCGGACGTGAGCACGGAGCGGCCCGACTGGCGCGAGTTCCTCGGCCTCGATGACGCGGCGCTGCTGCGCCAGTGTGACTTCGACCGCTTCCGCGCGAGCGGGCCGGGTGGGCAGAAGCGCAACGTCACCGACTCCGCCGTGCGCCTGCGACACCGCCCCTCCGGCGTCAGCGCCGAGGCCCACGAGTCGCGCTCGCAGCACGAGAACCGGGCGCGCGCCCTGCGCCGCCTGCGTCACTCGATCGCGCTGCAACTGCGCGCGCCCGTGACCCTCGAGGACTACACCCCCGCCCCCGAGCTCGCCGCCGCGCGCACGAAGGACCGCAGACTCGTCCTCGGTCGCCGCGACGCGCGCTACAGGGCGGCGCTGGCCTCGCTCTTCGATGTCCTCGCGGCCGCGCAGTGGCGACCGAGCGAGGCGGCGCGGGCGCTCGGCGTCAGCAACGCCTCGCTCACGCGCTTCATCGAGGCCGATCGCGTCGCCTGGCGTGCGCTCAACGAGCGCCGCCGCGAGCACGGGCTGTCGTCGCTGCGCGGACGGTAGCGGCTAGCGGAGGTCGAACGCACGGGACTCGATCGCGACGATCTTGCCGCCGCGGTACTCCCAGATCTCGACGAAGCCGGTCACGAGGTCACCCGTGGCGTTCCAGTCCAGCGGCGAGGCCGCGCCGTCGTAGTCGATCTCCTCGCCGTTGCGGACGGCCTCGAGGGCGGCCGCGACGCCCTCGGGCCCGGCGATCACGGTCCGGCCCGGGGGCTGGACGACGTTGCGCAACTGGTCGCGGATCGCGGCGCTGTCGGCGGAGCCCGCGGCTTCGGCTGCGAGCGCGATGGCGATCACGGCGTCGTAGCCCTCGCGCACGTAGGCGCGCGCCGGCTGCTCGCCGAACTGCGCGACATAAGCGCGGTTCCACGCCGCAGTCGAGGGCTCGTCCGGGCCGCTGCCGGGCGCGGTGCCCCGGGAGCCGTCGAGGTGCTCGGGGCCGATCTTCGCGGCCAGATCCTCGCTGCGGGTGGCGTCGGCGAAGACGAACTTCGTGAAGACGCCGTTCTCGATCGACTCGCGCAGGAAGACCTCCGCCTCGCCGGGGAAGGCGACCACCACCAGCAGATCGGCGCCGCCGCTCGCGGCCTGCTGCAGCTCGGCCAGGTACGAGGTCTGACCCAGCGCCGAGTAGGACGCGGCCGAGACCGTGCCGCCGAAGTGCTGCGTGAACACCTCGGCGAGCTCCTGCCCGTAGGCGTCGTCGCGGTAGAGCAGGCCGACGTTGTCGAGCCCCTCCTCGCGGGCGAGCGCGGCGAGGATCACGCCCTTCGCGACGTCCGAGGGGGCGCTGCGGAACAGGAAGTCGTTGTCGTTCGAGGTGGACAGCGCCGGCGAGGAGGCGGACGGCGTAATCATGACGACGCCCGACGGCCCGATCACGCTCTCCGTCACCGCGAGCGTCACGGTGCTCGAGATCGCGCCGACGATCGCCTGCACGCCCTCGATCTCCACGAGGCGGCGCGCCTCCTCGACGCCCTGCGTCGGGTTCACCTTCGTGTCGCCGGAGACGAGCACGACGTCGCGGCCGTTCACGCCGCCGGCCTCGTTGATGTGTTGCACGGCAAGCTCGACGCCGACGCTGATCACGTCCCCCAGCTCGGCGAGCGAGCCGGAGCGATCGGCGAGGTAACCGATCCGCAGCTGCTCGGCTTCCTCCTCGCCCCGGCCGTCGCAGGAGGCGATCGAGGCGCCCGCGGCGAGCAGCAGGAGGACCAGTCCGGCGGTCAGGCTGCGCATGCGCTCAGCCTACGGCGATCTCGCGGGCCGCGCCTCAGACCCGCTCGATGGTGGCGGTCAGGCCGTGCGATTTGAGGCGGTCGCGGTACAGCTCGGCGCGCTCCAGCGGGCAGGCGATCACCTCGGCGCGGCCCCTCAGGTGAGCCTCGATCATGATCGCGGTCGCGCCGCGCACGTCCAGCTCAGGCACCGAGGCGAGCAGGGCGCGCACGACGTGGCCCATCTCGTTCACGTCGTCGTCGTGCAGGATCACGCGGTAGGGCGGCAGCGTCTCGCTCAGCGTGCGCTCGCGCAGCGCGGGGTCGCGCGTGGGTGCGGACGGCGTCGGCGTGGGTGGCGAGGTCATCGAGCGCGCTCGCGGCGTGCCGATCAGTAGCGCCAGGTGATCGTGCGCCTCGGGCGCAGCCGCAGGACCACCTCGCCCTCGCGGGGCGCGTCCGGCAACTCGTCCTCGGGCACGCCGCGCTGGCGCCGGCCCTCGCGCTCGATGGCGAGGCGCTCGGCGTCGTCGCGCACGATCTCGAGGTCGCCCTGCAGCAGCACGCCGCTCCAGTCGCCGGACGCCTTCGAGCCCGCGACCATCAGCGAGGCGCGCGGGTTCGCCTCGGCGTTGCGCACCTTGCGCGTGCCCGCCGGCGTGCCGACGTAGACCACGCCGGCGATGCGGTAGTAGCCGAGGGCGACGCTGTGCGGGTAGCCGTCCGCGTCCAGCGTGGTGAGCACCGCCCACTCGCTGCGGCCGTCCAGGTACTCGGCGATCTCCGGGTCTTCGATGCTGGTGCCGTCGGTCATGTTGCGGTCCGTCGGTTGCTCGCGGGTGGACGCGCGCAATCTGTCACGTCGCGCCGGGCTTCGCTACTCGGCTCTGGCTGCGCTGACGCCGTTGATCTCGTCGATGACGGCGAGGAGGTCGCCGCTGCGGTAGAAGTTCACCGCGACCAGGTTCGGCGTCTGCCGGCGCTCCGCCTCGCAGTCGCGCAGCCGCGGCAGCAGCACGTCACGCGCGTTGAGCAGCTCGGCGTCCTCCGGAGTGGGCGAGATGTCCTCGATCCAGTGGTTGACCAGGAACAGCGGCGCGTCGGCGGGGCCGCGGTTGGGCGCACAGCTGAGGTCGTCGACGGAGTGGAAGGCGAACGGCGTCTCCTGCGTCAGTTCGAAGCCGCGATGCAGCCACGGGACGGGCGCGCGGTCGGCGTGCTCTGTCATCACGATCAGCCGCTCGTTGCGCTGGACCAGCTCGCCGAGCGTCGGCCACGGCGCAGCGCGGCCGGGGTGCGCGTAGGCGTAGCGCTCGAGGCCGGCGTCGGCGAACGCGGCGGCGATGTCCTCCGCCGGGGCCTCGTCCTGGATGAAGACGATCAGCACTTCGCCGGGGTTGGTGGCGAGGAAGCGGCGAATGTCGTCCAGCGCCTCGCGCAACGGCGTCGCACCCACCTCGCAGAAGCCGTGGCAGAGGTAGAGCTCGCGATCCTCGAGCGGGCCGAGCCCCGTCGCGATGCGGTTGCGGGCGTCGACCACCTCCGCCCCGTAGAGAGCGACCATCGCCTCGCGGTCCTTGCCGAGCAGATCCGTCCCGACGCCCTTCAACGAGGGAAACCCGAACCAGACGTCGATCAGCAGCCCGCGGATGCCGTAGTCGAGTTGCTCGGCGATCCCCTCGCGGTGCGCGGCGAACAGCCAGCCCTCCGAGGCCGCCGACATCGAGTTGTGCGTGGCGGCGAAGGCGACCTCGTTGAGCGTGCGGCTGCACAGCTCGGCGTGCCCGTTGCAGACCGTCACCCGCTCGCCGTCCTCGTCGCCTCCGAACAGGCCGAGGCCCGCGAGCAGCAGCACGATGGCCACGACGCCGCCCGCGATCAGCACGGCAAGCGCGGCGATGCGCAGCCCCGGCGAGAGCTGCGGGCGCAGCTCGGCGGAGGCGGCCGCCCTCGCGATGTCGCCTGCGGTGGTGGCGCGCTCCTTCCAGAGCAGACGCATCAGTTCGATCAGCCCGAGGTAGATGGCCGTGAGGCCGGCGAGCGCGACCACGACGGTCACGAAGTCGTCCGTGCGGAACAGCGCCAGCCAGCCCAGCACCACGGCGGCGATGGCGCGCACGAGCCGCCCGGCGTTCGACTGCGGAGCGGTCGCCAGTCGCCATGCCCGCATCAGCAGTTCGCCGACGTCGAGGCTGGCGAGTTGGGGGGCCGCGGCCAGCACCAGTCCGCCCGCGCCGAGGGCGATGTTCCACGCCCGCAGGTCGCCGAGGAATGCATCCCACACACCCGCGGCCGCCGCGCCCCGGAGGCCGCCACCGGCCAACTCCTCGAGCGCTGCCTTGCCCGCATCGAGCGTGACGATCGTCAGTGCGGCGACGACCGCGACGGTGATTCCGATGCGTACGAGGGCGCGACGCCGCCCTCGCGCGACCGCCCAGGACGCCGCGAACGCGGCGATCGCCAGCAGCGGCAGCACCGTCGCCAGGACGCGGATGGTTCTGGCGATGGACAGCGTGGTGTCGACGAGCTCCGAGTCCGCGAGTTCGACTACCGCGCCGTCGAGCGAGGGCAGCGATTCGGCGAGTTCCGGGCTGAATTGAGCCAGCGTGACCTCGACGGCGATCGAGGCGTCGACGAGCTGCAGCACGATCGGCTCGTCCGAGAAGAGCGTGCGGTGCGTCTGGCGCAACGCCGTCTCGTAGAGCTGCTCGAACGCGCTGCTGCCGAGGACCGCCTGCACGGCCGCCTCGATCAGCGGGCGGCCGGCGATCAGGCCGGGCTCGCCCTGCTCGATCAGATCCTCGACGAGGAAGTGCGACACGAACGCCTGCACGTCCTCGTCGTCGAGGGCGCGGACCGCCCGCTCGGTGAAGCCGTCGCTGTCGACGAGGGCGTCGGCGGCCCAGAAGGCGAACTGCCCGGCGAAGAGCAGCAGCGCGCCGGCCACGAGTAACAGCCAGGAGGCGACCGGCCTCGGGGCGCGGCGCAGCAGCCGTAGCGCGCTCCCCCGGCGGCTCACGATTGCCCCTGCCGCATCAGCCGCCCCGCTCGCCGTCTCGTGCTGCCGCGAGGCGCACGATACGCGGGACCGCGCTACCGGGGCACGCAGCGCCCTCGGCCATCCGGCCGGCCGCCGCAGCCGCGTATACGCGCTCTCGCAGCAACGGGTAGCATCGCGATCGAGGGACGACGCCGGTGGACGTGCTGCTCGAGGTTTCCGGCCTGGTCAAGCGCTTCGGCGGCCACATCGCCGTCGATGGGGCGACGTTCGAGGTCGCCCGCGGCTCGATTACCGGCCTGATCGGCCCGAACGGCGCGGGCAAGACCACCTGCTTCAACTGCATCGCCGGGGCGCTCAAGCCCGACGGCGGGCGCGTGCGCTTCGCCGGCGAGGAGATCACCGGCCTGCCGCCGTACCGCGTCTTCCGCCGAGGCCTGACCCGCACCTTCCAGATCCCGCAGGAGCTGGGCGCGATGACCGTGCTCGAGAACCTGATGGTGGTTCCCGAGGAGCAGGCCGGCGAGCGCATCCACGAGAGCTGGCTGCGCCCCTGGCGCGTCGCCGCGCAGGAGCGCGAGATCGCCGAGCGGGCGCACGAGGTGCTCGCCGAGGTGGACCTGAGCCACGAGGCGCAGAACCGCGCCGGCAACCTCTCGGGCGGCCAGCGCAAACTGCTGGAGCTCGGGCGCGCACTGATGTCCAGCCCCACCCTGATCCTGCTCGACGAGCCGAGCGCGGGCGTGAACCCCACGCTGACGCTGCGGCTGATCGAGCGCATCCGCGCGCTGCGCGATCGCTTCGGCATCACCTTCCTCGTGATCGCGCACGACATGGACCTGGTGCTGCGCCTCAGCGAGCGGCTGATCGCGATGGCCGACGGCAAGGTGCTGGTCGCCGGTGACCCGCAGGCCGTGCTGGAGAACGCCGAGGTGCAATCCGCCTACCTCGGAGCCCACGCGCTGTGAGCGCGCTGCTCGAGGTCGACGCCGTCCGCGCCGGCTACGGCAGCGTGATGATCGTGCACGACGTCTCGCTGCACATCGAGCGCGGCGAGCTGGTGACGATCATCGGCCCGAACGGCGCGGGCAAGTCGACGCTGCTCAAGGCGATCTTCGGGCTGCTGCCGGTCAGCGAGGGGCAGGTGCGCCTCGAGGGCAGCGAGGTCACCCACGAGATGGCCTCGCGCATGGTGGGGCTGGGCGTCTCCTTCGTACCGCAGACGGAGAACGTCTTTCCCTCGCTCACGATCCGCGAAAACCTCGAGATGGGCGGCTACCAGCGCCGCGACGGCGTCGCGGCACGCGTCGCCGAGGTGCTGCGGCTCTTCCCCGAACTCGCCGAGCGCCCGGGCGAGCGCGCCTCGCACCTCTCGGGCGGGCAGCGCCAGGCGCTCGCGATCGCGCGCGCGCTGATGCTCGATCCGAAGGTGCTGCTGCTCGACGAGCCGACCGCCGCGCTCTCGCCCGTGCGCCGCGGCGAGATCTTCGATCGCCTGCAGGCGGTGCGCGAGGGCGGCGTGGCGCTGCTGATGGTCGAGCAGAACGCACGCGAGGCGCTCGCGATCTCGGACCGCGCCTACCTGCTCGTCGATGGCCGCAACGCCCACGAGCAGCCCGGCCCGGAGATGCTCGCCAACCCCGAGGTGGGCCGCATGTTCCTCGGCCTCGACAGTGCCGAGGAGGGGAGCGGCGCATGATCGAGATCGCGCAGCTCATCCTCATCGGCATCATCGTCGGCTCGATCATCGGGCTCGGGGCGATGGGGCTGACGCTGGTCTACGGGGTGTTCAAGTTCGCGAACTTCGCGCACGCGGACCTGATGACGCTGGGGATGTACCTGGCGTTCTTCGTGTACGTGGACCTCGGGCTGAGCGTGGGGCACATCGGGCCGTTCTCGTTCGGCTGGGGGATGATCGCGGCGGTACTGTTCGCCTGGGCGGGGGTCGCGGCGGTCTCGGTCGGGGCGGATCGCTTCGTCTTCCGGCGGCTGCGGGCGCGCCAGAGCGGCCTGCTCAACCTCGAGATCGCCGCCCTCGGCATCGCCATCGCGCTACAGGCCGTAGTGCAGATGATCTGGGGCTCCGCACCGCTGCGCTACCACAACGAGATCCACGAGGCGTGGACGTTCGCCGGCGGGCTGAAGCTCAAGGCGGACCAGCTGCTGTTCATCATCCTCATGCCGGCACTCGCCGTCGCGCTCTACCTGCTCCTCCACCGCACCCGCCTCGGCACGGCGATGCGGGCGACGGCCGACAACGCGCCGCTGGCGGAGGCGAGCGGCATCGACACGGAGCGGGTGCGGCTCGCCACCTGGGTGATCGCCGCGGCGCTGACCGCGGTGGCCGGTGTGATGTTCGCCCTGCAGTCGCAACTCCGCTTCGACGCCGGGTTCGAGTTCCTGCTGCTGCCGATGTTCGCGGCGGTCATCCTCGGCGGCATCGGGAACCCCTGGGGCGCGCTCGTCGGCGGGCTGATCGTCGGCATCTCGCAGGAGCTCTCGACCGAGTGGATCAACACCGGGTTCAAGCCGGCGGTGCCCTTCGTGCTGCTGATCGCGATGCTGATCGTGCGTCCGCGCGGGCTCTTCGGTACGTCGATCGGGGGGGCCGGCTGATGTTGCCGCTGGAGTCGCTGGCGCCGTTCGCGGGCGAGCTGCCGCTGCTGGTCACCTTCAGCGGAGGGCTGAACTGGACGGTCGGCTTCCTCACGACGGCCGCGATCTTCGCGATCGTCGCGCTCGCCCTGAACGTGCAGTGGGGCTACACGGGCACGATCAACTTCGGCGTGGTCGGCTTCTTCGGCATCGGCGCGTACATGAGCGCCCTGCTCACGCTCGACCCGCCCGGCCAGTTCGAGAACTACGTCGGCGGCCTCGAGCTGCCCGTCCCCGTCGGCTGGATCGGCGGAGCGCTGGCGGGAGGCGTGCTCGCGCTGCTGGTGGGCCTGCCGACGCTGCGCCTGCGCGACGACTTCCTCGCCATCGCCACGATCGGCATCGCCACGATCCTGCGCAGCATCGCCAACACGCAGGAAGGCCTCGCCAACCGCGCGCGTGGCCTCAACGGCATCCCCCGCCCCCTTGAGGGCATGTCGAGAGATCTCGGCATCGACTACGACTGGCTGCTGCTCGTGATGACCGGGCTGGCGCTGCTCGCGGTCTTCCTCGTCGTGCGCGGCGCGACCGCCTCGCCGTGGGGACGCGTCCTGCGCGCGATCCGGGAGAACGAGGCGACCACGCAGTCGGTCGGCAAGATGACGACCAGGTATCGCATCCAGAGCTTCGTGCTCGGCGGCGTGCTGATGGGTCTCGCGGGCGCGATCTGGGCGCACCGCATCGGCACGATCGCGCCCGACTCGTTCGACAACCTGACGACGTTCCTCGTCTGGACGATGGTGATGGTCGGCGGCAGCGGCAACAACCGCGGCGTGATGCTCGGCGCGCTCGTCGTCGGCTTCGTCTGGTTCGGGCTGCCACTGATCCAGGAGGAGCTGCCCGACTTCCTCGGCACACGCGTGTTCATGCTGCGGCGGATCGCGATCGGGCTGCTGATCGTCGGCTTCATCCTCGCGCGGCCGCAGGGCCTGCTCGCCGAGGAGCCGCGCGTCAGCCGCTTCGCGCCGCGAGGCGAGGGCGGTGGCGGAGGCGGTGGAGACAGCGGCGGCTCGTGGCTCGGTGCGCTGCGGATGCGCTTCCGCGGGCAGCCCGGCGGCGTAGGGCGCTAGCAGGCTGCTTCTATGAGGGACGGTCTTTCCGCAAGGCCGACGTGGCGGCCTCCTCCGCGTGCGGCGCTTTTCCTGGTCCGAGCCGATCCGCTCGTGATGTCCGGTAGCGGAGCCTGTGCCAAGCTTCTATCCGCACTCTCGGTGGGCCGCGCAGCGGGCCCGGTGCATGAAGGCACATCCTGCTTCCAGGGGGCGCTGCCATCTCTGCCGCGTCCTCGATGGGACAGCAGGTCGCTCGCAGTCGCCCGTGTTCGGCATCACGTGCGTGGCCTCGTTCGCGCTCGGGGTCTTCCTTCCTGATCTCCGCTCTCGCCGCCTGCGGCGCCGCCTCCCGTTACGCGGCCTCGCGGGCCGCGGCGTGGCGCAGCGGTTCGTAGAACTCCCCACTCTTCCACAGCGCGAGCAGCAGCACCGCCAGCCGTCGTGCGACAGCCACGACCGCGCGCTTCTTCGCGTTCCGTGCTCCTGTTCCCGCGTAGCGCTCACCCCAGCGGCGCAGATCGGTATCCGGCCCGAAGGGACCGAGGATGTAGTGCGCAGCCTGCACCAGCAGCCGGCGTAGGCCTGCGTCGCCGCTCTTGCCGATGCCGAGTTGCGGCGCGCGCTCTCCTGACTCGCGCTGCCGCGGCACGAGCCCGAGGTAGGCTCCCACCTCCCGGTTCTTCGGGAAGCGGGAGGGGTCCTCGACCGTCAGCATGAACGTGAGCGCGGTGATCGGCCCCACGCCCGTGACCTGGCGCAGCGCTGCGGTCTCGGGGTGAGCCTCGCACAGCGCCTCGACCTCTCGGCCGGCCGCCGCGATGCGCACGGTCAGCTCGCCTACCGCCTCCACCAGCGGCAGCAGCGCCGGGCGCAGCCCATCGGGGATGTGGTCCGCCGCCTTGCGGTGGAAGGCCCCGGCCGTGCACGACGGCAGCGCGGCGCCGCAGGCCTTGACGGACCCGCGCACGTGGTTGATGAGCAGCGTCCTGGAGCGCACCAGTGCGTCGCGGGCGCGCACCACGGCGAGGTCGTGCTGACTCTGCTCGCTCCTGTGGCGGATCGGTGCGAGCAGCTCCGGGTCGAAGCGCCCCAGCCGCGCCAGCCAGGCGGCGTCGAGCCGGTCGGTCTTGCGCTGGTTGCGGGCGATCAGCGCGACCTGGCGCGGGTTGGCGACCACCACCTCGTGGCCGAGCTCCGTCACGACACGGCTCAGCCACGGCGAGCGCGACCCCGCCTCGAGCACGACCCGCGACCGCGGGAGGCCGGTCAGCGCTGCGCCCAGCGCCGCCGCTGTGGTGCGGACGCGCCGCTCGCGCAGCACCTCCCCGCCGGCACCGAGGGCGTGGACGTGGGTGTAGCGGTCGCCCACGTCGAGGCCGACGGTGATGGCGGGCCCATCCTTGCCCTCAATGCTCCGCGTCGTTGCGCTATCCTGCTGCATGGCCGGTCTCCTACCTCTCTCAGGCTCCTTGCCGAGCCGCTACCTGGCCCATCGAGGCCGTGCTCCCGGCGGAGACGAGTATCCGCTGTGAGGAGGAGACCGGCCCTCATGCCTATCTGAAGAAGCGCCTTTCGGGGTCTCGGAATGGCGAGAGGCGGCTTGAGGCCGCCTCCGGCTTCGTGATCGCGGCCTCCTGACCTGCCTCCGGGTGCCTCTGGGGGCTCCTTGGCGGGGCGGAGGGCGCACTGCGCCTACGCCGCGGCAGTCTCGAGCCCGGCCATGCGCACCAGGTTGTAGGCGGCGGCGGTGAGTTCCAGCCAGCCGCGGTTGCGCTCGCGGCCCACGAAGCGCAGCTTGCGCCCGCCGCCCACGGTCTTCATCCAGCCGAAGACCTGCTCCACGATCTTGCGTCGCTTCTGACTCTGCCTGTAGCCGCGATGCCGCGTGGTACGCCCGTCCACGGCGCTGCTGCGGCGGCGGTCGTTTTGCGCCACGTGCGGCGTCACGCCGCGCGCGCGCAGCGCCGCCACGAAGTCGCGCGTGTCGTAGCCGCGGTCGGCGCCCAGCGTCCCGCAGCCGCTCACGCTGCGCTCCAGCATCGTGACCGCCGCTCGGCGTACCCGTTCGCCTCGGTCAGCTCCACATCCAGCACCAGGCCGTGCCGGTTCTCGGTCAGCAGATGGCCCAGGTAGCTCAGTTTCGCTGTCTGCCCCGACCCCTTTGTGTACAGCCGCGCCTCCGGGTCCGTGCCGGAACTATGCGTATCACGGCTGCGCCGCCGCCCCCGGAAGTCGACATCCGGGTTGCGCCCGCCCTGGGGTGGCTCCTGCTCGTCGCGCGGGCGGTAGCTCTTGAGCGAGGCCCAGGCCTCGAGCAGCGTCCCGTCCACCGTGAAGTGCTCGGCGGAGAGCAGCCGGCGCCGCTTCGCCTCGGCCACCACCTCGGCGAAGAAGGCGCGCGCGGCGTCCGCGGCGAGCAGGCGCTCGCGGTTCTTGGAGAAGGTCGAGGCGTCGAACGGTGCGTCTGAGATGTTGAGGTCGAGGAACCACTTGAAGAGCAGGTCGTAGCGCAGCCGCTCGCAGAACTGGCGCTCGCTGCGCACCGAGTAGAGGGCGATCAGCAGGCTCGCCTTGAGCAGGTGCTCGGGCGGGATCGAGGGCCGCTCGTTGAGTACATCGTGTCGAACAGCCCCGAGAGCTGCTGCAGCGCGGAATCGACGATCGGTTTGATGCGGCGGATCGGGTGGTCGTCCGGGATGAAGGAGTCCGGCGTGACCGCGAGCATGATGTTGGCCTGACGCTCGGCGTCACCGCGCATGGGGCAGCCTCCAGGCTACGCCCCCGCCGCCAGTCCTATCCTGCCAGACGACCGCCCCTTTTTCAGCAGCCTGCTAGGCGGCCCACCCAATCCCGAGACGGGCGAGCCCCCTCACCCCCGCCTCCTCCCCAAGGACAGGGAGCCGGACGCCCGTGAGCGCCCCGCCTACCCCCGAGGCAGGCCGAGGCCGCGGGTGGCGATGATGTTGCGCTGCACCTCGGAGGTGCCGCCGCGGATCGTCGCCGGGACGGCGCGCAGGTAGTTGTACGGCGGCGCGCCGCGCTGCGCGGCGTACGGGCTCTCCGGCCCATCCTCCGTGCCCTGCCCCCAGAGCTGCCCGTAGAGGCCGAAGGTCTTGATGCTCGTCGCGGAGAGCCGCTGCAGCAGCTCCGAGTTGTAGAGCTTCGCCGTCGACGCCTCGTAGTTCGGGACCATCCCCGCCGCCTGGATCGAGATGATCCGCGCCGAGAACTGGAACATCACCTCCGTCTCGATCCGGCGGTCGGCGACCTCCGCACGCAGCGTGCCGCCGCTGCCCCCGAGGCGCGACTTCGCCGCGCCCTCCTCGCTCGCGCAGTAGGAGAGCAGCTTCTCGATGCCGAGCCGCATCGAGACCGCGCCCTCGATGTTGGAGCGCTCGAAGTCGAGCAGGTTCATCGCGACGTACCAGCCGCGGTTCTCCTCGCCGACGATGTTGGCGACGGGCGTGCGCACCTCCTCGTAGAAGGTCTCGTTGAAGTAGTGGACGTCGCTCATGTCGACCAGCGGCTGGACGCCGATGCCCGGCGTCCTGGCGTCGACGAGCAGGAACGAGATGCCTCGATGCTTCGGGGCGGTGGGGTCCGTGCGGGTGAGCAGGAAGAACCAGTCCGCGGTGTGCGCGGCGGAGGTCCAGATCTTCTGCCCGTTGATCACGTAGTCGTCGCCGTCGCGGCGCGCGCTGGTGGTGAGCGAGGCGAGGTCCGAGCCGGCCCCCGGCTCGGAGAAGCCCTGCGCCCACGTCACCTCGCCGGAGAGGATGCGCGGCAGGTGCTCGCGGCACTGCTCCTCGCTGCCGTTGAGGATCAGCGTCGGGCCCAGCATGTTGGTGCCGGAGCCGCCGACCGCCGGGGCGCCGGAGCGCGCCAGCTCCTGCTTGAGGATGAACTGCTCCATCGAGCTCAGCCCGCCGCCGCCGTACTCCTGCGGCCAGTGCGGCGCGACCCAGTGGTGCTCGGCGAGCGCGTCCGACCAGGCGACGGCGGCCTCGCGGCGCTCGGGATCCTCGGACTTGCGATCGAACTCCCACGTGCGCTCGAGGCGATGCGCGCCGACGCCGCCGCTGCGGTAGCGCGCCGGGAGGCGCTCGGCGATCAGGCTGCGGACCTTCTCGCGGAAGTCCTGCTGCTCCTCGGTGTCGCTCCAGTCCATCGTTCGCTCCCGCCTTGCGGCCGTCCCGGCCGCGCTGTGCAGTCCCGACCTCTGCGATTCCGTCCTATGCGATGACGCCGGCCTCGCGCAGCGAGGCCAATTCCTCCGTGCTGAATCCGTGTTCCTGCAGCACCTCGTCCGTGTCGGCGGCGTAGGCCGGGGCCGGGCCCTGCACGGCCGTCGGCGTCTCCGACATCTGCACCACCGGCCCCGGCACTCGCTGTGGCCCGGTGATCGGGTGCTCCAGCTCCCACATCAACCCGAGCGCCCGCACCTGCTCGTCCTCCGGCAGGTCCTCGGGGAAGCGCACCGGCGAGGCGGCGACACCGCCCTCCTCGAAGCGCTCCATCCACTCCGCGACCGTGTGCTCGCGCATCATGCGCTCGATCTGCGACTTCCACTGCTCGAAGCGCCGCTCGTTCTCCGGGTCCGTCGAGTCGTAATCGGGGCTGTCGCCGTCGTCGTTGACGCCGAGCACGGCGCGCGCGGCGGCGCGCAGCGGTGGCGTGAGGCAGCCGAGGGCGATCGCGCCGTCCTTCGCCTGGTAGGAGCCGTAGTAGAGGCGCGGCGGGCCGGCCTCGGTGATGCGATGGCGGTCGCGGATCGCCATCTGATCGCGATAGGGCCGGCCGTTGGCGCGCGCCTCCGCGATCTCGGCGAGCATCGGATCGCGCGTCACGGAGTCGCTGACGGGCTCCTCCATCACGTGGTAGTCAAGCAGCGAGAGCGCGGTGCGCAGCATCGAGGCCTGGATCAGCTGCCCCTTGCCCGTGCGCTCGCGGTGGTAGAGCGCGCTCGCGATCGCCATCGCCGAGGTCAGCCCGGTCGCGTAGTCGACGATCGGCGGGCGCGTGTACTGCGGGGTGCCCTCGTGGTCGGTGCGGCCGATCACGGACATCAGGCCGGTGTAGGCGGTCATCGCGCCGTCCGTCGCCGGCTCGAACGCTCGCGGGCCCTCGCTGCCGTAGGCGCTGATCTCGCAGTAGATCAGGCCGGGGTGGAGGCCGGAGAGCACCTCGTAGCCCACGCCGAGGCGTTCCGGCACGCCGGGGCGCATGTTGTGCATCAGCACGTCGAAGCGCGGGACGAGGCGCTGGATCAGCGCCTGGCCGCGCTCGTCCTTGAGGTCGACGGCGATCGCGCGCTTGCCGCGGTTGAGCGACTGGAAGCGCTTGCCCTCGCGGGGTACGACGGCGCCGACGTTGCGGTAGTGCTCGCCCTCGCGCGGCTCGACCTTGATCACGTCGGCGCCGAGGTCGGAGAGGTTGACGCCGCAGTAGGGCCCTGCGGCGATCTGCGAGAACTCGAGCACGCGCACGCCGTCGAGTGCACGGCTGGAGCGCGCGATCGAGCGCCTGCGCCGTCCACCGCGTGCTGTGCCGCCGCGGCCTCAACCGCCTCGCCTGGCTCGACCGCCCGAGCGGGCAGCTGATCCGCCGCCCCCGGCGCTACGAGCATGCCCGCCCGGGCGACCTGCTGCACATCGACGTCAAGAAGCTGGGGCGCATGCCCCCGGGCGGCGGCTGGCGCGCCCACGGACGGGGCCAGGCGCCGCGCAGCCGCGCCGGCTACGCCTTCATCCACTCCGCCGTGGACGACCACACGCGCCTCGCCTACAGCGAGATCCTCGCGGACGAGCGCGCCGTCAGCGCGGCCGCCTTCCTGCAGCGGGCGTGGGCCTGGTTCGCCGAGCTCGGCATCGAGGTGCGGGCCGTGCTCACCGATAATGGCGGCGCCTACAAGAGCCGCCTGTTCAGCTCCGCCTGCCGCCTCAGCGGCGTGCGGGCGAAGCGGACCCGGCCCTACCGCCCGCAAACCAACGGCAAGGTCGAGCGCTTCCACCGCACGCTGCTCGAGGAGTGGGCCTACGTCCGCGTCTACCGCAGCGAGGCCGAACGCGCAGCCGCCCTCGGACCCTGGCTGCACCGCTACAATCATCACCGTTGCCACACCGCGATCGGAGGCGAACCCCCGATCAGCCGTGTCAACAACGTCCCGGGACTCTACACCTAGGCACCAGCGCAGTGCATCATGGGAATGACAACCCGATCTGGCCCCACCGTGATGATCGGTTCTGGGAGCGCCAAGCTAACTGGTGTTTGGGGAGGAGGTGGAAGTCCTCTGCGGCAAAGGAACAAGCCATTCCATGCCGCTCCGCGAGCCGTGCGCGGGTCACCGCGAGGTGGCCCGTGAAGCGTCGGTAGCGGGGTATGCGGGCAGAGCTATTGAGCATCGAAAGGACAATCCGGAGTGCCGAGACCCTCTAGGGATGGTCTGAACAACTCGCCTGAGCGAGTGAGCGGATGCGATCATGGGCGGACCCGGAGAGGGGCGCCCCATGCAGCAGCGTTCGTTCGGCAGCGTCGAGTACGAGCACAAGAAGGTCAAGACACGGCGCCAGAGGTTTCTGGAGCGCATGGACGGGCTCGTCCCCTGGGCTGAGCTGGAGCAGCGCATCGCGCCCGTCTACCCGAAGCCGGGCCGCGGACGCCGCCCCTACCCGCTGCGCGTGATGCTGCGCATCCACTGCCTCCAGCTCTGGTTCAACCTCAGCGACCCCGGCATGGAGCAGGAACTCTACGACTCCCGCTCGATGCTCGAGTTCGCCGGTCTCAGCCTCTCCGAGCCGATCCCCGATGAGACGACGATCCTCAACTTCCGCCACCTGCTGGAGCGCCATCAGCTGGGAACGGAGCTGTTCGCGACGATCAACGCGCATCTGGCACGGCAGGGGCTGCAGCTGTGCGAGGGCACGATCGTGGACTCCACGATCATCAGCGCGCCGTCCTCGACGAAGAACCGCGAGCGAGCGCGCGACCCCGAGATGCACCAGACCAGAAAGGGCCGGCAGTGGTACTTCGGGATGAAGCTGCACAGCGGCACGGATGCGCGGACGGGGCTGGTCCACAGCGTGCACACGACGGCGGCGAACGTCTCCGACGTGACCGAGGCGCATCGCCTGTTGCACGGAGGTGAGAGCGCGGTGTGGGGCGATGCCGGCTACCAGGGAGTGGAGAAGCGCCCGGAGCACGCGGGTTCGGAGGTGCGCTGGCAGGTGGCGATGCGCCCGGGTCTCAGGCGGCTGCTGCCGCCGGGCGGCACCGAGGCACAGGCGGAGCGGCGCAAGGCCTCGGTGCGTGCGAAGGCCGAGCATCCATTTCTCTACGTGAAGCGGCACTTCGGGTACGCGAAGGTCCGCTACCGGGGCCTGGAGAAGAACCACCAGCGTCTCGCGCTGCTGCTCGGTTTCACGAACCTGCTGCGAGCCGAGCCTCAACTCGCGTGATCGCGGGAGCGCTGCGTCCGGAATCGCTCGTGCGGGCGATCCCGCAGCGGAATGGGGGCGGGATCGCCCCCTGAACCGCGGTATCGGCCCCCACAGCGCGGCTCGGCACGCCGATCGACCCGCACCGCGCCCGATACGCCACCTGATCAGACCATCCCTAGTTGGTTGAAGGCAGCACCGGCCACGGCGTGATGGGCGAGACGTGGCCGGGCTCCGCGGTGTCGAAGAACTCATGCACGCATGCACGTCCAACACCGGGACTTGGGAGGGCTGCGCGCCGTCCCGGCGGGTCGTACGCCGGGACCGCATCGGGAAGGGAAGCAACCGGAGCCGATGATGCACGACGCGCAGCAGTCTGACGCGGGCGTAGTAGCGATGAAGGCGGCGAACAAGGGGGAGCAATTCCCGGCGGAGCCGCTGGAGCGAAGGGCCGCGGCCGAGAGGAATCCGCGAAGCACCGGCACGGTCCGGACGCAGAGTCGGGGTGCGGTGTCACCTGGAGCGGAGCGGATACGGCAGTTTGCAAAGGAGAATCCGGGGGAGAGGCTCACCGCGCTTCTGCACCACATCACGCCGGAGGCGCTCCGGGATGCGTATCTCGCGCTCAAGCGGGACGCAGCCCCGGGCGTGGACGGGATGACATGGCGCGAGTACGGGGACGGGCTGGACGAGCGATTGCTCGACCTGCACGGCCGCGTACACCGTGGAGCGTACCGGGCGACTCCCGTGCGGCGGGTGGAGATCCCGAAGCCGGACGGGGGCGTGCGACCGCTGGGTATTGCGTCGCTGGAGGACAAGATCGTCCAGCGGGCGGTGGTGGAGCAGATCCTGAACCCGATCTACGAATCGGAGTTCTACGGATTCAACTACGGGTTCAGGCCGGGGCGCTCGGCGCACGATGCGCTGGACGCGCTGGCCTACGCGGTGGATCGGCGCAAGGTCAACTGGATAGGGGAGGTGGACATCCGCCAGTACTTCGACAGCATCGACCGGGAGCAGCTGATGCAGCTCCTGGAGATGCGCATCGGGGACCAGCGGGTACTGCGTCTCATCCGGAAGTGGCTGAACGCCGGCGTCATCGACGCGGGGCTGGAGGTCGACGTGGTGCGGGGGACGCCGCAGGGGGCGGTGATATCGCCGCTGCTGGCGAACGTGTACCTGCACCACGTGCTGGACCGTTGGTTCGCGCGGGAATGGCGGCCGCGGGAGGTCCGGGGCGAGGCGTATCTCGTGAGGTACGCCGATGATTTCGTCCTGGGGTTTGAGCGCCGCAGCGATGCGGAGCGATTCATGGAGGCGGTCGGGGAGCGGTTCGCTACGTACGGACTGGAAGTGCACCCGGAGAAGACGCGCCTGTTGGAGTTCGGCAGGTTCGCGAGAGCGGACCGTGCGAAGCGCGGGGAAGGACGACCGGAGACGTTCGACTTTCTCGGGTTCACGCATTACTGCCGGACTCAGCGGAACGGGCGTTTCGGGCTGGGGCGCAAGCCGGTGGCGAAGCGAATGCGCCGCACACTGCAGGCCATCAAGGCCGAGTTGCGGAAACGCATGCACGCGAACCCGAAGGTGACGGGTCGGTGGCTCGGGCGGGTGCTGCGCGGGTGGCTTGGCTACTACGCGGTGCCGACGAGCGCTCCGTCGCTGTCGCGGTTCGTCTGGTTTCTGAGGCGGCTGTGGCTGCGCGTCCTCCACCGGAGGTCGCAGCGGGGCTACTTCACCTGGGAGCGCCTGAACGCACTGTGCCGGGAACTCTGGCCCCGCGTCACTATCCTCCATCCGTGGCCGTCGGAGCGATTTGCCGTCAGGACTCAAGGCGGGAGCCGTATGCGTTAACGCGCTCGTACGGATCCGTGCGGGGGGCGCCGGGCAACCGGCGCTCCTACCGCGAGCCCCAGCCTGTGGTCGTGATCAGCTCGTGTGCGCACCTCCGTTCGCGGACCTGGTGACGCGGAGGCGGAAGGACTGGGCGCCGGTCTCGATGATGTGGGCGCGGAACGTGAGGCGGTCGACGACGGCGGCGGCGAGCCGGGGGTCGGCGAAGGTCTGGCCCCACTCGGAGAACGGTGCGTTGGAGGCGACGGCGACCGAGGCGCGCTCCTCACGCCCGGTCAGGATCTGGAAGAGCAGCTCGGCGCCGCGCGGGTCGAGATGCACGTAGTTCAGCTCGTCGAGGCAGAGCAGGTCGAACCGGCCGTAGCGGGCGACGAGGCGCGAGAGCACGCGCTCGTCGGCGGCCTCGGCCAGCTCGTTCACGAGCGCCGCCGGCGTGACGTAGCGCACGCGCAGCCCGCGCTGGCAGGCGGCGATGCCGAGGCCGATCAGCAGGTGGGACTTCCCGGTGCCGCTCTCGCCGAGCAGCACGACGGGCTCGCCGGCGTCGATCCAGGCACCGCGCTCGAGTGCGGTGAGCAGCGCCGGGTCGACGGTCGGCGCCGCCTGGAGGTCGAAGCCGGCGAGGTACTTGAGGCGGGGGAAGCGGGCCTCGTGGATGCGACGCTCGCGGCGGCGGGCGTCGCGGTCCTCGAGCTCGGCGGTGAGCACCTCGGCCAGGTAGGCGCGATGGCTGAGCCGGTCGCGCAGCGCCGCCTCGGCGAGCGGGCCGGCCTGCTGGCGTACGGTCGGGAGGTGCAGCGCGCGAGTGGTCGCCTCGATCTGAAGCGACGCCGCCTGCTCGGTCAGGGGGGCGCTCATCGCACGCTCCCGGCGAGCAGTCCGTCGTAGCGGGCCAGGCTCGGCGCTGGGCAGTCGAAGCGCCGCAGCGCCGGCCGCTCCACGACGCCGGTCTCGCGGGGGCGGTCGGCGATGCGGCGCGCCTCGATGGCGACGAGCGAGGGGTCGACGGACCCGACCCGCGAGACCGCGTCGAGCGCGGCATGCACCGCGGTGAAGGGCAGGCGCCGGTGCAGCAGCAGCACCTCGCTCAGCGCACGCGTGCCCGCGGCGTCACCGAGTCTGCGGCGGGCGCGCTGCCAGAAGCGCTCGTGCGCGGCGGTGAAGCCACCGCCTGAGCGTGCCTGCGCGAGCGCGCTTGAGCCGGGCAGCGCCCCGGGCTTGCGCGCCAGCACCTCGAGGTAGTGGTCGAGCACGAGCACCTCGGCGCCCTTGCGTGCGCTGCGCTCGTGGCGGGCGACGACCGCACCACCCGAGGTGACGGTCACCGTCGCACCGCCCAGGCGCACCTCCACCGCCCGGCCCGCGCAGGACGCCGGTACCGAGTAGCGCGAGCCACGCACGGCGATGCGTGCCTTGCCGTCGACCTTCGCGCGCAGCGGGACCGTGGGGTCGAAGGGCTCGGCGGGGAGCGTCCGCAGCGAGGGTCGCTCGGCCTCCGCCATCTCGCCGACCGTGGCGAGTCTGGAGGAGATGTGCCGGTCATCGTCTGAGCGGTCGGCCGCCTCCAGCAGTGCGTTCAGCTCGGCCAGGCTGGCGACACGGGGGACCGGCACGAGGTGGCGCCGGCGGAAGCGGCCGACCTCGCCCTCCACACCGCCCTTCTCGTGGGCGCCCCCGGCGCCGGGCTCGCAGAAGAAGGCGTCGAAGCCGAAGTGCGAGCGCAGCGCGACGAAGCGGTCGCGCTCGGTGCGCTCACGCCCCACGAGCACCCGCGTCACGGCCGCCTTGAGGTTGTCGTAACGGATGCGCTGAGGCACCCCGCCGAGGCGCTCGAAGGCGAGCGTGTGTCCTTCGAGCGCCTCCTGGCCCTCGCCCGGGAAACAGATGTGGACCGCCCGCCCCGAGTGCGAGAGCCGCAGCACGAACATCGACAGCTCGGTCAGCACTCCGTCCAGCCAGACGCTCACCCCGCCGAAGTCGACCTCCGCCTCCTCCCCGGGCGGGTGCAACTGGGGGATCGTCACGACCGCGCGGCCGGACTCCAGCTCACGGCGCACGCGGCCGACGTAGGCGCGCACCGTCGATTCGGCGACGGTGGCGCCGCGCTCGTCCACGAGCCGCTGCCAGATCCGCCGCGCCGTGTGGCGCTGCTTGCGCGGCCCGCTCAGGTCCTCCGTCAACCACTGGCGGATCTGAGCGCGGTGCGGACCGAGTTGCGGTGCACTCGCCGAGGTCGGCTTACTTACGCGGCGGCGGCAGCGCCGACCTGAGCGCCTGCCGCACAGTCCGCCGGTGCACGCGGTGACGGCGCGCCAGCCCGCGTATCGACGCGCCCACCTCGCGTCTGTCTCTCCGGATATGCTCAAACAGCTCCACTCTCGACAACTCCTCTGCCTTCGCTACGGGGAAGTCTTGCTCCACCGAGCGTAGTCACTGGATCGGTCGGGGCTGGGGCCACTTTCGATCATCACTCGGCCCCGTACTGGGGCCATTTCAGACTGTCATACCCAGCATCATGAGTGGCTGTTACCGTACCTCCGATCAAGTGCATCACAACTCGGTTACCCAACCATGCGCTCCGATCACGCTGCGACCGGGCCGACTCGCGCTCGTAGCGCAGGGGGTCGCCGAGGTGGGCGAGGATTTGGGGACCGGTGACGGGGCGATGTCCTCGCGACGGCGTACGTGCGCGACGAGGTCTGAGGGCCGCTATCATGGTGGCCGGGCGCCGGAAGGGGAGCACGCCGTGACCACCACAGCCGCAGCCACCACCTTCGCCGACGCCCGCCAGATGCACGCGGCAGCCTTGGAGCGCCTCGACGCAGGCGACATCCGCGACGCCGCCGAGAAGGCCTGGGGCGCAACCCTGCGCGCCACGAACGCATTGATCCTCACCCGCACGGGCGTGGAGCCGGAGAAGTCCCCGGCTACGAGCGCCGGGCTGAACGCGCTGGCCTCCCAGGATCCAGCCGTGAGGACGCTGGTGGGCCGCTATTACTCGCGGCAGAGCCAGCTGCACGGCGAATGCTTCTATCTCGGGCTGTGCGATCCCGTGCCGGAGACGGAACGGCGCATCCGTGAAACCGCCGAGTACATCGACGACGCCGAAGTGCTCGCCAACTCCGACCGCTGACCCCGTACACGCGCGCCCAGGTCTGAGCGCTCTACCCCGCCGTGCGACGCTGGCGGGGTGTTCGAGGAAGCCTACTGCATCGCACGCGCCGCAACCGATGCCGATCTTGGCGGCGATCGCTGGCTGTTGGCTGGGGGCGCCGGAGCGCGCAGGCTCCGGCCGCTCGCGGGGCTCCCGAACCCGCAGGCTCGGTTGCGGGCGAGAGAGTGGCCCGGCCACTGCGGGACCACCGCCCTATGCCGGACAGAGCAAGCGCTGCCGCCATCAACCGCGGGGCGCGGCTAGCCGTGCTCCCCGCCAGCTTATCCGCCCAAGGGCGGCCGAGCACCGGAAACTGGCATCCACCACCGCGGCGCGCTGATCAAGATCCATCCGCACCAGTCGAAGGTGGCCTGCGCGGCCGGGTGCTCGAAGCGCAGCGTCAGCAGCCAGCGGCGGTGCCGCAGCGTCCAGTTCCGCCCGTCGTAGGCGATGCCGCGCCGCAGCAGCAGCTTCGCCAGGCGGTGGCGCGCCCGCGTGCGGTCGGTCACGGCGTCCTCGCGCGCCCGGCAGAGGTCGCGCACCGCCCCCTGATCGATGGTCGGAGGATGCACCGCCGTGAGCAGGTCCGCGCCTGACGAGCAGTGTCCCCTCAAGCTTCGCGATCCGGACTTCCCACCTCGACGGTGACCTCGAAGAAGTCGACCTGCGCCTCCTCGCCCGGTCGGTGCACCGGCGGGACGTAGAGCTCGGCGCCGCACTAGCAGGGTGCTGAAAAAGTCGTCTGGAACGGTCTCGGCCCGGAATCGACTGCGTGCGACTACCGAGAAACCCTTTGTTTTCAAGGGTTTGTCCGAGCGTCGTAGTGCCGCGAAACGCTCCGTTTCCCGACTTCAGGGGTTTTTCATCACCCTGCTAGAAGCAGGCAGCATCCGTGACGCTCGCGCGGCGCCGGCCGGGGCCGTGCGTCAGGTACGCAGCCGCGAGGAGAAGGAGCGATGCAGGCAGGCGAGCTGGTCACAGTCTACGAGGATCCCATCACGAGGAAGCGGCCCAATGGACGCGCGCGACTGGTAACGCGGCGGCCCAGGCAGGAAGTAATCGCCGGGTACACGCTGGAACGCTGGGACGTGAGGTTCGCGGGCGAACGGGACATCTATCAGCGCTGGATCTGGACCGCGCCGGGGACCGAGGGAGGGGACTGAAGGTCAGTAGCGTCTCGTTCGCGCGAAGGCGACCCAATACAGCACGAACGCGCACGTGACGAGGAGGAGTGCCGCCCAGAGTGCGCCCACGACCAGCAGCAGCATGGCAGCGCCCACCCGAGGTGGTGCGACGATCGGCATCCCGTGGCAACCGTGCCGGTCATGGGCCGGAGGACCTACTGCCTCTGTATGGGCCTCAGTACAGGGACCGCAAGCCTGGAGGCGGGCAGACTCGTATCGCGCCTCACAGGCTCGCGCGCCAAGGACATAACCGCTATATGGCGATGGAAGCCGTGCACGCGGCGCTGGAAGCCGAGTGGCGTGAGTAATGTCGCTCGAAGCGCTATCCCAATCGCAGGCCGAGCACATCCAGAGCTGCGGAAACGCTGGGATCCTCTGGGTCAAACGGCTCGCCGTCGACCGGATGTATCGGTGCTGTCGCCCCAGGTGGAGGCTCAAAGATCGCCCAGTTCAGAGTCTCATCGTCAAGGCGGGAGTAGTAGCGGATACCGGCGAATGGCGAGTCAGCGAGTGAACGACACTCATAAACGAGCCGAGAGATTGCTTGCGTGAACCCCCGCGGAGCGGCGAGGCGCACGACAGCGGCATCCACATCCGGTAGTCCGTAATGGATTGCTTGTGCGGCAAGGCGGGAGCGTAGCGTCGCGAGCGATGTGGCAGCGCCGATATCGGCGTACGAACCTGCGAGTTCGGCGATGCCGATGCGGCGCCCTCGAAACCACTCGCGGGGAACGACGCCGGCGCGCAGAGTATCACCCCCCGTGTCGACAACGGCGGCCACACGCGCAACAGCCTCGAGGGCCGGGCGAAGAGGGGCGAGTGTTTCGAGAAGAGCGCCGAACCGCGTTGCGCTGGCGTATAGAACACGATACACGCCGCGAGGGTCGTCCCAACGATGCCCGAAGGTGCCGTCCGGATGCGCCCTGCTCCACTCGGGCCACGCCCAAGCAGGCGCCCGAGCTACCCGGTAGACGTATCCGGGGGGAGCGGCAGTCGCGAGATCGCAACTCACCCAGCGTCCACGAATGCCCGCGCGGCACCGATCACCGCTGGTCCTACCTCGTCGAGATCGCCGTCGCGCAACAGAAGCAGGGGTGAACGATCGTCGAGTTGGGGGTTCATACCCTGAAACCAGGCCTGAGCGACGGCGGCCGAGTCGGCCGCCGCGATCGCCGCGGCCGCCTGCAGGGCGACACGCAGGCGCTGCTGGACGGCGGTGCTAGGAGTGCGCGAGCCAGCCGCCCATTGCGCAATCGCCCGGGTCTCCCGCACCGATCCGAGCGCGGCGCACACCCTGGCCCCGAGCAGCTCGCGCAGTTCCGTCACGATGACAGGGAACTCGGAACGCACCGCTCGCGCGTGCGCTGCGTACTCCGGTCGAGTCGTAGGAGTTGTTGTCATGGGCGGACCTCCAATGCATCAAGGATACCACCTGCAATCCCGGCTGGTATCACGGCACCCATGGCACAGCACCGCTCGCCGAGGGCGGCCCCACCGACTCCTCGTGCCTCCAGCCCAGCTCGCGTGCCAAGACCCGTATCGCACATCGCCTCGTGAAGCTGGATTACCCCGCAATCGGGACAGCGCTCTTGGCAGTATCGAGCCACGGAGGCGCTGCGCGCTCAAGATAGACCTTCTGCGCAGACATAACTATAATTAGGGCGAAGCGGCGAGAGCGGGGACCATTTGCGCCCTCGCGGCTAGGACGCAGCGGCGTCTCCCCCGTTCGCGCGGCTGCAGTCGCGTAGACGCCGCGCAGCTCCCGGGCTCGTGCAGCGCGAACCTCGGGGGCCGTTCGGGCCGGTTCGGTGGCGGATCGCTGCGGGCGGGAGCAGTTGATCACAGGTCGAAGTGCTGGGCGCGCGCGCACCGCGGCGAGGCGGAGTCATGGCGCCGCGCTGGGAGGCGACTCAGCGGAGCCGCAGGGCGAGCCCCCGGCTCGCCCTGCCCTACCCTACCCGGCTGCAGTGCAGTGTTATGTGCATTAGGCGCGGCGCACCCCGCGAAGCTGACTACGGCGCAGCTGGCGCTGCGGCGGGCCAGCACCTCGACGCCCCCTCCTTTACGAAACCACCGTAGGCGCGCCGAGCGCGCCTACTCTTATCGTAATCTCGCCGAAACCGCCTAACGTAGAAGCGCCACTCCTGGCTCTCGCCCGGCTCATCAGACACTGATGGCGTCCTTCTCCACGTAGCCGCGAATCTCCTCCCGGATCTCATCGATCATCGCGAAGTTCACGAGACCTGCGCCTACCCGCTGACCGCGAGCGCCTGCGTGGACCTGGTGGTGACGGACCTGGCGGTGATCGATGTCGTCGCGGGCGACTTGCTGCTGAGCGAGGTCGCGCCCGGGGTCACACCGGAGCAGGTGCAGGCGGCCACGGACGCCCCCCCTCACGTACTCCCCGGACTGGGAATGACAACCCGATCTGGGAGCGCCAAGCTAACTGGTGTTTGGGGAGGAGGTGGAAGTCCTCTGCGGCAAAGGAACAAGCCATTCCATGCCGCTCCGCGAGCCGTGCGCGGGTCACCGCGAGGTGGCCCGTGAAGCGTCGGTAGCGGGGTATGCGGGCAGAGCTATTGAGCATCGGACAATCCGGAGTGCCGAGACCCTCTAGTTGGTTGAAGGCAGCACCGGCCACGGCGTGATGGGCGAGACGTGGCCGGGCTCCGCGGTGTCGAAGAACTCATGCACGCATGCACGTCCAACACCGGGACTTGGGAGGGCTGCGCGCCGTCCCGGCGGGTCGTACGCCGGGACCGCATCGGGAAGGGAAGCAACCGGAGCCGATGATGCACGACGCGCAGCAGTCTGACGCGGGCGTAGTAGCGATGAAGGCGGCGAACAAGGGGGAGCAATTCCCGGCGGAGCCGCTGGAGCGAAGGGCCGCGGCCGAGAGGAATCCGCGAAGCACCGGCACGGTCCGGACGCAGAGTCGGGGTGCGGTGTCACCTGGAGCGGAGCGGATACGGCAGTTTGCAAAGGAGAATCCGGGGGAGAGGCTCACCGCGCTTCTGCACCACATCACGCCGGAGGCGCTCCGGGATGCGTATCTCGCGCTCAAGCGGGACGCAGCCCCGGGCGTGGACGGGATGACATGGCGCGAGTACGGGGACGGGCTGGACGAGCGATTGCTCGACCTGCACGGCCGCGTACACCGTGGAGCGTACCGGGCGACTCCCGTGCGGCGGGTGGAGATCCCGAAGCCGGACGGGGGCGTGCGACCGCTGGGTATTGCGTCGCTGGAGGACAAGATCGTCCAGCGGGCGGTGGTGGAGCAGATCCTGAACCCGATCTACGAATCGGAGTTCTACGGATTCAACTACGGGTTCAGGCCGGGGCGCTCGGCGCACGATGCGCTGGACGCGCTGGCCTACGCGGTGGATCGGCGCAAGGTCAACTGGATAGTGGAGGTGGACATCCGCCAGTACTTCGACAGCATCGACCGGGAGCAGCTGATGCAGCTCCTGGAGATGCGCATCGGGGACCAGCGGGTACTGCGTCTCATCCGGAAGTGGCTGAACGCCGGCGTCATCGACGCGGGGCTGGAGGTCGACGTGGTGCGGGGGACGCCGCAGGGGGCGGTGATATCGCCGCTGCTGGCGAACGTGTACCTGCACCACGTGCTGGACCGTTGGTTCGCGCGGGAATGGCGGCCGCGGGAGGTCCGGGGCGAGGCGTATCTCGTGAGGTACGCCGATGATTTCGTCCTGGGGTTTGAGCGCCGCAGCGATGCGGAGCGATTCATGGAGGCGGTCGGGGAGCGGTTCGCTACGTACGGACTGGAAGTGCACCCGGAGAAGACGCGCCTGTTGGAGTTCGGCAGGTTCGCGAGAGCGGACCGTGCGAAGCGCGGGGAAGGACGACCGGAGACGTTCGACTTTCTCGGGTTCACGCATTACTGCCGGACTCAGCGGAACGGGCGTTTCGGGCTGGGGCGCAAGCCGGTGGCGAAGCGAATGCGCCGCACACTGCAGGCCATCAAGGCCGAGTTGCGGAAACGCATGCACGCGAACCCGAAGGTGACGGGTCGGTGGCTCGGGCGGGTGCTGCGCGGGTGGCTTGGCTACTACGCGGTGCCGACGAGCGCTCCGTCGCTGTCGCGGTTCGTCTGGTTCCTGAGGCGGCTGTGGCTGCGCGTCCTCCACCGGAGGTCGCAGCGGGGCTACTTCACCTGGGAGCGCCTGAACGCACTGTGCCGGGAACTCTGGCCCCGCGTCACTATCCTCCATCCGTGGCCGTCGGAGCGATTTGCCGTCAGGACTCAAGGCGGGAGCCGTATGCGTTAACGCGCTCGTACGGATCCGTGCGGGGGGCGCCGGGCAACCGGCGCTCCTACCGCGAGCCCCACCCCGGGCCTACGCGATCCACTGTCGCTACGAGACGCTCCATCCGTTCACGGACGGCAACGGGCGCTCGGGGCGGGCGCTCTGGCTGTGGATGATGGGCGGCCTCGACGGTGCGCCACTCGGGTTCCTGCACCACTGATACTACCAGTCGCTCGATGCTGCGCACCGCACGCCTCCGGACGGGAGGCGCACCCCATGACCGAGCAGGGCCACGACGGCGCCTTCCTGCGCCTCACCACCCCGCAGTGGCCGCGCGCCATCCCCGTGCCACTCCCGAGCGGCGGCGAGCCGCCCCCGCTCGACGCCGCCTCGCTCGACGACCTCGCGCAGTGGGTCACCGTGGTCTTCGACTCCGCCACCTTCGGCGAGATCCTCGAGCGCGCCGAACGCCAGAGCATCGCGCGCTGGAACGAGCAGATGCGGCGGCTCGTCGACGAGTACCGCGACCGGCCGCCGCCGGTGTGAGGGCGACCGGCTCAGCGCGTCGATGCCTCGGAGTGGGCGGCCTCTGCGGCTTCATCGCCGGAGTCGCGCTCCCACAGGAGATAGATGGTCCCAGCAAGGACTACGGCGCCGACGGCGAGCACGATCAGGCGCACAATGTTGAGCACGTCCCCCGCGTCACGCGCGACTCCGGGTAGCTGGGCGAAGAACAGAATATTGAGTTGCTCGACGGACCCGACCGGCCCGGAGACCAGCACCAGCAGGAGACCACCCAGCAGGATCCCGGGGGCGAGGGCTCTCCAGGTTCGCGAGAGCGCAGCGCCAACCACCAAGAAGATGATCCCAACCCCGACATGAATGGTCCCCGCCACTGCAGCGCGCCTGGTGAAATCAGTGGTCGCCTCTGCGATCTCCTGCTGCGACGCATCGAACGAATAGTTCGCGTTCCCAAGCAACCCGTTGGACGTCGTCGTGGCTTCTATCACCAGCGCCAGCAGCACAACACCGAGAGCGATCTGCGCAGATCTCAACGCCAGGATCGCGGTGCCGCCAAGCCGGTCGGCGAACAGCACCGCGGCGATGACGACGCCGATCACGATCCCGGACCCCAAGGCGCTCGCGTCGACGATGCCCATTACTCAACTCTCCTCGGCGTGGACAGCAGTATATAGCGCGGGCAACCCGGAGGTGCTGCTAGGACGGCCTCACCCGCGTAGACAGCTGAGCAGATGTGCTACGCTGGTCGCGGGCTCCCCAGCCTCCCTGGACAGGCGCGACGAAGCCTATGTCCAGTCACGTCCTCAAGCCCTCCGCCCGGCCAGGCTGCCTGCCGTGAGCGCACGCGCGCCGGTGCGCCCCCGTCTCGTGCCGGGCTGCGGCACGCGCATCCGTCACGGCTCGCGGTGCGCCCAGCACGCCGTCCGCCGCGACAGGAGCTACGCCGCGCGCCGGCGCCGCGACGCCGCGATCGCGCGCTCGCGCTGCGCACACTGCGGCGCGCCGGCCGAGGAGCTGGACCACGTCGTGCCCCTCAGCCGCGGCGGCAGCGAGCACCCGGACAACCTGCAGGCGCTCTGCACGCCTTGCCACCGGGCGAAGACGAGGAGCGAGCGCCGGAAGGCAGGGGCGGGGTCAAAACATCCGCACGCAGCGGCCACCGAGACCGCTGCTCGCGGAGTGGGGCAGACGGCACTACGTGAACGCAGATCTGCAACGAGCAGGTCAGGATGAAGCGGGCGGGTCTCCCCGCCTGCGCGGGTACGCCCCGGGAGCGACTCGTAGGAGTGAAGACTGAGACGCCCGCACGTTGCGGCAGGTCCGTCTCAAGCTGTACGCCCTGCATGGCAGAGCCGCCTTTGATGCATACATCGATCGCAAAGACGTCCAGCGTTGCGTGGCCTCGATCACCAGCGGGTGGGACACGAACGGTGGATGCGCAGATCACCGAGGTTCGGCATGAGGTACTTCGTGCAAAAGGCAGGCGTAGTCACGCGCGTTACTCGGCTGCGGCCGGGGCCGCCAGGGGGAGCGGCACGCGAACGCGGTTGCCGGAGGCGTCGCGGACCCGCACCTCGACCTCGGCATCGACGGCGCTGAGCAGCCGGCTCACGGTCTCCCAGCTGGGGTGCACCCTGGCGGCCTCGATGCGGGAGATCTCGGACTGCGTCATGCCGATCCGGCGCGCCAGCTCGCGCTGCGAAAGCCCGGTGGCCGCGCGCAGTGCGATCAGCATGCTCGCCAGGTCGTAGCGCGGCGAAGCGGCGTCGTACGCCGCCCGCGTCGCCGGGTCTTCCAGCAGCTTGGCGCGCAGCTCCTTCCAGTCGCTCATGGTTGTTCCCTCCTCCGCCCGAGCCACGTCGCCCGACGCGCTGTGGCGACCTCGATCTCGCGGCGTGGCGTCCGCTAGGTCCGCTTCGTGAAGCCGGGGAGCAGCCCGAACGTCCGCCGGAACCAGTGGAAGTAGATCACGCGGTAGCTGCGGGCGCGTCTCGCGCCCGCAGCTCCCAGAGACCGTCACCGAGCGAGCGGGCATGCGGCATAGCCAGCGTGGGATCGTGCGCCTCCAACAGGTCGATGACGTGCGCGACCTCTGCCCGCGCGTCGGCGCTCAGACCGAGAACCCACTCATCGACCGGCCGCTGGCCGGTGTCTGAGATGAAGGTCCTGACATTCCAAGCCCTGTGAGAGAGATAGCATATATGCGTTCACCCGGCAACAGCACTTCTGCTATCGGGACAGTTCGCCCCGAACAGCGCCCCGTGGCTCGCTGCCGGCGTCGGTGCCGTGCGGCCGTGGTGGGAGCTCGCGCCAGGCTTCTTTGATGACGAGTCGGCTCGGGCTCGGGGCCGAGCATAGCGCAGCGTGGTCCGCTCCGTACACCCGTGCTAGCATCATCCACCGCAGCGAGCATCGTGCCCGTGTACACGATCGAGCGCCCCGGCACGACCTGCTGGAAGGCGACCCGGTTGCGATCGCCGCTCGCGCGCAACGCCACTGCGCGCCGGCGCCGGCGTTCCGGTCACGGGCTGGCTGGCTCGGCCGTGGTGCGGTTCAGCCCGTCCGCCGGCGACGACGTGGCCGGGGGAGGATCCGCAGTTCGGCGCCGTCGATCGCAAGCGGCAACCACGGGGGAACGCGAACGGCCCCGTTGCAGTAGCGGCGCGATGTTGGTCGCTACCCTCATTGTAGCCCGATCGTACAGGTGTGCTAATGTCGGTTCATGATCGCGCGCCTTCGGGCCGCTGAAGAGGATGGGATCGGACTTCGCACGAGCGCCATCGTCGTCGCTCAGGTGTGGCGCGATCCGGCTGGACGCCAGGCGCGATTGGCGCACCTGCTTCGCGCTGTGGACATCCGCGATGTGGATGATCGGCTTGCGCGCGATGCCGGCGTCCTGCTTGGACGGGCAGGCGCCGCCGACCCGATCGACGCGACCGTGGTCCTCGTCGCGGAGAGCGGCGATCACATTCTCACCAGCGACCCCGGCGACCTGCGCCGCCTCGCCGACACCGCCGGCGTGCGTGTTGCCGTGGTCGCCTGCTGACCGATCGCGGGGGCTCCTCCACGCGCGGAAAGGGTTGGCGATTGTCTGCCTGACGCAGGAGGTGATGGCCTGCGGCCGCCTGCGTCCGGCTCCAGCGCGTCTCCGGCGGCTACCTCGCGCAGCAGGCTGAGTTCACGGGGCTGCGCCGCGAATTCCCGGAGTGGAACGCCCGGCCTCATCCCGACGGACTACTACTGGCGGATGGTCTCGGCGTCTGGAGCGATCGTGCATCGCGACGATCTTCCGATGCTGCGCCTGATTGACCCGGCCGGCCAGGAATCGCGCCCTATCCCCGCCGACCTGGACCTCGAGGCCCTGTTCGCGGCCGCGGCGGCCGACATCTGCGAGGCGCACAATCAGCCGCCTTCGCGCCCCAACCCGCCGGCGAGCCAGCGCTGGGCGCTCAACGACATCCTGAGCGCACCGGACGCGCCCGCAGGAGACCCCTACAATTCGCCGCCGACGTGCTGTCCGTCCCCCAGGGCGCACTCGTGCGGCGGGCCCTGTCTGAGCTGCGGCGCGAGTACGGCTAAGGCGGGATGAGCTTGCGTGAGGCGGCAAGCGAGCCGCCTGCGGCGCGCGCGAGCGCGAACGGAACGAGTGCTGGCGGGGTCCGGAGCGATTCGCGGCCTGCCGTCCGCCAGCACGACGGCGCAGCGCCGGAGGCGATCGGCTCCGCGCAACCGGCGGGCAGGGCGGGAACGCACACACCGCTGTCCCCTTCAGCACGCTGGCTCGCGCGCGCACGGCAGCGCTGGGGCGAGCCCGGCGGCGGAGAGCTGCGCGAAACGACGATGCTGGAGGCGCTCGGCGTGAGCGACTGGGAGGAGGCCGTGGAGCGCTGGGGCGACTTCGAGTCGATTGGGATGCAGTTGCTCGCTCGCTGGGCCGGCCGCGACAGCACGTGATGAGGGCAACCGGCGTTGGCATGCGCAGACGAGGGGACGGCAGCAGGCGCGCGCTCTGGTCCAGACCGGGAGCCACTGCTGACGCTTGTGCAGTACAGCTACAAGGCGCGCGCTCGCGCTCAGTGCGTGTGCGGAGGCGGCGGGTCGGCGACGCCGCCATGGCGGAGCTCGGGCGTCAGCTGCGCTACAAGTGCGAGTGGTACGGCTCGCAGCTGCTGGAGGCGGACGGCTGGTTCCCGTCGTCGAAGCGCTGCTGCGGGTGCGGCGAGCGCAACGGCGAGCTTGGCTGGGAGAGTAGCTGGCGCTGCCCGGGATGCGGCGCCCGCCACGACCGCGACGAGAACGCGGCAGTCAATCTCGCCCGCTACGAGCGGGCGGGCCTGAGCCCAGTTGGGTCCGATCAACACCTGTCTCGGCATGGCTCGCCGGATCCTAGCGGCGCGGGACGCGCCTGCTCGCCTCCGAGACGAGCGTGTCCCCTTCGGGGCTGGCGAGCTGCCGCTCCAGCGCCGTGAACGCCTCGATGAGCGCGGGCGCCTCGAACGCACGGTTTCGCCGCCCGACCGTCAGCTGCTTGAGGATGTCGGCCTCCACGAGCCGGTCGACCGCCTGGCTCGTCGCCTGGAACGAGCGTCCAATCAAGTCTGATGCCGTGGTGGCCGTCAGCAGTGGCGCGGCCGGCAATGCGCGAAGGAGCAGATCAGCCGCAGAGCCGCGGCGCACCGTGCCGAGCCGCTCGCGCCATGAGTCCTGCAGCGCACGCACCTGCTCCTCGAAGCGCCCGGCGTCCTCGGTGGCGCGCCGGCATGCGCTCGCGAAGAGCGCGACCCAGCGGTTGATGCCGGTGAGGGCCTCTTCGGAATCGGGCGCGCCCTCGTGGCGCGTCGCCGAGAGTGCGCCGACGTAGGCGCGCGGCCACGTGGCCAGGATCAGCGAGATTGGTGGAAGGATGCGCGGCGCGAGTCCGCGTCGTCTCAGTATCAGGTGGAGCAGCGCGCGTCCGGTGCGCCCGTTCCCGTCGACGAAGGGATGGATCGTCTCGAACTGTGCGTGGGCAATGGCAGCCTGCGCGACGGCAGGCAGGGAGTCGTCGTTGGAGAACGCGCAGAGATCGGACAATAACTCGGGGACCAGCTCGTGCGGCGGTGGCACGAAGGCCGCTGCGCAGGGATTGTAGTCACTGCCGCCAATCCAGTTCTGGACCGTACGGGTGTGGCCCCCGTGCTCCGCGAGGCGCGTCCCGGCGAGCAGGCGGCGATGCGCCTCGAGCACGATCTGCTCGGTGATCGCTCCGGCGGGCGGTACCGCCTCCACGGCCCAGAGCATCGCCTCGATGTTCCCGAGCACCTCCACGGCGGTGATGTCGCGCGGGTCCTCTCCGAGCTGACGGGCGGCCTGGGCGCGGAGGAGCCGTCGGCCACCCACCTCCAGCCCCTCGATCCGCGAGGAGGCCACCGCTTCAGCGCGCAGCAACAGCCGGGCAAGCGCCTCGGTGTCGGCGAGCGCGCCGGCGGTAGCGTCGAGCCGGACGAGCGCCGCCTCGGCGTCCGCGACATCGGCCGCGACATCGCCGTCGAGCATAAACCGCCGACCGACGAGAGGGTCGGGAATGTAGACTGCGTAGTCACAGGGGCGGCGCTCGCGGCGTGTCTGGCCGCTCGCGTCCCCGCCCCAGCGGCGCGCTTCCAACCGGGCCATGCCAACCTCCTTATTCAAGGCTATAGCATAACCTTGAATAGCGGTCGTTGCAGTTCAAGGTTGGGTCCGCGTGGCCGCTGCTCGCTCGCCTGGGCCGCCGGCGACGGCACGTGATGAGGGCAACGGGTACTGAGTCCCTCGGAAGCGTTGCCGACCGAGTCGGCGTGTGGCCGCATTTTCATTACGTGACACGGAATGTGGGCGTGGAGCGGTCGTCGGCGGTCGCCGCCGTAGCCCCTATCTGGCCCCCTCGTAGCCCCCCGCGAAGCCCCCTAAGCCCGAATCCACCGATCGAAGCTTGACAGGGCGGGATGCCGGGCTGGCGGAGAGTTCGGCGGGTGTGGCGGCGTTCGCCAGGCGGCGGCGCGGGCGGAGCGGAGCGAGGAGCCCTCGCTCAGCGCCGCTCGGGGGCGCTGAGGGCGCGGGCGCGAGGGTGCGCGAGGCGTGCGCGGGCATGCTGGCGCGAGCCTCGGACCCGGGGCCAGCACTGTGGGCGGGGCGTGAGGCGGGGAGCGGTAGCGCCCGTAACCGCGCGAGCGCGGCTGTCCACTGGGCGGCCCAGGGCCAGCGCTTCGGGAGGTGCAGGGTCCAGCGCCGGGCCGAGTGGGTGAGCCGTCCGGCGAGAGCGAAGTAGCGCCGCCTGAGCGTCTTCGTCGTCACGATTCCCTCGCCGAGCCCCAGCCGCGCCGTCCAGCGGGCGAGGTTGTGCGCGATCACCTGCACCGCGAGCCACGCCGCGTTCGCGGTGAAGCGGCCCGAGGGGAGATGGTTCAGCCCGACGCCGTACTTGAGATCGCGGATCGCGTTCTCGATCTCGGCGTGACGGCGATGGTCGGCCTCCAGCTCCATCATCTCCCCGGCGCGATCGCTGATGAAGGCGTGGTAGCTATAGTTCACGAAGAGCGCGAGCTGTGAGCCGGGCGCCGGCTTGACGCGCCGCACGATGAGCCGCACCGGGGTGGCATCCTCCTTGTGCTGGAACGGCGTGTAGGTCGTCTCGGCGACATCGGCGCCGCCCGGCAGCCAGTACGGGATCGGCGTCCAGTCCTCTTCCGCTATCGCCTCGATCAGCCGGCGTACGCTCGGCTGCTGGCGAATGGTGATTGAGAAGCGGACATCCAGCGCGCGGCAGGCGGCGACGACGGCGTGGGTGTAGAAGCCACTGTCGGCGCGCATCGTGAGCTGCCCGCTCGCCCCGGCGTCGCGCACCCGCGCCACCGTCTCGCGCAGGAAGTGAGCGGCGCCGCGGCCGCTGCTCGCGCGGCCCTCGCGCAGCCGCGCCATCAGCACATCACCTGTCCCGGCCGCGACGGCGAGCAGCGGGTGATAGCCGCGCGCGCCGCTGTAGCCGGGGCGCTGCGCGCCCTCCTTGGCGAGGCCGTAGGTCTCGCAGAGCGTCGAATCGAGGTCGATCGTGAGCGGCGCGTCGCCCGGTCCCGCCCCGGCCGCCCAGCCGCGGGCGAGCAGCTCGCGGCTGAGGCGGTCGAGCTGGCGGGCGTGGCCCCAGCGGAAGCTGCGCAGGAACGTGCCGAGGGTGGACGGCGCCTTCACGGTGCAGCCGAGCACGCTCGCCGTCCCGCCTGAGCGCAACGCATCGGCGGCGGCGATGCAGTCACCGCCGGCGAGCGCCGAGGCGATGAGCGTCATCAGCTTGTCGCCGGCGTTCGCCCGCCCCGGCGCGTCACCGAGGTCGACGCAGCTGTCGGCGAGCTCTTGCAAACCGAGATGTCCGGCGAGCGTGGCCGGGAGCAGCAGCCCCGCATCGGCCACCAGGCGGTGGTCGTCGAAGGCGATGTCTATCCGGTCGGGGTCGCTCGTTGGTAGCATCTAATGGGTGCTCCCTGTGGCTGGTACGTGATTCGGTCAAAACCATTGTCCCAGCTACAGCGGAGCACCCAACCTCAGCCGCTCGCGCGCTCTTCTTCGGTGGATTCGGGGTAAGCCATGGTCAGTGTGCTGGTAGCGGTCGCAGCCCTCGCCATCATCGGGTTGCTGTTCGCGGTGGACCCGGGCGGGGTCATCGCCGAAAGCGGCTTTCCCGACTATCGGGCGATGGACTGGCAGCAGCTGACGGCATGGGGCTTCCGAACGATAGGCGTAGTCGCAGCGCAACTGCTTATTGTCGTGCTGTGGCTGTGGCCCAGGTACCGGCCCCCGCAGGCGCTCGAGGCGCATCAGCACCCACGGTACTCGGGGACCCCGCAGCCCGGTTCAATGCCCGCTGCGGCGGTATCTGCGCTGGACGGCCACGCGATATGGTACCCGGCGATCCTGGCCTCCATCATCGAGATGTGCCAGCGCGGCACGCTGCGAATCGAGGCCGTGGAAACGCGGGTCGGCTTCCTCTACCGGCTGTCCCGGCAGGGTCCCACACAGCATGACTGGGAGCGGACGATATGCGACAGCCTGCCGTCGCGTTTCACAACGATTGATGCGGTGCATGAAGCGCTGAGCAAGCGCAGAGACGCCATCGGTGACCAGCTGGGAGAGTACCTGCAGCAGCGTGGCCTGTTCCATGACAACCCGGTACGAGTAAGGAGGGAGAATCCCGGGGACGGGAGCGAATGGGCCATGCTGGCCGCGGCTCTGATGGGCGTTGGCAGCGGGCTCTGGACGGCTCTCTGGCTGGCCCAGTGGTGGGCGAACGCTCTGATCGGCGCGCTCACGGGCCTCGTTTATCTGGTCATGGCGACAGAGGTACGAACGGGCATGCTGACGCCAACGCCGGCGGGGGCACTTGAGATAAGCCGGTGGCTTGGTTTGAAAGAGATCCTGACCGGATCTGAACGGACCGGCGCTCAGGACCAATCAGATTCCATGCTGGCCTACGCCGTCGCCCTGGATGTGGCCCAGCCGTGACTCGGCGTTGCGGTCTCGGCTCCACCGTGGTTCCGATCCGACGGGGCATCCTCCGTACAGGGCGCCGACCGGGACGCGGCCTATTCCGGCTTCATGCACGCTCTGCAGTGGGGCCTGACCGGACGGTCGGGCGACGCGGCGAACGCGGCTGCGGGGCCAGGTTATGAATTAGAGCTCGAACTGCTCGAATTGGAGTCGCCGGATACCGAGGAGGCTGCGCACCGCGGGACCACCGACGAAACTGGAGAGATTGCGCGTGAGTTGGAGGCGCAGAACAGTCCTCCGGCAGCCCCGGCGGGGGCGCTGTCGACGGAATATCAGACGCCGTGGTGGGAGGGGCCGGCTGAGGAGGCGAAAGGTGGCGGATGCCTCCGCGGGTGCCTCACATGGATGGTAAGCACGGTGGGCATCGGGTTGCTGGTCCTGGTCGTCCTGTTCAGCCTCGACGTGGTCTCGCCGCGCGCCAAGCCGTGTCCCCTGGAATCTCCCGGGATCCCGTCGCCCGCGCAGATCGCGGTGGCCGCTGACCTGTTCCGGGATGAGTGCGTGACCTTCTCCTCGCGGGTCTCGAGGAAGACGTAGGAGCCGAGGATGTCGAGGAAGCGCTCGCGTGCGAGCACCTCGCGCCAGAAGTAGTCGGTGCGGTAGCCGTCGGGGTTGGCCGGGTTGCCGGCGCCGCAGTGCACGGCGCCGGGGTTGCTGCCGCGGTTGAACGGCAGGAAGCGCGTGCCGGCGCCGGCGACGCGCGTCGTCATGTGGACCTCGTCGGGGTCGGCGGCGAAGTGGACGAGGGCGCGCCGCTTGAAGCGGAAGAGCGGCGCGTTGGGGTCGCGGTCCTGCTGGTACTGGCGGACGGCGTTGCGCCAGTCCTGGCCGGTCATCGGGTTCTTGAGCTCGCACGTCGCCACCGGCACGCCGTTGAGCGCGAAGACGAGGTCGAGCGTGTCGCCCTTGCCCGGGTGGCACGGCGCCTGCCGCGTGACGGTCAGCTCGTTGCGCTCGAAGCGCGCGAGGGCGTCCGGGTTGAGGCCGTGCGCCGGCGCGAAGTACGCGACGTAGAACGTCCGCCCGTAGAAGCGGAAGCCGTGGCGCAGCACGTCGAGCGAGCCCTTGAGGTCGAGCTCGCGCGCGAGGTGCTCGACGATGAGCGACTCGAGGTCGCCACCGTGCAGGGCGGCCATCTGCGCCCACTCATCGGGCTGCGTCTCGCGGATGAAGGCGACGGCGCGCGCGGGGAACAGCGCCCGCTCGACATCCCACTCGCCGAGGTCGCCCGTGCGCCAGCCGGCATCGAGGAGCATCGACTCGACGGTGGACTCGAAGGCCTGCTCGGTGGTGTGGGAGGTCATGTGGCGTTCGGCTGCGTGCCCGCCTCCGTGCGGCGGACTTCAGCGGTCCTGCTGCTCGCGGTCTTGGCGGCGCAGCGCGTCGAGCGTCAGCGGGCGGCCGGCGCGCTTCGCCTCCAGCCAGCGGCGGAGTGACCAGGCGCCCTCCCCCGAAGGTCTGCCCGCGAGTAGCCCCTCGACGCTGATGTCCTCGTCGAGGTCGGGCCAGTGGATGTGGTGGGCGTCGGCGAAGAGTTCCCAGTTGTCGCGCTCCTCGGGCGTGGCGTGGAGCAGTCTTGGGTACCAGGCCAGGGGCACGGAGATGGTGCGGCCGTCCGTGAGATCGGCGGTCAGCGTGTCCTCGGTGACGGTGACGGTCGTCGCTCCCGGCACTTCAAGTTCGACGATTGAAGTAGTCATTCCACTCCTCCAGGAGTCGTGCTTCGTTCCGCTCGACGATCCGGTGAATCCGGCGAATCTCCGCTCTGCCGAAGTTGCCGCTGATCTGCAGTTCCACGGGGTTGAGCCAGAACTTGGCGAAGCCATCGTCGCGCCGCACATGGATATGGTGCGGCTCGGCTCGATCGGCTGACACGAAATAGAACTGGTACGGCCCCTCCCGCAGTATCGTCGGCATCGCTTGATTGTAGCGCTGCCTGGCTTGCGCCCGGTCCTCCGCAGCCGCTGGCGAGGCTGCCGTCGGCCTCCTCTTGCGTGCGTCAGCTATTCTCGCACGTCGATCTTCCCGGTGACCGCCGCCGTGACGAGCGCGGTCCGGTACTCCTGCGACCGCTCGATGGCGCGCTCGACTTGACTGGCGAGCCGATCGATTCTCGCCGTCTCTTGGTCGAGGAACGCTGCAATCGCCTCCTGTTCGGCCAGCGGTGGGAACACAGTGAGCGTGTCGAAGTACGCGTTGGCGTCGAGGTTCTGAATGCCCGTCGTCTGCTTGATTGCGGGGTAGTTCAGCTTCCCGGAGTAGAGAGCTGCGTGCATGTACGTCCAGAAGCGCGGGCTCCCGACCGGGGACACGCGAGCGATGAAGTTTGAAGTGACGGCGGGTTCGGCGTGGTCGAAGAACACTACGCAGCCGACCATCTGCTTCTCCCCGCCGCCCGACTTCTCCAGGAGCAGGTCACCCGGCAGAAGCTCGCGGCCCGAGCGCTGCGAGCGGGTCACTGCACGCATCGTGGGCTCACCGAACTGAACTCGGAAGCCGCGACGGTCGAAGTCTGCGACCCTGACGCACGGAATGTCGTTCTCCCCGTCAGGTTCATCTCCCCAGACACCGTTGACAGTGCCCGCGGCGGACCACTTGAGTCGAGACACCTCCCAGTGCTCCGGCACCTCGCCGAGCCACTCGACGCCCGAGGGCTTGAGGCGCGGGGAGGGGTCGAGGCCGGCGGCGCGGGCGGCCTCGGGCGGGAGGCCGCGCGTCACCGTGCGCGTGATCAGCGCCGTGCGGTACTCCTCGAGCCGCTCGATGAGCAGCCGCTTCTTGGCCACCAGCGCGTCGATGCGCTCCGTCTCCCGGTCGAGGTACGCGGCGATGGCGCGCTGTTCGTCGAGGGGTGGGAGGGGGAGGACGTGCCCGCCGAGATCGGTGGGACTCAACTCCATGAAGGTAGAGCCCTTGCCGAGCGACTGGACTACAGATCGGCTTGCGAGCAGGGCATAGTAGGCGAAGCAGCTGTTCGCCTCGCTGGAGGGAACCAGCGTGCGACAGCCCTGATTCGTCGCTGCCGGAACCCCGGTGATCGCGAGGTGCCCAATGGGTGCCCTCGTAGACAGGACAATCGATCCGGCCGGAGTCACTCGCGCGCTGCTGTTGCGCACGCCTTCCTCGGTGATAGTCCTGCGACCAGCGCTGATCCACGCTCCCTCGTTCTGGCCAAGGTCGTCCGGCGTAAGCCAGATGGTGTCGCCGTCCCAGTAGGTCTCCTCGGAACTCGCGGGCGTCCCGCCGTTCACGATCGTGAACCAGCGTTGGATTGCGCCGCTCTGCCAGTGCTCGGGCACCTCGCCGAGCCACTCGACGCCGGAGTCACGGTAGCGTGGGTAGGGGCGCACGGCTAGCGCCTCACTAGGCTGGCGGAGAGGTCAATTCGGGCTGCCAAGTCCTCGAGACTGATGTCAGACGCCCCTTCGTCCCCGACGTAGCCTTGCAGGAAGTTATCGACCGCATCGTGGTGCGTGCTGTCGTCCGGGCTAACTCCCTCTAGGCGTGCGGTATCCGCGGCTAGATACCCGCGTCGGTCTGGCTCCCTGCCAGTCCGAACGCGATTCAGCTGCACCAAAACGCTCTCCCCATCATCCGCCCAGTAGGCGGCAGCCTCGATGGGAGCGACTCGGACTCTTTCGCCGATCGGCGATCGCGCCGTGTCGTTCGGCACGCGCTCGTTGAGGTAGTCAATCACCTCGGCCGCGCGTGCGTTACCCCCAACGAATCGGCGGTAGAGCTCCGAGTTATCGATCTTGAGCGTTACAAGTAGCACAAGAAGCGCCTCGTGGACCGGGAAGCCCGTCGGCACCCCCCTCATTGCCAGCGAAATCAGGCGGACGCAGTGGGCTATGTCTCGGAGCGAGAGCCCCATCTTCTCGACTACCGCGGGGAGGTATTGCTCAACCGTCCCGAGTTCGCGCACGGCATTCCGGCCTCTCTCCGAGGCGAATCCACCTATGCCGTACCTGGCTACCAGGTGCTTGCAAAATAGGGCGGGGTCCGCATCCGGCAGGACGAGCGGCATGTCAAAGAAGCGCCGAAGGTAGGTGTCCGCGTCGATCTCCCCGTAGACCCACTGCAGGGATTTCGTGAGATCGCTCTGGTTGATGCCGAAGACGAACACGATGTTCTTGACGTCGAAGACGTGCTTGACCCGTTCCAGCAGCTCGATGGCGAAGGTCGGGCGGCACCGGTCGAGCTCATCGATGATGAAGACCAAGGGCTGGCCCGTCGCCTCGCGGACGGCGCGGGCGAGTTCAGCAAGGTGCTTCTTCAGTTCGTCCTTGGCTGCTCGCTTGTCCAGATAGTCCGCGAGGTGATTCGGCGGAGCCTGCTTGGAGCGTCGGATGTTCGGAACCGGAACACCGGTCGTGGCAATCGAAGCCGTCGAAGCGATGGGCTGCACGAAGGGTGCGACCAGCCGGCCCAGCTTGCGTGCCTCCGCCCAAAGAGCCCCCTTCTTGAAGTGCTCCGAGAGCTGGCCGGTCATCGAGAGCATCGGGTCGCCTGCGAAGTCGTCCTCCCAGGCGTTGTAGTAGATCGCCTGCCACGGCGGGTCCTGGTTCTGCAGGTCCTGAGCCCAGCGCCTGAGCAGGAATGTCTTCCCCGTCCCCCAGCGGCCGTCGAGGCTGATGACGAACGGCGCCTCCTGTCCTCGGACGATGGTCGTCAGCCGGTCCGCGATCTCCTTGCGGTCGAGCTTGTCGTCGACCCACGGGTTCCCAGCGTCGACCTCGGGCTCGACGATCTTGAGGGCCGGTAGGGCAGGCGAGGCGTCTGCGGGGTCAGGCTGCTGGGTCATGCGGTCGGCGAAGCGGGCAAGGCCTACACGGCCTCGGGCTGCAGCGCGGGAACCTCGATCTCGACCAGCTCGAACCGGGTCGAGAGCGTGGGGGCGGGCTCGCCGAACTCGAGGTAGGAGCTGAGCACGTCTTCGGGGACGGGTTCGCTGTGGTAGGCGATGGCATCGTCGATGGACATCTTCGGCTCGGGCAGCGGTTCGCCGTCCTCCAGCATCGCCTCGAGGTGGAAGACGAGCGCCTCGCGGATCATCGCCAGCATCTCGTCCCAGGTCTTGCCGGTGCTGATGCAGCCCGGCACGTCCGGCACGTAGGCGCCGTAGTTGTTGGGCGTCTGCTCGAAGACGACGGCGTACGTCAGCTTCATCGACGTTCTCTCCTGAGGCCTGCCTGATTCATGATGCTGGCCCAGAGCTTTGGCCCCACATCTTCGCTCAGCTTCCCCGGAATCGTGACCTTCCCCGGCTTCCCGGGGTGGAGGAACTGCCGGTGACTCCCCCGCGTCGTCACATGGTACCAGCCGTCGCGCTCCACTATCCGGATCGCGTCCCGCACCCTCGGCATCGCTCAGGCAGCTCCATTCATGCCAGCTCAGTGCTCCCCGGCCACGCCGTCAGCTTCTCACGACGTCCGACAGCAGGCCCGCGATCTCCTGCTCCAGCGCCTGCAGGTCCGACTCGATCTCCTCGAGCGGGCGCGGCGGCTCGTAGATGTAGAAGTGGCGGTTGAGCGGGATCTCGTAGCCGATCTTCGTCTTACTCCCGTCGACCCACGCGTCCGGCACATGGGGCAACACCTCGCGCGCGACGTAGGCGTCGATGTCCTCGCTCAGCGGCACCGTCTCGGTGTCGCGCAGCTCTGTGTCCGGCTCCGGCTTGCCGCGGCGGTCGCGGCACACCTCGGCCTCCGGGTCGCGCTCGCCGAGCGCCGACAGCACCACCTTGCGCTCCGGCGCCGCCAGCTTGACGCCCGCGGCGGCCTCGACACCGCGCAGCACCTCGACGAACGCCTCACGGTCGCGCACGACTTCGCCGCCGACTTGGTCGGCGAGCAAGCGCAGCAGGCCGCGGATCGCCTCCTGCCGCGCCTGGCCCTCGGCGACCTCGGCGTCGTGCGCGGGGCCGGCGCGCTTCTTGCTCTTCGCGACGTTCTGGAACGCGCGCTCCTCCTCGATGCGCGCGATGCGCTCCTCAGTGGCCGCGAAGTTGAGCGGCAGCGGCCGCTCGACGGTCACCTTGCGGTAGCCGAAGTCCTCGTTTTCGAACACCTTGCTCACCACGCGCGGCCGCGTCCGCTGTTCGTGCGTGACGGGGTCCTCGTCCGTCAGGTCGCGCGTCTCGCCATCCTCGAAGTGAGGGTGTTCATGGATTATTCCCGGAGTCGCATCCGCGAGTGCTCCACGATCCATAGCCGGCCTTTGGGGGATGACTCTTCCAGTCGCTCAATCAAGCTAGGGGCCACCTGCAGGAGAGCATCCCGCGCTGCGCTGGATAGCCGGAACACGACGATGCCTGCATATTCCGCCGGCGGGTACGTTCGTATGTCTGAGAAATCCAGATCTTGCGTGACGAGCACCCGCTCCTCGGCGATGCAGATCGCCGCTATCTCCGTGTCCGGCGCGCCGCCCAGGCCCTCGTCGACGACCGTGGCCGCGTCATGGCCGGACTCCGTGAACAGGCGCTTGAGCTGAATCGGCAGGTTCTCGTCGAGCTTGACCCGCATGGAGCGTCCCTAAGCGCCCAGCGGCATGGTCCGCTCCCTCGCCAACTCGGCGGCGTACTGGAGGGCCGCCCGGACCGCATCGGCGGACACGGACGGATAGCTCTCCGCGATCTCCGCCGCCGTCAACCCCGCGGCCAGGTTGTCGAGAATGACGGTAACCATGACACGGGTGCCGGCGATGCAAGCCTGCCCGTGGCAGACATTCGGGTCGACGGTGATGTACTCACGCCAGTCCACGGTCAATCCGCCCCAATCGCCCCGTCATGTTCCTCTCGCGTCGTTCCGGCTGTCAAACAGTTGCCGACAGGCCGCCGCCGCGCGAGTGCGTCGCGCAGCCGCCGCTCCAGCACGACAACGCCGTAGTCGGCCCGCTCCTCGTTCGGGCCGCCGGGCCGCTGTCGGGGCCGTGCGCGGTCTGCCAGCCGAGGGCGGCGAGCTGCTGGCCCGCGACGTCGCCAGCTGCGCCGTGTCAGCATCGTGGAGGGGGCACGCCCATCCGTTGGTCGCCGAGGAAGTACACGACTACCCGCCGCGTCGCCACGAGGCTCCGAATGCCCGCGTCCCGGGGAGATGTCGCCGCGGTCGCCGCCTTCTGAAGGACTTCCTCGGCGCGCGCGCTCCCAGGGTCGCTGATCGCGTTCTGGAGCAGGAGGAACGCGAGCACGGCTGCTGCGACGACAAGCGCCCCGGCAGCTGCCCGGCGGCGGCTCATGATCGCGCCTCCATTCGTTTGCACGGATCGGCCTCGCGGCGCTGCTGGCATCCGAGTCGCCCGAGCGCTCCAAACTCGTCGCATAGCGCCGAGTGCACGGTTGGATCATGGCAGCATGTGCGAAACACTCTCAGTGTAACGCGGGGGGGCGGACTCTCCGCTGCGGGTTGCACAGTCGCTTGTTTCGTGGGCGGCAGCGGCAATCCGCCGGAGGCCTTGTAGGCGACCCCTGCGCTTGCGGCGATAGCTGCAACCGTCGCCGCAAGCACTGCGATGCTCGCAGAATCTAAGGGCAGCGGAGACGTGATGCGCGCGGACAATCACCTCCGATCGGGGCGCGGCTGGCTCGCCTCAAAGATAACAGGTCACCTCGGAACTCGGAGTGCAACCACTGCTCGGGCCCGTGGTCCCATCGGATCGAGCGCGGCCGGGCCGCCACCCCGCCTCGTCGCTCCGGCGCTGGGACGATCGAGCCGGTCGGCAGCCGCTGCGATCCTCGAACACGGAGCCTGCAGCGCCACGCTGAGCTCAAAAGAGTTTGCAGTACAGTCAACTATGGCTGACCACCGTAGTCCTCCTTCACGTGACTGATTCCTGTGTGAAGGATGGCGCGGTGGTCTCCTACGTCCACCTCTCTGACACCACTTGCTGGGACGCTACTGCAGGCCGAACTAGGCGACCGCTACCCGCCGGCGCTTGAAGCGCACGTCCACGTCGTAGCCGAGCACGTGCGCTACGGCGTGAAGGGTCTCAAGGCGTGGGCTGTGCCCGCCTGACTCAAGACGAGCGATCGCGCTTCTTGGCATCCCCGCGGCGTCGGCGAGCTGCTGCTGCGTCCAGCCCTTTCGTTCGCGGAGGGTGCGCAGTTGGGCGATGATCGCGCGGCGCAGTCGCAGGGCCTCGTACTCCTCCTGGATTTCAGAATCGCCGGCGACGATCTGCTCAATATGCGCTCTGGCGTTCCTGGCCATGACGTTCCCTCCAGTCCGCAAGCCGCCGCTGCGCGGCGGCGAGCGCTCTTCGATCGAGGCGCTGACCGCCGCAAAGGGCAGCCGGGTCCACGCGGGGACGCGGCGCCATACGATCCCCTTCCTGCGCAGCTCGCGACGCGTCCACCTGACGTTGCGAGTGGTCCGCACCAACCACTCGTCACCCGTGCTCCCCTGGAATTGGACCGCTTCGCCCACACCCAGCATCAGCTCTTCGCGTCGCGCGTGATCGGTGTGCCAGAGACTTCACGGTAGGGGCTCACGCGGAGCACGCGGACTGCCCTCAGCGCAAGGACGGCTGCCACAACGGCACCAGCGAACAGGCCGAAGGCGAGCGCAACGGGGCCCGCTGCACCACTGATCCACAAGAGCACGGACGCCACCGCCCCTGCGGCGAGGCTCCACCGGACCCAATTCGTGGCAGTCAACGGGCTGAACCAGCGCCAGAGCCTCACACGAGCATCCTGGCTGTCCTCAGTATCTCGTCGTGGCTCGCTCCGCGCCGACATGATGGCTCGGCGCTCAGCTGATTGCCGGGCGCGAGAACCGTGAACGATCTTCACCTCGCCAGTGTAGAACACTGACACGCCTTCGGTGCCGCCCGCTGCCCGTCGCGACGCGTGCGGCCGCGACACCAGGCCTCCAGTGAGGCGCGATACGAGTCTGCCGGCCTCCAGGCTTGCGGTCCCTGTACTGAGGCCCATACAGAGGCAGTAGGTCCTCCGGCCTATGACCGGCACGGTTGCCACGGGATGCCGATCGTCGCACCACCTCGGGTGGGCGCTGCCATGCTGCTGCTGGTCGTGGGCGCACTCTGGGCGGCACTCCTCCTCGTCACGTGCGCCTTCGTGCTGTATTGGGTCGCCTTCGCGCGAACGAGACGCTACTGACCTTCAGTCCCCTCCCTCGGTCTCCGGCGCGGTCCAGATCCAGCGCTGATAGGTGTCCCGTTCGCCCGCGAACCTCACGTCCCAGCGTGTACCCGTCGAGCACTTCCTGCCTGGGGCCGCCGCGTTACCAGTCGCGCGCGTCCATTGGGCCGCTTCCTCGTGATGGGATCCTCGTAGACTGTGACCAGCTCGCCTGCCTGCATCGCTCCTTCTCCTCGCGGCTGCGTACCTGACGCACGGCCCCGGCCGGCGCCGCGCGAGCGTCACGGATGCTGCCTGCTTCTAGAGCAGCTGCCCCAATACGAGCGCCACGACACCCGCAGCAGCCAGCCAAGCCTCACCCTGCCGATCGCCGCGACAACTGACAGGCGGGCGTGCCCGGCGATGTCAACGGCTCCATCGAGGCGCTGGGCCAACGCGCGGATTTCGCCCTCGAGCGTCCCCTCGTAGAGCTCGGCGTTGAAGCGGGGGAGCAGTCGCGATGCCAGGACGATCGCCACGCCTGTCGTCAATGCGATCAAGGTCAGCGAATGGATGGATACCGCCGGCACCCTGTCGAGCAGGGGTTGGGCGATTACCCCTCCGAAGATGAAGGGAGCTACGCAAGCCACGAGCAGCGCAGTCGCGGGTAGCGGCCCCAGCTTGTCGAACGTGCCGACACTCGCGAGCCGCTCGCTCAGGAGTGCGAGGTCATCGCGCCAGGCAGCGAGCGCTTCCGGGTCATCGGCCGGGCCGGATGCCCCCTCTCCGTCGAGCATCGCCACGACGTGCATGCGGACGCGCTCCGCGAACGATTCGCGAATGAGGGGGCCAAAGTAGGTGAGGCAGAACCAAACGAGGAATGCCGTGGCCAGGAGCGTGTACAACGCTGAAGTGCCTGTGAGCAGCAGTGCCGCGCCGGCGCCCTCACCGGCGCCGCCTCCCCGCGCAGCGAGCAACCACGAACCGACTGCGACCGAGGACCCAATCAGGAGCAGGACTGCACTGGCTGGAGGTCGCAACGCGGCACGGCCGAGTTGCCCCGCGGCGCCTGTGAACTCGGAGAAGAGGTAGGCCTGCAGCGCGTAACCGAGCCGCTGTCGGTGCTCCCGCACGTACTGGCGGTCGAGGGGCGCCGCTCCTAGCTGTAGTTCCCACGTAGGTTGTTGCAGGTGAGGGCTCCGCCTGCTGCTGTGTGTGTAACGAACGCACCAGTAGCAGGAGAGGAGCCGCTCGTGGCACATCCTAACGCGCGTCTGACTCCGGCCGCCCGGCTGGAGATGGTCACGCCCGCTCCTGCTCCAGCAGGCGCCTGAGCGCGTCGAGGAGTTCCGGTAGATCGGTCTGGATGATGTCCCAGATGACGTCGTCGTCGATACCGAGGTAGGCGTGAGCCACCCGGTTCCGGGTCGCCACGATTCGCTGCCACGGAACCCCCGGATACGCCTGGCGCGCCTGGGCCGGGATGTGCGACGCCGCCTCGCCGATCAGCTCGATGTTGCGCAGCGTGGCGTCGTAGGTGCGCCGGTCGGCGATGAACGCCTCCTGCTCCATCCCTTGCGCATAGGAGGCCGCCTGTTGCGCGAACTCGAGCATGTCCCTCGACGTAGATCCGCCAGTCGCGCGCGTCGTCCGCCTCAGACATCCACAGCCTCGCGCTCGACGTAGGGGCGGAACCGGGGCCGCAGCGCCTTGTCCGTCACGAGATCGATCGGCCGGCCGAACAGGTCCTCAAGGTAGAACTGCACGCCGAAGTACGACTTCGATGTGGCCGGCCCATCGAACCGGACGAGGATGTCGATATCGCTCGAGTCCGTGGCCGTGCCGCGCGCGAACGAGCCGAACAGGGCGAGGCTCGTCACGCCGAACCGTTCGGCCAGCGTCTCGCGGTGCGCCCGCAGCGTGTCGATGACTTCGTCGCGAGTCATGCGGCCCATGCGGCTATCCTACGCTCTCGCGTTTCTCCGCCAGCGCCACGAAATCACCGTGCTGTCGAGGACGACCAGGCCGACGCTGGAGGTCATGAACTCCCGCGCCCTATGCGGATGGCATCGAGGAACGACTCGAACTCCTCATCCGACAGGTCGATCGTGGGGACCGTGTCCGGGTCGAAGAGCTTCGGGTTGGGGTCGTCGAGGAAGGCCTGGAGGTCGAACGGCTCCCGCCACGAGCGGGTCTCACGCAGTTCCTCGACCCACACCTCGATCCACCTGTCGCGGTCGTCGTCGATGCAGCCCGTGCCGCGGACCTCGACGTACTGCGTCTCGAGCCGTCGCATCTCGGCGTCGAGAGCGGGGCCGAAGCGCAGCGGGATGTGGTCGGGACGGCCGTACTCGTGCAACTGGGCGGTGCGCTGCTCCATGTTCACGTCCCCCAGGCGGCCGCCGATAGCGGCCGCCACGGCATCGTCGGCGGGGCCGGCGCCGCCGTGGCGCGATGCCGGCGACGCGACGTCGCGCCTGCGGATCAGCACGCCGCCGTCGTGCGGCGTGACCTCGACCTCGGCGCCGCGGTGCAGGCCGAGGCGGTCACGCAGTGGCTTGGGGATGGTGAGGCGGCCTCGCCCCGAGATGCGCATGGCGCCAGCCCTCCCCCGGACGGTGGGGACGAGCGGATCATACCACCGCCCGCTCCGCCGCCAGCACCTCGCGCGGCACGTACGCGTACCCGAGGCCCTCGACGAGTTCGCGCGCGGGGTTCTCGGCGGAGTTGAGTTCGTTGAGCCTGGCGGGGGTGGTCAAGGGATCACTCGCCGGATTCCGTCCGTCCTGTCGGAGTGTCGAGGATCGTCCTCAGAGCGCGAACATCAATCGACACGCCAACGGAACATATTGCTTGAACGGAAGTTCCGCCTCGTCCTGTACTCCAAGTGCGCGGATGGCGTCGGCCCTCAGATCGTTCGCGGACGCGCGCACCCTTGTAGCGACCATTCGTAATGCGCCCGGGAGATCTTCGGATGGCGGCGCCATGACAAGCTTCATCCAGGGTATCCCCACCTCGCCCACCTCGCCGAGCTGCTCTCAGCCGAGCTCGACGACCGCGAGGCGCGCCGCCGCGAGCGCCGCATCCACGAGGCGCGCTTCCCCAGGGCCAAGCACCTCGCCGACTTCGACCTGGCGGCGGCGCCCACGGTCGCCCCGGCGCTGCTCGCCGCGCTCGAGCGCGGCGAGTGGATCGCCTCGGGCGAGCCCGTCGTGCTGCTCGGCGACAGCGGCACTGGCAAGTCGCACCTGCTGATCGGGCTCGGCATGGCCGCCTGCCAGCGCGGGCTGCGGGTGCGCTACACGACGGCGGCCGCGCTCGTGAACGAGCTGGCCGAGGCTGCCGACGAGCGCCTGCTCTCGCGTGGTCGCACGCTACGGCCGGCTCGACCTGCTTCTATGAGGGACGGTCTTTCCGCAAGGCCGACGTGGCGGCCTCCTCCGCGTGCGGCGCTTTTCCTGGTCCGAGCCGATCCGCTCGTGATGTCCGGTAGCGGAGCCTGTGCCAAGCTTCTATCCGCACTCTCGGTGGGCCGCGCAGCGGGCCCGGTGCATGAAGGCACATCCTGCTTCCAGGGGGCGCTGCCATCTCTGCCGCGTCCTCGATGGGACAGCAGGTCGCTCGCAGTCGCCCGTGTTCGGCATCACGTGCGTGGCCTCGTTCGCGCTCGGGGTCTTCCTTCCTGATCTCCGCTCTCGCCGCCTGCGGCGCCGCCTCCCGTTACGCGGCCTCGCGGGCCGCGGCGTGGCGCAGCGGTTCGTAGAACTCCCCACTCTTCCACAGCGCGAGCAGCAGCACCGCCAGCCGTCGTGCGACAGCCACGACCGCGCGCTTCTTCGCGTTCCGTGCTCCTGTTCCCGCGTAGCGCTCACCCCAGCGGCGCAGATCGGTATCCGGCCCGAAGGGACCGAGGATGTAGTGCGCAGCCTGCACCAGCAGCCGGCGTAGGCCTGCGTCGCCGCTCTTGCCGATGCCGAGTTGCGGCGCGCGCTCTCCTGACTCGCGCTGCCGCGGCACGAGCCCGAGGTAGGCTCCCACCTCCCGGTTCTTCGGGAAGCGGGAGGGGTCCTCGACCGTCAGCATGAACGTGAGCGCGGTGATCGGCCCCACGCCCGTGACCTGGCGCAGCGCTGCGGTCTCGGGGTGAGCCTCGCACAGCGCCTCGACCTCTCGGCCGGCCGCCGCGATGCGCACGGTCAGCTCGCCTACCGCCTCCACCAGCGGCAGCAGCGCCGGGCGCAGCCCATCGGGGATGTGGTCCGCCGCCTTGCGGTGGAAGGCCCCGGCCGTGCACGACGGCAGCGCGGCGCCGCAGGCCTTGACGGACCCGCGCACGTGGTTGATGAGCAGCGTCCTGGAGCGCACCAGTGCGTCGCGGGCGCGCACCACGGCGAGGTCGTGCTGACTCTGCTCGCTCCTGTGGCGGATCGGTGCGAGCAGCTCCGGGTCGAAGCGCCCCAGCCGCGCCAGCCAGGCGGCGTCGAGCCGGTCGGTCTTGCGCTGGTTGCGGGCGATCAGCGCGACCTGGCGCGGGTTGGCGACCACCACCTCGTGGCCGAGCTCCGTCACGACACGGCTCAGCCACGGCGAGCGCGACCCCGCCTCGAGCACGACCCGCGACCGCGGGAGGCCGGTCAGCGCTGCGCCCAGCGCCGCCGCTGTGGTGCGGACGCGCCGCTCGCGCAGCACCTCCCCGCCGGCACCGAGGGCGTGGACGTGGGTGTAGCGGTCGCCCACGTCGAGGCCGACGGTGATGGCGGGCCCATCCTTGCCCTCAATGCTCCGCGTCGTTGCGCTATCCTGCTGCATGGCCGGTCTCCTACCTCTCTCAGGCTCCTTGCCGAGCCGCTACCTGGCCCATCGAGGCCGTGCTCCCGGCGGAGACGAGTATCCGCTGTGAGGAGGAGACCGGCCCTCATGCCTATCTCTGCCTCGACGAGTTCGGATACGTCCACCTCGACCCGCGCGGAGCCGAACTGCTCTTCCAGGTGCTCACCGAGCGTGAGGAGCGGGCGTCGGTGGCGGTCGCCTCCAACGCACCGTTCTCCGAGTGGGGCCAGACCTTCGCCGACCCCCGGCTCGCCGCCGCGGTCGTCGACCGGCTCACCTTCCACGCCCACATCATCGAGACCGGCAGCGACTCCTATCGCCTACGGGTCACCGCCGCCACGAGGGGAGGTGCGCAGACAAGCTGATCATGACCACGGGGTGGGGCCAGAAGTCATCATCACGGTGGGGCCAAATGGAATTGTCATTCCCAAGCTGAAACCGATGCTCGTCGGTGGGCCGGTTCTGGGTCAGCTTCCTGTTCGCGAGGAAGGCGTACGCGACGACGCCGATGCGGTCGCCCGTTGGACTTTCGAACGTGATGCAAAAGGGGGCCCGGTTTGGCGGCGAGTGGCTCAGGATGCGGCAGCCCGCCCCCTTGAGTGAGTCGAGCATGAACGTGACGAGCGGCTGCCGGTCAGCAGCGCGAACGGAGTACTCGCGATATCCGAGCGGAGATTCGAGCATCGGCGACGCACCTGCGGGGGAGACCTTCAAAGTCTATCGGATCTCGAACGTGCGTTCACACGCAGGTACGTGCGCGCCACGACCACGTCGGCGCCGTTCGCAGCGGCGCCCGCCGCCCCGTCCCCGTCGCCACTCATAAGTAGCTGCGCGTCGGGTGTTCCACCAAGCGCCTCAGCGCCCGACGAAGCGCGGCCGGCGCTTCTCCATGAACGCCCGCCGCCCCTCGATGTAGTCCTCGCTCGCGAAGCAGTGGGCGACCATCTGCTCGATCTTCGCGAGGTCGCGCGCGGCCGGGTCCTTGAGGGCCTCGTCGATGGACGCTCGCAGCGAGGCGAGGGTCAGCGGGGCGTTGTCGGCGATCGCCCCCGCCACCGCGCGCACCTCGGGTTCGAGCTGCTCGACGCTGACGACGCGGTTGACGAGGCCCATGCGCAGCGCGGTGTGCGCGTCGAAGCGCGCGCCCGTCAGCAGGATCTCGCGCGCGTACGCCGGCCCGACCAGCTGCACCAAGCTATCGACGCCCGCGTAGGGGTAGCCGAGCCCGATGCGCGCGGCGGGGATCCCGAACTGCGCGTCGTCCGCGGCGATGCGTAGGTCCGCGCGCATCGCCATGAGGAGCCCGCCACCCAACGCGAAGCCGCGGATCATGGCGATGATCGGCTTCGGGAAGGCGTCGAGGGCCGCCGGGCGCGCGCCGGCGGCGTCGGCCTCATGGATCGGAGTGCGGATCGGCTTGGGCGGCCGCTTCTCGAACTCCGAGATGTCGGCCCCGGAGACGAACGCCTTGTCGCCGGCGCCCTTCATCACCACCACGCGCACGTCGTCGTCGTCGGCGAAGGTCTCGAGAATCTCCGGAATCGCCTCCCGCATCGCGACCGTGAGCGCGTTGTGGCGCTCCGGATGGTTGAACGTCATCCAGCCGATGCCGTCCTCGACCTCGGCGAGCATCTTGTCGGTATCGAGTTGCATCGCTCCTCCGGCTAGACCACGCCGTGTTCCCGCAGCCCGGCGATCGCCGCAGCCTCGTAGCCGAGCGACGCCAGCACCTCGTCGCTATGCTCCCCGAGCGAGGGCGCGGCGCTGCGCATCTCCGGCGGCTGCGGCGTGCGCTCCAGGTGGAAGGCCTGCCCGACGACGCGGATCGGCCCGAGCTGGGGGTGCGCCACCGGGGTCGCGATCCCGAGGTGCTGCACCTGGGGGTCGGCGATCATCTCGTCAACGGCGTAGATCGGCCCGCAGGGCACCCCGGCCTCGTTCAGCGCCTCGATCCACTCGGCGCTCGTGCGCGTCTTCGTGAGCGCGGCGATGTCCGCGTTCAGGTCGGCGCGCTGCTCCGAGCGCGAGTCGGCGTCGGCGTACTCCTCGCGCTCGATCAGTTCGGGAGCGTCGATGCAGTGGCAGAGCCGCTCGAACATCGCCTGCCCGGCGGCGGCGATGTTGATGTGGCCGTCGGCGGTGGCGAACACGCCCGTCGGGATCGCGAAGGGGTGGTCGTTGCCTGCCTGCTGCGGCAGATCCTCTTCGATCAGCCAGCGCGCCGCCTGGAAGTCCATCAACGCGATCTGCGCCTCGAGCAACGAGGTGTGGACCCACTGTCCCTCGCCCGAGCGCTCGCGCTCGAGCAGCGCTAGCAGGATCCCCTGTGCGAGCAGCAGCCCTGCGCTGAGGTCGGCGACCGGGATGCCGGCCCGCATGGGACCCTGCCCGGGGATGCCGGTGACGGACATGATGCCGCCCATTCCCTGCGCGATCTGATCGAAGCCAGGCCGGTCGCGGTAGGGCCCGCTCTGGCCGAAGCCCGAGATGCTGCCGTACACGATCCGAGGGTTGACCGCGCGCACCGCCTCGTAGTCGACCCCTAGTCGTTGCTTCACCAGCGGCCGGTAGTTCTCGACGAGCACGTCGGCGTCGCGCGCGAGGCGGAGGAGGATCTCACGCCCCTCGTCCGTCTGCAGGTTGAGGGTCAAGCTGCGCTTGTTGCGGTGCAGGTTCTGGAAGTCGTAGCCGTGCCGCTGCCCGACGATCGAGGCGCCCCCGCCTGAGGCCGGCGGCAACTCGATCTTCAAGACGTCGGCGCCCCAGTCCGCGAGTTGCCGCACGCAGGTGGGGCCGGAGCGCGCGCGCGTCAGATCGAGCACCACGAGCTCGTCGAGCGGAAGCGGTCCCGCAGCCATCGGTGGATCCTCTCTGCCGCGCGAGGGTAGCACGCAGCGCGGGCGCGTCGGGCGCTGCTTCTAGCCACGAGGCCGCTCGATCGCGTGACGGGGAGTGTGCTGCTGCCAGCAACTGCCGGCGCAGCTCGGGCTACTCGCGGAGCCCCACAGGACCGGCGTCAACTGCTCGGGCTCCGGCTATGCGCAGCGGTAGCGGCGCGCTGAGCGCGCCTCGTAGGTGGGTCACGCCCATGCGGCGCGCGTCCGGCGTACCCATAGTCACTCCCATAGTCGCTGCGTAGCACGGAGCGTGAGCCCTTGCTGCCAGGTTCCCTCAGCTGGCCGCTCCACCAGCGCATCCGCCCTGACCGCGCGGGCCCGCTCGTGGCGACAGCTCGCGCCGGCTCGCCTCCCTACGCGGGTCGGAACAAGGGGAGCGTCGCTTCGGGATCGACTTCCTCGAAGACGACCTCGACGGGCATGCCGATGCGAATCTCGTCCGGCTCGACGCCGACGAGGTTGCTGACCAGGCGCGTCCCCTCCTCCAGCTCAACGAGGATCACGTTGTACGGCACGTCGAGGAAGAACGGGTGCGTCGGGTGCCGCTGGATTACGAAGGAGTAGACGCTGGCCCGGCCACTGGCCTGCTGCCAGTCGACCTCGAGCGACCCACAACTGGGGCAGGCCGGCTGCGGGGGATGGCGAAGCTCCGAGCAACCGGCGCAGCGCTGGATCAGCAGCCTGTGCTGCTGCACCCCCTCCCAGAACGGATCGGAGTCACGGTCGGGCGCGGGGATCGGCCGCGGGATCTGGCCCTGCTGCGTCATGACGCTACCTCCTGCTGAGGATGATCGCGCTTGTCGGAACCCCGTTGGCGCTCGCGCACATCGACAGCTCGGCCCCGTCGACCTGGTTCGGCGACTCGCCACGCGCCTGCCGGACCGCCTCGAGAATGAGGTTGTGCCCGTGGATGTAGCCCTCGGAAAGCTGGCCTCCGGAGGTGTTCGTCGGCAGCGATCCGCCCTCGGCCCGCAGTGCACCGCTCGCGACGAACGGTCCGCCCTCGCCCTTCTCGGCGAAGCCGAAGTCCTCGAGCGCCATGATCACCCACGGGGTGAAGTGGTCGTAGACCTGGATCACGTCGATCTCGGACGGGCCGACACCGGCCATTCCGAATACGTTCCCGGCGGCGTTGAGCGTCTCGTAGCCGGTCGTCAGAGTCTCGCGGTAGTAGTTCGTCATCGTCATCTGCGGCAACCCGACGCCTTGCGCCGCCCCCGAGATGTACGCCGGCGGCTTCGCCAGGTCGTTCGCTCGTTCGGAGGAGACCACGACCCAGGCGCAGGCGCCGTCCGTCTCGAGGCAGTAGTCGAAGAGGCACATCGGCTCCGCGATCATGCGTGCCGACATGTAGTCATCGAGCGTGAGCGGCGTGCGATGGAACGTGGCGTTCGTGTTCTGCTGCGCGTGCTCCCGGAACGCCAGCGCGACCGCAGCGAAGTGCTCGCGGGTGGTCCCGTACTCCTCCATGTGACGGCGCGCCGACATCGCCACCCAGGCTCCGGGACTGGCGAGACCGAACGGTATCAGCCACTGCTGGGACTTCTCCGCATAGCGGCCGCCGGCATGTTGCCCGAAGCGCCGGCCGGAACGCTCGTTCATCGAGCGGTAGCCCACAACGACGTCGGCCTGCTTTGAGGCGACCATCTGGGCCGCGAGCAGGACGAGCCCGCAGGGGCTGCCCCCGCCGTAGTGGCCCTCGGCGTAGACGCGGAGGTTTTTGATCCCGAGGTTGTTGACGACCTGGATCTCCTCGGTGTCGTCGCTGTCCAGCCGCACCATCCCGTCGACGTCGGACGGCGACAACCCACAGTCGTCGAGCGCGGCGCGGATCGCCTCGACCGCCAGGCGCGGCTCGCTGCGCCCCGAGTTCTTCGAGAACTCGGTGTGGCCGATCCCGGCGATCGCCGTCTTGTCACGTAACCACGTAGAGTCAGGCATTTCCAGCTCCAATCTGGATGAGAGTGCAACTCCGTAATCGTTAGAATCTGGGCGGTTGGGCTACGCTGCCGCCGACGGAGTCCCAAGGCCAGAGAAGGGCTCGCCCCAGCGGTCTCCGTGCACGACCTCGGCAAGTGGACGCCTGCGGACGGGACCGAAGTTTCCCGAAGGGAAGCCGATCGGGAGGATGGCATACGAATGAACGCTCGGCGGTAAGCCGAGAATGCCCTCGACATCGGCCTTGTACACACGGTGCCGCGTGGTGAGCGTCGCTCCGAGCCCGAGGGCGCGCGCGGCGAGCAGCATGTTCTGGACGGCGGGGTAAATCGAAGCTCCGGAGGCCGGTCCTGGCTGCTGTTCGCCATGATCTATGCAAGCAACTATCCAGACGGGAGCCTCGTGAAAATGTTCGGTCAGGTAGGCGACGGCACGTAGTTGGCGGTCATATTCCTCTTGCGTGACTCCGAGGGGTGGACCGCTGGCACGATACAGCGGAACGACAATTTCGTTGAATGCACGCTCGTAGTAGTGTTGTATCTGCTGCTTGATCGAACCATCCTTGACGACGAGAAACTGCCACTGCTGCTGGTTGGCACCGCTTGCGGCACATACCCCGGCTTCCAAGATTCGATTGATGAGCTCGTCGGGCACCGGATCGGGCTTGAGCCGGCGCATTGCCCGGGTCGTCCGAATGATATGGAACACTTCGTCCGCTGCCATCGTCCCATTCTCCTGTACTCTCGCCTAGCAGGGTGCTGAAAAAGTCGTCTGGAACGGTCTAGGCCCGGAATCGACTGCGTGCGGCTACCGAGAACCCCTTTGTTTTCAAGGGTTTTCCCGAGCGCCGCAGTGCCTCGAAACGCTCCGTTTCCCGACTTCAGGGGTTTTTCATCACCCTGCTAGAGAGAAGCAATGCAGTATAGCACCGAACCTTGCCTGCCCGGATGCCGAGGCCGGCTCCCGGTGCGAGAGTCGGGATGGGTGACCGTACCGAGGCCGGTTGTCAGCGTGGCCGGGGGCGCGACAGGCGCCACACGACTCGAGGCCCCGCCGGGAGTCCGGACAAGAAGCTGGCCGCACTGCGCGGGAACCGGCCTTAGCCCGAATCCACCGATCGAAGCTTGACGGGGCGGGCTGCCGGGCTGGCGGAGAGTTCGGCGGGTGTGGCGGCGCTCGCCGGGCGGTGCCGGGGGCGGGCCGGAGCGAGGAGCCCTCGCTCAGCGCGGCTCGGGGGCGCTGAGGGTGCGGGCGCGAGGGTGCGCGAGACGTGCGCGGGCATGCTGGCGCGAGCCTCGGACCCGGGGCCGGCGCCTCGGGGCTGCGCTCATCGCTGCAGCGCCACCTCGGCAGCACGCGCACCCAGGGGTGGACCGAGAGCCAACTGGCGGTCTCCCTCCTGCTCCTCAACCTCGCGGGCGGGGAGTCGGTCGACGACGTGCGCATACTCGAGCAGGACGAGGGGCTGGGGCAGGTCGTGCGCAGCGCCGAGCTCCATGGGGTCCGTGGCCGTGAGCGGGGGATCTGGGGAAGTTCCGGTCCGATTGTCAACACGTTCACGCGCCCTTATAATGATCGTGCTAGCATGCCGCCATCCCCGCAGCGCCTCAGGCCTGGACGGTCCCGACGCGGATGCGCGGGTTCGAGTTGCTGCGCGTGGCGGTTCCGCTGCCGCGAAGACCGAATAGGAGAGATCACATGGCAGACGAGCGTTCGGAGCTAGGGTTCGGAAGGGCTGCCGGGGCGGCACTCGGCGCTACCAGACTCAACCGCCGCGGACTGCTGCGCGCGGGCTTGCTCGGCATGTCCGGGCTCGCTACCGCCGCGCTCATCGGCTGCGGCGATGATGACGACGACGCTGCGCCGACCGCGGCCGCGACCGCCACTACCGCGCCGGCCGCAGGCACTGCCACAGCGGCCGCGGGCACGGCCACGCCGGCCGCGGGCACGGCCACACCGGCCGCGGGCACGGCCACGCCGGCCGCACGCACAACCACGCCGACGGCGACGCCAGCGGCACGCGCCCGGCCATCCTCCCCCGGCGAGCTCGACTTCGTCATGAACAACAGGGACCCCGGCGTGCCGCCCAAGTATGGAGGTGTCAGACACACGAGTGAGCGACGGCGCTTCCCATCGGTGGATCCCCGAGCAAACGCGGCGTCGGATGTCGCGCTATTTCACGGGCTGGTGAGTTCGAAGCTCCTTGAGCACGACGGATCCCCCGCAATCGGAGCCTTCGAGGACCCGATCGTCGGGGACATCGCTGAAAGCTGGGAGTCGTCGCCGGACGCGCTGGCGTTCACCTTCCAGCTCAATCCGAAGGCACAATGGCACAACCGAGCCCCGGCGGACGGCCGCCAGGTGGTTGCCGAAGATGTGAAGTTCACCTACGAGCTGTGGATGGCTGGGACTTTGACCGCGGGCCGGTTCGCCGCTGTCGATAGCGTGGAGGTGGTCGACGAGGGTACCGTCCGGATCACCCTCAAGGGCCCGACCCCTGAGCTGCTTGACACGTTCGCCTTCGAGCACCACCCCATCGTCAATCCCGAGTTCGTGGACGCGAGGGGCGGCGAGATCGGCGACGGCGCCGATTGGGTCGGCAGCGGGCCGTTCATACTGACGGGCTGGGAACCCGGTGTGCTGGTCGAGTTCGAGCGCAACCCCAACTACCACGGTGTGGACGAGTTCGGCAACCAGCTGCCGTACGTTGACAGTATGCAGCGGATCACGATCCGAGAGCGGGCTGCCCAGATCGCCGCGTTTGTGGCAGGCGAACTCGAACAAGTGGGTATCCCGATCGAAAACTTCGACGATTGGGCCAGCCGCGACGACGTCAAGCTGGGTCGTAGCAGCGTCGCGGCCGGGCAGCTCCTCCTCACCCCCAACATGCGCGAGGAACCGTTCGACGATCTGCGGGTCCGCAGGGCTATTTCGATGTCGATCGATCGGCTTGCCGTGTGGCGGGACATCACTTCGGAGCTCGCCGGCCGCTCTGGCCCGATTCCGCCGCTTGCGCTCGGCCGGGCGACGCTGCCGAGCTGGGACGACCTCCCGCCCAACTACCAGTTCAACCCCGCGGAGGCGAAGAAGCTTCTGGACGCCGCGGGGCTTGCGGACGGGCTGGACCTTGGCCCGCTGTCCTACTGGTCGATTACCCCGGAGTACAACAACTCGGTGCTCGTCTTCGCTCAGCAGTTGCAGGACGCGGGTTTCAGCGTGACTCCCAATCTGATCGAGCGTACGCCATTCCTCGAGCAACGCACGACGGGGACCTGGGAGGGTCTCCAGTACCAGACTCAGTCCACCCCCGGCGGCACCATGCAGGCTTGGGCGGAGTGGATGCATAGCGAGGGCGGCAGCAACTTCTGGGGGATCGCCAACCCGGACGTGGATCAGGCGGTCGAACAGCTCCGGGTCACGCTCGACCCGAACGAGCGTCAAGAGCTATTCCAGCGGCTGGAGGAGCTGGAGTACGAGAATGTCTTCCGCGCGTATACGAACGGGCTGACAAGCGTCAACGCCAGTAAGTCTAACCTGATGAACGCATACGGAAGCGGGTTCCTCTTCTTCAAGAGTTACACCCACAAGTATGAGTGGTTCGACAACTGATCTGACTCGGCGCCGCCGTCCTGGAGCGCCCTCGCCGATTCGGGAATGGAGCCCGGGTTCCGGTGTTGGGCGCGGCGCCGGAATTCGGGGACTGATCTGGAGGGGAGTTGAAACCGGGGAATGCTCCTCTATCTCGTACGCAGGGCGTTGTTCTCGATTCCCGTCCTCATCGGCGTCTCGATTGCCATTTTCATCCTGCTCAGGGTCATTCCCGGTGATCCCGTCCTTGCGGCAACCGGCAGTGAGGACGGTCTAGCGCTTTCAGCTGCGCAGATGGAGTCGCTACGTGCGGACCTCGGTCTCGACGAGCCCCTGCACGGACAATATCTTATTTGGATAAGGGACTTCATCCGTGGTGAAGGCGGGGAGTCGCTAATCAGTCACAATCCCACGATGGACAATGTGTTCAAGGCGCTCCCCGTGACGATCGAGATCACGCTGACGGTCATGGTCCTGGGGATCATCATAGCAATCCCTATAGGGGTGCTCTCAGCAGTGAAGGAGAACTCCTGGTTCGACTACAGCGCGCGTAGTGTGTCCGTGCTTGGATTGGCAATCCCTGACTTCTGGATCGGGACGATGCTCCTGATCTACCTCGCGGTGTGGTTTCAGTGGACGGTGCCGCTGGGATTCGAACATCTGTGGGAGAACCCGATAAAGAACCTGCAGCAGATCGGCCTCGCTGTCGCGATTCTCACTCACGGCTTGGCGTCTACCACGGTGCGTTTCACGCGGTCAGGGATGCTAGACGTGCTCAACGAAGACTACGTACGCACCGCACGCGCAAAAGGGCTCAGGGAGCGCTCGGTCGTGATGCGGCACGCCCTTCGCAATGTGCTGATTCCGGTGCTGAGCGTGCTCGGCATTCGGACCGCATACCTGATGGGCGGGACGGTGATCATGGAGACGCTGTTCAACCTGCCTGGACTGGGCCTGCTTACGGTGGACGCCGTACGGAACGCCGACTACACGCAAGTGCAAACGAACGTGATGATATTCGCGATCATGACGGTGACCATCAACTTCGTGACCGACGCAGCCTACGCTGTCGTCGATCCCAGGATTCGGCTCGTCTGACGTGACAACCAGCACCGGCTCGCGCGCTGGGAGCAGCTCGGTCATCGGCCGCCAGGACGAGGCCCCCGTGCTCATGGGTCTCCGTCGGTTCGTGCGACGCGAGCCGGTGGGGTTCGCCTCACTCCTCCTCCTCGCGGCCATGGTTGCGGGCGCCGCGATCGGACCGTACCTGCTGCCTTATGACCCGCTCAGAATCGATCTCTCGCAGAAATTCATCTCCCCGGGGTTCGAAACATCCCACCTCCTCGGCACCGACCAACTGGGTCGGGATCTGCTCAGCCGGCTCGTCGTCGCGGGGCGTGTCTCGCTGGCGACGGCCCTCGGCGCGCTCGGGCTCGGCGTCATCGTCGCGAGCATGCTTGGGATGTTCGGCGGGTTCTTCACTCATTGGGCGAGCCAAGCCCTGCAGCGCGCGATGGACGGGATGATGGCGCTGCCGCCGCTGATCCTCGCGCTAGCGATCGCCACGGGGCTCGGGAACGACGCGAAGAACATCGCGATCGCGATCGCGATCGTGATGCTGCCGCCTGTCTTCCGCGTGGTGCGGGGGGCTACGCTTGCCGTCCGCAACCTCGACTACGTGATAGCGGGCACCGCTCTGGGCGGAAGCAACCTTCACATCATCACGCGGCACATCGTGCCCAACATCTTTGGGACGATCGTCACGATCGCTTCGATCTGGGTCGGCGCGGTCATTCTGATCGAGGCCTCACTTGGGTTCTTGGGCATCGGCGTGCAGCCACCGAATCCGACCTGGGGGAACATGCTCTCCGGGGAGGGCCGAACGTACATGACCAGCGCGCCTTGGATCGCACTCATGCCCGGGATCGCGATCACGATCACGGTCTTCGCCGCGAATATGCTCGGGGACTCGCTGCGCGCGTTCTTCGATCCGAAGTCGAGGCGCGAAAGGTGAGTAGCATCGGGTGTGCGGCGTAGGCCCCGCAGAGAGCGCCCCGATCTCCGGTGAGCAGATCCAAGAATGATATGCTCCGGAGAGGGTCTGAAGAGGAGGATCGGCTATGGCTCGACCGCTGGATGGCGTGCGTATTCTCGACTTCACCTGGGCGCTCGCCGGTCCGTATGGGTCCATGATTCTCTGTGACCTCGGTGCTGAAGTGTTCAAGATCGAACCGGTCGGGACTGAAGCGCGGACCCGTGGCCCGGGCCCGCACCTCAACGGCGTCGACCTTTACTATTTCAGCATCAACCGAGGCAAGAAGAGTCTGAGTATCGATCTGAAGTCAGAACCTGGACGTGAGCTTGTCTACAGGCTTGTGAAGCAGGTGGACGTGGTCCTGGAGAATTTTACTCCAGGCACTATGGAACGCCTCGGCTTCGGTTACCACAAGCTTGCTGAGATCAACCCTTCGATCATATACGGCTCAACCTCTGGCTTCGGGCAGACCGGACCGTATTCCCGTCGCGGCGCCGTGGACGTGATCGTGCAGGGCATGAGTGGCGTGATGAGCATAACCGGCCACAAGGACCAACCCCCGGCGAGGCCCGGTTATTCGATTGGAGATATGGCGGGCGGAATGTTCACGGCGATCGGGATCCTCGGTGCTGCCTTGGAGCGAGAGCGGTCGGGGCGCGGGCAATGGGTCGACGTGAGCATGCTCGATAGCCAAATCGCCTTGCTCGAGAACGCGGTCGTCCGCCATTTGGCGACGGGGGAGCTGCCCCAGCCCAACGGGACACGTCATCCGCTCGTGTCTCCATTCCAGGCGTTTCCGACGAAGGACGGCTTCTTCGTTCTGGCCGGTACGAAGAACTGGGAGCTCTTCTGCGCGAGGATCAACCAGGATGACCTCATCTTCGACGAGCGCTTCAAGACGGGTGAGCTACGCGTGAAACATCAGGAGGAGCTCGAAGAACTCCTAAACGAAACGTTTCGTCAGCGGACCACGAGCGAGTGGCTAAACGAACTCGAGGAAGTGTGCCTCGTTGCGCCTCTCAACACTATTGCCGATGTGGTACAGGATCCACAAGTGCAGGCGCGAGAGATGATCGTTCCTTTGCCCCATCCACGGGGAGGCGAGATCTCCGTGTCGAATAGTCCGATCAAGTACTCCCGGACGCCCCTTCGCGTCGATCGTAGAGCGCCCGAACCAAGCGAACATACCGCTGAGATATTACAGGCTGTTCTCGGCCTATCAAACAAGGAAATTGATGGCTTCGCTGCGGAGGGCGTTATTGCGGTAGCGTCGCCGGAGGAACGCTAGCAGTAGTCACATCGGACTCTGGAGTTGCCGCGGATGGGTAGATAGCCTGCTTCTAGGCTGCAACGGTCGCTCTGAGCCTCCTCTCCCACTCTGCGGGGCTCAGCTAGTCGAAGGCGGCCAGCGTCGACCCCAAGACGCCGCACCCTCGTCCGCGGCGTGCCGGGCGGCATCCCGAATTACGAGGCGATAGAGGTGATCGCTGCCCACCGTGACGGGCGCCGGCATCGAGCTCGCGCAGCCCCTCCCGCTCCTCGCTCGTCAGGCCGGGCCGGGCGCCTGACCGGGGTCGAGCGCCCGCGCGCCGGCTGCTCGCTGCGATGAGCCGCCGTCGTGTACGCGCCCGGATCGCCACGCGAGGGGCGAAGGACGTTCTCAATGCGCGGCTATTCACGACCCGGCAGCAGTACGCCGTCTCCGCCGGGAGACTATGCGTGGGCGCACCTCCGAGAGGAGGCGGGAATGACGGCAGACACCTGGGCGCAGGAGTCACCGCGCGCCGCGCTCGCCGGCCTGCAGCTGACCGAACTGGCGAGCGGCGGCGCGGGCGCGTATTGCGGGCGGCTGTTCGCGCTGTTCGGCGCCGAGATCGTCCGGATCGAGCCAGCGGATGGAGACGGCGTCCGCCTCGCGGAGCCCTTCCCGGGCGACGACGGCGACCCGAACCACGGTGCGCAGCACGCCTTCCTCAACGCCGGGAAGCGCAGCGTGGCGCTGGATGCGTCCGGCGGGCGCGACACCCGTTGGGCCGAGCGCCGGATCCAGGAGAGCGACGTGCTCCTCTCCAACTGGCGCGCTCTGTCGTGGCTGCCGCTGGCGGAGCCGGAGCGGATCGCGGAGCGGTTCCCCGGCACGTTGTACGTGGCCGTCAGCCCCTTCGGCATGACGGGCCCGTACGCGCACTACCGCGCGGACGGTCACGTCCTCGAGGCGCTCGCAGGGATGTCCTACATCAGCGGGGATCCCGACCGTGAACCGCTCAGCCTCAGGGTGGACCTCGCCGACTACACGGCGGGCGTCTCGGCGTTCACGGCGGCGCTTGCGGCGCTTGCCGACCAGCGCGAGGGCGCAGCCCACGGCCACATCGACGTCTCGGCGTTCGAGTCGCTGGCGATCGACGATGACTACAGCCTGGCGATGTACATCGCGGCGGGCACCGTACGCCGGCGCCACTACTCGAGCGTCATCCTCTCCTACCCGTCGGACATCATGGAGTGCGCCGATGGATACGTGACGTTCGTCCCGCGCTTCACCGCGGACCCGGCGACCGCGCTGGCGGCGCTCATCGAGCGGCCGGAACTTGCTGCCGATCCCCTGTTCGCGGATCAGCGGGAGCGGGTGGCGCGCTGGCGGGAGTTCGAGGCGTTGCTCGGACCCTGGCTCAAGGCGCGTAGCGTCGGCGAGGTGCTGCGGCGCTCCCGGGCGCTGGGGATCGAGATCCTGCCCGCCCCCTCGATCGCGGACCTGCTTGCGGACGAGCATCTCCGCGGGCGCAACTTCTTTGGCGCGTCAGCGGACGGGCAGCTCGCGGCCGGTCCGCCCGTGCGCATGTCGGCCACGCCACTGCGCGTGGCGTCGGCATCAGCGCCGGGCGCGGACGACGATCTCGACTCCGCTCCCGGAGGCCGCCGGGCGGCCGGCGGAGAGCCGGAAGGCGGCGCTCCGAGCCCGGCGGCCTCCGGCGGATGCCGTTCTTCCAGCGCCTCCGGGTCGTCGATCTCCTGACACGTGAAGGTGTCCTCTGAGCAAGTCCCGGCGCGCCCCACCGCACCCTCGCTCAGCAGGGTGCCCGAGCGGCCGTCGCTGCTCGAGCGCGACATAACCGCGAGGGGCGGGTGGGCAGCGATCCCGGGCAGCGCCGCAGAGGCGCCGCCCAGCGTCCTGAGCTGGCGTCGCAGCGGGAAGCGGCCGAGCGCCCCTCCATCGCACTCGAGTCCGCTAGCGTGGTGCGCCGCTGCGCCGCGCCGCGCTGCGACGCCAGCTCGCCTCGCGCGGCGCAGGCTGGGCGTGGCGGCCGACCCGGCTGGGCCGCGCCGGCGTGCGTCTCTTCGGCGCGCTTCGCCCTATCTTGTTATGTCTGTGGCGCGAGCCTGGCCAATATCGTGAGCCTCGTCGGGCGGAGGGAACCGACCGCCGCCACCGCGTGACGCTCGGTCCGCCTTCAGGCGGACCCGGTCTCCAGGCTATGCTGGCGCTGTCTGTTCTGGGAAAAGTGGGTCGGCTAAAGGCGGCCAACCGCGCTGACGGGGCGCCGGCGTGCGCCTGCCCGTCGCGCTTCGCCCCTCCGCCTCACGGAATCGCGCGATGCTGAATGTTGTGTGCGTGGGCGGGGCGCTCGCCGAGTGTGCACGAATTCGAGACTTCACTGTTCTTACCAGGCCCACCGCAGCAGAACGCCCGTCGTTACCCCTACGAACACCACACACCAGAGGCGCCAGGCGACAACCAGCGCAAGCCTGCTGAACCGCCGCTCCCCGCTCAACAACGCCTCACCTCCACCCAGGATGGTCACCGCGCCGGCCGGTAGCGCCGGCACCGCGAGTATCGCCAACCCGGCATGCCACCAGTCCGGCAGCGCACGCAGCACCAGGGCCCACACGCCGCTGCCGATCACCACCAGTGCGGTTGCCGTGATCACCTCAACCAGCGTGAACGTTTCCAGTCCACGCCGATCTGTACGCCCCGACCGGCCCCGGCACGGTTGTTCCATTACACGCCCTCCGCCGTAGCCGGGCCCAGGCGCCCCGCAGCGCCTCGCTGTCCGGGAGGCCGGGGCGACCCGCGACCAGCGTAGCACTCGTCGTGGCTCGCTCCGCGCCGACATGATGGCTCGGCGCTCAGCTGATTGCCGGGCGCGAGAACCGTGAACGATCTTCACCTCGCCAGTGTAGAACACTGACACGCCTTCGGTGCCGCCCGCTGCCCGTCGCGACGCGTGCGGCCGCGACACCAGGCCTCCGGTGAGGCGCGATACGAGTCTGCCGGCCTCCAGGCTTGCGGTCCCTGTACTGAGGCCCATACAGAGGCAGTAGGTCCTCCGGCCTATGACCGGCACGGTTGCCACGGGATGCCGATCGTCGCACCACCTCGGGTGGGCGCTGCCATGCTGCTGCTGGTCGTGGGCGCACTCTGGGCGGCACTCCTCCTCGTCACGTGCGCCTTCGTGCTGTATTGGGTCGCCTTCGCGCGAACGAGACGCTACTGACCTTCAGTCCCCTCCCGCGGTCTCCGGCGCGGTCCAGATCCAGCGCTGATAGGTGTCCCGTTCGCCCGCGAACCTCACGTCCCAGCGTGTACCCGTCGAGCACTTCCTGCCTGGGGCCGCCGCGTTACCAGTCGCGCGCGTCCCTCGGGCCGCTTCCTCGTGACGGGATCCTCGTAGACTGTGACCAGCTCGCCTGCCTGCATCGCTCCTTCTCCTCGCGGCTGCGTACCTGACGCACGGCCCCGGCCGGCGCCGCGCGAGCGTCACGGGTGCTGCCTGCTTCTAGAGCAGCTGCCCCAATACGAGCGCCACGACACCCGCAGCAGCGTGCGGGGCTCGGCTCCCGGCGATCGCGACTGAGGAGACTCAGCCGAATCGGTGCGGCGTCGATCAGATCTCGCATCGCCACCCCTCCTCCCGGCTGCCGGGAACCCCACCGCCGCTCGATCGGGCAGTGCGCTGGTAACATAGACCAGCTGTTCTGTGCGCGCCCGGCCTTCTCGCCGAGGCAAGCTCGGCCTGCGTCAGTCGCAACCGGCGGCGGCGCTTACGGCGTTGCGCTCCGTGACGCCGCGGCACGCCGATTCGAGCAAAGAGTCTCCGCCGCAGTCTTTTCCGAGAAGTGGCTTCGACAGGAATGCTTCGGCGATTGTCTCATTGCCGCAGCACGGCCGCCTCGTGCCCGAACGACAGGCGAACGCCCGTTCGCTATACTTGGCTGCGGGAGCGGAGCGGGATCCGGTGATTACGCAGAAGACCTACCAGCAGCGAGGCTCCTGCCGCCGCAACGGCTACGCGCGGCTGCGCGAGGGCGCGACGCCCGGCTACCCGCGGTTCAAGCCGCGCCGCCGCTACCGCTGCCTCGAGCTGGCAGAGGTGCGGCCCGGCATGCTGCGCCCCAGCGCCGACGGGCGCCGCGCGCTCCTGCGCGTCAAGAGGCTCCCGGCGCTCGAGTTGAGGCTCCGGCGCGCGTTGCCGCCCAGGGAGCAACTCAAGGGGCTGCGCATCTTCGTGCGCGGCGAGAAGCTCTACGTCGACCTCGTCTTCGCCGTCGAGGTCGAGGCGCTCCAGCCGAGCGGGCGCGCCGTCGGCATCGACCTCGGCGTGAACCAGCGGCTCGCGCTCAGCGGCGGCACGCTGATCGCGGGGCGGACGGCGGACCGCCGGCGCGAGCGGGGGCTGCGCCGGGCGCTGGCGCGCTCGCGGCGCGGCAGCCACACGCGGGCCAAGCGCCGCGCGGCGCTCGCGCGCGAGACGCAGCGCAACCGGCTGCGCACGTGCAACGCCACGCACGAGCTGACGAGCGCGCTGGTCCGCCGCTATGGACGGATCGCCCACGAGGCGCTGCAGATCGGCAACATGACGCGCTCCGCGAGGGGGACCGTGGAGCAGCCGGGCAGCGGGGTGGCGGCGAAGCGCGCGCTCAACCGCCGCATCCTCGAGCAGAGCTCGGGTCTCGTCATCCAGCAGCTCACCTGCGAGGCAGCATCGGCCGGCAGGGAGCTGGTGACCGTCGATCCGGCCTGCACCTCGCGGAGTTGCTCGGGCTGTGGGGCGCGTACGCCCCACCTGCAGTATCGGGTCCACTCCTGTCAGGACTGCGGGGCGGTGCTGGACCGCGACGTCAACGCCGCGCGCAACATCCTCGCACGCGCCTTCCCGGACGCGGCCGTGGCGTCCGCACCTTCGCAGGCGGCGCCGTGATGCTGCCGAACACGAGCGGGGCCGGCGAGTTGCCCCGAAGCGCACAATCCCCTACGGGGACGCGCTCAGAATCGTCGCTTGACCCAGGCAGTCAGGTAGACAAGCGCCAGCTGCAGGTGCTCGCGAGCGCCCTGGCAGCCGCCCTGAAGCTGCAGCGGCCGCTGGCCGTGCTCGACCTCGAGACCACCGGACTCAACCCCGACATCGCTCGCATCGTGGAGCTCGCCGTACTCCGCATCGAGCCCTCCGGTGCGTCCAGGTTTCACTCGCGCCGCGTCAATCCGCAGGAGCCGATTCCTCCCGAGGCCACGGCGATCCACGGGATCGCCGCCGACGACGTCGCGGGCGAGCTGGCGTTCGCGGCGATCGCCGGCCGCCTGGCCCGCTTCCTCGATGGGTGCGACCTCGCCGGGTTCAACATCGCCGAATTCGATATGCCCGTGCTCGCGGCGGAGTTCCGCCGGGCGGGCCGCGAGTTCTCCGGCGAGCATCGGTACCTCGTCGATGCCTACGGCATCTTCTGCCACTACGAGAGCCGCGACCTGCCCGCGGCGTTACGCTTCTACACTGGGCGCGAGATCGAGGATGCGCACAGCGCTGCAGGCGACGTCGTTACCACGATGCGTGTGCTCCGCGGTCAACTCCACCGCTACGGCGATCTCCCTCGTGAAGTCGCTGAGCTCCACAAGCTCTCGGTCCGCGAACACATCGTCTGGAAGGGCGACGAGCCGTACCTGACCTTCGGCAAGCACGCCGGGCGGGCGCTCCAGCAGGCCGTGCTCGACGATCCGGGGTACTTCGACTGGATCCTCGCCAAGGGTACGTTCCCGCTGACACTCACAGACGCCATCCGGCAATGCCGCGCCGCGGCCCACTCCCAGCAGTAGCGTCCCGGCAAGTCCTGTTACAGGGCTGGACGCAGGGCGTGAGCGCCTCACCGCTCGCGCGCGTACTGACTTCGAACCACGGCCCACACGAACTGAAGCCCGGCGATGGCAATGAACAGCGTCAGCACTCCGCCAATCAGCCAAGGCTGGCCCGTCTCGCGCGCAGCCATAGCAGCCCCCGCGACGCAAAGAAGAACTGTGATCAGAGCGATGACAGCAGCGATCACAACGATCTCCCGTCAGCCAGGCCCATGTAGAGCGCGTCGGGGCACAGCTCCAGCTCGTCGCCCCAGGCGATGGCCCGGTGGGGGGCGATATGCACTCCCTCGAAGCATCCCGGCTCGTTCCAGGCCGTGAAGACGCCCCGGCCGGCCACGTGCGACAGATCGATCTCGCCTGCCGCGCCGTCCGAGTACCGCAGCCAGATGCGGAAGCGCTTCCGGGCTTCCACCGCGATCGGGCGAATCATCGCGCTTGCCTCCCCGGACATTCTAACCTCCGCGCATTGCGCCGCCGCTTGGTCTCCGGCTGCGCGAGTTCTACTTCCCGTCCACGGGGCACATGACATGGGACCCGTGGACGCGCCCCGACGACCCGGGGCAGGCCCTCTACCTGCCGGACTTCACCGCCGACCTGCTCGACCTGCTCACGGGACGCGAGCCGTAGCGCACCGTCGGCGCGGAGTACGACGGACGGCGGCCGGTCGCCGACCGCGAGGCGGCGCCGGGCATGGACGTCGCTGCGCTGCGCGGGCATCTCGAGCCGCGGCAGCGGCGATCGGGGATGCGCGGGGACTGGTGGCGGGGGAGCTAGCGAGCTAAGCCGCCCTCCCACTCATTGAGTGGGCTACGATGGGGTCTCATCCGCCGAGGCGTTCGCCCCTCGGCAGGATGCTTACCATCCGCCTCGCCGAGACCCTCGCTCTCCGCATCGAGCAGCTTTCGGCGCTCCAGCATGCGGGCGAGCTGGAGCTAACGGCTTTAACGGCCACGACGATGCTCAGCGCGTCGATGGCCTCGGCGTCCGCTGCAGCCCGGGCCGCGGCGGGGGCGCAGCAGATAGGCGCCCACCCGGCTGAGCCTTCGCCCGAACCGGAACGCCGACGCCCTCCTGTAGCACGGTCGCCTGCCCGGCCAAGCCTGTCTCCCCGAACTACGCGTCGCCGTCGCCGCTCCCGCGCCTCGGGAGCTCGAATGCGAGCCCGTCGCGTATCTCCGCGGTGTCCAGTTCGGCAAGCGGGCCAGCCGGCTGAGGCCCTCTGCAGGGCTTGTCTCTGCGTGAGCACCTCCGCGCTGCCGCGCAACCCTCGTAGCCGCCCGGCGTCACGCGGCGCCACGCGAGCGTCACGGCTGTTGCCTGCTTCCAGATGTAGTTCCCACGCAGGTTGTTGCAGGTGAGTGGCTGGGCCTGCGGCGGAGGGCTGAGGTCAGGGCGGCGGTTGGTGATCGCCAGGCTACCGCCCTGGATTCACTCTCTCGTCGCCCTGCCCTCGCCCGCCGGTTCGGGTGCGGCCGCGTCATGGCCGGCGAGCATCAGGACCTGCGCCGGCGCGACATCGAGCTCCCTGGCGATCGCCTCGCAGCGCGCCACGCTGGGCCGCGTGCCGAGGCGGCTCCACTTGCTCACCGCCTCGTGCGATGTGCCGATGCGCCGCGCCAGTTCGCGCTGCGACCAGCCGCGCTCAGCGAGCGCTTCGGCGAGCCACTGCGCGAACGGCGAGGGTGTGCGGGCCGCGGCTTCCCGTTCGATCTCCGCGAGCTCGTCGACCATCTGCGCACCGCGCGGCGGCTCCGTGCGCTCAGCATCGGCCAGCCGGGCAAGTCCGCGCCGAACACCGCCGACGGGTCGACTCCGTTCGGCAGCTGCGCTCTAGGCCGTGGGTCATTGGTGAGGCCGAGCAGGTAGTCAGCGGAGACCTTCAGGGCCTGCGCGGGCCTTGGTCAGGCCTGCAACGAGCAGAGCCGATCGCCCAGCTTCGATGTGCGAGACCGTCGATGGGTCATTCCCGAGGGCAGCGGCAAGCTCTGCCTGCGTGAGTCCCCGGCTACGCCGCACTGCGGCTAAGCCCTGATCCACCGAAGAAGAGCGCGCGAGCGGCTGCGGTTGGGTGCTCCGCTGTAGCTGGGACAATGGGTTTTGACAAATCACGTACCAGCGACAGGGAGCACCCATTCGATGCTACCAACGAGCGACCCCGACCGGATAGACATCGCCTTCGACGACCACCGCCTGGTGGCCGATGCGGGGCTGCTCCTCCCGGCCACGCTCGCCCAGCATCTCGGTTTGCAAGAGCTCGCCGACAGCTACCTCGACCTCGGTGACGCGGCGGGGCGCGCGAACGCCGGCGACAAGCTGCTGACCCTGGCCGCCTCGGCGCTCGCGGGCGGCGACTGCATCGACGACGCCGCTGCGTTGCGCTCAGGCGGCGCCGGGCGCGTGCTCGGCTGCACCGTGAAGGCGCCGTCCACCCTCGGGACCTTCCTGCGCAGCTTCAGCTGGGGCCACGTCCGCCAGCTCGACCGCCTCAGCCGCGAGTTGCTCGCTCGCGGCTGGGCGGCCGGGGCGGGACCCGGCGATGCGCCGTTCACGATCGACCTCGATTCGACGCTCTGCGAGACCTACGGCCTGGCGAAGGAGGGCGCCCGCCAGCCCGGCTACAGCGGCGCGCGCGGCTATCACCCGCTGCTCGCGGTGGCGGCCGGGACGGGCGAGGTGCTGATGGCGCGGCTGCGCGAGGGCCGCGCGCACACCGCCCGCGGCGCCGCCCACTTCCTGCGTGAGACGGTGGCGCGGGTGCGCGAGGCCGGGGCGTCGGGGCAGCTCACGGTGCGCGCCGACAGCGGCTTCTACACCCACGCCGTCGTCGCCGCCTGCCGCGCGCTGGATGTCCGCTTCTCAATCACCATTCGCCAGCAGCCGAGCGTACGCCGGCTGATCGAGGCGATAGCGGAAGAGGACTGGACGCCGATCCCGTACTGGCTGCCGGGCGGCGCCGATGTCGCCGAGACGACCTACACGCCGTTCCAGCACAAGGAGGATGCCACCCCGGTGCGGCTCATCGTGCGGCGCGTCAAGCCGGCGCCCGGCTCACAGCTCGCGCTCTTCGTGAACTATAGCTACCACGCCTTCATCAGCGATCGCGCCGGAGAGATGATGGAGCTGGAGGCCGACCATCGCCGCCACGCCGAGATCGAGAACGCGATCCGCGATCTCAAGTACGGCGTCGGGCTGAACCATCTCCCCTCGGGCCGCTTCGCCGCGAACGCGGCGTGGCTCGCGGTGCAGGTGATCGCGCACAACCTCGCCCGCTGGACGGCGCGGCTCGGGCTCGGCGAGGGAATCGTGACGACGAAGACGCTCAGGCGGCGCTACTTCGCTCTCGCCGGACGGCTCACCCACTCGGCCCGGCGCTGGACCCTGCACCTCCCGAAGCGCTGGCCCTGGGCCGCCCAGTGGACAGCCGCGCTCGCGCGGTTACGGGCGCTACCGCTCCCCGCCTCACGCCCCGCCCACAGTGCTGGCCCCGGGTCCGAGGCTCGCACCAGCATGCCCGCGCACGCCTCGCGCACCCTCGCGCCCTCGCTCAGCGCCCCCGAGCGGCGCTGAGCGAGGGCTCCTCGCTCCGCTCCGCCCGCGCCGCCGCCTGGCGAACGCCGCCACACCCGCCGAACTCTCCGCCAGCCCCGCATCCCGCCCTGTCAAGCTTCGATCGGTGGATTCGGGCTTACGGCAATGCCTGCGCGCTCACGAGCAGAGGCGAGCTCGCCTGCCAGGATTGGGACTGGGATGGGGCCAATCGGTCATGGATACTTGTAGAGTCGGGGCCGACATCGGATGTGCCGCCCGGCCGCTACACCTCGGTCAGTGCGGGCGGTTCGTACGCATGCGCCATCCGGGACTCCGGCGAGGCGATCTGCTGGGGTGTCTTCCGGCGACGTCCACCGCCGCCGGGCCGCTACACGTCAATCAGCACGGAGGCGTCGATCCGTGAACAGCACACCTGCGCCCTGACCGAGGCCGGCGAGGCCGTGTGCTGGGGTGGGTGGCGCTGGAGGCTCATCCCGCCCGATCCGGCGCCCGGCCGTTACACGATGATCGATGTCGGGATCGGCGCGAGGTACTTCACGAGCTGGCCACATACCGAGTCCATGCCATATGCCTGCGCGTTGACCGAGGCCGGCGAGGCGGTCTGCTGGGCCGCACAAACGAGGCTCCTACCCGCCCCTGATCCGACCCCCGCTCGCTATACGGCAGTGGTCAACAGCACCTTCCATACGTGCGCTCTGACCGACGCGGGCGAGGTTCTCTGCTGGGGATGGAACCATTCGGGACAGGCAGAGCCACCCCCGGGCAACTACAGGTCGCTCGACGCCAGTGGCAGGTGCGCACTCACCAAGTCGGGCGAAGCGGTCTGCTGGACATTGGAGACGGAGTCACCCCCGGGCCCGTACTCGGCGATCAGCAAAGGCGGCAGTCACGCATGCGCGCTCACCGATACTGGCGAGGCGGTCTGCTGGGGATCGAATCAGTACGGACAGTCCGACGCACCTCCGGGTCGCTACACGGCGACCGCTTCCGGCTCCTCGTACACCTGCGCGCTCACCGAAACCAGCGAGGTGGTCTGCTGGGGCGACAACGAGGATGGACAAACGGACGCACCGCCGGGCCGCTACTCGATGATTGACACAGGGCCCGATCATGCCTGCGCCATTACCGACATCGGCGAGGCGGTCTGCTGGGGCGACAACCACTATGGGCAGACCGACGCGCCACCGGGCCGCTACTCGACGATCGTCACGAGCGAGTTTCATACCTGCGCCCTCACCGACACCGGCGAGCCGGTCTGCTGGGGGTTGGGCGGGCACGGGCAGACAGACGGCCGGGCCGCTATGTCACGATCGAGACGGGCCCCAGGCACGCCTGCGCCCTTACCGGCAGCGGTGAGGCCGTCTGCTGGGGCAGCAACGGGTGGAGGCAGACAGAGACGCCGCCGGGCCGCTATACCGCGCTCAGCCTGAGCGAGTCGCGGACGTGCGCGCTCAACACCGATGGCATGGTGGTGTGCTGGGGCGACACCGAGTACGAGTGGGAGCCCATCTACTAGCAGGGTGATGAAAAAGTCCGCCGCGGCGCTTTTGGGCTGAAATCGCGCTGGTCGCGACATCAAAACCCCAATGTTTCTGGGCTCTACGCCAGCCCACCGAATGGCCAGTGAGACCCAGCGGCCCAGGATCAGGGGTTTTTCAGCAGCCTGCTAACTAGCAGGCTGCTGAAGAAGCGCCTTTCGGGGTCTCGGAATGGCGAGAGGCGGCTTGAGGCCGCCTCCGGCTTCGTGATCGCGGCCTCCTGACCTGCCTCCGGGTGCCTCTGGGGGCTCCTTGGCGGGGCGGAGGGCGCACTGCGCCTACGCCGCGGCAGTCTCGAGCCCGGCCATGCGCACCAGGTTGTAGGCGGCGGCGGTGAGTTCCAGCCAGCCGCGGTTGCGCTCGCGGCCCACGAAGCGCAGCTTGCGCCCGCCGCCCACGGTCTTCATCCAGCCGAAGACCTGCTCCACGATCTTGCGTCGCTTCTGACTCTGCCTGTAGCCGCGATGCCGCGTGGTACGCCCGTCCACGGCGCTGCGGCGGCGGCGGTCGTTTTGCGCCACGTGCGGCGTCACGCCGCGCGCGCGCAGCGCCGCCACGAAGTCGCGCGTGTCGTAGCCGCGGTCGGCGCCCAGCGTCCCGCAGCCGCTCACGCTGCGCTCCAGCATCGTGACCGCCGCTCGGCGTACCCGTTCGCCTCGGTCAGCTCCACATCCAGCACCAGGCCGTGCCGGTTCTCGGTCAGCAGATGGCCCAGGTAGCTCAGTTTCGCTGTCTGCCCCGACCCCTTTGTGTACAGCCGCGCCTCCGGGTCCGTGCCGGAACTATGCGTATCACGGCTGCGCCGCCGCCCCCGGAAGTCGACATCCGGGTTGCGCCCGCCCGGGGGTGGCTCCTGCTCGTCGCGCGGGCGGTAGCTCTTGAGCGAGGCCCAGGCCTCGAGCAGCGTCCCGTCCACCGTGAAGTGCTCGGCGGAGAGCAGCCGGCGCCGCTTCGCCTCGGCCACCACCTCGGCGAAGAAGGCGCGCGCGACATCGGCGGCGAGCAGGCGCTCGCGGTTCTTGGAGAAGGTCGAGGCGTCGAACGGTGCGTCTGAGATGTTGAGGTCGAGGAACCACTTGAAGAGCAGGTCGTAGCGCAGCCGCTCGCAGAACTGGCGCTCGCTGCGCACCGAGTAGAGGGCGATCAGCAGGCTCGCCTTGAGCAGGTGCTCGGGCGGGATCGAGGGCCGGCCGCTCGTTGAGTACATCGTGTCGAACAGCCCCGAGAGCTGCTGCAGCGCGGAATCGACGATCGGTTTGCGGCGGATCGGGTGGTCGTCCGGGATGAAGGAGTCCGGCGTGACCGCGAGCATGATGTTGGCCTGACGCTCGGCGTCACCGCGCATGGGGCAGCCTCCAGGCTACGCCCCCGCCGCCAGTCCTATCCTGCCAGACGACCGCCCCTTTTTCAGCACCCTGCTAGGGGGCCCTCGACGCCCGCACCCCGGACGGGCGGCGGGGCTGCCTACGCCGCCCGCCGCCGTGTGTCCGAGCCCACGGCTAGCTGTTCTTCCCACGAACGTTGTTTACAGGCGTGAGGTGGGGACAGCCCCGCCGATACCGCCGTGTGGCCGGCGAGCATTGTAGCGGTAGAGCCAGCGCGGGAGCTGGTGCAGCCGCTCGGCGTTGGAGCGGTAGGGGCGGGCGTAGGCCCACTCGTTCTGCAGGGTCTGGATGAAGCGCTCGGCCTTGCCGTTCGTCTGCGGGCGGTAGGGCCGGGTGTGCCGCAGTGCCACGCCGGCCGCGGCGGCCACGCGGCGGAAGTCGCGGGAGACGGTGTAGGCCTTCGCGTTGTCCGTGAGCACGCCGCGCACGCGCACGCCACGGCGGCCGAACGCGGCGAGCGCCTGCTCGAGGAAGGCGGCGCAGTTGGCGCGCTCGTCGGGCAGGACGGCGACGTAGGCGTAGCGGCTGTGGTCGTCGACGGCGACGTGGAGGTAGTCGAGGCCGCGGGTGCGCGGGGTCCGGGCGGAGCGCCCGCGGACGCGGTGTCCGCCGCCCTCGGGGATGCGGCCCAGCTTCTTCACGTCGATATGCAGCAGGTCGCCGGGGGCGGGGTGCTCGTAGCGCAGCTTGCGCCTGCTCACGCGGTGCAGGCGGTCGAGCCGGTTGAGGCCAAAGCGCCTGAGCACGGCGTAGACGGTGGAGCGGGCGATCCCGAGCGCCCAGGCGATGCGGTGCGGCCCGAACCCCGCGCTGCGGCGCACGGCGCAGATGCGTTGCTCCAACTCGGGTGCGGTGCGCCGCGGGTTCGAATGCGGGGCGGAGTTGCGGCCCTCGAGCCCTTCCGCTCCCGCCTCACGGAAGCGCCGCACCCACTTCGCGACCGTCGGGCGGGAGACCCGGAAGCGGCGGGCGACCTCCGCCTGGGACCAGCCGGCCTCCACCTCCAGAACCATCTCCAGCCGGGTGACCGGCGTCAGACGCGCGTTAGGATGTGCCACGAGAGGCTCCTCCCCTGCTACTGGTGCTTCCAACACACACAGCAGCAGGCGGGGCCCCTCACCTGCAACAACCTACGTGGGAACTACAGCTAGCTGCCCAGATCGAACGGTACGCTCTCGATCGTCGTGAAGCCGTCGCCGCTGAACTGCCAGATCTCGATGAAGCCCGACGGCACGTCGCCGTTGGCGTCCCAGTCGACCGAGGTCGCCGCGCCCTCGTAGTTGATGTCGTCGCCATCGCGGACGGCTTCCAGGGCGGCCTTGACGCCCTCGGCGCCGGCGATGAAGACGTTCCCGCCCGGCCCGCCGATGCGCGCGAGCTGATCGCGGATGGCCGCGCCGTCCGTCGAGCCCGCGGCCTCCGCCGCCAGTGCGATAGCGATCACCGCGTCGTAACTCTCGCGCACGAACGGCAGTGTCGGTTCGGCGCCGTATTCGGCCGCGTAGGCTGCGTTCCAGGCGATCGTCGAGGCGGCTTCGGGGTTGCTGCCCGGAGCGGTGCCCTTGAAGCCGTCGAGTTGGTCGGCGCCGATCGCCGCGATCAGGTCGACGCTCTTGTTCCCGTCGCAGAACAGGAACGTCGCGAAGATCCCGTTCTCGAGCGACTCACGCAGGAACACCTCGGTCTCCTGGAAACCGATAGCGAGCAGCACGCCGGCCCCGTCGCCGGCCGCTTGCTGCAGCTCCGCGAGGTACGAGGGCTGGCCGTCGGCCGAATAGGAAACAAGCGTGCTGGTCCCGCCGAAGGCGGCGGCGAACGCCTCGGCCAGGCCCTGGCCGTAGGGATCGTCGCGGTAGAGCACGCCGATGTTGTCGTACCCCTCATCGGTCGCGAGTTGCGCCAGCACCACGCCCTGGGCGGCGTCGGAGATGGTGGTGCGGAACAGGTAGCCGTCGTCGCCGAGCGCGGTCAAGGCCGGCGAGGTGGCCGAGGGCGAGATGTGCGGGACGCCGCTCGCACTGGTCACGCTCTCCGCCACGGCGAGAGTGGCGCTGCTGGCGAGCGGTCCGACGATCGCGTGCACGCCCTCGACATCGACGAGGCGACGGGCCTCCTCGACGGACTGGGTCGCGTCAACGCGCGTGTCGCCGGTGACGTAGATCACGTCCTGGCCATTGACGCCGCCGGCCTCGTTGATGTGTTTGATGGCCAGGTCGACGCCCGTCTGCGTCACCCGCCCGTATTCGGCCAGCTGACCGGAGAAGTCGACGAGGAAGCCGATCTTGAGTTGCTCGCCCTCGTCGTCGCCGCATGACGCGGCGCCAAGGCTCAGCGAGGCGACCAATGCCAGTAGCAGCGCGAATCGCCCAGGCGCCCGTAGCACGAAGCCACTCATCAGTGCCCCCTCACTTCGCCTGAGTGGCCCTGGATCTGCCCAGGCCTAGTTCAGGTCGAACGGCACCTCCCGCAGCGAGACGATCTCGCCGCCCTCGTACTGCCAGATCTCGATGAAGCCCGTGGTCACATCGCCAACCTCGTTCCAGTCGAGGGTGGTGGCAGCGCCTTCGTAGTTGATGTCGTCTCCGTCGCGCAGCGCTTCCAGAGCGGCCTTGATGCCCTCGGGGCCGGGGACGAAGAGGTCACCACCGGGCGCGCCGATCAGTGCGAGCTGGTCGCGAATCGCTGCGCCGTCGGTCGAGCCCGCCGCCTCGGCGGCAAGAGCGATCGCAATCGTGGCGTCGTAGGCCTCGCGCACGAAGGGGAGCGTCGGCAGCTCGCCGTACTCGGCGATGTAGCCCGCGTTCCACGCCGCGGCCGAGGGCGTCTCCGGGCCGCCGCCCGGCGCGGTGCCCTTGGAGCCGTTGAGGTACTCGCCGCCGATCCCATCGATCAGGTCCTGGCTCTTCGTGCCGTCGACGAAGAGGAAGCGCGAGAAGATGTCGTTCTCGATCGACTCGCGGATGAAGACCAGCGCCTCGTCGGGGAAGCCGATGGCGACCAGCACATCGCCGCCGCCTCCGGCCGCCTGTTGCAGCTCGGCGAGGTACGAGGTCTGACCGTCCGCCGAGTAGGACGCCGCCGTCGCCGTGCCGCCGAAGGCCGCGATGAAGGCGTCGGAGAGGCCTTGCCCATAGGCGTCGTCACGGAAGATGACGCCGACGTTGCTGATGCCCTCGTCGGCCGCGAGCTGCGCGAGGATCACTCCCTGCGCGGCGTCTGAGGTGGTGCTGCGGAACAGGTAGCCACTGTCTTCGGCCGACGACAGCGCCGGCGATGTTGCCGAGGGTGAGACCACGGGGATGCCGGCGGCCCCGGCGACGCTCTCAGCGACGGCAAGCGTGACGGTGCTGGAGAGCGGCCCGACGATGGCGTGCACCCCCTCGACGTCGATGAGGCGGCGCGCTTCCTCGACGCCCTGCGTCGGATCGACCCGCGTGTCGCCGGTGACGACGATCACGTCCTGACCGTTGACGCCGCCGGCTTCGTTGATGTGCTTGATCGCGAGATCGACGCCGGTCTGGATCACCGGACCGAACTCGGCGAGGGGCCCGGAGAAGTCTGCGAGGAAGCCGATTTTGAGTTGCTCGCCCTCGTCGTCGCCGCATGACGCGGCGGCGAGACTCAGCGAAGCGACTAGTGCCACTAGCAGCGCAAACCGCCCAGGTGCGCGAAGCCAGAATCCCTTCACGGTGTCCCCCTCATCCTTCCAGCCTTAGCTGGCTCTCATTATTACAAATACAAGGCGACTCAGTACCAACACTCATGTGCCATTCCCCCAGGACTCCAGTGCCAGGCGGGGCCCGCGACAGCTTCGCTGCCTCATCATCAACTCTCGAATTCGAGGTCCATCCAGCGGTGCTCAATGCCGGCGTCCAGGAACAACCCGCCGCGTGCAACGTAGCCGAGGCGCTCGTAGAACGGCCGCGCGTGCTCCTGCGCCGCGAGCGTGATGCCGAGGTGGTCGCGCCGCCGCGCCTCCTGGTGCAGCGCCTCCATGATCTGCGCGCCGTAGCGCCGCCCGCGCAGCGCGGAGAGCACCGCGACGCGGCCGACGTGCGGGTAGCCGTGCGGAGGCTCGCCCGCGTGATCGAGCAGGAGCCGCGCCGTCGCCACGGGCTGCCCGTCGAGGCGGCCGAGCACGTGGACGACGCGTTCGCTCATCCCGGGCGCGGCGGGATCGGCGTCGTAGCCGTCGATCTCCTCGTCCTCGGGGACGTCCTGCTCCTCGATGAAGACCGCGCGCCGCACCTCGATCGCCTCTGCCAATTGCTCCGCCGTCTCGATGGTGAGGATGCGGAAGCCGGGGGCGACGAGGCGCTCGAAGTCCTCGGCGGACTGGAGCAACAGCTGCGCGTCGATGCCGTCCAGCCAGCGGCCATGCTTGTAGCCGGCCTCGCGCTCGCGCCCCACCTCCTCGAAGCCGAACGAGCGCACGAGGGCGCGGCTGGCCTCGTTGCCCGCCTCGATCCAGGCGATGAGCGAGTGCAGGTTGCGCGCCCGCGCCCGTTCGATCAGCGCAGCGAGCAGGCGTCGCCCGACGCCCCTGCGGTGAAACGCGGGATCGACGTAGAAGGTGACCTCGCGCGTGAAGCGGTAGCCGAACTTGCCGCGGTAGAGCGACGTGTAGGCGAACCCGGCCACCGAGTCTGGTCCGACTGCGACGAGCACGACTTCGTCGCGCTGCTGCTCGAACCATGCGCGCCGCTGCGCGTCGCTCCAGGGCCAGTCGTCCCAGGTCGCGACGCCCTCGAGGATCTCGCGGTTGTAGATGCGCTGGATCGCCGGCAAGTCGTCCGCGCGCGCGTCGCGGACCGTGACCTCAAAGGGGGCGACGTCGAGAGGGTCAGTCACGGCCGGCGTCGCGGACGAGGTCGAGCAGCGCTTCGAGGTCGGCGTCGGCGGCGAGCGGGACCACGATGCTGCGGCGCGGCGACTCCACCGAGCGCGAGACGTGCCCGTGCCCGGTCAGATCCTCGGCCAGCATCACCTCGCCGACGCCGAGGCGACGCCGCTCCCCGCTGCCGATCTCGACCTCGAGCGCGCCGCTGGTCGTGATCACGAACTGCCGCCGCGAGGCGTTGTGCCAGCCGGCCTCGTGCTCCTCGGGCGCCTCACGGAAATCGAGCGTGTCCACGGGAAATGCGAGTGAGAGCCCGGCCTCGATCGGGATGTCGAGGTCCTCGAAGTAGGACTCGCCGTCGTCGCCGCTGTAGAGCCGTACGATCCGCATGGTCAGCCGGTCCATTCCGCGGGCTGCGCCCGCCGCAGTTCGGGGAGCAGTTCGTCGGAGATCAGCCGCATGCTGGCGAGCGAGTCCGCTGCCGGCATCCCCGCCCAATGCGTGCGGATGATCAGCTCCGTCACGCCGAGGTCCTCCCAGAGCGGCCGCAGCTGCTCGTAGCACTCCTCGGGCGAGCCGAGCACGAAGCGATCCGACAGCAGCTCCTCGAAGGGAGCGCTGAACTGCTCCTCGCCGGGCATCACGTCGTCCTGCCCCCAGAGCGCGTAGTCGGCGTACTTCCCGCCGAGGGCGGGACCGGCCAGCCGCAGCGCCGTCTCGCGGTCCGGCGCGCAGTAGACCTCGCGCATCGCGGGGAGCGCGGCCGGCGCGCCGAGGCCGGCTGCCGTGCGCTCCTCGCGGTAGAGCGCGAGCTGGCGGCTCACGGTCTCGAGGGTGGCGTGCGGGTTGACGAACCAGCCATCGGCCAGGCGCGCGGCGCGGCGCACGGCCGCGTCGCTGTTGGCAGCGATCCAGATCGGCGGGTGCGGCTGCTGCACGGGCCGCAGGTTCATGCGCACGCCGTCCAGCTTCGCGATCTCGCTGTCGTGGCTGACGGACTCCTCGGTCCAGAGCCGCTTCACCAGCGTGAGGGTCTCCTCGAAGCGCGCGACGCGCTGCCGGCGCGGCACGCGGAAGGCGTCGAACTCGACGTCGCGGTAGCCGAGGCCGATGCCGAAGACGAAGCGGCCGCCGCTGATCACGTCGAGCGTGGCGACGGTCTCCGCGACGTAGACCGGGTTGTGCAGGTTGAGCAGCAGGATGCCGAGGCCGATCGTCATCTCGCCGGCCTCGGCCTGCATCCGCGCGAGGAAGGGCACGAGCTGGAGACCCTGGTTGTCGCCCTCGTTGAGGTAGTGCTGGCCGCTGAACAGCGAGTCCCAGCCGGCGTCGCGCGCCAGCCGCACCATCGCTACCTGCTCCTGGAAGGCGGCGGCCATGTCCGTGTCGAGGTGCTGCTGGCTGGTCAGGAAGAGCCCGACGCGCATCATTCCTCCGCTCGCGCGACGATCACGAGAGGCCGGCTCAGCTCATGCGGACATGCTGCACGGCGACGCCCAGTCCCGATGCCCGCGAGAGCCGCCCGTCGGCGGTCAGCAGGGGTAGCGCGAGGGCGTCGGCGACGGCCACGTAGAAGGCATCATAGGCGCTGACGTTGTGGCGGTGCTGCCAGGCGGACCGCGCGAACTCCCGGTGCGGGAGACGCTCGACCGGCCACAGCGCCAGGTCGTCGATCGCCATCAGCGCACGCTCCTCCTCGAGGCGGCCGCGCAGCACAGCCCTGCGCAGCACGTGCACGATCTCCGCGTCCAGCAACTCGGGCGCGGCGAGCGCGGCGCCCTCGATCGTGCCGGCGACGGCGAGTCCGAGCGGGGTTTTCAGGAGGTACTCGAACGCCACGGAGGCGTCGACGACGTAGCCCGTCACCCGAGCTCCGCCTCGCGCTCCGCGCGCGCCTCGGCGAGCAGGTCCGCAGCGGAGACGCCGAGGTCGGTCGTGGGGCGCTGCGCCAGGTGGCGGCGCCACTCGGACCTCGCGAGTTCGCGCTCCAGGGCGGAGAGCACGGCTGCGCTGAGCGTGGTGTTCTGTTCACGCGCGTGGCGGCGCAGACGTTCGTGGAGTGAGTCGGGCACGTTCTTCACCTGCAGATTCGCCATGGCATGACAGTAGCATGCTGCAAGCATGCCTACAACCCCCTACGGCTCACTCAGCGGGCGCAGGGCCGTAGACCGTGAACCCGTCCGCGGTGTCCTCGAAGCGCGCGTCCGAGGGGTACGACAGCACCGCGCGCATCATCATCGCGTCGCCCGCCGAGCCGCCGACGCTCAGGACGACGGCGAAGAACGCCGCCCCGGCGATGAGGCTGCCCGAGGGCGCCACGGCGATGACCGCCAGCAGTACCGCGGTCAGTCCCAGCAGGGGCGCGAGACCCACGATGAGATAGCCCGCCCGGGTGAGATAGGAACCGGGGGCCGCCGCGTACAGGACTGGACCGAACTTCGTGTTGAGCTTTGCTCCGAACCTGGGGCGCGCGCCCAGCGCGAGGAAGGCGACGGCGTGCGTCAGCTCGTGCAGTACCAGGCCCGCGACCAGGCCAAGCAGCATGCTCACGAGATCGAGGCTGATCTCGGCGGCGCCGGACTTCAGTTGCTCGATCGCGAGCGCGACGTTCGCGGTGACGACCATCGCGACCAGGGAGAGCACGAAGAGCAGCACGATGACCCGGCGCGGCACCTGGCCAAGATCCCACCTGCCGACCTCCGCGTAGCCCGAGGGCAGACTCGCGCCCACCTCGAAGCCCGGTCCGGCTAGCCGGCCACCGCCGCCTGCGCGCCCGCGGCGACCGTCTCCGTGAGATCGGCGACGCTGGCGACGCCGTCGAGGTCGGCGCAGAGCGTGTAGAGGCGCTCCGCTGCCTCGGCGCTGATCACGCGCACGCAGCAGTCATGGAACTTCGTGCGGAAGTCGGCCTCGGGGATCGGCGATCGCGATCCGCCGGTGCCGATCGCCTCCTCCACGCGCCAGTCGTGCGTCGCGCCGTCGCGCGTGGCGATCTCGACGCGCACGGCGAGGCGCTCGTCGGACTCGCGCGCCACGCCCGGCTCGATGCTGACGCCGGGCATCAGCGCCTGCACGGCGTCGTCGTTCGCCTCGCTGTCGTCGAAGTGGGTCAGGCGCAGCGCGCCGTCGTGCACGGCGCGGGCGACGCAGTACTGGATCGAGAACTTGCCCTCGAGGCCCGTGCGCACCGTCGGGCGGTCGATGTGCGGGATGCGGCTCGGGTGGGCGAGCACGCGCACCGAGGCTACGTCCTCGGCGGCGATGTCCTTCGCCGAGACCAGCTGGCGCACGGCGTCGACGGCAGCGTGCGTGCTGCCGCAGCAGGGGTAGGGCTTCACGCCGACGCCCGGCTCGACCACGTCGAGCGGGTCCGCCCACTGCGCGAGCACCCGCGAGGCGTCGTAGGCGCCGGGGCCGTTGAAGACCTCAAAGAAGCCCATCTCGTGCTCGAAGACAGCCTCCCCGGCCGTGAAGCCCTCGCGCGCGAGCAGCGCGGCGAAGGCACCGTTGCGCGAGGCGTGCCCGACGTGCAGAGGCTTGGTCATGGTGCCGAAGTTGGCCTTGAGCCCGCTGGCGAACGAGGCGGCGATCGAGAGCGCCGTCGCCGTCTCCTCCTCGCTGAGCCGCAGCAGCTTCGCCGAGGCGGCGGCGGCGCCGAAGACGCCGAGCGTGGCGGTGGGGTGCCAGCCCTTGTCGTAGTGGTGGAAGTTGACGGCGAGGCCGATCTTGCACTCCACCTCGAAGCCCGCGACGTAGGCGAGCAGCAGCTCGCTGCCGCTCGCTCCGTACGCTTCGCCGAGGGCGAGCAGCGCGGGCACGAGCGGCGCCGAAGGGTGCCCGCCGAGCGTGTCGTTGACGTCGTCGAAGTCGAGCGCGTGCGCGGCGACGCCGTTGACGAGCGCGGCGCTCAGCGGCCCCGTGCGGCGGCCGAGGCCGAGCACGAGACAGGGCCCGTCCTCGCGGTCGGCGCCGAGGGCGGCCATCGCCAGCCGCGGCGCGGGCTCGAGCGAGCCGGCGATCGCGCAGGCGAGCGTGTCGGCGATGCCGATCTGCGCCCAGCGCACCGCCTCGCCGTCGAGGTCCGAGCGGTCGAGCGCCGAGATGGCTGCTGCGAGGTCGCGTGAGAGGGTCATCGTGGGGCCTCCGTCCAGCGGCGCCAGCAAGGTGGCGCCGTGTGCGCGATTCTACGTCCTCGGCGCGGGCCCGGAGCCCTCGGCGCCGCCGGGCTAGAATCGCGGCGGTGCGGACACGGCAGTCTGCGAGGGGGACGCGATGGCGGAGGCGCAGCGAGCAGGGCCGCTGGCCGGCACGCGAGTGCTCGAGTTCTCGCAGATCATCGCCGCGCCGCTCGCGGGGATGCTGCTCGCCGACATGGGCGCCGACGTCGTGAAGGTCGAGTCGCACAACGGCGACCGCACCCGGCGCAGCGGCAGCATCGCGCCGGGGACCAGCAAGCGCTTCCAGTGGCTGAACCGCGGCAAGCGCAGCCTCGTGCTCGACCTCGAACGGCCCGAGGCGCGCGCGCTCGTCTACGAGCGCCTGCTGCCGCGCTTCGGCGTGGTGATCAACAACTTCCGGCTCAACGTCGCGCGCTCGCTCGGCATCGACTACGAGACGATCGCAGCGAAGCGGGCAGACGTGATCTACGCTCGCGTCACCGGCTTCGGCGCGAGCGGCCCGCTCGCCGACGACCCGGCGATCGACCTGATCGTGCAGGCCTACTCCGGGATGATGGCCGACGAGGGCCGCCTCGACGCAGAGGGCACGCCGATCGGCACGCAGTCGATGTGGGTCGCCGACCTGATCGCCGGGCTCTCGATTGCGCTCGGCGTGACGGCGGCGGTGCATCACCGCGAGCGCACGGGCGAGGGGCAGCTCGTGGACGCCTCGCTGCTGCGCGGGGCGCTGGCCGCAATCGGCAGCTCGGTGATGCGCGAGCCGGTTTCGGACGCCGTCTTCTCCATGCCCGCCTGGGAGCGCGTGCGTTCGCTGATCGACGGCGGCGCGAGCTTCATCGAGGTCGCCGGCGCCTGGGGCGAGGGCAGCCCGCTGCGCCAGCTCGGAGCGGTGCGGCGGCTCTACCAGTCCGTCTACATGGCCAAGGACGGCCCGCTCGTCCTCGGCGCGACCTCGCCCGGGCACCGCGAGGCGATCCGCAGCGTCCTCGGCACCCGCGACGAGGGCGGCGACGAACCCGACTTCGACCCGCTGGACCCGCAGATGCTGGTCGAGGTCGAGGAGTTGCGGAAGGAACTGGCGGCGCTGATCCGCACGCGGCCCGTCGCCGAGTGGGTGGATGAGTTCCGCGCCGCCGGCGCGCCGGTCGCGCCGATGCACTTCTCGCCGCAGCTCGCCGACGATCCGCAGGCGGGTCCGCTCTTCACCGAGATCGACGATCCGATCACGGGCAGCCAGCACCAACTCGCCTCGGTCTTCGAGATGTCCGCCTCGCCGGTGCGCGCCGCCGGTCCGGCGCCGCCGCTCGGCCGCCACGGCGTCGAGGTGCTGCGTGAGGCCGGCCTCAGCGACCCGGAGATCGAGGCGCTGCGCGAGGTGGGGGCGGTGGGGTCGGGGGCGTGACGGCTCATCCAGGCGAAGGGAACCGAGCATGAAGGTTGGGTTGCGGGTGCCGGCGTTCGGCTGGCGGGCGACGCGGGAGCACATCGAGGCTCACGCCCGCGCGGCAGAGGCGCACGGCTTCGACTCGCTCTGGGTTTCCGACCACGTGGTGATGCCGCGGCAGCACGCCAGCCAGCACCGCGCGCCCTTCAAGGTGGAGGAGGCGTTCCTCGAGCCGCTCACGACGCTCGCCTTCCTCGCCGCCGTGACCGATCGCGTCGAACTCGGTGTCTCGGTGCTGGTCGTGCCGATGCGGCAGCCGGTGCTGCACGCCAAGATCATGGCCAGCATCGACCAGCTCGCCGGCGGCCGGCTGATCCTTGGCGCGGGGGTCGGCTGGGCGCGCGAGGAGTTCGAGGTGCTCTCGATGCCGTGGGACCGCCGCGGGCGGCGCACGGACGAGATGCTCCAGCTCTACCGCGCGCTCTGGACCGGCGAGCCGGTCGACTTCGAGGGCGAGTTCCACCACGTGGACGGCTGGACCTCGCGGCCGGTCCCGCCGCGTCGCTTGCCGATCTGGATGGGCGGCAATAGCCCGCAGCAGTTCCGCCGCGCCGCCCGCTGGGGCGACGGCTGGATCTCGCGCGGCGCCGAGGCGCCGCTGCTGCGCAAGCACATCGGGATGCTGCGTGACGCCGCCGAGGCCGAGGACCGCGACCCCGCCGAGCTGACGGTCGGAATCCACTCGCACGTCACGATCGGCGCCGACGGCATGGCGGATGCCGCCGAGCAGCTCGCGGCGCTCCGCGACGAGGGCGTGCAGCACGCCCTCACGACCATCGACTTTCGCGAAACGGGACGCGTACCGGAGCTCATCGAGCGCTTCGGGCGCGAGCACCTCGCGGAGTTGCAGCGCGCCTGATTGCCTGCTGTCAAAGGTAAGTCTGGCCAGCAGGGGCGAGGGGCGCAACAGCCGTCCGAAGGGCGGCGTCCGGAAGCGGGCGCGGCTGCACGCCGCCCTCGGCGATCCGCACCGCCTCGCGATCGTCGAGGCGCTGGCGCTGTCTGATCGCTCGCCCGGGGAGCTGGGGCGGGAGCTGCACGTGCCCTCCAACCTGCTCAGCCACCACGTCGACACACTGGTGCGCGAGGGGCTGGTGGAGCGGCTGCACTCGACGGGCGACCGGCGGCGACGCTACCTGCGGTTGCGCCGCAAGCGCCTCGACGGATTGCCGCTGCGGACGCGCGTCCCGCTGTCGGCAGACTCGAAGTCCGACGATGGAGGCGTGCTCTTCGTCTGCACGCACAACTCCGCCCGCTCCCAGCTTGCCGGGGCGCTGTGGCGGCAGCGCTCCGCGGTCGCCGTGCAGTCGGCCGGCACGCGGCCCGCGCAGCACGTGCACCCGCTGGCGCTGTGCGTCGCGGAGCGGCGCGGGCTCGATCTGCACGACGCGGTCCCGCGTCACATCGAGGAGATCGAGGGCGTCCCACGGCTGGTCGTCACCGTCCGCGACGAGGCGCACGAGGAGCTGCACACGCGCAGCCGCACCGCGAGCATCCACTGGTCGCTGCCGGACCCGGCCGCGCTCGGCGAAGAGCGCGCCTTCGAGGAGACCGCCGACGAGCTGCACCTGCGCATCAAGGGGCTGAGCGCCGCCATCGGCGACGCGGCCTGACGAGCAATCGGCCGGCCGCATGGAGCGGCCGGCGAGGGACCGAGGGGTTGGGCGCGTGGCGCGCCCCCAGAGCGGGGAGGGGCGGCATGACCAGCGAGACGGCGAGGGTGGACGAGTTTGATCGCGAACGGCTGGTCGCCATCGCGCAGCGCACGGTCGACATGAACGCCGCGCTCGATCGCCTCGTGCGCGACTTCCGGGGCATCTTCAACCGCGAGACGATCGAGCGGTTCATCTACGACTCCGCCGCGCGGCTCGGCGAGGCGAAAGTCACGACCTACGTCCCGATCATCGCCGAGCGCTTCGCGAAAGAGCGGCTCAAGGCCCTCGCGCGCGTCGAGGGGCGGATGCTGACCACGGTCCCGAGCGTGCTCTTCCTCTGCACGCACAACGCGGGCCGCTCGCAGATGGCGGCGGGCTGGGTGAAGCAGCTCGCCGGCGACCGCGTACTCGTCTGGTCCGGCGGCTCGGACCCTACCCGCGAGGTCAACCCCGCCGCCGTCGAGGCCATGAACGAGGTCGGCATCGACATCGCCCAGCAGTTCCCCAAGCCCTGGACGGACGAGATCGTCCGCGCCGCCGACGTTGTCGTGACGATGGGCTGTGGCGACGCCTGCCCGATCTACCCCGGCGTCCTCTACGACGACTGGGCAGTGGACGACCCCGCCGAGGCCGGCCTGGACGCCGTCCGCGCCATCCGCGACGACATCGAGGGCCGCGTGCGCTCCCTCGTCGAGGAGCTGGAGCTGGAAGCGCAGTCCGGCGCCGCCTAAACTGCCCGGGGCGGCGCAGACGTGCCACCCACGGGGGTGCGATGGGCATTGCAGTCGGCCTCGATGGCTGTCCCACGGGCTGGATTGCCGCCGTCGTCCGTGACGGGCGGCTGATCGCCGTCGAGTACCGCGAGTCGGCGAGCGCCGCCCTCGAGGCGTACCCGGACGCCGAGGTGTTCGCCTTCGACATCCCGATCACGCTCACCCCAACGGGCGATCGCGAGGCCGACCGCGCGGCGCGCAAGTTCCTCCCCACCGGCCGCGCCCCGAGCGTGTTCAACGCGCCGCCGCTGGCCGCGCTCGGCGCGACGAGCTACGACGAGGCGAACGACACATCGAGGCGAGTCAGCGGGAAGGGTCTGTCCCGGCAGAGCTTCGCGTTGCTTCGGAAGATCCGTGAGGTGGGGGAGATCGCCGCCACCGACCGTCGCGTCTTCGAGGCGCACCCCGAGGTCTCGTTCGCCAAGCTCGCCGGAGGGCAGGCGCTGCCCTCGAAGAAGACGTGGGACGGGCTGATGCAGCGTCGCGCGCTGCTCTCTGCCGCTGGCCTAGCGATCCCCGACCTCGTGGACGAGGCGAGCCGCCGCGGAGCGGCGGACGACATCGTCGACGCCGTCGCCTGCGCCTGGACGGCGGCCCGCATCGCCCGTGGCGAGGCGTGCTCGCTGCCCGATCCGCCGCAGCGGCTCGACGGGCGCGAGGTCGCGATCTGGTACTAGCAGGGTGCTGAAAAAGTCGTCTGGAACGGTCTCGGCCCGGAATCGACTGCGTGCGGCTACCGAGACACCCTTTGTTTTCAAGGGTTTTTCCGAGCACCGCAGTGCCGCGAAACGCTCCGTTTCCCGACTTCAGGGGTTTTTCATCACCCTGCTAGACCGACCTCGCTAGTAGGGGCCCTGCGTCTCGAAGAGCCGCCGCGGGTTGCCGACGAGCATCTGCTCCAGCTGGTCCTCGCTGATGCCTCGATCGAGCATGGCGGGGGCGATCACGTCCGGGATGTAGGTCGAGGTCCAGTTCGGGTTGGCCTCGCGCAGCGCCTGCACCTGCGCCCAGTCGATGCAGCACATGCTGTCGTGCGCGAGCACGATGCGGTCCGCGTAGCCGTCCGCGCAGAGCTCGGCGACCACCTCGATGCGGCCCAGCGAGTCGTGCCAGTCGGGGCTGCCAAGCTCGATCCCGAAGTTGTCGACGCCGATCGTGCTGCCGGCGTCCATCAGCTGCCGGTAGAAGTCCGGCGTCGGCTCGTTGCCCTGGTGCCCGATCACCGTCCGCGCGAGGTCCACGCCCTCCTCGCGGAAGATGCGCTGCTGCTCCAGGCCGAACGCCTGCGGCATCGCGTGCGTCGTGATCGGCACGCCGGTGCGGCGGTGGGCGCGTGCCGCGGCGCGCAGCGCGGCCTCGTTGGCCTCGTCGAGCGTCATGTGCGAGGCGAGCTTGATGATGCCCGCGCGCACCGAGGTCTCGCCGATGCCCTGCTCGATCTCGCGCACGAAGGCGTCGGCCATCTCGTCGGGGTCGCGGCCCTGCCAGTAGAGCGGGATGTTCCAGTACATCCCGGTCGCCACGATGATGTTCACGTCCGTCGAGGCCTGCACCTGCTCGATCAGCGCGATGTCGCGGCCGAGGTTGGCGGGCGTCACGTCGACGACGGTGCCGACGCCGCGCTCGTCGAGCTCAGCGAAGCGCGTGGTGGCGGCCTCGAGGCAGCCGGCCGCCTCATCGAGCTCCGGCCAGTGCGCGAAGACGTCGGTCCCGCGGATCGCGATGTGCTCGTGCATGAAGGTACGGCCGAGCTCGGAGGTCTCGACGGGGCCGCGGGCGGTGTTCACCGTAGGCATGCTGTGGCTCCTCTCGCGCGTTGCGCGCTCGCTCGGGGCGCAGCATAGCGCCGCGGTCCGGCCCGCACGCCGGACCGCACCTTACAATGGAGGGTGGAGGGGTGCCCGAGTGGTTTATGGGAGCGGTCTTGAACACCGTCGTGGCGCTTGCGTCACCGTGGGTTCGAATCCCACCCCCTCCGCCATTTTTAACAATGGTAGCAACGGATTCTGGTAGTCAATGATGAGTCCCCCCACCCGCCCAGGTTCGGGTGGGGGGGTTACTTGCGGGGTTACGAGGATCCGGCAGCCCGCTCCAGCAACGCCCCCACACTGTCGGCGGCGGCCCGTTTCGCGTCCTCACTCACGTGCGTGTACACATCCATCGTCATCGCGATCGTGGAGTGGCCGAGCAGCTCCATCGTGACCCGTGGCGATGCTCCGCCCGCCTCCAGCAGCGAGCTCGCGCAGTGCCGCAGGTCGTGAAACGTGATCCTCGGCAGTCCGGCCGCCTCGAGGTCGTTCTGCAGCTGTCTCGTCAGATCGGGACCGTAGAGTTGGCCGCCGGTCCTGTTGGGGAAGACGAGGCCACGGTCCTCCCAGGCCTCCGCTCGCATGCGTTCCAGCCGCTGCTGCCGGCGGTGGTTCCGGAGCAGCTCCGCGGTCATCCGGGGGATCGGCACCGTGCGCCTGCCGCGCGCGGTCTTCGGCTCGCCCTCCACGTAGCGCCCGCCGACACGGGTGACGGAGCGGCGCACGTGGAGCATCCCGCGATCGAGATCAACATCGTCCCAAAGCAGGCCCAGCAACTCGCCCTGCCTGACACCCGTGGTAGCCGCCGTTGCGTACGCGGCGAGAAGTCGCGCGTCCTCGACGTGGTCCAGTAGCCGGGCGAGTTCGGAAGCGCTGAGCGTCCGCCGTTCACGCTGCTGGACGCGAGGCGCCTCGGTGAGCGCGGCGGCGTTGCGAGTCACCAGACCCCAGCGCTCAGCCTGACTCAGCGCGTTGCGCAGTACCGCCCGTGTGTGGCGCACGGTGAGCGGCGAGAGGCCGCGGCGGGACATCTCGGAGAGCATCCGGTGGACGTGCTGTGGGCTGAGGCGGTCGAGCTTCAGGCGGCCGATGGCCGGCACGATGTAGTTGCGGGTCTTCTCCTCGTAGCCCTGGAGCGTCGAGGGGCGGACGCGCTGACTGGCCGTGTCCTCGAGCCACGAGGCCATGTACTCGGCGACGGTCTGGCTGGTTGGCGCCGCCCCGAGGTCGCGGCGGTCCCGAAGCTCGTCGAGCAGGCGCTCGGCCCGCGACTGCGAGGTCGCCGAGCGCCGCACCTTGCGCCCGTTGATGTAGATCTGCGCGATCCAGCGCCCACGCTCGTCCTGGTAGGTGGAGCCCCGGCCGGGGGCGCGCCGTCGTGCCATTGCTCGCGTCTCCAAGCGGGGAGTGTTCCGGACAGTAGCAGAGACGCGAGGGCGGTGCGCGTCTGAGCGCTACTGGCGCTCCACCCCACCGCCCCCCCGGAGTATCATCATTCCATGCAGACACTCTCGCTCATGTGCGACGCCACAGAGCTGCTCGCCGCGCTCGACCTACTCGAGGCGCACCTTGATCTCGCGCGGGAATCGGGACAGTCGCCGCTCGACCTCTCCGATATCGCGGCGGAACTGGCTCGTGTCGAGACGGACGCGAGCGCGACAGCGGCTACAGGTGAACTGGTGGTGCGATTGCAGCCAGGCGATGGTCTTCGCCGTTACATGGCCGCAGTCGCAGGGGATCCCCACTTGGCCTTCGAGAACCACGGAACGCCTCCCCTCTCGGGATGATTCCGGGGGCACACAAGAAACCCCCGGTCGCTGGTGACCGGGGGTCGGCGGTTGAAACTAGCCAAGGCCGCGGCGTACGATTCGCTACAGGCCTAGGTCGCCGCTATTCCCGGTGACCGGCGTGACGCCCCGGCACTCAATCCGGGGCGTTCGCCTTGTAGGCGGCCATCGTATCACACCATTCATCCGTATATACCAGTGCGCGAATGGGCGTTCTTCCGTAGGCTGCCGAGCTTCGGCAAATGCAGCCGGGGTCGGGAGAGATCTCCATCCGGTTGATAAGCCTCGAAGGCGCAGGACCGACGGCGGTGCTGGAAGTCATGATTGACAGCGGGTAGCGTCCAGCCAGGCCGTCCCGGCGATGACGTTTGACCAGTGGCTCGGCCGCTAGCGACTCGCACCTCTGACCCGGTAGAGGTGAGCCGATCTCGCGCGGCCGTCGGGACAGCTGGCGCTCAGCAGCCGCTGGCCCGCCACCGTCCTTCTTCCCAGACGAGCTGCACCTCGCCAGATTCCGCCAGTGGGGCACCGTCGAGGGTGATTACGTAGAACACAGTAGCGTTAGCACCGTCCTGTTCAACGACCTCGAGATCGCTGATTCCCAGTTCTGAGTCCTCGTCAATGCCCAGGGCCGCCCACAACGCGTCGAACGCGATGAGGACATCACGACACTCCTCGCTATAGCTCTCCCGGAACGCGTCTTCGTCTCGTTCGATGACAGCCTGGAACGCATCGAGGATGGAGTCCTCGAGATCGCTACGAGCGGCGTCGCTCATCAGGTCAGGTGGGCCTCCCGATCCCCCGTCGCCCGAACAACCGACCGCAAGCAGCGCCGCTACGATTGCGGCAACGAGCAAGTACCTCATGGATGTCACCTCCGCGGCGGCGCCATCAGCGGTACTCTGCCGCATCGGCGGTGCGCTCTCAGGCTGGACATGCGTCTGCCACTACTCACGCTATGTGCCCGTGTCCGGATCGAGCAGCACACTGGCGAGCTCTTGTTCGAGATTGACCAGCGCCTCGTGAACACCGTCTAACCGATAACGACACCCAAGCAGCGAGACTTAATAGGGACCCCGCTTCGCGTCCGCCATGAAACTTGGCGGCATCCAGTAAGGTACTTCCACGTCTAGAACGGTGGAGGCGCCAACGCGTTTCCCGCGGAACCGGTGCGTTGGGTCGGCGAGCGCATGTTCGTGATGCGAGTAGGCATCACGTAGGTCCTTACCATACCGGTACTTGGCATGTTTCTTACACACCTTATTCCGACATGAGTTACATTGCATCTTGGCGTCGCTACACTCGAAACATCTCGCTATCAGTCTCCGTTTCGAGCTACCATGGAGTTTATTGTCGGCGCAGGCGATGCATAGCTGGCGGGCACCGGTACCATTCCAATGCTCGACGAACACACTCCCTGCATTGCGAGCCTTCTTCGGGAATGCAGAAGGCCATTCCTTCTTGTTAAGAAGGCGACACGCCTTAAAGACGTGATCCAGTTTGAGCACGTACTGCTCGATTCTATCGAACGGGTCATCGTTCCCGGCCAGACCCTCAGCGAGCCCCACCGCCTTACGAGCCTGTTTGAAGCAGAAGATCGCGACCAACAACTGATCGCGCTCAGAGTCGCTGTCCTCAGAAGTGTCCGGCCTATTGTCAGTCATCGTCCACTTACTCCTCTCGCTGCCGCGAAGTCACGCGTGCGTGTGGCCCGACCACCGCACCTCGCCGATGATCTCGTCGTCCTCTGTGAGCGGCGCCGAGGGCCACTCCGGGTTATCGCTGACCGCGAACCAGACGTCGCCGTCACCTTCGAGGCGCTTCACCACGACGCCGTCCTGAGCGCGGCGCAGGACGAAAATGCCGCCGTCTCGCGGCGCGCGGCGCTTGTGGTCGACGAGGATCGAGCAGCCGTCGGGGAGCGTCGGTTCCATCGAGTTGCCGCTGACTGTGATCACGCACGCTCGCTCGTGATCGATGCCGTGACGGCGAAGCCATGAGCGCTTGAAAGCCAGCCGTCCGGTCGGTGTCTCGTCGAACACCAGGTTGCCCGTCCCTGCGGAGGCTGCGACTTCGACCGTGCCGACGTGATTCGCATCTAGGTCGTGCTCGGGGTCGGTGACGGTGGCCAGTCCGTCGGCCAGCTCCGCGGCGGGCCGGGAGTCGTCAGTGAGGCCCAGGAGGTAGTCGGTTGAGACGTTGAGGGCCTCGGCGGCCTTCGTCAGGCTCTCCGCTAGCAACCCGTTCCGTCCTCGCTCGACGTCCGTCACCATTGTCCGGCTCTTGCCGAGGGCAGCAGCAAGGTCGATCTGAGTGAGTCCGCGGCTACGCCGCGCTTCCGCTAGACGTGCTCCGAGTCCCATCCCGGAAAGGGTAGAGCATCAACGCGTTTGACATGTCGTGATTCACGACCTATGGTCCTAGTCGTGATTCACGACATTGAACAACTGACCGCACCCGTTGCCGCCATCCGAGCGCGAATCGCGACGCTGGGGCTAACTCAGGACGTCGTGGCGCGTGCGGCGCACATCGATCAGTCCCTCGTATCCCGATACCTGCGCGGGCTTCGCCCTCTGAACGCCGAGCGCATCGAGCGGCTCAACACCGCGCTCGACCGCCTCGAAGCCGAGGAGCGGGCTGCGGACGAGGCGCGCGCTCGCGTGCGGGCCGAGCTGGCCGCCGAGGAGCGGGAGGTGCTGGCGTGAGCATCGTCCCGACTTGCATCGAGCTGCAGAACGCGCACGCCAGCGGCGTCATGCCGCACAGCGCGGATGGCCGGCAGGGCTACGTCCCCGCTCACGAGCTCCGGTCCATTGACGTGGTCGGGAGCGCGAGCGATGGACGCATCAGCCTCCGGGTTGAGACGGACGCGGGCTCGGAGGTTCTGTGGTTCTCCTACAGGGACTCAGTGCGGCTCACCCGCACGATCCTCGACCACCTCGAAGCCGTGGAACGGGAGGTATTCGGCGTGAGCGCGGCCGTCGAGCGGGACGAGCGCCGCATGCCGTGTCCGGACTGCGGTCGCGAGTCAGGGCAAACGCCGCGTCCCCAACCGTCTTCTCAAACTCGTAGTCGTCGAGGCCGAGCTTCTTCTGGACGCTTCGTCGCCAGAGTGCTCGCGCTTCTGCGTCGCGCCTGTCGAGGCTCCTCATGACCAGCTCCACACCCGTGTCCGCCATCGCGTCTCCTCCCGTCGTGCAGGTTGGCGAGTCCAGCTCGCCGCGCAAGGAGGAGCAGGGGCTGAGGGAGACACCGACCAGTAGACACGGCCCCCCGCCCGCGGCCGGCTTCGGACTGCCGGACGCGAGCGGGCAGTCGTGTCTTCGGACGGCACGGTTGTCTCCTTTCTCGGGGCGGTGGCCGCGTCCGTTCCAGCGAAGCGGCCACCGCCACCGCCCGCGCCCGCGTGCGTGCCGAGCACGCCGCCGAGGAGCGGCAGGTGGTGTCGTGAGCGGAGTAGGTACCATCGACTCCACTCACCGCACCGGGGACGGCTCCTGATGGCCTCCACCTACGGGCTGCCAAACGTCGGCGCGCTCGCGCGTAACGGCCACGCGGCCGACCCGATGGCGCGGCTGCTCGACGAGGCGGCGCGCCGCATGGCCGAGGTGCTGCTCGAGCAGGCCTCGCGCGACCTCAACGGCGGGCTGCTGCTGACCGTCTCCGCGAGCGGCGTCCCGCGCCTCGCGATCGGCCTGCAGGACGCGCCCGAGGCGCTCAGCGTCGGGATGTCCACCGTCAAGAAGCTCGTGCGCGAGGGCGTGCTGCCGACCTTCAAGATCGGCCGCCGCCGGCTCGTGCGCGTCAGCGACCTCGAGGCGCTCATGGAGCGCGGCGTAACCGAGGGGGCGGCGGCATGAACGACTACCCCGTGACCGAGCTGCTGCGCCGCAGCGGGAGCCGCTACACGGTGACGCTGCTCAGCCCTGCCGCCGCCATCTGCAGCTGCCGCAAGGGCCTGCGCGGCGACCGCTGCAAGCACATCGATCAGGCGCGCGCGCGCCTGGGGGCCGAGGCCAGCTGCGCAGCGTGCGGCCACCTCGAGCGCCGTCACCGCGGCCGCAGCTGCACGTCCTGCGACCCCTTCGGGCTGTTCCCCGAGGCCGGGGAGCCCGAGACCGACACGCGGCACGAGTTCACGGCGCTGGAGGTGGCGGCGTGAGGCGCTGGGTCACGGTCAGCATGTGCCACATCTGCTGGCTGCGAGGCGTCCTCGTGCTGCGCACCCAACACGGCTCTGTCAGGGGCCACGGCTTCGAGCGGCTCCGCATTGATGTGCAGGAGTACACCGCAGCATGAGCGACGCCAACGCCGCCGGCCTCATCCTCGCGCTCGGCATCCTGCTCGGGGTCGCCGCGACGCTGCTCTGGCAGCAGTTCGCCGCCGGAGTCTTCACGGCGCCGCGGTTGCGGCGGCGCGAGCCGCCCTTCGAGATCGACTACTACGAGTTGCGCACAGCGCTGGACGCGTCCGGTTCCGGCGTGGTGCATCGGCAAGGAGCTCGATCATCACCACGCGCTCACCGGTGGGCTCGGGAGATCCCCAACGGGCATCCGGGACCGGGCGCGCCCAGCGCTGTGCGAGGACGGCGGCGGTGATGCTGACGCGAGCTGAGGCGGTCGACCGCCTGCAGGCGCTGGAGCAGGTGAAGCGTGAGCTGGAGCCGCTCAGGAGCGCCGAGCGCAAGCTGCGCGAGCAGCTCGTGCAGTACCTGGAGCTGGAGGACGCGACGGAGCTCGCCTACGAGGAGCTGGGCATCGTCGCCCGGCTGCAGGAGCGCCGCCGGCCCGACGGCTACGACCTGCCGCGGCTGCCCGACGACGTGGTGGCGCGGCTCGCCAAGATCCCCGGTCTGCTCACGGTCAACAGCGCGGCGCTCAAGGCGCTCGGCGACACCTCGATGGACCTGCACGAGCTGCGGCAGGTGCGCATGCCGGGCGGCGTGACGACGGCGCTGGTGGTGAGCTGGGAGGGGCAGCCGTGAGCCCGGTGAACGCCCCCGAGGCCACGAAGCCGGGGACCGGCACGACGGAGTGGCGCACGCCGCCTGAGCTGTTCGACGCGATCACGCGCCGGTACCAGCTCAACTACGACGCCTGCGCGTCACACGCGAGCACGCTGCTGCCGTACTACTCGACGCCGGAAGGAACATTCCTCAGCGGCGACGCCGGGATCGAGCAACGCAGCGACGACGACGGACTCACGCTGTCGTGGGCCGGCCTCCGCGTCTTCATGAACCCGCCGTACGCACGCCGCCAGATCGAGGCGTGGGTCTGGAAGGCGTATGAGGAGCGCGACCGCGCGGACATCATCGTCGCGCTGCTGCCGGCGGCGCCCGAGACGCGCTGGTTCCAGACGTACGTCCTGCCGCACTGCCACATCGACTGGCTGCCGCGGCGGGTGCGCTTCATCCACCCCGACGAGCCGTGCCGCGAGGACTGCCCGCACGAGCTGGGGGCGCCCGCCCCGAGCCCCACGACGGGGCACGTGGTCGCCGTCTTCCGCAGCGACCTGATGCGAGGGGAGCGCCGCTGAGATGACGACCCCGACGACGCCGCCGCCCGAGAACACTGCGCTCGTGCCCGTGATCGTGGAGCGCACGCCAGTGGCCGAACAGGTGCAGGTCGCCTTCAGCGCGGAGCAGGTGGCGCTCATCAAGCGGACGATCGCGCAGGGCGCCACGGACGACGAGCTGCAGCTCTTTCTGGCGCAGTGCCGGCGGACGGGCCTCGACCCCTTCGCTCGCCAGATCTACGCGGTGAAGCGCTACGACTCCCGCGCGCGGCGGCAGGTGATGGCGATCCAGGTCTCGATCGACGGCTTCCGTCTGCTCGCGGAGCGCAGCGGCGGCTACGCCGGCCAGGAGGGCCCCTACTGGTGCGGCCGCGACGGCGAGTGGCGTGACGCGTGGCTGGAGACGGACCCGCCGGCGGCGGCGAGGGTTGGCGTGCTGCGCCAGGACTTCCAGCAGCCGCTCTACGCGGTCGCGCGGTACGAGAGCTACGCACAGCGAGGGCGCGACGGGCAGCCGACGCAGATCTGGCGGCAGATGCCGGACGTGATGCTCGCGAAGTGCGCGGAGGCGCTCGCGCTGCGCCGTGCGTTCCCGGCCGAGCTTTCGGGGCTCTACACGGCCGACGAGATGGCGCAGGCGGCGAACCCGGCGCTGCAGGCCCTGCCCGAGGGCGCGGCGCAGCCCGACGAGGAGGCGGCCGGCGAGCCGACACCGGCCGGGGAGATGCCAGGGGGGCCCGAGCCGGCGCGGCAGCGCTGGCGGGAGCAGTACGACTGGCTCGGCGACTTCGCGCGCCTGCTCGCCGAGCACGACCTCGAGCGCGCGGACGTCGCGGCCTACGCCGGCGTGCCCGAGAGCGACGACAAGGCGCTGATCGAGGCGGTCGCCGCGGAGATCGGACTCGACGACGGCGCGCTGACGGCGCTGGTGACGCGGATCAAGGAAGCAGCCGCAGGTGCTGACGAGCAGCAACCGGCTGAGCTGGAGCTATGACGCGGCGGCACGCGCTGAGCGCGCTCTGGGGCGACATGCCGGACAGCGAATACGCGGAGCTGGTCGAGTCGGTGCGCGAGCACGGCCTGCTCGACCCGGTGATCACCATGCTCGACGGCGATGTGCTGGACGGCTGGCACCGAGCGCGCGCGGCGGTGGACGCGGGGCGCAAGGACGAACTGGTCCTGCGCGAGTACGAGGGGGACGACCCGGTCGGCTACGTGATCGGGCGCAACGCCCAGCGCCGTCACCTCACCGCCAGCCAGCGGGCGGCCATCGTCGTCGCCTGCCACGAGTGGGCGTCCCGCGGCCGGCAGGTCCAAATGGATCATGATGATCCATTTGCGACGACCGCCGAGATGGCCGCCGAGGCCGATGTCTCCACGGGCACGATCAAGCGCGCCAAGGCCGCCGAACGGGCCGGGCTGGGCGATGCCGTGCGGGCTGGCGAGATCCCGGCCCATCAGGCCGCTGAGCAGGCGCGCGGCGAACCCGACACGCCGAAGCAGCCCTCGCGCATGCAGCGCCTCGAGGCCGAGCTCGACGCGGTGCGCCTCGAGCTGAGCGCGAAGGTCCAGCGCGTCGAGGACCTCGAGGAGGAGCTGCGCTTCGTGTGCGGCGAGGGCGCCGAGTACGACCACGAGCGCGAGGCCACCTTCCACCGCCAGCAGGCCACGATCGGCGCGCTGCGCGCCTCGCTCGCCACCACCGAGCAGAAGTACAGCGACGAGCGCCGCTCGCGTCTCTACTGGCAGCGCCAGGCGAAGCAGCTCGGCTGGTCGGGCGACTCGGAGTACGACCTGTGACCTCGGGCACGCTCTGGCAGCCCGAGCCGCAGACACTGGCGCTGCGCCCCTACCAGTCCGCGGCCATCGACGGCCTGCGCGAGGCGCTCGCCGCGGGCCACCGGCGCGTGATCCTCTGCGCCCCGACCGGGTCCGGCAAGACGGAGATGGCGTTCCACCTCATTCAGGAGGCGCGGGCCAGGGACAGCCGCGTCGCCTTCGTGGCCGACCGCCGCGTGCTGGTGAAGCAGACGAGCGAACGCCTCGCTGGCTACGGCATCCCGCACGGCATCGCGATGGCGTCCGATACGACCGGCCGCGGCGAGCGCATCCAGGTCTGCTCGGCGCAGACGATCGAGAAGCGCGACTACCTCTCGGCGCTCGACCTGCTCGTGATCGACGAGGCACACGTGCAGCGCCAGGCGATCACCGAGTTCGCGAAGCGCTGGGGCGGCCCCGTGATCGGGCTGACCGCCACCCCGCTCACGCGCGGGCTCGGCGAGACCTACGAGCACGTGGTCAACGCCACGACCACCGATGCGCTGCTCGCCGCGGGCTACCTCGCGCCGCTGCGCATCTACGCCGCGACCGAGATCGACATGACGGGCGCAAAGAAGACCGTCGGCGGGGAGTGGCAGAAGTCCGAGGTGCGCGAGCGCGCGCGCCCGATCATCGGCGACATCGTCTCCGAGTGGGCGCGCATGACGCAGCTGCACTTCGGCGGCCCCGTCAAGACGCTCGTCTTCAGCGCTGACGTGGCGCACGGCGAGGAGCTGTGCCGCTCGTTCCACGCGGCCGGCTACGACTTCCGGCAGTCGACCTACCGCGACGACGGCGACGACACCGAGGCGCTCGTCGAGGGCTTCCGGTGCGGCGAGTTCACGGGGCTCGTCTCGGTCGAGAAGTTCACGAAGGGCTTCGACGTGCCGGACGTGCTCTGCATGGTCGGCGCGCGGCCCTACGCGACCTCGCTGGCCTCGGTGATCCAGCAGCTCGGGCGCGGCATGCGCACCGCAGACGGCAAGGACTACTGCCTGTACCTCGACCACGCCGGCAACATGGCCGGCTGGTACGACGAGGTGTGCGAGATCTGGGCGCACGGCGTCGACCGCCTGCCCGAGGAGTCGAAGCGCAAGCAGTCGAAGCGCCGTGAGGGGGGCGAGCGGCGCGATGTCGTCTGCAGCGGCTGCTCATTCGTCGTGCCCACGGGCGCGACCGCGTGCCCGGCCTGCGGCCTGGAGCGCAAGCGCAGGCGCACGAGCGCCGAGGTGGTGGCCGGGCGCATGGAGGCGCTGGAGCGGCCCTCGCGCGACTGGATGGAGCAAAGGCGCTGGACGTGGCAGCAGCTCTGCCGCATCGCCCTGGACCGCAAGGGCGACGAGGCGCCGGCGAAGCGCTTCGCGCTCGCGCAGTACCGCTCGCTCTACGACGTCTGGCCGCGCTGGGAGTTCGAGCCCACGGAGGGCGCGGCGGACCGGCGCGTCGAGCGCAAGGTCAAGCAGCAGCTCATCGCCTACTTCAAGGGCAAGCAGACGCGGAGGGGCGCCGCATGACTACGGAGACGCTGGCGAGCGCGCTTTACGCCGTGCCGGCCGACGATCGCGAGGTCTGGGTGCGGATGGCGATGGCCGTGAAGTCCGAGCTGGGCGACGCCGGCCACTCGCTGTGGGACGAGTGGTCGCGGCAGTCCGAGCGCTACCGCGAGGCCGACGCGCGGGCGGTCTGGCGCTCCTGCAAGGCCACAGGCGGGCTCACGGTCGCCTCGCTCTACCACGAGGCGAAGCAGCACGGCTGGGGCGGCGAGGCGCCGCTGCGCACCGAGCCCACGCCCGACGAGCGGCGCCGACACGCCGAGGCGCAACGACAGGAAGCGCTCCGCCAGGCCGAGCGTGAGCGGGCGGCGGCCGCCCGCGCAGCGGACATGCTGCTGCGGGCCGAGTTCGTGGATCCGCGCCCGCGCCGCCACGGCGGCTGCGAGACGCCCGCTGCGCATCCCTACCTCGTGGCGAAGGGATTCCCGCAGGAGCCGGGGCTGGTGCTCGACGGCAACCTGCTCGTGCCGATGCGCGACTGGCGGAGCTACGACGTGCAGTCCGTGCAGGCGATCGCACCCGACGGTACGAAGCGATTCCTCGCCGGTGGCAAGGCGAGCGGAGCCGTCTACAAGCTCGGGCGCGGCGGCGAGCGCTGGTACTGCGAGGGCTACGCCACGGCGCTCAGCGTGCGCGCGGCGCTCAAGGCGCTCTACCGCGATCAGCAGTCCGAGGTACGGGTCTGCTTCTCTTCGGCCAACCTCGCCAGGGTGGCGGGCACGCGCGGCTACGTGCTCGCCGACCACGACTGGTGGAGTTGCCCCGCTTGCAGCCACCGCTGGGACGCACCGCTCGGCGAGCAGGCGTGCCCGGCGTGCGGCCGCGTCCAGCCCACACCACCGGCGGGCGAGCACTGCGCCGCGAAGACCGGGCTGCCCTACTGGATGCCGCCCGAGCCCGGCACCGACGCCAACGACTTCATGCAAGAGCACGGCGTGGCCGCACTGGCCGAAGCGCTGCGGCTGATGCTGCAGCGCGGCGGGAGGTGACCAGCGGAGAGCTGCATCACGGCGCGCGTCACGCCCGCAGCCGCGCGCCCAGGACCACGAGCGGGCCTCCCCGCCGGGACGGCTGGATACACCTGGCGGCGGGGCGACCACGCACTACCAGGGGGGACTCCCGAAGTGCGAAGCCCGGCGCGAAAGCCCGGAGGGCGGGAGCGGCGACAGCATCATCGCCGATAAGTAGCGGGCGACTCACCGGCGGATGCCAGCGCGACCGGAGAGGCCCAACAGCGACCGAGCGGCTCCGGCCGTCAGGGATACCGCGAATGGGCTCGCGAGCACCCAGCTTCGGCGGGGGTGGTCGCGCTCTGCCCTTTCGCTCCCAAGCTCACCAACCGTCAGGGCTAAGGGATCAGGATCACAGAGCAGCATCAGGAGATCAGAAACACAGAGCAGCATCAGGAGATCAGAAACAGAGATGAGTCGCTCCGATCTGCGCGTCGTGCGATTCGAGGTTGCGGGCGATCCCGTGCCTCAGGGCTCGATGCGCGCCTTCGCACGCCGCGGGCGGGCGGTCGTCACGCACAGCGCGCCGGCACGGCTCGCCGACTGGCGGCAGGCGATCGGCTGGGCCGCACGCGAGGCGCAGCGCGGTCCCGGGCTCCTCGCCGGCGCGGTCGCCGTGCGGGCCACGTTCCGGCTGCAGCGGCCGGGCTCGGTCCCGCCGCGCAAGCGCCCGCATCCCTCCGTGCGCCCCGACCTCGACAAGCTGGCGCGCAGCCTGCTGGACGCGCTCAGCGGGGTCGTGATCGGCGACGACGCGCAGGTCTGCCGGCTCGAGGTCGTGAAGGTCTACTGCACCCCCGGCGAGGCCCCCGGCGCCAGCGTCGAGGTGCGCGAGCTGCGGGCCGGCGCGAACACGCAACTCCCCGCGACGGAGGTGGCCTGATGGCCGCAAGCGAACCGATCGAGATCGAGTGGGCGGAGATCAAGGCGCTCAAGCGCAGCTCGTCTGCGAACGGCGTCACGACCGACCTCGTGATCTCGCTCCCCACACACGACTGGCCGATGGCCGAGCTCAGCCGGCAGGTCGGCCAAGGCGTGCGGATCACGATCCACCCCGTGCAGGCCAGCTTCGCGCCGGCCGGCGAGCCGGCCTGATGGCTGAGCCCTGCCGCGAGTGCCCCGGCGGGCTGCTCGTGCGCCGCATCGGACGCTGGGAGTGCGCCGACTGCGGCGCCTGGCGGCCGCTCTCGGGCAGGGAGCGGCTGTCGTGACCGAGCAGGGCCACGACGGCGACTTCCTGCCGCTCACCACCCCGCAGTGGCCGCGCGCCATCCCCGTGCCACTCCCGAGCGGCCGCGAGCCGCCCCCGCTCGACGCCGCCTCGCTCGACGACCTCGCGCAGTGGGTCACCGTGGTCTTCGACCGCGCCACCTTCGACGAGATCCTCGAGCGCGCCGAACGCCAGCTCACCGAGCGCTGGAACGAGCAGCTCAGGCGGCTCGTCGACGAGTACCGCGACCGTCCGCCGCCGGTGTAGCGGAGGCGAGGGCCTGGGTGTGTGTGGTCGCGACCTCCCGCTCGCCTCGCAGCGCGGCCGCTGAGCCGGCGGCGACCGCCGTCGGACCCCTGCAACTGCGCATCGCGATCCTGTAGCATCCGGCCCGGCGGTCGACTGGAGCGGTCGCCGCTCCGACAGGGCGGAGTTAGGTGATGCGCGCACGTCTCGCGGTTCTGGCAGTGGCTGGGTTGGTCGCTGCGCTGGGCGTGACGGCCATCACTGCCTCCGGTGCGGGCTACGAGGCCGAGGTGCGCATCACCGCGCAGCGCCTCGCCGGCGGCCACACCGAGTTCGCGCTGCAGCAGCGCGAGGCGGACGGGGGCTGGAGCGAGCGGCTGCTGCCGCGGGCGCGGTTCTTCCCCGACACGGCCACGGTCGGGCTCTGGCTGTCGAGCACGCCGCTCACGGTGCGCGCGCCGGGCGCCGGCGATGATGCCGCGGGTTCCGAGGTGCGCATTATGGCGCAGCGGCTCGCCGACGGCCGCATCGAGTTCGCGCTGCAGCAGCGCAAGGCGGACGGGGGCTGGAGCGAGCGGCTGCTGCCGCAGGCGCGGTTCTTCCCGGCCACGGCTACGGTCGGGGGCTGGCTGTCGAGCACGCCGCTCACGGTGGGCCCGCCGGAGTGGGCCGCGCTGGTCGCGCTCTACAACGCCACTGGTGGTGCGAGCTGGGATTCCAGTACGAACTGGCTGAGTGACAGGCCCCTCGATGAGTGGCACGGTGTCACCACGAACGGCGACGGCCGTGTCATTACGCTGTCCCTCAGTGGCAACGAACTGACTGGGACGCTTCCCGCCAGGCTCGCCAACCTGACCCAGCTCAGAGAGTTGTGGCTCTACAGCAACGAGCTGACTGGGGCGATCCCACCGGAGCTGGGCAACCTCAGCAACCTCGAAGTGCTGTTGCTCTCGAGTAACGAACTGACGGGGCCGCTTCCCACCAGGCTCGCCAACTTGCCCAAGCTCAGACAGTTGTGGCTCTACGACAACGCCTTGAGCGGGACGATCCCGCGAGAGTTGGGCAACCTCAGCAACCTCGAAGAGCTGTCGCTCGGGAACAACGGACTGACTGGGACGATCCCCCCAGAGCTGGGCAAGCTGCGCAAGCTCAGACAGTTGGGGCTCTACAGGAACGCCTTGAGCGGGACGATCCCACCAGAGTTGGGCAACCTCAGCAACCTCGAAAGGCTGTCGCTCTTCGACAACGCCTTGAGCGGGACGATCCCACCAGAGCTGGGCAACCTCAGCAGACTCGAAGAGCTGCTACTCAGCGACAACGCACTGACTGGGACGATCCCCCCAGAGCTGGGCAAGCTGCCCAAGCTCACATGGTTGCAGCTCTTCGACAACGCCTTGAGCGGGACGATCCCGCCAGAGTTGGGCAACCTCAGCAGACTCGAAGATCTGCTGCTCTACAGAAACGCCTTGAGCGGGACGATCCCGCCAGAGCTGGGCAAGCTGCCCAAGCTCAGATGGTTGTGGCTCTACGGGAACCAGCTGAGTGGGTGCGTGCCGGCAGATCTCGCCACTCGACCCGACTTGGATATCTGGACAGACGACTTGCCCTCCTGCTGAGCTCGGACCCCTGCAATTGCGCATCGCGATCCTGTAGCATCCGGCCCGGCGGTCGACTGGAACGGTCGCCGCTCCGACAGGGCGGAGTTAGGTGATGCGCGCACGTCTGGCAGTTCTGGCAGTGGCTGGGTTGGTCGCTGCGCTGGGCGTGACGGCCATCACTGCCTCCGGTGCGGGCTACGAGGCCGAGGTGCGCATCACCGCGCAGCGCCTCGCCAACGGCCGCACCGAGTTCGCGCTGCAGCAGCGCGAGGCGGATGGTGTGTGGAGCGAGCGGCTGCTGCCGCGGGCGCGGTTCTTCCCCGACACGGCCACGGTCGGGCTCTGGCTGTCGAGCACGCCGCTCACGGTGCGCGCGCCGGGCGCCGGAGATGATGCCGAGGGCGCCGAGGTGCGCATTATGGCGCAGCGGCTCGCCGACGGCCGCACCGAGTTCGCGCTGCAGCAGCGCAAGGCGGACGGGGGCTGGAGCGAGCGGCTGCTGCCGCGGGCGCGGTTCTTCCCCGCCCCGGCCCCGGCTACGGTCGGGGGCTGGCTGTCGAGCACGCCGCTCACGGTGGGCCCGCCGGAGTGGGCCGCGCTGGTCGCGCTCTACAACGCCACTGGTGGTGCGAGCTGGGATTCCAGTACGAACTGGCTGAGTGACAGGCCCCTCGATGAGTGGTACGGCGTCACCACGAACGGCGACGGCCGTGTCATTACGCTGTCCCTCGGTGGCAACGAACTGACTGGGACGATCCCACCAGAGTTGGGCAACCTCAGCAACCTCGAAGCGCTGTTCCTCGGTGGCAACGGACTGACTGGGACGATCCCACCAGAGCTGGGCAACCTGCCCAAGCTCAGAGAGTTGTGGCTCTACGACAACGCCTTGAGCGGGACGATCCCACCAGAGCTGGGCAACCTGCCCAAGCTCAGAGAGTTGTGGCTCTACGACAACGCCTTGAGCGGGACGATCCCACCAGAGCTGGGCAACCTGCCCAAGCTCAGAGAGTTGTGGCTCTACGACAACGCCTTGAGCGGGACGATCCCACCAGAGCTGGGCAACCTCAGCAGACTCGAAGAGCTGCTGCTCAGGGACAACGGACTGACTGGGACGATCCCACCAGAGCTGGGCAAGCTGCCCAGGCTCAAACAGTTGGGGCTCTACAGGAACGCCTTGAGCGGGACGATCCCGCGAGAGTTGGGCAACCTCAGCAGACTCGAAGAGCTGCTGCTCAGGGACAACGCCTTGAGCGGGACGATCCCACCAGAGCTGGGCAACCTCAGCAGACTCGAAGAGCTGCTGCTCTGGGACAACAGACTGACGGGCACGATCCCCCCAGAGCTGGGCAAGCTGCCCAGGCTCAGACAGTTGTGGCTCAACGACAACGCCTTGAGCGGGACGATCCCGCGAGAGCTGGGTAACCTCAGTAACCTCGAAGAGCTGGTGCTCAGCAACAACGAACTGACGGGCACGATCCCCCCAGAGCTGGGCAAGCTGCCCAAGCTCAGAGAGTTGTGGCTCTCCGACAACCCACTGACTGGGACGATCCCGCGAGAGCTGGGTAACCTCAGTAACCTTGAATTGCTGGTGCTCAGCAACAACGAACTGACGGGCACGATCCCGCCAGAGCTGGGCAAGCTGCCCAAGCTCAGAGAGTTGTGGCTCTACAGGAACCAGCTGAGTGGGACGATCCCGCGAGAGCTGGGTAACCTCAGTAACCTTAAATTGCTGGTGCTCTACGGCAACGACTTGAGTGGGTGCGTGCCGGCAGATCTCGCCACCCGACCCGACTTGGAAATCAGTACAGACGGCCGTCCCTCCTGCTGAGCTCTGACAGCGCAACGGTTCGCGATCTGACTTGGGCATCCGCGTAGCCACCAGAGCGGATGTGCTACGCTGGTCGCGGGTCTCCCCGGCCTCCCGGACAGGGCGCGACGAAGCCTATGTCCGTTCACGTCCTCAAGCCCTGCGCTCAGCCTCGCTGCCCGCGGCTCGTGCGCGGCGCCGCCCGCTGCCCACAGCACACACGGCGCTCAGCTGAGCGCCGCCCCTCCCCCCACGCCCGCGGCTACGGCTCACCCTGGCGTGCCCTGAGAGCACAGGTCCTCGCGCAGGAGCCGCACTGCCGCTCCTGCGGCGCACCGGCCAGCCACGTCGACCACATCGTCCCGCGCGCTGCCGGCGGTACCGACCGCCGCTCCAACCTGCAGCCGCTCTGCGCCTCCTGTCACTCGCGCAAGACCGCGCGCAGTGACGGCGGCTTCGGCAACCGGGGGGCGGGCCGAAAACAATCGGGGAACGGCTCCCGGGACCGCGTGCCCAGGCCTCAAAAAACGTGTACGGGTTTAGGAACCGCGAGATGAGGGGTCCCGTGCCCAAGCGATCGGCTGAGCGGCGGCGCCGCAACCGCGACTCGCGGCCCGAGCGGATCGAGGTTGAGGAGGCGGCCCAGGTGAACGTGCCGCGGCTACCGCAGGCCACGCACCCGATTGCGCGGCGCTGGTACCGATCGCTCAGGGAGTCAAGCCAGGCAACGCTCTTCGAGCCCTCGGACTGGGCTGCGGCGTTGCTGCTGGCGGAGTCGCTGACGCGGCTGCTTCAGGCTCCGCAGCTGAGCGCGAGCGGCCTCGACGTCTGCTGGCGGGCGATGGGCGACCTGCTCACGACGGAGGCGAGCCGGCGCCGCGCGAGGGTCGAAGTAGATCGCGTTTCCGTGCAGAAACGCGCTCAGAACGTGACGGTGATCGATGACTACCGCGACCGTCTCCAGGGCTAGCGCGGTGCGCATCGGCCCCGAGGGCCTGCCCGCGCGCACGCTCGGCTGGGAGGTGCTGGGCTGGACCGCCGAGTACCTGCTGCAGCCCGACGGGCCGCGCGCCGGCGAGCCCTGGCGCTTCACCGACGAGCAGGCGCGCTCCGTGCTCTGGTGGTACGCGATCGACGCCGAGGGCCGCTTCGTCTACCGCTCGGGCGTACTGAGGCGGATGAAGGGCTGGGGCAAGGACCCCGTTGGAGCGGCGCTCTGCTGCGTCGAGTTCGTAGGCCCCTGCCGCTTCGCCGGCTGGCGCGAGGACGGGGAGCCCGCGGCCGTGCCGCACGAGGCGGCGTGGGTGCAGACGGCGGCGGTCGCGCGCGACCAGACGCGCAACACGATGACGCTCTTCCCGGCGATGCTCTCGGCGCGCGCGATCGAGGAGTACGGGATCGACCTCGGCAAGGAGATCATCTACGCCCACCAGGGGCGCTGCCGCATCGAGGCGGTGACGAGCTCGCCGCGCGCGCTCGAGGGTGGGCGCGCCACCTTCGTACTGAAAAACGAGACCCAGCACTGGCTGCGCAACAACGAGGGCCATGCGATGGCCGAGGTGATCGCGCGCAACGCCGCGAAGTCGCGCGACGGCTCGGCGCGGGTGCTCGCGATCACCAACGCCCACCGCCTCGGTGAGGATTCGGACGCCGAGCACGACTGGGAGGCGTGGCGCGCGATCGAGCGGGGCGAGGCGGCGCCCGAGCTGCTCTACGACTCGCTCGAAGCCCCGGCCGACACCGACCTCGCCGACGAGGAGTCGCTGCGGGCCGGCCTTGAGGCGGCGCGCGGAGACTCGGTGTGGGTGCCGGTGGAGCGGCTCGTGGGCGAGGTGCGCGACCCGCGCGCCGACGCGAACCAGTCGCGGCGCTTCTACCTCAACCAGATCCGCGCCGACCGCGACGGCTGGATCTCGCAGGCCGAGTGGCAGCACTGCGAGGAGCAACGCGAGACGCCGGCCGCAGCTGAGGCGATCACGCTCGGCTTCGACGGCTCGCGCTTCCGCGACGCGACCGCGCTCGTGGCCACGCACATCGAGTCGGGCTACCAGTGGGTGCTCGGGCTGTGGCAGCGCGGCGAGACCGACGGTGAGGAGTGGGAGGTACCGGCCGCTGAGGTGAGCGCGGTCGTGGCCGAGGCGCTGGAGCGCTGGGAGGTGTGGCGGCTCTACGCCGACCCCTACTGGTGGGAGGAGACGATCGCGCGCTGGGCGGGGCGCTACGGCGAGCAGCGCGTGGTGGTGTGGCCGACGGCGGGCCGTGTGGCGACGGTCGCGAAGGCGATCAAGGCCTTCGAGACGGCGGTGCGCACGAGCGAGCTCACGCACGAGCCGAGCGTCGTGCTCGCGCAGCACGTGGCGAACGCGGTGAAGCGGCCGACCGGCATCCGCGACGAGGACGGGGAGCGGCTCTACACGATCGCCAAGGAGCACCGCGGCTCGGCGCGCAAGATCGACGCCGCGATGGCGGCGATCCTCTCCTGGGAGGCGCGTACGGACGCCGTCGCCGCCGGCGTGCTGGACGAGATCAACAGGCCGCGCTGGGTGCTCAGATGAGGCGGCGGGTGGCGGCGCTGCAGGCGGCGGCGGTGCTCGCCCTGCTGCTGACCGGCGCGCTCACGCTCGGCGTGGCGCTGCGGCTCTTCCTGTGGGCAGCCGGCATCTGAAAAGGAGCGGGTGATGATGCGCAACGACATGCGACGGGGCTGGTGGCGGGAGCTCCGTAACCGCGGCGGCGCACACGAGCTGCTGCCGACCTGGCAGATCGGGGAGCCGCAGGAGCCGGGCGACGACCTGGAGCGCTTCGCGCGCCACGGCTACAGCGCGAACTCGCTGATCCACGCCTGCATCCGCGAGGTCGCAACCTCGTTCGCCGCGCTGACGCCGGTGGTCGAACGCCTGCAGGGATCGCGCGTCGAGCGCCTCGAGCGCCACCGCCTGCTCGACCTGCTCGCCGACCCGAACAGCTATCAGGACTACCACGAGTTCAGCGAGCTGCTCGTCACGCAGTACCTCGCCGCCGGCAACGTCTACATCGAGAAGGTGCGCGGCAGCAGCAGCCCCGAGCGTCGCGAGCGCTACGGGACGTATGCGGTCCAGGAGCTGGGGCTGATCCGCCCGGAGTACGTGCGCATCGAACCGGGCGCGCAGCGCGCCGCCGACGTGTTCGCGGTCACGATCGGAGGCGTGGTGCAGCGCCGGCTGCCGCGGCGCGACGTGATCCACATCACCACGCCCAACCTGATCAACGACTTCTACGGGCTGAGCCCCATCGCGCTGCTGGTGCGCGAGGGCACGATCGACCAGTCGATGAACGCCTTCGAGCTCGCCTTCTACGACAACGCCGGCGTGCCGTTCGGCGTGATCAAGACGAAGAGCCGCCACAGCGAGGACGAGCTCGACGAGATCAAGGGCCGCTTCCGGCAGGTGCTGCAGGGCGTGCGCAACTGGTTCGACGTGCTCGTGCTCAACGCCGAGGAGGCGGAGTACGTGCAGCTCGGGCTCAAGCCGGCCGACATGGAGCAGGTCGCCACGCGCGAGGTCGTGGAGTCGCGCATCTGCGCCGTGCTCGGCGTGCCGCCGATCGTGGTCGGGGCGCTGGTCGGTCTCAAGCACAACCGCTACAGCAACTACAGCCAGGCGCAAGCCTCACTCTACTCGGAGACCGTGATCCCGCTCGCCAAGCGGGTCGCAGCGGCCTTGGGGCGCGAGCTGCTGGCCGAGTTCCGCACCACGCGCGACCGCGGCGCGCGGCTCCGCTTCGACGCCTCCGAGGTGCGCGCGCTGCGTGAGGTCGAGCTGGGCGCGCTCAAGACGGCTGGTCAGGTCTTCGCCTCGGGCGTGGTCAGCGACCACGACGCGTTGCGCCTCGCCGGCTTCGCCACGCCGGCAACAGACCCGCGCTTCGCGGGCGAGGCGGTATCGCCGCCTGATGCGCAGCCGCAGCTGGAGGCGCCCGACGACGCGGAGCTGCGCGAGTTCTTCGAGCGCGGTGAATGAGCACGGCGGCGGTCTCCCGCGTCGAGGTGCGCTGCCCGCGCTGCGGGCGCTTCGTCTGCGAGGTGCCGCCCGGCACGCCGCTGCGTGCCTACTGCCGGGCTTGCGGGCTGCATTGGGAGGAGCGCGCCTGCGAGCGGCGGGCGCGGGATGCTACGCGCTGCGAGCCCGCGCTCCCGCCGCGCCGGCGAGCTGCTTCGCGCGATCCGGTTCCCAGCGTTCGAGGCTGAAGCGGCTCACGCGCAGCGGCGAGCGGCTCACGGGCACGAGCGCGCCGCGCTCGACGGCCCGGTGAATCGTCATCCGCGGAACGCCCTTCACGTCGGCGGCCTCGGCGACGCTCATGCCCTCGTCGTCGCGCAGCGGCTCGGTGAGGTCGTCGCCCGCTGACGGCGCGATCTCCTCCTCACGAATCCCGAGCCGGTCGTCGAGATCCTGCAGCAGGCGCGTCAGCGGGTGGTCGAGGCCCTCGCGCGTCATGCGGCCGCCGCCAGTGATGACGACGGGGTTGTCGCGATAGACGACATCGACGAAGCGTCGCCAGTCGCCGCCGCGGTAACGCTCGTGAGCGCGCTCGAAATAGTCGCGGTGCTCGGCGCTGAGGTCGGCGACGCTGATCGCTTCGCCGCTGAGCGTGACGTAGATTTGCATGGGAGGTGGCTCCTTCCGCTGTGAGTATAGCAGTCGCGATACACCTATAGCGGCGGTGGCCCCAGCGCCTCGGCGGCCCCGCTCACGCGCACGAAGATCGACTCCTGCCGGAACGCGACGCGCGCCCACTCGACGGCCGCGAGCCAGGTGGGCAGCTGCTGCCAGCCTTCAAGGCCGACCAGATACTCGACTGTGCGGTCGAGGAAGAGCGCATCGGCGTGCATCCAACCGCCCTCGACGGCGCGTCCGACCGTGAATCCACCCAGGCTTCCGGCGAGGTGTCGTTCGAACTCGTGAAACAGCTCACGCCCGAAGCGCTGGCCGTCGTTGTCGTGGGTCGGAATGAGGATGATCGTCTCGATGAGGGCCATTGGTCTGCTCCCTGCGGGCTCTGCTCTCATGGGTATAATGTATCGCGCTAGGCGCTACTTTGTCAAGCTATGTGCGATACTTCCATGCTCCCACAGTGAACCTCGGCTGCTCCGACAGACACGCCTCGCTTGACAACGTGCGTAGGCGGTCGCACCATTTGGGGCAGCACAGCGGCAATCGGACCTCGCGTCCCACCACAGCGCCCCTGCATCGGGCCCCAATCGAGGGCCCGTCGTGTCTTCCGACTACCTCGCTCGCCGCTACGAAGCCCTCCACGACGCGGTCGCGCCCGCCACGGGCCGCGGGCTGCGGGTGAGCGCGCAGGCGGACGCGGCTGAGGTCTACCTCTACGACGAGATCGGCTTCTTCGGCGTGCTCGCGCGCGACTTTCAGCAGGAGCTCGCGGCCATCGACGCGCCGCACATCGTGCTGCACATCAACTCGCCGGGCGGCGACGTAACCGAGGCGCTCGGCATCTACCGCGCGCTGCTCGATCACCCCGCTCGGGTAACCACACGCGTCGATGGCATGGCTGTCTCCGCTGCCTCGTTCGTGGCGATGGCGGGCGATCGCGTCACGGTCGCCAGGCGCTCGATGATGATGATCCACGACGGCATGGCGCTCACCCTTGGCAACGCCGCCGGGATGCGCCGCACCGCCGATCGCCTCGACAAGCTGAGCGACATGATCGCCGGCATCTACGCCGACCGCGCCGGCAAGGACGCCGCGCACTGGCGCGAGCTGATGGTCGCCGAGACCTGGTTCAGCGACGAGGAGGCGGTCGCCGCCGGCCTCGCCGACGCCGTCGACGGCGAGCTCGCGGTCCGCAACACGTTCGACCTCTCGATCTTCCGTCACGCGCCGGCCCCGCCGGACAGGGCGGACGCCCAGGGCATAGAGCAGGAAGCCGAGCCGCCCAGCGAGGCAGCGCGGCGTGCAGCGCGGATCGCAACAGCGACCGCGGAACTGGAGGTAGCCGCATGGCAGCACTGACGGAGTTGCGCAACGAGTGGTCGGAGGCTGTGGCGGCGACCAGAGCCATCAACGAGGCCGAGATCTTCGACGAGGCCGCCTACGAGCGCGCCTGGGAAGCCCAGCAGCAGGCGCAGGAGCGCTACGAGCGGGCCGCCCGCCACGACGCCGCGGAGCGAGCGCTCAACGACGCGCGCCCGAAGCTGACGGACCTGCGCGACCCCGACGACGCCGGGCGCGACGGCTTCGGCGAGCCGGGCCTCCCGAACGTCCCGCCGCGCACCGCCAACCGTGTGCCCGAGCGCTTCATTGACCTCGGCAACGGCCGCATCGTGCCGTACGCCACGAAGAGCTCGGAGGGCTACGTGCGCGGCTACCCGGCCGCCGTGCAGATGCGCACCGTGGTGGCGCGCTACGGCCCGGAGCTGCGCGCCGAGGCCGAGGCCGAGCGCGAGGCCTTCGCCGCCTACGTGCGTTACGGCGAGCGCTCACGCGCCTTCAACGACCAGAAGCTGGCGGGTGCCCTGCAGCGCCTCAACGCGCGCAACGCGCTGCAGGAGGGCACCGACTCTGAGGGTGGCTACCTCGTCCCCACGGACGAGCGCACGGACTTCGGGATCGAGCACGACCCCGGCGCGATGGGCGGCGTCACGCGCGCCGTCTCGCGCGTGCTCACGACCAGCCGCGACGCCGGGACGATCCCCGCCGGCACGACCGTCACCTGGGGGCCGATCGCCGAGGAGGCGACTCCCGACGACAGCGAGCCCGTCTTCTCGCAGATCGCGTTCACGATCCGCAAGAGCGGCTTCAATGACACCGTCTCCGAGGAGCTGCTGGCGGACTCCGCCTTCAACGTGCCCGCCTTCCTCGCGCAGGTCGGGGCCGAGGAGCGCGGACGCTACGAGGACCAGCAGGCAATCGAGGGCGACGGCGCGACCGAGCCGCTCGGCCTGCGCACCACCGGCGCGAACCAGGGCGACATCGGCGACGTCACCGGGCTGATCCCGCTCACCGCGCCGACCAAGGCAGAGATCCTTGCCGCCTACTTCGAGCTGCCGGCGCAGTTCCGCAACGCCGGCACGCGCTGGCACACGACCTCGAGCCTCCTCGCGAAGGTCGCGGCCATCCCCTCAGCCGGTGGCGACCTCTCGCTGGTGCCACGCCTCGACGGCGCGCCTGGCTTCACGCTGCTCGGCCACCCGGTCGTGCTCTTCGACGGCACCGGCTGGGACAGTGCGGCGGCGATCGCGGCCAACGAGGAGCTGGGCGCGATCGGCGACTTCGCGCGCAAGTACGTCTTCATGGACCGCCTCGGCGTGGTCTTCCGGCGCGACGACTCGGTCGGCTTCAGGAGCGACCAGGTCGCCTTCAAGATGCGCGTTCGCTACGACAGCTTTTTCACCGAGCACAACGCCTTCCGGATTCTCAAGGCGGCCGCGTCCTAGCGGGCGCCGAAACAGCAGAGAGGGTGGTGATGCGGGTGCGCGCGCTGCGGCAACTCGACGTGGTGCTGCCCGGTGGCGCCCGCAAGGCGCTGTTCGAGGGGCAGACCTACGAGCTGCCCGCCGAAGCCGTCGCGCCCGCGCTCGCGGCGGGCGGGCTGGACGTCCTTGACGAGGCCCCGGACGCCCGCCGCCTCGACGCGCTGAGTCGCGCCGAGCTGGACGCCGCAGCCGCACGCCTCGGCATCGCGGATGCCGCGGCGCTGCCCAACAAGGCTGCCGTGCGCGCGGCGATCGAGGCCACGTCGGGGGAGTGAATGCGATGACGCGACGGGGTGACAGCGCGGCGAGGACAACGGGTAAGTCGCGGGTTTCATACGCCCGAGAAGCGGGTTCGACTCCCGCCGCCGCAACCACCCGTCGGGGAGCGAGCTGATGGCCCTGCTCGATCCCTACCTGAGCGCGGACGAGTTCAGGCAGCGCGTCGACTCGACGGACACGCGGACCGACCACGCGGCGTTGCTCGGCGAGGTACTGGCCTCCGTCAGCCGCCACGTCGAGCATCGCCTCGGCGTCGCGGTCGGCTACTTCAACAGCGACGCCGGCACCCGCACCTTCGACGGCTCGGGCTCGGCGCGGCTGTGGCTGCGCGACGACGCGGGCCGCGCCTACTGCCTCACCGCCCTCACCACGGTCGAGGTGGACCACGACGGCGATGGTGCGCACGAACTGGCGCTCCCGACAGCCGCCCTGCGCCGCCTGCCCCAGAACGCCGCGGCCGAGGAGCGGCCCTGGACGAGCCTCGAGCTGCTGCCCGCCGCGCCGCTCTCCGTCTGGCCGCCGCATCCCGGCGCCGTGCGCATCACGGGCACCTGGGGCTGGGCCAGCATCCCTGGCCAGGTGAAGACGCTCGTCGCCATGATCGCCAACCAGGTGCTGAAGCTGCAGCAGGCGGGCCCGCTCTCGACCCTCGCCAACCTCGACGAGGTGGTGCAGCTCACGCCCGGTGTCCCGCACCTGCTGCGTGAGCTGGAGGCGGACGTGGGCCGCCGCATCGCGGTGCTTGCCTGATGGCCTGGCACGACGCGCGGCTCGCGCTGCTGGAGGTGCTCGACGATCTCGGGGAGATCACCGTGCGCCGCCGCGGCCAGCCTGACTTCGCCGTGCGCGTCGCGCGTGTCTACGAGCACCCGCCGGCGGCCGTCAACGACCACCCCGCGATCATCGCCGCGCCGCCAGCCACGACGGTCGAGCGCGCGGCCTCGCGGCGCCGCGAGGAGACCCTCACGCAGTCGCTCGCGATCGTCGTCCACGACAGCAACCCCGACCAGGCGGCCGCGATCGCAGACGCGATCCGCCAGGCGCTGGTCGACCGCTTCGACGCGGCGACGCGGCTTGGCGGGCACGCCGACTGGATCGAGGGACCGGACTTCGACGAGCTGGCAGGCGAACAGCGGGGCGAACTCCACGTCGCCGTCTACAGCGGCCAGCTCACGATCCACATCAACAGCGAGGTCGCCGAGAGGAGCGCCTGATGCGTATCGAACTGACGTGGACGGGCGAGTCGGGGCGCTACGTGCCCGGCTGGCCGGCCACCGACTTCGCGCTGATCGACCACGACGAGGCCGCGCCGGCGGAGGGCGAGTATCGCCGCGCCGGCGACCCGGCGGCCACGGCGCAGGCGCTCGTCGCCGGCGGCCTCTACAGCCGCAGGCGAGCGGCCCGCGGCAAGGCGAAGGCGGGCGAGACGCCGAGCGATGAGACGCAGCAGGAGGAGGTGAGCGCATGAACGCGCTCTGGCCGCTGAGCAGGGTCCAGTACGGGCTGGAGACGACCGCGGGCACGCTCGTCGCCGCCGACACGCTGCTGCCGCTGGAGTCAGGCTCCTACGAGCCGCAGATCGAGCGCACGGCGCTGGAGGAGGCGCGCGGCGTGCTCGTGCAGGTCGACGACCTCGACGTGCGCAAGGGCTCGATGCTCACGATCTCGCAGTTCCTCGACTACGAGCACGTGGCGCTGCCGCTGCTGACCGGCTTCGACAACGCCGCCGCGGTGGGCGTGAGCGCCCCCTACACGCGCACCTTCGAGCCCGGGCTGACCGCGCCCGAGGGGCTGGCCTCGGCGAGCTTCGAGGTGGTGGAGACCGACGGCGCGAGCGACCTCTTCGAGGCGGCGTTCGCGTACGGCAGCTGTGAGCAGTGCTCCATCAACCTCGCCTTCAACCAGCCGGCCACGCTCAGCGCGACCTACTTCGGGCGCGCCGAGCAGTCGGTCGCGGCGGCGACGGGGCTCTCCGCGCTGGCGCGCAAGGTGATCCGCAGCAGCGACTTCGAGATCGCGATCGACGACACCTGGGCTGGTCTGGGGACCACGAAGAGGGCCGCTACGATCCGCTCGGCGCAGCTCCAGCTCACCAGCGGCGCGGCGCCCGGCTACACGCTCGACGGCGCGACCGACCTCGACTTCACGAAGCTCTACCGCGGCAGGCTCTCGGGCTCGCTGCAGCTGGTGCTCGACCTCAACGCGACGGCGATGGGTGAGGTCGGCAAGTGGCGCGACGGCGCGCTGCGCTTCGTCGAGCTCAAGGCCACAGACGGCACGGGTGCCGCGTTGCGCAGCCTCACGCTGCAGCTGGCGCTGCGCTTCATCGAGACGCCGCAGGTGCTGCAGCACGACGGCGACATCGTGACGGTGGGGCTCACCGGCGAGCTGCGCTACGACGCGACCAGCGGCAAGGCGCTGCGCGTCGAGCTCAAGAACGCGATCAGCGGCTACTAGGAGGCACGCCATGCCGGATGACCGGACCACGACCACGATCGCCATCAGCATCGACGAGTTCACGCTCGGCGAGATCGAGGAGCTGGAGGAGCTCACCGGGATGACGCTCCGCGCGCTGATGCGCCGCATGCAATCTGACGACGGGGCGCCCACGAAGGCGGTGAGCGCGCTCGCCTGGATCGCACGCCGCCGCGCAGAGCCGGAGCTCACGCTCGACGACGTGCGCGCCCTCCGGCTCTCGGAGATCGAGTTCGCCGGGGCCGCGGAAGCGGACGAGCCGGCGGAGGACCCTACGCCGCCGCCCGCAGACGGGGAGGCATACGCGCCGGCCTAGGGCTGTTCGCGGCGGAGTTCGGGTACACGCCGGAGCAGTACCGGGAACTGACGCTGCGGGATTACGGGGAGCTGATGCACTACCTCGAGGAGCGCAGCCGGCGCATCCAGGAGCAGCGGGGCCATGGTCGTTGAGCACCGGATCGAAGGCCTGAGCACGGTCATCCGCGGCCTCGGCAAGGTCAACGCCGAGCTGCCCCGCGAGTTCCGGCGCGACGCCAGGCGGGCGGCCGACCAGATCGCCGAACGCGCCCGCACGCTCTACCGCCAGCGCTACCGCCAGCGCAGCGGCAGGCACGCGCGCCGCATCCGCGCCCGCGCCTCGACGCGCAGCGCGGCCGTGCTCTACGGCGGAGCGAAGTACCCCGAAGCGCCGGGGCAGGAGTTCGGGTCGGCGAAGCACCGCCAGTTCGCGCCCTGGACGGGACCGGCGCCGGGTGGGCGCGGCGCGGCGGGGCGCTTCCTCAACCCCGCCGCGCGCACCGAGGCGCCGCGCTTCCGCAAGCAGATCGAGCGATCGCTCGGGCGCGTGATCGCGCGCGCGGGACTGGACGACTAGCCCGATGGCCACCGCCGTCACCGTCCGCGTGCTCGGCAACGTGCGCGACCTGGAGCGCAAGCTGCAACAGGCCGAGGGCCGCCTGCAGCGCTTCGGTCAGCAGGCGCAACAGGCGCTGCGGGTCGCCGCCGTGGGTGGCGCGGCGGCGGTCGCCGGCATCGGCGTCGCCTCGGTGAAGATGGCCGCCGACTTCGAGACCGGCATGCGCGAGGTCAACACCCTGCTCAACCTGCCCGCTCAGGGCTTCGAGCGGTTGAGCAAGCAGACCCTCGAGCTGAGCACGCAGATCGGCGTGCTGCCGTCTGAGACCGTGCCCGCGCTCTACCAGGCGATCTCGGCGGGCGTGCCGCGCGAGAACGTCTTCACCTTCCTGGAGACGGCGGGCAAGGCGTCCGTCGCCGGCGTGACCACGCTCGAGACCTCCGTCGACGCGCTGACCACCATCACCAACGCCTACGCCGCGCAGGGCGTCACCGTCGCCCAGGCCTCCGACAACCTCTTCGCGGCGGTGCGCGGCGGCAAGACGACCTTCGATGAGCTGGCCGGCTCGATCGGCGGGGTCGCGCCGATCGCAGCCTCGGCCGGCGTCGGCATCGACGAGGTACTCGCGTCGATCGCCTCGCTCACGACGCAGGGCTTCGCTACTTCAGACGCCGCGACCGCGATCCGCTCATCGCTGGTGGCGCTGCTCAAGCCCTCCGAAGACCTCACCGAGGTCTTCCAGGCGGCGGGCTTCGCCTCGCAGGAGGCCGCCGTCCAGCAGCTCGGGCTGCAGGGCGCGCTCGGCGTGGTGCGCGAGGCCACGGGCGGCAGCACCGGCGCGATGGTGAAGATGCTGGGGCGGGTCGAGGCGGTCAACGCCGCGCTCGGACTGACGGGACCCAACGCCGAGGCGGCGGCTGCACAGCTCGACGCGATCCGCGGTTCGGCCGGCGACACCGACGCCGCATTCGAGCAGATGGAGCAGTCGACCGCGCGGCTCTGGGAGCGCCTCAAGGCGCAGCTCAGCGTCGTGTTGATCCGCATCGGCGACCAGCTGCTGCCGATGGTGAGCGCGGCCCTGCAGGGCTTCAGCGACTGGTTCGCGGCCAACGAGGCGGTGATCAGCGGGGCGATCGCGACGATCGCTGGAGCGGTGCGCGCGTGGATCGGCAACTTCGTGAGCGGCCTGCAGGGCCTGCAGCCGTACGTCGAGCGCCTCTTCGATTACGTGCTTGGCAACAAGGGCGTACTGATCGCTGCCATCGCGGGGATCGGCGCGGCCTTCACGCTCGCCTTTGGACCGGTCGGCGTAGCCTCGGTGGCGCTGCTGGGCGGTATCGCGCTGTTCGGCAAGTACCGCGAGAACCTGGAGCAGCTGCGCCTCGACTCGCTGCAGGTGCTGCAGGGCCTCGCCACCGGCTTCGTCGACGCGGTGGAGCTGATCGGCCGCGCGCTCTTCAGCCTGCCGTTCATCCTCGCCGAGCTGCGCGTGCTGATGGTGCGCGGCGCCATCGCACTGGTCGAGGCGATCGGCAACGTCATCATCGACGGCCTCAAGAGGATCCAGCTCAAGGGCAGCATCCCGGAGATCGACCTCGGCCCGCTTGGCACGATAGGCGGGCAGTCGTTCGATATCTCGCCCTTCGCCGGCGTCGGCAAGCTCGACTTCAGTGGGTTGCAGGAGCGCCTTGCCGATTCGCAGGGCGCGCTCGCCTCGATGCGCGAGGGCGCGGACAGCTTCTACACCGAGCGCCTGGGCGGGCTGTTCGACGCCGCCCGCGACGGCATCCGCGACGGCTTCGCCCCGATCATCAGCGAGGCGCAGGCGGCGCTCAGCAGCCGCCAGGCCGCGGACCGCCTCGCGGGCGCTCCGAGCGGGATCGAGCAGTTCGAGATGAACACGCAGGCTGCCGAGGACTTCTACCGCCAAGCGGCCGCGGTGTTGCCCGATACCACTCCCAGCGTTGCCGCCGCGATCGGCGGAGGGGGCGGTGACGACCTGGCGAAGCGCCGCCAGTCCGCGCTCGCCGAGGCGTTCATCGGGAGTGGTGAGGTTGGCGTCGCGCGGCTGCGCGAGCTGCACGCCCGCATGGATGAGTCGTGGACGCAGCTGGTCGCCAACGCCGCGGCCGCGGGCCTCACACTCACCGAGCAGGATCGCCGCTTCCACGACCAGCGCATCGCGCAGCAGGCCGATGCGCTGGAGACCGCCGCTCGCCAGCAGGCCGAGGCGATCGCTCGCCTGCGCGAGCAGCAGGCGCAGCGCGAGACGGCTGCGGTGGCCGACGCCTACATCCGCAGCGGCCCGCAGGCCGCGCGCGCGCTCCAGCAGGCGCAGGCCGTGGCTCAGGCGGAGTGGGACGCCTTCAGCGACCAGCTCGCACAGTTCGGCGTCGAGAACGCCGAGCAGTACCGCCAGAGCTGGAACGCCATCCGCAGCGAGCAGGCCGAGGCGCTCGCACGGCAGCGCGCCGAAGCCTTCGAGGCATGGCTCGGCCAGAGCGAGGACGTGCAGCGCGTGCTCGGCGACATGCGCTCCAGCACCGAGGTTGACCTCGACGCGCTCGCGCAGGTCGCCCGACAGTTCTTCGGCGACGAACTGCCAGCCGGCTTCCTCGCGATGCTCGGGGAGTTCGCCACCGGCGTCGAGGCTACTGCCAGGCGGGTCCAGCGGTCTTTCCTTGACGAACAGTTGCGCGTCGTCGAAGGCCTGACCGAGACGGTGGAAGGCCGGCCCGAGTACAACACGGACCAGCGGCGATTTGAGCAGCTCTACCGCAACGTGCTGGCGAGGGGCACACACCTGTCAGCGGCCCAGGCACACGGGCTGGGCGTCGAGGGCCTGCGACTCCTCGACCGGCCGGGCGTGCAGCTGACCGCCGAGCAGACCTATGGAGCGAGCATCGAGCGCCTGCGTGAGCTGCTACGGAGCGCGCAGCCGATGGCCACGGGCGGGATCGTGCGCAGCCCGACGCTGGCGCTGCTGGGCGAGGCCGGCCCCGAGGCGGTGATCCCGCTCTCAGGCCCGCAGCGCATGGGCGGCGGCGACACCTACCACATCACCAACCACCTGCAGATCAACATCGAGCAGGCGCAGGAGGACGCGGACGGCGCTGCTGACGCCGTCATCGCCGCGATCCGCGCAGCCGAAACTCGCGGCAGCATCGTGCGGGTGACCTCGTGAGCTGGGCGCTGGAGGTGGGCGACACGAACCTCACGGGCGCGGCCCTGCCCCGGGTGCGCACCTCGCGCGGCCACGACGTCGGCCACGCTCTGACCCCGCGCGCGGGCAGCCTCAGCGCCGTCCTCGAGGGCGAGCACGACGTGCTGCACGCCGCGGTCACGCTCGAGGACGGCAGCGACGCCGTGTGGACGGGCGAGGTGCGCGAGCAGTCACGCGACTACGACGCGCGCACGCGCGAGCTGCGCACGCAGCTCCGCGCCGCGGGGCCGATCGCGCAGATCGTGGCCGCCGGCTCGGGCCACGGCACCAACTACTACGCCGGCCTCACGGTCGACACGGCGATCGGGCACCTGCTCGACGCGATCGGCTTCCCCGCCGGGCGGCGCGACATCGGCGCCAGTCCGCGCGTGCTCGACTACTGGTGGCTCGACCACCACACGAGCGCGTGGCAGGCGCTGCTGACGCTCGTGCGCACGGCCGGCCCGAGGGCGCGACTCAGCGAGCGCGCAGACGGCACGCTCGTCTTCCGCGACGAGGCCGCGCCCGCGGTGCCCGAGGCGGCGTCGGTGTGGCGCGACGTCGGCTCGGGCGACGGACCGGCGATCTCGCGGCTCTCCCGCGACGAGGCGGGGCTGGAGCGCGTCGTCAACGACGTCGCGATCGAGTACCGCCCGGTCGGCTCGCTGGGAGCTGAGGTCGTCGCCGCGTTGTGGGGTGAGAGCGAACGCAACACCCAGGCCGTGCACATCAACAACGTGCTGACCAACTTCATCGCGAGTGCGAAAAGCACCGTGAGCGCGTCCGCGATCACGGCCGCGGGTGCCGCCGACGGCGATCTGGTGCTCGCGATCGGCGTCGTACAGACCTCCCTGCCCGATGCGGAGATCTTCCGTCACGGCATCCAGGACAGCGCCTGGACCGAGCTCCACGACGATCCGGGCGTGAGCTTCGTGTTCTGGCGGCGCTGGGATGCCTCGGCACCGTTCGGTGCGCTGGGCCAGCATCTCACACCCTCGGGCATCACCAACCTCGCTGACCGCATCACTGGCTTTGAGCAGGCGATGCTCGTGCTCGTGCTGAGCGGCGCCGCCGACCCGCGCTGGATGCCCACCACAGCAGACGCCGCCGCGCTCGCGGTCGCCTACACCGACCACGACGTCGACGAGACGGTGCTCGCGCCGTCGGGGTGGACGCGCATCGCGGGCGAGATCACGACCAGCGTGCCGGCGGACGTGATCATTACGGTCGGGAACCAGATCTACACCACCGACTACCAGGAGACGGACCTGCGGCTGGCGGTCGCGACCGCCGGGGGTGATACGACGGTCCAGTCCTGGACCGTCGCCGGCGCGTCTGACAGCGGCTGGCGTCTGGAGGTCCCGCCCGTGCGCGCGGTGGTCTACGAGCACGACGCGACGCTCGTGATCTCGGGCGACGAGACGCTCGACGTGGAGGCGCGCAGCAGCTCGCTGTTCACCGCCCCGCTCGTCCCGGTCGAGGACACCGACTACGGCGTCGACGCCGGCTCGCTCGACAGCGTGTCGCTGCTGCCGCGCAACTTCGGCGACCGCGCCACGATCCGGCTCGTCGCCTCAGCGAGCGGCGCGACCGTGAGCGACCTGCAGCTGCGCGCCATCGTGGTGCCGGACACCACCACCGAGATCGCGAGCGCCGAGGACGCAGGCAGCATCGCCGCCTACGGCGCCCAGCAGCCGCGCTACCAGTTCTGGCCCTACCTCGCCGCCACGGAGGCGCAGGCGCTCGCCGACGGCAGCGTCGCCGCGGGCGCGCAGCCGCGGCGCAGCTTCACGATCGGTATCGACGCCGACCGCAACACGGCCACGCGCGAGGCGGCGCTCGGCGCCGAGCTGGGGGACCACGTGCAGGTGCTGCTCGACGGCTCCTTCCGCGAGGGCGGCGAGCTGGCGGCCATCCGCCACGAGCTCGGCACGGGCGGGACGCTGCGCAGCGAGCTCACGATCGCCGGCGCCGGCTGGGTGCCGTTCGCGCCGACCGGGCTCGCAGCAGCGACCGGCGACGGCGCGGTCACGCTCAGCTGGACGGATCCCGCAGACGACGGCGTCACGGGCTACCAGGTGCGTGTCAGCAGCGACGGCGGCACCACCTGGTCGGAGTGGACGGACGTGGATGGCTCAGACGCCACCACCACCTCGCACACCGTCACGGAGCTGAGCAACGGCACGAGCTACAGCCTCGAGCTGCGCGCGCTGGGCGGCGGCGGTGCGGACGGGGCGACCAGCGTCAGCGCGACGCCGCCGCTCAAGTCCGCGCCGAGCGGCCTGCAGGCGAGCGCGGGCGACGGCGAGGTGCCGCTCAGCTGGACCGACCCGAGCGACACCGACCTCACGGGCTACCAGGTCCGCGTCAGCGACGACAGCGGCAGCACCTGGTCGCCGGACTGGACGGACATCACGGGCTCAGACGCGACGACGGTCTCCCACACCGTGACGGGGCTCACCAACGGCACGAGCTACAGCTTCGAGTTGCGCGCGCTCAGCGCCGGCGGGCCGGGCAGCGCGGCCAGCATCAGCGCGACGCCGGCGGCCGGCCCATGAGCGTCACGAAGCAGATCACGCGCTCGGGCTGCAGCGTGCAGATCACGCTCGACGATGGCGGCGAGGTGCAGATCACCGTGTGGGGGGACGCCGCGGACGTGCCCGCGCTCCCCGAGCCCTCACCCGATCGCTTCTGGAACCTGCACGTCCCGCAGCGAGGGGACGGCGAGTTGGAGGCGACCCACACCCGCGTCGTCGCCGCAGACGCCCAGGAGATCGCCGGGCTGGTGCTCGACGCCGTGGAGCAGTACCTCGTCGAGGACGCCTCGCGCACCGCCATGGCCACCGCCTCCGAGGCGACGATCGACGCCGCCGTCGCGCTGCTGCCCGTCGCCACGCTGCGGCTCGACACGCTCACCGCGCTGGGCTCGCTCGGCGCCTACACCGCCGCCGGCAGCGGCTGGGCGGTGGCTACCAGCGGCAGCACGCCGACCGCCAGCACCGGCCCCGGCACGAACAGCGCGGGACCCTACGTCCATACCGAGGCGTCCGGCACAGATGCGCTCGTCGCCGCGGGCACGGTCACGCTGCTCTCCAGCGTGCTCACCGCCTGGAGCGGCGCGGGGCGCATGCTCACGCTGCGCGCCTGCCTGCAGGGCACGTTCGGCTCCGACGAAGGGCTGCAGCTCAGCGCCACCATCGACGGCGCCGAGCACACTGCCCCGCTGTTCGTGGGCTGGGCGTACTCCGACAGCAACGACGCGGACGACACCATCAGCGATGCCGCGAGTGTCGAGCAGAGCTGCGCGCAGGACGGCGGCTGGGTCGACTTCAGCTGGGCCGTGCCCGACGGCGCGCTCACGGCGCTCACGATCGCACCGGCGCTTACCGCCGAGGAAGAGACGCAGGACATCGCGCTCTGGGAGGTGACCTTCGTCGGCCTGGCCGTGCCCAGCTTCGGAGCGGGCGCATGAACGGCGACGACGACCGCCTCAAGGAGCTGCTCGACCGGATCCCGTCGCTGGAGGAGCGCGCCACCGTGCGCGAGTTCGCGGTGCTGCCCCAGGACGAGCAGCTCGTCCTGCTCTACATGGACGTGCGCCAGCTGCAGGGCGCGGGCGGCATCAAGGCCCACTTCGCGCAGGCCGGCTACACCACGGCCGCCATCGCCGGGGCGGTCTGGTACGCGCTCACGGGCGGGAAGCTGGGGGAGTGACACGTGGATGATGGGAGGATCCCGATGAACGGAAGGAAGCCGCTCTGGCTGCCCGAGGGCAGCGTGCGCGCACTGCTGGCGCTGTTCGTGACAGGCGTCGTCTTCGGACGCATCGCGGTCGGTGCGCCGGTGACGGAGACCGAGCTCGCCGTCGCCACCGGCGTGCTCGCCTCCTACGGCGTCTACCGCATCGTCGCCGGGAAGCCCGACCGCTGATGCGCAGCAGCTACGAGATCGTCGACCGCGACCCGGAGAGCGGGCAGCCTTTCGCCGCCGGCATGCTGCGCGGCTGGGCGCACGGCGAGCCGACCGGCCTCGTGATCCACCGCCAGGGCAACCCCGGCGCGCCGGCGATCAACTCGATCCGCTGGGGCATCCGCGAGCAGGCGTTCAGCATCCACTGGTACGTCGACGGCGCGGTCGCCTACGAGTGCGTGCCCGAGACTCGCCACGCCTACCACGTGCTGCAGTGGCGCGAGGCCCACGCCCGCGGCCGCCCCGTCTACCGCTCCTCGTTCATGACGCGCGTGCCGAAGAGCCTCACGGCTCCGGTGAAGGGCGAGTACGCCGGCGCCTCGAAGCCGCGCGGCGACATCGGCCAGCTCGGCATCGAGGTCGTCGACCGCGTGCGCCCCGACGGCTCGATCTACTTCGACCAGGACTCACGGGTGACGCTGCTGCTGCTCGTGCGCGACATCGCGCTCAGGCGAGCGCGCACGCGCGGCGACTGGCTGCGCGAGTTCTACTTCCCGATCAGCGGGCACATGACGTGGGACGAGTGGACGCGCCCCGACGATCCGGGGCAGGCGCTCTACCTGCCCGACTTCAGCGCCGACCTGCTCGACCTGCTCACCGGGCGTGAGCCGTGGCGCACCGTCGGAGCGGACTACGACGGGCGGCGGCCGGTGGCGGACCGCGGGGCGGCGCCGGGCCTCGACCTCGCGGCGCTGGGTAGGCATCTCGAGGCTGCTGCGGGTGCGATTGGCGCCGCGCGGGTGGTGGCGGCCCTCTAGCCCGGCGCTTTCCTACGAAGGGTGGTCCGCTGCAGAGACCGTCTCCCTGCCTGTGACGCCCCATGATTGGGCGCTACCGCGAGATCAACTACAGTCTCGCGATGGACGGTCTCACCGGGCAGGTGAAGCGGCTTCTGAGGAGCATCCGCAGCGTACGCGGCCGACTGACGCCTCCACGCTGGAGCGCCGCCGGCCGGTGGAGCAAACTGCCCCACGGCTCGGTCGGACTTGTAACGGTGCTAATGATCGCGGCTGTGATCGCGCTGGCTGCGATCGTGTGCCTGCCGCCGCTGTTTAGCCCCGAGCTGGACGACCCGCAAGCCCAATTCGAGGTCCGCGATCAGGCTCGCCTCACCGTGTCCGCCATCATCGCTGGAGCCGTCATCCTCTTTGGCACGTACATCAACTGGCGGCGCATGAATGCCCTCGAGGACCAGGTCACTATGGTGGGACGTGGACAGATCACCGATCGGTTCACACGAGCGATAGACCAGCTCGGCGCAGTCCGTGCGAACGATGCGCCTGCACCTGAGATTCGCGCGGGCGGAGTCCGCTCCTTGGAGCGGATCGCTGGGGAATCACCCGACGACTTGTGGCCGATTCTCGACATTCTGACGGCTTACCTTCGCTCCGAAAGCCCTTGGCGACCCCCAGATGTCGTCACCATTGAATTCGCGAGGCGCGCGCTTGACATTCAACATCGGATGGATGTGGCGTCCACAGTCGAGGCGATCGAGCGACTGTGGCCCGGCGGCGGCGAGACGATACGTGCGCCGCTGAATCTGGCGCACACGCATGTTCTGGGGATCGATCTTTCCGAGAAGTGCCTTGAGGGCGCGAAGCTCACCGGCGCGAACCTCACCCGCGCGAAGCTCATGCGGGCGGACCTCTCGGACGCGGACCTCGTTAGGGCGCGTCTCACGGGTGCGAACCTCACCTGCGCGAACCTTACCGGCGCGGATCTGCCGCTCGTGGACCTCACAGGCGCCAAGCTCGGCGGGGCCATCCTCGATGGGGCCATCGTCAATGCGGTCGTCTATGATCAAAGCACACGGTGGCCCGAGGGCTTCACGCCCCCACGAAAGTAGTAGCTGCACGATCGCCGGTGCAGCGCTCAGCCGCTTCGCTGCGCACGGTGCGGGGTTACGTGCGGGGTTATGAGGGGTGGTTTACGGGGTTTTGGGGGCGACCGCCGGCGACCGCTCAGCGGCGTTATTCCGTTGCACCGTAAGGGATTTCACAATCTGCGACGGCCGTCGGTAATCCCGCTTGGGCGGTCTTGAACACCGTCGCAGCGCAAGTTGTCGTGGGTTCGAATCCCACCCCCTCCGCCACCCGCCTTCCCCGCCCGCCGTGGCGCGGTATGCTCCGCTAGCCGCGGCGCAGCGAGGGCGCGCCGCAGGGGAGGGCGCGATGGCCGAGGGAGTCGAGACGCTGGTCACGCCGCAGATGCGGGAGGCGCTCGGCGTCTGGAGCGAGCCGTCCTGGTCGCTGCCGATCGAGACCTCGGACATCCGTCGCTGGGTGATCGCGATCTACTACCCGGAGCGGCCGCCGCGCCTGTTCTGGGACGAGGAGTACGCGAGGACGACTCGCTGGGGCGGCATTGTCGCGCCGCCCGAGTTCAACCCCTTCGCCTGGCATATCGAGACGCCGCAGGAGCGGCGGTTCTGGGACGCGGACAACAACCTGCCGCGCCCGTCACTCCCGCCCGACCCGAACGTGCCCGGCCAGCACGGCATGAACGGCGGGCAGGAGGACGTCTACGGCGTTCCGATGCGGCCCGGCGACACCATCGCGGAATCGTTCGCGCTGACGAAGTGGGATGAGCGAACCGGCCGCCTCGGCCTCACCCTCTTCACCTACACGGAGATCCGCTGGGAGAACCAGCACGGCGAACTGGTGCGCACGCGCACCTCGATCAACATCCGCTACTAGCAGGTTGCTGAAAAACTCCTGATCCTGGGCCGCTGGGTCTCACTGGCCATTCGGTGGGCTGGCGTAGAGCCCAGAAACATTGGGTTTCTTGATGTCGCGGCCAGCGCGATTTCAGCCCAAAAGCGCCGCGGCGGACTTTTTCAGCAGCCTGCTGAGGCTGTCGCACGGAGTGGCGTGGGTGGAGTGCCAAAAGGGTAGCGGCAGTCGGCAGTCGGCAGTCGGCAGTCGGCAGTCGGAGCGGAGCGGTCGCGTCTGGCGGGGCAGGCGCGCTAAGCGGCAGCCGCGGCGGTAGCCCGGTCTCCTCGCCGGGGGTTGCTGTTCGCTGGCCGGGGTGACGGGCGCGCCCGGCGATAGAGCTTCTTGAGGTTGTGGGTGGCGGCGCTCAGCTTCCATTCGCTGGCGCACGCGGCGATCCCGCGCCGCTTGAAGCGGCGGATGCCGCGGTTTTCCTTGACGTCTCCAAAGACGGGTTCGATCATCCAGCGCCGCTGCTCGTAGAGACGCCGGCCCCGCTGCGTCGCCAGTTTCCGGTCCATCCGTTCACGTACGGAGAGCCCGGCAGGGATGCGCCCGCGCGGCGCCGCAGCGCCGGCGCGCCGGTTGCGGTCGCTGCGGGTGGCGATCAGCAGCTCCGGACCCCTGCCTTCGGCCTGCCGCACGTTCGCCTCGGAGTAGTAGCCGGCATCGGCCAGCAGCACGCGCAGCGGCCCGCAGTGTGCGGCCTGCAGGTTGCGGTGCATCGCCTCGATCATCGGTTGCAGCTCGTGCATGTCCGTCGCCTGGAGGCTCACCTCGGCCGCGACGATGATCTGGTCGCTACTCGTCACCGCCTGCACGTTGTAGCCCTGGAAGTAGCCGTGATAGTCGCGCACCACGCGGCTGTCCGGGTCGGTGACGTTCACCTTCGCGCCCGGGTCGGGCTGCGGCGGCTGCGGGCGGCGCCCGCGCCGGTCCTTCTGCGCGCGGCTCCTGAGGCGTTCCTCATAGTCCTCCTGCCGCTCCCGCTCACGGGCCGCCAGCCGCTCCCGCGCCTCGCGCAGCCGCTGCAGGCGCTCCTCGCGGTCCCTGAACCCCGCAGGCAACTCGTCGCCCCGCGCGTCGCCGAAGCGCGCGTTCTCCTCGGCGTCCACCCGCTCCGCCTCGGCGAGGATGCGCCGCACCTCGGCCGCAAGCTCCGCATCCGTGCGATTGCGCTCACGGCTGGCGTTCGCGCGGAGTTTGGTGCCGTCGAGCGCGACCACGCCGACCCGCAACAGACCCGCCTCGGCGCACAGCCTGAGCACCCCGGCGAACAGTCCCGCCAGCGCTTGCTCGTGCTGCTGCCGGAAGCGGCAGATCGTGGCGTGGTCGGGCTGCTGGTTCGCGGTCAGCACGCGGAAGGCGATGTCCTCGCGGCAGCGCCGTTCGATCTGGCGGCTCGAGCGCTCGCCCTCGCAGTAGGCATAGAGCACGAGCGCGACCATCATCGACGGCTCGTACGCCTTCCGCCCCCAACCGTCCTCGCGGTAGCGCGCGTAGAACGCGGTGAGGTCGAGCTGGCTTACCGCATCGAGCACGAACCACGCGAGGTGGTCCTCGGGCAGCCAGTCGCGGAGGCTGGCGGGCATCAGGTATTGCTGGTCACGCTCGCACGGCAGGAAGCGCTGGGTCATGGCGGCACCCCGGAATCACTCCGCCCCTGCCGCCATGCTCATCCTATCGCGATGTTCCCCGCATCGCGGGTTTGTGCGACAGCCTCAGCTAGTCCAGCCTCCCGCAACATTCCGGTGTTGAGGGCACGGGCGCGGCGCGCGCTCGGCCTCGCGTCTTGCGTCCCCGTCACTACGGCCGAGCGCGCCCTGTGCTCCCCGTCTCGGCGGATCGGTTGCGGAGCAGCGCCGCCCATCCGTGTGGATGTGACCACGCCCGGCGGGGTGCTTGCCTCCGGTCCGGCGGGGGTGTGGGGGCGTAGCCCCCACACCCGAAAACCTCCGGGGCGGGTGGGTGGGGAGCCGCGCGCAGCGCGCGCTCTTCCGGCGTCCGCTGTGCCGAGAGACCCTCGCAGAGCCCTCACCCTGGCCCTTTCGCCAAGGGGAGAGGGGATCGAACCTCGCGGCTAGTTGAGCGCGCCGGGTTCGCTCCAGCGGCGGAGCACGCTGTCGGTCGAGCGCTGCCGCATCTGCTCGATCACCGGCGCGAACATCGCGACCGCGCGCTCCAGCCGGAGGCCGGGGTCCAGCGTCTCGAGCAGCTCCTGCCGCTCCGCCGGGCTGCCTGCCGCCGTCGCGCCGATCGCGTCCGCGAGCACGCCGGGCGGCCTCGTCACGGGCTCCGGCGAGCGCGGGCGCACGTAGCCGCCCGCCGAGCTGAAGCGCAGCCGCTCGAACTCGTCGAGCAGCTCCTGCCCGCGTTCGAGCAGCTCCTGCGGCGCCTCGCCCGGCAGGTCCTCGATCTCCTCGGCGTCGGCCCAGAGGTAGGGGCGGTCGTGGTGCAGTTCCAGGATGCGCACGCGCCGCTCGCCGCGCGCGAGCAGCTGGATCGTGTTCAGCATGCCCTGCGCGATCTGCTCGATGCGCGCGGTGGAGCCGATCTCGAACGGCTCCGCGGGGCCGCCGACCTCGGGGCCCTCGCGGATCAGCGCGACCCCGAACGGCGCCTCCTCGTCCATGCACTCCTGCACCAGCTGCAGGTAGCGCGGCTCGAAGACGTTGAGCGGGAGCGGCATGTCCGGGAACAGCACCGTGTTGAGCGGGAACAGGCGCAACTCCATGCCCGGCCTCCTCGTGGCTCTCGCAAGCCTAGCCTACGCGAGGCGCTATGATGCGGCTCGCCGAAGGGAGGCGCCGGTGGCCAGCCTGCGTGACCGCATCCGCTTGACCGACGAGGAGCTGCGCGACTTCCTCGACAGCACCCACACGCTGCAGGTGGCCAGCATCGGCCCCGACGGCAGCCCGCACCTGGCGCCAATGTGGTTCGCCGTGGACGACGAGGGCTGCATCGTCTTCACCACGTACCGCTCCTCTCAGAAGGTCCGCAACATCGAGCGCGATCCGCGCGTCACGCTGCTGATCGAGGACGGCGTCGTCTACGACAAGCTGCGCGGCGCGATGATCAAGGGCGAGGCGGAGCTGCTCGACGACGTCGACACCACGCGCGACGTGATGCGCCTGATCGGCGCGAAGTACTACCAGGGCGGCCCGGGCGGCGACACGGCGCGAGAGGGCGCGCAGGCGCGCCCCGACCGGCGCCGCGCCGTGCCGAAGCGCATCGCCGTGCGCATCCGCCCCGGCAAGATCTCCTCCTGGGACCACACCAAGCTGCTGACGGACTAGACACGGAAGGAGCGGCCGCGATGGCGAGGTTCGACCGCGAAGCGACGCTTGACGATGTGCGCGAGGACGCGCGCGAGCTGCTGCGAGGCGCGATCGACGTGCACGTGCACGCCGCGCCCGACCCCTACGCCGAACGGCGGATGGCCGCCGACGTGCTCGTCGAGCGCGCCGTCGAGGCGGGCATGGGCGGCCTCGTGCTGAAGAGCCACGAGTACAACACGCAGCCCCTCGCCTGGCTGCTCGACCGGCAGAACGAGAGCATCCGCGTCTACGGCGGCATCGCGCTCGACCACGGCGTGGGCGGGCTCAACATGGAGGCCGTCAGCGTCGCGATGCTGATCGGCACGACGATGGTGTGGATGCCCACCTTCGACGCGCAGGCCTGGCGCGACGCCCGCCCCGGCGGCCGCCACAGCCCGGCCCCCGGCATCACGGTGCTCGACGAGATGGGCGACCTCCGCCACGAGGTGATGGCGATCCTCGACCTGATCCACGAGCACGACGCCGTGCTCGCCACCGGCCACCTCTCGAGCGCGGAGGTCGCCGTGCTGGTGCGCGAGTCGCGACGCCGCGGGATCCGCACCGTGGTCACGCACGGCTCGTTCTACATCGACCTCGAAGTGCAGCAGGAGATGGCCGGCCTCGGGGCCTACGTGGAGCAGGTGGCGACTGCCACCAGCCACGAGGACGGCCAGGAGCAGTGGGAGCTGCTCGAGTCCCAGGTCCGCGCCGTCGGGCCCGAGCACGTGATCCTCTCGACCGACTTCGGTCAGGCCGGGAACCCGGAGCCGCCCGTCGGCTTCGGCCGCTGGATCGAGCACTTCCTCGACGCCGGCTACTCCGCCTCGGACGTGGGCCGCATGGTGCAGGCGAACCCGGCCGCGCTGATCGGGTAGGGGCGAGGGGTCAGAGGGGGGCGTTCAGCCGCTCCTCGTAGCGTTCGAGCGCACGCTCCAAGCTCTTCCCGATGGGGTAGAAGTAGCGGGAGTGGGTTTGCCGCAGGTCGTCCTCGGATTCCGCACCCAGCAGCACCACCTCGTGCTCTGTTCCGAATGCCTCGCGCTCACGCTCCCCGTACGCCGCGATCGCCTCGCCCATGTCCTCGAACGTGGTGATGCTGACCAGCTTGCGGGTGGAGTGGTCGTAGTCGAGCAGGAAGTGCTTCATGCGTCGCCGTCCTCGGTCTCGGCCGGGCCCGTCAAGGTCGTCAGCACCCTGAAGTACTCGCGGAGTGCTTCATCAGGGTTGGCGCTGTCCTGTGCCGCGATGGTCTCCAGCCTCGCGATCATTGCCTCGGCAACGGCTCTATCCAAACTCACAATCGCTTCAGACGCACCCCGGATCGCGGACAAGAAAGTATCGAACTCAAGCTCATCTGTCATATTCAGGAAAGACTGCGACAGTAAGGAATCGCTGCGAATCATCTCGAATTCGTCGATGTACCGGTAGCGAATCGCGTCGGACTCCCCGAAGATTCGGGCCATAGCGTTCAGGATGTCGCGTATTCCGGGCGGGCCGCCACCGTACTTGATCTCGGGATCGAACCTCCCGGCGAGCCTCTCCGCGGTGTTCGCCCACTGTTCCGCGAGCTCCGTGCGCAATTGCACCTCAACCATCTGCCCGTGCGCGCGAACCACGGCGTGCAGCGCTCGGTATCCGCCGCGCGGCTCTGCCTGGTAGTCACGCTCGCGAACAATCTCAAGGTCTCGACGGATCACTCCAAGGGTGTCGCGCTGCTCCCGCATCGTAGGCACGACGACGCGGCAGCCGGCGATGTCCTCGAGGCGGGCGAGGTCGCTCGTCAGGCGGCGCAGCTTCTCGACGGTTGTCTCGAAGCGCTTGAGGCGGTAGGTGACTGGCGCGCCTCCGGCAAGTCCGCGTAGGGCCTCCACGACTTCAGCTAGCGGCTCGGCGAACGTTGCACGGAATTCGTCGTAGATCTGGCGATCAGCTTCGTCTGGCGTTTCCGCCTTGCGCAAGCGTCTACCCGCGCGGTTGATCTGGCTGCGGGTCAGCATCGTCGAACCAGCGTCGCATACATCGAGGCGGCACGCCGCCGCGCTCAGCCGCTCGGCTGCCAGTTCAGCGCGCGCCGCAGGTTGGCGAGGTACTCGGCGAAGGCGCGGCGGCCCTCGGGCGTCGCCTGCACCCAGGTGCGCGGCCGGGCGTCGAGGAACTCCTTGGTGGTGAGCAGGTAGCCGGCGTCCTCGAGCCGTCGCAGGTGCGTGGTGAGGTTGCCGCCGGTGAGGGAGAGCGTCCGCTGGACGAAGCCGTAGGCGAGGCGATCCGACTCCGGCACGGAGACCAGCATGGTCATGATCCGCAGCCGGGTGGACTGGTGGATCGTCTCGTCGAGGACGATCGGTTCGTCGCCGGCCTCGCTGGTCACAGGACGCCACTCCTGCGTATCCACGCCCAGGCCAGCGCGACCACCAGCAGTGTGGCCGCCGCCGACACCGCGAGCGCGGCGTCACCCGCGAGGTAACTCGGTACGTAGAACGCCGCGGCGATGCCCACGCCCACGGCCGCGATCACCGGCCGGTGCATGATGCCGAAGAGCACGTGCCCCAGCGCCACGACGCCCACGGCGACTCGCGGGATGTTCAGCGGGTCCACGTCGGCGTTCCACATGCCTGCTGCCCCCGGGATGAGGAAGGCCGCCGCAACCACCGCGAGCCAGAAGAGGAACACCCGGATGCCGGCGCTGCGCATCGCATCCCCGGCGGCCTGCTTTCTGCCCGCGCGGCGCCCGATGATCGCGCTGCTCGCCATCCCCGCGGTCACGAGGACGGCCCAGAGCGGCGCGCTGATCCACGGGTTGTCCTCCCCGAAGTCGGTGGCCAGCGTGTCGATCGCGAACTCCGCGAGGTAACCGAGCGAGGCGATCACGCCCCAGAGCAGCAGGATCGTCGCCGTCCCGGCCACGTACATCGCGCTGCGCGTCTCGTCCATCGTCGCCTGGATCGTGCTCCAGCCCTCTTCGGGTGTGAGTCCCGCTTCCTCGCCCGCTCGCTTCATTGCGTACCTCCCGCCGCTGACCAGTTCGCGCTGAAGCGCAAACTAGTTTTCAGTGCAAAGTATGCTACGCGACCCAGCAGCCGATTGCGAGCTGACGAGGAGGCGCGAGGGGGAATGGATCCGAGGCGGGCCGGCTACTCGCAGTAGCCGCCGTCCGCCAGCAGCGAGGCCTGACGGAAGGCGAGGCTGGCGAGCTCGTCGACGGGCAGGTTGCTGTCGGCGATCTGCTCGCTGCTGCTCGCCTCGGCGATCACCTGCTCCTGCTCCTGGAGCGCGGCATCCAGATCGCGGTAGGTGTCGAGCAGCAGGGCGTGCAGTTCCGCCGTCCGCAGCGGCGGATCGATCGCCTCGAGGGCTCTCGCGGCCGCGCGCACGGCGTCGTACTGCACGGGGAACATCGCCTCGGCGCGCTGCTTGCGCTCCTCCAGGTTGAGTTCGTTCGGGTCGCGCTCGTCGCCGCTCGCGAGGAAGTCGAGGGTGAACGTGCCGGCCGCGGCGCAGGCGCGGCGACCCCAGGCATCTACGGCCGCCTCTTCGCCGACGGGCGTCGCCGTGGGCGACGGTGTAGCGGTCGTCATGCCCGACGGGGTCGTGGGCGTCGAGGTCGCGACGTCCGGTTCCTCAACCGGGTCGCTGCAGGCGAGCAGCAGCAGCGTCAGCAGCGCGGCCACGGGCAGGAGGAGCCGCGCTGCGTCGCCTCGCCTCCGTGCGGTCTCGCTGCGTGACGCGAGCCTCATGCGACCTCTCGATCTCCTGTGTCGCCGCCGGACGGCCGCCCGGCGCGGGAGCGCGAGCGCCGCGCTTCTGGGATCATTCTAACGAGGCGCCCGCACCCGGCGGCTGGACGGCTTGCGGCCGTGGCGCCCGGAGGGAGAGCACGGTGGCGGAGATACAGGTCTACGGGGCGCCGTGGTGCCCGGATTGCCGGAGCTCCAAGAAGTTCCTCGGCGAGCATCGCGTCGCGTACGACTGGATCGACATCGACCAGGACGCCGACGGCCTGCGCTTCGTCGAGGAGCTGCAGAACGGCGGGCGCACGATCCCGACGGTCATCTTCTCCGACGGCAGCCACCTGCTGGAGCCCTCGAACGAGGAGCTGGCGGTAAAGCTCGGCCTCAACATCGAGGCCGAGCGCGCCTTCTACGACCTCGCGATCATCGGGGGCGGGCCGGCCGGGCTCGCCGCCGGCATCTACGCCGCGCGCGAGGGCATCGACGCGATCATCGTCGACGGCGGCTCGCTCGGCGGGCAGGCCGGCGTCACCGAGCGCGTCGACAACTACCCCGGCTTCCCGGACGGCATCGAGGGCGGCGAGCTGGCCGACCGCTTCGTGCGGCAGGCCCGGCGCTACGGCGTCGAGATGCTCGAGGCGGTCTCCGTCGCGAACCTGCGGGCGGACCAGCACGAGGGCGATGTCGCGCTGACACTGAGCACGGGGCAGGAGATCAGCGCGCACGCCGCGCTGATCTCCACCGGCTCCTCATACCGCCGCCTCGAGGTTCCCGGCGAGGACGGGCTGATCGGCTCTGGCGTGCACTTCTGCGCGACCTGCGACGGGCCGTTCTACCGAGGCTCGGAGGAGCTGCTGGTGATCGGCGGCGGGAACTCCGGCCTCGAGGAAGGGTTGTTCCTCACAAACTTCGCCGAGCGCGTCCGCATCGTGGAGCGCAACGCGCAATTGAAGGGCTCGCAGTTGCTGCAGGACAAGGTGCGCGGCCACCCCGCGATCGAGATCCACACCAGCACCGAGGTGGTCGAGCTGCTCGGGCGGGGCGGCCGCCTGCAGGAGGTCCGCGCGCGCGACCGCGAGAGCGGCGAGGAGCTCGCGTGGCAGCCCGCCGGTGTCTTCGTCTTCATCGGGCTGACGCCGAACGCGGAGTTCCTGCGCGGGACGGTCGAGCTGGACGAGTGGGGCTTCGTCGCCTCCGAGGGCTTCGCGACCTCGCTGCCCGGCGTCTACGCCGCCGGCGACGTGCGTGCGGGCTCGACGAAGCAGCTCGGATCGGCGACGGGCGACGGCATCGCGGCGTTGATCGCGATTCGCGAGTACCTCGGCCGCCACGGGCACATGCGCGAGGCAGCGCACCCGGCGTAGCGCGGGCCGGGCCGGGCGAGGCGTGCGCGAAACTCGGCCGTAACGCGCGGGCAACAATTCCGTTATCTACATTTCACAGTGGCGACACTGCGGCGAAATCGCGCGCGCCTACCTTTCGCGGGAAGAAGGGGGGCGTCTATGAGGATGCGCCATCGAACCGTCGTCGCTGCGGCGGTCGGAGTAGTTGCGGCGTTTGCCGCGGGAACCGGGTTTGCCAACGCCCAGGAGGTAGAGGAGGCGATAGCGGATCTGACGTCCGCGCTTGACATCGCCTGGCTCCTCATCGCCGGGATCCTGGTGTTGTTCATGCAGGCCGGATTCGGCCTGGTCGAGTCGGGCTTCATCCGCTCGAAGAATGTCACCAACATTCTGATGAAGAACACGCTGGACCTCTCGTTCGGCGCGATTGCCTACTGGGCAGTCGGCTTCGGCCTCGCGTACGGCACCACCGAGTTCATCGACATCAAATTCTTTGGCGGGGGAAGCTTCTTCTACGGCGGGGGAGATGCTGACTACGCTACATTCTTCTTCCAGTTCGCATTCGCGGCCACGGCCGCGACGATCGTGTCGGGCGCCGTCGCCGAACGGACCAAGTTCGCGGCGTACCTGATCTACACGGTCGCGATCACCGCGGTGATCTACCCCGTGGTCACGCACTGGGTCTGGGGCGACGGCTTCCTGAGCGCGTACGCCTCCGACATCCAGTTCGGCGACAACGGCATGATCGACTTCGCCGGTTCGACCGTCGTCCACTCGGTCGGCGGCTGGGCGGCGCTCGTCGGCGCGATCATGGTTGGCGCACGCCGCGGCAAGTACAACGCCGACGGCAGCGTCAACCCGCTGCCCGGTCACTCGATGCCGCTTGGCTTCCTGGGCGTGATGATCCTCTGGATCGGCTGGTACGGCTTCAACGCCGGATCGACCCTCGCGCTGAGCGGCGGCTTCGCCGACCTCGCGGCGCGCGTCGCCGTGACGACGACGCTCGCCGCCGGAGCCGGCGCGGCGACGGCGATGGTGGTCTCGAGGCTGCGGACCGGCAAGTCGGACCTCTCGCTGACGCTGAACGGCGTGCTGGGCGGTCTGGTCGGTATCACGGCCGGCACCGCCACGGTCGAGCCGTGGGGCGCGGTCGTGATCGGCATCGTCGCGGGTGTGATCATCGTCTTCGGCGTCGAGTTGCTCGACAAGCTGAGGATCGACGACCCCGTTGGCGCGGTGCCGGTGCACCTCTTCAACGGCATCTGGGGCACGCTGGCGGTCGGTCTCTTCAGCACGCAGGCCAACCTCGGACCGAACTACGCCGACTCCGGCAACTACGGGTTGCTGGTCGGTGGCGGCATCGAGCAGTTGCTCTTCCAGGCGATCGGTGTGATTGCCGTTGGCGTCTGGACCGTGGTGACCTCGGTGATCCTGTTCACGATCATCAAGTACACCGTCGGCCTGCGCGTCTCCGCGAGCGAGGAAGAGAGCGGCCTCGACGTGGCGGAGCACGCGATGGAGGCGTACCCCGAGTTCACCGGCGGCAGGGATCCGTTCGGACCGCACTTCGGCGGGACGGCCCTGTCCAGCAGCGGCGCGCCGATTTCCGGCGGGGCGCCCAAGGCAGACGAGGAGGCGACTCGTGCAGAAAATTGAGGCGATCATTCGCCCCGAGAAGCTGGAGGTGGTCAAGACGGCGCTCGAGGACCTCGACCACGCCGGCATGACGCTCACGGAGGTGCGCGGACACGGCACCCAGCGCGGCGTGACCGAGCAGTGGCGAGGCCGCACCTTCGCGGTCGAGTACCTGACGAAGGTCAAGATCGAGCTGGTCGTCAAGGACGACGAGGTGGACGCGATCCTCGAGCGGATCGTGGACGCGGCCCGCACGGGTCAGGTCGGGGACGGCAAGATCTTTGTCAGCCCCGTCACCCGGGCGATCCGCATCCGCACCGGAGAAGCGGACGAAGCTGCGCTCTAGGAACCTGTTCCTGGCGTGGAGCGCAGCGGTCTGATGTCGGCTCCGGGAGCGTCCTCCCCCTTCGGGAGGCGCTTCCGGGGCTCGACCGCAACGGACCAGGCAAAACGATGACCACCAATGTGACCGGCAATCCGGCGGCAGACAGCGGGCCCATGGGGCCCATGGGGCGCATCGCGGTCGGCGAACTGGTCGTCGATCGTGAACGCTTCCGGGTCACCGGGCGGACGACCCCGCGCCGCTCACCTACATGGAGTTCGAGGCGCTCTACGTCATCGCCGAGGCCGGCGGGCGCGTGGTCGCCTACGACCGGATCGCCGAGGCGCTGTGGGGCGCGGCCGACGACGACCACGGGCCCGCCTCGCGGTGCTCGTCTCGCGTATCCGCTCCAAGCTCGGCCCGGCGGCTCAATACCTTCAGACCGTACGGCAGGTCGGCTACCGGCTCAGCTCCGCTCCGGCCTGATCCCCCTCCGCCGCCAGGCGGAATCGGCGGTCAGGGACTTCAGGAGCCGCGCTCAACTCACGCTACTCAGTCCAGTACGGCCTCGATCTGTGCGATGTGCTCCTCGCGATGGGGCCAGCGGCAGAACGCGAACTCCTGCCCCGCCTCGCGAAGGGCGGCGCGCTGTCCGGCGGTGAGATCGGTCGCGGTCGCGTCCAGCCGGGCTGCTGCCTCGACGGCCGCCGCGGCGACCGCCTCCGGGCCGAAGCTCCCGGCGATCAGCTCCAGCGCGGCGTTCGTCACCTCGTCCTCGGGCGGGAACGGGTCGCCGCGCGCGTAGACGCGCAGGGCGGCGTCCTGGCGGGCGTCCCAGAACGCGAGGTGTGCGAAGGCGAACGCGACCGTCCAGCCGCCGCCGAGCGAGCGCGCCAGGTCGGCCGCGTCGAGGCGCGCGACGAGATCGCCCAGACGGCGAGTCTCCTCGGCGTTGCGCAGCAGGTCAGGGTCGTGGTCGCTCATGGTCACCTCCCGGCGATCATTGTGGGCAGGAGGCCGTTGGTTCGCCATCGCGCCCCGGCGCGGTGCGTTGCGAGGCGACGGCGTACCATGGCGCGGACCAACCGGGCGCCGAGTTGATGGCGGGAAGAATGGCCACCAGGGATCTGCACAACGTCGTGATCGTCGGCGCCTACAACACGGTGCAGTCGCGCTTCCTCAAGGAGCACACCTCCTTCTCGATCACGCTCGACGCCGTGAAGGGCGCAATCGCCGACGCCGGCCTCGAGGTCTCCGACATCGACGGGGTCAATGTCAGCTCGGGCACCGGTGGTGGGGGCGGCTCCCAACGCCAGTGGGTCCACCAGCTCGGAGGCCGGGCGACGTGGGTGGGCGTCGCGAACATGGGCATCCCCGCCGTGCTCCAGGCGGCCGCCGCCATCGCCGCCGGATACGCCAACACCGTCGTCGTCGGCAACGGCCAGGCCGGCGCCTACACGGAGCGCGCCTCGACGGCGCCGTGGACGCGGCCCTCGAACGAGTTCGTCGAGTGCTTCGGCCTCTACACCGCCGCCGAGTTCGCGCTGATCGCCCAGCGGCACATGCACATGTACGACACGAAGCCGGAACACCTCGCCGAGGTTGCCTCGGCCATCCGCACGAACGGCGGGATGAACCCGGATGCTGTCTACACCGGGCGCGTGATCACGCCCGACGACGTGCTCAACTCGGCGATGATCGCCGACCCGTTCCACCTGCTGGACTGCGCGATGACCAGCGAGGGCGGGGCGGCCATGGTGCTCACCACCGCCGAGCGCGCGCGCGACCTCGATGTCACGCCGATTCACGTCCTCGGTGGCGGCCTCGACTCGCGCGGGCAGGCGTACGTCGCGGGCCCGCTCTGGCACGTCACGGGCGATGTCGGCTCGTATTCCTCGAGGCAGGCCTTCGAGACCTCCGGGCTCGGCCCGTCCGACATCGACGTGTGCGAGTTCTACGACCCGTTCTCCTTCGAGATCATTCGCCAGTTCGAGACCTTCGGCTTCTGCGGGCCCGGCGAGGGCGGCCCGTTCGTCATGGACGGCCGCATCCGCGTCGGCGGCGAATTCCCCGTCTGCACCGATGGCGGCACCATGTCGTTCGCCCACCCCGGCACGGCCCAGCTGCTGCAAAAGGTGATCTCCGGCACGAAGCAGCTCCGCGGCGAGGCCGGCAACCGCCAGGTCGAGGGCGCCGAGGTCGCGATGTGCACCAACGGCGGCGCGGGCGCGCTCTTCACCGACGTCGTCCTGCTCGGCCGCGAGGCGCCATAGCCGACTGCTGCCGACCCTCTGCGAAGCAGTTGGGCTGCGGCGCTCGCATTCCCGCCGCCACTGCGTGATCATCGATAGGTACGATCACGACGCATCCGTTGCGAGGGGGGTGAACATGACCACGATCCAGGAGACCGGCCCCGCCGCCGGACCAGTCCCGGCGTCCCGCGTCCAGCTGGCGCTCAACGTCTCCGACCTCGACGCCGCGATTAGCTTCTATTCGGAGCTGTTCCGGACCGAGCCGCACAAGCGGCGCGAGGGCTACGCCAACTTCGAGATCGCCGACCCGCCGCTCAAGCTGGTGCTGATCGAGCAGGCCGGCGGCGAGTCCCTCAACCACATCGGCGTCGAGGTGTTCAGCACCGATCGCGTCATCGCCGAGACGCGGCGCCTGGGCGCCGCGGGCCTCGAGACGCGCGTCGAGGACGGCGTCGTCTGCTGCCACGCCGAGCAGGACAAGGTCTGGGTCAGCGACCCGGACGGCCTCGCCTGGGAGGTCTACACCGTCACCGACGATGAGCCCGCGCTGATCGAGTTCGTGCACACGTCTGGCGTCCCCGGGGACTGCGACGACCCCGCCTGCTGCGCATAGCGCATCCGGGCGCACGCTCGCCCGATGACTGACTCGCCGCCCGTAGACGCCCGCATGGAGCGGAGCCTGCGGCTGCTCCCCTACTGGTGGGTGCTGCGCTGGGTCTGGCTGGGCGAGGCGATCTGGGTCGTCTACCTCGTCGAGACGCGCGGCCTGACGATCGGGCAGGTGCTGCTCTTCGACGCCGTCTTCTTCGGCAGCTCGCTGCTGTCCGAGGTGCCCACGGGTGTGGTGGCCGATCGCTACGGGCGCAAGACCAGCATGGTCTCCGGATCGCTGGTCATCTCAGTGGGGTTCCTCGTCTTCGCCCTCGCGGGGACGCTGCCCGTCCTGCTCTCGGCGTACGTGTTGTTCGGCGTCGGCAGCGCGCTGATGAGCGGCGCGGACGATGCATACCTGTTCGACGCGCTGCGCGCCGTCGGGCGCGTGCGAGAGTTCCCGGCGGTGGCGGGGCGGCTGAACGGGCTGATGACGCTCACGATCGCGGGCTTCACGATCATCGGCGGCCTGATGGCGACCGTCACGCCGCTGTCCTGGCCGATCGTCGCGAGTGGCGTCCTCTCGCTTACTGCCGCCAGCCTCGCGTGGCGCCTCGAGGAGCCTCCGCGCGAGCCCGGTAGCGCGGCCGACTCGTTCTTCGCCACGGGCCTCTCGGCCACGCGCCGCGTACTCGCCGTGCCCTCGCTGCGCTGGGCGGCCACGCTCGGCGCGCTGCCCTGGGTGGCGGGCTTCGTCGCGTTCACGGTCTGGCAGCCGGTGCTGATCGGCTACGAGGTGCCCGTGGCCGCCTTCGGCTGGGTCGCGGCGGGAATGATGCTCGTCGCGGCGACCGGCGGCTGGAGCGCGGACTGGTTCTCGCGGCGGCTCGGGATGAGCGGCGTGCTGCTGCTGCTGCCCATCATCGGGGCGATCGCGCTGCTCGGCGGCAGTGGGGGGATGCTCTGGGTGGTGCCGCTGTTCGGGCTCGCGCCGTTCGCGCAGAACGCGCTGCATCCCGTCACCACCGTCTACATCTCGCGGCGGGTGCCGGACAGCGAGCGCGCGACGGCGCTCTCCTTCCAGCAGTTCGGCGGCCAGTTCGCGACGATCTTCGTCATGCTGGCGCTCAGCTTCCTCGTCTCCCGCATTGCCCTCGGCTACGCGCTCGGCGGGACCAGCGCCCTGCTGCTCGCCGTTGCCGTCGTCGCCTGGCTGCTCTGGCGCCGCGCCGGCGACCGCGAGCTCGCGCCGCCGGAGGACGCCGCCTGAGGCTGGACCGCCGCGCTGCGGCTGCTACCCTCGGCGCATGTGCAGGAGCATCAAGACCCTCCGCGAGGGCGCCACGCTTGCCGGCGACGAGGAGATCGAGGCCGCCGCGCTGCAGTTCGTGCGCAAGGTGAGCGGCTTCCGCCAGCCCGCCGCGCACAACGCCGAGGCCTTCGACTCCGCCGTCGAGGAGGTCGCCGCCGCCACGCGCGAGCTGCTTCACTCGCTGCGGATCGGGCGCGCCGCCGCGCGCGCCCGCTGAGCCGCCGGTGACGCCGTGAGCGCGACCTACCGCACGCGCGAGGTGGACCTCGGCGAGACCGTCCTCGTCTTCGACGAGTGGCCGGGCGAGCGAACGCGGCCGGTGCTGTTCCTGCACGCCACCGGCTTCACGCGCGGCGTCTGGCGGCCGACCGCAGGCGCCCTCGGCGATGTGTGCCGCCCGATCGCGCTCGACCTGCGCGGACATGGGGCGACGCGCACGAGTCTGCCGGCCGCGGGCTGGACCGAGATGGCCGAGGACGTTGAGCAGCTCGCCGCGGCCGAGGGCTGGTCCGGCCTCGTGATCGTCGGGCACTCGCTCGGCGGCGGGGTTGGCATCCTGCTCGCGCGGGCGCGGCCGGACCTCGTCGCTGCGCTCGTCCTCGTCGAGGCGCCGTTGCGCGCGCCAACCGGCGGAGGCGGCGGAGACGGCGGTAATGCAAACCAGATGGTCGAGGTGGCGCTGCGCCGCCGCTACGAGTGGCCGAGCCGCGAGGACGCCGCCGCGCACCTGCGCGCCCGCTCCCCATACGACTCGTGGACTCCCGAGGTCTTCGCCGGCTTTGTCGACACGGGACTGCGGACGGTCGGCGACGACGGGACGGTGCAGCTCGCCTGCGCGCGCGAGACCGAGGCCGCCGTGTTCACTGGCAGCGCGACGGGAGAGCTCTGGGCCGCCCTCCCCGAGCTCGAATGCCCGGTCTGGATCGGCCGTGGCACCGGCTCGCGCGGCCTCGGCTCCACGACCGCACCCGAGGCCTCCTCCCAGCCGCGGCGCGTCTTCGAATGGGTCGCCGAGGGCGCCGGCCACTTCGTGCCACTGGAGCGCCCGGAGTGGGTCGAGGCGATGGTCCGCGAGGCGCTCGGCGCCCTCGACGGCGCGTCGCCTGCCGCGGAGCACGGCTAGCCGGTGACTCGCGGACCCGGTCCCCGCGTTGGGCTACGCTGCTTGGACAAACGCCCCGCGTGATCGAGGTGCACACGATGCTGCTGCGCCGCCAGGCTCCGCACGCCGCGCTCGTCCTGCTCGCGGTCCTTTGCCTCGCCGCCTGTGGCGGGGAGAGCGGGGAGCAGGCCGCGACCGCGACGCCGGCCGGCTCGCCGGCAACACCGGCTGCGACGCCATCTGCCACCGCGGACGCGGCGACGGCGACGCCGTCCACCTCGGCGACCGCCGCGGACGTGACGCCCACCGCCTCGCCGATACCCGGGGTGGACTCCGGGCCGATCTCCGATCGCGAGGCGCTGGACCTGATGAACGCCCTGAGCACTTCGCCCGTGGAGGGGCCCGCCTACGCGGCGCTCCAGCGCATCCTGGCCGCCGGGGACCAGCGCTTCGTCGCCGTGCTGATGGAGATGCTCTTCGCGCGCTCTCCCACCGTGGGGCCCGATCGCCTCGAGTATGCAGACGCTCTCGACCAACTCACCGGCGAGATGATCGGCTTCGACTACGACGGCTGGCTCAACTGGTACGGCGCCTCGAGCGAACAACTGAGCCTCAAGAACTTCATCTACGGTCTCCGCATCGACGGCGATCGCAAGGCCTATCGGCTGACCGCCATCGCCGAGGAGCGCGTCGTCAACGACGCCGTCGGCGGGCAGCCGGTCGTACTGGTGGCCGCGCGCGGCGAGGTCCAGACCGAGGGCGTCCACGAGCTCACCGGCCCCGTCGCCTACAACTCCGGCGGCGAGGTGCGCGCCTTCGATCGCGGCGACCGCACGTTCACGCCCACCGACGACCCGGATCTGCTGCTCGACGCGACCGGCGGCGAGTGGCGAGTCACCGAGGAAGCGCTGCTCGGCCCCGGCGCCGAACGCCTCGAGCGCATCAACGGCCACCTCGCCTACTGGTTCGGCTGGTACGCCTTCCACCCGGACACCGAGGTCTACGGCGCCAACTGACCCGCGGCTCCTGCCCGGCGGGTCCGAACGGAGGGAGCCGCGTAGAATCGCGCCCGGAGCGAGGAGGCGGCACGTGGAGCAGCTCGGGGGCAAGGTCGCGGTCATCACCGGCGGCGGCAGCGGCATCGGCGAGGGCATCGCCCGAGCCTGCGCGGACGCAGGGATGCGCGTCGTGATCGCGGACATCGAGGCCGACGCAGGGGAGCGCGTCGCGAACGAGCTGCGCGAGCGCGGCGCCGAGGCGATCGCGGTCCGCACGGACGTGACCGACCGCGCCGCCCTCGATGAGCTCGCCGATGCGGCATACGAGGCCTTCGGCGCGGTCCACCTGCTGTGCAACAACGCCGGCGTGATCTCGGTCGGCGAGATCGCGCAGACCACGCCGGAGGACTGGCAATGGCTGTTCTCGGTCAACGTCTTCGGCGTCGTCCACGGCCTCCAGGCGTTCGTGCCGCGCATGCGCGAGCAGATCGCCGCGTCGGGCGGCGAGGCGCACATCGTGAACACCGGCTCGGTCGCCGCCATCTCGACCACGCGAGCCATCGACGTGGGCGTCTACTGCGCGACGAAGCACGCAGTCCTCGGTCTCTCCGAGACGCTGCGCAACGAGGTGGAGGGCGACGGCATCGGCGTCTCGATCCTCTGCCCCGGCGGGGTGGCGACGCAGCTCTTCGCCGCCGACCGCAATCTCCCGGACGAGCTGCGCGGCCGCGTCACGCCGCCGATCGGGGAGCGCACGGACGTTGAGCGAATGGCGCCGCGCGAGGTCGGTCAGAGAGTGGTCGCCGCCGTCCGCGCCAACCGCTTCTGGATCATCACCCACCCCGAACTCCGCGGCACGGTCGAGCGCCGCTCGCAGCGTCTGCTCGCCGCCTTCGACGAGGCCGCCGCGAACGCCGGATAGCGCGCGACGACGCAGCCTGACGGAAGGAGACAGCGGCGATGGAGCAGCTTGAGGGCAGGGTCGCCGTCGTCACCGGTGGCGGCAGCGGCATCGGCCAGGGCATCGCCCAGGCCTGCGCGGACGCGGGAATGCGCGTCGTGATCGCGGACATCGAGGAGGACGCAGGGGAACGCGTCGCGAACGCCCTGCGCGAGCGCGGCGCCGAGGCGATCGCCGTCCGCACGGACGTGACCGACCGCGCCGCCCTTGATGCGCTCGCCGACGCGGCCTACGAGGCCTTCGGCGCCGTCCACCTGCTGTGCAACAACGCCGGGGTGATCTCGGTCGGCGAGATCGCCTCGACGACCCCGGAGGACTGGCAGTGGCTGTTCGGGGTCAACCTCTTCGGCGTGGTCCACGGCATCCAGGCGTTCGTGCCGCGCATGCGCGAGCAGATCGCCGCCTCGGGCGGCGAGGCGCACATCGTGAACACCGGCTCGATGTCCAGCATCTCGGCCACGCGCGCCGTGCAGGTCGGCGTCTATTGCGCGACGAAGCACGCCGTCCTCGGCCTCTCCGACACGCTGCGTAACGAGGTGGAGGGCGACGGCATCGGCGTCTCGATCCTCTGCCCCGGCGGGGTGGCGACGCAGCTGTTCGCCGCCGACCGCAATCTCCCGGACGAGCTGCGCGGCCGCGTCACGCCGCCGGTCGAGGAGCGCCGCGAGGTCGAGCGGATGCCTCCGCGCGAGGTGGGCCGGATGGTGCTCGACGCCGTCCGCGCGAACCGCTTCTGGATCATCACCCACCCCGAGCGGCGGGGCACGATCGAGCGCCGCGCCGAGCGCCTGCTCGCCGCCTTCGACGAAGCTGCCGCCAACGCGGGATAGCGCGCGGAGGCGCGACGGAAGGAGCGATCGGCGATGGAGCAGCTTGAGGGCAAAGTGGCCGTCGTCACGGGAGGCGGCAGCGGCATCGGCGAGGGCATCGTCGGCGCCTGCGTCGAGGCCGGGATGCGCGTCGTCGTCGCCGACATCGACCGGGACGAGGCCGAGCGCGTCGCCTCGGCGGCCCGCGAGAGCGGCTCCGACGCGTTGGCGGTGCAGGTGGACGTTTCCGACCGGATCGCGATGGACGCCCTCGCCGAGCGCGCCTACGAGGAGTTCGGCGAGGTCAACCTGCTCTTCTGCAACGCCGGCGTGCTCATCGAGGCCTCGATCGAGGACAGCACGGACGCGGATTGGGAGTGGCTCTTCCGCGTGAACGTGATGGGCGTGGTGCACGGCGCGCAGGCGTTCGTCCCGCGCATGCGCGAGCAGGAGGGCGAGGCGCACATCGTCAACACCGGCTCGATATTGGGCATCTTCGTGCCGCTGCTGGACATCGGCACCTACGCGGCGAGCAAGCACGCGGTGATCGCGATCTCCGATCGTCTCCGCCACGAGGTCGCCGGTGACGGCATCGGCGTCTCGGTGGTCTGCCCCGGCGGGGTCGTGACCCGGCTGTTCGAGGGGCACCGCAACGTGCCGGCGGAACTCGCGGACAGCGTCACGCCCGCGCAGCGCAGCGAGGGCTCGGGCGGCATCTCGCCCGCGCTCGCCGGCAAGCTGGTGCTCGACGCCGTGCAGGCGGGCCGCTTCTGGGTGATCACGCACCCGAGGGCGGCGGATCGCGGGCTGCTCGACGCGCGCTACGAGGAGCTGAGCGCCGCCTACGAGTGGGCCCTCGAGCGCTCGTGAGCGCCACCGCGGCCTGACGGAAGGAGACAGCGGCAATGGAGCAGCTTGAGGGCAAGGTGGCCGTCGTCACCGGCGGCGGCAGCGGCATCGGACAGGGCATCGTCGGCGCCTGCGTCGAGGCCGGGATGCGCGTGGTGGTCGCCGACATCGATCTGGACAGCGCGGAGCGTGTCGCCTCGGCGGCTCGCGAGAGCGGCGTCGACGCGATCGCGGTGCAGGTGGATGTCTCCGATCGCACCGCGATGGACCTGCTCGCGGAGCGCGCCTACGAGGAGTTCGGTGAGGTCAACCTGCTCTGCTGCAACGCCGGCGTGATCGTCGAGACATCGATCGTGGACAGCACGGACGCGGATTGGGAGTGGCTGTTCCGCGTCAACGTGATGGGCGCGGTGCATGGCGCCCAGGCCTTCGTCCCGCGCATGCGCGACCAGGACGGCGAGGCGCACATCGTCAACACCTCGTCGATGGCCGGCATCACCGTCCCGCCGGTTAACGTCTCCACGTACGCGGCGACCAAGCACGCGGTCGTAGCGCTCACGGACCGCCTGCGCCACGAGGTGGCCGACGACGGCATCGGCGTCTCCGTGCTCTGCCCCGGCGGCGTCGCCAGCCGGCTGTTCGAGGGGCATCGCCACGTGCCGGACGACCTCGCGGACAAGGTCACGCCCGCGCTGCGCACGGAGGGCCGAGGCCGCATGTCGCCCGCGCTCGTCGGGAAGCGCGTGCTCGACGCCGTGCAGGCGGGACGCTTCTGGGTGATCACGCACCCGCGGGAGCGCGAGCGCGTCGACGAGCGCTACGAGGAGCTCCTCGCCGACTTCGCCTGGGCCCTCGAGCGCTCGTGAGCGCCGCCGCCGACCCGGTCGCGGCCGCCCGGCGCGAGATCGAGCGGCTGATCTACCACTACGCCGAGCTGCAGGACGCGGCGGACTGGGACGCCATCGCGGAGATGTTCGAGCACGGTGACTTCCTCGCGGACTCGGGCGCGGGCTGGCGCGGCAAGGAGATCGCGGAGCGCCGCACGGCCAACGTGCTCACCTACGACGACGGCACCCCGCGCACCCGCCACGTCACGACGAACCTCACGATCGAGGTCGACCCGGAGCGCGGCGAGGCCAGCGCCGAGTCGTGCTACACGATCTTGCAGGGCCCGCCCGCGCTGCCGCTCCAGCCGATCGCGGCCGGCCGCTACCTCGATCGCTTCGAGCGTGTCGATGGCCGCTGGCGCTTCAGCTACCGCCGCAGCGCCCTCGACCTGATGAACCGCTTCGACGCCTTCCGCCGCGACCGCCAGGCCCCCTCACCCTGACCTCTCCCGCGGGAGAGGGGACAACCGACGGCGGGCCGGCGGGCGAGCGCTGTTCAATCGCAGTAGCGCACGCGGAGCTGCCAGTAGTCGAAGTTGTCGAGAATGTCGCGCAGTCCCTCGGGGACGCAGCCGCTCAGCCCGTCGTTGGGGCCGAGGAACAACTGTTCGATGTGGGGGAGGTCTGCCAGTTCAGGTGGAATGGAGCCGGTCAGCTTGTTGTCCTGAAGGTACAGCCTCCTCAGGTTCACGAGGCGGCCCAGTTCAGCCGGGATGGGACCGCTCAGCTGGTTCTCACTGAGGAATAGCGTCTCCAGGTTCGTGAGGCGGCCCAGCTCAGCCGGGATGCTACCGCTCAGCTGGTTCATATCGAGGCTCAGGACTTCCAGGCTCGTGAGGCCACCGAACTCGCGCGGGATTGGCCCGCTCACTTCGTTGCTCTGGAAGACCAGGCTTCTCAGGTCCGTGAGGTTGCCTAACTCGGACGGGATTGGCCCGCTCAAGTTGTTCCAGCCGAGGCTCAGACGTTCCAGGTTCGTGAGGTCGCCCAACTCAGCCGGGACGGGCCCGCTCAGCTGGTTCTCACCGAGGTTCAGACGTTCCAGGTTCGTGAGGTAGCCCAACTCGGGCGGGATGGGCCCGCTCAGCTCGTTCATCCAGAAGCTCAGTTCTTTCAGGCTCGTGAGGCCGCCCAACTCGGGCGGGATCGGCCCGCTCAGCTGGTTCAGAGCGAGGTCCAGGTGCTCCAGGTTCGCGAGGCCGCCCAGCTGAGCCGGGATGGACCCGCTCAGCTCGTGGCGCCGCAAGACCAGCTCCTCAAGGCTCGTGAGGTTGCCCAACTCGGGCGGGATTGGCCCGCTCAGGCTATCGATCCACTCCCATCCCTGAGTAGCCGGGTTTTGTCCAAGAACCAGCCGCTCGAGGCGGGTCAGGCTGCCTAGCAGGGGCGGGATCTGCCCGGTCAGTCCGATCGGCCCGTTTCTGGCCGTGAGGTTCAACTCTGTCACACGACCGTCGCTGTCAGTCGTGACCCCGTACCACGTGCCGAGCGGTTCGTCGGTCAACCAGTTCTTGTTCCTGTACCAGTTCGCGCCGCCCGTGGCGTGGTAGAACGCAACGAGGACGGCGCGGTCCGCGGCTACCCCTCCCGAGGCCGGGGCCGGCGTCGGCGTCGGGAGAGGGGTCGGGGTCGGGGTCGGCGTTGGGGTCGGTGTCGGTGTCGATGTCGGGGTCGGTGTTGGGGTGGAGGTCGGTGTCGGTGTCGGTGTCGGTGTTGGGGTGGAGGTCGGTGTTGGGGTGGAGGTCGGTGTTGGGGTGGAGGTCGGTGTTGGGGTGGAGGTCGGTGTTGGGGTGGAGGTCGGTGTCGGGGTGGCGGTCGCCGTTGCCTCGGTTGGACCAGCCTCGTCCTCAGCGCCCGTGCAGGCCAGGAGCGCCGCAGCGGCGAGCAGCAGAGCCGCCAGCAAGGCCGTCAGTCGTGCGTCCATGGAGCCCCCGTCCCGGCGTCACACCACGGCGGCGTCGATGGGATGCCGGTCCGCCATGCGCCGAGAGCGGTTGCATCAGCGACGATGCCCGGGACCGCTCCAGTGTGACACCTCTACCAGACAGTACGCTGACGGCTCACGTTCGGTTCCATCCGAGCACATCGGCGGGAGAGTCTCGGCCAGGATCGCCCGTCGACGCCTGCGCGGACCCTCTATCCCTGAAAGGAGAGGGATGTTCGGCAGCGGCGCTAGCAGGCTGCTTCTATGAGGGCTGGTCCGATCTGCAAGTCGGCCAACGTGGTGGCCGCTCCGTCTGCACGCCATGCCGGATGGTGACCTGTGCCCCGCTTCTATCCGCACTCGCCGAGGGGTCGCGCTTCTGGACCCGGTGCATGATGGGGAACCTGCTTGCAGGGGGCGCTGCCAGCTGAAAAGCGTCCTTGGGTGGACCAGCAGCCTGTCGCAGTCGCCCGGTCTTCAGCATCACGGTGCAGCCGTTGGTGGTCGTCTGGTGGTGGTTCGCCGTCTTCCCGTCGCCCGCTACGCAGCCTCCCCCTCCGCCGTGGCGGCCTGGCGCAGCGGCTCATAGACCTCGCCGCTGCGCCAGAGCGCGTGCAGCAACACTGCGAGGCGTCGCGCCACGGCGACGACCGCGCGCTTCTTCGCGTTCCCCGCTCCCGAGGCCATGTAGCGCTCGCCCCAGCGGCGCAAGTCGCAGTCTGGTCCGAACGGTCCGAGGACGTACTGCGCGGCCTGCACGAGCAGCCGCCTCAGGTGGGAGTCGCCACGTTTGGTGATCCCCAGTTGCGTGTGGCGGCCGCCGGAGTCGCGACGCCTGGGCACGAGGCCGAGGTAGGGTGCGACCTCGCGGCTGCGGGGAAAGCGCGCGGGATCCTCGATCGTCAGCACGAAGGTGAGGGCGGTGATGGGACCGACGCCTGCGACCTGGCGGAGCGCGGCGGTCTCGGGGTAGGCCGCGCACAGCGCCTCGACCTCCCGGCCGGCGGCGGCGATGCGGGCGCTGAGCTCGCCAATCACCTCGAGCAGCGGCAGCAGTGCGGTGCGCAGTTCAGCCGGGATGTGCTCCGCTGCCTTGCGATGGAAGGCTGGCGCGGTCACCTTCGGCAGCGCGGCGCCCCACGCCTTGACGGCGCCGCGCACGTGGTTGATGAGCTGCGTCCGCGAGCGCACGAGCGCGTCGCGGCCGCGCACGACCGCGAGATCCTGCTGGGCCTGCGCGCTGCGGTGACGGATCGGGGCGAGCAGCTTGGGGTCGAGGCGACCCAGCCGTGCCAGTTGCTCGGCGTCGCTGCGGTCGTCCTTGCGGTGGCTGCGTGCGATCAGCGCTACCTGGCGGGGGTTGGCGACAATCACCTCGTGACCGAGTTCGGTCAGCAGCCGGCTCAGCCACGGCGAGTGCCGTCCCGCCTCCAGCACCGCCCGTGCCGCCGGCAGCTCCCCGAGCGCTCGCCTCAGCGCGAGGGCCGTCGTGCGGACGCGCTGCTCGCGCTGCACGTCCCCGGCGGGGCCGAGCACGCAGATCTGGGTGTGACGGTCGCTCACATCGAGGCCCCAGGTGACTCCGCTGGCTTCCTCCCGTTCAACGCGCTCTGCCGTTGCGATATGCTGCTGCATGGCTGGTCTTCTACCTCTCTGGCTCTGAGAAGCCGTTCTGGGCCCGATTCGAGGCCGCTTACCGGGGACGAGTATCCCCTTGAGGAGGAGACCAGCCCTCATCCCAGCTGAAAAACTCCTGATCCTGAGCCGCAGGGTCTCACTGGCCATTCGGTGGGCTGGCGTAGAGCCCAGAAACATTGGGGTTTTTGATGTCGCGACCAGCGCGATTTCAGCCCAAAAGCGCCGCCGCGGACTTTTTCATCACCCTGCTAGTGGGCGCGGTGCGTCTCGATCCGGCCGACGAGGTCCACGTGGGAGCGGCGGTAGAGGAAGCGCCACTCGCCGTCGATGCGCTCGAAGTGGTCGTGGTAGCGGCCCGAGACGATCGGCTCCAGCGGGAGCGTGTCCGTGCCCTGGAAGACCGTGTAGTACGACTCCGCCGAGGCGGAGTTGTTGTCCTCGTCCACGTCGATGCTGATGTTCGTCGTCACGTGCTTCGTGGCGAGGCTGCCGTCGTGCAGGATGTTCGAGGTCTTGCGATGCGCGGAGACCTCTGGACCGCGGAACGACTTGCCATCGCCACGCTGGAAGATCCCGTGCGAGAAGAGCTCCGCGACGGCATCGAAGTCGGCGGCGTCCTGCAGCTCTGCGTAGCGGAACATCAGCCGGCGAATCGCCTGCTCGCTCGTGCTCATCGGCTGGTCGCCTCAGGGCGCCCCGTTACGCGGTGACCTCGGTCTCGCTGTCGGCGGCGGTGACGGTGATGTGCGACATCGGCGAGCCGGTGTCGCCGGCGCCGTGCCAGTGGTCCTCGCCGGCGGGGACGAGCGCGAAGTCGCCCACGCTGATCACTTCCTCGCTGTCCGCGGTGCCGACCTTGCCGATGCCGGCGACGACGTAGAGCAACTGGTCGCTGCTGTGGCGGTGCATGCGCGTGCGGGCGCCCGCGGCGAACTGCACGATGCCGAAGCTCATGTGCTGGCCGCGGCCGGTGTCGCCGCCCGCGAGGCGGCGCGCCCAGACCTGCCCGCCCTCGAAGATCGCGGCGGGCGTGCTTTCCGATGTCTCGCCTTCGGAGGACTTGATCACCTCGACCACGCTGTTGCTCCCATCCGGTTCGAGCCGTGTCCGCGTCGAAGCGCGACGCGCGCAGGCGGACGGTAGAGGCGAGGGCGCGGCGCTGTCAAAGCCCGGCTGCAGATGCGCCGGCGTGCGCGCCTCAGCGCGCCGGCAGCGTGCGCCGCAGGAACGCGTCCACCTCGTGCGCGAACTCGGCCGGCTTGTCGCCCTGCACGGTGTGGCGCGCGCCCTCGATCTCGACGAGCTCCGCGCGCTGCATCGCCGCGGTCACCTCGCGCGCGTGCTCGGCGGAGAGGACCCTGCTCTCCGACCCGCGCACCAGCAGGGTCGGCGTAACGATCGCGCGGGCGGCCTCCCAGAGCAGCGCGGTGCGCGCGTCGGCCTGGCGCTTGCGCTCCTCCTCGTCCAGCTTCGGGCGCTTGCGGCGGTCGTTCTTCCAGGTCCAGCCGTCGTCCGTCTCGCGCAGCGCGTGCGAGAGGCTGTAGCGCAGGTGCTCGACCGGGCGGTCGGGGTTGAACTTCGCGGCGCGGTCGAGGAAATCCTCGAAGCGCGCGAGCGTCTCCGTGTCCTGCGCGAACTGCTCCATCTCGAGGATGCCCTGCCGGACCTGCTCCGGCGCGACATCGACGATCACGAGCGCGTCGAGGTGCTGCGGGTTGGCCGCAGCGTCCTGGAAGGAGTTGATCCCGCCCATGGACATGCCGATGAGCGTGAAGTGCTCGTAGCCGAGGTGGGCGAGGAATGCGCGCGTGTCCGCGACCATCAGCGCGCCCGTGTCGTCCTCGACGTTCGGGGTCCAGTCCGTGTCGCCATGTCCGCGCTGGTCGAGCGCGACGAGGTGGTAGGAGTCTCGCAGGAGCAGCGCGCACATGTCCCAGGTGTGCGCGGTCAGCGAGCCGCCGTGCAGCAGCACCACGTGCGGGAGGTGCGAGTTCCCCCAGTCGAGGTAGTGGAAACGGAGGCCGTTCAGTTCGACCTCGTGATCCTCGGGTAGCACGATCCTGGACGGTTCGATGCCCGCCGCCCTGGCCGCCCCCGCCATCAGTTCCAGAGGATCTCCAGTCATCTCGCGCCTCCCCGGTCCGCACGGGCAGCCTACACGGCTATGATGCTCGCATGGCGACCAGCGAGCAGATTGCGGACCTATTCGAGAAACTCGAGATCGAGCGCTCGGCGATGCTCGCCACGCTCGAGGGCATCTCCGACGAGCGAGCAGGGGAGCGTCCGCCCGAAGGCGAGGGCGAGGACGGCTGGTCCGTCAAGGAGCAGGTTGTGCACCTCGCGGCGATGGACCGCAGCTACCGCGGCTGGGTGCGCCGCGCCATCGCCGAGGACAGCCCGAACGTCTCGGACGGCCAGACGCCGAACATCCCGCTCGACACCCCCTTCGAGCAGGCGCACGACGCCGACCTCGAGAGCCTCGTGGCGCAGATGCAGGGCGAGCGCGAGGAGACGCTGGAGCTGGCGCGCGCGTTCACGCCGGAGCAGTTCGACCGCACCGCCCGCACGCAGATCTTCGGCGAGCTGACGGTCCTGCAATGGCTGCGGTCCTACTACCGCCACGACCGCATGCACCACTCGCAGATGCGCGGCGAGGTCTCCGACTACCAGCCGAACTACGCCCCCGGCCAGCAAGAGCCGCCCCTTGCCCGCGATTAGCAGGCTGCTGAAAAACCCCTGATCCTGGGCCGCTGGGTCTCACTGGCCATTCGGTGGGCTGGCGTAGAGCCCAGAAACATTGGGTTTCTTGATGTCGCGGCCAGCGCGATTTCAGCCCAAAACCGCCGCGGCGGACTTTTTCATCACCCTGCTAGGACCCCGGGGCCTGACGGCGCACGCGGAAGGGGCGCCTTCCGGCGCCCCCAACGCATTCGCGCCCGCGATGCGGCTGACTACTGGTTCGTCATCACCATCGAGGAGGCGGTGCCCGGGTTCGCCCAACCGAGGTTGGCGGTGATCTCCGGGTCCTGCACCTGGCGGCAATTGCCCTCGCTGTAGTCGAAGGTGTGATCGCCCGTGCAGTAGTCGTCCACCTGCTTGCGCAGCTGGCGCACATTCTCGATCACCATGTTCATGCCGTGCGTGTAGCCCTCGCAGAGGTGACCGCCCGAGGGGTTGTTCGGCCGCCTCCCGCCCAGCTTGATGGTGCCGTCTGAGACGTAGGTGCCGCCCTCGCCGATCGGGCAGAAGCCGTAGGCCTCGAGCTGGATCAGCGAGGTGAACGTGAACGCGTCGTAGGAGCCGGTGATGTCGATGTCCTCCGGCCCGACGCCGGCGTTCGGCCACAGGATCTTTGCGTTGTACTCACCGGCGACCTGCGAGATCGGGTCGTTCTGCCATGGGTAGCCGGCCTGCCACTTACAGACACGCCCGGCCAGCCCGAGGATCTTGACCACCGGCTTCGCCAGGCTCGCCGCCCGCTCCGCCGTGGTCACGATGATGGCCGTCGCGTTGTCCGTCTCCACGCAGCAGTCGAGCAGGTGGAACGGCTTCACGATGTAGCGCGAGTTGACCACGTCCTCCACGGTCAGCCGCGTCTTGTAGTAGGCCTTCGGGTTGTTCGAGGCGCCCCAGCTGTGGGCGACCTTCACCTCGGCGAGCTGCTCGTTCGTCGTGCCGTAGTTGTGCATGTGGCGCACGAAGGCGAGAGAGAAGCTCTGCAGCGGCGTGCCGAAGCCGTAGATCGCCGTCTGCAGCGCGTCCAGGCCGTTGGCGGCGGTGAAGCGCGGCGCCTGCTGGCCGGTGCCGCCGGTCCGCGTCTCCGTGAAGCCGTTCATCGAGCGGTTGATGACCACCGCGTCGCACATCCCGGCCTCGATCACGCCGACGGCCATGCCGGTCAGCGCCTCGGTCGAGGAGCCGCCGCCCATGCAGTCGAAGAAGAAGTCGAGCCGGATGCCGACCTCGCCGGCGAGGTCCGGGGCGTTGGCAGAGCCGCGGCCCTGGTAGGAGAGCATGCCCCAGCTGGTTTCTTTGCGGTCGTCCCACATGCCGGCGTCCTGAATGGCGTTGCGGACCGCCTCGGCGCCCATCGCCCGCGTGGTGCGGCCGGAGTTTCGCGAGTACTCGGTCTCACCGACACCCACGATCGCGTACTTGCCCCTGATGTCCGGACCCGGCATAGATGGCTCCCTCCGCCGCGCGCGGAACCTGCCCGCGGGCGCGCTCAGCTTCATAGCATGCCCTAGGAGTCGTCGCAAACCTTCGCCACCGCCGGGGCGTGCAGCGGGCAGCCGCGCGCCCGGCTCGCGCCAATGCTGGCCGGGGGGGCAGTGCGGTGGTATCGTCCGGTCGCTCCTCGCCGGAGGCTTCGGCGGGGGCTTGCGAAGGGGATGAGCGCGTATGCCCGCAGCGGACTTCCGCGACAGCGTGGCGATCGTCGGGATCGGCTACAGCCGCAGCCCGTCGGCGCCCGGGGGATTCTCCAAGAACTCCGGCGAGAGCGTGACCACGCTCACCGTGCGCGCTGCCCGCGAGGCCGCCGCCGACGCCGGAATGGACCCGAAGGACATCGACGCCGGCGTCACCTACCAGACCAACGATTCGATCGATCCGCAGGCGGCGCTGCGCGCGGTCGGCGTGAGGCGCATCCATCAGGACATCAGCCTCACGGGCGGCGGCAACTACGCCTCCGCCTCGATCATGATGGGCGCGCAGATCATCTATCACGGCATGGCCGACTACTGCCTGGTCTACCGCTCGATGAACGGGCGCTCCGGCTACCGCATGGGCCAGTCCGGCGCGGGCGCCGGCGGAGGCACCAACCGCGTCGGCGGTCCCGGCCAGTTCCAGAACGTCTACGGTCTCGCCGGCCCGCCCTCGACGTACGCGCAGCAGGCGCGGCGCTACATGGGCCTCTACGACGTGAGCAGCGCGGATCTGGCCGAGTGGACCGTCAACTCGCGCAGCAACGCGGTCAAGAACCCGCGCGCCACCATGCGCGACCCGGTCACCGTCGAGGACCACCAGAACTCGCGCTACATCGTCAATCCGTACCACCTGCTCGACTGCTGCCTGGAGACGGACGTGGCCTGCGCGATGATCCTCACCAGCACCGAGCGCGCGAAGTCGATGCGCAAGACGCCGCTGCTGATCCGCGGCGCGATCGGCGGCCCCAGCCCCTTCGAGGACCTCGCCGACACCGGCTTCAAGTACATGCGCGACAAGCTCTTCGGAGCCGCCGACATCCAGCTCAGCGACATCGACATCGCGCTGCTCTACGACAACTTCACGGACTGCCCGATGCGCATGGTCGAGGACATCGGCTGGTGCGGAAAGGGCGAGTGCGCCGACTTCGTGCGCAGCGGCGCGACCGCGCTCGACGGCCAGATCCCGATGGAGACGCAGGGCGGCCTGATCAACGAGGGCTACTGCCACGGCCTCAACAACGCCCTCGAGGCTGCGCAGCAGCTCTGGGGCGAGGCCGAAGACCTCTGCCCCAACTGGGCCGATGGCGAGCACAGCTACGACCGGGCAGTCTGTCGTCAGACTCGCGACCCGAAGATCGCGCTCCACACCGGCGTCGTCGGCAAGAGCGCGCTCGTGATGATGAAGGCGGATTAGCGATGGCCGACGAGTACCCGTACCTGCTGCCCCAGCCGGATGTCCTCACCCAGGGCTACTGGGACGCGCTCAGGGAGCACCGCATGGTGCTGCAGCGCTGCCAGTCCTGCCAGACCTTCCAGCACCCGCCGGACCGCACCTGCCGCTTCTGCCTCGGCGAGGAGATGGCCTGGGAGGAAGTGAGCGGCAAGGGCACGCTCTACACCTACGTGATCGTCACGCAGGGCATTCTCGGCCCCTGGCGCGGGCATGATCCCTACAACGTCATCCAGGTGCTGCCGGACGACGTCGACCCCGCCAGCGTGACCGTCCACAACAACGCCACCTACAACGTCGTCTACGGCAACGCCGTCGACATCGAGAGCGAGGACCTCGAGGTCGGGATGGCGATGGAGGCCGTCTTCGACGACGTGACGGACGACGTGACGATCCTGCGTTGGAAGCCGGCCGGCTAGCGACGCCGCGCCGCGTCCCGGGAGGCCGAGCTGTGGAACGCCGCTTCCGCAAGGCACTGTTCGCCCTCGCACGCGAGGCGGGCAGTGCGTCCGACCTTCGCGAGCGCTTCGACGCCTTCATCGCCGAGGTGCGCACGCACCCGGCGCAGACCCGCCCTTACGCGGACGAGGTCCGCGACACACTGCTGGCGCTCAGCTTCCGCCCGGAAGTCGCGGCCGACCTGCACCGCCGCTACCACGACGCCCGCGTCGGCTCATCGGCGGCGTAGCGGCGGGCGCTCCTCGAAGCCGGTCAACTGAACTTCCGCGCTGCGTCTGAATTCGACTTCACTATCGAGCGATTCATACGGAGACAGATCATGCGCATCTCTGAGCGAGGCCAGATCACCATTCCCAAGAAGCTGAGAAACCGCTACGGCATGCACCACAATGTCGAGGTGGAGCTTGCTCCTACCGAAGACGGCATCCTGATCCGGACGCGGACGGGCGGGGAGCATCCGGTAGACCGCGTCGTTGGGATCCTCGGCGTTCCGGGTTGGAGTACCGACGAGTACATGGCGGAAATCCGCGGCAGGTGATCACCGCAGGGGCGCCCATGCCCTCGCGACGACTGATGCCTTGCTGACGCGGGACCACGGCTTCTACGCCAGATACTTCCCGGAGCTGGCCGTGCCCACGAGCTCGCCCTGAGGTCGGAGCGTCCCGTCCGCGCGCCTCAGCGCTGGGAGAAGGAGATCGAGGCCCCCGGCGGGTCGCTGGCGAGGGCGGTGCGGCCGTAGTCGCCCCCAGGTGAGGGCAGACAGTGCGCACCTCGCCCGCGCTGCCGCCGTCCGCGCGTCAGCGCTGGAAGAAGGAGATCGAGGCGCCCGACGGGTCGCTCGCGAGGGCCGTGCGGCCGTGGTCGCCCCTAGCAGGCTGCTGAAAAACTCCTGATCCTGAGCCGTAAGGTCTCACTGGCCATTCGGTGGGCTGGCGTAGAGCCCAGAAACATTGGGTTTCTTGATGTCGCGGCCAGCGCGATTTCAGCCCAAAAGCGCCGCCGCGGACTTTTTCAGCACCCTGCTGCAGGCTGTCGCACAAACCCGCGATGCGGGGAACATCGCGATAGGATGAGTATGGCGGCGGGGGCGGAGTGATTCCGGGGTGCCGCCATGACCCAGCGCTTCCTGCCGTGCGAGCGTGACCAGCAATACCTGATGCCCGCCAGCCTCCGCGACTGGCTGCCCGAGGACCACCTCGCGTGGTTCGTGCTCGATGCGGTAAGCCAGCTCGACCTCACCGCGTTCTACGCGCGCTACCGCGAGGACGGTTGGGGGCGGAAGGCGTACGAGCCGTCGATGATGGTCGCGCTCGTGCTCTATGCCTACTGCGAGGGCGAGCGCTCGAGCCGCCAGATCGAACGGCGCTGCCGCGAGGACATCGCCTTCCGCGTGCTGACCGCGAACCAGCAGCCCGACCACGCCACGATCTGCCGCTTCCGGCAGCAGCACGAGCAAGCGCTGGCGGGACTGTTCGCCGGGGTGCTCAGGCTGTGCGCCGAGGCGGGTCTGTTGCGGGTCGGCGTGGTCGCGCTCGACGGCACCAAACTCCGCGCGAACGCCAGCCGTGAGCGCAATCGCACGGATGCGGAGCTTGCGGCCGAGGTGCGGCGCATCCTCGCCGAGGCGGAGCGGGTGGACGCCGAGGAGAACGCGCGCTTCGGCGACGCGCGGGGCGACGAGTTGCCTGCGGGGTTCAGGGACCGCGAGGAGCGCCTGCAGCGGCTGCGCGAGGCGCGGGAGCGGCTGGCGGCCCGTGAGCGGGAGCGGCAGGAGGACTATGAGGAACGCCTCAGGAGCCGCGCGCAGAAGGACCGGCGCGGGCGCCGCCCGCAGCCGCCGCAGCCCGACCCGGGCGCGAAGGTGAACGTCACCGACCCGGACAGCCGCGTGGTGCGCGACTATCACGGCTACTTCCAGGGCTACAACGTGCAGGCGGTGACGAGTAGCGACCAGATCATCGTCGCGGCCGAGGTGAGCCTCCAGGCGACGGACATGCACGAGCTGCAACCGATGATCGAGGCGATGCACCGCAACCTGCAGGCCGCACACTGCGGGCCGCTGCGCGTGCTGCTGGCCGATGCCGGCTACTACTCCGAGGCGAACGTGCGGCAGGCCGAAGGCAGGGGTCCGGAGCTGCTGATCGCCACCCGCAGCGACCGCAACCGGCGCGCCGGCGCTGCGGCGCCGCGCGGGCGCATCCCTGCCGGGCTCTCCGTACGTGAACGGATGGACCGGAAACTGGCGACGCAGCGGGGCCGGCGTCTCTACGAGCAGCGGCGCTGGATGATCGAACCCGTCTTTGGAGACGTCAAGGAAAACCGCGGCATCCGCCGCTTCAAGCGGCGCGGGATCGCCGCGTGCGCCAGCGAATGGAAGCTGAGCGCCGCCACCCACAACCTCAAGAAGCTCTATCGCCGGGCGCGCCCGTCACCCCGGCCAGCGAACAGCAACCCCCGGCGAGGAGACCGGGCTACCGCCGCGGCTGCCGCGTAGCGCGCCTGCCCCGCCAGACGCGACCGCTCCGCTCCGACTGCCGACTGCCGACTGCCGACTGCCGACTGCCGACCGGCTACCCTTTTGGCACTCCACCCACGCCACTCCGTGCGACAGCCTCAGCAGGCTGCTTCTATGAGGGCTGGTCCGATCTGCAAGTCGGCCAACGTGGTGGCCGCTCCGTCTGCACGCCATGCCGGATGGTGACCTGTGCCCCGCTTCTATCCGCACTCGCCGAGGGGTCGCGCTTCTGGACCCGGTGCATGATGGGGAACCTGCTTGCAGGGGGCGCTGCCAGCTGAAAAGCGTCCTTGGGTGGACCAGCAGCCTGTCGCAGTCGCCCGGTCTTCAGCATCACGGTGCAGCCGTTGGTGGTCGTCTGGTGGTGGTTCGCCGTCTTCCCGTCGCCCGCTACGCAGCCTCCCCCTCCGCCGTGGCGGCCTGGCGCAGCGGCTCATAGACCTCGCCGCTGCGCCAGAGCGCGTGCAGCAACACTGCGAGGCGTCGCGCCACGGCGACGACCGCGCGCTTCTTCGCGTTCCCCGCTCCCGAGGCCATGTAGCGCTCGCCCCAGCGGCGCAAGTCGCAGTCTGGTCCGAACGGTCCGAGGACGTACTGCGCGGCCTGCACGAGCAGCCGCCTCAGGTGGGAGTCGCCACGTTTGGTGATCCCCAGTTGCGTGTGGCGGCCGCCGGAGTCGCGACGCCTGGGCACGAGGCCGAGGTAGGGTGCGACCTCGCGGCTGCGGGGAAAGCGCGCGGGATCCTCGATCGTCAGCACGAAGGTGAGGGCGGTGATGGGACCGACGCCTGCGACCTGGCGGAGCGCGGCGGTCTCGGGGTAGGCCGCGCACAGCGCCTCGACCTCCCGGCCGGCGGCGGCGATGCGGGCGCTGAGCTCGCCAATCACCTCGAGCAGCGGCAGCAGTGCGGTGCGCAGTTCAGCCGGGATGTGCTCCGCTGCCTTGCGATGGAAGGCTGGCGCGGTCACCTTCGGCAGCGCGGCGCCCCACGCCTTGACGGCGCCGCGCACGTGGTTGATGAGCTGCGTCCGCGAGCGCACGAGCGCGTCGCGGCCGCGCACGACCGCGAGATCCTGCTGGGCCTGCGCGCTGCGGTGACGGATCGGGGCGAGCAGCTTGGGGTCGAGGCGACCCAGCCGTGCCAGTTGCTCGGCGTCGCTGCGGTCGTCCTTGCGGTGGCTGCGTGCGATCAGCGCTACCTGGCGGGGGTTGGCGACAATCACCTCGTGACCGAGTTCGGTCAGCAGCCGGCTCAGCCACGGCGAGTGCCGTCCCGCCTCCAGCACCGCCCGTGCCGCCGGCAGCTCCCCGAGCGCTCGCCTCAGCGCGAGGGCCGTCGTGCGGACGCGCTGCTCGCGCTGCACGTCCCCGGCGGGGCCGAGCACGCAGATCTGGGTGTGACGGTCGCTCACATCGAGGCCCCAGGTGACTCCGCTGGCTTCCTCCCGTTCAACGCGCTCTGCCGTTGCGATATGCTGCTGCATGGCTGGTCTTCTACCTCTCTGGCTCTGAGAAGCCGTTCTGGGCCCGATTCGAGGCCGCTTACCGGGGACGAGTATCCCCTTGAGGAGGAGACCAGCCCTCATCCCATCTGAAAAAGTCCGCCGCGGCGCTTTTGGGCTGAAATCGCGCTGGCCGCGACATCAAGAAACCCAATGTTTCTGGGCTCTACGCCAGCCCACCGAATTCCTCCCGTTCAACGCGCTCTGCCGTTGCGATATGCTGCTGCATGGCTGGTCTTCTACCTCTCTGGCTCTGAGAAGCCGTTCTGGGCCCGATTCGAGGCCGCTTACCGGGGACGAGTATCAGCGCCCTTGAGCGCGCGACCCCGAGGAGACCAGCCCTCATCCCATCTGCACACGACGGCGGCGAACGTCTCCGACGTGACCGAGACGCATCGCCTGTTGCACGGAGGTGAGAGCGCGGTGTGGGGCGATGCCGGCTACCAGGGAGTGGAGAAGCGCCCGGAGCACGCTGGGGACATCGGAGGTGTTGCTGGCAGGTGGCGATGCGCCCGGGTCTCAGGCGGCTGCTGCCGCCGGGCGGCACCGAGGCACAGGCGGAGCGGCGCAAGGCCTCGGTGCGTGCGAAGGCCGAGCATCCATTTCTCTACGTGAAGCGGCACTTCGGGTACGCGAAGGTCCGCTACCGGGGCCTGGAGAAGAACCACCAGCGTCTCGCGCTGCTGCTCGGTTTCACGAACCTGCTGCGAGCCGAGCCTCAACTCGCGTGATCGCGGGAGCGCTGCGTCCGGAATCGCTCGTGCGGGCGATCCCGCAGCGGAATGGGGGCGGGATCGCCCCCTGAACCGCGGTATCGGCCCCCACAGCGCGGCTCGGCACGCCGATCGACCCGCACCGCGCCCGATACGCCACCTGATCAGACCATCCCTAGGTGAGGCCAGACAGTGCGCACCTCGCCCGCGCTGCCGCCGTCCGCGCGTCAGCGCTGGAAGAAGGAGATCGAGGCTCCCGACGGGTCGCTGGCGAGGGCGGTGCGGCCGTGGTCTCCCATATCCCGCACCTCGCCCGCGCTGCCGCCGCCCGCGCTGACCGCCGCCAGCGCCGCCTCGATGTCGTCGACCTCGAAGACGGGGACGGGCTGGCCGGTGGCCGCGCCCTGGCCCTCGGCGGCGCTCGCGATGGCGAGCGAGATGTCGCCGGCTGAGAGCTGCACCCAGTTCGCGCCGTCCCGGAACTGCTCGGCGAGACCCAGCGCCTCGGTGTAGAAGCGGGCGGCCGCCTCCACGTCGTCCGCGACGATGTAGACCTGTCGCAGTCGCTTGACCTCCACGCCGCACCCCCTTCGCTCGTCCTCGCGTGCCTGCTCGCTCGCGTATCGTAGCCGCGCCCGGCATCCCGTTCGAGGGGCATCGGGCCTCGCGACCCGGCGGCGGGCCGCTGGTATGATGCGCGCGGCGCAACACGGGCGGCGACGGGTGGAAGCATGACGACGAGTACCGAAACCCACACGACGGAGCAGATCGAGGTCGCGGGTCGCCGCGTCCAGTACCTGCAAGGCGGCAGCGGCGATGCGTTGCTCGTCCTGCACCACTCGACCGGCAACACGGGCTGGCTGCCGGTCCACGAGCAGCTGGCTGCCTCGCGTCAGGTGCTCGTGCCGGACCTGCCCGGCTACGGCCAGTCCGAGCGCCCCGAGTGGGCGCGCGACCCCCGTGACATCGCGATCCTGCTTCACCAGATGCTCGACAAGCTTGGCCACGGCGCGGTCCCGATCGTCGGCCTCGGCTTCGGAGGCTGGATCGCCGCCGAGATGGCGACGATGAACCAGCAGCGCATCTCCAGCCTCGTGCTGGTCGGCGCGCCCGGCATCCAGCCGGACGAGGGCGAAATCCTCGACCAGATGCTGGTCGATTACGACGAGTACGTGCAGTCCGGCTTCAGCGACGAGGCGAACTACACCGCCGAGTTCGGCGAGGACCCGGCCGCCGAGGTCCGCGAGCTGTGGGACTTCAGCCGCGAGATGACCGCGCGCCTGACCTGGAAGCCCTACATGTTCAACCGCCGGCTGCCGCACCTGCTGCAGGAGGTCCAGACGCCGACCCTGCTGGTCTGGGGCGCCGACGACCGCGTCGTGCCGATGGCCGTGGCGCAGGCCTACGAGGCCGCGCTGCCCAACGCCGGCATCGAGGTCGTCGCGGACAGCGGCCATATGGTGGATATGGAGCAACCGGAGCGGCTCGCCGAGCTCGTCGCCGCGCACCTCGGAGGCTGATCGCGGACGAGCGGATCGGGGTGGCGCGCGCCGCGGCCGCCTGGTCCGTCCCTCGAACGCGCGGCGCAGCGCCGGCGCGCGCCGGGCCTGCGCCGCCGGGTGTACGATGACGACGAGGCGGACCGCCCGCGGGTGGTGCGCCGCAGAAGCAGGAGGCGGCCATGTTTGTCGGTCATTTCACCGAGCGCCCGTACCAGGATCCGCAGTCCGGCGTCTTCGGTACCACCGCGCGTCCGATCCCGGACCTCGGTATCACCAACGAGGTCTACGACCCGCGCGTCGGCGCGGACCTCTACAACCGCTACCTCGACGAGCGCGTCTACGCCGAGGAGATGGGCTTCGACGGCGTGATGCTCAACGAGCACCACTCGACGCCGTTCTGCATGGGCTCCGTGATGAACGTCGAGGCCGCGATCCTCGCCCGCATCACGAAGAAGGTGAAGATCGTGCTGCTCGGCAACATCCTGCCGATCTGGGACGACCCGCTCTTCCTCGCCGAGGAACTGGCCGAGATCGACATGATCTCGCGCGGCCGCCTCGTCACCGGTTGGGTGCGCGGAACCGGGCGCGAGAGCGTCTCCCACAACGCGCAGCCGCCGTTCAACTGGGAGCGCTTCCAGGAGGCCCACGACTTCGTCGTGAAGGCCTGGACCACGCCCGGCCCGTACCGCTGGGAGGGTGAGCACTACAACTTCCGCTATGTGAACCCCTGGGCGAAGCCCTACCAGGATCCGCACCCACCGATCTGGATTCCCGGCGTGATGAGCAAGAACACCGTCGAGTGGTCCGCGCGCCACCGCTACCCCTACGTCATGCTCGCCACCGACCTCGAGCCTACGCGGCAGTCCTTCGAGTACTACGCCGAGGTCGCCCGCGAGGAGGGCTACGAGGCGGGCTCGCAGCACCGCGGCTACCTCTTCAAGGTGCACGTCGACGACACCGAGGAGCTCGCCTACGAGACGGCGCAGAAGTACGTCGAGGGTCCGCCCAACCCGTTCCTGGAGGGCAACCAGGGCGTGGTCCGCAGCTTCCTCCAGAACCTGCCCGGCCTGACCTCGCGCACGCACCTGCTGCCGACCTCGCTCAACCGCGCCGCCGCCATCGCGCGTGGCCGCCTCGAGAGCGAAGATGGCGCTCCGCGGAAGGAGATTCTCTCGGCTGCGGGCTTCCAGGGCACCTACGACGAACAGCTCGAGCGCTACACGATCATCACCGGCACTCCGAAGACCGTGATCCCCAAGATCCGCCACGTCCTCGAGTACCTGCGCCCCGGCACGATCTTCTTCTGGGACGGCGACGGCGCGATGAGCCACGAGGACCAGATGCGCAGCCTCAAGCTCTTCGGCGAGGAGGTCATCCCCGCCGTCCGTGAGATCGGCGAGGAGCTCGACCTGCGCGGCCCCTACGAGGTGAACCCGGCGACCAACGAGCCGGTCGTCGAAGAGGCCGCGGCCACCGCCTGATCACGAGGCGCGCCGCGCGGCCACGATGAGCGAGCCCCCCGCCGCCCAGGCCGATGTCGCCGTGATCGGCGGCGGGCCCGGCGGCAGCAGCGCCGCGGCGATGCTCGCCCGCGGCGGCCTGCGCGTGGTGCTGCTGGAGCGCGATCGCTTCCCGCGCGACCACGTCGGCGAGTCGCTGCTGCCCGCCAGCATCCCGATCCTCGAACGCCTCGGCGTGCTGCCCGCCGTCGAGGCCGCCGGCTTCCTGCGCAAGCACGGCGCGACGATGGTCTGGGGCTCGGACCCGGAGCCGTGGAGCTGGTACTTCCGCGAGACCAACCGCAGCTACCCCAGCTCCTTCCAGGTCACCCGCCCCGAGTTCGACCAGATCCTGCTCGAACACGCCCGCTCGCTCGGCGCCGACGTCCGCGAGGGCTGCCAGGCCGTCGAGGTGCCCTTCGCGGACGGCCGCGCCAGCGGCGTGCGCTATCGCAGCGAGGACGGCGCGGACGGCTTCGTCGCCGCGCGCTGGGTCGTCGACGCCAGCGGGCAGACGGCGCTGCTCGGACACGCCCTCGGTCTGCGCGAGTGGGACGACTTCTTCCGCAACCTCGCCATCTACGGCTACTTCGAGGACGCCGAGCGCCTGCCCGGGCCGGACGCCACCAACATCTTCATCGAGTCCTCCGAGCACGGCTGGTGCTGGACGATCCCGCTGCACACCGGCCAGGCCAGCATCGGCGTGGTCCTCGACAGCGAGGAGGGCCAGCGCGCGATCGCCGAGCAGGGCGTCGCCGAGGCGTTCCGCGACCGCATCGCCGGCGCGCCGCGCACCGCCGCGCTGCTGGAGCGCGCCTCGCTCGTCGACGGGCCGCACGTGGTCCGCGACTGGTCCTACCGCTCGCGCGAGCTGGCGGGGCCGGGCTACGTGCTCGTCGGCGACGCGGGCTGTTTCGTCGACCCGCTCTTCTCCTCGGGTGTGCACCTGGCGCTGAGCAGCGGCGTGCTCGCCGCCGCCTACATCGCCTCGGCGCTGCGCGACCCGACGCTCGAGGGCCCCGCCGCCGAGTCCTACCGCGACCTTTACCTGGCGCAGTACAACAACTTCCACCAGCTGGCGAAGCTCTTCTACTCCAGCAACCGCAGCGCCGGCTCCTACTTCTGGGAGGCGCGCCGCATCGGCGATGACTCCGGGTTCAGCCCGCGCCACGCCTTCATCCGCATGGTCGCCGGGCAATCGCCGATCGGCTACGAGCGCGCCGTGATCAACCACGGCGACGCGCCGCCCGCCTTCGTCGATGGCGTCCGCGCCGTCGAGGCCGACCGCGAGGTGCGCCGCGCCGGCCTCGACCGCGCCGGCCCGGCGGCGATCGCCGCCTCCGTCCCGCGTCTCGACGCGGGCGTGCGCATCGAGCGCAAGCCGGTGATCGAGGGCGACGAGTTCGCCTGGGGCCACGTGCTGAGCAGCGCCCAGCGCCCCGAGGGCACCCCGCTCAGCCTCCCCGTCGCGCGCATGCTCGCCTCGGCCGACGGCGTCGCCTCGATCGCGGAACTCAGCGCCCGCATCGCCGCCGCCGCCGGCGTCACCGACGACCCCACCCGCGCCCGCCTCACCGAGCAGCTCGCCGCCGCCGCCGCCATCCTCTACGTCGACGGCGCCATCGAGGACCTCGCCGGCCTCGGGGGTTGATCGCGCGCGAGGGGGGACGAGCGTAGCATCGATAGCTGAAAGCGCGTGCGACCGACAAGCAAGGGCGCGCTGGGCGAGACTCGCGCATGGCTCACTACGGTACGACGGATGGCATGGGCCCGCGCGAGAGGCTGCCGGGTCCGGGTGTGCATCCGCTCAGACTCGTAGTGGGCGCGCTCATCGTCCCGCTGGCGATCTTGGCGTTGTTCGTCGCCGTCTCGGTGTTCCCCCCCGAGCGCCACTCGGATAGGGATGCGCTCGTTGCGCTCTACAACGCTACCGATGGCGACAACTGGGGCGTCAGCTGGAACTGGCTGGGTGACGGGAACATCTTCCGGTGGTCCGGCGTCCTAAGTGACCGCAGGGGCCGCGTTGCGGAGCTACATCTCGGCGACAACGAGCTAAGCGGCTCAATCCCCGCTGAGTTGGGTACCCTACCGGGCTTGACGCACCTGGATCTCAGTCACAATGAGCTAAGCGGGCCGATCCCACCTGAATTGGCTGACCTCGCCCAACTGCGCGTCCTGAATCTCCGTCACAATCAGCTGAGCGGACCGATCCCGGCTGACTTGCGACGCCTCACTCAATTGACCGAGGTGTACCTGGCCGGCAACCAGTTGACTGGTTGCATTCCAGCAGCGCTGCGCGAGGTAGACAACGACTTTGAGCAGTTGGGCTTGCCGTACTGCGCCATATGAAGCGACGGACGGTCTGAACTGGAGAGACAACAGCAAGTGGCTGAGCCGGGCTCCCGTCGGCGAATGGTACGGGGTCACCCTCAACGGCAACGGCAATGTGGCGGCGCTCGATCTGAGAAATAATGGGTTGAGGGGATTCCTTCCAACCGAGTTGGGCGGCCTCAAGAGCCTCGAGGATCTGGACCTCAGCGACAACAAGCTGAGCGGGCCGATCCCGGCTGGGCTAGCCGACATCGTTGGTCTGCGCGTGCTGTCGCTGTCGAGCAACCGACTGAGCGGGCCGATCCCTGCGGAGCTCGGTAGCCTCATCGCTTTGCGAGAGCTACGCCTGAGCGCCAACTATCTGATCGGGCCGATTCCCGGCGGAGCTGGGCGGCCTTGTCTACTTGCGGTCGTTAGACCTGAGCGGTAATCAACTGAGTGGGGCGCTCCCCGCTGAACTGGGCACCCTGCCAGATTTGATCTGGATAGGCCTCGCGGGCAATGACTTCAGCGGGTGCCTGCCGGATGAGTTGAGGCCTTGGCAGCACTTGGAACCGGGCGGCGTCGAGGAACTCGGCTTGCCCTTCTGCGATGCGCCCGTTCCTACCTCGGACCGAGATGCTCTGGCCGCGCTCTACGAGGCGACCAGCGGGCCGAACTGGGCGGACAGCACGAACTGGCTGAGTGATCGTCCGTCGGGAGAGTGGTACGGCGTCACTACCGATGTCGATGGTCGCGTGACAGCCTTGAGCCTCCGACAGAATGGGCTGCGCGGGCCGATCCCGGCTGAGCTAGCCGACATCATTGGTCTGCGCTTGCTGTCGCTGTCGAGCAACCGACTGAGCGGGCCGATCCCTGCGGAGCTCGGTAGCCTCATCGCTTTGCGAGAGCTACGCCTGAGCGCCAACGAACTGAGCGGGCCAATCCCGGCCGAGTTGGGCGGGTTGGCCAACCTGGAAACGCTGCACCTCGCGTACAACCAGTTGAGCGGCCCGATCCCGCCCGAGCTTGGTAGCCTCGCCGGCTTGCGCGCGCTGTACCTCGCAAACAATCAGCTGCGCGGTCCGATCCCCCCGGAACTCGGCGGCCTCAACAACCTCGTGTGGCTGGAACTCACGGGCAACGAGTGGAGCGGCTGCATCCCCGAGGGGTTGAGAGTCATCGAGGGCGGCGACCTCGGACAGCTCGGCATGCCGTACTGCGGGGAAGCGGGAGGAGCCGCGCCCGGCGCAGACCGGGCTGTGCTCATTGCGTTCTACGAGGCGACGGATGGCGCGAACTGGACGAAGAGCACGAACTGGCTGAGCGACAAGCCTCTGCGCGACTGGTACGGCGTAACCACTGACGGCCGCGGCCGGGTGGCGGCGCTGCAACTGGTGAGGAATCAGCTGAGCGGACCGATCCCGGCCGAGCTTGGCGACCTTCTCAACCTGAGATCGCTGTACCTGAACGGCAACGAATTGAGCGGACCAATCCCGGCCGAGCTTGGCGATCTTCTCAACCTGAGATTGCTGGACCTCAGCCGCAACGAATTGAGCGGACCAATCCCGGCGGAGCTCGGCGGCCTCACGGAGCTGCACCGTCTCTGGCTGCGCCACAACCGGCTGAGCGGGCCAATTCCGGCCGAGCTTGGCGGGTTGATGAATCTGGAGACGCTCACGCTCAACGACAACCAGTTGAGCGGTCCGGTCCCGCCGGAGCTCGGCGACCTCTCCAGGCTGGAACACCTGGGACTCGGAACCAACCAGTTGAGCGGCCCAATCCCCCCGGAGTTGGGCGGCCTCGCCAACCTGGAGGGGCTGTGGCTCAACGAGAACCAGCTGAGTGAGCCCATCCCGGCTGAGTTGGGCCGCCTCTCTAATCTGGTGTTGCTTGACCTCTCGGACAACCGCTTGAGCGGGTCAATCCCCATCGGGCTCGGGAACCTCGTTGACCTGACCCAGTTGGTCCTCGATGGCAACGAGTTGAGCGGCCCGATCCCGCCTGAGCTGGGCAGCCTCACCCGGATCGAATGGCTGATCCTGGCCGGCAACGAGTTGACCGGACCGATTCCGGTCGAGTTTGGCGGCCTCACCTGGCTGAGAAGATTGGATCTCGCGGGCAACCAGTTCAGCGGCTGCATCCCGGACGGCTTGCAAGAAGTCAAGAACAACGATCTCGACCAGCTCGGCCTCCCCTTCTGCGAGTAGCCGCCCGCGCGAGGCGACGAGCCGCGCGCTACCGCCCGCGCGGCAGGCGGCATATATTGGCGCTCGCGGTGGGCGAGGGCCGGGGGCGACGCCGCGACACCATGATCTGCTGCCCCGGAACCCGAGGTACGAGGGGCGGCGTCTACGTGAACCACGAATTCAATGAGTTGCAGGAACTGCTCGGGCAGACCGCGCGCGAGTTCTTCGCCCGCGACTTCCCGCTCGACCGCATGCGCGACGGCTACCGCGCCGACCAGGGCTACGACACCGATCTCTGGCCCAACATGGTCGAGCTCGGCTGGAACTCCGCTCCCTTCCCCGAGGAGATGGGCGGCACCGGCGGCGGACTCTTCGACACCGTCCTGCTGCTCGAGGAGATGGGCAAGGGCTACTCCGTCAGCCCCTACCCGCACTCGACCATCGCCGCCGGCCTCCCGCTCGTCGAGGCGGACCCGGACCTCGCGCAGTCGATCGCCGACGGCGAGGCCGTCGCCATCCCCGCGCTCACGGCCGACGCCGGCACGACGCAGATGGCCTCGCGGGGCGCCGACGGGGCGATCACGCTGACCGACCGCCGGCTCGTCGTGCCGTGGGTGGAGCTCTCGACACACCTGCTGGTCCCGCTCGCCAACGAGGACGAGGTGGCCGTCATCGAGACCGGCGCGAGCGGCGTCAGCGCCGAGCGCATGCCCGCCTCCGGCGGCGAGCCGCTCTACGACGTGCGCTTCGACGGCGCCGAGGGCCGGGTCGTCTCGGCCGCCGGGCTGCAGACGAACATCACGCTGCTGGGCGCGATCGCCAACTCCGTGCTGATGCTCGGCCTCTGCCAGCGCTCGCTGGAGCTGGCCGCGGAGTACTCGAAGACGCGTGTCGCCTTCGGCAAGCCGATCGGCGCCTTCCAGGCGATCTCGCACAAGTGCGCCAACATGTCGGTCGACATCGAGACCGGGCGCTACCTCTGCTACAAGGCTGCCTGGCTGCACTCCAGCGGCAAGCCCTACGAGCTGGGCGCGCGCTACGCCAAGGCCTTCATGGGCGACGCCACCGCGCGCATCACCCGAGACGCGATCCAGGTGCACGGCGGCGTCGGCTTCATCGACGACCACTTCGTGCAGTTCCCCTATCGCCTCGGCACGGCGGCGGCCTGCACCTATGGCACCGCGCACGAGCACCGTCGCGCCGTCGCCAGCGCAATCCTCGACTAGCCGCGCCGCGCAGGAACGTCGCAGGAACGCTGGAGGATCGACATGGACTTCGAATACACCGAGAGCGAAGAGCAGTTCCGCGCCGAGGTGCGCGAGTTCCTTGAGGGTGAGTGGCCGCCCGAGGTCCAGCGCGCCGGCCGCGCGGGCCCCGAGGAGGCCGAGCGCTTCCGCCACGCCGCCGCCGAGCGCGGCTGGTTCTCGCTGGGACTCCCGGAGGAGTACGGCGGCCTGCCCGCCTTCAGCCAGATGGAGCGCTACATCGTCAGCGACGAGGCGAGCCGCATCGGCGCGCCGCTGCCGCCCTACCTCGTCAGCATCATCGGCCCACTGATCATCAAGTACGGCACCGACTGGATGAAGTACGAGGTACTCCCGAAGATTCGCGCCGGCGAGATGGACTTCACGCTCGGCTTCACCGAGCCGGAGACCGGCTCCGACCTCGCCAACCTGACGACACGCGCGTACCGCGACGGCGACGAGTACGTCATCAACGGCGCGAAGATGTACGGCAACCCGGGGCCCGACGACGTCATGTACCTCGCCGTGCGCACGGACCCCGACGCGCCGCTGCGCAAGGGCATCTCCGTGCTCTTCGTCGAGTACGGCCGCGAGGGGTTCACCTCCACCCAGATGCCGACCCTGACCGGCGCCAGCGTCGGCGCCACCTTCTACGACAACGTGCGCGTGCCCGCCGACCACCTGCTCGGCGAGGAGAACAAGGGCTGGGACTACATCCGCGAAGCGCTCGACCTCGACCGCACGAGCGGCATCACCTACGGCCAGATGCCGATGCGCCTCGCCGAGCTGATCGGGTACGTCAAGGAGTCCTCGCTCGACGGCCGCCCGCTGATCGAGGATCCGTGGGTGCGCGACCGCATCGCGCAGTTCGTGATCGAGATCGAGGCGGGCGAGCTGCTGCAGGGGATGACCGCCTCGAAGATCGCGGCGGGCCTGAAGCTGCGGGCGGAGTCCTCGGTCGTGAAGATCTTCCTGACCGAGCTGGAGCGCCGCATCGGCGAGTTCGCCATGGAGGTCTCGGGCCCGCTCGCCTCGCTGACGCCCGCCTCGCCGGAGGCGCCCTCGGGCGGCTGGTTCCACTACACGCAGCGCAACAACCCCGGGATCACGATCGCCGGCGGCAGCAACGAGATCCAGCGCAACATCATTGCGCTGCAGGGCCTCGGCCTGCCTCGCGACTAACCCGCGAGGGGCGGCGACCGGGACGCGAAAGGACGCGGGCTCATGGACTTCACCTGGAGCGAGGGGCAGGATCGGTTCCGCGCGCAGATCCGCGAGTTCCTCGACGACGCCTGGCCGGCCGAGGTGCGCTCGGCGGACCGCATGAGCCGCCGCTCCCCCGAGCACGCCGGCGCGATCAAGCGCTTCAAGGAGATGGTCGCCGCGCGCGGCTGGTACTCGATCGGCTGGCCCGAGGAGTACGGCGGCACGGGCGACCTCACCGCCGTCGAGCGCTTCATCCTCTCCGACGAGGCCTCCAGCGTCGGCGCGCCGCTCTCGCTCTACAACGTCAACATCATGGGGCCGCTGATCATCAAGCACGGCTCGGACTGGATGAAGTCGGAGCTGCTCCCCAAGATCCGCGACGGCGAGGTCGACTTCACGCTCGGCTTCACCGAGCCGGAGACCGGCTCGGACCTCGCCAACCTCTCGACCAGGGCCTACCGCGACGGCGACGAGTACGTGATCAACGGCTCGAAGATGTACGGCAACCCCGGCCCCGGCGAGATCATGTACCTCGCCGTCCGCACGGACCCGGACGCGCCGCTGCGCGACGGCATCTCGCTGCTCTTCGTCGAGCACGGCCGCGAGGGCTTCACCGTCGCCTCGATGCCGACGCTCGATGGCGGCGAGGTCGGCGCGACGTTCTACGACGACGTGCGCGTCCCCGCCGACCACCTGCTGGGTGTGGAGAACCGCGGTTGGGACTACGTCCGCGAGGCGCTGGACCTCGACCGCACCTCGGGCATCCCGTACGGCCACATGCCGCTGATCGTCGACAACCTGATCGCCTACATCAAGGAGACGAAGGTCGACGGCCTCCCGCTCTCCGAGGATCCATGGGTGCGCGACCGTCTGGCGCAACTGGTGATCGACATGGAGGCGGGCAAGGTGCTGCAGGGCATGACCTCCTCGAAGATCGCGGCGGGCATGAGGCTGCGCACGGAGTCGTCCGTGCTGAAGATCTTCATGACCGAGCTCGAGCGCCGCATGGGCGAGTTCGGCACGGAGATCGCGGGCCCGCTTGGCTCGCTGCCGCCGGCCTCGGGGGAGGCGCCGCTCGAGGGCCAGATCTGGTCGACCCACAAGTTCAACGTCGCGATCACGATCGCCGGCGGCAGCAGCGAGATTCAGCGCAATATCATCGCCCTGCAGGGCCTCGGCCTGCCGCGCGACTAGCCGCCCGGTGCCTCCCGACCTGCAAGCCGCGCACGCGCCGCTGCCGGCGACTGTCCGCCCTGCGCTGGTCGCCGCCTTTGTCGCCCTGCTGACCGTCCTCGCCGCCGCCTGCGGGTCTGGCGAGGGCGGCACGCCGTCGTCGCTGGACTTCTCCGCGCGCGCCGTCGGCGAGGCCTTCGACCCGGAAGCGCAGCCCGTCCTGCTCAACTCCGCGCTGGCCGTGGGCGAGAACCGCCTCACCTTCGGGTTCTTCCGCTCTGACACCTCGCTGATCCTCGAGGCGAGCGGCAGCGTCTGGATCTACCGCCTGGACGAGTCCGGGCAGGGCGCCTTCGTCGGCAGTTACGAGCTGCAGCACGCCGCGTTCAGCCAGCAGACCGACCACAAGCACGACGACGGCTCCACGCACGTCCACGAGGACGAGCTGGTCGCCGTCTTCCATGCCAATGTCGACTTCGACCGCACGGGCGACTGGGGCGCCGAGCTCGACGCCGAGATCGAGGGCGAGCGCCGGCGCCTCCGCGTGCAGCCGTTCAACGTCCTCGATCGCACGCCCGAACCGCAGGTCGGCGACGCGCTGCCGGAGAGCCCGCACCTGACGCTGCGCGACGGCGCCGACATCAGCGTCGTCAGCAGCATGGCCGAGCCGATCCCGGAGATGAACGAGCTGACCGTCGCCGAGGCCGTCGCCAGCGGGAAGCCGGTGCTCGTCGCGATCGCGACGCCGGCGTACTGCCAGAGCCGCTTCTGCGGCCCGCTGATGCAGGACGTGGTCGTGCCGCTCTGGGAGGAGTTCGGCGGCGAGGTCCAGTTCGTGCACGTCGAGCCCTACGAGCTCGAGGAGGTGCGCGCGACGGGCCGCCTCGTCCCCATCCCGCTGCTGCGGGACTGGCAGCTCCAGACCGAGCCCTGGATCTTCATCGCTGCCCGCGGCGGCGCTGTCACCGCGAAGTTCGAGGGCGTCGCCTCGCTCGAGGACGTACGGGCCGCCCTCGTCGCCGCCATCGACGCGGAGTAGCCGCGAGGGCCTGCGCGCTGGCGCCGCGCGAGTGCGCGGTGGCAGACTCGGGGCGATGGACGCCCCCGGCAACACACCGGACTACGCCGCCCTCGAGTTCCCCGAGGCGCCCGCCGATCGGCCCTACGTGATCGTCAACATGGTCGCGTCCGCCGATGGCAAGACGGTGATCGAGGGCAGCGAGCGCGGCCTCGGATCGGCGGCGGACCGCCGGCTGCTGCGCGAGCTGCGCGTCCACGCCGACATCGTGCTCACCGGCGCGGGCACGCTGCGCGCCAGCGGCCACTCGCCGCGCCTCAACGACGACGCTCTCGAGGCGCTGCGCGTCAGCCGAGGCAAGCCGCGCCTGCCGATCGCCGCCACGCTCTCCCGCTCCGGCGATCTCCCGCTCGACAACCGCTTCTTCACCGGCAGCGACTTCGAGGCCGTCCTCTACCTCTCGGACGGGGCGCCCGCCGAACGCGCCGCGGCGCTCGCCGCCGCCGACCGCCCCGTCCACCGCGTCCCCGCGGGCGACGAGGCGCCCTCGATGCTCGCGCACATGCGCGAAGCGCTCGGCTGCCGGCTGCTGCTGCTCGAGGGCGGCCCGACGCTCAACGGCGAGTTCTTCCGTCGCGGCCTCGTCGACGAGCTGTTCCTGACCGTCGGCCCGCTCGTGGTCGGCGGCGACGGCGCGCCGGGCGCCGTCGAGACGCCCGGCCATCCCGCCACGCACGAGGGCGCGCGGCGGCTCGCGCTGCTCTCCGCGCACCAGAACGCGGAGACGAGCGAGCTGTACCTGCGCTACCGCGTCGCACGCTAGCCGCTACCGCCACTCGCGACGGCTGCCTCGCAGGCATCGACGGCCGACTTCGCGTCCTCGACGCGCTCGATCGGCGCCTCGTGGCCGTCGCCGTCGCGCAGCTCCCAGGTCCCGAGGCCGATCACCGGCCGCCCCGAGATCAGCGCGAAGGCGATCTCGGAGAGCGTCCCGAACTTCCCGCTGATGGCGATCACGGCCTCGCCCGCACGCGCGACCAGCACGTTGCGCGCGAACCCGAGGCCGGTCGGCAGGGGGATGTCGACGTACTCGTTGGCCTCGTCGAGGTCGTCGCCGGGCAGGATGCCGATGGTCAGGCCGCCGCTCTCCTTCGCGCCGCGGCAGACCTCGCGCATCACGCCGCCGCGCCCGCCGCAGATCAGCACGTGCCCGCGCGCGCCGAGTTCGCGACCGACCTCGAACGCCAGTCGCGAGGCCTCGCTGTCCGCCTGCTCGCCACCGATGACCGAGATGCGCATCGCCAACCCCGCCTTCATCGCCCGATCGTCGACGCGCGCAGGGTAGCCCGCGCCGCACGCCTGTAGCATGCGGACGTGGCCGGCTACTCGGGGACGCCGCTTCGGAAGAAACTCGGCATCAAGCCCGGCCAGCGGGTCGCGCTGCTGCGCGCACCCGATGGCTTCGACGCCACGCTCGGCGAGCTGCCGGAGGGCGTCGCGCTGCGCCGCTCGGCCCGCGGCCCGCTCGACGTCATCGTGAGCTTCACGGACAGCCAGCGTGATCTGCGCCGCTGATTCGCCACGCTCGCGCGGGCGCTCGACCCGGCCGGCGGGCTGTGGATCGCGTGGCCGAAGCGCGCCTCGGGCGTCCCGACCGACCTCGACGGCAACACCGTGCGCGAGGTCGGCCTCGCAGCGGGCCTCGTCGACAACAAGGTCTGCGCAATCGACGAGACCTGGTCGGGCCTGCGCTTCGTCGTGCGCCTCGAGGACCGCCCGCAGGGCGCGCGGCGGCGCTGACCGCGCCTCGTCAGTTCCGTCGCCAGCAGGCGACGGTGCCGTCGGTACGCACGCCGCAGGTGTGGAACCCTCCGGCGCTGACGGAGGTGAAGGTACCGTCGGGCGGCGAGGCCTGGCCGTCGGAGTCACGTCCCCAACAGGTGACGGAGCCGTCAGCCTTGACCCCGCAGGTGTGTTCCCAGCCAACGCTTACGGACTCAAGGGTGCCGTTGGGCGGCGAGGACTGGCCGTGGGAGTCACTACCCCAGCAGGCGACCCCTCCGTCCGTCCTCACCCCGCAGGCGTGGCTTTGCCCGGCGCTGATGGAGTTGAACGAGCCGGGCGGCGGCGAGGCTACGTCGTTACGATTCCAGCCCCAGCATTCGATCAGTCCCCTGGGCGTCAGCCCGCAGGCGTAGCGCTGGCCGACGCTAACGGAACTGAATGAGCTGCCGCTCGGCATGGCGTGGGTGGCCCAGCATGGAACCGGTGTCGACTCTATCCGGTCCCACCGCTCGCGCGGGGGGTGTCCGATCCCCTCGCAGCTGAAGGTGCCTTCCGGCAGCGGCATGGCGAGATCGTCGGCTACCCGGCCCCAACAGGAGATTGTTCCGTCGGTTCTGACCGCGCAGCTGTGGTCCTGCCCGGCGCTGACGGAGCTGATGGAACCGCTGAGCGGCGAGGTTCGGCCACCGAGGTCAGCCCCCCAGCACGTGACCGAGCCGTCGGTCTTGATCCCGCACGCGTGGTTCCGCCCGGCGCTGACAGACTCAAAGAGGCCGGTAGGCGGTGAGGCTTGGCCGTGGGAATCGGTGCCCCAACAGGCGACCGCGCGCGTCGTCGTCACTCCGCAGGTGTAAGCCCGACCGGCGGTGACCAGGATGAAGGAATCGGGAGGCGGCGAGGATTGGCCGGAGTAGCCAAAGCCCCGGCACTCAACCAGACCGCCGGGCCTGATCACGCAGGACTGATATGACCCTGCGCTGATGGAAATGAACGGGCCCGGAGCCAGAGCGAAGGCGTCATCGCTGCCAAAGCCCCAGCAAGCAACTGAGCCGTCGGTCTTGATTCCGCAGCTGTGATCCGTGCCTGCACTGACGGACTTGAAGGAACCGCCGGGCGGCGAGGCCTGGCCCCGGGAGTCCAGGCCCCAGCACGCCACTGAGCTGTCGGTCCGCACCCCGCAGGAGTGGTCTCCCACCGAGCTGACGCTGATGGACTTGAAGAGACCGGCAGGCGGCGAGGTCTGCCCCTCAGAGTCGAACCCCCAACACACGACTTCGCCGTCGGTCTTCACGCCGCAGGTGTGGTACCTCCCCGCGCTCACGGCGATGAACGAGCCCTCGGGCGGCGAAGCCGCGCCAGACTCGTCATGGCCCCAGCACGAGATTGAGCCGTCGGTCCGGATCCCGCAGGCGTGGCGAAGCCCAACGCTCACGGAGTTGAAGGAGCCGGGAGGCGGTGAGGCCTGGCCGTCGCCGTCGTAGCCCCAGCAGGCGATCGCACTGTCACTCCTGACACCGCAGCTGTAGTCCTGCCCGGTGCTGACGGAGTTGAACGGGCCCGGAGGTGGTGAGGCCTGGCCGTCGCTGTTGCTCCACCAACCCCAACAGATGATAGAGCGGTCGCTCGCGACGCCGCAGGTGTAGCGGTGCCCTGCGCTGATCGAGGTGAACGAATGGGATGCCACGAGCGTCCCTGCTCCGATGTTTACCTGCGACGTAGGCTGCGCGGTGGCGGTCGCCTGAGGCGGCGCCGCCTCATCGCCCATGCAGGCGACGAGCACGGCGGTAAGCAGGACGGCAAGGACGACGAGCGAGCGGGTCGGTCGATGGAGCACGACGCCAGCTATCCGGTCTGGCCAGCGGAAGTCCATCGAACCCACCGCGATCCTGCGCCGACAATGCTATCGCATCCGCGAACCCTCATCCGAGGGCCCGCCGCGGCAGCAGCGAGTTGGCCATCACGGACAGCGAGCTGAAGGCCATCGCGGCGGCGGCGACGATCGGGTTGAGGAAGCCGTGCTCGCCGAAGAGCGGCGTCAGCGGCGTGGGGACCGAGGCGCCCTCGAAGAGCAGGTAGCCGAGGCCCGCCGCGACCGGGATCAGCAGCACGTTGTAGGCGAACGCCCAGACGAGGTTCTGGCGCAGCGTGCGCATCGTCGAGCGGCTCAGCGCGATCGCGTCGGCGACGCCGCCGGGGTCGGCGCGCAGCAGCGCGACGCTCGCCGCGCCGATCGCCGCGTCGGCCCCGCCGCCGATCGCGATGCCCACGTCCGCCTGTGCCAGCGCGGGCGCGTCGTTGATGCCGTCGCCGACCATCGCCACGACGCGGCCCTCGGCCTGCAGCGCGCGCACGGCCTCCGCCTTGTCCGCGGGCGTCGCGCCCGCGACGACGCGCCCGATGCCCGCCTGCGCCGCGATCGCCTCGCCCGCCTCGATGCGGTCGCCGGTCAGCAGCGCGACCTCGAGGCCGAGCGCGTGCAGCCGCGCGACCGCCTCCGCGGCGTCCGCGCGCAGCCGGTCCGAGACGCCGATCACTCCCGCCGCCTCGCCGTCGATCGCGACGGCGATCGGCGTCTCGCCGCGCGCCGCGGCCGCCTCGAAGTTCCTCGCCAGCCCCTCGCCGGCCGCGCCCCGCGAGGCCAGCAGCGCGAGGCTGCCGGCGACGACCTCGCGGCCCTCGACGGCGGCGACGATGCCGCGGCCCGGCTCGGCCTCCAGCGCGTCGGGTTGCCCGAGGGCGAGCGCGCGCCGCGCCACCTCGCGCTCGATCGCGCCGGCCAGCGGGTGCTCCGAGCCGCGCTCCGCCGTCGCGAGCAGGCGCAGCAGCTCGTCCTCCTCGATGCCGCGCGCCGCGGCGATCGAGGCGACCTCGGGCCGGCCTTCGGTGAGCGTCCCGGTCTTGTCGAGCAGCACGGTGTCGACGCGCCGCGCGAGTTCGAGGGCGGAGGCGTCGCGGATCAGCAGGCCCGCCCGCGCGCCGCGCCCGATGCCGACCATGATCGCCGTCGGCGTGGCGAGGCCGAGCGCGCAGGGGCAGGCCACGATCAGCACCGTGACCGCGTTGATCAGCGCGAACGTCAGCGCCGGCGCCGGGCCGAAGGCCCACCACAGCGCGAGCGTCAGCAGTGCGACACCGATCACCACCGGCACGAAGACCGCGGCGACGCGATCGACCAGCGCCTGGATAGGCGCCTTCGAGCCCTGCGCCTGCTCGACGAGCGCGATGATCCTCGACAGCGCCGACTCCGCGCCGAGGGCGGTCGCGCGTACGCGCAGCGCGCCGGTCGTGTTCTGCGTCGCCCCGTAGACCGGGTCGCCCTCGCGCTTCGCGACGGGCAGCGACTCCCCCGTCAGCATCGACTCGTCCACTGCCGAGGCGCCCGCGATGACCTCGCCGTCGACGGGCAGCTGCTCGCCGGGACGCACGATCACGATGTCGCCCGGCTGCACGGCGCCGATCGGGATCTCGTACTCCTCGTCGCCCTCAAGCACGCGCGCGAGCCGGGGGCGCAGCTCGATCAGCGCGCGCAGCGCCTGCGCCGACTTCGCCTTCGCCCGCGCCTCCAGCAGCCGCCCGCCGAGGACGAGCGCCACGATCGCGGCGGCCGTGTCGAAGTAGACGTTCGGTTCGAGGCCGCGCGCGCCCTCGAACAGCCCCGGCGCGAAGGTCGCGAGCAGCGAGTAGCCGTAGGCCGCCGAGGTGCCGAGCGAGATCAGCGTGTCCATCGTCGCGAGGCCGTGGCGGGCCGCGCGCAGCGCCGCGGCGTGGATGCGCCACGCCGCCCAGAGCTGCACGGGGTCGCGAGGGCGAAGAAGAGCGGTGCCAGACGCGCTCGGACACACCCTCGAGGCCGGGCAGGCGCGTCCAGCCCATCGCCGAGACGAGGACGATCGCCACCGCCCCGGCGAGCAGCGCGCGCCTGCGCAGCGCCGCCTGCTCGGCGCGCCGCTCCGCCTCGAGGGGGTCGCCCTCCCCCTCGCCCTCGTCGCGGTCGCCGGGCAGCCGCAGCTCGTAGCCGGAGCGCTCGACCGCCTCGCGCAGCGCGGCCAGCGGCGCGCCGCGTGTGGAGACGGTGGCGGCCTCGGTCGCGAGGTTCACGCTCGCCGACTCGACGCCGGGCACGGCGGTGAGGGCGCGCTCGACGCGCCGCACGCAGGAGGCGCAGTGCATCCCGCGGATCGGGAGCCGCAGCTCCTCGGTCGCGACTGCGGCGGGCGGAGGCTGCCGGGCCGTCATCGCCGCCGCTCCGTGCTCGCGCTTCGGGCGAGGTCCTGCCCGTCCTGCCCGTCCGGCCCGGCCGCCGGGGGGAAGGCGTCGAGCATGAGCGCCAGGCACTTCACGCTCCCGCCCGCCTTGATGAACTCATCCGTGGGCGTCTCGATCGCCTCGTAACCGCGCTCGGCGAGGGCGCGCGCCGTCTTCGGGCAGCCGCTGTTCAGCACCACCTGCTTGCCGACCACCAGCGCGTTGCAGGCGAAGCGCAGCGCCTCCCCGTGGTCGACCGCGATCAGGTCGTCGAAGTGCTCCGCGAGCCGGGCGCGCGCCTCGCGCCTGAACCCCGCCGGCTCGAACAGCGCCCGCCCGCCGCCCAGCGGCGCAAAGCAGGTATCGAGGTGGTAGAAACGCTGGTCGGCCAGCTCCAGCCGCACCAGCTCCTGCCCTAACGACTCTTCGAGATGGTCGAGCGCTCGAAACTCCGTGCGGAAGCGATATCCGGCGAAGATGCGGCCGTCGCCCACGAGCACGTCACCCTCGCCCTCCCAGTAGTGGGGGCGATGCACCGGCTCGATCCGGTAGCCGTGCGCGCGGAACCAGCGGATGAAGTGGTCCTCCTCCGGCTGCCGCTCGGGGAAGCGGAAGTTGGAGGGGATAAAGCGGTCGCCGGCCAGCACGCCGGCGTTCGCCGTGAAGATCATGTCCGGTGTCCCGGGCGCCTGCGCGATCAGCTCGACGGTGACGCCGAGCGCCTCGATGCGCGCGCGCAGCAGCCGCCACTGCTCGAGCGCCCGGGGCCCGTCGATCCGGTTGGAGCGGCGCATCCACGGATTGATCTCGTACGCGATCCGGAAATGCACCGGCTCGCACATCAGAATGCGCCGCGTCACCGCTGCTCCCCTGGGGTCGGTCGTCACGCCTCGATGCCCCGTGCTACTTGTTCGCGAGCTCGTAGAGCTGCACGAGCTCCTCGATGACACGGTGCTGCTCGCCGCCACGCACGCCGTCGACGACGCAGTGGTGCAGGTGGCCGGAGAGCATGCGCGACTCCGCCTTCTCTATGGCGCGGCGCACCGCGTAGGTCTGCTTCAGCACGTCCACGCAGTAGGTGTCGTCCTCGATCATGCGGCGCACCCCGGCGAGGTGGCCCTCGAGGTACGCGAACCGCTTGAGCACGTCGGCCTTGGTAGCGGCGTCCATGGCTGCACCCTCCGCTACCAGTATACCCCCACCCAGGGGGTAGTGGTCTGCGCAGCCGGTAGCGCCGGAAGAGCGTGGCCATGTCATGGGGATGAGGGAGACTCAGTCGATCAGACACTCACCAGCGAGGCGGTTGATCTCCCGGCTACGCGCCTCCTGATCGTCTGGGGGAACAAAGCCGTTGGTGACGAATCCGAGCGACAATCCGCTCTCCGGATCGCCCCAGGCGATCTGACCGCCGGCGCCACCATGCCCGAAGGCGCGTGCTGAGACCGTCGGCGCAAACCCACGCTCAGCCGGGTGATCGCCAGCCACCACCACCGCCAGCGCGCGGTTGACCGGCACTCCGTCGGGCGCCCGGTGGTGATCGTTCGTCAGCACCCGCGTGGCGTACTCGATGGTCTCAGGCTTGAGCGGCGCTCGATCGCCGGACTCGGCCGGACTGACCAGCCGCTGGTAGAAGAGGGCGAGCTCGCCGGCGCCCGCGAAGCCGGCGGCCCCGGGGCAGCCCGCTCGCCGCTGCGATGGCAGGTTGAAGTGGAGCACGGTGTCGGGGTTGGTCTCGCTCCAGCCGCCCTCCGGCATCACCGGTGGCTCGGTGTAGACGACATCGGCGGCGCGCCCGTGTTGCTCGTCCGGCAGGCCGACCCAGAGGTCGGGCACGCCCATCGGCAGTAGCAGGCGCCGGCGAACGTAGTCCCGGAAGTCCTCGCCGGTGCGCTGACTGATGATCTCGGCAAGGGTCCAGTGGGCCGAGGTGGCGTGGTACTCGAAGCGGCTGTCCGGCTCCCAGGTGAGGCGCCAGTAGTCCATTCGCTCCTGCCGTTTGGCGCGGTCCTCCCAGAGGTCGGGATGCATCGGCGCGTAGGGGAAGCCCGCGGTGTGCGTGAGCACCTGGCGGACGGTGACCTTGTCGGTGCCGTTGGTCAGGAACTGGGGGATGATCGCTGAGACGCGCTCATCGATGTCCAACAGTCCGTCCTCGATCAACGCCCAGGCGGCGGCGCCGACGATCGCCTTGGTCGAGGAGTAGATGCAGTAGAGGGTGTCCGGTTCGGCCGGGCCGGAGCGGCCGCCCCGCGTCACCTCCCCGTAGCCAGCGACCGCAGCGATCTGGCCGTGGCGGCCGACCGCCACCTGCGCGCTTGGAAGACCAGCGGCAACCTGGCTACGCACGTAGTCGCGCAGGCGCTGCAGACCCTCAGGGTCGATGCCGATCTGCTCCGGGGATTCGGCGATGAACTCCGATGCAATCATGGTGCGGGGTCCTCTCCGGTGGGTTCCCCGGCCGGGCACGTCGCTGCACCCGAGGGCGCAGTGGCAGAGGGACAGGCCACGGGATCGCCGCAGTGGCTCAGCCCCCGCGTGAGGGCAGCACGACGACGGCGTGGCCGGGCGTGGTGCCCCGCCCGTCCTGGTTCATCACGTTGATCTCGAGGCGCACGAGGTGCTCGCCGTCCTCGACGGTCTTCTCTGTGATCGTGCCGGTGCAGGTGAGCGCGTCGTTCTTCTGGTTGATGGCGCGGAACTGCACGGCCAGCTCGCGCACCTCGACCTCGTCGCCGGCCCAGTCGCGCAGCATGTTGATCAGGTAGGCGAAGCGCAGGTTGCCCATGCCGAAGGCGCCCTGCTCGTTGGCGCCGCGGCGGCCCGCGTCGTCGTCCATGTGGATGTAGACGAACTCGTCGTTCACCGCCGCGTAGCGGTTCCAGTGCATGAAGTCCGTCGTGCGCGACCAGTCCGGCACGCTGTCGCCGACCTCGATGTCCTCGAAGTACACGTGGTAGGGCACGCTTCACGCTCCCATCTCGATGCGCCGCGATGATAGCAGCGGGCGCCGCGCGCCAGCGGAGGGGCCGGCGCGCTGCCCGCCTATACTGCCCTCGCGAGCGCGTCGAGCGCGCCGCGTGGAGGCCCCATGACACTGATTCACGCCGTCGCGCACCCCGGATCGAGCGATGATGCGGACGGCGACGGGCTGCTGCCGACGCTGATCGCGCTCCACGGCTACGGGGCGAACGCGCAGGATCTGCTGGGACTCAGCCCCTACCTCGCCGGCGGGCGGCTGCTCATGATCTGCCCCCAGGCGCCACTGCAGATCGAGCCGAACTTCCATGGCTTCAACTGGCACGCCTTCAGCGGTCCCGACGGCCGCGGCTCGCCCGAAGTCGTCGAGGCCGCCAACGCCATGGTCAGCGAGTTCGTCGACTTCGCCCTCGAGGCGTACCCGGTACGCCGCGATCGCGTCGCGCTGCTCGGCTTCAGCCAGGGCGGCGGTATGGCCTACCGCGCCGGCTTCAGCGAGCCGGAGCGCTACGTCGGCCTCGCCGCCCTGAGCACGGGCCTGCCCGACGATGTCTTCGCCGACGGCGAGGTTCCCGGCGCTGCCGTGCGCGCGCTGCCGCTGCTCGTCCAGCACGGTGCGTCCGACGCCAGCGTGAGCGTCGACCGCGGGCGTGCCTCCCGCGACCGCCTCGCGGCGCTCGGGCTGGAGCCCGACTACCGCGAGTACCCGATGGCGCACGAGGTTGGGGCGCACAGCGCGCGCGACCTCTCGCAGTGGCTGGAGCGGGTGCTGGGCCTCGGGAACTGAGGGTCGGCGCATGACAAACGCTATGCCAGATCGCGGCTGATCGCGCGCAAAGCGCTGGCGCGATGTGCTAGCATTCGCGCGCTCGGAGTACGAGCGATCCGGTTCGGCCGCTCGTTCGTACCATCAACGTCGCAAGCGGGGGAACTGCACGCGAAGGGGGAGTGGCATGGCAGACGAGAGCCACAACTGGTTTGAGGGACTCAACACCCGTCTGAGTCGTCGGACGGTGCTGCGAGGCGGCGTCATCGGCGGAGCGGGCCTTGCCGCAGCCGCCCTGATCGGCTGCGGCGACGACGACGATGCGGCGCCCGCCGCCACCGCGGCCCCGGCCGCCGCCACCGCGGCGCCGACCGCCGCGACCGCGGCCCCGACTACGGCCGCCGCGACCGCGGCGCCGACCGCGGTGGCGACCGCACCCGTGAGCGCGGCCACTGCGGTCACCGAAGAGTATCCACGGCGGACTCAGGCGGAGATCGAGCAGGCAGTCGCCGACATGAACAGGCAGGCGGAGATCGACGGGTCGCCGTACCCCTACGGCTACGTTGACCCGCCGGGCGATCCGGTCGAGGGCGGCATCCTCAAGATCGGCGTCACCTTCGACATCGGCAGCTGGGACATCAGCAAGTCGCAGGCCGGTGGGACCACCACCATCCCGACGGCTGCCTACAACCGCCTGCTTGGGCTCGATCACGGGCCCGGGGCCAGCAAGTTCCAGGTACTGCTGGAGCCGGAGCTGGCTACGACGTGGGAGAACACGCCGGACGGCCTGACCTACACGTTCAACCTCGCCGAGGGCGTGAAGTGGCAGAACGTCGACCCCCTGAACGGGCGCGACTTCACGTCCGAGGACGTGAAGTGGGCCTACACCCGCCAGAGCACCACGGGCATCAACTCGGGGCCGTTCAACCTCGTGACCGGGATGACCACGCCAGACGCGAATACTTTCGCGATGTCGATCGAGCGGCCCAGCGCGGACTTCCTGATCCCGTTCTCGCTGCGCTGGATGGGGGTCTACCCGCGGGAGCTCGAAAACGACTTCGACACGAAGGCGATCGGCACCGGCCCGCTGATCATTACCGAGGTCGAAGAGGGCAGCCACGTCAACATGGTGACGAACCCGGACTACTGGGAGAAGAACCGCTACGGCCGTGGTCCGTTCCTCGATGGCCTGGAGTGGCGGGTCATGCAGGACAAGCCGGCCCGCGTCGCCGCCCTGCGCACCGGCCAGATCGACTTCGCCTACGGCTTCCCCTCGACGCCGTCGGACGCGCGGGATCTGCTGGAGACCAACCCGGAGTTCACGGTGCTGGCCGACCCGATCCTGATCAACAGCAGCTCGTGGGGCTTCAACCAGACGCTCCCCAAGTTCGCCGACAAGCGGGTCCGTGCGGCCATTCAGCAAGGGGTGAACCGCGCCCTGAACGTCCAGATCCTCTACGACGGCATCGGCACCTACCTGCCGACCGCCGCATGGCCCTTCGTCTTCGACAAGACGCCGACCTCGGCGGCCGGGGAACTGGGCGACTACTGGGAGTACAACCCGGACGAGGCGATGAAGCTCCTTTCGGCGGCCGGGCAGGAGAACCTGCAGTTCAATCTGCTCACCACGGACCGCTACAACCGCCTCGGCGAGAACGAGCTGATCCAGGAGCAACTCCGCCAGCTCGGCATCACGGTCGACTTCAACGTCACGGACTACACCGAGTTCAACGCCCAGTGGGTTCCGGGCGAGTACGAGGAGTCCGCCGACGGCTGGGCGACGTCCTCTCCCAGCGGGGACGGCTTCTACTACGACCAGGTCCACTCCCAGTCGTCCGGCAACCGCTGGTACATCGACGACCCGGAGATTGATACCTGGGCGGAGGCCCAGCAGGTGGAGCTCGATCCGGAGGCGCGGAGGGAGATCCACAGCAAGATCTGGTACAAGCTGCTCGATGAGGTCTACCGCCTTGAGAGCGTGCACTCGTTCCCGCTCTCGGCGTACGCGCCGCACCTGCGGTTCGCGCGCTTCGACGGGCCGTACATCAGCTACCACTACTTCTACCGCTTCGGCGACACGTTCATGGACATGTGGCTCCCCAAGTAGAACTAAGCGCCTGTACGATGAGCGGAGGGGCCGGCCCGATCGGGCCGGCCCCTCTGCTATGTTCGTTCGGGGGCAGGGCGAATCTCGCGCCACGCCGCGCGTAGTATTATCGCCCCGCGCTCCGGCGGCCGAATTCGAGGCCGCGCTGCGGACGGCGGGAGACATGCCCGCCGAGCGGAGGTGGAGGGCCGATGACTGGTTACCTCATCCGCCGGCTGATCGCGGCCGTCCCCACGCTCATCGTCGTCTCCATCCTGGTCGCGGGCCTGATCCGCCTCCAGCCCGGCGACGCGATCATGGCCCAACTCGAGGAAGGCGGCCTGCTGGACGAAGAGGATCTCATCCGGATCCGTGCGGAACTCGGCATCGACCGGCCGTTCCCGGTGCAGTACTGGGACTGGATCAACGGCGTCGTCGTGGGGGACTTCGGCAACTCGCTGGAGAACAACCGCGACGTCCTCACGCAGATCGCCAAGCGCTCCCGCGTCTCCATCCAGCTCGCGATCATGGCCATGGCCGTCGCCATCGCGATCGCCATCCCACTCGGCGTGATCTCCTCCGTGAAGCAGGACAGTTGGGTGGACTACGTCGCCCGTCTCTTCTCGATCGGCGGGCTCTCTATCCCGGACTACTTCATCGCCACCATCCTGCTCTGGGTCCTGTCCGTGAAGGTTGGCTGGTTACCCGAAATTCGCTACTACGTGCCCTGGGATGAGCCGGCGAAGAATCTCCAGCTCCTCCTCTTCCCGGCGCTGATCGTTGGGTACCGCCTGTCGGCGATCAGCGCCCGCATGACGCGCTCCGCCATGCTGGAAGTGCTGCGCCAGGACTACATCCGGACCGCCCGTTCAAAAGGGCTCAACGAGCGCGTCGTGATCTTGCGCCACTCGCTCCGCAACGCCCTGATCCCGGTAGTGACGATCATGGGGAGCCAGTTCAGCTTCCTCCTCGGTGGCGTCGTGATCATCGAGATCGTGTTCTCCCTGCCCGGAATTGGCACGCTGCTCCTCAACGCCGTTGACACCAGGGACTACCCCGTCGTGCAGGGCGTCGTGATCATCACGTCGCTCGTCCACATCTCGGCGAACCTGTTCGTGGATCTCTCCTACGCCGTGATCGATCCGCGGATTCGGTACTCATAGCCCCGAGGCGCAGCAGGAGGGCGCGATGGCGACGACCACGACGGAGACCCCGGAGCTGCGCGAGTTCGCCGCCCCGGCGCGCCATCCCTTCTTCAGCGCCGTCATAAGCATCGTCAAGACGCCGGTCGGCGCCGGCTCGCTGCTCATCATCCTGCTCCTCGTCTTCGTCGCTATTGCAACGCGCTTGACCGGGATCGCGCCCTACGATCCGCGAGCGTTCTCGGTCGACACCTTCGCTCCACCCGGCATCGGCCCGCACCTCCTCGGCACGGACAAACTGGGGCGGGATATCCTCTCCCGCCTGATGCATGCCTCCTGGATCTCGCTCTACGCGGGCTTCCTCACAGTGTCGTTCGGCACGCTTGTCGGTTCGTTCCTCGGGATCACGACCGGCTTCATCGGCGGCTACTTCGATCTGACCCTGCAGCGCGTCGTCGACGCAATCCAGAGTGTCCCGGCGCTGATGATCACGATCGCGATCATCTCGGTGATTGGGCCGAGCACCACGAACGCGATCCTCGCCATCTCCGTCTTCATCGCCGCCAGTAACTCCCGCGTGATCCGCGGCGCCGTGCTCTCGATCAAGGAGAACGTCTATATCGAGGCGGCGGCCGCGACCGGAGCGTCCCCCATGCGGGTGATGTTCCGCCACGTCCTGCCGAACGTCGCCGCCCCGATGCTGATCCTGATCTCGGCCGGGTTCGGCGCCGCCATCCTGATCGAAGGCGCGCTCAGCTTCCTCGGCCTCGCCACCCAGGCGCCCGACGTGTCGTGGGGCATCATGCTCAGGGACGGGCGGGACTTCATCGAGCGCGCACCCTGGCAGGCGCTGTTCGCCGGCTCCTCGATCGCGTTCACCGTGCTCAGCTTCAACCTGCTCGGAGACGTCGTCCGCGACGTCCTCGACCCGCGCCTGCGGGGCTCGCGCTAACTCACCGGCTCGAGCCGGGCGGAGCGACGGCCGCGATCATCCCCGTGCCCGGCAGCGTGCCGCCCGCCTCGCCGATCCGTGCCGTCCAGTAGCCGAAGCTGCCCGCGAGGGCCTTGAGGGCGTCGCGTTCGCCGGCGCTGGCGGCCGGGGAGGCGGCGATCAGCGCGCGCCCGAGGTGTCGCGCCAGCTCGCCGGGGTGCGCGGTCGCGCGCACATCGGTGAAGCCCGCGCGCTCGAGCGCCCTCCGCAGCCACTCCGTCGTCCAGCGCCGCAGCTCCACCACCGTGCTGCGACGCGCGTGCGGCGCGAGGCGCTCCAGCAGCTCCAGCCCGAGCGAGGACGCGACCGGGCCAGCGAGCAGCGTCTCGCCGTAGGCGCGCCGGCCGAGCGCGGCCGCCTCGAGCGCCTGCTGGTGCAGCCGCGCCGCCTCGCCTTCGGCGGGGAGTTCGAGGGTGTAGCGCCGCTCCAGCGGCGGATCCTGCAGCCGCCGCACGTAGCTGTAGAGGCGGATCGGCTGTGCGGCGGCGTCGACGCCGTCCCAGAGCAGCACGCTCTCCACCTCGGGGGCGGGGAGCCGCCAGTTCTGGTACGAGGCGCGTAGCGCGCCGCCGGGCCGCAGCACGCGCCGCAGTTCCGCGAACACCGCCTCTGGCGCCGAGGCCTCCTCCAGCGATGCCGCCGCCGTCACGAGGTCCATCGAGCCGTCCGCGAGGGGCAGCGCCGCGGCGTCCGCCGTCACGAAGCGCGCGTTCTCCAGCCCCAGCCGCGCGGCGTTCTCGCTGCACGTGCGCGCCCGTCGCGGCGACGGGTCGACGCCCAGCACCTCGGCGTCCGGGCGTCCGGCGGCCATTGGCAGCGCCGGCCAGCCGTCGCCGGGTCCGATGTCGAGCAGGCGCACGGCGCGATGCGTGCGGGCGTCCGGCGCGTGCGCAAGGTAGTCCGCGATCCTCGCGGCGTCCGCCCAGTGGTCCTCGCGGCGAGGGTCGTAGGGCACGTCGACGAACGGGAGCTGGCCGTCGCGCTGGCGCGGCATCCGCTCGTAGAGCGCGCGAGCGGAGTCGAGTCGTTCGGGCGTCGCGTTCGCCAGCAGCCAGCGCTCGACTGGCGAGGGGTGGACGGTGGGCGGCATCGGAGCGGCGCGTGCGCGGGGCTAGAACAGCCCGCCGGTGCGGATCGTTCGCTCAATCGCGTAGAGGATCAGCAGCCCGGCGGTGATGGCGATCCACTTCCAGTGGAAGCGTCCGGGATCCTCGAGCAGGTTCATCGCAGGCGTCTCCATCCCCGGCTCCCGGGCCGCCTCGGGCCGCCCGGCGCCTCGCTGCGTCCGGCGAACCGCGAGGCCGAGCGTACGGGCTGCGCCAGCGGGCGTCACGCCCATCGAGGGCGGGGGCCGCCTCCGGCTCGCGCACAGCCCTGGCGTCGCCTCCGCGGCAGTCGCGACGCGCTACGGGTATTGGGGGCAGCGCGTTGCGAGCAACGCTGGTACGATCCCACGACGTTAGGTGTAGCGAATATCGAGCCGTTGCCCGTACGATGGTCGGCGGACAGGCCCGGCAGCACGTCCGGTGCGCCTCGGGCAGGCGCGGGGGTGGCGATGACAGCGCGGCTGATCGCACTGCCCGCACGCCGTGCGACGCTCCTCGGTCACGGCTGGCCGCCGGCAGTAATCCTGCTGCCCGCGCTGCTGGTGGGCGCACTCTGCGCCATCCCGCCCGTCTACCTGCTGGTTCGCGCGGGACAGTCTCCCGAGGCCGCGTGGGAGGCGATCGCGGCGAGCTCGACGTTCGGCCTCGCACTGCGCACTGCTGGGCTCGCCGCCGCGACGACCGCCCTCGCCGCCGCGATCGCGCTGCCGCTCGCCTGGCTGACGACGCGCACGGACCTGCCCGGCAGGCGCGCACTGTCGATCCTCGCGGCGCTGCCGCTCGCCGTGCCCTCGTACATTGCCGCGATGCTCGCGGTTTCGGCGTTTGGCCCGGTCGGGCTGCTTCAGGATGCGCTTGAGCCGCTCGGCGTGCAGCGGCTGCCCTCGATCTACGGCTTCTGGGGCGCGATGCTCGTGCTCGCGCTGTTCACCTACCCCTATCTGCTGCTCACGCTGCGTCCGGCGCTGCTCGGCCTCGACCCACGCCTCGAGGAGACATCGCGCGGCCTCGGCTACGGGCGCTGGAGCACGTTCCGCCGGGTGGTGCTGCCGCAGCTCCGTCCCGCGCTGGCGTCCGGCGGGCTGCTCGTCGCGCTCTACGCGATCTCCGACTTCGGCGCGGTCGCGCTGCTGCGCTACGACACGCTGACGCGGGCGCTGTTCGTGCGCTACGAGTCCGGGTTCGACTTCTCCGGCGCCTCGGCGCTCGCGCTCGTGCTGATCAGCATCGCCTTCGCGCTGATCGCGCTCGAGCTGTGGGCGCGCGGCGAGCGCCGCTACCACAGCGCGCGAGGCGGCTCGCGTACGGCTTCGGTCGCGCCGCTCGGCCGCTGGCGCTGGCCGGCGCTCGGCCTCGTGACGGCGCTGCTCGCACTCGCGCTCGCCCTGCCGCTGGCGCTGCTCGGCTACTGGCTACTGCGCGGGCTCGCGGCCGGGGAGGCGCTGAGCGGCGTGGGCGCCTCGATGCTGGACTCGCTGACCGCGTCGGGGCTCGCAGCGCTGCTCGCGGCGGCGCTGGCGCTGCCCGTCGCGGTGCTCTCGACGCGCCATCGGCGCTTCGCGCTGACGCAGCCGATCGAGCTGCTGAGCCACAGCGGCTTCGCGCTGCCGGGACTGGTGGTGGCGCTGGCGCTGGTCTTCGCGGCGCTGCACAGCGAATCGCTCGCCGGAGGCCTGTTCGGCGGGCGGCTCTACCAGTCGCTGGCGCTGCTGGTCGCCGGCTACGCGCTGCTCTTCCTGCCGCAGGCCCTGGGCGCCACGCGTACCTCGCTGCTCCAGATCAGCCCCTCGATGGAGGAAGCGGCGAGCGGACTCGGGCGGCGGCCCTGGCAGGTGCTGGGTTCGATCACGCTGCCGCTCGCCAGCCGCGGCATCGCCGTGGGCATGGCGCTCGTCTTCCTGACCACGATGAAGGAGCTCCCGGCCACCTTGATCCTCAGCCCGATCGGCTTCGAACCGCTCGCGGCGCAGGTCTGGTCCGCCTCCAGCGAGGCGTTCTTCGCGCGCGCGGCGCTGCCCGCCCTGTTGCTGGTCCTGCTCTCCGCCCTCCCGCTCGCCGTCCTCACCCTCTGGAGGCGCGATGCCTGAGCGGACGTCCGCAACGCCGCCCGCGCCGCCCGCCCTGCGTGCGCGCGGCCTCGCCTGCAGCTTCGACGATGTGCGGGCGCTTAACGGGCTCGATCTCGAGGTCGCCGCCGGCGAGCTCTGCGTTGTGCTCGGCGCGAGCGGCTCCGGCAAGACGACGGCGCTGCGCCTGATCGCCGGCTTCGAGCGGCCCGATGAGGGTGTGATCGAGCTGTTCGGCGAGCGCGTCGCAGGCGATGGGGCGTTCGTTCCGCCCGAGAAGCGCGGCGTGGGTATGGTCTTCCAGGACTACGCGCTGTTCCCGCACCTCTCGGTCGAGGAGAACGTCGCCTACGGCCTCCCGCGTGGCGAGAGCCGCGGGGAGCGCGTGCGCGAGGTGCTGGAACTGACCGGCCTCGAGGGCCTCGACGATCGCGCCGTGCACGATCTCTCCGGCGGCGAGCAGCAGCGCACCGCACTGGCGAGGGCGCTCGCGCCCCGGCCGCGCCTGCTGCTGCTGGACGAGCCCTTCTCCAACCTCGATCCCTCGCTGCGCGCCCGCGTGCGCGGCGAGCTGCGCGAGATCCTGCGCCGCGCGGGCACGACGACGATCCTGGTCACGCACGACCAGGAGGAGGCGCTCTCGATCGCCGACCGGGTCGCCTTCCTCTGGGAGGGCCGCGTCGAGCAGTACGACACCCCGCACCAGATCTACCTGGCGCCGGGGACGTTGCGCGTCGCGGAGAGCATCGGCGACGCGATCGTGCTGCGGCTTCCCGCCGCGAACGGCAGCGTGCAGACCCCGTTCGGAGATCTGCCCGCGCCGCCCGAGGCGAGCCGCTGCGCCGTGGTGATCCGCCCCGAGGACGTGCTGCTGCGCGAGCAGGGAACGCCCGCCGAGGTCTGCGGCCACGAGTTCTACGGCCACGACCAGATGCTGCACGTGCGCCTCGCCGGCGGCGAGGAGTTGCGCGTGCGCGTCGGGCCGGGCGAGGAGTTCGGGCGCCTCGATCGGGTCGCGCTGCAGCTGCGCCGCCCGCCCGCCGTCTTCGCCGAGTCGCCCACGGCGCGGTGAGCGCTTCGCCCTCCTACTAGTGAGGCTGTCGCACGGAGTGGCGTGGGTGGAGTGCCAAAAGGGTAGCCGGTCGGCAGTCGGCAGTCGGCAGTCGGCAGTCGGCAGTCGGAGCGGAGCGGTCGCGTCTGGCGGGGCAGGCGCGCTAAGCGGCAGCCGCGGCGGTAGCCCGGTCTCCTCGCCGGGGGTTGCTGTTCGCTGGCCGGGGTGACGGGCGCGCCCGGCGATAGAGCTTCTTGAGGTTGTGGGTGGCGGCGCTCAGCTTCCATTCGCTGGCGCACGCGGCGATCCCGCGCCGCTTGAAGCGGCGGATGCCGCGGTTTTCCTTGACGTCTCCAAAGACGGGTTCGATCATCCAGCGCCGCTGCTCGTAGAGACGCCGGCCCCGCTGCGTCGCCAGTTTCCGGTCCATCCGTTCACGTACGGAGAGCCCGGCAGGGATGCGCCCGCGCGGCGCCGCAGCGCCGGCGCGCCGGTTGCGGTCGCTGCGGGTGGCGATCAGCAGCTCCGGACCCCTGCCTTCGGCCTGCCGCACGTTCGCCTCGGAGTAGTAGCCGGCATCGGCCAGCAGCACGCGCAGCGGCCCGCAGTGTGCGGCCTGCAGGTTGCGGTGCATCGCCTCGATCATCGGTTGCAGCTCGTGCATGTCCGTCGCCTGGAGGCTCACCTCGGCCGCGACGATGATCTGGTCGCTACTCGTCACCGCCTGCACGTTGTAGCCCTGGAAGTAGCCGTGATAGTCGCGCACCACGCGGCTGTCCGGGTCGGTGACGTTCACCTTCGCGCCCGGGTCGGGCTGCGGCGGCTGCGGGCGGCGCCCGCGCCGGTCCTTCTGCGCGCGGCTCCTGAGGCGTTCCTCATAGTCCACCTGCCGCTCCCGCTCACGGGCCGCCAGCCGCTCCCGCGCCTCGCGCAGCCGCTGCAGGCGCTCCTCGCGGTCCCTGAACCCCGCAGGCAACTCGTCGCCCCGCGCGTCGCCGAAGCGCGCGTTCTCCTCGGCGTCCACCCGCTCCGCCTCGGCGAGGATGCGCCGCACCTCGGCCGCAAGCTCCGCATCCGTGCGATTGCGCTCACGGCTGGCGTTCGCGCGGAGTTTGGTGCCGTCGAGCGCGACCACGCCGACCCGCAACAGACCCGCCTCGGCGCACAGCCTGAGCACCCCGGCGAACAGTCCCGCCAGCGCTTGCTCGTGCTGCTGCCGGAAGCGGCAGATCGTGGCGTGGTCGGGCTGCTGGTTCGCGGTCAGCACGCGGAAGGCGATGTCCTCGCGGCAGCGCCGTTCGATCTGGCGGCTCGAGCGCTCGCCCTCGCAGTAGGCATAGAGCACGAGCGCGACCATCATCGACGGCTCGTACGCCTTCCGCCCCCAACCGTCCTCGCGGTAGCGCGCGTAGAACGCGGTGAGGTCGAGCTGGCTTACCGCATCGAGCACGAACCACGCGAGGTGGTCCTCGGGCAGCCAGTCGCGGAGGCTGGCGGGCATCAGGTATTGCTGGTCACGCTCGCACGGCAGGAAGCGCTGGGTCATGGCGGCACCCCGGAATCACTCCGCCCCTGCCGCCATGCTCATCCTATCGCGATGTTCCCCGCATCGCGGGTTTGTGCGACAGCCTCTGCTAGGGCCTGTTTACATTCAGGAGGTGCATGGACTGAGTATAACGATTGCATTGTCTGTTCGACCCGTCTAGGTGTAGTTCCCACGTAGGTTGTTGCAGGTGAGGGGCTCCGCCTGCTGCTGTGTGTGTAACGAACGCACCAGTAGCAGGAGAGGAGCCGCTCGTGGCACATCCTAACGCGCGTCTGACTCCGGCCGCCCGGCTGGAGATGGTTCTGGAGGTCGAGGCCGGCTGGTCCCAGGCGGAGGTCGCCCGGCGCTTCCGGGTCTCCCGCCCCACGGTCGCCAAGTGGTGGCGCCGCTACCGGGAGGAGGGCGCGGCCGGGCTCCGGGACCGTAGCTCCGCTCCGCGTTCCAACCCCCGCCGCACCGCAGCCGCGCTCGAGCAGCGCATCTGCGCCGTGCGCCGCAGCCAGGGGTTCGGGCCGCACCGCATCGCCTGGGCGCCCGGGCTCGCCCGCTCCACCGTCTACGCCGTGCTCAGGCGCTGCGGCCTCAACCGCCTCGACCGGCTGCATCGCGTCACCCGCGAGACGGTCCGCTACGAGCACCCAGCCCCCGGTGACCTGTTGCACATCGACGTGAAGAAGCTGGGCCGCATCCCCGAGGGCGGCGGGCACAGCGTCCGCGGGCGCTCCGCCGCGACCCCGCGTACCCGCGGCCTCGACTACCTCCACGTCGCCGTCGACGACCACAGCCGCTACGCCTACGTCGCCGTCCTGCCCGACGAGCGCGGCGCCAGCTGCGCCGCCTTCCTCAAGCAGGCGCTCGCCGCGTTCGGCCGCCGTGGCGTGCGCGTGCGCGGCGTGCTCACGGATAACGCGAAGGCCTACACCGTCTCCCGCGACTTCCGCGGCGTGGCCGCCGCCGCCGGCGTGGCACTGCGGCACACCCGGACCTACCGCCCGCAGACGAACGGCAAGGCCGAGCGCTTCATCCAGACCCTGTAGAACGAGTGGGCCTACGCCCGCACCTATCGCTCCAACGCCGAGCGGCTGCACCAGCTCCCGCGCTGGCTCTACCGCTACAATGCTCGCCGGCCACACGGCGGTATCGGCGGGGCTGTCCCCGCCTCACGCCTGTAAACAACGTTCGTGGGAAGAACAGTTAGGCGAGAGCGGACCGTGGGACGAGGCCAGACAGCGGTTCGAGACCGTGAGCGAGACATATGGCCTCTACTGGACACGGCACGCGCATGACCGCTCGGTGATCGTGATCAGTTGCTTCGAACGGGAGAGGGAATGATGGCCAATCCACGCAAGCCCCTCGACATGAAGGTCGTGTCCGAGCGCGTCGAGGAGGATGCTGACGTGTCCGAGCTCGTCTCGCGCCTCGAGGCGGAGGCCGACCGCGAACTGGGAGCAGGCAACGTCAGTCTGCGCTGGGGCAGGGCAGATCGCCGTCGTCAAGCGAGCGGCGGCCATCCTCGGCGTGCCCTACCAGACTTATCTCAAGCAGGTGGTCTTCCGCCAGGCGCTTGCCGACATCGAGCAAGCGACGGCAGTGCTCGCCCCGGAACCGCAAGGGCAGGACACTGGCCGGCAATCCCGGTCGAGTTGACGCGGCGTTCGGGCACACTGCAAGGCCTGGCTCGCGTCTCTCACGGGGTGCAGCGGCCCGCTCCTGCCAGCGCTGCTACTCCGACCAGCCGCTGATCTTCGCCGGGGTCACGGTGATGACGACGAAGTTCATCCTCGACAGGATCTGCTCGGCGTAGGGTGGTCCCTCGTCCGCGCCCTTGTAGTTCAGCGCCATGGCGTGGACGAGTTGCGTGATGTCCTCGGCGTCGGAGACCGTGGCCGTGCCGTTGACGATGACGTAGCGGTAGGGCGCGTCGGGAGTCGCGACGGAGATGGAGACGCGGGGGTCGTGCGCGATGTTGCGCAGCTTCACCGCCGTCGGCCGCGCGAAGACCTTCACCGTCTCGCCGTCGTAGTGGAACCAGACCGGCGCGACGTGCGGCGCGCCGTCCGGCCGCACCGTCGCGAGGTCGGCGATGCGCGGTTCGCGCAGGAAGGCGTCCGCCTCTTCGGGTGTCATGGCTTCGCCCCTTTCCGGTCGCGCGGCGGCGCGACCCTAGTAGGCCCCTTGCTGCTCGAAGAGGCGGCGCAGGTTGCCCGTCGTGATCTCCTCGATCTGGTCCTCGGGCACGCCGCGGTCGCGCAGGCCGGGGATCACCTTCGTCGGGATCGTGAGGTAGTTCCACTCCGGGAAGCGCGTGTCGCGGATGTGGCGCGGCACGTTGAGCGAGAACGACCCGGCGTCGTGCGAGACGACCATGCGATCGGCGTAGCCGCGCCGGCATAGCTCCGCGATCACGTCGGTGCGCTTCTCCGTGTCCGCGCCGATCTTCGTCCCGTAGCGGTCCATCCCGATGATGCTGCCGCGGTCCATCAGGCCCATCAGGTAGTCGAGGTCGTCCGTGTCGCCGGAGTGGCCGATCACGACGCGCGTCAGGTCGACGCCCTCGGCCTCGAACACGTCCTGCTGGTCCCTGCCGGTGCCGTCGAACGGGTTCGAGTGCGTCATGATCGGCACGCCGGTCGCGCGATGGGTGAGCGCGCCCGCGCGCAGCATCAGCTCGTTGAGCGGCGTCACTTCTTCCTCGGTTGCGAGCTTGATGCAGGCGGCCTTGACGCCGCTGTCCGCCATGCCCTCCTCGATGTCCATCACGAACAGCTCGACCACCGGGTCCGGGGTGCGCCGCTCGAAGTAGCGAGGAATCCGCCGGTGCACGCCGGTGGCGAGGATGATCTGCATCTTCGTGCCCTCGGCGACGCGGCGGATGACCGAGGCGTCGCGCCCGAGGTCCACCGTCGTGAGATCGACCACGGTGCGCACGCCGAGGTCCCAGACCTCGTCGAGGCGGGCCCGCGCGTCCACGATCTCCTTCTCGAGATCGATGACGTGCGGCCAGTTGTGCCGCACCGCGAGGTCGCCGCTGATGATGTGCTCGTGCGAGAGCGTGAAACCGAGGTCCGCCGTGTCGACGGGGCCGAGCGCGGTTTCGACGGTGGGCATTGCGTCCTCCTCGCTACGCGACCGGTCAGGCCGGCCGTACTTCGATCCAGGCCATGCGCACGTCCGCCGCCCGTGCGCGAGCGAGCGCGCGCCTTCGCTCCCCGTACTTCTCGTCGAGCAGCGCGTCGGCGGTGGCGACGAGCGGGTCCGAGTCGTCGAGGATCCGCGCCTCGCCGTCGATCCACGGGCCGCTCACCACGCCCGCCGCGTCGCAGCTGGCGATCCGCACGGCGCTGCCATTGCGGATCCGCTTCATCTTGCCTGCGCCCGCCAGCGACCGCGCGTAGAGCGCGCCCTCGTGCAGGGCGAACCAGAGCGCCGTCGGGACGGCCTCGCCACTGCGCCTGAACGTGGCGAGGCTGACGTGGTCCTCGCCCTCGAGGCCGGCGAACGCGGCGGGATCGCTCATCGCCGCCTCGCTAGCTGTCGAAGAGGAAGATCTGGCGGGCCTCGTCGCCGGCGATGGCCGAGTCGAACATGCCAACGGCATCGTCGATGGTGCCGCGGTTGGTGATCATGGCGTCGAGCTTGAGCTGGCCCCCGAGGTACATATCGACATAACGCGGGATGTCGACCTTCAGCCGGTTCGACCCCATCGAGGAGCCCTGCAGCTTCTTCTCGCGCAGCAGATCGCGCCCGAGGATGCGGATCTCGGAGCCGATCGGCATGACGCCGATGACGGTGCAGGTGCCGCCTGCGCGGAGCGCGTCGAAGGCCTGGCGGCCGACCTCGGGCTTGCCGATCGCCTCGAAGGTGAAGTCCGCGCCGCCGCCGGTGATCTCACGGATCGCCTCGACGGGGTCCGTCTCGGCGCCGTTGACGACGTGGGTGGCGCCGATGTTGGTGGCGTTGACGAGCTTGTCGTCGCGGATGTCGATGGCGATCACCGTGCGCGCGCCGGCGACGACGGCGCCGTTGATCGCACTGAGGCCGACGCCGCCCGTGCCGAAGACGGCGACGGTGCTGCCGGGCTCCACCTTCGCGGTGCGCAGCGCGGCGCCGAAGCCGGTGGTGACGCCGCAACCGATCAGCGAGGCGCGGTCGAGGGGCATGTCGTCGCGGATCTTCACCAGCCCGTTCTTGTGCAGCAGCATGTACTCCGCGTGGCTGCCGACGCGGGCGTGCTGGTGCAGGCCCTGGCCGTCGCGCGAGAGGCGCGGCGGGTCGTCGGGGCCGCGCTCCGGCTTCATCTCGCAGAGGTTGGTGCGGCCGGTCAGGCAGTCGCCGCACTCGCCGCAGTAGACGGAGAGGCAGGCGATCACGTGGTCGCCCGGGTTGAACTCCTCGACGCCGGGACCGACTGCCTCGACGATGCCGGCGCCCTCGTGGCCGAAGACGGCGGGGTAGGGCATCGCGGAGGTGCCGTCGAAGTAGTGGAGGTCACTGCCGCAGATGCCGCTGGCGGCGGTCTTGACGAGCACCTCGCCGGCCATTGGCTCGTCGATCTCGACGTTCTCGATGGTGATCGGCTTGCCGACGTCATGGAAGATCACTGCTCGCATCGGGGCTCCCTTCGGACTGATCGCGCGTGCCGCGCGCCGCGGCGGCTGCGGGGATTCTATCCTGCGTACGTCCTCAGCGTGACGGCCGCGCGTGACGTGCGCGGGCGGCGCGTGGTACGGATGGCCTGCGCGGGAGTCGCGAGGCGAGGGGGTGCGCGGTGCAGGAGTTCGCCGGCAAGGTCGCGGTGGTGATGGGCGGCGGCGGAGTGCTGGGCGCGGCCATGGCGCGCCGCTTCGCACGCGAGGGCATGGCGGTCGCCCTCGCCGACGCGGATGTCGACGCCCTCGCCGCGACCAGGGAGGAGCTGCTGGAGCGCGGCGCGCGCGTGATCGCCGTCGAGACGGACATCTCCAGCGGCGAGAGCGTCGAGGCGCTGGCCGCACGCGTCATGGACGAACTCGGCGGCGTGCAGCTGCTCGTCAACAACGTCGGGATCAACACCCGCGACGTCTCGGTCTGGACGACGAGCGAGCGCGACTGGCGGTGGGCGATCGGCGCGAACCTCTGGGGGATGATCCACGCGCTGCGCATCTTCGTGCCGATCATGCTGGAGAACGGCGAGGAGGGGCACATCGTCAACACCGCCTCGACGGCGGGCCTCGCGGGGCGGCCCGGCACTGGCAGCTACGTGGTCACGAAGAGCGCGGTGCTGGCGCTGAGCGAGGTGCTCTGGCACGAGCTGAAGCGCGACGAGGCAGCGGTCAGCGTCTCCGTGCTGATCCCGCACATCCGCGGCGCGGTGACGCGCACGCGAAGGCCCGAGGACTTCGTGAATCCCGGCCATGAGGATCAGGCGGAGCTCGACATGGAGCGCTACCACGTGCGCCTCGCGGTCTCGGAGAGCCGCACCGACTATCCGACGGCCGACGAGATCGCCGGGCACGTCATCGACTCGATCCGCGAGGATCGCTTTTACATCATCAGCCGGCCGGACATCGGCCACGCGATCGCGCGCGCCCGGGCCGAGGCGATCGTGGACGGCCGTGCGCCGGCGACGGCGGGTATGGAGTACCACCAGCGTCACGAGACGGACGCGCCCAGTCAGGGCTAGCAGTCAGGGCTAGCAGCGCTAGTCGGCGAGGGTCCGCGGGGAGGTTCCGATGCGCGTAGCGGTGCTGGACGACTACCAGAGCGTGGCGATGGAGGTGGCGGACTGGTCCGTCCTCCCGGCAGGGACCGAGGTCCAGACGTTCTCCGACCACCTCGACGACATCGAGGCGGTCGCGGAGCGGCTGCAGGACTTCGAGATCGTCGTCGCGATGCGGGAGCGCACGCCGTTCCCGCGCGAACTGCTGGAGAGGCTGCCGAGGCTGGAGCTGCTGATCACGACGGGCAGCCAGAACGCCGCGATCGACGTGGAGGCGGCTCGGGAACTGGGCGCGATCGTGTGCGGGACCGGATCGCTCGGCTTCGCCACGGCGGAGCTGACGTGGGGCTTGATCCTGGCGCTGGCGCGCCAGATCCCGCGTGAGGACCGCGCGATCCGCGAGGGCGGCTGGCAGGTCGCACTCGGGCAGGGCCTGCAGGGCCGCACGCTCGGCATCGTCGGGCTCGGCAACCTCGGCGGACAGGTGGCGAGGATCGGCGCGGCCTTCGGGATGGAGATCGTCGCCTGGAGCCAGAACCTGACCGCGGAGCGCGCGCAGGAGGCAGGCGCGGAACTCGTGCCGTTCGAGGACCTGCTCGCGCGCTCGGACGTCGTCACGATCCACCTCAAGCTGAGCGAGCGCACGCGAGGGCTGGTCGGCGCGCCCGAGCTGGAGGCGATGAAGCAGAGCGCCTACATCGTGAACACCTCGCGGGGGCCGATCATCGACGAGGACGCGCTCGTCGAGGCGCTCGAGGCGGGCGCGATCGCCGGCGCCGGGCTCGACACCTTCGACCGCGAGCCGCTGCCGCTCGACCACCCGCTGCGGCGGCTGCCGAACACGGTGCTGACGCCGCACGTCGGCTACGTGATCGAGGAGGGCTACCGCGGCTACTACGGCGACGCGGTGGGGGACATCGCCGCCTTCCTCGCGGGATCGCCGGTGCGACTGATCGAGGAGAACGCCGGCTACCAGTCCGGCATCTAGGCGGCGCGGCGGGCGCGGGCTGACCGGGGCGGTAGCGTGCGGATCACGGTGCTGGCCGGCGGCGTCGGGGCCGCGCGCTTCCTCGACGGGCTCTGCCGCGTCGTGGATCCGGCGACGATCACGGTCGTCTGCAACGTCGGCGACGACTTCCAGTGGCGCGGGCTGCACGTCTCGCCCGACATCGACACGGTCATCTACACGCTCGCCGGCCTCGAGGGCGAGCAGGGCTGGGGCCACCGCAGCGACACGTTCGCGATGCTCGACGAGCTGGAGGCGCTGGGCGAGGAGCCGTGGTTCCGCATCGGCGATCGCGACCTCGCGACGCACGTCTGGCGCAGCGAGCGGCTGCGCGGCGGCGAGACGCTGAGCGCGGTGACGGCGGAGCTGGCGAGGCGGCGCGGCCTGCGCTGCCGGCTGCTGCCCGTGACCGACGACCCGCATCCGACCGTGGTCGCGACGCCCGAGGGCGAGTTGGCCTTCCAGGACTACTTCGTGCGTGGGCGCGCCTCGGCGACCGTGACCGGGCTGCGCTTCCCCGGCGCGGCGGAGGCGAAGCCCGCTGCCGGCGTGATTGAGGCGATCGCCGAGGCGGAGGCCGTGATCGTCGCGCCCAGCAACCCGTTCGTCTCCATCGACCCACTGCTCGCGGTCCCCGGCGTGCGCGAGGCCCTCGGGAGCTCGCGCGGGACGCGCGTCGCGGTCAGCCCGATCGTCGGCGGCGACGCGGTCAAGGGCCCCGCTGCCGCGATGATGCGCAGCCTCGGCCACGAGGTCTCGGCGCTGGGGGTGGCGCGGCTCTACGCCGGACTGCTGGACGTGTTCGTCCTTGATGCGGTCGACGCCGCGCTCGCCGACGCCGTCGAGGCGCTGGGGCTGCGGGCCGTCGTCTGCGACACGATGATGACGAGCGCGGAGCGGCGCGAGGCGCTGGCGCGGCGCGTCGTCGAGGCGGCCACGTCGTGAGCGCCGCGCCGGGCGATCTCTGCGTGATCGTGCCGGTCAAGGGCCTCGGCGAGGCGAAGTCACGCCTGGCCTCGGTGCTGGGTCCGGCGCAGCGCGCCTCGCTGGTGCTGGCGATGCTGGAGGACGTGCTGATCGCCGTGCGCGCGGCGCACGACGGACCGCTGCTGCTGGTGACGCCGGACGAGGGGTGCGCGCCCGCGGCGCAACGTGCCGGCGCGGAGCTGCTCGCCGACGAGGGCGGCGGCTACAACGCCGCCGTCGCGCAGGCCCTCGCCGCCGCCGGGGCGCGCGAGGCGGGCGCGGCGCTGGTGTTGCCCGCCGATCAGCCGCGCGCGCGGCCCGAGGAGCTGCACACCGCGATCGAGGCGCTTGAGAAGCACGGGGTCGTCGTCGCGCCGTCGCGCGACGGCGGGACGGGGCTGCTCGGGCTGCGCCCGCCGGACGCGATCGCTCCCGCCTTCGGAGTTGGATCGGCCGCGCGCCACCGCGCGCTTGGCGAGGCAGCCGGGCTCGAGGTCGGGTGGATCGAGCTGCCCTCGCTGCGCGACGACGTGGACGAGGCGGGCGACCTGCTGAGCGCTGGCGCGCCGCTGGGCGAGGCGACGGCCGCCTTCGTCGTGGCGCACGCCTCGGTCCTCGCGGCGGCTACGGGGAACGCATAGCGATCTCCCGCCCCGCAACGCCGCGCGGCGCTATCCTTTAACCATGACGAACGCAGCCGGACCGGGCTTCCAGGACGATCGCGCTGCCCTCGAGGGGCTGCTCGGCCGCGCCGTGGAGCTGGACGCGGACCTGCTGCGCTGGACCGCGCCGCGCCTGCCGGGCGGCGACGGCGCACGCCTCGGCCGCCCCTACGACCCCGATGGCCACGAGGCCGTCTACTACCACCACGACCCCGCATCCGGGCTGCGCGCGCTGGTCGCGCTGCACTCGACCGTCCTCGGCCCCGGGTTCGGCGGCGCGCGCTGGCGGGCGTACGAGAACATCGGCGAGGCGCTGATCGACGTGCTCCGGCTGTCGGCGGCGATGACGGCGAAATCGGCGGTCGCGGGCCTCACCTACGGCGGCGGCAAGGCCGCGATTGTCGGCGACGGGGCGGCCAAGACGCCCGGGCAGCTCGCCGCCTTCGGCCGCTTCGTCGAGCGGCTGGGCGGGCGCTACGTCACTACGACGGACGTGGGCACGACGCTCGGCGACCTGCAGCAGATCGTCCGGGAGACCAGCCACATCGCGGGGGTCGCGCGGGGCCGCGAGCACGATGTGGACACCTCGGAGCCGACGGCGCGGACGGTGGTCAACGGGATGCACGCGGCCTGCGAGGTCGCCTTCGGAGACGGATCGCTGGAGGGGCGTCGCGTCGTCGTCGTGGGCACGGGCAAGGTCGGCGGCAAGGTGGCGCGCCGGGCCGCCGCGGCGGGCGCCGATGTCGCCGTCGCCGACCTCTACGAGGACGTCGCCGCGGCCCTGGCGAAGGAGATCGGCGGCGAGGCGATTGCCCTCGAGGGCGCGTACCTGCAGCCCTGCGACGTGCTCTCGCCGAACGCGCTCGGCGGGGTGCTCAACCCGCGGTCGATCCCGCAGCTGCGCTGCCGCGTGGTCTGCGTAGCGGCGAACAACCAGCTGCTGCACGATCCCGCCGACGCCGAACTGCTGGCCGCGCACGGCATCCTCTACACGCCCGACTACGTCGTGAACTCCGGCGGCGTGGTCGCCGCCGGCGTCGATCACGCGGGCGGCGGCGCGGCGCGGGTCGAGGAGCTCCTCGAGCGCGTCGGACCGTCGACGCTGCAGCTGCTGCGGCTCGCGGAGCGCGAGGGCGTCTCGACCGCCGAGGCGGCGCTGGGCAGCGTCGACGCGCGGCTCGCGCTCGCGCTGGCGGCCTGAGGACGGGGCGGGCGAGCGTGGCCGGCGAAGACACGAACGCCGTCGAGCGTCGCCACGCCTGGGAGGAGCGCGTCGCCGCCGAGGGCCGCGAGCTGCCCGGGCCGTTCCGGACCGTCTCCTCGCGCCCGATCGAGCGGCTCTACGACGAGACGGACCTCGCCGCGCGCGGCATCGAGGCAACGCGTGACCTCGGACTCCCGGGGGAGCCGCCCTACACGCGCGGCATCCACCCGACCGGCTACCGCGGCAGGCCGTGGACGATTCGCCAGTTCGCCGGCTTCGGCAGCGCCGAGGAGACGAACGCGCGCTTCCTCGACCTGCTCGCCCACGGCGAGGACGGCCTGAGCATGGCCTTCGATCTGCCCACGCTGATGGGCTACGACCCCGACGAGGCGATCGCCGCGGGCGAGTTCGGCAAGTGCGGCGTCGGGGTGTCCTCGCTGGCCGACATGGAGATCCTGCTCGACGGCGTCCCGCTCGATGAGGTCACGGTCTCGATGACGATCAACGGCCCGGCGGCGGCGATCTGGGCGATGTTCATCGCGGCGGCGGAGCGGCGAGGCGTCCCCCGCGCGAAGCTCGGCGGCACGCTGCAGAACGACATCCTCAAGGAGTACATCGCCCAGAACGAGTTCATCTTCCCGCCGCGCGAGAGCATGCGGCTGGTCACCGACACCATCGAGTTCGCGACGCGCGAGATGCCGCTCTGGAACAGCATCAGCATCAGCGGCTACCACATCCGCGAGGCGGGCAGCACCGCCGCGCAGGAGCTGGCGTTCACCCTTGCGAGCGGCTTCGAGTACGTGCGCTGGGCGCTCGACCGCGGGCTCGCGATCGACGAGTTCGCGCCCCGGCTGTCGTTCTTCTTCAACGCGCACAGCGACTTCTTCGAGGAGATCGCGAAGTACCGCGCCGCGCGCCGGATCTGGGCGCGCGAGATGCGCGACAGCTTCGGCGCGACCAACCCGCGCTCGTGGTGGATGCGCTTCCACGCGCAGACGGCGGGCGTCTCGCTGACCGACGTGCAGCCCGAGGTGAACCTCGTGCGCGTCGCCCTGCAGGCGCTCTCCGCCGTCCTCGGCGGCACGCAGTCGCTGCACACCAACGCGATGGACGAGGCGCTCGCGCTGCCCAGCGAGAAGGCCGCGAGGCTCGCCGTGCGCACCCAGCAGGTGCTGCTCCACGAGACCGGCGCCGCCAACAGCGTCGACCCGCTCGGCGGCTCCTACATGGTCGAGTCGCTGACCAGCGACATCGAGCGCGAGGCCTACGAGTACTTCGCGCGCATCGAGGACCTCGGCGGCATGATCCCGGCGCTCGAGGGCGGCTTCCCGCAGCGCGAGATCGCCGAGGCGTCCTACCGCTTCGACCGCGAGCTCGCCGACGGCGAGCGCACGATCGTCGGCGTCACTGACTACGCGGTGGACGAGCCGATCGAGATCCCGATCCTCAAGTTCGACCCCGCGGGCGAGGCGCGCCACCTCGAGCGGCTCGAGCGCGTGCGCGCCACACGTGACGCCGCGGCCGCGCGTCACGCGCTGGCGCAGCTCGCCGAGGCGTGCGGCGATCCGCAGGAGAACGTGATGCCGTATCTGATCGACGCGGCGAACGCCTACTGCACGCTGGGCGAGATCACCAACACGATGCGGAGCGCCCTCGGCGAGTACGAACAGCCGACCTTCCTTTAGGCTGCACGAGGCCAGTAGCGAGAGACTGCGGAACGCGCACGGCGCACGAGCGGAGGACACGATGGACGGGCGATTCGAGGGCAAGACGGCACTGATCACCGGCGGCGCGGGCGGGATCGGCCGCGCGACGGCGCTGCGACTCGCCCGCGAGGGCGCGCGCATCGTGCTTGTCGACCTCGACGCAGTGGCCCTCATCGCCGCGGCGGCGCCGGTGCGCGAGGCCGGCGCCGAGGTGCTGACCCTCGAGGCCGACGTGCGGAACGCCGAGGAGGTCGAGCGCTACGTCGAGCGCGCCACGGAGCACTTCGGCGGCATCGACCTGTTCTTCAACAACGCGGGCATCGAAGGCTCGGTCCATCCGCTGACGGAATACCCGGAGGAGCTGTTCGACCGGGTCATCGCCGTCAACCTCAAGGGCGTCTGGCTCGGCATGAAGTACGTCGTGCCGGGGATGATCGACCGCGGCGGCGGCTCAATCGTCAACACCGCCTCCGTGGCGGGACTGAGCGGCACCCCGGGCATCGTCGCCTACGGCGCGAGCAAGCACGCGGTCGTCGGGATGACGAAGACGGCGGCGCTGGAGTTCGGCGACGCCGGCGTGCGCGTGAACGCGGTCTGCCCCTCGCCGATCGAGACGCAGATGATGCGCCGCCTGGAGGCAAGCCGGACGCCGGACAGCCCGGAGACCACCTACCGCCAGTACCAGCAGCGCAACCCGATGGGCCGCTACGGCGAGCCGGAGGAGGTCGCCTCGCTCGTCACCTTCCTGCTGAGCGACGACGCCTCCTACATCAACGGCGCGATCTACAACATCGACGGCGGCGGCCGCGCCCGCTGAGCCGCCGCAAGGCAGCGAGGAGCCTCGATGGACGCCGACGCCGGACTGCCGCCCGAGATCGCCGCATTGCGCCGCACGGCGCGCGAGTTCGCGGACCGCGAGTTGCGCCCGCGCGTCGAGGAGATGGAGGCGCAGGAGCGCATCGCCGACGACGTGATCGCGCTGATGGGCGAGGTCGGCTTCTTCGGCGCGCCGTTCCCGGCCGCGTGGGGCGGCGCCGAGCTCGGCCAGATCGGCTTCGCGATCGCCCTCGAGGAGCTGTCGCGCGCGCACGTCTCGACGGCGCTGGTGATCGCCGCCTCAAGCGGCCTCACGGCCCCGCTGATCGAGCGCTTCGGCAGCGAGGAGCAGCGCGAGCGCTGGCTGCGGCCGCTCGTCACTGGTGAGGTCGTCGGCTCCTTCTGCCTGACCGAGCCGGGAGGCGGCAGCGACGTGCCCGCGCTGCGCACGACCGCGCGCGCCGATGGCGACGACTACGTGCTCGACGGCGAGAAGGCCTTCGTCACCAACGGCGACCGCGCCGGCGTCTACCTCGTCTTCGCCAAGACCGCGCCGGAGCGCGGGCGCGAGGGCATCTCGCTGTTCGCGGTCGAGGGCGGGACGCCCGGCCTCGAGGTCGCGCGCCTCGAGGACAAGATGGGCCTGCGCGCCTCGGCGACGGCGCACGTAATCCTCGACGGCGCGCGCACGCCGCGGGCGAGCCTCGTCGGCGAGGCGGACGGCGGCTTCCGGCTGGCGCTCTCGGTGCTCAACGGATCGCGCGTCGGCATCGGGGCGATGTGCCTCGGCGTGGCGAAGGAGGCGCTGGAGCTGGGCTGGAGCTACGCGCACGAGCGCGAGCTGTTCGGGCAGACGATCGGCGACTTCCAGGTGACGCAGCACGCCTTCGCCGACATGGCGATCGAGGTGATGGCGGCGGAGTCGCTGATCTACCGCACCGCGATGCAGCTCGACGCCGGCGAGGACGTGGCCGCGGAGGCCTCGATCTGCAAGGTCTACGCCAGCGAGGCGGCGCAGCGGGTGGTCGACCGATCGCTGCAGATGCACGGCGGCGTCGGCTACCTGCGCGGATCGCCGATCGAGCGCCTCTACCGCGACATCCGCGTCGCCCGCGTCTACGAGGGCGCGAGCGAGGTGCAGCGCAACAACATCTACCGCGTGATGCGCCGCCAGCGCGGCTAGCTCAGCAGCGCGAGGTAGGCCTCCTCGGCTACCTATGCCGAGCACTTGCAAGTGGATCATCCTACTGGACTTTCATAAGGGGCGAGTTCGCGAGTGGGGTCCGGTCGCTGCTGCTGCGTGGTGATAATCTCCGTAAGGAAATTGAGTGAGCGAGAGTTCGCGCCTCAGAGCGTCCGAAGGAGTCTCGATGTGGCGGAAGTGTGACCTCCATCGACACACGGTGCCCGATGCCGAAGGTGACTTCGATTTCGATCCGCAAGACTTCCTTCAGGAGTGCGTGAGTGACGGACTTGAGGTCGTCGCCGTAACGGACCATGACCGGACCGACCACATCGAGGCAGTGGTGCGAGAGGCCGCGAACCACGATGTCATCGTCGTGCCCGGAGTAGAGATATCAACCGATCGGGGTCACGTCCTCGCGCTGGCTCCCGGCGCCGACGGACGCGTCATCCTGGACGAGCTTCGCAACCGCGTTCCAATCCTGGACGGGGAGACGGCACAGTTTGATCGCCTCACTAGCGCGCTTGCCGAGCAGCGCGTAAACGGGGGAGATCTTTTTCGCAACCACGTGATCCTCATCGGAGCCCACGTGGATAAGACTCGCTCCATCCTCGGAGCCGGCCAGACTCACTCCGTTGGCGACCAAGTGTCGTCTGCGCAGCAACTACAGGCTCTCGAGGTGGTGGAGCAGCAGACCCTGACGGCCTGGCGCAAAGGAATCAAGCAGACCGACGTCGTGATGGCGCTCCTACGGGGTTCCGACGCTCACCCTAGCGTCGAGTACGAGCCCCGCTCCACGTGGATGTACCTTCCTGAAGTGACGGCGCAGTGGTTCAGACACGCGCTTGCTACACACGAGGCATCGATCTCCCAGGAGCAGCAGCCACCGCCTGAACCTGGATTCTGGATCAGGTCGGTCCGGTTCGAGGACGGGCAGTACAGTGGTAGGAGAATAGACTTCTCACCAAGGGCAAACGCGCTCATCGGGCCGCCGTCGTCGGGCAAGTCTCTGATCATCGATGCGATCAGGCATGTCTTTGACATCCCGTGCGCCATCGATGACGTTGAGTCATTGATCGAACGGCGTCTCGCGAAGTGCCTGCCAGATGGTACGGCTGTTGTAGTCGAGATAGAGAGTGGCGACGGTCAGCGTGAGCTCCGGCGGGTTCGCGGTGGAACGACCGTACCCGAAACACAGGCAAAGCCGATCGTCTTCAGCCAATCAGAACTCGCAAGACGCTCGATGGAGCCGACTCCTTCTGTCGCGCTCCTTGACATCCATTGCCCGGAGGGTGCGGCGCACAAGCGCGAGATCGAGGAGGTCTCGGAGAAGGTTCGCTCCGCATTCAGCGATATCGTTGGTCTCGCCACGCAGGCCCGCGAGCTTCGTCTGGAAGTTGAGAACGAGCAGGAGGGTCTAAAAGCGACGCACGCAAAGTACCTCGACCTCGTTGGCGACGAGGAGACCGCAAAGTCGCTTGGCGACCTCGGGCGTATTGAGAATTGGCACAAGGTAGTGGGGCAGCGCCTTAGGAAATGGCGGGAGGAGTTCCAGATCCCGGCGGGGCCTGAGTTGCCCACCGCGCCGCAGTTGGAAACAGGCAGGCCTGTCGCCGACTACGTGCCTTCGGGTGTCGCACCCGAGGCGGTCACGGAGTATCGCAGTGCCGTCCGTGAAGCCGCCGACAAACTGGTCGAGACCCTGCTCCGGGAGTCCGCGAAGCGCTCCCCGAACGTTGAATCCCTTCGTGCCGATGTCCAGACGCGCCTTGGTGGCGAGCAGGGAGCAACGCCGGAACTCGCCGCTGAAGTAGAACAGTACAAGACGCGACTGTCTGAGTTAGAGGAGAAGGCAGGGCGGCTTAACGAACTCGACAAGAAGATCGGTGATGACCTTGAAGCGATCGACACACTGATCGATCAGGCTTCCAAGGCATGGGCCGGCCTACGACAGGTGTGGCGCGTTGCTTGCAAAGCTGTGAATAGGTCTATGCCCTCGTTCTTTGTCCGGTTGAGCCCCGACAGCGTAACCACGGACGTTGACCTGCTCCTTAGGGACTTGAGCACCGGAACTTATTTTCACGAAGCTACTGTGCAAGCGACGCGCGACGCGCTCGATCGCAAGGCCTTCGTCCGTGCAGCGATCGGGCACCTGCAGTTCCCGGCCTCCGACGATGACCAAGGGGCCTTGAGCGAGGCTGCTGCAGACGCTAGGAGGATCGCGCGCGCAGCGATGGATCGAACGAAGTACAACGGTATTGCGCAGCTCGCGACCCTACGGCCCAGCGACGGGATCGAGATCCTCCAGAAGCAGAAGGGTGACGATCCCGTGCCGTTCGAGGATCTGACGGAGGGGCTCAAGGCTCTTGCCATCAAGGAGATCTCATTCGCTGCGTCGCAACTTCCTGTCGTCACGGACCAACCAGAGGATGCCGTACCAACTACGGCCGTCTTCAAGAACCTGGTGCCTACCGTCCGGGCGCAACGCGTGTCGAGGCAGTTCATCATCGCCAGTCACGACGCCAACGTCGTGGTGTCCGGAGACATGGAACGGGTGATTGTGCTTCCGCCTGAGGCCTCCGAGCCGCCGATCTCTGGCACGCTGTTTGACGCGCCGATCCGAGAGCGGGCGATCGCTCTTCTCGAGGGCGGAAACGAAGCGTTCGAACTCCGTAGGCGGCGATACGGGGACTACGGCTAGCTCAGCAGCGCGAGGTAGGCCTCCTCGAGGGTGGGGTCGCGCTGCAGCAGGCTCTCGACGTTGTCCGGCCCCACGGTCTCCTCGACGGCGCTGCGCAGGTTGGCGTCGGGCGGGATGCGGATCGAGAAGGTCTGGAGCGCCCCGTCAGACCCGACCCGCACGTGTTCGACACCCGGGAGCGCCTGCAGGCGATCGGCCAGCGCGAGGTCCGGCTCGCGGACGGCGAGCTCGACGACGCGGAAGGTCACGAAGCGCCTGCGGACGGCGGCCGGCGTGTCTCGCGCGACCAGCTTGCCCTCGTTGATGATCGCCACCTCGTCGCAGAGCTGGTCGGCCTCGAACATGTAGTGGGTCGTCAGCAGGATGGTGTGCCCGGCGGCGGCGAGCTCCGGGATCATCGCCCGCACCTCCTGCGCGCCGACCGGGTCGAGGCCGATCGTCGGCTCGTCCATGAACACGACGTCGGGCTCGGTCAGCAGCCCGCGCGCGATGTGCAGGCGCTGCTTCATCCCTCGCGAGTAGCGCTCGACCGCGGTGTCCGCCGCGTTGCTGAGGCCCACGAGGCCGAGCAGCTCCTCGCGGCGCGCGCGCGCCCGCTTGCGGTCCATGTGGTTGAGCGCGGCGTGGTAGCTCAGGTTCTGGCGTCCGCTGAGGCGCGTGTAGAGCCCGCGGTCGCCCCCGAGGATCAGCCCGATGCGTTCGCGCACGCGGGCGGGCGCCTCGACGACATCGTGGCCGAGCACGCGCGCGGTCCCGCTCGTCGGCGTGAGCAGCGTCGCGAGGATGCGCACGGTCGTCGTCTTGCCCGCGCCGTTCGGGCCGAGCAGGCCGAAGACCGCCCCGGGAGCGATCGTCAGGTTCAGATCGTCGAGCGCGACGGTCTCCTGCGTGCCACCCCGGCCGAGGCCCCTCGAGAAGCGGTAGACGCGGCCGAGCGCCTCGCACTCGACGGCGTACCGCGGTCTGTCGTTCATTCGCCTCTCCTCACACCGTGTCGTACGTGCCGTTGGTTCGCGCTCGCCACTCCACGACCCGGAACAGGAACAACCCCACGACCAGGTAGGCGATCGCGACGCCGAGCTCGCCGAGCAGCGCGCGCGCCACGTCCGTCTCGCCCTGGCCCAGCGCCTCGCGCAGCGCCGGCAGCGCCCAGGTCAGCGGCAGGACGAGGCCCAGGTCGTCGAGGGGCGCCGGCAGCGCGTCCCTCGGGATGAACGCGCCGGTCAGCGCGATGATCAGCCCGTACGCCAGCGCCGGCGCACTGAACCAGTCGCGGAGCACGATCACGAAGCTGCCCATCATCAGCCAGAAGGCCACGCTCGACAGCGACATAAGTGCGATCGCGCCGATCACGATGGCCCAGTTCGCCTCGGGAAGCGCGACGTCGAACAGTAACCAGGCGAAGAGCAGCGTCGTCGCGGCGCTGAGCAGCGCGTTGCCGTAGTGCAGCACGCCGCGGCTCAGGTAGGCGACCGTGCGGCTGCCGGCGGAGCTGAATAGCACCCAGAGCGTCCCGAACTGGCGCTCGTAGTGGAAGGCCTGGGTGATGCCGCCCTGCACGATCTGCATCCCCGCGAGCGCGACCATCCCGACCGCGTAGCGCTCCGCCGCCCCCTCGTCGCCCGCGAAGCGCCCGGCCAGCGAGAACATCGCCATCAGCAGCACCGGCCGGATGAAGACGTTCGAGGTGTACGCGGGCCAGTTCAGCCAGCGAAACAGGCCGAGGTACGAGAGATACGACTGGGTGCCGAAGTTGCCGATGAGAGTCCGCATTATCCGAGATCCAGCGTTGCCGAGATGCGGATGCGCCGCTCGACGAAGCGGAACAGCGCCCAGGTGACGGCGAAGTACAGCGCCGAGATCGCCAGCGCCACGCCGAGGTTGGCGAGGATGCGTCCCGCCTCGGGCGATCCATCGCGGATCGAGTAGTAGACCGCCTCGGACGTCCAGGCCGTCGGCAGGACGCGCGCGACGGCCTCGCCGGTGGGCGAGAGGAAGTCGATCGGGACGATGAAGCCGCCGAAGACCACGGCGAAGGGGATGATCGCGTTGAAGAAGCCGGGCCGGGTGCCGACAAGCACGAACAGCGGCGCCCAGATGAAGCCCGTCGCGATGATCGCGACGATCGCGACGCAGATCGAGACGGCGAGCAGCGCCGGGTCGGCGACCTCGATCAGGTCGCGCGCCATCCACCACGCGACGAGCAGCGCGATCAGCCCGGAGAAGAAGGCCGAGCTGGCAGCCGCGGCCGCCTTCCCGAGGAGCACGAGCGCCATCGGCGTGCGCGACAGCACCACGTGCTGCAGCGTTCCCCCGAACATCTCGTGCGAGAGCGACCAGCCCATCTGGAAGAGCGAGCGGTTGGAGGTCGTGAGCAGCACGACGCCGACCACGACGTAGGTCGCGACGACCGCGTCGTTGCCCTGCGTGATGATCCAGGCGAGGACGGCGATCTGGGGGATGTCCCGGATGTAGAACAGCGGATCCTTGAACGTGGTGGCCATCTCCGACCACTGCTGCGTCCAGGCCCCGGCAATCGCCCAGGCGTAGTGCACGGGTGCCTCCAACGCGGCTCACCAGGCGACATCGCGCTCGATGGTGAGCAGGGGAGTCTGGCACCCGGACGGGTGTGGAGCAAGGGCCTGCAATCGGCGGGCCGGCCTCAGAGCGCGAAGGAGATCCAGTCGCGCGCGGGATCTGGAGGCGCCGCGTCGCGCTCGAGATCGCGGTCGAAGACGCGGGCGAGCGAGTTGCCGGCGAGGTCCTCGAGCCGCGGGTCGATCGCCAGCCGGTACTCGCCAGCCGGCCACGGCGCGGCGGGGGTGAAGGTCCACGAGCGCTCGGCGGCGCCGATCTCCGGACGCCCGGGCACGGGACGACCGGCGCCGTCGGTCACCTCGAGGGCGTGCCGCAGCAGCGCGTGGTCGAGCGGCCTGTCGAAGCGCACGAGCAGCGCGTCGGCCGTTCCGGCCGCCGGGAGGCGGCACTCCCAGCTTCGAGGGTCCACGCGCGCGCGCAGGTCGCCCTCGACCGCGTAGCGTTGCTCGAAGCGCTCCCGCAGCGGGGCGCCGGTCGCGTCGCGGAAGCCCTCGTCGATCACCACCCGGACGGCGACGCCCTCCTGCAGCGGGTAGCCCGCTTCCTCGTGCGATCGGAGGCCACGCTTGAGCCGGCCCGGATCGAAGAGCAGCGTGAGGCGGCGGCGTTCGCGATCCCACAGCTCCGGCTCCAGGACGAAGGGCGACTCGATGGCCTCGCCTGTGTCGGCGCGCACGAGCGCCACATGGCGAGCGGCATGACCCTCGCTCATGCCCGCCGAGAACTGGACGTAGAGCTTGAGCTGGTTCCGCACGAGCCTGTCGCCGCTCGGATAGATCGCGATCACCCGGGCCGTCGGCTCGGCGCGAGCGGCGGGCAGGCGAAACGTGAGGCGTTGCTCCCCGCCCTCACCCGTGCGCACGACCATCGCGTAGCAGAGGCCGGGCCGGAGCGGGTAGCGCGGAACGAACGTCACCGCATCCGGCTCGACCTCGTAGCGTCCGGCCGTCGGATCGAGGGCGAGCGCGTCCGTCGGGAGGTGATCGCGCGGGTAGACCGGGAGCTCGCTCGCGAGTTCACGCTCGCCCAGGGATCCGAGGCGGCGCAGCGTCGCCGGGGGCAGGCCCCGGAGCCGGACGCGGTGCGACCCTCCGGCGCTCGACAGCTCGATCTCAAGCTGTCGCCGCCCGCTCATCGCCGCTGATCTGCTCCGGCCCGGAGCGTGCCGGCTAGAGCGAGGCGCACTCGTAGGAGTGCAGCCCGACGGCGCCGTCGCCGTCCTGCTGCAGCATCAGCACGGCGCCGTCGTCGAGGTTCGCCATGCGCAGCACGCCCGCGTGGCTCAATGCCTCGCGAGGCACGCCGAGCGGCTCATCGGGCTCGGTCAGCGACTCCTGCCCGTCGATGTCGGCGCAGGCGATGCGCACGAGCGGGAGGCGAGCGGTCGCGACCAGCAGGTACTCCTCGCCGTCGCGCCGGTACGACACCATGTCGGTCGGGCTGTTCATCGAACCCAGCTCCGCCACCGTCGAGCCCATGACGTGTGTCGCCGGCTGCATGTCGCTCAGCGAGAAGTGCACGATCGGGGTGCAGGTGTAGCTCGCGAGGATGCTGCTGTCCCCGTTGTACGGCACGAAGGTGCGGATCGGCGACGCCGTCTCGTACTTGCCGTGGGAGACGTGGAAGATCTCGAGCGAGTTCGACTGCGCTCCCTCGTTGAACGGGAAGGGGATGCGGCGCAGCGTCGAGGAGAACTCCTCGTTCGACGCGCCCGCCACGAGCAGCATCCCGTCCACGTAGCTCATGTCCGTGACGGTCACGGTGCGTAGCTCCTCGCGGGCGATGCGCAAGGTCACCCCGGACCCCGTCTCGATCTGTTCGCCCTCGACGCTGTCGTCGGGCAGCACCTGGATGTCGATCCGATCGTCGCCGCTGTCGGGGGCGTCCTCGATCGTCGTGCGTGCGAACGGGACGCCCTCGAGGGAGACGTCCGTGACCTGGCCGTCGTCGCCGACGCGGGCGATCACCGGGATAGCGTCCGAGCCGCTGCCTCGCATCACGGACAGGTAGGCCTCGCCCGTCAACGGGCACACGGCCATGTCGCGGATCGATACGTCCTCGCGCGAGCAGCCCAGCCGCGAGGCGAGGCGGGCGTCGAGGTTCTCGATCGCGAACGCCTGGGAATCGGGCGCGGGGCCGGCGGGACCGAAGCCGAGCGCGAAGATCGAGGCCTGCGCGTTGTCCGCGACGAACAGGACGCCGTCCGGCCCGAACGCGATCGCCCCCACGGACTTGATGTCGGGTGTTCCGACCGCCAACCCGAGGTCTGCGTACCCTACTGCCGTCGCCTGCTCGCTCATCACGCCCTCCAGAGCCGTCCGGTGCCTGTCACTCCGGGAGGGTAGCACCCCCGGGAGGCGATTACGATTGAATGCGAACGCCTCGCTCGCGGGGTAGCTTCGGGTCGGCCCGTCTCAGCGGCGGCGCGTGGCCTCGAGACTCCGAGTATTCGTGCACGGCTGGTCCGAGGCGTACTGCGTGCACCCGAGGAACCAGCCCGTGCGCCCCTTGCGGGTGACCAGCACCCCCGCGCCGCACGACCCGCAGGCCGGCGGGCGCGCGTCGCACGAGGCGTTCGTGCAGCGCGAGGAGGCGCCCGAGATCACCGCGAAGCCCCTCCGGCAGCGCTGGCAGCGCGGCGCGCGGTAGCGGCAGAAGGGGAAGTTCAGGCAGTTCATGCTGCGGCCGCTCCTCGACAGGTCGAGGCGGCCCGTGCGACAGCGCGGGCATGGGGACGTGCTGTCGCGCCTGAACTCGCCGAGGCGGCGCAGGCCGGGGGACGTGCGGAGCAGCTCGTCGACGAACGCCGAGGGACGCAGCGAGTCGGCGACCAGGTACGTCCCGCGCCGCGCGCGTGTGAGCGCGACGTAGAAGACGCGGCGCTCCTCGGCGTGCGGGTAGGAGCCCTCGGGTGGTGGCGGCAGCACGAGGCCGAGTAGCGGGTCGTCCTCGTGTTGTGAGGGGAAGCCGCGCCGCGCGTCCCTGAGATCGAGCACGACGACGTAGTCGGCCTCGCGGCCCTTCGCGGCGTGGACGGTGCTGAACTCGACTCGTAGCCGGCCCCGTAGGGGCCGGGGAAGCGCGCCCCGGCTGCCGCGGTAGCGCCCGAGCACGAGGACGGAGATCGGTGGGCCGTCGCTGCCCTCGCGCTCCTCGATGTCGTGCAGCGCCGCCTGCAGGCCGCGCGCGGGGTCGTCGCTGGCGATGACGGTGACGCCCTCGTCGCGCACGCCGTCCGCGGGTCGCAGCGTGCGCTGCGTCTGCGCGGGGTTGCGTACGACGAAGGCGGTCGAGGGCTCCTGGATCCCGCGGGCGAAGCGGAAGGTCTGGCTGAGCGACCGCTCCCGCACGTGGCCGAGGTAGCGCCCGCAGTCGCGGACGAGCCCGACGTCGCTGCCGGCGAAACGGTAGATCGATTGCCAGTCGTCGCCGACGAGGAAGTAGGCGACGCCCGGGCGCTTGAGCGCCTGGAGCAATGCCATCCGGCCCGCGGAGATGTCCTGGAACTCGTCCACCAGTACGTAGCGGTAGGACGACGTCCAGCGGCCCGCCCTGATGTGCGCCGCGGCGTGGTTGATCAGATCGTGGAAGTCCTTCTCGTCGCCGAGCAGCTCCTCGTAGCGCGAGCGGACCTGCTCGAAGACATCGAGGAACGCGTCGCTGCGCCCTCGATCGTCCGTCGCGTGGGCGCGTGCGCGCAGCGCGCCGTCCGAGAGGCCGCTGGTCTTCACGTGGTTGAGGAACGTCGCGACCAGCTGCGCAAGCCACGAGATCAGCCAGCGGCCCAGCCGCTCGAGCAGCGTCCGCAGTGAGACGCGCTCGAAGCGAACGCCCTCCTCCTCGAGCTGTGCGCGCAGCGTCTCGCGCAGCACGCCCTCGCGCTGCTGCCAGCTGTACGTCTCGATCAGCCTCGTGCCGTACTGCGCGTGGATGCCTCGCTTCCACTCGACGCCCTCGCCGTAGCCCGTCCACTCCGGCGGCGGGCGGCCCTGCCGGTCGAGCGCGAAGTGCTCGATGTAGATGCCGTGGTCCGGGAGGTAGAAGTCCGGCTGGTACTGGCGGTTCCACGAGGTGGCGGAATCGACCTCGTAGCGCGCTTCGTACGTGAATCCGACGCCGTTGAGCGTGAGGAAGTTCGCGATCTCCAGCTCCTCGAAGCTCTTCACGAGGTCGCCGGCCAGCGTCCGCAACTCTGAGCGGCGGACGTGGTCGTAGTACTCACCGGGCGTCGCGAAGTCGAACTGCGAGCGGTAGTCCGCGCGCTGGCTGGTGATGAAGTTCGTGACCGCCCGGCTCTGGCGCGGATCGCTCACGAGCTCGACGAGGATCTGGTCGATGACCGCAACGAGCCGCGCCTCGTCCTCGGCCAGCTTCGACATGCTCGGCGCCACCTCGACGTCGGCGATGACGCGGCGGCCGAAGGCGTGGAAGGTGGCGACGTGCGCTCCGGCGAGGTCGTCCGGGAGGCGCTCGCGGATCTCCTCGGCGGCCTTGCGATTGAAGGCGAGCACGAGGATCTCGTCCGGCGGGACGCCCTGGTTGCGCACGAGGTGGGCGACCTTCCCGGTGATCACCGCCGTCTTGCCCGTGCCCGCACCCGCGAGTACCAGCGTCGCGTCCTCGTCCGTGGCGATCGCCGCGGCCTGCTCGCCGGTCGGCGGCGAGGAGAGCACGCCCGACGCAGCGCCGACCACGGCGGGAGCTCTGGCAGCGACGATGCGGGCGTTCGCCTCCTCCCGTGCCGCCTCGAACGCGTCGAGGCCGGCGACCCGCTCGATGCGGGAGAGCGCCTCGGCGGCGTGGGGCGGCAGATGCGCCTGCAGCAGCGCGCCGGCGCCGTGCTGTAGCGCCTCGGCGATGTCCGCCTGAAGCCCGCTGCTCAGGGACTTGCGGATGTAGTGGTCCGTCGCGTGGAAGCGGCTGAGGCGGGAGTCGAGCCGGGTGAGCTGCGGGGCCAGTGTCTCGGCGGCGCGAGCCGCGTCCTCGCGGATCGCCTCGGCGACCCGTTCCGCCTCGCGCCGGTCCAGTCCGCCGATGGCGCGCTCGGCACCGCCGGCCTCACGGATTGCCAGCCGCGTCCAGAACCAGGAGCGGCGCGTCTCGACGCGGTCGATGGCGCCGACAGGCGTGCTGGAGGCAGCCGCGCCGCGGCCGTCCTCGAAACGCAGCACGCCAGCGTCGAGCGAGACGCGGGCGGGGCCGGCGCTGAGCAGCCGCACGAGCGCGGCGCTGGTCGCGGTGATCGGGCCGGTGTCTGGGGCCATCGGCGGTCCGAACCTTCGGGTGTGTCTCGTAGCGCGCCGTAGTTTAGTGGGTCGCTGCGCGGGCCGTCGGGGCGGGCGGGACGCGGGTCGGTGACGGCGGCCACTTGCGCGGGCCCCGACAGCGTGCGGTTCGAGCGGCACTCGTTGCTGCGGGTGGCGGCCGGTCCATACGATGACTCAATGGCGTCCATGATGAGTGCACCTCGCTCCAGCCGGATCGCCCTCTCCTACCGCAACTACCGACGCTTCTGGGTCGCCGAGGTCTTCTTCGTCGTCGCCGCCTACGTCCAGTCCATCGGCTTCAGTGCGCTCATCGTGGGCGAGCTCGACGCGTTCCCGTGGGGGCTGGCCTGGGTGGGGCTGGCGAGCGCGATCCCCGTGATCGTGCTGTCGATCCCTGGTGGCTCGCTGGCGGATCGGCTCGAGCCGTACCGGCTCGTCGTGGGGAGCCGACTCCTGATGCTTCTTGGCCTGGGGGTCCTCGTGCTCCTCAGTCTCACCGGGGTGGTCGAGCTGTGGATGGCCATCGTCTGGAGCGCCGCCAACGGCGTGTTGGCGGCGGTCGCGATACCGGCTGCGCACACGCTCTTGCCCCGGCTCATCGACCACACCGCGATGCCGAGCGCCGTTGCGTTGATCAGCAGCATCACCAGCGCGGTGGGCACGGTCGTCCCGATCGCGATGTGGGCATCCTTCTCGCAGCTCGACCGGGAGGGTGCGTGGTGGGTCGCGGTCTTCCTGCTGGAAGGCTCCTACGCGGCCTGGGCCCTCCTGGTCGCCGCGACGATCAGTGTGGCCTCGTTCCTCGTGCTCCTCACGATCCGCGTCCCCGCCCGCGATTCCGCGGAACGAGGCGGCGAGGAGGGCGGTAACGAGAGCAAGAGTGTCATGGCCGGCATCCGTTTCGTTTTCGGACACCCGGTGTTTCTCGCTGCCATCGGGCTGTCGTTCGCAACCTCGGTGTTCGGGGTTCGGTCCATCGGACTGCTGGGCGTCTTCGTCGCCGACCTGCCCGGCGTCGGCCCCCGGGTGGTGCTCCTGAGTGCGCTGGCAGGAGGGGGCGGACTCGCAGCCGCCTTGTGGGTAGTCCGGCGCGGGATCGGCAGTCGCCCTGGCGTCCTGATGCTCGCCTCGGCAGCCATCTACGGCGTACTCATCGCGGCGTTCGTGGCAACGGTCTCCATCGCGCCCGCGTTCGTGCTGCCGCTGCTGCTGGTTGTCGGCTTCGCGAGCCAGCTACATCTCATCATCGGGACGACCGTGATGCAGTTGCTTGTCCCCGACCGGCTGCGAGGGCGGGTGATGGGCGTCTGGGTGATGACTATCTCCCTGACCTATGTGGGCGGCATCATCGCGCTGATCGCCGCGAGGTTCATCGGCCTGCGCGTCACCATGGCAGCCGGGGCGCTGGTCGTTGCAGCGTTCGCGGTCGCGATCTACGCGGCTTCGGCCGAGTTGCGGCGCCTGCGCGGCGAGGATGTCCGCCCCCCGACGGAACCCGCCGCAGCCTCGCCGCCCGCGGCCTGACGCGCAGCGCGCCCTGCGAGGCGTCAGTCCAGCGGGTCGTCCGGGCCGATCGCCTCAAGGCGGGACTTCAGGGCGGCCATGAAGTCGCCGGCCTCGGCGGCGCCGTGGCTCAGCGGTGAGGTAAGGCAGGCTGCGCGACAACGAGCGATGCCATGACTCGACCAAGGTCGGTCTCCTCGTCGAGGCGCCAGAGGCGGTTCAGCGCCGCCTGTTGACGGGGCTCGTCGAGCAGGCCGGCCGTGAGCCCGCGGAACTTGTCCTCGATGGCGGTGTCGCTCATGGGCCTCTTGAAGTGCCCGGTGTAGTAGGGGACGGCCACCGTGTGCTGACGGCCGTCCGAGGTCCGGACCGTCAAGATGTTGAGTATGGCCTCCGGCCAGGCGGCGTCACATTCCGGGTCCCGCACGACCTCGATCCGCTGCATCAGGTCCAGCAACACCGGGTCGCGCAGGACGTCGTCCTCGAAGTGCGCGGGCTCGAGCGTGCCGAACCGAAGAGCGCAGGCAACAACGAAGGGGATACTGTGGTCGGCCGTCTCTCGCGTCTCGGGGCGCCAGCGGGTGGGGTCGCCCGCCATGACTCGCTTGCCGCTCTCGAATGTCCGGATCTGGACGTGGTCGACGTCGTCCGCGTCGGCGATGCCGAGTACCGCCCGTGCCTCTATCGCGCCTTCGATCGCTGTCTGGGAAAAGAACCCCGCCGGGAATCGCTTGAAGCGCGACTCCATCAGCCGGAACGCGCGATCATTGCCATCTTCCCGGGCGAGGGGGGCAAGCTCGACAGGGGCGCCCGTCACCCCCGCAAAGAACCCGTGCGAGCCGGAGAACACCTCGGGCGGACCGGTCATCCCACGCCGAGCGAGCATGGCTGCGAAGACGCCGTTCCGGCCCGCGTTCGGGACAGCCGCCGCCTTCCAGTGGGAGATGGTCCCACGCCGGGCCTCGCCGAGCGTCATGCTGCTGACCACGGAGATGCGCAGTGCTTCCGCGAGCTGCTCCATCGTGAGGCCGATCACTTTGCCCGCCCCGAGCGGTGCGGAGATGGCGGCATAGGCGGCTTGATCCCAGACACCACCCGAGGCGAGCTGGAAGCTGTCTACCCAGGCAGCCTGCACCTCGTAAGCGAGTGCGACAGCCGCAATCAGCTGCCGGCCCGACCCTCCATGCGCCTCGGCGGCAGCCAGTACCGCGGGGATGTTGTCGGAAGGGTGGGCGACGTCCTTGCCGTTGTAGGAGTCGTTGAAGTCCAGATAGCGCACCATGACGCCATTCACGAAGGCGGCCATGTCTGGCGTGGTCGTGTCGGTGGTTCCCAGCAGCGTGGCCGGTGACGAACCATGCACCTCGAGGGCCAGGTCTCGGGCCGCACGCACAGGGGCGGCATCGCTAGCCGCCAATCCACAACCGATGGAATCGATTACGAGCCGCTTGACCTGGTGCACAACCTCGCTCGGCAGGTCCGGGTATTCGAGGCTGTTCGCGTAACTCGCGAGGCGCTCAACGATGGGATCGGTCATGCTCCCGCACCCAGCGTGTCGTCCGGGGCGATCGCCTCGAGGCGGGCCTTGAGGGCGGCCATGAAGGCGCCCGCCTCGGCGCCGTCGAGGGCGCGGTGGTCGAAGCTGATCGCGAGGTTCATGACGGAGCGCGGGCCGAAGGCGTCGCCGTCGTCGCCGGGGACGATGCGCAGCTCGCGGCGGATCGCCTCGGTCGTCACGATCGCGACCTGGCCGAGCGGGACGATCGGCTGCGAGATCAGCGAGCCGAAGGCGCCGGTGTTGTCGATCGTGAGCGTGGCGCCAGTGAGCTCCTCGTGGGTGAGGGTGCGGGCGCGCGCACGCTCACCGAGGTCCAGCAGCTCGCCGCCGAGCTGGGCGAGGGACTTCGAGTCGGCGGCGCGCAGCACGGGGACGAGCAGCCCGGAGTCGGTGGCGACGGCGATACCCATGTCGAGGCGGCTGTGGCGCAGCACGCCGTCCTCGTTGTAGCTGGCGTTGAGCGCGGGATGCTCGCGCAGCGTGCTCGCGATCGCCGTTACGAAGAACGGCAGGTAGGTGAGGCGGACGCCGTGCGCCTCCTCGAAGGTGGCGCGGGCGCGGCGGCGCAGCTCGACGAGGCCGCTCACGTCTGCCTCGATGGCCATCCAGGCGAGCGGGATCGTCGCGTGCGCCTCGGACATGTGCCGCGCGATCGCGCGGCGAGTCGCGCTCAGCCGGATCCGTTCGCCCTCGCCGGCCGCAGCCGCGGGCGGTGGCGCGGGCTTGCTGGCCGGGAGCGCGTCGGGCGAGGGCGGCGGTGCGGCCTCGACGGCAGCCGGGTGCTCAACGTAGCGCAGCACGTCCTGGCGCGTGACGCGCCCGTGCGCGCCGCTGCCGGGCACCAGCGAGAGGTCGACGCCGTGTTCCGCCGCGAGCCTGCGCACGGCGGGCGAGTAGCCTCCCGCCGGCGGCGCGGCCTGTGGCCTCGAGGCCGGCGACGGATCGGCAGCCTGTGGCCTCGAGGCCGGCGACGGCTCGGGCGTTGGTTGCGAGGCCGGCGGCTCGGGCTCGGGTGCGGCGCTGTCGGCGGTCGTGATCTCGGCGATCGCGGTGCCGATCGGGACGGTCTCCCCTTCGGGCACGAGGATGCTGGTGAGCGTGCCCTCGAACGGTGACGGGATCTCGACGATCGCCTTGTCGGTCTCGATCTCGACGACGGGCTCGTCGCGGGCGACGAAGTCGCCGAGCTGCTTCAGCCAGCGGACGATCTCGCCCTCGGTGACGCCCTCGCCGACGTTGGGCATGGTCAGGCTGGGCATCAGCGGCCTCGCATCAGTGGGCCGCCAGCTCGCGCATCGCGGCGGCGATGCTCTCGCGCGAGGGCAGCCAGTAGTCCTCGAGCGGCTTGCTGAACGGCATCACGGGGATGTCGGGCATGGCGAGGCGGCGCACGGGCGCGTCGAGGTAGTCGAAGGCGTGCTCCGCGATGATCGCGGCGATCTCGCCGCCCAGCCCGCCGCTGATGTTGTCCTCATGCACGATCAGGATCTTCCCCGTCGCGCGGGCGGCGCTGAGGATCGACTCGCGGTCGAGCGGGGCGAGCGTGCGCAGATCGAGCACGGTCGCCTCGATGCCCTCGGCGGCAAGCTCCTCGGCCGCCTCGAGGGACTCGTGGAGCATCATGCCCCAGGCGATGACCGTGAGGTCGTCGCCCTCGCGGCGCAGCGCAGCCTGGCCGATCGGGACGACGTAGTCCCCGTCGGGCAGCTCGCCCTTGATCAGCCGGTAGGCGCGCTTGTGCTCGAAGTAGATCACCGGATCGGGATCACGGATCGCGGCCTTGAGCAGCCCCTTGGCGTCGTGCGGTGTCGAGGGCGCGACGACCTTCAGGCCGGGCACGTGCGCGTAGAACGCCTCGGGCGACTGGGAGTGGTAGAGGGCGCCCTGGATGCCCGCCCCGTAGGGCATGCGCACGACGATCGGGCAGCTCTCTGCGCCGTTCGAGCGGTAGCGCCAGCGGGCGGCCTCGCTCACGAGCTGGTTGAAGGCGGGGAACGAGAAGTCGGCGAACTGGATCTCGGCGACGGGTACGCAGCCGTTCTGCGCCATCCCGATCGCCACGCCGGCGATGCTCGACTCCGCCAGCGGTGTGTCGAGGATGCGCTGCGGCCCGAAGCGTTCGAGGAAGCCGTCCGTGACGCGGAAGACGCCGCCTTCCTGGATGTCCTCGCCGAGGATCACCATCGTCGGCAGGCGCTCCATCTCCTCCTCGAGCGCCGCGTGGATCGCCTCGATGTAGGTCGCTTCCGTCACTGGCGACTCGGTCATGATGCGCCGTCCGCTTCGTGGAAGACGTGCCGGAGTGCGGACTCGGGCGTCGGGTCGGCCGCCGCGGCGGCCCGATCGACGGCCTGGTCGACTTCGGCGCGCACCTCGGCGGCCCACTGCTCGGCTTCCTCCTCGCTGAGGGTGTCGGACTCGAGGAGGCGCGTGCGGAAGCGGTCGATCGGGTCGTTGCGCGCCCATTCCTCGACCTCGGCGCGCGGGCGGTAGCGGCGGTCGTCGTCGCTCGAGGTGTGGGGGACGAGGCGGTAGGTCTTCGCCTCGATCAGCTTCGGGCCGTGGCCGCGGCGCAGCTCCTCGACGCTCCAGCGCATCTCCTGGTAGACGGCGAGGACGTCGTTGCCGTCGACGGTCGAGGCCTGGACGTCGTAGCCGCGGGCGCGCTCGGCGACGTGGCGGACGGACATCTGCTTCTCGCTGGTCTCGGAGATGGCGTAGCCGTTGTTCTCGCAGAAGAAGATCACGGGCAGCTGGTGGATGGCGGCAAAGTTGAGCGCCTCGTGAAAGTCGCCCTGGGCGGTGGCGCCCTCGCCGAAGTAGGCGACGGCGACCTCGTCCAGCCCTCGCAGCTTCGAGGCGTAGGCGATGCCGGCGGCGTGCGGGAGGTTGGCGGCGATCACGCTGGAGCGGGTGATGACGCGCTGCTCGGGGAAGGACCAGTGGTTCGGCATCTGGCGTCCGCCCGAGTTGGGGTCGTCGGCCTTGGCGAAGAGGCCGAGCATGATCTGCTCGGCGCTCATCCCGAGCACGACCATGACGCCCGTGTCGCGGTAGTAGGGCAGCACCCAGTCGACGCCCTGCTTGAGCGCGTGGGCGGAGCCGACCTGCGCCGCCTCGTGGCCGGTGCCGGTGACCGCGAAGGCGGCCCGGCCCTGGCGGTTGAGGATCAGCATGCGGTCGTTGATCTCGCGGGTGAGCAGCATCTCGCGGTACATGCGCCGATGCAGGTCGGCGCCCTGGAGGCCGCTCTCCGGCTGATGGATGCGGGTCATGGGTCGCCGCCGCTTCCCGTGATCGCCAGCGCCAGCCAGGCGGGGCGGTGGTGCCGCTTGTGATCAGTATAGTGGCTGTCGAGGCGCCTCGACGGCCGCGGCGCGCGGTCAGGCGGGCGCGAGAGGGGGACGAGATGTCGGAACTGCGCCTTGAGGTATCGGACTATATCGCGGTGATCACGATGGACAACCCGCCGGTGAACGCGATGGACCGCGAGTGGGACATGATCGCGCTGCTCGACTCGTTCGCGGACCGCGACGACGTGCGCGTGTGCGTGCTCACCGGCGAGGGGACGCGCGCGTTCTGCGCGGGCGCGGACGTGAAGCGCGGGGCGCGCGAGGCGGGCACCACGCCTCCCCCGGGCACGCGACTGGCGACGAGCCGCGCCGCCCGCGAGCGCTACAACGCGATCGTGGAGTGCGCGGTGCCGGTGATCGGCGCGATCAACGGGCACGCACTGGGCGCGGGCATGGCCCTCGCGGCGTGCTGTGACTTCCTGATCGCCTCGGAGAACGCGACGTTCGGGCTGCCCGAGGTCAACGTCGGGCTGCTCGGCGGTGCGAGCCAGATGGGCCGCGTCTTCCCGACCGGCTGGCTGCGCTGGGCGAACATGACCGGTCAGCGCATCAATGCGCAGCAGGCGCTGATGGCGGGCGCGGTGCTGCGCGTGGTGCCGCCGGAGCAGCTGATGGACGAGGCGATGGCCGAGGCGCGGGTAATCGCCTCGAAGATGCCGCTCGGCGTCCAGATGGTGAAGTCCAACCTGAACCTGATCGAGAACATGGACATCAAGAACGGCTACCGCTACGAGCAGTCGCAGACGGCGATCCTCTCGAAGACGGAAGACTCCGCCGAGGCGAAGCGCGCCTTCGCGGAGAAGCGGCAGCCGGTCTGGAAGGGCCGCTGATCGCGGCGCTCCGCCTCGGAGCGTGAGTTGGCGGCCGAGGGCGCCTCGGCCGTCAGGCGTGTCGTGCGTGGGGGTTGGTAGCAGGGGCCGGATTTGAACCGGCGACCGACGGCTTATGAGTCCGCTGCTCTACCACTGAGCTACCCTGCCGAGGCTGCGATCTTAGGCTCGCCTACCCGTCGCTGTCGATGCGGGGCGTCCGCCTGCGCGCCGCACCCGCCGCTACAATCCGCGACGACCGCGCCGGGTCGCGTGGCGAGAGGGGCCCTGACCGATGAGCACTCGCACGAGCACGCGGTTCTGGTCCTACATCGAGCACTCGGCCGACCAGATCGTGGCCACGCTCGATGGCCTCGAGGCCGACGAACTGAACTGGCGTCCGGGGGGAGCGGAGACGAACAGCCTCTTCGTGCTCGCCACCCACATGCTCGGGGCGCTCGATGAGACGCTGCTCGGGGTGCTGTGCGGCCAGCCCCGCTCGCGCGACCGCGATGCCGAGTTCCGCGCCTCGGATGCGACGGGCGCGCCCGTCGCACGTTGGGCGACACTCCGCACCGAGCTCGCCGAGCAGCTGACGGCGCTGACCGACGAGGGACTGGACGCGGTGCGGCAGCACCCTCGCCGCGGCGCGGTGACCGGCCACGACCTGCTGATCTTCACTGCGCAGCACACGGCCGAGCACGCCGCCCACGCCGAGCTGACCCGTCAACTCATTGAGGCGCGGCGTTAGCCGTAGGGGGCTTCGGGAGCCAGGCGCGGAGACCCCTCACCCTAACCCTCTCCCCACGGAGAGGGGACAGGATCGGCCCTCTCCCCAGGGAGAGGGACAGGAACAGCAGCCTCCCTAGCAGGCTGCTGAAAAACTCCTGATCCTGAGCCGTAGGGTCTCACTGGCCATTCGGTGGGCTGGCGTAGAGCCCAGAAACATTGGGGTTTTTGATGTCGCGACCAGCGCGATTTCAGCCCAAAAGCGCCGCCGCGGACTTTTTCATCACCCTGCTAGAAGGTCAGGATGCTGCGGCCGAAGACCTCGCCGCGCTCGAGGCGGCCGACGGCTTCGTTGATGCCGTCGATCGAGTGGCGCTCCGTGACCAGCGCATCAAGGTCCAACTGGCCCTCGTTGTACCAGCGCAGGAACTCCGGGAAGTCCTTCTCCGGGACGCAAGAGCCGCCCAGCGTGCCCATCAGCGTCCTCTCCCCTTGCAGCATTGAGCGTGTCGGGATCTCCTGACGCCCGAGGCCCGAGCCGATGATCGCGGCGACCCCACCGCGCCGCCCGTCCCACTGCGACGGCCTCACCGAGTCGATGATCTGGCCCGTCGTCTCCGGCGCGCCGATCGCGTCGATGGCGTAGTCCGCCCCGCCGCCGGTGATGCGCAGGATCTCCTCGACCGGGTTGACCTCGCGGGCGTTGATCAGCACGTTCGCGCCGAAGTGCTTCGCGAACTCCAGCTTCTCGTCCGAGAGGTCGACGGCGATGATCGGGTCCGCCTCGCGCACGGCGAGGGCGGCGATCGCGCAGAGGCCGACGCCGCCGACGCCGTAGACGGCGCAGGACTCGCCCTTCTGCACGTTGAGCGAGTTGGTGACCGCGCCGGAGCCGGTCATCACCGCGCAGCCGATGATCGAGGTGACCTCGTTCGGGGTGTCGTTCGGGACCTTGAGCACGAACTCGGCATTGCAGACGGTGTGCTCGGACCAGGTGAAGATGCCGGCGTGACCGTTGAGGTCCTCGCCGCGCCAGCGCACCGGCGCGGTGGAGACGGTGCGGCCCGCGCCGGGCTGCGGGTTCCTCGGCAGCCAGCCGACGAGCACCTTGTCGCCGGGGGCGATGTGGTCCACGCCGTCGCCGACCGCGACGACCTCGCCGGTGGACTCGTGGCCGAGCACGGTGGGGAACGTGGGGTTGGTGTGCCCGTGCAGGGCGTGCAGCTGCGAGTGGCAGACGCCGCTCGCGAAGTTGCGCACCAGGGCGTGACCGGGCGCGACCTCGTCGTCGTACTCGACCTGCTCGACCAGCAGGGGCTTGCCCATTTCGGCGAAGATGACGGCGCGTGACTGCATCCGGATCGCTCCCTTCCAAGGAGTTCAGGTGCTGAGCGCGACCGATTCTATGCGATCGCAGCCCTCACGGCCCGTGCGGCGGCTCGGGCTCCGGCTCGGCGGCCTCGGCGCGGCGCGCGAGGGCGGCCTCGGCGCAGCGTGCGAGGGCGGCCTCGAGCGCCATCGCACAGCGGGCCGCGGCGCCCAGCCCGCTCTCCACGAGCAGGCGGCGCAGTGCGCGTTGGTCCTGCGGGTCAGCGTCCTCCCCGCCGAGACGCTCGGCAGCCGCGCGCGCGAGCGAGACGAGCAGGCGGCGGTCCTGGTCGAGCCGCTGCAGCAGCGCGGGGATCGTCGGCGCGGCGTACATCAGCCCGGCGGCGAGCGCCGCCCGGCGGTCGCCGTCCTCCGCGGGCGGCTCGCCGCCCTCGGCGACCACCGCGAGGGCGAGCGCGGCCAACTCGAGGTCGGCTGCCAGCTCGGCGACCTCGCGGCGCGGGGAGCGGCCCGCGGCGTCCCGCTCGTCGGCGGCCCGCTCGCCGAGGGCGCGCAGCGCGACGGCGATGCGGCGCTCGATCTCGCCGATCGCCTCCTCGATCTCCGGGAGGCTGAGCTGTTCGACCGCTCCGGCGTCGGGCGCGGCTGCGCTGGGGGGCTCGTTCACGCTCGCATCGAAGTCGGACATCGGCTGCTGTACCCTGCGCGCGTCCGGGGAGTCCGGAGGGGATCATGGGCTGGCCACGGCATCTTGTGATCTTCGCCGCACTGCTCGTCAACCTCTGGGTCGGCGGCGACCTCGTGGAGGCGCTCGCCGGCCCCTACGTGCGAGGGCTGTTCGAGCTGATCCTGATCGGCGGCTACCTCTGGTTCGTCGTTGGCCTCGGGACGCTGCTGCGGCGCCGCTCGGACGAACCACCGCCGCGCGGTTGACCCGCCGATCGGCGCGCTCCTAGCATCGAAGGCGGTAGCGGGCAGGGCGTGACCTCGAGTGGGCGCCTGTGCGCCGGGGCGATTAGCTCAGCAGGCCAGAGCGTCCGGTTTACACCCGGGAGGTCGGAGGTTCGAGCCCTCCATCGCCCACCATGTAAGACCGAATTCATAACTCGCCCGTTTAGGGCGACCTCTGCGGCGTCCGCTCCCCCTATGGAGACCTTTGCGTAACCGGGGGATGGGCCTGTGGAGAGCGCTCTGTGGGCGGATCGAGGGTGCGGGGAGGGGGAGTGCGCGGATTCGGGGATGTATCGGGGGGCTGCGAGGCCCGCTTGCGCTACCCGGCAGGCCGCTAGGGCGCACTCCGGCCCGGGACGGGGGCGTCAGCGAAGAGCAGACGCTCCGCGCGCCGCAGGTTGTACGCGAGGCACTTGAGCCAGAGCTCGGTGGCGTTCCGTTCCAGTCCCATGTAGCGCACCTGCCGGTACCGATAGGAGCGCTTCAGCGTCCCGAACACCTGCTCCACCGGCGCGCGCACGCGGGAGATCAACCCGTTGCGCCGCTTCTGCCAGTGCGGCAGTCCCCGTTGGTTCTTGTGCGAGCGGTGCATGATCCGGTCCTTGACCCCCCGTGATTTCAGCCGCGCACGCCGTTCCTTCGACTCGTACGCCTTGTCCGCGTAGACCGCCGCCTCGTCTCCGCTCAGCAGGCGGTCCGCCACCTCCGTGTCGTTCACGTTCGCAGGCGTCAGCAGCGCCTTGCGGATCAGCCCCGAACCCTCATCCATCCCGACGTGCGCCTTGTAGCCGAAGTACGCGCCGCCGCCCTTGCGGGTCCATGCCGCGTCGCGGTCGGTGGCGCTCCGCGCTCCCGGGCCTTGCCCCATCGACGGCCGCCGCGCCTGCGCCTCTACGATGGTCGCGTCGATGAGCGTCCCCTGCTTGACCAGCAACCCCCGCTCCTCCAACTGGCGGCTCAGCTCGGCGAACAAGCGCTCCCCGAGACCGCGCTCCGTCAGCTCCTTCCGGAAGCGGCTGATCGTCGAGTGGTCCGGCGTCCCGTCCGTCCAGCCCAGGCCCACGAAGCGGCGGAAGGAGATGCGGTCCCGCAGCGCCTCCTCCATCGCCGGGTCCGACGCCGCGTACCACTGCTGCAGGATCGCGATCTTCAGCATCGTCAGCGGCGGGTAGCTGGGCCTGCCCTCGGGCGCCGCATGCACCGCCTCCAGCAGCGTCCCGATCCGCCCCCAGTCCAATACGGCATCGATCCGCTCCAGCGCTTCGTTGCCTCCAAGCCCCCTCAGGAATCAAGGCGTCCACGAACGACGGCAGACCGGTTCGCTGATGCATGGCAACCCTCCCTGTGCAGTTCGTCAGACTGTGCCGCCCCCAAGGAGTTTTGCAAAGGTCTCCTATGGGACTGTCATCCGGCGTGGGTATGGAGTAGATGATGGCGGCCCTGCCGGGCTTGACCTGTACCTCCTTGACGAAGGAGTGTACGAAGGCCCTGGTCTCCGTCAGCTCGCAGGTCTTGAGGAAGTCGCTCATCTGCTCTGCGAAGGTGGCGATGGTGTCGGCGCTGTCCAGACCCGGTCAGCACGTGTCGCTGGAAGGTGGAGCGTACTCATGGCTGGCTGGACAACTGGCGTCGGCTGGTGGTGCGGTACGATCGGCATACCGACGTCTACATCGCATTCCTCACTATCGCCTGCTTCATGACCACACTGTCAAAGATTTTGGGACAGGTTCATGACTCTCGTTTTCTAAGACCTAACGCTTTTAGCAGGCGCGCGCTTTTCAGCGTCGCCTGGCTAAACTTGTTAAGCCCTTTATAGTAGATGGCAATTCCCTAAACGTAGCGACCTTGGCAGTTGCTTTGGACAAGTCGTGAGCTGCAGTGAACTCGGTTGCAACCACGATGCAGTCAATACCCGCCGCTATTGCCGACTTCAACCCTCTCGCCGAGTCTTCAATAACTACCGTTTCAGCGGCAGTAGAACCAAAGCGTTGGAGTCCTCTCAGATAGGGTTCGGGATGTGGTTTAGCTCGCTCGTAATACTCCACAGTTAAATAGAATTCCATATAGTCTAGAATGAATCGCTTTTCGTGTATTAAGGCGAAGTCAGTTCGTTTGGGGGTAGTAACTATACCCATCCTATACGTATCTGCGAGTTCGGCTAGTGTTTGCAGGACACCCTCGATCCCGATGTCTTCAGTCATCAGGTATTCCTGGTAGTATCCGTTTCTTAGTTCTCGGCCGCGTTTAATTGCAGATTCGGATATTCCTGAAACTCGTGCCGCCTCCCACGCGGAAACTCCATTGGCCATATTCACCAAATATGCGTCTCGTGGGAGATCAATTCCGATAGATGCCAGCGCTCGTTTGTTTGCTAGGTAATACCAATGTTCTGTTTTGTGACCTCCCACCGGAAAGTTCGCAATTCAGTCTTAGCCCTGAATCCACCGAAGAAGAGCGCGCGAGCGGCTGCGGTTGGGTGCTCCGCTGTAGCTGGGACAATGGGTTTTGACAAATCACGTACCAGCGACAGGGAGCACCCATTCGATGCTACCAACGAGCGACCCCGACCGGATAGACATCGCCTTCGACGACCACCGCCTGGTGGCCGATGCGGGGCTGCTCCTCCCGGCCACGCTCGCCCAGCATCTCGGTTTGCAAGAGCTCGCCGACAGCTACCTCGACCTCGGTGACGCGGCGGGGCGCGCGAACGCCGGCGACAAGCTGCTGACCCTGGCCGCCTCGGCGCTCGCGGGCGGCGACTGCATCGACGACGCCGCTGCGTTGCGCTCAGGCGGCGCCGGGCGCGTGCTCGGCTGCACCGTGAAGGCGCCGTCCACCCTCGGGACCTTCCTGCGCAGCTTCAGCTGGGGCCACGTCCGCCAGCTCGACCGCCTCAGCCGCGAGTTGCTCGCCCGCGGCTGGGCGGCCGGGGCGGGACCCGGCGATGCGCCGTTCACGATCGACCTCGATTCGACGCTCTGCGAGACCTACGGCCTGGCGAAGGAGGGCGCCCGCCAGCCCGGCTACAGCGGCGCGCGCGGCTATCACCCGCTGCTCGCGGTGGCGGCCGGGACGGGCGAGGTGCTGATGGCGCGGCTGCGCGAGGGCCGCGCGCACACCGCCCGCGGCGCCGCCCACTTCCTGCGTGAGACGGTGGCGCGGGTGCGCGAGGCCGGGGCGTCGGGGCAGCTCACGGTGCGCGCCGACAGCGGCTTCTACACCCACGCCGTCGTCGCCGCCTGCCGCGCGCTGGATGTCCGCTTCTCAATCACCATTCGCCAGCAGCCGAGCGTACGCCGGCTGATCGAGGCGATAGCGGAAGAGAACTGGACGCCGATCCCGTACTGGCTGCCGGGCGGCGCCGATGTCGCCGAGACGACCTACACGCCGTTCCAGCACAAGGAGGATGCCCGGAGCTGTTCGCGACGATCAACGCGCATCTGGCACGGCAGGGGCTGCAGCTGTGCGAGGGCACGATCGTGGACTCCACGATCATCAGCGCGCCGTCCTCGACGAAGAACCGCGAGCGAGCGCGCGACCCCGAGATGCACCAGACCAGAAAGGGCCGGCAGTGGTACTTCGGGATGAAGCTGCACAGCGGCACGGATGCGCGGACGGGGCTGGTCCACAGCGTGCACACGACGGCGGCGAACGTCTCCGACGTGACCGAGGCGCATCGCCTGTTGCACGGAGGTGAGAGCGCGGTGTGGGGCGATGCCGGCTACCAGGGAGTGGAGAAGCGCCCGGAGCACGCGGGTTCGGAGGTGCGCTGGCAGGTGGCGATGCGCCCGGGTCTCAGGCGGCTGCTGCCGCCGGGCGGCACCGAGGCACAGGCGGAGCGGCGCAAGGCCTCGGTGCGTGCGAAGGCCGAGCATCCATTTCTCTACGTGAAGCGGCACTTCGGGTACGCGAAGGTCCGCTACCGGGGCCTGGAGAAGAACCACCAGCGTCTCGCGCTGCTGCTCGGTTTCACGAACCTGCTGCGAGCCGAGCCTCAACTCGCGTGATCGCGGGAGCGCTGCGTCCGGAATCGCTCGTGCGGGCGATCCCGCAGCGGAATGGGGGCGGGATCGCCCCCTGAACCGCGGTATCGGCCCCCACAGCGCGGCTCGGCACGCCGATCGACCCGCACCGCGCCCGATACGCCACCTGATCAGACCATCCCTAGCGTCGCGGGCGATCATCGTTCGTTCGCCCTCGGCTCGCCCTCGGTGTGCCCTCGGCGAGGGCGCGCCGGCGGCCTATAGTCTGACCGTCGGTTCGGAGGTGGCGCCGCCCGCCGTCAGGTGGCTGCGGTTGAGCCGCACAGGATCCGAAGGCCGAGATCCTGCGTCGTCCGCACGTGACGAATGGACTCGGCCTTCCGGGTCACGGGGGACGGCAGTGGATCTCCAGCCATGAGCACGCGCCGAGCTTGGCCAATGCGCCGAGCTTTGCTAATGCGCCTCGTCTTGCAGGCCATCCTCCTCTTTGGCGGCATCGCTGTGATCCGACTCACGCCTGGTCCCGTGGCAGCCGTGATTGCGGCCACAGTTGCCTACGTGGCCGCGGTCGGTATCGCGATGTACCTCGTAGAGAAGCGCTGGCCGTCGCGCGGCTGATAGCCCTGGGCCGCCTCGCAGCGCCACGATGACGTTCGGTTCCGCCATGCTCACGATCACGAGGTCGCGGTGACGTCGGCGCGCTGCCGACGAGTGCGCTCAATCTCCGGCGATCGCGAGGATGCGATCTTCCAGGGTCCTGTTGGCGAGGTACTCCGCGAGGTCCGGTTGCCAGTCGACAGTCGTCGAGCTCGACGAGGAGCGGAAGGCAGCCATGGTCAGCAATCTCCTGGTCGTGCTCTGCGGGGACCGTAGTACGCAGCCGGTGCTCAATACCGACAGCTTCAACCGGTAGCTTCGCCGCCGCCGCTCATCTTCCGCTCGCCCTCGGCGTGCCCTCGGCGAGGGTTGGCCGGGCCGCCTATAGTGTGACCGTCCGTTCGGAGGTGGCGCCGCCCGCCGTCAGGTGAGCGCCACCGAGGCGACTCCCCCTCCAGGAGGCGGTTCTGGCGGCTTCCGGACACCCCCGCTACGAGGCGCACGAGCGCCCTCCATTCCTCACGACCCTGGGCCTTGGCGCGCAGTTCAGCCTGATCGCGTCCGCCACGCTGCTGGTCACACCGGTGATCGTGGCCAACGCATCGGACCTGGGCGAGCCGTACGTGGTGTGGATGGTCTTCGCCTCGCTGGTGGTTGTCGGCCTCTCCACGCTCTTGCAGGTGCGGCGGCTCGGCTTCGTCGGCGCGGGCGCGCTGCTGCCGATGTTCACGGCCGCCTTCGCGATCCCGTTCTGCATCACCGCGGTGCAGGGCCGGGGGTCCGGCGACGTTGACGACGCTGCTGCTTGTCGCCGCGGTAGCCCAGCTCGCCATCTCGCGCTGGCTGTTCATCCTGCGGCGCGTCGTCACCCCGACCGTGGGCGGCACGGTGATGATGATCCTCTCCATCACCCTCGCCTCCGTCGTGTTCGACCTGCTGGACGACGCCACGCAGGTGGAGCCGGAGGCGGCCTCCCTGACCGCGTTCGTGACGATGGTCGTCGCTGCCGCGCTGACACTCCGCCGCTCGCCGCTGCTGCGGTTCTGGGGGCCGATCGTCGGCATCATCGTTGGCTGCTTGGTGGCCGGGGCACTCGGCATCTTCGACACGGAGCGGGTGGCCGAGGCCGCCTGGCTGGGGCTTCCGGCCGAGCGGCCGGAGCTGGGGCTCGACTTCGGGCTCGAGTTCTGGACGCTGCTGCCGGCGTTCCTGTTCCTCGGCGTGATCATCTCCATCCAGGCCAACGGCGCGGCCATCTCCATGCAGCGGGTCGCATCGCGCGAGGACCGGGCGGTGGACTTCCGCCAGGTGCAGGGAGCGGTCGCGGGCGGGGCCGCGAGCAATGCGCTTGCCGCCCTCGCGGGCACGGTGCCCAACGCCATCAACCCGGGCATCATTTCGTTCACTCAGATCACCGGCGTCGCCGCCCGCAACCTCGGATACAGCATCGGAATCTTCTTCATCGTGCTGGCGTTTCTGCCGAAAGTGTCCGGGTTGCTGAGCAGCATCCCGGGGCCGGTGATGGCGGGCTACCTGATCATGGTGACGGGCTCGCTGTTCGTGGACGGCGCGCGGACCGTGATCCAGAACGAACAGGACAACGAGAAGATCGCGGTCGCAGGCGTCTGCTTCTGGATTGGCGCGGCCTTCCAGTTCAAGCTCTTCACTCTGCCGGATCTCAGGCCGGTGTTGGGGGCGCTGCTCAAGAGCGGCATCACCACCGGCGGACTCGCCGCCGTCGTGATGATCCTCTACCTGGAGTTCACCAACCCGCGGCGCATGCGCTTCCAGTCCCGACTCCACATCGACGCCCTGCCGGACCTCAACGCGTTCATCGCCAGATTCGCGGACAGCAGGGGCTGGGACAGCGCGATGAAGGACCGGCTCGGCGCCGTCGCGGAGGAGACGCTCCTGACGCTCGCTCCACTCGACCTCGAAGGCCTCCTGGCGGGGAATGACGACGACGAGGACAAGGAGGAGCGGCAATTGATCGTGCTTGCCTCCAGCGAGGGTCCGGTCGCCGACCTCGAGTTCATCGGCGGAGGCGACGACGAGAACATGGAGGACCGGATCCGGCAGCTCCAGCAGCACGACTCGGAGACGATGGTCGAGCAGGACGTCTCGCTGCGGCTGCTGCGCAACTACGCCTCGTCCGTGCGCCATCAGCAGTACCACGACACCGACATCATCGCCGTCCGCGTCGATCCTCCCGCGGCGCGATGAGCCGCCCTCGTTAGCCTGCCCGACCCGCACGTGCCCTGAGCGCTGTCGCGCCGTACCATTCCGGTACCGAATCGCAGACGCTACGACGGTGGCCCGGATGAGGCTCGATGGCTGATCCCGAACCGCCTGCGCAGCACTCCGGGGCGATCGAGGACATGAACGTCGTCGCCGAGTGGGACGCCGGCGACATGGGATGCGGCGAGGTGATCATCCTGCTCAGGATGCGCATGCAGAAGCTCAGCCCCGGCGCAGTCTTCAAGCTGACGGCGCGCGACCTCGGCGCTCCCGAGGACATCCCGGCGTGGTGCCGCCTGACGGAACGTCGCCTGCTCCGGGCAGAGCACCCGCACTACTGGATCGAGCAGCGGAGCGCGTAGCGCGCACGGAAGGGAACTGAACGTGGCCGGGAAGTTCTGCGTGAGCCTCACCCGTGCGGGCGACGACCCCGACAGGGCGACGGTCGCCTTCGTCGTGGCGAACGCGGCGCTCGGTTCGGAGCAGGAGACGGTCGTCTTCCTCAGCACCGAGGGCGTCCGCCTCGGCGAACAGGGCTACGCCGACGATATCCACGAGGACGGCTTCATGGCCCTCAGCGAACTGATGGCCGCCTTTGCCGGCGCCGGCGCCGGCGGAGAGATCTACGTCTGCGCGCCCTGCTACACCAAGCGCGGCCTCGATGCGGACAAGCTGGTCGACGGCGCGGTGATCGTCGGCGGCGCGAAGCTGGTGGAGTTCCTCGCCGGCGGCACCCCCTCCATCTCCTACTAGCGCGCCTCGTCGTGATCGACTGCTGACATACCGCCCCCGATGGACCCGACCGAGCAGCACACGCACGAGCCCGACGCCAGCTTCGACGGCGGCGACCTCGATTGCGGCGGGGGCCTCCTGCTGCTGATCCGGCGGCACATCGACCCGCTCGAGCCCGGCGGGCTGATCGAGATCCTCTCGACCGACTCGACGGTCGAGGTCGAGCTGCCCGCCTGGTGCCGGCTGACCAGCAACGAGCTGGTCTCCTGGACGAAGCAGGGCGGCCAGCGCAGCTTCCTGGTCTGCAAGGGCTCCCTCGATGAGCGGGTGCGGGCGACGGCCGCAGCTTCCGAGGCCCCCGCCACTCCGGCGGCCTCGGTGGCGACGTTCGGCGAGCAGCATCGGGTCGCGGTCACGATTCCGGACTCGCTTCCGCGGCCCGCCGCCGCACCGGCGATAGCGCCGCTCTCTGTGATGGGCGTCGGCAGCTGGCCGCGGCCGCGCTGGATGCTGCGGGCGATGCACGACCGCCTCGAAGGCAGGCTCGGGGAGACGGAGTTCCAGGCCACGGCGGATGACGCGGTCCGGCTGAGCGTCGCCGCGCAGCTGCGGGCGGGCGCCGACGTCGTGACGGACGGCGAGCAGCGCCGCGACAACTACGCCAGCTTCGTGGGCGGCCGGCTCGACAACTGCCAGCTGATCCCGCTCAGCGACCTGACCGCGATGGTCGACGACCCCAGCGAGTTCGAGCAGGAGCTCCGCGCGCTCGACGTCCCGGCCTCGGAGGTTCGCCATCCGGTGGTCTTCGGGGAGCTCGGACGGAGCCGCCCGCTGGCGGTCCACGAGCTCGAGTTCGCCGCGACCTGCGCGGGCGCCCCCGTGAAGGTCGCGCTGCCGGGTCCGTACCTGCTGACGCGCATGATGTGGCTCGACTGCCTCGCCGACCGCCCGTACGAGACGCGCGAGGAACTCGCCCGCGACGTGGTGCGCGTGCTGCGCGAGGAGGCGCACTTCCTGCTCGCCTCGGGCGCCGCGCTCGTGCAGTTCGACGAGCCGGTGCTGATGGAGGTCGTCTACGGAAGCGAGGGCGGCACGCGCAGCTTCATGTGCGGCGCCCTGAGCGAACGGTTCGAGTCGGACTCGGAGCTGGATTTCGCCGCCGGTCTGCTGGACGAGGTAGTCCGAGGTCTCCCAGCGGAGTCGCTGGCGCTGCACATCTGCCGCGGCAACTGGACGCCCGATGAGTCGGCCGCCCTGGCCGGCGACTACCGGCCGCTGCTCGGCTTCCTCGGGCGGGCCGCCGTGGGCACGCTCTTCCTCGAGCTGTCCACGCCGCGCGCCGGCGAGATCGCCGTGCTGCGCGATCTGCCCGAGGACAAGCGCATCGCTGTCGGCGTCGTGAACCAGAAGCTCGACGCCGTCGAGCCGGTCGAGGAGATCCGGCGGCGCATCTCGCGCGCGCTCGATCTCTTCGGCGGGGAGCGCGTGCTGCTCACGCCGGACTGCGGCTTCGCAACGTTCGCCGATAACCCCGTGGCCTCCTCGGACATCGCCGAGGCGAAGCTGCGCGCCATCGTCGAGGCGCGCGATCTGATCCGCTCGCGCTGAGGCGCATTGGCCCCGCGGGACGCCCTCGAAGGCGACCGCGAGCCCGCCCGTTGCGCCCGCCGGGGCGCCGCGCGTTGATTGTCGTTCGTGCGGCTGCCTACACTCGGCGGGCCGGTCGCTCCTGGGGGTGGTGCGGCGACGCAGCGGCGGAGGAGTCCATGGCCAGCAGAAGCGCGCGCGAGTGGCGGGAGCAGGGCCCCTACGCGAAGGCGATCGAGCGCAACGCCGAGCGGCTGCCCCACTTCGAAAGCTCGTCGGGCGCCGAGGTGGACCCGCTCTACTCGCCCGAGGACATGGCCGACTGGAACTACCACGAGAAGCTCGGCTACCCCGGCGAGTTCCCGTTCACGCGTGGCGTGCAGCCGACGATGTACCGCGGGCGGCTCTGGACGATGCGCCAGTACGCCGGCTTCGCCGACGCTGAGGAGTCCAACCGCCGCTACCACTTCCTGCTCGACCAGGGCCAGACCGGCCTCTCCGTCGCCTTCGACCTCCCGACGCAGATCGGCTACGACTCGGACGACCCGCAGGCCGAGGGCGAGGTCGGCAAGGTCGGCGTGGCGATTGCCTCGCTGCAGGACATGGAGACGCTGACCGACGGCCTCCCGCTGGAGCGCGTCACCACCTCGATGACGATCAACGCGACGGGGCCGATCCTGCTCGCGATGTACGTGGCGGCGGCGAAGAAGCAGGGCGCGGACCTCGCCAGGGTCGGCGGCACGACGCAGAACGACATCCTCAAGGAGTACATCGCGCGCGGCACCTACATCTTCCCGCCGCGCCCCTCGCTGCGGCTGATCACGGACGTCTTCGCCTGGTGCAAGGACGAGCTGCCGACCTGGAACACGATCTCGATCTCCGGCTACCACATGCGCGAGGCGGGGTGCACGGCCGCTCAGGAGCTGGCCTTCACCTTCGCCGACGCGATCGAGTACGTCGACGCGGCGCTCGACGCCGGCCTGGAGTTCGACGAGTTCGCGCCGAGGCTGTCGTTCTTCTGGGCCTGCCACTCGAACTTCCTCGAGGAGATCGCGAAGTTCCGCGCCTCGCGGCGGATGTGGGCCGAGATCGCGACCAAGCGCTACGGGTCGACGAACCCGCGATCGCAGATGCTGCGCTTCCACACACAGACCGGCGGCGCGACACTGACCGCGCAGCAGCCGATGAACAACGTGGTGCGGACGGCGCTACAGGCGCTCTCCGCCGTCCTCGGCGGCACGCAGTCGCTGCACACGAACTCATGGGACGAGGCGCTGGCGCTGCCGACCGAGGAGTCGGTCGAGATGGCGCTGCGCACGCAGCAGCTGATCGGCTTCGAGGCCGGCGTGGCCGACGTGATCGACCCGCTGGCGGGCTCCTACTACATCGAGGCGCTGACCGACCGCGTCGAGGAAGAGGCGAACGCCTACCTGCGGCGCATCGAGGACCTTGGCGGAGCGCTGCACGGCATCGAGGAAGGCTTCCAGCAGCGCGAGATCCAGGAGAGCGCGTTCCGCCTGCAGCGCATGCAGGAGCGCGAGGAGCGGATCGTTGTCGGCGTGAACCGCTTCCAGACCGAGGAGCTCGAGGTGCCGGCGCTGGCCCGGCACGATCGCATGGTGGAGGTGCGCCAGTCGGAGCGCCTCGCGGCCTTGCGCGCGGAGCGCGACGGCGCCGCCGTGGATCGCGCGCTGGCGGACATCCGCGCCGCCGCGCGGGGCGACGAGAACATGATGCCGCTGCTGGTCGCGGCCGTGGAGGCCTATGCGACGATCGGCGAGATCTGCGGCGTGCTCCGCCAGGAGTGGGGCGAGTACCAGGAAGTCGTGACGATATGAAGGTTCTGAGGCCCTCTCCCTGGGCAGAGGGTTGGAGTGAGGGGTCCGATGCCTGACGCCGTCGACGCGATCATCGAACAGAACGCACAGGCGCGCGCCGATCTGCTGGACGCGATCGACGCGCTGCCCGGCGAGCGGCGGACCGAGGGCTGGTACGGCCCTCAGCAGTGGTCCGTGCAGGACGTGCTCGCGCACCTCGCCCGCTGGCAGGAGGGCTGGAGCCACGGGCTGCGCGCGGTCACCGCGGGCGAGCGGCCCTCGGTGCCCGGCTACGAGCCGAATCGCGACGATCCGGACGCGGCCGACGACGCCTACAACGCGGCCTCCGTCGCGGAGATGCACGGCCAGTCCTGGGAGGCCGTGATGGCGCGCCTGCGCTCCGCCCGCGAGGAGCACGACGAGGCGATCCGCGGCCTGCGCGCGCTTGAGCCCGAGCGCTACGCGGAGGGCCGCACGCCGCACCGGCTCGCGGACTCCTCCGAGCACGACCACGAGCACAGCGAGGCGATCCGCGCCTGGCGGCGGGAGCATGGTCTTTGATCGACCTGCTGCACCACGTGGGGATCGTCGTACGCGACGCCGACGAGGCGTTGGGCTTCTACCGCGATGTCATGGGCCTGACTGTCGCGAAGGACGAGGTCGTCGAGGAGCAGGGCGTGCGCGGCGTGCTGCTGCCCGTCGGCGAGAACGAGATCGAGCTGCTCCAACCGGTCCGTGACGGCACCGGCGTGGCGCGCTTCCTCGAGAGCCGCGGTCCGACGCTGCACCACATCTGCCTGCGCACGGACGACATCCGCGCCGAGCTGGCGCGCATCCGCGCGCTCGGCGTCGAGTTGATCGACGAGGAGCCGCGCTACGGGCTGGCCGGCGAGATCGCCTTCCTCCATCCGCGCTCGATGCACGGCGTGCTCGTCGAGCTCGCCGAGGTCGAGGACCGCCACGCGTCGCCCGAGAAGGGCTTCGACCACATCGCCTGTCGCGTGTCGGACTACGAGGCCGCGCGCCAACGCTGGGGTGAGGTCGCTGGCCTCGAGGAGCACGCGCAACTCCGCAACGAGGAGACGGGGATGCTGATCGGGCAGTTCCCGATCGGGCAGTGCATGCTCGAACTGCTCGCGCCGGGCGGGCCGGACTCGCCGCTCGCGGAGCAACCGGAAGGCGCCTCCCCGATGGTGGCGATCGCGGTCCCGGACCTCGATGCGGAGATTGCCCGCTACCGCGCGGCCGGGCTGGACGTGCCGGACGCGGAGGTGGGCGTGCTGCCGGGCACGCGGCGCTCCGGGATCGGCGCGGAGCAGGCGTTCGGCATCCGTATCCAGCTGCTGGAGTACGTCGGTTGAGCTGATACGCAGGCTGAGCGCCTCGGCACGGGCTTGGTAGACTTGCGCGCAGGAACATGGCAACGGTTGGCGAGGAGACTCCCCGATGGCTGACGAGCAGGCGATTCGCGTCCTGATCGCGAAACCCGGCCTCGACGGGCATGACCGCGGCGCCAAGGTGGTGGCGCGGGCGCTTCGCGATGCCGGGATGGAAGTGATCTACACCGGCATCCGCCAGACGCCGGAGATGATCGCGGAGGCGGCGCTGCAGGAAGACGTGCAGGTGGTCGGGCTCTCGATCCTCTCCGGCGCGCACCTCGAGCTGTTCCCGCGCGTCGTGAGCGCCCTCGGCGAGCGCGGCGTGAGCGATGTCCTGCTGTTCTGCGGCGGGATCATCCCCGAGGCCGACATCCCGACGGTGCAGGAGATGGGCTTCTCGGGCGTCTTCGGCCCGGGCACCAACACCCAGGCGATCATCGACTTCGTCCGCGAGCACGCGGCGAGCCCCACCGCCTGAGCCCGGGTGGACGCAGCGGAGCTGATCGCGGGCGTCGGCGACGGTAACCGGCGTGCGCTCGCCCGCGCCATCACACACGTCGAGGCCGATACGGCGACGGGCCGCGCCGTCCTCGCGGGGCTCTACGCGCGCACGGGCCACGCTCGCACCGTCGGCATCACCGGCTCCGCCGGCGTCGGCAAGTCGACGCTGGTGGGGCGGCTGGCGAGGGCGCAGCGCGAGCGCGGGCGCAGCGTCGGCATCGTCGCGGTCGACCCCTCGTCGCCGTTCTCGCACGGCGCGATCCTCGGCGACCGCATCCGCATGCAGGATCTGACTTCGGACTCCGGCGTGTTCATGCGCTCGATGGCGTCGCGCGGCAACCTCGGTGGACTCGCCGAGACCGCCTCCGGCGTCGTCGACGTGATGGACGCCGCCGGCTACGACGTGGTGATCGTCGAGACCGTCGGCGCGGGACAGGACGAGGTCGAGGTCGCGACGGCGACGCAGACGACGGTGCTGATCACGATGCCGGCCGGTGGCGACGAGGTGCAGTCGATGAAGGCGGGGCTGATGGAGGTCGCGCAGGTGATGGTCGTCAACAAGGCCGACCTCGCCGGCGCCGACACCGCCGCGACGCAGCTCCGCTCGCTGCTCGCCATCGCCGGCGTGCGCGCGTGGAGGCCACCGATCCTCAAGGCCGTGGCGCGGACCGGAGAGGGCGTCGAGGAGCTGGTCGAGGCGATCGACGAGCACCAGGAGCACCTGCGCGGATCGGAGCACGCCGAGGAGGCGCGCCGCGATCTGGCGCGCTCCCAGGTGATCTCACTCGCTCGCGCCGCGCTGCACCGCGAGGCGCTGGATGCCGCGCGCCGCGCGGGCGTCCTCGACAGCCTCGTCGAGGAGGTGGCCGCGCGCCGCCGCGACCCCCGTTCCGCCGCCGCGGCCTTGCTCGAGGGCGTGAAGGCCGGCTGGGCGCAAGAGCGCGAGTGACGGCTACACTCGAAGGGCGATGAGCCAGAACGAACGGGCCCAGCGATTGCGCGTGACGTACCGCAAGGCGGAGGTGTTGCGCTACATCGCGCACCTCGATCTGATGCGGACCTGGGAGCGCAACCTGCGGCGCGCGCGGCTGCCGCTCGCCTACACGCAGGGCTTCACGCCGCACGCGCGGATCGCCCTCGGCGCGCCGCTGCCCGTCGGCACTGTCGGCGAGCGCGAGCTGCTCGATGTCTGGATGTCGCCCGCCATCGCGCCCGAGGAGTTCGCGCGGCGTCTCGCGGCGGTGCTGCCGGAGGGGCTGGTGCTGCTCGCCGCCGAGGAGGCGGCTCACGAACTGCCCTCGCTCCAGTCGCAGATCCGCAGCGCGACCTACGAGGTCACGTTCGCGCACGACGCATTCGATGTCGCCGCGGTGCAGGCGCGGCTCAAGGAGCTGCTCGCGCTCGAGACGCTCGACTGGGAGGAGCAGCGCGGCGCGAAGACGCGGCGCTCCGACCTGCGGGCGGCGATCCGCGACCTCGTGCTGCGCGAGGAAGGCGAGCGGCTGCTGCTGGCGATGGACCTGGAGCTGAACGAGGAATCCACAGGCCGCCCGGCCTCCGTGCTCGCGGCGCTCGGCATCGAGGCGCGCCCGGCGAGCGTGGTGCGCACGGCGCTGCGGCTCGGCGAGCCGGCGCTCGCGAACGCCGGGGAGGGCCGCGCGTGACCGCGCTGTCGCGGGCCGCCTTGCTCGTACTCCTCATCGCCGTGGTGGTCGCGGTCATCGCGATCCGCTGTGGTGGCGGGGACGATGGCGGCGAGGAGGCGACGCCAACGGCGACGGCTGCGCCCTCACCGGCGGCGGCGACGCGCACCGCGACCGCGACCGCGACAGCAACGCCGACGCCCACGCCGACGCCGACCGCGACCCCGGCGGCGACACGTACGCCGACTCCGACAGCAACGCCGACGCCACTGGGGACGCCCGCGTCCCTCGGCGCCGAGGGCGTCCCGTACTCGGTGTCCGACCTCGTGAGCGCGCTCGCGCCGGGGGGCATCGTGCTCACTGATCTGTACGATCCCGCGTCCGCCTGTGCGGGCGCGGCGGTCGCCGGGCTGCCCTTCGTCGCCTCGGAGGACGCGACGGCAGAGCGCTTCGCCGTCTGGGTGCTCTGGGTCTACCCCGACAGCGAGGCGCGGTCGGCCGACTGGCAGACGGGGCAGCGCGCCGAGCCGCTGGTGGAGGGCTGCGAGCCGCCGAACGGCTTCATCTACTGGCACGGCAACCTGCTGCTCTGGTTCGTGGGGTTCTACGGCGACGATATCCCTGCCGCGTCGCCTCCGCTGAGCCGCGAGGAAGTGCGCGAGCACGAGGTGATCCGGGCGTTCCTCAGGCTGACGCAGTGAACGTCCGCTTCCTGCTGCTGCGCCACGCCGAGGCCGAGGGCAACGCCGCGGGCCAGACGCAGGGCCGCATCGACCACCCGCTGACGGAGCGCGGACGGCGTCAGGCGCAGGCCGCGGCGGGAGCGCTCGGCCACTACCGGCCCGTCGCGCTCTACTGCAGCCCCGCCACGCGGGCGCGCCAGACCGCGGCCGCCGTCGGAGCTCCGCTGGGCCTCGAGGCCGGCGTCGACGAGCGGCTGCACGAGCTGGACCACGGGGACCTCGACGGCCAGACGATCGCGGAGATCCGCGACGAGTACGCGGACTTCATCGAGCGCTGGCGCGACGGAGACATCGGCGATCTGCGCTTCCCCGGCGGCGAGACGATGCGCGAGGCGCAGACGCGGATGCTCGCCGCCCTCGACGAGATCGCGGCGCGGCACGGCTCGGGGGACGGCTTCACCGAGGTCGCGGTCGTCTCGCACAACCTCGCGCTGAAGGCGCTGCTCGCGCGCGTGATCGGCGTGCCGCTGGCGGCGGCGCGGCGCTTCGAGCTGGGCCTGGCGTCGCTGACGGTGGCGGAGCGGCGGCCGGGCGAGGACGGCGAGCCGACGGGCTGGTCCGTGGTCACACTCAACGATCGCTGCCATCTCAGCGGGGACGAGTAGCGTCGCGCCGGCCCTCGCCCGCGATTGTCGGGCGGCGGGCCGGCTGATACGGTGATTGGTGGCGGGGCTGCGCGCGAGGGGCGCGATGCAGTTCCATCTCCCCAGGCCACGGCCGATCACGTTCGGGCCACTTCACGTGCTGCTTCCCTTGGTGGCGCTGCTGGTGGCGCTGTTCGGTTACGCCGCCCTCCAGACCGCCGCCCAGAACTACCGCCTGGCCGAGGAACGCCGCGCCGTCGAGGCGGAGATCCACGCCCTGCGCACGCGGCAGGCCGAACTCGAAGGCCTGCGCGAATACCTGCTCTCCGACGAGTACGTCGAAGCCGTCGCCCGTAGCCGCTTCGGTCTTGCCTACCCCGGCGAGACCGTGGTGCTGGTCGATGCGCCGCCCTCGGAGGAGCCGGGGCGCGAGCCGGGGGAGCGCTGGTGGGAAGTGCTCTTCGATCGCTAGCCGCGGCCTGGCCCGCGCGTGCCGAGAGTGGCGCGCGGGCGGTACGCTGACCCCATGACCAACATCGATCCCCTGCAGCCGCACTCCCTGCCGCGCGCCGGGCCGCTCGCGCGCAACCGCGCGACGAGCGCGTTCGAGCGGCGCGTGGCCCACGCGCTCGGCGGCGTCGCCTCGGAGCCCGGTCCGCTGCTTGTCGCCTGCTCGGGCGGGCCCGACTCCAGCGCCGCGCTTGTCGCCGTCGCTCGCGCGCGGCAGGCGGCATCCGGCGGCGAGGTGGTCGCGGCGACGTTCGACCACGGCCTGCGGCCGCCGGCGGAGACGGAGGCGGACCGCGCCGCCGTTGAGGCGCTCGCCGCCACGCTCGGCGTGCGCTGCCTCGCCGGGGCGCCGGACGAGCCGATTGCGCCCTCGGAAGACGC
>CBDFIB010000004.1:1290000-2136896 GCA_965247925.1 Dehalococcoidia bacterium
CCTGAGCATGACCGGGGCCGCAGAGAGCAGGCCCAGGCGACTGTTTAACAAAAACACAGGTCTCTGCCAACGCGAAAGCGGATGTATAGGGGCTGACGCCTGCCCAGTGCCGGAAGGTTAAGGGGAGCGGTGCAAGCCGCGAACCGAAGCCCCGGTGAACGGCGGCCGTAACTATAACGGTCCTAAGGTAGCGAAATTCCTTGTCGGGTAAGTTCCGACCCGCACGAATGGCGTAACGATCTGGGCGCTGTCTCAACGAAGGACTCGGCGAAATTGAACTGGCCGTGAAGATGCGGCCTACCCGCAGCCGGACAAAAAGACCCCGTGGAGCTTTACTGCAGCTTGGCGCTGGAGGCCGGGCTTGGACTGCGTAGGATAAGTGGGAGGCTGTGAACCGTCTCTTTCGGGAGACGGGGAGCCAACAGTGAAATACCACTCTTCCAGGTTTGTCCTCCTAACCCGTGAGCAAGCATGGGAACAGCGCCTGGTGGGCAGTTTGACTGGGGCGGTCGCCTCCCAAAAGGTAACGGAGGCGCGCAATGGTCCCCTCAGGGTGGATGGCAATCACCCGACGCGTGTATTGGCAGAAGGGGGCTTGACTGCGAGACGGACATGTCGAGCAGGGACGAAAGTCGGCCAAAGTGATCCTACGGTCCCGAGTGGAAGGGCCGTGGCTTATCGGATACAAGCTACCCCGGGGATAACAGGCTGATCCTGCCCAAGAGTTCATATCGACGGCAGGGTTTGGCACCTCGATGTCGGCTCGTCGCATCCTGGGGCTGAATCAGGTCCCAAGGGTTGGGCTGTTCGCCCATTAAAGCGGTACGCGAGCTGGGTTCAGAACGTCGTGAGACAGTTCGGTCTCTATCCGCTGTGGGCGTAGGAGGCTTGAGGAGTGCTGCCCCTAGTACGAGAGGACCGGGGTGGACGGACCTCTGGTGTGCCGGTTGTCCTGCCAAGGGCATCGCCGGGTAGCCAAGTCCGGAACGGATAAGCGCTGAAAGCATCTAAGTGCGAAGCCAACTCCAAGATGAGGCCTCCCACTGGGTTAACCAGGTAAGACCGCGGGAAGACTACCCGCTTGATAGGCCACAGGTGGAAGCGCAGTAATGCGTGCAGCTGAGTGGTACTAATGGTCGAGGGCTTGACCCTTCGTCAGGCGCCCTCCGCATTCCCCCGCCGTTCGCGCCGCAACCGTCACGCTCAACTTCCGGCGGGCGCCGCCCAGGCGCCCGCAAACCGGAGCCCCGGAACGCTATACCGGAGCTGCCGGACCCGGAGTGATCCGGAACCGTCGCGGGATGGAGCAGTGGTAGCTCGTCGGGCTCATAACCCGAAGGTCGGGGGTTCGAATCCCTCTCCCGCTACCAAGCAATGACACGGGCGCAGCAACCGCTGCGCCCGTTTTGCGTCCGCAGGGCGATCAGCCCCGGGCCGCCGCCAGCGCGAGGTCCCGCGTGAGCTCGGCCTGGCCGGCGTGCTCCCCCATGTGCCGCGCGACCACGATCAGCATCTCCAGCCCGCTGATCTCACCGCGGTGCGGATGTCGCCTCAATGCGGCGAGGTCTGCCTCCGTGAGCTGCTCGAGCGCCGGGGCGATGCGGGCCGAGAGGGCGCGCCACTCGCCCTCGATCACCGCGGCGGAGCGAACGGCGGCGGCGAACTCCGCCTCCCGATCGCGGTCGACCTCGATCCCGCAGAGGACGTCCAGCAGCCGGTGCTCCGTCGCGCCCAGGGCATGAGTGGCCAGCGCGAGCACGCTGTTCGTGCCGGCGGCCGGAGGGCGCCAGTCGAGCGGCACACCGGCCTCCTCGAGGTCGGAGAGCGCGCTGATGATGCCCTCGATCGAATGCCTGATGTAGGGCCAGAAGAGCTGGGCGGTTCCGCTGCGCGCCATCGCTTGCCCTCTCGTGGCTGGGCCATCTTGCTCGCCCGCCCGTCGCGCCTCATACTGCACAGTCCTGGTGGTTAGAGCGCGGTGGAACCACCCGTTCCCATCCCGAACACGGAAGTGAAACGCCGCAGCGCCGACGATACTCCCCGGGCAACCGGGTGCGGAAAATAGGCCACTGCCAGGACTCATGCGAGCCGGTTCCATGCGGGGCCGGCTCGCTCCGCGTCCAGCGACGTTCCAACCGGCACCCCAAGCGTGCGGCGGAGCGTGGCGGCGACGCGTGCTATGATCGCCCGGCTGCCCGGCGGACCGTGTCTACGGCCCGCCAGCGGCGAACCGAGGACAGGAGGGCCCAGCAGACCTTGACGAACCCCGACACCACGGAGCAGGCCGACCCACCGGGCGGCGCTCCCGCAGCAGTGGCTGCACCAGAACCGCCTCCCCCGCCCGAAGCGACCATCGCACCCGCACCCCCCGCCGCACCCGAGCCCGAGGAAGAGGAAGAGATCCTCGACATGGGCGCGCTGCTCGACGCCGGCGAGGCGCCCGAACCGCGCCAGCTGCGTCGCGGCGAGGTCATCGAGGGCCCGGTGATGAGCATCGAGCGCGACGGCGTCCTCATCGACCTCGTCGACATCGGCTCGAAGTCCGAGGGCATCGTGCCCGTGCAGGAGATGCACTCGCTCGGCTCGGACCCGCTTTCCCGGCTCAGCATCGGCGAGAACGTGCTCGTCTACGTCATGCAGGCGGAGACCGAGGATGGCCAGGTCCAGCTCTCGATCGACCGCGCGCGCGGCGAACAGGGCTGGCGGATCCTGCAGGAGCGCTTCGAGAGCGGCGAGATCTTCGAGGCGGAAATCACGGGCTTCAACAAGGGCGGCCTGCTTGCCAACGTGGAGGGCGTCAACACCTTCATCCCGATGTCGCAGGTCGTCGGCGCCAAGCCCGGCAGCGACGGCGCCAACCCGCTCTCCGACCAGGTCGGCCGGCGGCTGCGCATGAAGGTGATCGAGATCAACCGCCGCCGCAACCGCGCCATCCTCTCCGAGCGCGCGGCCATGCAGGAGTGGCGCGCGGAGCAGAAGGAGCGCCTGCTGGGCGAGCTCACCGAGGGTGAAGTCCGCCGCGGCAAGGTCACCTCGATCCGCAACTTCGGCGTCTTCGTCGACCTCGGTGGGGCCGACGGCCTCGCCCACCTGTCCGAGCTCTCCTGGGACCGCAACGCGGACCCGGAGCAGCTCTTCGACATCGGCCAGGAGATCGATGTCTTCGTCATGCGCATCGATCGCGAGAACAAGAAGATCGCCCTCTCCGTGCGCCGCGCCGCGCCGGAGCAGTGGCAGGACCTGATCGGCCGTTACGAGGTCGGCGACGTCGTCCCCGGCGTCGTCACGAAGGTCGTCGCCTTCGGCGCCTTCACGCGGCTGCCCGGGCCCGTCGAGGGCCTGGCGCACGTCTCGGAGCTGGTCGACCGTCGCATCAACGCGCCGGACGAGATCCTCACCGAGGGCGACGTCGTGCCGCTCAAGATCGTGCGTATCGAGCACGACCGGCACCGCCTCGGGCTCTCGCTGCGCGAGGGCCGGCAGGAAGCCGAGATGCGCGGCTGGCGCTTCGACGACCACGGGCGCGTCATGGGCGTCGCCGACGAGGCGCGCGCGGAGTTCCCGAACGAGTGCACCGCCGTCGAGGAGCGCTACGCCTCACGGCAGGCCGAGGCAGCGGCTGCCGACGACGCACGCGCCGAAGCACGCGGTCGCCGCTCCGGCGGCGGCGATCAGGCCGCACCGCGTCGCGCGGATGCCCCGCCGATGACGGCGATGGCCGCCGCGATGCAGCAGGCGCGGGAGGAACTCGCCTCCCAGGGAGCGCCGGAAGAGGCCCCGGCAGCGGAGGCCCCGGCAGCGGAGGCCCCGGCAGCGGAGGCCCCGGCAGCGGAGGCCCCGGTGGCAGAGGCCCCGGCGGCGGAGGCCCCGGCAGCGGAGGCCCCGGCAGCGGAGGCCCCGGCAGCGGAGGCCCCGGCAGCGGAGGCCCCGGCAGCGGAGGCCCCGGTGGCAGAGGCCCCGGCGCCGGAAGAGGCCCCGGCAGCGGAGGCCCCGGCGGCAGAGGCCCCGGCGGCAGAGGCCCCGGCAGCGGAGGCCCCGGCAGCGGAGGCCCCGGCAGCGGAGGCCCCGGCAGCGGAGGCCCCGGCAGCAGAGGCCCCGGCAGCAGAGGCCCCGGCAGCAGAGGCAGCAGAGGCCCCGGCAGCAGAGGCAAGGCCCCGGCAAAGGAATAGGAGACGCGCCTGGCGCGTCCCCGGGACGGATCGAAGACCAACGGTTCTACGGCCCGGGTCCGCGCTGCCCCGGGTTCAACTGGCGGGTAACGCGGGCAGAATCGCGCACCTGTCGTCGCCGGTGAGACGGCGACGACGGTCGTGACGTAATCGGGCCATTGCGGGCTGGGCCGGGCGGCCTCCTCGAACGCCGCTCCGGGCCGTGGTAGCCTTAATGGCGCGCGGACAGGAGAGCAGAATGGCGGATCGGTTCGACAAGTTCACCGAGCGGGCCCGCCGTGTGCTCACCCTCGCCCAGGAGGAAGCGCAGCGCTTCAACCACAACTACATCGGCACCGAGCACCTGCTGCTCGGCCTCGTGCGCGAGGGCGACGGCGTGGCCGCGAAGGTGCTCTCCAACCTCGGCGTCGAACTCAACAAGGTGCGCTCCGCAGTTGAGTTCATCATCGGCCGCGGCGATCGCACCACCAGCGGCGAGATCGGGCTCACCCCGCGCGCCAAGCGCGTGATCGAGCTCGCCGTCGATGAGGCGCGCCGGCTCAACCACTCCTACATCGGCACGGAGCACCTGCTGCTCGGCCTCGTCCGCGAGGGCGAGGGCATCGCGGCCGGCGTCCTCGAGAGCCTCGGCGTGAACCTGGAGCGGGTGCGCGGCGAGACCACGCGCATCCTCGCGCAGACGCAGCCGCAGGGCGCGGCCGCGGCCGGCTCCGGCGGTCGCCAGTCCGCCCGCACGCCGACGCTCGATCAGCTCGGCGTGGACCTCACCGCCGCCGCGCGCGCCAGCCAGCTCGACCCAGTGATCGGCCGCGAGAACGAGATCGAGCGCGTCGTGCAGATCCTCTCGCGCCGCACCAAGAACAACCCCGTGCTGATCGGCGAACCGGGTGTCGGCAAGACCTCGATCGCCGAGGGCCTCGCGCACCGCATCGTGCAGGGCGACGCCCCCGAGACGCTGCTCGGCAAGCGCATGCTCACCCTCGACATCGGCTCGCTTGTGGCCGGTACCAAGTACCGCGGCGAGTTCGAGGAGCGCCTCAAGAAGGTGATCGAGGAGATCCGCTCCGCCAAGAACTGCATCCTCTTCATCGACGAGCTGCACATGCTCGTCGGCGCCGGCGCCGCCGAAGGCGCCGTCGACGCCGCGAACATCCTCAAGCCGGCGCTCGCCCGTGGCGAGCTGCAGGCGATCGGCGCCACCACCCTCGACGAGTACCGCAAGCACATCGAGCGCGACGCCGCGCTCGAGCGCCGCTTCCAGCCCGTGCGCGTCAACGAGCCCTCGACCGAGGAGACCGTGGAGATCCTCAAGGGCATCCGCGGCGCCTACGAGGAGCACCACAAGCTGCAGATCAGCGATGACGCGATCAAGGCCGCCGCCGAACTGTCCGCGCGCTACGTCGCCGACCGCTTCCTGCCGGATAAGGCGATCGACCTGATCGACGAGGCGTCGGCGCGCGTGCGCATCCGTCGCCACTCGACGCCGCCCTCGGTGCGCGACGCCACGAAGGGCCTCGAGGCGCTGCGCCGCGAGAAGGACCAGGCGATCGGCGGCCAGCAGTACGAGTACGCCGCCGAATTGCGCGAGCGCGAGGTGCGCCTGCAAGCCAAGCTCGAGGAGCTCGAGCAGGAGGTCCAGAGCGAGCGCGAGGGCAGCGAACTACTGGTCAGCGACGAGGACATCCGCGACGTCGTCTCGATGTGGACCGGCATCCCGCTGACGCGCATCGCCTCCGAGGAGACGGCGCGCCTGATCGAGATGGAGCAGTTCCTGCGCGATCGCGTGATCGGGCAGGACGAGGCGATCAGCGCCGTCGCGAAAGCCGTGCGCCGTGCGCGGGCGGGGCTCAAGAACCCGAAGCGCCCGATCGGCGTGTTCATGTTCCTGGGGCCGACGGGCGTGGGCAAGACCTACCTCGCGGAGACGCTCGCCGAGTTCATGTTCGGCTCGAAGGACAACATCGTCCGGCTCGACATGTCCGAGTTCATGGAGAAGCACACCGTCTCGCGCCTCGTCGGCTCGCCGCCCGGCTACGTCGGCTACGACGACGGCGGGCAGCTCACGGACCTGGTGCGGCGGCGCAGCTACTGCCTGATCCTCCTCGACGAGATCGAGAAGGCGCACCCGGACGTCTACAACATGCTGCTCCAGATCTTCGACGACGGGCACCTGTCGGACGCCAAGGGCCGCAAGGTGGACTTCCGCAACACCATCATCATCCAGACCTCCAACGTCGGCTCCGACCTGATCCGCAAGGACAGCCGCTTCGGCTTCAACACGGCGACCGACGACGCCAAGACCGCCGAGCAGATGTACGAGCGGATGAAGGACAAGGTCACCGAAGAGATGAAGCGGGTCTTCCGGCCCGAGTTCCTCAACCGCATCGACCAGTCCGTCGTCTTCCACGCGCTCGCGGAGGAGCACATCCGCCAGATCGTGGATCTCGAGCTGAAGGACGTGCGCGACAACCTGCGCGAGAAGGACATCACGCTCGAGGTCGCGAAGGCGCTGCTCGACCACCTCGGCGTGGAGGGCTTCGACCCGGTGTTCGGCGCGCGGCCACTGCGCCGCGTCATCCAGAACGAGGTCGAGGACCGGCTCTCCGATGCCCTCCTCGAGGGCGAGTTCTCCGAGGGCGACGCGATCCGCCTGGACTACGTCGACGGCGAGGTCACCGCGGAGAAGATCGCCAGCGCCCCACTGCCGGAGCCCCCGGCCGAGGAGGAGCAGGAGCCCGTCCTCACACCCTGAGCGTTCCGGCGTTTCGCAGCCCATACGTGAGGGCCGCCGTGAGGCGGCCCTCGCTTCGTCCGGACCCCGCTGCCTTGCTGGCGTTCGGATGAGGGGAACGACCTTCCGGCCTGAGCCCCCAGAGCCGACCGGCCGGTCCGGCCCCCCCTGGGGAGAGGGCGGGGGTGAGGGGGAGGCTCCCGCGCGCCCTCGAAAGCCGCGGGGGCGCAGCGCCGCCTCGAGGGGCGGACCCTCTCCCTCGTCTGTGGGGGGCTGCGCCCCCAACGCCCCATCCCGGAGGAGCGTGCGCACGGTCGTGTCGTGGACGCGAGGGATACCTCGCAGGGCCGCTCTGGCCCACCCACCCGCCCTCGGATTTTCTTTCTGTGGGGGCGGAGCCCCCACGCCCCCGGCCCGGATCGCCCGCCGGCCGCCGCGAGACCGTCCGGCTCCCTTCGGAGGCTGCGGACAGCCGCCCGCTACGGGCGCTCCGCTGCCCAGGCGTCCACAGCACGCCGCGCCTGCTCCTGCTGCCCGGCGAGCGGCTCCCCGCCCGCCAGCGCGATCCAGCGGTACTCGAAGCGCAGCCCGCGCTCGCTCGCCGAGCCGACCGGCTCCCAGCGCCACGAGTCGGGCAGCGGCGCCGAGGGCGTCACCGCGAAGCAGTGCCAGCGCTGCGGCCCGGGCGTGCCCGAGCCCGGCACGGCGTCGTGCTCCAGCGTCGCCACCGCCTCCCAGCCCTCGATCGGCAGGCCGCTCTCCTCCAGCACCTCGCGTGCGACGGCCGCGAGCGGAGTCTCGCCGGCCTCGGTTGTGCCGCCCGGGACCTGCAGTCCCGCCTCGGGCTGGTCCTCGTGCTCGAACACGAGCAGCTCCGTCCCTGCCGCCCCCTCGCGCAGCACGAAGCCGTATGCCTTGTCGATCACTGGTGGCAAGGCCCGGCTCGGATTCGGCATCGCTGACGTCGCGTCAGGGTGCGCGCGGCCGCGTCGACGGATCGGGCGGCTCGGAGAGGGGGAGGCGCGGCTGGGTGCGGTGGGCGTAGATGCTCTGGAGCAAGCCGACGGCGATGAAGGTCGCGAGCAGCGCCGTCCCGCCCTGCGAGATGAACGGCAGCGGCAGGCCCGTCGCCGGGAAGAGCCGAACGTTCACCGCCATGTTGAGCATCGCCTGCGCCAGCAGCAGTGCGGTGAGCCCGGATGCCAGCAGCCGCCCGAACGGATCGGGCGCGCGGCGCGCCGCCTCCAGCCCCCGCCAGCCGATCAACCCGAACAGCACGAGGACGAACAGCGTGCCGATCAGCCCCAGCTCCTCGCCGATCATCGCGAACACGAAATCGCTGGAGCGGGCGACGATGCCGTAGAGGTGCGACTCGCTGCCACCGAACAGGCCGCTGCCCGTGATGCCGCCCTCGGCAAGCGCGGTCTCCGCCTGGCGCAGCGTGTAGCCGGTCCCGAGGGGGTCGCGCTCCGGATTGAGGAAGACCGCGATGCGCTCGCGCTGGTAGTCGGGCACGGCCAGCGCGAAGGTGAGCGGCATCAGCCCGACCAGCCCGGCGAAGAGCCCGCCGAGCATGCGCAGCGACGCGCCCCAGACCACCACGACGATCAGCCAGGCCGACGTGAAGATCAGCGCCGAGCCCGTATCCGGCTGCGTCAGCACCGGCAGCAGCAGCCCCACGAGGAGAGCGAACGTGACCAGCAGCGCGGGCAGCCTCGGCGTCCTCACGCTCGCGTAGGCCGCGAGCGCGAGCACGAGCGCGAGCTTGGCGAACTCCGAAGGCTGGAAGGTGGCTCCTCCAACTGAGAGCCAGCGCCGCGCCCCGTACGCGGTTTCGCCTGCGACGACCGCGAGCAGCAGCAGCCCGATGGCGATGATGTACAGCGCCGCGCTCCCCTGCCGCAGGAGCCGGTAGTCGAACCGCGCCGCGAACAGCATCATGGCCGTCCCGGCGATCGCGATCATGGCGTGGCGCAAGGCGGCGACGGTCAGCAGCGGATGTGGCGGCTCGCCGAGGGTGGACGAGTGCACGCTGACCAGCCCGAACGCCGCGAGCAGCACAACCGCCGCCCAGAGCGTGATGTCGCTGCGCTGCAGCGGCCCGGCAATCGCCTCGCGCATCACGGCCGTACGCTCCCAACCGTTGCCTGGCTCCAGTACCACTCCCCCTCCGGACTGATGTCCATCCCGAAGTAGGCTGTGAGGATCTCGCGGGCGACCGGCCCGGCGTGCGTCGCGCCGACGCCATACTCGAGGTAGACGACGATCGCGACCTCCGGGTCGTCGTAGGGCGCGAAGCCGATATACCAGCCGTGCGAGGCGAGCAGCCCATCGGCGTTACGGCGGCCGAACTCGGCCGTGCCGGTCTTGCCGCCGATCTCGATGCCCAGGGGCTCGCCGCGCCAGGCCGTCCCGCCCCTGTCGGCGGCGCGGCCCAGCGCCTCGCGCACGACCTCCAGATGCTCGCTCTCGATCGGCACCGTGGCGGCGACCTCGCGCTCGAAGGGGATCGTGCCCGCGGCGGTCCGCAGCCCGTGGGCGATGCGTGGTACGAGCAGATCGCCGCCGTTGGCGATCGCGGCCGTCGCGACCGCCATCTGCAGCGGGGTGACCTCGAGGTAGCCCTGCCCGATGCCCATGTTGTAGCTGTCGCCCAGCACCCACGGCTCCCCGATCACCTCTTCCTTCCACTCGGCGTCGGGGACCAGGCCGGAGGACTCGCCCGGAAGGTCCAGGCCCGTCGGCGCCCCGAAGCCGAACGCGCGCGCGTACGCGGCGACGCGTGCCACCCCGAGACCTTCGAAGTGCTCGTCATCCTGGTCGTAGCCGCCGGCGAGGTAGTAGTAGTAGACGTCCGAGGAGCGCGTGAGCCCGCCGTAGAAGTCCAGCAAGCCGTGTGGCGCCCAGTCCCTGTAGGTGTAGACCACCGTCGGGTCGTAGATCGAGCGGATGCTGAGCGCGCCGCTGCTGAAGATCTTCGTCTCCGGCGTGGCGACGCCCTCCTCGAGCGCGGCCGCGCCGACGAAGGGCTTGAAGATCGAGCCGGGCGCCGGCGCGGCCATGTATGCGCGGTGCACCAGCGGGCGGGTCGCGTCGCTCAGCAGCGCGCCGATATCCTCTCCGCGCGAGTGCCAGGCGAAGGCGCTCACGTCGTACGAGGGGTAGGTGGCCAGCGCGAGAATCTCGCCGCTGCGTACGTCCAGCAGCACCGCCGCGCCCGATCGCGTGAGGTCCTCCGGGTCGCGCTTCTCGACATCGACGGCGTACGCGAGCCCGTGCTCGATGCCCTTGGCGAGCGCCTCGGTGGCCGCGCGCTGCATCCGCAGGTCGATGCTGAGCATGAGATCCGCGCCCCCGCGCGCCGGGTCGGCGCCGAGGCTGCGGAGTTCGCGGCCGATCGGATCGGCGATGACCAGCCGCTGGCCATCCTCCCCGCGCAGCTCGGTCTCGTAGGTCAGCTCCACGCCTGAGCGCCCGACGAACGCGTCGAGCCGGTACCCGGCGTCGAGGTAGGCGTCTGCCTGCTCGGCGGTGATCGGTCCCACGTAGCCGATCATGTGCGCGAGCAGGTCGCCGCCGCCGTAGACGCGCCTCGGCGCCGTGCGCACCAGGGCGGCGGGCACGTCGGCGAGGGACGTGCGCAGCGCGATCGCCTCTTCGCGGCCGAAGCCCTCGCGCAGCGTCAGCGGCGCAAGCGGATCGATCTCCGCCAGCGGCTGGTTGAGCGCCCGCTCGATCGCCGCGCGCGGGACGAGGCCGATGCGCTCGATGGCGCGCAGCGCGGCCAGCCGCGCCGCCGGCTCGCGCGGCAGCTCGCCCGGGACGAGCGCGAGGGAGAAGGTGGCGACATTGTGTGCGAGGACGGAGCCGCTGCGGTCGGTGATCAGCCCGCGCAGCGGCTCGACGGGGATGCTGCGCACGAACTCGCCGGGCAGCGTGCGCGGCGAGTCCCGGGGGACGGCGGCGGCGGCGGGTACCTCGGCGTAGAGCTGGAGCCGGACCAGCTGCACGGCGAGCACGATCAGCACGAGCGCACCGAGGGCCTGCATCGCGCGGAGACGTTGATCGCTCACTCGAACAGCCCCCGTTGCGCGGTGGGATCCGGAGCCGGTCCGCGCCGCAGCGCCCACGCTCCGCCGGCGAGAATGGCGGCGAGGGCGAAGGCGGCGACGGCGCTCCAGGCCGCGCCCTCGAACAGCTCGTTCTGCTGCTGCGCCGACAGCGCGGCCAGGCCGCTCGAGAACCGTAGCATCGCCTGGAACACGAGCACGCCGAGCGCGGCCGCGACCGGCGCCAGCAGGAGCCGCTCCCAGTGGCGCAGCGCCGCCGCGGGGAGCAGCAGGGCGGCGGTCGGAAGCATCGCGAGCAGGAACCAGCCGGCGCGTTCCTCGGATGCCACGCCCAGCACGATCGCGGCGAGGAAGGCCGCGAGGACGGCCTCGCCCAGGCCGCGCGCGGCGCCCCAGCCTGCGATCACGATCAACGGCAGCACCGGCGCCGCCAGCGGCTGATCGATCCAGACCGGCGTGGCTCCGAGCTGCAGCAGCGCGGCGCCCACGCCGAGCAGCGTCGCCACGGACGCGAACAGCAGCCGGACCAGCAGCACGCCGGGCAACTCGATCACTTGGCCGTCCCCGTTCCGGACGCCGTCCGCGACGGCTCCGTGACCACGAGCACGTGCTCGAGCCGGTCGTAGGTCGCGAGCGGCTCGACGCGGATGTTCGCGAAGAGATCCTGCCCGCTGCGATCGACCTCCGTCACCTGCCCGGCGAGCAGTCCGCCCGGCAACCCACCGATCTGCGCGGACGTCAGCACGAGGTCGCCCTCGCTGATCGGATCGCCGATCGGGGCGAACTCCAGCCGCAGGCCATCCCGGCTGCCGGTGAGCGCCGTCTCGGTTCGCGTGGACTGGACGACGGCCGCGATCGCTGATCGCGGGTCGCTCAGCAGACGCACGCGCGCGCGCTGCTGCTGCACGGAGGAGACGAGACCGATCAGCGTCGCGCCGCTTCCCAGCACGGGCTGCCCCTTGCGCACGCCGTCGCGCGCGCCGCGGTCGATCACGATCACGTCGCGCCCGGGCGCCGGATCACGCAGCACGACCTTCGCGGCGAGGGTCGTGCCCACGTTCCCCGCGCCGGCGGCTGCGGTCAGGTCGGCCAGCTGGCCGCTGCGGATCACGGACTCGCGAAGGCTCGAGTTCTCCGCCTCGAGGCGCGCGATCTGCCGGCGCAGCGAGGCGTTCTCGTCGCTCAGTTCGTCGATCCGGCCGCCGTGCTGGGCGGCGTCGGAGAGCGTGCGCGCCAGGTCCCCGGCCGCGCCGATCAGCGGCGCGACGATCAGGCCGCCGCGCTCCTCGAAGCCCGACGCGCCCTGTGCGCGCGAGCCGGCGAGCAGGGCGCCGGCGAGCGTCAGGAGTGCGATCAGCCAGAAGGCGTGGCGTATCACTGCCACGGGTATGCCCTCCGCACGATCCGATCAGCAGTGAGGAGCACGAAACGCGAGGATCAGACCGTCAAACCGGCAGATATGTGGTGTCGGCGCCCGTTCACCAGCCGAGGTCAGTCTACCAGATCGCCTCTGCCGCGAGCCCCGTGGTCACTCGTCAGCGTATGGGGCGCCGGGCGCTGATCCGGGCCTGCACCTTCAGCAGCGTCGAGGCTTCCTCGAGTGTCTCGGCGCACCCGCGGACGACCGAGCGAAGCGGGTCCGCGGCCACGTACGTGGGGAAGCGCGTCTCGGCGGCGATGCGGCGGTCGAGGCCTTGCAGCAGCGAGCCCCCGCCCGCCATCGCGATGCCGTGCAGCATCAGGTCGGCGACCAGCTCGGGCGGCGTGCGCTCGATCGTCGCCTGCACCGCGTGCACGATCTCGCTGGTGATCGGCGACAGCGCGTCCCGCACCTCGACCGTCGAGACCTCGACGGACTTCGGCAGTCCGGTTGCGAGGTCGCGGCCGCGCAGGTCCACGCGGCCTTCCTCTTCGAGCGGGTAGGCGGAGCCGGCTTCGATCTTGATCGACTCGGCGCTGCGCTCGCCGATCAGCATGTTGTGGACCTGCCGCGCGTACTGCATCAGCGCCTGGTCCATCGCGTCGCCGGCCGCCCGGACCGATGTCGAAACGACGATACCGCCGAGGGCGATCACGGCGACCTCGGTGGTGCCGCCGCCGATGTCGATGATCATCTGTCCGGCGGGGTTCATGACCGGCAGCTTGGAGCCGATCGCGGAGGCCATCGGCTCCTCGATCAGGAAGCACGAGCGTGCGCCGGCGGCGACGGCGGCGTCGTGGACGGCGCGCTTCTCCACCTCCGTCGCACCGGACGGGATGCCGATCACCACGCGCGGCTTGGGGATGCCGATCCCGAAGCGCTCGTGCACCTGGCGGATGAAGTGGTGCAGCATGCGCTCGGTCACGGAGAAGTCCGAGATCACGCCATCGCGCAGCGGGCGCACCGCCACGATCGTCGAGGGCGTGCGCCCGACCATCAGCTTCGCCTCTTCACCGATCGCGAGCACGCGCTTCGATACCGTGTCGATCGCGACCACGGAGGGCTCGTCGACGACGAGGCCGCGCCCGCGCACGAAGACCAGTGTGTTGGCGGTGCCGAGGTCGATGGCGATGTCGTGCGAGAAGATGCCGAGGAAGCTGGAGAGTGGGTTAAAGGCCACCACGTACCCCTTCGCGGCGTCTCATCGGGAAGATGCCGAACGCCCGACGCCAGATGCGCCGCGCGAAGGGAAGGCCGGCGAGGCCCCGCCGCAGGCGCCCGCGGGCTCAGTATAGCCCGCTGGGCACCGCCTCGTGCGCCGGGCCGCCGCGGCCCGGTTTAGCCCTCCCAGCCTCGCTTGCGGAGGCGGGCGATGAACTCGTCCTCGCTGAGGATGAGAGTCTCGAGTTCCTCGGCCTTCGTGCGCTTGGCGCCGCCGCCGGCGCCCGCGAGCAGGTAGCTCGTCTGCTTGCCGACCGCGCCGCTGACGCGCCCGCCCAGCTCCTTGATCAGCGCCTCCGCCTCGTTCCGCGACCAGCGCTCGAGGGCGCCCGTCACGACGACGATGTCGCCCTCCAGCGGCCCGCCGCGCGCCGACGTGTCCTCGTCCATGCGCACGCCCGCCTCGGCCAGGCGGGCGATCTCCGCCGCGTTGGCGTCGTCGTCGAGGTACTCGTGCAGCGCCTGCGCGACGATCGGACCGACACCGTCGATCGCCTCGATCTCCTCGACGCCGGCCGTGCGCAGGTGCGCCATGTCGCCGAAGTGCACGGCGATGTCGCGCGCGGTCTCGGCGCCGACGTGGCGGATGCTGAGCGCGACCAGCAGCCGCCGTAGCGGCCGCTGCTTGCTCGCCTCGATCTGCGCGAAGAGATTGTCGAGCGTCTTCTCGCCGATGCCCTTGAGCGCGAGCAGTTCCTTGCGACGCTCGTGCAGGCCGTAGATGTCGGCGGCGCTGTGGATGAACCCGAGCTCCGTGAGGCTGGCCGCGAGCTTCTCGCCGAAGCCCTCGATGTCCATCGCGCCGCGCGAGGCGAAGTGCTCCACGGTGCGCGCGACGCGCGGCGGGCAGCGCAGGTTCGGGCAGCGTGCGCTGGGCCCGTCCGTGGCGACGGGCGTCTCGCAGACCGGGCAGCGCTCCGGCGCCTCGAACGGGCGCAGCTCGTCCTCGCGGCCCTCGCGGGCGGCGAGGACGGGGCCGACGACCTCCGGGATCACCTCGCCGGCGCGCTGCACGATCACGTCGTCGCCGATCAGCAGCCCCTTCGCCTGCACCTGCTCCGCGTTGTGCAGCGTCGCCACGCTCACGCGCGCCCCGCCGACCACCACCGGCTCGAGGACGGCGAACGGCGTCAACGCGCCGGTGCGGCCGACCGAGACCTGGATGTCGCGCAGCCGCGTCACCGCCTGCTCGGCCGGGAACTTGTACGCCGTCGCCCAGCGCGGCTCCCGCCCGACAACCCCGAGCTGCCGCTGCTCGCCGACGTCGTCGACCTTCACGACCACGCCGTCGATGGCGTACGGCAACTCGTCGCGGCGTCGCACCCACGCCTCGCAGAACGCGACGGCGTCGTCGATGCCCTCGAAGCGCTGCGCGTGCGGGTTGATCGGGAAGCCCGCCTCGCGCAGCCAGTCCAGCGCGGCCGACTGGCTCGCGGGTGGGGCGGCGCCCTCGGTCCAGCCCATCTGGTAGACGAAGAGCTGGAGGCGGCGCTGCTTCGTCACCTTGGGATCAAGCTGGCGCAGCGAGCCGGCGGCGGTATTGCGCGGGTTCATGTAGAGCGGCTGAGGTCGCTTGCCCTCGGCAAGCTCGGCGTTGGCGCGGGCGATCTCCGCGTTGAGGCGATCGAACTCCTCACGCGAGAGGTAGACCTCGCCGCGCACCTCGAAGGCGGGCGGGACGTCATCGCCGTGCACGCGCAGCGGGATCTCGCGGACCGTGCGCAGGTTGGCGGTGATGTCCTCGCCGCGCAGGCCGTCGCCGCGCGTCGCGCCGACCTCGAGCGCGCCGTCGCGGTACACCAGCGAGATCGCGAGGCCGTCGATCTTCGGCTCGCAGACCAGCGCGACGCTCTCCGCCTCCAGCAGCCGCAGCACGCGTGCGTACCAGGCGCGCAGCTCGTCGCCGTCGAAGGCGTTGCTGAGCGAGAGCATCGGCTCGCGGTGCTCGACCACCTCGAAGCCCTCGGCGACCGCGCCGCCGATGCGCTGGGTCGGGGAGTCGGGCGTGATCAGCTCGGGGAAGCGCGCCTCGACGTCGACGAGCCTGCGGTAGAGGGCGTCGTAGTCGGAGTCGCCGATCTCAGGATCGTCGAGGACGTGGTATCGATGTTCGTGGTAGCGGACGAGGGGGCGCAGCTCCTCGATCTCGCGTCGCGCCGCCTCGTGCGCCCCTCTGGGCTCGGGCGTGGTCATCGTGCTGAGTATATAAGCGTGGGCGCTTGATAGAATCGGATCGAGGCGCATTGAGGCTCATCGAGGAGATCCGGATATTGGCTGAGGTTGTCATCGTCGACTACGGAGCGGGCAACCTGCGCAGCGTGGCGCGGGCAGTCCGCCACGCGGGCGTCGAGCCCGTCATCACATCGGACCCCGAGGCCGTGGACCGCGCGCGGGCCGTGATCCTGCCCGGCGTCGGCGCCGCCGCCGACACGATGGCCAACCTGCGCCGCGCGAAACTCGTCGAGCCGCTGCGCGACTACATCGCCGCCGATCGCCCCTTCCTCGGCGTCTGCATGGGAATGCAGGCGCTGTTCGACATCTCCGAGGAGGGCGGGGAGCACGAATGCCTCGGCGTGCTGCCGGGGCGCATCGTCCGCTTCCCCCGTGGGCTGACGGTCCCGCACATGGGCTGGAACACGCTCCGCATGGAGCGCCCGCACCCGGTCCTCGAGGGCGTCGAGGACGGCGCCTACGCCTACTTCGTGCACTCCTACTACCCGCGCCCCGACGACCCGACGCTGACGATCGCCAGCACCGAGCACGGCGTGCCGTTCGCCTCGATCGTCGGGCGCGACAACCTGATCGCGACGCAGTTCCACCCGGAGAAGTCCGGAGCGTCTGGCCTGCGCCTCTACGCGAACTTCCTGCGGCTCGCGCTCGATGACGGCTCGATCGCGCCGGGGGCGGCAGCCGCTGCCGGAGGGAGCGCCTGATGGAAGTCATCCCGGCGATCGACATCCGCGGCGGGCAGTGCGTGCGCCTCAGCCAGGGTGACTACGACCGCGAGACGGTGTTCGACGACGACCCGGTCGCCGTCGCCGTGCGCTGGGCCGCGCTGGGCGCGCGCCGCATTCACATCGTGGACCTCGACGGCGCACGCGCGGGGCAGCAGGTCAACGCCGTGCTGGTGCGGCGCATCGTGCACACCGTCGGCGCCGCCGTGCAGACCGGGGGCGGCATCCGCGACATCGAGACCCTGCGCGCCGCGCTCGATGGCGGCGTGAACCGCGTGGTGCTCGGCACCGCCGCCGTCCGCGACCCGGACCTGCTCCGCGAGGCCGTCGCCGTGGCTCGCGACCGGCTGATCGTCTCCGTCGATGCGCGTAACGGCATCGTGCAGACGCAAGGCTGGACCGAGGGCAGCGATGTCAATGCGACCGCGTTCATCCGCCAGCTCGCCTCGGTCGGCGTCGAGCGCATCGTCTACACGGACATCGATCGCGACGGCGTGCGCGGCTCCCCGAACTTCGAGATGTACGAGGCGCTGGTCTCTGACACCTCGATCGCCGTCATCGCCGCCGGCGGCGTCAGCACGCTCGACGACCTGCGGCGGCTCTCCGACTGCGGCGTGGAGGCGGCGATCGTCGGGCGCGCCCTCTACACCGGCGAGGTTTCGCTTCCCGAAGCGCTGGCCGTCGCATGACGGCGGCGACACCAGCGCCGAAGGCGAGACGCTGAGCCGATGCTGACGAAGCGCATCATCCCCTGCTTCGACGTCGATCGCGGACGCGTGGTGAAGGGCATCTCCTTCGTCGAACTGCGTGACGCCGGCGACCCGGTCGAGCTTGCGTCCTCCTACGAGCGGGCGGGTGCCGACGAGCTGGTCTTCCTCGACATCACCGCCTCCTCCGATGGCCGGCCGAGCGTCTACGACATGGTCGCGCGCACGGCGGACCAGGTCTTCGTGCCGTTCACCGTGGGCGGCGGGATCCGCTCCCCCGAGGACGTGCGCGTGATGCTCGAGATGGGCGCCGACAAGGTTTCCGTCAACACCGCCGCCGTCGAACGGCCCGAGCTGATCACCGAGGGCGCCCACGGCTTCGGATCGCAGTGCATCGTTGTCGCCATCGACGCCAAGCGCCGCTCGGCCGGCAACCCGGCCGCGGGCTGGGAGGTCTACACCCACGGCGGACGCACCCCGACCGGCATCGACGCGCTCGCCTGGGCGCGCGAGGCCGTCGAGCGCGGCTCCGGCGAACTGCTGGTGACCTCGATGGACCGCGACGGCCACCAGAACGGCTACGACCTGGAGCTGCTGCGCGCGATCAGCGACTCGGTCGAGGTGCCGGTGATCGCCTCGGGCGGCGCGGGCACGCCCGAGCACCTCTACGAGGCGCTCACCGAGGGTGGCGCGGAGGCCGTGCTCGCCGCCTCGATCTTCCACTTCGGCACGTACGACATCGCCGACCTCAAGCGCTACCTCTCGGACCGCGGCATCCCGATGCGGCCCGTCGAGGACGTGGATGACGAGGGCGGCGCGGGCGAGGGAGACGGGCGTGATTGACCGATCCGAGGTTTGCTACGACGCGCAGGGGCTGGTCCCGGCGATCCTGCAGGACCACGTCAGCCACGAGGTGGTGATGCTCGGCTACATGAACGCCGAGTCGCTGCGTCAGACGCTCGAACTCGGGCAGGCCGTGTTCTGGTCGCGCAGCCGCCAGGAGCTGTGGCACAAGGGCGCGACCTCCGGCGACTACGTGCGCGTCCTCGAGATCCGCACCGACTGCGACAGCGATGCGCTCGTGCTGCAGGTCGAGCTGCTCGGCGGGGCCGTCTGCCACACGGGAGCGCACTCCTGCTTCGTGGAGCCGGACGGCGCCGAGCCGCGCCTCGTCGGCTCGCCGACCGCCTGACGCGCGCCCGTCCGTGAGCGCCCCGCCCTTCGCCGTCTCGCTCGTCATCTTCGACGTCGACGGCACGCTGGTGGACTTCAGAGCAGGGCTCGACGCCGGCCTCGATGCGGTCGCGAGCGAGGTCGCGGCGCGCGCGGGCGGCGTCGAGGTGGACCGCAGGCGGCTGCAGGACCTGCGCAACGCCGTGGCGCGTGACCCCGAGTGGCGGACGCGCCCGCTGGTCGCGATCCGGCGCGAGTCGTTCCGGCGCATCCTCGATGCGTTCGACATCGACGAGCCGCGGGCGCTCGACGAGGTGCACGACCTCTACTACCGCGTGCGCGACGCGGCGATGACCGTCTTCCCGGACGTGGAGCCCGTGCTGGCCGAGCTGCGCGCCCACGGACTGCCGCTGCTGGCGGCCTCGAACGGCAACGTCTCGCTCCCCTCCGTGGGCCTCGGCGGCTACTTCGGCGCGACGCACTACGCCGAGGAGGTCGGTCTCTCGAAGCCGGACCCCGCCTTCTTCGCCACGGCGGTGGAGCGCATGGGCGGCCACCCGGAGACGACGCTGGCGATCGGCGATCGCCTCGATAATGACTACCACCCGGCGCGCGCGGCGGGCCTGCACGCCGTACTCCTCGATCGCGCCGACCGCCTCGAGGACGCCTCGATCCTGCGGGTGCGCTCGCTGAGCGAGCTGCCGGGGCTGCTGACGACAACCTAGCAGGCTGCTTCTATGAGGGCTGGTCCGATCTGCAAGTCGGCCAACGTGGTGGCCGCTCCGTCTGCACGCCATGCCGGATGGTGACCTGTGCCCCGCTTCTATCCGCACTCGCCGAGGGGTCGCGCTTCTGGACCCGGTGCATGATGGGGAACCTGCTTGCAGGGGGCGCTGCCAGCTGAAAAGCGTCCTTGGGTGGACCAGCAGCCTGTCGCAGTCGCCCGGTCTTCAGCATCACGGTGCAGCCGTTGGTGGTCGTCTGGTGGTGGTTCGCCGTCTTCCCGTCGCCCGCTACGCAGCCTCCCCCTCCGCCGTGGCGGCCTGGCGCAGCGGCTCATAGACCTCGCCGCTGCGCCAGAGCGCGTGCAGCAACACTGCGAGGCGTCGCGCCACGGCGACGACCGCGCGCTTCTTCGCGTTCCCCGCTCCCGAGGCCATGTAGCGCTCGCCCCAGCGGCGCAAGTCGCAGTCTGGTCCGAACGGTCCGAGGACGTACTGCGCGGCCTGCACGAGCAGCCGCCTCAGGTGGGAGTCGCCACGTTTGGTGATCCCCAGTTGCGTGTGGCGGCCGCCGGAGTCGCGACGCCTGGGCACGAGGCCGAGGTAGGGTGCGACCTCGCGGCTGCGGGGAAAGCGCGCGGGATCCTCGATCGTCAGCACGAAGGTGAGGGCGGTGATGGGACCGACGCCTGCGACCTGGCGGAGCGCGGCGGTCTCGGGGTAGGCCGCGCACAGCGCCTCGACCTCCCGGCCGGCGGCGGCGATGCGGGCGCTGAGCTCGCCAATCACCTCGAGCAGCGGCAGCAGTGCGGTGCGCAGTTCAGCCGGGATGTGCTCCGCTGCCTTGCGATGGAAGGCTGGCGCGGTCACCTTCGGCAGCGCGGCGCCCCACGCCTTGACGGCGCCGCGCACGTGGTTGATGAGCTGCGTCCGCGAGCGCACGAGCGCGTCGCGGCCGCGCACGACCGCGAGATCCTGCTGGGCCTGCGCGCTGCGGTGACGGATCGGGGCGAGCAGCTTGGGGTCGAGGCGACCCAGCCGTGCCAGTTGCTCGGCGTCGCTGCGGTCGTCCTTGCGGTGGCTGCGTGCGATCAGCGCTACCTGGCGGGGGTTGGCGACAATCACCTCGTGACCGAGTTCGGTCAGCAGCCGGCTCAGCCACGGCGAGTGCCGTCCCGCCTCCAGCACCGCCCGTGCCGCCGGCAGCTCCCCGAGCGCTCGCCTCAGCGCGAGGGCCGTCGTGCGGACGCGCTGCTCGCGCTGCACGTCCCCGGCGGGGCCGAGCACGCAGATCTGGGTGTGACGGTCGCTCACATCGAGGCCCCAGGTGACTCCGCTGGCTTCCTCCCGTTCAACGCGCTCTGCCGTTGCGATATGCTGCTGCATGGCTGGTCTTCTACCTCTCTGGCTCTGAGAAGCCGTTCTGGGCCCGATTCGAGGCCGCTTACCGGGGACGAGTATCCCCTTGAGGAGGAGACCAGCCCTCATCCCATCTGAAAAACCCCTGATCCTGGGCCGCTGGGTCTCACTGGCCATTCGGTGGGCTGGCGTAGAGCCCAGAAACATTGGGGTTTTTGATGTCGCGGCCAGCGCGATTTCAGCCCAAAAGCGCCGCCGCGGACTTTTTCATCACCCTGCTAGCTGCGCGGCTCTCCCGTGGCCGCCGACGGCGGCGCGGCCCGCTCTTCCTCCTCGAGGACTGCCTTGAGCGAGGCGATCGCCACCTGGATCTGCGCGTCGTCCGGGGGGCGCGTCGTGAGGTGCTGGAGCGCGATGTTGGCGGAGAAGAGCGCCTGCACCACGGGCTGGTCCAGCCGCCGGCCGGCGAAGCGAATCGCCTCGTAGGCGACGGCGGCGATCAGCGGGATCAGCGCCAGCCGCGAGGCGAAGCGCCACCACAGCGGCTCCGAGCCGACGAGGATGAACGCCAGCGCCGCGATCACGGCGACCGTGAGCAGGAACGAGGTGCCGCAGCGCGGGTGCTCTTTGGGGAAGCGCCGGATCGCCTGCACGCTCAGCTCGCGGCCGTGCTCGAAGGCGCTGATCGTCATGTGCTCGGCGCCGTGGTACTGGAAGACCCGCGCCACATCCTGCGAGCGCCCGATCAGCCAGATGTAGCCGATCAGCAACCCGATCCGCAGCACGCCCTCGAAGGCGATCACGAGCGGCCCGGGGAAGCGGCGTTCCAGCCATGCCGTCGCCACCACCGGCCCGGCGAAGAAGAAGGCGAGCGCGACCAGCAGCATCAGTGCGAGGAACGCCCAGCCCGTCGCACCCAGCGGCTTCGCCTCGCCGTGCTCGTCCACCTCGTCGCTGGCGACGGCCGAGGACCAGGTGAGCGCGGAGATGCCGAGCGCGAGCGTCTCCCACAGCACCAGCACGCCGCGCAGCAGCGGCACGCGCCGCAGCCTGGCGCTGTAGAGGCCACCGAGCGGCCGGCTGCGGACGGCGATCTCGCCGTCCGGCTTGCGCACCGCCGTCGCGACTGCGTGCGGCCCGCGGATCATGACGCCCTCGACGACCGCCTGGCCGCCGTAGTTCGCCCTCGCCGCGATCGCCGGACCCGTGCTCGCGTTGCTCACGCCCGCAGCCTACGACGCGCGGGCCGAACGGTCCGCAGGCACGCCTAGGAAGCCGCAGCTTCGCTCCCGGATTCCGCGGGTTCCCCCTCCGGGAGGTGGCGCGCTGGCATGAACCTTGCGATGAGCACCGAGCCGATGATGGCCACCCCCGCCGCGACGATCACGGCGACCCCGAGCGCGTCGGTGAAGGCCGCCCGTGCCGCCTCCACCAGTCCGCCGGCGACCTCGGGGGGCAACGTGGACGCAACCCTTGAGGCGGCTCCGACGGAGTCACGCGCGGCCTCGGCGGCCTCGGGAGGCAACCCCATGACGGCCGCACTCATCCTGTCGCCGTACACCGTGTTGATGATGGAGCCGATGACGGCGACGCCGAAGGCCCCCGCTACCTGACGCGTCACGTCGTTCATCGCGGAGGCGATGCCGGCGTTGGCCTCGGGTACCGCGCCCATCACCGAGTCCGTCGACGGCGCCATGACGTTGCCCATGCTGAACGCGAGGAGGAAGAAGGTCAGGCCGACCACCAGGTAGCTGGTATCCGGCTCCCAGAAGCTGATGCTCAGGAGGACCGCAGCCACTCCCGTGAGGCCCATCGCCACCACCTTGTTGCTGCCCAGGCGGCCGACCAGGCGATGGCTCATGCCCGCCCCGAACGCCATGCCGAGGGCGATCGGCACCAGCCTCAGGCCGGCCTCCAGCGGGGTGTGGCCCTGAACGAACTGGAGGAACTGCGTCATCCCGAAGATCATGCCGAACAGGGCAAAGAAGCCGATGGAGATCGCGGCAGCTCCCGCGGAGAATCGCGCGTTCCTGAAGAACGAGAGATTGAGCATCGGGTGGTCGGTCCGGATCTCCCAGTACATGAACGCGGCGACCAGCGCCACACCACCCACGAAGCCGGCGATCGTCAGCCCGTCCGTCCAGCCGCGCACCGGGGCCTCGATGATCGAGTAGACCAGCGTCGTGATCGCCGCGATGGACAGCACGGCGCCCGGAATGTCCAGCCGCCTCGGGTGTGGGTCCCGGCTCTCGGGGATGAGCACGAGCCCGGCCACGAGGGCGAGTCCGACGATCGGCACGTTGACGAGGAACACGGAACCCCACCAGAAGCGCTCAAGCAGCAGGCCGCCGGTGAGCGGGCCAAGCCCGACGCCCAGTCCGGCGACCGCAGCCCAGACGCCGATCGCCTTGCCGCGCTCCTCCCTCGGAAACACGTTGGTGATGATGGACAGGGTGGACGGCATGATCAGCGCTCCGCCGATGCCCAACAGGGCGCGTGCGGCGATCAGTTGCGCGCTCGATTCGGAGTACGCGGCGAGGAGGCTCGCCAGGCCGAACAGGATCAGCCCCGCCTGAAGCGCGCGCTTGCGGCCGAAGCGGTCGCCGAGCGAGCCCATCAGCAGCAGCAGACCGGCGAAGACGAGGATGTATGCGTCGACCATCCACTGGAGATCGGTGGCGGTCGCGTTGAACTCTCGCTGCAGCGTGGGGATCGCGACGTTCAGGATGGTGTTGTCCAGCCCGATGATGAGCAGGCTCGTGGACAGAACGACGAGGGTCCACCAGCGCCTCCGGTACGCGGCGGATGGCGCCGGGGCCGAGCCTGAGTCCGTCATGGAATGGCCTCTCTGGTCGCAGCGCTACGGTACCGCGATCGGCTGGCGCGCAAACGCCGGCCACGAATGACCGAGGCGGAGAGACAGCAGGGGAACCGGGGTCGCGGGTTGCGCCGGCGCTACTCGGCCTGCTGCGCGCGGGCGTAGCGACGCCGGAAGCGCTCGACCTGGCCGGCCGTGTCCACGATGCGCTGCTCGCCCGTGAAGAACGGGTGCGAACTGGCGCTGATGTCGACGCGCACGACGTACGCCTCGACGCCGTCGACCTCGCGCTTCTCCCCCGAGGTCATGGTGGAGCGCGTCAGGTATTCCTCGCCGGTGGAGATGTCGACGAAGACGACGTGGTGGTAGTCGGGGTGGATGCTGTCCTTCATTGCCGCTCGCTACCCTTCGGTGGCCACGGGCAGGATCGAGACCTGCTTGCGCCGGCCCTTGGCGTAGGGGCTGAACTTGACGAGGCCGTCCACCCGCGCCCAGAGCGTGTGGTCGCGACCCACGCCGATGTCCCGGCCGGGGTGGAAGCGCGTGCCGCGCTGCCGCACGATGATCGAGCCGGCGGTGACGAACTGGCCGTCGAAGCGCTTCACGCCGAGCCGCTTCGCGTTGGAGTCGCGGCCGTTACGGCTGGATCCACCGGACTTCTTGTGAGCCATCGCGCTGTCCTCGCTTCGCTCGCTACGCGCTCGCGCTGATGCCGGTGATCGTGATGCGCGTGTGCTGCTGCCGATGCCCGCGCAGCTTACGATGCCGCGTCTTGTTCTTGTACTTGAAGACCGTGACCTTCTTGCCGCGCGTGTGCTCGTCGACGCGCGCGGCCACCGAGGCGCCCTCGACCGTCGGGTCGCCGACGGTGATCTCGTCGCCGTCCGCGACGAGCAGCGCGTCGAACTGGACCTCGCTGCCCTCGGGCAGGTCGAGGCGCTCGACGGCGAGGCTGTCGCCCTCGTGAACGCGGTACTGCTTTCCGCCGGTGCGGATGATGGCGTAGGAGATGGCGGCGTACTCCGGTTGATCGATGCTCTGTGTCGGCGCTGGCGTGTAGTGATCGCAGGCTCGACCGTATCGATCCTAGGCAGGCCCGGGGCGGAGCGTCAATGAAGGCGCGCCGGCGGGCGCCACGGGCGGAGGTCTGCCCTGGAGTTTCTCGACGTCATCACGGCGCCGTACGACCTGCTGAACTGGATCGCCGACCAGATGTTCCTGGCGGCGAACGACCTGTTCGATCGCTTCGGCGCGCCCGTGGTCTTCGTCTCGGCGCTGATCGAGGCGACGGTCGGGCTCGGGCTGATCTACCCCGGTGTGATCCTGATGTTCCTCGGGGGAGCCTTCGCCGACGATCAGGGCACGCCGATCGGCCTGATCTGGGTCCTCGCGGTCCTCGGCACGATGCTCGGCGACACGATTTCCTACGCGCTCGGGCGCTGGGGCGGCGGCCGGCTGGAGCGCTCCCGCTTCGGCAAGCAGCTGCGGATCGGGCGGATGATCGTCGGGGGGAAGGCCCTCTGGCTGATTCCCTTCTACCACCTCAACAGCTGGACGCGGACGCTGGGCCCGTTCGGCGCGGGCGCGATCGGCATGCCGATGCGGATCTGGATGCCGCTCGACTACCTCGGCGCGATCATCGCCAACTCGGCGTGGGTCGGCGCCGGCTACTTCCTCGGGCAGGCCGTGCTCACCCCCGAGGGCAAGCTCGATGAGCACCCGGCGTTGCGCATCGGCCTCGGTCTGGGCGCGGCGATCTGGTTCGTCGTCGCCCAGCGCGAGTTCCTCAAGAGCTACCGCAACGCGATGCGCGAGGAGCGGGAGTCGGCCGGGACCCCCGAGGCCGTCACAACCGCCGCGGAGCCGTCACCCGAGGCGTAACGCCGCGCGTCAACCTGCCGCGACAGGTGCACTGACTGGACAGGGTGAACGCGTCGTGCGCGGGAGGCGGCTACCCGCCGCCGGACGGCGGCGCGGCGCTGGACTGGCCCCAGGCCAGACCCGGCCGCCCCATCGGCTCCGCCTCCAGGTCCTCGCCCGCGCCGGCGCCCGCGGCGTCCTCGGGCGGGGGCGCCGACGGCTCGGGCGGCGGCTCGCGGCCTTCCGCCGGGCCGAGCAGCCGCTGCAGGTCGTCGCCCTCGAGCGTCTCGACCTCGATCAGCGCCGCGGCCACCTCGTCGAGTTTCGCGCGGTGCTCGCGCAGCACGGCGCGGCAGCGCTCGTGCGCATCCTCGACGATGCGGCGCACCTCCTCGTCGATCTCCTCGGCGGTGCGTTCGGAGTAGTCGCGCTGCTCGGCGATGTCGCGCCCGAGGAAGATCATCGAGTCGCGGCGGCCGAAGGTGCGCGGGCCGAGCCGCTCGCTCATGCCCCACTGCGTCACCATCTCGCGGGCGATGTGCGTGACCTTGCCGATGTCGTCGTGTGCGCCCGTGGTCGGCTCGCCGAAGACCATCTCCTCGGCGACGTGTCCGCCGAGCGCCTGCGCCATCATCGCCTCGTAGTAGGAGCGGTCCTGCAGGCGGCGGTCGTCGGCGGGCATCGAGCGGGTGAAGCCACCGGCCATGCCGCGCGCAACGATCGTGACCTTGAAGACCGGGTCCGCCTTGGGCAGGAAGTGCCCGGCGACGGCGTGGCCGCCCTCGTGGTAGGCGATGATCCGCTTCTCCACGGGCGTAATCACGCGCGACTTGCGTTCCGGGCCGCCGATCACGCGGTCCACGGCCTCGTTGAGATCTTCCATCCCGACGCGCTTCTTGTTGCGCCGCGCCGCGAGGATCGCGCCCTCGTTGACGAGGTTGGCGAGATCCGCGCCGGAAAAGCCCGGTGTCTGCCTCGCCACCGTCTCGAGGTTTACGTCGGTGTCCAGCGGCTTGCCCTTGACGTGCACATCGAGCACCGCGCGACGGCCCTTCACGTCCGGCAGGTCGAGCGTCACCTGGCGGTCGAAGCGGCCGGGCCGCAGCAGCGCCGGGTCCAGGATGTCCGGGCGGTTGGTGGCGGCGACGACGATCACGTTCGAGCTGGAGTCGAAGCCGTCCATCTCGACCAGGATCTGGTTCAGCGTCTGCTCGCGCTCGTCGTGCGAGCCGCCGAGGCCCGCCCCGCGCTGGCGCCCGACCGCGTCGATCTCGTCGACGAAGACGATCGCCGGGGAGTTGCGCTTGGCCTGCTCGAACAGGTCGCGCACGCGGCTGGCGCCGACGCCGACGAACATCTCGACGAACTCGGAGCCCGAGATCGAGAAGAAGGGCACGCCCGCCTCGCCGGAGACGGCGCGGGCGAGCAGCGTCTTGCCCGTGCCGGGCGAGCCGACCAGCAGCACGCCGTGCGGGATGCGCGCGCCGAGGGCGGCGAACTTCTCCGGGAACTTGAGGAACTCGACGATCTCGGCGAGCTCCTGCTTCGCCTCGTCCTGCCCGGCGACATCAAGGAAGGTGACGGTCGGCGTCTGGCCGGTGGACATCCTCGCCTTGCTGCGGCCGAAGGACATCGCCTGGGAGTTCGAGCCCTGCGCCTGGCGCATCATGAAGATCAGGATTCCGCCGAAGAGGATCAGCGGCAGGAAGTTGAAGAACAGCCCGAAGATATTCCCGAACTGACTCGGCCCGCCGACCTCGATCTGGACCGCGCCCTCGCCGGTCCCGACGGCGACGCCGCGATCGCCAAGGATCTCGGCGATCGAGGTGCCCTCTTCCTTGCGTGAGCTGAGCGGCTCGCGCTCGCCCTGCAGGTGCACCTCGAGCGTATCGCCGGAGACCCTGATCAGGTCGACGTTGCCGGCCAGAGCCTCCTCGACGACCTGCGAGAGCGGGATGTCACGCGAACTGGAGGAGGGGCGCAGGAACATCACGACGGCGAGGATGACCGCACCAAGGATGATCAGGTAGATGAAGGAGTTGCGCATCCAGCGGGATCTCATGGTCCAGGGCCGCTCCTCGCACTCGCGACGGGCCGCCCTCGGTTCGCAGGCTGCGGGCCTGGCTCGTGCAGCGACAGATCCAGTGTATCACCGGCCCCGCTAGCGGCCCGGCCTCTCCTAACAGATAACTTGCCTGATCGGTATCGCCGCGCCTAGCATGCGGCCGTGGCTGCCGTACTCGACCGTCCGCGCCGCACCTCGAAGCCAACGTGGCAGGTTGAGAACGCGCTCTGGCGCGAGGGCTGCGAGCGTGTCGCCGGCGTCGACGAGGTCGGGCGCGGGCCGCTCGCCGGGCCGGTCGTCGCCGGCGCCGTGGTGCTGCGCTACTCGCGCGCCGGTTGGGTGCGGCGGCTGCGCGACTCCAAGCTGCTCGACGCCGCCTCCCGCGAGGAGCTCGCCACGCACATTCGCCGCCACTGCGACTACGGCATCGGCGTCGTCTCCTCGCACGTGATCGACCAGCTCGGCATGACCGCCGCGACGCGGCTGGCGATGCGCCGCGCCGTCGAGCAGCTGGAGCAGACGCCGGACGCGCTGATCGTCGATGGCCGCGAGGTCGTCGAGTGCGAGACGCGGCAGCACGCGGTGATCGACGGCGACGCGCTCTGCCCCTCGGTGGCCGCGGCGAGCATCGTCGCGAAGGTCGCGCGCGACGCGATGATGGATCGCCTCGACGCTCGCTTCCCCGGCTACGGCTTCGCGCGCAACAAGGGCTACGCCACCGCCGAGCACCGCGAGGCGCTGCGCCGCCTCGGACACTCCAGCGTGCACCGCCTGCTCTTCGCCCCGGTGCGCGAGGTGCTGACGAGCCGCTTGCCGCGATGACGAGGGCGACCGACCGGCTGGGGCGCTCGGGCGAGCGCCTCGCCGCGGACTACCTCAAGACGCGCGGCTACCGGCTGGTTGATCGCAACGTGCGCCGCCGCGAGGGCGAGGTCGATCTGATCGCGCTGCAGGGCGGCACGCTCGTCTTCGTCGAGGTGAAGCTGCGGCGACCCCGCCAGGCAGGACGCGCCATCGAGGCGCTGAGCGCGCGCAAGCAGCGCCGCCTGCGCGAGCTGGCCGCGGCCTACGGCATGGAGCACCCCGATCTGCCCGCCGACCAGCGCATCGACCTCGTGGCCATCGATCTGGCTGCGGACGGCTCGGTCGCCTCGTTCCAGCACATCCGCAGCGCCGTGGAGGGGTGAGGCGGGGGCGAGGGGGGCAGCCCGGTCAGCGGTCCCGCAGGATGGCCGTGATCTCCTGCTCGCTGACGCGCTCGGTCGCCAGCCCTTCCTCGATGGCGCGGGCAAGGGCGGCGTCTTCCGCCTCCTCGGTAGGGTGCATCTGCTCGTCGACGGTCACGGAGACTTCCGCGCCCTCTTCGAGGCCGAGGGGCTCCAGCGGCTCGAGCTTGCCGCCCGTGAACCGCGCTCTGACGCTCCTGAGCACCATGATCGCCTCCCCGGTCAGGCCCCATCATCGCATCGCCGTGGCGCGCGTTGGCTCCGCAGCGGCCTGCGGGGGCCTGTTGCGGCGACGGCGTGGGGCGCTACACTTTCTGAACCATGCCTATCTACCAGTACGACTGCGCGAACTGCGAACAGAGCGTCGAGATCTTCTTCCGCTCGGCCTCGGCCGCCAGCGAGCCGAGCTGCCCGGAGTGCGGCGGCACGCAGCTCACCCGGCTGATGTCCGCCTTCGCCCGCCTGCGCAGCGACGCGCAGCGGCTCGCCGATGTCGACTTCAGCGGGCACGAGGCCGCCCTCGAACGCGGTGACGAGCGCGGCTTCGCGAGGTGGGCCCGCGAGGCCAGCGCCGAGTACGACGAGGTGCTCGGCTCCAACTACCGCGAGCTCGCCGAGAAGGCCGAGGCCGGCGAGGACCCCGTCGAGCGGATCGACGCCGGCTACACCTTCCGCCACAAGGTGGCGGAGGCGAAGGCGAAGAAGAGCCTCGGGAACCCGGACTAGTCGTCTGCCGATCTACGAGTACCGCTGCGAGGAGTGCGAGCGCCTGACCAGCCTCTTCGTGCGCTCGATGCGCAGCGACCCGGAGGCGCCCGAGTGCGAGCACTGCCGCTCCAGCCGCACGGCGCGCCAGATCTCCTCCGTCGCCCGGCTCAAGACGGACAAGGACGTGATCGACGAGTACGGCGCGCCCGGCCCCGGCGGCCGTCCCGAGGACCACTACCGCGACCCGCGCCAGATCGGGCGCTGGGTTGAGCAGCGCTTCGAGGAGTACGGGATGGACCTGCCCGACGAGACCCGCGACATGATCGACGCCGCCCGCGAGGGCGATCTGCCCGGCTCCGTGGACGCGTGAGCGCCATGCCCGAGGAGGGGACCGCGATCAGCGCCGAACTGGCGCGCGCCGTCGAGGAGATCCGCGCCGGCCTCGAGGCGACGAACGCCGCGCGCGAGGCAGCGCTGCCGCTCTGCCGCGGCGCCGTCCGCTCCTCGGCGAACTGCATCCGCGCCGTGCACCGCGGCGATACGGAGACCGCAGCGAGCCTGCTCGACGAGGCGCGGGCCGCGCTCGTGGAGGCCGCAACGGCGACACGAGACTTCCCGCAGATCGCGCACGCGGGCTTCGTCCACGACGCGCAGAAGGAGTACGCCGAGGCGGCGATCACGCTCGCGCTGATCGCCGGTGGTCCGCTGCCGACGCCGGCATCGCTCGGCGTGCGCGGTGTCTCCTACCTGCACGGCCTGGCCGAGGCGATCGGCGAGCTGCGCCGCCACGTGCTGGACTCGCTGCGCGCGGACGCCATCGAGCGCTGCGAGGCGATGCTCGAGCGGATGGACGAGATGCAGTCGCTGCTGGTCACGATCGACTACCCCGACGCGATGACCTCCAACCTGCGCCGCGCCACGGACGTGACGCGCAGCATCATCGAGCGCACTCGCGGCGACCTCACGCTGGCGGCGCAGCAGCAGCGGCTCGCGAGCCGGCTCGACGCCCTCGAGGCGCGCGGCGCGGGCGGGGGAAAGGGCGGCTCGCCGCCAGGGGCGGACTGAGCTCCGCCCCTGATCTGCTCAGCGCCCCCGGCTACGTCCTATTGCATAGGCGCCATCGCGCATTATCAGAGCTGTGCTACCATAAGTGCGTAGCGCGTGCGCTACGCGTGCGCGAACATGCTCGCTAACGGGCTCGATACGCATTGAGTGGAGGCGACATGGAGATCCTCTGGATCGCGATTGCGGCAGCGCTGATCGCGCTGGTGTTCGCAGTCGTGTTGGCTCAGCGGATTCTTGGTGAGGACCAGGGCGACGAGACGATGCGCTCGATCGCCGAACAGATCCAGGTCGGCGCGGCGGCGTTCCTGCGGCGGGAGTACTCCTTCATCGCCGTCTTCGTCGTCGTCGTCGCGGTCATCCTGGCGCTGTTCCGCGACCTCGACGTGCTGGACAAGCTGGACGGCGGCAGCGGACAGCTCACGAGCTTGCCGCGCTTCGCGATCGCCTATGTCGTCGGCGCCATCGCCTCGGCGGCGGCAGGCTACATCGGGATGTTCATCGCCGTGCGCGCCAACGTGCGCACGACCGCGAAGGCGCGCGAGGGTCTGAACCCGGCGCTGCGCGTGGCGTTCTCCTCGGGCTCCGTGATGGGCATGACCGTCGTCGGCATCAGCCTGGCCTGCCTCGCTGTGCTCTACCTGATCTTCCAGGACGTGGGCCCACTGACCGGCTTCGCCTTCGGCGCCTCCTCGATCGCGCTGTTCGCGCGCGTCGGCGGCGGCATCTACACGAAGGCCGCCGATGTCGGGGCCGACCTCGTGGGCAAGGTCGAGGCCGGCATTCCCGAGGACGACCCACGCAACCCCGCGACCATCGCCGACAACGTCGGCGACAACGTCGGCGACGTCGCCGGCATGGGCGCCGACCTGTTCGAGTCCTACACCGGCTCCATCGTCGCCACGATGTCGTTGGCGACGATCGCGATCGTCGGCGTGGGCGCGCGCGACGTCTTCGACGCGGGCGCGGTCGCTGAATACGCCGGCGATGCGTTCGTGCTGCCGTTCCTCGTGATGGCGATTGGCATCGTCTCGTCCATCATCGGCACGTTCCTCGTGCGCACGAGCGAGGACGCGACGATGGGGCGGCTGCTCTGGGCGCTGCGCACCGGGATCTTCTCGGCGGGCGGGCTGGTGCTGATCGGCACGCTGATCGCGGTGACCCTCATGGATCTCAAGTACGACCTGTTCTGGGTCGTGCTCGTCGGACTGGTGGCCGGGCAGATCATCGGCACCGCGACCGAGTACTACACGGCGTTCGAGTTCTCGCCGACCAAGAAGTTGGCGGAGCAGGCGGAGACCGGTGCGGGCACCGTGATCATCGGCGGCCTCGGCCTCGGCATGCTTTCCACGGTGATTCCGCTGCTGACGATCGTGGTCGCGATCGGCATCACCTTCGAGCTGGCCGGGCTGTACGGGATCGCGCTGGCCGCGGTCGGCATGCTCTCCACGCTCGGCGTGACGCTGGCGAGCGACGCCTACGGGCCCGTCGCCGACAACGCCGGCGGCATCGCCGAGCAGGCGGCGCTACCGCCCGAGGTGCGCGAGCGCACGGACGCCCTCGACAGCCTCGGCAACACGACGGCGGCGACGGGCAAGGGCTTCGCGATCGGCTCCGCCGTGCTGACGGCGATGGCGCTGATGTTCACGTACCAGCAGGTGATCAGCGCGGACGGCGAGGTCTCCTTCGACCTGCTCGACGTGACCGTGCTGGCGGGCGTGCTGATCGGCGCGCTGATGCCGTTCCTGTTCGCCGCGCTGACGATGGCGGCGGTGGGGCGCGCGGCGATGGCGATGGTCAACGAGGTGCGCCGCCAGTTCCGCGAGCACCCCGGCATCATGGACGGCTCGGAGCAGCCGGACTCGGCGCTGGCCGTGACGATTGCGACCGACGGGGCGCTCCGCGAAATGATCATCCCCGGCACGATCGCCGTGGTGGTGCCCGTCGCGGTCGGCATCTTCATCGGGCCGCAAGCGCTCGGCGGGCTGCTCGCGGGCTCGATCGCCGCAGGCGCGCTGCTCGCGCTGATGATGGCGAACGCGGGCGGCGCCTGGGACAACGCGAAGAAGTACATCGAGGCGGGCGCGCACGGCGGCAAGGGCTCGGTGGCCCACGCCGCCGCCGTGATCGGCGACACCGTCGGCGACCCGTTCAAGGACACCTCGGGCCCATCGCTCAACATCCTGTTGAAGCTGATGGCGATCGTGGCGGTCGTGTTCGGGCCGCTGTTCATCTAGCGGAAGAGGCGAGGGTGACGGAGCAGGGGGGGGGGGTGTGATGGGAGAGGCACGGTGCCCCGGAGGCTGACCGTCCCATGACCCGCATCGCCGGCGTCTCCCGGCCCGGCGGTGATACGTCGCACGCGCATGGGGGAGCGCGGTCGCGACTGAGATCGGCAGCCTCGCCGGCTGCATGATCGCGCGATCCGCGCCACGCGCTGGCCCCCGCCGGATTCGCCGCCCGAGACGGCCACCATGGCTAGGCCGAGGCGACGGCCATGGATGTGGTCGGCGATCGTCGGTTCCGCGATGGTCGCCCTGGTTGCCCTGTATGCGCTGAACGAGGCGCGCGCCCAGGCGTGCATCGACTACGAGATCACTGTGCTTCGCGGCGACGCAGATTTCACCAACGAATTCCTGTATCGCTCGTTGACTTCCGGCGCCCCCCGCCAGTTCCTGGAGGTCATGAACAGGAAGGTCACGAACAGGGATGAAGGCACCATCGTCACGTTCAGGAGCGTCGGTCCGGTCGAGTTCGGGATCTACGTTCAGTTCCTGAAAGAGGAGCGTTGGGATCCCAAGGATCCTCCAGAAAACGGGGAAGACGGGGAGTATTGGTTCGAGGACTGGGACGACGACGACTACAACGACGCTGTGCTGAGCGTGGTCACCTCGTCGTGCTCGCCGCAGCAGCCGCCGGATGACGGTGGAACGCAGCCGCCGCCGGACGACGGTGGAACGCAGCCGCCACCGGACGACGGTGGAACGCAGCCGCCGCCCGACGACGGCGGGACGCCCGACGACGGCGGGACGCCCGACGACGGCGAGACGCCCGACGACGGCGAGACGCCCGACGACGGCGAGACGCCCGACGACGGCGAGACGCCCGACGACGGCGAGACGCCCGACGACGGCGAGACGCCCGACGACGGCGAGACGCCCGACGAGGGCAAGACGCCCGACGAGGGCAAGACGCCCGACGACGGCGAGACGCCCGACGACGGCAAGACACCCCGCGATGACGAGACGCCCGACGACGGCGAGACGCCCGACGACGGCGAGACGCCCGACGACGGCAAGACACCCCGCGATGACGAGACGCCCGACGACGGCGAGACGCCCGGCGACGGCGAGACGCCCGGCGACGGCGAGACGCCCGGCGACGGCGACACGTCCGGCGGGGGCCAGCCGCCCGGGAAATAGCCGGACGACAGTGACACGCTCCGCAAGCCGGACGGCGACTCCGGTTGCGCCCGCCCCGCCAGTGCCCGGCCAGGGGCCAGCCCGAGCGCGCCACGAGGTCCTTCGGGCCGGTCTTGATGACCGCGCCAGCATCGGCGCGAAGCGCCCGTTTGAGGGCAGTGCGGGGCGGTGCTACGCTCCCGTGCGTCCACCAGCGCCCGTCATCGCACGACGTAACGAGGAGCCCCCGCGTGACCGAGGCCGGCATTGACGCATCCACAGCCGCCCCGGTAGAGCTCGAGACGCTGGTCTCGCTCGCAAAGCGGCGCGGCTTCGTCTTCCCCTCCGCCGAGATCTACGGCGGGTTCGCTTCCACCTACGACTACGGCCCGCTCGGCGTCGAGATGAAGCGCAACATCCGCGACCACTGGTGGCGGCGCATGGTCCAGGAGCGCACCGACATCGTCGGCATCGAGGCGGCGATGATCACCAACCCGAAGGTCTGGCAGGCGTCGGGCCACGTCGACAGCTTCGCCGACCCCCTCGTCGACTGCCTCGCTTGCCGTGCCCGCGTGCGCGCGGACCACATCGAGGACAACACGTGCCCGTCGTGCGGCGAGGTCGGGCGGTTCACGGAGGAGCGGCAGTTCAACCTGCTGTTCCGCACCTTCGTGGGGCCGGTCCAGGACGACGCCTCGGTCGCCTACCTGCGGCCCGAGACGGCGCAGGGCATGTTCGTCAACTTCGAGCTCGTGCAGCAGTCGACGCGCCGGCGGCTGCCCTTCGGGATCGCGCAGATCGGCAAGTCGTTCCGCAACGAGATCACCACCGGCCACTTCACCTTCCGCATGCTCGAGTTCGAGCAGATGGAGATGGAGTTCTTCTGCGACCCGGCGGACTCGATGGAGTGGCACGAGTACTGGAAGCAGGAGCGGCTGAACTGGTACGTGTCGCTCGGCGTGCGCCCGGAACGGCTGCGGCTGCGCGATCACACGCCCGACGAGCTCTCGCACTACTCGCGGGGTACGTCCGACATCGAGTACCTCTACCCCTGGGGCTGGGGCGAACTTGAAGGCATCGCGCACCGCGGCGACTTCGACCTGACGGCGCACGCGAGCGCCTCCGGCAAGTCCCTGACCTACTTCGACCAGGAGCGAGGCGAGCACATCGTCCCGCACGTCGTCGAGCCCGCGGCGGGCGTCGATCGCATCCTGCTCACCCTGCTCGTCGACGCCTACGACGAGGAAGTGGACGAGCGCGGCGAGAAGCGCGTGCTGCTGCGGCTGGCGCCCGATGTCGCGCCGACGACGGTGGCGGTGCTGCCGCTCTCCCGCAACGAGCGGCTGGTCCCGACGGCGCGCCGCGTCTGGGAGCTGCTGCGCCCGCACTTCCGCACCCAGTACGATGACTCGCAGTCCATCGGCCGCCGCTACCGGCGGCAGGACGAGGTCGGCACGCCGCTCTGCGTGACGGTCGATTTCGAGACACTGGACGACGAGGCGGTTACTATCCGGGAACGCGATACGATGTCGCAGATTCGCGTACCGCTCGACGGCGTCGTCGAGGCGCTGCGTGAGCGGATCGAGGCGCTGCGGCCGACAGTGCGGGAGGCGGGGGACGAGTGAGCGACCAGCAGGGCCGGACCGAGTTGAAGTTCCTGCACACCTCGGATGTGCACCTCGGGGCCTACGACCACAGCACGGCCGAGCGCACGCTGCAGCGCCGGCAGGAGATGCACGACACCTTCCGTGCGGTGATTGACCTGACGATCACGGAGCGCGTCGACTTCATGGTGATCGCGGGCGACTTCTTCGACAACGCCCGCGTCCAGGAGGACACGATGCAGTTCGCCGGCGAGCAGCTGGCGCGCGTGCCCGGTCCGGTGATCCTGCTGCCCGGTAACCATGACCACGTCGGGCCCGGCTCCGTCTACGACCGGCTGGACCTCAGGGAGCTGGCCCCCAACCTGCGCCTGATGCGCACGCCCGAGGGTGAATCCGTGATGCTCCCCGATCTCAGTGTCGAGCTGTGGGGCCGCAGCCACACCGAACTCGACCCCAACTTCCGCCCGTTCGAGGACGCGCCCGGGCGCGGCGATGCGGACTGGCACATCGGCGTCGGTCACGGTCACTTCCTGCACCCGATGTCCGCCGACCACAGCTCGTACCACATCTACGAGGACCACTTCGCGGTGCTGGACCACGACTACTTCGCGCTGGGCCACTGGGAACAGCAGACGCGCGTCGCCGCCGGCGAGGGGCTCGCCGCGTACTCTGGCGCGCCGGATGGCCTGGCGGGCCACACCGGCGGCCGCGTGCTGATGGTCCACCTCGAGCGCGACGGCACCGTGCGGCTCGAGTCGCACCCGCTGCGCGAGGGCGCCGAGCGCATGGCGCACGACGACATCCCGATCCTCGAGGGCTCTCCGATGCCGTCGCGCTAGCACTCGCTGGCGTTCGCGCACATCGCACATGAAGAAGCGCCGCGAGAGCGGCGCTTCCTTGTGGTCAGGGGTCGCCTCGGGCCGCGTGGGGTGTCTCCGCGCCCAGGGCGCGGGCAGAGGTGCTAGGCGGGCACCTTCGCGCGCGCGGCGGAGGCGTCCGAGTACCAGAGCACGTTGATCTCGGCGAAGGCCGACTGGTCGTCGGGCAGATCGTCCTCGGCGTAGATCGCGTTCACCGGGCAGGCCGGCTCACACGCGCCGCAGTCGATGCACTCGTCGGGGTCGATGTAGAGCATCCGGTCGTCACCCTCTTCGAAGTGGATGCAATCGACTGGGCAGACATCGACGCAGGACTGGTCCATGACGTCGATACACGGCTGGGTGATGTAGTAGGTCATCCCGCAGGGCGTCCCTTCATGCGGTCCGGTTACCTCGATTCTAGGTTCGGGTCGGCATCGGGACAAGGGATAACCCGTCGGGCAGCGCCACTCCCTGCCAGCTCACTTCGTGCGGCGCCGCCAGAGGCGCCGCCACAGACCGCGCCGCTCCCCGCTAGCTGCGTCCCCGGAGCGGGCGCGCTCCGCCTCGGCGGCGCGCGCGGCCTCCACCTGCGCCGCGGCTTCGCGGACGGCGGCATCGAGGCGGCGGCGCAGCATCACCCCCTGCGAGGCGAGGTCCAGCGCGCCGCCCTCCTCGGCGGCGTGGTCGGGGAAGAGGCGCGCGAAGGCCTCGGCGAAACCGGGAACGACCGAGCGGCCCTCGCTCATTTCGTACTGCTTGAGCTCGTTGACCGTCCCGTGCAGCGCCTCCCCGAGGCGCGAGAGCTGGTACGCGCTGACGTCGATCGACGTCAGCGCGAGGCCGAGCTGCTCCTCGATCACCGGCTGGAGCGGTCCCAGCCCGAGCGCGTGCGGCTGCAGCGTCGCCGCATCCAGCTCCGACCCCGGCCGCCCGAGGTGGTAGACGACAGCCAGCGCGGCGAGGCGCGCGTCGTCCGGCTGGAGGCGTATGGTGGTCATGGAGTACCGTTCAATCAGCGGGCGGGCAGCGCCTGCGCCAGCGTACAGCGCTTCACCTGCGCGAGACGCGAGAGGGGAAGAGCGATGACGACCGAAGCACAACTGGACATGACATGGTCGGCGCTGAGCGATGAGGAGCCGGCGGCGCGGGTTTCCGGGATGCGGCAGCGCTTCGATGCCATGGCCGGCCTCGACCAGGCCACGCGCGAGCAGCAGGCCGAAGCGATGATTCGCGCCGAGTACGCGCTTGAGGATGAGCAACTGGCCGACTTCACGGAGAGTCGCCTGCGCTCGTGGCTGAGCCTCGCGGCGGACAATCTCCCGGAAGCGCAGGACGTGGCGAACGCCTACAACATGGCGTTCGAGCGCGTGCCGGGCGGGATCGCGATGCGCCGCGCGGCCCTTGTGCACACGGTCGCGCGCGACCGGCTCACGCCGGAGGACATGGACGTGCTCTTCGAGCTGATACCGCGCCTCGTCGCGAATGTGCCGCGCGCCAGCCAGGAGGCCGTCGAGCACGCGGCCGAGCTCGCCCGGCGGGCGGCGCGCGATCCGGTAGTGATTGCCAAAAAGCCCTGGTGGAAGTTCTGGTAGCGCGCTAAGCGCGAACCGCCCGGCCGCACTCCATCGTCGCGCTAGGCTCGCGCCCGCGCGGCTGGGCAGCGCGCGGCTTCGCGCCGTTGTCCGACGGCGCCGCGGTGCCGTCGGGCTGCAGCTGGATGGTGGTCACGGGCCTCGGGGTCAGTTCGCGTCGGCGGAGGCAGTGTCGCTTACGCGCATAGCGATGGCGGTCGGCTTATTCGAACGGGTCGTGAAAGACTGCCTCGACGGCGCGGAGGTTGCGGGTCGACAGGGCGACTACCGTGTCCTCTGGCCTGTCCGCGTGTAGGGGAGCGGGGCTCTGGTCGACTGACGAAGACTTGCTAACCGCCTGCAGGACGATATCGCGGCCTCCGTCATCCCTCGCGTGATTACTGATCTTCGATAGAATTCCCCAGTATGTCTCGCCGGTCTCGAGGACGGCGCGGACGAAGGTCGAAGGTAACCCCTTCTCCTGCCTGAGAGCGACAAGGCCACGTGTCCACACGTCCTCCGCAGAGGCGCCCCTGCGTCGCCGCGTACGCTCGAGCACCTTGCCGAGGGGATCAAACCAGCCGAGTAGTGCCACGACAATGCAGTGCAGGACGAACTGCGCGCTGAAGATCCCGGCGACGCGTGCGGGATGCGCTTCCAACGTGGCGTGGTACCCGGCCTCGCGGATTTCCTCGGGGGAGACTCCCGCCAGCAGTGGAAGGTCGGGGGAGAACCCAACGACCGCGGCATACAGTCCGATCTCACAGGTGAGGATGACTGTTGCAAATGCCGTGCTGAGAAGCACGAGCTCCGAGTCGGATACCTGCTTGATCGGAAACGGGGTCAACTCCCGGGAGACGTAGAATCCGACGAAGCCGGGGACGATGAATGTGGCGACGACCACGGCCGCTTCAAGGGTCGCCGGCACGGACTACTCTACCGCTTGCTCGGGGCGTCCCCTGCCGGACGGTGGCGCGGTGTTCGCGACCGGTTCGCTGCCTTGGGTGGGCTTCACCGTCGCGAACGGGTTCATGTTCGTCGGCTTCCTCGGCGCCACGTCGCCGAGGTCGATCGTCTCAACTCCCCTCCGTCCGGCCTCCCGCAAGTCGACCATCTTGTGATCCGGAGTGCCGTTCGGTTTGGCGTGGGCGTCCCTTCGCTTGCTCAATGCACACCTCCGGTCTGGCCCGCCTTTAGAACCTTCGTTCGCCAGCATAGCGGATCGGCACTTGCCTCGCCACCGCTACGCCCGCGCCGCCGCCTTCGGCGCGGGCTTTCGCTTGCGCGAGGGTGCGCGCGGCTTCGCGCCGTTGTCCGGCGGCGGGGCCGCGCCCTCGGGCATGACGCCGTGCTGTGCGAGGGTGGCGCGCAGGTAGCGGCCCGTCGCCGAGGCCTCAATGGCGGCGACGCGCTCCGGGGGGCCCTCGGCGATCAACTCGCCGCCGCGCTCCCCGCCCTCCGGGCCGAGGTCGATCAGCCAGTCCGCGTTCTTGATCACGTCCATCTGGTGCTCGATCACGATTACCGTGTTGCCCTGATCGACCAGCCGCTGCAGCACGCTCAACAGCGCCTCGATGTCCGCGAACGACAGGCCCGTGGTCGGCTCGTCGAGGATGTAGACCGTGCGGCCGGTGGCGCGCCTCGATAGCTCCGTCGCGAGCTTGACGCGCTGCGCCTCGCCGCCCGAGAGCGTGGTCGCGGGCTGGCCGAGCCGGATGTAGCCGAGCCCCACGGCGTGCAGCGTCTCCAGCTTGCGCTTCGCGCGCGGGAAGGCGTCGAAGAACTCGAGCGCCTCGGTCACGGTCATGTGCAGCACCTCGGCGACCGTCTTGCCGCGGAAGCGGATCTCGAGGGCTTCGCGGTTGTAGCGATCGCCCCGGCAGACCTCGCAGGGGACCGTCACGTCGGGCAGGAACTGCATCTCGATCTGGTTGTAGCCGTCGCCCTTGCAGGCTTCGCAGCGGCCGCCCTTCACGTTGAAGGAGAAGCGGCCCGGCTTGTAGCCGCGCGCCCGCGCCTCCGGCACCGTCGCGAACAGCTCGCGCACCACCGTGAACAGCCCCGTGTAGGTCGCCGGGTTCGAGCGCGGCGTGCGCCCGATCGGCGACTGGTCGATCACGACCGCCTTGTCGACGTGAGCGAGACCCGAAATGCCCGCGTGCGCGCCGGGGCGTTCGCGCGCGCGATGCAGGTCGTGCGCGAGGCGCTTCGCCAGGATCTCGTTGACCAGCGTCGACTTGCCGGAGCCCGAGACGCCGGTGACGCAGATCATCGTCCCGAGGGGGAACGCAACAGTGAGCTGCTTGAGGTTGTGGGCGCTGGCCCCGCGCACGATCAGCGCCTCGCCGCTGCCCTCGCGGCGCGTCTTCGGCATCGGGATGTTGCGCTTGCCGGAGAGGTACTGCGCGGTGATCGACTTGCGGCTGCGCATCACCTGCTGCGGCGTGCCCTCGGCCACCACCTCGCCGCCGTGCTCGCCGGCGCCCGGCCCGAGGTCGATCAGGTGATCGGCGGCGAGCATCATCGCCTCGTCGTGCTCGACGACGAGCACCGTGTTGCCGAGGTCGCGCAGGCGCGTCAGCGTGCGGATCAGCCGCTGGTTGTCGACGGCGTGGAGGCCGATCGAGGGCTCGTCGCAGACGTAGAGCACGCCCATGAGCGCCGAGCCGATCTGCGTGGCCAGCCGGATGCGCTGCCCCTCACCGCCCGAGAGCGTCCCCGAGGCGCGGTCGAGCGTGAGGTACTGGAGACCCACGTCACGCAGGAACGTGAGCCGGTTCTCGATCTCCTGCAGGATCTGGCGCGCAATCTGGCGCTCGCGCGCGGACAGCGGCGAGTCCTCCGCGCGCAGCCGCTCGATCCAGGCGAGCGCGTCCCCGACGGACTCGCGAACGGCCTCGGCGATCGAGTGTCCGTCGACGGAGACGGCGAGCATCTCCGGCTTCAGCCGCGCGCCGCGGCAGGCCGGGCACGGCGCCGCCACCATGTAGCGCTCGAGGTCGTTGCGCACCCAGTCGGACTCGGTCTCGCGGTAGCGGCGCTCGAGGTTGGGCAGCACGCCCTCCCAGGAGATCGCGTAGTCGCGGTCGCGCCCTCGGCGGGTGCGGTAGGAGACCTGGATCTGCTCGTCGCCGGCGCCCTCCATCAGCGCCGACCACTGACGGTCGTCGAGCTTTTCGAGCGGCGTGGCGAGGTCGAAGCCGTGGGCCCGGCCGAGCGCCTCGAGGCGGCGGCGATACCAGCTGAGTGTGGTGCTGAGCCGCTGGTAGGGCAGGATCGCGCCCTCGTTGATCGTCAGCTTCGGGTTGGGCACGACCAGCTCCGCGTCGAGCTCCATGCGCATGCCGAGGCCGGTGCAGGCCGCGCAGGCCCCGTGCGGGCTGTTGAAGGAGAAGTTGCGAGGCTCGATCTCGCCCACCGAGTAGGGCGGGTGCGTCGTGTTCGGGCAGGCGAAGTGCTCGCTGAAGGTCTCCTCCGGGCGGTCCTCTGGCGCGAACTGCAGGATGCCCTCGCCGAGCTTGAGCGCCTGCTCCACCGAGTCCGCGATGCGCTGGCGGGTCGCCTCGGCGTCCTCCGCGTCGGCGGCGGGCGTGACCAGCCGGTCGACGACGACGTCGATGTCGTGCCACTGGTAGCGGTCGAGGTCGAACTGCTCCTCGATGTCGCGCACGACGCCGTCGACGCGCACGCGTACGAAGCCGGCGCGCCGGATCGCGTCGAAGACCTGCTCGTGCTGCCCGCGGCGGTGACGCACGACGGGCGCGAGCAGCATCGCCCGCGTGCCGGGCGGCTCGGAGAGGATCGCGTCGACGATCTGCTGGATGGTCTGGCGGCGGATCACCTGGCCGCAGTGCGGGCAGTAGGGGACGCCGACGCGGGCGAAGAGCAGCCGCAGGTAGTCGTAGATCTCGGTCACGGTGGCGACCGTGGAGCGCGGGTTCTTCGAGACGCCCTTCTGGTCGATCGAGATCGCGGGCGAGAGGCCGTCGATGTAGTCGACGTCCGGCTTCTCCATCAGCCCGAGGAACTGGCGGGCGTAGGCGGAGAGCGACTCTACATAACGCCTCTGCCCCTCGGCGTAGATGGTGTCGAAGGCGAGCGAGGACTTGCCGGAGCCGCTGAGCCCGGTGATGACGACGAGGCGATCACGCGGAATCTCGACAGAGATGTTCTTGAGATTGTGCTCGCGTGCCCCGGTGACGGCGATGCGGTCGGTCGGCAGAGGCCACCTCGATTGTGTGGTGGGGGAGGGCGTCGAGCGGACCGGGCGGAGCCCCTCGGCAGTTCGAATGGGCGTTCGCTGCCATCGTAGCGCCGCGCCTGCGGCGGCGCCAGCGTGGGGGCTCCGGATCGAGGGGTCAGCGCATGGGATCGAGGACGGTCAGGAACGGGAAGCGACGGAAGTCGGCGTCGCGTGTGCAGATCCTGCTGATGCCGTGCTCGCGCATAAGTACCGCCGTGTGGAGATCATGCACCACATTCCCGCGGATCTCCGGCAGCTCGGACAACGTCCGCGCCAGCACGGCGGCGTGACGCTCCGTAGGCCGGAGCAAGTCGAATCCCGGCGACGTGAGCAGCCCCTCAATGAACCTGCGGGCCTCCTCGATGGTCCACGGCGACGGAAACACGTGCGGGTGAGTGCTTACCCGCATGAACTCGTAGCAGATGTTCCATGTGAGGTAGGCCGGAGATGGATCACGGCGCGACTCGTCGAGGACCCGGAGGCAGGCGCGGTGGAAGCCTGAGGCCTCATTGATGGCGTAGAGCAGGACGTTGGTGTCGAAGACCAGCAGGCTGCCTACGCTCCTGCCGTCGGGTAAGGTCCGTCGCTGCCGAGCACCGCTTCGAGCGCCTCGCGGTCGGCCACATCGACTCGTGCCTCGCCGCCGTTCCGGGTCGGTAGCGGAGGCAGGTCGTCCCGGAGGCCGGCTGGCGATGGCTCCTCATCGAGGATGCGCCGCAGACCCGCCTCGACGAGCGCGGACATGGTCGTCTCGCGACGCGCAGCTTCTTCGCGCAACCGCTTCATCACGGTGTCGTCGATGTTGAGAGTCGTCTTCATATGGAAAACCATACGACTGCCGTTCCCGCCCCGCAACCGTCGCGAGGGCAGCGACCTTGCTACACGGGCTCCGGAGGCTCCTCCTCGTTGCCGAGTTCGCCGAGGTGGCGGCGCAGTTCCGCCTCGATCTCGCTGAGGTGGGACTCGGTGATGCCCATCGAGGAGAGCGTCTCGCGGATCAGGCGCTGCACCTCGTCCATCTCGCGGCGCAGCAGCGCGTCGGCGATCTCGAGCTGCGTCTCGACGGCGCGGAAGCCCTCGCGGCGCGGCGTCGCGTCCTCCATCGCCAGGATCGTCGCCATCAGGCGCGTGAACAGCGTCGAGGTGCGGGCGATGCGTATCCGGTCATCGGGATCGTCGGGGAACTCGCCCGTGACCGTGACCTCGAGGCCGGTGCTGGTGTCGGTGGCCACGTACTGGTTCGGCATGGGCTCCGCCGCGGCTCGCTCGCTCGTCGCGCGCATGGTAGCGCGGGAGGAGGCCGGCGGCTGCTCCCTGCCGGGCGGCGGGGCTAGAATCCGCCCGCGCGCGCGATGACGCGCGGGAGGGGGCCGCGATGAAGCTCGGGCTGCAGGCGCCGATGGAGGACGACTGGCGGGAGACGCTGGAGAAGGTGCGGATCGCCGAGGACCTCGGCATCGAGCACATCACCAGCGGCGGCGAATCGTGGGGCCCGTCCGCGATCCCCTGGCTGACGCTGCTCGCCGAGCACACCGAGCGCGCGACGATCCTGCCCTCGATCCTCAATGTCTTCTCGCGCAGCCCCGCGACGCTGGCGCAGGAGTTCGCGCGGCTTGAACAGATCTCCGATGGGCGGATGGCGCTCGGCCTCGGCTCCTCGGGGCACCTCGTGATCGAGGGCTTCTTCGGCGTGCCGTTCGAGCGGCCGCTGCGCCGCATCCGCGAGTACGTCGAGATCTTCCAGATGCTGATGGCGGGCGAGCGGCTGGAGTACGAGGGCGACCTGTTCCAGCTGCAGCGCGGCTTCCGCCTGGACTACCCGCGCGTGCGCGACCGCGTCCCCGTCTGGATCGCCGCGATCACGCCGCGCTCGATCCGCCAGACCGGCGAGATCGCCGACGGCATCCTCCCGATCCACTGGCCGACGCGGCTGCTGCCGCAGCTCCGCGAGCAGCTCGGCGAGGGCGCAAGCAGCGCCGGCCGCGACGCCTCCGCGATCACGATCGCCCCGTTCACCAACGTCTTCGTCCTCGACGGCAACGCGGACGAGGACGAGCGCAAGTGGATGGCGGCGCGCAGCCACGTGCACCACTACGTGAACCGCATGGGCGACTTCTACTGGCGGATGCTCACCCGAGCGGGACACGAGGACGACGTCGCCGCCTCGAGGGCGGCCTGGGGCGAGCGCGACCGCGAGGCCTCGCTGGCCGCGCTCAGCGACGAGATGATCGCCGGCATCCAGGTGATCGGGCCGATCGAGCAGGTACGCGAGCACCTCGCCGAGCGGGCCCGCCTCGGCGCCGACGTGCAGATGCTCTACATGCCGGACGGCGACCCGCGCGAGGTTGGCCGCGTGCTGGAGTCGCTGCTCGCCTGACCCGCCAGCGCGGTCTGCCCGACGGCGCTAGAGCGCGCGGAAGGTGCGCTTGCCCTCGACGCGCACGATGTGGCCGAAGCCCGGCGCCGGGAAGTGGCAGGCGGCGACGAGGTCGCCGTCCGCCTCCAGGCGCTCCAGCAGCGCCGCGCGCGTCTCCGCGCTCAGCATGCCGTCGCTGTCGAAGCTCGGGCTCCAGCCGGTCTCCTCGGTCTGTGCGGGGTGGTGAATCACGTCGCCGAGGATCAGCGCCCGCTCGCCCGCCGAGGCGATCACGAAGCTCTGGTGTCCGGGCGTGTGGCCCGGAGTCGGGATCGCCGTGATCTCGTCGGTCAGCGCGTACTCACCGGATACGAGGTCCATCACGCCCAGCGCCTCGAGCGGCTCGATCTGGGCGGTGACGTGCGCCTCGTCGCGGAACTGCTCCCAGTCCGCCTGCGGCACCACGTAGCGCGCGTTCGCGAACGTGGCCGCGCCGTCCGCGCCGACGCTCCAGCCGACGTGGTCGCCGTGCAGGTGCGTGAAGGCGACACGCCCGACGGAGTCCGGCTCGATGCCCTGCGCGCGCATATCCGCGACCAGGTTCCCGGACGCGCCGCCGAGGAAGTCAAAGGGCCCGGGCCCGAAGCCGGTGTCGATCAGCAGCGTCTCGCCGCCGGAGCGGAGGGCGTAGCACTGTGCGTTCGACCGCCACAGATCGGCGCTCTCGCCGGAGTCCGGGTACTGCTCGAAGTAGGGGGCCCACTGCTCGGCGCTCACGTCGGGGAAGACGTTGGCGAACGGGAACCCAAGACTGAGGTCGAGGAGCTGCACGATCTCGACGTTGCCCACCGTGATTGAAGCCATCTCATCCTCCGTCCTCGCGCCCGAATCCACCCGTGGTGGCGGCCGGGCGCATCCTATCGAACCGCGAGTCAGTTCGCGCGGGCGCGCCGCCGCGCCGGCGTCGTCTCCTCCTCGCGGCTGGGCAGCGCGATCACGGAGCGTGAGGGCATCGCGTCCTCCTTGCGCTGGTTGAAGACGGAGCCCTCGACCTGGATGCAGTGTTCGCCGTCTTCGTCGACGAACTTGCGCGTGATCGTGTTGCGGAACGTCATCGCGTCGCCGAGGTAGACGAAGCGGCGGTATTCGCAGGAGTTGTGCTTGATCCAGGCCTCGTCGCCGAGCGCGTGGAGCAGCGACTGCAGCTGGTAGGACTGCCGCGCGGCGCCGAGGTCGTAGGCACCCGGCAGCCCGGCCGTGCGGGCCGCCTCGTTGTCGAAGTGCACGATCTCGATCGGCTCGCGCGCGTTGCTCGCCGGATGCAGCATCCCGAGCGCGGGGGTGTCGAGGATGCCGCGGATCGAACGCGAGTAGCCGTCGAGGATGCCGCGCGCGGAGAACCAGCAGATCATGTCCCACATCCGCAGCGGCCCCTTGACCAGCGGCTCCAGCGCGGTCCCCTCCTCGACGTCCTCCCACCAGAGCGGTTCGCGACCGCGGATCTGCTCCGGCTCGCGCGCCGATGCCTCCTCGATGGCGAGCCGCTCCTCGTCCGTCCAGGGGTGCGGCACCTCGAGGCGGGTGTCGCGGCCCTTGCTGCGGGTGCTGCTGCGCTCGACGCGCAGGTTGCGCACGTGCGAGCGCGCGACGACCTCGCCGCGCTGGTTCGTCCAGTCGCCGCGGTAGTGCTCGATGATCGAGCGCGCGGCGAAGCGCGACTCGTCCCGCTCCTCGATCTCGTCGAAGACGATCGAGGTGCGGATGGTGTCGCCCTCGTAGACGGGGCGAGCAGGTCCCAGGCGGTGCCGATGTTGTAGCCCATCACGCCGCGCAGCCCGTGCATGGCGTTGCCGAGGTGGATGCGGTAGAGCGCGCCGGGCGGCGCGATCGGAGCGCCGTACGGTCCGGAGGCGGCGTACGCCGGGTCCTGCCAGAGCGGGTTGGAGTCCCCGATCGCGCGCGCGAAGATCTGGATCGCGGAGCGATCGAGCAGGCCCTCGGACTCCCAGCGGCGGCCGAGCCGCGCGCGGTGGCGCTCCAGCATCTCGTCGCTGAGCACGCCTTCGACCGCCCAGCGCGGCTTCTGCTCCGTCATCGCTGGTCTCCCGTCCGTTCGCTAGCTTCGCTCTGTGTCGCCGTCCCGCCGGATGCCGCAGGTGACGCGCGCCTTCGCATTGATCGCGCCGTCCGAGGCGTCGCGGATCTCGACGTCGCCGACGGCGAGGCGGCCGCCGCGGCGCAGCAGCCGCGCCTCGGCGATCGTGCGCTCGCCGCGCGCCGCGGAGAGGTAGGACACGCTCAGCTCCATCGTCGGCCCTGCCTGCTCGCCGGGCCGCAGCACCGTGACCGTGCAGAGCTGCATCGCCGCGTCCGCGAGCGTGGCCACCACGCCGCCGTTGAGCGAGTTGCGGACCCCGCGCAACGGCATCGAGGCGCGCTCGACGGCCAGCCGCGCGTAGCCCTCGCTGAGCTCCTCGATCTCGATGCCGAAGGCGGCGAACAGCGGTCTCTCCCGCCACTCGGCCGCGAGCGCCGCGATCGCGTCGGTCGGCGTGTCCGCCTGACTCACGAGGCCCCCGCGACCGGCCGCAGCGAGCAGGTGGTCAGCCCGCGCGCGACCAGCTCGCCGCCGGGCGTGCGCGCCTCGATCTCGAGGTGTGCGGCGTAGTCCGCCCAGTTCGCCACTCGCACGCTCACCTCGACGGCGTCCGGCAGGACGCCCCCGGGCGGCTCGACGAACGAGAGGTGAAACTCGGCGGTTCCGTTCGCGAGCTGCACGTCCTCCTCGCGCTGGGCGTTGATGGCGGAGATCGCCGCCAGGTCCGCGGCGATCGTGAGCGAGCTGCGGAACAGCAACTCGTCGGCGTCCGCCGGGCGATCGACGCGCATGCGCGCGTAGCCGCGCTCGACGGTGTCGCCGCGGATCCCGAGCCGCCGCAGGATCGGGCGCTGCCAACTGCGAAGCCAGTCGTCGAGGTCAGGAACGGGCACGCTGCTCCCTCGGGCGTTACCTGCCCAGGCCGGATTGCTCCGCGAATTCGCGGATGGCGACGATGTGCTGCTCGGGCGAGTAGTCCATCTCCATGGTGCTGTAGTGCAGGTGCGTGACGCCCGCCGCCTGCTGCCGCTCGGCCAGCTCGAGCTGCTGATCGGGATTGAGGCCCACGGCGTGCAGGTTGCTGCTCAGCCCCAGCGTCGAGGGGTCGCGCCCGGCGGCGCGGGCGGCGGCATGGAACTTCTCGGCCTCGCCGGCCACCCGCTGCGGGTCGCCGCGGTAGGCGCGCGGGACGTGCCAGCCGTCCGCGAGGCGCCCTGCCCGCTCGACGGCGATGTCGGCCATCGCGCCGATCCAGATCGGGATCGGGCGCTCGGGCAGCGGCTTCAGTCCCGCCTTCGTCACGCGGTCGAAGCGGCCCTCGAAGGTCACGACCGGCTCGCTCCAGAGCCGTCGCAGCAGGCCGATCTGCTCCTCCATGCGCCGCCCGCGCGTCCCGTAGTCCTCGCCCAGCGCCTCGAACTCGACGGAGTTCCAGCCGACCCCCACGCCGAGGATGAGCCGCCCGCCGCCGGCGAGGATGTCGATCTCCGCGCACTGCTTGGCGACGAGCGCCGTCTGCCGCTGCGGCAGCACCAGCACGCCGGTCATGAACTCGAGGCGGTCGGTCAGCCCGGCGAGGTAGCCGAAGAGCACGAACGGCTCGTGGAAGGCGCTCTCGTGCGTGTAGGGCGGCGTGACGTGTCTCCCGTAGGGGCCGAGCCAGGCGCCGCCCTCGGGGCGGTCGGGGTGGGCGCCGAGGACGTGGTCGTAGGCGACGAAGCGGGTGTAGCCGAGATCCTCGGCGGCCTGCGCGAAGTCGCGGATCGCGATCCGATCGTTGCCGATCTCGTTCGTGGGGAAGACGACGCCCAGCTCCATCTCCGGCTCCGTTCCGCGCCAGCGATGCGGCGCGCCGGGATGGTACCGTAGCGGCGGCCCGCAGGGGCCGGGACGCCCGCAGGACACGCTCGCGGGCGGCGCGCGAGAGGCGGGGACGGTGCTGATCGGGCATTTCACGGAACGGCCCTACCAGGACGAGGAGCACGGCTTCTTCGGCTCCACCACGCGCGAGGCCTACTTCGACCTCGGACTGAGCAACAAGGACTACGACCCGCGGCTCGGGGCGCTGCTCTATCACCGCTACCTCGACGAGAAGCTCGCGGCCGAGGAGGCCGGGTTCGACGCGCTGATGCTCAACGAGCACCACAGCACGCCCGCCTGCATGGGCGGCGTGATGAACGTGGAGGCGGCGATCCTCGCGCGGATCACCAAGAAGCCGAGGATCCTGCTGCTCGGCAACATCCTGCCGATCTGGGAGGACCCGCTCTGGCTCGCGGAGTCGCTGGCGGAGATCGACATGATCTCGCGCGGCCGCCTCGTGACCGGGTGGGTGCACGGATCGGGGCGCGAGAGCGTCTCGCACAACGCGCAGCCGCCGTTCAACCGCGAGCGTTTCGAGGAGGCGCACGACTTCATCGTCGCCGCCTGGACGAGGCCCGGCCCCTTCCGCTGGGAGGGCGAGCACTACAACTACCGCTACGTGAACCCCTTCACGCGCCCCTACCAGAATCCCCATCCCGCGATCTGGATCCCCGGCGGCGGCAGCAAGGAGAGCACGGACTGGGCCGCCGCGCACCGCTACCCCTACGTCATGCTCGCGACCGCACCCGAAGCGACACGCCAGTCCTTCGAGTTCTACGCCGAGCACGCCCGCGAGCACGGCTACGAGGCCGGCCCGCAGCACCGCGGCTACCTCTTCAAGGTCCACGTCGAGGCGACCGACGAGCTCGCCTACGAAGTCGGCCGCAAGTACATCCAGGGGCCGCCCAACCCGTTCCTCGAGGGCAACCAGGGCGGCGTCCATCGCTACCTGCAGAACCTGCCGGGGCTGGCGCCGCGCAACCGCACGATGCCCGCCGCCGCGCTCAACCGCGCCACCGCCTACTCGCGCGGCCTCGCCCCGCCGCCCGAGAGCGGGACGCTCTCGACGATCGAGCGCTCCGCCGGCACCTACGAGCAGCAGGTCGAGCGCATGACGATCATCACCGGCTCGCCGAAGACGGTGATCGAGAAGCTGCGCTACATCCTCGAGCTGCTGCGCCCGGGCTCGATCATCCTCTGGGACGGCGAGGGGGCGATGAGCCACGAGGACGCGATGCGCAGCATGAAGCTGATGGGCGAGGAAGTGATGCCGGCCGTCCGCGAGATCGGGCGCGAGCTGGAGCTGCACAGCCCCTTCGAGGTTGATCCCGTGACGAACAAGCCGCTCGATCCCGTCGCGACGTAGCGGCCGGCGAGGCGGAGCCGCCGCAGGCGAGGCCGCTGGATGCGCGAACTACGCGCGGAGGGCGTCGAGGTCGAAGTCGTCCGGGACGGGCACGACGACCGAACAGCGAGGCAGCTCGACGGTGCGGGTGATGTGGCCGCGGCCTGTCAGATCGTCGGCCAGCAGCACGTCACCGGCGCCGAGTTGGCGCTTCGAGCCGTCGCCGCACTCCATCTCGGCGCGTCCGGCCACGGTGATCACGAACTGACGGCGAGGTGCGGTGTGGAAGTCCATCTCACTCTCGACGGAGGCCTGGCGCATGCTGATGCTGTCCGCCGGGAAGTGCTGGGTGCGCATGCCGAGCCCCATCGCCTCCGGGAAGGCGATCTCGATGTCCTCGAAGTGGGACTCCCCGTCGTCGCCGGTGTAGACGCGCGTGATCCGCATCGCGATGTACCCCCTCGCTGCCTGCGTGTTGTGCTGCGGGCCATGCTAGCAGCCGCGCGATCGGACCCACGATGAGCCTCGCCGACGCGCTGCGCCGCCGCCGCTCGATCCGCGGCCTCGATGGCCCGCCGCTCAGCCGCGAGGAGATCGCCGGGCTGGTCGAACTCGCGCTGCTTGCCCCCGCGCCGCACCACACCCGCCCCTGGCGCTTCGTCTCGATCTCGCAAGGCCGCCGCGCGGCGCTGGCCTCGGCGATGGGCGCGGCCTGGGAGGCGGACATGGTCGCCGACGGCCTCGACGAGGCCGTGCGCCGCCGCGCCCTCGAACGCTCGCGGGGCCGCATCGAGGGCGCGCCGACGCTGCTGCTCGGCTGCCTCGCCGGCGAGGGGCTCAACACCTACCCGGACGAGGAGCGCACCCGCGCCGAGTGGACGATGGCGGCGCACTCGTTCGGCGCGGCGCTGCAGAACCTGCTGCTCGAGGCCAGCGAGCGTGGGCTCGGCGCCTACTGGATGGCCGCGCCGCTCTACACGCCGGACGAGGTGCGGCGGGTGCTCGAACTGCCCGAGGACTGGCGACCGCAGGCGTTCATCGCCCTCGGCCGCCGCCGCGCGGACTACCAGCCGTTCGATCGTCCGTCGCCCGACCTCGGCGGCAGTCTTATCGAGCGCTGAGCAGGCGGGGGCAGGAGCGCGCCGGAGTGCTACGCTCACGCTCGCGACGGAAGGAGGGGCGCGCCGATGCTGCACAGTCTGATGAGCGACGACCATCCCCTCACGCTCGCCATGCTGTTCGAGCGCGCCGCGACGCAGTTCCCCGACAACGAACTCGTCAGCCGCTTCCCCGACGGCCGCATCCACCGCTACCGCTACGCCGACTTCGCGCGCCGCACGCGCAAGCTCGCGAACGCCCTCGCCACGCTCGGCATCGAGCCCGGCGATCGCGTCGCGACGCTCTGCTGGAACGAGCACCGCCACCTGGAGCTCTACTTCGCCGTGCCGCTGAGCGGCGCCGTCGTGCACACGCTCAACGCGCGGCTGCACGCCGATGAGCTGACGTACATCGTCAACGACGCCGCCGACCGCGCGCTCTTCGTGCACAGCTCGCTGCTCGACGCCTTCGAGGAGATCCGCGACCGCGTCACCGTGGAGCACGTGATCGTGATCCCCGACGACGGCCCGACGCCCGAGGGCTACCGGGACTACGAGGAGCTGATCGCGGACGAGTCCGAGGCGTTCGAGCCGCCGCCGCTGGACGAGCGGCAGGCCTCCGGGATGTGCCACACCTCGGGCACCACGGGCCGCCCCAAGGGCGTGCTCTACAGCCACCGCTCCACCTCGCTGCTGGCGATGATGAGCTGCATGACAGACACCGTCGGCGTCCACGAGCGCGACTCGATCCTGCCGGTGGTGCCGATGTACCACGCGAACGCCTGGGGTCTGCCCTACGCCGCGACGTACGCGGGCGCGAAGCAGGTCTTCCCCGGTCGCGACCTCAGCGCGGAGAGCCTGCTCCGCCTCTTCGCGGACGAGGGCGTCACCCTCACCGGCGGCGTGCCCACCGTCTTCCTGGACGTGCTGCGCATGCTCGACGAGCGGCCCGGGGAGTGGGACCTGTCCTCGATGCGCTCGATGCTGATCGGCGGAGCGGCCGCGCCGCCCTCGCTGATCGAGGGGTTCGACCGCCACGGGCTGCACGTCACGCACGCCTGGGGCATGACGGAGATGAACCCGCTCGGCAGCATCGGCAACCTCAAGCGCGCGCACGACGGGCTCGACGACGAAGGCACGCTCGCCGCGAGGGCGCGCCAGGGCCACGCGCAACCGCTGATCCAGTTCCGGCACGTCTCCGAGGACGGCACGGTCCAGCCCTGGGATGGCGAAGCCCTCGGCGAGCTGCAGGTGCGCGGGCCGACGATCGCGCGCGCCTACTACGGCGTCGAGCGCGCCGACGACTTCGTCGGCGACGGCTGGTTCCGCACCGGCGACATCGTGACGATCGACGAGCACGGCTCGATCCTGATCGCCGACCGCGCCCGCGACGTGGTGAAGTCCGGCGGCGAGTGGATCAGCAGCGTCGCACTCGAGAACGCGCTGATGGCGCACCCCGCCGTCGTCGAGGCCGCCGTCTTCGCCGCCGAGGACGAGCGCTGGGGCGAGCGCCCGCTGGCCGCCGTCGTGTGCGGGCCCGGCTCAAGCGTCAGCGCCGAGGAGCTGCGCGCCTTCATCGAGCCCCAGTTCCTGCGCTGGTGGCTCCCCGCCGACTTTATCCCCGTCGACGAGGTACCGAAGACCTCGACGGGCAAGTTCGACAAGGTCGCGTTGCGGGAGCGCTACGGGCGGCGGCTGATCGAGGGCGCGGAGTAGGGGCAGCAGCGCCGTGGAGACGAGAATCCTCGACTGGGACGACGTGCAGGGCCTGCTTGCGGGGTTGAGCGACCGTCTCGGCGAGGGCTCGGTGGTGTGGGGCGTGCCGCGCGGCGGCAGTCACGTCGCCTCGATGCTCAGCGTGCGCGGCGTCCGCGTCGCGCTCTCGCCCGTCGAGGCAACGGTCGCCGTCGACGACGTGATCGACACCGGCCGGACGGCCGCGCGCGTGCTCGACCGCTACGGCATCGAGACGCTCGCGCTGGTCACCCGCCACGAGGGCGAGCCGTACTACCTCTTCCCCTCGGAGCGCGCCGAACTCGATGCCGGGCTCGATGCTGACGCCCGCGACCACGTCACGAGGCTGCTGCTGCTGCTCGGCGACGAGCCGCAGCGCGCGGAGCTGCAGCAGACGCCCGATCGCGTCGTCGAGTCCTGGAAGACGCTGTTCGCGGGCTACCGTCAGGAGTGGGCCGATCTGAAGGCGACGCTGAACTGGTTCAGCGAGCGCACGCCGGAGATGATCGTCGTGCGCGACATCTCCTTCCTCAGCACCTGCGAGGAGCACCTGCTGCCCTTCTTCGGCACGGTTGGCGTGGCCTATCTGCCGAACGACCACGCCCTCGGCGAGAGCAAGCTGCACCAGATCGTCAGCGTCGTCAGCCGCAAGCTGCAGAGCCAGCAGCGCATGACGCGCGAGATCGGCGAGGTCGTCTTCGACGCCGAGCGCACGCGCGGCGTCGCCGTCCGCTCCCGCGCCACGCACCTCTGCTTCGCCGCCCTCGGCGCCGAGCGCGAGGGCGTGACCGTCGAGGAGACGTGGCTGTCCGGCGCCTTCGAGACGGACCCGGAGACGCACTCCCGCTTCCTCGAGGCGCTCGGCGGGTCCAAAGTGCATTCGGTGGCGGCACGAGCGCGTAAGCGGTAAACTTACTGCCGTCCTCCCCTATGGTTGTGTGCCTGTGAGAGCCGTCGCGAACTACGCGTTTTCTGCTGCCAAGCCGACGCCCGGTGGCGCGCAGAGCGCCTTCGACCGGAGTGTCAAGCAAGTCGAGCGCTGGCTTCTCGCAAAAGGTGAGTCCGCACAAATCGACGACGCTCGGTATGCGATCACGTACACGGATGGCCGCACCGCCGACCTCCAGACGGACATTGTGGAAGTCGATGACGGCGAGTTGCGCTCCTTCGTCCTGACTGAATCTATTCAAGAGGGCGTTTTCAGGACTCGGCTCGAAGTCGCGCGGCAAGGTGCTGTGGCCGAGGTGACCTGTGAGCTGAGCGTTAGCGGCGATTCGCCCGGAGTTGTCCCCGTGCGGTTCGATGCACGATGTCCAGCGGTGCTCCGCAAGATCATCGATCAGGGTGGTTGGGCAGTCGGGTCCCTAGGGATGGTCTGATCAGGTGGCGTATCGGGCGCGGTGCGGGTCGATCGGCGTGCCGAGCCGCGCTGTGGGGGCCGATACCGCGGTTCAGGGGGCGATCCCGCCCCCATTCCGCTGCGGGATCGCCCGCACGAGCGATTCCGGACGCAGCGCTCCCGCGATCACGCGAGTTGAGGCTCGGCTCGCAGCAGGTTCGTGAAACCGAGCAGCAGCGCGAGACGCTGGTGGTTCTTCTCCAGGCCCCGGTAGCGGACCTTCGCGTACCCGAAGTGCCGCTTCACGTAGAGAAATGGATGCTCGGCCTTCGCACGCACCGAGGCCTTGCGCCGCTCCGCCTGTGCCTCGGTGCCGCCCGGCGGCAGCAGCCGCCTGAGACCCGGGCGCATCGCCACCTGCCAGCGCACCTCCGAACCCGCGTGCTCCGGGCGCTTCTCCACTCCCTGGTAGCCGGCATCGCCCCACACCGCGCTCTCACCTCCGTGCAACAGGCGATGCGCCTCGGTCACGTCGGAGACGTTCGCCGCCGTCGTGTGCACGCTGTGGACCAGCCCCGTCCGCGCATCCGTGCCGCTGTGCAGCTTCATCCCGAAGTACCACTGCCGGCCCTTTCTGGTCTGGTGCATCTCGGGGTCGCGCGCTCGCTCGCGGTTCTTCGTCGAGGACGGCGCGCTGATGATCGTGGAGTCCACGATCGTGCCCTCGCACAGCTGCAGCCCCTGCCGTGCCAGATGCGCGTTGATCGTCGCGAACAGCTCCGTTCCCAGCTGATGGCGCTCCAGCAGGTGGCGGAAGTTGAGGATCGTCGTCTCATCGGGGATCGGCTCGGAGAGGCTGAGACCGGCGAACTCGAGCATCGAGCGGGAGTCGTAGAGTTCCTGCTCCATGCCGGGGTCGCTGAGGTTGAACCAGAGCTGGAGGCAGTGGATGCGCAGCATCACGCGCAGCGGGTAGGAGCGGCGTCCGCGGCCCGGCTTCGGGTAGACGGGCGCGATGCGCTGCTCCAGCTCAGCCCAGGGGACGAGCCCGTCCATGCGCTCCAGAAACCTCTGGCGCCGTGTCTTGACCTTCTTGTGCTCGTACTCGACGCTGCCGAACGAACGCTGCTGCATGGGGCGCCCCTCTCCGGGTCCGCCCATGATCGCATCCGCTCACTCGCTCAGGCGAGTTGTTCAGACCATCCCTAGGGCTCCGTTCGGATCCGGTGACCTTTGATGGCTCATCAGGCGGGCGTGAGTTAATCGACTTGATCTGGTCACAGGACAGACCCCTGCCACTGATTGTGGTCTCAGACCACGACGGCCTTCTGCTCCATCCGAGAATCGATGATCGGATTGCCCAAGATGTGTCTGGCTTGGCCATAGTCGCGCAGATCGACCGGGTCGCATCGTGGACCCTCACAGAGGAGCGTGGCAGGGATTGGTCGTGTTTCAACGGAGCGGTCCGACTCTACTGGCCCACGCCGGACGTTACTGGAAGTCCCCATGATCATCCCCTGTGGACTCAGTATCGGCTTTTGGCGAGTACGCCCAGCACACAGGAGGCAGCTAGGAGAATCCGCAACGCGCTCAGGAGGATGATTCTCGGCCAATCTGCGTTCTCGATCCGAGAGTCGGGGATTGCTTCAGAAGTACGAGAGCGTGAGCGAGAGCGCGAACGCGAGGAGCAAGAGGCACAGCGGGATCGTGCCAGAGAGGCCGAAGACTGGGAGGGCCTCGAAAACAGCTACGCCGCTCAGAACGAGAGGGACGCGAACGAGATCAGGGCGTTGAGGCGTGAGGTCAGCGACCTGAAGGATGAGAATCGCGATCTCAAGGTGCAACTGCGCAATCTCACGCAGGCGTTGCGGCATTCAGGTGCGGCCGACGAGGTCGCACCTGATGAGGATTCCCCGCCTACGACTGTGTCCGAAGCCGTCGAGGCTGCGAGAAGCCGGTTCAGCGAATTGTTGGTGTTTGGCTCGGATGTTGACGGCGGCGTCTCTGACCTGCGAGACGAAGCAGGCCCTCCCGACAAGGTGCTCCGCTACCTGGAACAGCTTGCGGAGATGACGAGACTGCGAAAGGCAGGCGAGCTAGGGACGGACCCTATCCTATGGCTCGCCGCGCAAGGTGTTGACGCGTCTGCCGAAGGGAAGACGGTCCGGAATTCGCCTACTCAGATGGCTCGTCGACGGTGGAACGATGGGAGAGCCCAGCGGGAGTTCACTCTCCACCTCAAGCCTAATGAATCCACGTCACCCGATCTCTGTGTGAGGATCTATTTCGACTACGACGATGACCGTGAGAAGACGATCGTAGGGTGGGTTGGGCGTCACCCGTAGCTCACGCGCTGAGCCGCGCTCCTACGCGAAGCCGCGGCGCGCGAGGAAACGCGGGTTGCTGACCCGCGTCGCGTCGAGCGCGCGCGTGCGCAGCCAGGCGGCGAGGGCGGCCCGCTCCGGCCCGGTGTCGTAGCGGCCGGCGCGGATGTCCGAGGCGAGCCGCGCCTCGGCATCGCGCAGCGCGGCGCGCACGTCCTCGTTCGCCGCGGCCGCCGTTGCGCCCTCGATGGCGGCGAGGGCGGCGAGGGCGCGGCGGGCGGGCGCCTCGCCCGCCTCCAGTTCGCGCGCGGCGATGCCCATCGCGTTGTCGGCCATCAGCAGGGCGTAGCGCTGCGCGCCTGGGACGTGCGGTGCCAGGTCGTCCATGAGCGCGCCGCGGGCTGCTTCGAGCAGCGCCGCGCCGTCGAGCGGATCCGCTGCGCCGGGCGTGTCCGCCGGGGCCGCCGAGGGCGACGCCGCGGCGTCCGCGCCGCTGCCGTAGTCGCCGCGCTCGCCCTCCTCGATCAGCGTCAGGAGCTCGACTTCGATTTCGTCGACGATGCGGCCGGTGAGGGCCAGTTCCAGCGAGGGCTGGCGTCCGCTGCTGTGGCGCTCGCCCTGGTGGATCGCGATCACGGCCCAGCGCACGTGCGCCATCACCTCCCAGTAGTGGAGCGCCCTCGGCGGCAGCTCGCGCCCGTAGCCGCGCTCGAAGTCGGCGAGGTTGCCGAGTCCCCCTGCGCGGCGGTCGTAGCGGTTGAAGCGCCAGCAGCGGGCGCTGAACCAGCCGGCGTCATCGAGCGGATCGCCCCAGCGCGCGAACTCCCAGTCGAGCACCCCGTGCAGCCCACCCTCGCCGACCAGGAAGTTGCCGGTCCGGTAGTCGCTGTGGACCAGCACCAGCCGCTCCGTCTGCGGCGCCTCGCGCTCCAGCCAGCGCAGGCCCCACTCCATGGCCGGGCGCGGCTTCGGGTGTGCGTCGAGGGCGGCCCGGTACTCGGCGACGGCGGCCAGCGCCGGGCTCGGCTCGGGAGCGGGCAGCCACTCGAGGCCGGCCCGGCCCGGCTCGATCGTCTGGATGCGCGCGAGTTCCGCGCCGAGCTGCTCGAGCAGCGCCGGGCGCGGGCCGCCGAGCGTCTCGTCGCGCACCAGCAGATGCCGGCCGCGACGCCCTCGACGAAGCGCGAGATGGAGAAGGCGCGGCCCAGCACCCCGTCGTCGGCCTGCCACAGTGGCTCCGGCGCGGCGACGCCGGCCTCGAAGGCCGCGCGCGCGATCGTGAACTCCTCGGCGACGCTGAGGCTCTCCTCCAGCCGCGCGTCGCCCTCCGCGCGCAGCACGAGGGCGATCGAGTCCCCCTCCGCTGCGTACGGGCCGCCCTCGAAGGCCACGTCGATGCGCCAGTGCTGGTGGATCGCGCCACCCGTGAGCGGCGTCGGGTCGCCGAGGCGCACGCGCTCGGCCCCGGCCGCCGCAGCCAGCCAGCCTGCGAGGGTGTCGCGCGCCGCCTCGTCGGCGAGGTCCAGCGGTGCAGCGGCGGCGCTCACCGCCAGCTCCAGAAGTCGTGCTGCTCGTCCATGTAGAGCCGTGCGAGCACCATCTTGTGCACCTCGGATGCGCCGTCGACGAGCCGCGCCTGGCGGGCGTAGCGGTACATCCACTCCAGCGGCGTGTCCTTCGAGTAGCCGCGCGCGCCGCAGAGCTGGATCGCCGTGTCCACGGCCTTGTGCAGCGTCTCGGAGACGTGGATCTTCGCCATCGAGACGTCCTGGCGGGCGAAGTCGCCCTGGTCGAGCCGCCAGGCCGCCCGCATCGTGAGCAGGCGGCCGACCTCGATCGCCATCGCGACCTCGCCGAGCATCCACTGCACGCCCTCGTGCTCGTGCAGCTTCTGCCCGAAGCTCTCGCGCTCGCGCACGTAGTCGGCGGCGATCGACATCGCGCGCTGCGCCATGCCGAGCCAGCGCATGCAGTGCGTGAGCCGCGCCGTGCCGAGGCGGATCTGCGTCGCCTTCAGCCCCTCGCCGACCCCCATCAGGCGCTGGTCGTCGGGAACCACGAGGTCGTCGAAGCGCAGCTCGCAGTGCCCGCCGTGCTCCTCGGGGCCCATGATCGGGATGCGGCGCTCGATCTCCCAGCCGGGCTGGTCGGCGTCGAAGAGGAAGGCCGTCAGCCCGCGGCGCTCGTCGTCGCTGGTGCGCGCGACGAGGATGAAGTGCTGCGCCGCGGCGCCGCCGGTGATGAACCACTTGCGCCCGTTGATGCGCCACTGGTCGCCGTCGCGCTCGGCGCTGGTGAGCATCATCGAGGGGTCCGAGCCGGAGCCGGGCGCAGGCTCGGTCATGGCGAAGGACGAGCGCACGCGGCCCTCGATGATCGGGTCGAGCCAGCGCTCCTTCTGCGCCTCGGTCCCGACGCGCTCGAGCAGGATCATGTTGCCGTCGTCGGGCGCGGCGCAGTTGAAGCTGACCGGCCCGAACAGCGAGTGGCCCATCTCCTCGTAGCATGCTGCCATGCCCATCACGCCGAGGCCGAGCCCGCCCCGTTCGCGCGGCATCTGAGGCGCCCACAGGCCCTGCGCCTTGACCTCGCTGCGCAGCTCGTCGAGCAGGTCGAGGCGGATGTTCTCGTGCCCGTCGAAGGAGTCGGGGTCCGCCTCGAGGGGGATGATGCGCGTCTGTGTGAAATCGCGGATGCGCAGACGCAGGTCGTCCACCTCCGGCGAGAGCGTGAAGTCCACCGGCTGCCTCCTTGCGAACCCGTGCCGCCCGCGAAGATAGCGCAGGCCGCCCTCCCGCGGCGCGGCCGCCCTCGGCAGGGCCGGGGCGCGACCGTACAATCACAGGGCGCATGAGCGCGCCGGAGGCGCGCGAGGAAGCCGGCGATGACGAACCCCTACCGCGAACTGCCCGCGATCGAGCGGCTGCTGACGCACCCGCGCGTGGCCCCGCTGGCGGAGCGCCACGGCCACGAGGCGATCGTGCGCGTCGCCCGCGAGGTGCTCGACGACTACCGCGCGGAGATCGAGCGCTCCGGTGCGCTCCCGGAGCAGTCCGCCGCCGAGGCGGTCGCCGATCGCGCCGCGAGCCTGGAGCCGAGCCTGCGCCGCGTCGTCAACGCGAGCGGCGTGATCATCCACACGAACCTCGGGCGCGCCCCGCTCTCGCGCGCGACGATCGCCGCGATGGCCGCCGCCTCCGAGGGCTACTCGAACATCGAGTTCGACCTCGACGCCGGGGAGCGCGGATCGCGCTTCAGCCACCTCGCCGATCTGCTGGCGAGCGTCACGGGCGCGGAGGCCGGGATCGCCGTCAACAACAACGCCTCGGCGCTGCTGCTCGCGCTCTCCGCGCTCTGCGCGGGCGGCGAGGTGGTGATCGCGCGCGGCCAGCTCGTCGAGATCGGCGGCGGCTTCCGCATCCCCGACGTGATGCGCCAGTCCGGCGCGACGCTCGTCGAGGTCGGCACGACGAACCGCACCTACCTGCGCGACTACGCCGAGGCGATCAGCGAGCGCACCGTGGCGCTGCTGCGCGTGCACGCCTCGAACTTCCGCGTCGTCGGCTTCACCGAGGAGACGCCGCTCCCGGCGCTGGCGTCGCTCGCGCGCGAGCGCGGGCTGCTGCTGCTCGACGACCTCGGCAGCGGGGCGCTGCTCGATCCTCGCGAGTACGGGCTGGCCGAGGAGCCGCTGGTGCGCGACTCGGTCGCCGCCGGCGTGGACGTGGCGCTGTTCTCCGGCGACAAGCTGATCGGCGGCCCGCAGGCGGGCGTCGCGGTCGGCCGCGAGCGTGCGATCGCGACGATGCAGCGCCACCCGCTGGCGCGCGCCGTGCGCATGGACAAGGCCTCGATCGCCGGGCTGGCCGCCACGCTCGGCCACTACGCACGCGGCGAGGCCGTCGAGGAGATCCCGATCTGGCGGATGATCGCCGCCCCGCTCGACGGGCTGCGGCGGCGCGCGCGCCGCTGGGTGCGGGCCTGCGCCGGCGAGACCGGCGCCTCGGTCACCTCGGCGCGCTCGATGGTCGGCGGCCGGCTCGCTGCCGGGCGAGGGCCTGGAGTCCGCCGTCTGCGCGATCGCCGCGCCGCCCGGCGGCGCCGACGCCTTCGCCGCCGCCCTCCGAGGCGCCGACCCGCCGATCGTCGCGCGCATCGAGCGCGGCGCGGTGCTGCTCGACCCGCGCACGGTCGCGCCCTCGGACGATCGCCACGTCGCCGACTCGCTGCGAGGGCTCTGCGGCCCCGAGGAGGGCGGCTCGGAGGGCGGGCCGGAGGACTCCGCTGGACGATAAGGCGCTCGCCGTCCTCGAGTTCCCGGCGATCCGGGAGCGGCTCGCGCGCGAGACCTCGTTCGCGGCCGGGCGCGAGCTGGCGCTGGCGCTGCGTCCCGTCGCCGACCGCGAGCGTGCGGTGCGGCGGCAGCGCGAGACCGCCGAGGCGGTCCGGCTGCGCACCCTGCGCGTCGATGTCGGCCTGGGCGGCGTACGCGACGTGCGGCCCTCGGCCAGCGCCGCGGGGCGTGGGCAGGTGCTCGCCGCCTCGGAGCTGCTGGAGATCGCCGACCTCGCGAGGGCATCGACGCGGCTGCGCCGCACCTTCGTGCGCACGCGCCAGGAGACGCCGCTGCTCTCGACGCGCGCCGCCGGGCTCGCGGACCTCGAGGCGCTGCGCGGGCTGATCGCCGGCGCCGTCGACGAGCGCGGCGAGGTGCGCGACTCGGCGAGCCGCGAGCTGCAGGCGATCCGCCGCGAGCGCGACGCCGTGCACGGCCGCCTCCAGCAGCGCATGGAGGCGCTGCTGCGCTCCGCCTCGCTGCGCCCCTCGCTGCAGGATCCGATCGTCACGCTGCGCGATGGGCGCTACGTGCTGCCCGTGCGCTCCGAGGCGCGCAGCGCCGTGCCCGGCATCGTCCACGACAGCTCGGCTTCCGGCGCGACGATCTACGTCGAGCCGCTCGCCGTCATCGACCTCGGCAACCGCTGGCGCGAGCTGCAGGCGCAGGAGCGCCACGAGATCGAGCGCATCATGCGCTCGCTCTCCGAGGCCGCCGGCGAGGCCGAGCACGAGCTGGTCGACGCCGTCGAGCGCCTCGCGCGGCTCGACCTCGCGCTGGCGAAGGCGCGCCTCGCCGAGCTGCTCGGCGCGGCCGACCTGACCGAGGCGGGGAGCGACGCGCCCTGGCTCGTCGAGGCGCCCGCGGCGCTGCGGCTGGTGGAGGCGCGGCACCCGCTGCTCGAAGGCGAGGTCGTGCCCGTCACCATCGAGGCGGGCGGCGAGACGCGCGCGCTGCTGATCACCGGGCCGAACACCGGCGGCAAGACCGTCGCGCTCAAGACCGCGGGCCTGCTCTCGCTGATGGCCCTCGCCGGCCTGCCCGTGCCGGCCGACAAGGGCACCCGCATCCCGGTCTACGACGCCGTCTTCGCCGACATCGGCGACGAGCAGTCGATCGAGCAGTCGCTCTCGACGTTCTCCGGTCACGTCACCGCGATCATCGACATCCTCGAACGCGCCGGGCCGCGCTCGCTCGTGCTGCTCGACGAGCTGGGTGCGGGCACCGACCCGACCGAGGGCGCCGCGCTGGCGATCGCGATCGTCGGGCGGCTCGTCGAGGCGGGCGCTACGCTGATCGCGACCACGCACCACAGCGAGCTGAAGCTGTTCGCGCACCGCGAGGCGGGGGTCCTCAACGCCTCCGTGGAGTTCGACGTGGCGACGCTCGCGCCGACCTACCGGCTGCGCATCGGCGTGCCGGGCCAGTCGAATGCGCTCGCGATCGCCGAGCGGCTGGGGATGCCCGGCGGGATCGTCGAGGCCGCGCGCGAGGGGCTCTCGCACGGGCAGCGCGACCTCGAGGCGGTGCTCGGCGATCTGCGCACGCAGCTCAGCGCCGCCGAGAACCGCGCCGCCCGCGCCGCCGCCGACCGCGACGCCGCCGAGGAGCTGCGCGGCGACCTCGAGCAGCAGCTCGCCACGCTGGCGGACGAGAGCGAGCGGCTGCGTGCCGAGTCGCGCGAGCGCGTACGCGAGGAGGTCCGCGACGCGGAGCGGATGCTGCAGCGCGTGCGCCGCGAGGTGGAGTCGGCGCGGCTCGATCAGGCGGCGGCCGACCTCGAACGCGCCCGCGAGGCCGTCGCGGCGCTCGCTCCCGAGCCGCCCCCCGAGCCGCTGCCGCCCACCGAAGACTCCCCCTCCCCGCGGGAGAGGGTTGGGCTGAGGGCTCCGCGCATCCTGCCGGCGCCGGAGCTCGGCTCGCGGGTCTGGCTGCGCGGCATCGGATCGCCGGGCGAGGCGCTGAGCGAGCCGGACGCGGCGGGCGAATTCGAGGTGCAGCTCGGCGCGCTGCGCACGCGCGTGCGCCTCGTCCAGGTCGAGCGCATCGAGCAGCCGGATGGCGAGGTGATCGTGGCCATCCGCACGCCGCCCGCGCCGAGCGCCCCGGAGCAGATCGAGATCCGCGGCCAGATCGTCGCCGAGGCGCTGCCCTCGGTCGAAGCCTTCCTCGACGACGCCGCGCGCGCCGGCCGCGCGCGCGTGCGCATCATCCACGGCAAGGGCACCGGCGCGCTGCGTCGCGCCGTGCGCGAGTTGCTCGCCGGCCACCCCCTGGTCACCGCCTACGAGAGCGGCACGTCCCAGGAAGGCGGCGAGGGCGTCACCGTCGCCCTCCTCGCCCACGTCCGGTAGCCGTCGCCGGATGCGCTCTCGTAGCGGCGTGGCTACGATGCGCGGACCATGACCGACGAACTCCCCGCCGCCGACTCCCTTCCGGAGGCCGACACGCCCGAGGTCGCGCTGCCGGAACAGGAGCGGTTCTACCGCGCACCCGCGCGCTTCGGGCACGTGCCCGTCGCCGAAACGCCGCTCGGCTGGGACGCGAAGAACCGGGGCTTCCGCAACCACTACCCCCACGTGCGGCTCCCGACGCAGGTAGTGGACCGCGTCAGCCTCGGCGCGCCGGAACTGGAGCCGAACCGGCTGATCTGGGGCGACAACCTGCACGCGATGCGCACGTTGCCCTCAGAGAGCGTCGACCTGATCTACATCGACCCGCCGTTCTTCTCGAACCGCGTCTACAACGTGATCTGGGGTGACGAGCACGAGGAGCGCTCGTTCTCCGATATCTGGGAGGGCGGCCTTGACGGCTACCTCATCTGGCTCAACGCCCGCCTCTACGAGATGAAGCGCCTGCTCAAGCCCACCGGCTCGATCTATGTCCACTGCGACTGGCACGCCTCCCACTACATCAAGGTCGAGATGGACAAGATCTTTGGCTATGAGAACTTTCAGAACGAGATCGTATGGGGCTACCGTGGGATGCCGTCCAAGGCGAAGAAATTCCAAGCCAAACACGATGTCATCTTGTTCTATGGCGCGAGCAAACAAGCGGTTTTCAACACAATTACTGGTCCCCCCACCGCAGGATCTTTGCGAACGTTTGAGTCGGGGCGACGACGCGGCTACAACGCCAACAACGCGAAGAAGATGGTCACCGTTTTTGATTGGGGCAAGTATCGCAAAGCCGTCGACAGAGGTGTCATCCCGGCCGACCTGAAGCCCGTGGAGTTCAAGGGAGGGGAGCCGCCGCTGAACGACTGGTGGGCCGACATCAAGATCCTCGGGGGTCCGAAGAACAAAGAGCGCGTCGGCTACCCCACCCAGAAGCCTGAGGCCCTGCTCGATCGCATCATCCGTGCATCCTCGAACGAAGGGGACATGGTACTAGCAGGCTGCTTCTATGAGGGCTGGTCCGATCTGCAAGTCGGCCAACGTGGTGGCCGCTCCGTCTGCACGCCATGCCGGATGGTGACCTGTGCCCCGCTTCTATCCGCACTCGCCGAGGGGTCGCGCTTCTGGACCCGGTGCATGATGGGGAACCTGCTTGCGATTTCAGCCCAAAAGCGTCCGACCGCGGCCTTTTTCAGTCACCCTGCTAGATGCCTTCCTTGGCGGTCGGCTGGTGACGGTTCGCCGTCGTCGCGCACGCAGCCTCCCCCTGGGGCGGCGCTGGGATCGCTCATGGACCAGTCGCCGCGTCGCCGAGCGCCGCAACACGGCCGAGCGGCTCAAGGCCGCCGCCGTCGCGCGCGGCTCTCGAGGCCACGCGCCAATTCCCGACGCTTCACGATCGAGCACTCCGGGACGTCTGCACGAGCGAGAGGTGGAGTCGCACTTGGTGATCCCCTCGTGGGATGCCGCTGGGCGGAGCACCTCGCGGCTGCGGGGAAAGCCGCGGGATCCCGATTCGAAGGTCCTCGATTGCGCGCACAGCGCCTCGACGATGCGGTGCGCCAGCCGGGATGTGCTCCGTTCCTAGCGATGCCGACGGCTGGGGCGTTCACGGTTACAAGGGCGCGCGGGCTCGCGTGCCGGTCTGGGTTGGCCCGCCTGAGTTGACCGCGACGGTGGATGCAAGTGACGTCAACGCCTTCGGGCAGGCGATCGCGCGCCTCGACCGTTACCGGGGCGAGGAGGGGCTGCGTGATGGCGTGATGCTGGCGTGGGGCTTCAGCCCCGGTGCGCGCCGCGCTGCCGCCGAACTGCGCGAGCGTGAGGGCGTCTCCCTCGCCTTCGTGCGCCTCGAACAGGTGCGCATCGACTCACCAGCGTTTCGCGCGCACATCGCGCGGCAATCCACGGAGCGCGGCGACTACAGCGGCTTCCTCACCTTCGTCCAGCCGCCGCTGGTCGAAGTCGCGCACCGGCGGATGAAGCCGCTGCACTACGAGTTCGACGCCAGCGACACGCAGCCGCAGAACGCTGACGCGAGGATCGTCAACGTGCAGTGGGACTTCGACTACGACGGCGCCACGTTCCGCGCCGCGCGCGGCGAGTGGTTCCATCGCCGGGGGAAGGGGGGTGCTGCCGTCCTCGACGCTCAGCACACATTCCCGCGGGCGGGCCCCTTCCGCGTCGCCTGCCGCGTGCAGGACGACAAGGGCGGCGAGGGCGAGTGGAACGGCTGGATCGAGGTCACATAGCGCCGTGCAGAACGCCTTCCTCCCCTACGAGTCCGACTTCGAGGAATGGGTCGAGGGCGGCTACATGGTCTCGCCGCCCGCGACACAGGAGTACCTGCGCTTCCTCGCCGACCCGGCCGACGAACGGGAGCCGCGCCCGGGCGGGCTGTGGCGTCACCAGTGGGACGCGCTGCTGCGCGTGATCTACGCGCGCGAGGTGGGGCGGCGCGACTTCTGGGGCGACGGCGTGCTACTCAACGTCGTCACCGGTGGCGGCAAGACGGCGCTGATCGCCGCGACGATGGTGTGGCTACGGCTGGCCCACGATGTGCGGCGCTTCCTCATCCTCTGTCCCAACCTGATCGTGCGCGATCGTCTGGAAGCGGACTTTCGCGGGGGCAAGGTGTTCACCGAGCGCGATCTGATTCCGCCCGGGGCGATCGTCTCCGCGGACGACTTCGCGCTGACCACGCTGGGCGGAACTTCGAGCGCCACGGCGACGAGCCTGCTCGGCTCGAACGTCGTACTCGCCAACATTCACCAGTTCTATCGCAGCAGCACCACGGGGAAGCAGAATCTCTGGAGTCTCCTGGAGGCCGACCAGACGCCCTTCGCCGTCTTCAATGACGAGGCGCACAATACGCCCGCTCGTGAGTACGACCGCACGCTGCGCGAGTTGCACGAGCATGCAGGTTTCCGCTTCCGCCTCGACACCACCGCGACGCCCGATCGCGCGGACGGCAGGCTTGTCGATGGCCGCATGATCTACGAGTACGATATCCCTGCGGCGTTGCACGACCACGTCATCGCCACCCCTGTCGTCTACCAGCCCGACATCGAGACGGTGGAGTTGACCTACACCGACGCCGACACGGGCGAGACGCGTCGTGTTGAGGAAATCGACTGGGACGAGGTCGAGCGTGCTGGCCTCAGCGCGACTCAGTGGGTCACGGACGCGAAGCCGATGAGCCAGCAGATCAGCATCGCGCTCAACCGCCTCGACGAGGCGAAGCGCAACGCCCGCGGCCTCTACCAGCCGATCCTCTTCGTCGTCGCCGTCTGCAAGGCCGATGCACGCGAGGCGAAGCGCATGCTGGAGGACGAGTTCCACCTCCGCACCCTCATCGTGACTGAGGACGAGGACGAACAGGCCCGGCTAGACGCGGCGGCGATCGGCGAGAGCGGTCAATACGACGCGGTTGTGAGCGTCGCGATGCTGCGCGAGGGCTGGGACGTGCCGGAGGTCGCAGTGATCCTGCTGCTCCGCAAGTTCGGCAGCAAGGTCTACGGCCCGCAGGTCGTGGGCCGCGGGCTGCGGCGCGTGCGGCGTCCCGGCATCAAGCCGGACGAGCCTCAGATCTGCGCCATCGTCGACCACCCGAAGCTCGAGCATGAGTGGTTGTGGGAGTTGCTGAACGCCCGCATGCGCCGTGAGGTCGGCGTGGACCAGATGTTCCCGGAACTCGATGAGATCGGCGAGCCGCCCCCGCGGCAGGCAATCGTCCACCCTGAGATGGCGATCAAGATTCCCGAGCCGCGGGCCGACGAATCGCTCATCCTGGATCCGGTGACTGCCGAGTCCTCTCCGGATCCGGCCCAGGACTGGAGCGAGCAACTCGCTACGCTCGCGTACGGTGCCGAGGCTGTCGAGATCACCGACGTGACTTTGAGTGGCGTCACCGGTCAGGAACTCGGCGCGGATGGCTGGACGCAGCACAGGGGAGCACCGGGCGACTCCGCCGCCGCCACGGACGATCGCGTCGCGCGCATGTCCGTCAGCGAGTTGCGTGAGCACATTCGGGAACGCCTCCATGGAATCGCAGAAGCGGCAGTAGTCGAGGCGGGCTATTCGGCAGCTCTGCGGCGTCATGTCTACCCACCGCTCCTGGAGCATCTTTCCGGGCGCTGGCTCGATGGCGAGGCCATCGCCTTCGCGGATGAGGACGCGCTCCGCCGCGCAGAGCGCCGGTTGCACCAACTCGAGGCCGCGCTGCTGGAGCGCACGGATATCGTCAGCGGGATGGTTGAGCATGGCGCTGGGTGAGCGCGGCAACTTCGACGAGCCGCGCAAGAGCGCGTGGAACTTCGAGGTCTACGACAGCCGGCTCGAGCGCCGGATGATGGAGCGGCTCGAGAGCGACCCATCGGTTCGCAAGTGGACGAAGCGCCACGGCATCTCGATCGGCTGGCTCGACTCACGGCACCGTCGCCATTCGTACCGCCCCGACGTCCTCGTCGAGTACGTCGATGGCTCACTCGCCCTGATCGAGGTCAAGGGCGCGGGCCTGGTCGATTCGGAGGCAGTGCAGCGGAAGCGCCAGGCGGCCGAGTTGTGGTGCAAGCGCCGCGATATGGAGTACTCGCTGGAGACGATCGCGTAGCCCTCGCGCTATCGCTCGCGTGGGCAGCGCTTGCGTTGACGCTACCGGGGCGCGGGTGGACGATGATTCGGCCCATCACGCCGACCTGAATCCCCAATTCCGGAGGCACCGTGAACCTGCGTACGCCGGGTCCGATTCCCGTTCCCGCGGAAGTCGCACAGGCAGGCGCGGCCCCGATGATTAACCATCGCGGGCCGGAGTTCGCCGAACTGATGGCGGCCCTCGGCGAGGGTCTGCAGTACGTCTACCGCACCGAGAACGACGTGCTCGTGCTGACCGGCTCCGGCACCTCCGGCATGGAGGCCGCCGTCGTCAACCACGTCTCGCCGGGCGACCGCGTGCTGGTGGTCACGGTCGGCGTCTTCGGCGAGCGCTTCGTGGAGCTGGTCAAGATCTACGGCGGCGATGCCGTGCACCTCGCCTTCGAATACGGCACGGCAGCCGACCCGAACCGCATCGACGACGTCCTCGCCGCCGACGGCGAGATCCGCACGGTGCTGGTCACGCACAACGAGACCTCCACCGGCGTGACCAACCCGCTCGAGGAGATCGCGCAGGTCGTCCGCCGGCACGACCGGCTGCTGATCGTGGACGCGATCTCGTCGCTCTCCTCGATCGCGGTGGAGACGGACGCGTGGGGCCTGGACGTGGTCGTGTCCGGCTCGCAAAAGGGCTGGATGGTCGCGCCCGGGCTCTCGCTGGTGAGCGTGAGCGAGCGCGCGTGGGAGGCACAGGACCGCTGCACGACGCCTCGGATGTACCTCGATCTGCGGCGGGCACAGCGCTCGATGCAGGCAGGGCAGACGCCGTGGACCCCGGCGATCTCGCTGATGTTCCAGCTCCGGCAGGCGCTCTCCATGTTGTGCGCCGACGGCATCGAGAACGTCTGGGCGCGCCACCACGACACCGCCGAGCGCGTCCGCGCGGGCATCCGGGAACTCGGCCTCGATCTCTTCGCCGCCGAGGGCGTCCGCTCCGACACCGTGACGGCGATCCTGCCGCCGGATGGAGTCTCCGCGAACGAGCTGCGCGCGATCGCCCGCTCCGACTTCGAGACCGACTTCGCCGGCGGCCAGGGAAGCCTCGGTGGCAAGATCATCCGCTTCGGCCACCTCGGCTACACGACCGGGGAGGACGTGCGCGGCGGCCTCGACGCGCTGCGAGGCGGCCTCGCGAAGCTCGGCCACGCCCCGGTGGCCGCGGCCAGCGGCTAGGGCGCCGGCGCCACGGGAGGCCGCTCGATGGCGACCGTCCTCGTCGCGGACCAGATCGCCGAGCAGGGCATCGCCCGCCTGCGCGAGCGCCACGGCGCCGTAGTCCGCACCGGCCTCAGCGAGGACGATCTCGTCGCAGCCGTCGCCGACGTGGCAGGCATCATCGTGCGCAGCCAGACCCGGATCACCGAGCGCATCATCGAGGCGGCCCCGCAGCTCGCGGTGATCGGCCGCGCCGGGGTCGGCGTCGATAACATCGACCTCGAGGCGGCGACGGCGCGGGGCGTGGTCGTCGTCAACGCGCCGCTGTCCAACACCGTCTCCGCCATCGAGCACGCGCTGGCGCTGCTGCTGGCCGTCGCCCGCAACGTGCCGCAGGGCCACGCCTCGCTGCGCGAGGGCCGCTGGGAGCGCAGCAAGCTGCAGGGCGTCGAGCTGGCCGGGCACACGCTCGGCATCGTCGGCCTCGGGCGCATCGGCACGGGGGTGGCGCAGCGTGCGCGCGCCTTCGAGATGCGCGTCGTCGCCCACGACCCGTTCGTCTCCAGCGAGCGCGCGGCCTCGATCGGCGTCGAGCTGGTCTCCCTCGATGCGCTGCTGGAGCAGTCCGACTTCGTGACGCTGCACACGGCGCTGCACGAGGAGACGCGCGGCCTGATCAGCAGCGAGCAGCTCGCGCGCATGAAGCCGAGCGCCTACCTCGTGAACACCGCGCGCGGCGCGCTCGTGGACGAGCAGGCGCTGCACGAGGCGGTCGAGGGCGGCGTGATCGCCGGCGCCGCCATCGACGTCTTCAGCGAAGAGCCGGCGATCGGCAACGTGCTCACGACCACGGAGGGCATCGTCGTCACGCCGCACCTCGCCGCCTCGACCGCCGAGGCGCAGGACCGCGCCGCCGTGGACGTCGTCGACGAGGTGCTCGCCGTGCTCGCGGGGCGGCCCGCCCGTTTCGCCGTCAACGCTCCGCTCGTCGATCCGGAGACGATGGCGATCATTGGGCCGTACATCGACGCCGCCGAGGTCGCGGCCTGCGTCGCCTCGCAGCTCCAGGGCGGGCAACTGGCGCAACTGCGCATCGACTACCTCGGCGAGATCGCGAACCACGAGACGGGTCCGCTGCGCGCCGCCGCCATCGTCGGCGTGCTGGAGCGCGTCTCGTCCGGCAAGGTGACGATCGTCAACGCCGACCAGGAGGCGCGCGAGCACGGCATCGGCATCGTCGAGGACCGCGGCGCGGCTCGCGAGCCGTACGCGAACCTCGTGGTCGTGCGTGTCATCTCCGAGAGCGGCGGCACCAGCGTCGCCGCCACGCACACGCAGGCGGGCGTGCGCATCGTCGGCATCGACGGCTTCGAGGTCGAGATCGCGCCCGGCGCGGCGCCCTACGTGCTGGCGCTCGAGAACGTGGACCGGCCGGGCATGGTCGGGCAGGTCGGTGGCCTGCTCGGCGAGTGGGCGGTCAATATCAACTTCATGTCCGTCGCCAGCGGCGCCGGGGGCCGGGCGCTGATGGTGCTCGGCATCGACCGCCCGCTCGACGCCTCCGAGCGGGCCAACCTCGAGGCGCTCGACGCGATCTTCGGCGTACGGGTGATCAACCTCACCTAGCCGCCGGGCCGGTCAGTCGAGGCGGTTGAGCACCATGCCCGTGGCGAGCTTCGGGTAGAAGTACGTCGCCTTCTGCGGCAGCACGTCGCCCGAGCCGGCGACGGCGATCACCTGGTCGATGCGCGGCGGATTGACGAGGAAGGCGAGGCGGTTCGCGCCGCCCTGCACCCACTCCCAGGCGTGTCCGGCGTCCTCGCTGAACTGCACGCGCCCGGCCCTCAGCTCCGCCGCGTCGATGCCGAGCAGCGGCTCGAGGATCGCCTCGTTCAGGATCTGCACGTCCAGCGAGCGCGACGCCTCGGACCAGTCGTCCGGCAGCAGCGCGTCGATCGCCTCCGGCGAGCGCGGGCGCAGCAGGTGCAGGCCGCCGCCCGGCAGTCCGATCAGCCCGAACGTGCCCGGCTGCGACGCCTCCGCCCGCACCTGCTCCCAGAGCCGCATCGCCGTTCCGCTGTCCGTCGGGTTGGCCGCGTCAGAGACGCGCGATGCGAGCGGCTCGACGACGTAGAGCTCCTCGAGCCGCTCGCTGAAGTCCCCTGCGAGGTCCACGTCGGGGACCAGCCGGTGGGTCGGCAGGATGTCGAGGCCCGGGTCGTTCTCGGGGACGAGGCAGGCGAGCATCCAGCGGCGGCCCTCCTCGTCCCGCTCCTCGAGGTGCCCGAGCGCCGTCTCGTAGCGGTGGTGGCCGTCGGCGATCAGGACCGGCGCGGCCGCGGCCGCCTCGACCAGCCGCGCGATCTCCGCGGGGTCGTCGATCACCCACAGGCGGTGCTCGTCGCCGCGGCCGTCGGCGGCCGCGAAGGCCGGCTCGCGCGAGGCGACCTCGGCGAGCAGCGCCGAGGCCGTGTCCGTGTCTCCGCTGGAGATCACGAGGATCGGGCTCACGTTCGTCCGGGTCGCTTGCAGCAGGGCCAGCCGCTCCGCCTTCGGGCCGGCCATCGTGCGCTCGTGCGGCAGTACCTCGCCGGCCTCGAAGGGGCTCAGGCGCAGCCGCGCGAAGTAGCCCCGCCGCACGCGGCGCGGACCGTCGTCTCCCTCGAGGCGGGTGCGCTGCTCGTAGACGTAGAGCGCGGGCGCGGAGTCACGCAGCAGCACGCCCTCGGCCTCCCAGCCGCGCAGCGCTTCCGCGGCCTCCTCGAAGCGCCCGTCGTCGCCGCGAGGCGCCTCGACATGCGCGATGTTGTGCGGCGAGCGGGCGTGCAGCGCCGCCACGTCGTCCTCGCCGACCACGTCGTAGGGCGGGGCGATGACGGCATCAGGGTCGACGCGCGATGGGTCGTAGCGGAGCCCGCGGAACGGGGCGATCTCGACGATGGGGGGCCTCCTCGGGTTGTAGTGGGGTAGCCCGTCCACGCGGGCCGCGGTTAGGCTGCGGCGGAGCGGTCCGCCCGGCCGCAGCATGGCCGCCCGGAAGGTACTTGCCGATCACGTTGGAGCGCTACTGCATCTTCTGCCGGATCATCGCCGGCCAGGCGCCGGCCGACGTGTTGCACGACTCGGAGCGGGTGATCGTCTTTCGCAACCAGCTGCGCTGGGTGCCGATCATGCTGCTCGCCGTACCCAGGGAGCACATGACGCAGGAGCAGCTCTGGGAGAGCGATCTGCTCGCCGAGGTCGGCCGCATCGCCTCGGAAGTCGGCCGCGAGCACTGCCCGAACGGCTACCGGCTGGTCTCCAACGCGGGCTGGGAGGCGAAGCAGTCGCAGGAGCACGCGCACATCCACGTGCTGGGCGGCACGTTCCTCGGCGACTACGTGAACCCCGGCGGCGGATTCTGGTAGGCGGCGCGCGCGAGGCCGCTCAGCGCTGAGCCGCGCGCTCCTCGGCGACTGCGGCGACTGCCTCGCGCTGCGCCACGAACAGGTCCGCGATCCCCGCCCCGGCGAGCGCCACGACGCGATCGAGGTCGCCTCGCGAGAACGGTGCGTGTTCGGCGGTGCCCTGCACCTCGACGAGCTTGCCGGTGCCGAGTTGCACGACGTTGAAGTCCGTGTCCGCGCTCGAATCCTCGTCGTAGTCGAGGTCGAGCAGCGCCGAGCCGGCGCTGAGGCCGACCGAGATCGCCGCGACCTGCGTCGTCAGCGGCGAGGCGGCGAGCGCGCCGCCGCGCTCCAGCCAGTCGATCGCCAGCGCCAGCGCCACCCAGCCGCCGGTGACCGCCGCGGTGCGGGTGCCGCCGTCGGCCTGGATCACGTCGCAGTCGATGGTGATCGTCTGTTCGCCGAGCCGGTCGAGGTCGAGCGCGGCGCGCAGCGAGCGGCCGATCAGGCGCTGGATCTCCTGGGAGCGTCCGCTCTGGCGGCCCTCGCGCGCCTCGCGGCGGCCGCGCGTGTGCGTCGCGCGCGGAAGCATGCCGTACTCCGCCGTCACCCAGCCGGAGCCGGTGCCGCGCAGCCAGCGCGGCACGCCGCGCTCGACGCTGGCCGCGCAGAGCACGCGCGTATCGCCCATCGAGATGAGCGCGGAGCCCTCAGCGTGCCGCAGCACGCCGGTCTCGATCGAGAGCTGCCGCAGTTCCTCGAGGCCGCGTCCGTGCCGCCGGCTCACCATCGATCGCCTCCCGTGTGTTGGCCTCGGATCACCCTAGCACGCGATCAGCGCGAGCTCCGCAGCCACAGCCGCTCGCCGTCGGAGCGCAGCGTCACGTCGCCGTGCTCGTCCGTGCGGTAGAGCGCGATCGCGGCATAGCGCGCGACCACCTCCGCGTGCGGGTGGCCGTGCGGGTTGCGCGCCCCGACCGAGGCGATCGCGACCCTCGGCTGCACCGCCTCCACGAACGGCTCGCTCGAGGACGTGCGCGAGCCGTGGTGCGGCAGCACGAGCGCGTCCGCCCGCAGGTCGAGCCCGCTTGCGGCGAGCCACTGCTCGGCGGGCGCCTCGATGTCCGCGGGCAGCAGGATCCGCCGCTCGCCGATCGTCACCAACAGCACGAGCGAGCGGTTGTTGGCGCCGCGGTGTGCGCGGCCGGCCGTGACGACCGGCGGCGAGAGCACCTCGATCGAGGTCCGCTCGCTGAGCCGGATGCGATCGCCGATGTCGAGCGCCCGCATGCCGTCCGAGCCGCCCTCGGGAGTCACCGCGGCGAGCGTCTCCGCGCTGCCGAGCAGCACGCCGATGCGGAGGCGTCTCCGCAGCTCCGCCAGTCCGCCGGCGTGATCGCTGTCGCCGTGGGTGAGCAGCAGCGCGTCCAGGCTGAGGCCGTCGAGGACGCGCGGCAGCGCCGTCAGCACCGTGCCGTCGGCCGGCCCGGCGTCCACCAGCACGGCTGCCCCGCCGTCGCGCACGAGGATCGCCTGCCCCTGGCCGACATCGAGGACCGTCACGCTCGCGAGCCCGTCGGAGGGCGTCAGCACGGCCAGCCAGAGGCCGGCCGCCGCCGCTGCCAGCGCGACCGGCGCCGCGAGGCGCGCCCGTTGCCCCGGCAGCGGCGTCAGCATCGCTCGCCGGTTGAGCAGCCAGACGAGTCCACCGAGCAGCGCGAACCAGACGGCGGCGGCGAGCGGCGATGGTCGCAACTCGACGATCGCGAGCGGCAGCGCCGCCATCGCCTCGACGGCGGCGACGAAGGCGGCGGGCGCGAACACGCCGGCGACCTCCACCAGCCGGGCAACGGGCTCGATCCAGCCGAGCAGCGCGACGAGGACGGCGATCAGCACGGTCGCCTCGTAGAGCGGCGCGACGACGACGTTCGCCGGCGCCTGCAGCAGCGGCAGCGTCCCGAAGGCCGCAGCCTGCACCGGCAGCACCGCGAGCGAGGCCCCGACGGCGACGGCAGCCGCCTCGGTAAACCCGGCCGCGAGGCTGCCCGGCGCGGCGCCGAGGCGAGCGAGGGCGCGATCGCGCAGTGGCGGCGCGATCAGCAGCACGCCGGCAGTCGCCGTCGCGCTCAGCTGGAAGGCGACATCGCCGATCAGCAGCGGCCGCAGCGCCAACATCAGCGCGACCGCGTAGGCAAGGTAGATCCAGGCGGGCGTGCGCCGCCCGCTGATCGCGGCGATCGCGATGCCGACGGCCATGATCGCCGCCCGCACCACCGGCGGCTCGGCGCCCGTGAGGACGACGTAGCCCGGCAGCAACGCGAGCGCGATCAGCGCCGCCTGCCGCCTCGCGACCACCGCGCCGAGCAGCCCCACCGCCGTCCCGAGGAGCAGCGCGATGTTCTGCCCCGACACGACGAGCAGGTGCGTCGTCCCGGTGCGGCGCAGATCCTCCTCGAGCGCCGCGGGCATCGTGCGCTGCCGCCCGAGCAGCATGCCCGCCGCCAGCGATGCCTCCGGCTCCGGCAGGGCGCGCTCGATATTGCCGAGCGCCCAGCGCCGCACGCCTCGCAGCGTGTCGACGATCGCGTGCTCCGCGTCGCGCTCGAGCAGCGTCCAGCGCTGCGGGTAGGCCGCGACGGCGTGGATGCCGCGGCTGCGCAGGAAGGCCGCGTAGTCGAACTCGTCGAAGGCGCCCGGGCGCTCGACCTCCAGCGTCGCGGCGAGGCGGTCGCCTGCGCGCAGCGGCTGCCGCGGCGCCGGCAGGGTGAGCCGCAGGCCGCCCGCCGCCGCCGCGCCGTCGATCGACTCGACGCGCAGATCGAGGCGCGCGATCGTGCCCGAGAGCCGCGGGTCGGAGCGCACGACACCCGTGATCTCGTGAACGCCCTCGAGGCTGGCAAGCGGCGGCGGCGCGCGTGAGCCGGCCTCGCTGCCCCGCGCATGGCCGGCGGCCGCGAGGGCGATGACGGCGATCAGCAGCAGCAGCGCGCGCGTCGAGGCCCCACGCCGGAGGCGCACCAGCGCGACGGCCGCGCCGGCGACAAGCGCCGCCAGCAGCGTTGCGGTCCAGGGCCCGCCGATCAGCGCGCCGCTGATGCAACCCGCGATCAGCGCCGCCGCCGCCAGCGGCAGTGCGGGAAGCCGCCCGCTCACCGCGCCGCGATCATGTCGCGGATCGCCTCGTAGACATGCTCCGGGATCGCGCCGCGCGCCGTGAGGTCGTCGGTCGTCGCGTAGGGTCCGGCGCGCTCGCGCTCCGCGACGATCGCCGCCGCGTAGGCCGGTCCGATGCCGGGCAGCGCCTCCAGCTCCCCGAGCGTTGCGCGGTTCACGTCGAGCAGCGCCGCCGCCTCGCCGAGCCGCGGGACGCGCACTACGTCCTCGTCGACGATGCGCCGCGAGAGGTTCAGTGGCGCCGTGTCGGCGTCCCGGGCGAGCCCGCCCGCGAGGGCGATCACGTCGCTGACGCGGTCACCGGGCGAGGCGGTCACTACCCGCGGTTGCAGCACCGCGCCGGAGACGTCGACGCGGATCTGATCGATACCCGGGTCGGGATCACGCGTCTCGATCTCGATGCCACGCGGCTCGCCCGGCCGCAGCGCGAGGACGGCGAGGGCCGCGACGATAGCGAGCCCGAGCGCGATCTGGACGGCGACGCGCGCTCCGGGCAGCCCGCGAAGCCTCTGGAGGTGCGACACGCGCCGGGGGCTACTCCTCTTCCTCGAGCAACTGGCGCAGCAGCGCCTTGAGCCGCGGCGAGCGGTCGAGTTCCTTGCGCAGCGGCCGCAGCTCGCGCTCGTTGATGATCAGGGAGCGGCGTTCGAGCTCGCCCTCGGGGTCGTAGGCGGCGAAGCGGATCGCCATCTGCCCGGCCTTCTCGCCGGTCTCGTAGCGCATCAGTTGCAACGAGGGCGCGTGAAGCCCGCCCTCGATTGCCGCTTCCTCGACGATCCTTCCGCCGCCCCAGAGCAGGTTGAACGGGCGCGGGATCCTGCGTTGAGCCATGGTGCATCCCCTCCGCTGCTCGGCGGGCTCCTCGCGCGCCTCCCTGCAAGGCGCAGCGGGGCGTAGCATAGCGCGCGCGGCGCGCCGCCCGCGCTCCGCGCCCCGATGGGAGTCGGCCCGTGACAGCTTCAAGCGATCACGCCGGGGACCCGGCACGCCTCACGGCCAGCGAGGCCGCCCGCCGTATCGCCGAGGGCTCGCTGACCTCGGAAATCCTCGTCCGTGCCTGCCTCGCGCGCATCGACGAGCGGGAGCCGCTGATCCAGGCCTGGGCGGCACTCGATCCAGCGGACGCCCTCGCGCGCGCCCGGGCGGCCGACGCCACGGCGCCCGCGGGCCCGCTGCACGGCGTGCCGTTCGGGGTGAAGGACATCTTCGACACGGCGGAGCTGCCGACCGCGTACGGCTCCCCGCTCTACGAGGGCCACCAGCCGGCCAGCGACAGCGCCGCCGTCGCCGCGCTGCGCGAGGCCGGCGCGCTCGTCCTCGGCAAGACGGTGACGACCGAGTTCGCCTTCCGCACGCCCGGCGCAACGCGGAACCCGCACCACCCGGAACACACGCCCGGCGGGTCGTCGAGCGGCTCCGCCGCCGCCGTCGCCGATGGCATGGTCCCGTTCGCCCTCGGAACCCAGACCGGAGGATCGACGATCCGGCCGGGTGCGTTCTGCGGCATCTTCGCCTTCAAGCCGACCTACGGCTTCGTCAACAGCGACGGAGTGCACCCGCTGGCCACGGCGCTCGACACCGTCGGCTGGTTCGCCCGCAGCATCGAGGATCTCGCCCTCGTCGGGGCGGTCCTCAGCACCACGCAGTCGGCGGGGCTGGACGCGCCCTCGCGGCCGCTGCGCATCGGCGTCGTCCGCACGGTGGAGTGGGGGCGCGTCTCGCCGGCGGGGCAGCGCGCCATCGAGGAGACCGCGGCGGCGATCGCGGCGGCGGGCGCGCAGGTCTTCGACCTCGATCTGCCCGCCGAGTGCGATGGCCTGGGCGACGCCTGGGATCCGATCGTCGCGGCGGGCGCGGCGAGCGCCTTCGCGCGCGAGTACCGCGAGCAGCGCGACGGCCTCAGTCCGGCGCTGCTCGAGCTGATCGAGGCCGGCCGCGCCCTCGGCGGCGCCGAGCGCAGCGAGGCCGAATCGCTGGCCCTGCACTGCCGCGCGGCGGTCAGCGAGACCTTCGCGCAGGTCGACGCCTTCCTTACGCCGAGCGCGCCCGGCGAAGCGCCCGTTGGCCTCTCCTCTACCGGTGACCCGCTCTGCAACCGCGTCTGGACGTTGCTGCGCCTGCCCTGCGTCGCCCTGCCCACCGGCACGGGCGAGGGCGGCTTGCCGATCGGCGTCCAGCTCGTCGGGCGGCACGGCGGCGACCAGTCCCTGCTCGAACTCGCCCGCACCGTCGCCGATCTGCTCCCGCCGCCCGTGTTCCCCGCCGGCGCCGAGGCCTGACGCCGCCCTCGCTCCAGCCTTCTCCCGCGGGGAGCGGGTGCGGGAACGCTCCGCTGGCCGCGATTGCGCGCACGCTCGCGGCGGCGCGTGCTGCCCGTTTGGCGGCATATACTGGACGGCAGCCGACACACCGAACAACACCGGACTGCAGGAGCTAGCGGTGACTCCCCGCCACTTTTCTTCGATCCTCGATCTCTCCCCGGGGCAACTCGGCGATCTGCTCGACGCGGCGCTCGCGATCAAGCGCGATGGCTGCGGGCCGCTGCTCGCCGGGCGCTCGCTGGCGCTCGTCTTCGAGAAGCCCTCGCTGCGCACGCGCGTCTCCTTCGAGGTCGCGATGCAGCGCCTCGGCGGTCGCGCGATCTACCTCGGCCCGCAGGAGATCGGCACCGGCGAGCGGGAGCCGGTACGCGACATCGCGAGGGTGCTCGGGCGGATGGTGCACGGCATCGCCGCGCGCACCTACGCGCACGACACGGTCCTTGAGTTCGCGGAGTGGGCCGGGGTGCCCGTGATCAACGCGCTCAGCGACCACGAGCATCCCTGCCAGGCGCTCGCCGACCTGCTGACGCTGCGCGAGCGCTTCTCGTCACTGCGCGGCCTGCGCATCGCCTACCTGGGCGAGGGCAACAACGTCGCGCGCTCGCTCGCCTACGCAAGCGTGCTCGCGGGCATCGAGCTGCGCTGCGCATCGCCCGAGGGCTACGGGCTGAGCGACGCCGACATCGAGCGCGCGCACGCCGCCCCCGGAGGCGGCCGCATCGAGCGCTTCGCCGATCCCGCGGAGGCAGTGCGCGATGCCGCCGCCGTCTACACGGACGTGTGGGCCTCGATGGGCGACGAGGACAAGCTGGCCAGCCGCCTCGAGACCTTCGAGGCGTTCCGCCTCGATGAACAGTTACTCGACGCCGCGCCGCCCGATGCGCTGGTGATGCACGATATGCCCGCGCACCGCGGCCAGGAGATCAGCGCCGGGGTGATGGAGTCGCCGCGCTCGGTGATCTTCGATCAGGCGGAGAATCGTCTGCACGCGCAGCAGGCGCTGCTCGCCTGGCTGCTTGGTGGCGGCGCCGGCTGATCGCAGGCTGCGGGGATCGCAGAGCCTTCCCCTGCACGGTACGGACGGTCTGAGGGGGAGGCGTTCAGGTGCCGGAAATCCCGGACGGCGCGCGCGATGTCGCCGAGCGCCTCGACGCGGGCGCGGTGCTCGACATCCTGCTGATCGCCGTGGCGATCTACTGGCTGCTGCTGCTGCTGCGCGGCACCACGGCGATGACCGTGCTGCGAGGCGTCTCCGTGCTGCTCTTCGGCACCTTCCTGTTCGCCCGCATCTTCGACCTGACCGTCGTCAACTGGATCCTCGAACGCATCATCACCGGTCTCGTGATCGGCGTGATCATCGTCTTCCACCCGGAGATCCGTCGCGCCCTGGAGCGGCTGGGACGGACCGGCTGGCGTCCCTCGCTCGTCCGCGCACAGCAGGAGCAGAGCATCGAGCACGTCGTCCGGGCAGCCCAGCGGCTCTCGCGCCAGTCGCACGGCGCGCTGGTGGTGATGGAGCGTGAGACCGGGCTGCAGGAGGTGATCGACACCGGGGTGTCGCTTGGCTCGGAACTGACGCCCGAGATCCTCGGCAGCATCTTCGCGCCCGGTACGCCGCTGCACGACGGCGCGGTGATCGTGCGCTCGAACCGCATCATCGCCGCCGGCTGCACCCTGCCGCTCTCCGCTGCCCCGCTTCCCGCCGACCTCGGCATGCGCCACCGTGCCGCCCTCGGGATTACCGAGGGCAGCGACGCCGTGGTCGTCACCGTCTCCGAGGAGAGCGGCGCGATCTCGCTGGCGTCGCAGGGGCGGATGCTGATGGATCTGGACGAGGAGCGCTTGCGCTTGCAGCTCCGCCAGATGTTCGGCCTGGCCGGAGACGACTCGTCCGCCGAGCTTCCATCGTCCAGCGGCGCCGCGTCCCAGCGCGAGGGCTCCTGAGATGGCGCGCTCACACTTCCCGCGCCCGCCGCACACCGATGTGCGAGAGATCCTCGCGGGTTTCTGGTGGCGCAGCTTCAACACGGTGCGGCGAACGCCCGGCCTGCTGCTGCTCTCGCTCGGGCTCGGGATCGCGGTCTGGTTCTTCGTCACGGAGGAGGAGAACCCGACGCGCAGCGGGCTGTTCGCCAGTCCGATCGAGGTGGTCGCCGTCAACGTAGGGCGCGAGGTCGCTGTCGCCAACGCCCTGCCGTCCGCGAGCATCCGCATCGCGGCGCCCGCTGATCGCTGGGACAGCCTCACCAGCGCCAACTTCCGGGCGATCGTCGATCTCAACGGCCTCAGCGCCCGGGAGCAGCTCGTGCCCGTGCACGTCGAGGTCAACGACGCGCGCGGCGTGCGCGTGATCAGCGCCGACCCGCCCGAGATCCTGGTGAACCTCGAGCAGATCGTGACGCGCGAGATCCCGGTCGATGCGCGCATTGTCGGCACCCTGCCTCGCGGCTTCGCCGCCGGCGGAGCCGTGCCCGACCCGGCAAACGTCGAGGTGTCCGGCCCGGAGTCGCTCGTCGGCCTGGTGGTCAGCGCCGGGGCCGACATCAACGTCACGGGTCTCACCCTCGGAATCTCGCAATCGCTCCGGCTGGTCGCCCGCGGTGCCGGGGGCGGGGAGATCCGCCGCATCACGATCATGCCGCCCAATGTGCGCATCGACGTCGCAATCGAACAGACCGTGCTTACCAGCAGTCGGCCGCTCAGCGTCGAGCTGCTCGGACAGCCGGCGCACGGCTACCGCGTGGACGGCATCCAGATTCAGCCGGCCGTCTTCGTCGTCGAGGGAAGCTTCGATGTCCTCCAGACGATCGACAGCCTCGCGCTTGGTCAGGTGCTGCTCGACGGCGCGCGAGCGAATCTGAGCGTCGTGCGATCGCCGACCCTGCCGCCGGGAGTGAGCGCCGTGTCCCCGGAGGATGTGGACGTGATCGTCTCGATCGCGCCGATCCAGGGCTCCACGGCCATCACGGTCGTCCCGAGGCTGATCGGAGTGCCCACTGGCCTCAGGGGCGCCCTCGGCCAGTTGGTCATCACCGTCGTGATCGAAGGAGAGCTGCCGATTCTCAACGCGCTCGACGCCCGCGATATCCGCGCCGAGGTCGATGCGAGCGGCCTCGTGGCCGGCGTCTCACAGGTCGATGTGCTGATCGAGGCGCCGCCGGGCGTTCGGGTGCGAGAAGTGCGACCCCCGCTGCTTGAGCTTACGCTTGAGGCGATCGCGACACCGACGCCTACCCCGACGGCAACCGAGGCCGTGCCGGAAGCCACTGCGGAGAGCGACGAATGACCCCGGAAGCGCCACTGGTCGCAATTGTCGGGCGTCCGAACGTCGGCAAGTCCGCGCTGTTCAACCGGCTGACGCGCTCGCGCCGTGCACTCGTCGAGCGTCTCCCCGGCACCACGCGCGATCGCCAGTACGGAAACTGCCGCTGGCGCGGCCGCGAGTTCCGCGTCGTCGACACCGGCGGCCTCGAGGGCCCCACCGACGATCCCTTCGACGCGCCGATCCGCGAGCAGGTGGCGCAGGCGCTGTCCGAGTCGGCGTTGCTGCTGTTCGTCGTCGACGCCGCGAGCGGGCTGACCGCGGCGGACCACGCGATCGCGGAGCAGTTGCGCCGCTCCGACCGGCCCGTGCTCGTCGTCGCCAACAAGAGCGACCGCCGCGAGTCGCGCACCAACGTGCACGAGGCGCACGCGCTCGGCCTCGGCGACCCGCTGCTGATCTCCGCCTACCACGCCGAGGGCATCGGCGATCTGCTCGATCTCGTGTTCGACGCGCTGCCCGAGGCGCCGGACGAACAGGAGCGAGGCGACGAGGGCGCGCCGCCGCTGCGCATCGCGATCGTCGGGCGACCGAACGTCGGCAAGTCCTCGCTCGTGAACACCATCCTCGGCGAGCAACGGGTGATCGTCTCCGAGGTGCCCGGCGCGACCCGCGACTCCATCGATTCGCCGTTCGCCTGGGAGGGGCGGTCGATGGTGCTGGTCGATACGGCGGGGATTCGCCGCCGCGGGAAGATCGGGCGCGGCGCCGAGCGCCACTCCGTGCAGCAGGCGGAGCGCGCGATCACGCGCGCCGACGTGGTGGTGCTGCTGATCGACCCCACGGAGCCGGTTGCGGCGCAGGACACGCACATCGCCGGGCACGCGATCGAGCGTGGGACGGGGCTGGTGCTCGCGGTCAACAAGTGGGATCTCTCCGAGCCCGGCACCGACCGCCACCAGTTCGCCAAGCGCATCGACCACCGCTACCGCTTCGCGCCGTGGGCGCTGGTCCACTTCACTTCGGCACTGACCGGCGCGGGCATTCCGGAGCTGTTGCAGCTCGCGATCCATGTCGAGGAAGTGCGGCAGCGCCGCGTGCAGACCTCGGAGCTGAATCGCGTGCTGCTGCGTGCGGTGGCGCAGCACCCGCCGCGCTACCAGGGGCAGCGACGGCTCAAGGTGCTGTATGTGACGCAGGCCGAGGTGGCGCCGCCCACATTCGTCTTCTTCGTGAATGATCCGGATCTGCTCCATTTCGCTTATCGTCGGTTCCTGGAAAACCGCATCCGCGAAGCCTTCGGGTTCGAAGGCACGGCGATCCGGATGCGTTTCCGCAGTCGCACGCCGGAACAGGTGGGGGCCCCCGCGTGATTGCCGCACTGCTCGTCCTCGTCGGTTACCTGATCGGCTCGATCCCCGTGGGCGTGCTGGTCGGCCGCATCCACCGAGGCGTGGATGTGCGCGACTACGGCTCCGGCAAGACCGGCTTCACCAACACGCTGCGCTCGCTGGGCTGGGGCGCCGCGCTGATCGTCGGCGTCTCGGACATCATGAAGGGCGTCATCCCGGTCCTGATCGGCCGCTTCGTGTTCGACGACCCGTGGGCCGTCGCGCTCGGCGGCGTCGCGGCGGTGGCCGGTCACATGTTCCCGCTGTTCGCCGGCTTCCGCGGCGGCCGAGGCGCGGCGACCGCGTTCGGCGCGTTCGCCGTGATTGCTCCCATCGCCGGCCTGGTCCTGATCGTCTGCGCGGTCATCGCCCTGGCGGCTACGCGCTACGCCTCGCTGACGACGGTGACCGCCACGGCTGCGGGGTGCCTGGCGATCGTCGTGCTGGTCGCCGCCGGATGGCTGCCCCCGCACTACCTGTTGTTCGCCCTCACGGTGACCGCCTCGATCGAGCTCAGCCATATCCCCAACATTCGCCGCTTGCTCGCCGGCGTGGAGCCGAAGCTCGGCCAGGGCGGCTCCCCCCGTACGGGCGGTGCCTGAGCGCGAGGCGGTCCCGGCGCCGATCCGCCGGGCCGCCGTCGTCGGGGCGACCGGCTGGGGCGTGACGATCGCGATCCTGCTCGCGCGCAACGACGTTCCGGTCACCCTGCTCACGCGCAGCGACGAGGAAGCCGGGCGCCTGCGCACGGATGGCGAGCTCCATCGCCTGCCCGGCGTGACGTTCCCGCCGGGCCTCGCGATCTCCTCGGACCCCACCACGCTCGAGGCCGCCGATCTGATCTGCTTCGTCGTGCCATCGCAGACGATGGCGGAGAACGCCGCCGCGGTCGCGGCGTGCGTGCCGCCGTCCGTGCCGCTGCTCTCCTGCTCGAAGGGCATCGAGAGCGAGAGCGGCCGCCGCATGACGGAGGTGCTGGCCTCGCAACTGCCCGGCCGGCCGCTCGCCGCCCTGTCCGGGCCGAACCTCTCGCGCGAGGTCGCCGCCGGGCTCCCGGGAGCGACCGTGATCGCTTCCGCCGACCGCTCGCTCGAGGCGATTCGCGCCGCCTTCCACAGCGCGTCCTTCCGCGTCTACACCAGCCGCGACGTCGTCGGGGTTGAGTTCGGCGGCGCGCTCAAGAACATCATCGCGATCGCGGCCGGAATGGAGGACGCCTTCGGCTTCGGCGACAACGCGAAGGCCGCGCTCATCGCGCGCGGCCTCGCCGAGATCTCGAGGCTCGGTGTGGCCGCCGGCGCCGAGCCTCTGACCTTCCAGGGTCTCGCCGGCGTGGGCGACCTGATGGCCAGCTCCTACAGCCCGCTCGCGCGCAACCGCCGCCTCGGCGAGCTGATCGGCGGCGGCGCGAGCCGCGCGGACGCCCTCGCCAGCATCGGCGAGACCGTCGAGGGCGTCACGACGACGCCGGCGGCGTTGCGCCTCGCGGCGCGCCTCGGCGTCGAGCTGCCGATCGCCGCTGCGCTGCAGGCGATTCTCGACGAGCGGATCTCGCCGCAGGAGGCGCTGGCCGCGCTGCTCGAGCGCGATCCGATGGCGGAACTCGGCTGAGCACCGGGCCGCTGCGGTTGGGCGCTGCTAGACTCCCCTCGGAGGTCGCCCATGAGTCCCCCCGATGCGACCGACGGCGCCGCAAGCGACGGCGACCCGTTCGGGGACGATCGGCCGCGCGAGTACCCGGCTCCGGCCGATGTGCTTGCCGCGATCGCGGACGAGACGGCGCCGATCCCCTATACCGATCTGCCCGCGCTCAGCAGCCCCGACGACGCCACCGCCGGGCGCGCCTTCGCGCTCTGGAGCCGGCTCACGCCGAACCGGCGACGCGACTTCCTCGCGGCGCTCCAGCAGCTGGCCGACGAGGAAGCGACGCTCGACTTCGAGCGCATCCAGCTCTCCGCGCTGCACGACCCGGACATCGCGACGCGCATCCTCGCGATTCGCGGGCTCTGGGAGAGCGAGCGCCCGGAGTACGCCGCGGTCCTGCTGGACATCGCCGGCGACGACGCCGAGGCAACCGTGCGCGCCGCGGCGGCCGACGGCCTCGCCAGCTTCGTCGTCAGCAACGAGTTCGGGATGCTGCCCCTGGAGCTGGGCGAGCGCATGCTCGACACGCTGCGCGACCGCATCGAGGACGTGACGGAAGAGGACGAGGTGCGCGGCACGGCGCTCACCGCCCTCGGAGCATCATCCGAGGAGTGGGTCGCAGAGCTGATCGCCGAGCACTACGAGACGGGCAGCACGCGAATGCGGCTGGCCGCCGTGGCCGCGATGGGCCGCCACGGCTCCGACGACTGGCTGCCCGTGCTGATCCAGACCTTCGAGGACGAAGACGAGGACGTGCGCGCCACCGCAGCGATCTCCGCCGGCAACCTGCTGCTCGAGGCCGCCGTCGAGCCCCTCACGCTTCTCCTGGAGGACGAGGAGGAGGAGGTGCAGGTGGCTGCGATCCGCGCCCTGGGCGAGATCGCCGGCGACCGCGCCGAGCAGATCCTGCGGGATCTGCTGCGCAGCCCCGAGCCGCACATCGCCGCGGCGGCGGAACGGGCCGCCGAGGAAGCGCGGATGATGGCGGTCGATGCCGACGAGGAATCTCCGCTGCCATGGACCGACGACTCGTGAGCGATGGTGACGGCGTGCGCGAGATCTGGTCGGCGGGCGGCGTCGTCTACCGGCGAGGCGGCCCCTCCGGCCTCCAGGTCGTGCTCGTGGCGCGGCCGCACGAGCGCCTCTGGGCGCTGCCCAAGGGCAAGCCCGAGCCCGGCGAGAGCGTCGAGCAGACGGCGCTGCGCGAGGTCGGCGAGGAGACGGGGCTGCGCGTCGCCATCGACGGGCGCGAGCCGCTCGGCTCGATCCGCTACTCGTACGACACGCCGCGGAAGGGTGGACGCGTCAACAAGGTCGTCCACCACTACCTGATGCAGCCGATCGGCGGCGACATCGACGGCCACGACGCGGAGCACGACCTGGTCGAGTGGTACGACGCGCACGAGGCGTGCAAGCGCATGACCTACGCCAACGAGCGCGCGATCGTCGAACGGGCGATCGAGGCGCTCTGCGCCGACGGGGCGCCGCGATGACTGCCACCGCGCCGGGGGTGATCGCCGAGGGCCGCCTCGTGCGCCTGCGCGAGAAGCAGATCGAGGACGCCTGGCGCGACTACACCTGGCGCAAGGACCGCGAACTCGCCGACTACGACGCGACGCGCCCGATCACGATGACCTTCCGCGCGTACTCCGCGACCATCACGGAGGAGCTGCGCCGCCCCTCCAAATTCCGCCGCACCTTCGCGATCGAGGACCGCGAGAGCGGGACGCACATCGGCAACGTCATGTACTACGGCTACGACTCGTACCTCGGCGAGGCTGAGCTGGGCATCACGATCGGGGACCGGGCGTACTGGTCGAGGGGCTACGGCAGCGAGGCCGTGCGCTGCCTGCTGGGGCACCTCTTCGGGGAGCTGGAGCTGCGGCGCGTCTACCTGCACACCCTGACCAGCAACATCCGCGCGCAGCACGCCTTCCGCCGCGCCGGCTTCCGCCGCCTCCGCTCCGTCCGCCGCGACGGCTACGACTTCGAGCGCATGGAGGTCAGCCGCGAGGAGTTCGCGCTACAGGAGCGCGCCGCCTCCGGCGAAGATGCGCAGGTAGGCCGCGACCCCTCGAGCGCGGCGGGCGCTGGCGCGCTGTAGGGGCCGGTGCTACCTTCTCGCTCGATGCCGGACCGAGCGGTTCGGGGGCCCAATGGCGGGTCGCGGCGTCCCGGTTCGAGGGACGCGCAGCCCTCTGGCGGGGACCGCTGAGGAGCGCGCCCGGGTGATTCCAGAGCAGTTCGGACGCGTCGGGGTGCTGATCCTTTTCGGCGTGCTCTTTCCCGCGATCCCGCTCATTGCCTCCTTCGGCATCTACCTGCTGCGCCGCCGGCCCAGCAACCCCGACCCGATCAAGCACGCCACCTACGAGTGCGGCGTCGAGTCCGAGGGCAACGCCTGGGGCCAGTTCAACGCCCGCTACTACCTGTTCGCGCTCGGCTTCGTGATCTTCGACGTGGAGGTCGTCTTCCTCTATCCGTGGGCGCTGCAACACGGCGTGCTCAATACGGATGCGCTGTTCAAGGCCGCGATCTTCGTCGGCGTGCTCGCCTTCGGCCTGGCCTACGCCTGGCGGCGCCGCGCGCTGGAGTGGCGCTAGCGTGCCGGCCGGTCCTCGGCAGCTGAGCGGCGAGGCCGTCGCGGCGCCCCTCGCCGCGGCCGTTCCGGACGCCATCCTGCGCGCGACCGACGAGTGGGTGGAGGTGCGCCCCGAGCGCATCGTGGACGTGCTGCGCTTCCTCCACGACGACGCCGACCTCGACGCGCGGCAGCTCAGCAGCCTCTGCGCCGTGGACCGCTACGATCGCTTCGAGGTCGTCTACCACCTGCAATCGCTCGACCAGAACCACCAGATCGTCATCAAGGCGATCATCGGCGAGCACGACGAGCCTTCGCTGCCCAGCGCCTACGGCGTCTACAAGGGCGCGCTGCTCCAGGAGCGCGAGGCCTACGACCTGATGGGCATCCGCTTCGAGGGCCACCCGGACCTGCGCCGTATGTTCCTCTGGGAGGGCTACCCCGGCTTCCCGCTGCGCAAGGACTTCCTGCAGATCCCCGGACACCACCCCGGACTGCCGAAGTTCCCCTTCGAGGAACCCGGGGTGCAGGCGCGATGACGGTGCTGCAATGACCACCGCGACCGAGCCCTACGTCCTGAACATCGGGCCGCAGCACCCCTCCACCCATGGGGTGTTCCGGCTGCGCGTCGTCATGGACGGCGAGCGCATCCAGGACGTCGAGATGGTCGTCGGCTACCTCCACCGCTCGATGGAGAAGCTGGCCGAGGAGCGCACCTACACGCAGAACATCCCCTTCACCGACCGCGCCGACTACCTGGCGGCGATGAGCGGCAACCTCGGCTACTGCCTGGCCGTGGAGCGCCTCGCGGGTGTCGAGGTGCCGGAGCGCGCCTCGTACCTGCGCGTGATCTTCGCGGAGCTGCAGCGCATCGCCAGCCACTCGATGGCGAACGGCACGTTCGTCAACGACGCCGGCGCCTGGCAGACGCCGCTGATGTACATGTTCCGCGAGCGCGAGCGCATCCTCGATCTGTTCGAGATGACCTGCGGCGCGCGCCTCACGACGAACTACATGCGCATCGGCGGCGTCGCCTTCGACCCGCCGGACGAGTTCTACCCGGCGATCAACTCGCTGGTCGACGAGCTGCCGGAGCGCATCGAGGAGTACGCGGAGCTGCTGGTCGACAATGAGATCCTGCTCGCGCGCGGCCGCGGCGTCGGCATCATCACCGCCGAGGACGCGATCAACGGCTCGCTCGTCGGGCCGATGCTGCGCGGCTCGGGCGTGCCCTGGGATCTGCGCAAGGCCGACCCCTACTGCGGCTACGACCGCTTCGACTTCGAGATCCCGGTGGGGCGGCGGGGCGACGCGTACGACCGCTTCCTCGTGCGTCTCGAGGAGGTCCGCCAGTCGACGCGGATCATCCGCCAGGCGCTGGATGCGCTGCCGTCCGGGCCGCACAAGACGGAGATCCCGCTCGCGCTGCGGCCCGATCCCGGCGAGGCCTACGCCCGCGTTGAGGGCCCGCGTGGCGAGCTCGGCTTCTACGTCGTCTCCGACGGCGGCTCGGCGCCGTTCCGCTTCCACATCCGCGCGCCCTCCCTGATCAACCTCTCGCTGCTGCGCGAGATGGCGACCGGCGCCTCGCTGCCGGACGCGATCGTCGCCCTCGGCTCGATCGACATCGTCGTCGGGGAGATCGACCGATGAGCTCGCTGCGAACCGGCAAGCGGCTCCCGCAACGCGTGGTGCCGCGCGCGCTGATGGTGCTCGGCGCTCTCGTCGCGCTCGGCTTCCTCGCCGTCAACGGCGCCATCGGCTACGTCGTGATCGACGGCCAGCTCGATGGGCACTGGTACGACATCCGCGATCTCGGCATTGGCGTCGAGGCGCTGCGCGAGTGGCTCGACGACCGCAACGCGCAGCAGCCGGGCATCCTCGACTTCCTCGGTCAGCACTGGATCTCGTACGCCGTCACGGCGCTGATCGGCGCCACCGGCATCCTCAGTCTCGTCGGTGGCGCGCTGCTGATCCTGATCTGGGTCGAGCGGCGGCTGATCGGCCGCATGCAGATCCGCCGAGGGCCGAACCGCGTCGGGCCCTTCGGCCTGCTGCAGCCGGTCGCCGACGCGCTCAAGTTGATCCAGAAGGAAGTGCTGATGCCGCGCGGCGCGGACGCGGCGATGTTCTTCCTCCCGCCCGCGATCATCTTCATCCCGATGATCGTCGCCTGGGGACCGATCCCGTGGAGCGAGCAGATGGCCTACCTCGACGTGCACGTCGGGGTCCTCTTCCTGATCGCCGTCAGCTCGCTCACCACGCTGGCGATCTTCATGGCCGGCTGGTCGTCGAACAACCACTACGCGCTGCTCGGCGCGATGCGCACGATCGCGATGATGATCTCCTACGAGATCCCGCTCTCCCTCGCGCTGCTCTCCGTGGTGCTGCTCAGCGGCTCGATGCAGCTCTCGACGATTGTCGAGTGGCAATCGACACACAACGCCTGGTTCGCCGCGCTGCTGCCGCTGGCGATGCTGACCTACTTCTTCTCCGCGACTGCCGAACTGAACCGCACGCCCAACGACATCGCCGAGGCGGAGTCCGAGATCGTCGCCGGCTTCCACACGGAGTACTCCGGGATGAAGTTCGGGCTCTTCTACGCCGTCGAGCTGGGCAACGCGCTCCTCGTGGCGGCGCTGACGGCGACGCTCTTCCTCGGCGGCTGGTCGCTGTTCGGCCTCGAGGAGTGGATACCGGGCTACCTCATCCTCCTGGCCAAGATCTCGGCGGCGTACTTCCTGCTCGTCTGGCTGCGAGGCACGTTACCGCGCTTCCGCCTGGACCAGCTGATGCGCTTCGCCTGGCAGTTCCTGATCCCGCTCTCGCTCGTCAACCTGCTGATCGTCGCCGCCGAGGCGTCCCTGTTCGCGCGCTGGGAGGTCGAGGGCATCGTCAGCCTCGGGCTCTTCGCGATCGTGAACTGGGCGGCCGCCGCCTTCCTCTTGCGCGAGTGGGCGCGCCGCCTCGGCTACCGCCCGGAGCACGAGGCAGTCCGGCGGCCGGTGCTCACCCAGGACGTCGGCGGGATGCAGGCGGCGCGCAGGCTCGGCGCAGCGGAGCCCGGCGTGCTGGAGATGGGGACGGGGGCCTGATGGACTCCGCGGGCATCATCGTCGCCTTCTGGCTGCTCTCCGCGATCGCGGTGGGCTCAGCCGTCGGCGTCTTCCTCGCGAGGAACCTGATTCACGCCGTCGCGCTGCTTGTGCTCTCCTTCGTCGCCACCGCGGGGCTCTTCCTGACGCTCTCCGCGGACTTCGTCGCCGTCGCGCAGGTGCTGATCTACGCCGGCGCGATTCCCGTGCTGATGGTCTTCGCCGTGATGCTCACCCCGCTCGCGGGACGCGACAACGGCAACTCGCTCTTCGTCGTGCCCGGCGTGCTGCTCGGCGGCGCCTTCGCCGTGGTCGTCGCGATCATCGTGATCGATGCCGATTGGGGCGCGCTCAGCGGCGCCGCGCTCGCGGGCCAGTCCTTCGCCACCACCGCCGACGCGATCGGCGACGCGCTGCTCGGGCGCTACGTGCTCGCCTTCGAGGTCGCCTCGGTGCTGTTGCTCGCCGCGCTGATCGGCGCGATCGTGCTGGTGCGAGAGGACGAGCCGGCATGAGCGTGGAGCTGGCCCACTACCTGACCGTGGGCGCGATGATCTTCGGCGCCGGGATCGCGGTCGCGCTCTCCAAGCGCAACGCGATCGCGGTGCTGATGGGCGTCGAGTTGATGCTCAACGGCGTCAACCTCACCTTCCTCGCGTTCTCGCGCTTCGGCGGCGCCTTCGACGGCGGCGACGCCCCGCTCGCGGGGCATGTCTTCGTCATCTTCGTGCTCACCGTCGCTGCTGCCGAGGCAGCCGTCGCGCTGGCGATGGCCGTGCTGATCTACCGGCGGCGCGAGACCGTCGACCTCGATCGCATCAACCTGATGCGCTGGTAGGGCGGAGGGGCGTATGTGGGTGAAGTTCATGGACGCGCCCGACGGCTACGCCGCAGCGATGTGGTGGGAGCTGTTCAACACGGAAGCCGTCTCCGTGCGCATCGTGCCGCCCCTCGAGATCGGCCCGATGTCCGCGCCCCGCGAGATCTGGGCGCCCGACGGCAAGACCCACGTCGCCCGCGAAGTGCTGAACAAGATCTAGCGGCGATGCGCACACCCGGAAGCCCAAGACAAGCTGGCGAGGCCTGATGCTGCTCGGTCAAGTCCCTGAAGCCGTCGTCTGGGCGATCTACTTCGCCCCGGTCGCCTCGACGCTGCTGATCACCGCGGGGCTGATCGCGCGGCGGCTGTTCGGCTTCGGGTTCCGGGACGAGTGGGCCGGACGGCTCACCATCGCCGCGATCGGCATCGCCTGGCTCGCCGCGCTGTGGACCCTCGACAGTTCGATCGGAGCGGACGGCGAGGCGCTCGGCTTCCACCCCCACGAGTGGCTGACGCTCTTCGACCTGCACATCGAGATGGGCGTGGGGATCGACGGCCTCTCGGCGATCATGGTCGTGGTCGTCACCAGCGTCTCGCTGCTCGTCCAGATCTACTCGGTCGGTTACATGTACGGCGACAGCGGGTACGCCCGCTACTTCGCCTTCATGTCGCTGTTCACCGCGGCGATGCTCGGGCTGGTGCTCGCCTCGAGCCTGCTCCAGCTGTTCGTGCACTGGGAGCTGGTCGGGCTCGCCTCGTACCTGCTGATCGGCTTCTGGTTCCACCGTCCCGCGGCGGCGGCGGCCGCGAAGAAGGCGTTCATCGTCACGCGCTTTGGCGACTTCGCTTTCCTGCTCGCGGTGCTGCTGATCTGGGGCAAGACCGGGACCTTCGACATCCACGAGATCAACGAGCTGGCGCTCGGCGGCGCGCTCTCCGCGGCGGTGCTGACGGGCTTCACGCTTGGAGTGCTCTCGGGCGCCATCGGCAAGTCCGCGCAGTTCCCGCTGCACATCTGGCTGCCGGACGCGATGGAGGGCCCGACGCCCGTCTCCGCGCTGATCCACGCCGCGACGATGGTCGTCGCCGGCGTCTACCTGATCGCCCGAATGTTCCCGAGCTTCGAGGCCGCTCCGGCCGAGATCCTGGACCTCGTGGCCTACATCGGCGGCTTCACGGCGCTGCTGGCGGCGGTGCTCGGGCTGGTACAGACGGACATCAAGCGCGTGCTCGCCTACTCGACGATCTCGCAGATCGGCTACATGGTGCTGGCGCTGGGCGTGTTCGGCTACGTGGCGGCGATCTTCCACCTGTTCACGCACGCCTTCTTCAAGGCGCTGCTCTTCCTCGGCGCCGGCTCGGTGAACCACGCGACGCACAGCTTCGACATGCGGCGCATGGGCGGGCTCCGCTCGTCCATGCCGATCACCTACGTGACCTTCGTGATCGGCGCGCTCTCGCTGGCCGGCGTCTTCCCCCTCGCGGGGTTCTGGAGCAAGGACGAGATCCTGCTCGACGCCTGGAACCACGACAAGCTGCTGTTCGTGATCGGCGTCTTCGTCGCCTTCATGACCGCGCTCTACATGTTCCGCGCGATCTTCCTCACCTTCTGGGGCGAGTACCGCGGCGGCGAGGAACCCGAGGCCGGCCACGGCTACCACTCGACCGTCCCCCACGAGTCCCCACCCTCGATGGCGTTCCCGCTGCTGATCCTCGCCGTGCCGGCCGTCCTCGCCGGGCTGTTCGCCCTCGGAGGCGGCTTCACGCAGCTGATCGAAGGCTCACTGCCGGCCGAGTTGCGGCACGGCAAACCGCAGATCGAGGGCATCGTCGTCGCCGCCTCGCTCGTCGCCGCGCTCGCCGGCATCGGAGTCGCCGCGGCGGTCTACCTCTACCGCAAGCCCGCTCCCGAGGATGTCGCGGCCCGCCTCGGCCCGCTCCCGGGCGTCGTGGAGCAGAAGTACTACCTCGACTTCCTCGCCGAGACGGTCGTCGTGCGCTGGATTCTCAACGCCGGGTTGCAGCGCATCGCCGAGCTGTTCGACCGCTACATCGTCGACGCGATCGCGAACGGGATTGGCACCGGCACACGGCTTGCCGGTGATGGGCTGCGCCGCTCCGAGGCCGGCTACGTGCAGGCCTACACCTCGCTGTTCTTCATCGGTGTCGTGATCGCCATCGTGGCGGTCGCGGTCCTCGGTACTGACGTGGTGGGCCGCTGATGCTGTCCGTCTTCGTGCTGCTGCCGGCCGTGGGGGCCCTGATCATCGCGACGCTGCCGCGCGCGCGCACGGGCGACGCGCGCTGGATCGCGCTCTTCTTCAGCACGATCACCTTCGTCCTCGGGATCGTGATCTTCGCCCGCCTCGACCGCGCCGCCGAGGGCTACCAGCTGGTCGACCGCTTCGACTGGATCCGTGCGGGCGACACCGGGTTCGCGGTCCAGTACGTGCTCGGCGTGGACGGCCTCTCGGCGCCGCTGGTGCTGCTCACGGGGCTGCTCGGGCTGGCCTCGGTGCTGGTCTCATGGCGCATCGACAAGCGGGTCAAGGAGTACTTCGCCTGGCTGCTGATCCTCGAGACCGCCGTCGCCGGGGTGTTCCTCTCGCTCGACCTGATCCAGTTCTTCTTCTTCTGGGAGCTGGAGCTGCTCCCGATGTACATGCTGATCAGCATCTGGGGCAGCGGACGGCCGCGCTACAGCGCGATGAAGTTCCTGCTGTTCACCATGGCCGGCTCCGCGCTGATGCTCGCCGGCTTCCTCGTGCTCGGCCTACAGGCGGGGACGTTCGACATCGCGGCGCTCACCGCCAACCCCCCGACCGAGGCGCTGGTCCCGCTCAGCTTCGTGTTCTGGCTGATCATCGCCGCCTTCCTCGTGAAGCTGCCGGTCTTCCCGCTGCACAGCTGGCTGCCCGACGCCCACACCGACGCGCCGACGGCGGTCTCGGTGATGCTCGCGGGCGTGCTGCTGAAGATGGGCGGCTACGGCATCCTGCGCATCGTGCTGCCGATCCTGCCCGGCGAGGCGCAGAACTTCCGGGTCATCCTCGCACTGATCGCCGCCGTGACCGTGATCTACGGCGCAATACTCACGCTGCAGCAGCGCGATCTGAAGCGGCTCGTCGCCTACTCCTCTGTCTCGCACATGGGCTACGTGCTGCTCGGCGTCTCCGCGATGGGGGCCGCCGGGCTCTCCGGCGCGGCGCTGCAGATGTTCTCGCACGGCGTCATCACCGGCCTGCTCTTCATCGTCGTCGGGCTGATGTACGACCGCACGCACACGCGCCAGATCTCGGACCTCAGCGGGCTGCTGCACCAGATGCCGCTGCTCGGCCTGGTCGCGATCATCGCGGGCTTCGCCGCCCTCGGATTGCCGGCGCTGAGTGGCTTCGTCGCCGAGTTCGCGGTCTTCGCCGGATCGCTGCAGGTACACCCGGCCGCGACGATCATCTCCGTCTTCGGCGTCGTGCTGGCGGCGGGCTACATCCTCTGGGCCGTGCAGCGCGTCTTCACCGGCCCCGTCGACGAACGCTGGACCGGCCTCGGCGACGCGACCGAGTGGTGGGAGCTGGCCGCGATGGGCGCGATGCTGGTCTTCGTGATCGGCGTCGGCGTCTACCCGCGGCTGCTCACCGACGTGGTTGAACTCGGCATCGAGCCGATCGCGCTGATCGTGCAGGCGGCCGCATGAACTGGTACGAACAGATTCACTACATCGGCCCGGCCTTCGCGCTGCTGCTGGGCGCGGGCGTCGTGATGACGGCGGACCTGATCGCGCCGCGCCGCGCGCCCGTCTTCGCGCTCACGATCCTCGTGCTGATCGTGGCGGGCCTCTGGGCGATCGTGCAGGCGGCCTCCGGTATCGAGGGCCCCGCGCTCTCGGGCGCGGTCGTCGTCGACCGCTTCGCTCTGTTCTTCACCTTCCTGCTGATCGGCGTCTCGCTGGCCGTCGTGATCGCCACCTCCGAGGGCCTCTCGCGCGTCGAGCACCGCCCCGAATTCTTCGCGCTGCTGCTGACGGCGACCGGAGCGATGGTGCTGCTGGCGCAGTCCAACGACCTGATCGCGATCTTCGTCGCGCTCGAGACGACCTCGATCGCGCAGTTCGTGCTCGCGGGCATCGCGCGCGACGACCGCTCCTCGGAGGCGGGGATCAAGTACCTGCTGAGCGGGGCCGTCGCCGCCGCCGTGCTGCTCTACGGCTTCGCGTTCCTGTTCGGCCTCTCCGGCACCACCTCGCTCGAGGGCATCGCCGCCTTCGTCCAGGCCGGGTCCCCCGAGACGCAGCTGGCGCTCGTGCTCGGCTTCGTGCTGGTTGCGGCGGGCCTCGGCTTCAAGATGTCGATCGTGCCGTTCCAGGCGTGGGTACCGGACGTCTACGAGGGCTCTCCCACCACCGTCACCACCTTCCTCTCGGTCGCCTCGAAGGCGGCAGGGTTTGCGGTGGCGCTGCGCATCTTCTACAGCGGCCTCGGTGGCGGCGACACCTTCATCGCCGAGCACTGGGCGGCGCTGATCGCGGTGCTCGCGGCCGCCTCGATGATCTTCGGCAACGCCGCCGCGATCCTGCAGACGAACGTGAAGCGCCTCCTCGCCTACTCCTCGATCGCGCAGGCGGGCAACATCGCGGTCGGGCTCGCGGCGGTCGCCGTCGGCAGCGTGGCCGGGCCCTCCTCGGTGCTCTTCTTCCTCGCCGCCTATGCCGCGACGAACGTGGGCGCGTTCCTCTGCGTGATCGTCGTCTCCGAACGCATCGGGGTCGAGGATCTGAGCGGCTACGCCGGCCTGATGAAACGATCGCCGATCGTGGCGGGGGTGCTGGTGCTGTGCCTGCTCTCGCTGACGGGCATCCCGCCGGCCGCGGGCTTCTTCGCGAAGCTCTACGTCTTCAACAGTGCGGTCCAGTCCGGCCACGACTGGCTCGTCTGGCTGGTCGTGATCGCCGTGCTCAACTCGGCCGTCTCCGCCTTCTACTACCTGCGCTGGGTGCGCACGATGGTGCTCGACGAGCCCGAGGACGAGACTCCGTTCCACGCGAGCGCGCCGGTCCAGGCGCTGCTCGGCCTCGCCGCCGTCGCCGTGCTCTTCTTCGGCCTGATCCCCATGCCGCTCCTCGGCGCCGCCCAGCGCGCGGCCGAGGCCCTCGTCATCGTCGCTCCGTAGCGCGGAGAGAGCGCGCGGCGCGCGGCTCTCCCCACCCGCTCGCCCTCGGAGTTTCTTTCTGTGGGGGCTGCGCCCCACGTCCCCGGCGGGTTGGCAGCGCAATCGCGGCCCCGAGGGCGGGCGCGTGTTGTCTATGGGGGGCTGCGCCCCCCACGCCCCCATCGCGGACGAGCACGCGCTGCGCGCGGCTCTGGCCCACCCGCCCGCCCTCGGAGCTTCTTTCTGTGGGGGCTGCGCCCCCACGCCCCCGGCGGGTTGGCAGCGCAACCGCGGTCCCGAGGCCGAGCGCGTGTCGTCTATGGGGGGTTGCGCCCCCCACCCCCAGCGGGTTCGCAGCGCGATCGCACTCCCGAGGGCGCACCCATGGCCGGGCCGCCGCGGAGCTGCGGGCCGCGCGGCACATCGCGCTGCTGCGAGGGCGCAAGCGACTGGCGAGGCTGCGGGGGTGTGGGGGGCGCAGACCCCCATATGCAGAAGAATCCGGGGGTGGGTGGGTGGGTCAGAGCCGCGCGCAGCGCGCGCTCGTCCGAGTCCCTCGCAAGCAACAGGCTCCGAGGCGCCCTCGAGACCAGCGAGCTCTGCCCCGTCAGTCCCCGTGCTGGCCGTGGCCGCCGCCGGCGGCGTGGATCTCGCTGCCCAGGACGGCCTCCTCGCGCTCACGCATCGCGACTGCGTCCTCGGCGGCGTCGTGGTCGTAGCCGAGGAGGTGCAGCAGGCCGTGCAGCACGACATGGTGGAGCTCCACCTCGAAGGCGAGGCCTGCGTCCTCGGCCTGGCGGCGCACGGCGGGCGTGGAGACGGCGATGTCGCCGAGGAACGGCGGGGGCTCGTCGTCGCTGTGCGGATCGTCGCTCGGCGACGTCTCGCCCTCCTCGGCGGGGAAGGCGAGCACGTCCGTGAAGTCCTCGACGCCGCGGTGCTCGCGGTTGAGCCGCAGCAGCAGCTCGTCGCCGGCGAAGAGCAGCGCGACGGCGGCGGCGTCCAGGCCCTCGCTGACGAGGGCGCCCCGGATCATCGCGCGCACTGGCCGCACGTCGAGATCGCGCGCCGGGCCGTCCACCTCGATCGAGATCTGGTACGTCATGATGCGAGGGTACAGGGGGTCTCGGTTGCGCGCCGCGAGCGCACGCGAGGGCGGACGGACGGCTGGCGGCGCGCCGCGCTGGTACACTGGCCGGGCGGCGACGGCCGAGTCCCCCGGCCGAAGCATGGGGTGTCCTTGAGCCAGGAAGTCCTTTACCGGAAGTGGCGTCCGGGCGGCTTCGCCGAGGTCGCCGGACAAGACCCGATCATCACGACGCTGCGCAACGCGGTGGCCGCGCGCTCGCCCGCCCACGCCTACCTCTTCACCGGCCCTCGCGGCACCGGCAAGACCAGCACCGGACGCATCCTCGCCAAGGCCGTGAACTGCGAGGCCCCCCGCGCAGGCGAGCCGGACAACGCCTGCAACTCCTGCATCGCGTTCAACGAGGGCCGCGCGCTCGACCTGATCGAGCTCGACGCGGCCTCCAACCGCGGCATCGACGAGGTGCGCGCGCTGCGCGAGAGCGTGGGGTACGCCCCCAACGCGGGCAGCTACAAGGTCTACCTCGTGGACGAGGTCCACATGCTGACGGACGCGGCCTTCAACGCCCTGCTCAAGACGCTCGAGGAACCGCCCGCGCACGTCATCTTCGTCCTCGCCACCACCGAGCCGCACCGCATCCCGCCGACGATCAGCTCGCGCTGCCAGCGCTTCGACTTCCGCCGCGCCTCGCTGCCCGCGCTCGTCGAGCGCATCGGCGTGATCGCGGAGGGCGAGGGCATCAGCGTCGCCGAGGGCGGCCCGGAGCTAATCGCCCGTCAGGCCGGCGGCTCCTTCCGCGACGCCGTGAACCTGCTCGACCAGCTCGCCGCCTACCACGGGTCCGAACTCGACCTCGATGCGGTGCAGCGCGGCCTCGGCCTCGTCGTCGACGACCGCACGACGGCGCTCGCGCACGCCACGGTCGGCCGCGATCTGGCGGCCGGGCTTGCGCTGCTCTCCTCGGTGCGCGACGACGGCATCGAGGTGCGGGCGTTCATTCGCGAGGTGGTCCTGACGCTGCGCACGCTGCTGCTCCTGCGCGCGGGCGCGCGCGACGAACTCGGACTCTCGGACGCCCAGATCGCGGAGTTGCGACCGATCGCCGAGGAGACGCAGGCGGCGGACATCGTCGCCGCCCTGCGAGCCCTCGGCGAGATCGACTTCGCGGGCGACGCCTACGACGCGCTGCCGGCAGAGATCGCCTTCGCCTCGTTCGCCGTCGGGCTGTCGGCGGAGGCCGATGCGCTCGCGCCGCCGGAGCCTGCGGCGCCCGCTCCCGCCGCGCCGGCCCGGCCCGCGCCACAGGCGCCACAGGGCCGCCGTGAGGCCGCTCCGCGCCGTGAACGCGCGCAGCGCGCGCCACAGCAGCCGCCCGCGCCTCGCCCGCCGCAGCCGCGCGCCGAGCCGCCGGCCGCAGCCGCCGGCGCCGCTGCGCGCTCGCCCGCCTCGCCCGCGCGCCGCGGGCCGCCGCCCCCGGTCCTGCCCGAGGGCGAAGCCGCGTCGCCTGAACTCGCCGCTTTGCGCGAGCGCCACGCGGAGATCCGCGACGGGGCGCGCGCCGCGCATCAGACCGCCGGCGCGCTGCTGAACTCGCGCTGCTACATCAAGAGCTTCGAGGGCGACACGGTCGAGATCGGCTTCCAGTCGAAGCTGCTGGTCGAGAAGGCGCTGGGCGATCCCGACGTGCTCCAGGCCATGCGCACCGCCGTCGGCGGCGTCGCCGGACGCGAGGTGAAGGTCGTGCCGGTGGTCTGGGAGGTGTTGCAGAGCGCCGCGCCGCCGCGCGCCGCTGCCCCGGCCGCCGCGCCGCCGCCCGGCGGGCCTTCGCCCGCCGCTGCCCCGGCTGCCGCGCCGCCGCCCGGCGGGCCGCCCGCTGGCGCGCCGCCCGCGGAACGCGGGGGCCACCTCTTCGAGGAAGCGCGCAGGCTCGGCGCCGTCCCCGTCGAGGAGTAGCAGCTGCGTGCGGCTCCTCCCCGGACACACAGCGCGCACGACGGCGCAGCCCTTCCCGGAGCGACGATCGTGACGCTGCGGCAGGACGTTGGCGGATCCTCGATCTCGCGCCTCGTCGAGGGCTTCCGGCGGCTGCCCGGCATCGGGCCGAAGTCCGCGCAGCGCCTCGCCTACCACGTGCTGCGCTCGCCGGCGGGTGAGGCGCGGGACCTGGCCGAGGCGCTGATCGAGGTGAAGGAGCGCACCGTCTTCTGCTCGCGCTGCCAGCAGATCAGCGACGGCGACCCCTGCCCGATCTGCCTCGACGGCCAGCGCGACCGCAGCATGATCTGCGTCGTCGAGGAGCCGCTGGACCTTGTCGCGATCGAGCGCACGCAGGGCTTCCACGGCCTCTACCACGTGCTGCACGGCGTGATCTCCCCCGCCGACGGCGTCGGGCCCGAGGACCTCAAGATTCGCGAACTGCTGAGGCGGCTCGACGGCGTGGAGCCGAGCGTGGACGGTGAGGAGCCCGCGGCCTCAGCGCCCGTCCCCGTCTCCGAGGTGATTGTCGCCACGAACCCCAACCTCGAGGGTGAGGCGACGGCGATGTACCTCGCTCGGCTGATCGAGCCGCTCGGCGTGCGCGTGACGCGCCTGGCGCGCGGGCTGCCCGCCGGGGCGGACCTGGAGTACGCGGACAACGTCACGCTGGAGCGCGCTCTCGCCCACCGCCAGCGCGTCGAGTAGCCGCCCCTCACGCGCGCGGCTGTGGCGCGCCGATTGACATCGGCCCCAGCCATTGCGAGACTCGCCGCCGCTGCAAAACTCTCTCGCCCGCACGACGGGCGCAGCCGGGAGCGGGGCGCGAAGCCGCATGACGCAATACATCATCAAGCGCCTGCTGGCGGCCATCCCGACGATCTTCTTCGTGTCGGTCCTGATCTTCTGCCTGATGCGCCTGATCCCCGGCGACGTGGTGGAGAAGCTGGCCATCTCCGAAGGCGGCACCGCCCTTCCGGCGGAGGTGCTGGAGAAGAAGCGCAAGGAGCTTGGCCTGGATCTCTCGTGGCCCCATCAGTACAAATGCTGGGCGCTTGGGGACGCCCTCAACAACGTCCGCGGTATTGGCGGCTGCGAGGGCGGCGGACTGTTGCGCGGCGACCTCGGTGATTCGCTGCGCACGCGAAACTCAATCAACGATCTGATCAAGGAGCGTGTGCCGCTGAGCCTTGAGCTTGTGCTGTTGGCCGTCCTGCTGGCCCCCGCGCTGGCGGTGCCGCTGGGGATCATCTCGGCGGTGAACCAGGACAGCCCGATCGACTACGGATCGAGGCTGTTCACCGTGCTCGGGCTTTCGGGGCCGGACTTCGTGTGGGGAACCATGGTGGTCCTGTTCCTGACGGTCTACCTCGACAACGTGACGTTCGGGCTATTTCAACCGTGGCTGCCGCCTCTGTATGAACCGCTGACCGAGAATCCGTGGACCAATATCCAGGCACTGTTTATCCCGGCCGCGATCATCGGCTACCGGCTTTCCGCGATCAGCGCCCGCATGATGCGCTCGACGATGCTCGAGGTGCTGCGTGAAGACTACATACGCACCGCCCGCGCGAAAGGGCTCGCGGAGCGCCCCGTCATCATGAAGCATGCGCTGCGCAACGCCGTCATACCCGTGCTCACGATCATGGCCGGCCAGATCACATTCGTGTTCGGCGGCGCCGTGATCATGGAGCAGATCTTCCGCTTGCCCGGCCTCGGTCGCCTCACCCTGGAGTCCGTGAGGGTCGGTGACTACCCGGTGGTGCAGGCCACCGTGCTGCTGATGGCGATCGTGTTCATCCTGGTGAATCTCGCGGTCGATCTCGCCTACGGGCTGGTCGATCCACGTATCCGGTACTCATAGCGGGGAGCAGCGCGTGGCTGAACAGACTGCGGCGGTCCCGGCAGTGCGCGAGTTCATGGGCACGGGACGTCATCCCGCGCTAGGCGCGACGATCCGCATCTTCAAGTCGCCGGTCGGCACCGCCTCGACGGTAGTGCTGGTGCTGCTGGTCCTGGGCGCGCTCCTCGCTGGTATTGCGCAGGATCCGCTCCAGTCCTCGGTGGCGGTGCTTACCGCGCCGAGCCTGGAGCACCCGTTCGGCACGGACGATCTTGGCCGGGACCAGCTGTCGCGCGTGATGCACGGCGCGCGGATCTCGCTCTGGGTTGGGTTCCTCGCAACCACCGGCGGCTGCCTCGTCGGCGCGGCCTGGGGCCTGCTTTCGGGGTTCGCCGGGAGCTGGCTGGACCTGATCTCGCAGCGCCTCGTCGATGCGATGCTTGCGATCCCCGGGCTCGTCCTGGCGCTGATCTTCGCCGCGGTCTTCACTCCCAGCGTGACGACCGGGATCTTCGCGATCATCCTGATCATCATTCCCTTCAACGCACGCGTGATCCGCAGCGCCGTGCTTGCGGTCAAGGAGAACGTCTATGTGGATGCGGCGCGGGTGATCGGCGCCGGTCCTAGCCGCATCATGCTGCGGCACATTCTGCCGAACGTGGTCGCGCCGATCCTGATCATGATGTCGACGGTGCTCGGCGCCGCGATCATCATCGAGGCGGGGCTTGCCTTCCTCGGCATGGGCGCACAGGAGCCCGAGCCGTCCTGGGGGTTGATGCTGAGCTCCACGGGACGCCAGTTCATGGAGCTCGCGCCCTGGCTGGCGATCTTCCCGGCCCTCGCGATCATGGTCACGGTGCTTGCGTTCAACCTGCTCGGCGACGTCGTCCGCGATGTCCTGGATCCACGACTGCGGGGTTCGCGCTAGGGCAGGAACATGCCCGCTGGAACTCCGCGCAGATCCGGGCGCCGCTGCTTAAAACAATCGTAATCCGGTGACGTGGGTCCGCACTTGCGCGGTGTAGAACAGAACCTTACCGTAGCCGTCAGCGTATAGCGATCAGAGTGGCCTGCAATCGTGCGGGCCCCGCTCGCGATCCAGGAGGGGCCATGACAGAGCAAGCACCGAGCACCGAGCAGCGTTGGACCAGGCTCATCGGGTCTCGCGTCAGCCGGCGCAGCGTGATCCGCGGCGGCGTGATCGGCGCGGCCGGCCTGACCGCCGCGGCGCTGATCGGCTGTGGCGACGACGACGACGAGGCTCCGGCCGCTCCGGCCGCTCCCGCAGCCACGCAGGCTCCGGCGGCCGCGACGGAAGCGGCGACTCCCGTCCCGACCGCCGCCCTCGTGAGGACCGCGACTCCCACCGCAACTGCGGCGCCTGCGGCAACCACAGCGGCGGCGGCAGCCACGGCCACGGCGCCCCCGGCCCCCGCCCGCATCCTCGAGCCTACTGAGTACGACTACATCGGGAACGCCCGGTCGGACGGGGCGCCCTTCGCCTATGGCTGGGCGGACCCGGACAAGGAGCCGGTCAAGGGCGGCATCCTCACCTACGGGACATCGCTGAGCCACTCACCCTTCGACAACATCACCTCCGGTGGAGGCCTGACGCAGTCGGCCAACACGATGATCGGCGACATGCTGGTCGGCTACCACCACGGGCCTGACTTCAACGTCTACCAGATGGAGCTGAATCCGGACTTCGGGCTCGCCACCGGCTGGGAGGTCGCTCCTGACGGGCTCTCCCTCACCTTCGCGCTGCGCGAGGCGAACTTCCACAACGTGGCGCCGGTGAACGGGCGCGGGCTGGTGGCAAACGATGTCGCGCAGGCCTACACACGCATGCAGAACGGCCGCCAGGCGGGCCTGCTGCTCGGCCTCAACAATGTCGAGGCGGTGGACGATCGCACGGTGCGCTTCAACATGGAGCGGCCGAACGCGGACATCCTCGTCGTGGCGGGCAACCGCGAGACGCCGATCTACCCGCCTGAGGTGTACGACCAGGGCATCGAGGACACCACACCGATCGGCACCGGCGCGGGGATTCTGGACAAGGAGAACACCAGCCAGGACCAGCGGATGGTGTTCGTGGCCAACCCCGACTACTGGGGCGGCGCTCCGCTCCTTGACGCATTCCACTTCGACACGATCAAGGACTCGGAGACCCGCAAGGCGGCATTCCGCACCGGGCAGACGCACCACGGCCTGCCCACCCTGCGGCTCGAGGAACTGGACGCGCTGTGGGAGAGCGTCCCCGGCACGAACGTGATGAGTAACCCGTCGCTGATGGGCATCGGCATCTACGCGGTCAACTCCAACGTGGCTCCGTTCAATGACGTGCGGGTGCGCCGCGCCCTCAAGCTCGGCATGGACGTGGACCGCTACCTGGCGATCCGTTTCCCGGGCCAGGGCTTCCCGGACTCGCTGCCCGCCTTCGGCTGGCCGTTCTACTCCGAGTCGTACCCGGGCCGCGGTGCCTTCGGCAGCACGGGCGCGTACGACCCGGAGGAGGCGGCGAAGCTGATCGCCGCCGCGGGTGTCCAGGAAGGCCACCATGTCCGGCACCGCTCCCCGGCGGGTTTCACGAACCCGGGCGCGGACACGCAGTTGATCTTCGAGGACATGCGGGCGCTCGGCTTCGAGCCGGAGCTGCTGCCCGCCGACGCTGCGGCCTTCTCGAAGCAGTACTACAGCCAGGGCTTCTCCGACCCCGCGGTCCGCGATGCGGACATGATTCAGGGCTGGTCGACCGCGGCCCCGACGGCGAACGGCTACTTCTGGGAGAACATCCACTCCAAGTCGTCCGTGCAGCACTTCAACGTTGAGGACCCCGTGATCGACGATCTCGCCGACCGTCAGTTCGGTGAGTTCGACGTAGATGCGCGGCGCGAGATGTTCGGCCAGATCATCGACCAGTTCAATGAAGAGGCGTACTGGATGGACAAGATTCCGGCTTCGGCGGGGATCTTCGTCGTCCGGCCCGAGGTGCGGCACGTCCGCTTCCACGGGCCGTACATCGGCATCCACAGCTTCTGGGACTGGGGCTACGCCTTCCACAAGACGTGGCTGGACAACGAGAATCTGGACCAGAGCCTCACCGTGGACCTCCGCGGCTAGACTCCAACGAGGCGAGAGAAGCGGGAGCCGGCCTTCGGGCCGGCTCCTTCGCTTAACCTGTAACCATGCCCGCGCGCGCCCCCCGCGTCACCCGCAGCGAGGCGGTGGTGATCCGCCACCGCCGCTTCGGCGACAGCGATCGCATCGTCACGCTGCTCACCCCCGCGCGCGGGAAGATCGACGCGATCGCCAAGGGCGCGCTGCGCCCGCGCAGCCGGCTCGCGGGGCACCTCGAACCGCTCACCCACGCCGAGGTGCTGCTCGCCCACGGCCGCAACCTCGACATCATCACGCAGGCCCAGACGATCGAGGGCTTCGGCGCCATCCGTGACGACCTCGATCGGCTGAGCCTCGCGCTCTACCTGCTGGAGCTGGCCGATCGCCTCACTGTCGAGCACGCCGAGGCGGACGCGGTCTACCGCCTGCTGCTGATCGCGCTGCTGCGCCTCGCGCGCGGCGACGGGCAGCAGATTGTCGCGAGGTCGTTCGAGCTGGGGTTGCTCGGTGCGACGGGCTTCGGGCCGCAGTGGCGCGACTGCGCCGCCTGCGGGGAGGCGGTCTCGCCGGACGCGCCGGCCTGGTCACCGCTCGCCGGAGGCGTGATCTGCGCTGCCTGCCGGGCGTCGCACCCGGAGGCGGGGCCGATCGACCTCTCCGTGCTGAAGGTGCTGCGCTTCATCCAGCAGGAGCCGTACGAGGAGGCCGCCCGGGTGCGCCTGACGCCCGCTCTCGCCTCCGGCCTGGAGCGGGTGATGCACGAGCTGATGCGCGCGACGGCCGAGCGCGACCTGGGCAGCGCGCGCTTCCTGTCCGAGGTGCGCCAGACGCCCCGGCCCGTCGCGGACATCGAGGCGCCGGAGTCCCCGTCGGCGGCCTCGGCATCCGTCAAGCAGGAGCCCGCGTATACTGAGTCGGACAGCCTGGACGCCTGATTCACGGATCGAGGAGATGCGGCATGCCGCTCTACGAGTACTACTGCGAAGGTTGCGACGGTATCTTCGAGTTGATTCGCCCGGTGCGCGAGTCCTCGGACCCGCAGCCCTGCGTCGTCTGTGACGGCGACGGCCGGCGCCTGATGCCGACCGAGGTGCACGCGTTCACGATGCGCGGCGGCATGCCGCGGCGCATCCCGGACCAGAACCTCTACTGGACCCCCAAGGGCCAGTCCACGAAGCCGATGCAGACCAACGATGTGAACAAGATGGTGCCCTTCCTGGTGAAGGACGCGCGCATCGTCTCCGCCGCCACGAAGGTCACGCCCGAGGAAGTCGCCGCCCGCAAAGCCGCGGTGGAGGTCCGGGAGCGCGTCAAGGGCAGCGGCTCACGCGGCCGCCGCCGCGCGCGTGGCGAGGGCAAGGGCGCCTAGCCAACTTCCGAGGTCTGGACACGTCACCAGCCGCAGGCGTCAGCTGCGGCGCGCCAGCACGTACTCCGTCAGCGACTCGAAGGTTTCGCGAGTCTCCCCGGCCGGGAGCGCCTTGAGCGCCTCTGCGGCCTGCCCGGCGAAGCGCTGCGCCGTCTCCAGTGACTCGTCGAGGAGGCCCGACTCGCGGATCTCGCTGATCGCGCGCTGCAGGTTGGCGCGCCGGCGTGTGCCCGCGAAGGCGCGCCGGATCGGGTTGTCGTCCGGGAAGCGCTCCAGGTAGAGCAGCGCCGGCAGCGTCAGCGTCCCTGCCAGCAGATCGGAGCCGACGGGCTTGCCGAGTTCCTCGGCCGTCGCGCTGAAGTCCAGTACGTCGTCGACCACCTGGAAGGCCATGCCGAGCTGCTCGCCGAAGCGGCGGACCGGCTCGACCAGCGGCTCGGGCGCGCCGCAGACGATCGCGCCGCCCTCGGCGGCAGTAGCGAAGAGCGAGGCGGTCTTGCCGTGGATGCGGTCGAGGTAGCGGCGTACGTCGGGCGAATACTCGTAGGCGGCGAGGTCCTGGCTGATCTCGCCGCGCGCCATGACGCGCAGTGTCTCCGCGAAGTTGCGGACGACGCGCAGGTTGCCCGTCTGCGCCACGAAGTGCGCGGCGTGGGCGAACATGTAGTCGCCGAGCATCACGCTCGGTCCGTTATTGAACTGCGCCGCCGCCGTCGGACGCCCTCGTCGCTCGTCCGCCTGGTCGATGACGTCGTCGTGCACCAGCGTCGCCGTGTGCAGCAGTTCGACGCTCGCCGCCATCGGCACGAGCAGATCGAGGTCATAGCGGCCGAGGCGTCCGGCGAGCAGCGTCAGCGCGGGCCGCAGCCGCTTGCCGCCGCTGCCGAGCACCGAGCCGAGCATCTCGCGCAGCCACGGGAACTCGACGTCGCTCAGCGAGTCCAGCAACTCGTCGACGCGCGGGAGATCGTCGGCGACGGGGCCGTAGACCTCGAACTGGCTGGCCGGCGCGGTCATCGAGGCAGCTCGAAGCCGAAGAGCCGCGCGGCGTTCTCCGCCGTGACGCGCGCCACTGTCTCCGGGGTGTCGCCGCGCAACTGCGCGATGAAGGCGATCGTCTCGAGGATGTAAGTGGGCTCGTTGCGCCGCCCGCGGTGCGACTGCGGCGTCAGCGCCGGCGCATCGGTCTCGACCAGCAGCGACTCGAGCGGCGCCGTCCTCGCGACCTGCTGGCGCTGGGTGCCGCCGGGGTAGGTGACGGGGCCGGGGATCGAGAGCAGGAAGCCGAGTGCGCGATAGCGCTCCCCGAGTTCGGTGTCGCCAGCGTAGCAGTGCATCATCCCGATCTCGCGGTCCGGTCCCAGGTAGCGGCCCGAGTGGCGCGCCCACTCCTCGATCACCGCGTACGACTCCTCGTCCGAGTCGCGGCTGTGGATCACGACCGGCAGCGAGGCCTCGCGCGCGAGGTCGAGCTGGTAGCGGAACGCCTCGTACTGGATCTCGTGCGGCGAGAGATTGCGGTAGAAGTCGAGGCCCATCTCGCCGAGGCCGACGAAGCGCCCGCTGTGCGCCTGCTCGTGCAGCTGCTCGCGCTGCTCCGGCAGGTCCTTGGCGCGGTGCGGGTGCAGGCCGGCGACCGCGTAGACGCGCTCGTCGGCGGCCGCGAGGGCGTACGCCTCCTCGCTGCTCGGCGCGCTGCCGCCGACCTCGACGACGGCCGTCAGGCCGGAGCCCCAGGCGCGCTCCATCACCTCGTCGTGGTCCTCGTCGAACGCGCCGGACCAGGTGTGTGCGTGCGCATCGACGATCGGGGCGTCGAGGGGGCTCATCGCTTCCTTGTCCTCCGTCGCCCGGCCTACTGGCCGAGCCGCGCTTCTTCTTCCTCGATCAGCGACGCGTCGAGCTTGCGGAACAGTGGGGTGGGCTCGGGCAGGGCCGTGCCCGGCGCGACCGGCGTGCGGGTCCAGCCAGCCGCCTCGATATCGCCCTCGCAGCCGGCGAGCGCCCAGGCGCGCGGCGAGGTGAAGGGGAGGAACGGTTGCAGCAGCGAGGCCAGCCCGGCGATCGCCTGGATCGCCGTCGAGAGCGTCTCCGCGGCCGATTCGCGGTCCTCGCGGACGGCTAGCCAGGGCGCGCGCTCGTCGAGGTAGCGGTTCGCCTCCTGGGCGACGCTCATCGCCGCCTGCAGCGCCGCCCGCAGGCGCAGGCCGTTGATGTGCGCGCCGACCTCCTCGAAGGCCGCATCGACGCGAGCGAGCAGCGCCACCGACTCCGGCGCAGGCGGCCCGTCCGCGCCGGGCACGCGCGCATCGAAGTGCCGTCGCGTCAGGGTGAGCACGCGGTGCACGAGGTTGCCCCAGCGCGCGACCAGCTCGTCGTTGTTGCGGCGCAGGTACTCGGCCCACGTGAAGTCGGTGTCGGAGCTCTCCGGCATCATCGCGGTCAGCCCGTAGCGCAGCGGGTCGGGGTCGTGGCGGTCGAGGTAGTCGGGCATCCAGATCGCCCAGTTGCGAGAGGATGACGCCTTAGAGCCGGAGATGGTGACGTACTGGTTGGCGGGCACGTCGTAGGGGAGATTGAGGCCGCCGTAGCCGAGCAGCATCGCCGGCCAGATGGTGGTGTGGAAGGGGACGTTGTCCTTGCCCTGGAAGTACACGATGCGCGCCGCCGGGTCCTTCCAGAACGCCTCCCAGGCGTCCGGCTGCCCCGATCGTTGCGCCCACTCCTTCGTCGCCGAGAGGTAGCCGATCACCGCCTCGAACCAGACGTAGATGCGCTTGTCGTCCCAGCCCTCAAGGGGTACGGGCACGCCCCACTGGATGTCGCGCGTGATCGCGCGGTCGTGCAGCCCCTCGCGCAGCAGCCCGAGCGTGAAGTTGCGCACGGCGGGCCGCCAGTGCGTCTGCGGATCGACCCACTCGAGCAGCTGATCGTTGAAGGCGCTGAGCCGCAGGAAGCAGTGGTTCGTCCGGCGAGGCTCCGGCGTCGCATCGGAGAGGCGCGAGCGCGGCTCGATCAGCTCGAGGGCGTCCATCGTGCGCCCGCACTGGTCGCACTGGTCGCCGCGCGCGTCCTCGTAGTCGCAGTAGGGGCAGGTGCCCTCGACATAACGGTCAGGCAGGAAGCGTTCGGCCTCGGGGTCGAACAGCATCGTCATCTCGGCCTCGTAGATGTGGCCGCGCTCGTGCAGCCGCAGGAAGAGGTCCTGCGCGACCTCGGCGTGGTTCGCCGTGCCGGTCGAGGTGAACAGGTCGAACTCGATGCCGAAGCGCTCGAAGGTGTCGATGAAGGAGGCGTGCGCGCGCTCGCTCACTGCCTCGGGCGTGATGCCCTCCTCCTCGGCGCGGATCGTGACAGGCGTGCCGTGCACGTCGGAGCCGGAGACCATGACCGTGCGGTCGCCGTGCATGCGGTGGTAGCGGCAGAAGATATCGGCAGGCAGGTATGCGCCGGCGATCTGGCCCGCGTGCAGCGAGCTGTTCGCATAGGGCCAAGCGACCGCGGCGAGCACCGTCTCACCCATCGCTGGAATCGTAGCACCTGCACCCCGCACGGCCACCTGCCGCCGTGCGGCCGGCGTCGGATACGCTGATCCCGGTGAAGCTCACGGTCATCGTCCCGGCCTTCAACGAGGAGTCCTACCTCGCAGCCACCCTCGATTCCATCGAGGCCGCTGCCGCCCACCTCAGCGCCCGCTCCGACACCGAGATCGAGACAATTGTCGTCGACAACAACAGCGAGGACGGGACCGCCGCCATCGCCCGCGCGAAGGGCCCACGGTCATCGACGAGCCGCTGCAGGGCATCGCGCGGGCCCGCAACGCGGGGGCGCGCCATGCCGAGGGCGACGTGCTGGTCTTCGCTGATGCGGACGTGATCGTGCCGCCTACGCTCCTCGAGGCGATTCACGGCGTGATGAGCGACCCGGCCGGCCTCGGAGGCGGCGTCGATGTCGACTACCGGCCGCGACGCCGCACCGTCCGGCTCTACCTGCGCGCCTGGCGGCTGCTCGCCCGGCTGACCGGGATGGCGCAGGGCGCGACTCAGTTCTGCCGCGCGCCCGTCTTCGAGGAGGTCGGCGGCTACGACGAGACGGCCTGGATCGGCGAGGACGTCGACTTCCACTGGAGCCTCAAGCGGCTCGCCCGCAAGACGGATCGCACGGTCGCCTTCATCCGCCATCCGCGCGTCCGGCCCTCGGCGCGGCGCTTCGACAAGTGGCCGCTGTGGCGGATCCTGGTCTGGACCAACCCGCTCTTCATCGCGCTGTTCCGCCGCCGCAAGGCGGTCTGGCGGGGCTGGTACACGCACGAGGTGCGGTAGGCCGCCCCGCAGCGTGACCACGCCGTCTGCTACGGTCGCCTCATGACGCTGAGTGCCATCTTGAGGAAGCTCGCGGTCGCAGGGCTGTCGGTCGTGCTCGGCCTCATCGCGGTTCCGTTGGGGGCGGCCGAGGGCGAGAGCTACGCCGAAACCACGGCGTCCGTCGAGGTACGCGTCTGGCAGCACGTCCGTGACGGCCGGAACATCTACATCAGCGCTCGTCCGGTTCGCGGTTCGTGGAGGATGCTCGGGGCCATTTCCCTGCCGCTCGATGACGGCCTGAGCTCCTCGGGCCGCTACCGCTACGGAGACATCGCCCTCGATGTGCCGCTGCGGGCGTCCACGGTGGGCGTCGAGGCGCGCGTCTGGCAGGATGTCCGGGACGACCGGAGGATCTACATCAGCGCTCGCGTCGCCGGAGGGTCGTGGGACACCCTCGGGACGATCCGCCTACTGCTTGACGACGGACTCTCGAGCACCGGGCGGTACCGCTACGGTGATGTCCGCCTCGATGCTGTACCGCCAGGGGAAGGCGTCGTGTCGCTCGCTGGACTTGCTGGCGACCACGGCTACCGGGACGGGCGCGGCGACGAGGCCCGCTTCGGGTGGATCTCCGAAGCGAACATGGGGGTGACTGCCGACCACGACGGAAGCGTGATCGTGGCGGACGTCCGCAACCACGCGATCCGCCGCATCTTGCCCGATGGGACGGTCACAACGATCGCCGGCGGGAACGGACGGGGCACACTCGATGGCCCCGCGGAGACCGCTCAGTTCCACGGGCCGAGCGATGTGGCCGTCGATTGGCAGGGCTCCATCTACGTTGCCGAATGCTCGGGTCACCGCGTCCGCAAGATCAGCCCGGACGGGGTGGTGACCACCGTAGCGGGAACCGACCAGCCCCGCGAGGGGCAGTGGCTCCAGCGGGACGGCCGCGCCGAGCAGGCGCTACTCCTGGCGCCTTGCAGGATTGCATTCGCCCCGGACGGCGACCTCTACATCGCGGAGCAAGCACGAATCCGGCGACTCTCACCTTCGGGCTGGGTGTCCACGTTCGCCGGTGAGGCAGGCCCGGGTTATCGGGATGGCCCGCGAGACGACGCCGAGTTCGGCGCCATCAAGGACATTGACGTGGACGCAGCGGGCAACATCTTCGTGATCGATTCAAACTTCTACCTGCCCGGCCAGTACTTGATCCAACACGGTGCCATTCGCAAGGTCAGTACGAGCGGCTGGGTCTCGACGCTCTTCCTGAGCGCCCCGCCGTGGTCTGGAGGAGCGCTCGCGTCACCCGGGGGAATCGCGGTCACCGCCGCTGGCGATGTCTTCGTGACGAACACCGGGCGCAATCAGATCGTGAGGGTTGCGGGACGCGACAGGCTTGTGCCGGTGGCCGGAACCGGATACGGCGGCTATCTCGACGGCCCTCGCGAGGCGGCCCCGCTGCACCTGCCCGGGGCGCTTGACTTCACTCCGAGTGGCGCGCTCGTCGTGGCCGATCAAGGCGACAGCATGGTGCGTCTCGTCATCCCGGATATCGACGGGGGCTTCTCAGCCGTGGCGCCGGCTGTGATTGCCGCGGTCGCGCGGCTCGAGGGCGTACGCGTCAGCGCCGTGGCCGGGCGTGGCGGGTTCGGCGCCTACCCTTCCGTCACCACTGGTCTCATGAACGGCTCCGCACGCGATGCGCTGTTCACGTTCCCCCAAGGGATCGCGATGTCCGCCGACGGAACAATCATCGTCGCCGACACGTACAACCACGCGATTCGCCGGATATCGCCAGAGGGACGTGTGAGCACCGTCGCGGGCGGCAACGGCGAGGGGGACCGCGACGGCTCCGGCGATGAGGCGCAATTCTCGAAGCCCAAGGCCGTCGCCGTCGATGCCGATGGTGTGATCTACGTCGCCGACTCCGGTAACGGCCTTGTCCGGCGGATTGCGTCCAACGGCGCCGTGACGACGGTCAACAGCCGCGGGCAACCGTTCGGCGAGCTCACCCACATGGTCTTCGACCCGGAGGGCCATCTCTTGCTCAACGAGTGGAACGTGGGGACCATCCTCCGCCTCTCACTCGATGGCCGGGTCTCCGCGGTTGTGAACGATGCCATCTCGGTGTACGGGTTTGCTGTGCACGGCGACGGGACGGTCTACTACGCGAGCCTCCAGCATACGATGACCTCGATATGGAAGACGGAAGCAGATGGCGCCATCTCGACGGTGTTCGAGGATGTTCCCGGGATCTATGGCGGGATCTTCTCGTACAACCTCCCGGGCCTGGGGGTGGCGCCCGACGGAACGCTCTACGCCGTCGATCAGGAGTACGGACGGGTCGCTCGCATCTCCCCCGAAGGGAAAGCGGCGATCGTGGTCGATCGCCAGTCGTTCAACGACTCGCCCAACTTCAAGCCGGCGGCGATCCTCATCACCGCAGAGGGCGATCTGCTCGTCGCGGACTCGGGCATGAGCGTGATCTGGAAGATCACCCTCCCGAACAAGGAAGGAGAGTAGCCCGTCCGGCGAGGCCCGAATCGCGGCTCCCGAGGGCCGCAACGTTGACCCTCGATCGGGCGGGCTCTACCATTCACAAAAGCAGGGTGACCGTGGCGGGACCCATGCGACAACCTGGCAATCGACGGCCTCGGGCGCACCCCGGGCAGGACCCCTCCCCAGTGGCGGGGTCTTTGTGTATGCGCCCCACGCGCCTCATGCGCCCTCCCCGGTCGCTGTGCTCGCCGCTCGGCGTCATCTGAGCCACCACCGACGGGGAGGGATACGAGGATGACGGCAGCGCAGCGCAAGAGTCTCGAGCGTGCCTGGGGATTCGACGACGTCGCCATCGTCCCCGGCGCCGTCACCACCAACCCCGATCTCGTTGAGGCCGCCCTGACGCTCGGCGAGCACACCTTCCCGGTCCCGATCCTCGCCTCGGCGATGGACGCCGTCGTCGACCCGTCCTTCGCCGCCGCCCTCACGAAGGCCGGCGGCCTCGCCGTCCTCAACCTCGAGGGCGTGCAAACCCGCTACGAGGACCCAGCGGGCATCTTCGAGGAGATCGCCGCCGCCAATCTCGAGCACTCGACCGAGATCATCCAGCACGTCTACTCCCAGCCGATCCGCGACGAGCTCGTCGGGCGGCGTATCGAGGAGATCATCGAGCGCGGCGGCATCGCCGCCGTCAGCGCCACCCCGCAGAACACGAAGCGCCTCGCCCCGATCGCGAAGGACGCGGGCGCCAGCTTCTTCGCCGTCCAGTCCACCGTCACCACCGCCCGCCACGTCTCGCGCTCCCTGCGCGGCCTGCGCCTCGACGAGCTGGTCGAGCAGATCGCCCCCATCCCCGTGCTCGTCGGCAACACGGTCGACACCGGGGCGGCGCTGGAGCTGATGGAGACGGGCGTGCACGCGCTGCTCGTCGGCGTGGGGCCGGGCGCGGCGTGCACCTCGCGCGAGGTGCTGGGCATCGGCATCCCGCAGGTCAGCGCGACGCTGGACACGGCCTACGCGCGCGACCTCTACCACGAGCAGACGGGCCGCTACGTGCCGATCATCACGGACGGCGGCATCCGCACCGGCGGCGACCTCTCGAAGTCAATCTGCGCGGGCGCCGACGCGGTCATGATCGGCTCCCCGTTCTCGGCGACGAAGGAAGCCCCGGGCCGCGGCTACCACTGGGGCATGGCGACCCCGCACGCGGAGCTGCCTCGAGGCGTGCGCGTGCACGTCGGCCAGCCGCGCACCCTCGACACGCTGCTGTTCGGCCCGACCTCGCGCACCGACGGCACGGAGAACCTCGTCGGCGCCCTCCGCACCTCGATGGCCACGTGCGGCGCCCTCACCATCCCGGAGTTCCACGCCGCGAGGATGGTGATTGCCCCGTCAATCAAGACGGAGGGAAAGATCTACCAGCTGGCGCAGCAGACGCCGGGGTAGGGAACCTCACCGTTGTCGGACGATCCATGGCGTCCCCTTAGTGCACGCCACGATCCCAAACGCGCAGACGAATTCGGGATACTGCAGGACGCAGTTCCGGTCTGGCTTCTTCAACCATTGGTTCGATGGATCGAACGACTGGTAGGCAGCCAAGTCGCTTCCCAGGTCTGGCGTGAAGAGGTGCGGATGCACGCTCAGGCAGCCCTCCGCAAGGAGATACCAGCCAGAATCAGGGACCTCCCTCCAGCCGATCTCCTCGATGCGATCGACTACCTCGCCTGTCGCTTGTACGTGCCGCCCGATTATCTTTCCGACCTCGAGGAACTGCTCTCCTCAGGAGGATCGGCTTGGCGGGCGACGCCTGATGGCTTGGAGCGGAGAGTCGGCGAGACGCTCCAAAGCGTTGCTGAGTCCACGATGGGAAGGGAGACGCGTCCCTCGCAGCACCTCAGAGATGCTTGGCAGAAGGCGTGGGGCCGCAATCCGGATGCGTCAGGCGCCTACCGCGAGGCGGTTCGCGCCGTCGAGGCCGCCCATGCGCCTATCGTCCTGCCCCGGGATTCGAGCGCTACGCTCGGCAAGATGATTGCTGCCCTCCGAGATAAGCCCGACAAATTCGCGGCCCGCCTGAGCGGTCCTGGATCCGTGGAGAGCGTTGCGTCGGTGCGTGCAATGTTTGAGTTGCTCTGGACCTCCCAACTGGATCGCCATGGGACTGCGGACGAAGCCATCCCGCTGACTGTGACGCTTGAACAGGCGCAGGACGCCGTCGCGCTCGCCACGACCCTCGTGCATCTCGCGCAGCAGGGCGGATTCACGGTGACCGGGAGATAGACGAGGGCGAGGCCCTTCCCTGACACTGACCGTGCTGGACAGGCGCGTTGTGCGAACCCGCACACAGTGAAAGCCCACGGAGAGACGACCGGGGGCTTTTCGCGTCCCGAACCTACGCCGTGCCTCCGGCACTTATGAGCTTGTCGGCTTACATCGCCGAGACGAGGACTCCGACGGCGGCGATGCCGATCACGGTGGCTGCGGCCACCATCGAGCCGACCCGGACGAGGAGCCGCTGCTCCATAGCCGCCATCGAGTGCTCAAGACCCGCGACCGAGAGGTCGAGCTTCTGGTCGAGCGCGACCGTCCTCTGGTCGAGCTTCTGGTCGAGCGCGACAATCCTCTGGTCAATCTTCTGATCGAGTGCGTCGATCCTCTGGTCGATCTTCTGGTCGAATGCGTCGATCCTTTGGTCGATCTTCTGGTCGAGCGCGACAATACTCTGGTCGATCTTCTGATCGAGTGCGTCGATCCTCTGGCCGAGCTTCTGGTCGAGTGCGTCGATCCTCTGGCCAACGGCGGAGATGTCGTCCTTGGTCGCGAGGTGCTCGTCCATGCCGTCGGCGATGGTCGAAATGAGGACGCGGGCCTGCTGCTCGCTGAAGCCCGCTTCTTCCTGCAGGCGCGTGGCCGCCCTCAGGGTGTCGAACGATACCGGCATAGCACAATCATGGCCCCTCCCCGCGGAGATGACAAGCAGGCAGGTGCCCTCAATACCCCCGCCGCACCTCCAGTACCCGCCGGTTCCCTGCCAAATCGCGGTGCACCTCGACACCCACCGCCGCCTCCCCACCACCGAGGGCCTCCGTGACCCAGTCGGCGACGAGGGCGGACTGGCCGCCGCCGAGTTCGAGCAGCACGGCGACCGGGCCGTCGGCGAGGTGGTCCGGGAGCTGGGCGACGAGCCGACGGACGAGCTCGAGGCCGTCCTCGCCGCCGTCGACGGCCAGGCGGGGCTCGCCGGCGCGGATCTCGGCGGGGAGGCGCTCGTACTCCTCGGTGGGGATGTAGGGCAGGTTCGCGGCGACCACGTCGAGTGGCTCGCCGATCGGCTCCAGCAGGTCGCCAGCGAGCAGCACGACGCGCTCCATCAGCCCCAGCCGCGCGCGGTTGCGGCCAGCCCAGGCCAGCGCCTCCGTCGAGGCGTCCGTTGCGAAGATCTTCGCCGAGGGCGCATGCCGCGCGATCGCCAGCGCGACCGCGCCGCTGCCCGTGCCGGCGTCGGCGACGCGCACGATGCGGCGGGCGTTGGGGTGCTCGCGGATCGCGGCCAGTGAGGCCTCGACGAGCGTTTCCGTCTCCGGGCGCGGGATCAGCGCGCCGGGGCCGACCTCGAAGGTCAGGCCGTGGAACTCACGGCGGCCGAGGATGTAGGCGAGCGGCTCGCGCGCCATGCGACGCCGCAGCAGCGCGTCGAAGCGGGAGCGCGCCTCGGGCGGCGGCGTCTCGCGGCCGGCCGCGATCACCTGCGCGCGGCTCAGCCCTGCCGCCTCGCCGTAGAGCAGGTCGGCTTCCAGCCGCCCCTCGTCGAGGCTCTCCGCGGCCCAGATCGCGACCAGCCCGCGCGCCGCCTGCAGCAGCAGCGCGCCGACGGTGCCTCCGGGGTCGTGCTGCTGGTCCGCTTGCTCCGGCTGCCCTGGTGGCCCGCTGAGCGCCATGGAGGCGCCCGTCAGGCCCGTAGGGGCTGCTGTTGCTGCTGGAGGAGCCGCGACTGCTCCTCCATCGCCACGGCGTCGATCAGGGCGTCGATCTCGCCGTCGAGGATGCGCGGGAGGCCGTGCTTGGTGAGCCGCACGCGATGGTCGGTGACGCGGTCGTCGGGGAAGTTGTAGGTGCGGATCTTCTCCGAGCGGTCGCCGCTGCCGACCTGCGAGCGGCGCACGTCGGCGACCTCGGCGGCGGCTTTCGCGCGCTCCAGGTCGTAGATGCGGGCGCGCAGCACGCTCTCCGCCTTCGCGCGGTTCTTGGCCTGCGAGCGCTCGTCCTGGCAGATGACGACGATGCCGGTCGGCTCGTGCGTGAAGCGCACCGCCGTCGCCACCTTGTTCACGTTCTGCCCGCCCGCGCTGCTGGCGTGGAAGATGTCCGTCCGCACGTCGGACCAGTCGATATCGACCTCGACTTCGTCGACCTCGGGCAGCACGGCGACCGTGGCCGTCGAGGTGTGGATGCGGCCCTGCGACTCGGTTTCCGGGACGCGCTGCACGCGGTGCACGCCGGACTCGTGCTTCATGCGCCGGTAGGCGTCCCGGCCGGACAGCTCGAAGGTCATCTCGCGGTAGCCGCCGGGACCGGCCTCCGAGGTGTTGAGCACCTCCAGCCGCCAGCCCTGGCGCTCGGCATAGCGCTGGTACATGCGGAACAGGTCGGCGGCGAAGAGCGCGGCCTCCTCGCCGCCCGCGCCGGCGCGGATCTCGATGATCGCGTTCTTCTCGTCGGCGGGGTCGCGAGGCAGCAGCGCGAGCTTCAGGTTTTCCTCGAGATCCGCGAGCAGCGGCGTCAGCCGCTCCTCCTCCTCGCGGGCGAGTTCACGCTCGTCCTCGTCGCCGGAGCGCAGCAGGTCGTGCGCGTCGGCGAGTGCCTCGCCGGTCTCACGGAAGCGGCGTCCGAGATCGACGATCGGTTCGAGACGGGAGCGTTCGCGGGCGAGTTCGGCCATGCGGCGGTGGTCGGACGTCACCTCCGGATCGCTGAGGAGTTCCGTCAGCTCCTCGAAGCGCGCCTCGATCTCCGCAATGCGTTCGTGCATGCGACTAGGGTAACAGGGGCCGCGTGCGCGGGCCCGCGAGGGGCCCGGTGCTACGATGTGACGGGACGATATGCATCGCGGGGAGACCACGATGGCGAGGCGCAAGCTCTCGATTGGCATCGGAGACGAGACGCTCGAGCGACTGGACGAGCACGGTCGCGAGACGGGCGAGTCCCGTTCGGCAGCAGCCGCGCGACTGGTCGAGGAGGGGCTGCGCATGGCGCGACATCCGTGGGTCTTCTTCCGCACCGAGCCGGCGGGTCGCCGCGCCGTGCTCATGGGCGGCCCCGACGTGTGGATGGTCGCCCGTCTCTTCCGCGACCTTCCGCTCGATAGCGAGGAGGCGATCGAGCGCGCCGCCGACCACTCGATCGCGCTCCTCAGCAGTCTGCCGCGCCACGTGGCGCTGGCGGCCATCCGCTACTACATCGAGTACCACGACGAGATCGACGAATGGATGCGACGCCTCGACGAAGAAGCCGATGAGGCCAAGGCGGAGTGGCTTCGGAAACGGGAACCGCTCCGCGCTTGAAGCTGCTCCTCGACGAGATGCTGGCTCCGTCCATTGCGGCGGAGTTGCGAGCGCGCGGCCACGATGTGGTCGCGGTCGCGGAACGCCCCGACCTCCGGACCTAGCCCGATCGCGCGATCCTGGCGGCTGCCGAGGCCGAGGACCGTGTAGTCGTGACCGAAGATCGGGACTACCGCAGGCTAGGAGCGGAGAGGGTGCTCGCCGACCGTTCGTATCCGGCCTTGATCTTCACGGACGACCGCAGTTGGCCGCGCGCCAATCGGCGGACGCTTGGCCGCCTCGTGACCGTGCTCGACACCCTGCTCACCTCGGGCGTTGCCATCGAGGGCGAGCTCTGGCTGACTCCGCCGGACTGAGGACGGGGAAGCGCGCGCGGCCGCCGCTGCTACGATGTGTGGGGCGACACGCTCGGCGTGCAGGGGACGGCGATGGCAATCAAGCTGGCCGAGGAAAAGCGACGGATGAAACGTCATCCGGGCATCGTCTTCCGCGACGGGGCCACCGGACGTCGCCCGGCGCTTGCTGACGGCCCCCAGGTCTGGGCTCTGGCGCGCATCTTCCGGGAGCAGCCGCTCGACAGCGATGAGGCTGTGGAGCGCGCCGCTGCGGACACGGCCGACCTGATGGAGCTGCCCCCGCACGCCGTAGTGGCGGCCATCCGCTACTACCTTGAGTACACGGGCGAGATCGACGACTGGATGCGCGACCTCGACGAGTACTCGGAGCAGGCAAAGGCGGAGTGGCTCAGTAAGCGGAGACTGCCCGCCGGTTGAGGCTGTTGATCGACGAGATGTGGCCTCGGTTCGTCGCTCAGTCCTTACCCCGAATCCACCGAAGAAGAGCGCGCGAGCGGCTGCGGTTGGGTGCTCCGCTGTAGCTGGGACAATGGGTTTTGACAAATCACGTACCAGCGACAGGGAGCACCCATTCGATGCTACCAACGAGCGACCCCGACCGGATAGACATCGCCTTCGACGACCACCGCCTGGTGGCCGATGCGGGGCTGCTCCTCCCGGCCACGCTCGCCCAGCATCTCGGTTTGCAAGAGCTCGCCGACAGCTACCTCGACCTCGGTGACGCGGCGGGGCGCGCGAACGCCGGCGACAAGCTGCTGACCCTGGCCGCCTCGGCGCTCGCGGGCGGCGACTGCATCGACGCCGCCGCTGCGTTGCGCTCAGGCGGCGCCGGGCGCGTGCTCGGCTGCACCGTGAAGGCGCCGTCCACCCTCGGGACCTTCCTGCGCAGCTTCAGCTGGGGCCACGTCCGCCAGCTCGACCGCCTCAGCCGCGAGTTGCTCGCCCGCGGCTGGGCGGCCGGGGCGGGACCCGGCGATGCGCCGTTCACGATCGACCTCGATTCGACGCTCTGCGAGACCTACGGCCTGGCGAAGGAGGGCGCCCGCCAGCCCGGCTACAGCGGCGCGCGCGGCTATCACCCGCTGCTCGCGGTGGCGGCCGGGACGGGCGAGGTGCTGATGGCGCGGCTGCGCGAGGGCCGCGCGCACACCGCCCGCGGCGCCGCCCACTTCCTGCGTGAGACGGTGGCGCGGGTGCGCGAGGCCGGGGCGTCGGGGCAGCTCACGGTGCGCGCCGACAGCGGCTTCTACACCCACGCCGTCGTCGCCGCCTGCCGCGCGCTGGATGTCCGCTTCTCAATCACCATTCGCCAGCAGCCGAGCGTACGCCGGCTGATCGAGGCGATAGCGGAAGAGGACTGGACGCCGATCCCGTACTGGCTGCCGGGCGGCGCCGATGTCGCCGAGACGACCTACACGCCGTTCCAGCACAAGGAGGATGCCACCCCGGTGCGGCTCATCGTGCGGCGCGTCAAGCCGGCGCCCGGCTCACAGCTCGCGCTCTTCGTGAACTATAGCTACCACGCCTTCATCAGCGATCGCGCCGGAGAGATGATGGAGCTGGAGGCCGACCATCGCCGCCACGCCGAGATCGAGAACGCGATCCGCGATCTCAAGTACGGCGTCGGGCTGAACCATCTCCCCTCGGGCCGCTGCACCGCGAACGCGGCGTGGCTCGCGGTGCAGGTGATCGCGCACAACCTCGCCCGCTGGACGGCGCGCCTCGGGCTCGGCGAGGGAATCGTGACGACGAAGACGCTCAGGCGGCGCTACTTCGCTCTCGCCGGACGGCTCACCCATTCTGCCCGGCGCTGGACCCTGCACCTCCCGAAGCGCTGGCCCTGGGCCGCCCAGTGGACAGCCGCGCTCGCGCGACTCCGGGCGCTACCGCTCCCCGCCTCACGCCCCGCCCACAGCGCTGGCCCCGGGTCCGAGGCTCGCACCAGCATGCCCGCGCACGCCTCGCGCACCCTCGCGCCCTCGCTCAGCGCCCCCGAGCGGCGCTGAGCGAGGGCTCCTCGCTCCGCTCCGCCCGCGCCGCCGCCTGGCGAACGCCGCCACGCCCGCCGAACTCTCCGCCAGCCCCGCATCCCGCCCTGTCAAGCTTCGATCGGTGGATTCGGGCTTACGCGAGCGCGGGCATGACGTGGTCGCGGTCGCAGAACGCCCCGACCTACGGACCAGAGCCGATTCCGTGATTCTGGCGGCGGCCTTGGCCGAAGGGCGCGTGGTTGTGACGGAGAACTCGAAGGACTTCCGCCCGATGGCCTTGGCGGAGATCCGAGCCGGCCGCCCCTACCCGGCGTTCATATTCACGGACAACCAGAGCTGGCTCCGCACTCGCTCCGGCGCCAGGGCTGGCGGCCGCCTCGTGACGGCGCTCGACGCCCTGCTCACCTCTGGCGTGACCCTCGAGGGCGAGCATTGGCTGGCTCCGCCGGACTGAGGGCCGCGCGCTGCGGCGCTGCTACGATGCCAGACTGTGAGCGAGTCGCGAAACTCGCTCGCGTCTGGAGGATTCCCTTGCACCTACCAGCTCCCCAACCATTCAAGCTGGAACTCCGCTGGCTCCAGGCACAGGCGTTTCGATGGTGCGAGGGGGAGGACGGCTGGTACTACGGCTTCGTGAAGGGCCACTTGCTAAAGGTCCGCCACTCCGAGGACGGGATCGAGTTCCGCAGCGAGGCACCTGAAGAGTCCCTGAAGTCTGCCGTCGAGACGTACTTCCGCCTCGATCAGGACATCACGCCGGTCCACGACGCGCTGCGCGAGGACGACAAGTTGCGCGCGTTGGTGGGCCAGTACGGCGGCATGCGGGTCCTGCGCCAGGATCCCTGGGAGTGCCTGGTCGCCTACATCTGCTCTCAAAGGAACGACATCAGGGGCATCACCAGGATTGTCGACAAGCTGGCGAATTGCTACGGCGAGCCCATCACCCTCGAGAACGTGACCCGCAATTCTCTCCCGTCGCCCGAGCGCTTGACGGCAGTTGGCAAGACCGGATTGGAAGGTCTCGAGTTGGGGTTGAGCCGCGGAAGCCGAATCTTTGAGGTTGCTCGGCACATAACGGAAGGCATCCTGGACCTGAGCGCACTAGCCCGTTGGCCGCATCCGCAAGCCCGCGCCTTCCTGATGAGCTACGAGGACATCGGTCCGAAGATTGCGGATTGCGTCTGCCTGTTCGCTCTCGACAAGGCCGAGGCATTTCCTGTTGACACGCATATCGGGAGAGCCCTGAAGAAGCGGTACGGGAAGACACACACAGCGGGCGCGGAGAACGCGGGGCTCCTGCAGTGGACTAGGGACAAGTTCGGTTCCAACGCAGGCTACGCCGGTCAGTTGTTGTTTCTCGACCAGCTCCCGAAAGCGGAGAAGGCCACCTGACGACCGCTGGACGCTACCTGCCCCGTACCGCCGCTACTGCATCCCCTACCGCCACCTCGCGCTGCTCGCTGTCCGTCGCGAGGGGCTTGAGCTGGACGACGCTGCGGGCGGCTTCGTCGTCGCCGACGATGGCGGCGTAGCGCGCGCCCGAGGCGTTCGCGCCTCGGAGTTGCGCGCGCAGCGAGCGGCCGGGGATGCCGGCGCGCACGGCGAGGCCCGCGGCGCGCAGCGCCTGCGCGAGGCGCAGCGCCGCGGCTGCACCCTGCTCGCCGAGCGGGATCGTCACCACGTCCACCGAGGGCGACTCGGGCGCCTCGATGCCGCGCGCGCGCAGGTTGAGCAGCGTGCGCTCGATGCCCGTGGCGAAGCCGGTGCCGGGCGTCGGCGGGCCGCCGAGCAGCTCGATCAGGCCGTCGTAGCGTCCGCCTGCGCCGACGGTCGCCTGCGTGCCAGCCTCTCCGTCCTCCGAGGGCGGCTCGAACTCCCAGACGGTGCGCGCGTAGTAGTCGAGGCCGCGCACGATGCGGTGGTCGACCTCGTAGGCGATGCCGGCGGCGTCGAGCAGGGAGCGCACGGCGGCGAAGTGCTCCGCGTCCTCGCCAGAAAGGTGGTCGAGGATGCTCGGCGCCTCGCGCAGCGCCGGGTGGGCCGCGTCCTCCTTCGAGTCGAGGATGCGCAGCGCGTTCGTCTCGAGGCGCCGCTGCGAGTCGTGCGACAGCGTCTCGAGGTGCGGGCGGAGGTGCTCGCGCAGGTGCTCGGTGTAGCCGCGCCGCGTCTCGGCCGTGCCGATCGAGTTGATCCGCAGCACGAGATTGTCGAGGCCCAGCTCGCGGAAGATCGTGTGCTGCAGCTCGATCGCCTCGGCGTCGGCGGCGGGGGAGGGGTCGCCGATACACTCGGCGCCGAACTGCCAGAGCTGGCGGTAGCGGCCGGCTTGCGGGCGGTCGTAGCGGAACATCGGGCCGAAGTAGTAGAGGCGCACCGGCTGCGGGCGGCTGGCCATGCCGTGCTCCAGGTAGGCGCGGCAGACGGACGCGGTGCCCTCGGGACGCAGCGCGAGCTGGCCGCCGCCGCGGTCCTCGAAGACGTACATCTCCTTCGAAACGATGTCGCTCTCGTCGCCCGAGGTGCGCGCGAAGACGCGCACGTCCTCGACGATCGGGGTGTTGATGAGGCGATAGTCGAAGGAGCGGGCGACGCGCTCCGCGGTGTCGCGGACGAAGCGCCACAGGGCCTCGTCCTCCGGCAGGAGGTCGCTCATGCCGCGCGGCGCCTGAAGCTCCGCCATCGTGCCCTCCGGGGCCGAACTGCCTGCTCCAAGCCTACGGCCTCGTCGCGGCTGGCGCAGTGTCCCGGCCTCGCCTCGGACGGCCTGCGTTGCGGCGATGCCACATACGGCATACGCTCAGAGCCTATGACCGGCGACGGACGCAGCGCGCAAGGCATCGCGATCCGCGACCATCAGGCCGGGCATCACGACGGCTCGGCCGAGTTGCTCGACGCGCTCGGCGAATATCTCCCCGACGACCGCGTCGAGGCCGCCCTCGATGCCTACAGCTACGCCGCCGACTGCCATGACGGCCAGATCCGCAGGTCCGGCGACCCCTACATCGTCCACCCCGTCGCTGTCGCCCTTCACGTCGCGGGGCTGCGCATGGACGTGCACACGATCCAGGCGGCGCTGCTGCACGACGTGATGGAGGACTGCGACGTCAGCGCCCGCGAACTGACCGAGCGCTTCGGCGCGGAGGTCACCAGCCTCGTCGAGGGGGCGACGAAGATCGAGCACCTGCCCTCGGCGGATGTCGCGCTGCGCGCGCGCAAGAGCGCCGAGGACGCCGAGACGCTGCGCAAGATGCTGGTGGCGATGGCCGAGGACGTGCGCGTCGTCATCGTCAAGATCGCGGACCGGCTGCACAACATGCAGACGATCGAGTTCCTGGACCCGGAGCGGCAGGCGGCGATCGCGCGCGAGACGATGGACATCTACGCGCCGCTCGCGGGACGGCTCGGCATCTGGCAGATGAAGTGGCAGCTCGAGGATCTCGCGTTCCGCGTGCTCGATCCCGAACACTACCGCCGAGTCGCCTCCACGCTCGCCTCGCGCCGGGCGGAACGCGAGCGCTTCGTGCGCCGCGTCGAGCGCGGCCTGCGCGAGGCTCTCAAGGAGGCGGGCATCGAGGCCGACGTGACGGGGCGCGTCAAGCACCTCTACTCGATCCATCAGAAGATGCAGCGCTACTCGGCCGACGGGAAGTCGCTCGACCAGATCCACGATCTGCTCGCTGTGCGCGTCCTCGTCGACACGGTGGGCGAGTGCTACCACGCGCTCGGCGTCGTCCACCAGACGTGGCACCCGATCCCGAACGGCTTCGACGACTACATCGGCAATCCGAAGGAGTCGCTGTACCAGTCGCTGCACACGAGCGTGCTCGGCCCCGGCGCGCGCCCATTCGAGGTGCAGATTCGCACGCGCGAGATGCACGAGGTCGCCGAGTACGGAGTCGCTGCCCACTGGCGCTACAAGGAGCACGCCGGGGCGCGCGACCGCCAGTACGAGGAGCGCATGGCCTGGCTGCGCCACCTGATCGAGTGGCAGCAGGAGGCATCCGGCACCGAGGACTTCCTCGACTCCGTGAAGACGGATGTCTTCCGCGACCAGGTCTTCGTGTTCACGCCTCGCGGCGATGTGCGGGTGCTGCCCGCCGGGTCGACGCCGATCGACTTCGCCTACCGCATTCACACGGACCTCGGGCACCACTGCACCGGCGCGAGGGTCAACGGGCGGCTGGTGGCGCTGAGCACGAAGCTGCAGAACGGCGACGTGATCGAGATCGTCCGCGGGCGGCGCGACGGCGGGCCCTCGCGAGACTGGCTGAATCCGGAGCTCGGCTACCTCGGATCGAGCCATGCTCGCCAGAAGGTGCGGCAGTGGTTCCGGCGGCAGAGGCGCGACGAGAACGTCACGAAGGGCCGCGAGCTGCTGGAGCGCGAACGCAAGCGCATGGGCATCGCCGAGGCGCCGGACGGCCTCCACCAGGAGTTCCACTACGAGTCCTTCGAGGACATGCTCGCCGCCATCGGCTACGGCGACGTCTCGCTGCAGGCGCTCGGCCAGAAGCTTGCCGAGCGCCTGACCGAACCGCCCGCGATCAGCAAGCGGGCGCTCTCGCCGCCCTCGGTCCGGCGCGGTCCGCCGAACGTGCGCGTGCTCGGGTCGGCGGGGCTGCACGTCACGCTCGCGCGCTGCTGCGGACCGCTGCCGGGGGACGACATCATCGGCTACGTCACGCGCTCCCGAGGCGTCACCGTGCACCGGCGGAACTGCCACAACACCCGCAGCAGCGCCGAGTCGCAGCGCTTCGTCGAGTGCGACTGGGGTCGCGAGGGCGAGCTCTACGCCGCCGCCGTCGAGGTCCAGGCCTGGGATCGCGTCGGACTGCTGCGCGACATCAGCACGCTCGTCGCCGCCGAGCGGGTGAACATGGTCGCCGTGCGCACCGAGCACGACGATCGCATGACGACGGTCCACCTCACCCTCGAGACGGAGGGCCGCGCCCAGGTCTCGCGCCTGATGAGCCGCCTCGACAGCGTGCGCGGCGTGGTCTCGGTGACCCGCTCCGAGGCCTGACCCCGCCCTCGCCGGCACGCTGCCTCTCCCCGAGTGCTGCGGGGGCTGCCGTTAGCCGAGCAGGGTAGCCACGGCGGTCACCGCGGTCACGAGGGCGGCCGTCACGCCGAGGCTGCCGACCACGATGCCGAACACCCACTTGATGAGTCGGCTCTCCGTGCGCTCGAGTTCGGCGCGGAGAATCTCGCGAGTAACGAATGGGCTCAACGCCTCGACGATCCCCTCGGCCTCCTGCTCGCTGTGGCCGTGTTGGCGCAGCGTGCGTACGGTCCCGTGGGTGTCGAACGCATCTGATGCCAAATGTGTGGCACCTCCGTGGACCATTCTAACCAGCCCCGGATGCGAGCCGGACAGCCAGTGCGCTTGCACACTCTCGAACGTGTGTGCTACAACCGTGGCATGGCACTGGCAAAGGTTCGCAGCGGAGCAGTGGTAGGCATCGACGGGATTCTCGTCGATGTCGAGGTGGACATCGGGAGCGGGTTGCCCGCGTTCCAGATCGTGGGGTTGCCGGACACTGCGGTGCAGGAGGCGAAGGAGCGCGTGCGCGCGGCGATCCGCAACGCGGGCTTCGAGTTCCCGCTGCGGCGCATCACCGTCAACCTCGCGCCGGCGGATGTGCGCAAGCAGGGCCCGCTCTACGACCTGCCGATCGCGGTCGCCATCCTCGTCGCCTCGCACCAGGTGCCCGATCGCTTCAAGGAGATGGCGCTGCTCGGCGAGCTGTCGCTCGACGGCCGCCTGCGTCACGTGAGTGGCGTGCTGCCGCTCGTCTCGATGTGTGCCGACCAGGGCATCGGCACGGCGGTCGTGCCGCCCGAGGACGTCGCCGAGGCGCGGCTCGCCGAGTTGGTGCAGGTGCGCGGCCTCGCCACGCTCTCCGACGTGCGCGGCGAGCCGGACGGCTGGCCCTGCGAGGGCGGCGACGAGGAGCCGGACGAGCTGCCCGGCCCGGCCTTCGACCTCGCGGCGGTGCACGGGCAGGAACACGTGAAGCGCGCGATCGAGGTCGCCGCCGCGGGCGGGCACAACATCATGCTGCAGGGTCCGCCCGGCTCCGGGAAGACGCTGCTGGCGCGCTGCGTGCCGGGCCTGCTGCCGGAACTGACCGCGCCCGAGGCCCTCGAGGTGACAAAGGTCTATTCGGTCGCCGGCATGATGGGGCGGGACCGGCCGTTCATCCGTCAGCGGCCCTTCCGCTCGCCGCATCACACCATCTCGCACGCCGGCCTCGTCGGCGGCGGGAGCGTGATCCGGCCGGGCGAGATCTCGCTGGCGCACCGCGGCGTGCTCTTCCTCGACGAGTTCCCGGAGTATCCGGGCAGCGCGCTCGAGGCGCTGCGCGAGCCGCTGGAGGCGGGCTCGGTCACGATCTCGCGCGTGCGCGGCTCCGTCAGCTTCCCCGCGCGCATCCTGCTCGTCGCGGCGATGAACCCCTGCCCCTGCGGCTACTACGGCGACAGCCGCCGCTCCTGCTCCTGTCCGGAGGCGACCGTCTCCCGCTACCAGCGCCGCGTCTCGGGGCCGCTGCTCGATCGCTTCGACCTCTTCGTCGACGTGCCCCGCGTCGAGTACGACGACCTGACGCGCGCGCCCACGGGCGAGTCGAGCGCGACGGTGCGCGAGCGGGTGGAGACGGCGCGGGCGAGGCAGCGCGAGCGGCTGGCGGAGGCCGGCGCCGGTTCCGGCGTCGTGCTGACCAACGCGGAGATGGGCCCGCAGGACGTGCGCCGCTTCTGCCAGCAACGCCTCGAGGCGGGGGCCGAGCCGCTGCTCGCGGCGGCGATGGAGCAGATCGGGCTCTCCGCACGCGGCTTCCACCGGGTGCTGCGCGTGGCCCGCACGATCGCCGACCTCGATGGCGTGGACGAGATCTCCTCCGCGCACCTCGCCGAGGCGATCCAGTACCGCCGCAAGGGCCGCGAGTAGGCGATACTGCCGCCATGGCGCTGCGGCCCTTCCAGATCGACTTCGGCGAGGCCGCGATCGCGGACCTCCAGCGGCGCATCGACGAGACGCGCTGGCCCTCGATCCCGTTCGCCACCGGCTGGTCCGCAGGCACCGACGACGACGTGCTGCGCGACCTCGTGCGCTACTGGCGCAGCGAGTTCGACTGGTTCGAGGTGCAGGACTCGCTCAACCGCCTCACCCACCTCCGGGGACCGGTCGGCGACGCGGACGAGGCGCTGCACTGTGTCGTCCTCGGGCGGAACGGCGGAGGCCGCACGCCACTGCTCCTGTTGCACGGCTGGCCGGGCTCCTTCATCGAGTTGCTGCCCGCGGCGGAGCTGCTCGCGCGGGGAGTCGACGGCACGCCGGGCTTCGAGGTCGTCGTGCCCTCGCTGCCGGGGTACGGGTTCTCCGAGGCGGCCCGGGAGCCGGGGATGCACACGGGGCGGATCGCGGAGCGGATGCACGCGCTGATGACGGAGCTGGGCCACGAGCGCTACGGCGTGCAGGGCGGCGACTGGGGCTCGATCGTGGGTGCGCGGCTGACGCACCAACAGCCCGAGGCCGTGCTGGGATTGCACCTCAACTTCCCCGCCGGACTCGTGCTGTCGCCAGCGGATGCAGAGCTCTCCGAGGAAGAGGCCGCGTGGCGCGAGCAGATGGCGGAGTGGCGCGACCTCGAGGGCGCGTACGGCCACATCCAGGGCACGAAGCCGCAGACGCTCGCCTACTCGCTCAACGACTCGCCGGTGGGGCTGCTCGCCTGGATCCTCGAGAAGTTCCGCACCTGGAGCGAGCCGGGCGAGCTGTGGGAGATCTTCGACCGTGACGCGGTGCTGGCGAACGTCACGCTCTACTGGCTGACCGGGACGGCGCTGTCGGCGGCGCGCACCTACTACGAGAGCCGCCGCGAGTCGCTGCCGTTCCGCGCGTCGTCCGCCCCGCCCGTGCCGATGGCGTTCGCGCGCTTCCTCGGCGAGCCGTGGACGGCGCCCCGCGCGGTCCTGGAGCGCTCCTACCGCCTCGTGCGCTGGAGCGAGCCGCCGCGCGGCGGCCACTTCGCGGCGATGGAGCAGCCGGAGCTGTTCGCTGCGGACGTGGCCGCGTTCTTCGCAGGGATCGCCGCCGGCGAGGCGTAGCGCCCGCGAGGCTCGGTCCCGCAGAGGTGGACGGTTGCCGTCCGCGAAGTCCGCTCCCTACACTGAAGGCCATGCCCTCGTAGCTCAGTGGATAGAGCACCGGCCTCCGGAGCCGGGGGCGCAGGTTCGAGTCCTGCCGAGGGTACCAACGCTCCCTCACCGATCCTGATGTGACGGTCCTGCGGCGCCCCTCGAGACCGCGATCGCGGGCAGCCGGTCGTGAGCCTCAGGTAACGGAGCGGCTGCAATCGCCCGGGTCGGGGTAGAACTGGGCGCAATAGTCTCGGTAGGCCGTGACCTCGCCGTCGGAGCGGTTGAGGCGCGGGGGCGACAGGAACTTCTTGCGGCTCCAGATCACCACATCGTCCAGCACGTCCTAGCTGAGGCTGTCGCACAAACCCGCGATGCGGGGAACATCGCGATAGGATGAGCATGGCGGCGGGGGCGGAGTGATTCCGGGGTGCCGCCATGACCCAGCGCTTCCTGCCGTGCGAGCGTGACCAGCAATACCTGATGCCCGCCAGCCTCCGCGACTGGCTGCCCGAGGACCACCTCGCGTGGTTCGTGCTCGATGCGGTAAGCCAGCTCGACCTCACCGCGTTCTACGCGCGCTACCGCGAGGACGGTTGGGGGCGGAAGGCGTACGAGCCGTCGATGATGGTCGCGCTCGTGCTCTATGCCTACTGCGAGGGCGAGCGCTCGAGCCGCCAGATCGAACGGCGCTGCCGCGAGGACATCGCCTTCCGCGTGCTGACCGCGAACCAGCAGCCCGACCACGCCACGATCTGCCGCTTCCGGCAGCAGCACGAGCAAGCGCTGGCGGGACTGTTCGCCGGGGTGCTCAGGCTGTGCGCCGAGGCGGGTCTGTTGCGGGTCGGCGTGGTCGCGCTCGACGGCACCAAACTCCGCGCGAACGCCAGCCGTGAGCGCAATCGCACGGATGCGGAGCTTGCGGCCGAGGTGCGGCGCATCCTCGCCGAGGCGGAGCGGGTGGACGCCGAGGAGAACGCGCGCTTCGGCGACGCGCGGGGCGACGAGTTGCCTGCGGGGTTCAGGGACCGCGAGGAGCGCCTGCAGCGGCTGCGCGAGGCGCGGGAGCGGCTGGCGGCCCGTGAGCGGGAGCGGCAGGAGGACTATGAGGAACGCCTCAGGAGCCGCGCGCAGAAGGACCGGCGCGGGCGCCGCCCGCAGCCGCCGCAGCCCGACCCGGGCGCGAAGGTGAACGTCACCGACCCGGACAGCCGCGTGGTGCGCGACTATCACGGCTACTTCCAGGGCTACAACGTGCAGGCGGTGACGAGTAGCGACCAGATCATCGTCGCGGCCGAGGTGAGCCTCCAGGCGACGGACATGCACGAGCTGCAACCGATGATCGAGGCGATGCACCGCAACCTGCAGGCCGCACACTGCGGGCCGCTGCGCGTGCTGCTGGCCGATGCCGGCTACTACTCCGAGGCGAACGTGCGGCAGGCCGAAGGCAGGGGTCCGGAGCTGCTGATCGCCACCCGCAGCGACCGCAACCGGCGCGCCGGCGCTGCGGCGCCGCGCGGGCGCATCCCTGCCGGGCTCTCCGTACGTGAACGGATGGACCGGAAACTGGCGACGCAGCGGGGCCGGCGTCTCTACGAGCAGCGGCGCTGGATGATCGAACCCGTCTTTGGAGACGTCAAGGAAAACCGCGGCATCCGCCGCTTCAAGCGGCGCGGGATCGCCGCGTGCGCCAGCGAATGGAAGCTGAGCGCCGCCACCCACAACCTCAAGAAGCTCTATCGCCGGGCGCGCCCGTCACCCCGGCCAGCGAACAGCAACCCCCGGCGAGGAGACCGGGCTACCGCCGCGGCTGCCGCGTAGCGCGCCTGCCCCGCCAGACGCGACCGCTCCGCTCCGACTGCCGACTGCCGACTGCCGACTGCCGACTGCCGACTGCCGACTGCCGACCGGCTACCCTTTTGGCACTCCACCCACGCCACTCCGTGCGACAGCCTCAGCAGGCTGCTGAAAAACCCCTGATCCTGGGCCGCTGGGTCTCACTGGCCATTCGGTGGGCTGGCGTAGAGCCCAGAAACATTGGGTTTCTTGATGTCGCGGCCAGCGCGATTTCAGCCCAAAACCGCCGCGGCGGACTTTTTCATCACCCTGCTAGCGTTGCCGGAACGCCATGAACCTGTTCAGCCGCTTAGGGTTACGGATCTCCCGCACCTGCGAGGCCAGCGACAGGTCGATCAGTGCGCCATCGACGGGCGTCGCCATGATCCACATACGCATATCCATGCCGATCGTGTGTTCCCGGATGTCCACGAATGAGTAGCCCAGCCCGTAGATGTCGGTGTTGGCGGAGAGCTCGAAGGTGAGGGTCGCGATCTTGGCGACATTGCGGCGACTCGTGAAGTCGAAACGGCTCACGAGGCGGTGCCCATCCACCGAGGCCGGTTCGACGCGGTTCACGCTGTTGTAGCCGTGGACGTAGCGCAGGTGCGCCAGGTCCACGGAGTTCTCTGTTGTCTCCTGGGGGTGGCCGGGGAAGCGGAGCGTCTGGATCTTGAGGTTGCTCCAGCCAGCCTGGTCTGGTGACTCCTCGGGCAGGCTCCATTGCGGCTCCCGTCCCCCGATCCCCCACCACGCGAAGATCAGGCCGGCGATTTCCCGTGTCTCAAAGACTCGCAACCTCGCGGCCCTGGGTGGAGGGGCATAGGGAGTGTCGACGCACTGGCCGGCCGCATCGAACTCAAAGCCGTGGAACGGGCAGACGAGGCGGCCATCGCGGATGCGCCCGCCCGCGTCGGGCCCCAGATCGGAGCCGAGGTGCGGGCAAACGGCCTCGGCGACGCAGACGAGCCCGTCCTCGTCACTCCAGGTGACGATGTTCTCGCCCATCCATGTCTTCTGGATGAGCCCGGCCTTCTGGATGGCCTGACGGCTTGCGACGAAATACCAGCCCTCGGGAAACGGGGAAGGCAACGGGGCAATCGCGGGCTCACCATGTCGGGTTGGCATCGTTCGCCACTCCTCACCCGGGACGTCGGGTTTGACGGCTCCCTCGCCCGCCAGGGGCCGCGACTTAAGGATACGAAAACGGCTTGTCCATCGCATCCCGGGTGCGCGCACGCTGCGGTGCGTCCCGGGTCCCTTTCCCCGGGCGCGGGGCTGCTGGCAGCGACGGTTTGTCAGGATGGTACGATGTGTCACTACCTTGCGGGACGTGACCGCGCGGCCTACGCTATTTGGACGATGGACGGGGAGTAAGACCGATGACTCTCGCGACAGATCGTGTGGCGACCCAACAGCTCACTCTGCCCGAAGAGCTCATCCTGATGCTCCTCAACGAGGAGAGCGGCTACTTTCGCCAGGTGCCCGGCTGGGACTTGAACTGCGCGATCGTCGGAGCCGCACTCGCGGAATTGTCGCTCATCTCTCGCGTCGACACGGACATGGACTCCCTGATCCTGCTGGACCGGACGGAAACGGGCGATCCCACCCTGGACCCGATCCTGAAGGCGATTGCAGGCGAACCGGCTCAGCACAACGCCCAGTACTGGATCGAACGGCTCGCTCCCCGCGCGGAGGCGATCGTCGACCTGTCTCTGGATCGCCTGGTTGACCTGAAGATCCTGGAACACCACGAGGGCGACTTCTGGACGCTGGCCCCTACTGTCTGGCAGACGGAGATGTTCGACAGCTCCGGAGAAGGCTCGGCAGTCGAATTCGTCAAGACGCGCATCAGCAAAGTGATCTTCAACAACGAGATTCCGACCCGCGTGATGTCATCATTGTCGCCCTCATCAATACGTGCGATGTCTTCAGCTTCATGTTCCAACTCGATGACGAGTCGGAGGAGCGCATCGAGCTCGTCTGCAGGTTGGACTTGATCGGCCGCGCGATCGCCGAGGCGGTCACCCAGAACATGGCCGGCCCGCTGCTTCGGCGTTCCGCGTTCACCAAGGAGATTCCGACTGTCCCGCTGCGTAAGCTTGTGCTCCATCGGAATCTTCGCGACGGCAACCTTCCCGCGCTCTTTGCGGATCTCGCCGCGAAGTATGGCCCGGTGTATCAGATCAAGCCGCCGTTACAGAAGCCCATGATCGTTCTGGCGGGGCCTGACACGAATCACTGGGCACATCGGCAGGGGCGCATGTACCTGAGGGCCCCGGACTATCTCCAGGACTTCGAGAAGGTGTATGGCGCATCCGGGATACTGCCTGCCCTGGATGGCGCCGATCATTTCCGGTTCCGCAAGGCGCTGGCGCCGGCGTATTCGCGCGCGAGACTCGAGGGGCAGCTGGAGGATCTCTACGACCATACCCGGTCACATATGGCGACCTGGAAGGTTGGAGACGTGCTCCCCGCGTTGAGCATGTGCCGGCAATTGATCAACGCAGAGATCTCGCCACTGTCGATCAGCGTTGATTCGCAGGACATCATCGACGATCTGATCAAGTACAAGACGCGGGCGCTCAGCACTCACGTCCTGAATGTCATGCCCAAGTTCATGCTGAAAACCCCGGGAATGAGACGCCGGGCGAAGAGCATCGGAGTACTGCTGGAGCGCGTCGAGAGTGTCCACACGCCCGCCCAGCGGGCCGGCTGCCCTCGCGATCTCGCGGATGACCTGCTCAGCCTGCACACGAGCGATCCGCAGTTCCTCCCGGAGTCGAATCTCCGCTTCGCGCTCTCGGCGCCGCTGATTGCCAGCGTCTACCTCGGCGATGCGCTGAGCTTCGCGCTTTACGCCATGGCGTCACAGCCCGAGTTCTACGCCAGGATCCAGCAAGAGGCCGACGCCCTGTTCGACGACGGCGATCCGGCTCGCGAGGACTTCACCGAGGACACGATCGACGTCACTCGCCGCTTCATCATGGAGTCCATGCGGATGTACCCGATCGTCGCGATGTCGGTGCGGAACGCGATGAATGGGTGCGTGGTCGAGGACCACGAGATCCCGGAGGGGTCACGGATCTTCATCGCCCAGGCAGCCGCGCATTACATGGACGACGTCTTCCCCGATTCCCGGACATTCGATATCGACCGTTATCTGCCCGATCGCAACGAACACCTCAGTCCCGGCTACGCCCCGTTCGGGCTGGGCACGCACACGTGTCTCGGCAACAGGTGGATGGAGTTGCAACTGGCCGTCAACCTGCTGCTGCTGGCGCATCACTTCACGATCGAGGTGTCACCCGCGAACTACAAGCTCAAGATCAATCCGTTCCCGTCGCTCTCTCCGAAGAAGCTGAAGTTCGCCATCTCCGAGCGTAGGCGCGAATTCCCCGCCTGACCCGCCGCGAGGCCCGATCACGCCATCAAGGTCGCCGGCCTGTAACGCCGCTACTCCTGCTTCGCCGTCTACGGCGAGCCCTGCTCCTGGTCGTGGCGCTGGTGCACGGCCGCGATCGCCAGGTCGAGTTCATCCGCCATGCGCGTCACCATCGAGCGCAGCCGCATGTTCTGGTACGCGCCCCAGACCGTCATCGCCGGCGGCACCAGCACGACGGAGACGATCAGCGAGTACAGGATCGTGATCGCCGCCGTGATGCCGAACTGCTGGGGCGCAGCCAGCGGCGAGGCGATCAGCACGCCGAGCCCGAGCGCCGTCGTCAGCGCCGAGCCCAACAGCGCGAGCCAGTGGTCGCGAGCGTCCGGATCGCCGCTTGCTCCGGGTCGCGTAGGCGGGAGAACTCCTCGCGGTAGCGATGGATCACGTGGATCGTGTAGTCCACCCCGATCCCGATCGAGAGCGCCGTGATGATCGACGTGACCAGCGTGTAGGGGATGCCCAGCAGCGCCATCGTGCCCAGCACGGAGATGAGGACGAGCACGATCGGCGCTACCGCGATGAACGCCAGCGCCGGCTGGCGCACCGTCGCCCAGAAGAAGATGGCGAGGACGCTGATGGCCACCGCGACGGTGGTGCTGATCGCCTTTGTCTGCGAGTCCGTGATCTCGTCCGTGACCGTGATCGAGATGATGCTCAACGAAGTCGCCGTGACAGCATCGTCGTCGCCGGACCAGAGCTCGTCGATCTGCTCCTGGATCAGCTTGGTTGCCGCGGGATCGTGCGAGTACGCCGGGAACTGGAGCAGCATTGCGTCGCTGCCCGCCGGATCGTTGACCAGACTGCGCGCAACGGCGGGATCCCTCGCCTCGAGCTTGTCGAGAAAGTCCTGCATCAGCTCCGGATCGAGTTCCAACCCCGCGGATGCCTCCCGGAAGAGCGCTGCGAGCTCCGGGTCGTACTTGTCGCCGGGCTCCCCGCTGTCCTCGGTCCAGTCGCGCACGAGGAGCCCGTACGACACCTGGATCGGTCCCGCTGCCGCCTGCGGGCGACGCTGTTCGTCCTCGAAGGCGGTCGCGAGATCGTGCAGGTTCAGAAGCGTGCGGGTTTCCGTGGCCTCGCCCTTCACCAGTACGCTGGCGATCTCCGTTGAGCCGCCGACGGCTGCGCCGAGGGTGTCCAGATCCTTCAGCACGGTCCCGTTGCTGGGCAGGATGTCGCGGATGCTGAAGCCTGACTCGAGCCCCGTGGCCGCGAACCCGAGCACGGCGGTCACCGCGATCACGACGACGAAGTAGGGCGCCGGCCTGCGCGTGACCGATCTCCCCAGCACCTCCGCCACACGCCCGACGCCGGGCAAGGCGTTCGCGACCGGGCGAGGCTGCGTCAGCGTGCCTCGTGACTCGCGCCGCCGGTCGATGATCATCCGGCCAGCCGGAAGCAGCGTGAGCATCACGATCAGGCTCAGCCCCACGCCCAGCCCCGCAACGATGCCGAAGTCGCCAATCACCGAGATCGGGGAGAACAGGCTCGCCAACAGGCTCACGATCGTCGTGGCGGCGGCCAGCGTCAGCGGGATGGTGACGTGTTGCAGACCCGTTCGCACCGCCGTCACCACCGGACCGCCGGCAGCTCGCTGCTCGCGGTAGTGCGAGACGGCCTGGATGGCATAGTCCACCGTGAGGCTGATCACGATGATCGGCACCAGCGCGGTGAGCGAGCTCGGCGGGCCGATCAGATCCAGCCCGTTCGGCCCGAGCCAGCCCTCCGCCCCGACGATCCAGATCAGCGAAAGGAACAGCCCCGACAGCGTGAGCAGCAGATCCGAGAGCGTGCGCAGGAAGACCAGGATCAGCGCCGCGATCAGCAGCAGCGCCAATCCGATCAGGGGCGCCATCCCCTCCTCGGTGGCCTTCCGGTACTCATCCTCGACCACCACGGGCGACACGCTGCTCACGCGCAGCGGGCCTTCAGCCCCGGCTGCCAACTGGTTGATCCGCCGTTCAGCGTCCTGAACGCCCTCGTCGCCCGTGTCGCGCAGGCGGATGGTGGCGATCGCGACCTGCGTGCCGTCCGTATCGGTCCCGGTCATCGCGGCGAGCGCTCCGTCGATCTCAGGGGCGGCGCTGCGGGCGGAGTCGATGTCCGCCTGCGTGACCGCCGCGAAACTGTCCACCGGGAGCAGGGCCTTGAGCAGCAATGAGGGCGCCACGATCGGGTCGCCGGGCGCCAGTAGCTCCCCCACGCCCGGGTCGCTGGCGATGCCATCGAGCAGGGCGTCCATCTGGGCGAGCCCGTCGGGGGTGAGTGCCGCCCCGCGGAAGATCAGTGTTGCGACAATGACGTCGTTGGAGTCCCCGAAGAGGTCATCGAGCTCGTTTATCGCATCGGCGACGGCGTTCCCGGGGGGGGGAGGAACGCCAGGGCTGCGCCCTCCACCACCGGCGCGCGCCGGCCCGCCCCCGCGGCGAGCACAACGGTAACGACCACGAGGACGGCGATCGTGAGCCACGGCCGGACCGTGACCAGCCAACTCAGCCGGGGGAGTATCTGGCTCATGGCGCGCTATTCTATCTGACGAGGCCACGGTGGCGGTGCTTGCCGGCACGCGTGGCTCCGCCGGCTGGCTAGCTGCTTACTGCAACTCCCCGTCCTCGTCATTGCCCATCCTGCAAGTGCTCTTGAAGCCGTGCCCATCGGCCGGCAAGTACGTACCAGCCTTGCCGGAGCCCACATGAACGAGGGCCCTGTGCGGGTGCTCCCCCAATGAACGAGGTGGAAGACCATGAACCTTACCGAAGACTGGGGACTCTGCTACGCTTCCGTTGGCTCTACACATTCAGTACCCGCCGCCTTTCCATCACACCGGAGAGCGCGCAGTTCTGCACCTGGGAGTGGCCTGAGCCACACCTGCGCGTAAGAGCCGACACAATCGGGACGGTGACAACGAGAAGCCGATGGCAAACCAGAACAACGAAGATCAGGAACTAGTCGAGCGATTTGTGGATGCTATCGAGCATCTGAATCATCAGATTCACAGCGACCGTCTTGACGCGTGGACAAGCCTGGAGATGACCATCCCCCTGGTCAAGACCCTGGTGCTGCTCGACACGATCGGCCCGATGCGGATGGGGGCGCTCTCCGGCCACCTCGGCAGCGCCCTTTCCGCCACGACCAACGTGGTGGATCGGCTCGTCGAGAGAGAGAGCTGGTCGAGCGCGGCTCGGACCCGAGCGATCGGAGGGTCGTGACCTGCGAGTTGACCTCCCGGGGTCGGGAGACGGTCGGGCAGTTCTGGCGCGTCGGGCGGGAGCGGCTCCTGCCACTCGCCGAACTCCTCGGCCGGGACCAGCTGGCCATCGCCGTGCAGGGGCTGGAGGCGATCCGCGAGGCGGACGAAGAGCTCCAGAGAGGCTCGAGCTCGGCCCAATCTGGCGATTAGCTCGCCCCAGATCCGGGATGTTGCGAGACCCCTCACCGCCTGTCAGCGCCCTGCGCTGACCTTCCGATTGCCCGCTGCACTCTGACGATCGTGCCCGGCACTCGCTCGATCCGCGGCGATCCGTGACATCGAGGCGTCGATCGCCGATTCGCACGGAGCGCACAGCCAGCCGCCGCCTCTACCCTGCCGAGGGTTCGTAGTAGAGTCGTCCGAGGGCGCGACGGCGCCCATGTCGGCACTGCATGAGCGCCGCCGGCGAGGCCACAAGGGGCGCGCGCCCAGCGCCGCGAACCCGGGACACGAGGGCAGGAGACGCGCGTGAGCAACGATCGCCGCAGGCAGCGACGCCGTCAGCGCCAGCGCTCGCGCCGCAGCCAGCTGCGGGGCTACGACCCCGCCGGCCCCGTCGAGTTCCCCGGCATCTTCGGCTGGCTGCAACGCCGCCAGCGGGTACTCTTCGCGGTCGGCATCCTCGTGCTGGTCGTCAGCCTCGGGGGGGTCTTCATCACCTCGCAATTCGGGAACCAGACGCCCGAGCCGGCCGCCACGCCCGAGGCGGCTGCCGCCATGGCGGAGGCGACATCCGACTCGACTACCGAGACAGCAGAGGCGACGGCCGAGCCCACGCCCGAGCCGACGCCGACGCCGGACGCCGACGGGGTTCTTCGCAGCTACAGCGCGCCGCCGGCGATGGAGATTGATCCGTCCAACCGCTACGAGGCGCTGATCCGCACGGAGCGCGGCGACATCCGGGTGGAGTTGCTCGCCGAGGAGGCGCCGGGCTACGTCAACAACTTCGTCTTCCTGGCCCGCAACAACTTCTTCGACGGCCTCACCTTCCACCGCGTGATCCCGGGCTTCGTCGCCCAGGGCGGCGACCCCACCGGCGGGGGCGCCGGCGGGCCCGGTTACGACCTCGATGAGGAAACGAACGACCTGCCGTTCGATGCCGGCGTGCTCTCGATGGCGAAGTCCAGCAGGGTGAGCGGCTCGCAGTTCTTCATCACGCTGGCCCCCACTCCGCACCTGGAGCCGGACTTCACGGTCTTCGGCCGCGTGATCGAGGGCCTCGATGTCGCGCGCTCGCTGACGGCGCGCGAGGCTTCTCCCGGCGCGCCGCCCGCCGCCCGCATTCTGAGCATCGAGATCACGGAGACGCCCGGCGGAGGCGAGTAGCGTGCCGAGCCGCTACGAGGCGCCCGAGCCGATGGGGCTGGCCGAGGGCGATTCCTGCCTCGCGCTGCTCGAGACCGCGCAGGGCGTGATCACGATCCGGCTGCGCCCCGACCTCGCGCCGCAGTCGGTCAACTCGTTCGTCTTCCTCGCCCGCGAGGGCTTCTACGACGGCACCACCTTCCACCGCGTGATCCCGGGGTTCATCGCGCAGGGCGGTGACCCGACGGGGCGCGGCCATGGCGGCCCCGGCTACCGCCTGCCCGACGAGCTCTCCGCCGAGCCGTTCGAGGCCGGCGCGGTCGGGCTGGCCAATTCAGGGCCGGGCAGCAACGGCTCGCAGTTCTTCATCGCGATCGAGGACGCGCTGCACCTCAGCGAGCGCTTCACCTACCTCGGCAGCGTCGAGGAGGGTCTCGAGGCGGCCCGCGCGCTCACCCCGCGCGACCCCGCAGCCGAGGGCGAGTTGCCGCCCGGCGACCTGCTGCAATCGGTGACGATTATCGAGTCGCCGGGAGACGGAGCGGGCGAGGGCGCGTAGCCGCGGACGCGGCCGTGCGGGCCGGGTGAAGCCGGGCGCGCGAGAGGGGTGGTCTGGCGACCCCGATCGGATTCGAACCGACGATCTCCACCGTGACAGGGTGGCGTGTTGGACCGCTACACTACGGGGCCGCTCGCCAATCGATGGTAGATGCGAGCGCCGAGCAGGGTCAATCACCCGGACGCTCTGCGAGGGCCATCGCGGCTTCGGAGGCAGCCATCCCCTACTGCCAGCGCCACCCGGACAACGAGACCGAGCTGCGCTGCGGGCGCTGCGAGGTCGAGATCTGCCCGCGCTGCATGATCCACGCGCCGGGCGGCATCCGCTGCCCGGACTGCGCGCAGCTGCGCCGCCCGCCGATGTACGAGCTGGAGATGTCGCACTACCTGCGCGCGGGCGGGGTTGCGCTGCTCGGCGCCGTGGCAATCGGCGTGGCCTCGGCGCTGCTGCTGCCTCCGACGCCGGTCGGCGGCCTGCTGCTGTTCGCGATCGCGCTGTTCGCCGGCATGGGCGCGGCCACGCTCCTCGCGCGCGCGTTCGATGTGGTGACGAACCGCAAGCGAGGTCGCGCGCTGCAGTTGCTCGCGGCGGGCGCGATCGTCGCGGCGGCGCTGCTGCGGCTGCTGATCTCCGGCGAGCTTGATCTGATCACACGGGACGCCAGCGGCATCGTCTTCGCGGCGATCGGCGCGATCGTCGCCTGGAACCGCCTCGCGTAGCAAACGGCGGTGCTGAGTCGGCTAGCGAAGCCGATCGATCAGCACGAGCAGGGCCAGCAAGGCGCTGCAGACCCCGGTGATCATCGCGATGCGCCGCAGCTCCTGGCCGATGAACGGCGCGTCACGCTCGAGGAGCCTGCGCGGGCGCTCGCTGGAGGCCGCCCTCGCTGTGGCCGCGCCGGGAACCGGCGGCCCGGGCGGAGGCGGAGCCGGCGGCAGAGTGCGCCGCGGCCGATTGCGCTGCCTGCGTGAGCGACGGGACATGGCGCCTCCGGGTACCTCTCCGCGAGTGTAGCGGCGTGCTGCTGCTGCGGGCTATCCCGGCAGCGCCGGGTCGGGCACGCGGCAGCCCTGCTCGCGAGCCGCCTCGAGGAACGCGTCGGTCACGGCGTCGGGCAGCGGGATGTCGCCCGGCGGCCGCTCGTCGTCGCGATCGATGCCGTGGAAGTCGGAGCCGCCGAGGGCGAACAGGCCGAGGCGCTTCGCCAGCGCGGCCAGCCCGGCGACGAGCTCCGGCTCGTAGCTCTTGTAGTACGCCTCGAGGCCGAACGCACCTGCGGCCGCCAGTTCCGCGGCGGCGCGCGGGTAGTCGTCCGTGAACGAGGGGTGGGCGAAGACGGCGAGGCCGCCCGCGTCGCGGATCATCGCGATCGCCTCGGCGGGGGCGAGTTTCGCGCGCTCCGCGTAGGCGGGGCCGTTGCGCCCGATGAAGCGCTCGAATGCCTCGTCGAACGTCTGGATGTGACCGGCTTCGAGCAGCGCCTGCGCGATGTGCGGCCGGCCGACCGAGGCCTCGCCCGCGAGTTCCTGCACCCGCGACCACTCGATCGGCACGCCCAGCCCTTCGAGGGCGTCGATGATGCGCTGCGCCCGGTCGATGCGGCCCCGCCGGAACTCGTCGAGCTGCTCGATCAGCTCCGGGCGCTCGCGGTCGATGAAGTAGCCGAGGATGTGCACCTCGGTGCCGGGCACGTCGCAGGACAGCTCGACGCCCGGCACGAGCGTGAAGCCGGGGTGGCGGGCCGCCGCGGCCTCCGCCTCGGCGAGGCCGTCGAGGGTGTCGTGATCCGTCAGCGCCATCACGCGCACGCCCCCGCCCGCCGCGAGGTCCACGAGCTCCGCCGGCGTGAGCAGGCCGTCGGAGCAGGTCGAGTGGGTGTGGAAGTCGCCGCGGCTCACGAGGCCGCCGTCACCACAGCGGGAGCACGCGATCGACGCGCTCGATGCTGGTCGCCAGGCCGCTGTCGCTGTCGATGTCGATCAACACGGAGTTGAAGACGCCGTCCTCGCCGGAGGCGACCGGCAGGCGGGTCGGCATGCCGGTCAGGAAGCGGCTGATCACGGACTCGATGTCATCGCCGATGACCGAGTCGCGCACGCCGACCATGCCGAGGTCGCCGACGGCGGCCGTGCCTTCGGCCAGCAGCCGCGCGTCCGCCGTCGGTACGTGGGTGTGCGTCCCGACGACCGCGGAGACCCGCCCGTCGAGGTACCAGGCGAGCGCCTGCTGCTCGCTCGACGCCTCGGCGTGGAAGTCGACGACGACGCTGCTGCCGGGCTCGATGCCCTCGAGCAGCTGGTCGGCCGCGCGGAACGGGTCGTCGACGACGGCGGGCATGAAGACGCGGCCCATCAGGTTGATCACGGTGAGCCCGTCGATCGTCCAGATGCCGCGGCCGGGCACCTCGGGCGGGTAGTTGGCCGGCCGCAGCACGGGCCAGTCGCGGTTGAGGGCGGGCACGAACTCGCGGACGTCGAAAATGTGGTTGCCGGAGGTGATCACGTCGACACCGGCGGCGAACAGCTCGTTGGCGGTGCGCTCGGTCAGTCCTCGCCCGCGCGCGGCGTTCTCACCGTTGGCGATCACGCGGTCGATGGCGAGCGAGTCGCGCAGCCCGGGCAGCGCGGAGCCGACGATCTCGCGGCCCGGCCGGCCGACGATGTCGCCGACCATGAGGACGCGCACGGGTTAGCGCGCGACCGCGCTGGCGCGCGTCTCCCGGACGACCGTGACGCGGATCTGGCCGGGGTACTGCAAGGTCTCCTCGACCTTGCGCGAGACGTCTCGTGCGAGCCGCGTCGCCCCGAGGTCGTCGACCTCCTCGGGGCGGACGAGCACGCGGATCTCGCGCCCTGCCTGGATGGCGAAGGACTGCTCGACGCCGTCGAAGGAGTTGGCGACCGCCTCGAGGGCTTCGAGGCGCTTCACGTACTGCTCGATCGAGTCGCGGCGCGCGCCGGGGCGGCTGCCCGAGATCGCGTCGGCGATCATCACGATCAGCGCCTCGGTCGTCTCGGGCTCGATCTCCTCGTGGTGGGCGTGGATGCAGTGGACGATCTCGTCACCGACGCCGAAGCGGCGCGCGATCTCCGCGCCGAGCGCGGCGTGCGTGCCCTCCATCTCGCGGTCGACGGCCTTGCCGAGGTCGTGCAGCAGCCCGCCGAGGCGCACCGTCTCCACGTCCGCGCCGATCTCGTGCGCGATCGCGACCGCGAGCCAGGAGGTCTCGACGGAGTGGCGCAACTGGTTCTGGCCGTAGGAGTAGCGGAAACGCAGCTTGCCGAGCGTCTTCGCGACCTCCGGGTGGAGCGCCGCAACCTCGGCATCGACGAGCGCCTGCTCGCCGGCCTCGGTCACCATCCGGTCCACCTCGCTGCGCGCCTTCTCGACGGCCTCCTCGATGCGGCTGGGCTGGATGCGCCCGTCCTGCACGAGGCGTGCGAGCGCGACGCGGGCGATCTCGCGCCGCACGGGGTCGAAGCCGACGACCGTGACGACCTCGGGCGTGTCGTCGATCAGCAGGTCGCAGCCGGTGGCGGCCTCGAAGGCGCGGATGTTGCGGCCCTCGCGCCCGATGATGCGGCCCTTCAGTTCGTCGGAGGGGATCGGGACGACGGAGACCGTCGCCTCCGAGGTGATATCGGAGGTCATGCGCTGCATCACGGTGGCGAGGATCTTGCGTCCGCGTGTGTCGGCCTCGGCCTTGGTGGCGGTCTCCATCGCGCGCACGCGGCGCGCGGACTCGTCGCGCAGCTCGGTGTCGAGGCTGTCGAGCAGCAGGTCGCGCGCCTCCTCGGCGCTCAGTCCCGCGATCCGCTCAAGCTCGTTGCGGAAGACGGACTCCTGCTCGCGCACCCGCTCCTCTTGCGCCTGGAGGCGCTCCTGACCGGCCTCGAGTTCCTTCTCGCGGCGGTCCAGGCCCTCGGCGCGGTCGCGGATGGACTGCTCGCCGCGCTCGAGGCCCTCGGCACGGCGATCCAGCGACTCCTCGCGCTGTTCGAGGCGGTGCTCGACGCGGGCGGCCTCGCGCCGCTCCTCGCGCAGTTCCTCGTCGGCCTCCTCGCGGTAGCGGAGGCCGGCCTGCTGCGCCTCGATCTGCAGTTCGCGGCTGCGGTTCTCCGCCTGCTCGCGGATACGCTCGGCGGCCTGCTCCGCGCGGCGCCGCAGGTCGCGCGCGCCGAGGCCAAGGATGGCGTAGGCGATGGCGAAGCCGATCACGAGAGCGACCACGCCCACGAGGGCGCTGAGGATGAGTGGATCCATGGGATGGCCTCGATTCGAGACCCGCGCCTCCGCCGAAGCGGGTCGCGAGACATAAGTCGGCATCTGCGGCGTGGCGGCATCGCTGAGGGGTCAGTGAGCGCCCGCGCCGTCGATGGACACAGTCTAGCACCGCGTATGGTGGCGCGCGCTGCGAGCGAGCGCTACGGGCGGGCGTGGGCGGGTGCGTGCGTGCGTTCGTCCTGCACTGTGGCGCGGGCGCGCTGGATCGTCCCGGGGTCGAAGCCGCGGCGCGCGAGTGCCGCGACGAGACGCTGTGCCCGCTTGCGGGCGGCTCGCGGGTCGCCGTCGGGGCCGGTGGCAGGGAGCCGCCGCAGGGCGACCCGTGTAGCCGCGAGGGCGGCGCGATCGTCGTCGTGCTCGTCCGTGGCGGCGACGGCGATCTCCGGGGAGATGCCGTGCGAGCGCAGTTCGCGCTGCAGCATCCGCGCGCTGCGCAGCAGCGATCGCGGCCGCTCGACGTAGGCGGCGGCCCAGGCGCGGTCATCGACGTAGCCGAGGGCGCGCAGACGCCTCAGCGCGCTCGCCGTCGCGGCGGCGGTGAAGTGCCGCTCGATGCGCTCGCGGAGATCGTGCTCGCTGCGCGAGCTGCGGCTGAGCAGCCACAGGCCGCGCTGCACGGCCTTGCGCGGATCGTCGCCGAGCGGGGCATCGCTGCTGCGGGCGTCGCGGCGGCGGCGGGCTGGTGCTCGCTCAGCCTGCGCCAACTCAGGCATCGATCGGCAGCTCGGTCGGGGCGGCGACGCTTGCGGGAGCCTCCGCGGGCGCCTCGATGGCCGCCTCGATGGGCGCCTCGATGGCCGCGCCGCCGGCGCCGGGCAGGCCGGCGGCGGCGCGCACGCTCGCCTCGAGCTCGTCGGCGAGCTCCGGGTGCTCGCGCAGGAACGCCTTCGAGTTCTCGCGTCCCTGGCCGAGGCGCTGCTCGCCGAGCGAGTAGTAGGAGCCGAGCTTCGTCACGATCTCGTGCTCGACCGCGAGGTCGAGCAGGTCGCCGGAGCGGCTGATGCCGTGCTCCTCGGGGGTGAACATGATGTCGAACTCGGCCTGGCGGAACGGCGGTGCGGTCTTGTTCTTCACGACCTTGCAGCGCACGCGGTTGCCGATGATCGTGGAGCCCTGCCTGAGCGACTCGATGCGGCGGATGTCGATCCGCACGGAGGAGTAGAACTTGAGCGCGCGCCCACCGGGGGTGGTCTCCGGGTTGCCGAAGACGACGCCGATCTTCTCGCGCAGCTGGTTGATGAAGACCAGGGAGGTGTTCGAGCGCGCCACAGCGGAGGTGAGCTTGCGCAGCGCCTGCGACATCAGCCGCGCTTGCAGGCCCGGCAGCGAGTCCCCCATGTCGCCCTCGATCTCGGCGCGCGGCACGAGCGCGGCGACGGAGTCGACGACGACTACGTCGATGGCGTTCGAGCGGATCAGCGCCTCGCAGATCTCGAGTGCCTGCTCGCCGGTGTCGGGCTGGGAGATCAGCAGTTCGTCGACGTTGATGCCACAGGCGGCCGCGTACTCCGGCTCGAGGGCGTGCTCGACGTCGATGTAGGCGGTGGTGCCGCCTGCGCGCTGGCCCTCCGCGATGATGTGCTGGGCGAGGGTGGACTTGCCGGCCGACTCCGGCCCGAAGATCTCCGTCACGCGCCCTCGCGGTATTCCGCCGATGCCGAGGGCGATGTCGAGCGAGAGGGCGCCGGTGGAGATGGCGGAGACGTTGAGCGCGGCCCGGTCGTCCCCGAGGCGCATGATCGCGCCCTTGCCGAAGTCCTTGGTGATCTGGTCCAGCGTGCGGTCCAGATCGTCGCGGCGCCGCTGCTCCGGATCGGCTTGCTTGCTCGATCGCTTGCCGGTCTGCTTGCCGGTCTGCGTGCTGCCCATGGAGCGATCCTTTCGCGTACCCTGCGCCTCTATCGTGTCACTGTTTGTGGTACGCGGGGAACAATAGAACGCAAGTTCTATAGAGTCAAGCGCCCCCGGGAGGCCCCGAGGAGGCCCGAATGGAGACCGTCCGGCTCTCGGTGCGCCTCACGCCTCGCGCCTCCCGTGAGGAGATCGCGGGCTTCGAGGGCGAAACGCTGCGCGTGCGCGTCACGGCGCCGCCGGTCGAGGGCCGCGCCAACCGCGCGCTCGTGCGTCTGCTGGCGAAGCGCCTGGGCCTTCCGCGCGGCGCGGTGCGCGTGGTGACGGGGCAGACCTCGTGCAGCAAGGTCGTCGCCGTCGACGGCCTCGATGCAGTGGAGCTGCGCCGCCGCATCGGGGGTGTCTGAGTCAGCGACGCGGATCAACGGGGAGGAGCGGACAGATAGGGGTTCGGGAACAGTAGCTGCTGGATCACGACGATGATCGCCATCGCGACCCACGGTGTCACGTCGAACAGGCCGCCCTGTGGAATGACACGCCGCAGGGGCTGCACGATCGGATCCGCGATCGCGCTGAGGAAGCGCAACAGCGGCGGGTTCTCGTGCTCGTGGTTGATCAGGAGCCACCCAAGCAGCGTGCGGGCGAGGATCGCGACCCAGAGCACGGTCAGGAGCAAGTCCGCGATCTCGAGCAGCACGTCCACCCGGTAGCGATCCCCTGTCCGGTCGCGATGACGTTCACAACGGATGTTACACGCCGTGTAGGCGCACCCGAGGGCCCAGGGCGTGGTGAGGGAGGGCGATCGAGGGAGGTCGGACCCGGCTAGAGGCCCGAGACGAGCGCCTGCTGGATCACGATGATGATCAGGATGGCGACCATTGGCGTGATGTCGAAGAGGCCGATGCGCGGCACCACGCGCCGCAGCGGCCCGAGGATCGGCTCCGTGATCGCGTCGAGCGTCTTCACGATCGGGCCGTCCTGATCGATCGGGAACCAGCTCACGATCGCGCGCGCGAAGATCGCGAACCAGAGCAGGTTCAGCAGCATGCTCACAATCCCGATGAGTGCAGTCATTCCGCTTCCCCCAGATCCAGCGCCCTCGTGAACGCCGCCTCAATCGCATCGTCGACGGCGGCGCGAAGGCCGGCCGCTTCCAGCTCGGAGAGCGCCGCTGCGGTCGTCCCGCCCGGCGAGGTTACGGCGTTGCGCAGGGCGGCTGCGTGCTCGCCGGTCTCGATCGCGTAACGCGCAGACCCGGCGACGGTCGCCAGCACCAGCTCGGTCGCGTCCGGCCGCTTCATGCCGAGCCGCACCGCCGAGTCCACCATCGCCTCGATCAGCAGGTAGACGTAGGCGGGGCCCGATCCGTGCAGCGCCGTTGCGAGGTCCACCGCCTCGTCGTCGGCGACCTCGACGACGGCGGTCGCGACGCCGCTCAGCACCTCGCGCACGCGGGCGAGCTGCTCGTCGCTCAACTCGGGGGCCGCGAGGTAGACGGCGGCGCCCTCGCCGATGGCGGCGGGCAGGTTCGGCATCACCCGCACGGAGGCGCGGTGCCCGCTGTGACGCTGCACCTCGGCGAGCGGCGTGCCGGCGGCGATCGAGACGAGCACGGCTCCCGGGGGGATGGCGCCGGCGAGGCTGCGCGCCGTCGCGGCCAGGTCGTCCGGCTTGACTGCCAGCAGCACGAGGTCCGCGCCGATGCAGGCGCTCTCCGGGTCGTCGGTGACGCGCACGCCGTGCCCCGCGAGCGCGCGGCGGCGATCGGCGATCAGCTCGGCGATGGCGACCGAGGACGGCGCGGCGACGCGGGCGCGCAAGATGCCGCGCAGGAACGCTTCGCCCATGAAGCCGCCGCCGATGATCCCGATTCGCACGCTGCTTCCTCCGCCTGCCGCTACGTGCCTCGCGCTCCGAAGATCACGCGCCCGAGCCGCACGACCGTCGCGCCCTCCTCGACGGCGACGACGTAGTCGTCAGTCATGCCCATCGAGAGCCCCTCGAGCCCGTGGGCGTGGGCCAGTTCGCGCAGCTGCCGGAAGACGGGCCGCACCTGCTCCGGGTCGTCCACGAGCGGCGCGACCGTCATCAGGCCGGCGACCGCGATGTGAGGGCGGTTGGCCGCCTCCCGCAGCAGTTCCGGAAGCTCCTCCGCGGTGACCCCGTCCTTCGAGGCCTCGGCGGCCACGTTGACTTCAAGGTAGCAGGGTAGCGGTCCGCGCGCGGAAGCGCCGCTCGCGGCCTCGAGGCGTTCGGCGCGCCGCTCGATCTCGTCGGCGAGGCGGATCGAGCCGAGCGAGTGCAGCGCGGCGATGTGGGGCAGCACGCCGCGCACCTTGTTGCGCTGCAGCCGCCCGATGAAGTGCCAGCGCGGCGCGAGGCCGCGCGCCTCGAGCGCCTCGGCCTTCGGCAGCAGCTCCTGCGCCCGGTTCTCCCCGATGTCCGTCAGCCCCGCCGCCAGCGCCTCCTCGACGAGCGACGGCGGATGCGTCTTCGTCACGCCGACGATCGTGACCTCGGCGGGGTCGCGGCCGGCGCGCTCGCAGGCGGCGGCGATGTGCTCGCGCACGGCGGCGAGGCGCGATGCGATCGAGGTGGCGGTGGTGGTCATGCGGCAAGGCTACGCCCCCCGAACGGCCAGCCGCCAGACACATGCCTGAAACACAAACGTCATCGCGCCGCCACACAACCGTTAACGCCTCGTCATCTGAGCTCGCGAGACTGCACTGCGAGGCGACGTGGTCACTTCCGTCGGGGCCGGATGGCCTGGGGGAGCGCACCGCCGCAGCGCCGCTACCGATCGAGGGTGAGTACCTGCCTGGCGCGAGGTTCGCGGGGCAGGGCCGCAGCCGGGCGGCGTTCGCCGCCCGCAGCGACTCCGATGCCCGCCCCTGCCGCCACCGTCCCGCGATCGCCGCCCCTATCGCTCGCGCGCGGAGGCGGGCCTTCCCTCCTCGAGGAGCCTGCCGTGGCCGGAGGTGTGGGTGGCGTCGTAGGGCTTGTGGTTAGCCCGAATCCACCGATCGAAGCTTGACAGGGCGGGATGCGGGGCTGGCGGAGAGTTCGGCGGGCGTGGCGGCGTTCGCCAGGCGGCGGCGCGGGCGGAGCGGAGCGAGGAGCCCTCGCTCAGCGCCGCTCGGGGGCGCGGAGCGAGGGCGCGAGGGTGCGCGAGGCGTGCGCGGGCATGCTGGTGCGAGCCTCGGACCCGGGGCCAGCGCTGTGGGCGGGGCGTGAGGCGGGGAGCGGTAGCGCCCGGAGTCGCGCGAGCGCGGCTGTCCACTGGGCGGCCCAGGGCCAGCGCTTCGGGAGGTGCAGGGTCCAGCGCCGGGCAGAATGGGTGAGCCGTCCGGCGAGAGCGAAGTAGCGCCGCCTGAGCGTCTTCGTCGTCACGATTCCCTCGCCGAGCCCGAGGCGCGCCGTCCAGCGGGCGAGGTTGTGCGCGATCACCTGCACCGCGAGCCACGCCGCGTTCGCGGTGCAGCGGCCCGAGGGGAGATGGTTCAGCCCGACGCCGTACTTGAGATCGCGGATCGCGTTCTCGATCTCGGCGTGGCGGCGATGGTCGGCCTCCAGCTCCATCATCTCTCCGGCGCGATCGCTGATGAAGGCGTGGTAGCTATAGTTCACGAAGAGCGCGAGCTGTGAGCCGGGCGCCGGCTTGACGCGCCGCACGATGAGCCGCACCGGGGTGGCATCCTCCTTGTGCTGGAACGGCGTGTAGGTCGTCTCGGCGACATCGGCGCCGCCCGGCAGCCAGTACGGGATCGGCGTCCAGTCCTCTTCCGCTATCGCCTCGATCAGCCGGCGTACGCTCGGCTGCTGGCGAATGGTGATTGAGAAGCGGACATCCAGCGCGCGGCAGGCGGCGACGACGGCGTGGGTGTAGAAGCCGCTGTCGGCGCGCACCGTGAGCTGCCCCGACGCCCCGGCCTCGCGCACCCGCGCCACCGTCTCACGCAGGAAGTGGGCGGCGCCGCGGGCGGTGTGCGCGCGGCCCTCGCGCAGCCGCGCCATCAGCACCTCGCCCGTCCCGGCCGCCACCGCGAGCAGCGGGTGATAGCCGCGCGCGCCGCTGTAGCCGGGCTGGCGGGCGCCCTCCTTCGCCAGGCCGTAGGTCTCGCAGAGCGTCGAATCGAGGTCGATCGTGAACGGCGCATCGCCGGGTCCCGCCCCGGCCGCCCAGCCGCGGGCGAGCAACTCGCGGCTGAGGCGGTCGAGCTGGCGGACGTGGCCCCAGCTGAAGCTGCGCAGGAAGGTCCCGAGGGTGGACGGCGCCTTCACGGTGCAGCCGAGCACGCGCCCGGCGCCGCCTGAGCGCAACGCAGCGGCGTCGTCGATGCAGTCGCCGCCCGCGAGCGCCGAGGCGGCCAGGGTCAGCAGCTTGTCGCCGGCGTTCGCGCGCCCCGCCGCGTCACCGAGGTCGAGGTAGCTGTCGGCGAGCTCTTGCAAACCGAGATGCTGGGCGAGCGTGGCCGGGAGGAGCAGCCCCGCATCGGCCACCAGGCGGTGGTCGTCGAAGGCGATGTCTATCCGGTCGGGGTCGCTCGTTGGTAGCATCGAATGGGTGCTCCCTGTCGCTGGTACGTGATTTGTCAAAACCCATTGTCCCAGCTACAGCGGAGCACCCAACCGCAGCCGCTCGCGCGCTCTTCTTCGGTGGATCAGGGGTTAGCGGTCCTCGGCCGGCGCCTTGAATCGACAGCCTCGCCGGTGCCCAAACAGGTGCGCGTGGCTAGCGTTTTGGTACACGGCACCGCGGGGGTTGCGGATCAGTTCGCGATTGCGGAAGTCCGCGTGCAGGTCTTGATCCTCAGAGCACAGGAGCCGCGCTCCTGAGACGCGTGCGAGCGCGATGATGTGCTCGTCGTCGGACGCACACAGGCCTGTGCCCGCGACGCTTGCGGTCGCGGCCTCGACTTCCTCGGGTGCGACGAATCCGACGAGACCCGCTTGCGCCCATATCCGGATTTGCTCTGCAGCAAGGCCGATCGCGTCGAGTTCGTCGCGCAGGCGGCCCCCGACGACCAGGATGCTCCTTCCGTCGTCGATCCACTTCCAGAGCGGGAGGAGTTCAGGGTCGGGTGGTCTGCTGAAGAAGCGGCCAGCCACGTTGGCATCGACGATGGCGCACACCTCAGTCGACGCCGAGGAAGCGGCGCTGCTCGTCGAGGAAGAATCTGCGGTAGTCCGCGGGCACGCCGGTGATGTTGCCTGCGGCATCGATCTCTATCGGATGAATCTTCACGCCGCCCTTCGCCTGCTCGAAGTACAGGATCACGACGTCGCTCCCCTTGATCCGCTCATCGCGGACATCCATCCGCACGCGGTCTATGAGGTAGTCGCTGTGTGTTTCAACGATCACGTCGTCTCGACCGCTCGCGACGAGTTGGCCAAAGAATGACCCCATCGCGGCCTGGGCGCGCGGGTGGAGGTGCACCTCCGGCTGCTGGATCAGGAGAATCGCGCCTGATGGGGCCGATACGCAGTCAGCGATGATTGGAATCGCCTGGCTGACCCCGTAGCCGACATCGACGAGGTTGCGGGCTCGGTCTGCTCCTGGAAGCTCGACTTCGATCTGGAACGGATCGCCGCCGTCGGACCCGAGCTTGCGGACGCTGACCTTCGAATACAGGCCGCTCGCCCGTCCGAACTCCTCCATACCCGTTTCCAAGTCAGGCAGGGCATCGCTGCTGACCGCAAGCATCATCGGAATGTGCCCGCCCTCCGGATCAGGGGGCTTGGAGCCGGGATCGTAGGTGCGTCGGGGATGAGTCCGAGTCGGCCCGAGAGCGTAGGGACGTGGCCCCACTTCTACGACGCCCCAGAAGGAGAGAAGCTCCAACGCGGAGCGGTGCTCCTGGATCTCCTGGTCATTGCCTTCTTGGTCTACCAGGTGGAGTGTGGCTCTCACGGCGGGCCAGAGTCTCGTGGGGGAACGGGTATCCCGCGGCCATACCCGTTCGGGCATCTCCGCCTCGAGTACGCATTGATCGCCTGCCGAGAACGAAACCTCAGGCCGGTCTCCGCCCAGGCCCTTCACTTCTAGCTTGTACTGTCCCGACAGGACGGAGAGTTCAGAGATCGTCGGCTGAGCATCGACCGAGCAGAAGCGGACTTCCACTCGTATGCTCCGCGGCCTGAGAGCTGGCTCCCCTTGGGGAACCTCGTCGACGATGAACTCCTGCCCAATTGCAAAGCTCTTCGCCTTGTCCGCTCCGTGGTGGGCAATCTGGTCATAGCTGCCGAGGTGGAATGGGGGCTCATTGAAGTCCGGCACGGTCCGGTCGTGCGCCGCGCGGACGGCGGCGAGGAAGGAGGTCTTGCCGGTGCTGTTCTCGCCCACCAAGAGCGTCAGCGGGCGGATCGGGATCTCGTGCCGGCCGGCGAAGCAGCGGAAGTCCTCAAGGATCAGCGTGTCCATCGGTCAGCAGACCCCGCAGAGCTTGCAGCCCACCTCCGGTGGGGGGCAGGCGATGGTACGGCGCACGCGCTCGTGCTTGTCCATCTCGCGCAGCAGGAAGCGCTCCGTCATGCCGACGTCGACGACGTGCCAGGGCGGGGCCTCGCCTGCCCACGGGCGCGCGCCGTCCAGGCCGTGCTCGCGGATCGCGCGCTTGTAACTCCCCAGCGAGGCGTCCGGCATCTCCGCCAGCATCCCCGCGAGCCGGCCGTCCGCCCTCGAGAGCACGTCGTCGATGCGTGCGGTCTGTGGGGAGTCGCTGCGCAACTCGATGCCCGAGGCGAGGTGCTGCTTGAGGATGCCCTGGCGGGCCTTGATGACCTCGGGCGGCATCTGCGTCTCGTACTGGTAGGCCGTCCATGGCTTCGGCACCAGTGGGCTGACCGAGAGCACGAGGCGCGTGCCGTGGCCCGCCGCGTCGAGCCGCTCCTTGATGCGGTTCCCGAGCTGGGCGAGCGCATGGACGTCGTCGTCCTCCTCGCCGGGCAGGCCGATCATGAAGTAGAGCTTGAAGCGCGTCAGCCCGGCCTCGCCGACGAGGGCGGCCCCGCGCAGGACCTGCTCCTCGCTCACACCCTTGTTGATCGCCTCGCGCATGCGCTCGGAGCCGGCCTCGGGCGCGACGGTCACCGTCTTCGTGCCGCCGCCGGCGAGCACGCGCAGCACCTCCGGCCGCAGGTTGTCGACGCGCAGCGAGGAGATCGAGACACGCCCGCCCAGCTCAGCCGCGCCGGTCACCAGCTCCGGCAGCTGCGGGTGGTCGGCGACCGCCGCGCCGAGCAGCCCGACGCGCTCGCTGTGCTCCAGCGAGTGCTCGACGACGCCGAGCAGGTCTTCGAGCGGGCGGTAGCGTGGCGGGCGGAAGACGTAGCCGGCGATGCAGAAGCGGCAGCCGCGGCCGCAGCCGCGCGCGCACTCGATCAGCGTCATGTTGGAGAGCTCGGTGTCCTCCGTGAGGATCGTCGAGTAGGCCTCGGTGGCGCCGATGTCCCCGACCCACTGACGCTCGACGGGGCCGAGCGGTGGGCGCTCCGGGACGTAGACGCCGGGGATGGCGGCGAGTTCGTCGAGCAGATCGTCGCGGCCGCCGTAGAGGCCGTCCTCGAAGGCCCCGGCGAGCGAGGGGACGATCTCCTCGGCCTCGCCGATGATGGCTGCATCGAGGAAGGGCGCGACGCCGGCCGGGTTGGTGAGCATGCAGGCCCCGCCTGCGATCACGAGCGGGTGCCGCCCGTCGCGCTGCGAGGCCCAGAGCGGGATGTTGGCGCTCTTCAGCGCCTGCACCATGTGGTAGTAGTCGTACTCGTAGGAGAGCGTGAAGGCGATCACCGCGAAGTCGGCCAGCGGGCGCTGCGACTCCATCGAGACGATCGTGGGCGGGCGCTCCGGCGCGCGCTTGCCGCGCTCGGGCGGGTCCACGAAGGCGCGCTCGCAGACGAAGTCCGGGTAGGCGTTGAACAGCGAGTAGACCGTCTGCAGTCCGAGATTGGACATGCCGATGTAGTAGGAGTTGGGGTAGACGAGGGCGATCGGGATGCGTCCGCCCCAGTCCTTTTGCACGTAGCCGCGTTCGCGGCTCAGGCGCTGGCGGGCGATGACGCGTGGATCCGGCATGCCAAGAGTCTAGCGCAGTACGTCGCTGGGCGATGTAGCGCCGTACGAACCGCCGCGTCGCCTCAGTCCCGCCGGTCGAGGTCGTCCAGGCCGCGATTGTTCGCGCGATCGCGCCTCGCGATCCAGACCAGCGCGCCGGCGACGGGGATCAGCGGCAGCAGGACGAGCAGCGGATGCGTGGTGAAGAGCACGAAGCTCACTATCACCAGCACCAGGACGGCGGCGATGGCGGCGAGCGGCGGGATCAGCACGCTGAAGGCGACGCGCGTCAGCATCAGCGTCTCGCGACAGCCGCCCGGCTCCGGCCCTGGCTGTTGTTCGTACATGCCCACAGGATAGGCGCTTGCCGGCTTACGGCAGCGCGAGGGCGCACGCGGCGCGTCACGCTCAGCCGGCGCTCTCCTCGTTGCGGGCGGCCCGGCGCTCGGCGTAGACCATGATGCCGAACGAGGGCAGGAAGGCCGCGAAGGCGACGAGCGCGGCGAGGACGAAGCCACCCAGCAGCAGCAGCAGCCCGACCGCCAGCGCCAGCGACATGCCGAGGATCGAGCCGATACGCACGACGAGCACGTAGGGCGGGAGCGTTTCCTGCATCGCGTTCGCCGATCCTCCGCTTGCGAGGCCCCTCGCGGGGCTGCTCGGCGTCGGTGTTGGTCGGGGTGCGCAGATTTGAACTGCGGACCTCTGCGCCCCAAACGCAGCGCTCTACCAGGCTGAGCTACACCCCGAAGCCGCACCCCGAGGGGTGCGATCCGACGCTACGGCGTGCGGCTCGGACACGTCAACGCCTCGCGCTGGGGCGTGCGGCGAACCTACCCCCGTAGCTCGCGCCAGCCGAGGTACCAGAGCCCCAGCGCGACGAGGAGCCCGAAGATCACCCCGCCCGCGAGGGCGGCCTCGGCGCTGTCGACGTCGAAGAACCGGTACAGCACCCGCATCGCGGCCCAACCCCACGCCGCGCCCGCGAACGCTCCGGAGATCAGCCACAGGGCTCCGCCGAATGCACCCGCAGTACTTCGCATCGTCGTCTCCTCGCCTCAGTCGCGCCGGCGCGCGGCCCCGACGATCTCGTCGAGGCGCTCGACGCCCTCAGCCTCGCACCAGGCGCGCAGTTCGTCGAGCACGCGCCAGGGCGCGGCCGGGTCGGTGAAGGTTGCTGTGCCGATCTGTACGGCGCTCGCGCCGGCCATCAGGAACTCGACGGCGTCGCGGCCGCCCATGATCCCGCCCGAGGCGATGATCGGAAGGCTGGTCACGGACGCGGCCATGTAGACGCAGCGCAGGGCGATCGGCTTGATCGCCGGTCCGGAGAGCCCGCCGAAGATGGTGGCGATCGCAGGCCGGCGGCGCTCGATGTCGATCGCGGTCGCCGGCACGGTGTTGATCAGCGAGAGCGCGTCGGCGCCGGCCTCCTCGCAGACCTCGGCGAAGGGGCGGATGTCGGTGACGCTCGGGGTGAGCTTGACGGCGAAGGGGAGCGTGGTGCTGCGCCGCACCTCGGCGACGACCTCGGCGGTGAGGTCGCAGTCCTGTCCGAACTCCATCCCGCCGACCTCGACGTTGGGGCAGGAGACGTTGACCTCGAGGCCGGCGACGCCGGGGACGCCCTCGAGGCGAGCGGCGAGCTGGCCGAACTCGCGGACGCTGTCGCCCATGATGTTGACGAGGACGGGCGTGTCCCAGCGCGCCCAGGCGGGGGCGAGGTCGCGGATCAGCGCGCCCACGCCGACGTTCTGGAAGCCGATCGAGTTGATCATCCCGGCGGGCGTCTCGACGGTGCGCGGCTGCGGGTTGCCGCGGCGCGGCCGCAGCGTCGTCCCCTTCGAGATCACGCCGCCGAGCGCGTCGATGTCGAAGCGGCGCGCGAACTCGATACCGTTCGAGAGCGTGCCGGAGGCCGTGAGGACGGGATTCTGAAGCAGCAGCTCCTGCTTGCCGCCGCGGCCGATGGTGAGGCTGAGGTCCATGCGCCGCCTCGCTCCGGGTGTGCTCATGATACCCGGCCTGCACCCGGACCGGAGGCGGACAAGGAAACGGCGCCCCCGGTGATCGGAGGGCGCCGCCCCTGGTTGTCCCTGTGCTGGGAGGTCAGTCCCGCACGATCTCGTCGGAGAGCACGGAGGTGTCCGGCCGGGGGAGGCTCCGGAGCCCGCTGATGGGAGGCGTGCTCAAGGTGTTGGACTGCTCCCACATCACGTTCTCGGTAGCGTTGGCGAAGTTCCGAGTTTGCCCGCAGCGCTTGCAGAAGCCGGCGCTTTCGCGCCCGCTCGGGGACTCGATCACCCAGTGGTGCACGCAGGCCATGCGCGGAGCCGCGCTGGTCTGTGCTGCGTTCCCGGTCTCTGCTGCCGTAACCATCGTCCTTCTGCCTTCCCGCGGCGCCGAATTGGTCCCCCCAACGGTTCCCGACGCCTCACTACCCGTTCCTTGCGGTCGTTGTATGCACGTGGCACACCAGAGACATAACCCTAAGGCTAGGCGCCCCTGGTGTCAAGCTTAAATGCACTAAAATGCTGGAAAACTCCGATAAAGGCCTCCTTCGCCTCGCGCCGCACCGGCATCGCCGGCTACGCGGCCAGGATCACGCTCCGCGCCGCTGCCCCATGGGGAGCGGGCGGCTATACTGGAGCCGAGGCCCCAACGCCGGGGCGTCCAACCCCGTAGGGAGGCGTGACGCGATCCCGGGAACAGCCCTCGACCGTGTCCCCTGCATCCCGCTGCCTTCCCTGTTGGCGCGTCCATCCTGGCTGGCGCGCATTCCGTACCTGTATATGAAACGCTCGCGGCGGCCTCTTGGTTCCCTCCGGGTTGGAGTAACTTCCAGGAATTTGCCCGGATCTGGGCCCGACCGCGAGTATTTTCGCAGTGTGAGGACATAACGTGACGAATCCCGAGGCCGTGCTGGCCGCTCTCTCCGAGGTCCGCGATCCCGAACTGCATCGCGACATCGTGTCGCTCAACATGGTGCGCGACCTGGCTGTCGAGGGCGCCACGGCGTCCTTCCGCCTGGTGCTGACCACCCCCGCCTGCCCCCTGCGCGAGCAGATCGACGTCGATGTCCGCGCTGCCCTCGACGCGGTCCCCGGCATCGACAAGGTCGAGATCGAGTGGGACGCGGAGGTGCGCGGGCAGGCGAGCCGCGAAGGCGGCCCGGAGCCGGTCACCGGCGTCAAGAACCTGATCGCCGTTGCCTCCAACAAGGGCGGCGTCGGCAAGTCCACGGTCGCCACGAACCTCGCGGTCGCCCTCGCGCAGCTCGGCGCGGCGGTCGGCATCGTCGACGCGGACATCACCGGCCCAAACATCCCGACGATGCTCGGCATCGAGCAGGGCAGCATGGCCGAGGGCCAGCAGGGGATGCACACCATCGAGGCGCACGGCGTACGGGCCGTCTCGATCGGCTTCGTGCTGCCGAAGGGCACGCCGGTGGTCTGGCGCGGCCCGATGATCGGCTCCGGCGTGCGGCAGCTGATCCACGACATCGACTGGGGCGAGCTGGACTACCTGATCGTCGATCTGCCGCCGGGCACATCGGACGCCTCGATGTCGCTGGCGCAGCAGGCGCCGGTGGCGGGCGTGGTGATCGTCTCGACGCCGCAGCGGGTGGCGATCGAGGATGCAACGAAGGCGATCGGGATGTTCGACCGGCTGGGCGTCCCGATCTTCGGAATCGTGGAGAACATGACATCGGACATCTTCGGCCGCGGTGGCGCGCGCGCTGCGGCGGACGAGCTGGGCGTCGAGTTCCTCGGGGAGCTGCCGCTCGCGGCGTCCGTGCGCGAGGCGGGCGACAGCGGTGTCCCGCTGGTCGTCGCCGCTCCGCAGTCCGAGGAGGCGAAGGCCTTCGTCGAACTCGCGGAACAGGTTGCGGCCCGCTGCTCGGTGCTCCAGTACGCAGGTGACGCGGGGGTGGCGGCATGACCACCGATCGCCAGGACGATCGCCCGGACGACCCGGCCTCTGGCGAGGGCACGCGACGCCGCGGGACGCGCGGAGGCCGCGGCCGCCAGCGCGCCGCCGACGCTCCCGAGAGCGGCGGCACGTTCAACGACCCGCGGATCGCCGGCCGCCGCCCGGCCCGCCCCGCCGAGGCCGAGGCGGAGTCCGCGCCTGCTGCCGAGGCCGCGGCCGAGCCGGAGGCCAAGGCTGCGCCGAAGCGCAAGCCGCGGGCGAGGGCGGCCTCGCGCGAGACGAAGGCCGAGACCGAAGCCGAGGCGATGCCCGAGGCTGAAGCCGAACCGAAGAAGCGCGCCCCGCGGCGCCGCCGCGCGGCGGCAGCCGAGGAGGAGGCGACGCCCGAGCCCGCCAAGGCGGAAGCCGAGGCGGAGGCAAAGCCCCCGGCCCGCCGCCGCGCAAGCACGCGCAAATCGAGCGCGGCGAGCACCGCCGACGCCCCGGACGCAACCGGTCTTGCCGAGGAGATGCGCGCGCTGCGCGAGACGCTCGCCACACAGTCGCAGGCGCTGGACGCCCTCCGGGAAACGCAGGAGCGCTCGCTCCGGCGGTTGCGCCTCGCCGTCTTCGTCGACGTGCCGAACCTGATCTACGGGGCCGAGCGCGGCGAGGGTGGCCCGGACGGCGCGACCGTGCACATGGGCAAGCTGCTCGCCTACCTCAGCGAGGGCCGCGAACTGATCCGCGCGACGGCCTACTCACCGGTCTCGGACGACCCCGGGGAGCCGGTGGAGCGCCAGCGCTTCGTTGAGCCGTTCGTGCGCCACGACTACCGCATCGTGACGAAGCCGATGAAGCGCTTCGCCGACGGCTCGGTGAAGGGCAACTTCGACGTCGAGATGGCGCTCGACATGGTGACGATGGCGGACCGCCTCGATGTGGTCTCGATCGTCTCCGGCGACGCCGACTTCGCACGGGCGGTCGAGTTGCTGCAGACCAAGGGCGTGCGCGTCGAGGTGGTCGCCTTCAGCGGCAGCACCTCGATCGAGATGCGCGCCCTCGCCGACCAGTACATCGACGTCGCCACGATCCTGGACCGCGTGGGGGTGTAGGCCGCCTCAGTCCAGCGGCCAGAGGCGGCCGTGATCGCTGTCGCGGTCTTCTCGGATGATGATCTCTGAGGGGGCGGGCAGCGGGCCGACTCCGAGGGCGCGCCGCTTCTCGGCAAACGTGGAGAATGCGCGCACCCGCTCGTCCGTGTCGCCCGTCTCGGCGATCTTCATCACCTGCTCCCACTCGCGCTCCAGCTCGGCGAGAACCTCGGGATCGAGCGGCGTGGGGGGCTGCCTGGCCTCGTCGCCGGGTGCGGGGTCTGACGTCGCCATCGCGGCCTCCTCCGGTCCAGCGTAGCGCCGAGGGGCCGCGAGGGTCAGGCGTCTTCGTCCCCGTCCGCGCGTCGGGGCGGGGACTCGCCGGGGTAGCTGACGGAGCGGGGGCCGCTGCTGCCGCGGCCGACGAGGGCCTCGTTCGTGACGAGGGCGGCGATGAAGGCGCCGCCCATCAGCCCCGCCCCCGCGCCGAACAGCCAGCCGAGCAGCGCCGGCTCCGTGCCCGAGACCACGCCGCCGATCAGCGCGCCGGCCACGAGGCCGCCGAGGAGCAGCACGGCGATCGCGATTTTTCCGATCATTAGCCGCCGCGCATCAGTAGAGGTCTCGCAGATCGAACATCGGGCCGTCCGTGCAGCAGAGCCGGACACCGCCGCGCCTGGGGAAGACGGCGCAGCCGTAGCAGATGCCCATCCCGCAGGCCATCGTCTCCTCGAGGAGGGCCTGCACCGGCTTGCGTAGCCCGGAGCGCCTGAGCACCCCGAACATCGCCTCGAACATCGGGTTCGGGCCGCAGGCGAAGGCCTGATCGGCCCAGGGCAGCAGCCGCTCGAAGGGCGCGGTCACGAGGCCGCGCTCGCCCAGCGATCCGTCCTCCGTGGCGACGACCACCTCGACGGCCTCGGGCAGCAGCCGCGGCGGGAAGATCCCCGCCTCGCCGGCCGCGCCGAGCAGGAGCGTCACCTCGCGGCCCTGCGCGACCAGCTCGTCGGCGAGCCAGACCAGCGGGGCGCAGCCGATCCCGCCGCCGACGAGCAGCATGTGGTCGACGCGCTCGCGCGGCTCGTAGCCGCGTCCCAGCGGCCCGACGACGCGGACGGCGTCGCCCGGCGCGCGGCGCGCGAGCCAGTCCGTGCCGCGCCCGACGACGTCGAAGAGCAGGGCGAACTCCGGCCCTCGGCGGCCCTCGCGCAGGCGGTGGAACGAGCAGGCGCGGCCGAGCAGCGGGTCGTCGTCCTCGCCGATGTGGGCCATCACGAACTGGCCCGGCCTGGCGTGGCGGAACTCCTCGGGCATCGTCAGCCAGAGGATGTGCGTCTCGCCGTAGAGGCGGGCGGACTCGGTGACCTCGACGACGGCGCTTCTCATGCCGGCAGGCCCGTCGCGTGGTAGAGCAGGCCGCCCGCTCCGCAGAGGACCAGCCAGGCGTACGAGGGCAGCAGCGAGCGCAGCAGCACGACGCCGCTCGCGATGAGCACGACGGCGCTGAGCGGGTTGGCGTCGAGGCTCGTGAGCAGCACCACGGCGGCCCCGGCGATCGCGCCGAAGACCGCGGCGGCGACGCCGTCGAGGAAGGCGCGCAGCGTCTCGGATGCGGAGAGCCGGTCGAGCAGCCGCCCGAGCGAGATCGCGAAGACGAACGCGGGCGCGAAGATCGCGACGGTCGCGATCAGTGCGCCCCACCAGCCGCCAGCCGCGTAGCCGACGAAGGTGGCAGTAGTGACGATCGGCCCCGGTGTCGCCTGCCCGATGGCGATTGCGTCGAGGAACTGCGACTCCGTGAGCCAGCCCTGCGCGACGGCGTCGGGCTGCAGGAGCGGGATGATCACGTAGCCGCCGCCGAAGAGCAGCGCGCCCGCCTTGAGGTGAATCAGCGCGATCGGCACGACCTCGGGCAGCGTGACGGCGAGCGCGGGCAGCGCCAGCGGGAGCAGCGGCGCGGGGAGGGCGACGACAGCGCGCTGGAGCCGGCGGCGCGGTCCGTGCTCGCTTGCGAGCAGGGCGACGACGCCCGCGCCGAGCAGCGCGATCACCTCCCAACGCGGCGCGAGCAGCGCGACGGCGAAGGCTGAGGCCGCGAGGACCATCGCGAGCGGGTTGCGCGCGGCGGGGCCCCGCAGCCGCCAGGCGGCGAGCGCGACGAGCACGACGACGGCGGGGCGGATGCCCGCGAACAGGTCGTCGGCGCGCGGCGTGGTGCCCCACTGGAAGTAGGCCCAGGCGAGCACCGCGACCGCGAGCGCGGCCGGGAAGACAAAGGCGCTTCCCGAGGCGATCGCCCCGGGCACGCCTCGGCGGCGGTAGCCGAGGTGGATCGCCATCTCGGTGGAGTTGGGGCCGGGCACGAGGTTCGTCGCGGCGAGAGAGCGCGCGAACGTGTCGCGGTCGAGCCAGCGCCGCCGCTGCACGAACTCGTCCTCCATCATCGCGACGTGCGCTGCCGGGCCGCCGAAGGCGGTCGCGCCGAGCCGCCCGAACTGCCCGAGGAGCCCCGCGAGCGAGCTGCGCCCGGACGCCGCGTCGCTCATGCGGGCGCGCTCCCGGACGCCTGCGCGGCCGAGGGCCGTGCGCCCGGCAGCCGGTCGATGGCGGCGTTGAGCAGCGCGCCCAGCGCGAACAGGTCGCGGCAGACGGCGGTCGCGCCCGCCTCGCGCAGTTGCTGCTCGCTGCGAATCACCGTGACGCCGACGCGGACCGCGACCCCGGCCGCGAGGGCGGCCTGCATGTCCTCCTCGGTGTCGCCGACGTAGGCGGCACGCGCTCCTTCGACCGCGAGCTCCGCGAGGGCGTGGAGCAGCGGCTCCGGCAAGGGCTTCATGATGCCGGTCGTGTCGCGCCCGACGATCGGGCCGAAGTGGTCGCTCCAGCCGAGGTTCGCGATCAGCGTGCGCGCGCCCGCCTCGAGCTTCGACGTGACGATGCCCAGCGGCAGCCGGGCCGCGAGGTCATCGAGCAGCTCGCCCGCGCCGGGCAGCGGCGGCGTGTCGGGCATGTAGCGCTCGTAGTAGTTCGGCAGGTAGATGCGATAGAGGCGCTCGGCCTCGGCCTCGTCGACGCCGATGGCGCGCCGGATCACCGATTGCATGCCCGGCCCGAACTGCGGCATCAGCTCCTCGGGGCTCGTGCGGTAGCCCTGCTCGCCGAGCGTCTCGGCGAGCGCCACGGCGATCGAAGGCATCGAGTCCGCGAGCGTGCCGTCGAGGTCGAAGAGCACGGCGTCGAGCTGCCCCGGTTGGCCCTTGGGCGTCACTCTGCGTGGCCGTCCCGGTAGGCCGCGAGCGGGCGGACGCTGTAGGAGCCGGGCGAGGAGAGCCCCTGGATCGAGGCGCGCGCGGTGTCCAGCGAGGTGAAGCAGGGGATGCGCATCTCGGTGGCGCTGCGGCGGATGTGGAAGCCGTCGCGCAGGTGCGAGGCGCGGCCGCCCTCGAGCGTGTTGATCACCGCGCCGACCGAGCCGTCGTTGATCACGTCGACGACGTTGGGGCGGCCCCTGGAGAGCAGCTTGGTGACGAAGGTGACCGGGAGGCCGAGCTCGCGGATCAGCGCGGCGCTGCCCTCGGTGGCGAAGAGCTCGCAGCCGGCCTTGTGCAGCGCGTGGATCAGCGGCACGGCCTCGGCCTTGGTGCGGTCGGCCAGCGAGAGCAGGAAGGGCGTACCGGGTGCAACCGCGAGGTCGGCCGCCATCGCGGCCTTGCGCATCGCCGCATCGAGGTCGTGGTCGATGCCCATCACCTCGCCGGTGGACTTCATCTCGGGGCCGAGGAAGGTGTCCACGCCGACGAGCTTGGACATCGAGAAGACGGGCGCCTTGACGGCGACGAGCGCGCGGTCCGGGACGAGGCCCCCCTGGTAGCCCTGCTCGGCCAGCGAGTGGCCGAGCATGACGTTGACGGCGAGCGGCACGAGCGGCACGCCGGTCACCTTCGAGATGAACGGCACCGTGCGCGAGGAGCGCGGGTTCACCTCGATCACGAAGACGCCGGGGCCCTGCGGGTCGGCCTCGGGCGCGACGACGTACTGCACGTTCATCAGCCCGCGCACGCCGAGCGCGAGGCCCATGCGCGTGGTGTAGTCCACGATCGCCTCGCGCTGCTCGGGGGAGAGGCTTTGCGGCGGATACACCGCCATCGAGTCGCCGGAGTGCACTCCGGCGCGCTCGACGTGCTCCATGATCCCCGGGATCAGCACCGCCTCGCCGTCGCAGACGGCGTCCACCTCCACCTCGAGGCCTTCGAGGTACTTGTCGATCAGGATCGGGCCGGAGCGCTCCTCGAGCGCGGCCTGGAAGTAGCGCTCCAGCTCGCTCTCGTCCTGCACCACCTCCATCGCGCGCCCGCCGAGGACGTAGGAGGGGCGGACGAGCACCGGGTAGCCGATCGTGTCAGCGGTCGGCACCGCCTGGTCGAGCGTCTGGACGGCGACGCCGGGCGGCTGCGGGATGCCGAGGCCGGAGACCAGGGCCTCGAAGCGCCCTCGATCCTCGGCGAGGTCGATCGCGTCGGCGGAGGAGCCGGCGATCGGCAGCGCGGCGAGCTGCAGGCGGCGCGCGAGGTTGACGGCCGTCTGGCCGCCGAACTGGACGATCGAGGGCGGAGCCTCGCCGCCGCCGGCCTCGTTCTCCAGCAGGTCGCGCACGGCCTCCTCGTCGAGCGGCTCGAAGTAGAGCCGGTCGGAGGTGTCGAAGTCGGTGGAGACGGTCTCCGGGTTGGAGTTGGCGAGGATCGACTGGACGCCGGCGGCCTGCAGGGCGTGGGCGGCCTGCACGGAGCAGTAGTCGAACTCGATCCCCTGGCCGATGCGAATCGGGCCGGAGCCGATGACGAGCATGCGCTCGCGGCCGGGCTCGGGCACGGCGTCGTTCTCCTCCTCGTAGGTGGAGTAGAAGTAGGGCGTGACGGCGTCGAACTCGGCGGCGCAGGTGTCGACCATCTTGTAGACGGGCCGCAGGCCCCACTCCTCGCGCAGCGCCCGCACCTGCTCCGGCAGGCGGTCGGCGAGCGTGCCGATCACCGCGTCGCTGAAGCCGAGGCGCTTCGCCTGGCGCAGCAGCGGCGGCGTCAGCTCCTCGGAGAGCAGCCGCCGCTCCATCGCGACGATGCGGGCGAGGCTTTCGAGGAACCACGGGTCGATCCCGGAGTTGCGGGCGATCTCGAGCGGCTCCGCGTCGCGGCGCAGCGCGGCCAGCAACAGCCAGAGGCGGTCGTCGGTGGCGGTGTCCGGCGCGGGCGGATTGTCGCCCCACTCGCGGTGCTCCCAGATGATCGAGCGGCCGCCCATCTCCAGCGAGCGCACGGCCTTCTGCAGGGCCGCCTCGAAGGTGCGGTCGATCGCCATCACCTCGCCGGTGGCCTTCATCTGCGTGCCGAGGCGGCGGTCGCCGAAAGCGAACTTGTCGAACGGCCAGCGCGGGATCTTCACGACGCAGTAGTCGAGCGCGGGCTCGAACGCGGCGGTGGTGCGGCCCGTGACCGAGTTCGCGATCTCGTCCAGGCGCTTGCCCGCCGCGATCTTGGCGGCGACGCGGGCGATCGGATAGCCCGTTGCCTTCGAGGCCAGCGCCGAGGAGCGCGAGACGCGCGGGTTGACCTCGATCACGTGGTACTCGGGCGCCGAGGCCGACTCCGAGCCCGCCCAGGGGGTCACGTCCGGGCGGGGCGCGAGCGCGAACTGCACGTTGCAGCCGCCCTCGATGCCGAGCGCGCGGATGATCTTCAGCGCGCTGCTGCGCAGCATCTGGTAGTCGCGGTCGGAGAGCGTCTGCGAGGGCGCAACGACGATCGAGTCGCCCGTGTGCACGCCCATCGGGTCCAGGTTCTCCATGTTGCAGATCGTCACGCAGGTGTCCGCGCTGTCGCGCATCACCTCGTACTCGAGCTCCTTCCAGCCGAGGAGCGAACGCTCGACGAGCACCTGCGTGATCGGCGAGGCGGCGAGCCCGCCGCGCACGATCCGCTCGTACTCCTCCTCTGTATGCGCGATGCCGCCGCCCGTCCCGCCGAGCGTGTAAGCGGGCCGTATCACGAGCGGGAGGCCGATCCGGTCGCGTGCGGCGATGGCGGTGTTCCAGTCCTCGACGATCTCGGACTCTGGCGCGGGCTCGCCGATCTCGCGCAGCAGCGAGCGGAACTGCTCGCGGTCCTCGGCCAGGCGGATCGACTCCAGCGGCGTGCCCAGCAGGCGCACGTTGTAGCGGTCGAGCACGCCGGCCTCGGCCAGCTCGACGGCGAGGTTGAGCCCGGTCTGGCCGCCGAGCGTGGGGAGCAGCCCGTCCGGGCGCTCCGCCTCGATGATGCGTTCGAGCACCTCCACGGTGAGCGGCTCGATGTAGACGATGTCGGCGACGTCCTCGTCGGTCATGATCGTCGCGGGGTTGGAGTTGGCGAGGACGGAGGTGATGCCCTCTTCGCGCATCGCCTTGCAGGCCTGCGTGCCGGCGTAGTCGAACTCGGCGGCCTGACCGATCACGATCGGGCCGCTGCCGATGATCAGCACCTTGCGGGGCTTCTCCCGCGTGCCGGAGGGCTCAGTGGAGGGCAGGTGGGCGTCGGACGTGGTTGCGGGGCTCAGTTGTGGTAGCCCTTCCGGTGGTCCTTGCCGAAGAGGATGATCTCGGCAACGACGTCGGGGTCGGGGAAGTGGATGTCCGGGTCCGGCGCGATCCGCCCCATCTTGATGTGGCTCACCGGATACTCGCCCAACTCGGCATCGAGGTGCGGGGTAATCGCCTCGATCACCCGTGCGCGGTCGCCCTTGCCCGTGAAGTAGGCGAAGGGGATCTCCGGGACGAAGACGTCGGCGTCGCCGGTCTGGATGCCGGCCTCGCGGAACACCTGGTAGACCTTGGGCACGCCCTGCGCGATCAGGCGGCGCGCCTCGCGGAAGAGGAGGCCGTCGTCGACGCCGAGGTAGAGCGCGTCCCCGCCCGCCGAGACGCCGCCGATGCGGATGCTGAACGGCTCGATGCGGTGCAGGCGCGGCGCCGCGTTCACGTAGAACGTCTCAACCTGCGACCAGTAGAGATCGGCGGCGCGCAGGAACCCGATCTGCACGGCGGTGAGGTGCAGGAAGCTGGCTGGAGGCAGCTCGACCTCCTCGAGGCCCTCGAGCGCGTCGAACAGCGGCTGGATGCGCTCAGCCAGGTCCGGGTAGTCCTTGCCAATGGGCTGGAAGAAGCTGATCGCCGGACGCCAGTCGAAGGACTCCTCGGCCCACAGTTCCCAGTGGCTGGCCAGCGGGCCGCTGCCCGAGCTGAACGCCTCCCAGTCACGCTGGCGCTTGGCGGCGTAGTGACTGGTGTCCGGGGTCGGGGCGGCCTGCTCGCTCACGGGTTACTCCTCTGCTGGCAGCACGAAATGCGCGCCGGGGTTGGCGAGCGGCACCAGCGCGCCGATCGACGACAGGTACGAGAGCGCCGGCTCGTTGTCCTCGGGCAGGCGGGCGCGGATCGCCTGGTAGCCGCGCTCGCGGGTGAACGCCAGCGCCTCCTCGGCGAGCACGGTCGCGTAGCCCTTGCGGCGCTCCTCGGAGCGAACCCAGGCGCCCAGCGAGCAGTCCTCGGTCGCGCCATCGAGCGGCTCGACGACCGCGAACGCGAGTAGCCGCCCGCCGTCCTCGATGACGAAGACGGCGGCTCCGCCGTCTTCGCCGCCGAGCCAGGTGTCGCGCACCTCGCCGGCGCTGAGCGCGCGCTCGAAGGCGACGGGCTGCGGCTCCTCGATCAGCTCCGCGATGATCGCGGCGATCTGCTCGGCGTCGTCGGCCGCCGCGCGGCGGCACAGTGGCTGCGACTCTGCGGCGGCCATCAGCGGCTCCCCTCGTCGCGCACGGTATCGAGGAAGCGGTCGAACAGGAACTCGGTGTCGTGCGGTCCCGGCGAGGCCTCCGAGTGGTACTGGATCGTGAACAGCGGCAGCTCGCGGTGGCGCAGGCCCTCGACCGTGCCGTCGTTGAGGTGCACCTGCGACACCTCGACGGCCGCCTCGAGCCCGTCGCCGTCGACGGCGTAGCCGTGGTTCTGCGAGGTGATGTAGACGCGCCCGGTGGCCTCGTCGCGCACGGGGTGGTTCGCGCCGCGATGGCCGAACTTCAGCTTGTAGGTGGACGCCCCGAAGAGGCGGCCGAGCACCTGGTGCCCGAGGCAGATCCCCATCAGCGGCGTGCACCCGATCAGGCCGCGCGAGGCCTCGACGACGTGATCGAGCAGCATCGGGTCGCCGGGGCCCGGCGAGAGCAGTACGCCGTCGGGGCCGTGCGCGAGCACGTCCTCGGCGCTCGACGTGCTCGGCACTGCCGTCACGCGGCAGCCGCGGCGGCGCAGGTGGCGCATGATGTTGCGCTTCACGCCGAGGTCGACGACGACGATGTGCGGGCCGGGCTCGTCGCCGACGCTCACGCCCTCGCTGAACTCGTAGGGGACCGGGGTGGAGACCTCGGCGACATAATCCTCGGTGCCGTACATCGGCTCGCTCTGTAGCCGGGCCAGCGCCTCCTGCGGGGACTCGTCGCGGGTAATCGTGCCCATCACCACGCCGTGCGAGCGCAGGTGGCGCGTGAGCGCGCGCGTGTCGATGCCCGAGATGGCCGGGACGCCGGCCTCGGCCAGATAGTCGTCGAGGCGGCCGCAGCTCTGCCAGTGCGAGGGCAGGTCCGTCAGCTCGCGGACGACGAAGCCACGCACCTGGACGCGCGAGCTCTCGTCGTCGTGGGCGTTGACGCCGTAGTTGCCCTGCAGCGGGTAGGTCATCGTCAGGATCTGGCCGCCGTAGGAGGGGTCCGTAAGCGCCTCCTGGTAGCCGGTCATCGAGGTGTTGAACACCACCTCGCCGGTGGCGACGACGGGCGCGCCGAAGCCATCGCCCTCGAAGACGCGGCCGTCCGCGAGCACGAGGCGCGCGGCGGGGCGCGGTTCGGTCATTGCTGCCGGACCGTCGCTCACAGGGCGATCCCCTCCAGCGCGTACACGACGCGACCGCCGTAGACGGTCGCGAGCACGCGTCCGCGCAGCTCGCGGCCGGCGATCGGCGTGTTCCTGCCCATCGAGGCGAACTCCTCGGGCGTCACCGTCCAGGTGGCGTCGGGGTCGAGGATGGTGACGTCGCCGACGGCGCCCGGCGAGAGGGTGCCGAGGCCCTGGAGGCCGGGGCGACGGTCCAGGCCCCAGGCGCGGACGGGCCCGGCGCTGAGCCGCTCGATCAGCGTCGGCAGATCGATGCGGCCGTCGTGCACGAGGCTCATCGACAGGCCGAAGGCGGTCTCGAGGCCGCTGATGCCGGGCGCGGCGAGGTCGAACTCGATCTCCTTGTCGGAGATGGCGTGCGGCGCGTGGTCCGTCGCGATCGCATCGATCACGCCGTCGCGCAGCGCCTCGACGCAGGCGGCGACGTCGCTGTGCGCGCGCAGTGGCGGATTCACCTTGGCGTTGGAGTGGTAGCCGATGTTGCGGTAACCGTTCGCGCCGCTGTCGCCGTTGGCTCCGGCGTGCGAGTCCGAGGGCGAGAAGCCGACCTCCTCGTGCGTCAGCGTGAGGTGGTGCGGCGTCACTTCGGCGGTGATGTGCACGCCGCGCTCGCGTGCGGCGCGAATCAGCGCGACCGAGCCGGCGGCGGAGACGTGGGCGATGTGCAGGTGCGCCCCGGCCAGGTCCGCGAGGGCGATATCGCGCGCGACGAACGTCTCCTCGGCGCTGGCGGGGCGGCCTCGCAGACCGAGCCGGGTGGCGACCCAGCCCTCGTGCATCTGCCCCTCGTGAACGAGCGTCGGGTCTTCGCAGTGCTGCGAGATCGGCAGCCCGAAGGCGCCCGCGTACTCCAGCGCGTGGCGCATCAGCCGCGCGTCGGCGACCGCGTCGCCGTCGTCGGAGAGCGCGACGACGCCGGCCTGCGCCAGCTCGCCGGCTGGCGCGAGCTCCTTGCCGGCGCGGTCGCGCGTGATGCAGCCGAGCGGCAGCACACGCACGGCGGCGTGTTCCTCGGCCTGGCGCAGCACGGACTCGACGGCGGAGCGGCGGTCGAGCGGCGGGTCCGTGTTCGGCATCGCGCAGACGGTGGTGAAGCCGCCGCGCGCGGCCGCGGCCGTGCCTGTGGTGATCGTCTCCTTGTACTCGAAGCCGGGCTCGCGCAGGTGGACGTGCAGGTCAACGAAGCCGGGCGTCACGACCAGCCCGGTCGCGTCGATGCGGTCCGCCTCGATCACCGCGTCGCCCTCGTTCGGGCCGATGCGCGCGACGCGGCCGTCGACGATCACGACGTCGGCGATGCCGTCGCGCCCGAGGGCAGGGTCGATCACGCGGCCGTTGTGGATGGCGAGCGTGCTCACGAGGCGGCCTCCCCGGCGCGCGCCGCCGCCGTGTCGCGGCCCAGCGCCAGCAGGTAGAGCAGCGCCATGCGCACGGCGACGCCGTTCGTGACTTGCTCCTCGATCATCGAGCGTCCGCCGCCGGCGACCTCGCGGGCGATCTCGATGCCCTCGTTCTTGGGGCCGGGGTGCATCAGCAGGTGGTCCGGGTGCGCCCGCGCGAGGCGCTTCGCCGTGACCTGGTAGTGCAGCGCGTACTCGTGCAGCGAGGGCAGGAGCCCGCCCTGCTGCCGCTCGCTCTGGAGGCGCAGCGCCATCACCACGTGCGCGCCCTCGATCGCGCGCTCGATGTCCGTCTCGACCTCGACGTAGGGGAGCGCGGACTCGGCGTGCTCCGGGCGGTCGCCGGGGCGCAGGCCCTGCGGCAGCAGCGTCGGCGGCCCGCAGACGACCACCTCCGCGCCCATCGCGGAGAGGCCCCAGAGGTCCGAGCGGGCGACGCGCGAGTGGGCGATGTCGCCGACCATGACGACACGCCGCCCTCGCAGGTCGCCGAAGTGGCGGCGCATCGTGTAGAGGTCGAGCAGCGCCTGCGTGGGGTGGGCGTGGGCGCCGTCACCGGCGTTGACGATCGCCGCATCGGTGTGCCTCGCGGCGAGGTAGGGCGCGCCCGCCGAGGCGTGGCGCATCACCAGGATGCCGGCGCCCATCGCGCGCATCGTCCGCACCGTGTCGATCAGCGACTCGCCCTTCTGGACCGACGACGTGCTGGCGCTGACCGACAGCACGTCCGCGCCCAGCACCTTGCCGGCCAGCTCGAAGGACGCGCGTGTGCGGGTCGAAGGCTCGTAGAAGAGGTTGACGATGGTGTGACCGCGCAGCGCGGGCACCCGCGCGATGCGCCGCTCCAGCACCTCGGCCATCTGTCCCGCGAGCTCGATCACCGTCTCGATCTCGTCGGCTCCGAAGTCGTCGAGGTCCAGCACGTGGCGGTGACGCCACGGGCCGGGCGCGGGCGCGGTCGCGAGCGGTTCGCCGCTCCCGGGGAGCAGCGGCGCGGCGCTTGGCGCGCCCGTGGTCTCGTGCGTTTCGGTGGTCACGATCTATCCGTTCCGGGGATGACGATGACGGCGTCGCGGCCGTCGACCTCGTCGAGCAGCACCTGCACCTGGTCGCCGCGCGCGGTGGGGATGTTCTTGCCGACGACGTCGGCGCGGATAGGCAGCTCGCGGTGCCCGCGGTCGATCAGCACCGCGAGGCTCACGCTGTGCGGGCGTCCGAAGTCGTTGAGCGCGTCGAGGGCGGCGCGCACGGTGCGGCCGGTGAAGAGCACGTCGTCCACGAGGACGACGTTGCGGCCCTCGATGTCCGGCAGATCGCTGCTGCGCGGTACGGTGCGCAGCCCGCGCGAGGCGAGATCGTCGCGGTGCAGCGTGATATCGAGTCTGCCGAGCGGCGGCGGTGCGCCCTCGAAGCCGCCGATCAGCGCGGCGAGGCGTTCGGCGAGGACGGCGCCGCGGCTCTGGATGCCGACGAGCACGAGCTGATCGAGCCCGCCGTTGCGCTCGATGATCTCGTGCGCGAGCCGCCGCGTGGTGCGCCCGATGCCGTCGGCGTCGAGCAGCGGCCCGCCACCGTGCGTGGCCGTTGTGTCCTCGCTGCGTGCGTGTTCGAACTGCTCAGCCAACGAGGCGCCTCCGCGATCGGGTGGGGAGCTGCTGGTGGGCAAAAAAAGCCCCTCCGCGTTTCGGGGAGGGGAAACGAGGGTGGTACGGGGAGCGTCCCGGTACCGCGAACGTCAGAGCATTCATCTACTGCGTCCTTCCCGGCCTCGCCGGACCGGCTTAAAGAGCGCCTGCGATTGCTGAGGAGCATCGTACCACCAGAGCGCGCCTGCGCCCAATCGGCCACGAGGAGGGCCGCGAGGGGGCGGCGGGACGCTAGCAGGCTGCTGAAAAACTCCTGATCCTGGGCCGCTGGGTCTCACTGGCCATTCGGTGGGCTGGCGTAGAGCCCAGAAACATTGGGTTTCTTGATGTCGCGGCCAGCGCGATTTCAGCCCAAAAGCGCCGCGGCGGACTTTTTCAGATGGGATGAGGGCTGGTCTCCTCCTCAAGGGGATACTCGTCCCCGGTAAGCGGCCTCGAATCGGGCCCAGAACGGCTTCTCAGAGCCAGAGAGGTAGAAGACCAGCCATGCAGCAGCATATCGCAACGGCAGAGCGCGTTGAACGGGAGGAAGCCAGCGGAGTCACCTGGGGCCTCGATGTGAGCGACCGTCATACCCAGATCTGCGTGCTCGGCCCCGCCGGGGACGTGCAGCGCGAGCAGCGCGTCCGCACGACGGCCCTCGCGCTGAGGCGGGCGCTCGGGGAGCTGCCGGCGGCACGGGTGGTGCTGGAGGCGGGACGGCACTCGCCGTGGCTGAGCCGGCTGCTGACCGAACTCGGTCACGAGGTGATTGTCGCCAACCCCCGCCAGGTCGCGCTGATCGCACGCAGCCACCGCAAGGACGACCGCCGCGACGCCGAGCAACTGGCGCGGCTGGGTCGCCTCGACCCCAAGCTGCTCGCCCCGATCCGTCACCGCAGCGCGCAGGCCCAGCAGGATCTCGCGGTCGTGCGCGGCCGCGACGCGCTCGTGCGCTCGCGGACGCAGCTCATCAACCACGTGCGCGGCGCCGTCAAGGCGTGGGGCGCCGCGCTGCCGAAGGTGACCGCGCCAGCCTTCCATCGCAAGGCAGCGGAGCACATCCCGGCTGAACTGCGCACCGCACTGCTGCCGCTGCTCGAGGTGATTGGCGAGCTCAGCGCCCGCATCGCCGCCGCCGGCCGGGAGGTCGAGGCGCTGTGCGCGGCCTACCCCGAGACCGCCGCGCTCCGCCAGGTCGCAGGCGTCGGTCCCATCACCGCCCTCACCTTCGTGCTGACGATCGAGGATCCCGCGCGCTTTCCCCGCAGCCGCGAGGTCGCACCCTACCTCGGCCTCGTGCCCAGGCGTCGCGACTCCGGCGGCCGCCACACGCAACTGGGGATCACCAAACGTGGCGACTCCCACCTGAGGCGGCTGCTCGTGCAGGCCGCGCAGTACGTCCTCGGACCGTTCGGACCAGACTGCGACTTGCGCCGCTGGGGCGAGCGCTACATGGCCTCGGGAGCGGGGAACGCGAAGAAGCGCGCGGTCGTCGCCGTGGCGCGACGCCTCGCAGTGTTGCTGCACGCGCTCTGGCGCAGCGGCGAGGTCTATGAGCCGCTGCGCCAGGCCGCCACGGCGGAGGGGGAGGCTGCGTAGCGGGCGACGGGAAGACGGCGAACCACCACCAGACGACCACCAACGGCTGCACCGTGATGCTGAAGACCGGGCGACTGCGACAGGCTGCTGGTCCACCCAAGGACGCTTTTCAGCTGGCAGCGCCCCCTGCAAGCAGGTTCCCCATCATGCACCGGGTCCAGAAGCGCGACCCCTCGGCGAGTGCGGATAGAAGCGGGGCACAGGTCACCATCCGGCATGGCGTGCAGACGGAGCGGCCACCACGTTGGCCGACTTGCAGATCGGACCAGCCCTCATAGAAGCAGCCTGCTGAGGCTGTCGCACAAACCCGCGATGCGGGGAACATCGCGATAGGATGAGCATGGCGGCGGGGGCGGAGTGATTCCGGGGTGCCGCCATGACCCAGCGCTTCCTGCCGTGCGAGCGTGACCAGCAATACCTGATGCCCGCCAGCCTCCGCGACTGGCTGCCCGAGGACCACCTCGCGTGGTTCGTGCTCGATGCGGTAAGCCAGCTCGACCTCACCGCGTTCTACGCGCGCTACCGCGAGGACGGTTGGGGGCGGAAGGCGTACGAGCCGTCGATGATGGTCGCGCTCGTGCTCTATGCCTACTGCGAGGGCGAGCGCTCGAGCCGCCAGATCGAACGGCGCTGCCGCGAGGACATCGCCTTCCGCGTGCTGACCGCGAACCAGCAGCCCGACCACGCCACGATCTGCCGCTTCCGGCAGCAGCACGAGCAAGCGCTGGCGGGACTGTTCGCCGGGGTGCTCAGGCTGTGCGCCGAGGCGGGTCTGTTGCGGGTCGGCGTGGTCGCGCTCGACGGCACCAAACTCCGCGCGAACGCCAGCCGTGAGCGCAATCGCACGGATGCGGAGCTTGCGGCCGAGGTGCGGCGCATCCTCGCCGAGGCGGAGCGGGTGGACGCCGAGGAGAACGCGCGCTTCGGCGACGCGCGGGGCGACGAGTTGCCTGCGGGGTTCAGGGACCGCGAGGAGCGCCTGCAGCGGCTGCGCGAGGCGCGGGAGCGGCTGGCGGCCCGTGAGCGGGAGCGGCAGGAGGACTATGAGGAACGCCTCAGGAGCCGCGCGCAGAAGGACCGGCGCGGGCGCCGCCCGCAGCCGCCGCAGCCCGACCCGGGCGCGAAGGTGAACGTCACCGACCCGGACAGCCGCGTGGTGCGCGACTATCACGGCTACTTCCAGGGCTACAACGTGCAGGCGGTGACGAGTAGCGACCAGATCATCGTCGCGGCCGAGGTGAGCCTCCAGGCGACGGACATGCACGAGCTGCAACCGATGATCGAGGCGATGCACCGCAACCTGCAGGCCGCACACTGCGGGCCGCTGCGCGTGCTGCTGGCCGATGCCGGCTACTACTCCGAGGCGAACGTGCGGCAGGCCGAAGGCAGGGGTCCGGAGCTGCTGATCGCCACCCGCAGCGACCGCAACCGGCGCGCCGGCGCTGCGGCGCCGCGCGGGCGCATCCCTGCCGGGCTCTCCGTACGTGAACGGATGGACCGGAAACTGGCGACGCAGCGGGGCCGGCGTCTCTACGAGCAGCGGCGCTGGATGATCGAACCCGTCTTTGGAGACGTCAAGGAAAACCGCGGCATCCGCCGCTTCAAGCGGCGCGGGATCGCCGCGTGCGCCAGCGAATGGAAGCTGAGCGCCGCCACCCACAACCTCAAGAAGCTCTATCGCCGGGCGCGCCCGTCACCCCGGCCAGCGAACAGCAACCCCCGGCGAGGAGACCGGGCTACCGCCGCGGCTGCCGCTTAGCGCGCCTGCCCCGCCAGACGCGACCGCTCCGCTCCGTACTGCCGACTGCCGACTGCCGCTGCCGACTGCCGACTGCCGACTGCCGACTGCTCCGACTGCCGACTGCCGACTGCCGACTGCCGACTGCCGACTGCCGACCGGCTACCCTTTTGGCACTCCACCCACGCCACTCCGTGCGACAGCCTCTGCTAGAGCGGTGGGATCGGCCGCTGCTCGTAGTCCGTGTCGCCCCAGCAGACGATCTCGCCCTCGAGGGTGACGGCGCAGGTGCGGGCCGAGCCCGCGCTGATCGCCACGTAGCGGCCCGGCGGGGCCTCGGCCTGGCCGAAGTCGTTCCAGTCGCGGGGGCGGCCCCAGCACACCGCCTCGCCCTCGGGGGTGAGTGAGCAGGCGTGCGCGTCACCCGCGGCTACCGCGATGTAGCGACCGGGCGGAGCGTCGTGCTCGCTGGTGTACGCACTCCAGCACCGCGCCTCCCCGTCGGTGGTGAGCGCGCACGCGTAGTTGCCGTCCTCGCCACCATTGATGCTGATCGCGGTGTAGCGGCCCGGCGGCGCACCCCGCGAACTCGCGGCATGGCCCCAACACACCGCCTCGCCCGACTCGGCGACGGCGCACGCGTGCCCCCAGCCGACGCTGATCGCCGTGTGGCGTCCGGACGGCGCGGTGCGGGCGAGGTCGCCGCCCCGGCAGACGACCTCGCCGTCCACGGTCAGCGCGCACGTCGAGGAGTAGCCCGCGCTGATTGCGGCGAGGCGCCCGGGCGGCGGGTTATCTGCACCATGAGCCTTGCCCCAGCACAGCGCCTCGCCCGACTCGGCGATGGCGCAGGTGTGGAACGTGCCCGCGCTGATCGCCGTGTAGCGGCCCGCGGGAGCTTCGGCCTGGCGGTAGTTGTTCCACCCCCAGCACGCCGCCTCGCCGTCCTCGGTCAGGGCGCAGGTGTGGCCCGGCCCGTCGCTGACGGCGACGTAGCGGCCGGGCGGCGGGTCGGGAGGCGCGAGCTTGTTGTCGGCGGCCTGCCAGCACACCGCCTCGCCCGCGTCGGTGAGCGCGCACGCGTGGCGGTAGCCGACGCCGATCGCGACGTAGCGGCCGGGAACGGGATCGGGCGGGCGCATCACCGACGGCACGCCCTCGAACCACTGCCACTGCATGTCCGTCCCGCAGACCGCCCGCCCCTCGGTTGTAAGTGCGCAGACGTGAGACGAGCTCGCGGCGATGGCCGTGTAGCGGACCGACGCCCCGCCGGAGGGCGAGACGCCGGGCGGCAGGGTCTCCGCGAGGGGTGTCGGCGCGTCCTCTTCGGACATCCACGCTGACCTGCACTCTGCCCCCCCCCCGCCGGGCGCCACCACACAGAAGCCGAGGCCGGACGCGCTGGCCACCGACGCGTACGGCCCCGCGAAGCGCGACGTGCTGTCACCGCTCGGCACTTTGTCGTACGGCCGCTCACCCGCGCCGTAACCCCAGCACACCACCTCGCCGTCCTCGGTCAGCGCGCAGCTGTTGGTGGGGTGCGCGCCTTCGCCGGATCGGTGGCCGACGCTGATGGCGACGTAGCGCCCGGGCGGCGCATCGGTCTGGCCGAAGTCGTTCCAGTCCCGCTGGGTACCCCAGCAGACCGCCTCGCCGTCCTCGGTCAGCGCGCAGGCGTGATGGCCGCTCGTGCTGACCGCTTCGTAGCGCCCCGGCGGTGGCTGCTCGCCAATGTCCCGCCCCCAGCAGACGATCGCGCCATCGGTGGTCACCGCGCAGGTGTGTTCGTCGCCCGAGCTGATCGCGGCGTAGCGGCCCGGTGGGGCCTCGGCCTGCCCGTCCTCGTTGCCGCCCCAGCAGACAGCCTCGCCGGCCTCGGTCAGCGAGCAGGCGTGATCGTCGCCGACACTGATCGAGGTGTAGCGACCCGGAGGGGGTCGGGGAACGGCACTGGCGTTGGCGCCGGTTCAGGCGTTGCCGACGGGGTAGCAGTTGGCGCGGGCGTGGCGGTGGGCGTCGGAGTGGCTGTCGGCGCAGCCGAGGGCGAGGCGGTTGGCAACGAGGTGGCTGTCAGCGCGGGCGTGGCCGGCGGCGGGGACCGCTCGTCCGGTGCGCCGCTGCATGCAACGACGACGCCAACCGCGATCAGCGCGCTTGCGAGCAGAAGCGGCGTCGCGAGCGAGAGACGGCTGAATCGCATCGGCGGCTTGGCCCCTCCCGAGGCGGCTACACGCCATCGTAGAAGTGCAGCCGCTCGCCCTCGAGCGGCACGCCGTCCGAGGCCCAGCGCAGGTAGTCGGCGCTGGCCCAGCCCTCGAGGCCGTCGGCGGTGCGCACGTGCATCCACGCGCCGTAGTAGTCGTTGGAGAAGCCGTCCGTGTCCGCGATGACGCCGTTGGGGAGGCAGTCCAGGACCGCCGCGCGGAGCGATGGCTCGTCGCGCAGGCGCAGGCACGTGTCGACGACCACCTCGGCCTGCAACCGGTCCTCGAACGGCGGCGACTCGATCACGGGGGCGAGCGGTGACGGGCCAACGTAGTCGCCGCCACACCCGCAACGGCCACCGGGGTACACCGACACCCGGACGCGCAGCTCATCGCGCGTGCCACCCCACGAGCCGGAGATGCTGGGGTACCCGAAGAGGGACGTGTCGGCCTCAGCAAAGTGCAGCGAGGCGAGACGCTCTCCCTCGTGGTTCCGAACGGTGACCACTCTCTTCCGATCGTCTATCCGGTACTCCGGTCGCGTCGGGGCCGGGGCCGGCGCGGCGCTCGCGGGAGTCGGCTTGGCGCTCACGCTCGCCGGCCGCGGCGGCTCGTCCGCCCACTGTCCGTCGAGGGTCACGATCCGCTTGCCCCGGCTCGTGCTCATGGAGACGCCGGAGCTGTCGTCAAGCCACCAGCCGGGGCCCTCAACGCCCTTGACGCGGTAGACCTCGTGGCCCGTCGTCGTATCGAGGATCGAGACGGCCAGGGCGACCGGACCGCCGTGACCGTGACCGCCGCCTGTAGCGGCTGTTGCTGTGACCGCGGTCATCCAGTGGCCGTCCGGGGAGATGCGGCAGTCACGCCCGCCGTAGAGCGGCACGACCGGGACGGAGACGTCGAGCAGCGTCGTCCCATCCCAGCCGTAGTGCATGACGTGGCAGGAGTCGGGGCCCGCGATCGCCAGCTCAATGCTCGAACCGAGGGAGCTCAGCCGGTACAACCCCTCGCTCCAGGTCTTCGCATCCCCGGGCAGCGCCTGGGTCGTGGTCGGCTCGAAGGGTCCGACGACCTCCTCGCCGAGGCCGAAGAAGTGCAGGAATTGGCGCAATCCTCCGTCACGCTCCTGACCGCGCACCACGAGGGAGCGGTAGTCGAAGTTGAGCCACTGGAGCTGGCCTTCCTGCCCGTCGGGAATCGCGAACTGCGCCACGGGTTGCAGGGTGCCGTCGGTGATGACGAAGAGGTCGCCTCCCTCGTCCGGCATGCGAAAGAGCAGCCGCCGGTCGTTCAGCGATCCCCAGCGTTGCAACGGAGGCGCATCCCATTCGAAGGTTCGCCCGGTCACGCGGTCGTGCTGGAATCGATCGAAGGAGAGGAAGCGGTTCCCCGGCGAGAGACTCACATCGGCAGATATGAACCCATCCATCGACTCCGCTTCGGCTGCCTCGGCGGATACGAGCACCCACCCCTCCACCGCGCCCGTCTCCACGTCCAGCAGGTAGAGCCCGACTTGCTGGGAGACGACCTCCCCCGCCGCGCACCGCACGTAGCGGAGACCAGCAGCCGCGAGCGCCTCGGCGGTATCGACCTCGCGAATTCCGAGGTCTTCGCGGCTGACCAACCCGATCCCCGTTGCCGCGGCGGCGGGGGTGGATGTGGCTGCCTCGGGGGATGCGTCTGCTGGGCAGGGCGTCGGAGTGGGGGTCGGCGCGGGCATGGGGGTGGCAGTCGGCGCCGGAGTGGATGCCGGCACGGGTGAGGGGGTGGCTGTTGGCGCAGGCGCGGGCGTCCGCGCGGGCGTGGCGGTGGCGGTCGCGCTGGGCGATGGAGTCGCTGTCGGTGCAGGGGTGGCAACGAGGGATGGGACGGCGGTCGGGCTCGGCGGGGCTGCTTCGATGGGCGTCGCGGTGGGCGACGGAGCGGCTGTCGGCGCAGGCGTGGCGGCGGTGGGCATCGCGGCGGACGCCGGCGCGGGCGTGGCCGGCGGCGGGGGCGGGTCATCCGCTGCGCCGCTGCATGCAACGAGGACACCCGCCGTCAGGGCAGCCGCGAGGATAAGGGGGAGCGAGAACGAACTGAGGATAATCCGCATTGGGTTGTCCCATCCCCCGCTGCGATGCGGGGTGCAATGGGTACTTGACGTCGCCGGTGGGCGCGCGGTTCCCGTATCAAGCCGCCCGGATCGAGCCGCCCGGTGCATCACGGGGTGCTCGAGTGCCGCGTCCAGTGCGGGGATTGGGTGCGGATGGTGTCGAGGAACGGCGGCCGCGAGGGCGAGCGGCTCTGCGCTATTCCTCGTCGCTGCGCTGCTCGCGCAGGAAGCGCTCCAGCTCGTCAACCATGTCCTGGGCGTCGGGGAGGCTGGCGCCGCCGTCCGAGGCGTCCTCGTCCTCGGCAGTGTCCTCTTCCTCCTCGAGTTGCGCCTCGATGCGGCGGGCGTACTCGGCCATCTCCGGGTTCTTCGCGATCTCGGCTCCGACCTGCGCGTCGAAGCGGGCGGCGAAGACCTCCAGGTCGTGCAGGCTGAGGTCCAGTCCGAGGCTGGCGTTGAGCTGCTCGAGCAGGGCGAGCGCGCCCTTGGGGTTCGGCGAGGCATTCACGTAGTGCGGCACGTTCGCCCACATCGAGGCCGTGCGATAGCCGGCGTCGCGGAGGCGGTTGTTGAGCACGCCGACGATGCCCGTGGGCCCCTGGTAGCCGGTCGCGCGCGGCGGTTCGAGGCCGAGCTGCTCGCGCAGGTCGGCGTCCTCGGAGCTGCCGGAGACGCGGATCGGACGCGTGTGGCTCGCCTCCGCGAGCAGCGCGCCGAGGGTGATCACCGTGTTCACGCCGAGCGCTTCGCAGCACTCCATGATCGTGTCGGAGTACTCGTTCCAGGAGAGGTGCGGCTCCACGCCCTCGAGCAGCACGAGGTCCGGCGTATCGCCCTCGCGGCGCCGCGACGAGAACTTGTTCTGGGGCCACTCGAGGACGCGCTCGCCGTTTTCGAGCTTCACCTTGGGGCGGGCCTGGGTGAAGTCGTAGAAGTACTCGGGGTCGATGTGTGCGAACGCCTTGGAGCGCCAGCGGCGCAGCATGAAGCGGATCGCGCCGGTCGCGGACTCGCCGGCGTCGTTCCACCCGGTCCAGGCGGCGATCAGGATTGGCCGGTCCAACTCCTGGCGCTCGTCGAAGATGAGGTGTGCCACAGGGGCAGGATAGTGCCTCGCCGTGCGGGCGCACAGTACCGGCGCGTGGTCCATGCTATTGACACCGTGCCCGGCCCTTCGCTACGAACTGCGGAGCCGCCGCCGTGGCGCGCGTGCAGAGGAGTGACTCGATGAGCGAAGACTGGACGCAGGACTGGCAGCCCACGGTCGATGTCGTCGGGCAGGACTTCTCCGGCGGGATCGAATCGACCGCCATCGACGAGATCGAACGCGCCACAATCCGCCGCTACTGTGAGCCGCTCGAGTTCTCGTGCCCGCTCCACTACGACGAGGAGGTCGCGAGGGCGCACGGCTACGCCGGCATCCTGGCGCCGCACAGCGGCGTCTCCTCCACCTGGATCGATCCCGGCATCTGGCGTCCCGGCGAAGGCACGCGCTACCCGGTGGCGCACCAGCACGTCGACATCCCGCGAGTGCGCGGGCCGGTGATGCCGGAGCCGCCGGAGGCGCCGACGACGGCCGGCTTCGCCACCGACATCGAGATCGAGTACCACCAGCCGCCGGTCGTCGGCGATCGCCTCACGGTGAAGGGCCGCGAGTTGATGTCCTGCCTCCCGCGCGAGACGCGCGTGGGCCGGGGCGCGTTCATGATCTGGCAGCGCCAGGTCGTCAACCAGCGCGGCGAGCTGGTCGCGCTGCTGCGCAACGGCGGCTACCGCTACGTCGCCTTCGACACGCCTCGGCCGTCCGCCTCGGCGCCTCCGCCCGCGGAGGACGATGCCGCCGAGGCCGAGGAAGAGGATCTGCTGGCAATCCGCAACGTCCAGGTCGGCGAGGCGAGCCCCGTCGACTGGTCGCAGCAGCGCTACTTCGAGGATGTGCAGGAGGGCGACCCGGTACCGCCGATCACGATCAATGTCACGATCGCCCGCCTCGTCGTCGAGGCGGGGGCGAACCGCGACTTCAACCAGATCCACCACAACAGCCCGGTCTCGATCGCCACCGGCGCGCCCGAGATGTACGCCAACAACGGCTTCATCCAGGGCTGGTGGGAGCGCTGCGTGCGGGAGTACGTCGGGCTGGCGGGCCGCTTCAAGAAGACCGGCCCGTTCCGCATGAACATCTTCAACGTCGTCGGCGAGGCCGTGACCACCCACGGCGAGGTCAAGCGCAAGTGGGTGGAGAACGGCGAGCACCTGGTGGAGCTGGAGATCCGCTCGGAGATGTCGCAGGGCGTCTCCGTCGGACCGGGCCCAGTGGTCGTCGCGCTGCCCTCGCGCGCCGCGTCCTGAGGCCGGCATGAGGATCGGCATTCTCAGCGACACGCACGTCCCCGAGGCGCCGCTGATCTTCCCGGAGATCATCGAGGCCCTCGAAGGCGTCGATCTGATCTTCCACGCTGGCGATCTGGTGGTCGCGCGCGTGCTCGACGAGCTGGAGCAGATCGCGCCCGTCTACGCCGCCGAGGGCAACCATGACCCGCACCTGAAGGACGACCCGCGCATCGAGCCGGTGCAGTTCCTCGAACTCGAGGGCTTCTCGATCGCGTTGCTGCATATCTTCGAGCCGCTCAACTGGGAGGTGCATCGCCTGCTCAACCAGTACCTGGGCGGCGCGCGGCCGGACATCATCGTCTGCGGCGACACGCACTTCGAGCGCATCGACTGGGTCGACGGGATCCTCGTCGTGAATCCAGGCAGCGCGACGCTGCCGCACAACATGAGCCCGCGTCTCGGTCACGTCGCCTACCTGACCCTCGAGGCGGGCAAGCCGCCGCAGGCGGAGATCGTGGACCTGGCCGCCGAGGACTGGCGAGAGCAGGTGCAACGGATCGCCTCGCCCGCGTAGTGGCGCGGCCGTCAGCGGCCTGCCTGTGTGGGGCGGCGCTGGTAGGGTGGATCTTCAGGGGTACATGAGCCACATGGGGCGGCTGCGCGCCGATCCGGCAGGGGTGCGCGATCTGCGGGCCCTCCTCGGCGATGGCCCGTTTGCACGGGGGATCCGATGCTTGCCCGGCTCGGCGTCTGGTGCTTCAGCAATCCGCGCAAGACGCTCGCGGTCTGGGTCGCGCTGATCGCCGCGGTGGTCGTCGCGATGTTCGCGGTGGGCTCGCGGTTCGATACCCAGTTCGACGCGCCCGCATCCGATAGCCGCAGCAGACGGGAGGTGCTCGAGGAGCACTTCGGCGATCTCGCCAGCCGCGCCAGCGGGGCGATCGTCTTCCGCGCCGAGTCCGGCGTCCTCGACCCGCAGATGCGCGCCGCCATCGAGCAGATGCTGGAGGAGGTCGCGGCCATCGAGGGCGTGACCCTGACCAGCCCGTACGCGCCGGAGGCAGTGCGTCAGAGTCGCGGCGATGGCCAAGCCGCCGCCGACGACACACCGCTCACCCCCCGCATCCAGGAGGGGCGCCAGATCAGCGCCGACGGACGCATCGCGTACGCCAGCGTGAACTTCTCCCCGGACGTCGATTTCGGGCGGGCCTCGGAGATCGGAGCCCGGATCGCCGGGCTTGCCCCGGATCAGCCCGGCCTGCAGGTTGAGATCGCCGGTGACGCGCTTGCGCAGTTCAAGGCGCCCGAGTCGGAGTTCATCGGGCTCGCCTTCGCCGTCGTCGTGCTGATTCTGGCGTTCGGCTCGGTGCTGGCGATGGGGTTGCCGATCGCAGTGGCGGGCGCCGGCGTCGGCGTGGGCGCGGGCGCGGCGCTCACCTCGCTGCTCTCGAACTTGCTGGCGATTCCTGAGTTCGCGGTGTCGATCGGCGCGATGATCGGGCTTGGCGTCGGCATCGACTACGCGCTGTTCATCGTCAGCCGCTATCGGGACGGCGTCCATGGTGGTGGCGGCGATGGATCTGCGCGGCCGCTCTTCATGGCGATGGACACCGCGGGACGCTCCGTCATGTTCGCCGGGACGACGGTGGTGATCTCGCTGCTCGGCATGATTCTGATCGGGCTCCCCTTCGTGACCGGGCTGGCCATCAGCGCGACGCTGACGGTCGCCGCCACGATGATCGCCTCGGTGACGCTGCTTCCCGCGCTGATCGGGTTCGTCCGCGAGCGCATCGAGATCACACGCTGGCGAGGCTTGATCGCCGCCGGGTTGGGGGCGGTGGCGCTGCTTGGCGTGGGTCTGGGGTTTCGGCCGCTGCTGCTCGGTGTGCCGCTGGCGCTGCTCGTGTTGCTGGCCGGGTCCGTGCTGCCGCCGCTGCGGGGGATTGTTCCGCGACGCGCGCCACGGCCGCTGCGACGCACGCTTGCCTGGCGCTGGAGCCGGCTGGTCCAGGCGCATCCCTGGACGGGGCTACTCGTCGGCGTTGCACTGCTGCTGGCCCTGGCCGCTCCCATCCCTTCGCTGCACCTCAACTTCCCCGACGAAAGCAACAACCCCGAGGAGACGACGACGCGTCGCGCCTACGATCTGCTGGCCGAGGGCTTTGGGCCCGGCTTCAACGGGCCGCTGATCGTCACCGCCCAGCCCACCGTCCCCGAGGACCGCGCGGCGCTCGATACGCTCCTCGAGGCGCTCGGAAACGCGGACGGAGTGGCGCTCGCGAGCGGCCCGCTGCCGAGCGATCTCTCGGACCCCGCGAATGCGCTCGCCTATCTGATCCAGGTTTTCCCGGAGACCGCCCCGCAAGACGAGGCAACGTCCGACCTGGTGCGGAGCCTGCGCGGCGAGGTCGTCCCGTCCGCTGTCGCCGGCAGCACGCTGGACGTCAACGTCACCGGCACGGTCGCATCGAGCATCGACTTCACAACCTATCTGTCGGGGCGCACCCCGCTCTTCGTCGGCGCGGTGCTCGCGCTCTCGTTCGTGCTGCTGATGATCGTCTTCCGTTCGATCCTCGTGCCGATCAAGGCCGTGATCATGAACCTGCTGTCGATCTCCGCCGCCTTCGGCGTCGTCGTGGCGATCTTCCAGTGGGGCTGGCTGGGCTCGCTGATCGGCATCGCCGGCGGGCCGATCGATCCGTTTGTCCCGCTGATGCTGTTCGCCATCGTCTTCGGGCTCTCGATGGACTACGAGGTGTTCCTGCTCTCGCGCGTCAGGGAGGCGTACTACCGCACCGGCAAGGCGATCGAGTCCGTTGCCGACGGGCTGGCCTCGACGGCGCAGCTGATCACCGCCGCCGCCGCGATCATGGTCGTCGTGTTCGGCAGCTTCGTGTTCGAGGACTTCCGCACGCTCAAGATGTTCGGCCTCGGCCTCGCGGTCGCGGTGGCGCTCGATGCGACGGTGGTGCGAATGCTGCTGGTCCCGGCGACGATGGCGCTGCTGGGCGAGCGCAACTGGTGGCTGCCGGGCTGGCTCGATCGCGTCCTGCCGCGGCTGACCGTCGAGGGGTAGACGCCGCCGTCCGGCGCGGCACTGCGGAGCGCCCGGCGTCCCTGCCTACGTGAGCATTCCCATGCGCATCGCGGTGAGCACCGCTTCCAGCTTGGTGGTCGCGTTGAGCTTGTGCCGGAAGTGGCGGATGTGATTGCGCACCGTGTGCGGGCTGATGCCGAGGTCGCTGGCGATGCGAGGAGTTGACCAGCCGAGGGAGACGAGGCGCAGCACCTCCAGCTCCCGCGGGCTCAGCGTGTGGGCGCTGGCCGGAGCTGGCGGCGCGGCCGGACGGTCCGTCACCACGTCTGCTCCCACGCGAGACAGCTGATCCCGCACGGAGTCTGCGGCGCGGTCGGAGGTCCCCTCCTCGGGACTGTCGTCGAACAGGTGAACCAGCAGGGGAGCGTCGTCCCGTTCGCCGGCCACCACCATGGGAGTGAGCGAGACCAGCTTGCGTTCCCCGGACGCGCAGAGTACCTCCAACTCGACGGCCCCGGGAACCGTACCGGCTCGGAGGCAGCGGATCGACGGGCAGCCCTCGCGGCACTCCGGGCTCAGGCCTCCCGGAACCACTCCGGACACCACGTCATAGCAGTGGCGGCCGACGACCTGATCGGGCGTGTAGCCCAGGATTCGCTGCGCGCCCTGGTTCCAGAACACGATGGTCTGGTCCACGGACATGGCATAGGCGCCGAATTCGGCCGTTGCCAGCAGCGAAAAGATCTTGTCTGACAACAAGCTGTTCACCTCACCCGGGTGTGACTGCGGATGCAGCAGGGGTGGGCGCGGCGAAGCGCGGCTGCAACACGGCTCTTGCCAGCTACCCGGCAGCATCTTGCCTGTGCGACTGGCAAAAAGCCATACCACGTGTGTGTCACAAAATGACTCATCCGCGTGATATCCACATCCGTTGGCGATAGGGCCCGAACTCGCACCTGGTTCGATACGGAGCATTTGGCGCAACTGCTTTGGCGAGTGTATAGTACTCGGGCGGTGGTGGCCGGTGGGACTGGGCCGTCCTTTGCCCCACCGTACTCACATCCGCCAGCGGCGGTGCTCGGTGACTGGCGCCCCGGGGTCGGCGCAGCGCTGGCGGCGGGCGCCGCTCTCCGGCCGCGTTGCGGCCATCCCCCGATGCGAGGCGCCCCGTGAGCCGCTGGCTCCTCGCCGCTGACCGGACCCCCTTCGCGAGGCCATCGCTTATGAGAGTCCAGCGTGTTGCTGAGCCTCCCAGCGCTCGGCGCAGGCAGCCGGGGCGAGCCAGCCCAGGCTGCTGTGCGGGCGCTTCGTGTTGTACTCGATCCGCCAGTCCTCGATCAGCACCTGCGCCTCGAGCAGGCTGTCGAACTGCTTGACGGCCAGGAACTCGTCGCGCAGCCGGCCGTTGAACGACTCCACGTACGGGTTCTCCCACGGCGCACCGGGCTCGATGTAGCTGCTGCCGGTACCGCTGAACCGGCATCAGTCGCGCAGCGCGTTGGCCGTGAGCTTGGGTCCATTGTCGCAACGGATGTAGCCGGGCGCCGTCCCGCGCCCGGCGACGATCCCCTCGAGCGTGGCGGCGGTGGCGTCGGCGTTGCTGCGCCTGGCGGCCACCACCGCCAGTGCCTCCCGCGTGTGCTCGTCGACGATGTTGAGCAGCTTCAGGACCCGCCCGTCCGCGGTCTGGTCGAACTGGAAGTCCAGCGCCCAGACGTGGTTCGGCCGCTCAGCACTCAGCCGCCTGGCGGGCTGAGCCGAGTCCCCCAGGCGCTGACACTTGCGTCGCTTCAGCGGGACGCGCAGCCCCTCCTCACGCCAGAGCCGTTGCACACGCTTGCGATTCACGCCCCAGCCCTCCTCGCGCAAGGTCGCCCAGGCCCGGCGGTACCCCCAGCGGGGGTGGCCACGCGAGAAGGCGTGTAGTTCCGTCCGCAGCGCGTCGTCGCCGCGGCCGCGCGCCGGGAGGCGGCGCTGCGTGGAGCGGTGCTGGCCGGTGACCCGGCATGCCCGCCGTTCCGACAACTCGAGGCGGTCCTGCAACATGCAGACCGCCTCACGCCGGCGCGACGGGCTTACCAGTTTCCCCGGGCGATCTCCTTGAGCGCGTCGATATCGAGTTCCTTGTTGGCGACGATCCGCTTCAGCCGGGCGTTCTCGCGCTCCAGCTCGCGCTGCCGTTTGGCGTCGTCGGCCTTCATCCCGCCGTACTGGTTGCGCCAGCGGTGGTAGGTCTGCTCCGAGATCTCGACCTGCTTCGCCGCCTCGGCGATCGTCTGCCCTGCGCCGGGCAGCCGCTCCACCTCTCGCAGTTTCCGCACGATCTGCTCAGGCGTGTGCCTGCGCCGTTTCACCGTGATGTCCTCCTCCGCCCACCTTCGCGGGCTTAGCCCTGATCCACCGAAGAAGAGCGCGCGAGCGGCTGCGGTTGGGTGCTCCGCTGTAGCTGGGACAATGGGTTTTGACAAATCACGTACCAGCGACAGGGAGCACCCATTCGATGCTACCAACGAGCGACCCCGACCGGATAGACATCGCCTTCGACGACCACCGCCTGGTGGCCGATGCGGGGCTGCTCCTCCCGGCCACGCTCGCCCAGCATCTCGGTTTGCAAGAGCTCGCCGACAGCTACCTCGACCTCGGTGACGCGGCGGGGCGCGCGAACGCCGGCGACAAGCTGCTGACCCTGGCCGCCTCGGCGCTCGCGGGCGGCGACTGCATCGACGCCGCCGCTGCGTTGCGCTCAGGCGGCGCCGGGCGCGTGCTCGGCTGCACCGTGAAGGCGCCGTCCACCCTCGGGACCTTCCTGCGCAGCTTCAGCTGGGGCCACGTCCGCCAGCCCGGCTACAGCGGCGCGCGCGGCTATCACCCGCTGCTCGCGGTGGCGGCCGGGACGGGCGAGGTGCTGATGGCGCGGCTGCGTGAGGGCCGCGCGCACACCGCCCGCGGCGCCGCCCACTTCCTGCGTGAGACGGTGGCGCGGGTGCGCGAGGCCGGGGCGTCGGGGCAGCTCACGGTGCGCGCCGACAGCGGCTTCTACACCCACGCCGTCGTCGCCGCCTGCCGCGCGCTGGATGTCCGCTTCTCAATCACCATTCGCCAGCAGCCGAGCGTACGCCGGCTGATCGAGGCGATAGCGGAAGAGGACTGGACGCCGATCCCGTACTGGCTGCCGGGCGGCGCCGATGTCGCCGAGACGACCTACACGCCGTTCCAGCACAAGGAGGATGCCACCCCGGTGCGGCTCATCGTGCGGCGCGTCAAGCCGGCGCCCGGCTCACAGCTCGCGCTCTTCGTGAACTATAGCTACCACGCCTTCATCAGCGATCGCGCCGGAGAGATGATGGAGCTGGAGGCCGACCATCGTCGCCACGCCGAGATCGAGAACGCGATCCGCGATCTCAAGTACGGCGTCGGGCTGAACCATCTCCCCTCGGGCCGCTGCACCGCGAACGCGGCGTGGCTCGCGGTGCAGGTGATCGCGCACAACCTCGCCCGCTGGACGGCGCGGCTCGGGCTCGGCGAGGGAATCGTGACGACGAAGACGCTCAGGCGGCGCTACTTCGCTCTCGCCGGACGGCTCACCCATTCTGCCCGGCGCTGGACCCTGCACCTCCCGAAGCGCTGGCCCTGGGCCGCCCAGTGGACAGCCGCGCTGGCGCGGTTACGGGCGCTACCGCTCCCCGCCTCACGCCCCGCCCACAGCGCTGGCCCCGGGTCCGAGGCTCGCACCAGCATGCCCGCGCACGCCTCGCGCACCCTCGCGCCCTCGCTCAGCGCCCCCGAGCGGCGCTGAGCGAGGGCTCCTCGCTCCGCTCCGCCCGCGCCGCCGCCTGGCGAACGCCGGCACGCCCGCCGAACTCTCCGCCAGCCCCGCATCCCGCCCTGTCAAGCTTCGATCGGTGGATTCGGGTTTACAGGCGTGAGGCGGGGACAGCCCCGCCGATACCGCCGTGTGGCCGGCGAGCATTGTAGCGGTAGAGCCAGCGCGGGAGCTGGTGCAGCCGCTCGGCGTTGGAGCGATAGGTGCGGGCGTAGGCCCACTCGTTCTACAGGATCTGGATGAAGCGCTCGGCCTTGCCGTTCGTCTGCGGGCGGTAGGGCCGGGTGTGCCGCAGTGCCACGCCGGCCGCGGCGGCCACGCCGCGGAAGTCGCCGGAGACGGTGTAGACCTTCGCGTTGTCCGTGAGCACGCCACGCACGCGCACGCCACGGCGGCCGAACGCGGCGAGCGCCTGCTCGAGGAAGGCGGCGCAGCTGGCCGCTCGTCGGGCAGGACGGCGACGTAGGCGTAGCGGCTGTGGTCGTCGACGGCGACGTGGAGGTAGTCGAGGCCGCGGGTACGCGGGGTCGCGGCGGAGCGCCCGCGGACGCTGTGCCCGCCGCCCTCGGGGATGCGGCCCAGCTTCTTCACGTCGATGTGCAACAGGTCACCGGGGGCTGGGTGCTCGTAGCGGACCGTCTCGCGGGTGACGCGATGCAGCCGGTCGAGGCGGTTGAGGCCGAAGCGCCTGAGCACGGCGTAGACGGTGGAGCGGGCGATCCCGAGCGCCCAGGCGATGCGGTGCGGCCCGAACCCCTGGCTGCGGCGCACGGCGCAGATGCGCTGCTCGAGCGCGGCTGCGGTGCGCCGCGGGTTGGAGCGCGGAGCGGAGCTGCGGTCGCGGAGCCCGGCCGCACCCTCCTCCCGGTAGCGGCGCCACCACTTGGCGACCGTCGCACGAGCAACCCGGAAGCGCCGGGCAACCTCCGCCTGCGACCAGCCGGCCTCGACCTCCAGAACCAGCTCCAGCCGGGTGGCCGGAGTCAGACGCGCGTTAGGATGTGCCACGAGAGGCTCCTCTCCTGCTACTGGTGCGTTCGTTTCACACACACAGCAGCAGGCGGAGCCCCTCACCTGTCAACAACCTACGTGGGAACTACAGCTAGGCGAGGTCGGCCGCGCGCGCGGCCACGACGGCGGCCACGCCGACGGCGGTGATGGCGCCGTACTGGACGACGACCTCGCGCGTGAGGTGGCCACGAAGCCGAGCGGCCAGCAGGCCGCTGGTGAAGAAGAACGCGAGCAGCAGGGCGATAGCGGCCAGATGGCCGTCCAGCGGCACGAAGTCCAGCGCCCAGCGCATCTCCCCGAGCACCAGCGCCCCGACCAGCGCCAGGGTCAGCATGTCGAGCAGGCGGAGGCTGGAATTGCGCAGCAGCTCGATCGAGAGCAGGCCGCCCACGAGCGCCGCTGCCGCGACGGCGCCCACGAGGCCGGGATCCCGGCTGTACACGAGCGAGAGCATGGCGAAGGCAACGAGGTACGCACCCGCATCGGCGACGACGCGCGCCTCCCCGGCCAGGCGCTCGAACTCGCGGACGCTGCGGACCTCGGCGATCACGATCACGGCGAATCCGAGACCGGCGAGGAGCGCGCTGAGCGGGGTCCAGGCGCCGCGCATGTTCTGCTCGATGAAGAGCGGCATGGCGAGGGCGTAGAGCGTCGGCAGGACGAGATGCGGTGTGGTGTCGAGCCCGAGGGCGAACGCCCTCGGATGCGAACTGCGCAGCACGCCGTCCGTCCCGAAGGCCGCCGCCACGACGCCGAGCAGCAGGAGCCAGCGCTGCGCCGGTTCCGTGAGCACGAACATCAGGAAGGTGCTGGTGACGATCGCCGTGAGTACTACCGCGGCCGCCGGCACCGACCCGCGCAGCAGCACGATCGCCAGAGCGATGAAGTTGCTCACTGGTCGCAGCAGCCGGATCGCCCGGACGGCGAGGTCCCACAGCGCCCGCAGCCGCCGAAGCGCCCCCGCGGCGAGGCTCCACAGCGCCCGCAGCAGCAGGATCGCCCGGGTGGCGAGATCCCTCAGTGCCCGCAGTCGAGGACGTATCTGCGCGACGGCGAGAGCGCTCAGTGCCCGCAGGCGCAGGATCGCCCGGGCGGCGAAGTTCCTCAGCGCCTGCAGCCGTGGGAGTGTCTGCGCGGCTGTGGCATCGCCTAGCGCCCTGGCCCGCCGGATCCCCCGGGCTGCGATGTCGCCGAGCGTCCGCAGGCGCACGAGCGTCTTCGCGGCGAGGTCCCTCAGGCGCTGGGACTTGATCACGGCGCGGCCGGCTCCTCGCTGGCTGCCCGGTCCGGTCGTCAGTCCGGCTGTTCGCCGGCGAGTACGGGCGTCGCCTCGCCGAACAGCTCGGCGGCGTTACGGTACCAGATGCGATCACGCTCATCGTCGCTCAGTCCGAGGGCGTCGAACATCGCGTGGAAGCGTTCGGCGTGCTCGCCGATCTCCTCGCTGCCGCAGTCGGAGCCCCAGACGAGCTTCTCCACGCCGATCTCGCCGCCGATCAGGTCGCGCTCCATCGCATGGCGCTCGATCGTGTCGCCGCCGGAGAGGTCGAAGACGACGTTGTGCCGCCAGCGCGCCACGGACGCGGACTCGTCGTAGTTGCCCGTGCCACCGAGGTGCGCGCCGATCAGCGGCAGGTCCGGGAAGTTGTTGGCGATCGTGTCGAGCTGGAAGGGGCGCATGCGCGCCGCGGACACGTCGCGCGGTCCGCCGCGACGGCGGAAGTCGGCCCAGCGGCGCAGCGCCGCGGCTGCCTCCGGGTCACGCCGCGGGTGCGTGATCGAGTAGTCCACGCCTCCGCCGATCACGCCGAGGTGGAAGAGGATCGGCATCCGCCGCTCCTCGGCGGCGGCGTAGTGCGGGAAGTAGCCCGGATCGTCGATCGGCAGCCGCGATCCGATGATCTTGAGGCCGCGGTAGCCGAGATCGTGGAGCCGCGCCACGTCGCCCTCCGGCGTCTCGTCGATGGGCAGCGTGGCGACCGGCACCATCAGATCCTCGTGCCGCCGCAGGTACTGCAGCGACTCGTCGTGCGAGGGCCCCGGTGTGTTGCGGCCACCGCAGAGCACCGAGGCGCGCGTGACGCCCGCGGCGCGCAGCGCATCCGCGCGCGCGTCGATCTGCGCCGCGTGGTCCTCGCCTTCGGGGTTCTCCCAGTTGCGGGGGAAATGGCAATGCACGTCCCAGATCACGGCTAGTCCTTCCTTCAAGGCCCCTTACGGCCTGCGTGTCGTCTGCACCCCGCGCGTCTCGAAGCCGAGCCGCTCCCAGAAGCGCCGCGCCGGAGTATTCGCCCACAGCACGGATGCCTCTACCGAAGTGACACCTTGCGCCCGCATCTGCGAGAGCCAGATCTCGACGGCGGCGCGCCCGACGCCGCGGCCACGCTGCTCGACCTCGACGTAGCTCTCGATCACCTCGCCGACCTCGCGGGCCTCCTCCGGCCAGTCCGGGACGACGCGCGTGATCAGGAAGCCGGTGCGTTCACCGTCGGCGACGACCCACTCGATCTGCTGGCCGTCCGGGTCGGCGTCGATCGCCGTCCGGTAGGCCTCGACCGGCGGCGCGGGATCCCAGGGCAACTCGTAGGCATCGAGCTCCGCGAGGTAGTCCGCGAGCATCGCGAAGAAGGCCTGGCGCTCGCCCGGCGCGACCTCGCGCAGCTCGACGGACGGGCCGCGCGCGGTCATGCGCGCGCCGCCGCTGCGCGAGCGGGCTGCGCCGCCGCGTGCGGATCGCCGAGCAGGCGCAGCAGCGCCTCGATCGCGTCGAGCCAGTCCGCCCCGAGGGCGGCGCGAGGCAGCCGCAGTTGCATCTGCCCGACTCGCACGCCCGCCGGCAGCGGCGGCAGCCGGCGGCGGCTGAACGGAGACGCCTCGCGCGCGACGATCACGATCTCGTTGCCCTCGGCGCGCACGGCTGTGACGCCCGCATCGCCCGCTGCGAGGCGGATGCGCACGAGGGCGAGCAGCTCGCGCAGCTGCCCGGGGAGTTCTCCGAAGCGGTCGATGACCTCGGCGGTCAGGTCCGCCTCCTCGCGCAGGTCGCGCAGCCCGGCGATGCGCTGGTAGAGCGCGATGCGCGCCTCGAGGTCCTCGATGTAACTCTCCGGGATGAAGGCGGAGGCGGGCAGGTCCAGCGACACCGGGGGCGGCGGCGTGCGCGCGTCGCGGCCGTCTTGCTGCGCGCGCAGGCCCTCGACGGCGGTCGCGAGCATCTTCGTGTAGAGGTCGAAGCCGACGGCGGCGATCTGGCCGCTCTGCTCCGCGCCGAGCAGGTTGCCCGCGCCGCGGATCTCGAGGTCGCGCAGCGCCACCTGCAGGCCCGCGCCCAGCTCGGTCGCCTCGAAGATCGTCGCGAGGCGCTGCTGCGCGGCCTCATTCAGCACGCCGCCGCGGCGGTGCAGCAGGTAGGCGCGCGCCTGCTGCGAACCGCGCCCGACGCGCCCTCGCAACTGGTAGAGCTGCGCAAGGCCGAGCCGCTCCGCGAGGTCGACGATCAGCGTGTTGACGTTGGGGATGTCGATGCCGGACTCGATGATCGTGGTGCAGACCAGCACGTCCGCCTCGCCGCCGGCGAATCGCTCCATCACGCTGCGCAGCACCCCGCGGTGCATCTGCCCGTGCCCGACCACGATGCGCGCCTCCGGCGCGAGCGCGCGCAGCCGGTCGGCGAACTGGTCGATGCTATGCACGCGGTTGTGGACGACGTAGGCCTGCCCGCCGCGTTCGATCTCTCCAAGGATCGCCTCGCGCACCATCGCGCCGTCCCACTCGGCGACCCAGGTCTGCACCGGCAGGCGGTCCTCGGGGGCCGTCTCCATCGTCGACATGTCGCGGATGCCGGCCAGCGTCATGTGCAGCGTGCGCGGGATCGGCGTCGCGGAGAGCGTGAGCACGTCCACCTCGAGGCGCATCCGCTTGAGCCGCTCCTTGTGGGCGACGCCGAAGCGCTGCTCCTCGTCGATGATCACGAGGCCGAGGTTGGCGAACTCGATGCCCGCCTGGAGCAGCCGGTGGGTGCCGATCACGATGTCGGTCGAGCCGTCGCGCAGCCCCGCGATCACCTCGCGCGCCTCGGCGTCCGTGCGGAAGCGCGAGAGCGTCTCGACGCGCACGGGGAAGGGCGCGAGGCGCTCGCGGAAGGTGCTCGCGTGCTGCTGCGCGAGCACTGTCGTGGGCACGAGGATGGCGACCTGGTAGCCGTCCTGGACCGCCTTGAAGGCGGCGCGCACGGCGACCTCGGTCTTCCCGAAGCCGACATCGCCGAGGACGATGCGGTCCATCGGCTGGCGCGCCTCCATGTCGCGCTTCACCTCGGCGATGACGCGCGTCTGGTCCGGCGTCTCCTCGTACGGGAAGGCGGACTCCAGCTCGTGCTGCCACTCGCCGTCGGCGGCGAAGGCGTGGCCGCGCAGCAGCTGGCGCGCGGCGTAGAGGCGCAGCAGATCGGCTGCCACTTCGTCGACGGCCTCGCGCACGCGCGTGCGCGTCCGCGCCCACTCCTGCGTGCCGAGGCGCGTCAGCCTCGGCGCCTGGTCCGAGCCGGCGTGGTAGCGGCTGACGCGGTCGATCTGCTCGATCGGGACGTAGAGCCGGTCCTCGCCCGCGTAGCGCAGCTGCAGGTAGTCGCGCTGCTCCTCGCCCACGTCGCGGCGCACGATGCCGGCGAAGCGCGCGATCCCGTGGTCCGCGTGCACGACGAAGTCGCCGGGCGAGACGTCCGCGAGGAAGCGCGCCCGATGCGAGGCGCCGCGCCGCAGCGCGCGGCGCTTGCGGATGAAGCCGAGCAGCTCGCGGTCCGTCGCCAGCGCGAGTTCGCCCCCGGGTGTCACGATGCGCCAGCCGCCGGGCAGCGAGCCCTGCACAAGGGCGAGCGAGCTGGCGACGGGTGGCGCGGCGAGGCCGTTCTCGACGCTGGCGCTCACGCCCGCCTCGGCGAGCAGTTCGCGGAAGCGCTGCGCCTGCTGCGTCACCACGACGATGCGGTCGCCGCGCTGCACGCGCCGTTCGAGCTCGCGCGCGGCGATCTGCAGTCGCCCCGCGTAGGCGTCGTGCTGGGCGAACGGCAGGCGCATCGAGCCGGCCTCGGCGCCGGTCGCCCAGCGCGAGAACGTCGCGCGCGGCGCGCGGTGCTGGATCTGCTCGATCAGCCCCTGCTCGCCGAGGTGCGGCCGGGGCGCGTCCGCGGGCAGCTCGCCCTCCCGCGCGAGGAGCTGCGCGCGCTCGGCGGTCAGCTCGTCCTGCTCGGCCGCGGCGGCGAGCACCGCGTCCTCCTCGTCGACGATCAGCAGCGCGCCCTCGCCGAAGTGGTCGAAGAGCGTCGCCTCGCCGGCGAGCGGCCCGTAGCGCGCAGGCGCGGGCAGTTCGCCGCGGCTCAGCGCCGCAAGCTCCCCGGCGATCTCCTCGCCGCGGCTGCCCGCCCGCTGCGTGACGCCATCGAGGCGGCTCGCGAGTTCGAGCAGCGCGTGGTGGTCCGGGAACCACTCGCGTGCCGGGCCGATCACGGCCTCGTCGAGCCGTTCGACGGTGCGCTGCGTCTCCGGGTCGAAACGGCGGATCGACTCGACCTCGTCGCCGAACAGCTCGATGCGCAGCGGCAGCGTCGCGGTCGGCGGGAAGACATCGAGGATGCCGCCACGCCGTGCCGCCTCGCCGGGCACCTCGACGAGTGGGCCGAGCGAGTAGCCGGCCTTGACGAGTTGGAGCGCCAGCGCGTCGAGGGCGATCCGCCCGCCGGTCGTGATGCGGCCGGGCCCGGCGCCGAGGTCGACGCGGCGCGCGGTAGTGCCCGTGGCGGCGGCGACGGAGGCGATGACGAGCGGTGGCCGCGGATCGCGATCTCCGAGCGCGAGCCTCGCGAGGACCGCGAGGCGGCGCTGCGTGATCGCGGGCGGCGCCGGCTCGCGCGCGTAGGGCAGGCCGGGACGCGCCGGGAAGAGCAGCGCGTCATCGCCGATCCAGACGCCGAGCGCCTCGGCGTAGCCCTCGGCGTCGCGTTCGCGCGGAACGAGCAGCAGGGCCGGGCGACGGAGACCGTGCTGCAGCCAGGCAGCGACCGCCGCCTTCGCGTTATCCGCCGCGCCGAGTGCCAGGCGCTCGCCCCTCCCAAGGCGTGTTGAGGCCTCGGCCAGCCGCGGGACCGCCCCGAACGATTCGAGCAGCGGCGCGAGCGGCGCCGCGAAGCCGGGGGACGAGCGCTCCAGTGAGGCCTCCTTCGCTGCCGGGCGCGCAGCGCGCAGCCCAAGGCAGGGTGCTCCCGGCGGAGCCCCCTCGGCAGCTGTGCCGATACCTGTGAGACCAGTCTATCCCCGTGCGGGCTTACGCCCCGTCGCGCCTGCGGGCTATTTGCCGTCCCCGGCGGCGTGGAGGCTGCGCATCGCCGCCGCCACGTCCTCGCGCACGGCCAGCTCGATCGCGTCCGCGGCTGCCTCGATGGCGGCGTCGAGCGCCTCGCGCTCCTCGCGTCCGGGCTTGCCGAGCACCCAGTCCGCCACGCGGTCGGGGTCGCGCACGGGCTTGCCGTCGTCGTAGGGGCGGTCGATGCCGATACGGATGCGCGGGAACTCGCCGCCGCCGAGCGAGCCGAGGATCGAGCGCATCCCGTTGTTGCCGCCGTGGCCGCCCTGCGGCCGCATCCGCACGCGCGCCAGCGGCAGGTCGATCTCGTCGTAGACGACGAGCAGCGCGTCACGGAGGAGGCCGAGCCGCCGCAGCTCGGCGGCGACCGCGGGGCCGCTCTCGTTGTAGTAGCTGCGCGGCGAGGCGAGGTGCAGCGTGTGCCCATCGATCTCGATCGAGGCGCGCCTCACGCGCCCGTCGCGTGAGAGCTGCGCGCCGTACCGTGCGGCGAGCCGCTCAATGCACGAGACGCCGACGTTGTGTCGGGTGCCGCGGTACTCGGCGCCGGGGTTGCCGAGGCCGACGACGAGCCTCGGGCGCGACGGTTCGCCCTCCGCGGCCTCCCCCGACCCGGCAGCCTCGGCGGCCTCGAGGTCGGGCGGGGGCGTCACGCGGCGGCGGGTGCGAAAGGCGGTGAAGCGGCGGCGCAGGCCCATGCAGCCATCGTCCGGCCCCGCGCGGCGCAGGCGCAAGGACGGCGGACGAGCGGTCGCCTCGCTTGCGGCTCACGAACGCGCGTCCGTATGCTCGCAGCGCCTTACGCCGCATCGAGGATTGGAGCACGAGTTGAGCGATCCGATCGCCGCCGCCCGCGCGGACGGCCGCACGCTGCTGACCGAGGTCGAATCGAAGCAGCTGCTCCATGACGCGGGCATCAACGTCACGCAGGCGCGACTCGCCACGAGCGCCGACGAAGCCGTAGCCACGGCCGAGGAGTTCGGCTTCCCGGCCGTGCTCAAGATTGTCTCCGGCGACATCGCACACAAGTCCGATGTCGGCGGCGTCGAGCTCGGGCTCGCCGATGGCGACGCCGTGCGCGCGGCCTACGATCGCATCATGGCCGCGGTGCAAGCCGCCGCGCCCGGCGCGCACGTGGGCGGCGTCTCCGTCCAGCAGATGGCGGACCCGGGCGTCGAGGTGATCGTTGGCATGACGACGGACCCGCAGTTCGGTCCGGTCCTCGCCTTCGGCCTCGGCGGCATCATGGTGGAAGTGCTGAAGGACGTGGCCTTCCGCATCGTGCCGCTCGAGCCGCGCGACGCCGGCCAGATCGTGCGCGAGATCAAGGGCTACCCGGTCCTCGAGGGCGTGCGCGGGCAGCCCGGCGCCGACATCGAGGCGCTGGAGGCGATGATCCTGCAGGTCTCCGCCTTCGCCGAGGAGCACCCGGAGATCGCCGAGCTGGACCTTAACCCGGTGTTCGCGCGCCCGGACGGCGCAATCGCGGTGGACGCGCGCGTCGTCCTCGCAGAGGCGTAGGGCCTCGATGGCCGTCGACCGCGACCGTCTGCATCGCGCCCTCACCCCGCGCACCGTCGCCGTCGTCGGCGCGAAGGGGCCGGACTTCGGCTGGATCGAGAACCAGCGCGAGTTCCAGGGCCCGCTCTACTCCGTGCAGCTCGACCCGAACGAGATCGCCGAGATCGAGAAGCGCGGCTTCACCAACTACCTGAAGCTCGAGGACGTCCCCGACGACATCGACCTCGTGATCTGCGCCGTGCCGCGCAACATCGCCCCCTACATCGTCAGCGACGCGGTCAAGAAGGGCGTCGCCGGCATGGCGGTCTTCACCGCCGGCTTCGCCGAGACCGGCCAGGAAGAGGGCCTCAAGCTGCAGGAGGCGATCGTCGAGATGGCGAACGCCGCCGGGATGCCGATCGTCGGCCCCAACTGCATGGGCGTGTACAACCGCCGGCGCGGCGTCAAGTTCCACTCCGACGTGGACCAGAACGACGACGGCGGGAACGTCTCGATCGTCGGCCAGAGCGGCACGCACACGATCAACATGACCACCGCCGCCCAGCGCGCCGGCATCCGGGTCGGCCGCGGCATCTCGATCGGTAACGCCGTCGTCGTCAACGAGGCCGACTACCTCGAGTACCTGCGCGACGATCCCGAGACCGAAGTGATCGGGATGTACCTCGAGGGGCTGAAGGACGGGCGGCGCTTCTTCAAGGCGCTGCGCGAGACCACGCCCAACAAGCCGGTCGTGATCTGGAAGGGCGGGCAGACCTCCGCCGGACAGCGCGCGACGCGCTCGCACACGGGCTCGCTGGCGACGGCCTCGGCGACCTGGGACGCGATGATCAAGCAGACCGGCGCGATCCCGGCGACCAACGGCGACGAGGTGATCGACGTCATCCAGGCGCTGGTGCACTCCGCCCCGCCGCAGGGGCGTCGCCTGGCGCTGATGGCGATGACCGGCGGGCAATCGGTCGCGATCTCGGACGCCTTCGGGCGCGTCGGCCTCGAGGTCCCGGAGCTGGCGGACGACTCCTACGAGCAGCTGGGCGAGTTCTTCAACGTGATCGGCGGCTCCTACCGCAACCCGTTCGACATGGCGAACACGATCGGGCGCTCGGGCGATGCGGACAACCTGCGCAAGATCATGGACATCCTCGCCGAGGACGCGAACATCGACGGCATGGTCTACGAGTTCACGGCGAACTTCTTCGCGCGCTTCTGGAAGGAAGAGCCGGGGCTGTTCGACGAGATGATGCAGACCCTGGACGCCTTCCGCACGCGCACCGGCCTGCCGCTGGTGACGGTGATGCACCCCGGCCACAGGGACGAGGACGTGATCCCGCTGCGCGACGACGTGATCGGCCGCGGCTTCGCGGTCTACCAGTCCTTCGACCGTGCCGCCCTCGCCCTCTCGCGCGTGGTCGCGTACCGGGAGTGGCTGGCGGAGGGGTAGCGGGCGGCAGCGTTTCGCCGTGATCCTGTAGCGTAGTAGTGGCGATCCGAGCGACTCGGGCGAGGATCGCGAATGGCGACGGCCAGCGCATGACTACCTCAGCCGAATCCATCGACATCGCGCTCTTTCAGCGGGGCGCGCTCAGGGCGCAGATCGTGGCTCACCTCTCGGGTGTCACGTCACGGCAACTGCGGTACTGGCACTCAACGGATGTCCTCACGGCTAGCGTGACTCCGGGACGCCGCGGGATCCCACGCCTCTACTCCTGGATCGAGTACTCGAAGGCGCGCGCGGCGCAAAAGCTGCTCAACATGGGAATCTCGGCCAGACGCCTGCGCCCGAACATCGAGTGGCTCGAGGAACACGTCCCGCGCTGGTACACGCTGCCGCTGATCGCGTATTCGGGAGCGGTGATCATCAGAGCAGACGACGGGGGCCCCGCCTTCACCGTCGGCGAGGTCCGGCAACGGGCCGAGGCGGACCTGATTGAGTCCGCCCCTCTCGCAGTGCGGATCAGGGAGGTACTCGCCGAGATGGAGCGCGAGGGGCCGTTGGGCGTCCTTTTCGAGTATCGGGACGTGGTCGAGATGGACCCCCGGATTCGGGCAGGCGTCCCGGTCGTCCGCGGCACCCGGATTGAGACCGAATTCCTGTCGAAGTTAGTGCACTTCGGACAGAAGGCCGAGGACATCGCACCCCGGTTCGATCTCGATCCGCATCAGGTCAAGCGGGTGCTGCAGTTCGAGACCGCTATCGCAGCGTAGGGATGAAGCTCCTTCTCGACGAGGCGGTATCGCCCAGGCTCGCAACCGTACTGACGGCGCTCGGCCACTCCTCGGAACACGTTCAGGATCTCGGCATCCGCGGAGCTTCCGATCAGGAAGTCGTCGACCGCGCCCGGAGCTATGACGCGCTCGTCACTCTCGACCTGCACCGGCAGGGGCCAGAGTGGATCGTTGTGAACGAGGCGATGCTGGCCACCGCGAAGATCATCCGGCTCCGCTTCGGCCAAGCCGAGGACAACGGGCTCATGGGCCAGGCCCGGTCTCTGATCATGAAGTGGTCCGAGATCGAGCGAGCTGTGCTCCACCACCCCGGTATTCGCCTGGTCACGGTGTCCTGGGCCGGAAGCTCCGTGCGAACTCTGACCGCGGACGAAATCGAGGAGCTGTTGCGGACACGACGAACGTGACGGTCCAGCGCCGCGCCTCTTGACCCGCTATCCCCACACGGCGCACTCTCACGCCATGACCGACTCGCCCGGCTCGCCACAGCGCCGCATCTACCTCGACGCGGCCGCCTCCACGGCGGTGCGGCCCGAGGCACTCGAGGCGATGCTGCCGCTGTTCTCGCAGCACTTCGGCAACCCTTCGGCGCATCACGCGGGCGGGCGCGCCTCGGCCGAGGCGCTCGCAGGGGCGCGCGAGACCATCGCCTCCGTGCTCGGCGCGCGGGCCGAGGAGATCGTGTTCACCTCGGGCGGGACGGAGAGCATCAACGCCGCGATTAAGGGCGTCGCCTTTGCGCAGAGCGACGCCGGGGCCGGCGCGCACGTCGTCACCAGCGCCGTCGAGCACCACGCAGTACTGCACTCGATGCACTACCTCGAGCGCTTCGGCTTCGAGGTCGAGATCGTGGGGGTGGACGAGCAGGGCGTGGTCGACCCGGCGGCGATCGCCGCGGCGGTGCGCGACGACACCGTGCTGGTCTCCGTCATGTACGCAAACAACGAGGTGGGCACGGTCCAGCCGCTGCCCGCGATCGTCGAGGCCGTCCGCGAGCGCCAGCGCGCCATCGGGCGGCTGATCCTCTTCCACACCGACGCGGTGCAGGCTGCGGCCTCGCTGCCGCTCGCCGTCGACTCGATCGGGGTGGACCTGCTCTCGCTCTCCGGGCACAAGTTCGGCGGGCCGAAGGGCGTGGGGCTGCTCTACATCCGTCGCGGCGTGCCGTTCCTGGAGCAGACCTCGGGCGGTGGCCAGGAGCGGCAGCGCCGCTCCGGGACGGAGAACGTGCCCGGCGCAGTCGGCTTCGCGACCGCGCTGCAGCTCGCACAGGCCGAGCGCGAGCAGTTCGCCGAGCGCACCACGGCGCTGCGCGACCGGCTCCGCGACGGGCTGGCCGGGGTACTGCCGGGCGCGAGGCTGAACGGCCACCCCTCGCAGCGGCTGCCGCACAACCTCCACCTCTGCTTCGACGGCATCGAGGGCGAGTCGCTCGTCGAGGCGCTGGACGAGGTCGGGGTGGAGTGCTCGGCGGGGGCGGCCTGCACCTCGGCGACCTGGGAGCCCTCGCACGTGCTGCTGGCGATGGGCGTGCCGCTGGAGCTGGCGATCGGCTCGGTGCGCATGACGCTCTCGCCCGAGCTGAGCGAGGCCGACATAGACTACGTCGTGGAGCAACTGCCCGTACTTGTGGCGCGGCTCCGCGAAACGGCAGCGCCGGCGCTGCCGTAGCTGCTCCCCGGTTCCCACCTCTCCGGTCCGCTCTCCCTCGCGAGACCTTTGCGAACTTCCGTTCCGAGGGCGCTCCGGCTCCCTCTCCCCTCGCGGGAGAGGGTGAGGGCCGGCTGCGGCCGAACGCCTCTCGGGGCCCGCGCCCGCCTCGCCTCGCCCGAAATGTGTATGCGCTTTACAACAGGCCTGTTGACAAGTTAGGATTGCATACGCACGTTAACAATTCCAAGCCGACAGGAGGCGCTGCGTGCCCGACTCCCCGTTCGACGACTACCTGGATCTCGTGGAGGCCGCGCGCGAGCTGGGGATCCACCCCCAGAGCCTGCGCAGGCTGATCAAGCAGAAGCGCGTCCCCGCGGTGCTCTTCGCCGGCAAGTACCTGATTGAGCGTGACAAGCTCGAGATGTTCAAGTCCAACTACGATCCCCGCCCCGGCCGCAAACCGCTCCGCCGCCTGATCTAGGGCGCCCACGACTACGGAGGGGCGACCGTGACGCTGCCCCGGGACGCGGGCACGGACGAGGAGCCGCACGGCCGACTCTGGCTCGCCGACTTGCTCTGGCGCCTCGGCTGCGTGCAGTTCGGCGACTTCTCGCTTGGCCGCACCGTCCGCAACTCGCCCATCTACATCAACCCCAAGCTGATCATCTCCCAACCGGATGCGCTCGCGCGCGTCGGGCAGCTGATGGACGAGGAACTGCAACTCGCGATGTCCCTGCGCAACCCGCACGTGGAGCGCTTCGACCTGATCGTGGGCGTGCCGATCGGCGGCCTGCACATCGCGACCGCGCTCTCGCTGCAGACGCGCATGCCCCTCGTCTATCCGCGGCCGCGCGCCCCCGGCGACGAGCCCGGCCGGCGGCCGCAGATCGAGGGCAGCTACCGGCCGGGGCAGACCGCGCTGATCGTCGACGACCTCGCCACGGGCGGGGGCTCGCTCGTGGAGACGGTGGAGAGCCTGCGCCGCGGCGGTCTGCGCGTGCGCGACGCCGCGGTCCTGATCGACCGCGAGCAGGGCGCGACACGCCGCCTCGAGGCGCTCGGCGTGCGGCTGCACCCGACGCTCACGCTGGAGGTGCTGCTGACGTTCCTGCACGGCGAGGGTCGCATCGACGCGGACGACTACCGCCGCTCGATGGCCTACCTGCACCGCGAGGGCGAACCCCGCTCCGAGTTCGACGAGTAGCGGGAGGCGGACGGCCGCCTCGCTCTCTCCGCCGCAGGCGCTCTGCTACACTCGCCGGCAGACGTTTGACTTGGCCCGACCCACGCCGAGAGGAAAGCCCGATGGCCGTCAAGAACGAGCTGGAACCCTTCACGCGCATCACCGTCCAGGAAGCGCACGAGATGATCGAGCAGGGCGACCCGCAGGTGGTCGACACGCGCGAGCCGCACGAGCACGCCGAGGGCCACGTGCCCGGCTCCCTCAACATCCCGCACATGGCCACGCTGCCGCGCGCCGGGGAACTGGCGACCGACCGCCCGATCCTCTTCATCTGCAAGTCTGGGCAGCGCTCCGCCGTGGCCGCCGAGTTCGCCGCCACGATGGGCCTCACCGACCTCTACAACGTCGAGGGCGGGCACGACGACTGGCGCGAAGCCGGCTACCCGATGGACCTTTAGCGGCAGGCGAGCCGCCCGAACGCGCGTGACCGCCGACCCCGGCAGCCCCGGCGACCGGATCTACCTGCTGTTCGACATCGACGGCACGTTGATGGAGGCCGAGGGCGCAGGCCGCGCGGCCCTGGAACGCAGCTATGACGAGGCCACCCGTGTCCCCGGCGTGATGGACGGCGTCGTCTTCGCCGGCCGCACCGACCAGTGGATCATCTCCGAGGTCCAACGCACGAGCGGCGTGCGTATCGACCGCGAGACGTTCGTCCCGCGCTACCTCGCGATCCTCGAGGAGGAACTGGACGCGCGGAGCCCGCGGCCGCTGCCCGGCGTCGCGGATCTGCTGGATCGGCTTGCCGCGCGCGAGGACGTCGCGCTCGGGCTCTGCACCGGCAACATGCGGGCGGGGGCCTTCGCCAAGCTGCGCAGCGTGGGCATCGACGGCTACTTCACCGGCGGCGGCTTCGGCGACCGGCACGAGGACCGCGACGCCATCACCCGCGAGGCGGCGCGCGCGGTCGGTTGGACGCCCGGCGCGCCGCTCGCGCACGTCGGCGATACGGAGCACGACATCCGCGCCGCCCACGCCGCCGGAGCCGCGGCCGTCGGCGTCGCCACCGGTGCGCACGGTCTCGAGCAACTGCTCGATGCCGACGCCGACCTGCTGCTGCGAGACCTCGCCGGCGGCGAGGGCACGGTGGAGGCGCTGCTCGCCGTGGCTCGCACCGCGGCCACGGGCGCATGAGCGCCGCAGCCGAGGCCACGCACGACGTCGCCGTGATCGGCGCGGGCATCGTCGGCCTCGCGACGGCGAAGGCACTGCTGGCGCGCTGGCCGCACCTGCGGGTCTGCGTGCTGGAGAAGGACGCCGCGATCGCCGGGCAGCAGACCTCGCACAACAGCGGCGTGATCCACTCCGGCATCTACTACCGGCCCGGCTCGCTCAAGGGCGAGTTCTGCGTCCGCGGACGTGACGCCCTCGTGCGCTTCTGCGAGGAGCACGAGATCCCCTACGAGCTCTGCGGCAAGCTGATCGTCGCGACCCGCGAGGAGGAGCTGCCACGCCTCGATGCGCTCGCCGAGCGGGCGACGGCGAACGGCGTTGTGGGCCACGAGCTGGTCGGCCCGGAGCGGGTGCGCGAGATCGAGCCGCACGTGAGCGCGCTGCGCGCGCTGCGGGTGCCCTCTACGGGCATCGTCGACTTCACGCTGCTCGCGCAGGCCTATGCCGGGATCGTCCGCGAGGCCGGGGGCGAGGTGCTGCTCAACGCGCCGGTCGAGTCATCGCGGCTCGTGGGCGGCGTGCGCCACCTGCGGGCAGGCGACGAGGAGCGCTCGGCGCGGCTGCTGGTGAACTGCGCCGGGCTGCACGCCGACCGCGTGGCGCGGCAGCTCGGCGCGAGCACGCCGGTGCGGATCGTGCCCTTCCGGGGCGAGTACTACACGCTGCGGCCGGAGCGGACCGGCCTCGTGCGCGGGCTGATCTACCCCGTGCCGGACCCCGCGCTGCCCTTCCTCGGCATGCACTTCACGCGCAACATCCGCGGCTACGTCGAGGCCGGACCCAACGCCGTGCTGGCCAGCGCGCGCGAGGGCTACCGCAAGCGCGATGTGAACCTCGGCGATGTCTGGGAGATCGCACGCTACGGCGGCTTCTGGCGCGTCGCGCTGCGCGAGTGGAAGACGGGGCTGCACGAGGTGCACCGCTCGCTGCGCAAGTCCGTCTTCGTCCGCGACCTGCAGCGCCTGATCCCCGAGATCGAGGGCGACGACCTGACGACCGGCGGCTCCGGCGTGCGCGCCCAGGCCGTCGCGCCCGACGGCGCCCTGCTCGACGACTTCCTGATCGAGCGCACCGAGGCCGCGCTGCACGTCCTCAACGCGCCCTCCCCGGGCGCGACCTCCTCGCTGCTGATCGGCGAGCACATCGCCTCGATGGCGGGAGAGCTGCTCGGCCTCGCCGACTGAGCGCGTCGCGCCCGGCGAGCGCGCGTGCCGCCGGGGGACTTTAGGATGCTCCCGGAGATGCCGCCGGGTTGGCAGCGGGGCTGGCAATGGACATTTTCGGCATTGACCAAAGGATCGTGCTCACGGCGTTTTACTCGGGGCTGGGCGTGGGGAGCGTCTACGCGCTGGTCGCGATCGGCTACAACCTCGTCTACCGCGCGACGCGCGTCTTCAACCTCGCACAGGGCGACATCGTCAGTTGGGGCGGGCTGATCGCGTTCAGCCTGCTCGTGATGCACGGGTTCTCCGCGATCGCGGCGCTGCCGCTGATCATCATTGCGACGGCCGTCCTCGGATTCGGCGTGGAGCGCATCGCGATCGCGCCGCTCACCCGGGCCCTGAGCTTCGGGTGGGTGCTCACCACGCTCGGCATGTCGGTGGTGCTGCGGAACGTCGCGGAGCTGCAGTGGGGGCCGGACCCGCTGCGTGTGCCCGCGTTCATCGAGAGAGCGCCGGTAAGCCTGCTGGGTTCGCCGTTTCGCGTCGATTTCATGGTCACGATCGCCGGCGCCGTGGCGCTGGTCACGCTGCTCGAGCTCGCCGATCGCAAGACGATCATCGGCAAGGCGATGGTGGCGACCGCGATCAACCGCGAGCTGGCGCAACTCCGCGGCATCAACGTCGGGCTGCTCGGCATCGGTTCCTTCGTCGTCGCCGGGGCGCTCGGCGGGATCGCCGGCTTGCTGATCGCCCCGATCACGTTCGCGTCCTTCAACTCCGGAGTGCTGATCGCACTCAAGGGGTTTCTGGCGATTGCGATCGGAGGCTGGGGCCGGCACGTCGGCGCCCTGGCCGGCGGCCTGCTCATCGGCGTGGCCGAGTCGCTGGCGATTCTCTGGGTGGACGTCGACATCCGGAACCTCGTGCCGCTGCCGTTGCTGGCGGCGATCCTGCTGATCCGGCCGCAGGGCCTGTTCGGGCGTCGGGTGGAGCGCCATGTCTAGCGGCAGCGCGCGGATCGGCGATCCGGGCGTGCTGCGCGCCGCCGCCGCGCGAGTTCTGTACTCGCCCGGCACGGGCGCGGTGTTGCTGCTGGCGACCCTCGCGGTCTTCGCGCTGTGGCCTCTGGTCATCGACGACCAACTACTGCTGCGGCGTCTCTACGTGATCGGCCTGTTCGCACTGATCGCGATGGGCCTGAATGTCTCGATGGGGCGCGCCGGCGAGTTCTTCCTCGGGGTGGCGGGGCTGTTCGCGGCGGCGGCGTACATCTCCGGCGCCCTCACGACGCACGAGGACTTCGGCCTCTCGCCGGTCGCGGCCGCGCCGATCACGATCGTCGCGACCGTGATCCTCGGGGTGGCGATGGGCCTCGTCGGCTTGCGGGTGAGCGCCTGGTACTTCGCCATCGTCACGTTCTACTTCGCGATCGTCATCCCGGAGATCGCGACCGGCCTGGACGTACTCGCGGAGTACACCGGCGGCGGCCTCGGTCTGTTCGGCGTGCCGCGGATCGAGGCGCTCGGGCACGTCTTCGACCGGCGCGACACGTACTGGCTGTTGCTCGCGGTCATCGCCAGCGTCTACGTGCTGACGCGGAACCTGTTTGCCTCCCCCTGGGGGCTCGCCCTCGCGACCATGCGCCACAGCGATGTGGCCGTGCAGGCGCTCGGGGCGTCGACGGTCCGGGCGAAGATGCTCGCCTACGTCTTCGCCTCGGTACCGGCGGCGCTGGCCGGCATCATCTGGGTGCACACGGAGACCGGCATCGCGGGCGGGGCCTTCCCCGCCGACCTCTCCTTCCTCGTTGCCGCGAGCATCATGTTCGGGGGGATGGGGACGCTCATGGGTCCCCTCGTCGGCACGGGCATCCTGCGCTACGTACCGCAGTTCTTCGACGCGTTCGAGCGCTACGAGCTGATCATCTACGGCAGCTTCCTCATCCTGGGGATGGTGCTGATTCCGCGGGGGGTCGTGCACGAAACGAGGAAGTGGTTCGCGCTTGCGCGCTTCCGCCTCGTCCCGCGGGAACCCCGCTCCCTGCCGCCCGTGTCCGGCGGGGAGGGGAGCGGCGTCGCCCGGGGCGGCGCGAACGGCGCGATGCTCGCCGACGACCTCGCCGCATGGCTGACCGCGCCGCGGGAGCGCGAGGCGCTGTCCGCGACCGGGGTCTCCCGGTCGTTCGGTGGCGTGGCGGCGCTGCGGAACCTCGACTTCGAGGCGGCGCCCGGCCGGATCTCGGCGCTGATCGGACCGAACGGATCCGGCAAGACCACCTTCCTCAACCTCGTGCTCGGTTACTACACGCTCGACAGCGGGACCATTCGCATCGACGGGCGAGAGATCAGCAGGCTCGCGCCCCACAGCCGGGTACACGCCGGCATCGCCCGCACGTTCCAGGCGCCGAACGTCGTGCCCGATCTCACGGCGCTCGAGAACGTGCTCGCGGGAACGTTCATGCACCGGCGCGCCACGCTGCCGGAGTACCTGCTGCGGCTGCCGCAGGCACGCGCCGCGGGACGTGCGTCGCGACTTCACGCGCACGCCTTGCTCGCAGCGGTCGGCCTCGAGGATGCCGCGGAGTTCCCCGCCGCGGCGCTTCCGTCCGGGCAGCAGCGACTCCTCGATGTCGCCCGGGCGCTCGCGACGCGGCCGCGCGTGCTCCTGCTTGACGAGCCGGCGTCCGGACTCTCCGGCGCGGAGACGGAGGCGCTCGGCCGGTTGCTGCGCGAGCTTCGGACGCTGGGGCTGGCGATCGTGCTCGTCGAGCACAACGTGCCCTTCGTCATGTCGATTGCCGACAGCGTGACCGTGCTCGATCGCGGCGAGCGGATCGCGCTCGGTCCGCCGGACGAGGTGCAGCGCGATCCCGCGGTGATCGCTTCCTACCTGGGCGAACAGTTCGAGGTCGAGGCGGGAGGCCCGGATGCTTGAGGTCCGCGATCTGCGGGTGGCCTATGGCGGCCTCCCGGTGCTGCACGAGTTGTCGCTGGACGTCGGCGAAGGCGAGTTCGTCGCACTGCTCGGCCGGAACGGCGCCGGGAAGACGACGACGATGCGTGCGGTCGCCGGGCTGGTCCCGTTTGGCGGCTCGATCAGCTTCGAGGGCCGGGCGCTCGGCGGTCTCCCCGCCCACAAGGTGGTGCGCCTCGGCGTCGCCTTCGCGCAGGAGGGCAAGCAGCTCTTCACGGAGCTGTCCGTTCAGGACAACCTCACGCTCGGCGCGTACGCCCAGCGCGGCAAGCGGGCGCAGGTGCGAGCCGACCTCGAGCGTGTCTTCGGCCTCTTTCCGGTGTTGGAGCAGAAGCTCCGGGCTTCCGCCGAGACGCTGTCGGGCGGCGAGCAGCAGATGCTGGTGCTGGCGCAGGCGATGATGGCGCATCCGCGCCTGCTCATGGTCGACGAGCCCTCGCAGGGCCTCGCGCCCGCGCTCGTGAACGAGGTGCTCGGCGCGCTCACGACCCTCCGTGCGGAGGGGACGGCGATCCTGCTCGCCGAGCAGGTCGTGGACAAGACACTGCCGCTCTGCGACCGGCTCTACGTGCTGGAGCTCGGCCGGGTCGCGCTGGAGGGGAGCCCCGCGGACGTCGCGGAGAGCCGCGCCCTGCGCGAGGTCTACATCGGGCACGACGCCTGAGCTCAGACCGCCGAGGGCTCGACCATGGCAAGAATGCGGGCCGGATTGCGCACGAGGATTGCCTCGATCGTGTCTTCGCTCACGCCCTTGCGGCGCATCAGCGGCACGACGTTCTCGAGGATGTGCGCGTAGCCGTCGCCGCCGTAGCGCACGAGGCTGGTCCTGCGGCAGATGTCCTGCGAGACGAGCAACTGGTCGGTCAGCCCCTCTGCGATCAGCCGCTGTAGGTGGTTGATGCGCATCACATCGTTGGGCATCTCGAGCGGCGCCAGATCGTAGATCTCCAGCCCGAACAGATCGAATTCCAGGTAGCAGCCGCTCGCAGCCAGCTCAATCGACTGCTCCGGCTCGAAGAACGTGCGGTCCAGGTGGCAGATGATCGTCCGTGCGGGGTCGCCTCCCGCCTCGATCACCGTGTCGACGATGTCCTGGGGGGCCCGCGGATCGCGGCCCGGGTGCACCTGCAGCGCGACGCCGCTGCGCCGCGAGGCGTGGCTGGCCGCCCGCAGCGCCTTGCGTTCGTTCGGGTGCATCGGATAGTCGCAGGCGACCTCGCCGATGATGCCGGCGCGGCTCGCGGTTCCGTCGCAGCCTTCCGTCACCTCGCGCAGGATCTCGTCGCTGAGTTGCTGCTCGCTGCGCTCATCCATGTCGGGCGGGTGGTGGCGCCACCAGTAGTTGCCGGAGCCCATGACCACGTGCACGCCCGTGGCTTCCGAGATGCGGCGCAATGCCGCGGCGTCGCGCGTCATGTCCGCGTTCGTTGAGTCGACGATCGTCCCGCCGCCGGCGTCCGCGTAGCGCTGCGTCTCCTCGATCGCGAGGTCGACGTCGTCGAGGAGGAAGTTCTGGGGGTGGCCGCGCCGGCGGGCGAAGGCGCTCGTCTCCCAGCTGATCGGCTCGGTGGCGCGAGGGTCGGTGCGATCCCAGCCGAACGCCTCGAACCAGTCGAACTCCTCGCCGTTCTCGATCAGCCAGCGGCCGAAGGTGATGAGCAGGTGCTCGTGCATCATCGTCGGGCCAAGGGCGCCCGGATCGATGTCGCCGAGCACCGTGCGCACCTTGCCGACCTATCCCCCCGGGTACACCTGATTGCGAATTTGATAGACGCCGCCACTCGGCATGTCAATCGTTGGTGTCAGGCCGGACGGGGGCCGTCTGCAGCTACGTCGCCGTCTCGAGGTACGAATCGCCGATGATCTGCCGCTCGAGTCGTGGAGGCGCTGTTCCCGCCGATCACGGGGACATCGAAGCCGAGCTTCTCGTAGCGGGCGTCGCTCACGCCGAGCAGCCCCTTGAGCACGTCCTCGTTGTGCTGGCCCAGCAGGGAGGCGGCGCCGCGGATCCGGAGCGGGTGGCGCTGCAGCTTCCCGACCGGCGTCGGGTAGTGGTGCGTGCCCGCGGCGGGATGCTCCAGCTCTTCCCACGAAGCCGCGCGCGAGGAGCATGACCTATCCCCCCGGGATCATGTCAATCGTTGGTGTCTGCCTCAGGCCGCTCCTGGCCCAGCAGGGAGGCGGCGCCGCGGGAGCCAGCGGGATGCTCCAGCTCTTCCCAGAAGCCGCGCGCGAGGAGATGCGGGTCATCCCTCAGGGCCTCGGGAGCCAGCACCTCGGCGGCGGGGACCCGCCGCCTGCAGCCGCTCTCGCAGGTCGCGGGCGGGGTGGAGGCGTGTCCACTCCTCGATCAGCGGCTCGAGCTCGTCCTGGTGGCGATGCCGCGACACGACATCCGCGAACCGCGGATCGGCCGCCAGCCCGGGCCGGCCCATCGCCTCCGCGAGCGCGAGGAACGCCTCGTCCGAGGGAACCGCGATCCCGATCCACTCGTCCTCGCCGGCGCACGGGAAGTACCCGTTCGGCGCCCTCGAGGGGTGACGGTTGCCCCACGTCCCCTGCACGCGGCGGTTCATCGAGTAGTCCATGAACGCGTAGGCGAGGTGGTGAAGCACGGCCTCGACGTGCGAGAGGTCGATCAGCTGCCCCACGCCCGTGCGTTCCCTCGCGTACAGCGCTGCCTGGATCGCGAAGGCGACGTGGACTCCGGCGTTCGGGTCACCGTGGCCGCTGCCGGGCGTCCATGAGGGATCGCTGTCGCGGTAGCCCCGGAGGTAGGTGTGGCCGGCCACGGCCTCCATCGTCGGCGCGTAGCCCTTGAAGTCCCGGTACGGGCCGCTGATCCCGAAGCCGGGGAAGCGCGCCATCACCAGGCGCGGGTTCAGCTCGGAGAGCGTCTCGTAGTCGATGCGCAGGTGCTCCACGACGTCCGCGGCGTTGTTCTCGAGGAAGACGTCCGAGACGCGCACGAGGTCGTAGAAGAGTTCGAGGCCCTCCGGGTCGGTCAGGTTGAGCGTCACGCTCCTGTGGCCGCGCTTGCCGTAGTTGAAGTTGGCGTTGCGGTTCCAGAAGCCCTCGCTCGCATCGCGGTCGACGAACAGCGCCCCGGTCGGGCCCTCCATCAGCTCGGGCGCGATGTGGCGGCCGGTCATGCGCGTGCGGTTCATGTGCTGGATCGACTCGATCTCGATCACGTCCGCGCCGAGATCCGCGAGGTGCAGCGACGCCGCGGGGCCCGCCCAGACCATGGCGTTCGAGAGCACGCGGACGCCGTCGAGCGGCAGGCGAGGGTCGGGCGCCTCGGTAGTCACGATCTACATCACGCCTCGCTGCCGCAGGATCACCACCTCCTGCCGCGAGTAGCCGAGTCTGCCGGTCAGCACCTCGCTGGTGTGCTCGCCGAGCAGCGGCGCGCGCCGGATCTGGGCCGGCGTCTCCGAGAGCTTGAACGGCGGCCCGGGATACTCGAGGGGCCCGGCCTCCGGGTGGTCGAGCAGCGTGAAGTAGGCGCGCTCGCGCAGCTGCGGATTCTCGAAGATGTCCGCCATCGTATGCAGCGCGCCGACCGGAACCCCTTGCGACTGCGCCTCCTGCATCACCTCCGCCTTCGTCCGTTCCAGCACCCAGGGGAGGAAGAGCGCATCGATCTGCGGGCCGAAGTCCGGATCCTGGAGGCGCTCGACGTAGCTCGCATCGTCGATCAGGTCGGGCCGGCCGATCATGCGGCAGAAGCGGTCCCACCAGTGCGGGTAGCACATGATCGAGATGTAGCCGTCCTTGCAGGGCAGCTGCCCGCCGTAGACGCCGCCGGGGAACGCGCTCGCGCGGTAGTGGGCGTCGATCGTGCGGTGCAGCGCGCCGCTGTATTCGAGGGACATCAGATTCTGCGCGGCGCGGTCCATGCTGGTGGCGAGCACGTCCTGGATCGAGAGGTCCACCCGCTCGCCGATCCCCGAGCGCCGCGCGGCCATGAAGGCTCCGAACGCGATCGTCGCCGCCGTGGCGCCTGCGTGGAAGAGGGGCGCGTAGAGGCCCAGCTTGTTCGGCTCCCGCCCCGGCACGCCGGTCACCGCCTGCCCGCCGCTCATCGCGTAGGCGAGCATGTCGTCGGCTTCCAGATCGCGGTAGGGACCGGACTGCCCGAAGTTGCTGATCGAGACCAGGGTCGCCGCCGGGTTGGCCTCGTCCAGCGCCGCCGAGTCCAGACCGAGGCGGGCGAGCGTGCCCGACCGGTAGCTCTCGACGACGAGATCGGCCTCGCCGGCCAGGCGCCTCAGGATCCGCTGGCCGGTCGCCGTCTTGAGGTTGAGGGTGAGGCTCTGCTTGCCGGTGTTGAGATCGAGGAAGAGTCCGGAGCGCTCCGGATGCGGGTCGTCGTTCGGGAACGGCCCCGTTCTCCGGGTTGGATCGCCGGACGCCGGGCGCTCGACCTTCAGCACCTCGGCTCCGTAGTCGGAGAACAGCTTGGTGCAGTACGGGCCGGCGACCCCCTGCGTCAGGTCGAGGATTGCGATTCCCGCCAGCGCGCCGCCCATGTCCGCCATCGCTGGTGCAGGCGCTGGCTAGGTGGGGTAGACGAGGCTGCGCGCGACCTCGCCGCGCTCGAGCGCGCCGATCGCCTCGTTCACCTCGTCGAGCTGGAACGTGCGCGAGACCAGCTCGTCCAGCTTCAGCTTGCCGGCCATGTAGAGGTTGATGACGCGGGGGATGTCGGCCCGCGGCTGCGCTCCCTCGAAGCCGCTCATCTGCAGGTGCTGACGCCGCGCCATGACCTCGTACCAGGGGATGCGCAGCTCGGTCCCGCTCGGCAGCACCCCGATCACGTAGGTGTGTCCGCCGGGAGCGACGCTGCGCATCGCCTGCAGCACGACCTCCGGCGAGCCGATCACCTCGAATGCGTGGTCGACGCCACCCCTCGTCAGCTCGCGGATCTGCTGGACCGGGTCGCCGTCCGAGGCGTTCACCAGGTGCGTGGCGCCGAACTCCTCGGCGAGTTGCAGCTTCGTGTCGAGGAGGTCGACGGCGACGATGATCTCGGCGCCGGAGAGCGCCGAGGCCTGGACCACGTTGAGGCCGACACCTCCGCAGCCGAAAACGGCGACGCGCTCGCCCGAGCGCACCTGCGCGTCGTTGGTCACCGCCGCCACGCCGGTGGTTACCCCGCAGCCGACGAGCGCCGCCTTGTCGAGGGGAGCGTCTTTGCGGATCGGGATCGCCCCGCTCGCCGGCGCCACGGCGTACTCCGCGAACGACGAGACGAAGGAGTGGTGGCTGCGACGCTCGCCCCCCTTCGAGAGCCGGGTGGAGCCATCGAGCAGCGTCCCGAGCGGGCGGGCCCGCGCCGACACCTCGCAGAGGCTGGTCTTGCCGCGGGCGCACACCTCGCAGTGCCCGCAGTAGGGCCCGATGCTCAGCACGACGTGGTCGCCGACCTCGAGGCCCGCGACGCCCGGCCCGAGGGCCTCGACGACGCCGGCGCCCTCGTGCCCCATCACCATCGGGAGCGGCGAGGGGAAGTCGCCGTGGATGCGGTGCAGGTCGCTGTGGCAGACGCCGCTCGCGGCGATCTTGACGAGCACCTCGTTCTGTCCCGGTTCGGAGATGTCCACGTCCTCGATCACGAGCGGCTGTCTCACCTGGTGCAGGACTGCGGCCCTCATCGTCGTGCCTCCATGCTGGCCGAGGTGGATCCCGGACTCGCGCTACTGAAGCGCCTCGCGGAAGGCCCGGATCGCCTCGATGTGTTGCGCGGGACTGCGCCCGGCGTCGCCTGAGTCGTACGACGCGTCCCCCTGCGTATCGACCGAGCAGTGCGTCGCTCCGGCCTCACGGTAACGCCTCGCCTGCATCACCTGCTCGTCGAGGGTCTCGGCGCGGGCGCGCAGCAACAGGGCCAGCGTCGAGGGATCCCGCCCCGCCTCCCGCGCTGCTGCCTCGATCCGCTCGTGGCGGCGCTGCATGTCGGCCAGCGCGTGATCGAGATCGTCCGAGACGAGGCGCGGCGACCAGCCGTCCGCGAGGCGTCCGATGCGCTCGAGGACGCGCTGGGCCATGCCGCCCATCCAGATCGGGATCGGCCGCTGCGGGCGGGGGTGGATCCCCGCGTCGCGCACCTGGTGGAAGCGCTCCTCGAAGGTGACCAGCGGCTGCGTCCAGAGGCGGCGCATGAGCCGGACCTGCTCGTCGAGGCGGCGTCCGCGTGTGTGGAAGTCCTCGCCGAGCGCCTCGTACTCGACGTGGTTCCAGCCGTTCCCGACCCCGAGGATCAGCCGGCCCCCCGAGAGCAGGTCAATCTCCGCGGCCTGCTTCGCGACGAGCGCGGTCTGCCGCTGCGGCAGGATCAGGACGTTGGTGATCAGCTGCAGCCGCGAGGTGACGGCCGCGAGGAAGCCGAACAGCACCAGCGGCTCGTGAATCGGCGCGCGGTGGCCGTAGGGGCCGAGCAGGTCCGGATAGCGCTCGCGGTCAGCGCCGAGCACATGGTCCGCGGTCACGAGGAAGTCGTAGCCGAGCTCCTCGGCGGCCTGCGCGTAGTCGTGGACCGCGACGGGATCGGTCCCAATCTCACGCTCGGGAAGCACGACGCCGAGTTGCATTCGCTGTGCTCACTCCCTGGATTGACCGTCGGTTGCCGTCGAGGCGCGGGGAGCGCTCCCGGAGCAGCCGCGCGCCCTCGGTCCGTGGTCTTGCGCTGCGTGCGCCTCGCTCGCGCGCCCAGCGGGTCGCGTATCATACGCGTGCTCCGGGGAGGGCTGCATGGCGAAGTTCGTGTTCGTGGTGCTCTCGAATGCCGTGAGCGAGGACGCCGACGAGGAATTCAACGAGTGGTATTCGGGAACACACGTCCCGGACTTCCTGCAGTTCGACAGCGTGCTGTCCGCGCGCCGCTTCGTGCGCTCGGAGCACCAGTTCCTGCCCACCGATGACGCGCTGGGCCGCCGCTATCTCGCCGTCTACGAGGTGGAGACGGACGATCCGGCCGCGCTCTTCGAGGACGTGCACGCTGCCCGCCTCGACGGACGAATCACCCCGACGGACACGATCCAGCGTGATCCCCCGCCCATCAACATGCTGTTCGAGCAGACCGAAGGCCCGGTGACCGGATAGCGGGGGTCCCTTTCGGCAGCCTGTAGCCCGGGGAGTACGCACTTGAGGGTCGGCGTCTCGCTCTTCACGCAGAATCACGGCGACTGGGACCGCTTCCAGGGCCGGGGCGGCGACCAGCGCGAGCCGGCCACGGACCAGGCGACGTACGACGCGGAACTCGCCCTTGCCGAGCAGATCGAGCCGCTCGGCTACGACTCCATCTGGGCCGTCGAGCACCACTTCTCGCCGCTGAACCTGACGCCGAGCCCGCTGCTCTTCCTCGCCAACCTCGCGGGCCGCACGCGCCGCGTCGACATCGGGACGATGGTGATCGTGCTGCCCTGGCACGATCCGCTGCGCGTCGCCGAAGAGATCGCGATGGTCGACAACCTGCTGCAGGGCCGCCGCCTCTTCGTCGGGCTCGGGCGGGGCGCCGCGCGGCGCGAGTTCGATCCGCGGCGGATCCCGATGGGCGAGTCACGCGCGCGCTTCCTCGAGGGCCTCGAGATCGTGCGCGGGGCGCTCACGCAGGAGCGCTTCTCGTACGAGGGCGAGCACTACTCGGTCGCCGAAACCTCGCTGCGGCCGCGCCCGCGGAGCGAGGATCTGGTCGATCGCTTCCTGATCGCCGGTAACAGTCCGGAGACGATCGAGATCGCCGGACGCGAGCGGCTCGGGCTGCTCCTGCTCAACCACAAGCCGTGGGACGGCTACGGCGAGGAGGTGGGGCGCTACAACGAGGTGCGCGCGGAGCACGGCCTCCCTCCGGCGCAGCCCACCGTCGTGGTCAACGCGGTCTGCGCCGAGACCGAGGACGAGGCGTGGGCGGAGCTGCTGCGCTACTTCGGAGAGATGAAGGACGGCACCAACCGCCACTACGAGTGGGACGAGCCGGAGCACTTCCGGGAGGCCAGCGGCTACGAGCACTACGCGCAGGCGGCGGAACGGCGACAACGGGCGACCCCCGAGGAGCTCGCCCGCGAGAGCGCCCTGACGCAGGTCTGGGGCACGCCCGAGCAGTGCGCCGAAAAGCTACGCTTCATCCAGCGCATGACCAGCGCCCGTGAGTTCGTGATCGTCTTCAAGTACGGCACGATGCCGTACGAGGTCGCCGAGCGGAGCATGCGGCTCTTCGCGGAAGGCGCGCTGCCGGGTCTCCACGCGTTCGACCCGTCGCCCGCCGCGACCGCGGGTCGCTCGCTGTAGTTCCCGCTCTCCGGAGCGCCCCGCCGCAAGCTCGTCGGGTGCGAGATCGCACGGCGACTCGCCTACGGTTGTAATCTGGCGCGCAACGCGGGAGCAGCTCGAGGGAGCACGACATGGTGAAGCCTCTGATGCCCGACGGCGCCCCTCCTCCGCTCGCTGGCGTGCGCGTCATCGAGATCGCCTCGGGGCTGGCGGTCGCCTACTGCGGGCGGCTGATGGCGCAGAGCGGCGCCGAGGTGATTCGCATCGAGCCGCCGGGCGGCGACGCGATTCGCCGGGCCGGGCCCTTCAAGGACGACCGCCCGGACGTCGATGGCGGCGGGCTGCACCGGCTGCTCAACGCCGGCAAGCGCAGCGTCGCGCTCGACGTGACGACGGCCGAGGGCGCGGAAGCCCTCGAGCCGCTGCTGCGCGGCAGCGCGCTGCTGATCGCGAGCTGGCGGACGCCAGCGGCGCTGCCACTCGCGGAGCCGGAGCGGATGCGCGAGCGCTTCCCGGAGACGACGTTCGTCTCGATCAGCGAGTTCGGCATCGACGGCCCCTACGCCTCGCACCAGGCCGACAGCCACATCATCGAGGCGCTCGCCGGGAACTCCTACGTCAGCGGCGATCCCGATCGCGAGCCGCTGAGCTCCGGAGTTGAGCTCGCAGACTACTTCGGCGCAGTCGTCGGCTGGATCGCGGCCCTCGCCGCGATTGCCGAGGGCAGCGCCGGGGAGCGCCCCGGCTTCGTCGACGTCTCGAACCATGAGGTGCTGGCGATGACCGACGACCACAACCTCTCGGTCTACCTCGGCATCGGCGGGGTGCGCCGCCGCTTCTACTCCCGCATCCTGCCGAACTACCCCTCGGACATCTTCGCCAGCAAGGACGGCCACATCGCCTTCGTGACGGCGGGTCCCGGCGGGCGCGACTTCGCCGGCAACATCTCGAAGCTGATCGAGCAGCCGGAGCTCGCCTCGCACCCGCTGTTCACCGACACCTCCCAGCGCGTGATGCGCTGGCGCGAGTTCGACGAGATCGTGAAGCCGTGGCTCGAGTCGCACACCTCGCGCGAGATCTTCAAGCGCACCGGTGAACTCGACCTGGGCTTCGGCGAGGTGGCGACGGTGCCCGACCTGCTCGACGACCCGCACCTCGAGGACCGCGGCTACTGGAGGGCCGAGGTCGACGCCAACGGCGAGCCCACGGGCGGCGTGCTGCCCGGGCCGGCGGGGAGGTTCACGGAGAGCCCGCTGCAAATCGGGCCGGAGGCGCCCACCCTCGGCGAGGCGAACGACCTGCTGTCCGAGGCGGCGGAGGAGGTCGAGGCGGCCGAGCCGCCCCCCGCGCCCCGGCGCGTCGCTCCTTCGGGACGCCTGAGCTACTTCGAGGGCATCCGGGTGGTGGACCTCTCGCGCGGCTGGACGGGATCGCTCGCCGGCCGCCTGCTCTCGGAGCTCGGCGCGGACGTGGTGAAGGTCGAGCACGCGCGCACGGCGCACTCGTCGATCGGGCCTGCCTACTTCACGGCGCGACAGGCGAGCAAGCGCTCGGCCGCGCTCAACCTGCGGACTCCGGAGGGGCGGGAGCTGATGCTGCGCCTGCTCGAGCGCGCGGACGTCTTCATCGAGAACTTCCCGCCGCGCGTCACGCGAGGATTGCGCCTGCGCTACCCGGACATCGTGGACCGCTGTCCGCGACTCGTGATGTGCTCGATCGCCGGGTTCGGGCAGTCCGGCCCCAACGGGGAGCGGTCGGCGGTGGGCATGACGATGGAGGCCGCCTCCGGCCCCGCCTCCGTTACCGGCTACCCCGGTGGGCCGCCGCTCAAGACCGGCCAGACCTGGGTTGACCCACTCACCGGCCTGAACGGCGTCGGGGCAATCATCGCCGCCCTGTTGCGCCGTGAGGTGACCGGGCGCGGCCAGCGCATCGACGTCTCGATGCAGGAGTCGACGGTTCCGATGCTCGCGCCCTACCTCGCGGACTACCTGCTCAACGGCCGGTTGCACGGTGGCGACGGCAACCGCCGCCCCGGCATGGTGCGCGGCGCCTACCCCTGCGCGGGCGACGACGAATGGGTGGCGATCTCGCTGCGCAACGACGCCGAGTGGGAGGCGTTCTGCCGCGCCTCGGGAGACGCTGGCTGGCTCTCCGACCCGCGCTTCGCGAGCGCGGAGGAGCGCACGCGGCAGCACGACGAGATCGACGCGCTGATCGCGGAGTGGACGCGCGAGCGCTCGAAGTCGGATGTCGCGCAGTTGCTGCAGGGCGCCGGGGTTCCCGCCGCCGGGGTGCTGAAAGCGGACGAGATCCTGCTCGACCCGCACCTCCACGCGCGTGAGTTCTTCGACCCGGTCCATGTCGCCGACCTCGGCCCGGTCCCGCTCCAGCGCTACTTCCCACCGAAGTTCGACGGCCGGGGCTTCCCGACGCGCAACCCCGTACCCCCCTTCGGCGAGCACACCGTCGAGGTGCTCATGGAGGCCGGCCTGACGGAGGCCGAGGCGCGCGAGGCGGCGGCTTCGCAGGGCCTCGTGGGGCCCTCGGGCGGCTGGTGGGATCCGGAGGTCGTCGCGGCCCGTGAGCTGGAGTTCGCCGACTACTCCCAGCTCGGCTCGATCCTGCGCTTCGATGCGGACTTCCTCGAGAAAGTGCGCATGACCTAAGCCGGGCGGCGGACACTCGCCTCGTTCGGAACTGCAGGGGACGCGATGGATCCCACGCACGCACTGCGACCATCGGTCGAGGACGCCCGCCAGGCCTGGATGCGACTGGTCGACGCCGACGCCGAGCAGGTGGCGCGCGTGCGTGAACCCGAACCGGAGCACGACTTCTACGCGCCGGTCGCGGGCACGTTCAGGCCGGGGCAGCTCTCGGCGGCCGAGTTCGAGGTCCTGGCTTCCCTCTCGCAGCGCGAGGATGACTGGCTGGACATCGGCGCCGGAGGTGGGCGATTCGCGCTGCCGCTCGCGCGCCGGGTCAGGAGCGTCATCGCCATCGAACCGTCACCCGCAATGCGCCGGGTGCTTGCCGAAGGCGCGGCGGCGGCCGCTGTGACGAACCTGACGGTCCACGACGAGCGATGGCCGGTGGAGGGATGGACGGAGCAAGCGGACGTCGCGCTCGCCGCCCACTGCCTCTACGACATTCGCGAGCCGATCCCGTTCATCGAGGCGATGGAACGGAACGCGCGGCGCCTCTGCGTGGTTTCGCTGGCGCGGTTCCCCCGGGGCGCCCAGTTCGCCGATCTGTTCGAGGCGGTCCACGGGGAACCGTTCCAGGCACTCCCGGCGTTGCACGAGTTCGTGGCGCTGCTGGGGGCGCTCGGGCGCTCCTACGAGGTGCGACGCGTGTGGTCTGGTTCGGCCCAGACGCCGATCGACCTCGATCAAGCGTGCACGTTTGTGCGGCGCATGCTCTGGCTGCGTCCGCGTCCCGGTTCGGACAAGGACCGGCGGATGGGCGATCTCATCGACCAGTGGTGGGGAGTGCCCGACGGCATCCTGATGCCGCTGGGATTCCGGGAGATCGGGATCGTCACGTGGCGAACGTCTGAGATCTAGCCCGCCGGCTACGCCCTCGTTGCGGCCTGAGCACGATGTCGCGATGCCCGCGCGTTCCCGCGACATTCCTCGCGGCGCCACCCGCTCGCGCGCTCGGATATGATGGCCCTCGCGTCAGGAGGTGCGGAATGGCCGAGAACAGTGGATCGGAAGTGCTTGCGCGACAGATGCGCGAGGAGGGTGTCGAGGACGTCTTCTACCTGATGGGCGGCCCGATCATCGAAGCCGCGGGCTTCGCGGCGGACTACGGCATCCGCACGATCGATTGTCGCCACGAGCAGGGCGCCGCGATGGCGGCCCACGGCTACGCGCGCGTGAAGCGCTCGCCAGGCATCTGCCTCGCCGCCTCCGGGCCGGCGACGACGAACCTGCTCACCGGCGTCGCCAACGCCTACCTCGACGGCGTCCCGATGGTGGCGCTCGGTGGGGCGGCCGCGGTGCGCGCCTTCGACAGCGACGCCTTCCAGGAGTACGACCAGCTCTCGATGGCGAAGCCGATCACCCGCTGGGCCGCGCGCGTCCATCACGCCGACCGCATGGCCGAGTACTTCAACATGGCGATGCGCAAGGCGCAGGGCCCGAAGCCGGGCCCGACCTACCTCGATCTGCCCGGTGACGCGCTCTACGAGCGGGTCGACGACTCGAGTGTGTGGTTCCCGCCCGGCGGCCAGGGCCCGGCCCGCCCCGCGCCGGACGAGGGCGCCATCGAGCGTGCGATCGAGATCCTCGGAGCGGCCGAGCGCCCGCTCGTGGTGAGCGGGAGCGGCATCTTCTGGTCCGACGCCGCAGCCGAGTTGCGCGAGTTCATCGACCAGGCGCGTATTCCCTTCTTCACCACGCCGCTGGGCCGTGGCGTGGTCCCGGAGGACCACGATCTGGCGTTCCTCGCGGCGCGCGGGCAGGCCTTCCGCGAGGCGGACGCGATCCTCGTGGTCGGGACGCGCTTCAACTTCATCATCTCCTTCGGGCACCCGCCGCGTTTCGCCGAGGACGTGAAGATCATCCAGATCGACACGGACTCGACGGAACTTGGCCACAACCGCCCGATCGAGCTCGGGATCGTCGCCGACGCCAGGCTCGCCCTCAGCGCCCTCACCGCGGCCGCGAAGGAGAGCGGCCTGCGGACCTCGGACGACTGGATCGCGCGCCTCGGCGAGAGCGACCACTCGAAGCGCCAGCAGTCGCTCGAACTCGCCGAGGCCGACACGCTGCCGATTCACCCGCTGCGCATCGCGAACGAGATCGTGAACGTCGTCGATCGCGACGCGATCATCTGCATCGACGGCATGGAGACGCTCAACTTCGGCCGGCAGTGGATTCCCGCATTCGCCGAGGGCGGCCGGCTGAACGCCGGGCCGAACGGCTGCATGGGCACCGGCATCCCCTTCGCGATGGGCGCGCAGGTCGCGGCGCCGGGTCGCCAGGTGGTCGCCTTCATCGGCGACGGCTCGTTCCTGATGAACGTGCAGGAGTTCGACACGATGGTGCGACATAACCTGCCGATCGTGGCCGTGATCAACAACAACGGCGGCTGGACCGGTGGCCCGAACACCACGCCGGGCCGCAGCCTCGGGCAGACTCAGCGCTACCACGACGTCGTCGAGGCGCTGGGCGGGCACGGCGAACTGGTCACGGATCCGCAGGAGATCCGCCCGGCCATCGAGCGCGCGATCGCGAGCGGCAAGCCGTCCTGCATTAACGTCATCGCCGACGAACACGCCCGCGCCAGCACGGTGCCGTTCGGCGGCTACTCGACGATGATGCAGCGCGAGTAGACGCCTCGAGGCCACAGGGGCGCGCCTGCGGCGGCTACGCCGCCTGCAGCTTGCGCTCGATCGCGTCGGTAGCCGCGCGGATCGCGGCCAGTTCCGCGGCGAGGTCCGGCGGCGCCGGGCGGTTGAGCGCCGCGAGTAGCGGGGTCAGCCGCCGCCCGGGGCACGCCGTCGCCTGCGGCACTGGGGCGCCTGATGAATTCACGGCCGGTACCGCCCCGTGCCCGAAGACCGGCGCGCCGGGGACTGTGAGCCAGAAGCCGCGGATCTCCTCGACGGCCTCCTCGATCGCCTCCCGCATGCCGGGCGAGGGCTCGTCGCGGCCCTCGCGCTCGTAGTCGCCGAGCGCGCAAATGCCGATCGCCTCGATGTTCCAGCGCTCGCCGCTCTCCGGGTTGCGGCCCTTCGTGTGCGCGCGCTGCGTCCCGGCCTTGCCGACGGCGTAGAGCCGTCCGCTGGGGAAGGCGACGTAGTGGTAGCCGGGCCCGATGCCGAAGCGCGTGTGGTGGTCGCGCGCGAGCGAGTGGATGCGCTGCTCCTCGTCATGCCTCGAGGCGTCGTCGCCCAGCGGCGATCCGTACCAGCCCGCCGCGTGGTGCAGCACGATCGCGCGGCAGGGCCACGCGCTGCGGTCCAGCTTCCAGCGCGCCACCCGCCGCGCATGAACTCCGTCGCGAAGTATCGGTCCGTCAGGTCGATGGCCATGCGAGCCTCCTCGCCGCGTGTGTACGCCGCGGGGCGGGGTGCTCGGAGGGGGATGTGGCGCATGGGTTGCGGTGCTGCGGCGGGCAGCAATCGATCGCTGAGGTATCCTTCGCGATGTTGCCCTCGGCGGGTGCCAGAAGTAGGCAGACCACGGCCACGCAATCACCACAGGTGGTATCGAATGTCGTTCGACGTTTCTGCGATTGATGTTGTGACGGCCGTCGTGGCCGTTCTTGGCGCAGGGGCCGCCCTTGTGGGTGCGATCGCGGCCATTTGGGGCGTGCGCATAGCGGCACGGGAGCTTCCTCTGATCCGGAGACGGCTGACCGAGAGTGAGTTCGTCGTTGGCGAACTCGATGGGCTAACAGGCTGCTGAAAAACTCCTGATCCTGAGCCGTAAGGTCTCACTGGCCATTCGGTGGGCTGGCGTAGAGCCCAGAAACATTGGGGTTTTTGATGTCGCGACCAGCGCGATTTCAGCCCAAAAGCGCCGCCGCGGACTTTTTCATCACCCTGCTAATCCGCATGGGTGCTAGGGAACCGGATGCGGAGGTCAAAGAACCCCGCGAGCTCTCTGAACCTGTGTTGCTCAGGCAGGTTAGGGTTGGACGCCACGATCCAGTATTCGACAGAGTCGTGTTCGTGTTCATTCAAGGCGTACCTGGTTATGAGATAGTGCCACTGACTGCGGACGATCTGAGAGCGCGAGATGTACAAGGATTATGGGGTCTCAGCATAGCGATGAGCCCTTGTCGGATCCGGTACTTCGATGGTCCGAGCAAGGCGCTCTTGTCAATGGAAGACACGAGGGGGTATCCAGACTTCCCGGCGGTCACTGATCACAGGTTGGTGAGAGAAGATGACACGGAGTGTGAATGGGTGATTGGCTCACCCTACGAGACCCGGTATCTCGCATTCGAGCTAAGCGATCCTCCGAGACTGGTCGTCGACTTCTTCCGCCAGCCCTCCGCATGAGCGAGGACCGCGCGAGCGTAGTCGCCGGAACTGATCCACCCCGTGTACCACCACCGAATCCGATATTCCGGGAATTTCGGCTCATCAAGGGTTTCACCGACAGCGGAGGCTGCGTGCTGTAGGGATTCGAATAGAGCACTCTGACGAAAGACTGGGGACAGGTCGGGGTGCGTGAGTCCCCATTCCGGGGGTGCCGAAATCCCGTGGTCGCGCATCGTTTCGCGCAAGGTTGGGCAGCCAAACCGACTCGCAGCGAGGTCAAGCGCTGCTCGGGTTCTCGGGCCGACGAAACCGTTTCTCTGAGTGTCAACTGCCAAGAGGCCAAGCTTTGCGAGTACCTCCTGCAATCTCGCTACCTTGGGCGTCATCCAACCCGCATTGTGCGTAATCACGACATTCGCGCAGCACGACCGAGATGGTCGTTGTGCCCGGCGCGGGTAGTGAAGTAGCGCTGCTTTGGCGAGCCCCAGCGCGGTCGCTGCGATCGCGCCATCAGGCGACCCCACGTCTAGGTCATGATCGAGCGCGGCGTCGTGAGCGAGGTACTCGGCTCGGCCTTGATCGATTTGAGCGATTCCCTGAGCCCGTGGAGCGAAGTGCAAAAGGAACTTGGAAGGGGCGAGGAGGCACCGTAGCGCCTCTTTCGCACGATATCGGGGGCTCCTGCCGAATCTAGACTCTACCGCCACGATCCCGAGGGTGCATTCGACGATGGTCGGCACCCAGATCTGGTTGACGCCATACGTGCGGCATGCACGGACCGCCGCATCAGACGACAGCTCGTACCAGCGCGAACCTGCCCTTGGTGACGCGAGGCTCGGGTTGAGTTCGCCCATCACGATGGTTGAAGGCAGAGGTACACGAAGATAGTGTGGCCGCCCGCTACTCAGGCCGCAGCAGCAGCAGCAGCGCCGCCAGCGCGGCGCCGGCGAGCAGCGCCAGCAGCGCGCCGCGCAGCACGAACGACGGATTGAGGGCACTCCGGCCGGAGGAGAAGGCGCTGCGCCGGCCGTCCCAGCCGGACTCGATCAGCGCGGCGGCTGCGGCATCGTGCTGCGGGGCGGGCACGAACAGCGCGTACACGAACGGCTGGCCCGAGGGGTAGACCGAGGAGTGGGAGCCGAAGCTTGCCGCGTGCTCGATGTGCAGTTCGGCGTCGATGCCCTCGGCGATCAGCAGGTCGCACCGCTCGCCCGCGATCTCGGCGTCCGCCTCGACGGTCAGCAGCACGAGCCCGCGCCTACCGGGCGGCTCGGGCGCCGGTTCGGAATGCCGTCCAGGGTGGTCGCCGGGCGTCACCGTGGCGGGAGACGGCTTGCGTGGGGCATCGAGGCTGGCGGGCTCAGGCCGGCTGGAGCGCCCGCACCAGCACGCGGGCGGCGCCGTCCGGAGCGCCGCGCAGCGGGAAGAGCGCCATCAGCGCGCCGCCGTCGAAGTAGCGCGAGGCGTAGACGACGCCGGGCGGGACGCCGTCGTCGAGCTGTGCGGCGATGCGCACCTCGTTCGCGCCGTTCGCCAGCACCAGCTCGTCGCCGCTGCGCACGCCGAGCGGCTCGGCGTCGGCGGGGTTGATCAGGAGCGACTCCTCGCGGTGCAGCTTGTCCGCCTCCTCGGAGCGCAGCGAGGCGCCCTCCCACGAGGTGTAGAGCGAGCGGTCGGCGATCAGCCGCAGCCCGTCGGTCGCCTCGCTGGCGCTCGCGGGCAGCGGCTGCGCGCTCGCGCCGGAAGCCGGCGAGGCGGACAGCGCCCGCGTGCTCCCGGATCGGACCGCCTCGTGCGGCGCGTAGCCCTCGAGGCGCGCGGCCGCCTCGGCCATGACCTCCCCGGCGCTCTCGTAGGCGAAGCCGGCACCGAGCGCGTTCCCAAGCGCCGTGAGGATCGCGACGCCGTCGCGCTCGTCGCGGCGCGGCTGCGCAGCCGGGCGCTGCCGCGTGATGCGGCGGTCACCCGTGGTGATCGTGCCGTCCTTCGCGAAGAAGGGCAGCTCCGCCAGCACGACGTTCGCGTGCTGCGCTGCCGTCGAGCGCAGCGAGTCGATTACCACGAGCACCTCGACAGCGCTGAGGGCGGCGCGCACGTCGTCGCTGCCGGGGGCGTTGAGCAGCGGGTTGTCGTCGTGGATCAGCAGCGCGCGGATCTCGCCGTCGCGTGCGCCCTCGATGATCTCGGGGAAGGAGCGGCCGCCCTCGCCGGGCGCGACGCCCATGTCGCTGATGCCGAGCACGTTGGCGTCGGTCGGCAGGTAGTGCAGCCCGTGCGCGGCGCGGTCGCCGAGGGCGGTGATGGCGAGGTTCGCGCACGCCGCCGCCTGCGCCCCGGCCGCCTCGGCGCTGAGCGCGCCCGGCGCGAAGACGATCGCGCAGGCGGGCGAGCCCTCGGCAGCGCCGTCTTCGTCCTCGCCGGCAGCCGGTGCGGCCTGCGGCAGGCGCTCCGCGAGGAGCGCGCGCGCGGCCTCGAGGCGTTCGCCGTCCACGCCCGCCGGTTCGGCGGCGCCGGCGTCTGCGAGCGCCTGCACCGTGGCGGCCTCGGCGCCGGGTAGCGGCTGCAACCAGACGGCGGCGAAGTCGACGAGTTCGCCCCAGCGCGGCGAGACGAGCACGAGCTTCGCGCCGTGCTTCACCAGCGCGTCCTTGACGCGCAGCGAGATGACCTGGTGCGACTCCTCGATGTCCCCGCCGACGACGATGATCGTCTCGGCGTGTTCGATGTCCGAGTAGCTCGAGGGCAGCTCCGCGGAGCCGAAGCCGCGCTCGAAGGCGGCGGCCGCGGCGCGGTGCACCGGCCCGTGCGAGAAGTCGAGGTGCGGCGTGCCGATCACCTCGCCGGCGAGCTTCGCGAGCAGCGCCGCCTCCTCGTTGGTCGCCAGCGGCGAGCCGAGGACGGCGATCGCGTCCGCGCCGTGCTGCTCCTTCACGCCGGCGAGCAGCCGCGCGGCCTCGGCCAGCGCATCCTCGGGCGTCGTCGGGAGCAGCAGGTCCCCCTCGCGCAGGAGCGAGCGGCTGAGGCGCTCGCGGTCGCCGACGGCGTCGTAGTGGAAGCGCCCGCGCACGCAGATCTGGTCGCGGCTGGTCGGGTTGAGGCGATCGGGCCGCACGATCATCGGGCGGTCGTCGCGCAGCCCGTAGGAGAGCGTGCAGCCGACGGCGCAGGAGTTGCAGGCGGAGTTGGTCCACTCCTCGGAGAGCGCCATCCACTTGTTGGGCTTCTCCATCAGCGTCGCAGTGGGGCAGACGTCGATGCAGGACCCGCAGAAGTCGCAGTTGGACTCGTGAATGGCGCCGCCGGTGCCGAAGGCGATGATCGTCGTCGAGCCCTTGCCGGCGAGGCTGATCGCGCCGGTGTGGCGCAGGTCGGCGCAGGCGCGCACGCAGCGCGTGCAGATGATGCACATCTGCGGGTCGAACTCGAAGAACGGGTTGGCGCGGTCCACCTCCGGCGGCGGCGTCTCGTAGTACGAGCGCTCCTCGCCGACCCACGGCTCCTCGAACTCGCCCATGTCGATCAGCTCGGTCGAGGTCTGCAACTCGCAGCGGTAGTTCTTGCTGCAGGTCAGGCAGCGATGCGTGACGACGTCGTCGCGCAGGCAGATCTCGCCCGGCTGACAGTGCACGCGGCGGTGGCAGGTGAGGCAGCGGTCGGGGTGATTCGCCATGATCAGCGACATCACCTGCTGGCGCGCGCGCTTCACCTCGGATGTCTCGGTGTTGATCGCCATGCCGTCGGCGGTGACGGCGGTGCAGGAGAGCTGTAGCGGCGACGGCCGCCCGCCCTCGATCTCGACCATGCAGGTGCGGCAGCCGGCGTAGGGTTCGAGGCCGTCGATGTAGCAGAGGTTCGTGATGCGAACGCCCTGCTCCTTGATCACCTCGACGAGCGGCCGTCCGGCCTCAACCTCCAGCGCTTCGCCGTTGAGCGTGATCGTGACCACCGGCGGCTCCTCCGTACGGTGTGTGTGGCGTTACTCGCGGTCGAGCTTGCCGGGCAGGTGCTGGGGCCCGAAGGGGCCCTCCTCACCCGCGACCGGGAAGCGCCCGCGCGCGGTCGGCAGTGCCGTCCGCAGCGGGTTCTCCGCCTGCTGCTGGCCGTTGGGGTAGACGCCGCCGCTGCGGTCCAGGTACTCGCCGGCCTCGCGGCTGAGGGCGTTACTGTCGCGGTACATGTCCTCGAAGACGTAGACGGCGTCGTCGTAGCGGCCGCCGGCCTGGATCGCCTGATAGGGGCAGGCCTCGGTGCAGAGTCCGCAGTACATGCAGATGCGGAAGTCGATCTCGTAGCGGTCGATGTTGAGGGTGCCGTCGGCGCGCGGCGAGGTCTCGACGAGGATGCAGCCGTCGGGGCAGGCCTGGGCGCAGGTGGAGCAGCCGGTGCAGCGTTCCTCGAACCAGAGCAGGTTGGTGCGGGCGCGCAGCGGCACGTCCCGCTCCTCCTCCGGGTAGGAGACGGTGATGGGGGGCCTGAAGATATGCTTGAACGTGACGAGCAGCCCCTTGGCGATGCCTAGTCCGTAGGCCACGCGAACCCCTCGTCCTGCCGCGCCGTGCTGCGCCCGGCACTCGCGGCGAAGCATAGCCGACGGTTGCGGCAGGGGGTAGCGGGGCGCGTGCGACATTGCGGGCTCGGAGGGCGGCCTGTACTGTGCAGCACAGGAACTGTGAGACTGTGACATGAAGAACATCACCGTATCCGTCGACGAGGAGACCCATCGCCTTGCCCGCATCCGGGCGGCGGAGCTCGACACCTCTGTCTCGGCCCTCGTGCGCGAATTCCTGAGGAGCCTTGCTGTCGAGCGAACAGCTGCGTCCGAGGCAGGCGGGCACGTCGACGAGGCGGAATTCGAGCGTCGCAGCAGATTGATGCACGAGGTGATCCGGGACATCAGAGCGCGCGGCGGCGGCCTGCGGATGGCCGACAACCTTCCACGGGACGAGCTCTACGACCGCGATGCGCTTCGTTGACACCAACGTCCTGCTCTACGCAGTCAGCGCAGAGTCAGAGGAGTCCGGTAAGCGGGATCGCGCGATCGCCCTGCTTGAGGAGAGCGATCTCGCGATCTCCGTGCAGGTGCTGCAGGAGTTCTACTACCAGGCAACGCGCCCCGGCCGGCCCGCAGCTCTCACCCCCGAGCAGGCGTTGCGCTTCATCCAGTCGATCGACAGCTTCCCGGTCCAGCCGGTGACCATCGAGGTCTTCCTCGCGGGCGTGTCGATCAGCCGGCGCTTCGGGCTGTCCTACTGGGACGGCGCGATCCTCGCAGCCGCGCGCGCCATGGGCTGTGAGATCGTCTACTCCGAGGACCTCAGCGCCACCCAGGACTACGACGGACTGCGTGTCGCCAACCCGTTCGCCGACGCCCCGATGAGCGCATGACCGAGGACTGCTGGGCTCACGGGACCTTCATCACGGGCCGCAGCATCTGGTACGGCCGCGTGTTCACGGCCTGGTCCTTCGTGGTCGTCGAGGATCGCGGCGACATGATCGCCGCCTGCACGCCGCCGGGTACCGTCTGGAAGCGCCCGACCGACATCGAGGGCAACGACATCCGGCTGCCGCACGGCGAGTGGCTGCTCCGCGACGACGTCTGGTACGGCCGCGGGATGGTGCGCGTCTTCATCGAGGGCGCCGCCCACTCCGTGCTCGTCTTCCTCGGCGAGGGCGACGTGCGGCGCTGGTACGTGAACCTCGAGGCGCCCTTCCGCCGCACCGCGATCGGCCTCGACACCTCCGACCAGCACCTCGACATCGTCTTCCCGCCCGACCTCGGCGAGCCCGAGTGGAAGGACGAGGACGAGCTCGAGGAGGCCGTCGCCTTCGGCAGCATGACCCGCGAGGAGGCCGACGCCGTCCGCGCCGAGGCCGAGCGCGCGATCGCCTGGATCCAGCGCGGCGACCACCCCGCCATCGACGACCGCTGGCGCACCTGGACGCCGACCGAGGAGCTGGGCATCCCGGCCCTCGCCCCCGATTGGGAGACGCTGCCGCCTCAGACCTCGTAGCTCGCGAAGTCCTCCGCCAGCTCGACGCCGTCGAGCGTTCGCGCCCACCCGGGGACGGCGAGCGGGTCGTAGTGCGTCACCAGCACTCGCGTCGAGGGCGCGAGGGCGGCGCGCAGCTCGCGCACGTCCTCCCAGCTCGTGTGCCCGTAGGCGCGGTCGCCGCCGCACTCGGTGATCAGCATGTCCGCGCCCTCGGCGAGGGTGCGCACGGCCTCGACGTACGCCGTGTCGCCGGTGTAGGCGACGACGCCGTTCGGGTGCCGCACGCGGAAGCCGAGCGCCTCGATGTCGTGTCCGTGCTCCATCGCCACGCACTCGACGTGCAGCCCGGCCCACTCGAAGGCCGAGCCGCCCGCCTGCTCGAACCAGCGCACGCGCGGGTCGTCGCGCTCCGGGAGCCGGTCCGACGGCCCAATCATCTCGCGCAGACGGTCGTGGATGCCCGGCGGCCCGGCGATGGCGAGCGGGTGCTCGCGCGGGGCGCCCTCGCGAGCCTCGCGGCCCACCGTCGCCTCCAGCAGGAAGAGGTCCATGCCGCCGATGTGGTCGGAGTGCTCGTGCGAGAGCAGCACGAGGTCGATCGCCTGCGTGGTGACGCCGAGCCTGAAGAGATGCGCCAGCGTCTGCGGCGGGCAGTCGAGCAGCACCCGCCCGTCGAGCAGGAACCCGCTCCAGTAGCTCCCGTGCGAGAACGCGAACCCGGACCCCAGGCAGTCGAGACGCAACTCAGGCGTCCCTTCGCAGCTTCCGGCGGTCGTCCGGCTCGGTCAGCACCGCCGCGAGTTCCCGTTCAAGTTCGACCAGCGCCTCATGCACGCCGTCCAGCCGGTAGTCCTTGCCCAACAAGCGCACGCTATCCGGACCCTCGCCCGGCGTCCCCAGATGCAGCTTCCCCCATGAAGGGGTGTCGACGCCTCGCACGCGCCCCGATCCAACGGGTAGGCCCCGGCGGCCGTGGCCTGGAGTCGCCAGCGCCTCTTCATAGTGGGCGTAGGCGTTTCGCAAGTCCGTCCCAAACTCGTAGTGGGCGTGGTCGTCGCATATTGGCTCGCGGCATGAGCGGCATCGCTGCTGGCCGCCCTTGCACAATTCGCACTCTGCCTGAAGTCGCCTTGTAGGGCCGTCGCTAAACTCGCGGTTGGCGCAGGCCTCGCACAGCTGCTCCGCGGCAGTGCCATTCCAGAGCTGAACGAACGAGTTGGCAGCGCTGCGCGCGGTCGCGGTGAACGCGGAGGGCCAACTCTTGTTCAGTTGGCAGCATGACTCGTAGACGTGGTCGAGCTTCAGGACGTAGAACTCGACCGTGTCGAAATCGTCCAGACCGTGCCATGAGTCGGGCTCACCTGACGAATCTCGAACGAGCGCGATGGCTTGACGCGCCTGCTCAAGACAGAAGATGGCGACCCGCATCAGGTCGCCCTCGGAGCCGTTGGCGGCTGCCACGGCCCGCCGCCGCTACCGGCCGGCGGGGGCGGGGTCGGGGACGCCGCAGAGCCGTCGGCCCTCGGCGAGCGTGTCGGGGGTGTCGAGGTCGATGCGCACGATCGGCTCGTCGTCCATCGCCAGCTGCAGCGGCGGGTGGCGGCGCAGCACCGAGCGCAGGCCCAGCTCCGCCTCGTTCGCCGCCGCCAGCTCCTCGAGCAGCGACCCGGCGACGACGACGGGGTGACCGCGCAAGCCGAGGTACGAGGGCTGTACGGCCTCGGCGCCCGTCGAGCGCAGCTCGTCGACGAGCCGGTCGATGATGTCGGCGCGCGTCGGCTGGTCGACGTTCTGGATCACGACCGCCTCGGGTCGCCTCCGCGAGGGGGAGAGCAGCGCAGTCGCGCCGGCCGCCAGCGAGGTCGAGCGCCCCTGCGCCCAGCGTGCGTTGAACACGCAGTGCATCCGCTGGCCCGCGGGCAGCGCGCGCCGCACGTTGTCGGCGTACGCCCCGGTGACGACGATGATGTCCTCGATCTGCGAGTGCCCGAGTTCGTCGATCTCCCAGCCGAGCAGCGAGGCGTCGCCCCAGGACAGCAGCGGCTTGGGCGAGCCCATGCGGCTCGACGCCCCGGCGGCCAGTACGAGCGCGGCGACGCTCATCAGGCGGCCCCCGCGTGCTCGGCCTCGCTGGAGGCGTGCTCGCGCTGCCAGCCCTCGATCGCCTCGCGCACGGCGGCGGCGGCGAGGACGGAGCAGTGCAGCTTGGACTTGGGCAGGCCGCCGACGGCCTCGGCGTAGTCCTCGCGGCTGAGCGCCGCGGCCTCCTCGAGGGTGCGCCCGCGCAGCAGCTCGGTCGCCGCCGAGGAGGTCCCGATCGCTGCCGGACAGCCGGAGGTCAGGAACGAGGCGGCGGCCACGCGCTCATCCTCGATACGCAGGAAGATCCGCATCGAGTCCCCGCAGACGGGGTTCGTCACGTACGCCTCGGCGTCCGCGTCCTCCATCGCCCCCGCGTTGCGGGGCCGCTCGAAGTGCTCAATCAGCGCGTCGCTGTAGCCGGTGGTAGTCGCTGCCATGGCGGTATTGTCGCACGGGTTGGGGAGTGTGGGGGCATACGGCGTGATCAGGGTCGACGTAGTCCTCGTCCGTCGAATCTGTAGGAGTCGGCATTGCGCTCTGCGACCATCGGCAGCACTTCGGCGAAGATGTCATCCAACGTGAGAGCCGGCTCTGGTTCGCCCGCTCGCGAGAAGCGGATCGATGCTGCCATTGGGCTGGCGGACACGAGGCCGACGTAGAACTTCTCGTACTGCTCGTCTCGCCCTGCGGGATCGATGCGACCTGTGAACAACCTCAATCCGTCGTGGGCGTTCTGAAAGGTCGACTTCCGACGCGTCGTATCATCGTCGTTAGCGCCTTCGTCGAATAGGAACAGGCCAACCAGAGTTGAGTACGGGAAACGACGGTGCAGCGTCACTGCCTCGAACAGCATGTCTCCTCGTCTGTTGGTAAAGTTCTTCTGGAAGTTGTTGGATCTTTTGTCTCGAAAGTTCATGCATTTTACCGAGAAGGCTACAATGAGCCCGGCCTCCTCCGTTGCCCATGTCACATCGACTTTCTTGTCGCCGATTCCGCCGGCCATCCTGCGTTCGGCTCCTGAGGCACCAGTAACGCCGGGAGGAGATGGGCGTGCCTGGATGAGATTGAGCGTGCCGTGCCTGCGCAAGGAGTCCGCTACGGCCTGAGCGATTGCCTCTGACATCAATTCCGAGTAACGCCTCTTTTCTGTTCGGTCCGCGCTATCTGGTGGCTTCGCCTCGAGACGGCGTAGGGCAAGAATCAGATTCTCATGGTCTGTCATGGTGAGCGACTACGATCATGACGGCGACTTCTCAGAATGTCCCTGGCTCCTTGCAACTCAGAGAATCGTACATCTGACACTGAACCACCCGACTCGAACAACACCGAGTCGACTCTCGAGCGCAGATCATCGTACTTGCCAGACCGGAGCATCCGCCCAGCTGAGGCCTCGAGTGCTCGCAGTTCCTGCGCGTGTTTTTGGATGAGTTTCGCTGAAGGGACCGGGAGTCGAGCCGCTTCACGCGGTTCCACCTTCAGGACGCCTCCACCGTAGGAGCGACCGATAATCTCCGCGCCTAGGGCGGTCACGGAATTCAGCGCCGCGATCGGGAGAGACGCCCTGCCGAGACTCTTCTTTCCACGGTGTAAGGCCACACCGTGCACTGAGTTCAGCGCATGGACGTTAGCACCGTTCGAGATCAACCGGGGCGAGTCGTGATTCATGTATGTGATGAAAAGATCGGCGATCCCTTTTGGCAGCGGCACTCTCCACCAAGGATTGCGTACCTCGCACTTGTAGGCGCGATGCACGTCCTGTTTCTCGCCGAGCTCGATGTAGCGTTGTGCAGACTGCGAAAGAGAGGAGTGTTTCGGATAGAATAGCAAGGTGCGCTCGTTGTGACTTGCAAGCTCGCGATGTGCTTGCTTGGAATAGATGAATCCCCGCAGCGCCTTGCCGTTAGGTGGGAGCACATCCATCGTGTCGTGAGGGCCTAGTCCGGCTTCAGCAGCTTGGCTTGGTGATATACGGAAGAAAGAGTTATTCCCACTGACCGCGCCGAGGTATGTGTCGCCCCAGGCAGACAGAGGTACAAAATCTCCGCGATCGATAAGCTCCTTGTAGAGTTCGAGCGATTCTCCTGCGATGAGAGCAGCAGACCACTTGGTATCGTCGCGCGAGGGGGTCCACTGCCGACGTGTGACGCGATGGTTACGAAGGCCGTCCAGATCATCGACTTGGACTAGCTCGATCGAGTCTGTTGGCCCGGTTCCTTCTGCGAGGAGGAGCAGAACCTCACTCGTGACGCCGGGGAAGACGAGCTTCTCGAATGTCACGAGCGTTACTTTGCCGAACCGCTGCATCAGGTAACGGCGCACAGGCGCAGCGTAGTTGACGTGCAGCAGTTCGGCGGGCAAGACGAGCGCCAGCCGCCCGCTATCCTTCAAGAAGCCGGATGCGTGAACGACGAACGCCGCCCATGAACTCGCTAGCCCGTCGAGCCTGACGCCTCCCGCAAGCGCCGCGCGCTGGGCCTTCTCACGCGGCAGCCCCGAGAAGGACTGATAGCGAATGTAGGGCGGGTTCCCGATGACTGCGTCGGCGCTCGCTGTGGGCGCCACGTCGAAGAAGTCGCAGGTCTCGATGGTTGCTGGCGCGCCGATCCGTGACACCACCGAGCGCGCCGCCCTGCTGGCGATCTCATCGATCTCATAGCCGAAGACGGTGACGGGGGAGTTGGGGGCGCGCCCCTGTGCTCGGAGTTGCTCCCAGGCAGCTTCCAGAAAGACGGCCTCCCCGCAGGAAGGCTCCACGATCAGATCGTCTGGCCCCCGGATCGCCCACTCTGTGAGGTACTCGGCGAGCCTGGGCGGAGTGTAGAAGGCTCCGCGAGCCTTCTGCGATGCGGCCGCGACCATCGACCCCTCCCCCGTGTGAGACTGGAGACTAGCACATTTGTACCGCGCCATCACCCCACCCCACGCAAGCACAGCAGCCCATCGAGCGGCGCCCCCCTCGCCTGCGCTAGCACGCGCACCCGCCCCAGGCCGGCGGGGTCGAGCAGGGTGTCGGCGGCGCGGCGGGCGGCGGCGTAGGCGGCGAGGTCGCCCGAGGCGCGCTCGCGGGCGGCTTCGAGCTGTTCGCCGATGCCGAGGGCGATCAGGGCCTCGCTTTGCGAGACGGAGGGGGCGGATTCGAACCCGGCGTCCGCGGCCGCGGCGGCCAGCGAGGTGAGGTCGACGTGGGCGGTGAGGTCGGTGAGGCCGGGCTGCGCCAGCGGGTCCGGCTGCGGGCTGTGGCGGCGAAACGCCATCAGCGTGCCCATGCGCCGCCACGGCGCGTACAGCCGCTCCGCCTCGTAGCCGTAGTCGATCGTCAGCAGGTAGCCCCGCCGGAAGCGCGAGGCCTGCGCGCGCATCGTCTCGATCGCGGCGGGCGAGAGCTCGGCGCGGCAGCCGTCGCCGGGCTCGACGCCGAGGCGAGCGAAGTGCGCTGCCAGCGCCGGGTCGCTGGCCTCGCCCAGCTCGAGGCGCAACGCGCCGCCTTCGCTCGTCACCCACCACTCGCGCAGCTCGTCGCCGCGACGCTCGACGAGGTGGACGGGGAAGGCGTCGAACAGCTCGTTGCTGATCGCGACGCCCTCGAGGGGCTCGGGCTCGGCGAGCCAGCCGGCGAGCAACGCGGTGCGCACGTCGTGGCCGCGCGCGGCGAGGGCGGCTCGCTGCTCCTCGCTGCGGCGGGGGTGGCCGTCGAGCAGGGTGACGCGCGCCGCGGCGTGGCACTCCGGCGCGCGCGCCCGCAGCCAGTCGAGCAGCGCCGAGGCGAAGGCGCCGGACCCGGCGCCGGGCTCGACGAGGTCGAAGGCGGCGGGTGATCCGAGGCGCTCCCAGCACTCGGCGATCTGGCGCGCCCAGAGGTAGCCGAAGATCGGGTGCACCTCGGGCGAGGTCTCGTAGTCGCCGTCGCGGCCCCAGGCGAGGCCGGGGCGGGCGTAGTAGCCGTGCTCCGGGTGGCCGAGCGCGAGCTCCATGAAGCGCGCGAACGTGATCCGCCCGCCAGCGGCGATCTCGCCCTCGATCACCGCCGCGAGGGGTGTCGCGCCCTCCGCGAGGGCGAAGTCGTCGGCCGCTGGATGCGCGCTCACGGCGCCATCGTAGCGGCGAGCGGGCTTGGGGGAACGGGGACCGCGCTAGCAGGCTGCTGAAGAAGCGCCTTCCGGGGTCTCGGAGTGGCGAGAGGCGGCTTCAAGCCGCCTCCGGCTTCGTGATCGTGGCTTCCTGACCTGACCCCGTGTACTTCTGAGGGCTCCCGGACCGGCCGGAGGGCGCACTGCGCCTACGTCGCGGCGGTCTCGAGCGTGGCCATGCGCACCAAGTTGTAGGCGGCGGCGGTGAACTCCAGCCAGCAGCGGTTGCGCTCGCGGCCCACGAAACGCAGCTCGCGCCCGCCGCACACGGTCTTCATCCAGCCGAAGACCTGCTCCACGATCTTGCGTCGCTTCTGACTCTGCCTGTAGTCGCGATGCCGTGACCCCCGCCTCGCGCTCGGGTACCCGTTCGCCTCGGTCAGCTCCACATCCAGCACCAGGCCGTGCCGGTTCTCGGTCAGCAGATGGCCCAGGTAGCTCAGTTTCGCTGTCTGCCCCGACCCCTTTGTGTACAGCCGCGCCTCCGGGTCCGTGCCGGAACTATGCGTATCACGGCTGCGCCGCCGCCCCCGGAAGTCCACATCCGGGTTGCGCCCGCCCGGGGGTGGCTCCTGCTCGTCGCGCGGGCGGTAGCTCTTGAGCGAGGCCCCGGCCTCCAGCAGCGTCCCGTCCACCGTGAAGTGCTCGGCCGAGAGCAGCCTGCGCCGCCTTGCCTCGGCCACCACCTCGGCGAAGAACGCGTGCGCGGCGTCCGCGGCGAGCAGGCGCTCGCGGTTCTTGGAGAAAGTCGAGGCGTCAAACGGCTCGTCTGAGATGTTGAGGTCGAGGAACCACTTGAAGAGCAGGTCGTAGCGCAGCCGCTCGCAGAACTGGCGCTCGCTGCGCACCGAGTAGAGGGCGATCAGCAGGCTCGCCTTGAGCAGGTGCTCGGGCGGGATCGAGGGCCGGCCGCTCGTTGAGTACATCGTGTCGAAGAGCGGCGAGAGCTGCTGCAGCGCGGAATCGACGATCGGTTTGATGCGGCGGATCGGGTGGTCGTCCGGGATGAAGGAGTCCGGCGTCACCGCCAGCAGCATGTTGGCCTGACGCTCGGCGTCGCCGCGCATGGGGCAGCCTCCAGGCTACGCCCCCGCCGCCAGTCCTATCCTGCCAGACGACCGCCCCTTCTTCAGCACCCTGCTAGCGCCGCGGCTGCTACTACTCGAGCGCTATGACCCCGCCGCGACTTCGTCGCGCAGTCGCTTCAGCCGCCGCACGTTCTCCAGGTCCGGGCCGTCGCCCTCGATGCCCGGCACCTCCAGCAGCAGCGCGCGGCCGGCGAACGCGGGCTCGGCGAGGATCGTGCGGAAGCCCTCGTAGCCGATGTGGCCGTCGCCGATGTTCTCGTGGCGGTCGCGCCCGCTGCCCAGCTCCTGCTTGGAGTCGTTGGCGTGGATCACCGCCAGCAGATCGAGACCGATCTCGCGTTCGAATTCCTCGAGGGTGTCCGCCATGCCCTCGGGCGTCGTGATGTCGTAGCCCGCGGCGAAGGTGTGGCAGGTATCGAGGCAGACGCGCAGCCGCGGCGAGTCCGCAGCGTCGAGGATCGCGCCGAGTTCCGCGAAGTTGCCACCGATCGGGCCCTGCTGGCCGGCGGCGTTCTCGAGAGCGAGCAGCGGGCCCTCGGGTGCCTCGTCGAAGATGCGGGCGAGCGCGGAGACGACCTCGGGCAGCACCGCCTCGAAGCCGCGCCCGAGGTGCGAGCCGCTGTGCAGCACCACGCCGTCGGCCCCGGCCCGCGCGGCGACGCTCAGCGCGTTGACGACCGAGGCGATCGACTTCTCGTGCTGCTCCTCGGAGCGCGCGGCGAGGCTGACCAGGTAGCTGCCGTGCAGCCACGCCTGGCCGATGCCGGACTCGGCGCGCAGCGTGCGGAAGCGCTCGTAGGCCTCGGGCTTGTGGTTGGTGGGACGCCAGGCGCGCGGCGATGAGCCGAAGAACTGCACCGCCTCCGCCTCGATTTCGGCGGCACGCTCGATCGTGCGCCAGAGCCCGCCGGACGCGGAGCGGTGCGCCCCGATCGCGATCCGGGGCGGCGCGTCCTCCGTCGCGGTCATGAAGCGCGGTCCCGCCCGCGCCCTCCCCGCCTGAGCCCTCGAAGGCGCGTCGCCCACGCCTCGATCCTCAGCCGCCACGGGCGCGCGATGACGACCCCGTCGATCGCCTCGGCGAGTTGCGCGGGGTCGGGCGCCGTTTCGCCGTGCTCGATCCGCGCGGTCCCGCACGCGAGGTCCACGCTGGCGCTCGTCACGCCCGGGACGCTTCGCAGGGCGCGCTCCGTGCGGCTCGCGCAGACCCCGCAGACGAGGCCCTCAATCGCCAGGTCGCTGCCCCCCTCGCCCCTGGAGGACACGCGTAGCCGCGGCGCGGTCAGCAGGCGGCGAAGGTGGAGCTGGATGCGACGCATCATGCAACCATCGTACCAGCGTCGCGGGCGTGTTCCAGTCCGTCTTCGAGGCCGATTGAGGGGCTCCGAAAGGCGCGTCGGGCGATCGAATACCCGCCGGGGCGTCGCCCTGTGCGTGCGGGCGTGGTAGATTCGCCGCAGGGTCGGCACTCGGCAGCAGCGAGGCGCGCTCCGCGCCGCCGCGAGCAGCCCCGACGGGAGGCAGCGTTGGCGTATTCCATCATCGAGACGTGCATCGGCTGCACGGCCTGCGTCAAGAAGTGCCCGGTCAACGCGATCACCGGCGTGCGCGACGAGTTGCACGTGATCGACCCCGATCTGTGCATCGACTGCGGCGCCTGCGGCGCGGTCTGCCCGCCCGAGTCGATCCTCGATGAGCTCGGGGACCAGTGCCGCACCTTCCCCCGCCGCGAGCTGCCGCTGGCGAAGGTGATCGACGACAACTGCATCGGCTCCGGCTGCGAACTCTGCATCCACATCTGCCCGTTCGACGCGCTCTCCCTGACGGACGCGCCGAACAGCCACGACTTCTACGGCGTCGCCGTCGTCGACGACAAGAGGTGTGTCGGCTGCCGCCTCTGCGAGCAGGCCTGCGGCTGGGGCTCGATCTACATCGACCCGCCGCGCGAGATGCTCAAAAGGGACGTCTACCCCATCGAGGTGCTGACGCCCAAGAAGGGCCGCGGCATCGCGCGGGCACAGGAGCGCAAGGCCGCGACACCCGGCTAGCGCGCGCCTCTCAGCGGACTCAGAGGACGCCAAGGCGGCCCGCGCTGTGAGCGAGACTCCCGAACCCACGGTCCTGCGCGTGCGGCTGCTGCGTCCGGGCGCGCGCGTCCCCGAGCGCCAGAGCGCCCTCGCGAGCGGATTCGACCTCCACGCCTGCCTCGAGGGCGGCTCGATCGAGCTGGGCCCCGCTCCCGTGCTCGTGCCAACGGGCATCGCGGTGGCCGCCCCGCAGGGCCTCGACGTGCAGCTCCGGCCGCGCTCAGGCCTCGCCTCGCGGGGCGTGCTGGCGGTGCTCGGCACGCTGGACTCGGACTACCGCGGCGAGCTGTTCGTCACGATGTACTGCCTGCCCGGCAGCGGTGACGGTGGCCGCTACGTGATCGAGGACGGCGAGCGCATCGCGCAGCTGGTCGTCGGCCGGCTCGCGCCGGCGGCGTTCGAGCTCGTCGCGGACCTCGATGCGACGGAGCGCGGTGCGGGCGGCCACGGCTCCACCGGGCGCTAGCCTGAACGCAGTTTTATCCGGGCTGTCAGGTGGCGCCAGGTTGATCCGCCAGTTTGCTCCGGACATGCAGAGGGCGGGCCCGAAGGCCCGCCCTCTCACCAGCATCTGCCGTGCGGCGGGGGTGATTGGTTTCGCGGCAGATGTTGGCTGCTAAGGAAGGTGCGGCGTCAGGTGGGAACCCCTCCCGCCCGACGCTCGTCCAGGAGGGAGACGGAGTCCGTCCCTCTCCCGGATTTGCGAGGCCTATGCATCGCTCATCTCCATCTCCTCCTTGGCGAAGAGGTAGTGGTAGACCAGGGCGGCGACCACGGCGCCGATGATCGGGCCGATCCAGTAGACGAGGTGGTTGCTCCACTCGCCGCCGACAAGGGCCGGACCGAAGGTGCGGGCCGGGTTCATCGCCGCGCCGGTCAGGGTGCCGACCGCGAGGATGTCCATCGTGAGAACCAGGCCGATGCCGAAGCCGCCCAGCTTCGGGCCGCGCGGGTCGAGCGCGGTGCCGAAGACGGCCAGCATCAGGAAGAAGGTGGCGATCGCCTCGATGATGACACCCTGGGCGAAGTCGATACCGCGGCCGAGCAGCGGGACGCCGAGGCTCACGGCGTCGCGCAGCGCCTCCGGGAACACCAGCACGAGCGCGAGTGCGGCCACGACGGCGCCAAGCAACTGCGCGATGATGTAGGCCACGGTCGAGATCGTATCGAGGCGACGGGTAGCCCACAGGCCGATCGTCAGCGCAGGATTGAAGAGGCCCCCGGAGATGTGGCCGAGCGAGGAGACCAGCAGCGCGATGGCAAGACCGTGGGCGATCGCGATGGCGACCAGGTTTCCGCCGCCGGTCTGGATGATGGCGGCCGCGCCGATGAAGATGAGAGCGAAGGCGCCAATGAATTCGGCGGCGAGTTTGCGTCCGTGCTCCCTCGTATCAAAATCACCCATCGGAACCTCCCCACCCGCACAGCCGTCACCGGGGGCGCCCGGGGCGCCGCTGGATCGGCGGCGTAGAGGGCATTCAAGCAGGCATTCGCTAAAAAGTCAACACGGGTACTCAATTTGATCTCAGAGTTTGTCCACAAGCCGCAGTGGCGTAGCCAGACCGGCCGATCCGCCGGGCTCAGCGCCGTGGCAGCGGCCGTTCTCGGCGCGCTTGCCCTCCTCGCCGCCGCCTGCGGCGACGGCGGCGACGTGCGGATCGTCGCGCTGACCCCGACGCCGGTGCCGGAGCAGACGGTGGTGCGCGGCGCCGACGGCCCGGCGACGATCGTGACCGCGACTCCCACCCCGGGCGCACTCGAGGGGACGGCGACGCCCACCCCGACGGTGACCGCGACGGCCGATGAGCCCCCGGGGCCCCCGGACAAGCCGGACGAGCCGCTCGCCGGCGCGCTGCTGCTGCGCGACTACCTCGCGAGCGGGGAGCTGGACCTGCTGGGCTGCCTGCCGGAGCTGGTCGCTGCCTGGGGGCTCGCCCCCACCAGCGGCGAACGCTGCCTCTACGCCGACTTCGACGGGGACGGGGCCAGCGAGTTCGTCTTCGCCCTCACCCTGCCCGACGGCGGCGGCGATGTCTGGTTCTACGAGAGCCGCGAGGAGGAATACCGCCTCATCTCCTCCGCGCGCGTCCTGGCCAACGACACGCTCGAGGGCGTCACGATCGAGTCCGTCGAAGACCTCACAGGCGACCGCTTCCCCGACCTGGTGATCTCAACCCTCAGCTGCGACGACAACGCCTGCACGAGGCAGCTGCTGATCATGAGCGCCCACGGCGGAAGGCTGGCGGATCTGATGCCCCGCGGCGTTGAGGTCAGCCCCACAGCCGAACTGCGCATCGAGGTCCCGGACGAAGGGTCCGGAGGAACCTCGGAGGACGGCAGACTCCCCCAGCTCATCATCGAGGAGGATGTGGTGGCCGATTCCACCGCCGGCCCGCTGCGCCCGTCGTCTCTGGCGCTGATCTGGGGCGGAGCGGGATTCGTCACGAAGGAGACGGCCCGGACAACCCGCTACCTCTTCCACGCGATCGTGGATGCCGACGAGGCGTTCAGGCGCGGGGACTACGAGCTGGCGCGCACGCTCTACGAAGCGGCCGCCTCGGACACCTCGCTGGTCGACTGGCGCGTCGAGCGGGGACGAGGATCGGGCCGCGCGGAGCTCTCGGCCTACGCGCTGTTCCGCGCGGGGCTGTCGGCGCAACGCTTGCAGGACGAGGCGGGAATGTTCGCCTTGATGGATCAGACGGTGACAAGCTTCGGCCGGACGCTCCACGGCCAGGTGGCGGCGATCTACCGCGAAGGCGTGCGGACCGATGCCACACCGGGCCTGATCTGCTCGGCGATCGAGCAGTTCCTGCGTGCCCAGGAATCGACCTTCCGTTCGATCTGGAACTACGGCCCGCACAACCCGACCCACAGCATCGGCGAACTCTGCTCGTAGCGCCGGCCGAGGGCGGCGCCGCAGCGCGCGACGGCTATGGCGACCCGCTGAGAGGCCTCGTGGTGACCTCGGGCGGCGCCGGGTAGCGGGCGGCGGCGAGCGCGACCGCCGCGATCAGGAAGAAGGCGATGATCAGGGCGAACGGGCCCTCGTAGCCGCCGGCGCGATCGAACCAGACGCCGAGCACGAGCGGACCCGCGGCGTTGAAGGCCAGCGCCACGGGCTGGAACGAGCCGCGGATCAGGCCGAGCTGCCAGCGCCCGAAGTAGTCGGCATAGATCACCTGCAGTTGCGTCACCATCATCCCGAAGAACAGGCCGTACCAGAGCGCGTAGAGCAGCGCCATGGCGAAACTGTCGACGGCGAGCAGCAGCAGCACGCCGGTGCATTGCAACAGCAGCGCACCGACCATGGTCCAGCGCGAGCGCACGCGGGTGGCGATCACCCCGCTGAGCAGCCCGCCGGCGGCGCCCGCAATCGACATCACGGTGAGGATCAGCGCGGCCTGGGTCGTCGAGAGCCCTTGATCGACCAGGTGCGGGATCTGGTGGAAATTGATCGCGCCGTTGCCGAAGATCGCGAGGGCGAAGGCCGCACCGACCAGCCAGTAGGCGCGAGTGTGGACGGCAGCACCGAGCGTCCAGGTGGGGTCGCGCAGGGCGGCCGTGCGGCGTTCCTCCGGGGTGGGCGGAGGATCACCGTCCGGGCGCAGGCCCATGTCCTCGGGGCGGCGGCGCATCAGCAGCAGCGCCGGCACGATCCCGAAGACGAGGAACACGACCGCCAGCGAGCGGAAGCCGTCCGGCCAGCCGCGCGCCGCGATCACGAGCGCCAGGAGCAGCGGCACCACCGCGTTGCCGAACCGCATGCCCAGCGTGCCGATCGCAATCGCGAGGGAGCGCCTTCGGATGAACCAGTTGGAGACGGCGACAACTGCCGCCGCCATCATCGCCGAAATCGCCAGCGCTCGCCCAGCGGCAAACAGGACGTAGAACTGCCACAGCTCGCGCTGCTCGGCCAGCAGCAGGCAGCCGACAGCCAGCGCCACGGCCGGCCCGGCGATCATCCAGCGCGCACCGTAGCGATCGAGCACCACGCCGAAAAACGGGGCAAGCACGCCGCCCGCGAGGCTGCCGATGGTCAGTGCGCCAGCGATTTCCGCGCGGCTCCACCCGAACTCCTCGTGCAGCGCCGGTTGAAAGATGCCCAGCACCGAATTGAGGTAGCCGACGTGCGCGAACGTGGTGAGGAACGCGACGCCGACGATCGTCCAGCCGTAGAACCAGCTCCCGAAGCGTGGCCACGGGCGGCCCGCACGGACGTCGACCGGCTGCGAGCGTCGAGGACCGGCGGACATCGGCGCCTTCTCCAGGTAGTGGGGTGCGTGCCGGCTGTGCGGACGTTGACCGCGTCGGGCGCGCCCTCGTACCGTCTGAGACCTTAGCGCAGCCCGTCGCCAGCGGCTGCGGGCGCGAGTGGCGCAGCGCGCTCCGCAGCGAGGGGACGGACGATGTTTGGATGGCTGCGCACGGTCATACTGACCGCCATCTTCGCGCTCCTCGGCGCCGCGATCGGGCGCGCGTTCGCCGAGCAGCGGCGACGCCTCGATGCGGGCGCGACGTCCCTGATCGACGAGGGCCCCGCCGCCTGCCTCGACCTGGCAATGGCGCAGCCGACCCCGAGGGAGATCGTGCCGGGGCTGGTAGCGGCGCTGCGGGTGCGGGACCGCCCGTGGTCCTTCCTCGGCATCCCGCCGTGGGCCGCCGCCTTCGCGGTGAACTTCCTGGTCACGGCCATGGGCCCGAGTCTCGGCGAGGCCCTCGAGCGCCTGGGGTTCGCCTTGCCACACACACCGGGCGCCGCGACGGTAAACGAGGACTGGCCCGAGGACGGGGACGCGGCCGGCTGGGCCGCGCCGCCGCCACCGGATCCCCCGGCGGGCGAGGGCTTCACGCCGTTCGAGGAGTGAGCCGCCCAGCCCTCGCGACGAAGCCCGACGGGCAGCGGACGCCGCCCGGGCGCGAGGCAGGGGCCGAGCGGGCACGGGGGCGCGCATGAGCGAACGCGAGTTCACGCTGGACGAGGCGCGCGAGGCGCTGGCAGCCACGCGAGAGCCCTTCGAGACGCTGCGCGAGGTGCAGCGGGATATCACCTCGCTCAGCCGCGAGCTCACGCAGCTCCGCGATCAGCACCGCGGCAACGGCCGCTCGCACGGCTCCCACGAGCGCGAGATGGCCGGACGCCTCGCCGTGCTCGGCGAGCGCGCCCGGCGGCTGCTCATCGAGATCGAGGCGACGGGCGCGGAACTGAAGGGTCTCGAGCAGGGCCTGCTCGACTTCCCGACCACCATCGAGGGCCAGCCCGCCTACTGGTGCTGGCAGGCGGGCGAGCCGGACATCGCCTGGTGGCACCCGCGCGAGAGCGGCTTCGCGGGCCGCCGCCCGATCGACCCAACCACGCCGCCGGGGGCCAGCCGCGAGTAGCCGCGCGGCCGGGCGCTTGCCCGCCCACGCATGCGCTCGGTAACCTCAACAGGGGACCGGCCCGGAGGGCACCATGCAACTCGCGCTCGTACTGGGCGCCGCCTACCTCCTCGGCTCCTTGCCGAGCGCCTACCTCGTCGTTCGCCGCCTCACCGGCGAGGACATCCGCAGCATCGGCAGTGGCAACCCCGGCACGATGAACGTACGCGACCACGTCGGCTTCAAGTCCGCGGTGCTTGTCGGCGCGCTGGACATCGGCAAGGGCGCCGCCGCCGTCGCCCTCGCCTACGCCGTCGGCCTCGACGAGGTCGCCGCGGTCCTGGCCGGCTTCGCGGCCGTCTCGGGTCACGCCTGGCCGATCTTCCTGCGGCTGCACGGAGGCAACGGCACCGGGCCGACCGTGGGCGCGATCCTCGTGCTCTTGCCCGCAGCCGGCCTGATTGCCGCGTGCGTCTCGTTCATCGTCTGGCGGATCGGCGGATCGCGGCGGCTTGGCGGCCTCACGGGCCTGCTCTCCGTGATCCCGATCGCCTACGTGCTGGACTCGCCGCAGACCCCGATGGTCGGCGTGGCCGCACTCGTCGCCCTGCTCTTCGTCAAGCTCTGGCGCGTCGAAGGGGTGGCGATCGCATGAGCGCCGCAATGAGCGATGCCTTCGCCGCGCTGCTCGAACGCTTCCGCGTCTCCGTCGCCGGCCGGCCGGACGACGTGCCGCTGGCGCGCGCCGCCCTGCTCGTCGCCCAGGCCGAAACGCCCGGCCTCGACATCGACCGCTACGAGGCGCAGCTCGACCAATGGGGGCGCGAGCTCGCAGCAAGGGTGCTTCCGGCCGGTAGCCCCGAGGCGCGACTCGACGCCGCGAACGAGCTGCTCTTCAACGAGCTCGGCTTCAGCGGGAACGAGGAGCACTACGCCGACCCTCGCAACCTGCTGCTGCACGAGGTGATGGAGCGGCGCAGTGGCATCCCCGTCTCGCTCGCCATCCTGGCCGTCGATGTGTGCCAGCGGGCCGGCCTCCAGGTGCGCGCCGTCGGGCTGCCCGGGCACGTCGTCACCCGCATGGAGATCGAGGACGAAGAGCCGCTGTTCAGCGACGTGTTCCGCGGCGGCGAGCGCCGATCGGTGGAGCAGCTGCAGCAGATCGTCCGCTCCATCTACGGCGCCCGCACACCCTTCCGGGAGCACTTCCTGGACCCGCTGACACCTCGACAGGTGCTACAGCGGCTGCTGCACAACCTCAAGGGCCGCGCGCTCCAGCGCGGCGACGAGGCGCAGGCGGAGCGCGCGATCGAACTGCTGCTGACGCTCTTCCCCTGGGACCTCGTCGAGGTGCGCGACCGCGGCCGCCTGCAGGAGCGCGCCGGCAACTACGCCGTCGCGCTCCCCGACCTCGAGGCCTACGTCCGCTTCCGGCCGGAAGCGCCGGACGCGACGGCGATCACCGAGGCCGTGCACTCGCTGCGCCGCCACATCGCCGCGGAGACGGCCTGATCACGCACTCGCCGGCGGTCGTCTGCCCCGAGTGCGGCTGCTACATTGCCGCCGGGCCGGCCGGGCAGGACGGAACGAGGTAGCAATGGCGCAGACCTCGCACCCCTCGCGAGCGCTCAAGCGCGAGTTGCTCTCCTCGGTGGCCGCGCCCGCGAGCGAGTTCATCATCACCAGCGAGCGCTTCGAGTACGCCACGCAGCACTCCTCCGAGTTCATCGACGTGACCGCGGACGTGCGGGCGGTGATCGAGCGCTCCGGCGTCGCCTTCGGGCAGGTGCTGATCGCCTCGGCACACACGACGGCGGCTGTGACCGTGCAGGAGCACGAGCCGCTGCTGCTGCGCGACATGGCGCGCGTGCTCGACCGCATCGTCCCCGCCGACGACTACTACGAGCACAACGACTTCACGATCCGCACCGACGTGCCGGAGGGCGAGCCGGAGAACGGCCACTCGCACTGCCAGCACCTGCTGATCGGCGCGAGCGAGACGCTGCCGGTGCAGAACGGCGAGCTGCGGCTCGGCGTCTGGCAGAGCGTCTTCCTCGTCGAGCTGGACTTCCCGCCCGGCCGCTTCGAGGGCGAGCAACTGCGCAGCATCACCGTGCAGGTCATGGGCCTCCGCGCAGATGGCGGAAGCGACTAGCAGGGTGCTGAAAAAGGCGCGGCCGTCTGGCAGGATAGTGAAGGCGGCGGGGGCGTAGCCTGGAGGCTGCCTCATGCGCGGTGACGCCGAGCGTCAGGCCAACATCATGCTCGCGGTCACGCCGGACTCCTTCATCCCGGACGACCACCCGATCCGCCGCATCAAACCGATCGTCGATTCCGCGCTGCAGCAGCTCTCGGGGCTGTTCGACACGATGTACTCAACGAGCGGCCGGCCCTCGATCCCGCCCGAGCATCTGCTCAAGGCGAGCCTGCTGATCGCGCTCTATTCGATCCGCAGCGAGCGCCAGTTCTGCGAGCGGCTGCGCTACGACCTGCTCTTCAAGTGGTTCCTCGACCTCAACATCTCGGACGAGCCGTTCGACGCCTCCAGCTTCTCGAAGAATCGCGAGCGCCTGCTCGCTGCCGATGTCGCGCGCGCCTTCTTCGCCGAGGTGGTGGCCGAGGCCAGGCGGCGCCGGCTGCTCTCCGCCGAGCACTTCACGGTGGACGGGACGCTGCTCGAGGCCTGGGCCTCGCTCAAGAGCTACCGCCCGCGCGACGAGCAGGGGCCACCCCCGGGCGGGCGCAACCCGGATGTGGACTTCCGGGGGCGGCGGCGCAGCCGCGATACGCATAGTTCCGGCACCGACGCGGAGGCGCGGCTGTACACAAAGGGGTCGGGGCAGACGGCGAAACTGGGCTACCTGGGCCATCTGCTCACCGAGAACCGTCACGGCCTGGTGCTGGATGTGGAGCTGACCGAAGCGAACGGGTACGCCGAGCGCGAGGCTGGGGGACGCTGGGCGCCGACCGCGGCTACGACACGCGCGACTTCGTGGCGGCGCTGCGCGCTCGCGGCGTGACGCCGCACGTGGCGCAGAACGACCGCCGCCGCCGCAGCGCCGTGGACGGCCGCACCACGCGGCATCGCGGCTACAGGCAGAGTCAGAAGCGACGCAATTAGTGGAGCAGGTCTTCGGCTGGATGAAGACCGTGGGCGGCGGGCGCAAGCTGCGTTTCGTGGGCCGCGAGCGCAACCGCGGCTGGCTGGAGCTCACCGCCGCCGCCTACAACCTGGTGCGCATGGCCAGGCTCGAGGTTGCCGCGACGTAGGCGCAGTGCGCCCTCCGGCCGGTCCGGGAGCCCTCAGAGGCGCCCGGGGGCAGGTCAGGAGGCCACGATCACGAAGCCGGTGGCGGCTTGAAGCCGCCCGACGCCTCTCGCCGCCGCCGCAAGGCGCTTCTTCAGCAGCCTGCTAGCGGCCTCCGGCGTGCGGGCGGACCTGGCGCGGTCGCCCAGCGAGCGCGCGGAACTCGTCCTCCCAGAACAGGATCTCGACGAGCAGGTGCGTGCTGACGCCCCAGCGCTGGTCGGTCGGCGCGCCCTCCGCGGCGAGTTTTTCGAGCAGGCGCTCGGCCATCGAGGGGTGATCCATGCCGGGGTCGTTCTCCTCGAGGCGGATGTCGGCCTCGAACTCGAGCACGGCGTCGACGACCTCGGCGGCGATGAAGCCGCCGAACTCCTCGGACAGCTGCTCGGCGACCCAGTTCGAGCACTCGGTCGCGAGCTGTTCGTCGAGTCTCACGTCGTCGGCGTCGGGTGTCTGAGCGGTCATCGGGTTTCCGTCACTCGCGTGCTGCGTTACTCGGCGGGAGCGCCGGGCATGGGCGCCCACGGGCCGAGGCCGTTGATGCGCTCGGCGACGATGCGCACGAGCAGCCGCTGCTCTCCGGGCGCGCGGAAGGGGTAGCTGTCCATACCCAGGAAGCGCCCGGCAAGCATGTCGATGTGCCCGTCGGCGCCCTCGCTGGTGATCTCCGTGACGCGGCCGTGGATCAGCAGGTAGCTCTGCGGCTCGTCGCGGGCCTGCACGGAGAGCAGGACGCGCGGGTCGCGGCGCATGTTGCGGACCTTGGCGCGCCCCTCCGACGTGTTCACGAGCACCTCGTCGCCCTCGACGTCCACCCAGAGCATCGAGGTCTGGGGCGTGCCGCTCGGGTTCGTGGTCACGAGGTGGCCGTAGGCGCGGTCGGCCAGCAGTGCACGGGCGGACTCGGGTAGTGCGACCATCTTTGGCGCCTCCGTTCGCTGCCTCGCGGCTCCGCTGCGAATGGTACCGCCGCGGGGCTGCAGAGGCCTTAACCTTACGTTGACGACAGGGTAGGGCGAACCTACGCTGAGGTTCGCAACGGCGGTGGGTTCCCCGCCGCGACATTCTTTCCGGTGCATGAAGTGGGCAACGACTCGACGGGGCCGCCGGCCGGCCGCCTCGACGGGATAGATGCGCCGGGTTCGATGGGTGGAGCGCGCATGGCCCAGGGCACGACGCCACGACCCGCCTCGGCGGGCCGCGAGGAGCCGCCCGCCGGGCAGCGGGGCGCCGGCCCGAACGGTGACGCGCCGTCCTCGCCGGGCGCTCCGCCGCGCGGGATGGCCGGCGGCATGGGTCCTGCCGGCGGACACCGTCCGCCGCTGCGCCGCACCTTCAACGCGTTCCGCTACCCGCAATACCGCCTGCTCTGGGCCTCGATGGCCATGGCGATGGTCGGCATGCAGATGCAGATGATCACGCGCGGGTTGCTCGCCTACGAGCTGGCGGGCAACTTCTCCGCGGTCGGTGGGCTGGCGGCGGCCTGGGGTATCCCGCAGTTCTTCCTCGCATTACCGGGCGGCGCGGTCGCCGACCGCATGGACAAGCGCCGCATCCTGCTCGTCACGCAGGGCGCCGTGTTCGTGCAGGCGCTGGCGATCGCGCTGCTGATCGCGTTCGACCTCATCTCGCTCCGGCTGCTGTTCCTGTTCGGAATCGTGCTCGGCGGCACCTTCTCCTTCAACATGCCGGCGCGCCAGGCCTACATCCCGGAGTTGGTGCCGCGGCATGAGCTGATGAATGCGATTGCCCTCAACAACACGGCGATGAACGCGACGCGACTGTTCTCGCCGGTGGCCGCCGGGATCCTGATCGTGGCGTTCGGCTTCGCCACCACCTACTTCGTCACGGCCGCCATGTACGCCATCGCCTGGGGCGCGGTCTGGCTGCTCCCACGCGGCGTCGCACACCTCGCGGGAGTCTCGGAGCGGGGCGGCATGTTCGAGGAGATCAAGATCGGCCTGCGCTACGTGCGCCACAACCCGGCGCTGCGCACGCTGATGCTGATGGCGCTGATCCCGATCACGCTTGGGATGCCGTTCGTGACCATCCTCCCGGCCTTCGCGTCCGGCGACCTCGAGCTCGACTCGCTCGGGTTCGGGCTGCTGATGGCGGTGAACGCCGTCGGCGCGCTGGCCGGATCGCTGCTCATCGCGGCGCTGAATCCCGCTGGCCGCCTGGCGCGCACGCAGGGCCTGCTCGGTATCGGCTGGGGCGTCGGCCTCGTCATGCTGGGGGTCGGTTCGCTGACCTTCGGCGTGGCGGGCGCGTTCGTCGCGATGCTGGTGATCGGGGCCAGCTCGATGGCCTACATGGCGCTGAACAACGGCATGATCATGACCACCTCGTCGCAGCAGTACCACGGCCGGATCATGAGCCTCTACATGCTCACGTTCGGCGTCTTCCCGCTGATGGGGCTGCCGCTCGGCATCCTCGGCGATGCGATCGGCGGGTATGCGACCATCACGCTGCTGGGCGTCAGCATCCTCGCCTTCGTGCTCGTGCTTCTGCTGGTCGTCCCGTCCGACCTGATCGACCGCGCCGCGAGGGTCGCCTCGAGCGAGCCGGTCGAGTCGGAGGCAGCCGGGTAGCCCGAGGCGCGGCCGGACGGCCCTCGGCTACTCGAAGACCAGCTGGAACTCCATGATCCCGCGGTCCTCGACCGAAATGACGATCCCGGCGCGCGGTTGCTCGATGTCGTAGTCCGCGAACACGATCTCGATCGAGCCGATGACGACGACCAGCCCGTCCGTGAGCTGACCCTCCAGCGGCAGTTCGACGCTGCGGGTGACGCCGTGGAGCGTCAGATCGCCGACCGCGGTGACCGAGATCGTCTCGCCCTCGGCGAGTACGGCGTCGAGCGGTATCGGCTTCGTGAGCACGAAGCTGGACGTCGGGTAGGTGTTCGTCTCGATCGCCTGCTGGCGCAGGGCGCCGTCGCGTCGTGACTGGTCGCTCTGCAACTGCGTCATGTCGACCTCGATGTTGACGGCAGTGATCGCGCTGCCGTCGAACTCGAGCGAGGCGGTGATCGCGCTGGAGCGGCCCGCGGCGGTGGTCGCGCCGATGGTGGCGAGCTCCTCGCGGACGCGGTAGCCGGCGAATGACTCGCCCCGGTCCGAGAGCGTCCATACGCCGGTCAGTTCGCCCTCGGGGCGCGTCGTGGCGGCCTCGGCGGTTGGGGTGGCTGTTGGCGTGGCCGTCGCGGTTGGCGTCGGCGCGACGGTGGCGGTTCTCGTCGCGGTGGCCTCGACGGTGGCGGTTCTCGTCGCGGTGGCCTCGGCGGTGGCGGTCGCTGCCGGTGTTGAGGCTGGCGTCGAGGCGGCGGTGGCGGTGGCGGTCGCCTGCGTGCTGGCCACGGCGGCCTCGAGGCTCACGGGCGGCGGGGCGTCGTCGCGGATGAAGAAGTACCAGCCGCCCGCGGCCACCACGGCGACCAGCACCGCCGCGAGGACTCCGGCAATCACGAGGCGGGGCCGGCTCAGCATCATCATCCTCCTGCACGCGCGACCGCCGATGGCCGGGCAGCCTCGCAGAACGCGGGTAACGTGAGCGTAAGGCCCGCCGGGCGCTGGTTATAGAGGCCGCGGTTAGTGGCTTCCGAGGCTCCTCGGACGTCTGCCCACCCACGCGTGGTGGCGGCGCGGTAGCAGGTTGGGCCAGGGAGGCGGTGTAGTATACGGCTCGGTTCGAATCCCGAACCGCGATGCGTGAAGGCGCCGCTACGCGGCGTAGCGGGCGAGGTGGGCACCACGACCGACTTCATGACGCCAGAGCAGCGAGCCGAGTTGGAGGCTCTGCGAACGCAGCGGTACGAAACGAAGCGTGCCACTGTCCCCGCCCTTGAAGACCTGTTGTACATGCCTGTGCAGGTCCTGGATCACGGGTTCGTGCGGGTTATCGACTACATGGGCGACGACGGCGCCATCGTGCAGGCGGCACGCGTCTCATATGGACGAGGCACCCGACGCAGGTCGGATGATCGAGGGCTCATCCGCTACCTCATGCGTCACCGGCACACGACTCCCTTCGAGATGTGCGAGATCAAGCTGCACGTCAAACTCCCGATCTTCGTCGCGCGACAGTGGATCCGGCACCGCACGGCCAACGTTAACGAATACTCCGCCCGTTACTCGATTCTCGATCGCGAGTTCTATGTGCCAGGCGCTGAAGTCATACGGTCTCAATCCCGAACCAACCGCCAGGGCCGCGGTGAGCAACTCTCCCCACGTGAAGCTGCGCGGGTGCAGGAGCTGCTGCGCGAGGATGCCGAACGTGCGTACAGGCACTACGAGGAACTGCTCAATGAGCCGCCGGCCGGAGAGTCGCCTGACGAGGAGCAGAGTGGTCTGGCGCGCGAGCTCGCCCGGATGAATCTGTCGCTCAACTTCTACACACAGTGGTACTGGAAGATCGACCTGCACAACCTGCTGCACTTCCTGTCTCTACGGGCCGACGAGCATGCCCAGTACGAAATCCGTGTGTACGCGGATGCGATTCTCGATCGCGTCGTGAAGCCCTGGGTGCCGCTCGCCTACGAGGCGTTTTGCGACTATCGGATGGGCAGCGGGCTCCTCTCGGCCGACGCGCTGGCGGTAGTGCGCTCATTGGTCGAGGGTCGTCGTACCGAAGCGGAAGCGCTGCGTAAGGAATCAGGAATCTCTGGACGTGAGTGGAGAGAGTTGATGGAGACTCTCGAACTGGACGAGTGACCGGCACTTGTACGCGTCGACGGATGCGAACCCGCTACCAGGCGACCTGGCGCTCGGCGAGGTCGCGTAGCTCCTCGGCGTCGATCGCGAGAAGTTCGGCGAAGACGGCGGCGGTGTGCTCGCCGAGCCAGGGGGAGCGGCCGCGCACGTCGATGCGCTTGCCGTCGAGTACCCACGGCGAGGCGAAGTGGAGGTGCGTCTCGCCCTCGGGGATGTGGAGCTGGCCGCTGGCGGTCAGCTCGCCGGCGCGCACCACCTCGCGCGCGTCGAGCACGCGCTCGGCGATCACGCCGCGCTGCCGCAGCGCGATCTGCAGCGACTGCGCGTCCCAGACCCGCGAGCGCGAGGCGAGCGCCGCCTCGATCTCGCCCTGATCGCCGCCCTCGAGGGTCACGGCGAGCGTGCCGGCGAGCGCGTCGAGCGAGGGCGCGTCGGGGCAGGTGACGGCGATCCACTCCTCGTGCGCGCAGGGCAGGCAACCCTCGTACGCGGTCTCCGGCGCGCGGTCCGGCCCGAACTCGCGCATCAGCGCCGCCGAGACGCCGAACAGCGTCGACTCGATGAGGGCGCCGCGTCCGCTGTGGTCGCGATCCTCGAGGGCGCGCAGCAGGCCGAGGGCGAGCGCGGTCGCGCAGAGCGGGTCCGGGTAGGCGATGCTGCGGTCGGACCAGGGGCGGTCGGGGCCGGCGTAGCCGAAGCCGCACATCAGCAGCATCCCGTAGCCGTAGCCGGTCATCCCTTCGAGCTGGCTGCCGGGCTGATACGCCGAGAGCCGCCCGATCACGAGACGGGGGTTCGCCCCCCACAGCTCGTCCTCGTGGAGCCCGAGGCGGCGCGCGCGGTCGGCGCCGGGCGTGAGGTTGGAGAGCAGCACGTCCGCCTGCGCGACGAGCCGGTGCAGCAGCGCGCGGCCCTCGGCCGTCGTGAGGTCGAGGACGACGCCCTCCTTGCCGCGGTTGACCTCGCGGAAGCCGCCGGAGCGATCCCAGTCCGCCTCGCCCTCGGCGTGCGGGTCGAAGTAGGTCATGATCGGCCGCACGTCGTCGAGGCGCCGCCGCGACTCGATCTTGATCACTCGCGCGCCGAGCTGGCCGAGCAGTTGTCCGACATACGGCGTGGCCCAGACGGTGCTGACATCGACCACCAGCATGCCCGCGAGCGGGCGGCGGGGATCGCGGGCTGTGCGGTCGGCGCGCGCCTCGGCGGCCTCGCGCGGCGGCGCGTCGGTCTGCGGCGCGGGGGTGGTGCGGTAGAGCCAGTGCGCGTGGTCGGGTTCGCCATCGAGCTGCTCCTGCAGCGCCGCCGCCGCCTCCGGGCGGTTCGCGAGCGCGAACGGCAGGCGGTGGCGCAGCGAGAGATCGAGGATCTCCTCGCGCGTGTGTTGCGCCAGCCAGGCGGCGACACGCGGTATCAGCACGTCGGCCCCGTCGAAGCGGCCCGGCTGGCTGCCGAAGATCTCCCAGCGCGCCCACTCGGGATCGCCCATCGCCTCGCGGAGGCGCTCCCACTGCTCGTCCCTCACGATGATGGTGTAGACGGGCCCGTCCTTCACCTCGAAGACGCCCGAGGGCTGGTACACGGGGAGGCCGAGTCGCGACGGCGCGACGCCGGCGTAGAGCCACTGGATGGCCGCCCACGAGGTCGCGATCGCGAGGCACTCCAGCTTCGTCAGCTCGGCCACGCCCGAGGTCGCCCCGGCGAGCGCCTGCGCGCCGATCCAGAGCGCGGCGAACGAGCCGGCGAGCGCGTCCGCCTGCTGCGGCGAGAGCACGGCGGGCCGCTGCTCCTCGTCCGAGGGGGTGCCCGTGACGTGCAGCAGGCCCGCTGCCGCGGAGACGGTCAGGTCGCTGCCGCGGCGAGCGCCGGGCCCGCGGCCGAACGAGGAGAGCAATACCAGCGGGCAGCCCGCCGCCTCTGCGGCCTGGGCCGCCTCGTCGTCGCGTCCTCGCCACTCCTCGTCGTCGAGGTCGGCGAGCAGGGCGACGGCCGGCGGCGGGTCGCCGCCTCGGTCGAGCGGGAGCGGCTCGAAGCCGGCGCGGCGCAGGTGCAGCGCCGCCCACTCGATGGCGGGCGTGCGCCCGGCAAGCAGGACGGGCGGGCGTTCCCCGCCGGTGTTCCGGCTGCCCGCGGCGCTCAGGCGGGCAGCCCGCTGCTCGTGCGCTCGGCGGGCTGGATCGGGCGCCGCTCGCCGCTGACGCCGAACTCCGGCGTGCCGATGGCGGCGGCGCCGTTCGTGACCTCGGCCCAGTGCGCGTGGTTCGCTTCGTGGATGCTGAAGCAGGCCTTGAGCGCGGTGTAGAAGCCCTGCGCGTCCTGCGTCTGGTTGACCGACTCCTTGATCAGCAGCGCCGCGAACGAGGGCACCTCGGCGATGCGCCTGGCGAGGTTCAGCGTCTCCTCATCGAGCGCATCGCGGTCGAAGACCTTGTTCACCATGCCGAGCCGGTAGGCCTCGTTGGCGTCGATCGAGTCGCCGGTGAGCAGCAGCTCCTTCGCCTTGCGCGGACCCAGCTCCCAGGGGTGCGCGAAGTACTCGAGGCCGCACATGCCGAGCCGCGCCCCGACGACGTCCACGAACACGGCGTCGTCCGAGGCGCAGATCAGGTCACAGCACCAGGCGAGCATCAGCCCGGCGGAGATGCAGTAGCCGTGCACCTGCGCGATCGTGATCTTGCGCAGGTCGCGCCAGCGGCGCGTGTTCTCGAAGTAGTGCCGGAACTCACGCAGCCAGCGCTCCTCTCCACCCCGGCGGTCGGTGGCCGCGGCCATCGCCTCGTTCTCTGCGAGGCGCACCGGCGTCCCGAGGTCGTGACCGGCAGAGAAGGCGGGGCCGAGCCCGCCGAGGATCACGACGCGCACGTCCTCGTCGGCCTCGGCGCGCAGGAACGCCTCGTCCAGCTCGCCGAGCAGGCCGTAGTTCTGGGCGTTGCGCGCATCCGGTCGGTTGAGCCAGATGCGGGCGATGCGGCCTCGTGCAGCGTCTCGTAGGTGACAAAGCGCCCGTCGGCCATCGTCTGCTCCGTTCCCGCGCGGCCCGGCAGCGTGCCGAGGCGTTGCGGATGATAGCGGAGCGCGGTCTTGACGAGATCGCCGGGCGCGGCCAGTGTGCGCGTGGGACGGCGCGAATGCCCGGTGAGCACGTTCGTCAGCCTATCGTCTACCTCAGGGCGATGCCCGATCGCATCGAGATCGGGGCCTGGGGGAACCCCTACATGGTGTGCCCTGCCTGCGAGCGGGGCGCGCTCCAGGGGATGCACGATCCGCAGGGCTACGGCTCGATGCTGATCTGCGTGCGCGGTTGTGGTCAGCGCTTCTGGATCGACAAGCCGGTTGACCTGAAGGATGCCCCCGGCTAGGCCGGCTCGGTCCAGCGATCCTGCATGACGACGTCGTCGAGGGTTGCCCGACGGTTCGGGCCGTAGTCGCGCGTGGGCCAGCCGAGCGGGATGATCGCGGCGCTCTCGATGCCGTCGGGGATGCCGAGCACCTCGTGCATCTCGTCCTTGCGCCGGCGGTGCAGCGTGGTCAGCACCGTGCCGAGGCCGAGCGAGCGCGCGGCGAGCATCAGATTCTGGCAGGCGGGATATATCGAGGCTCCCGTCTGGAAGCCCGCGCGCCCCGAGGCGGGCGTCCGGACGCAGGCGACGATCAGCACCGGGGCCTCGTCGATCGGCATGCGGTCGTCCTCGAGCGACGCGGGCGCAACCTGGGCGACTTGAGAGATGTCGGCGCGCGCCCGGTCGTAGACCTCGCGGATCCGCGACTTCTGCTCCGCATCGCGCACGACGATGAAGCGCCACGGCTGCGTGTTGGACCCGGACGGCGCGTGGATCGCGGCCTGCAGCACCGCGCGCACGTGCTCCTCGCTCACCTCGCGGTCGGACCAGGCGCGGACGGCGCGCTGATGGCGGAACAGCTCGCCCGCTTCTTCGATTGGTTTCATGGCATCCCCCTGCCTGCAACAACCCGCGCGGTCGCTACACCTATTCGAACGCAGGTATGTCGTACGGCGGGCCCGGAAGGCGTATCTCGATGCCTTCGATGTTCGCGCCGCCTACCGCGATCTCCGTTCGCTCCTCGGGTTCGGTTGTGACGTCGCCCTCGCGATACCACCACTCGACGATGGTGAATCGATTCTCGTCGATCGGAACCTCCATCCCGATCTGCAGGGAAATCGCCCCATCGGGAACTGCCACGGTGAACGGCCCGTCGGCGGCGTTCTTCGAGCATCCGATCCGGTCGTCTTCCAGGTCTCCCCAGGCGCAGACCCAGATTGTATTGCCGAGGGGCTCTCTATCGGGGTCGAGCACAACCCCTGACAGCAGCACCCATCCGGGGCGACCCTCGTTGCACACCGGTTTGTCCTGCCTGGTCAGTAGCTCGGGAAGAACGCGTACTACAAGATCAGTGACGCTCTCCCGAGCTACATCGACGAATGAGAGCGCACCGCAGCGGTTCACCTCGCCGGATTCCGGATCAACGAAGAGATCGGAGAAGACGCTGGCAACTGGCAGGTCCGGAGAACTGCGGAGGGCCCGTCCGAGCAAGATCACGTACTCCGACTCCTCGAGGACCGGAACCGCGAACGAGCCATCCTCGGCCGTGACTCTCGGCGCCGAAGTGAGGTTCCCCCGAGGCGCTATTGAGATATGCTCACCGGCGATAGGCTCGCCTTGCAGGTCGACGACGACGCCACTGATCCGCGGGAGGTTCTCGCCGAGATCCCTCCGGTACTCCGCGAACACATCGACGAAGTCATCCACGGTCATTCCGAAGGTAGATGCGAACGCGCTCTGCCAGTCGTCCGTCTCCGCGAGAGCACGCCAGTACTCAAGGTCCGCCGAGTTGTTACCCGAGTTCGCCACCAGCCAGGCAACGCCGGAAGCCGCCATGTCGTAGTAGTGAGGCTCCAGGCCGGCGTTGATCACGCCGCCAAGCGCGAGCTCCTTGTGAGGGGCCTCGTTGCGCATGACGCTTGTGAACGGCGTGTCAGCCCGTGCGAGGAGTTCCCAGCGCCAGATGAACTCCGGCCGTCCCGAAGACTTCCGCTCGAGGTACAGGGTTTCGCCGTAACGTGCTCCACCCTCGATGAGCCATCCCGGAACGGACCGAGGGCCATCGGCGAGCGACAACAGCAGGTGGAACTGCAACACGTGGTAGTACTCATGCGCCAGAACATCCACGACCAGAGCGCTGTAGTCTGCCGCGACGTACATCTCCGGAGTCGCATCACGGCGGTTCGCGACCCAACCACCGCCGAAGCCGGGCGCAAGCGGAGCGTCCACGCCATGGCGCTCCTTGAACAGCGCGGCGACGGGCTCGAGGTCAAGTGAGAAGTACAACGTGAACTCGGGTACGACGGTGTCGTAGCGGTCGGCGTAGAAGCCCACGACGCGCTCCAGTTCCGTTCGAACGAGTTCCTTCCGCTCCTCCGACATGTCCCCGACGAACACGATCTTCTGCTCAGGCCCTAGCTCGAACGCAGGTGCGGGACCTGGTTCCGCGGTGGGACTCGGCGCGGGCGCTGCGGTCGGCGTGGGCGTTGCGGTCGGCGCGGGCGTTGCGGTGGGTGTCGGTGTGGGCGTTGCGGTCGGCGTGGGCGTTGCGGTGGAAGTGGGCGTCGCGGTCGGCGTCGGTGTGGGCGTTGCGGTGGAAATGGGCGTTGCGGTGGAAGTGGGCGTCGCGGTCGGCGTCGGTGTGGGCGTTGCGGTGGAAATGGGCGTTGCGGTCGGCGTCGGTGTGGGCGTTGCGGTGGAAATGGGCGTTGCGGTCGGCGTCGGTGTGGGCGTTGCGGTGGGCGTCGGTGTGGGCGTTGCGGTCGGCGTGGGCGCCGGCGTTGTGAGTTGCTGCCGACCTGCCTCGGTCGCTACTGGTGTCGCCGTCCCGGAGGGCGGAGCAGGCGCACTGCCCCCGGCGCAGGCCACGCACACCAGCCCGAGCGCCGCGGCGAGGACAACCCTGCGCACCATGCCTCACCACCATCTCGCAGCGTGAACGGCCCTCCTCCCGCAGCCCGCTAGATCGTCTCGACCAGCCCGCTGTAGGTCGCCATCACGCGGCCGGGCTGGCCCCAGCGACCGGTCCGGCCGGCGGCGATCTCGTCCGGCTCGACGAGGCCGCGCTCGATGGCGAACTCCGGGGCGAAGACCGTGAGGCCGGAGTAGTACATCGGGTGTGGCGAGCTTGCGATGTAGGCGCAGCTGCGGCCGGCCGCGAGCGCCGAGTCGTGGTTCGCGGGGTCGAACGCGTCGCCGCGCTGGACCGCCTTGCGCTCCACGCCGACGTCGCCGGGCTCGAGGTTCACGATCGCGACGTTGTGCTCGGCGATCTCCTTGGCGAGGCCGGGCGCGATGCGGTTGAAGGCCGCCTTGCTGACCGCGTAGGAGAGCCCCGGCCGCCCCGTCCAGTCGCTCGTCGGCCGCTTCGAGGACTCGACGATGCCGTTGCGCGAGGTGATGTGCACGACGACCCCGCCGCCCTGCTCGATCATCACGGGGACGACCTTCTCGAGCAGGTAGAGCGGCGCGAGCGCGTTCACGCGCAGCGAGAGTTCGAAGACCTCGTGGGGCGTGATCAGGAAGGGGTCCTTGTAGCCGCGGCCCACCCAGCGGGCGTTGTTGACCAGCACGTCGATGCGGCCGAACTCATCGAGCGTGCGTTCCACGAGGGCGTCCATGTCGCCCTGCTCGAGCAGGTCGACGCGCACGGCGAGCGCGCGCCGCCCGAGCGCCTCGATCTGCGCGACGGTCTCGGCGAGGCTCGTGCCGGGGACGGGGCGCACGTCGGAGTCCTGGACGGTCTCGGACATCTCCTGCGGCTCGCCGGGCTCCAGCGTGCGCGCGGCGACGACGAGGTCGTAGCCGGCCTCGGCGAGGGCGATCGCGCAGCCCTTGCCGATCCCGCGGCTGGCCCCGGTGACGATCGCGACGGGTGCGGAATCCTGCACGGCGGTCTCCCGGGCTACTCGGAGCGGATCGAGGGCGAGTAGGTCGGCAGGCGATCGAGCAGGAGGTCGTCCGCCCGGCTGCGCACCCGCTCCTTGATCGCCTCCGGGTGGGTCAGGATGTAGAAGCGCTCCTCGCGGATCGCCGCGACCACGAGGTCGCCGACGTCCGTCGGCAGCATCCGGCGGCCCTCGCCGTCTCCCTCGTCCGCGCTGCGCGCGCGGCGCGGGCGCTGGTAGCCGCCCATGCGCACGGGGGTGCGCACGCGGCCGGGGCAGAGCACCGAGGCGCGCAGCTTCGATCCCGCCCGCGCCAGCTCGTGGTGCAGGGATTCCGACAGCGCGACCACGGCGGCCTTCGTCGCGACGTAGGTGCTGATGCCCGGCCGCGAGCCGAGGCCCGCCGCCGAGGCGGTGTTGACGATGTGCCCCTCTGTGTCCTGCTCGATCATGAGCGGCACGAAGACGTGCATCCCGTTCAGCACACCCCAGAAGTTCACGCCGACGACCGCTTGCCACTCCTCGTGCGGCAGCTCCCAGAGCGTGGGCTCGTGGAGCGAGTTGAGGCCGGCGTTGTTGCAGAGCACGTGCACCGCGCCGAACTCATCGAGCACGCGGCGCGACAGCGCCTCGACGCTCTCGCGCTTCGAGACGTCCGTCGGCACGCCGATCACCGTGCCGTACTCGCCCAGCGCCTGCTCGGCCTCCTTCAGCCCGTCGGCGTCGATGTCGGCGAGGGCGACGCGCATCCCCGCCTCGAGGAAGCGCTGCGCCAGCCCGCGGCCGATGCCGCCCGAGCCGCCGGTGACGACGGCGACCTTGTCCTGAAAGTCGCGCATCCCTGTCTCCTTCTCACCCCTGTTCGGAGCAGTGGCGCCGAGTGTAGTCCCTGCCATCCGACGATGCGCCCTCTCCCGGGAGCCGCTGCCTTCGTGGGGATCGGCAAGGAGCGAGGGTCCGGGCTCCTCCGGGCGCGAGGTGGGCGGAGAGCGGCGAGAAGCGCTCCGGTCCGGTCGGGGGCGTGGGGGCGAAGCCCCCACATAACAGAAGAATCCGGGGCGGGTGGGTGGGCCGGAGCCGCCCTGCGGGGTATCCCCGCGTCAACAGAAGCAGCCTGCGCGTGCTCCTCCGGTGCGGGGGTGTGGGGGCGTACCCCTCACGGCAGCGCTCGGGCTGCCCCGGTGCGTTTCGCGCCGCTGGTCAGGGGTGCTGCTCCATCTGGCCGCGCTGGCGCGCGGCACCCCTCACCCCCGCCCTCTCCCGCAAGGGGCGAGGGGGCCGGACCGCCCTCGAAACGGCGGAATCACGCCGTGGAGGCTAGAACCCCTCCCACTCCGGCGCGCGCGTGGGCAGGCTGACCTGCGCCCTGCCCTTCGCGGTCATCTCGCCGAGCTGGTTCTCCGCCCAGATCTCGAGGTCCACCAGGTGGTCCTTGCCCTCGATCTGCTTGCCGCTCACCCGGCCCTTCAGCCAGGTGGTGTCGCCGAGGTAGTTGAAGCGCCGGACCTCGCCGTAGAGGCGGGTCATGAAGCCGTCGTTGCCCATCCAGTTCGTCACGGGATGGCCGAACCAGCACATCCGCTGCGAGCCGTAGTCGAACGCCATCGGCAGCCCGGCCTGGCTGGCGGTGCCGGAGGCGGCGTGTACGCGGATCACCGCCTCGAGCGCGCCCGTGTTCGGGTCGCGGTACCAGAAGGCCGGGTGGCGGCGCGACTCGCGGACGGCGAAGACGTGCGCCATGCCGCCGATGCAGCCTGCCTCGAAGGCCGCGATGTCGCCGAGGCTGAGCGGCCCCTTGACCACGGCGGGCACCTCGTCGCCGACCGCGACGTCTTCCCAGAAGCGAGGGGTCGCGCCTCGGATCTCCTCGTTGAGCATCTCCTCCTCGATCGCGAAGATCTCGTCCTCGGTGTAGACGTGCGGCTCGCGCTGGTACTTGCCGCGCTCGCGTGCGGCGCGGCGCTCGGCGCGGAACTGCCAGCCCTTGCACTCGGCGATCACCTCGCCGCGCTGGTTGCGGTAGGTGGAGATGCTGGACTGGATCATCGTGCGGCCGGCGAACTCGCCCTGGCGCTCCTCGAGGCCGGTGAACTGCTCCTGCACCGTGATCCGGTCGCCGAGCATGATCGGGCGGCGCCAGACCCAGTCGTTGCCGGCGTGGAAGCCGTGCACGCCGGGCAGCCCGCCCGTCCGGCCCGAGGTCCAGTACACGCTGTAGAGGAACATCGGCGGTGCGATGATCCCGCCCCAGCGCGTCGAGGCCGCGTACTCGGCGTCCACCCACAGCGGGTTCGGGTCGCCGATGCCGCGCACGAAGTGGCGGATGCTGTCGCGCGTCGCTTCCTCGTGCAGGGGCCCCAGGCCGTAGAAGCTCGGCCGGTTGTAGGTTCCGAGGCGCGAGCGCAGCCGCTCCAGGGCTTCCTCGGTGATCTGGCCCTCGCTGATCCGGGGTGCTTCCTGCTCCGCCATCGCTGCCTCCTTGCCGGCTCGCGAGGCAAGCCTACCGCGACGCGCGCCAGCGGGGGCCGCCGCGCCGCGCCTCGGTCGCTCCACAACAGGGGGCGTGGGTATGATGCGCGAGCTAACCGGGCACCGACGAAGGGCCGTGCGCATGCATTACGGCTGGACCGACGAACAACTGAAGTTCCGCGACGATCTGCGCGTCTTCATCCATGAACACCGGACGGAGGAGCTGCTCGGGGAGCTCGAGGATCACCACCAGACCTACGTGCACGGCCCTGCCATGAAGCGCTTCCGCACGGCCCTCGACGACGCCGGGTTCTCCACGATGGCCTGGCCGAAGGAGTACGGCGGCCAGGACAAGGGCGCCTTCTACCTCTTCATCCTCAAGGAGGAGCTGGAGTACTGGGGGATGCCCTACGACGCGCTCTCCGTGCTCTCGGTGGGCACGACGATCATGCGTTTCGGCAGCGAGAGCCAGAAGCAGGAGTGGCTGCCGAAGATCCAGACCGGCGAGATGAACTTCGCGATCGGCTACACCGAGCCGAACGCCGGCACAGACCTCGCCTCGTTGCAGACTCGTGCGGTCCGCGACGGCGACGAGTGGGTGCTGAACGGGCAGAAGATCTACACCTCGGCGGCGCACAACGCGAGCCACCTGTTCATGGCCGCCCGCACGGACCCCGAGGCGCCCAAGCACCGCGGTATCTCCGTCTTCGTTTTCCCGATGGGCACGCCGGGCATCACCGTGCGCCCGCTCTGGACGATGGGCGGCGGCCGCACCAACGAGACCTTCTACGAGGACGTGCGCATCCCCGCCGACTCGATCGTCGGCGAGGAGAACCGCGGCTGGTACACGATCATGAACGCGCTCGACCTGGAGCGCGTCACGATCGGCCCCTACGCGCCGATCAAGCGCGTGCTCGACCTGATGGTCGACTACGTGCGCGAGGAGCGCCCCGAGCTGCGCGACGACCCGATCGTGCGCACGAAGCTTGCCGAGACCAAGCTCGATTTCGAGATCGCGCGGGCGCTGGCGACAACCAACGCGGCGATCATCGACGGCGGCCACACGCCGACGATGGAGGCCTCGATGACGAAGGTCTGGTCGACGGACACAAAGGAGCGCGTGAGCAACCTGGCGATGGACCTGCTCGGCTGGGAGGGTGCGCTGCAGGGCGCGAGCGCGCCGCTCGGCGGGGACCTCGAGGAGCGCTGGCGTGGCGCGCCGGCAACCCGCTTCGGCGGCGGCACGAACGACGTCCAGCGGCAGATCATCGCCACGCGCGGCCTCAGCCTGCCGCGCGGCTAGCGGGCGGGGTAACCGGGGCAGTGGGCTCGTGGCGGGCGCGTTTATGCTATCTTTACCACGCATCGATATAGCCTGGCGGGGGCGGCCGCGACGGCGTCCCCGATGCGACGCGAGAGGGTGACAATGGCAGACGCAGCAGACAACGGCGGCGAAATGATGAGCGGAGACGATATGACTTCCGATGTCCTCAGCATGCTGACCAACGCCCGCTACCTGGTGGTGGGATGGATCGTGGTGCTGATCGCCGGGGCGGCGTTCTACTGGTTCGGCGCGTGGGTGCTCGTGGACTCGATGCCCTCGTTCGAACGTATCCTGGGCCAGATCCTGGCCCAGGGCAGTAACGGCCTGTTCATCGCCAGCGGATTCCTGGGCGCCTTCGTGCTGCTGGGGTTGGTGCGCACACTTGAGCAGCGGATCGCGGCGCACTACGGCGGCGGGTCTGGATCGGGCGAATAGAGGCAGAGATTGGACCTGCAACCAAGCGACCTCCAGGAGCTGCTGCGCAGCAACGCCGAGGACGTCCTCGGGCGCGAGGCGCCCTCCGACCGCGTCCGCGAGATGGAGCGGGTCGGCGAGCCGGACGCGACGCTCTGGTCGACGCTCGTCGAGCTCGGCTGGACCGGGCTCTCCGTTCCCGAGGAGCACGGCGGCCAGGGCGGCTCGCTGCTCGACCTTGCCGTGATCGTCGAGCAACTCTGCCGCTTCGCCGTGCTCACCCCGTTCGTGCCCACCACCCTCGCCGCGCTCGTGGTCCAGCGCCACGGCGACGAGGCGCTGCAGGCCGAGCTGCTGCCGCGCATCGCCGAGGGCGCCACGGTCTCGATCGCGCTCGCGGAGGGCCGCGGCAAGATGCGCGACCTCGCGGCGACCTTCGAGGATGGCGCGGTCAGCGGCGAGAAGCACTTCGTCGAGTACGCGCGCAGCAGTGACCTGCACCTCGTCGCGGCCAGCCGCGACGGCGCGCCCGGGGTCGCCGTCGTAGCTGCCGGGGCAGACGGCGTGCGCATCGAGCGCGACCTCGCCAGTATCGGCAAGACGCCGCAGGCGATCGTCGTCTACGAGGGCGCGCAGGCGGACGCCTGGATCGAGGGCGAGGCGGCGGTCGAGGATCTGCGCCGGCTCGGATCGACGCTGGCCTCGCTGGAGTCCTACGCGCACGCGCAGCGGGCGCTCGACATGACCGTCGACTACGTGCAGACGCGCGTGCAGTTCGGGCGGCCGATCGGGTCCTTCCAGGCCGTCCAGATGCGGCTCGCAGACCTCGCGACGCGCGTGCAGGCGAGTAACTTCCTTGTCCACGAGCTGCTCTGGCACTTCGGCGAAGGCAGCGAGGACCCCTCGCAGATCGCGGTCGTGAAGGCGGTGACGGCGGCGACGGTGGCGCAGGTGACGCAGGACTGCCACCTGCTCCACGGCGGCATCGGCTTCATCACCGAATACCCCCTCTACTTCCACACGATCCGCGGCAAGGAAGCCTCGCTGCGCTTCGGTGGCGCCGGCGAGGCGCTGCGCACCGTCGCGAGCGCACTCCTCGACTAGCCGCACGCGAACGAGGGCGGTCCGGCTCCCTAATGGGGTTCGACCGGAACCCCGGAGCGATCTGGGAGACTGGTCCCGGACCGGCCGGCTGGTGAGCACTGTGGCTCCCTGAGACCTCGGGATCTCTCGGGAGAGACCGTGCCCCGGCTGGTACGTCCGGGTGGTCCGCAGCACTCATGGGGTGTCGTGCCCGAGAGCACTGTTCCATTAGGCCGTCGCAGGACCAACCCGGCAGGTCGCAGCACGCAGCACGAAGCGGAGGGAAGCGAGGCACGATGACCCTGTACGTTGGCGACGACTGGTCCGAGGACCACCACGACATCCAGCTCATGAACGAGGCCGGCGAGCAGCTCGCCGCCAGGCGGCTGCCCGAAGGCGTCAAAGGCGTCGCCGCCCTGCACGAGTTGATTGCGCAGCACGCCTCGGACCCGGGCGAGGTCGTGATCGGCATCGAGACGGAGCGCGGGCCCTGGGTCTCGGCCCTGCTCGCGGCCGGCTACCGTGTGTACGCGATCAACCCGCGCTCGGCGTCGCGCTACCGCGACCGACACCACGTCGGCGGCGCCAAGTCCGACGCCGGCGACGCGAAGCTGCTCGCCGACCTGGTACGCACCGACCGCCACAACCACCGCCCTGTGGCAGGCGACAGCGACGAGGCCGCCGCGGTGCGCATCCTCGCCCGCGCCCACCAGCAGTTGATCTGGGACCGCGTCCGGCAGACCAACCGGCTGCGCAACGCCCTCAGGGAGTATTTCCCGGCTGCCCTGGTGGCCTTCCCCAAGCTCGCCCACGGCGACGCCGTCGGCGTGCTGGCCCGGGCGCCCGGCCCGCGCGAGGCGGCGCGGCTGTCGACCGCAAAGATCCGCTCGGCGCTCAGCCGCGGCGGCCGCCAGCGCAACCTCGAGCAGCGCGCCGCCGTGGTCCGCGACGCGCTGCGCTCCCCGCAGCTCGAGGCGCCTGCTGCGGTGAGCAGGGCGTTCGCCGCGAGCACCCGCGCGGCCGTCGCGCAGATCAGCGAGATCAACCGCCAGATCAAGGAGCTCGAGGCCGAGCTGGCGAGCCATTTTGAGCAGCACCCGGACGCCGCGATCTACCGCTCCCTGCCCGGACTCGGTGTCGTGCTCGGCGCCCGGGTGCTCGGCGAGTTCGGGGACGACCCCGAACGCTACGAGTCGGCGAAGTCCCGCAGGAACTACGCCGGCACCTCGCCGCTGACCGTAGCATCGGGACGCAAACGCAGCGTGCGCGCCCGCTTCGTGCGCAACCGCCGGCTCGCCGACGCCGCCGACCGCTGGGCGCTCTGCTCGCTGCGGGCGAGCCCGGGCTGCCACGACTTCTACCGCCGCCGGCGCGCTGCGGGCGACCTCCATCACCAGGCGCTGCGCGCCCTCGCCAACCGCCTCGTCGGCTACCTCCACGGCTGCCTCAGGACCCGCGCCTGCTACGACGAGGCCACCGCCTGGGCGCACCGCCACGACCGCGAGCCGCTCGCCGCTTGACCAGTTAGCACCATGGGGTGTCTCTCCCCTTGCGGGAGAGGGCGGAGGGTGAGGGGTCGCCGCGCGCCAGCGCGGCCATCAAGGCCAGGAGGGCTTGCGAGGGCGGGGGTCAGGGGCTCCCCGGCCCCCGCGCGTTGACCGCGCGCGGGGGGCGTGCGTTCAATGGCTGGGCGGGTGCGGGGGTAGCTCAGCTGGTAGAGCATCTGCCTTCCAAGCAGAAGGTCGCGGGTTCGAGACCCGTCCCCCGCTCCACACACCCACCCACCCGCCTCGCCCGGCCCGACGGCGCTCCCGGCCTCGTTGTCCGAGGGCGCATCCGCGCCCGGCGCTCGCGGGTGGTGGTAGGTTCGCCCTCGCGCCCGAGCGGGCGCGTAAGCAGAACTCGAGGAGGACGGCATGCCGGACGACGGAATCACGCCGGACTGGGATGCGCTGACCGAGGAAGCGACGGAGCTGCTCTCCGCCTACATCCGCGTCGACACCGTCAATCCGCCCGGCAACGAGACCCGCGCCTGCGAGTTCTTCGGCGCGATCCTCGATCGCGAGGGCATCCCCTACAAGCTGTACGAGCCGGCGGACGCGCCCGGCCGCGCCACGCTCGTCGCCACGCTCCCGGGCGACGGCACGGCCGGCAAGCAGCTGATCCTGCTCAACCACACCGATGTCGTGCCCTTCGAGCGCGAGCACTGGACCGTCGACCCGCTCGGCGGCGAGGTGAGCGGCGGCTACATCTGGGGCCGCGGCACGCTCGACATGAAGGGGATGGGCATCATGGAGCTCATCACCTTGCTGCTGCATCACCGCCACGGCCTGCCGCTGCGCCGCGACCTCACCTTCATCGCCGTCGCGGACGAGGAGGCGGGCAGCGTCTACGGCGCCGAGTTCCTCGCGCGCGAGCATCCCGAGGTGATCGACTGCGTGTGCGTGATCAACGAGGGCGGGCGTGGCAGCTCGCGCGCCTTCGGCGTCGAGCGGCCGCTGATGCAGATCGGGGTGGCGGAGAAGATCCCGTTCTGGGTGCGCCTGCGCACGCAGGGCCGGCCCGGCCACGGCTCCGTGCCGACGCCCGACAACGCCGCCGATCGCCTCGTGCGCGCGCTGCAGCGGATCCTGGACTGGGAGCGCCCGGTGCGGATCACCCCGGAGCTGCAGGCCTACTTCGACGGTCTGCACGCTGTCGGCCTCTTCGACGAAGAGCCGACGCTCGAGGTCATCGAACAGGTCGCCGCGCGGCAGCCCCGGGTGGGGGCGCTGCTCAGGAACACCATCTCCGTGACGACGCTCCAGTCAGGCGTGAAGCACAACGTAATCCCGGCCGGGGCGTCGGCGACCCTCGATTGCCGGCTCGTGCCCGGCTCCGACCCGGACGCCTTCCTCGCCGAGATGGTCGAGGTGATCGACGACGATCAGGTGGAGGTGGAGGTGGTGCTGCGCAGCTACGGCCCGCCCTCGCCGATCGACTCGGAGCTGTACGAGACGCTGTCGCGGGCCGTGCGCAACACCGTCGAGGACGCCGTCGTCGTCCCGTGGACCTCGACCGGGTTCACGGACTCGCGCGTGTTCCGCCGCCATGGCTATCCGGCGTACGGCTTCGTGCCGATCTTCGTCCCGCCCTCGGATCAGGCGCTCGGACACGGCAACGACGAGCGCATCGCGATCGACGGCCTGCGGATGGGCATGCAGATCCTGCACGACACCGTGCGCAGCATCTGCGGGTAGCGCTCGGGGCGGCGCGGCCTCCCCGCTAGCCGCCGAGCAGGCGCTTCGCGTTGCCGCTGGACACGAGCTCGCGCTCGTCGTCCGTCAGCGGCAGGGTCCGCATCACCTCCGCGTAGAGCACCGGGTCGTTGAGCGGGTAGTTCGTGCCGAACATGATGTGCTCCACGCCGCAGGCGCGGATGAACTCCACGAGCGAGTCCGCCGTCAATTCCTCGTCGGGATCGTCGAGCTCATGGAGGCGGCTGGACATGTCGGCATAGAGGTTCGGGAAACGCTGACAGAGGTCGATCACGTCCTCCTCGTAGCCGTGGCCGAGGTGCGCGAGGTTGACGACCAGGTCCGGGAACTCCTCGAGGGCCTTCGCGAAGTACTTCGGCCGTCCGTGCGCGTCTCCGCGATCGCCGTTCTCTCCCCCGGCGCCGGCCTGCGAGACCATCGGGACGCCGAGCTCGCTGATCCGCTCGTAGGCGGGCCAGAGCCGCGGATCGTCGACGTAGATCGCGAGGGCGAGGGGCACGATCTTCACGCCCTTCGCTCCCTTCGCCACCTTGTCGTCGATCTCGCCGACCATCGTCTGCTCGTCCATGTAGACCGGGTCGAGGCCCGCGAAGGCGATCAGGTCGGAGTGTTCGGCGCTGACGTTGCAGGCCCACTCGTTGTTCTCGATCATGCGCTGGGCCATCATCGACTGGATCTCGCGCTCGGTCTGCGCGCGGGCCTCGGAGTCCTCGGGCCACTCGATGTTGCGGATGCGCGCCTCGTACATGAACCGCGTCGGCGTGTACATCAGCATCACCGAGCGGGAGATGCCGGCCTCTTGCATGGTCGAGTGGAGATTGTCGATAGCGCCCGTTCGCGTCGTCTCCGTGATGCCCAGCGAGCGCTGCCACCCGAGTCCGCGGTCGGCGCTGACGAAGGTGTGCGTGTGGAAGTCGATGATCTCGGGGTCGGCCATGTGGTCCTCCTTGGAGCGGGCGTGGGTGCGCCAATCATAGCCACGCGTGATTGCTGCGTGCTGCCGGCCTCGGCGATGTTGCCGGCTCGCCGGTCGGGGCGAGGATCGAGGCCGCTGCCTGCTGTACCCTGCGCGTCGCTGCCACTGACCGAGCGCAGGGAACGAGGCGAGGACGATGGACCGACGGCGCGTGCTGGTCACGGGACTTGGCGGCGCGGTCGGCGCCGCTGTTCGGCCCGCCCTCGAGGAGCGCTTCGAGGTCGTCGCGCTCTCGCGCGGCGGCGTCGAGGGCATGCCGCCGGAACGAGACTTCCGAGGCGACATCGCCGTGCTCGACGAGATCACGCCGGCCTTCGAGGGCGTCGATACGGTCGTGCACCTCGCGGCCTACGGAGGGGTCAACTCGCCGCGCGGGATGTGGGAGGCGCCCTGGGAGGAGATCCTCCGTAACAACATCGACGGCGTTCACAATGTCTTCGAGGCCGCCGTCGCGGCGGGGGTGCGGCGCGTCGTCTTCGCGTCGAGCGGCGCGACCATGAGTGGCTACCAGAGCTCGTCGCCCTACGCCGAGATCACACGCGGGGAATACGATCGCGTGCCCTCGGAGTGGCGGATGCTGCGTACCAGCGACGAGCCGAGGCCGCTGAACCTCTACGCGGTCTCCAAGCTGTTCGGTGAAGACCTGGCGCGCATGTACGTGGAGACGACCGACCTGTCCGTCATCTGCCTGCGGATCGGCGCCTGCTCGCGGAATGGCCGGCCGCGCGAGGGCGATCCCTGGAATCAGGCGATCTTCGTCAGTCACCGCGACATCGCCGACCTTGTCGTGCGGAGCATCGAGGCGCCCGCCGAGGTGCGCTACGACATCTTCTTCGGCATCTCCAACAACCGCTGGCGCTTTCGGGACTACAGCCACACCACGGAGGTGCTGGGTCACGTCCCCCGGGACGCGGCGGAGGACTTCCTCGGCGAGGCGAGCTGAGGCCGTCCGTATACTTGCCCCCAAGCGCGCGGCCCGGGAAAGGCAGTGAGCGATGAAGTTCGGCATCTTCCTTGAGTTGCAGCATCCGCGGCCCTGGACCCCCGGCAGCGAGCAGCAGCTCTTCCAGAACGCGATCGAGCAGATCGAGCTCGCCGACGACCTCGGCATCGACTACGTGTGGGAGGTCGAGCACCACTTCCTCGAGGAGTACTCGCACTCGTCCGCGCCCGAAATCGTGCTCGCCGCCGCCGCGCGCAACACGAAGCGGATCCGGCTCGGTCACGGCATCGTCGCGATGCCGCCGAACTACAACCACCCCGCCCGCGTCGCGGAGCGGATCGCCACGCTCGACCTCGTCTCCGGCGGCCGCGTCGAGTTCGGGACCGGCGAGACGGCCTCGCGCAGCGAGCTCGAGGGCTACGGCGTGCCGCTCGCGGACAAGCGGGCGATGTGGCTTGAGGCGGCCGAGCAGGTCGCGAACATGCTCGCGCTCGACCCCTACCCCGGCTACGAGGGCAAGTACTTCTCGATGCCCTGCCGCAACGTGATCCCGAAGGCGATCCAGCGGCCGCATCCGCCGATGTGGATGGCCTGCTCCAACCGCGAGGCCGTGAAGCTGGCCGGCCGGCTCGGCCTCGGCGTGCTCTGCTTCTCGTTCCTCCCTCCGGGCGAGGTCGGCGCATGGGTCGACGACTACTACGACGCGATCAAGACCGAGTGCGTCCCGATCGGCCACTTCGTCAATGCCAACTTCGCGATCGCAGAGCCGATGTGCCTCGATCACGATGGCGATGCCGCCTTCGAGCGCGCGCTGCCCAACCGCCTCTTCTTCAGTACCGGCGTCGCCCACTTCTACGCCGCCGGCCGCCACACGCCCGGCCGCACGAACCTCTGGAACATCTTCGAGGACGCCCGCGAGAGCCTCGAGGCGGAGCACACGCGGCGGCGGCCGAGCTGCATCGGCACGCCGGAGGAGGCGCGGGAGGCGGTCCGCCTGCTCACCAGGGCCGGCGCCGACCAGGTGATGCTCGGCGCCCAGGCCGGCCGCGCCACGCACGAGGAGATCTGCGACTCGCTGCGCCTCTTCGCCGAGGAGGTCATGCCCGAGTTCAAGGAGGGCGAGGAGGAGCGCGAGGCCCGCAAGCAGGAGGAACTCGCCCCGTACATCGAGGCCGCGATGGAGCGCAAGGAGTGGATGCAGCCACTCGCCGATGACGAGATCCCGAGCTTCGAGCCGTTCCAGCGGGCGGTCGCCGAGTCCGGGCACGCCGAGGTGGACGAGCTGGAGCCGGACTCCTTCCAGGCGCTCAGCAAGGACCTGATCACCCGCGCCGGCGTCGTCCCCGGCGACCGCTAGCAGGCTGCGCCAGGCCCACGCTCCCGGGTTCGGCAAGTCAGCCGTCGGCTGCCTCGCTATGATGTGGAGGCAGCCGCTCCGCTGCGTGCGCTGAAGGAGAGCCAATCGTGACCACTGGCCGCGTCGTCGTCGTCAAGGAATACCGCGAGCCCTTCGTGATCGAGGAGTACGAGGTCCCCGATCCAGAGCCGGGCGGACTGGTGCTGAAGATCACGCAGGCCGGGATCTGCGGCTCCGATCTGCACACCTGGCGCGGTGACCAGGTCAACGTCCCGCTTCCCGAGAGCGGCCGCGTGATGGGCCACGAGGGCACGGGCGTCGTCTACCAGCTCGGCAAGGGCACGACGACGGACTCCAACGGACTCCCGCTGCACGAGGGCGACCGGATCATGTACTCCGCGATCAAGCCCTGCGGCAACTGCTACCAGTGCATGCGCGGCGAGCCCAACTGGTGCGCCAGCAGCCCATACAGCGACGCCGGCGACTGGCCCTACTTCACCGGCACCTACGCCGACTACTACTGGATCCGGGCCAACCACCCCGTCTTCAAGGTGCCCGACGAGCTGCCCGACTCCGTGCTCGGCTGGGTCAACTGTGCGATGGGCACGGTCACCGAGGGCCTGCTCCGCGCCGGCGCCCACGAGGGCGACTACGTGGTCATCCAGGGCGCGGGCGGCCTCGGCCTCAACGCCACCGCGATGGCGAAGGACATGGGCGCCCACCGCGTGATCGTCCTCGACCGACTCGCCGACCGGCTCGAGCTTGCCGAGGCGTTCGGCGCCGACCACACGATCAACATCACGGAGTACGACACCCCGGAGGCGCGGCTCGATCGTGTCCTCGAGCTCACCGGCGGCCGCGGCGCCAACATCGCGATGGAGCTCGTCGGCAGGGCGGAGCTGCTCGTCGAGGGCGTCGGCTACCTCACCAACGGCGGCACCTTCATCGAGATCGGCGACATCGTGCGTGGCCGCACCGTGGAGTTCGACCCCTCGACGATCCTGCGGGGCAAGAAGATCATGGGCTCGCTCATGTACCGCCCGCACCTGCTGCCGCTGATGATGGAGACGCTGGTCAAGAACCAGGGCAAGGTGCCGTACGAGCGCATCGTCTCGAACATGTACCCGCTCGAGAACGTCAACGAGGCGTTCGCCGAGGCCGAGTGGAACGAGCGCCAGACGGCCGTCTCGCGCGGGATGCTCGTGCCCTGACCTCGATCGGTGCGCGCTACGGGCGCAGGACGGGGATGACCTCTTCGGCGAAGAGTTGCATCTGGTCCCTGACGACCTCGTGGGGCATGCCGCCGTAGCTGATCTCGAACGTCCACCCGCTGAGGCCGCACGCCTCGGCCAGTTCGGACATGCGCTCGATGCACTGCTGCGGCGTGCCAATCACGGTGCGCTGCCGGCGCATCTCCTCGATGTCCTTCCACAGGCCTTCCCCGGACTGGTAGTAGCGGTTGGCGTCGCCCCCGAGGGTTTGCTTCACCCCGGTCCGTTCCTTCCCGGTGTTCTGGGTGAAGTTGAGGTAGCGATAGAAGTACTCGTCCGCCCCATCGAGCTGGTCTTCGCGCTCGACGATGCTCAGGTGGTACGTCCCGAGGACCTCGAACTGCGCGGGGTCGTGCCCCGCCTTCGCGAGCTCCTCGCGGTACATGTCCACGTAGCCGCGCTGCCGCTCGCTCGAGTCGAGCAGGAACGGCGCGAGCAGCAGGTGGTAGCCGTTGCGCCCCGCCCAGCGGTACGTCTCCGGCGTCGCCAGCGCGGAGACGTAGATCGGCGGCATCGGCTGCTGCAGCGGGCGCGGCCGGAGCGTGTGCGCGTCGAACTGCCAGTACTTGCCGTTGTGCACCACGCCGTCCTCGGTCCAGAGCCGGCGGATCACCTCCCACGCCTCCTCGAAGCGCTCGCGCGACTGCTCCGAGGGCACGCCGACGGTCTCGAAGTCGTACTCCAGGATGCCGCGGCCGATGCCGAAGTTCAGCCGTCCGCCGGAGAGCAGGTCGACCGTCGCCCAGTGCTCTGCGCTCAGCACGGGGTGCCGCTGCGTGATCAGCGCCACGGCCGTGCCGATGCGGATCTGTTTGGTGCGGTCGGCCATCGCCTGCGCCACGACCGGCGTCGAGGTGAACGCGTAGCCCGGATAGCGGTGCTCGGCGATCCAGATCGAGTCGTAGCCGAGTTCGTCGGCCCACGCCCACTCGGAGAGCATCCGCTCGTACCAGTCGCGGAACTCGCCGTGCAACTCCGGGTAGTAGTCCGGGATGTAGCAGAAGCCAAAGTGCATCGCGGCACGCTCCCGTCGCGGCTATCGTAGCGAGCAGCGCGGTCCAGTCGAGCGAACGGAGCATCATGGAGTTCTGGCAGTTCACCGGGTTCATGCCGACCGAGCAGGTGCTCCCGCTCGCTCGCGCCTCCGAGCGGCTCGGCTTCGAGGGCCTCGCGATTCCCGATCACCTCTTCTACCCGCGCGAAGTCACCCCCTCGTATCCCGGCACCGCCAGCGGGGTGCCATCCTGGGGTCCCGAGGCGCACTGGCCCGATTCGTGGGCGCTCGCCTCCGCCGTGGGCGCGGCAACCACGACGCTGCGCTGCATGAGCGCCGTCTACATCGCGCCCGCACGCGACCTCTTCACCGTCGCCAAGGCGATCTCCACCGCCGCCGTGCTCACCAACGGGCGCATCGTGGCGGGCCTCGGCGCGGGCTGGTGCCGCGAGGAGTTCGAGCAGACCGGCCAGGCCTTCTCCGGCCGCGGCCAGCGCATGGCCGAGATGATCGAGGTGCTCAGGCGCCTCTGGGCCGGCGGCTGGGTCGAGCACCACGGCACCTGGTTCGACTTCGACGCCGTGTCGATGGCGCCCGTGCCGCCCGCTCCGATTCCGATCACCATCGGAGGCCGCAGCGAGATCGCGATGCGCCGCGCCGCGCGCATCGCCGACGGCTGGGTTGCCGGCGGGTCTCCGGCGAGCGAGGTGCCCGCCCGCCTTGCGCGGATGCACCAGCTCCTCGAAGAGGCGGGGCGCGATCCCGCCGACTTCGAGATCAACGTTCAGCTCGCCGAGACACCCACCGCCGAGCTGCTCGACGAGCTCGGCCGCGCCGGCCTCGACGGCATCCGCATCCCCGCCTGGGAGCCGGCCGGCGCCGACTCGCCGGTCGAGGCGAAGATCGAGGCCGTCGAGCGTTTCGCCGAGGAGGTGATGCGCCCGCTCCAGGGCAGCTCCTCGTAGCCGGCCGCTCCCTTCCCCCCCTGGTCCCGGTCCGGACCGGGCCCCGAGCCGGGGCTGCTACCATCCGGTCCCCAATGAGGGCGCCGCCAGTGGGGCGGGGCGGGCAGGAGGGCCATCATGAGCGGACCACTGGACGGCATTCGCGTGCTCGAGTTCACGCAGATCATCGCCGGACCCTTCTGCGGCGTCGCGCTCGCCGACCTCGGCGCGGATATCGTGAAGGTCGAGCCGCTCGACGGCGGACCCTCGCGGCGGCGGCGCAGCGCGATCCCCGGGGAGAACAAGTCGTTCCACTCGCTCAATCGAGGGAAGCGCAGCATCGCCGTCGACCTCAAGCACGAGGACGGAAAGCGCCTGATCGAGCGCCTCGTCCCGACCTTCGACGTCGTCGTCTCGAACATGGGCTACGGTGCGGCGGCCCGCCTCGGCGTGGACTACGAGTCGCTGCGCCGCTACCGCGAGGATCTGATCTGGGCGGAGAACACCGGCTTCGGCGGCCATGGCCGCAACGCCAGCCGGGCCGGCTCCGACATCGTCGCGCAGGCCTACAGCGGAATGATGGCCGCCGAGGTCAAGTGCGACGAACTCGGCGGCCCCGAGCTCGTGCAGTGCACCGGCATCGTCGACTTTCCCGCCGGCATCGTCCTCGCGATGGGCGTCTGCGCGGCGCTCGTCCACCGCGAGCGCACCGGCGAGGGACAGCTCGTCCGCAGCTCCCTCCTCGCGACGGGGATGATGATGATGGGTCGCGACATCGCCCGCTCCCCGGTCTTCGACGTCGAGACGCGCGATCCGCTGATGAAGCGCGTCGAGGCGGTTCGGGAACGCGGCGGCGACTACTGCGAGGTGGTGAACGAGCGCGGCGGCGTCTACGACCTGCTGGGCCCGCAGGTGCGCCTCTACTACGGCGGCTACGCCGTGCGCGAGGGCGCGATCATCATCGGGGCCCTGACCGACCGGAACCGCGATCAGATCCGTGCTCTGCTCGGCATCGAGGACGACCCGACCGAGGACCTGGAGTTCGATGTCCTCGACCCGGCGAACCGGCCTGCCATAGACCGCACGCACCGCAAGATCGCCGAGGCGTTCAGCGCCCGCACCGCGGACGAGTGGATCGCCGAGCTCGACCGCCTCGGCGTCCCGGCCTCGAAGGTCTACCTGCCGGAGGAGCTCGCCGACGACCCCGGCGTGCAGGAGGCGGGCATCATGCTCGATGTCGAGCACGCGCTGGTCGGCCGGGAGCAGTTCGTCGGGCCGCTCGTCGAGATGTCCGGCTCGCCGACGGGATCGCCGCGGCCCTCGCCGCTGCTCGGTCACCACACCCGCGAGATCCTCGAGGAGGCGGGCCTGGCGGCGGACGAGGTCGACGACCTCTACGAGCGGGGTGCGATCGCCTCGCCGTGAGGGCGCCGTGCCCGGCTAGTCCACCCGGCGCAGCCGCGGCACCAGCGCGGCGACTGCGAGCGTGAAGACCGCGAGCATGAGCCCGAGGCCCCCGATCGCGGTCTGGATGCCCACCGCCTCGGCCATGATGCCGACGAGGAAGCCACCGAACAGCACCATCGAGATCTGGGTCATGAAGATCGACATCACGCGGCCTCGGTGCGCGTCGTCCACGTAGGTCTGGACGAGCACCATCCCCAGCGCCTGCCGGCCCGCGGTCCAGATGCCGGCGACGAACATGATCGCGAAGGCGGGCCAGAAGACCGACGTGGCGGCGAACGCGGTGAGCGTGAGGCCGAGCAGGCATGAACAGACGAGCAGCAGCACGCCTCGCCGCCGCTCTGGCAGCGACGCGATCACGAGCGTGGCGAGGAGCGATCCGGCCCCGCTCACTCCGGCGAGCCACGCCAGCTCCGTGGGGCCGCCCGCGAAGACATCGGAGACGTAGCCGGGAAGCAGCACCATATATGGCATGGCGAGGATCGCGGTGGCGAAGTTCAGGACGAGCACCCAGAAGATGACCTTGTTGGACACGGCGTAACGGAGCCCCTCCACCAGATCGTGGAGTCCTCCGGCACCGCCGGCGTGCGGCCCCGCCCGCATCGCGCCGGGCTGCCGGGCGCGAACCGGCACCAACATGAGCAGGGCCAGGCAGTAGAAGACGGCGATCGAGAGGTAGGCCGAGCCCGTCCCGACCAGCGCGATCATGAGCGCCGCCGCCGCGGGGGCCAGCAAGCGCGTGAAGCTCATGCCCGCGGCGTTCAGGGAGACGGCGTTCATCAGGCGTTCCCTGCCCGCGACCTCGGGGACGATTGCCTGGCCCGCCGAGATCGTGAGCGCAAGCACGATGCCCTGCACGAACGCGATGACGAACAGGTGCTCCACGCGCAGGAGGCCGAGCAGCAGCAGCGTGCCAATCAGGATCGCGAACCCCATGTTCAGCACGTGCCCGACCTGCAGGATCCGCTTCCGCGGCACGCGATCGGCCAGCACGCCGCCGAACACCGAGAGCAGCAACATCGGCACGGCGCTCGCGAGCCCGACGATGCCGATCGCCGCGAAGGAGTCCGTGAGCTCGTACGCGACGTAGCTGCGCATCAGGATCTGCATCTGGATCGCGGCCATCTGCCCGAGCGTGGACGCGAAGAGCCAGCGGAACTCGCGCTGCCGCAGCGACGCGAAGGTGCGAAGCGAGAAGCGCGGTCTTCGGCGTGCCTGTCCCGGGGCGGCCGCATCCGTGGTCGAGGTGATCCCGGCGGCCTCGTAGGACGCGGACGGGGGCGAATCAGGCAGGGTCATCGCCGATGGTCCGCCCAACTTCAGGACGCGGGTGCGGCTCGCACCCGCCGGTGCGCATCGAGTCTAACAGCGGCTCCGAGCGGACGAGGCCGCTCGACAACCCGGCGAGGGCTGCGGGGTCCGCGGATCAGATCTCCCCGAGCGCCTCGAGGACGCGTTCGGGGTTGAGCGGCAGGTGCCGCATTCGCACCCCTGTCGCGTCGTGCAGCGCGTTCGCGATCGCGCCCAGCGGGGGCACGATCGGCACCTCGCCGACGCCGCGCACGCCGTACGGGTGTCCGGGATTCGGCACCTCGACGAGCATCGTCTCCACCATCGGCAGATCGACGGTGGTCGGCATCCGGTAGTCGAGCAGGCTTGCGTTCCGCAGCCGGCCGTCTTCGTCGTAGATGTACTCCTCGCTCAGCGCCATCCCCGCGCCCTGCGAGGCGCCGCCCTGCATCTGGCCCTCCACGTAGGAGGGGTGGATCGCCGTGCCCACGTCCTGCACCGCGGTGTAACGCAGGATGTCGACCTTCCCGGTCGCCGGATCGACCTCGACGTCCACGATGTGCCCGGCGAAGCTCGGCCCCCAGGTCGTCTCGTTGGAGTCGGCCTGCGCCGCGATGTTGCCGCCTGTCCCAGGCAGCTGGCTCGCGAGCTCGCGGAACGTGAACGAGCGAGCGCTGCCGTCCTCGTCCGGTGGTCCGTGGATCGTGGCGTCCTGGCGGTACTCGACCTGCTCCGAAGGCACGTCCCAGATCCTGGCCGCTCGCGCCTGGAGCTTGGTCTGCAACTCCTGCGCCAGCTTGTAGATCGCCCAGCCGGTCTTGAACGTGGTCGCCGAGCCCGCGGTCAGCCCCGTGTAGCCGATCGACTCCGTGTCGACCACGTGCGGCCGCACGTCCTCGTAGGGGATGCCCAGCGCCTCGGCCATCTGCATCGCGAGCGAGGCGCGCTGTCCGCCGATGTCGACCGAGCCGACGATCAGGCTCACGGTCCCGCCGGCGTTGATGCTGGCGGTGGCGGTGCCCTCGCCGCCGCCGTTGTACCAGTAGCCGATGGCCACGCCGCGGCCCTGGTACTCGCCGCTGAGCTCGGAGCGGTAGTGCTCCGAGGTGCGCAGCGTCTCCATCACGTCGACCGCGCCGATCGTCGGGAAGGCGCGGCCGTCGAGGATGCGCGTGCCCTCGCGCGCGGCGTTGCGGAGCCGCAGCTCCATCGGCTCGATCGCGAGCTCCTCCGCGATCTCGTCGAGCACGGACTCGACGGCGAGCGTCGGCTGGCAGGCGCCGGGCGCGCGGTAGGAGGAGACCTTCGGCTTGTTGACCACCACGTCGTAGCCGTCGACGCGCTGGTTCGGGATGTCGTAGGGGCCGAACACGGTCAGGCAGCCCCCGCCCACGGGCGAGGGCGGGTGCGAGCCCGCCTCGTAGGCGAGTTCGGCCTCCCCGGCCAGCAGCGTGCCGTCGCGCTTCGCGCCGATCTTGACGCGCACGTACGTGCCCGAGGTCGGCCCCGTGGCGGTGAGCACCTCCTCGCGCGAAAGCGAGACCTTCACGGGCTTCCCGGTGCGCTGTGAGAACAGCGCGGCGATCGGCTCCACGTACATGTAGAGCTTCCCGCCGAAGCCGCCGCCGATCTCGGTCGGCACGACGCGGATGTGCGCGGTCGGGATCTGCAGGAGTGCGGCGAGCTGGTCGCGGAAGTTGAACGCGCCCTGGCTGCTCGCCCAGACGCTGAGCATCCCATCGGGACCCCAGTCGGCCACGGCGCTCTGAGGTTCGATGTAGCCCTGGTGCGCCATGCTGGTGCGGAACTCGCGCTCGATCACCAGGTCCGAATCCGCGAAGCCCTGGTCCGGCTCGCCCTTCTCGAGCGGCATGTGGCTGACAACGTTCGAGGGCGTGTCGTTGATCGGCGCACCGGGCATGCCGCGGCCGAGCATCGTCACCGTGCGCATCTCCTCGTGGAGGATCGGCGCGCCCTCGGCCATCGCCTCGAGTACGTCGAGGACCGGCGGCAGCAGCTCGTACTCCACCTCGATCAGGTCGAGCGCGTCCTCGGCGATGTGCGGGTCGGTCGCGCAGACGGCGGCGACGGCGTGCCCGTAGTGCAGCACCTTGTCCGAGGCCATGATCATGTCCTGGAACCACTTGCGCGTGGTGTGCCCGCGCATCGTGCGGATCATCTCCTCGCGCTCGCCGGGGAAGTCCGCGGCGGTGATTACCGCGCGCACGCCGGGCAGCGCCTCGGCCTTCGAGGTGTCGATCGAGCGGATGTAGGCGTGCCCGTGCGGGCTGCGCTTGAGGCGGCCGTAGAGCATTCCCGGCAGCCGCGTGTCGGCGCTGTAGCCTGCTCGCCCGGTCACCTTCTCCATTCCGTCCGGGCGCACCGGCCGGGTGCCAACCACCTGATACGGGCGCTGTGCAGTCGTCATGCCTCACCTCACTCTGTCGCGCGCGAGAGCGAATCGAATATCGAGACTGTACCGCGCCGTCAACCGCCCGTGGGTTCGGGGCTCGTATGGGCCGCGCCCCGGACGCGCGTTCGAGGGCGGCCGCCTGCTAGAAGCGCTCGATCACCTCGTTGGCGATCTGCTCCAGCTCGCGTTTGGCCTGGTCCAGGTCCGGCGCGGAGAACGCGAAGTGGACGCGGCTCGCGCCGCGCTCGGCGACGCGCTGGACCGACGCGAGGTCGGGCGCCGAGCCCATCCACAGCTCCATCGAGGCGGCGTCGCGGCCGGCTGCCGCCGCAGCCTCGCGCCACACGTCGAGCAGCGGTCCCACGTCCTCGCCGTCGAAGCCTCCGAAGCCGAGCGGCATGAAGCCGTCGCCGAGCCGTCCCGCGCGGCGCGCCGCGGCGAGGCTGTGTCCGCCGACGTAGATCGGCGGGCCCTCCGGCCGCGTGGGCTTCGGGAGGCAGCGGATCCGCTCGAACGAGACGGTCTCGCCGTGGAAGGTGGAGATCTCGTCGCGCCAGAGCGTGCGCAGCGCCTGGATGTACTCGTCCGCGCGGCGGCCGCGGCGCTCCCAGGGAGCGCCGATCGCCTCGAACTCCTCGCGGAACCAGCCGATGCCGGCGGTGAGACTGACGCGGCCGCGGGAGAGCGCATCGAGGGTCGCGAGCTGCTTGGCGAGGATGACGGGGTTGCGCTGCGGGAGGATCAGCACCGACGTGCCGAGCTCCAGGCGCTCGGTCACGGCGGCGACGAAGGTGAGCGCGGTGATCGGCTCGGGGAACGCCGTCTCGTCGTAGGGGTAGCGCTTGAAGTCGCCGCCCTCGTACTGCTGGTACGGGTAGCGCGACTCGTAGTCGACGGGCAGCACCACGTGCTCCGGGAAGGAGACGAAGTCGAAGCCGACCTCCTCGGCGAAACGCGCGAGGCCGCCGAGGTACTCGGGAGAGGTGAGGGCTGCGCCCTGGCCTGGATCGGCGCGCCGTCCGCTCGGCCCGACGTGTGCGCGGTGCGGCGACTCGATGAGGAAGAGCCCGAACTTCATTCCCCTCTGGCTCCCTTCGATCACGCGGCGGGGCGCGGATGGTAGCAGCGCCGAAGGCGGCCGGGTGATGCGCGAGCGTGCAAGCGTCATACTGAGGCAGCGGGGGCGCGGCGCCCGGAAGGCGGGGCAGGCGGCATGACCTCACTGATCATCGTCAGCGACTTCATCTGACCGTGGTGCTACGTCGGCCTCGTGGAGGTCGAGAAGCTGCGGCGCGAGTACGAGCTGGAGGTGCGCTGGTGGCCGTTCCTGCTCGACCCCTCGATTCCTCCCGAGGGCCGGGAGCGGGAGCCGCGCACGAAGCCGGACGACCCGCCGACCCAGCTTGAGCTGCGCGGCGAGCGGGTGGGGATCCCGTTCCGTCGCGGGCGCAGGTTCACCCCGAACTCGCATCTCGCCCTCGAGACCGCCGAGTACGCGCAGGAGATCGGCCACGACGGCGAGGGCCTGCACCGCGCGCTGTTCGCCGCGCACTTCGAGGGCGAGGCGGACCTCGGCGACCTCGACACGCTGCTGCAGATCGGCGGCGATCAGGGGCTCGACAGCGACGAGCTGCGGACGGTGCTGACCGAGGGCCGCTACCGGCAGCAGGTGGACGAACGCATCACATGGGCGCGCGAGATCGGCGTGCGCGGCGTCCCGACGTTCATCTTCGACGAGCGCCACGGCGTGGTCGGCGCGCAGGAGTACGAGGTGCTCGAGCAGGTGATGGAGCAGCTCGAGGTGCCGCGCCGAAACGGCGAGTGAGGAGCGAGCGGCGGACGTCCGCCGCCCGCCGCTACTCGATCCTGCGCAGCGTCTGCGAGCGCAGCAGCAGCACCAGCGACAGCAGCACGAGCGCCACGCCGGCCGCCGCGAACGTGGAGCGGGGACCATAGATACTCGTCGCGATCCCCATCCCGAACAGCAGTAGCTGCGTGATGTTGAACTCCATCATGTAGATGCTCATCACTCGCCCTCGATGCGTGTTGCCGGCGAGGGTCTGCACGAGCACGTTCATCAGCCCCAGATAGCCCGCCTGCCCTACCCCCACTAAGAGGATGATTCCGAGCGACAGCCAGTACGAGGTCGAGGCGGCGAAGGCGGCCAGCGAGACGCCGAGCAGGACCGCGCTCGACAGCATCAGCACGCCCCGCCGCCGGCTCGGCAGCGAAGCCACCGTCAGCGATCCGGCCACCGCGCCGACGCCCGAGACGCTGACCAGCAGCCCGAGTTGCCCCGGACCAGCATCCAGCACCTCCTTGGCGAAGCCGGGCAGCAGCACGAAGTGGCCGAGTCCCAGCAGCGCGAAGATCGGGTTGCAGATCAGCAGCGCCGCGAGCGGCCGGTGGCCGGCCACGAAGCGGAAGCCGTCAGCGAGATCGCCCCGCAGCGAGGCGAAGGAGCGCGCGCGCGGTGTGCGGTCCGGGACGCGCACCGGGAACATCGTGGCGACTGAGACCGCGTAGATGCTGAAGATCAGCACGTAGACGTAGGCCGCGCCGCCGATCGTGCCCGGATCGCTGAGCGCGCCCACCATCCCGCCGGCGATGCCGGGCATCAGCAGCCGCGCCGCGTTCTGGCTTGTGCTGTAGAGGCCCATCGCGTTCATGAGCCGCGCGGGGCCCACGACGTCGGGTGTCAGCGCCTGCCTCGATGGCATCGTGAGGTTGTTCGAGCCGCCGTGAACCGCCGCGGCGATCAGCACGTGCTCGACGCGCAGCAGGTCGCTGAACACCAGCAGCGCGAGCACGCACGCGTTGATGCCGCTCAACGCCTGCCCCAGCTGCACGACGTGCTTGCGCTGCCGTACGAGGTCCGCGACCACCCCGCCGACGAGCGCCAGCAGCAGCCCGGTCAGCCCGTTGAGCAGCGACATCAGCCCGAGCGCCGCGAACGAGCCCGTCAGCTCGAAGACCAGCCAGCCCCGCAGGAACTGCTGCATGTCGTTCGAGGTGAAGCCCGAGAAGATCGAGGTCAGGAACCAGCGGAAGTTGCGGTCGTCCAAGGAGCGGAACGTCCGCAGCCGGCCTTCCCCCCGCGCGTCGATGGCCGGCCCCCGTTCAGCGCCGCTCGGCGCTACGCGCTGCCCTGCTCGAGGCGTCCAGCGCCTCCCGGACCCGCGCGGCGCGCTCCTCGATGCGATCGCGCGAGTCGAGGTTCGTGAACAGATAGCCCGCGTTGCGCAGGATCGCATCGACGACCATGGGCCCGACCTCGTCGGGCTGCTGCCTGCGGGCGCGCGCGGGCGTCCTCATCGACTTGCGCTCGCCGAAGCGGGCATGGCGGTTCCGCTCCGCCTCCCAGAGGCGCGTGCTCACCGGACCGGGGCACAGCGCCGTCACGCCGATCCCGTCGCCCTCGAGCTCCGCGCGCAGCACTTCCGAGAAGCCGAGCACGGCCGCCTTCGAGGCGGTATAGATGCCCATTCCGCCGTCGAGCCTCGGCGCGACCGCGGCCATCGAGACGGTGTTCACGATGTGCGCGGGCGCGTTGGCGCGCAGGTGCGGCAGGAAGGCGCGCACCCCGCGGACGACACCGTGCACGTTCACGTCAAAGAGCCACGACCAGTCGGCCTCGGTCGCCTCGCCAAGCGGCCCCATCGTCATGACGCCGGCGTTGTTGACCAGCACGTGGACGGCGCCGAACGCCTCGATGGTGGCCTCGGCGAGGCTGTCGAGGTCGTCGGCGTTGGTCACGTCGGTGCGCCGCGCGATCGCCGGGTGGCCCGCGCTCCTGAATGAGGCCGCGGCTGCCTCCGCCGTCGCCCCCTCGATGTCCGCGACGACGAGGCGTGCGCCGGCGTCCGCGAGCGCGCGCGCGATCCCGAACCCGATCCCGCTTCCGCCGCCCGTCACGACCGCGACTCTTCCGCGTAGGTCCTCCATCGTCGCAGCCCTCCCCGGACCGATTGCGGCGACCGTACCACGCGGCGTGGGGACTTTTCGCATTACGCTGCCGTATAGTGCGTCCGTCATTGGCCTCTGGCGGGCCGGGCGCCGCGCGATGCGGGCCCGCGGAACGCGCGAGGGGCGCGAGGGGAGACGCCGGTGACCTACAACCTCGAACGGGTGCGGCGACTGCGCGACCGCGTCGCCGTGGTCGGCATCGGCGATACCGACTACGCCGAGGACTACGAGAAGTATCGCGTCGCGAGGCGGGGCGGGGCGGCGCTGACGGACGATCCCTACACGCTGGGCGCTCGCTCCTTCCAGCGCGCGCTCGACGACTGCGGGATCTCGAAGGACGAGGTCGACGGCCTGGCCGTGGGCTCATTCCTCGTACTGGAGAACATGGGCGAGGTGCTCGGTCTGCAGTACACCTGGGGCTGCGAGGACGGCGGCGTCGAGCGCCAGTTGCAGGCGGCGGCGATGGCGATCGAGAGCGGCTTCTGCAACGTGGTGGCGCTGGTCTACGGCAACGCCTCCCGTGCCGAGGGCCAGCAGTACGGCGGTACTCCGCCGATCGGCGGCGGGCGGCCGATCTGGTCGTACGCCTACTATCATCCGTGGGGCTACAGCTCGCCGGGCGCGCACTATGCGATGATCCTCCAGCGCTACATGATCGAGTACGGCGTGACGGAGGAGCAGCTGGCGACGGTCCCCATTACCTTCCGCAAGCACGCGATGCTCAACGAGAACGCGGTGATGCGGGAGCCGCTCACCGCTGACGAGTACCTGAACTCGAAGTATGTCTGTCGGCCGATGCATGTCTACGACTACTGCCTGATCAACGACGGCGCCGTCACGCTGATCCTCACGAGCGCGGAGCGGGCGGCGGACATGCCCCACACGCCGGTGCTGCTGTCCGGATTCGGGCGAGGCAGTGACGATCGTGGCGATACCCAGATACGCAACCGCATGGTGGGCGGCGTCCACGATCTGCTGAAGCGATCGTCCGACGACTGCTACGCGATGTCCGGCATCGGCCGCGAGGACGTCGATCACTTCCAGACCTACGACGGCTACAGCGTCCACCTGCCGACGAACCTCGAGGGGTTCGGGTTCTGCAAGGAGGGCGAGGGCTTCGACTTCGTCCAGGACGGCCGCATCGAAATCGGCGGCGAGCTGCCCTGCAACACCAGCGGCGGGATGCTTTCCGAGTCCTACATGCACGGCTGGAACCTGCAGGTAGAGGCGGTGCGCCAGCTGCGGCACGAGGCCGGCGCGCGGCAGGTCGAAGACGTGCAGACCTCGATGTACTGCCATCACGGGCACTGGGGCGCCTACTCGATCATGTACCGGCGGGGGGACTAGCGATGGCCGAGCAGCGGCCGCCGCGCTACCGCGGCGAGTACCACGACATGTTCTGGGAGCACTGCAATCGCGGTGAGTTCCGCCTGCAGTGCTGCGAGGAGTGCGGTCACTACCAGTGGCCGCCCACTTCGATGTGCCAGGAGTGCCTCAGCAACGACCTCGAATGGACGGAGCTGTCCGGGCGGGGAACCGTCTACACGCACTGCCGGTTCGAGCGTCCCTACTACCTTGAGTGCCCGACGCCGTGGCCCGTGATCCTGGTCGAGCTCGAAGAGGGCCCGTGGTTCATCAGCAATCCGCAGGACATCCCCGAGGAGGAGATCGACGGCGGGCTCGCGGTCGAGGTGACCTTCGTCGACTGCGAGGACGAGACGGGGGCGTTCAAGCTGCCCGTCTTCAGGAAGGCCTCGCAGTGAGCGGGACGAGCACGTCACGCGGCGGGGCTGCCTGAGCGCCGCCGCGATGCCACCGGCTCCGAGCGAATCGCCATCCGAGCCCGCAGGCGTGCGTCGCGACGCCCGCTTCGTCGACGCCGCGACGGCGCTGCGCGCGATCCCGGACGGCGCGCGTGTCTATCTCTCTCCGTTCTGCGGTACGCCGCTGCAACTGCTCGCCGCACTCGACGACCAGCGCTCGCGCTGGTCGTCGCTGGAGTTGGTCGGCGGATTCCTGCTTGAGGAGATCGCGCCCCTGCGTCATCCCGGGGATCCGTTCCGCTTCACCAGCTGGCAGATGAGCGGCCCCTGGCGCCCGGCCGTCGAGGCCGGCGTGCTGGACGTGATCCCGGCGCGCTACTCGCAGTCCGGCGCACTGTTCAGCCGCGGCGGCCACTACGCCGTGGACGTGGCGCTGGTGCAGGTCAGCCCGCCGGGCCCGGACGGCCGGCTCAGCCTCGGAACCTCGGTCGGGAGTGCCCTCGATGTGGTGCTGAGCGCGCCGCTGGTGATCGCGCAGGTGAACCGCGAGATGCCGTACACCTACGGCGCGGGCGAATTGCCGCCCGAGGCGTTCGACCTGCTGGTCGAGATTGACGGCCCGCTCCCCGAACTCGCGCGCCCCACGCCGGGCGACCGCGATCACGCGATCGCGGAGCACGTCGTGGCCCTCGTGCCCGACGGGGCTACGCTGCAGATCGGTCTGGGCGCGATCCCGGAGGCGGTGGTCGCCGGTCTCCACGCGCGGGCCGAACTCGGGGTCCACTCCGGCCAGATCAACGACAGCATCGTCGATCTCGCCGAGCAGGGCGTACTCACGAACTCGCGCAAGGCCTTCGACGAGGGCGTCACTGTGACCGCGGAGGTGATCGGGACGCGGCGGCTGTTCGACTGGGTGGACCGCAATCCCCTCGTGCGTCTCGCTCCCGCGAGCTACACGCACGGGCTCGGCGTGCTGTCGCGCTGCTCGCTGCTGCGAGCGGTCAACTCGGCGGTGCAGGTGGCGCTCGATGGCTCGATCAACGCGGAGAGCGTCGGCGGCCGGCTGATCAGCGGCGCCGGCGGGCAGCCGGACTTCGCCGAGGCGGCGCTGTGGGCGGAAGACGCGATCAGCTTCGTCGCGATGCCCTCGACTGCCGCGGGCGGCCGCGTCTCCCGGATCGTGTCCAGCCTCGACGAAGGAGCGGTGGTGGCCGTGGCGCGCCACACCAGCGACCGGGTGGTGACCGAGTACGGGGTGGCTGACCTGCGGGGCCTCCCGCTCAGCCTCCGCGCCGACGCCCTCCGCGCGATCGCCGATCCGCGATTCCGCGCCGAGCTGGCGTGACGGGGGCCCCGGTGGGGCGAGCAGTGCGGCGCGCAGCGCGGCCCCTGATCGCCTATTGTGTTCGTATTGGAGCCGCCGCGAGTATGGCGCGGGCGGCGTGTGATGGGAGGACGCTGTGGCTGTTCCCGAGGTAATCGATGTGCATGTGCACCTGACGCGGGATCCGGCGCAAGAAGCGCTGGTGTTCCCCAAGCCGGGGTATCCGGAAGAGTGGTACCGGGCGAACGAGACCCGGGCGATCGATTGGATGGACGCCGAGGGCTTCTCGCACCTGTTCATGATCAACTACATGGACACCAACCGGATCATCGCGAACCGCCTGGCCCGCATGGCCGGGGCCCCGGAGGCCGAGATCGAAGAGGCGCGCATGCAGCTTCAGGATCAGAACGTGGAGCGCTTGCGGCGCTTCAACGCCTGGGCCTGCGAGCTGGGCGCCAGGGAGCCTCGGATCATTCCCTTCCCCTGCGTCGACATCGGCATCTTCTACGACGTGACCGTGATGATGGAGGAGCTCGAGACGAATCTGGCCGGCGGCGCACGCGGGATCAAGCTCCACCCCGGACTGGGAGGCTTCTTCCCCGGCGACGAGCGGATGTTCCCGCTCTACGAGCGCCTGCAGGAGGCTGACATCCCGATCCTCAGCGACTCCGGCAGCCTCACCCCGGCGCCCGAGGGAGGCACCTACGGTGAGCCGCTGAACTTCGTCCCGATCTTCGAGAACTTCCCGCGGCTGCGCTTCATCATGGCGCACGCGGCCAGCGCCTTCTGGGACGAGCGCGTGATCGTCGCGCAGCGCTTCCCGGACGTGTACTTCGACCTCGCCGGGGGTTTCCAGAGCCCCTCGCAGCACGCGCGCGATGCTCACCGCGCGTGTCCCGTCGAGGACGCGGCCCGGCTCCTGCGCGCGCTCGGCACGCACCGCGTGTGCTGGGCCTCGGACGCCCCGGGCGACGAGGCGGGCCCGCAGTTGCGCAACTTCATGCGCATCCCGCTGACCGACGAGGAGCGCGAGCGGATCCTGGCGAAGAACGCGCGAGAGTTCATCGGGCTCGCCTAGCAGGCTGCTGAAAAAGGGGCGGTCGTCTGGCAGGATAGGACTGGCGGCGGGGGCGTAGCCTGGAGGCTGCCCCATGCGCGGTGACGCCGAGCGTCAGGCCAACATCATGCTCGCGGTCACGCCGGACTCCTTCATCCCGGACGACCACCCGATCCGCCGCATCAAACCGATCGTCGATTCCGCGCTGCAGCAGCTCTCGGGGCTGTTCGACACGATGTACTCAACGAGCGGCCGGCCCTCGATCCCGCCCGAGCACCTGCTCAAGGCGAGCCTGCTGATCGCGCTCTACTCGGTGCGCAGCGAGCGCCAGTTCTGCGAGCGGCTGCGCTACGACCTGCTCTTCAAGTGGTTCCTCGACCTCAACATCTCAGACGCACCGTTCGACGCCTCGACCTTCTCCAAGAACCGCGAGCGCCTGCTCGCCGCCGATGTCGCGCGCGCCTTCTTCGCCGAGGTGGTGGCCGAGGCGAAGCGGCGCCGGCTGCTCTCCGCCGAGCACTTCACGGTGGACGGGACGCTGCTCGAGGCCTGGGCCTCGCTCAAGAGCTACCGCCCGCGCGACGAGCAGGAGCCACCCCCGGGCGGGCGCAACCCGGATGTCGACTTCCGGGGGCGGCGGCGCAGCCGTGATACGCATAGTTCCGGCACGGACCCGGAGGCGCGGCTGTACACAAAGGGGTCGGGGCAGACAGCGAAACTGAGCCACCTGGGCCATCTGCTGACCGAGAACCGGCACGGCCTGGTGCTGGATGTGGAGCTGACCGAGGCGAACGGGTACGCCGAGCGGCGGTCACGATGCTGGAGCGCAGCGTGAGCGGCTGCGGGACGCTGGGCGCCGACCGCGGCTACGACACGCGCGACTTCGTGGCGGCGCTGCGCGCGCGCGGCGTGACGCCGCACGTGGCGCAAAACGACCGCCGCCGCCGCAGCGCCGTGGACGGGCGTACCACGCGGCATCGCGGCTACAGGCAGAGTCAGAAGCGACGCAAGATCGTGGAGCAGGTCTTCGGCTGGATGAAGACCGTGGGCGGCGGGCGCAAGCTGCGCTTCGTGGGCCGCGAGCGCAACCGCGGCTGGCTGGAACTCACCGCCGCCGCCTACAACCTGGTGCGCATGGCCGGGCTCGAGACTGCCGCGGCGTAGGCGCAGTGCGCCCTCCGCCCCGCCAAGGAGCCCCCAGAGGCACCCGGAGGCAGGTCAGGAGGCCGCGATCACGAAGCCGGAGGCGGCCGTGATGCCGAACACGGGCGACTCAAGCCGCCTCTCGCCATTCCGAGACCCCGAAAGGCGCTTCTTCAGCAGCCTGCTAGCTGTAGTTCCCACGTAGGTTGTTGCAGGTGAGGGGCTCCGCCTGCTGCTGTGTGTGTAACGAACGCACCAGTAGCAGGAGAGGAGCCGCTCGTGGCACATCCTAACGCGCGTCTGACTCCGGCCGCCCGGCTGGAGATGGTTCTGGAGGTCGAGGCCGGCTGGTCCCAGGCGGAGGTCGCCCGGCGCTTCCGGGTCTCCCGCCCCACGGTCGCCAAGTGGTGGCGCCGCTACCGGGAGGAGGGCGCGGCCGGGCTCCGGGACCGTAGCTCCGCTCCGCGTTCCAACCCCCGCCGCACCGCAGCCGCGCTCGAGCAGCGCATCTGCGCCGTGCGCCGCAGCCAGGGGTTCGGGCCGCACCGCATCGCCTGGGCGCCCGGGCTCGCCCGCTCCACCGTCTACGCCGTGCTCAGGCGCTGCGGCCTCAACCGCCTCGACCGGCTGCATCGCGTCACCCGCGAGACGGTCCGCTACGAGCACCCAGCCCCCGGTGACCTGTTGCACATCGACGTGAAGAAGCTGGGCCGCATCCCCGAGGGCGGCGGGCACCGCGTCCGCGGGCGCTCCGCCGCGACCCCGCGTACCCGCGGCCTCGACTACCTCCACGTCGCCGTCGACGACCACAGCCGCTACGCCTACGTCGCCGTCCTGCCCGACGAGCGCGGCGCCAGCTGCGCCGCCTTCCTCAAGCAGGCGCTCGCCGCGTTCGGCCGCCGTGGCGTGCGCGTGCGCGGCGTGCTCACGGATAACGCGAAGGCCTACACCGTCTCCCGCGACTTCCGCGGCGTGGCCGCCGCCGCCGGCGTGGCACTGCGGCACACCCGGACCTACCGCCCGCAGACGAACGGCAAGGCCGAGCGCTTCATCCAGACCCTGCAGAACGAGTGGGCCTACGCCCGCACCTATCGCTCCAACGCCGAGCGGCTGCACCAGCTCCCGCGCTGGCTCTGGGAAGAACAGCTAGACGAAGACCCGCGAGCCGGGCTGGCGGACGTTGCCGGTGCGGCGCGCCTCCGCGGCGACTGCCTCGGCGACCTTGCGCGCGACCGCCTCGTTGAAGACCGAGGGCAGGATGTAGTCCTCGTTGATCTGGTCGTCGGGGATGACCTCGGCGATGGCGTGCGCGGCGACGAGCTTCATCTCCTCGGTGATGCGCTTCGCGCCGGCGTCGAAGGCGCCGCGGAAGAGCCCGGGGAAGCAGAGCACGTTGTTGACCTGGTTCGGGTAGTCGGAGCGGCCGTTGGAGAGCGCGTGCCCCGACGCATCACACCTATGGCCCCGTGCTACGATCCCGGTCTATGGCAACGATTCCGGCGACCACTCCCGTCGTCCAGGCCACCGGCCTGCGAGTAGCGTCCCAGCAAGTGGTGTCAGAGAGGTGGACGTAGGAGACCACCGCGCCATCCTTCACACAGGAATCAGTCACGTGAAGGAGGACTACGGTGGTCAGGGAGAGCGTGGACTTGTTGGAGTTGCTCCGCAAGCAGGCGGCCGGGGGCGACCTCGACTTCCTGCGTGAAGCGGTGGCCGTCCTTGCCGAGGCGGTGATGGAGGCCGAGGTCGCAGCGCAAATCGGCGCCGGCCACGGCGAGCGCAGTCCGGAACGCATCACGCGGCGCAACGGCTACCGGCCGCGGCGCTGGGACACGCGCGCCGGCAGCATCGAGCTACAGATCCCGAAGCTCCGCCAGGGCAGCTACTTCCCCGCCCTGCTTGAGCCCAGACGACGCGCCGAGCGCGCGCTGCTGTCGGTTGTGCAGCAGGCCTACGTCGAGGGCGTCTCGACCCGCCGCGTCGACGACCTCGTGCGCTCGCTCGGCTGCGAGGGCATCTCCAAGAGCTCGGTCTCACGCCTCTGCTCGGAGCTCGACGCAGTCGTGAGCTCCTTCCTCGAGCGGCCGCTCGACGGCGGCCCCTACCGCTACCTCTGGCTCGACGCGCTCACCCAGCGCGTGCGCGAGGAGGGCCGCATCGCCCAGGTCAGCCCTGCGGGGTACCCCCGCGTACGCGGGTGGGGTCGTCGCCACCGCCGTCAACGCCGACGGGAAACGCGAGGTGCTGGGCATCGACGTCGGCACGAGCGAGGACGGGGCGTTCTGGCTCTCATTTCTCCGCGGCCTGGTGGCGCGCGGGCTCTCCGGCGTGGAGCTGGTGACCTCCGACGCCCACCAGGGACTGCGGGCGGCGATCGCGACCGTCTTCGGCGGCGCCTCGTGGCAGCGCTGCCGGACGCACTTCATGCGGAACCTGCTGACGCGCGTGCCGAAGAGCGCCGAGGCGCTGGTGGCGACGACCGTGCGCACGATCTTCCAGCAGCCCTCGGCGGAGGCGGTGCATGCACGCCCAGCACGCCCGCGTGGTGGAGCAACTGGAAGCGCGCTTCCCCGAGGCCGCGGCGATGCTCGCCGAGGCGGCGCCGGAGGTCCTGGCCTTCACGGCCTGCCCGCTCGCGCACTGGAAGCAGGTCTGGTCGAACAACCCGCTCGAGCGCCTCAACCGCGAGATTCGCCGGCGCACCGACGTGGTCGGCATCTTCCCCAACCGCGCCGCGGTGGTCCGGCTGGTCGGCGCGGTGCTCGCCGAGCAGCACGACGAGTGGGCGGTGGCGAGGCGCTACATGACGATGGTGACGCTGCTACCCTCGCCCGGGCGCGAGCTCACGTCAGGCGAGGAGGTGCTGCTGCAGGCTGCCAGCTAGCAATTGATCAGGATGGTGCACTCTGACACCACCTTGCGGGACGTGACCCGGGGGTTGGAACGCGGAGCGGAGCTACGGTCCCGGAGCCCGGCCGCGCCCTCCTCCCGGTAGCGGCGCCACCACTTGGCGACCGTGGGGCGGGAGACCCGGAAGCGCCGGGCGACCTCCGCCTGGGACCAGCCGGCCTCGACCTCCAGAACCATCTCCAGCCGGGCGGCCGGAGTCAGACGCGCGTTAGGATGTGCCACGAGCGGCTCCTCTCCTGCTACTGGTGCGTTCGTTACACACACAGCAGCAGGCGGAGCCCCTCACCTGCAACAACCTACGTGGGAACTACAGCTAGCAGGCTGCTGAAAAACCCCTGATCCTGGGCCGCTGGGTCTCACTGGCCATTCGGTGGGCTGGCGTAGAGCCCAGAAACATTGGGGTTTTTGATGTCGCGACCAGCGCGATTTCAGCCCAAAAGCGCCGCCGCGGACTTTCTCATCACCCTGCTAGACGAAGACCCGCGAGCCGGGCTGGCGGACGTTGCCGGTCCGGCGCGCCTCCGCGGCGACTGCCTCGGCGACCTTGCGCGCGACCGCCTCGTTGAAGACCGAGGGCAGGATGTAGTCCTCGTTGATCTGGTCGTCGGGGATGACCTCGGCGATGGCGTGGGCGGCGACGAGCTTCATCTCCTCGGTGATGCGCTTCGCGCCGGCGTCGAAGGCGCCGCGGAAGAGCCCGGGGAAGCAGAGCACGTTGTTGACCTGGTTCGGGTAGTCGGAGCGGCCGGTGGCGATCACGCGGGCCTTGCCCTGGATCAGCTCCGGCATGATCTCCGGCTCCGGGTTGGAGAGCGCCAGCACGATCGCGTCATCGGCCATGCTGCCGACCTGCTCCGGCGAGAGCATGCGCGGGCCCGACAGCCCGAGGAACATGTCCGCCCCGCGCATCGCCTGCGTCAGGTCGCCGCTGAAGCCGTCCGGGTTGGTGTGCTCGGCGAACCACTCCTTCGCCGGGTTCAGGTTCTCGCGGCCGGGGTACACGGCCCCGGTGCGGTCGAAGCCGATGATGTCGCGCACGCCGTAGTTGAGCATGATCCGCGCGCAGGCGATCCCGGAGGCGCCGACTCCGAGCACGACGACCTTCAGGTCCTCGGGCTTCTTGTTGACGATCTTGAGGCTGTTGATCAGCGCCGCGAGGACCACGACGGCCGTGCCGTGCTGGTCGTCGTGGAAGACGGGGATGTCCAGCTTCTCCACGAGCCGCTCCTCGATGTCGAAGCAGCGCGGCGCGGAGATGTCCTCGAGCAGGATGCCGCCGAAGCCCGGCGCGATCGCCTCGACGATGTCGACGATGCGGTCGGGGTCCTTGGTGTCGAGGCAGAGCGGCCAAGCGTCGATCGCGCCGAAGCTCTTGAAGAGCATGCACTTGCCCTCCATGACCGGCATCGCCGCCTCCGGGCCGATGTCGCCGAGGCCGAGCACTGCGGTGCCGTCGGTGACGACGGCGACGGTGTTGCGGCGCGCGGTCAGCGCCCACACGGAGTCCGGCTCGTCGTGAACCATCATCGAGACGCGCGCGACGCCGGGCGTGTAGACATGGGAGAGTTCGGCGTTGGTGCGGATGTGCACCTTGTTCGCGATCTCGATCTTGCCGCCACGATGCAGCTGGAAGGTGCGGTCCGAGGCGCGCTGCACCTCCACGCCGTCGAGGGCGTCAACGCGCTCCACGACCTCGCGGGCATGCACGGCGTCGCGGCAGAAGACCCGCAACTCCCGGACCATGTGGTCGGGGCCCGCCTCGTAGATGTCGATCGCGCCGATGTCTGCGCCGCACTCGCCAATCGTGGTGGTGAGCATGCCGAGCTTGCCGGGCGAGTTAGCGATCCTCACCATCATCAGCAACTGATATCCCGATACGGGGCTCTCGTACTCATCGACGATGCGAGCTTGTGGAAGGAACGGATCGGTTGTCATTGGCTGCTCCTGGCTTAGAGCCTCGAATGGTGCGGCACGCGGCGCGTGCGCGCCAGTGCCGCAGCGAGCGAGCTACGCACCACATGCGGGAGATTCGGAGGGGCGTCGTGCGGTCGAAGCGGCCTCGCGGCGTGCGGGGGCAACTGCGCCCGGTCCTTGGTATGCTCGACGCGCGCCCGCCCCCATCGTCTAGGGGACCAGGACGCCACCCTTTCAAGGTGGAAACAGGGGTTCGAACCCCCTTGGGGGCACCAACGTTCACAAGAGCTTTTCGCCGCCCTCGTTCGTTCACCCGGCTCGAGTGGGGCCATCTTGGGGCCCTTCTGGGGCCAATCACCCGATCGAGTGGTGAAGCGCCTCGGACGCAGGGCCCTGTTGCCCGGCAAGCATGTGTCCGTAGACATTCATCGTGAACGACCGGTGAGAGCGACGCGATCCTGGCCGATCTCGGCTTCACCCCGGCACAGATCCAGACGCTCGTCGACGAGGGCGTCACGCACCGGGGCCGGCCCGCGAATTGATCGCTATGCCCGTCGCCTCGATATGATCGATGTCAGGCGCGGATCAGCGAACCCCCAATCCCCCGGGGTGCGGGCACGCTGACGCAAAACAGATGCGTGGAGGGATGCGCGGTGGTCTCGATGCGGCTTGCGCACCTGGCGATCGCACTGGCGGCGGCCGCCCTCGTCGCCTGCTCGGCCGGCGAGGACGCGAGCCAGCGCGATGCGGGCCGGGACGCGCCCGCTTCCGCTACGCCCACCACTTCCGCCACGCCGACCGCTTCGGCTGCGCCCACCTCGGAGCCGAGTGTGCTCAGCGATCTGGACGTCCTCGCGAACCTCGCCCCTGAGTTCGAGTCGGCGATGATCAGGCGAGTGGGGGAGGGCGGCGACATCCGGCTCGCGTGGACGATCGCGGACATGATGCGGTTCGTCCCGATCGGACCCTCCGAACCCCATCGGACGCTGGTGGCCGCCTTCTCAAGACTGACGGGACAACCGGAGGAAGCGATCGGCTCCTGGGTCGACGCCAGCAACTACCTGATATTGAACGACGTCCACGCACCGGACGGGTACCAGCAGTGGAAAGGCACGCTGTTCACCGGACTTGTCGAGGAGTGGGCGCCGTTCTTTGACGACGCCGACGCCGATGTCGACTGGTATCCCGACGATCTGCTGGTCTTCGGCGTCGAGCTCAACGGCGAGACGCGCGCCTACCCGAAACACCAGATGCAAGTGCACGAGATGGTCAACGACAGCCTCGGCGGCAGGCGGATCGGTCTCGTCTACTGCACGCTGTGCGGCACGGCCCAGGCATTCCTCACCGACGCACTCCCCGAAGGCGTCACAACGCCCAGCGGTACGCTCGAACTCCGCACGTCCGGCCTGCTGGCGCGATCCAATAAGGTGATGTTCGACCTGCATACGTTCTCGTTCTTCGACACGTTCCGGGGCCGGGCCATCAGCGGGCCGCTGCAGGATGCGGGTCTCGAACTGGAGCCGCTGACGGTCGCCGTGGCCACGTGGGGCGAGTGGAAGGCCGGCCACCCCGAGACGACGATCGTGGCGGAGGACGGCGGCATCGGGCGGCGCTACCCCCGCGATCCCCTCGGTGGGCGTGACGATGGCGAGCCGATCTTTCCGGTGGGCGACGTGGACCCGCGCCTGCCGGTACAGGCCCAGGTCCTCGGCGTTCGAACGGACCGCGTGACGATCGCGTTTCCCGAGGTGACCATCCGGGCAGCGCTGGCGCAGGGCCGGCCTGTCGAGCACGACGGTGTCACGGTGCGGATCGTCGCAGGCGCGCTCACGGCCTTCGATCGCAACGGCGAGCAGATCGCGACGCATCAGTCCTTCTGGTTCGCCTGGAGCCAGTTCTTTCCCGAGACCGACGTGTGGTCCGGGAACTAGCGAGCCGGACGAAGCTCCGCATCATCGCCTGCCGCTCGCCCACCGAGGGAGCGGTGCTCCCTCGGTGACGGCTGCGCCGTAGTCCGCAAAACGGCTTCGTGGCGAACGCAAGACCCGTCGATCGTTTCCGTGCTCGTCGTAGCAATTGCTACCACTGCCGCCATGCGTTGCCGGCGCGGGTAGTTCTGCCAGCAGGTCACCGAGAGTTGTCGGTCCTGAGGCCGCAGGTGTCTTTGCCTCCGACGCTGACCGCCACAAACGAGTCCGTGGGCGGCATCAGTTGGAGCCCGCCACGTTGCTGAGGGGCCGAACGAACGAATCGGCTGTGTGCGCAGCTCAGTCCATCAGGAGCACGCTGCGTGCGACATCGCCGCGATCGAGGGCCGCGTACGCCTCGTTGATCTCATCGAGCGGGTAGGTGCGGCTGACGAGCGCATCGACCTGCAGGCGGCCGCCCATGTAGAGGTCGACGATCTTCGGGAGGTCGATCCAGGGGCGGGCGGAGCCGTACCACGAGCCGCGCAGCACCTTCTCCGTGCGCGGAAGCGAGAGCGCGGGGATGGTCATCATGTCGTCCTCGGCCGCCATCCCCACGACCACCGTCGTGCCGCCGAGCCGCGTCGACTCGAAGCAGTCGACGATCGTCTTCGAGAAGCCGATCGCCTCGAACGCGTAGTCGACGCCTCCACCGGTCAGCTCGATGACCCGGGCCGCGGTGTCGCCCTCGCGCGCGTCGAGGACATCGGTCGCGCCGAACTGCTTCGCGTACTCGAGCTTGTTGGCCTTCACGTCGACGGCGATGATCCGCTCCGCGCCCGCAAGCACGGCGCCCTGGATGCAGTTCAGGCCGACCCCGCCGCAGCCGATCACCAGCACGGAGCTGCCGGCCTCGACCCGCGCGGTGTTGATGACCGCGCCGACCCCGGTCATCACCGCGCATCCGATCAGCGCCGCCTTGTCGAGGGGTATGTCGTCGCGGACGGGCACCGCGCCCGACTCGGGGACGACCGCGTACTCCGCGAACGAGGCGACTCGCGCGAAGTGGTGGAGATCCCGTCCGCCGGTGGTGTGCAGCCGCGCGGTGCCGTCGAACAGCATCCAGCGGTCGCTGTCTGATCCGTTGCAGAGCACGGGCTGGCCGCGGCTGCAGTGGTCGCACCAGCCGCAGTTCGGGCGGAAGTTGAGGATCACGTGGTCGCCCGGCCGCACCCGCTGGACTCCCGCGCCCACCTTCTCAACGGTGCCGGCGGCCTCGTGGCCGAGCACCATGGGCAGCGGCGGCGTCCACTCGCCCTTCATCACGTGGTAGTCGGAGTGGCACACGCCCGCCGCGGCGATGCGCACGAGGACCTCGCCGTCCTTCGGGTCGTCGAGCTGCACGTGCTCGACGACCAGCGGGGTGTTCGCCTCGTAGAGCACTGCCGCCTTGATCTGCATCGCGACCCCCCCAGCTACGAATCGTGGCTCCGGCCGGACTCTAGCACCCCGGCGTGCGCGGCGGGCACGGCTCAAGTCGCCGCGGGCGCGGCCGTCAGTCCGAGGTCAGTGCGGCTCACCTTGAGGCGGCTCGTCGGGGGCCGTGCTGCTCGCGCGGAAGATCTCGCCCGGGCGGAGGCTCAGCGCCAGCATCGCCACGATCCCGCTGATCGTGATCCAGGCGAGCAGCACGAGGTGCGAGCCGACTGCATAGGCGCTCCCGTCCACCCGATCGCCGCCGAGCAGCACGAACGCCTCGGTGACCGCGATCTCGTAGGGGCCGATGTCCCAGGGCGTCAGCGGCAGCGAGACCACGAGGTTCGCGGCGATCATCAGCACAATCGCCTCGCCGGCATCCAGCTCGAAGCCGAAGGCCCGGCCGAGCATCCAGTAGACGGAGACCTCCGCCAGCCAGGCTACGATCGAGACGAGCAGCGCGCCGGCGATGCGGTGCGGGTCGCGCAGCGAGCTCATGCCCTCGATGAACTGGCGCGTGATGCGCGCTCCGTCCCCGCGCCAGCGCTCCGGCAGCCAGCGCAGCAGGGCCGAGCTCGCGTGGTCGTCCGGAACGCCGAGTCGCGCCAGCCAGCTCAACCCGACGAAGACGAGGAGGACGAGGATCGCGAACGCGGCCAGCGCCGGTAGCGCGAACACGAGGTCGCCGAAGAGCGCGACCGCCGCGAGCAGCAACAGCGCGAAGGCGAGCCCGTCGAAGATCGTCTCGACGATCAGCACACTGCTCACGAGCTCGGCGCGTGGCAGGTTCAGCAGCCGGCTCGGCAGCTCGATGCGCAGCAGATCCCCGGCGCGGAAGGGCACGAGCGCGTTCGCCAGGTTGGAGGCGAGGAAGATCCCGAACAGCGGCCGCAGCGGCGCGTCGCGGTGCTGCAGGAAGACGCGCCAGCGGTAGGCGTGGATCGCCTTCGAGGCGGTGAAGGTCACCAGTCCCAGCAGCATCCAGCCGGGCCGCAGGTCCGGCAGGCTGCGCAGACCCTCGAGAATGTCGACGCGCCAGACCAGCAGCGCGATCGAGATCGCGAGCACCGGCGCCTGGACCGCGACAAGACGGCGGTGTCGCCCGATGTAGCTCAGCACGCGGATCAGGATAGGCCCGCGGCGCGGCACGCGCCCCTGCTGCCGAGGGGGCGCCGGTCGCCTGCTATCGTGCGCCGGCAGCGGCGGCGCTCCGTCGCGACTCGCGTGGAGGGACGACGGGGGCGATCAGTGACGGATCCTCGCGCCTGCTTCGCCACGACCGAAGGCCGCCTCGTGCCGGCCGTCTCCGTCGAGGAGATGCGCGAGATCGACCGCATCGCGGTCGAGGAAACCGGCCCCGGACTGCTGCAGATGATGGAGCACGCCGGGCTCGAACTGGCGCGCGCCGCGCTTGCGATGCTCGGCGAGCGCTGGCCGGATGCGCGCGTCGTGGTGCTCGCCGGGAACGGGGGCAACGGCGGCGGCGGTCTCTGCGCCGCGCGCCTGCTGGCCAGCCGTGGTGTCGAGGTGCTGGCCGTGACGATCGCCAGGCCGGCCACGGCGAACGGCGCCGTCGGCGCGCAGTTGCGGATGCTGCACGAGGCGCCCGCCCAGGTGATCGCCTGGTCCGACGCCTTCGACATCGGCGAGGCGGACCTCGTGATCGACGCGGTCGTCGGGTACGGGCTGCGCGATGCGCCGAGGGGGCCGGTGATGGCGCTCATCCGCGCCGCGCAGGCTGCGTTCGCGCCCGTGCTCTCGCTCGACGTGCCCTCGGGCGTGGACGCCGACAGCGGGGAGACGCCCGGCTTCGCCGTGCAGGCGGCGCGCACGTTGACGCTCGCGTTGCCGAAGCGCGGACTGCAACGCGACCAGGCGGGCGATCTGTGGCTCGCCGACCTCGGCATCCCGCCGGGCGTCTTCGCCCGCGCGGGCGTCGCCTTCGACACGCGCTTCGGGCCGCACTTCGGCCCGGCCACGCAGATCCGGCTGCGCTACCCCGGCGAGGAGGGCGGCTGAGGGGGCTCGTGGGTCGCTTGAGCGTGCGGAGGCGGCTTTGTAGGCTGGTCACTCGGCGGCGCATTCGTCTAGTGGCCCAGGACATCGCCCTCTCAAGGCGAAGATCGCGGGTTCGAATCCCGCATGCGCCACCAATTCCGGCCATGACGTACCGTACTGCGAAGTGATTCTGCGGCTGCACTCCCACCATGCTGGCCGGGGCGGACGCTGTGGGCGCTCGCTCACCCGAGGCTCTGGAGGCGAGCAGCGCAGTCCCTCTTGGCGGGCCGCCAACGAGGCTTCACGGCCCGGTGATGCCCCGCAAGGCGTTCGTCATCTCGCGTCCGCGGTGAAGATGCCCAGGAAGCGCCGAGACGAGTAGCGCCTCCTGCTGTACGGGTAGCCCCCGTTGTGCGAGCGCCGCGATCAGGTCTGCTACGACGGCGAGAGCGGACTCTTGAGAGCATTCCGGGCCTTCAAGAGTCGAAAGGAGGGCCCGACTTCCTTCGTCCGTTTAGAACAACGCTTCGAGGTTCTCCCGGAGGTTCCGCCACCACCCCCGATCCGACCCGGAATCCGGTACGAAATCGACTGCGTATGTCCCGTCCTCCTCCACTCTGAGCCATCCGGCCAGGGCCACCACGTCGCCAGGGGAGATTGCTTCGAAGACGTCCGCAGGTCCGCGGACGCTCACCCGTTGCACGTACTCCCCCCGGTCCATCTCAAGCAGTAGCTCGTCGATGTCCTGGAACACGACCGTACCGCGGACCCTCACGCACTCATCGCGGAACAGGTCACCGGCCACCGCAATCTGCGCGGGCGACGGGATCCCGGGAGATTCCAGGGGACACGGCTTGGAGCGCGGCGAGACCACGTCGAGGCTGAACAGGACGACCAGGACCAGCACCCCTATGCCCACCGTGCCTACCATCCATGTGAAGCACCCGCGGAGGCACCCGCCACCTTCCGCCTCCTCAGCCGGCTCCTCCCACCACTGCGTCGGATATTCCGTCGACGGCGCCCCCGCCGGGGCTGCCGGATATTCCGTCGACAGCGCCCCCGCCGGGGCTGCCGGAGGACTGCTCTGCGCCTCCAACTCGCGCGCAATCTCTCCAGTTTCGCCGGCGGTCCCGTGGTGCGCAGCCTCCTCGGTATCCGGCGACTCCAATTCGAGCAGTTCGAGCTCTAATTCATAACCTAGCCCCGCAGCCGCGTTCGCCGCGTCGCCCGACCGTCCGGTCAGGCCCCACTGCAGAGCGTGCATGAAGCCGGAATAGGCCGCGTCCCGGTCGGCGCCCTGTACGGAGGATGCCTCGTCGGATCCGAACCACGGTGGAGCCGATCCCGCAACGCCGAGCCACGGCTGGGCCACATCCAGGGCGACGGCGTAGGCCAGCATGGAATCTGATTGGTCCTGAGCGCCCGTCCGTTCAGATCCGGTCAGGGTCTCTTTCAAACCAAGCCACCGGCTTATCTCAAGTGCCCCCGCCGGCGTTGGCGTCAGCATGCCCGTTCGTACCTCTGTCGCCATCAGCAGATATACGAGGCCCGTGAGCGCGCCGATCAGAGCGTTCGCCCACCACTGAGCCAGCCAGAGAGCCGTCCAGAGCCCGCTGCCAACGCCCATCAGAGCCCCGGCCAACATGGCCCATTCGATCCCGTCCCCGGGATTCTCCCTCCTTACTCGTACCGGGTTGTCATGGAACAGGCCACGCTGCTGCAGGTACTCCCCCAGCTGGTCACCGATGGCGTCTCTGCGCTTGCTGAGCGCTTCATGCAGCGCATCAATCGTTGTGAAACGCGACGGCAGGCTGTCGCATATCGTCCGCTCCCAGTCATGCTGCGTGGGACCCTGCCGGGACAGCCGGTACAGGAAGCCGACCCTCGTTTCCACGGCCTCGATTCGCAGCGTGCCGCGCTGACACATCTCGATGATGGAGGCCAGTATCGTTGGGGCCCATATCATGTGGCCTTCCAGCGCAGATACCGCCGCGGCGGGCATTGAACCGGGCTGCGGGGTCCCCGAGTACCGTGGGTGCTGATGCGCCTCGAGCGCCTGCGGGGGCCGGTACCTGGGCCACAGCCACAGCACGACAATAAGCAGTTGCGCTGCGACTACGCCTATCGTCCGGAAGCCCCATGCCGTCAGCTGCTGCCAGTCCATCGCCCGATAGTCGGGAAAACCGCTTTCGGCGATGACCCCACCCGGGTCCACCGCGAACAGCAACCCGATGATGGCGAGGGCTGCGACCGCTACCACCACACTTACCATGGCTTACCTTGCTTCTCGGGTCGTACTGCCTTACTCGACCCCGCCGGACATCCGTTCTTCATACTGCTTTCAGAGAGCAGCCGTCGCCATGCGATACCCGCGCCCAGCCGTGTTGGAGGCGATCCCCTGGAGGCAGAGGATAGCGGCGTAGGCGTCCGGGACGGCAACTACGGCCTCCCTGGCCAGCTTCCCCTCCGAGAGGATGGGTCGGGCTAGGGCGGTGTAGCCGCCGCCCTGGGTAGGCGGACCCCTCCCCTCAATAGGACCTCCCAGCGGAACGTTCGCAGTACAGTACACGTAGGCTCACCAAACACCTCAATCGCTCGCCGCAGCGTTCGACGGCTCACCTCGCCCGGTGAGGCGCAACCCGGAGTTGTGGTGAGCGGGAGGACGGAGCATGGCCCGACAGGGTGAGTCGTCCGTGGCGCCTGGCGAGCAGCGGTACGTCGCGCTACTTCGGGGCATCAATGTCGGCGGCAAGAACAAGCTGCCGATGGCGGAGTTGAGGGACGCCTTCACGGCGGCCGGCTGCATGGGGGTGCGTACCTACATCCAGAGTGGGAACGTCGTGTTCGAGGCGGCGCCGAAGCTGGCCGGGCGCGTGCCTGAACTCGTGACCCGCGCGATCAGCCGGCGGTTCGGCATCAGTACGGCCGTCGTCGTGCGATCGGGCGACGAGCTCCAGCAGGTCGCCACGTCGAGCCCCTTCGATACCTCCGGCGACCCGCGCTTCCTCCAGGTGGCGTTCCTCGAGGACACACCCGGCGCCGAAGCAGTCGCCCGTCTTGATCCGGAACGCTCTCCGCCGGACGTGTTCGCTGTACGCGGGCGCAACGTCTACTTGCACTACCCCAACGGTGTGGCGCGGAGCAAGCTCACCAACGAGTACCTCGCGAGGCAGTTGCAAACTGCCAGCACGATGCGGAACTGGCGCACCGTCCTCACACTGCTGAAGATGGTCGACGCTCCATAGCCGGATCCACCACTCAGCCCGGGTGCTTCTCCGGTGCTCGACGGACCGGCAGCCGGCGAATCGGATCTGCTCAACCGTCCGGCGAGGCAGGGCGTGCGCCGTCGCGCGGGTCGCGACCCGACACCGGCTGGGGGGCTGTAGCGGCGCTGGGCCCTATGATCGAGGCATGACCTTCAGGTGGCGTGCGCCGCAGCTAGAGGAGCCGATCGCCGGTACCGAGGCGGACGGCGCGCCCGGCCTCGCCAAGCGCTGCCCGCGCTGCGGGGAGCCGGCGCCGGCCGAGAGCCGGATCTGCTACTACTGCCTGACGAGCCTCATTGATGTCGCCGCGATGCCCTTCGAACGGTCTGCGGCGGAGGTTGAGCCCACAACCCCGTGGCGGCGGATCCGGCGCGTGCAGCGGCGCCGCTGGCTGCAGTTGCTCCTGCTGGCGGTGCTCGCCGGCGTCATCTACACGCAGTGTTTCTGGCCGGCGCCCTCGCGGGACCAGCCCAGCGGCTCGCGGTCCCTGGAGGCCGGACCCGCCGTCTGGGCAGCGGCGGGCGCCGATGCCGGCGGCACGCGCGTCACCGAGGCGAATCCGCCGCTGTACGGAGAGACCGCCTGGACCCGGAAGCTCGACTCCGAACTCACGGCGCCGCTGGTTGCGGACGAAGCCGCGATCTATGCCGCCCACAAGGATGCCCTGCTTGTCGCCTACGCGACGGCCGACGGCAGCGAGCTCTGGCGCTACCCGGTGCCGGGCCAGCTCGATGCCTCGCCCGTGGTCGCCGGCGATACGCTCTACGCCTCGCTGCGCAGCGGCTGGCTGGTCGCGCTCGAGGCGCGTAGCGGCCGGCAGCGCTGGAGGATCGACACCGGTCAGGACATCCTCAGCGGGCCGATAGTCGTCGACGGCATCGTCTGGGTCGGCGGGCGCGGCGTCATGCTCGCCTACGACGCCGAGACGGGCGAGCTGCTGGGTGGGGACGAGACCGGGGACTCGGTGTTGACGACTGGCGGACCCGCAGTTGGCGACGAGCGGGTCGTGGCTCGCAGCTGGAGGCGCCTGCACTTCTTCGATCTGGAGACCGGCCGCCACGAGTTCTTCGCGCGGATATTCCGGGGGAGGCACGCCGTTGCCGGCCACGGGGTCGTCATCGGTGTCTCCGACGTCTGGGTGCTTGCCTTCGACGAGGAAGTGGAGCAGCCGTGGTGGGAGGGCCTGCGCGGGGCGTGGTTCTGGGCGGACATCTGGGGGATCGCCCCGGCGACGCCGAACCAGCCCTTCCGCTGGGCCGAGTCGCTCGGGTGCCGCTCGCTCGCCCCGGTCCTCCAGGCGAGCCAGCTGATTCTCGCGTGCGAAGACGGGCGCGTAGTGGCGGCCTCGCTCGTGGACGGCCAGCCGATCTGGGAGCGCGAGGGAGCCCCCCTCGTGGATGCTCCGACCTTGATCGGTGGCGGGTTGTTGCTGATCGAGGAGTCCGCCCTCGTCGTCGTCGATCCGGGAACAGGCGCCGAGCTGCAGCGGCGCGCCCTCGAGGGCTTGTCGCTGTCGCAGGTGCTCGTCACCAGCGGCGGCGTCTACGCCGTGACCGAGGACGGCGAACTCCGCGCGATCCGCTGAGGGCGCGCGAGCTTCGCGACTCTTTCTCAACCGCAACCGTGCTCTGCCGGGATCGCGCATACTCCATGCGCGCAGAAGGGTAGCAGCCGTGGCCACGATGAGCGGCGGCGAAGCGCTCGCGAAGTCACTCGCGAGAGAGGGCGTCGAGGTTGTCTTCGGGATCCCAGGCATCCAGACCTACGGAATCGTCGCCGGACTGCGGGACGAGCCGGGCATCCGCCTGATTTCGACCCGTCACGAGCAGGCCACGACGTACATGGCCGATGGCTACGCGCGCGCATCAGGGAAGCCGGGCGTGGCTCTGGTGGTGCCGGGTATCGGCCTCTACAACGCCGCGTCCGGCATCGCCACCGCGTACGCTCGCTCCTCGCCCGTGCTCGTCATCGCAGGACAGGTGTCGCGCGCCGCGATCGGCAAGAACATCGGGGCGGTGCACGAGGTGCTGGACCAGGCCGGCACGGTGCGCACCGTGACCAAGTGGCAGCGCGCGGCGTCCAGACCGCGCGAGGTTCCCGCCGCCGTGACCGAGGCCTTCAGGCAGATGCGCCGCGGCCGCCCCCGTCCCGTGCTGATCGAGATGCCTCCCGAGGCCGGCGTTGAGCGGGAGGACGTCGAGCTGTGGAATCCGGCGCCCGTCTCGCCGATCGTGCCGAGCCCGGACCAGCTCAGGGAGGCGGCCCGCATCATCGCCGAGGCGCGCCTGCCCCTGATCTACGCCGGCGGCGGGGTGGCGCGATCGGACGCCGAGGACGCCCTCGTCAGGCTGGCCGAGGCGTCGAACATCCCCGTGGTCACGTCCACCGGCGGCAAGGGCACGATCCCGGACAGCCATCCGCTCGCGTACGGCTCCTGCTTCAGCCCTCGGGGCGAGCGGCAGGAGATGAACCAGCTGTTCGACGTGATGCAGTCCGCCGACGTCGTGATCGGCATCGGCGCGCGCTTCTCGCTGGGCAATCCGGCGGGCAACTCCTCCACGCTCGTCAACATCAACGTCGACGACAGCGAGCTGATGAGGATCCAGTCCAACACGATCCCGCTGCACGGCGACGCTCGGGCGACGATCGAGGCGCTGCTCCCCTACCTCGATGAGGCGGGCGCGGGGGATCGGTCCTCGCCGGCCGAGGAGGTGAGCGCGGCGCGGAGCCTGATCGCCTACTACGACATCGGGCTCCACGAGCCGCAGTACCCGGTGCTGGAGGCGATCCAGGGCAGCATCCCGGAGGATGCCTTCATCGTCTGGGACGTGACGCAGTTCGGCTACTACGCCCGCACGCACTACAAGGTGAACCATCCGAAGACGTACCTCGACTCCGGCTACCAGTTCAACGTCAGCTACTCGTTCCCGACGGCCCTCGGGGTGAAGGTGGCCCAGCCCGATCGTCCGGTGGTCTGCATGGTTGGCGACGGCGGGTTCCTGTTCAACGCGTCCGAGCTCTCCACCGCCATCCAGTACGGCATCAACGTCGTGACGGTTGTCTTCCGGAACGACTCCTACGGCAACGTCGCGCGCGACCTGAACGAGCTGTTCGGCGGAACCTACGGGACCGACCTGCACAACCCGGACCTCGTCAAGTTCGCCGAGTCCTTCGGCGCGGTCGGTATGAGGGCGGACGACCCGATGGAGCTGGAAACGCTGCTCCCCGACGCGCTGGGACGCGACGCGCCCGTGGTCATCGACGTCCCCTTCGGAGACCTGCCGATCCCGCGCGCGCCGCAGATTGCGCCGCTCTATGCGCTGCCCTGGACCTCGCCGCAGGAGGGGCTGATCGAGTCCTGATCGGACCTCGATGCGCCGATATTGCGTTGCACGCTCCGCCGACTGGCCTACCAGAAGCCGACGCGGTAGCTCAGGCCACGGTGCGTGTGGCCGCGTTTGCCCAGCTTGTTGAGGCGTTGGAAATGCTTGCCGCAGAGCTCGATCGTCGTGCGCTCGACATCATCAGGGTCGTCGCGCCAGCGTGCGACGGCGACCTCGCGCACGGGCCGGACGGTGCAGAACTGACAGCGCGGGAGTGGCATGGTGCAATGGTAGCGGGGTCCTGGCCCACTGTCGCACCCGCCGCCTCGTCCCGGCCGGGCGCCCGGAGTCAGGCCCTGCGGATCAGCATGACGCCGTCGCGGACGGGGAGCATCACCTGCTTGACCCGCGGGTCCGAGGCGACGTGCGCGTTGAAGGCGGCCATCCTCTGGCCCGATCTCGACTCCGGATTCAGCACGCGGCCGTTCAGCAGCACATTGTCGACCGCGATGATCCCGCGCTCGGACAGCAGCTCCATCGCCGCCTCGTAGTAGTCGGGGTACGGGTCCTTGTCGGCGTCGATGAATACGAGGTCGAAGGGGCCCTCGAGGGTCTGGAGCGTCTCTGCCGCCGGACCGATCCGGATCTCGATCTTGTGCCCGTCGGGGCCCTCGTCCGCGTACTTCCGGGCGATCGCCGCCGTCTCGGGATCAATCTCGCAGGTGATGAGCCGGCCGTCCTCCGGCAGCGCGGCGGCCATCATCTGGGCGCTGAACCCGGTGAAGCAGCCGATCTCCAGCACGCGCCGCGCGCCCGAGGCCCAGACCAGGAACTGGAGCAGGCCGCCCTCGATTGGGCCGGAGAGCATCAGCGCGTACTCCATCTCCTCGAGCGTGAAGCGGGTGAGCTCCGCCAGGTGGGGCGGCAGCGCCGTGGTGTGCTGCCGCGCGTACTCCTCGATCTCCTCCGCCACGAGGGTGAGCATGGCGCTCCCCCGGCTGCGGTCGGTGGCGGCGGGCGCCTCCGGCGGCCCGTCGCGGTCGCGCGGCTCGCTGCGCGCGCGGAACTGGATGCCCCAGTGGCCATCGACGCGAGTGACGAGGTAGATGATGTTGCCGGAGAGGTAGCGCGTGCCGTCCTCGCCGTAGCGGCTCCAGTGCGCGTCGACGCAGACCTTGTCATCGCGGTTCCAGAGCACGTGCGCGCGGTCGAGGCTGCTGCTATGCCAGCCCTGTCCCTCGCGCAGGCGCCCGAACGGCGACTCGAAGTCCGCGGGCGTGGCGCGCACCTCGACGTGTCCCGGGAAGAGCGAGACGTGCGGGTAGTTCATCGTCTCCCGCACGGCCTCGATGTCGGCCACGTTCCAGGCCTCGTAGAAGGCCTCGACGGCGGCGATGGCGGCCTGCTCGGCCTCGGCCTGCCCCTCCGCGGCGGTCATGCGGCGTCCGTCCTCCCGGGTGTTGCGGGGCCGCGCTCCGCTAGCGCCGCAGCTCCTCGATGCTGCGCACGGGCTCGCCGTCGCGGTTCGTGATCGCGACCGTCTGCGGCAGCGACATGTCGCCGAAGCCCGGCATCCACGAGGAGTGCTTGCCCGGGCCGCCCGCGACGAAGATGTGGATCGACTCGCGGTTCGCCGCGATCGGCAGTCGCGAGTCGTTCAGGAACGTCGGCGTATCCGGGTCGATGCGCTCGTTGATGTGGTCGATGAACTCGACCGAGAGGTGGTCGGCAGGGAACCGGGCGAGCTCGAAGATGTACTCTCGCATCTTCTCGCGGTCCCAGCCGTCGCCGGCAATGACGGCGGCGTGCTCCGGCGTCAGCGCGAGCAGCGTGTCCCCGCGCGCGAGGATGTTGTTGCTGCCCGCCTGGCCCATGGAGCCGACGACCGTCTGCATGATGCCGAGGCCGGTGTTGCTGCCGTGGTCCTCGATGTTGTGCGGGGCCTCGCAGGCGTAGACCGTGACCGTGCTGTCCTCGGCGCTGAAGCCGCGGGTCGTCTGGAACGGCGCCCAGGGGCTCTCCGCCTCGTTCTCCGCGACGCAGAAGGTGAACTTGGCGGGCGTGCCCTGGGTGGCGCGGTCGCCGTGGCCGGGCGTGGCGCCGCCGATGTTGAGCTGGACCAGGCGCAGCGCCCGGCCCAGGGTGGCGTTGGTCTCGAAGGTAGGTCCGAAGCAGCCCATCCCGCCGTGCGCGCCGATCTCGCGCGCGATCGGCCCGTTGAGCAGCATCATCACCGTGTTCGGGTGCGTGGTGGCGTTGACGCCACTGATGTTGAACTCCTCGCGTCCGATGCCCTGCACCGCCGCGACAAGCGCCGGGAACATGCGCGGCTCGCAGCCCGCCATCACGGCGCAGACGGCGGTCGTCTGGACCGTGGCCTCACCGCGGCGCGGCGCGATCACACCGAGCACGTCGAGCGGGTCGCGGTCGCAGTACTCCAGCATTGCCTCGACGCGCTCCTCGGTCGGCGCGATCACCGGGAGGCCGTCGGACCAGTTGCGGAGCGAGAACTCGCGGCGCAGCGCCTGCTCGTCGGCGGGCACGTCGACCATGACGCTCTCACGGCCGAGGCCGCTCGCGGCCGCCGCGCCGCCCGCCCCGTTGGCGCTGGCGCCGTTGCTGCTGGCGTAGGGCTTGGTGAAGGCCTCGATCAGCTCGCTGGTGACGGCCTGGGCCTTCGCGATCATCGCGTCGGCGTGCAGCCCGCCGATCGGGTGCGAGACGACGACGTAGCGCAGGTCGCGCAGACCGCGCTGCTCAGCCTCCAGGTGCAGCAGATCGACGAATGCGGGCGTCGTGACGTTGACGGTCGGGATACCGAGCTCTTCGAGGACGAGGGCGGCGTGGACACTCCACGCGGTGCAGGACCCTCAGTCGCTGGTTCCGACTAAGGCGAAGTCGGCTCCCTCCGTCATGCTGTCCACGATGCGCTGGATCGGCGGGCCGTTGGAGGGCTTGCTCTCCACCACCGGCGCGGCGGCGAGCGAAACCGAGCCCGCGACCTCGCCCATCATCGCCTCAAGGAGGGCGCGGGCGTTCATCTTGCGGTTCGTGAGGATGCCCGGTCGCAGGCCCTCGAGGCTCTGCGGCCGCGCTGCGGGCTGGACGGGGATGATGCGTGGGTGACCGGTCGGGTCGTAGACCCGCGTGGTGGCGGCGGCGATCGTGGTCATCGGGCTGCTCCTTCGCTGCTGGTGCGGCCTGCGGCGTTCGGGGCGCGGCTGCGCTCCGCGCGCACGTGGCGCGCCCCCTGCCGCTGCCTCCCGTTCTACACCGGAGCGGGCGCTGCTCACAACACGGAGACGTATCGAGGGTGCCGCGCCGCGCCGTGCGACGGCGCTACTTGGGCTTGAGCGTGAGGCAGTGGTCGAGGCAGCGGCGCACCCAGCCGTCCAGCCGCGCGTCCTCGAAGTCCGCGGCCGGACCGACGAAGAGCCAGCCGCGCAGCGGGCGTCCGGTCATGTCCATCGGCCGCGCGAACGGCTCCTCGAGGGCGGCCTCGCCATCCTCGGGCGAGAGTCGCGCGACAAGCTCCGAGCCGTGGATGCCGCAGCACATGTTGCCGCGCACCATGAAGGCGAGGCCGCCGAACATCCGCTGCTCGCGCACCTCGGCGAGGTCGACGAGGTCGGCCAGCAACTCGCGCACGCGCTCGGCAAGCGCCTCGTCGTAGGCCACGGCGGCTCCCTTCCGGCGCGCGGATGATACGCGCCGCACGGCGAACCGAGGCGTCCTGGCCGGGGACTATCGGCTAAAGTGATCGTCGGGGGCCGGGTGCGATCCAGGCAGGCGAGCCTGCTGGAGGTGACCCATCGCCGATTTCGAGGACAGGCGGGCGCGCTACTGCGCCACCTGTGGCGCAGAACGTTCTCCTGACGCCAACACCTGCGGCAGTTGCGGCGCCAGTTGGGACCCGGGCGGCCTCGCCGACACGCCCGAGGCGATCACGGCGCTGCTCGACGCGATCGACATCTGGCGCGCCGACGGTCTGCTGGACGCCAGCTCGTTCGCGCGACTGCGGACACGCTACGAGCGCCGTCGTGCCGAGCTGCTCCCTCCGCCGGCGGACGAGCCGGCCGCGCCGCCGGCACCGCCTGAGCCCGAGGCCGCCGATGAGCCGGCTGCCGCGCCCGCACCGGAAGCTCCGGCGGCTCCCGAAACGCCGCCGGAGCCCGTGCGCCCCGAGCCGCTGGCGCCGCCGCCCGTCCTCGTGCCTCCCGATCCGCCTCCACCGTCACGGCGCCCGCCGGTGCTCGTCATCGGCGAGTGGGCGGCCCGGCGTCAGGCGGACGTGCTGCTCTACCTCGGCGCGTTCCTGCTGGTCATCTCGGCGCTGATTTTCACCTCCAGTCGCGACGAGGCCCTGTTCGGCGGCTGGCGCGTCGTGGTGCTCGCGGTCTACACCGCGGCCTTCCTCGCTGCCGGGTTGCTGCTGCGGCGCTGGCCGAGGGTGCGGGAAGCGGGGCCGGTCTTCCTGGCGATCGGCGCGCTGATGATGCCGCTCAACTTCCTGCTGCTCTACAACGAGGTGCTCGGCGACCGCGAGGTCCCCCGCGCGGTCGTCTGGTTTGTCGGATCCGCCTACAGCACGGTCTTCTACGGCTTCCTGTTCTATCGCGGCTTCGGGCGTCTCTACGTCATTCCCGCGGCGATCGCGCTGCTGAACGCCTGGGGGTGGCTCGCGGACGCCGCCGGGCTGCCGCAGGATTGGGGCGGAGCGTGGTGGATGGGCTTCGCCCTCGCCGCCACGATCGCGCTGTCGGTCACGCGCCGCTGGAGCATGATCACCGCGGTGCCGGTCGCCGTCATCGCGGTCCTTTCGCTGTTCTTTTCGCAGGTCATCGCAGCCCTCTTGTGGGCTGACATCGACTACCGCTGGCAGCTCCCTGTCACGTACGCGCTCCTGACCGCGCTTGTCGCCGTCGCCGGCTGGTCCGCGCGCCAGCCGCTCACGGTCATCGCGGTGGCGCTGCTTGCCGTGGCGGCCGGATTCGCCGGCGTCTGGGCTGCGGAGTTGCCGGCGCAATGGTTCAGCGCCCCGCCGCTGGTCGCCGCGGCGCTGCTGCTGGCCAGCAGGCATCTCTGGAGCGGCTGGAGCCCGCTGCTCGCACACAGCACGTGGCTGATGGTGGCGGCGGGGGTACTGGCCCCGTTCGTCCTGGCCGACGCACACCTGCAGGGCAACCGCTGGGGCGCGGCCGCCGCCTTCCTCGCGGCAGGCGTGCTCTCGGCGGCCGTTGCCTGGCGTAACAGCAGCGACGGCATCTTCGCTCCGGACTGGAATTCGCGATCCACCACTCACCCGTTGGAGCGCGTGGCGTTCGGGTGGCTCGCGTTCGGATCCCTCTTGATCGCCGTGGGCTTTGCGCAGGAAGCGCTCGAGCTGGCCAGCCCGGATACCGGCTGGGGGTTCGCTGCGGTTGGCCTCGCTACCTCGGCAGGCCTGGTCGTCGCAACCCGTCGCGTTCCGATGCTGCTGTGGGCGATCCTGCCCGCGCTGCTCCTCGCGACCAACGTCTCGATCCAGTATCCCGTCGACCGATTCGCGGGTCATGACGCGATCCTGCTTGCTCTCCCGGCCGTCCAGTTGCTCGCCGTCTTTGTCCTGCTGCGGCGCTGGAGCCTCGCCGTTGTCGCCGTGGCGTTGGGCATGCTCGCCCTCGCCGCGCTCTGGGAGTCGCAGGCGTGGCCGTGGTGGCAGCTCGCGGCGCTCTACGCGGCGATGGCCATCCCCCTCTTCGGCGTACTCGCGCCACTCCGTCACTACGGCGCTGTGGAAGACGCTGAACTCGAGGAGTTCTGGGCCGTGCAGGCGCTCTCCTGGCTCCCGTCCGCCGCCGGCATCCTCGTCGCCGCCATCGCCCTCGACGTCCGCCTCGGGGACGCGGCGATCGAGGCGCCCGCTACCGCCGAGTACCGCGCGCTGGTGCTGATCGTGCTGCTGCTGGCGCCGCTGATCACCTTCGAGGCGTGGCGTTTCCGGCGCTGGGAACCGGCCGTCCTCGCGCTGCTGGTCCTGCTCGGCGGCGTCGCGGCGCTCTGGCCGATCCTCGACTGGCCGACGTGGACCCTTGCCGCCACGTACGCGGTGGCGGGCGTGGGCGGCTTCCTCGCGCTCACCCGCTGGCGCCGCGATGCCGACGACGCGCCCGCGCTCGCCGTGAAAGCGCTTTCCTGGCTGCCGGTCGGCGCGGGCATCCTTGCCGCCCTCATCGCCCTCGACGACCGCCTCGGGGACGCGGCGATCGAGGCGCCCGGCACGGCCGAGTACCGCACGCTGGTGCTGATCGTGCTGCTGCTGGCGCCGCTGATCACCTTCGAGGCGTGGCGCTTCCGGCGCTGGGAGCCGGGAGTCGCCGCGTTGCTGATCCTGCTGGCGTGCGTGGCCGCGCTGTGGCCGGTCTTCGACTGGCCCACGTGGACACTTGCCGCCACCTACGCAGTCGCAGGCGCGGGCGGCTTCGTTGCGCTTACCCGCTGGCGCCGCGTCGCTGGCGACTCAGCCGCGCTTGCCGTGCAGGCGCTCTCATGGCTGCCCGTCGCCGCCGGCATCCTCGCCGCCCGCATCGCCCTCGACGCCCGCCTCGGGGACGCGGCGATCGAGGCGCCCGGCACGGCCGAGTACCGCACGCTGGTGCTGATCGTGCTGCTGCTCGCGCCGCTCATCACGTTCGAGGCGTGGCGCTTCCGCCGTTGGGAGCCGGGCGTGGCCGCGCTGCTGATCCTGCTGGCGTGCGTGGCCGCGCTGTGGCCGGTCTTCGACTGGCCGGCGTGGACCCTCGCCGCCACGTACGCGGTGGCGGGCACGGGCGGCTTCGTCGCGCTCACCCGCTGGCGGCGTGTGGCAGCCGACTCGGCCGCAGTCGCCGTGCAGGTGCTTTCATGGCTCCCGGTTGGCGCGGGCATCCTCGCCGCCCGCATCGCCCTCGATATCCGTCTCGAAGACGCGGCGATCGAGGCGCCCAGCACGGCCGAGTACCGCACGCTGGTGCTGATCGTGCTGCTGCTGGCGCCGCTGATCACCTTCGAGGCGTGGCGCTTCCGGCGCTGGGAGCCGGGCGTGGCCGCGCTGCTGATCCTGCTGGCGTGCGTGGCCGCGCTCTGGCCGGTCTTCGACTGGCCGACGTGGACGCTTGCTGCGGCGTACGCGGTGGCGGGCACGGGCGGCTTCGTCGCGCTCACCCGCTGGCGCCGCCTCGCCGCCGACCGGGCCGCGCTTGCCGTGCAGGCGCTCTCCTGGCTGACTCCCGGCGCCGCGATCCTCGCCGCCGCGGTCGCCCTCGACGCCCGCCTCTGGGACGCGGGTATCGAGGCGCCCGGCACCGCCGAGTACCGCGCCCTCGTGCTGGTCGTGCTGCTGCTGGCGCCGCTGATCAGCTTCGAGGCGTGGCGCTTCCGGCGCTGGGAGCCGATGGTCGCGGTGCTGGCGGTCGTGTTCGGCTGCGCCGCTGCGCTCTGGCCGGTCTTCGACTGGCCGACGTGGACCCTCGCGGGCGCCTACTCGCTGGCGGGGGTGGGCGCGTTCCTCACGCTCTCCCGCCGGCGGCGCACTGGCAGCGACTCGGCGGCGCTGGCCGTGCAGGCGCTCTCCTGGGCCGGCCTGCTGCTCGGTCCGCTCGCGGCGCTTCAGGCGATCGACCTCCGCCTCGAGACGCTCGATGCCAATCCCGCCACGCTGGTCGAGTTCCGGATGCTCGCTGCGCTGCTGTTGCCCATCGCGGCGGCGGTCGAGTTCGAGGGGCGACGGCTCGGGATTCGCTGGGCCTCGCTGCCGGCGTCGGCGCTTGTCATGGTCGCGCTCGAACTGGCGATCGCGACGCTCGAGCCCGGGAACGTGCAGGCGCATACCGTGCCCGCCGCGGTCTATCTCGCTCTCGTCGGCCTGGCCGTACGCACCCCGGGCACGCTCTCCCGCCACCTGAGCTGGCACGAGCTGCTGCAGCTCGCCGGCGCGGCGCTGCTCGTGCTCCCGCAGGCCGAGCAGGGCTTCGAGCCGGGCGGCGCGCGCTGGGGGCTGGTGCTGCTGGTCGAGGGCTTCGCCTTGCTCGGGATTGCGATGGTGCTCGGCGCGCGCTGGCTCGGCGTCTCGGCCGTGGTCACGCTGTCCGGCGTGGCGCTGCGCTTCCTCTGGCTCAACCGCGAAAGCGAGGCCGTTCCCTACTGGGTCATGCTCGCCGTTGCCGGGTTCCTGCTGCTGGGCGTTGGCTTCACGATCCTCCTGCAGCGCGAGTGGTGGGATCGGACCCGGGTGCGCGTGCGAGGCTGGTGGGCCGGCGAGGCGCGGCTCGATGCTCACTCGCCGCTCTCCGTGCCGGTGCCCGTGCTGCTCACGGCGCTCGCGCCCCTGCTTGCGATTCTCGCCGTGGCGAATCCGGACTGATCCGGCCCTCGATCCGCCCACGCACGCGGGGCGGCGAACCCCTCGCATGAGGGTGTGCTCAGCGGGGTATCAGATACACTGGATCCATGACTGAAGAGACGCCGCAGGCGGCCTACCGCAGCGCCTGGGAGGGCTGGCAGAAGCAGCTCGATCAGGTGCACGCCGTGCTGCTCGACGGCGAGGCGTTGCACCCCTCGAGGCTCAAGGGCCTGCTCAACCGCGAGGCCAACGCCAAGGACCGCTACGACGCAGCGCGGCGCCGCCTGCTCGGCATCCCCGACCCCGGAGACGAGGAGTAGCACGATGGCAGCGAGGGCTGGTTCGGCTCCGGCTCACTGGTACAGCGGTGGCTATCCGCGCTCGTTCGCCATCGGTGCTGCGTTCTCGGTGGCGTGGTCGCCGTGCATCGGGCCGATCCTCGGCGTGGTGCTCACGCTCGCGGCGACATCCGGGACGGCGGCGCAGGGCGCGCTGCTGCTGATCTTCTACTCGCTCGGCCTCGGGGTCTGGTTCCTTGCCTTCGGGGCGGCGTTCGGCTGGTTCGCGCCGAAGGTGCGCAAGCTGCAGCCGTACATGCCGGGGCTGATGGCGGTGAGCGGCGCGCTCTTCATCATCGTCGGCGCGCTGATGCTGCTCGGCGAGTTCGGGCGGCTCAACACCTACTTCCAGTCGTTCGGCTTCCTGTTTGACCAGACTTCGAGCGCGGAGGAGAACCTCTCGCAGGGCACGGACGGTATCGCCGGCCCGGCGATTGCCTTCGTCGGAGGCATCGTCTCCTTCCTCTCGCCGTGCGTGCTGCCGCTGGTGCCGGTCTATCTGGCGAACCTCGCGGGCGAGGTGTTCCAGCTCTCGGGCAGCTCGGTGTCGGCGCGGCGGCAGCTGTTCATCCACTCGGTCGTCTTCGTCGTCGGGTTCACGCTGGTGTTCGCGTTCGTGGGCGCCTCGGCGGGATTCCTCGGCGGACAGGTGCAGCAGCACCTGGACACCGCGACGCGTGTGGGCGGCGTACTGCTGGTCGTGTTCGGGCTGCAAATGAGTGGTCTGATTCACATCCCGTACCTGGACCGCACCTACCAGCTCCCGGCATAAGCTCGCCTACGGCTCGCCGAGGACGGATGCCAATCCGGTATCCGTCCTCGCCCCCGTTGTGAATGTCGCGCGACGTTTGCTACGCTGCTTGGGATGCCAGGCGAGTACAGCGGACTCGACATCGACGAAATGGGCCGCGTCATTGACGAGGCCGGCGTCCTGATCATCCGCTTCCACGTCATCCCGCAGCGGCTGCTGGTCGACGCCCGCGAGTCGGCCGAGGACAGCCCGCAACTACGCCTCGTGCCTCCGGTCTCCTCGGCGGAGGAGCGCTACCGCTATCTCCAGAAGCTGCGACCCGGCGTCCCGCTGCCGGACCAGATCACCGTGCTCAGCTGGCCTCGCTACATCGAGGTGATGCGTGACGCCGGGCTCTGGCAGCGACTCGAGCAGCGCATGTTCGAGCTCGGCGGGGCGGCGCTCGCGCGGCGCTGCGGCGAGGTCTTCGACGAGGTGCGCTCGGCGGAGCGCGCCGAGGTCGTCGCCGCGATCATCGGCGGCGAGGGCTACGAATCCCTCTGGGAGCGCGCCGCCACTACGTAGCCCGCTCCTCACGCTCACGGCGACGGCGATCTCAACCGCTCCCTCTGCTAGCCTCCACGACGGTCCATTTCCGGCCTCGACGTTGGGAGCAACTGCGTGCGGATGCGCTGGACCGCGGCGCTACTGGCCTTGCTGGCCCTGCCTGCCCTCGCCTGCGCGACGGGCGGGGCGGGGAGCGGCGACACCGAGGACATCGTCCGCTCGGTACCCTTCGAGGACGGCGAGCGCCTCGTCTACGAGCTGGTCGACGCCGACGGCGTGGTCGTGGGGCGCGGCGTCTTCACCACGACCGCGCGGGACGACGCCTTCGAACTGATCCAGACGTACGACGAAGCCGGGGCCCCATCCGGCGAGCGGCCGATCATCGATGTGGCGACCGTCGTCGTCGACGCTGCCACGCTGAGGCCGCGCACGTCCGGACGCACGATCCAGCGGCGCGACCCCTCGGACGACGAGTCCTACGAGGCGACCTACGGGGCCGGCGCGGCCGGGGCGCAACTCGTCATAACGCAAGTCAGCGGCGGGGACGAGCGCACCCGCGAGGTCGAGCTGCGCGATCACCACTACGACAGCCAGTCCTCGCTCTGGATCTGGCGCGCGATCGCCCTCGGCGAGGGGTTCGAGGCGAACTACGTCTCGGTCAACCCGCGTGACGCCTCGCAGGTGACGGCGCGGCTGGTGTTGGTCGATCGGCAGACGATCGACGTGCCGGCCGGCTCATTCGATACGTGGCGGCTGCAGGTGCGCAACGGCCGCGACACGCGCATCGCCTGGATCCACGTCGAGCCGCCGCACGAGATCGTGCAGTGGGACAACGGCACGCTCTTCCTGCGCCTGGTCGAGACGGGCGGGCGCTGAGCGCGCCCTCTCCGCCGCCTACGAGGAGAGCAGCGGCGCGCTCGCCTCCCGCAGGCTCTCGCCGACATCGCCCCACGAGGAGCGCGCCTCGCCGAGCGCCCGGTCGAACTCGGCGCGCTGCTCGTTCGGCAGGAGGACGACGCCGGCGGCGCGGAAGCGCTCGCGTTCCTCGGTAGTCGGCCCGGCGGCGGACTGGCCGGGCAGCGCCTCGATCGCCGTCAGCAGATCGCGCACCTGCCACTCGAAGGCAGGCGGATCGGCGGGCAGCCCGAACGCCCAGAGGGCGTCGACGCCGGCGGGGTCGGGCGGCGGGCCCGCGGCTACGTTGGCCGCTGCGCTCCACATCCCCGTCCCGCGCCGCGCGACGCCTTCGAGCACGAAGCGCAGGTGCGGCGCCGAGGAGGCGAACGCCTCGAGGTCGTCGGCGGAGCGCAGCCAGGTGGCAGTGATCAGCTCGTGCTGCGAGCAGGCTGCGAACGTCGCCTGCACGCCTTCGGCGGAGACGAGCGCGCGGGCGAGCGCCGCCAGCTCGTCGCGCTCCGTCTCGGCGAGATCGTCGCGCAGGCTCGCGACCACCAGGTGGAGCAGCGTCGCCGTCATCGCGCGCTCAGCCGGCGGCCTGTGCGCCGGGCGCCGCGCCGGCCATCGGCAGCGCGCCGGGCTGCCCGGCGAACGGCGTGACCGGGCGCACGCGGCCATCCTCGATGGCGAGGCGCCGCCCGGCCAGTGTGCCGACCGCGGGGTCGCCGGTGCTGAGCAGCGCCAGCCCGCCACGCGCCGTGAGCAGCGCGAGCTGCCGTTCCAGCGCCGCCAGCGCCTCGGCGTCCATCGCGGCGGTCGGCTCGTCGGCAAGCAGCACGCGAGGATGCACGGCCGTCGCACGCGCCAGCGCCGCGAGCGCGCGCTCGCACGCCGTGAGCTCCTGCGGGCGGAACGCGGCGAGGTGCGCGATCCCCATCGCGGCAAGCTGCTCGCCGCGCCTCGTATCGCGCTCGCGTCTTCCGAGGCCCGCGATGCGCAGTGCGAGGTCGATCTGCTCGGCGACGGAGAGCGTGGGGAGCAGGCCGCCGCCCTCCGGCAGCAGCGTGATCGCGCCGCGGCGCAGCGCCCGCCGCCGCCCGGGCGTTAGCGAGGCGATGTCCTCGCCCTCGAAGCGGACGACTCCCTCGCCGGGCTCCAGTAGCCCGGCGGCGATCAGCAGCAGGGTGCTCTTTCCCGCGCCGGGCGGGCCCTCGATGCTGACGATCTCACCCGCCTCGACCTCGAGGCTGACCTCGTCCAGCGCCCGGCGGACGTGATCGCGCGTGGAATGGGCGAACGAGACCCCTTCGAGGGCGATCAGCGGCTCTCGATCTGTCACCGGCGTCTCCAGGGCGGCCGCGGATCTGGAGGCGGGCGGTCCGGCCAGACGCCCACGTGGTCGTCCTCGATCGTGACGCGCGCGCGCCGGCCGATGCCGAGCGCCTCGCGCTGCGCGGGCGCGATCTCGACGCGTCCGTCACGGTCGAAGACGGCGAGCTCGTCGGTGCGCTCACCCTCGCCGCGCGAGAACGCCGAGCGGCGGACCCGCTCCGAGACGATGCGGCCCTCGCGCATGCGCAGCTCGCCGCCGATGCGTCGCGCCAGCGAGGCGTCGCGGGTGGCCACGAGCAGCGTGAGGCCGAGGTCGCGGTGCAGCCCCCGCAGCAGATCGATCAGCTCATCGCGCTCATCCAGTTGCAGCGCGGCGGCGGGCTCGTCGAGCAGCAAGAGCCCCGGCTCGTGCGCCAGCGCGACGGCGATGGCGGTGCGCAGCGCGTGGAGCGGAGTCAGGTGCTCCGCCCACACGCGCGCCATCTCCTCGAGCCCCACGAGCGCGACGAGGTCGGCGGCGCGCCGCCGGGCGCGTCCACCCGGGACGCCTGCCAGCCTCAGCGGCAGCTCGACGTGGGCGGAGACGCTGGCGCGCGGAGACAGCTCCGCGACGCCGCTCGCGAGCCCGACCGAGCCACGCCGCAGCTCGCGCAACTCCGCCGCGCTCGCGAGCGAGAGTTCGAGGCCGTCGACGTTCACGCGTCCGGACCGCGGGCGGACGAGTCCGGCGATCACCTGCAGCAGTGCGCTCTTGCCCGCTGCGGCGGGACCGAGCAGCGGGCGCATCGCGCCGCGCTCGAGCGTGAGTGAGAGATCGCGCAGGGCGAAGCCGCGGCCGTTCGCGGCCTCGAGCGTGAGGCCGCTGCACTCGACGTGGCTCTCGAGGCCCATGTTTGCGGTCGGTTGCGCTGCGGCCATCTCAGGCCTCCCCGACGGGCGCGGCGCCGGCAGCCAGCGGCCACGCTGCGCGCCCCCGATACCGTAGCCCCGCGGCGGCGACGGTCACAACGACGCCCAGCGCGAGCACGACCGCCGCGAACCAGAGCGGACCGCTCTCCACCCGGAGCAGCAGCGGCGGCTCGATCAGCATCGCGCCCGTGTCCCGCGCGAGGATGGCGAGCAGCCAGCGAGCGAGCGGGACCGCCGCGGCGGCGCCGATCGCGGCGGCGGCTCCGAGCCGGATCACCGTCTCGATGGCGATCGCGGTGAGCCAGCCGACGGGCGAGCCGCCCATCGCCTCGATGGCGGCCCGCTCGCGTGCGCGCTCCTCGCTGCGCATCGCGAGGTCCAGCAGGACGGCCGCGAACGCCGCCGCGAGCAGCGCGCCGAAGCCGAACGTGAGCACCGTTCGCCAACCGAGCGCCGCAATCTGCTCTCTGCCGAGCGCCGCACGACTCGATTCGCGGTCGATGACGGTTGCGGTCTCGAACGGTGGGGCGCGGAGCGAGGCGGCGGCCCGTGCGGGCGCGGTGCTGGCGAACCAGGCCTCGTTCATCGCCAGCGGATCGCGATGCGGCGAGGCGTTGACCGCGGCGAGCAGGCGATCGAGCCCGGTCACGACGAAGGCGGCGTCCGCGGGGAAGGTCGGGAAGCCGGCCAGCTCGCCGGCGATCTGCGCCCGCAGGGTGCGCTCGCGGACCGTGAGCGTGATCTCCTCGCCGGGTGCGAGCGCCAGCCGATCGACCACGGCGCGCGAGGCGTAGACCAGCGCCGGCGCGCCGTCGGTCGCCTGCCGCAGGCCGCGCATCGAGGATCCGCTGCCCTCCGTCGCGGCGCTCCAGTCGAGGTGCTGCGCGCCACGGAAGCCGGGCGCCGAGGAGAAGGTGTCGCGCGCCACCACGGACGCGCCGCCCGCAGCGAGTCCGTCGATCGGCTCGAGGCCTGCCAGGTCGGCAAGGCTGTGCACGACCTCGCGTTGCTCGAAGGACTCCCGTGCGCTGCTGAGGCGGTCAATACGATCGCGCGGCGCGGCGGGCGCCTCCAGCGAGGTGAGCACGGGACCGAGCAGCGCGCTCCCCGGCGCGGCGGCGGCCTCCTCGCCGAGCAGGAGGTAGAAGCCGTGCAGCGTGAGCCGCCCCGTGAGGTCGGCGGCGGGGATTGGCGCACCGTCGATGTCGAGCGGAGTTGCCAGATCGGCAGCGTGGAAGAGCCACGGCCCGCCGTCGGGATCGGCGCTGGCGACGCCGAGCAGCAACTGCACGTAGCGCCCTCGTTCGTTGCGCAGCGAGAGCGCGATGCGCACCTCGCCGCTCGTGTCCGTGAGGCGCACCCACGCGCCGATCTGGCGGCTGCTTGCGGGCACGGGGTGCCCCTCAAGGGCGGTGCTGTTCGCGTTCAGCGTGGACAGCACCGCCGAGAGCGGATCGGCGGTCAGATCGGGGCGCACGTTCGCCGCCGCGCCGAAGCTGGCCGGGTCGATGCCCAGCACCTCGACGGCCAGCGGCGAGCCCTCGCGGTCGAGCACGCCGGCCTCGCGCACCAGCGGCGAGGCGGCATCCAGGCCGGCGCCGGCGATGGCTGCCCGGCGTTCGCCCTCGCCCGCGCCGGCGAGGCCCGCGAGGCCGCTCGCGCGCACGTCGCCGCCCGCGGCGTGGGCAGCCCGATCGACGGGCGAGCGTTCGAGCGTCCCCGGCAGCGTCGCGAGCAGCACCGCCGCCGCCGCCGCGAGCAGCACGAGCGGGAAGACGACGCCCGCTGGACGGCGCGCGACGGCGCGCAGGCCCCCGATCAGCGTGATTCCGGGCCCGATCGACGCCAGCCAGGCGAGTGGCCGGGCGATCCGCGGGACGAGCAGCCACGCGAGCAGCGCCACGGGCGCGAGCAGCGCGACAGGCGCAAGCAGCAGCGCGTAGCGCGTCTCGCCGGCCTCGAACAGCGTCTCCTGCCGGGTCAGCGCCCAGAACAGCACGCCCCCGCCCACCCCCGCCGCCGTCAGCCAGACCCCGCGCCCGGCTGCCCGGCGGCCCGCGAGCCCCGAGGCCGCCAGCCCGATCACGAGGACCGCGATCGCTCCCGCCGCAGCCCACGGCAGATCGCGCTGCGCCGTCATCGCGAAGCCGCCGCCGAGCGCCTCGAAGCCCTCGAGCCGGCCGAGCACGGCGACGGTGAGCGCTGCCAGCGGAGCCCCGGCTAGCAGCCCGAGCAACGCCGCCGGCAGGGCGGCGAGGATCTCGAGCGTGGCGATCTGTGTCCTCGACGCGCCCGCCAGCCGCAGCCGGGCGCGCAACGAGGCGCGCCGCGCCGCGAGCAGCGAGGAGGCGCCGAAGACCAGCAGCCCGGCTGCGGCCGCGATCTGCCCGAAGCGCAAAGCGAGTGCCGGGCTGTCGAAGCCCGGCAGGTCGGCCGCGCCCTCGATCGCCTGCGGGAGATCGCTCTCCACCTCGGCGCCTCCGAGGGCGGCGAGCTGCCTCGGCAGTTCGCGCACGCGCGCGGCGATGCCCGCGACATCGCCCGTCTGGACGGCGTCCGGGTTGACCGTGTAGGTCGCCTCGAAGGCGGCGCTGGCGCGGGTCAGCAGGTCGGGCATCGCACCGAAGAAGGTGGTCTCTGGCACGAACAGGGCGAACGCGCCGTTCGCGCTGCGCTCGAGCAGGCCGGGCCGCCCACTCCAGTAGGAGCTCATGGGATCGCTCGGCTCGGCGATGCCCGCGATCACGATCGCGATCGGCGGCAAGCCGGACGAGCGGCGCGGGACGAGCACCAGCTCCCGGCCCGGCGCGAGGTTTGCCTGCCGGGCCGTGTCGACCGCGGCCAGCACCGGGATCGGGTCGCCGATGCCGCGCGGCATCGCCTCCGGGAAGCGCCCCGCGATCAGCGTGACGTGCGCCTCGAGGTCCGAGCGGAAGCGCAGCGCGGCGGGTCCGAGCGTCTCGTCGATCGCGTCTCTGCGCGGACCGTCGCCGCCTTCCAGGCTGGCGAGCGTCAGCGCCGCCGTCGTGCCGCCGCGCGTCTGCCCGGCGATCGCGTCGCCGAGCGCGCTGGCGACGGCCTGGTCGAGGGCGGCCTGCGCGTCACGGTAGGCGACGCGGTCGAGCGCGACACCGCCGCGGCTGACGCGCAGTTCGAGGCCGCCCGCGGGGGCAGTCGCGAGGGAATCGCGCAGCGCGGCGTCGCGCAGGCGCTCGTGCGTGATCGGGACGGCCGCGAGCGCTCCGCTCAGCAGCAGCGAGCCGAGCAGCAGCGCAAGCGTGACCCGCCAGTGCTGGCGGAGACTGCCCAGCGCGAGGGCGGCCAGCGGTCCGAGCGGCAGCACGCCTCGATCCTACGCGATGGCGCGCGACTGGACGCGGCTGGCGCGCGGCGAGTGCGCGAGGGCTCAGGGCGTCTTCGGGAAGTCGTGGCGCAGGGTGCGCTTCGCGAAGCGCCAGCCCTCGGCGGTTCTGCGCCACTCGTCGTAGTAGACGCCGCTGCCGGGAGGCTCGCCGTCCGGGCCGACGCGCGAGGTCAACAGCATCGTGCGCGTGCGCGCCTGGCCCTCGCCCAGTTCGTCGAAGAGGGTGCCGCTCTGGTGGTGGCGGACCTGCACGCCCGGCTTGCGCGCGTCCATGCGCTCGCGCGCCCAGGCGCGGATCGCCTCGTGTCCCGTGGCGTTCACGCTCGGCCCGCCCGGCAGCTCGGGATCGACCACGAACGAGGCGTCCTCGACGAAGAGCGCGATGTAGGCCTCGAGGTCGCGGTCGTCCCAGGCGTAGGAGTAGCGCGCGATCTGTTCGAGGATCGCGAGCCGGTCTGCGGTCTGCGTCTCAGCCTGCATCACGTGGTCCTCTCCATGCGCATGGTCGTCAGCTGTGGCCGAGCCGGCGCTTCTGGAAGCGCCAGCCGTCAGCCATCCACACGAGCTCGTCGTGGTAGACGCCCAGGTGGCTCGCGCGCGGGGCATCCCCTCGCAGGTCGATCACCAGCAGGTAGAGCGTCATCCGGGCGGAGTCGCCCGAGCCCTCGATGACGATGTTGTTCGTCCAGTGGACGGCGGGAATGTCGCGTGCGATCAGGCGCTCCATGAACGCGACGAGCCCGTCGTGGCCGCTGGCCTGCAGCCTGGGCCCGCCGTCGAAGACGCCATCGGGTGCGAAGCAGTCCGCCCAACCCTCGACGTCACGGCTGTCCATCGTGTGGTTGTAGCGAGCAACCAGATCGAGGATCGCGAGCCGGTCGGCGGCAGATAGCACCACGGCGCCTCCGTTCCGCGCCGAATGGTAGCGCCCCCGCGGCGACGGCACGAGGCACGGCGCGCGTTGACCGCCCCTCGATGCGTGCGCCAACCTCGGCGGGACCGGAGGGCGGCGATGACACAGCTCGGCATGGTGCTGCACCACGGCATCGAGGACGGCGCGCAGCTGCGTGGCTACGGGCAGCTCAGCGAGCGCCTGGGTTACGACTCGCTGTGGGTGACGGAGCGCTACTTCCACGAGGAGACGGCCGCGCTGCTCGGGTTCCTCGCGGCGGAGACCGAGCGGATTGGCCTCGGCGTCGGCGTGGTGAACCCCTACACGCGCCCGCCCGCGCTGCTGGCGATGGCGGCAGCGACGCTCGACCGCCTCTCCGGCGGACGCCTGATCCTCGGCCTCGGTCGCAGCGAGCGCGAGGTGATCGAGGGCGCCCTCGGCATCCCCTACGGCCGCCCGCGCGAGCGCTTGCGCGAGGCCGTCGAGACGGTGCGCGCACTGCTCGCGGGGGAGCCGGACGGAAGTGTGCGCCTCGCGCTCACGCCGAGCCGCGAGCGCGTCCCGATCTATGTCGCGGCGATCGGGCCTCGCGCGCTGCGCCTCGCGGGCGCCGTCGCCGACGGCGTGGTGCTGAACGCCTACGCGCCCGCGGGCTACGTGCGCCGGGCAGTTGCCGAGGTGCGCGACGCCGCCCGCGAGGCCGGGCGCGACCCGGACGCCGTGCGCATCGCCTGCATGCTGGTCGTGCGCCTCAGGGATCGGCCCGACGAGTTGCGCCCGCAGCTCCGCGAGCGGTTGGCGAGCCTGCTCGCCGAGCCGCACACCGGCGAGGTGCTGCTCGGGTGGGGCGGCTTCGACGCCTCGCTGCCCGCCCGGCTGCGCGAGACGCTGGTCGCCTCCGGCCCGTCCGAGGCCGCACGCCTCGTCGGCGACGAACTGGTCGACTCCCTCGTGCTGCTCGGCCCCGCCTCGCGCTGCCGCGAGCGGATCGAGGAGTACCGCGAGGCCGGCGTGCAGGAGCCGCTGCTCCTCCCGCGCCTGCCGGACTTCGAGCGCGTCGCCGAGGCGCTCGCACCCTAGGCCCAGCAGGAAGGCAGGACGAGATCCGGCTCCCTCTCCCCTTGCGGGAGAGGGCGGGGGTGAGGGTCCGGCGACTTCCTTGAACTCGGACTACCCGCGCAGCTGGATCCGGCGGAAGACCGCGAGGAGGGCGACGTCGTAGCCGGCCTTGAGCGCGCCGCCCACGAGCAGCGGGAGCCCGAACGGACCGATCGAGAGCAGCGCCCCACCGAGCGCCGGGCTCGCGGCGGCGGAGAGCGTGCGCACCACGTTTGTGACGCTCGCGGCGGGGGCTCGCTCCTCGGGCGTCACGACGGAGACGATCAGCGTCGTGCGCGGCGCGATGTCGATCGGCGAGAGCGCCTGCCGCACGAACAGCGCCACGAGGACCAGCGGCAGCGTCGGCATCAGCGGCGCGACCATCAGCGCCAGGTTCGCCGGCAGGTGCGCGTAGGCCATCGTCTCGACGATGCCGATGCGCTCGGTGATCGCCGGCGCCAGCAGCAGCGAGAAGGTGCTGAGCAGCCGCGCCGCGAAGAAGATCACCGCCGCCTCCTCGATCGAGAGCCCGAAGCGCTCGAACAGCCAGATCGCCATCACCGCCTGCACGGCGAGCCCGCCCCCGAAGGCATCGACGGCGAAGAGGCCGGAGAGCCGGAACACCGTGCCGCGCGACTCGCGCAGCTGGCCGCGCGGTGCGCCCTCGGCCCGTTCGAGCTCGACGGCGCGGGTGAGCGGGCGGTAGGTCGCGAGCATGCCGATGCCGGTCAGGCCGTAGAGCGCGAAGGCCCAGCGCAGCGTCGTCGCCAGCTCCACGCCCGTCGCGTCCGCGAACGGCCCCGCAGCGCCGCTGGCCAGCGAGCCGAGGGCGAAGGCGAGCGAGCCGAAGAGGGTGTAGCGGGCATACAGCCAGGTGCGCCGCAGCGGTGCGGTGGTCGTCGCCAGCGCCGCCTGCTCGACGGGCTGGAACAGCGAGAAGTCGCCCGCGCTCGGGCTCATCGTGCCCACGAAGGCGACGACCAGCAGCAGCCAGTACGGCTCCGCGAGGGCGAACGAGACCCCACTCGCGACTACCATCAGCGAGCCGGCCATCAGCGTGCGCCGCCGCCCGAAGTGATCGACGACGAAGCCCGCGATGAGCGTCGCGACCGACTTCCCGAGGAGCGCGACGGTGACGAGCAGGCCGATCTCGAAGGCGCTGAAGCCGCGCTCGCTGAGGTAGGCGGCGAGGGCGATGCTGGCGAAGCCGTCGCCGAGCGACCGAATCGCCCTCGTCGCGACCAGCCTCCGCCCATCGGCGTCGACGCCCCGGAGCAACGTGTCCATCACGCTCATCGCCGCCAAGGGAAGCACGCCGCGCGCCTGACGGCGACGGCGGCGCGCGTGACCGCCAGGGTTGTAGTCGCTATAGTGCGACTATGAGCCCGAGGGCCGACGATCTCCGGCGAATGCTGGCCGGGGCGGGGAACGTCCGATCCCGCGATCTCCGGCGTGCACTGGAGGAGCGAGGCTGGGTCCACGTCCGTACGGAGGGTGGGCACCACTACTACAAGAATGGCCCGCACAGGATGTCCGTCCCTCAACGTCTTCGTGGCACGGGCACGGTCCGGAGGCTGATCAGGACCGCGCTGCTGGTGGAGGAGCAGACCGATGGTTGAAGTCACCAGGGCGATGCGCGACCAGGCGAGAGAACTCGCTGAACGCCCGTACACCTTCACCGTGGTGCGCGGCGAGGACGGCGTCTGGACATCCGGCGTCCTCGAAATGAGCGGAGTGATCTCGGAGGGCGACGATCCCGGCGAGGCCATCGAGATGGCGGGCAACGCACTGCGCGGAATCATCCTCACGATGCTTGAGGACGGCCTGCAGATTCCGGAACCCTTCGAGACGCGCGAGTACTCGGGGCAGATGTACCTGCGGATCGGCCCGGATATCCACCAACGGGCGGCGATGCTCGCCGCCGAGAAGGGGATGAGTCTCAACCGCTGGCTGGCGGCAGCCGTGGCCCGCGAGACGGGTCTGGCGGAGCGCGTCGCGGGCTGAGGCCGTCGCGCGGCTGCCTCAGCCCCCGTGGTGGGCAGGACTGAAATCGAGGCGTAGGGCGCGGCGGGCGATGCGCCAGCCGTCCGGCTCGCGTACCCAGTCGTCCGTGTAGACGCCCTGCGTCCAGGGTCTGGGCACTCGTCCATCCGGCAACATGCGCGATTCGAGCAGCATCGTGCGTGTGCGGGCCGAGTCCGCCGACAGTGCGTCGAAGACGGTGCCGCTCTGGTGGTGACGCGTCTGGGCGTCGCCCCAGCGCTCCATCGTTCCCCGTACCCACTCGAGGATGCCGTCGCGGCCCTCGGCGTGGATGAACGGCTGCGGCCTCGTCGCGGACGTGACCTCGAAGACGCCGCGTAGACTGAACAGCGCCGCGTACGCCTCGGCGTCGCGGCTGTCGGTGGCGTACGCATAGCGCTGGATCGCCTCGAGGATCGCGAGCCGGTCGGCAGTGCTCATGGCGCCAGCCTCGCCGCCCCGCCGCGCGAAGGCAAGGGCCGCCGGGCTGCGCGCCGCGAGGGAGGGGTGCGATGCCCGTTGTAGAGAGCGGCGCACTGGGCGAGTTCATCGTGCGGATGTTCCAGGCCGTCGGCACGCCGGAGCACGATGCCCGCGAGCTGGCGGCGCACCTGATCGACTCCAACCTCACGGGGCACGACTCGCACGGCGTGATCCGCGCGCCGCAGTACCTCGGGCAGATCGAGACCGGGCTGATCGTGCCCGGCGCCTCGTCCGAGGTGGTGCGCGAGACGGAGACGACGACGCTGCTGCGCGGGAACTGGAACTACGGCCAGGTCGTCGGTCGCGAGGCCATGGACATCGCGATCGCAAAGGCGCGCGCCAGCGGCATCGGCATCACGGTTGCCTGGGAGATCTCGCACACCGGGCGGATGGGCACTTACGGCGAGCAGGCGGCGCGCGAAGGCATGCTCGCGATCGCGACGGTCCAGGGCCAGGGGCGCATCGTCGCGCCCTTCGGAGGCGCCGAGGGCCGGCTCTCCACCAACCCGATCGTCGTCGCCGCGCCGACCCCCGATCCGAAGCAGCCGTTCGTGCTCGACATGGCCACCTCGGTCGCCGCGGGCGGTAAGGTGAAGGTTGCCGACGCCGCCAGCACCGAGCTGCCGCCGGACTGGGCGCTCGACGCGCAGGGCCGTCCCACGCGCGACCCCTCGGCGATCGAGGCCGGCGGCGCGATCCTGCCCCTCGGCGGGCCGGCCGGGCACAAGGGCTTCGGGCTCTCGCTGGCGGTGACGGCTCTGGGTGCGCTCGCCCCGCAGGGGGCGCTGGGCACGCACCGCGGCAGCAGCACCGTCATGCTCGCGGTGGACCTGGAGCGCTTCCGCGACCCTTCGGAGTACGCCTCGGTGTTCGGCGACTTCCTCGACTACGTGCGGGAGACGCCGCGGCAGCCGGGCGTCGAGGAGATCGTCGTCCCCGGCGAGCTGGAGCGCCGCAGCCGAGACCGCCGCCGCCGCGACGGCATCGACCTCGACGACGGCACCTGGCAGCGCCTCGCGGACGCCGCCGTGCAGACGGGCATCGAGCCGCTGGCCGGGGCTGCCGGGTAGGGCGACTGCTCCCATACAGGTGCTTGCATGGTAGTATCGGCGTTGCATGGCAGATACTGGCTCATGTGCCATAAACGGGATCGAGGCGCCACATGCAGCAGAGCGCGACCAAGGTCGACCGGCACGGCCGCGTGGTCATCCCGGCCGAGTACCGGCGCGCCCTCGGACTTCGCGCGGGCGACGCCGTCGTGGTTCAGCTTGATGACGGCGCGCTGCGAATCCTGACGCGGGCTCAGGCGATCCGGCGAGCGCAAGAGATCGTTGCCAAGTACGTATCCCCCGGGCGGTCACTCGTCGACGAACTGATCGCCGAACGCCGCGCCGAGGCCGCTCGTGAGTAGTTGGGTTCTGGACGCCTCGGCGCTGATGGCCTTGCTGAATGAGGAGACCGGCAGGGAGCGCGTCGAGAGTGCGCTCGAGGCTGGCGCCATCATGAGCAGCGTGAATCTCTCGGAAGTCGTCGCGAAGCTCGCCGACGCAGGCTTGCCGGAAGCTGCGGTCCGCGACGTGATCGCTCCGGTGGAGCTGGCCTTCGCAGTCTTTGGTGCCGAGGATGCTTTCGCCGCCGGGCTCCTCCGGCCATCCACCCGATCAACTGGCCTATCGTTCGGCGATCGCGCGTGCCTTGCACTTGCGTTGCGGGTGGGAGCGTCGGTCCTTACGGCTGACAGGGCCTGGGGCACCCTCGATCTCGGTTCAGACATCGAGATCGCGCTCATCCGCTAGAGTTCGGCCAACTCCCGCAGTACCGCCTCGACCCGCCCCGCGAGGGTCTCGATGTGCTGCGCCGCATCCGTGGGTTCGACGTACGTCGCGGCCACTCCCTGACTCGACGCGTCGTGTGTGTATGGATCACGGAAGCCGTCGGCGTAGCGCTGCATCACCTCGGCAAGCTCCGACGGGAGAGTTCCATAGGGGACGCCGCATCCGAAGGAGAAGTGCCGGGTGCGCATCCAGCCGATCTCCGAAGGGAATAGCCAGGCCACCGTGATGGGCTGACTCCACAGCCGGCAGCGCCCCCGGATGCTTGTGCCCCTCGATCCCGGCTCGAACGTCGCGCCAGCCGCACGTGAGTGATCGATGAGTTGCCGCGCGGCTTCGCGCACTGCGCCCTCCGGAAACTGTCCGAGGATCGCGTCCAGTGTCAGCGTCGCGCCCCCAACTCGGCGCCGCGGCTTGGCCGTGCGCCCAATGACGCGCGGGACGAGCGCGCGGACGCCCTTGCCCTGGAACTGCTTCAGTTCCACTGCCAGCACCTCGATATGCGGCATATGGCGGTTCAGGAATTCGACGACATGCGCCAGCTCGTCGGGGATGCGATCCGCGACGAACAACAACCGGACGTTGTCGGCGCGCAGGTTCGTATCCACGCGCTCCCAGAACGTCTCGTATGCGGCTGTGTCATCGTCCGGCTCGCTCCCGACGCCGAGCCGCTGTGCGAGTTGATCCCGTGCCGAGTCCTCGCTCCCTGCGTCCGTCTCGAAGCGCTCGCGGATGTCGCGGACGGTCCAGTAGCGGGTCGCGTGCGCCGCGTAGTCGAGCATCTGCCCGACGATGCGGCGACGGATCTCGGAGTTTTCGCTGCGCTTCACCTCGACGAGTGTGGGACGGGCATCCTGGTCGAGCAGCAGGTGGTCGACGGCCCAGCGATCGCCGGATTCGGCGCTGTCTGCGATGCCCATCTCACGGCGGATCAGCAGCCAGCGGCGCGGCACATCGGGCGTCATCTGCTCACCCGCGAGCACCTCGGGATGATCGGCGATCAGCTCTTGAAGCGCCGCCTCGCTCTTGTATGGGGTCTCGACGAGCGGCTCGGGAGCGCCGTCCTTGCCCAGCAAATAAACGTGCTCACGCTCCGCCATCGGACTCCTCCGATCGGGCCGCAAACCTACAGCGCCGGCAGGACCTCGTCGCGGAGCAGTTCGAGGTGGCGGAGCTGGCCGGCGCCCCAGGCGAGCCAGACCTTGTCGATGCCTCGGGACTGGAGCTCGCGCAGGCGGGCGGCGAATGTTGGCGGGTCTCCGACGACACCGTAGCGCTCGTAGAAGTACTCGGTGAGGCCGGATTCCTCCATGCGCCGCACGTTGTCGCCGTGCGCGAACTGGTGCTGCGTCGTGTCGTAGCTCGCGACGAATTGCTTGAGCTGCGGGGCCAGCTCCGGCGGTACGTTCTTGCCCTCGAAGCCGAATCGCATCGAGTGGTTGCCCGCCGAGGAGATGCTGCCCTTCGCGACCTCGATCGCCTCCTCCAGCGTCGGCTCGAGCGAGGGCCGCGCCGTCCACCAGATGTCGAGGTCGTCGAGCGTGCGGCCGGACTCCTTCGCACCGGCCTCGACGCGCTGCAAGGCGTCCTCGATCGTCTCCGGGAGCAGCCCGGAACCGATCACGACGCCATCGCCGATGCGGCCGGCGAGGTGCAGCATCAGCGGGCCCTCGGCGAGGATGTAGATCAGCGCCTCCGGGCGGTACGCCCACGGCGCCCAGCGGACCACCTGCTCGCGGCCCTGGAAGGTCGCGCGCCCGTCGCGGATCAGGTCGCGCATGCACTGCACGTAGTCCTCGATCACCGCTCGCCGGCCGGGCTTGAGCCCGGCGTTGTAGGCGGCCGTATCGCCCGACGCCATGACGAGACAGGCGCGCCCCTTCGAGAGCGAATCGAGGCCCGCGACCACGGAGGCCATCACGCTCGGCTCGCGCGTCACGGGGTTCGTCGGCGAGATGCCGACCAGCGCGTGCTGCGTCTGCTGCGCCATCAAGGTCGCGACGACCACCGCGTCGAAGTGCGACCACTGCGAGTCGCCGATCGCGATGCGCGAGATGCCGACCGACTCGGCGATCTCGAGCATCGCGCTGAGTCGCGCCTGCTCGGCGTCCTCGAGGTCGTCGACGCGGAAGGAGATGCCGAGGTGCGGCCTCCCGCCGGAGCCGAAGGTCACGCTAGCTGGCTTCCACCAGGCCGACGGGGCAGCTCACGCCGGTGCCGCCGATGCCGCAGTAGCCGTAGGGGTTCTTCGCCAGGTACTGCTGGTGGACGTGCTCGGCGTAATAGAACTCCGGCGCGTCGAGGATCTCGGTCGTGATCGTGCCGTAGCGGGAGGCGCGCAGCGCCTCCTGGTAGTGGTCGCGACTGCGCTCGGCGGCCTCGCGCTGCGCCTCGTCGTAGGCGTAGATGCCGGAGCGGTACTGCGTGCCGACGTCGTTGCCCTGGCGCATGCCCTGGGTCGGGTCGTGGCCCTCCCAGAAGGCGCGCAGCAGATCCTCGTAGCTGATCTCCTCGGGGTTGAACACGACGAGGACGACCTCGTTGTGGCCGGTGAAGGTGCTGCAGACCTCGCGGTAGTTCGGGTTCGGCGTGAGGCCCGCGGCGTAGCCGACGGCCGTGCTGTAGACGCCGGGGAGCTGCCAGAAGATGCGCTCCGCGCCCCAGAAGCAGCCCATCCCGAACATCGCCTGCTGCAGGCCCTCGGGGAACGGCTCCTCGAGGCGGCTGCCGTGCACGTAGTGCCCGTCCGGGACGGGCATGCGCTCGGAGCGGCCCGGCAGGGCGTCCTCCGCCGACGGGAGTTCCATCTTCTTGCCGAACAACCAGGACATGGTGATGCCTCTCGATGCAAACACGGGTGGTGGATCGCGACGAGCCGGGCGAGCCCTCGACCTCCGGGGGCGCCCGCCGCCGCACTATCCATGGTACGCGTTCCGGGAAGGCTGCGTGTTGCATGGGCGTCCCGTAGGCTGCGCCGCTGGAACACGTCGGCACGTCGGAAGGCGCGGACAATGAAGATCGACATCTTTTGCGAGGTTCAGAAGGCCCAGGAGTCCTGGGGCGAAGACCACGAGCAGGTCCTGATCCAGGAGACGCTGGAGCAGGCGCGGCTCGCCGACGAACTTGGCTACAGCTGCTGGTGGGAGGTGGAGCACCACGCCGCCGGGATCTTCAGCCACAGCTCGGCGCCCGAGATCATGCTCACCGCGATCGCGAGCCAGACGAAGAACCTGCGCGTCGGCCACGCCGCGGTCCTCGCGCCGTTCAACTTCAACCACCCGGTGCGCGTGGCGGAGCGCGCCGCGTTCCTGGACCACATCAGCCAGGGGCGCCTCGAGGTCGGCCTCGCGCGCTCGACCGCGCCGGAGTGGCGGCTGTTCAACATCCCGCCCGACGATGCCCGAGACCAGATGCAAGAGACGTTCGAGATGCTTCCCAGGATCTGGACGGAGCAGGAGTTCTCCTGGGACAGCGAGAACTTCCAGATCGACAGCCGCAACATCGTTCCGAAGCCCTACCAGAAGCCGCACCCGCGGCTCTGGCAGGCGGTCGGCACGGCCGGGGGCTTCCAGCAGGCCGGACGCAACGGCGTCGGCGTGCTGCTGACGACGGTCAACTTCCCGATCGAGGCGGTCGCGTCGATGCTTTCGATCTACCGCGAGGAGATCAAGAACTGCGACCCGGTCGGCAAGTTCGTGAACGACCAGGTCGCGCTGTTCACGTTCGTCCACTGTGCGGAGACCGAGCAGGAGGCGATCGACAACGGCGCCGCGGCCGCCGCTGCCTGGTACGTCAACACCGTGTCCGACTTCTTCGAGGTGAGGGAGTTCATGCTGCGGGCGGGCGATGAGCTCGCCGCTGCCGTCGTCCGCCAACCCCGGCAGCGCGCTGGCGGAGTGGGCCAGCATGCAAGAGGAGGCCGCCGCGCACGTCGAGGAGACCGAGTTCACGCGGCTGCTCAACCGCATGGTCTCCGGCGAGCACATCAGCAACGAGGAGGCCTACGAGATCCTCAACAAGCAGGACACGGTGATCATCGGCGATGTCGACACCTGCCGGAAGAAGATGCAGCGCTACCAGGACATCGGCCTCGACCGGCTGATGTGCTTCCAGCAGGTCGGCAACCTCTCTCCCGAGGCGATCAAGAAGAGCATGCGCCTGGTCGGCGAGCACCTGATCCCCGAGTTCGACCCGGAGGCGACGCCCGCGGGCGCCTCGTAGCGGCTTCCCGGGCGGATCAGCCGCGCGGGCGCTGCCCGATGCGGGCGGCGGCTTGCTATGCTGCGCCCGCGTCGGGTCCGTCAGGGCGGCCCGGGAAGGAGTGCGGTTATGCCGCTGCCCGCTGAAGATCATCTCGCCATCCTCAATCTCGCCTACCGCTACGCGCAGGCCTTCGACTTCATCCAGCCGGACGACTACGCGAACTGCTTCACGCCGGACGGCGTCTTCGACGCGCGGCCCGTCGGCCTCTTCGAGGGCCACGACGCGCTGAGGGCCTTCTCGGCGGGGGCGGGCGAGACCGGCGGCGACACCGGCAGCCGCCACTGGATGGGCAACCCCGTCATCGAGGGCGACGGCGACGAGGCGTCGATGACCACCATGCTGATGATGGTGAACACCGGCGCGGCCTCCACGACGGGCGTGACCGGCGTCTACCGCGACAACCTGGTCAAGGTCGACGGCGAATGGAAGATCAAGCACCGTCACCTGACGTTCGAGGAGCCGCCGGAGGGCTACGAGGAGTAGCGCGCCGCCCATTGGAGCGCTCCCGGCGCCGTCGGCGCGCCGGGCTGTTGTTCGCCCCTGCGCCCTCGCGTACGATCCGCGTGCGCCGAGGTAGCTCAGTTGGTAGAGCACGCGACTGAAAATCGCGGTGTCGGCAGTTCAAATCTGCCCCTCGGCACCAACAAATCGGACGTGAACCCATGCGAGAGGGAGTGACGAGGATGCCGCGATGCCGCTGATCCTCGTCGCCGGATCCGCCGAGGCGGGCGCGAGCACCGTCGCCGCCGGGCTGGCGCACCGGATCGCCGGCGCCGGGCGCTCCGTGCGCCTCGAACGCCTCGCCGGCGGCGCGCGCGCCGAGGCGGACGCGGCCGCCTTCGCCGCCCTGGAGTTCGCGCGCGCCGGAGGGACGCCCATCGAGGCGTCCGACCTTGCCGCCGAGGGCGACGAGATCGTGATCGCCGAGGCGCCCGCGGGCGCGGACGGGGAAGCGCTCGCAGCCGAACTGGGCGCGCGGCTCGTCGCCGTCTCGCGCGCGGACGATGGCGCAGCGCCGGAGGCGAACGGGCGGGTCGCCCTCGCCACGCACGCGCGGATGGGCGCGCCGCTGGCCCTGCCCGAGGATCGCCTGCTCGCCGCCCCGACGGTCGGCACGCTGATCGAGGTGAGCGGCGCGCAGGTGCTCGCCCGCTCGACCGAGGGCGACGCGGCGATCTGCGAGCACATCGTCGTGGGGCCGATCTCCTTGGATGCCGGCGACGCCTACTTCGCGCGCTTCCCCCGCAGCGCCGTCGTGACGCGCGCCGAGAAGGTCGACGTCGCCCTCGCTGCGCTGCGCACGGACCCGGAGTGCCTGATCCTCAGCGGCGGCGGCGAGCCCAGCCCGTATCTGCTGGACCGCGTCGCCTCCTCGCGGCGCACGACGCTGCTGCTCGCGCCGGAGGGCACGATCGAGACCGTGCGCGACATCGAGGGCAGCTTCGGGCGCTCCGCCTTCGCCGGCGAGGCCAAGGCCGAGCGCGCCGGCGAGCTGATGGCCGCCGCCATCGACGACGCGACGCTCGCCGCCCTGCTCGCGGACTGACGCGCCCGGCTACGAGGCAGGCGGGGCCGCCGGGTCGGCGGGCTCCGGCTCGGCGTCCTCCCCGAAGCTCGTGGCGAGATCGCGCAGGTAGCCGTCGATCGTCCGCGTGTGGCCGATCACCAAGCGGCTGATCACGCGGAACAGCGGGTGCTTCACCTCGCCGTGCTCGGTCACGACGGCGACGCAGCCGCCCGCGCCGTCGTCCTCCACCTCGATCGTCCAGGAGCCGCCGAAGGGCAACTTCTCGTCCGCGATGCGGCGGACGAGCTTGCGGGGCGGGACGGCCTCGAGGGTCTCGAACGTCATCGAGGAGCGGCCCTGCACTTCCTTCCAGCGCTCGCGGCCGCCCTCGTCGGGCAGGCGCTCGACGCGGTCGAGCTTCGCTCGCCAGCCGGGCTCGGCGGCGTGGTCGCGGATGCGCGCCCAGACGTCCCCGGGCGACTGACGCAGCCGCACCCGCCGCGCCGCGACGTGCCCGCGGGGCAGCACGACCCCGACGCCGATCAGCGCCAGCACGGCCGCAACGAGCACCGAGGGGACGGCGATGATCCAGACGATGCCGAGCCTCCCCGGATCGCCGCCTACGCCCGCGGTTCGAGGGGCGCGAGCGAGAGCAGCAACTGCTTCACGCCCTTGTCCTCGAAGGCGACCGTGACCTTCTGGTCGCCGCGCAGCAGCTCGCAGGAGACGACGACGCCCGGGCCGAAGGTCCCGTGCGTCACGCGGTCGCCGGGGTTGTAGCGCGGCTCATCGACGGCGCCGTCGTCCGCTTCGCCGTCGCTCGTGACCGGGTCCATCGTCCGCCACTGCGCGAGGCCGGCGCGGCGCTCGCGGGCGCTGCGCGCGGGCCGCGCGGGCGCACGGCCGCCGCTCGCGCTCATCGTCACGCCCTCCGGGAGGTCGTCGAGGAAGCGCGAGGGCAGGGCGGCGCGGAAGCTCCCGTACTGGAAGCGGCGGCGCGCCCTCGTGAGGTAGAGGCGCTGGCGAGCGCGCGTGATGCCGACATAACAGACGCGGCGCTCCTCCTCCATCTGCGCCGGGTCGTCGAGCGAGCGGAAGTGCGGCAGCAGGCCCTCCTCGACGCCCGGCATGAAGACGACCGGGAACTCGAGGCCCTTCGCCGCGTGCAGCGTGGTCAGCGTGACCGCGTCCGGCGTGTCCGAGCTCGGGTCGTCGACATCGGCGACCAGCGCGACCTCCTCGAGGAACGCGGCGAGCGAGGCCTCGCCCTCAAGGTCCTCGTACTGGGAGGCGACGTTGAGCAGCTCCTGCACGTTCTCCCAGCGCAGCTCGGCGCGCTCCTCCTCGGAGCGTTCGAGGTGATCGCGGTAGCGTGTTTCCGCCAGGACTTCGCCGAGCAGCCCGGAGACGCTTTGCTCGTCGGCAGTCGCGCTGAGGCGGTCGATCAGCGCGACGAAGTCGCGCAGCGCGATGCGGATGTCGCCGCGCAGCTGCGGCAGCGCGGGATCGTCGTCGCCGCGCGCGATCATCGCCGCGACCGCCAGCAGCGGCCGTTCGAGCTGCTCGGCGGCTTGCTGGATGCGCTCCAGGGACCTCGCGCCGATGCCGCGGGCGGGGACGTTGACGATGCGGCGGAACGCCATCGCGTCGGCGTGGTTGTGGATCAGCCGCAGGTACGCGAGCAGGTCGCGGATCTCGCGGCGGTCGTAGAAGCGCGTGCCGCCGACGATCCGATAGCGGATGCCCTGCTGGATGCACGCCTCCTCGATGGCGCGCGACTGCGCGTTGGTGCGGTACATCACCGCGAAGTCCGCGAAGTCGCGGCCCTCCTCGCGGATCTGGCGCGAGATCTCGAGGGCGACGAAGTGGCCCTCCTCGTCGCCGTCGTAGAGCTCCTCGACGATGATCGGGTCGCCCTCGGGGTTCTCGGTCCAGAGCTCGCGCTCGCGGCGTCCGGCGGCGCCATCGATGAGCGCGTGGGCGGCCTGCAGGATGCGTCCGGTGGAGCGGTAGTTCTGCTCCAGCAGGATCACCTCGGCGTTCGGGAAGTCGCGCTCGAAGTGCTGCAGGTTGCGCGCGTCGGCGGCGCGCCAGGAGTAGATCGACTGGTCCGGGTCGCCGACTGCGGTGATCGAGCCGTGCGTGCTGGCCAGCTCCTGCGCGAGCCGGTACTGCACGAGGTTCGTGTCCTGGAACTCGTCGATCAGCACGTACCGGTAGCGCCCGGCGTAGCGATCGCGCACGTCCGGGTGCTGCTCGAAGAGCCGCAGCGTCTCCCCCAGCAGGTCGTCGAAGTCGACCGCGCCGCTGTTGCGCAGGGCCTGCTGGTAGTGCTCGAAGGCGCGCCCCACGAGCTCCTCGAAGTAGGAGCCGGCCTCGCGCAGTGTCGCCGAGGCGTCACGCCGCTCGTTCTTCGCGGCGGAGATCGCGGACAGCATCGCGCCGGGCGGATAGCGCTTCGGGTCGATCTTGAGCGCGCGCTGCGCCTGCTTGATCAGGCCGATCTGGTCGTCGCGGTCGTAGATCACGAAGCCGCTGGGCAGGCCGATCGTCTCGCCGTCGCGGCGCAGGATGCGGGCGCACACGGAGTGGAAGGTGCCGAGGGTGACGCCGTGCGCGTCGCCGCCGAGCAGCAGCGCGACCCGCTCGCGCATCTCGCGCGCGGCCTTGTTGGTGAACGTCACGGCGAGGACGCGCCACGGCTCCACGCCCTCGACGCGCACCAGCCAGGCGATGCGGTGCGCGATCACGCGCGTCTTGCCCGAGCCGGGCCCGGCGAGGATCAGCAGCGCCCCGTCCGCAGCCTCGACGGCCCGGCGTTGCGCCTCGTTGAGGCCGTTAAGGACGTCGGTGGCGGCGCTCATGGGGCCTTCGCGGGGGGATGGGGAGTGGCACTGGAGCCGGGGGTGCGCCGACGGCGACCCCGACGGCCTCATGGTACGCTCTGTGTGCTGGCGGGGCGAGCGTGCGAGACGAGCGAAGGAGCGCGCGTGGACACCCTGATCGACAGCTTGCCGGGCAACCTGCTGACGATCGCGAAGATCCTCGGCGGGGTCATCGGCGCGTACCTCTTCCTGATCTGGGTTGCCTCCCTGTTCTGGGCCTACCGCGACATGCGCAGCCGCACGCGCGATTTCGTCACCCGGCTGGCCGGCGTCTCGGTGCTGGTCTTCCTCCCGCTGATCGGCTACCCCGTCTACCTCGCCGTGCGTCCCGCGCAGACCCTGCGCGAGGCGTACGACCGCCAGCTCGAGCAGGAAGCGATCCTCTCCGAGCTGCACTCGGCGCCGACGTGCCCCGAGTGCCGGCGCCCGATCGACGGCGAGTGGATGATCTGCGCCTTCTGCAGCCACGCGCTGAAGCTGCCCTGCGGCAGCTGCGGCCGCCTGCTGATGAACGCATGGCGACACTGCCCCTTCTGCGCCGTGACCCGTGAGCAACCGGCAGCGGCCGAGCAGCCCGAGGAGGTTGCAGCCGCCGCGACCGAGGCGGAGCCCGAGGCCGCACCGGCCCGCCGGCGGCGCCGCGCCCAGCGGCCTGACGCGCAGCCGGCCGAGGCGGTCCACCCGGTCGTGCTCCCCCGCCGCCCCTCCCTGCAGGAGGAGCCGCTGGAACGCGAGACGGCCTCCGGGCCGATCGGCGGATCGGCGCCCGGCCAAGCCTGAGACCGGCGACACGCAGCATCGCGCCCGGGTGTATCCTCGAATCCCGGCGCCCAGGACGGGACGCCGGCTCGAACGCAACCGCAGGAGGAACCGATGACCAGCGAAACTTCCGTAGTCACTCCCGATCGCTTCGCGAGCGGACTGTCCAGGTTCGGCGACTGGATGGACGCCATCGAGACCCGCAGCGAGGAGTTCCAGCGCCACTACGACGAGTACGAGCCAGCCGCGGACGACATCGCCGCCGTCGCCTCGCTGGTCGAGTCGCACGGCGTGAAGGCGCTCGTGCTCGGCGAGGACTGGTGCCCCGACGTCTGGCGAGGGCTGCCGGTGATGGCGAAGATCGCCGAGGGCGCGGGCATGGAAGTGCGCATGTTCTTCCGCGACCAGAACAAGGACATCATGTCCGAGTTCCTCAAGGACGGCGAGTTCGAGTCGATCCCCACGATCGTCTTGTACGACGGGGACCACAACGAGCTCGGCCACTGGATCGAGCGGCCCGCACTGGCCAACGAGGAAATGGGCCCGCTGCGCGAGATCATGGCCGGCAAGGAGCAGGGCAGCCCCGAGTGGGACGCCGCCCGCGCCAGCTACATGGACGCGACGTGGGCGCACGCGGTCAACTGGCGGCACGCCCAGCTGAGCGAGCTCCGCGCGCTGCTCGAGGGCGCCCTCGGCAACTAGCCGGAGCCGTCCCCCGCGGGCGCGTCTGCGCCTGAGTCCGCCACCGCGTCGATGAAGGCGTTCGCGCGTTCTCGCAGCACGCCCTCGGCATCGAGGTCGTGCGCGCGCGCGTAGCGCGCGGCGGCCCAGAGCAGCGCTCCCAGCAGCTCGTCGCGATCCCGGGCGTCCCCGTCGCCCTCCTGCGCCCGCAGCCCCTCGAGGGCGCCGCCGAGCGCCTCGAGCGGGGGCGCGTCGGGCGGCGCGATCGCTGAGCGCTCGGCACGTCCGATCAGGGACTGGGCGCGCTGCAGCGCGGGCAGCGCACGCGGCAGCGAGGCGAGCGCGCTCGCCGGCGACTCGTCGGCGCCGGCGTCGGCGCGCTCCTGCGCCTTGATCGCCTCCCAGCGTGCCCACACCTCGGAGCTGTCGGAGGCCTCCTCGCCGGCGAAGACGTGCGGGTGGCGGCGCAGCATCTTGCGGCAGATCGCCTCGACCAGCTCGTCGAAGCTGAACTCTCCGGCCGCCTCCGCGATCGTCGTGTGGAAGACGATCTGCATCAGCAGATCGCCCAGCTCTTCGCTCAAGCCCGCGAGGTCGCCCCGCTCGATCGCCTCGACGGCCTCGTAGCTCTCCTCGATCAGCGAGCCGCGCAGCGACTCGTGCGTCTGCTCGCTGTCCCAGGGGCAGCCGCCGGGGGCGTAGAGGCGCGCCATGATCGCGCGCAGCCCGGCGACGCTGCGTGTATCCGCTGCCGCGGCGTCCATCGAGGCCGCGTCCCGCTGTTCGTCCGTGCTGCTGCTCATCGTTGCGAGGGGTGAATCATGGCCGGGAGTATACTCGCGGCGTGCTGACATTCCGCTGGATCGCGACGGCGCTCGTCATCGTTGCGCTCCCCGTGTTCATCGTGCTCACGAACGTGCGCATCGCGGCCGTCGAGCCGCGCGTGCACGAGTACTCGTTCGCGCGCTACGACGGCGAGACGCGGACCGGCGTGGAGCGCGCCGAACTGGACCGGGCCGCGCGCGAGATCATCGCCTACTTCCGCAACGACGCCGACCTGCTCGATGTCGAGGTCACGGTCGACGGCGAGCGCGAGCCGCTGTTCCGCGAGCGCGAAGTGCTGCACATGCGCGACGTGAAATGGCTGATGCAAGCCACCTTCCGGGTGCACGAGATCGCGTTCGTCTGCCTCGTGGTCTCCGTGACGGGGGTCTTCCTGTGGAGCCGTGAGCAGCCGCTCACGCGCCTCGCCGGCCAGGTGCGGCTCGCCGGCGTGCTGACGGTGCTGCTGCTCGGGGTTTCGGCGCTGGCCGTGCTGGTGGGCTTCGACGCCTTGTTCCGGCAGTTCCACGTGATCTCGTTCGCGAACGATCTCTGGAAGCTCAGTCCGGCCCGCGATCACCTGATCCAGATGTACCCGCAGGGCTTCTGGTTCGACGTTACGCTGGCGGTCGGGCTGCTGAGTGCCGCCGAGGGCGCCCTGTTGGCCCTTGCCGGGCACGTCTACCTGAAGTCAGAGCAGCGTGAACGCCTCCGCGCGCTGGAGTTGCAGACGACGGAGGCGTAGCAACGCGCCCGCCCTCGAGGGCGGGCGCGGGCCGGTTCCGGGGAGCGACGGCTAGAAGTCGCCGCCCAGGCCCTCCGGCATGCCCGGCATGCCGTCCATCCCGTCCATACCCTCCATGCCTTCCATCCCGCCGAAGTCGCCGGGATCGAAGTCACCAGCGCCGCGGGAGATGCCGACGACGGCGAAGGACATGTTGAGCTTGCGCTCCACGGCGCGGGAGCGGCACTCCGGGCAGGCGCGGCGCTTGTCCATGTCCGCCATGCTCCGCCGCTGCTCGTACTCGTGGTTGCACTTCTTGCAGCGGTACTCGTAAATCGCCATCTCGATCCTTTCCGAATGGCGTGCGCGCTCGTCGAAGCGCGCCACGCGCGTCAGTCCCGGTCGGCGAATCCGGCCGTCTAGTCCAGATAGTCCTTGAGCTTCCGCGAGCGCGTGGGATGGCGCAACTTGCGCAGCGCCTTCGCCTCGATCTGGCGGATCCGCTCTCGCGTCACATTGAACTCGCGCCCGACCTCCTCGAGGGTGCGCGAGCGGCCGTCCTCCAGCCCGAAGCGCAGCTCCAGCACCTTGCGCTCGCGCGGGGTCAGCGAGGACAGCACGTCCATCACCTGCTCCTTGAGCAGTTGGTGCGAGGCCGCATCGGCCGGCGCGAGGGCCGCCTCGTCCGGCAGGAAGTCGCCGAGGTGGGAGTCCTCCTCCTCGCCGATCGGCGTCTCCAGCGAGACCGGCTCCTGCGAGACCTTCATGATCTCGCGCACGCGCTCGGGCGGCAGTTCGAGTTCGCGGCCGATCTCCTCGGAGGTCGGCTCGCGGCCGTACTCCTGGACGAGGCGGCGCGAGACGCGGACGAGCTTGTTGATCGTCTCCACCATGTGCACGGGGATGCGGATCGTGCGCGCCTGGTCCGCGATCGCGCGGGTGATCGCCTGGCGAATCCACCACGTCGCGTAGGTCGAGAACTTGTAGCCCTTGCGGTAGTCGAACTTCTCGACGGCGCGGATCAGGCCGATGTTGCCCTCCTGGATCAGGTCCAGCAGGGACATGCCGCGGCCGATGTACTTCTTGGCGACCGAGACGACGAGGCGCAGGTTGGCCTCGGTGAGCTGCCGCTCGGAGCGTGCGCCCTCGTGGATGATCCGGTCGAAGTAGTACTTGAGCGCGCCGCCGCGCCGGGCGCTCAGCTCTTCGGCAAGCCCGTCCTTGGGCGGGAACACCTTCGGCTCGGAGCCCGCGATCACGGCCGCCCAGCCGATGTGCTCGGGCCGAAGGATGTGGGTGACGATCGAGATCTGTTCCAGCGCCAGCTTGGCCCGGGCCTCGTCCCAGGCGAAGCAGTTCTGCAGGTACAGGTGGGAGCCCTCTTCGAGCTCGTAGTCCACGTTCGCGCGGAACGGCTCCCCCTTGGCGGCGGGGTCGAGCGGCCTGCAGCACTTCATGTGGCAGGCGATGCGCTCGGAGACGGACTGGCGAGGCAACTCCAGGTGGCGGCTGATGGCCTGGTAGACCGGGCGCATCTTCTGGAACTCGCGCAGGAGGCCGACGAAGACCTCGCCGTAGGCGGTCGGGTCGCTGCGGAAGCGCCGCAGGATCTCCGCCGCCGTCTCGCCGTAGGCGCCGCGGTTCTGCCGCTGGCGACGGAAGCCGAGAAGCGCCGTCGCCGTGCTGGTCGCGCCCGCGTCGTGCTCGTCGCGGAGGATCTGCACGACGGCCTTCACGACGTGGTCGATCTGAGTGTCTTCCACCTCTTCGTCGCTGTAGAGGCGCGCGATCACCTTGATGAGGTGATCGCGCTCCTCCATCGCCCGGGCGAGGCGCTTCTCGTCCTGGGCGGTGAGCAGCGGCACCTTGCCGATTTCGCGCAGGTACATGCGCACCGGGTCGTCGATGCCGACGGCCTCGTCGACGATGCGGCGCGCCTCCTCGACGGCGGCGCTGGCCGCGCGGCTGTCGCCGTCCGAGTCGATACGGACGGTGATGCCGTTCTCGGAGAGCTGCGCGACGATCGCGGAGAGCCGCTCCCGGCTCGTCTCCGCCTCGGGGATCGCCGCGAGCACGTCCTCGGCAGACACCTGCCCGGAGCGCCGCCCCTTGGTCAGCAGCTCCTCCATGCCCGCGGGCTCGAAGGTCTGGGTCATCTCGTCCCCCCATCCTGGGCGCCGTTCGGCGCCTCCATTCCTGTGTGCATCTCCGTGTGCTCGATCTGCTCCCCGCCGCCGTCCACGTCCGCCGGGACACCCGGTCCCCCCGAGGTGGAGGCGAAGGCGCGAGCGAGTTCGCGCTGCTGGTTGCTCAAATCGACGAAGCTCGCGGCCAGTTCCGCGTCCTCGCTCGCCGCATCCGCCGGAAGCGCGCCGCGTTCGGCGGCGGTCCGCGCGAACTCGAGCACTCCGGCGCCATCGCGGCGCGCCTCGGCGACCTGCTGCGCGACAGCGCCCGCCTCGGCGCGCACGCGCGCCTGGCGGCGGCGCGCCCGCAGCTGCCAGGCGGTGCTCTCCACCACCTCGCCGAGCTGCGCCGCCGTCATCCGTTCGTACGCTTCCGGGACTGCCGTCGCGAGCAGCGATGCGTGCAGCTCCCGCAGATCCTCGTCCAGTTCTCCCACACGCTCGTCGAGATCGTCGCTGGCTCGCCACGCCTCGAAGAGGCGGCGGTGCGCGCCGTCCTCGAAGGTGTCCGCGTCGAGCGCCTGGCCGGTGTCGCGGCAGGAGGGATAACGCAGCAGCAGCCGCAGAAGTTGCGTCTCGCCGGGATTCACGCCGCTGGCCGGAGGCGCACCGGGCGGCGGAGGCTGCTGGCGGGCGGCGGCGACTTCGCGCGAGGACGGCACGGGCGCCGGGCGCAGCGGGCGCCGCCCGCGCGCGAGCAGCGACTGGGCGGCGGCCTCGCTGATCCGGCCGAGGCGTGCGAGCCGCTGCAGCCAGTGCGCCCGCACCACCGGGTCCGCCATCGCTGCGACCGTCGGCGCGAGCGCCTCGACCGCCTGCGAGCGGGCGCGCGGATCCTCGAGGTTGGTGCGCTCCTCGATCGCGTCGAAGAGGTGGTCGGCGACGGGCCGGGCGGCGTCGATCAGCGCGCGCAGATCGTCCGGGTTCTTGCGCGCCAGCGAGTCCGGGTCCTCGCCGTCCGGCAGTGCGGCGATGCGGATGTCGGCACGCAGCACGTCCTGGTAGGAGACGAGCCCGCGCCAGTCGAGGGTCGCGACGGTGTCGTGGTCGGCGGCCCCGGCGGCAACGCCGATCGCGCGCAGGGTCGCCTCGGAACCGGCGTTGTCGGCATCGAGGGCGAGCACGACGTTCGGCGTGAAGCGCTTGACGAGCAGCATCTGGCGCTCGCTGATCGCCGTGCCCATCGAGGCGGCGACGTTGCGCATGCCGGACTGCCAGCAGCCGATCACGTCCATGTAGCCCTCGACGATGATCAGTTGCCCGGCGCGCCGCGCCTCGGGGCCCGAGCGGTCGAGGCCGTAGAGCGTGCCGCTCTTGTCGAAGAGCGGGGTCTGCGGCGTGTTGAGGTACTTCGGCTCCTGGTCCTCGAGCAGCGCGCGCCCGCCGAAGCCTGTGAGCCGGCCGCGTTCGTCACGCGTGGGGAAGATCAGCCGCCCGCGGAAGCGGTCGTAAGGTCCGCGATCGCCCTGGATCGCCAGGCCGGCCGCGATCAGCACGTCAGGCCCGAACCCGCGCGCCGCGAGGTGGTCCGTGAGCGCGTTCCAGCTGTCCGGCGCGTAGCCGAGCTGCCAGTCGCGCCGCGCCCCCGCGTCCAGCCCGCGCCCCTCCGCGTAGGCAAGCGCCGAGGCGCCCTCGGCGCTGTCGAGGGCGGCCTGGAAGAAGACGGCGGCGGCCTCGTTGGCGCTGAGCAACTGCTCGTGCTGCTCGCGTTCCTGCCGCTCGGCGCGCGTCGGCGGGCGCAACTCGACGCCCGCGCGATCGGCGCAGCGGCGCAGCGCCTCGCGGAACTCCAGCCCCTCGAAGCGACGCACGAACTCGATCACGTCGCCGCCGGTGGAGCAGGCGCCGAAGCAGTGCCAGCTGTTGCGGCCGGGATCGACGATGAACGAGGGCGTGCGCTCGTTGTGGAAGGGGCAGTTCGCCTTCCACGTGCGGCCGCTCCGTTTAAGGTTCGGCACGTAACTGCCGACAGTCTCGACGATATCGAGACGCGATTTCACTTCTTCGATCGTACTCATGGTCTATCTGTTAAGACACCAGAAGCGCCGGATCGTTACGGTCGGGCGCCACGGACTGCTACGCATCACCCTGGCGCTCGCCGAAGCGCGCGCGGATCGCCTCGGCGGCCCGCTCCTCGCGCTCGGCGATCGTGCGGAGCTCCGCCAGTGGATCGTCCTCACTCCCGCCCGCGGCCTCGATCGCAGCGAGGGCGATCAGCGTCTGCCGGCGCGCGCCGGAGAGGTCGTGGACCACCTGAGGCGGCAGCATTGCGTCACGGCGCCTGCGGGCGCTCCCCTCTTGCCCGGGCTCCGCGCCGCCAGGCAGGGCGGATACCGCGGAAACACGCTCGGCGGGCGCGAGCGCGGCGAGCAGGTCGAGCACGCTGCGCCCGTCCTCGATCTCGCTGGCGAAGTCGCGCTCGGTCAGATTCCCGAGCATCTCCAGCAGCGTGGCTCGCGAGCGATCGAGGCGGGCGCGCAACTCCCCGGCGTCGCCGCCGCTCGCGGATTGCGTCGCCTCCGGGGCTTCGTCACTCACAGCATCACCTCAGCGCGGTCCCCAGCGCGGCAGCGCGTCGTTGGACGTGTCGGCATCGTTGATCGCATCGGTCGACACGATCACCTGCACGGACTCCAGCGTCTCGCTCGTAATCGAGGGGAACTCGAACGACTGCGTCGCTCCGCTCGCAACATCGAGGTTCCGCCGTTCGCGCAGCAGCAGGCGGTCCTGCGGAGTGATCTCGCGGATGCCAATCGTAACCTCGCCACGCAGCGGAATCGGGCTGCGGTTGCGAATCGTCGCGATCAGGTGCGGGCCGCTGCCACCGTATTCGACGTCGACGAGAGCGATGTCGTTGGGCGCGTCCGGCGTGACGACGCCGACGAAGACGTTGTTCCCCGCGTTCCGTTCGACGATCGATGCGGACGCCCGCACCGTGACCACCACCTGCGCGCGCCGCTGCACGTACTCGCCGTCGATCGGCTGTTCGAGGAGATCGCCCGGACGCAGCGACTTGCCGGTGTCGATGCGCTGCGGCGGTCCCCCGTCGACGCTGACCTCGATCAGCCCGTCCGCGTCCGCGTTGCCGGTGTTGCTGACGACGACGAAGAGCTGGTTGTCGTGCGAGAAGACATCGCTCACCACCAGGTCGGGGAAGTCCCGCCTGTCCGTCGGAAGGGCCGCCGGCGTCTCCGTCTCCGTCGCCTCCTGCGATGGCGTCGGCGAGACGCGAGGCGATGCAGTCGCCGCTGGTGTGGCCGGACTCGCGGTCGCGGTCGCGGTGGGGGTCGCGCTCGCGGTCACGTCCGGCGCGGCTGTCGGCGGCGCCGTGGCGGTGGCCGTGGGCTCCAGCAGAGCTGCCGGCACCGGCGCGTCGCCCCCGGACGAGCCGCCGAGCAGCAGCCACGCCAGTGCCGCGCTGACCGCGGCCGCCACGAGGAAGGCGAGGAGCGGCACGAGCCAGCGCATGCACCCGGAACCTTCCGGCGGCTCATCCTGCACGATCAGACTCGCTCACCGGAACCCGGGCGGCCGGGGCCGCGTCGTTCCGTTCGCCCTCGGGGACACGTCGATCCGGCCGAACGAGCCGGGTCGGGCAGGATTGTAGCAAGCGCGGCGTGACCCCCCGGGCGCCGGGTGCGAGACCAGCCGGCGAGGGAGGGCGTTTCCGCAGCAGCGCCGTGCGCGGTACGCTGTTCCCTACGCGGGGGGCCGGCGAGGAGCGGCGGCCATGTGCGGAATCATCGGCTACACCGGAGCGCGGCCCGCGGGTCCGATCCTTCTCGAAGGCCTCGGACGGCTCGAGTACCGCGGCTACGACTCCGCGGGCATCGCGCTCTTCGACGAACAGCACCGCCTCTTCCTGGCCCGCGCCACCGGCAAGCTGGACCAGCTCACGAGCCGCATCGAGGGCACCCTGCCGCCGGCCGTCGCCGGCGTCGGGCACACGCGCTGGGCAACCCACGGCCAGCCCTCCGAGGCGAACGCGCATCCGCAGCTGGACCCCTCGGGGCGCGTGGCGGTGGTGCACAACGGCATCATCGAGAACTTCGCGACGCTGCGCCGGCGCTTCACCGATCGCGGCGCGCACTTCGCCTCCGAGACCGACACCGAGGTGCTCGCCCACCTCGTCGCCGACGCGCTCGCGGACGGGGCCGACCTCGCAGCGGCACTGCGGACCGCGCTCACCGAGACCGAGGGCGCCTACTCCGTCGTCGTGATCGCGACGGACGATCCGGGGCGGCTGGTGGCTGCGCGCGCCGGGAACGCCGGCGGGCTGGTGATCGGCCACGGCGACGGCGAGCAGTTCGTCGCCTCGGACCTGGCGGCGCTGCTCCCGTACTCGCGGCGCGTCACCTTCCTCGACCCCGGCGAGATCGCCGACATTCGCCGCGAGGGCGTCACGATCACCGATGCCGCCGGCGCGCCCGTCGAGCGGCCGCCTCAGCTGCAGCCGTACGACCCGGTGGCAGCGGTCAAAGGGCGCTACCGGCACTTCATGCTGAAGGAGATCCACGAGCAGCCGGATGTCGCCCTCGACACCATGCGAGGGCGCTACCTCCAGGATCCGCCCCGCGTCGAGCTGGACGACGGCTCCGAGATCAGCTCCGAGCAGGCCACGGCGCTGCAGCGGGCGGTGCTGGTGGGGATGGGCACATCCCAGTACGCGGCGATGATCGGGCGGCACTACATCGAGCGCTTCGCACGCTTGCCCGCCGAGGTCGACAACGCCTCGGAGTTCGGCTACCGCCGTCCGGTGCTGGACCCACGCACGCTCGTCGTCTCGGTCGCCCAGTCGGGCGAGACGGTGGACACGCTGCTGGCGATGGAGGAGGCGCGGCGCGAGGGCTGCCCGCAGCTGACGGTCTGCAACACGCCGGGATCGCAGGCCACGCGCATCGCCGACGGCGTGATCTATACGCGCGCCGGCCCGGAGATCGCCGTGGCCAGCACGAAGACGCTGACCGCCTCGGTGATCGCGCTGCACGCCATGGCGCTGCACCTCGGGCGGCTGCGCGGCAGCCTCGACCCCGCGCTCGAACGCGCCGAGATCGAGGCCGCGATGCGGCTGCCGGCGGTGCTCGGCGAGGCGCTGCTGCTCGAGGAGCGCGCGGCCGACATCGCCCGGCGCTACGCGCAGTTCGAGGACTTCCTGTTCCTCGGGCGCGGGCTCTCCTACCCGATCGCGCTCGAGGGCGCGCTGAAGCTCAAGGAGGTCTCCTACATCCACGCCGAGGGCTACGCCGCCGGCGAGATGAAGCACGGCCCGATCGCGCTGATCGACGAGCGGCTCGCCACCGTCGCGATCGCGACACGCGACGAGGTGCGCGACAAGATGCGCTCCAACATCGAGCAGGTGAAGGCGCGCCGCGGCCCCGTGATCGCCCTCGTCAGCGAGGGCGACGACAGCCTCGAGGGGATCGCGGACGAGGTGATTCCGGTGCCCGCCTTCGAGGGCGCGCTCGCCCCGGTCGTGGCCCTCGTGCCGCTGCAGTTGCTCGCCTACCACATCGCCCTGGAGCGCGGCGCGGACATTGATCAGCCCCGCAACCTCGCCAAGACCGTCACCGTCGAGTAGCGGCCCGCCGCGCGCTGCGGGATGCTCGGGCCGACCGCCCGGAGGCTCGCCTCCAACACGGCGAATCCCACGGCTGTCGGAACTGAGGGACGTTCCTCGTGACTGGTCCCGATCTCACGCTGGTCAACTGGCTGCTGGCCTCGGCGCCGGTGGTCCTGCTCGTGGTGACGATCCTGCTGCTCGACTGGAGCGCGCCGAGGGCGGGCGCGGCTGCCTGGGCGCTGGCGCTGGCGCTCGGCCTGCTCGCGTTCGGCGCGGCGCGCGACCACGTCGCGATTGCCAGCGCGAAGGGCCTGAGCCTGGCGCTGTTCGTCCTGACGATCGTCTGGGCGTCCGTCTACATGTTCAATCTGGTCGACCGGCTGAGGGGCATCGACGCGATCGGCCGCGCGATGGCGAGGCTGGCCGACGACCGGCTCACGCAGGCGTTGCTGATCGGCTGGGGCTTCTCGAGCTTCATCCAGGGCATCACCGGCTTCGGCGTGCCCATCGCGGTCGCCGCGCCGCTGCTGATCATGCTCGGCTTCTCGCCCGCGCGGGCGGCGGGCATGGCGCTGGTCGGCCACGGCTGGGCCGTCACCTTCGGCTCGATGGGCTCGTCCTACTACACGATCCAGCTCGTCACGGGCATCGAGGGCGACGTGATCGCGCCGCACATGGCGCTGCTGTTCGCGCCCATGATCGTCGTCAGCGGATCGCTCGTTGCCCACATCCACGGCGGCCTCGACGCGGTCAGGCGCAGCCTGCCGGTCGTGATCGTCGCGGGCGCGGTCATGGCGGCCGGCATGTACGTGCTCGCGTCCGCCGGTGCGCCGCAGATCGCCTCGAGCGTGCCCGCCGTCTTCGGCATGGTCGCGATCGCCCTCGTCTCGCGCACGCCGCTCTTCCGAGGCGAGCCCGACCGCGCCGCAGCGCCCTCGGACCCCGACGGCGACGAGGGCGACCGCGCCGCAGCGCCCTCGGACCCCGACGGCGGCGAGGGCGGCTCAATGCCGTTCTGGCTCGCGTTCATGCCGTACCTGCTGCTGATCACCCTGAGCGTCATTTCGCAGATAGGGCCGATCAAGGAGGCTGTCTCCGGCCTCAGGTGGGCGCTCGACTATCCCGGATTCATCACCGGCGAGGGGTTCGCCGTCCCGGCGGTCGACGACTACGCGCCGATCCGGCTGCTCAATCACCCGGCCCCGCTGATCGCCTTCTCCGTGCTGATCAGCGCAGGCCTCTACGTCCTCGCCGGACGCTGGCGGCGGGGTGTCGAGTGGGAAGCGCTGAAGCTCACCTACTCGCAGTGCCTCGGGACGACCATCGGCGTTGCGACGATGGTGATGATGGCCGTCGTCATGGCCGACTCCGGGATGACGGTGCTCCTGGCCCGAGGCGTCGCCGATGCCTCGGGGCCCGTCTTCCCCCTCGTCTCTCCGTTCATCGGCCTGCTCGGCTCGTTCATGAGCGGGAGCAACACGAACTCCAACGTGATGTTCGGGCTGCTCCAGCTGGAGACCGCGAGGGCGCTCGACATCGGCACGGTGACGATCTCGAGCATCCAGTCGATCGGCGCCTCGGTCGGCAGTCCGATGGCGCCGGCCAAGGTGCTCGTCGGCGCCGCCGTCGTGGGCCTCGCCGGCAGGGAGCGCGAGATCTTCCGGATCGTGATCCCCTACATCCTCCTGCTCGTGCTCCTCGCGGGCATCGAGGCGATCATCATCATCGAACTGCTGCCGGGACTGTCGAGGTAGTCGTGCTGTCAGCCGCCACGAAGCAGAAGCTCCGCCACGTCGTCCTCCTCGGGACGATCGTCAGCTTCCCGCTGCTCTACCTGGGCCCCGTGACGCTGGAGAGCGCGGCCGTGACGGTCGCCGGCCTCGTCGTGGCGGGTGTGACGGCGGTCCTCGCCTGGCTCGCCTTCTGAGGCGTCCTGACGCCCCTCGCTACCCTTCGGAGAGCGCCGCCTGCCGCGTCACCCAGGCGCCGAACCGCGTGCACTCGGCGCGCATCTTCTCCAGGCCCGTCGCAATCGCAACGAGAGGTCCGTGGAGGCGCTTCCTGTACCGCGGGATCAATCCGGTGATGCGCCTTCCGGGAGCCGTCTCGGGACTGTCATCAATGTCCTCGGGGGTAGGGAAACCGGCGCGGATTGCGCGCAGCGCCGCGATCGAGTCTGCAGATGCTTCGGTGAGCTCCGCAAAGGCGCCCGCGTCCGAGAACAACAAGCCTTCGAATTCGTGGCGCTGCACATACGCGAAGGCTCGCGATTGGTCCCAACTCCGTCCGATCGCCTTCCTTACTTCTTCGTTGATGCGCGTCTCCAGTTGCTCAACCGTCTCACCGGTTCCTCTGCGGCGAAACCCGTAGAAGTCGACGAGTGACGTCACGAAGTCGAAGCTCCAGTACAGCGTGGCCATCTCCGGAGCGAGTCTCTCGACGCTTACACTTCCGCCCCGCCCGCCGACCTTGATCGGTTGCGGCTCGACTCCAAGGCCACGAAGGTGGTCCGCGAGAACACCGTTGACGAACTCCTCTTCGGTCTGCCCCTCCACGGAGATGGCCAACCGGATCACGGGCGTCCGCCGAGAAGGTTCTTCTGCCAGAGTTCGCCCGTGCTGAACTCGTCGAGCCACGTCCGGTAGTCGTCCGCGTCGAGCCTGCGAATGACCGTCTCGCCGCCTTCGAGTTCTAGCACGAGAATCTCGTCGAGACCGAAGGCATCGACGAGCAGCGGCGACTGGGTGGCGACGATGATCTGTCGTTCCTCTGCGAGAGACTTGATCATCTCACCGATCAGGGTAATCGCAGCCGGATGCAGGCCGAGCTCCGGCTCGTCGAGCAGGATCACGCCAGGCAGCATTTCCGGGGGCAGGTTGAGCAACGTCACGAGGGCAAAGAATCTGAGCGAGCCGTCGGATGTGAGGTGAGCGCCGAAGGTCTTGTCGGAGCCCTTCGCCTTCCAGCGCAGCAGCACACGTCCGTAGCTCTCTTCGATGGCGAAGCGGTCGAAGACCGGCAGGATCCGCCCGATGTGGCCGCAAATGAGGTCGAACCGCCTGATGTCCTCTCGCTCGAGTCGATGCAGTACGGCCGCCAGATTGCCGCCGTGAGAGCGGAGCCGCACATTGTCCTCGGAGTCCCAATTCATCTTGAAGCTCGATGTTTCCGATGTGTCGTGCAACTGGTAGACGGAGCAGCTGCGAAGCATGTTCGTGATCACGGAAGCCGTAGTCGGGTTGACCTCGGGCGCCGATGACTGCGCGGCCTCGACGACCATTGCTTCCCGGTGTCCGCTGTCGAGGGATTGCCAGGGCGCATCGCCGGGCAGGCCTTCCCTGTTGAAACGGAACATCTCCTCGCTGAAGAAGAAGCGGTCGGGGGCCGCGTGGGAGAGGGCGAAGCGGTAGTCGTTGTCGCCCCCGGCTGCGCGCGGCCTGATCTCCGCCTCCATGCGCGGTGTCGTCCTCATGCCGCGGAACAGTTGGTCGTCGGCGCCTCCTTGCATCTCGATGAACTCGCCGAGGCGCCGGGAGCGAAGCATCCAGCTCAGCATCTCGAAGAACCGGATGACGTTGGACTTGCCGGAACCGTTGGCACCGATCAGGACGGCCGCCCGCGGCAGGTCCGAAAGCTCGACGTCGCGCAACGATCTGAACCCGCGGATGCGGACGGACTCGATCCTCGCAGGACTCGTGGGAGTCGACGTCATCGTGCTCTGCCTTCTCTGGCGTCCGTGGGGGCCCTCGCCCCGCGTTTGCCCTCCTACTCGCCCGCCAGCGCGGCCTGCGCCGCCGCGAGGCGGGCGAGCGGGACGCGGTAGGGGGAGCAGGAGACGTAGTCGAGGCCGACGCGGTGGAAGAAGCCGACCGAGGCCGGGTCGCCGCCGTGCTCGCCACAGATGCCGAGCTTCAGGCCGGGCTTCGCCCCGCGCCCCCGCTCGACCGCGATGCGCACCAGGCCGCCGACGCCCTCGGTGTCGATCTCGACGAAGGGGTCAACCGACAGCACCTGCGTGTCCAGGTAGTCGGAGAGGAAGCGGCCGGCGTCGTCGCGCGACAGGCCGAACGTGGTCTGCGTGAGGTCGTTCGTGCCGAACGAGAAGAAGTCCGCGTGCTCGGCGATCCGGTCCGCCACGATGCAGGCGCGCGGCAGCTCGATCATCGTGCCGATCAGGTAGTCGGGGCGCACGCTGCGCTCGGCGATCACCGCCTCCGCGACGGCCGTGACCTGCTCCCGCAGGCGCCGCAGCTCCTCCTCGAGGCCGACGAGCGGGATCATGATCTCCGGCAGCACCGCGACGCCCTCGGCGGCGAGCTCGCAGGCCGCCTCAAGGATCGCGCGCGTCTGCACCTCGTAGATCTCGGGGAAGCTGATCGCGAGCCGTACGCCGCGGTGGCCGAGCATCGGGTTGAACTCGTGCAGCGCGTCGAGGCGGCGGCGGATCTCGTCGCCGTCGATGCCGAGGGCAGCCGCGACATCGGCGATCTCCGTCTCGCCCTGCGGCAGGAACTCGTGCAGCGGCGGGTCGAGCAGGCGGATCGTGACGGGGAACCCGGCCATCGCGCGCAGGATGCCGGCGAAGTCCTCGCGCTGCATCGGGAGGATCCGGGCGAGCGCCTCGCGCCGCCCGGCCTCGTCGGTTGCGAGGATCATGCGCCGCACGGCGAGGATGCGGTCCTCGCCGAAGAACATGTGCTCCGTGCGGCAGAGGCCGATGCCTTCCGCGCCGAAGGCGCGCGCTCCGGCGGCGTCCTCGGGGGTGTCGGCGTTGGCGCGCACGCCCAGCCGTCGCCGGCTGTCCGCCCAGCCCATCAGCCGCCGGTACTCGTCGGGCAGCGAGGGCTCGACCAGCGCTACCGACCCGAGCAGCACCTCGCCGCTCGAACCGTCGATCGAGATCGTGTCGCCGAGGTTCACGGTGACCGTCTCGCCGCCGGGAGTCTCGACGCTGAAGCGCTCGCTCGCGTAGTCGATGGCCAGCGCGCCGCAGCCGGCGACGCAGCACTTGCCCATGCCGCGCGCCACGACCGCCGCGTGCGAGGTCGCCCCGCCGCGCGCCGTCAGGATGCCCTGTGCGACCTGCATGCCGGCGAGGTCCTCGGGGCTGGTCTCGACGCGCACGAGCACGACGTGCTCACCGCGCCCGGCCCACTCGGCGGCCTGTTCGGCGGAGAAGACCACGCGCCCGACCGCCGCGCCCGGGGAGGCGCCGAGGCCGGTCGCGATCACGCGCCGCTCGGCGCCCGGGTCGAAGGTGGGGTGGAGCAGCTCGTCGAGCCTCTCCGCCTCCTGCCGCGCGATCGCCTCGGCCTCGCCGATCAGGCCCTCGTCGACGAGGTCGACGGCGATCTTGACCATCGCCTGCCCGGTGCGCTTGCCGGAGCGCGTCTGCAGCACCCAGAGCCGCCCCTGCTGCACCGTGAACTCGATGTCCTGCATGTCGCCGAAGTGGCGCTCGAGGCGCTCGCAGGCCTCGGCGAGTTCGTGCTGCGCCTCGGGCATCAGCTCCTCGAGGGAGTCGCCGTCGCCGGCCGGGGAGGCCAGCAGCGGCTGCGGGGTGCGGATGCCGGCAACGACGTCCTCGCCCTGCGCGTTGATCAGGTACTCGCCGCTGAGCCGCCGCTCGCCGGTGGCGGGGTCGCGCGTGAAGACGACGCCGGTCGCGCAGTCCGCGCCGAGGTTGCCGAAGACCATCGCCTGCACGTTGACCGCCGTCCCCCAGTCCGAGGGGTAGCCGTAGAGCTCGCGGTAGACGGCGGCGCGCGGGTTCTCCCAGGAGTTGAAGACCGCGCCGATCGCGCCCCAGAGCTGCTCCCAGGGGTCGTCGGGGAAGGCGAGGCCCGTGTGCGAGGCGATCACCGCCTTGAACTCCGCGACCAGCTCGCGCAGCGCGCCGGCGTCGAGCTCCGTGTCCAGCTCGACGCCGCGCGCGTGCTTCTTGCGTTCGAGCCGCGCCTCGAATGGGTCGTCGTCCGTGTCGGACTCGGCGCGCACGCCGAGCACGACGTCGCCGTACATCTGCACGAAGCGGCGGTAGGAGTCGTAGGCGAAGCGCGGGCTGCCGGAGCGGCGCGCGAGTCCCTCGGCGGTCGCGTCGTTGAGTCCGAGGTTGAGGACGGTGTCCATCATCCCCGGCATCGAGACGCGCGCGCCCGAGCGCACGGAGACGAGCAGCGGGTTGTCCGTGTCGCCGAAGCCCGCGCCGACGCTGCGCCCGACCTCCTCGACGGCCTCGCGCACCGCATCCTCGAGGCCGTCGGGGTAGCGGCGGCCGAGCGCGTAGAAGGCGTTGCAGACCTCGGTCGTGATGGTGAAGCCGGGCGGGACGGGGATGCCGAGGCTGCACATCTCGGCGAGGCCGGCGCCCTTGCCGCCAAGCAGGTTGCGCATCGAGGCGTCGCCGTCGGCGCTGCCGCCGCCGAAGCGAAAGACCGGAGGGAGGCTGGTCGCCGCGGTCGTGCCTTCGGGCGCCGTGGTGGTCATCGCTGGCCTCTCGCGGGCGCGACGAGGTCGCGCGCCGTGGGGAGTGGTCATCGGACACAAAGGACGCGCGCCGCCACGGGCTCGCGCTGCCCCCGCACCCTGGACGCAGTATAGGGCGTAGCCGCGAAAGGCTCGCTCTGCGCGTCGTCGCTCTCGGGTCGTCACTGGCGGGCGGGCGCTCGGAACGAGGATGCGAACGGGCATTTGACCTCAGTAGAGCAGAGTCTATAATGACACCATGCCGCCTCCGCGACCGCGAGATCTCGCTGCTCTGCGCGCGCAGGCCGGCAGTCTGACCGCGCGCGACCTGATCCGCGAGGCCGAGGCGCGGGGCTGGGTGGAGGTGCGGGGCCGCGGCAAGGGAAGCCATCGCGTGTGGGCGAAGCCTGGGGCGCCGCGGATCGTGATTCCCGCAAGGCCCGCCAGGCCGACCGTGCTCCGCATCCTCACGATGCTCGATGAAGGGAGCGTCTCCGATGACCTACCGTGACGAATCCAGCGTCATCAAGGTGGCGCAACTCGGGCCGTACGCGCGGATCCTCACCCGCGACGAGGACGGGCGCTACGCCGCCGAGGTGCTCGAGTTCCCGGGCTGCCATTCCAGCGGGGACAGCGCCGACGAGGCGATGGCGAACCTCGACGAGGCGATCGAGGTCTGGATCGGCGCCACGCTCGACGAGGGCGCCGAGGTTCCGCCGCCGATGCTGCACAGCGAGTTCTCCGGACGCGTCACCCTGCGCCTGTTGCCCTCGGTGCACGAGCGCGCCTCGATGCTGGCCCGCCTGGAGGGCGTGAGCCTCAACCGTCTGCTCTCGAACGCCGTCTCGCACTACGTCGGCTATCTCGGAGGCGCGCACGACACGGCCCCGCGCCGCGCCGCGCCACGCGCCACCGCCGTCGCGGAGGAGCCACCCGCCTACGAGGCGTAGCCGCCCCTATGCCTCCTCCGGCGCCTGCTGCTGGCGGGTGACGACGATCTCGCCCTCGCTGCCGGGGCCGTAGGCGCCTCGGTAGCGCTCCGGCAGCAGCTCGGCGATGCGGCGCATCAGCAGGTCCGTCGCCTGCTCCGCCCGCCGCCCGGTCGGCGCGCCCTCGCCGAGCGAGAACGGCTCGCCGAACTCGACGCGCACCGTGGGCCGCCCGCGCAACAGGCCGCCGAGGATGGCGCGCGGCCCGCTCAGCGCCTCGGTGCCGGTGACGGCCACCGGCACGACGGGCGCATCGCCCAGCAGCGCGAGCATCGCCGAGCCCGGCAGGGCGGGCATCAGCGCCTGCGTTGGCGATCGCGTGCCCTCGGGGAAGACCAGCACCGCCTGGCCCGCAAGGAGGTGATTGCGCCCCACGCGCAGCGCCCCGAAGTCGGCCGAGTAGCGCCGCACGGGGAACGCGCCGAAGGCCCAGATTGTCCAGCCGATCAGCGGCGTCTCGAACATCTCGCGCTTCGCCATCGCGCGCATGCGCCGCGGCGCGCAGCCACAGACGAGCACCGGATCGAAGTTGCTGAGGTGGTTCGCAACGACGACGACGCGGCCCTCCATCGGCATGCGCTCGGCGCCGACCACCTCGAGGTGGGCGACGGTGCGGACGAACCAGTACACGGCGCGGCTCGCCATCCAGTACGCGAAGATCGAGAAGCGCCCCCAGACCCACAACTTCACGAGGCGTTCGCCCGCTCGTAGGCCTCGAGGGCACTCGCGACGACCTCGTCGATGCCGAGGGCGTCCGTATCGAGGATGATCGCGTCCTCGGCGGCCTGCTCCGGGTGGATCGCGCGCTTGCCGGTCTGGTCCAGGCCGTCGCGGCGCGCGGTCTCCTCGATGACGCGCTCCAGGTCCGTCTCGCGTCCGGCGGCGAGCTCCTCGGCGAGGCGGCGGCGGGCGCGCACCTCGATCGAGGCGGCGAGGAAGATCTTCGTCCGCGCGTCGGTGAGCACGCGCGTGCCGATGTCGCGGCCGGCCATCACCACCGGGCTGCGCTCGGCGACGGCGCGTTGATGGCGCACCATCTCGTCGCGCACCTCGGGCAGGCGCGAGATCAGCGAGACGCTCGCCTCGATCGCCGGCTCGCGCAGGCCGTCCGTCACGTCCGCGCCGTCCACCGCCACGCGAGGCGTCGCCGGGTCCGGCCACGTGACATCGAGGCTGGCCGAGCGCACGCGGGCGATCACGGCGTCGCCGTCCTCGGGGTCGATTCCCGCGTCGAAGACGGCGCGCGTGCAGGCGCGGTACATCATGCCGGTGTCGAGGAAGCCGAAGCCGAGCCGCTCGGCGAGCGCGCGTCCGACGGCGCTCTTGCCCGAGGCGGTCGGCCCGTCGAGCGCGAGGCTGCGCGCGACCGACTCGCTCATCGCCTCGCCCGGTGCGGGGAGGGCGGAGGGGACTGCGGCTGGGCACGTTCGGCTGCGATCGCGCCCGGCTCCGTCCCCGCGCCGCCAGTCGCCATCGAGGCGTCCGCGGCTCGCGTGCCCGGCGATGATATGGAGGCCGCCTCCGGGGCGTCCAGCAAGCCGACGAGCGCGAGCAGCGCGTGCTCCTCGGCGGCGTCGAGCGGCCTCGAGGCGCCGGGCGCGAGGCTGCCGAGGTCAAGACCGCCCACGGAGCGGCGGATCAGCCGCCGCACCGGGTGCCCGACCGCGTCGAGCATGCGCCGCAGCTGGCGCTTGCGGCCCTCGTGCAGCACCACGCGCAGCCAGGCGCCGTCGCCGTCCCGGCGCAGCAGCTCCGCCTCCGCGGGCGCCGTCGGGCCGTCGTCCAGCTCGACGCCCTCGCGCAGGCGGGCCAGCGCCGAGGCGTCCGGGACGCCCTCGACGAGCGCCTCGTAGGTCTTGTCGACGCGATGGCGGGGGTGCGTCAGGCGGTGCGCCAGCTCGCCGTTGGTGGTGAGCAGCAGCAGCCCCTCGCTGTCGCGGTCGAGCCGCCCGACGTGGCGCAGGCTGGCCGGCGGGGAGTCGAGCAGGTCGAACACCGTCTCGCGCCCGCGCTCGTCCGAGGCGGTGACGAGGACGCCTCGCGGCTTGTGCAGCAGCAGCGTGCGATCGGGCGGGAGCGGGGGCAGCGGCGCACCGTCGACGGTGACGAGGCTGGCGGCGGGGTCGGCGCGCCGTCCGAGCTCGGCGACGGCGCCGTTGACGCGCACGCGGCCCTCGCGGATCAGCGCCTCGACGCTACGGCGGCTGCCGAGGCCGTGGCGCGCGAGGATCTTCTGGAGTCGCTCCTCGGGCACGGGTGGGCGGCTAGCCCCGGCGGCGACGGAAGCGCTCGACGATCAGCCACTCCGTGATCTCGGTGCGTGCGATCGATGCGCCGGAGCGGACGGGCGAGAACAGCCACGAGAGCGTCCCGCCGACGGCAACCCGCAGCGCGTACTCGGCGGCCAGCGCCGCCCCCGCCACGAGCAGCGAGCGCCGCACCACGGGCAGCGCCCGCGCCGGCACGAGACTCACGACGCGCGCCGGCAGCCCCCGCTCGCGCCGCACGAGCCGCCCTCGGCGCACCCGCACCGGCACCGGCAGATAGCGCCCCGCCATGCTTCCTCCTCGTGGGGACGCCGCCAGCCTAGCGCGCGGGTTCGCGCGCGGCTAGCGGTGGGGGCTGCCACGTGGTCGTACGAGGGGCAGCGATGGGGGCACAGCTAGTCACTGGAAGGTAGCGAGGGCACGCGCTGGTGTTCGAATCCCGCATGCGCCACCAACCATCAGACAAGTCATGGCGCGGCTAGCTGAGCAGTTCCAAAGATCGAGTCGCCCACTCATAGCCCTAGTCCTTAGGCCTGCGCTCCTGACACTCACGAATAGCCGCAACCAGGCCAACACTGACCGGGCCCAGTACTTCCTCCAATTCTCCTACGGCCCATTCAGCGTCCGTGTCACCCCAAGCACTGGAGGACCCCTCCACAAGTGTGCTCAACTGACCGACAACTTCGCGTTTCCTGCACTCGGGTAGGGTGCCTAGCGCCTCAACGGCCTCGCGCAGGCACGCTCTCTTGATTCGGAATCGACCAAGGTGGTTCGCGAAGCACTCGCCAACCAAGCCAAACATGAAGGAGTCGGGCCACGCCGAGGCATCGCTCCCGAGACTGCCAAGAAGCGCGCGTGACGCGTTGGCCGAGCCGTCAGCGGATTGGAGCAAGTTCCGGCCAAGTTGCTCTTGGAGAGCGGTGTCGAGATCCTTGACCTGTTCCCCGCCTGCGCTCGCGAGCGCATCCGCGGCCGGGTTCTGGCGCGGCCATGTGTGCGACTTCAGCTCAGCGACGATGCGCTGAGCGTACATCTCCAGCGGCACACCCCGTGCGACGAGGCTTCCGATGCCGAGGCCATCGAAAGTGCCGCGTAGACGAAGTACTTCCGATTCGAGAAGAACGGACTGCCTGTGCAGCGCCAAGATCCGCTCTAGGTGCGCTTGAGACGTGACGGCGTGCTCGCACAATTCCCCGAACACAGAATCACGCACGCCTTCGTTCAAGTCTGTAAACATGAGCTCGTGTGAAAGCACGAGACTTCCGACCCGTGGGTACTGGTCAACAAGTTCCTCGGTAGGGATGGATTGCCGCAGTGAGGCACCACAAGCTTCGATCATGGCTTCGAGGAACCATTGGATACGCCGCGCGAATGCGCCACTTTGGAACTCGATGTCTTCGAATTGTGATTCGGCGGCGCGAATCAATGTCGTGAACAAGTAGACGTGAACTTCCGGGTCAATTCTACCTAGAACGACATCGACGCGTCCCTTGACAGCAAGTTGAGAGTCGCTGAGCCACCCTCCGCGACCGGTGATGCGGGCGATTTCGTCGTCGACAAAACGGTGGCGCAGGAGCAAGGGCTTCGACAACAGATGGTCGACTGCCGAGGCGACCGCTCCGCGCACGTCTTCCTCCGTGGGTTGTTCGGAATAGGGGTGGCCAAAGATGTTGCGAGCGTCATATAGGTAATGGAGTGCATGGTCTTCAACAACGGACGTCAGACCATACCTGTGGGCCTCCTTGACCAAGAAACCATCAACCGATTGCTGCGAATCCTCCCGCTTGCGAATCCCTGTCATAACAAGGCCTGCCTCAGAATCCGACTGCGCTAGTTCCCCGAAACGGCGCTTCAGGCTTTCCGCGACTGCGAGCCATGCGCCGACCACGGCCAAGCGGAATGCGCCCGCTCGCGCTGATGCAACCGATTCCCGGATAAGGACCTGATCACGCTCATCTGGAACTCGATCCACGAACGTCTGTAGCCAATCGGAAGGAAGGGGGCTCGGCACTGAGGTCACCTCCAGCAGACCAGATTCTAGGGGCCAAGCGGCTAGGGGCACTGACGTTCCCGCGCGATCAATGTGTGCAACTCTCGCCGGGCGGTGCCGCGCTCTCGGACGCAACCCATAATGAGACCGCCCGCCAGACAGTTCGCGGTGCGTGTAGCCCCACCACTCTCCAGCGCCGTGAGCGCACCAGCCCTCACCTCAACTGCGCGTCCACCTCCGCCGTAAGGTCCGCAGGCTCGGCGGCGTGGCCCTCCGCGTCGAGGACGCGGGAGGCGGCGACGCGGAGGCGGCCGGCGGCGAACTCGGCGAGGGTGGCGACGACGAGCGGGGCTTCGCGGGCGACTCCGCGGGCGCGGATCGCGGCGAACAGCTCGGAGGCGTCGAGGGCGGCGTCGTCGAGCTCGGCGGGCGGGGCCGGGAGGCGCGCGCGCAGCGCTTCGAGGTCGGGGTCGCGCAGCGGGTAGCGGCAGTAGGCGACCCGCGGGCCCTCGTCCACCTCGGCGATGGCGAGGTGCAGCATCACGCCGCTCTCCTCCGCGCCGCTGCGGATCAGCTCGCGGATCACGGCCTGCCACATGCCCACCGGGCCGTCCGGCAGCGCCGGATGCAGGTTCAGCACGGCGTGCCGGGCAACGAACTCGCGCTCGAGGATCAGCATGTAGCCGGCGAGCATCCCGATGTCGAAGGGGTGCGCCTCGAGGTCCTCGTCGACGAGCCGGTCGTACTCCAACCGCCAGGCCGGCAGCGGCTCGCCGGGGCGCGAGAGCGCGCCGCCGACCGCGCGCCGGTAGCGCACCGAGGAGCGCGCCACCAGCGGCGCCCCTGCCTGCTCGACCAGCTCGAAGAAGGAGTCGGTCGCCTCGGCCTCGCCGCGCTCGCGGTTGCAGAAGACGAAGGCCAGCTCGGCGTCCATCGCGCCCGCCTCGATGGCGTCGCGTACGGCCTCGAACATCGCGCGAGAACCGGGCCCGCGCGCGGTCGTGAACCAGCCGATGCGCAGCGTCACAGTGGCCTCGGAGTCACCGCGCGCCCGACTCGCCGTCGTAGGCCTCGCGGAGCTGCTCGATGCGCTGCTCCGCCTCGCCGAGCAGGCGCTGGCAGCGCTGCGCGAGGGTCATGCCTTCCTCGTAGAGCGCGACGGCGCGGTCGAGCGCGACTTCGCCGGCTTCGAGTTGCGCGGTGACCTCCTCGAGGCGTGCGAACAGCGCCTCGAAGGTTTCTTCGCCGGCGTCGGCGCCGGAGACGGGCGGGTCCGGGGGCGGGAACTCAGCCTGTGCCATGCTGCCCTTTCGCATCTTTCGTTGTTGGAGGGGGTCTCCCCCTCACCCCCGCCCTCTCCCGCAGGGAGAGGGGGCCGGACAAGGGAGGCGTTGAGCGCCCCGTTAGTCCTCGATGCGCGCGCCGCGGACGCCGTCGCGCAGGCGCAATGCTACCGCCTCGCCGTGCTGCAGGACCGCAGCCGAGGTCGCCAGCGTGCCGTCGGCGCGCTCGACGACGGCGTAGCCGCGGTCGAGCGTGGCTTGCGGCGAGAGTGCGCCGAGCCGTCCGTTGAGTGCGGCGATCCGCTCGCGCGACATGCCGATCCGCTCGCCGAGGGCGCGCGCGGCCGTCTCCTCGTGCCTGTCGATCGCTCGCCACGCCGCATCGAGGTCGGGCAGTCCCGCATCGAGCGCCGCGGTGCGGCGGACGAGTTGCTCGTGGGTGTCGCGCAGCAGGCGCGCCAGCCAGGCCTCGCCGCGCCGCGAGATCGTGTCGATGCGCTGTGCGACCTCGAGGCGGTCGGGCGCGACGAGTTCGGCGGCGGCCGAGGGGGTGGGCGCGCGCAGGTCGGCGACGAGGTCGGCGAGGGTGGTGTCGGTCTCGTGCCCGACGGCGGAGACGACGGGCACGGGCGAGGCGAAGATCGCGCGGCCGACGGGCTCCTCGTTGAAGGCTTGCAGGTCCTCGGCGGAGCCCCCGCCGCGCGCGAGGATGATCACGTCCGGCCGCCGCTCCGGCTGCGCCTGCTCGCCGAGCGCGCGCAACGCCTCGGCGATCAGCGCGCCCGCGCCTTCGCCCTGCACCTGCGTCGGCTGCACCAGCACCGCCGCGAGCGGCCAGCGGCGGCGCAGCACGTCGATCACGTCGTGCAGCACCGCCCCGCTCGCCGAGGTGACGACGCCGATCCGCTGCGGGAAGGCTGGGAGGGGGCGCTTGCGCTCCGGCGCCAGCAGCCCGTCCGCCTCGAACAGCGCGCGCAGCCGCTCGAACTCCGCCGCCTGCGCGCCGGTGCCCTCGGGCTGCACGAACTCGACGATGAAGGAGAGTTCGCCGCGCGGCTCGTAGACGGAGAGCGAGCCGTAGACGACGACCGAGACGCCCTCGGCAAGCCGCTCGCGCTGGCCAATGTTGCGCTGGCGGAAGAAGGCGCAGCGGAGTCCGGCGCGGGCCTGCTCGTCGCCGAGCGTGAAGTAGATGTGCCCCGAGGATGCCGCCGAGAGGTTGCGGACCTCGCCAGCGACCCAGATCTGCGAGAGGTGGCGGTTGCTCTCGATCAGCTCGCGCAGGTAGCGGGTGACCTGGCGGACCGGGTAGACCTCGGGCGGCATCGCGAGCGCCTAGGCGGTGGAGGTCCGTTCGAGGTAGCCGCCGCCAGAGGTCGAGACCTTGATCGTGTCGCCCCGGTTGATGAACAGCGGCACGTCGACGACCAGGCCGGTCTCCAGCGTCGCCTGCTTCGTCGCGCCGGTCGCGGTGTCGCCCTTCACGCCGGGGTCCGCCTCGGTGATAAGGAGCGTGACGGCGGCCGGCAGCTCGACGCCGAGCGCCTCCTCGCCGTAGGTCAGTACCTGGACGACGTCGTTCTCCTTGAGGTAGGGGAGCTGGTCGTCGATCAGCGCGCGCGGCACGAGGATCTGCTCGTAGTTCTCGGTGTTCATGAACGTCAGCATGTCGCCGTCGGCGTAGAGGTACTGCATCGCCCGCCGCTCGACGCGCGCGACGGTGAGCTTCTCGCCGGCGTTGAAGGTGCGCTCGATCTGGTGGCCGGCCCGCAGGTCGCGCATCTTCACGCGGTAGACGGCCGACTTCTTCGTCTTGATGTGATGAGCCTCGACTACCTGGTAGAGCGTGCCGTCCACCTCGACGGTGGTCCCACGCCGCAGATCCCCGCTTCCGATCACGAGGCCACCTCCACTCCCGGCCGGACTGACAGCCCGACATCCAGATCGAGTTTCGGCGCACGCGACAGTACGCGCAGCCGTCCGTTCTCCATCACGCACTGATCCTCGATGCGCACGCCGCCCCAGCCCGGGAAGTAGGCCCCCGGCTCGACCGTGACGACGTGCCCGTCGGCGAGCACGGAGTCCGAGTCGGCGGAGAGCCGCGGCGCCTCGTGCACCTCGAGGCCGACGCCGTGGCCGAGGCCGTGCGTGAACGCCTCGCCGTAGCCGAACCCGGCGAGGACGGTCGCTGCGATCGCGTGCGCGTCGGCGCCGCTCATGCCCGCCTCGATTCGCTCGATGGCCATCGCCTGCGCGGTCAGGACTGCATCATAGACCCGCGCGAAGCGGGCATCCGGCTCGCCGGCGAAGACGGTGCGCGTCAGGTCCGAGCAGTAGCCGTCGACGACCACGCCGAGGTCCATGACCACGCCCTGCCCGGCCTCGACAGCGACGTCGCGAGGGCGCGCGTGCGCCATCGAGCCGTGCGGCCCGGCGGCGATGATCGTCTCGAACGAGAGCCGCTGGGCGCCGTGCTCGAGCGCGTAGCGCTGCACCTCCCAGGCCAGCTCGCGCTCGCTGACGCCCGGCCGCAGCAGCGCGGACGCGTGCGCGAACGCCTCGTCGCCGAGGCGCACCGCGCGCGAGATCGCCTCGAGCTCCTCGCGGTCCTTGACCGCGCGCAGCGGCTCGACCGCGTCGAGCACGGGCTTGAGGCGGGGGCGGTCTTCGGGAGCGAGCAGCTCGATCGCCTCGACCCACTCGGCGTGCTCGGCCATCGACATCTGCGCCGCCTCGACGCCGACGGTCTTGCCGCCGAGGCCCGCGAGGAGATCCGCGGCGAAGGAGCCGATGCGCCGTAGCGGGGCGGGTACGAGCTCGAACGAGGGTGCCTGCAGCCTCGCCTGCTCGTGGTAGCGGCCGTCGGTGGCGATGCGGGCGACCTCGGCGCCGACGAGCAGCACGCCGGCCGATCCCGTGAAGCCGGAGAGCCAGCGCCGATTCGCCGGCGCGGTCACCAGCAGCGCGTCGACCTCGAGGGCGTCGAGCCGTTCGCGGAGCCGATCGAGCCGCGTCGCGGTGTCGCTCACTCGGCCGCGCCTTCGCTCAGCCGGGAGTGCAGCAGGTCGAGCGCCGCGAGGTAGCCGCGGAAGCCGAAGCCGCTGATCAGGCCCCAGGCGTGGGGCGCGGTCAGGGACTGACGGCGGATCTCCTCGCGTGCGTGGATGTTGCTGAGATGCACTTCGACGACCGGCGGCTGGAAGGCGGCGAGGGCGTCGGCGAGCGCCAGCGAGGTGTGCGTGTAGGCCGCGGCGTTGAGGATCGCGCCGTCCCAGTCGCGGTGCTGCTGGAGCATGTCGACCATCTCGCCCTCGGAGTTGGACTGCGCGAAGGCGATCTCGAGGCCGAGTTCGGCGGCGCGCTCGCGGCACTGCTCCTCGAGCGTGGCGAGGGTTTCGTGGCCGTAGATCTCCGGCTCGCGCTCGCCGAGGAGATTGAGGTTGGGGCCGTTGAGTATCAGCACGCGCATCGCGGACAGTTCCTTCAGCCGGTCTTCGCCTCGTTCGTCTCGCGCTCGCCCTCGCGCTCGATGTCGCGAGCGCGGGCCAGCGCCTTGGAGACGATCGCCTGTTTCCGTGAGCCGGTCACCGCGGTGTAGATCTGGGTCGTGTCCGCCGAGGCGTGCCCAAGCAGTTGCTGCACGATCCGCAGGTCCGCGCCCTCGTCCAGCATATGCGTCGCGAAACTGTGGCGCAGCAGGTGCGGATGCACGCGCTGCCGGACCGCCGCCGCCGATCCCGCCGCTCGCACCATCGACTGGATCGAGCGTGCCGAGAGGCGCCCGCCGGAGCGGTTGAGGAAGAGCGCCGCCTGCGCCCCGCGCGCCAGTTGCGGGCGCCCGCGCTCCAGGTAGTCGCGCAGCGCGTTGCGGGCCGGGCGGCCGAAGAGCGCGATGCGCTGTCGCTTGCCCTTGCCCATGACGCGCACCTGCCGGTTCGCGAGATCAAGGTCGGCGCTGTCGAGCGCCGCAGCCTCGCTGACGCGCAGGCCGGCGCCGTAGAGCAGTTCCAGGAGGGCGCGGTCACGCAGCCCGGCCGGCGTGTCGGCCTCGGGGGCGGCCATCAGGTCGCTGGCCTCCTCGCCGGAGAGGATCTGCGGCAGGCGGTGCGGGGCCTTCGGCGAGCGCAGCCGCAGGATCGAATCGCCGGGCCGCCCCGGCCGCAGCCTGCCCTCGCGATCGAGCCAGCCGTAGAACGCCCGGATCGTCGAGGCGATGCGCTTCACCGAGGCGGGCGCGCGGTTCTTGCCCTGCAGCAGCAGCCCGAGGTAGCTGCGCGCCTGTTCGCGGCCCGCCTCGTCGAACTCCACGCCCGCGCCGGCGAGATGCACGAGGAAGCCCGTGAGGTCGTCGCGGTAGTTGCGGATCGTGCGCTCGGAACGCTGCCGCACAAGGGCGAGCTCGTCGAGGTAGCGCTCAAGCGCCTCGAGGGCGCGGGCGTCGGGGGGCGGTGGGTCGAGGGTACGTGGCTCGGACACCGTCAGTCTCCGGTGTGCTCCGTAACCCCGCGCATCGAGCGTAGCACGACGGCAGGGCAGCGGATCAGGCGGAGCGCCGCTTCGGCGTGCGGCGCGCGCCGCCACTCCGCTTCGCGCGGCGCTGCGGCTTGGGAGCGCGCGGATCCTGCCCCTGCGCGCGCATCCGCTCCTCGCGAGCCGCGATCATGTCGACGGCGTCCTCGAGCGTGACGGTCGAGGGCTCCTGCCCGCGCGGCAGCGAGGCGTTGACCTGGCCGTCGGTGACGTACGGCCCGTAACGCCCGTTGCGCAGCTCGATGCTCGCGCCGCTCTCCGGGTGCTGGCCCAGCACCGCGAGCGGCCCCGCCGCCGCGCCGCGCCTGCCGCGCTTGGGTTCCTTCAGCAGCCGCACCGCCTCGTCGAGGTCGATCACGCGCAGGTGCTCGTGGTCGCGCAGGCTGCGCGTCTCCTTGCCGGCTCGGATGTAGGGCCCGTAGCGCCCGTCCTGCGCGGCGATCTCCTCGCCGCTCTCGGGGTGTGCGCCGAGCACGCGCGGGTAGGACAGCAGATCGAGCGCCTGTTCGGCGGTGAGCGTTTCGATGCTCATGTCGGGCCAGAGGCTGGCGCGCTTCGGCTTCCCGCCGTTGTCGTCGTTCTCGCCAACCTGCACGTAGGGTCCGTTCGGCCCGCTCTTCACGTAGATCGGCTTGTCGCTCTCCGGCTCCGTCGCGACGACGCTGCCGCCGAGGGCGGCCTGCGCGAGCAGTTCGAGGGCGAGTTCGATCGTCAGCTCGTCCGGCGGCTGGTCGTCGGGGAGGGTTGCGCGCTGCTCGCCGTCGCCGACCTCGAGGTAGGGTCCGTAGCGCCCGACGCGGGCGGCGATCTGGCGGCCGTCGGCGTCCTCGCCGAGCGGGATCGTGGAGATCGCCCGCGCGTCGATCGCCTCCCAGCTGGAGTCGATGCGCTGCTTGAGCCCCTCCGCCGCGAGGCCAACGGCCTCCTTGCTGTCGTCGCCGAAGTAGAAGCGGTGCAGCCACGGCTCGCGCTCGAGCTCGCCCTCGGCGATGCGGTCGAGGTCGTCCTCCATGCGCGCCGTGAAGCCGAGGTCCACGAGGTCGCCGAAGTGCTGCTCCAGCAGCGCGACGACGGCGAACGCGGTCAGCGTCGGCGTCAGCGCCGCGCCCTGCTTCCAGACGTAGCCGCGGTCCTGCACGGTCTGGATGATCGAGGCGTAGGTGGAGGGCCGTCCGATGCCGAGCTCCTCCAGCTCGCGTACGAGGCTGGCCTCGGTGTAGCGGGCGGGCGGGCGCGTCTCGTGGCCCTGCGCCTCGGCGGAGACGCCGCGCAGCAGCTGGCCTTCGGTCAGCGGCGGGAGGACGCGCTCCTGGTCGTCGAGCGCGGCGTCGGGGTCGTCGGAGCCCTCGACGTAGGCGCGCAGGAAGCCGGGGAAGTCGATCACCTTGCCGGAGAGGGCGAACACGGCCGCGCCGTGCTCGCCCGCGTCGGCGAGGAGGCGGGCGCGGGTGCGCCGCCCGCGAGCGTCCTTCATCTGCGAGGCGACCGTGCGCTTCCAGATCAGCTCGTAGAGCCGCAGTTCGTCGGGCCGCAGCGCGCCGCGCAGGCTGTCCGGCGTGCGGAAGATGTCGCCGGCGGGGCGGATCGCCTCGTGCGCTTCTTGCGCGCCGCGCGCGCGGGTGCGGTAGCGCCGCGGCTGGTCGGGCACGTAGTCCGCGCCGTAGAGGTCGCGCGCCTGCCTGCGCGCGGCGTTGAGCGCCTGGTCGGACAGGTTGACCGAGTCGGTGCGCATGTAGGTGATGAAGCCGTTCTCGTAGAGGTTCTGCGCGGTGCGCATCGTGCGTTGCGCGGTGAAGCCCAGCTTGCGCCCGGCCTCCTGCTGCAGGCTGGAGGTGATGAACGGCGCCGGCGGCCGCTGCGTGTAGGGCCGCTCGTTGACTTCGACAACGGTGTACTCGGCCTCCGCGACCGCGGCGGCGACGGCGCGTGCGCGCTCCTCGTCGAGCGAGAGCACCGAGGCGCCCTCGCGCAGCTGTCCCGTCTCCGGCGCGAAGTCGTTGCCCCTCGCCAGCCGCTGCCCGCCGAGTTCGGCGAGGCGCGCGGCGAAGGGCTCCGGCGGGGGAACGTCCTGCTCGCTGCGCACCTGCGAGCGCACGTCCCAGAACGAGGCGCTGGCGAAGCGCATGCGTTCCCGCTCGCGCGCGACGATCATGCGGATCGCCGCCGATTGGACGCGCCCGGCGGAGAGCCGCGGCCGCACCTTGCGCCAGAGCACCGGCGAGACCTCGTAGCCGTAGAGCCGGTCGAGGACACGGCGCGCCTCCTGCGCGGAGACGAGGTCTTCGTCGATGCTGCGCGGGTTGGCGAGCGCAGCGGCGATCGCACGCTCGGTGATCTCGTGGAACACCATGCGGCGCACGGGCACCTTCGGCTTGAGCACCTCGGCGAGGTGCCAGGCGATCGCCTCGCCCTCGCGGTCCTCGTCCGTCGCGAGGTAGAGCTCGCTCGCCTCCCGGGTCAGCTTGCGCAGCTTGCGGACCTGCGCCTGCTTGTCACTCGGGATCTCGTAGCGCGGCTTGAAGCCGTCCTCGATGTCGACGGCATCGTTGCCCTGGGGTAGATCGCGGATGTGCCCGATCGAGGACTCGACCACGTAGTCCGGGCCGAGGAAGCCGGCGATCGTGCGCGCCTTGGCCGGCGATTCGACGATCACGAGACGCGGTCCGTCGTTACCGGCGGCGTCTGCGCCCTTCCGTCTGCGTCCGCGCGTTGCGCTGCTGCTCACGGCGTGGGCTCCTTCTCGGGTGACGGGGATTCGGGTTCGTACACGGCGACCGGTTCGCGCACCCGGACGTACTGCATCCCGCCCAAATCGCGCACCTGCCCTTTGAGTTCGAGCAATGCGAGCGTAGCCGAGACGCGGGCTGCGGCCAAACCGGTGTCCCGAACGACCTCGTCGACGTGGCGCGGTTCGCGGGTCAGCGCCGCCATCAGCGCCTGCTCGTCCTCGCTCGCCGTGGGCGCCGCACGGCCGAAGTCCATCTGTGCGCCGATCATCGTCAGGTTGAGCGCCTCGAGGACGTGCTCGACGCTCGCGACGGGCGTCGCGCCGTCCCGGATCAGCGAGAGCGGGCCGCGCGACTGCGGCGCGAAGATCGAGCCGGGCACGGCGAAGACCTCGCGATTTTGCTCCCCCGCGAAGCGCGCCGTGATCATCGCCCCGCTCTTCACGTCGCCCTCGACGACGAGCGTGCCGAGGGAGATCCCGGACATGATGCGATTGCGCCGCGGGAAGAACTCGGCGCGCGGTTTGGTGCCGAGCGGGTAGTCGCTGATTAGCGCGCCCACCTCGGCGATCTCGCTCGCCAGCCCGCGGTTCTCGGGCGGGTAGACCGTGTCGAGGCCGTTCGCCAGCACGGCGACGGTGCGTCCCCCGGCGTCGAGCGCTGCGCGGTGCGCGACGGTGTCGATGCCGCGCGCGAGCCCGGAGACGACCGTCACGCTGTTCGCGGCGAGGTCGCGCGCCAGCTCGCCCGCCGCCTGCCGCCCGTAGGCCGTCGCGCGCCGCGTCCCGACGACGGCGAGCGCCCACTCGTCCTGCGGCGTGAGCGTGCCGCGGACGTAGATCAGCGGGGGCGGGTCGGGAATCTCGCGCAGCCGGGCGGGGTAGGCGGAGTGGAAGCGCGGGATCGCGCGCACCCCGGCCTCGGCGAGGCGCTCCAGTTCCCGCTCCGGCTCGATCTCCGGCCGTTGCGCGACCACGAGGTCCACCGTCGCGGCGTCCAGCCCGGCCGCGCGCAGCGCCCCGCGATCGGCCTTCCACGCCTCCTCGAGCGACGGGAACGCGCGCTCGAGCAGCCCGAAGCGCACGGCTCCGAGGCGGGAGATGCGGTGTAAGGCGACCCACCACGGCAGAGCATTTGTTCTTACATCGTCCACGTCCACAGCCTACCAGCCGTTGGCAAGGGGGCAAGTGCGGGCAGATTGGGAGCGTGAACCCGGTCGGAGTATGATTAGGCCCGCAGTAGATTCATGCCGGAGTGCTCATGCGGGTGTCCGAACGTGGCCAGATCACCATCCCCAAGCCCCTGCGGGACCGCTTTGGGATGAACCACAACGTAGAGGTCGAGATCACCGCTACGGAACAGGGCCTCCTGATCCGGAAGAAGGCGGCAGTGGAACATCCCGTCGATCGCATCAGCGGCATCCTCGACGGCGCGTTCGACGTGGACGAGTACATCGAGGAAATCCGCGGACGGTGATCACGGCAGTCGACACCAACGTTCTGCTCGACGTCTTCCTTTCCGGTGCACCCCACCACGCCGAGTCGCGGGCCGCTGTCCGCGGCGCCTACGACGCGGGCGCGGTCCTCGTGTGCGACATCGTCTACGCGGAGCTGGTTCCCGCGTTCGGCGATCGAGCGGCGCTGGACCGGGCGCTTGGTGAGATCAACGCCCGAGTGTCGCCGGTCGACACGTCCATCGCCTACGAAGCGGGGCGGCGCTGGATGCAGTACCGCCGCGCCGGAGGGCCGAGGGCACGGACCATCTCCGACTTCCTGATCGGCGCTCACGCTGTCGCCGAGGCCGATACCTTCCTCACCAGGGATCGTGGCTTCTTCGAGACGTACTTCCCGGAATTGGCGGGGTCGTGATCCGTTCTGTCTAGCCGGCGGCGGCCTCGTCGACCGGCTGGATCTGGGTGACGCGCACGCGGCGGATGCGGCGGCCGTGCACGGACAGCACCCGCAGCTCCAGGCCGTGCTCCTCGCTGGCGACACGGTCCCCCGGCGACGCCAGGCGGCCCAGCAGCGAGAACACGAACCCGCCGACCGTGTCAAAGTCCTCGTTCTCGATCTCCGAACCGAACAACTCGTTGAGGTCGTCGATGGCGAGACGCGCGTCAACGATCGCTTCGTCCTCGGAGATCACCTCGATCTCGATCTCGTCGGTGTCGTACTCGTCGGCGATCTCGCCGACGATCTCCTCGAGCACGTCCTCGACGGTGACGAGGCCGGCGGTGCCGCCGTACTCGTCGACGACGATGGCGAGGTGGGTCTGGTCGCGGCGCAGGTCGGCGAGCAGTTCGTCGGTGCGCTTCGTCTCCGGCACGAAGTAGGGCGGGCGGGCGATCAGGCGCAGGTTCGGCGAGGTGACGCCGCTCTGCAGCCGGGCAAGCAGATCCTTGGCGTAGAGCACACCGATGACGCGGTCGATGTTCTCCTCGTAGAGCGGGATGCGACTGAACCCGGAGGAGTCGACGACCTTCATCACGTCGCCCACGGACGCCTCGGTCGAGACGGCGACGATATCGATCCGAGGCGACATAATCTCACGTGCGGTCTGACGCGACATAGCGAGGATGCCGCGCATCATCCGGCGCTCCTCGGTGAGTGTCTCTCCGCCGTTGCCGTCGGTGGGCGCCTCGAGGATCGCGAGCAGCTCGGCAGCGGGGTCGTCGACGATCTCGGCGCGGCGGCCGGCGAGGCGCAGCACCCCGCGCGCGGGGGCGCTCATCAGCCAGGCGAAGGGGGCGAGCAGGGGCGCGAGGAAGGCGATCACGCGGGCAAGCCGGTAGCCGGCGCCCTCCGGGCTGGCGAGCGCGATTGTTCTCGCGTTCTGGCGCAGCGCGGCGACGACGAGCAGTGCGATCACGCCGGCGGCGGCCGCCTCGAGGACGCTCAGCTCGCGCCCGCCGACCAACAGCAGCGCGATCCCGAGGCTGAGCGTCACGGTCGCGAGCGTCGCGCCGGCGCCGAGCGCGCTGAGGATCTGCTGGCGTTGCTTGATGTAGCTGTCGAAGAGGCCCGCCACGCCGTTCTCGGCGCGGATGCGGGTGCGGCGGCGGGTGATCGTGGCCACCCCCGCCTCGGCGGCCGAGATCAGCACGAGCAACACGCCCGCGCCGATCATCACCACCAGAGCCACTGCTGTCAGAGTATCCAAACCGGGACGGGCCGCAGGCGGCCCGCTACTGCTCCTCTCCCATTTCGCTGCTCACTGGCCGGCGGATGCGCGCCGGTGCACCGATCGCCGAGGCGCCCGGAGGCACGTCGCGCGTGACCACCGACCCGACGCCCGTGCGCGCGCCGGCGCCGATGTTAACCGGCGCCACAAGCATCGAATCGCTGCCGATGAATGCGCCGTCCCCGATCACGGTGCGGTGCTTGTCCTTGCCGTCGAAGTTCGCCGTGATCGTACCGGCGCCGATGTTCACGTCCGCGCCCACATCCGCATCGCCGAGGTAGGAGAAATGCCCGACGCGGCTGCCCGCGCCGACGCGCGAGGCCTTCACCTCCGCGTAGTTGCCCAGCCGCGCGCCCGCCTCGATCGTCGAGCCCGGCCGGATATGGCAGTAGGGCCCGACGTGTACGTCGTCGCCCAGCGTGGCGCCCTCGAGGGTGGAGCCGCCGATCGTGCAGCGCTCGCCCACGCGCGTGTCGCGCAGCACCGCGCTGGGCCCGATGCGGCAGTCGCGCCCGACCGCCGTCGCGCCGAGCAGGTGCACACCGGGCAGCAGCGTGACGTCCTCGCCGACCTCCACGCCGGCATCGACCCAGGTGGTGGGCGGGTCGACGATGGTGACGCCGCCGGCCATCAGCTCCTCGCGCACGCGGGTGCGCATCACCGCCTCGGCGGCGGCGAGCTGGGCGCGGGTATTGACCTGCTGCGCCTCGCTCGCGTCGGCAAGCGGGCAGGCGAGCACGGCGCGGCCGGCCTCGATCGCGGCGCGCACGGCGTCCGGCAGGTAGACCTCGCCGCCCGGCGAGGGCGCCAGCGAGGCCAGCGCCGGCCAGAGCCAGGCGGCCTCGGCGGCGTAGACGCCGACGTTGATCTCGCGGATTGCGCGCGTCTCGTCGTCGGTCTCGCTCTCCTCGACGATCGCGCTCATGGAACCGCCGGAGCGCACAATGCGTCCATACCCAGTGGGGTCGTCGACTTCGACGGTGAGGAGGCTGAGTGTGGCCTGCGCCTCGAGATGCGCGTTGGCGAGGGTTGAGAGGCTGCCGGCCGTGAGCAGCGGCAGGTCGCCGTGCGCGATCAGCACGCGGCCCGCCTCGCCGACCGCCTCGGCCGCGGCCAGCGCGGCGTCTGCCGTGCCACGCGGCTTGCGCTGGACCGCGACGAGCGCGCCCGCCTCGCGAGCCGCGCTCGCGACGGCGTCCTCGGCGTCGGCGGCGACGACCACGGCGCGATCACAGCCGGCGCCGGCGAGCGCGTCCAGCAGCAGGTGCAACATCGGGCGGCCGGCGACCTCGTGGAGCGCCTTCGGGCGGCGCGAGCGCATGCGGACGCCTCGCCCGGCGGCGAGCACGACGGCGGTCCAGCCGCGCAGCGGCGTGGAACCCGCGGGCGTCATGCGAAGCGGGACGAGGGAGGTTTGTCGCTGTCGGCGCTTGTCTCGATCGTGGTGCTCCACGGTCACGCGCCTGCCCCGCCTTGTGCGGGAGCGGCTGCGAAAATTGACCCGTCGCTCGGGGCCATTCTACACTCGCAGGCGGCCCTGTCTCTACCGGAGCGGCCCGATTGCTGGCGCGAAGACTGCGCCGCAGGGGCGTGGCATTGATCGATCGGCAGTGACCACAGCGTGATCGTCGAAGAGCTGCGCGCCGCGTTCCTCGCCTACTTCGAGGCGCGCGCCCACCGTCGCATCCCCTCTGCCTCGCTCGTCCCGTACGGGGACCCCTCGCTGCTGTTCACCTCGGCCGGGATGGTGCAGTTCAAGCCCTACTTCCTCGGGCTCGAAACGCCGCCCGCGAGGCGCCTGACCTCCGTCCAGAAGTGCTTCCGCGCCACCGACATCGAGTCCGTCGGCGACGACTCGCACCTCACGTTCTTCGAGATGCTCGGCAACTTCTCGCTCGGCGACTACTTCAAGGCCGAGGCGATCGAGGCCGCGCTCGGCTTCCTCGCCGGCGAGCTGGGCCTCGACTCCGAACGGCTCTGGGTGACCGTCTACACCGACGACGACGAGGCGTTCGACCTCTGGCGCGCCCAGGGCGTCCCGGCCGAGCGCATCCTTCGCTACAGCGCGGAGCTGGGGAACTACTGGTACTCCGGCGAGACCGGACCGTGCGGCCCCTGCTCCGAGCTGCACTACTACTTCGGCGACGACCCGGACTCCGAGCCGCGCCTGCCCGACGGGCAGATCGACCTCGAAGCGCCCAACTTCCTCGAGATCTGGAACCTGGTCTTCATGGCCTTCGACCGCGCGGCCGACGGCTCGCTGACGCCGTTGCCCTCGCAAAACATCGACACGGGCGCCGGGCTGGAGCGGCTCGCCTGGGTGCTGCAGGGCGTGGGCTCCGTCTACGAGACGGATCAGCTGCGCACGATCCTCGCGAGCGCCGAGGCGGCCGCGGGGATCGCCTACGACCCGGATGGCGCGACCGAGCAGGCCCGCGCGCTGCGCGCCATCGCGGAGCATGCACGCGCCGCGGCCTTCCTGATCCACGACGGCGTGCTGCCCGGCAACGAGGGCCGCGGCTACGTGCTGCGCCGCGTGCTGCGTCGCGCCATCTACTTCGGCTACACGATCGGGCTGCGCGAGCCGTTCATCGAGGGCGTGATCGATGCGGCGATCAGCGCCTCGAAGGGCGCGCACGCCGGGCTCGAGGAGCAGCGCGCCTTCATCCTCCGCGTCGCCGGCGACGAGGAGCGCCGCTTCCAGGCGGCGCTGGCGCGCGGCATCGAGCTGCTCGAGGGCGTGATGGAGCGCGAGGCGGAGACCGGCGGCGGCGAGCGGCGCGTCCCGGGCCGCGACATGTTCACCCTCTACGACACGCACGGACTGCCGCCCGAGCTGACCCGCGAGCTGGCCTCCGCGCGCGGCTACGCCGTCGACGAGGAGGGCTTCGAGGCGGAGATGGCCGCCCAGCGCGCGCGCTCGCGGGGCGAGACCACCTTCAGCGACTTCGGCGGTGACGAGGCGGAGCGCTTCGCCGCCCTCGGCCTGGACAGCGCCTTCCTCGGCTACGAAGCCCTTGAGGCACAGTCGGCCGTCGCGGCGCTCTTCGCCGCGGGCGAGCGCGTCGAGCGCCTCGAGGCGGGCGCGGAGGGCGAGGTCGTGCTCGACGCGACCGCGTTCTACGCGGAGAGCGGTGGCCAGGTCGGCGATCGCGGCGAGATCATCACCGTCACGGGCCGCTTCCGCGTTGACGACACGCAGCCGCTCGGCGGCGTGCACGTGCATCGCGGCGAGGTCGTCGAGGGCGCGCTGGTCGAGGGCGAGCCGGCCGAGGCGCGGGTCGACGCGGCCTGGCGCGCCGGGAGCCGCCGCAACCACACCGCCACGCACCTGCTGCACGCGGCGCTGCGCGAGGTGCTCGGACAGCACGTGCGCCAGGCCGGCTCGCTCGTTGCGCCGGACCACCTGCGCTTCGACTACACGCACCCGCAGGCGCCGTCCGCCGCGGAGCTGCGCGAGGCGCAGCGGCTGGTCAACGCGAGGATCCGCGACGACATCGCGCAGGAGACGTTCATCCTCCCCTACGAGGAGGCGATCGATCGCGGCGCCATCGCGTTCTTCGAGGACCGCTACGCCGCCGAAGTCCGCATGGTCGAGTACTGCGAGGCACGAGCCGCCTCGGGGGGCGGTGCGTCCTCGCACCGCCATACCCCTGCCTGCTTCAGTCGCGAGCTCTGCGGCGGCACGCACCTGCACTCCACCGGCGGCGTCGGCAACTTCGTCATCACCGGCGACTCCTCGATCGGCGCGGGCCTGCGCCGCATCGAGGCGCTGACCGGCCCCGAGGCGGAGCGCTACATCGAGGAGCGCCTGGACCTCGTGGACGACCTCTCGCAGCGCTTCAAGGCGCCTCCCGCTGAGATCGTCGGCCGCATCGACGCCCTCGAGGAGCAGCTCGCCGAGGAGCGCCGCCGCGCCCGCGCGCAATCGGCGAGCCGCGCCGCCGGGCTCGCGGAAACGCTGGCCGACGAGGCCGAGCACCTCGACGGTGTGCAGATCCTCATCGCCCGCGTCGAGGCCGACTCCGCCGATGCGCTGCGCGGCATGGCCGATCGCCTCCGCGAGCGCATGGGCAGCGCCTTCGTCACCCTCGGCGCCGTGATCGATGACCGCCCCCAGTTGCTCGCGCTCGCGACGGACGACGTGGTCGAGCGCGGACTGCGTGCGGATGAGGTCGTAAAGGCCGCGGGGGCCGTGGTCGGCGGTGGCGGCGGGGGCCGGCCGGCACTCGCACAGGCCGGCGGGCGAGACGCGAGCCGGCTCGACGAAGCCCTCGAGGCGGCTCGCCGCCTGGCGCGCGAGCGCCTGGGCGGGGCGTAACCGGCGGTGGCCGGGCAGCAGCCACGCGGGATCGGGCAGCAGGCGCGGGAGGCCTTCCGGCGCTACTGGCCTGTCGTCCGGGACGGCCTGCTGCGCGCCTGGGATGAGCTGCGGATGGCCCTCACGGAGCTTGCGTTGCGCGTCGGCGCGCTCCGCCGGCGCGTGTTCGCGCGGCTCCGAGCGCCCGAGCCGGAGGCCGAGGGGCACGCAGCAGACGCACGCGACGCACCGCGCCGACTGCGAGGCCCGCGTCTGGCCGGCGCGGCCACCATCGTCGCGGAGCGCGAGGATGACGCGAACGCGATCATCGGGCGCATCGATGAGGCGAGTGAGGTCGAACTGCTGCTGGTCGTGCCGCGCCGGGCGTACGCGCTGCGCGACGCCATGGCGTGGCCGCGGATCGCCGCCTATGTGCGGCAGCGCGGGCTCCACCTGCGAGTCCTCGCGAGTCGCGGCGACGTGCGGCAGCACGCCGCGGATGCGGGGCTGCCTGCCGCGCGCACGGTCCGCGGACTGCGTGCCCGGCGCGCACTCCGCATCCCGTTCGGGAGCCGCGAGTTCGTGCTGCGCGCCCCGCCGCTCGGGCCGTTCGTGCGGGCGGCGCTGTTCGGGGCTGCGCTGTTCGCGATCGGCTTCGCGGCCTGCACCTACGTGCCCTCCGCGACGATTCTGATCGCCCCGCCGGCAGAGACGCTGACGGTGTCGATCCGGGCACGACTGAGCCCGCTCGGCGAGACGGACCTCGGTCTTGGCGTGGTGGCGGTCGACTCCGTGCAAACGGAGGTCGTCTTCGTGGTATCGACGAGATCGACCGGCATGGCCACCGTCGGCGACACGCGCGCTCGCGCCCGGCTCACCTTCACGAACTCGGGCGACACCGACCTCGTGCTGCCGATCGGCACGCCTGTCGAGACCATCGACGGCATAACCTTCACCACGAATGGCTCGGTCTCCATCCCCGCGGGCTCCAGTTCCACGGTCGGCTCGACCGCGATCGAGCCGGGGAGCGCCGGCAACGTCGCCGCCAATGCCTTGACGCAGTTGACCGGCTTCCCGGCCACGCTGAGCGTCACCAACAACGCCGCCGACGGCGGTACGGACACCGAGGTCCCCGTTGTCAGTCCCGATGACGTCGCCACCGTCACCGAGCTCGCCAACCGGGTGCTGCGGCGGGCGGGCGAGCGCGAGCTGTTGCGCACGGTGACCGGCGGGACCGTGTTCACCGAGACGATCTCCGTCGCGATCCTCACCCAGGTGCCGCTCACCGAGGTGGGGGAGGAGTCCGATCTCTTCCTGATGGAGTACACCGCCATCGCCAGCGCGTTCGTGCTGACCGACGAGGACGCGGACCGCGTCGCGCAAGAACTGCTCCAGGGCAGGCTGCCGGACGGCATGGCGCTGCTGCCCGAGACATCCGAGGCATCACTCGGCGCCGCGTCCTCGTTCGACGGCAGCCGCCTCACGATCGAGTTCACCGCGACCGGTCTCGCGAGCCCGCTGCTCGACGCCGCCTCCCTGCGCGGCGTGCTCACGAACGTGTCTCCGGAGGTCGCCGCCGAGCGGCTGCGTGAGCAACTGGAGCTCACGAGCACCCCGCACATCACCGTGAATCCGCGCTGGGTCCCGGGCCTTCGCATGCCTCGCCGCTCCGATCGCATCTCGATCATACTCGTCAGCCCGGAGGCGCTTGACGCCGCGATCGCCGGTGAACCGCTGCTCGACGAGGACGAGGTGGACAGCGCGGAGGACGGCGAGGCGGGCGCGGACGGCGACGCCGCTGCGGACGAGGATTCCGGGTGAGGCGGCGACGATGAGATGGCTGGGCATCGACCCCGGTGAAGTGCGCGTCGGCATCGCCGCGTGCGACCCCGAGGAGCGCATCGCCGTGCCGGTCGAGATCGTTCCGGCCTCTGCCGCGTTCCCCGCGATCCGCAGTATCGCGAAGCGCGAGGAAGTCGGCGGCATCGTCGTCGGCCTGCCGCGCCTGCTCGGGGGCGAGGAGGGCGCTGCAGCCGCCGCCGCGCGCGCCCTCGGCGAGCGGCTGCGCCGCCGCCTCGATCTGCCGGTCGAGTACGAGGACGAGCGGCTGACGTCGGTCGCGGCCGAGCGAGCGACGCCGTCACGCCGCGCCAGCGACGATCTCGCCGCGGCGCTGATCCTGCAACAGTTCATCGATCGGCGGCGACATCAGCGGGAGAGCGGGCGAGTGGACGACGTCAGTGGCGCCTAGACTCGACCCGATCCTGATCGCCGGCGCCGTTGCCATGGCCTGGGTCGCCCTCGTGATCTCCGTGCTCGCGGGAACGCTGACCGAGACGGAGTCGCGGACGGTCGCCGCCATCGCTGCGGGCGTCCCACCGGCGCGGGAGGCCTCCGGCGGCCCGGATCCCGAGGCCGAACCGATCGCCGTGACGATCGCGCCAGGCGGCGGCGTCGATTCAATCACGACGCTGCTTGTTGACCGTGGCGTCCTCGAAAGCGAGGAGCGCTTCCGCACGCTGTTGCTGCTCACCGGCGTCGGCACCGAGTTGCGCGCGGACAGCTACCAGTTCGCGCCGAACATGCCTGCCGCCGAGGTCATTCGCCAGCTGCGGGCCGGCGTCGCCCGTGAGCGCTTCTTCGTGGTGCACGAGGGGCTGCGCGTGGAGGAGATCGGGGAGGCGGTCGTCACCCTCGGGCTCGCGACGCGGGAGGAGTGGGAGGAGGCCGTCGCGCTGCCCCGCGATGAGTCCGTCCTGAGTGGCCTCCCGAGCGGCGCCACGCTCAACGGCTACCTCTTCCCGGCGACCTACCCGATCGACGAGGAGACCACCGCCGAGAGCCTCGTCGCCGCGATGCTCGAGGCCCTCGACGGGGCCTTCGACCAGGTGCTGCGCGGGCGGCTCGCGCTCTCCCCGCTCACATTGCACGAGGTGCTCACCCTCGCCTCGATCATCGAGCGCGAGGCGCTGCTGCGCGACGAACTGCCGCTGATCGCCTCGGTCTTCCTCAACCGCCTCGAGGAGGGCGTGAAGCTCGATGCCGACCCGACTGTGCAGTACGCGATCACCACGGGCGGCAGCGACGAGCCGGATGACGGCTGGTGGAAGATCGACCTGACTCTCGACGATCTCGCCTTCCAGTCGCCCTACAACACGTACCTCGTCGCGGGTCTGCCGCCCGGCCCGATCGCCAACCCGGGCCTGGCCGCGATCGAGGCGGTGCTCAATCCGGCGGACACCGACTTCTTCTACTTCGTGGCGCGCGGCGACGGCTCCCACGCCTTCGCCGAGACGCTCGCCGAGCACAACGCGAACGTCGCCGAGTACCTCGGCCGCTGACGCCGCCCGCCGACTCCCCGCGACCACGTATGATCGAGCCATGAGCGAGCCCGCGCACCGCCACGTGCTGCCCGCCGACATGATCTCCGTGGAGGAGGCGCGCGCGCGCATCCTCGCGCACTTCGCACCCCTCGAGGCGGTCTCGACGCCGCTGCTGGACGCGCTCGGCCAGGTGCTGGCGGAGGACGTGTACGGCGGGTTCGACATCCCGCCGCTCGCGAACACCTCGATGGACGGCTACGCCGTGCGCGCCGACGACACCACGGGCGCCGCGCCGGACAGCCCGCGGCGGCTGCGCGTGACGGGCTACCTCGCGGCGGGCTCCGTTTACGACGGCTCCGTCGGCCCCGGCGAGGCGGTCCGCATCATGACCGGCGCGCCGTTGCCCGATGGCGCCGACGCGATCGTGCCGTTCGAGGAGACCGACGAGGAGGAGCAGTCCAGCCGCTGGGAGGACGCCCCCCGCTCGGAGGTCCGCATCGATGTCGCCGCCGCGCCCCGCGCGAACGTGCGCCCCGCCGGCGAGGACATCCGCGAGGGTGAGCTGGTGCTGGCCGCCGGCACGATCCTCGGGCCGGCGCAGATCGGCGTCCTTGCCTCGCTCGGCCTCGGGAGCGTCACCGCCATTCGCCGTCCGCGCGTGGCCGTGCTCTCGACCGGCGACGAGCTGCTGCGCCCCGGCGAGCCGCTGCGGCCCGGCGCGATCTACGACGCCAACGGCTTCTCGCTGGCCTCGATGGTGCGCGAGATGGGCGGCGAACCGCTCGTGCTCGAGATCGCCCGCGACAGCGTCGAGGCGCTGACCGCCCGCGTCCGCGAGGGCGTCGCCGACGCCGATCTGCTGGTCACCTCGGCGGGCGTCTCGCGCGGGGACTTCGACGTCGTCAAGGAGGTGCTCGCTCGCGAGGGCGAGGTCGGCTTCTGGACGGTGCGAATGCGGCCCGGCAAGCCGCTCGCCTTCGGAACCTTCAGCGTGGGCGAGGGCGACGAGGCGCGCGTCGTGCCGCACCTCGGGCTGCCGGGCAACCCCGTCTCCGCGATGATGACCTTCGAGCTGTTCGGGCGGCCGGCGCTGTTCACGATGCTCGGCAAGCCGCAGGCATGGGAGCGCCCTCGCGTGCGCGCGATCGCCGGGGAGCGCATCGCACGACCGGACCCGCGCCGCTTCTACGCGCGCGCCATCGTGGAGCGCCGCGACGGGCGCTACCACGCGCGCCTGACCGGCCCGCAGGGCTCCGGCGTGCTGACCTCGTTCGCCCTCGCCAACGGCATCGCCGTCGTCCCCGAGGACGGGCCCGCGGTGGAGCCGGGCGACGAGGTCGAGGTGCTGCTGATCGACCGCGTGCCGGACGCGCCCGCGGAGCGATGACGACCGGCCCCGCGTCCTCAAGCGATGCCGGGCCGCCCGGGCCGCCCGTGCTGCGCGTCCTTGGGCCGCAGATCCCGGCGCGCAACCTGCTCGTCATCGCCCTCGTCGAGGCGCTGCGCGCGCGCGGCCTCCGCACCGCGACCGCCGAGCTGCTCGCAGACGGACGCGCAACGCTGACGCTGCCCAGCGGAACCCGGGTGACCCCGGCTTCCGCTGGCATGAAGCTGGCGAGTGCCGCCGACCTCGCAGCCTTTGTCGCCTCACTCGACCCGCGCACGGATCTCGTGCTCGCCGAGGGCTACGAGGAGCCCGGCGTCCCCGCCGTCGAGCTGACCGCCGGAGAAACGAGCGAGCAGCCGGTCGCGCCGGCCGATCTGCTGGCCTCGGTCGAGGCGGCGCGCCTCGAGCGTGACTTCACCGAGCGAGGCGCGGAGGCGGCCGCCGATCTCGCGGCGCTCGTCGAGGCGCGGCTGCTGCGCGGCGAACCGCCCTCGGGCGGTGGCCTGCTCGCAAGGCTGCGAGGGCGGCTGCGGCGCTAGCTGCGTTCGGGCCCCTACTCCGGAGGGCAGTAGCGGATGGGGTTGGCGGCGCCGCGGGGTCGATACCGATCTGGCACACGCTTTCCGACGTAGTAGTCCCACACTCCAGGCTCGGCCTCGCGGCCGACGAAGCCCCACCGGCCTGGGATGTCGCCCCTCCCGGGGAAGTGCCCGCTCGTGGCAGGCAGCCACTCGTCCGGGCGGAAGGCTCCAACGATCACTCCGCCGCTGTGCGCGAGCACGAGGTCGTAGCGGCGAGCGCGCTGGGCATCGACCTTCCACGGGTACCTCGCGGCCTCGTAGGCGTCGACACCCTCCCGGTAGCTCTGCCCCACGGAGACGAGCATCAGCGGTTCGCGTACTTCGAGCGCCTCGCCGTCCATCGCTCGCAACGCCGGTCCTCTCATCCTCCATGCACGGGTGCTCAGATCACCGCCTCGAAGCCGGTGAAGTCGCCGGTGGCCTCTTCCCAGCGGTACTCGACGTCGTGCACGACCGACATGCGTGGGCCCTCGCGCAGGCGCTCGACGAAGCGGCGCAGCGTCGGCTCGTCCGCCTCGGCCTGGACCTCGACGCTGCGGCCGTCGGGCAGGTTGCGGGCGTAGCCGTCGACGGTGAGGCGCAGCGCCTCGTCGGCGCAGAAGGCGCGGTAGCCGACGCCCTGGACGCGGCCGATCGCCTTCGCAACGAGTCGCCGAGGGCGGCGCGGATCGGCGAGGATCCCGCCCTCGCCCGCGCCGCTGCTCACTGCGAGCGCCTAGCCGGCGGTGAGACCGCGCACGACCTCGCGCACGATCTCCTCGGGCACGTCGCCGTGCACGACCGGGCGGCCGATCTCCTCGAGCAGCACGAAGCGCAGCCGTCCGGCCTCGACCTTCTTGTCGAGGAACATCGTCTCCATCACGGCCTGCGCGTCGACGCCCGGTGCGGCGAGCGGCAGGCCGAGCGTGCGCAGCACGTCCGCCTGGCGGGCGACGACTTCGTTGTCGAGGATCCCCATCCGCTCGGCGATGCGGGCCGCGCCCATCATGCCGACGGAGACCGCCTCGCCGTGGAGGTAGTCCTGGTAGCCGGTCACCGCCTCGATGGCGTGGCCGATGGTGTGGCCGTAGTTGAGGATCGCGCGCAGCCCGCGCTCCTTCGGATCGGCGGAGACGATCAGCGCCTTCAGCCGCGAGGAGCGCGCGATCACGTGCGTCAGCAGCTCGCGGTCCGGCTGCGCACTTCCGAGGCCACCCGCGTGCCGCTCGATCTCGCCGAGCAGCAGCGGGTCGAGGATCAGCGCGTGCTTCACCACCTCGGCCAGTCCCTCGGTGAAGGCGCGGCGCGGCAGTGTGCGCAGCAAGTCGATGTCGGAGAGGACGGCGCGCGGCTGGTGGAAGGCGCCGACGAGGTTCTTGCCGCCGGGCAGGTCGACCGCGACCTTGCCCCCGATCGCCGCGTCGTTCATTGCCAGCACCGAGGTCGGCACCTGCACGAACGGCATCCCGCGCAGGTACGTCGCGGCAACATAACCTGCGAGGTCGCCGACAACGCCGCCGCCGAACGCGATCACCACGTCGCGCCGCTCGGCGCGGGACTGCGCCAGCCAGCCGTAGATCTCCTCGGCGGCGCGCAGGCTCTTCGAGGTCTCGCCCGGCGGGACCACGTACGAGGCGCCGCGGTAGCCGCCCGTGTCGAGCGCCTCGACCAGTTGCTGCCCGTGCGCCTCCATCACCGCCTCGTCGGCGACGACGTAGACGGCGCCCTCGAGGCCGAGCAGGCGCAGCCGCTCCGGCAGCCGCATCAGCTCGCCCGCGCCGACCCAGATCGGGTAGCGCTCGCTGCCCGTGTCGACGATCGCGGCCGGGCCGGCGACGGGCTGGGCGCTGCCGAGCCGCTCGAGGCGGCGCGCGCCGCCGGCGTGCACGTTCGGGCCGCCCGACCAGGCTTGCAGGATGCGGTCCGCCACGGCGTCGGGCGTGAGGCCCTGCGCGGGCGTCCAGAGGTCGGCCTGGCTGTAGTGGATGCGCCGCTCGTCGCTCAGCTCCTGCAGCCGGCCCTCGAGGTCCTCGCCCAGCAGCGGGCGCTCCGTGGAGTCCGGCTCCTCGCGCAGGCGGCGCGCGATCTCGGCGGGCGCGGCGTCCAGCCAGCAGATCATTCCGTGCTCACCGAGGGCGCGACGCGAGCGGGCGCTGAGGAAGGCGCCGCCGCCGAGCGAGATCACGGCCGGCGTGCGCCTGGCGGCCTCGGCGACCACGCGCTCCTCGATCCTGCGGAAGGCGAACTCGCCGCGAGAGGTGATCAGCTCCGCCGGCGTCTTGCCCTCGAGCTCGGCCACGAGGTCGTCGGTGTCGATCAGCGGCCAGCCGAGGCGCGCGGCGAGGATCGCGCCGACCGAGGACTTGCCGACGCCGCTGATGCCGATCAGCACGATCTGTCGCATCGGCGCGTCCGTCCCCGAGCGGTTGGCGCTCATGCGAGCGGCTCGCGCGGGCCGACCGTCGCCTGGAAGCCCTCGTAGTTGCGCAGGAACTCGTCGATGTGGTCGCCGCCGAACTTCTCGAGGGCGGCGTCGGCGAGGGTTATCAGGACCATCGCCTCGCCGATCACGCCGGCGGCGGGTACGACGCAGGTGTCGGCGCGCTCGTAGAACGCCTCGGTCTCCTCGCCGGTCAGCAGGTCGGCGGTGGGCAGGCGGCGCGGAATGGTGGAGATCGGCTTGAGCGCGGCGCGCACGACGAGCTCCTCGCCGTTGGTCATGCCCGCCTCGAGGCCGCCCGCGCGGTTGGTGCGCCGCTCCCAGGGGCGGTCGCTCCACTGCGAGGCGGGCAGCAGCTGGTCGTGCACCTCGGAGCCGGGCTTGTGCGCGTTGTCGAAGGCGGGGCCGATCTCGACGCCCTTGACCGCGTTGATCGCGAGGATCGCCTGCGCGATCCGCCCGTCCAGCCGCCGGTCCCACTGCACGTGCGCACCGAGGCCGAACGGCAGCCCGCCCGCGCGTACCTCGAAGATTCCGCCGAGGCTGTCGAGCGCCTCCCTGGCCGCGTCGATCGCCGCGACCATGCGCGGCTCCGCCTCGCGGTCGGCGACCCGCACCGGCGAGGCCTCGACGGCCTCCCAGTCGATCGCGCCCTCCGGCGGGGCGGCCTCGACATCGCCGATCGCGATCGTGTGCGAGTGCACCTCGACGCCGATCTCGGCGAGCATCGCGCGCGCGATCGCGCCCGCCCCGACACGCATCGCCGTCTCTCGCGCGCTGGAGCGCTCGAGGATCTGGCGCACGTCGTCGAGTTGGTACTTCTGCGTGCCGGCGAGGTCGGCGTGGCCGGGCCGCAGCAGCGTGACGCGCTCGACCTCCTCGTCGACTTCCTCGGTGGCCATGCGCACGCGCCAGTTGGCGTTGTCGTGGTCCTTGTTGCGCAGCCAGAGCGCGATCGGCGAGCCGATCGTGCGCCCGTGGCGCACGCCCGAGGTGATCTCGGCGCGGTCGGTCTCGATCTGCTGGCGCTTGCCGCGGCCGTAGCCGCCCTGCCGCCGCCCCAGGTCCTTCGCGATCATCTCCTCGTCGATGCGCAGCCCGGCCGGGACGCCCTCGACGATCACCGTCAGCGCCTTGCCGTGCGACTCGCCCGCGGTGAGGAAGCGAAAGCGACTCACGATGACTGCTCCATGCTCGCGGGTGCGTCCGCGGACTGTGCGCCAGCGGTCTCTGCGGCGATCAGCGCGCCATCCTCGGGGTTGAGCGGCGCGTCCGGCTGGCGCTCGCGCGTCTGCCAGGTGGCCAGTATCTCCTCGAATCCGAGCTCGTCCCAGTAGGTGTCCGTGGCCTCCTCGCGCGTCAGTTGCGTGGTGAGCAGGGCGACGGACTCGGTCGCGCCCTCGGGGCCGCGGTACTCGGTATGGACATCGACCTGCACGGCGTCGAAGCGGACCAGCGGGATCTCGTAGAGCAGCCGCTCGGCCATCAGCACGGCGGAGCGGCGCGCGACGTGGATCGCGCCGCCGACCTCGTCGCGCACGCCATCGACGACGCGGATGTCGGGGTCGGCGAGCAGCGAGACGCGGCAGCGCGTGCTGTCGGCGGCGACGATTTCCGCCGACTGCAGGGCGCGCCAGTCCGAGGGGATCGTGTCGGCCGGCGGGCGCATCCGCCGCCAGGTGTCGAGCGCCTCGATCAGCGCGGCGCGCATCGCGCCCTCGTCGCCCTCGGCGATGGCGCGGCGCCAGTAGCGGTGGCCGAAGAAGGACTGGACGATCACCCAGCCGAGCGCGCCGCCGATCACGACCGTCGCGATGATTCCGATCTCGATCACGGGGCGGACTCCTGCAGCGCGGCGGCCTGCTGCGCCGCCAGCGCGGCGCGCGCGGCCTCGAACATCACTTCGAGCGGCGGCTCGAGGCCGGTCCAGCGACGGAACGACTCGGCGCCCTGGTGGACCAGCATTCCCAACCCGCCGATCGGCCGGGCGCCCGCGGCCCCGGCGGCCTCCAGAAACGGCGTGCGCTCGGGCGTGTAGACCAGATCGAAGGCGGCCTGTCCCGGCGAGAAGCATTCGCTGGGCAGAGGCGTCGCGGCCTCGTCCGGTCCGTGGCGCATCCCCAGCGGGGTCGAGTGTATCACCAGCCCCGCTCGCCCCAGCGCCTCGCGCAGCGCGTCCGAGTCGGGCTCCAGCGGGCAGACGCGCAGCTCGAGGGCGGGCGAGTCGCCCGCCTCGGCGACCTCGTGCAGCGCCTCGGCGCGCTCCGGCGTGCGGTTGGCGACGGTGAGCGAGCGCGCGCCTCCGGCGCGCAGCGCCGCGACGACCGCGCGGGCCGCGCCCCCCGCGCCGATCAGCACCGCCTCGACGCCCGCGAGGGCGACCCCGGCCTCGGCGAGCGCGCGCTGCACGCCTGCCACGTCGGTGTTGGTGGCGTGCAGCTCGCGGCCGCTGCGGATGAGCGTGTTGGCCGCGCCGATGCGCCGCGCGACGGCGTCGGCGGAGTCGGCGAGGCGCAGCGCCTCGAGCTTGTGGGGGACGGTGACGTTCGCGCCGAGCAGGGCGGAGTCGCGCAGCCGATCGAGGGCGGCCGGCACGCCGGCGGGCGGCGTGTCCCAGGCCTCGTAGCGCGCGTCGACGCCGAGCGCGTCGAGGGCGGCCTGCTGGAAGGCCGGGGAGATCGAGTGGGACACCGGATGCCCGAGCAGCGCGATCATCTGCGTCATGGCGTCCAGCGTCGGGCAGCCGGCGCTCACGCGCCAGCGCGCGGCGGGCCCTCCGTTCCCTCTCCCCCGGCGGGAGAGAGGGTGAGGGTGAGGGCGATCCGGGCAGCGGCTCCCTCCGATCCCCTCTCCCCTGGCGGGAGAGGGTGAGGGTGAGGGGGATCCGGGAAGCGGCGACCCGAGCGTCAGCCGAGCGAGACGGCGAGGCAGGTAGTGGTGCGCTGCACGCCGGCGACGGACTGGAGCTCCCCGGTGATGCACTTGCCGAGCTGGTCGAGGTCGGCGGCCTCGATCTGGACGATCACGTCGTAGGGGCCGGTGACGGTATCGACGGCGTTGACGGTGGCGAGTTCGGACACGAGGTCGCGCATGGCGCGCCCCACGGCCTGCGTCCTCCCCACCTCGGTCTCGACGAGGATGTATCCGCGAACGCTCAAGGGGTGCTCCTTTCGGGAGTGCGGTGTGTGGGGATTGTAGGGGATGGGGGTGGGGGCGGCGCATAGGAACGTGCGTTCTCGCTTGAGCGCGGGTATCGTGTCGGAAACGGTGAGAGTCTGATTGGGCGTCGCTAGTGCAACAGGCACGGCCTAGTTCGGATCGGGACGCACCGCAGCAGCGAAGGCAGCCCATCGTCCTGAGGGCGCGTGGGCCGGTCAAGATCGTGACGCGACGCCTCGGAACGCTTGAATTCCGCTCATACCGAACGATCGGAGATTGGGAGTTCCTGGAGGAGATTGAGAGGGACGACGCAGCAATTCCGGACCGCGACCACGCGATTATGGTTCTTCACAAATTCCTCTTGGCACCGAGCCTAGCTCTTGAGGACTTCGACAAACTATCCGAGCGTGTGCTGCAACGAGTAGTGAGACTCTACTTGGCCTCTGCATATCCAAACGTGGATGGTGTCACGGGAAGCGCAGTCTACAGGACCTTTCGCAACGCCATCAGGTCCGAAGTCGAAGACTCTCTGAAGAAATTTAACGAATCCGTGGGTCCAGCGTTCAAGCGGTTCCAAGAGATGATGAAGAATATTGGACCATCACTGCAACAGCTATCGCCGGCCATCTCGCGCATTCAGGACTACCAATCTACGCTTCAGAATCTCGTTGAGCCTCGGTCTCAGTCATACACAGGCCTGTTGGATGCTGTAGTTGGGACCACGCTACCAACGCCTCTCCCTGCGCTCCTGCCGCTTCCACCAGCAACACCCACGCGGGTGCCAACAGGACTTCTGGAAGACTCCTACGTGGGGGATGATGAGTGGGATGCCGACGGAGATGATGCCGAAGACGATCGTGAGCGCTGGGCCAAGGTTGATCGGCAGGTGGAGAGGGCGTGGGAGCGGCTTGCCGACGCGAGTGCGGGGGAGGACTGTCAGTCTGTCGGTCATCTTTGTCGCGAGATTCTGATTTCGCTCGCGGAAGCCGTGTATGTGAGGGAGCGGCATCCGCCAGTCGACGGAGTCGAGCCATCCGCTACCGATGCCAAGCGCCGCCTTGAGGCGTACATTGCGGTTGAGTTCCGCGGGCGAAGCCACAAAGCCATGCGCAAATCCATGCGCGCTTGCGTCGACCAAGCTGTCGAGTTGCAGCACGACCGAAATGCCACGGAGACCGAAGCGGCCACTTGTCTCATCGCAACTCAAGCGGTCGTAGACTTGATCAGGGAAGGCGCGCGTGCTGGACAGTCATGACGCATACACATCCCCCGGTGAGCGGAATCATGCGCGGCGCATACACGCTGGTCGTCACTCGTGACCCCGAGGGGTCGTACTCCTCGGAGGTGCTGGAGTTCCCCGGATGCTTCTCCGGCGGCGACACCGCGGCCGAGGCCGTTTCGAACCTCGAGCAGGCGATGGCGCTGTGGATCGAGTCCGAACTGGAAGAAGGCCGGCCCATTCCGGCGCCGACCGGCGCGGCCGGGCTTGCAGGCTCACCGCGCTACGAGGATGGCGACGCCGCCGATGCGCCGAGGCCCACGCGGGATCGGGTGCGCCAGCACTGACGATCGGGTGCACCCTTCCCCCTCCCGCACCCCCTCCATACACTCCCTCCATGACCACCAATCCCCCCGCTGACCTCGATACCCTCGCGCGCGGGTGGCGCGAGGCGCTCGCGGGGGCGGGCGACGAGGGGGCTGTCGAGGAGTGGCGGCGCTCCGTGCTGGGGCGCTCCGGGGCGCTCACCGGCGTGCTGCGCGGGCTCTCCTCGCTGCCGCCCGAGGAGCGGCGCGCCACCGGGCAGGCCGCCAACGTGCTCAAGCGCGACCTGGAGGCGTCGCTGGAGGCGCGCCAGGAGGAGCTGCGGGCGGCCGCGCTCGCCTCGCAGCTCACCGCGGGCGCGGTCGATGTGACGCTGCCCGGACGGCGCCGCCGCCGCGGCGGGCTGCACCCCGTGACGCAGACGCTGCAGGAGATCCTCGACGCCTTCACGCGCATGGGCTTCGCCACCATCGAGGGCCCCGAGGTCGAGCTCGACGAGTACAACTTCACGCGCCTGCGCATCCCCGAGGACCATCCCGCCCGCGATATGTGGGACACCTTCTGGCTCGACGAGGACGTGGACGGCGAGCAGCCGCTGCTGCTGCGCACGCACACCTCGCCGATGCAGATTCGCTACCTCGACGCGCACGAGCCGCCGGTGCGCATCGCCGTGCCCGGCCGCTGCTACCGCTACGAGGCGACCGACGCGACGCACGAGTGGATGATGACGCAGGTCGAGCTGCTCGCCGTCGACGAGGGCGTCTCGCTCGCCGATCTCAAGGGCACGCTGCTGGAGTTCGCGCGCCAGCTCTTCGGCGCCGATCGCCGCGTGCTGCTGCGCCACTCCTACTTCCCCTTCGTCGAGCCCGGCGTCGAGGTCGCCGTCGACTGCTTCTCCTGCCCCGGCGACGACCCGGCCTGCGCGGTCTGCCGCGGCAGCGGCTGGCTCGAGGTCCTCGGCGCGGGGATGGTGCACCCGGAAGTGCTCGCCGCCTCCGGCTACGACCCGGCGCGCTACACCGGCTTCGCCGCCGGCATGGGCGTCGAGCGGATCGCGATGCTGCGCTACGGCATCGAGGACATCCGCAACTTCTACGCCAACGACCTGCGCTTCCTGCGCCAGTTCCAGGGGGTCTGACGATGGCCGACACGGATACCGGACCAGCAGACCCCGGTGCGACCGAGGCGGCGCCGCCCGAGCCGCCCCCGGTCGGCGACCCGAACCTCGGCTACTTCTCGGTGAGCCTCTCGGTCAGCGACCTCAAGGTTTCGCAGGCGTTCTACGAGCAGCTCGGCTTCGAGCCGCTGGGCGGCGGCGAGGGCTGGCTGATGATGCGCCAGGGTGGCGCGATGATCGGCCTGTTCGAGGGCAACATCCTGACCTTCAATCCCCCGGACGTGCGCGCCGTCCAGCGCCGCCTCGCCGAGCGCGCCCTCGAGACGGAGCTGCTGCACGAGATGCCGGACGGCCAGGACCCCTCGGTGGCGCTTCCCGCCGAGGCGGACGAGGGCCCCGCGCACATCGTCCTCGAGGATCCCGACGGCAACGCGATCATGTTCGACCAGTTCTAGCGGAGCCTGCCGAATGCTCGTCTCCCTCAAGTGGCTGCGCGACTACGTGGACCTTCCCGACAACCTCGATGTCGAGGCGTTCGCCGAGCGGCTGACGATGGCCTCCGCGGAGGTCGAGGGCATCGAGCGCGTCGGCGGCTGGGACCGCGACCTCGTCACCGTCGCCGAGGTGCTGTCCGTCGATCCGCACCCGAACGCGGACCTCCTCAAGCTCGCGACCGTCGAGTACGGCGCGGGCGAGCCTCGGACCGTCGTCTGTGGCGCGCCGAACGTCGCCGCCGGACAGCGCGTCGCCTTCGCGCGCGAGGGCGCGCAGTTGGTCGACCCGCGCAGCGGCGAGACCCTGACGCTCAAGGCTGCGCGCATTCGCGGCGTGGAGTCCTCGGGGATGGTGCTGTCCGAGCGCGAGCTGGGGCTGTCCGAGGAGCACGAGGGCATCCTCGAGCTGCCCGCGGATGCGCCGGTGGGCGCGCCGCTCGCCGACTACCTCGGCGACGTGGTGCTGGACGTGCACACCTGGCCGAACCGCGCCGACATGATGAACATGGCCGGCGTCGCCCGCGAGGTCGCCGCGATCACGGGCGCGGCGCTGCGCCTCCCGGACAGCGAGCACGCCGAGAGCGACGCCGACGTCACGGAGGCCGCCGCCGTCGCGATCGACGACCCGAATCTGTGCGCCCGCTACATCGCCACCGTCATCGAGGGCGTGCGCGTCGGGCCCTCGCCGCGCTGGATGCAGGAGCGGCTGCGCGCCGCCGGCCAGCGCCCGATCAACAACGTCGTCGACGTCACGAACTACGTCATGCTCGAACTCGGCAACCCGCTGCACGCCTTCGACGCCGACCGCCTGCAGGGCGCGATCGTCGTGCGCCTCGCAAGCGAGGGCGAGCGGCTGAGGACGCTCGACGGCGAGCACCGCGAACTGAGCGACGACACGCTGCTGATTGCCGACGACAGCGGCCCGATCGCCCTCGCCGGCGTCATGGGCGGCCTCGACAGCGAGGTCTCCGAGGGCACGACGCGCGTGCTGCTGGAGGCCGCGCAGTTCGACCCGGCGAGCATCCGTCGCACCTCGACGCGGCTACGGTTGCGCAGCGAGGCCTCCTCGCGCTTCGAGCGCGGGCTCTCGCCGGAGCTGGCCGCGCACGCCTCGCGGCGCGCGACGCAGCTGCTGGTCGAGGTCTGCGGCGGCACGGCACGGCGCGGCGCGGTCGACGTCTACCCGCGCCCGCAGCGCCAGACGCGCGTCGTCCTCGAGCGAGCGCGCCTCGATACCGTGCTCGGCTTCCACGTGCCCGACGCCGAGGTCGAGTCCGCCCTCGGCGCGCTCGGCTTCGCGGTCGCGCCCGAGGGCGGCGCCGGCGGCCGCGCCGAGCGCTTCATCGTCGGCGCGCCCTGGTGGCGCACCGACGTCGTCATCCCCGACGACCTCGCCGAGGAGGTCGTGCGCATCGCCGGCTACGACCGGCTGCCGGCGACGACGGTGCGCGGGCGCGTGCCCTCGTACGAGCCGGCGCCGCTGCCGGCGCTGCGTGATCGCGTGCGCCGGACGCTCGCCGCCGCCGGCCTGCAGGAGGTGATCAGCTACTCGCTGACCAGCCGCGAGACGCTGGCCCGCGTCCAGCCCGCGGCGCTGCTGGAGGCGAACGCGCCGCTGCAACTGCGCAACACGCTCTCCTCGGAGCACCAGGTGCTGCGCACCTCGCTGCGCCACTCGCTGATCGAGGCCGTCGACCGCAACCTGCGCGCCGGCGCGGACGAGATCGCGATCTTCGAGGCGGGGCGCATCTACGTGCCGCGCCGCGGTGCGGACGGCCCGCTGCCCGACGAGCGCGAGATCGTCACCGGCGCCCTCTGCGGCGTCGAGCGCGACCGCTGGGGCAGCCCGCTCGACCGCGCCCTCGGCTTCTTCGACGCGAAGGGCGTGATCGAGGAGCTGGGCGAGCGGCTGGCGATCGCCTTCGAGTACGCCCCGCACGAGGAGCACGGCCTGCTCGCGGGCCGCTGCGCGCGCGTCAGCGTCGACGGGACCGCCGTCGGCACGCTCGGCGAGGTGCATCCCGACACCCTCGAGGCGTTCGGCGTCTCGCGCCCGGTCGCGCTCTTCGAGCTGGACCTCGGCGCGCTCCTCGATGCCTTGCCCGCGCGCCCCGGCGCGGCGCCGGTGCCGCGCTTCCCGGCGGTCGAGCAGGACCTGGCGCTGGTCGTGGACGAGGGCGTCCCGGCGGGCGCGCTACAGGCGCTGATCGAGCAGTCGCGGCTGGTCGCCGAGGCGCGCGTCTTCGATGTCTACCGCGGCGAGCAGCTGCCCGCGGGCAAGAAGTCGATCGCCTTCGCGATCCGCTACCAGGCGCCCGACCGCACGCTCACCAGCGAGGACGCCAACCGCGAGCAGGCGCGCATCCTCCAGCGCCTCGCGCGCGAGCACGGCGCGGAGCAGCGCGCGTAGGCACGGCTTCCTGCCGGTGCACCTCGCCCGACGTATCCTCGCACTGGACGTTCTGCCCTCCCGCGCGCCCGGGCGCGGTGGCGGGCGACCGCGTTCCGGCCTCAGCGCAAGGCAATGCGGGCAGTGGATGAGCCCATGGCGGAGCACACGAGCGCGGCGCGGCATGTGGTCAGGCCACCGCTCGTTGCGGCCTGCGCGCTGTTGTGCCTGCTACTCGGGCTCGTGCTGGCGGGCGCACTCGCTGCTCCGCACGCCGAGTCTTCGCAGTCGGATCCCGTCGAGGCCTCCGGCAACACGGTCGGGAGCGAGGCGGCCCCGCCCACGCTCTCGGTCGAGGTGTTCGTCTCCGGGTTGAACATCCCCTGGGACATCGCCTTCGCGCCGGACGGCACGATGCTCTTCACGCAGCGGGGCGGTGTGCTGAGCGCGCGCCTCGCGGACGGCACGGTGCAGACCGTCAGCGCCGACCTCGGCGACCTGTTCGCCCGAGGCGAGACCGGGTTGATGGCCATCGTCGTCGATCCCGCTTTTGCCTCGAACCGGCGCTTCTACACGTGCCAGGGCCACACCGGGCCCGAGGTGCAGGTCATCGCATGGACCATCGATGCGGCGTACACCTCGGCCACCAGGGTCGCCGATCCCCTCGTCGGCGGGCTGCCCACTGCCGGCGGCGGCCGGCACGGCGGCTGCCGGCTGCGCTTCGGACCTCAGGGCCATCTGTGGATCTCCACCGGCGACGGGGCGCGCGGCACAAACCCGCAGGATCTGAGCTCGCTCGGTGGCAAGGTCCTCCGGGTAGACGCGTCGACGGGCGCCGCGGCGCCGGGCAACCCGTTCGGCACCCGGATCTACAGCTACGGCCACCGCAACGTGCAGGGCCTCGCGTTACGTCCCGGCACGAGCCAGATGTGGTCCGTGGAGCACGGCCCCTCGAGGGACGACGAGATCAACCTGCTGACTTCGGGCGGCAACTACGGCTGGAACCCGGTGCCCGGCTACAACGAGAGCGTCCCGATGACCGACCTCACGGAGTTCCCCGACGCAGTCGAGGCCCGGTGGTCGTCGGGCAATCCGACGCTCGCCACCAGCGGCGGCATCTTCCTCGAGGGCGAGCAGTGGGGCAGCTGGGAGGGACGGCTGGCGGTCGCCACCCTCAAGAGGAGCGAGCTGCGGCTCTACGAGTTCACCGCGGACGGCGCCCTCGTCAGTCAGGTCGTCGTACCCGAACTCGATGGCACGTACGGCCGGCTCCGCACGCCGCTGCTCGGCCCCGACGGCGCCCTGTACGTGACCACCTCGAACGGCGGCCGCGCGGACCGGATTCTGAGGATCGTCGCTACCGCCACGAGCGACGCCCGGCTCGCCTCGTTGACGCTCACCCACATCGATATCGGCGAGTTCTCGCCCGGCCGCACGGAGTACACGGGCATCCTCACCGGGGGCGCAGGCAAGACCGTCATCGAGGCCTCGCCGGTCCAGCCCGGGGCGACGGTTGTGATCGTGCCCAGCGACGTGGACGGCGACCTGGAGAACGGCCACCAGGCAGGAGTGGACGCGGGTACCGAGGTCAGGCTGACGGTGACCTCGGAAGACGGGAGCCGGGAGCGGGTCTACCGCGTGGCGGTCGAGGTGCCCGAGTGCCTGCGCGGTCTCAAGAGCGTCCGCTTCAGCCTCGTGGTGTACGCAGGCGGGCACTTCGGCCAGCTCGAGGGGTGCGCGCGAACCATGCAGGTGACGGCCTTCTACTCGTGGGTCGACGTCGACTTCGTGCCGTACATCCTCCGAGCGCCCGAGTGGGTGAACGAGAGATTCCGCGCGCTCTTCCCGGATGGCCTGCCTGCCGACACGCCACTGATCGCTCAGCGCGATCTGCCGGCCGCCTCGGACACAGGCTCTTCCGAAGGCGAGAGCGGCGAGTAACGTTCCCGGGTGAACCGGGCGAACGTGGCGCCTCAAGGGCCCCGATGCGCCGGGCTTTGTCATTTGGCAAGGGTTGGAGCATACTCCAGCCATGAGCATCGGAAACTGGATCGGAAGTCTTGTGCGGCGGGCCCTGGGCCCTCGCGCCGGTGAGGAGGTGGCGATGGCCACGACAGAGGACTGGGGCGGCCTCAGCCAACGGCTGATGTCGAGCGTCGGGACCGACGTGCCCCCAATCGCGATCACCTTCTCGGACGCGCCTCCGGACGGCGTGGACGCCTTCGACGACCCGATGCCGCCGCCCCTTGAGGACGGCCGCACCGGCCGCGTCTCGGCGGGCTGCGTGTTCTGGATGAAGTCCACGAACCGCACCTTCACGACCGTGGCCGAGGACCACGGCAACTGCAGCGTCGGCAGCCTCACGCACGGCCTCAAGACCCTTGAGGAAGTCGGCGGCAACTCCGACGTGGCCGCGATCCTCGAGTGCGGCTGGGTGACGATGGACATCGTCCCGCTGATCCCCGTCGTCACGGAGAAGCCGGGCGCGATCACCTACGGCCCGCTGGCCGAGACGCCGATCGACCCGGACGTGGTGATGCTGCGCGTCACCGGACGGCAGCTGATGGTGCTGTCCGACGCACTGCCGGACCTGAGCCTGCAGGGCAAGCCGCAGTGCCACATCGTCGCCATGGCGAAGGAACACGGAATCGCTGCCGCGAGCGTTGGCTGACAGCTCAGTCGTGTACGGACCGGGATGTCCAACTCCGAAATGACCTGTGCGATTCCGGCAAACCAGCTGGCCGATGTCGTCTCGAAGATCGAGGCGGCCGGTGGCGCCGACCTGGCGGTGGCGGGCTACGCCGCCGACGACGCGAGGCGCTTCCCGCCGGTGAACTAACGCCGACGCAGACAAGCAACGACCAGACCAACGGGGCGGCTCAGCCGCCCCGTTGCTTTGTCCTCGGCCGTGTGTCCGCGGCGTCGCGCGCGCTCCGGCTGCGGGCGCGGAGACGCCCTCGCAGCAGTCGTCGGGCAGGAGGGAGTCGGGAGGGCTCAGGCCAGGGCAGCCTCGGCCTGGGCAGCGATGCGGCCGAAGGCCTCGGGCTCACGCGCCGCGAGGTCGGCGAGCATCTTGCGGTCGATCTCGACGCCGGCGCGCTTGAGGCCCTGCATCAGCCTGCTGTAGCTGAGGCCGTGCAGGCGCGCCGCCGCGTTGATGCGCACGATCCAGAGGCGGCGGAAGTCGCCCTTGCGATCGCGCCGGTGATCGGTCGAGTAGCGAAGCGCGTGCATCACCGACTCGTTGGCGACCTTGAAGTTGGTATGGCGCTTGCCGCGGTGGCCGCGTGCGCGGCGAAGGATCTTCTTGTGGCGGGCGCGCGTGACGACGCGATTGCGCGTGCGGGGCATTGCTCTATCCCTCGTTCGCCTAGCGGGCCAGCAGCCGGCGGATGCGCGCGCGCTGCGTCGGATGCACCTCGTGCATGCGGCCGAGCGCCTGCAGCTTCTCGCCGCGCTTCTTCATGCGCTTGTTGTTCAGGTGATGCGCGCGCACGAGCAGCTTCCCGCTCCCGGTCACTTTCACGCGCTTCGCCGTACCGCGGTGCGTCTTCATCTTTGGCATCTGTTGAGTCCTGCTGAGCTCTGCGTTCGAGTCTACCGAGGCGGAGACGCTACGGGCCAGCGGCCCGCTGAACGACCGCCGGCCGCGCTCGCGGCGCTACGACCCCACCGCCGCCTCGTCGGCTGCCGCTTCCGCGGCCGCTGCCTTCGGGTCGCGCATCACGACCATCGAGAGCATGCGGCCCTCCATCTGCGGCGGCCGCTCGACCGCCGCGACATCCTCGATGCGCGAGTAGAAGCGATCGAGCAGGTCGCGGCCGACCTCGGGGTGGGTGATCTCGCGTGCGCGGAACATCACGGAGATCTTCACCTTGTCGCCCTCGGCCAGCAGCTTGCGCGCGGTGCGCGCCTTGAAGGCGATGTCGTGCTCGTCGATCTTGACGCGCATCCGCACCTCGCGCAGCGAGGACTGACGCGAGGCCTTGCGAGACTCGCGCTCCTTCTTCGCCTGCTCATACTTGAACTTGCCGTAGTCCATGATCCGGACCACCGGCGGGCTCGCCGTCGGCGCGACTTCCACGAGGTCGAGGTTCGCATCGTCGGCGATGCGCTGGGCCTCGCGGATGTCGAGGATGCCGAGTTGGTCGGTGTCACGGATCACGCGGACCTGCGGAACCTGTATCTGCTCGTTGACCCGCAGCTCTTTCGCGATCGGAGGGCCTCTCAACTGCATCGGGGCGCCCGGCCGGGGCGCGCGGGCGCTGATTCTAGCACCCTGCGCGCCGCCTGTGCCCGCCGCTGCGGCTGTCTCGCTACTACTCGTCCGCCCCGGCGGGGTCGTACTCGACGAGCAACTGGCCCTGCTCGACGCTGTCGCGGGCACTGACGTGTACGGCGGTCACGGTGCCGTCGAGCGGGATCAGCACCTCGTTCTGCATCTTCATCGCCTCGAGCACCAGCACCGTCGCCCCGGCCTCGAGCTCGTCGCCCGGCGCGACGCGCACCTCGACGACCACGCCCGCGAGGGGAGAGGTGATCTCGCCGGGCGTGTCATCCGCGCCGCCGACCACGCCGCGTCCGCGTCCGCTTCCCGTGACCTGCTCGATGAGGAAGCGCCGCGAGCCGACCGTCACGTCGAAGGCCGCGCCGTTGCGCGCCACGTAGGCGCGCCGCGTCACGCCGCCGATGCGGAACGAGACGAAGCCGGGCAGCTCCGCCCCCTCCGCCTCGATCGCGATCGGCTCGCCGTCGTCGATCGTGACGAGCGTCTCGCCGGGCACGCCGCCGGCGCCGTCGAGGATGACCGTGCGCTCCTCGCCGCCTACGAGGAGCCGGTGCCGCTTCGCCATCCTCGTCCCTCCGCGTGCCGTGTACGCGCGCCCAGCGCGTCGCTGCGGCCGGCCTGGGCCCAGCCGCGCCCGGGTGCGCCCCCGGCCCCGTTCGCTCCCGCGCCCCGTCCGCTGCCGAGCCCCGCCGCGAGGGCGGCGGCGATCAGCGCCGTGGTCTCGCGCGGGTCGTCCTCGGGCGGCGGGGGCATCTCGAACTCGCGCTCCAGCCAGCCGGTGTCGACCGCGCCGGAGATGTAGTCCGGGTGATCGAGCAGCGCGAGGTGGAAGGGCGCGTTGGTGTCGATGCCGGCGACCAGCAGGTCCTGCAGCGCGCGCCGCAGCCGCGCGATCGCGGCTGGGCGATCCTCCGCCCAGACGATCAGCTTGCCGAGCAGCGAGTCGTAGAAGACCGGCACGTTCAGCCCGTCGTAGAGCATCGTGTCGAAACGCGTGCCCGGGCCCAGCGGCGGCTCGACGCGCCGCACGAGGCCGAACGAGGGCGCGAAGTTCGCGTAGGCGTTCTCGGCGTTGATTCGCGCCTCGATCGCCCAGCCGTGCGGCTCCGCCAGTCCGGCGTCCTCCGGCAGCGGCTCGTCGTCGGCGATGGCCAGCTGCAGCGCGACGAGGTCGACGCCGTAGACGAACTCGGTCACGGGATGCTCCACCTGGAGCCGGGCGTTCATCTCGAGGAAGTAGAACTCGCCGTCCTCGCCGAGCAGGAACTCGACCGTGCCGGCGCTGCGGTAGCCGCAACTGAGCGCGGCCGTCACGGCCACGTCGCAGAGCCGCGCGCGCAACTCAGGGTCGACGGCGACCGAGGGCGCCTCCTCGATCAGCTTCTGGCGGCGGCGCTGGATCGAGCACTCGCGCTCGCCGAAGGCGCGCACGTTGCCGTGCGCGTCGGCCATGATCTGCACCTCGACATGCCGCGCGGGCGAGACGTAGCGCTCGAGGAAGATCGTCGCGTCGCCGAAGGCGGCGGCCGCCTCCGTGCCGGAGACGCGCATCGCATCCTCCAGCTCGTCGATCTCCTCGACGAGGCGGATGCCGCGCCCGCCGCCGCCGGAGGCGGCCTTGACCAGCAGCGGGAAGCCGATCCGCTCGGCTTCGGCGCGCGCGTGTTCGAGGTTCTGCGGGTCGATCTCCTCGGCGCCGGGGACGACGGGCACGCCGGCGGCCTCCATCAGCCGCCGCGCCTGCACCTTGTCGCCCATCGCGCGCATTGCCGAGGCGGGCGGGCCGATGAAGGTGATGCCCGCCGCCTCGCAGGCTTCGGCGAAGGCGGGGTTCTCGGAGAGGAAGCCGTAGCCGGGGTGCACCGCGTCGGCGCCCGTCTCCTTCGCCGCCTCGATGATCTTCTCGATGACCAGGTAGGACTGCGTGGCCGGGCCGGGCCCGATCAGGACGGCCGCGTCGGCGTTGCGCACGTGCAGCGCGTCGCGGTCCGCCTCGGAGTAGACGGCGACGGTCTCGATGCCAAGCTCGCGGCAACTGCGCTGGACGCGCAGCGCGATCTCCCCGCGGTTCGCCAGCAGCACGCGCTTCGGCATCGCTTGTCCCGTCGCTCGGCGTATCGAGGCCGCGCGTCAGATTGTCACGGCACGCAGCCGTCAGCAACCGCGCTGCGCGCTACGTCGCCGCCTCGGCCTCCGGGTCCAGCGACTTCGCGTCGCGCTCGCCGGCGATGCGTGCGACCGCCTCGTCGAGCGGCGTGGCGCCGAGGTCGCCGAGCGCGCGGTGGCGCAGGGAGACGGCGCGCGCCTCGGCCTCGCGGTCGCCGACGACCAGCATGTACGGCACCTTCTGCAGCTGCGCCTTGCGGATCTTCGCGCCCATGCGGTCGCCGCCGCCGTCGACCGCGACGCGCAGGTCGAGCTCCAGCAGGGCGTCGCGCACCTCGTGGGCGTAGTCGATGTGGCGGTCGGCGATCGGGATGACGGTCGCCTGCACGGGCGCGAGCCAGACGGGGAAGGCGCCGGCGTAGAGCTCGATCAAGTGCGCCATCATCCGCTCCGCGGTGCCGAGCACGCCGCGGTGCAGGATCACCGGGCGGTGCTCCGCGCCGTCCTCGCCGATGTAGCGCAGCGCGAACTGCTCCGGCAGGTGGAAGTCGACCTGGATGGTCGACATCGTCTCCTCGCGCCCGAGCAGGTCGCGGATCTGGATGTCCAGCTTCGGGCCGTAAAACGCCGCCTCGCCCTCGGCGGTCACGTAGTCGAGGCTGAGCTCGTCCATCGCCTCGCGGAGCACGCGCTGACCGAGCTCCCACATCGCGTCGTTGCCGACGTACTTCTCGGTGTCCGCCGGGTCGCGCAGCGAGAGGCGGTAGGAGTACTCGGTGATGCCGAGGACGGCGTAGACCTCCTCGACGAGCCGCATCACGCCGGCGAACTCGGACTTGATCTGGTCCGGCGTGCAGAAGATGTGCGCGTCGTTGAGCGACATCGCGCGCACGCGACTGAGCCCGCCGACCACGCCGGAACGCTCGAAGCGGTACATCGTCCCGAACTCGGCGATGCGCAGCGGCAGGTCGCGGTAGGAGTGCAGCTGCGTCTCGTAGACCAGGATGTGGTGCGGGCAGTTCATCGGCCGCAGCACCAGCTCGTCGTGCTCCAACTGCATCGGCGGGAACATGTTCTCCTGGTAGTGCTCCCAGTGGCCCGACCGCTTGTAGAGATCGACCTTGCCGAGCACCGGCGAGTAGACGTGCTGGTAGCCGGCCCGCCGCTCGAGGCCGAGTACGTAGTCTTCCAGCAGCCGCCGGATCGTCGCGCCCTTCGGCAGCAGCGTCGGCAGTCCCTGCCCGACGAGTTCGCTCGAAGTGAACAGCTCCAACTCGCGGCCGAGGCGGCGGTGGTCGCGCCGCTCCGCATCCGCGCGCGCCTCGATCCAGGCGTCCAGCTCCTCCTGCGTGGGGAAGAGCGCGCCGTAGATGCGCTGCAGCATCGGGCGGCGCTCGTCGCCGCGCCAGTAGGCGCCCGCCGAGTGCGTGAGCGCGAAGGCGCCGACTTGCCCCGTGCGCTCCGTGTGCCCGCCGCGGCAGAGGTCGTCGAACTTCGCATGGCGGAAGTGGCCGACGGTCTCATCCTCGATCTCGTCGATCAGTTCCAGCTTGTAGGGCTGCTCCGCGAAGATCGCGCGCGCCTCGTCCTTGGGAATCCAGCGGCCCTCGATCGGCACGTTGCGCTTCACCGTGCGTCGCATCCGCCGCTCGATGCGTGCGAGGTCCTCGGGCGTCAGGGGGCGCGGCAGCTCGAAGTCGTAGTAGAAGCCGTGCTCGATCGGCGGGCCGATCGCGTACTTGCCCTCGGGGAACATCTCGATCACGGCCTCGGCGAGGACGTGCGCGGCGGAGTGGCGCATGCGGAAGAGGCGCTCCTCCGGCGTCAGCGTCTCCAGCGGCGCCTCCTCGCGGTGGTCCTCGGCGAGGGCCGCGTCCGGGGACTCCGGTCCGGCATCGCCTGGGTTGTTGCTCATCGCTTGCTCCTGCTCGCTGTCCGTCGGATCGCTGTGGAAGCGGCGGCGCGCGGGAGGCGGGGGACGCGAAACGACGCGCCGCCGTCCGCTCAGGGACGGGAAGCGCGCCTCACGTGGTTCCACCCTGTTTCCCCCGGCCGCCGAAGCGATCGAGGCTCATTGAGGCCGCTAACGGGGCCGGCCGCCGCGGGTTCGCCCGCGGGCTCCGGGGTGGTGCGCCATCGCGTCCGGCGGCGGGGCTTCCAGCCGTGGTCCCGCTCTCTGTGCGCCGCGCTGCGCGCTGGCGTGCGTCCCCATCGACGCTCGGTCTGGCGGCGTCCGCGGACGCCGGACCATGATCCCATGGTAGCAACCGCCGCGTCACAGGGAAGCGGGCGGCGGGCGCTCACGCCGCCGGTCGTCCTCGAGTGCCACACCGAAGGCCAACGGCGCGGCCCGCGCACACTATTCCCGGTGGACCTGTCAGGGGTCCGAGACCGGGCCAGAGGGGGTAGGGGGATGCCCACGCGACGAGAGGCGCGAAGCGACCGCATCCCCTCGCGTGGGCTCTCGCTGCGGAGCAGCTGTGCGGTCTTGGCTTCGTAGCGGGGGGACTGGTGGGCGATACTGGATTCGAACCAGTGACCGGAACGCTGGAATTCGAGCCTAGCAGGCTGCTTCTATGAGGGCTGGTCCGATCTGCAAGTCGGCCAACGTGGTGGCCGCTCCGTCTGCACGCCATGCCGGATGGTGACCTGTGCCCCGCTTCTATCCGCACTCGCCGAGGGGTCGCGCTTCTGGACCCGGTGCATGATGGGGAACCTGCTTGCAGGGGGCGCTGCCAGCTGAAAAGCGTCCTTGGGTGGACCAGCAGCCTGTCGCAGTCGCCCGGTCTTCAGCATCACGGTGCAGCCGTTGGTGGTCGTCTGGTGGTGGTTCGCCGTCTTCCCGTCGCCCGCTACGCAGCCTCCCCCTCCGCCGTGGCGGCCTGGCGCAGCGGCTCATAGACCTCGCCGCTGCGCCAGAGCGCGTGCAGCAACACTGCGAGGCGTCGCGCCACGGCGACGACCGCGCGCTTCTTCGCGTTCCCCGCTCCCGAGGCCATGTAGCGCTCGCCCCAGCGGCGCAAGTCGCAGTCTGGTCCGAACGGTCCGAGGACGTACTGCGCGGCCTGCACGAGCAGCCGCCTCAGGTGGGAGTCGCCACGTTTGGTGATCCCCAGTTGCGTGTGGCGGCCGCCGGAGTCGCGACGCCTGGGCACGAGGCCGAGGTAGGGTGCGACCTCGCGGCTGCGGGGAAAGCGCGCGGGATCCTCGATCGTCAGCACGAAGGTGAGGGCGGTGATGGGACCGACGCCTGCGACCTGGCGGAGCGCGGCGGTCTCGGGGTAGGCCGCGCACAGCGCCTCGACCTCCCGGCCGGCGGCGGCGATGCGGGCGCTGAGCTCGCCAATCACCTCGAGCAGCGGCAGCAGTGCGGTGCGCAGTTCAGCCGGGATGTGCTCCGCTGCCTTGCGATGGAAGGCTGGCGCGGTCACCTTCGGCAGCGCGGCGCCCCACGCCTTGACGGCGCCGCGCACGTGGTTGATGAGCTGCGTCCGCGAGCGCACGAGCGCGTCGCGGCCGCGCACGACCGCGAGATCCTGCTGGGCCTGCGCGCTGCGGTGACGGATCGGGGCGAGCAGCTTGGGGTCGAGGCGACCCAGCCGTGCCAGTTGCTCGGCGTCGCTGCGGTCGTCCTTGCGGTGGCTGCGTGCGATCAGCGCTACCTGGCGGGGGTTGGCGACAATCACCTCGTGACCGAGTTCGGTCAGCAGCCGGCTCAGCCACGGCGAGTGCCGTCCCGCCTCCAGCACCGCCCGTGCCGCCGGCAGCTCCCCGAGCGCTCGCCTCAGCGCGAGGGCCGTCGTGCGGACGCGCTGCTCGCGCTGCACGTCCCCGGCGGGGCCGAGCACGCAGATCTGGGTGTGACGGTCGCTCACATCGAGGCCCCAGGTGACTCCGCTGGCTTCCTCCCGTTCAACGCGCTCTGCCGTTGCGATATGCTGCTGCATGGCTGGTCTTCTACCTCTCTGGCTCTGAGAAGCCGTTCTGGGCCCGATTCGAGGCCGCTTACCGGGGACGAGTATCCCCTTGAGGAGGAGACCAGCCCTCATCCCATCTGAAAAACCCCTGATCCTGAGCCGCTGGGTCTCACTGGCCATTCGGTGGGCTGGCGTAGAGCCCAGAAACATTGGGTTTCTTGATGTCGCGGCCAGCGCGATTTCAGCCCAAAAGCGCCGCCGCGGACTTTTTCATCACCCTGCTAGCCCCGCCGCTCGCGCTGAGTCTTCGCTCGCGGTCCTCGGTGCTATGTCGCGGTTCCCAGCGAGGAACTCGTATGCGCCCACTCCGGCTCGTCCTGTGCGCCCGCCTGGGCAGTGCGCTGCTCGCCGCTCTCCTGGTGGCGTCCGGCTGCAGTGGCGACAACGAGGGCGACCGCGACACCTCGATCACGAGCGCGCCGGCGACACCCTCCGCAGGCGCCAGCGAGGCAACAGCGACGATCGCGCCCACGTCGGCAGCGACACCTACGCCGACCACGACTCCGAAACCGAGCGCGGGGGCGACCTCGACGCCGACTGCGTCGCCAACGCCACGTGGGACGGCCACGCCCACCTCTACCGCCACCACGAGACCGACACCGGTCCCGGTGACGCAGACAACCACGCCTGCCCCCACACCCTTGCCGGCGCCGCCCGGGCCCGTGCCTTCCGAGACGTACTCCCCTGTCCCCGACCCGCCACCGGGGCCCTTCGTCGCGATCAGCGCCGGCGGGCGCGGCGCATGCGCGCTCGCCGAGAACGGCGAGGCAGTCTGCTGGGGCGACAACGAGCACGGGCAACTCGATGCCCCGCGGGGCCGCTACACCGCGATCAGCAAGGCGCGCGACTACACCTGCGCGCTGGCGGCTGACGGCGAGGCGGTCTGCTGGGGCGACGACGCAGTCGGCCGGCTGGATCCGCCCGCGGGGCGCTACACAGCCATCAGCGCGACCGTCGCGCACGCCTGCGCGCTCGCCCAGGGCGGCGAGGCCGTCTGCTGGGGCGATCCGTACGGCGGGCAGACCGACCCACCGCGGGGCCCGTACGCGGCCATCAGCACCGGGTTCTTCGGATATCACGGAGCCACGGGGAGTAGTTGCGGGCTCACCGCCACGGGCGAGATCCAGTGCTGGGGGTTGACCCGACCCGATCCGCTGGCCGGCCGCTTCACGGCACTCAGCTCGGGTGGCGGTCACCATTGCGGGCTGCGAGACAGCGGCGAGCTCGTCTGCTCGGAGTTTTGGGAGGCGCCACCCGGCGCGTACTCGGCCGTGAGCATCGGGGGCAACTGGGCCGAGAGCTTCATTTGCGCGTTGACCGACGCAGGCGAGGTGGTTTGCTGGGGAGGCCTCTGGACGGTCATGACTCCGCCCGACTCAGCATCCGGCCAGTACAGCGCGGTCAGCGTCGGACAGGACTATGCATGCGCACTGACCGCGGATGGCGAAGCGGTGTGCTGGGAGTCCGTGGAGGCCATCGTGGCGCCGCCCGATCCGCCACCGGGTCGTTACGTCGCCGTGAGCGACGGCGCCTACCACACGTGCGCACTCACCGAAGCGGGCGAGGCAGTCTGCTGGGGTCGGAACCCTCGGGGCCAGGCGGCGCCGCCGCCCGGCCGCTACACGGCCGTCAGCACAGGGTGGAGCCACACCTGCGCGCTGACCATCGACGGCTCGGTCGTCTGCTGGGGAGGCAGCCGATCGTGGAACGCGGAGCCGCCCTCTGGTCAGTACGTCGCGATCAGCGCCGGCTCCAGCTACTCCTGTGCGGTCAGCGAGGCCGGCGAGGCGGTCTGCTGGGGCGGGTACGATGACGAGGAAACGGAAGCTCCGCCCGGAAGCTATGTCGGGATCAGCGCTGGCTCCGGACACACTTGCGCAGTGACTGACGGCGGCGCGGCCGTCTGCTGGGGCGCCGACGTCGAAGCACAACTTGACGCGCGCGGCGGCAACGTTGTCGCGATCGCGACCGGCTGGGGCTCCACATCCTCCACATGCGCACTTTCGGATGACGGCCAAGTGACCTGCTGGTCACCGGACTACGCGGGGCGTCCCAGGCTGCGACTCGGCCACTACACCGCGATCACCGGCGGCTGGGGCCACAACTGCGCGCTCACTGACACAGGCGAGGCCGTCTGCTGGGGTGCGAATCACTTCGGGCAGTCGGACGCCCCGCCCGGGAAGTTCATCGCCATCAGCGCCAGCGAGGCACGCACGTGCGCCATCACCGCGGACGGCGAGGTGGCGTGCTGGGGCGAGACCCGTTACGAGAAGCTCATGCTGGGGTTGTAGCAAGCGCGACCAGGTCGCGTTCCCAGGCCGTCGCGCTGCCGGTCGCGCGCTGTGCGGTGTTGGCTTCGCAGGAAGGCGGAGTGGTGGGCGATACTGGATTCGAACCAGTGACCTCAGCGATGTCAACGCTGCGCTCTAGCCATCTGAGCTAACCGCCCGCGCCGGCGCGAGGCCGGAAATCGAGCCTAGCCCCGCCTCTCGCGAGGCGTCAACGCCGCCCGCCCGGCCCCAACGCCGCCCGCCCGGCCCCAACGCCGCAAGCACGAGTTCTTGATATGCTGTAGCGGGCCTCTAGCTCAATGGCAGAGCAGCTGACTCTTAATCAGCCGGTTCAGGGTTCGAATCCCTGGGGGCTCACCAGATATTCCTGCCTCGGGGGCGCGACGCCTGCACAGCGCGGGCGCATCCGACTATAGTGAGGCCGCGGCTCGCCGCCGATCGCGGCGAGGACGCCGACAGGCGAAGCGCGGATGATCTATAATCGCGCGCCGCCAGCGGTGGGGGCATGTGCGCAGAGGGAAGGCGTCTACGGGGAAGTGTCGGAACTGGTAGACGAGCATGATTTAGGATCATGTGCCGCGAGGCGTAGGAGTTCGAGTCTCCTCTTCCCCACCACTGGGGCCCGCGCTGCGGGTTTCGCGTCTCCGGCCAGAGGGGGTCTTTGGTGAAGCTGCTCGAGATCAATAATTTGCGGACGTACTTTTACACCGAGGAAGGCGTCGTCCGCGCCGTCGATGGGGTCTCCTGGGACCTCGAGGAAGGCGAGACGCTCGGTCTCGTCGGTGAGTCCGGCTGCGGCAAGTCCGTCTCCGCACTCTCGATCCTGCGGCTGATCCCACGCCCGCCCGGGCGCATCGTCGACGGGGAGATCATCTTCGAGGGCGAGGACCTGCTGAACGTGTCGGACGCCGAGATGCGCTCGATTCGCGGCAACCGGATCGCCATGATCTTCCAGGAGCCGATGACCTCGCTGAATCCGGTGCTCACCATCGGCAACCAGCTGACCGAGGCGATCACGCTGCACCTCGGCCTGGAGAAGTCCGAATCGCGAACTCGCGCCGCCGAGTTGCTTGAGCTGGTCGGCATCCCGGAGGCGGCGAACCGCCTCGACGACTACCCGCACCAGTTCTCGGGCGGGATGCGCCAGCGCGTGATGATCGCGATGGCGCTCTCCTGCAACCCGAAGCTGCTGCTGGCGGATGAGCCGACCACGGCGCTCGATGTGACGATCCAGGCGCAGATCCTGGAGCTGATGGCCCAGCTCTCGAAGGACCTCGGCACCGCGGTCGTGATCATTACGCACAACCTCGGCGTCGTCTCGCGCTACGCCGACCGGGTGAACGTGATGTACGCGGGGAAGATCGTCGAGTCTGGCTCGACGATGGACATCTTCAAGGATCCCCGTCACCCCTACACCGTCGGCCTCATGCGGTCGGTGCCGCGTCTGGACGAGACGGAGCACGTCCGGCTCGATGCGATCGAGGGGCAGCCGCCGCTGCTGATCGATCCGATTCCGGGTTGCTCGTTCGAGCCGCGCTGCGACTGGGCGATCGACAAGTGCGTGACGGATCAACCGCCGCTCGAACTCAAGGAGGAGCGGCACTGGTCCGCCTGCTGGCGCGACCCGCAGAAGGACGAACGCACGCGCAGCACCGTGACCATGGACATCAGCTAGGCCCGCAGGCCGGACGGGAGCGCGCTCATGACCACAGACGCCGCCACGATGACAGAAACCAGCAACGGGTCCGCCAAGAACCTTGTCGAGGTCAATGCGCTGAAGATGTACTTCCCGGTCACTTCCGGGATCCTCTTCCAGCGCAAGATCGCCGACGTCAAGGCCGTTGACGGGATCTCGTTCTTCGTTCGCGAAGGCGAGACGCTCGGACTCGTCGGAGAATCCGGCTGCGGCAAGTCGACGACCGGCCGTGCCATCCTCCAGCTCTACCGCCCGACCGAGGGCACGATCACCTTCGACGGCACCGTGCTCAACGACGTCAAGGGCCGCTCGCTGCGCGCCTTCCGGCGGCGCATGCAGATGATCTTCCAGGACCCCTACTCGTCGCTGAATCCGCGTATGAGCGTCTCCAGCATCATCTCCGAGCCGATGGTGATCCACGGCCTCTACAAGGGGAGGGAGCGCCAGGAGCGCGTCGAATACCTGCTGGAGCAGGTGGGCCTCAACCCTTACTTCGCCAAGCGCTACCCGCACGAGTTCTCCGGCGGACAGCGCCAGCGCATCGGCGTTGCCCGCGCGCTCGCCGTCGAGCCGGAGTTCATCGTCCTCGACGAGCCGGTCTCCGCCCTCGACGTCTCGATTCAGGCGCAGATCATCAACCTGCTCGAGGACCTCCAGAACGAGTTCAACCTCACCTACCTGTTCATCGCCCACGACCTGGCGGTCGTGCGGCACATCTCCGACCGCGTGGCCGTGATGTACCTCGGGCGCATCATGGAGCTCGCCGACCGCAACGAGCTCTACGAGAACCCGCTGCACCCCTACACGAAGGCGCTGCTCTCCGCCGTGCCGATCACCGACCCGGAGGTCGAGCGCGCGCGCGAGCGCATCATCCTCGTCGGTGACGTGCCCTCGCCGGTGCGTCCCCCTCCCGGCTGCGTCTTCAACACGCGCTGCCCGATCGTGATCTCCGAGTGCCGCGAGCGCATCCCCGACTGGCGCGAGATCGGGCGCGACCACTGGGTGGCCTGCCACCGCGTCTAGCGGCGCCGCCTCCAGGCTGTGCACGCACGAGGGCGGGGACACCCCTGCCCTCGTTCACGTCCGGGCGCGGCGCGTGCGCCTGCGGGCTCCGCGCGGCTACGATGATCGTGTGCAGCGCATCCGCAACTTCTCGATCATCGCCCACATCGACCACGGCAAGTCGACGCTCGCCGACCGCATGCTGGAGCACACCGGCGCCGTCTCCGGCCGCGAGATGCGCGAGCAAGTGCTCGACCAGATGGACCTCGAGCGCGAGAAGGGCATCACGATCAAGGCGCAGGCCGTGCGCATGCTCTACCGCGCCGCCGACGGCCTCGACTACGAGCTGAACCTGATCGACACCCCCGGGCACGTCGACTTCGCCTACGAGGTCTCGCGCGCCCTCGCGGCCTGCGAGGGCGCCGTGCTGGTCGTGGACGCCGCCCAGGGCATCCAGGCGCAGACGCTGGCCAACGTCTACTCGGCGCTCGACCTCGACCTCGCGCTGATCCCCGTGGTCAACAAGATCGACCTCCCCGCCGCGGACCCGGATCGCGTCGCCCGCGAACTGGTCGATGTCATCGGCTTCGAGCCCGACGAGGTGCTCTACGCCTCGGCGAAGAGCGGCGAGGGCATCGAGGCGATCCTCGAGGCGGTCGTCGCCCGGGTCCCTCCGCCCCGGGGCGATCCGGACGCTCCGCCGCGCGCGCTCGTCTTCGACTCGAAGTACGACGCCTACAAGGGCGTGCTCGCCTACGTGCGCGTGGTGGACGGATCGCTGGCGGCGGGGCAGCGGCTGCGGTTGATGCAGCAGGGCACGCGCTTCGAGCCGCTGGATGTCGGCGCCTTCCGGCCGGAGCTGGAGGTCCAGCCGCGCCTCGATGCGGGGCAGGTCGGCTACGTGGCGACGGGCCTCAAGAGCGTCCACCAGAGCCGCGTGGGCGACACGGTGACGCTCGACCGCCACGGGGCGGAGCAGCCGCTGCCCGGCTACCGCCCGGCCAAGCCAATGGTCTTCGCCGGCATCTACCCGACCGATCCCAACGAGTACGAGGAACTGCGCGCCGCCTTCGAGCGACTCAGCCTCAACGACGCCTCGCTGATCTGGCAGCCGGAGAGTTCGGCCGCGCTCGGCTTCGGCTTCCGCGCCGGCTTCCTGGGGCTGCTGCACATGGAGATCGTGCAGGAGCGGCTGGAGCGCGAGTTCAGCCTCGACCTGGTCGCCACCGCGCCCTCCGTGGAGTACGAGGTGACGCGTTCCGACGGCCGCGAGATCGTCGTCGACAGTCCCGCCGATCTCCCGCCGCCCAACGAGATCAGAGAGGTGCGCGAGCCCTGGGTGCGGCTCGCGATCACCGTGCCCTCGCGCTACCTCGGCACCGTGATGGAGCTGGTGATCGGGCGGCGTGGCCGGCACCTGCGGCTGGAGTACCTGGACCGCGGCGTCGCCGAGGGCGACGCGCGCGTGCTGGCGGAGTTCCGCTGCCCGCTCGCCGAGATCCTCGTCGACTTCTACGACCAGTTGAAGTCGCGCACGCAGGGCTACGCCTCGCTCGACTACCAGATCGAGGGCTTCGAGCCGGCGAAGGTGCTGCGGCTCGACATCCTCGTCAACGGCGAACCGGTCGACGCGCTCTCGACGATCGTGCAGTCGCAGGGCGCAGCCGCGAAGGGGCGCCAGCTCACCGCGGCGCTGAAGGAGCTGATCCCGCGCCAGCTCTTCGCGGTGCCGATCCAGGCCGCCGTCGGAGGCCGCATCGTCGCCCGCGAGACCGTGCGGGCGATGCGCAAGAACGTGCTCGCCAAGTGCTACGGCGGCGACATCACGCGCAAGCGCAAGCTCCTCGAGCGCCAGAAGGCGGGCAAGAAGCGCATGAAGATGCTCGGCGCCGTCGAGGTCCCGCAGGAGGCGTTCATGGCGGTGCTCAAGCTGCGGGACTGAGCGCGAGCGCTTGATGCCGATTGCGGAAGTTCTCCCGAGATGGCACGCTGGTGCCATTCCGGTAACGATCACGATCGACGACATCTCCGAGGACGTCCGCGACGAGCTGGCGTCGCGCGCCGAGGCCCGTGGCCAGTCCCTCGAGGAGTTCCTGCTCGGCGAACTGGAGCGCATGGCCTCGAGGCCCTCGGTCGGCGAGCCGAAGCTCTCGGCCGACGAGTTGGTTGAGCGAGTGCGCGCCCGCAAGGCGATCTCGGAATCGCGCGTCACGACGGAATCGATCCTGCGAGAGCGTGACGCCGACCGGAAGTGACCAGGTCTCGGCCGACTTGCAGCCTAGCGAACGACCTCGGCGCTCTCTGCGGGCGCCAGGCGGGTCACGCGGTCGAGGAAGGTGGGCGGGGGAACGATGCGCTCGTCTACGTCGGTCGTGAGCTGTTCGAGTTCGCCGAGCAGGCTCACGACGGCAGCGTCTGCCGTCTCCATACCGGACCAGTCCACGCCAGACACGAAGTCGGATACGGCGCGCACCGGCGTCGCGCTTTCCAGCGCATCGCGAAGCGCTGCGCGAACCTTGTCCTCGGACAGGGCTTGAATCGGAATCGCGTCGCTCATGCTCCGGCTCCCGCGGGATCGGCGACCGCAAGGGGCGCCGACCGCATGCATGCGCTGATCGTACACGAAGGCGCTGCCCACCCTCCCTCGCTCGCCTCCCGCGGCGCACGTACGATACGCGCGCATCGGGGAGGTCGCCGCCATGTCAGAGCAGATCGTCGCGCCGCGCATTCGCGGCTTCATCTCGCTGACCGCGCATCCCGAGGGCTGCGCCGCCAACGTGCGCGGGCAGATCGAGGTCGCGCGAGCCGCCGCCGAGGGCGCTCCGCCGCTCGGGCCTGCGCTCGTGATCGGCTCCAGCACGGGCTACGGCCTCGCCAGCCTGCTCTCGGCCTGCTTCGGATACGGGGCGCCCTCCGTCGGCGTCTGCCTCGAGCGGCCCTCGGAGGACGACAAGCCCGCCAGCGCCGGCTGGTACAACCTCGCCGAGGCGCACCGCATCGCCGCCGCCGAGGGCCGCACACTGCGCACCGTCAACACCGACGCGTTCTCCAACGAGGCGAAGGAGCAGGTCGCCGCGGAGCTGCGCGCGATGCGCGGGCAGGTCGAGCTGCTGGTCTACAGCCTCGCCGCGCCGCTGCGCCGCGCCGCCGACACCGACGAGGTCTGGCGCAGCACCCTGAAGCCGATCGGCAAGGACTGGACCGGCAAGACCATCGACCTGCGCCGCGACCGCGTCGCCGAGGCGACCATCGAGGCGGCGAGCGAGGAGGAGATCGCCGCGACGGTGAAGGTGATGGGCGGCGAGGACTGGGCCGAGTGGGTGCGCTGGCTCGGCGCCGAGGGCCTGCTCGCCGACAACTGCCGCAGCGTCGCCTACAGCTACGTCGGCCCCGAGGCGACGTACGACATCTACCGCGCGGGCACGATCGGGCGAGCCAAGGAACACCTCGAGGCGACCGCGCGCGATGTCCACGCGCAGCTCGCGCCGGGCGGGGGCGGCGCCTGGGTGAGCATCAATAAGGGCATCGTCACGCAGGCCTCGGCGGCCATCCCCGGTGTCGCGCTCTACATGAGCGTGCTCTTCGCCGTCATGAAGGAGCAGGGCACGCACGAAGGCCCGATCGAGCAGATCGCGCGCATGCTGCGCGACCACCTCGGGCCCGGCGTCACGCCGACCACCGACGACGAGCACCGCATCCGCCTCGACGACCTGGAGATGACGCCCGAGGTCCAGTCCGAGGTCGCGCGGCGCATGGCGGCCATCGACAGCGACACGCTCGGCGAGCTGAGCGACTACGCCGGCTGGCAGCGCTACTTCCAGCAACTGTTCGGCTTCGGCATCGAGGGCGTCGACTACGAGACGCCGACCGAGGTCGACCGCCTGCTGGCCTGACTCCGGTCCGGGACCCTCACCCCAACCCTCTCCCAGAGGAGACCTTTGCGAACCCCGTTCCGAGGGCGCCCCGGCTCCCTCCCCCTTCGCGGGAAAGGGAGCCGGACCGCCCTCGATAGCTGCAGTCGTGTTGCCGATCCGGCGGGGGCGTGGGGGCGCAGCCCCCACAGAAAGAAGTCCGAGGGCGGGTGGGTGGGCCAGAGCGGCCTTGCGGGGTATCCCCGCGTCAACAGAAGCACCCCGAGCGTGCTCGTCCGGGATGGGAGTGTAGGGGGCGCAGCCCCCCGCAGGAGACGCGCACCTGGATCCCCCTCACCCCAACCCTCTTCCGCCAGGGGAGAGGGGATCGGTGGGCGAGGGGCAATCGGCTCGCTAGCAGGCTGCTGAAAAACCCCTGATCCTGGGCCGCTGGGTCTCACTGGCCATTCGGTGGGCTGGCGTAGAGCCCAGAAACATTGGGTTTCTTGATGTCGCGGCCAGCGCGATTTCAGCCCAAAAGCGCCGCGGCGGACTTTTTCATCACCCTGCTAGGGCCGGCCCATCGGCAGCGCCGCCGCGTCCTCGGGCTCGGTCGTGCCGAGCAGGTCGCCGAGGCTGACGACGCCGTCGTGCTCGACGAGGCGGGCGCGCAGCGAGGCCAGCGTCTCGTCGTCGAGACCCTCGAGGGCGGCAGAGGCGGCGGCGAACAACTCGGAAGACGGCAGCACGGCGTAGGACGTGGCCTCGGCGGCGACGCGCAGCGCGTCGGCGATCGGCGCGTCGCGGCGATCGGGCGGCTGCAGCCGCTCGCCGTTCGCGACGACGAGGCCGCGCGCGGCCCGGCTCTCCTGCTCGATGCGCCTGTCGAGGCGCGCGCGCAGGCGGTAGTGCGGGGCCATCCCGATCGCCTCGGTCGAGCCCTCGGCTTCGAGTTCGAGCCGGCCGGCGCTGTCGCTGAGGGTCACCTGGCCATCGCGTTCCTGGCTTCTGAAGCCGAGCAGCTCCAGGCAGCGCACCACGGCCGGCATCAGGGCGTGGTTGCCCTCGGTCCAGAGCACGTCGCGCACGCGCGTCAGTTGCGCCAGCTCCCCGGCGGCGGCCTCGCGCTGCGCCTCGGCGCGTTGCAGGGCGCTCTCCGCCTCGGCGCTCGCCGCCTCGAGCTCCTCGAGGCCGGCGAGGCCCTGCTGACGCAGCCAGGCGGGCGGATCGCCGGAGGGCTGGTCGAGCAGCTCGCGCGCGGCGGCGAGGATCGCCGCGGCCTGCTTGCGCCCGGCGTCACCGCCGCGACTGCGCGGGGCGGGCAGGAAGACGACCGTCCCGCCGAGCACGCGGAACTCGACGCCCACGGGCGCGCCTCCGGCGGAGCGCGCGAAGACGCGGGCGACATCCGCGAAGCCGGGCGCCGAGTCGTTGAAGTGCGCGCGGTAGAGCATGTCGTTGCCGACGGAATCGACATAACGCGCGAACGGGTGCCGGTGGTCGGCGACAGCGGCCTGCACGCCCTCGCCCCAGCGAATCAGGCCGGCGTCCCAGGCCAGCCCCGCGGGGGCGGGCAGGAAGAAGTAGCGATCGAGGCCGGGGAAGCCCGCGATCTCCGTGATCATCGCCTGCGGGTGCGTGAAGAGGACGACGAGCGCGCCGCGCTCGAGCGCGCGCACCAGCTCGTCGCGGCGACGCTGCAGGATCTCGCCCGCCGCGACGCCCGGCCCCGTGAGCGCGTTGACCACGCGCGCGTCGCCGTGCGTGGCGTGCTCCTGCGAGGCGTCGAGGAGCTCGCGGATGCTGCGGAACACACCCTCCGGATCGATCGCGATCGCCTCATAGTCGAAGAAGGCGGGCGCGTTGAAGATCGTGTGGTTATCGATCGCGATGTCGGGGAGGGGGCGTCCGATGGAGAGCAGGCGCACGGGCGGCTCCTTCGCCGAGGCGTCTCGGTCCTCGATGCGGTCCGGTTGATTGTACCTGCGCGTCGGCTGGAGGCGGAAAGCGCCTCCACACGCGGGGGCGCTTTGACGCCTCGCCGGGGGCGCGCCTACGATCCAGACGGTCGTGCTAGGCGGGGAGCTAGCGGTGCCCTGTAACCCGCAATCCGCTCAGCGGGGCTGAATGCCCGCCCGCGGTTCGTCCCCCGGGGACTGCCGAGATCAAGCGGCGTTGAGAGCCTGGTCCTGCGCGACGATGCCCGGTTAACCCCGTCAGGGCCGGAAGGCAGCAGCGGTACGCCGGTAACATCGTGCGCCGTAGGGGCGCCGGGCTTGAGTTGGCTGGTGGAGGCAAGCCCGGAGTGCGAATCAACGGCGGGGCACGACCACTTCCGCATCCCCAAACGCCGGCGCCCTCGCTCGCGCGGGCGCGCGGCGCACCGTGAGTTCCGCGCGCGGCGCCCGCCGCTCGCGACGCCCGAGGTCCGGCAGAGGCGAGGAGCCCGAAGCCCCGCCGGAGTTCCTGCGGCGGCTCGGCGTCAGCCCTCGCAAGGCGCTCGGTCAGCACTTCCTCGTCGACGAGCTGCTGCTCTCGCGCATCGCCGACGCCTGCGAGCTGGGGCCCGACGACACCGTGATCGAGATCGGCGCCGGCCCGGGCGGGCTGAGCCTCGAGCTGGCCGCGCGCGCGGGCATGCTCGTCGCCGTCGAGATCGACGAGGAGCTGGCGGGGCTGGCGCGCCGGCAACTCGAGGGGCGCGGGCGGACCTGCGTCGTGGCCGCCGACGCGCTCGCCATCAGCCCGAAGGAGCTGCTCGAGGAGTGCGGGGCGAGCGCCCCGTACGTCATGGTCGGCAACCTGCCGTACTACATCACGCAGCCGCTGATCCGGCGCTTCCTCGAGGCGGACGAGCCGCCCGATCGGATCGTCGTGCTGGTCCAGCGCGAGGTCGCGCGCCGCATCGTCGGCGGGCCGGGCAAGGAGTCGCTGCTCTCGCTCTCGGTCAAGACCTACGGCCGGCCTGAGGCGCTGTTCGATGTGCCGTCGAGTGCGTTCTGGCCCGCGCCGAAGGTGCAATCGGCGCTGGTGCGCATCGAGCGGCTGCCGGAGCCGGCGGTCGCGTTGCCGCCGCCCGCGCTCGCGCGCTTCTTCCTGCTGCTGCGTGCGGGCTTCTCGGAGCCGCGCAAGCAGCTGCACAACGGGCTGCGCTCCTCGCTCGGCCTCACGCGCGACGATATGCACGCGCTGCTCCACGAGGCCGCCATCGATCCGCTGCTGCGCGCCCAGCACCTCGCCCTTGATGACTGGCAGCGGCTGCACGCGCTCACCGAAGCGCGCTGGCCGAGGAGTCTCGATGTCGGCTAGCGCCGCGGCCGGTCTCTCGCTGCTCGCGCCGGCGAAGCTGAACCTCGTGCTCGAGGTGACCGGGCGGCGCTCCGACGGCTACCACAACCTCGACACGGTGATGACGACGATCGACCTCGCGGACCGCGTGCGTCTGCGCCCGGCCCCCGTGCTCGACGTGCGCCTCAGCGGGCGCGGCGCGGCGGAGATCGCCGCCGAGGGCGAACTGGCGGCGGCGGCCGCGCGGGCGCTCGCCGCGGCGGCAGAGCGAGAGCCGAACGTCGCCATCGAGGTCGAGAAGCGCATACCGGCGGCGGCCGGGCTGGGCGGCGGCTCCTCGGACGCGGCGGCCGTGCTGCGCGGGCTCGCGCGGCTCTGGGAGCTCGACTGGCCGATCGAGCGGCTGGGGGAGGTCGCGGCCTCGGTCGGCTCGGACGTGCCGTTCTTCCTGCACGGGGGCACGGCGCGCTGCCGCGGGCTCGGCGAGATCGTGACGCCGCTGCGCGACCTGCGCACGCTGCGGCTGCTGCTGCTGCTGCCGCCCGTCCCGCAGGCCCCGGCGAAGACCGCGCGGCGCTTCGGCGCGCTGCACCCGCACGACCTGACCGACGGCGCGCGCTCGGCGCGCATCGCGCACCGCGCCGAGCGCGACGCCCCGCCCCCGGCCCGCGATCTCTGGAACGCCTTCGAGGCGGTGATCGAGCGCACGGAGTCGGAGCTGCTCGCGCACTACGCCGCCTACGCCTCCGCGCTCGGCGGCGCACCGCTGCACCTCACGGGCACCGGCCCCGCCGTCTTCCTGCTGGTGCACGAGCGCGCCAGGATGACCGAGCTGCGGCGCGACCTCGAGCAGCACGGCGCCGAGGCGATTCAGGCGCGCACGCTCAAGCGTGCCGAGGCGCTCGCCATCACGGAGGAGTAGTGAGCAGCGAGGTCGAGGCCGGCCGCGCGCTCTTCGCGGGCTTCGTCTCGGGAGCGGCGGCGGCGTTCGTGACGATCGCGATCGCGCTCTGGAGCATGAGCCGCAGCGCCCGCTGGCGGGAGCGCGCGGCGGGACTGAAGCGGCTGCCCGCGCCGCTGGTCGGCATCGTGCTGGTGAACGGCGCGCTGATCGGCTGGACGCTGCTCGGGCTGCTGCTCGGCGCGGCCTACCTGCAGGTGGGCGATCCGCTGCGTTTCGGGACGATCGTGCATGCGATCGCGCTGATCGCGGTCCTCGCGGCGGCGTTCGTGCTGCGGCGCCTGAGCGGCGCGATCTGGGCGACGGCGATCGTCGCCGCGGTCGCCTTCGGCATCCTGCTGCCCGCGCTCGCGGGCTGAGCAGAGCGATCGCGCGCCGCCGCGGGTGGTGCGGCGTATTCGGGCATCTCGTACCCTTGTGCCGGGACCGCCGGCGGCGAGGCTGTCCGCGGGCCGCGACCGCAAGCTAAGGAGACGGACGCTGGAGCTGACGCCTGGACTGCAGCGCAGCGTGCTCGATATGCACGTCCACTCCGCGGTCGCATCCTCGGACAGCACGCTCAACCCGCACAAGCTGCCCGCGCTCGGCCGCGCGGCCGGGCTGACGGGCGCGAACATCTGCGAGCACGACAAGATGTGGGAGCGGCACGCGCGCGCCGAGTACCGCGAGCAGCACACGGACTTCCTCGTCAACTTCGGGATGGAGATCTCGACCGACCTCGGGCACATGCTCGTGATCGGCCTGCCCGCCTACGTCAGCGGGATCCGCCGCGCCGAGCAGCTGCGCGAGGAGCTCGACGCCGTCGGCGGCTTCCTGATCGTCGCGCACCCCTTCCGCCACGTCTTCGACAGCGTGACGGCGATGCGCAAGGGCAGCGTGCGCTTCGAGCTGACCCCCGCCGAGGCGGCCCGCCTGCCGGTCTTCCAGCTCGCCGACGCGATCGAGATCGCCAACGGCTGCAATACGCCTCGCGAGAACTACTTCGCCTACGAGGTCGCTCGCGAACTCGGACTGCCGACCACCGGTGGCAGCGACGTGCACTCGGAGAGCGGCATCGGCTACTACGCGACCGGCTTCGGGCGCGAGCTGCAGACCGAAGCGGAGCTGCTCGAAGAGCTCCACGCCGGCCGCTTCGAGGCGATCGTGCGCTCCGCCGACGGAGACTTCGCGCGCTTCGAGCCGGGCGTCGTCGAGGCGGTGGCGGCGGCCCGCGGCTAGCGATACTCCCCCGGAGAGGGCGGCGAAGGCGTCATGCCGCGCAGTCCCGACGATCCGGCAGCACACGGCGGCGACGAGTACGTCGCGGTCGACCTCGAAACGACGGGTCTGGACACGGCGGCGGATCGCATCATCGAGATCGGCGCGGTGCGCTTCGGCGCCGAGGGGCCGCGCGAGCGCTTCCGCACCTTCGTCAGCCCCGGCCGGCCGCTGCCGCCCGCGATCCGCATGCTCACGAAGATCGAGGACGCCGACCTCGTCGGCGCCCCGCCGCCATCGCTCGCGATGCATGAGTTCGCCGCCTTCGCGCGCGGCCTCCCGCTGGTCGCGCACAACGCGCCGTTCGACCTCGGATTCCTCGCCGAGGCGGGGTTGCAGCCGCAGGCGCCCGCCTTCGACAGCTACGAGCTCGCCTCGGTGCTGCTGCCGACCGCGACGCGGCTCGACCTGAGCTCGCTCGCCGGCTCGCTGGGCGTCGAGATCAGCGAGGCGCATCGCGCGCTCGCCGACGCGGAGGCGACGGCCGAGGTGTTCCTGCGGCTGCTCGAACGCCTCGAGCGGTTGCCGGGGGCGACGCTGCGCGACCTCGTGCGGCTCGCCGAGCAGTCCGCGTGGAGCCTCGCGCCGCTGTTTGCCGGAGCGCTCGACCGGCGGGGGATCGGGGCGGCGAGCGATGCCCTCGCGCCCGGCGCGCTGGCGCGTGAAGCGCAGGCCTTGCCGCCGCCGCTGCGCCCGCTGCCGGAGTTCACGCCACTGGACGAGGACGAGGTCGAGGCGCGCTTCGCCGAGGCGCGCCGTCGCGCCGACCTGCTCCCCGGCTTCGAGGCGCGCGAGGGCCAGATCGCGATGGCGCGCGCGGTCACGGCCAACATCGGGCACGACGGCCAGCTCGCCGTCGAGGCGGGGACGGGTACCGGCAAGTCGCTCGCCTACCTCGTGCCGGCGCTCTCGCACGCGCTGCGCAGCGACGAGCGTGTCGTGATCTCGACGCACACGCTGAACCTGCAGGAGCAGCTCGCCGAGCGCGAAATGCCGGCGGCGGCGGCGCTGGCCGAGTCGGCGGCGGGCGCGCGGCCGGGCTCGCTGCGGACGGCAGTGCTGAAGGGGCGCGGCAACTACCTCTGCCTCGAGCGCTGGTCGCAGGCGATCGAGTCCGAGGAGCCGCGCAGCGCCGGTCAGGCGCGCGTGCTCGCCCGCATCGCCGTCTGGCTGGGCGAGACGGAGCGCGGCGACCGCGCCGAGCTGTACCTGCGCGGCGACGAGTGGCCGCACTGGCGCGCCCTCGCGGCCGACACGAACGACTGCCTCCAGCGGCGCTGCACGTTCGTGCGCGAGGGCAGCTGCTTCCTCCAGCGGGCGCGCGCGGAGGCGGCCGCGGCCCACGTGCTCGTCGTGAACCACGCGCTGCTGCTCGTCAACGCGACGGGCGGCGACCAGCTGCTGCCGCCCTTCCGCCACCTCGTCGTCGACGAGGTGCACCGCCTCGAGGGCGTCGCGACGAGCCAGTTCGGCGACTCCGTCGCGCTGCACGAGATCGCGCAGTTGCTGGACGAAGTGACGACCGGCGGCGGATCGCTCGCGGCCTCGCTGCGCGGCGCGGCCCGGCTCGACCCGATGCCGCTCTCGCCCGCCGCCGGCCTCGCGCACCTCGCGGACGAGATCGCCTCGGCGGCGGTGCTGGCCCGCGCGCGGCTCCCGGACCTCGAGGCGGCGATCACCGGCTACGTCGAGGAGTTCGCGGACCGCGCCCGCGGGTCGCAACTGCAGATCACGCCGGGGCGGCGGGCGCAGCCGCTCTGGGGGGATGTCGAGGACGGGGCGCTGCACCTCGAACTCGCGCTCGACCAGCTGGCGCGGCGTCTGCTGCATGCGCAGTCGATGGTCGACTCGCTGCCCGCGGACGGGGCGCCGGCGCTCGCCACGCTGCGCGCCGCGCTCGCGAGGGCCGCCGAGACGGCGGCGGGGCAGGCGGCGACGCTGCGCGATGCGCTCCAGCGCGCCGATCCGGGGCGGATCGTCTGGCTCGACAGCAGCGGTCGCAGTCCGCGCGTGCGCACGGCCCCGCTCGACGTCGCCGACCGCCTTGAGGACGAACTGTGGGCGCGGCGCGACTCGGTGCTCGTCACCAGCGCGACGCTCACGGCGCAGCAGCGCTTCGACTTCAGCCTGCGGCGCATCGGGCTGCCCGACGCCGACGTCCTCGATGTCGGCTCGCCGTTCGACTACCGGCGCGCGGTGCTCACGCTGGTCGTCGACGATCTGCCGCCGCCGGACGCTCCGGACTACGAGGCGGCGGCGCAGTGGGTGCTGGCGGAGGCGGCGCGCGCGGCGGGCGGGCGCACGCTGGCGCTCTTCACCTCGCACGGCGCGATCCGCTCCGCCGCGGCCGCGCTGCGCGGCCCGTTGGCCAACGACGGCATCGGCGTGCTCGCGCACGATCTCGACGGCGGCCCGGCGCGACTGCTGCGTGCCCTCGCGGAGCGCCCTCGTTCGCTGGTGCTCGGCACCGCCGCGTTCTGGGAGGGCGTCGACGTGCCCGGCCCGGCGCTCTCGCAGCTCGTGCTCGCGCGCCTGCCCTTCCCCGTGCCGACCGATCCCGTCCACGCCGCCCGCGCCGCGCTCCACGAGGATTCGTTCGGCGAGTACATGCTGCCGCAGGCGGTGCTGCGCTTCCGCCAGGGCTTCGGCCGCCTGATCCGTGGCCCGCACGACCGAGGCGTCTTCCTGATCCTCGACCGGCGCGTCAGCGCGCGCGCCTACGGCGAGGCCTTCCTCGATGCGCTGCCGGAGTGCGAGCAGCGCAAGCTCGGTGCGAACGAGGTCCCCGCGGCCGTCGCTGCGTGGCTCGGCGAGGCGCCCCGTGCCTGAGCCGCGCAGCGAGCAGGCGCGATCGCGCCTCTGGGCGCGCGGCGAGGGCGTCGTGCTGATCGCAGCGGACGCGCCGCCGGACGACGAGGGCGTCGCGCAGGCGATCCGCGAGGGCATCGCCCGGGGCTACCGGGGGTCGGTCGAGCCGCCGCTGCCGGAAGCACGCCTCTACCACGTGCGCTCCGAGGGCGAGACCGTCGGGGTGCTGGGCATCGCGCCCGGACCGGGAGCGCGCACCGTGACGTTCTCCGGCGTCGCAATCGCCCCCGATCGCCGTGGGCGCTCGACCGCCGCGCGCGCCGTGCGGGTCGCGGAGCGGCGGCTGCGCCGCGAGGGCGTGCGCACGTTTTACGGGCGCGCGCCGCGCGGCAACGGGCGGGGGCTCTACTTCTGGCTGCGCGCCGGATACGCCCCGCTGCGCTCGCTCCGCCCCGAGGACGACGCGACCTGGTTCCGGCTGCCTACTCCGTAGCCTCGTCGGCGCGCTCTCCCCGGCACTCCGCGCTCGCCGCGCTACGCTGCCGCGCGGCCTGACGGGCATCGAGGTAGCGCCGCGCGCCGCGGCGGTACCAGACGGCGAACAGCACGGCGCTGAGCAGCGCGGCGGCGATGTCCAGCACCGGCAGTGCGTCCGCCGGCACGAACGTGGCGAAGCGCCCGATCCAGTAGCCGACGAGCAGCGTGAGCGCGACGCCGAGGCGGCTCCTGCGGCCGGTCGGGCGCGGCGCGATGGCAGCGGGCGGCGACGGCGCCTCGCTGCGCCGGGGGCGGAAGCGGCGGCGGCGCGACGCCACCGCGCGCTAGGGGCCGTCGATGCGGCGGAAGCGGCGACGCTTCCCGCGCGCGGGCGCCGCGGCGGGCGGAGGCGCGCCGACCGCGGGCGGGGCCGCCGGAGCAGGCGGGGCCATCGGCGGCACGGGCGGAGACGCGGCAATCGTGCCCGCGTGCGCGCCGGGAGGGGCCCCCAGCGGGTCGAAGCCGGCAGGGGGCGCCTGGAAGCCCTGGGTCTGTATGGTCCCGCGGATCAAGTCGAGGCAGCGGTTGCAGAAGAACTGCAGCACCGGCTCGTCGCAGTCGCCGACCCAGACATCGCCGCAGTCGATGCCCGGGATGTCGTTGCGCGGGTTGAGGTGGAAGAGCACGCCGCAGTTGCTGCAATCGGAGAGCAGCCCCGGGTTGCTGACGGTCACCTCGCAGATCTCGCAGGTGTCGGTGTTGGCGGCGGTCATCGCTCGCGTGCCTCCTTGTGCGTCGCTGTTCGGGTAGCCGTTAGCGGACGGCCGAGCGCCAGGGGCCGCCCGTGGCGGCATCCGCCTCGTAGCGCTCGATGCAGGGGTCGCAACTGAAGCTGAACCCGCAGAACTGGCCGAACGTCGCCGCGCCGCAGCTGCGGCCCAGCTCTTCGCGGCTGAGGTCGATGTGGAAGACCGCGCCGCATTCGGCGCAATCGGCCATCTCCTTTGGAGGTCCCTGCAGGCCGCAGACGGCGCAGTCCACCAGGGCGGGAGCCGCCGTGGCTGCGTCCGCTGGCTGGCGCCGGGCGGGCAGCGTGCTCATCGTTCCTCCGTCTCGGCGGTGCTGCGCGGGCCGGCGCGTACTGCGCGGCGCGCGCTCGCCGCGTCTCTCAGAGTGCCGAGATAAGGCTCGCGACGCAAGCGCTCGAGCCACTCGCCGAGGGCGGGACCGGGCTCGACGCCCAGCCGCAGCAGCGCCCGGGCGTCCAGCGGCGGCCGCGTGCGCTCCCAGCGGCGCAGATCTCGCTACAGCAGCAGCTGGCCCGCGGGGTCGAGCCAGCGGGCGGCGAGGCGCGCCTCGCCGGAGACTCCCTCGAGCGCCGCGAGGGTGTCCGGCGTGCGCTCGCGGGCGGTGATCAGGCGCGCCGTCTCGTCCACCGCACGGCGGGCGGATCGCGGGGCCGTCAGCCGGTCGGCGATCGCGTCGCGCCCGGCCAGCGGGGCAGTCAGCAAGGCGAACAGCAGCGAGGGGGGATGTGGGCCCGGCCGCCGGGCGAGCGCGCGCGACGCCTCGGGCGGGAGCGACCACGCCGGATGCGCGCCACGCAGCACGCCCCAGGTGTCGAGCAGCCGGAGCGTCGCGCCGACGCGGCGGGCGGCGGCGGTGCGCTCGAACTCCGCCCAGAGGCGGCGGCCGGAGATGCGCGCGATCCAGCGCGGGGCGTCCTCGATCCAGCGCGCCGTCTCAGGCTCGGGCCGCAGCCCGAGCGCGGTGGCATAGCGCGCGCCGCGCCAGAGCCGCGTGGCGTCGTCGCGAAAGCTCCCCGCGTGCAGCGCGCGCAGCCGCCGCGCGGCCAGGTCATCGAGGCCGCCGAACGGGTCCAGCAGCTCACCGCGACGCGGACCGGCCACGCCGAGCGCCACGGCGTTCACGCTGAAGTCGCGCCGCCCGAGGTCCTCCTCGATCGTCGCGCCGCTGCGCACCTCGGGCAGCGCGCCGGGCCGCGCGTAGCGCTCGCTGCGCAGCTCGGCGAGGTCGATCCGCCGCCCGCGCAGCTCGATGCGCGCAGTGGCGAAGCGCGGCTCGCGATGCACGATGGGGGCCTCGCGGCTGCCGTTGTGCAGCCGGGCCGCCGTCGCGGCGGCGAGGGTGGCGGAGCTCTCGCCGCAGGCGAGATCCAGCTCTGCCGGCTCGATCCCTGCGGCGAGATCGCGGATCGCGCCTCCCACAGCCCACAGTTCGACGCCCAGGTCCGTTGCCGCGTCGCATGCGGCGTCGAGCAGTACGAGCGCATCAGGGGGCAGCACGCGGCGCAGCCGCGAGAGCATAGGACGTATAAGCGGGTAATCTATTCTTGACACAGCGAAGTACCCGCTCCTAGGATGAATGAGTGCGCGGGGCGAACCCCAGCCCGTCTCGTGTTTCGAGCGGCTGGGTCTCCGGACGGTAACGTACGTGGTCGCGGATCACGTGCGCCCGGAAGGGTTTGTCGCTTGGTCTGCGCGCCCTGTGCTCTCCACGACGTCCAGCTCGCCCTCGGCATCCAGTTCGCCGACGAGGCGTTGCTTCGCCTTGCCCTGACCCATTCCTCCTACACCAACGAGCACGAGGGCGCCGACGGCTCCTTCGAGCGGCTCGAATTCCTCGGCGACGCGGTGCTCGGCATGGTCATCGCGGAGCGCCTCTACGAGCGCTTCCCCGAGGTCGAAGAGGGCACGCTCACGCTCTGGCGCGCGCACATCGTGCAGGGTCCGACGCTGTCGCAGGCGGCGAAGCGTCTCGGCCTCGGACGCTGGCTGCTACTCGGCCGCGGCGAGGAGACGACCGGCGGACGCGACCGCCCCGGGAACCTCGCCGACGCCTACGAGGCGCTGGTCGGCGCGCTCAAGCTGGACCGCGGACCGGACGGCGAACTCGAGGGCGCCCGGCGCTTCATCGAGCGCACACTGGCGCCGGAACTGGAAGCGTTGCAGACTGACCCCGCCGAACTGAACACCAAGGGCGCGCTCCAGCAATTCTGCGAGGGGCGTTTCCCCCGCCCTCAGTACGTGACCGTCGATGAGCGTGGGCCAGAGCACGCGCGCGAGTTCTCGGTCGAAGTACGAATCGACGGCGAGGCCATGGGCCGGGGGAACGGGCACACGAAACAGCAGGCGGAGAAGGAAGCGGCCCGCGAGGCCTTGATGCGACTGCGCGCCCAGGCGCCGCAGCCGGGCGAATGCGCGCCCGCGGAACAGGCGGGCTAGCCCCGATGTATCTGCGGCGTGTAGAGGCGTACGGGTTCAAGGCCTTCGCGGACCGCCAGGTCTTCGAGTTCGGCCCCGGCCTGACCGCCGTCGTCGGACCCAACGGTTCCGGCAAGTCCAATGTCTCCGACGCGATCCGCTGGGCCCTCGGCGAGCAGTCGGCGCGCTCGATCCGCGCCCGCAAGACCGGCGACGTGATCTTCTCCGGCTCCGATGGCCGGCGCGAGATGGGCGTCGCCGAGGTGACGCTGTACCTCGACAACTTCGAGCAGTGGATGCCGATCGACTTCGACGAGGTGAGCGTCAGCCGGCGCGCCTACCGCAGCGGCGAGAGCGAGTACCGCATCAACGGGCAGAAGGTGCGGCTGCTGGACGTGCAGGACCTCTTCCGCCGCGCCCAGGTCGGCCAGAACTCCTACGCCATGATGTCGCAGGGCCTCGTCGACGAGATGCTCGGCCTGCGGCCGCTGGAGCGCCGCAACCTGATCGAGGAGGCCGCCGAGGTCCACGGCCACCGCATCGAACTGACGCGAGCGGATCGAAGGCTGACGCAGACGCGCGACAACCTCGGCCACGTGCGGGTGCTGATCCGCGGGCTGGCCCCGCGCCTGCGCCAGCTGGAGCGGCAGTCGAAGCGCGCGAGCCGCTTCCGCGAGCTCGACGCCCAGCTCGGCGCCGCCCTCGAAGCCTGGTACGAGACCGAACTGCGGCAGGCCAGCGAGGCGCTGGCCGCCGCGCAGTCGCGGCACGACCAGAGTTCCGAGGCGTTCGCCTCGGCGCGCCGGCAGGCCGAGGCCTTCGCCCCGGACATCGCCGTGGCCGAACGCGCCGTCGCGGCTGCGCGCTCCGAGCTGGCCGGCGCACAGCGGCGTGAGCGCGAGCTGGCGGAACGCTCGCTGGCGCTCGGCCAGCAGCGCGCCCTTGCCGAGCAGCGCCGCGAACTGCTGCTCGTGCGCCGCGATGAGATCGACGCGGCCATCGCGGAACTGTCCGCTGCGCAGGGCGATGGCGCTCCCGAGAGCGACGCGCCGGACGGCGGCGCGCTGGTCGCCCTCGAGGCGCGGGTCGCCGAGGCCGGCGCCGAGCTGGAGGCAGCGCGTGAAGCGATGCGCGCCGCCGACGGGGCCGTGCGCGACGTGCTGCGCGAACTGGCCGAAGCCGAGGCGCGCCGCTCCCGCATTGAGGCCGCGATCCGCGATGCCGAGGCGCGACGCGCACGAGCGCAAGCCGAGCAGCAGCGCCGCGATCGCGATCGCGCGCAGGCGAGCGCGAGGCGCGAGGCGCTGAGCGACGAGCTGCGCGACTACGGACGGCGCGCGCTGGCCGCGCGCCGCGAACAGGAACGCCTCGCCCTCGAGGCCTCCGAGGCGCTGCGCCGCCGCGATGTCGCCGAACGGCGCATCGAGGAGACGCGCACGCAGGCCGAAGAGGGCCGCGAGGCGCTGCGTGCGGCAACGACGTACCGCGAGCACCTGGAGGCGCGCCGCGAGCTGCTCGCGACGCTCGTCGCGCAACTCGCGAAGCAGGGTTCGGCTGCCCAGGAAGTGCTCCGCGCGGCGCACGAGCCGGGCGACGAGCAGCCGCTCAGCGGGGTGATCGGCCTCGTCGGACGGCTGATACGCGTGCCCCAGGGCCTTGAGCACGCGATCGAGTCGGCCCTCGCGGAGCAGATCGGCGCGGTCGTCGTGGAGCGGCAGGACGAGGCGCTGGCGGCGATCGAGCACCTGCGTGCCCGGGGGGCCGGTTCCGTCTCCGTGCTGCCACTCGGCAGCATCCCGCGGCAGTACCCGCTGAACATGCTCAGCGAGCGCGGCGTGATCGGCGTCGCCTCCAGCCTGGTCAAGACCGATCGCAGGTACCGCCCGCTCGTCGACCTCCTGCTCGGGCGCACGATCGTGGTCGAAGACGTGACTACGGCGCTCAAGACCGTCTCGCGCGGCCTCGGCTCGGTCGTCACCCGCGACGGCGTGCTGGTGCGCGCCGACGGCTCGATCTTCGGCGGATCACGCGGCACGGCGTCGGAACAGTTCGTGCTGCAGGACGAGGAGCAGTCGCTGCCCGAGGAGATCGAGGTGGCGCGCGAGACCGAGGACGCCGCCGCCGTGCAGGTCCAGCGCCTCGACGACATCGTCGCCGACGCCCGGGACGCCCTCGATGCGGCTCGCCGCGCCGTGGTCGGGGCCGAGAACGAGCAGCGCGACCACGAGCGGGCAACCGCGCGCCAGCGCCGGCGGCTGGTCGCCCTCGGAAGCGAGTTGCGCCAGGCGCACGCCGTGCTCGCCGGGGGCGACTCGCAAGCAGAGGCCGGCGACAGCGACGAATCGATCGCGAAGGAGCGCGCCGCGCTGACGGCCCTCGACGCGCGGATCGAGGAACTGCGCGATCGCTCGGAAGCCGTCGGAGCGGAACGCGACGGCGCCGGCGATCGCGTCGCGCAGCACGCAGCCGAAGTCGCCGTGGCCGAGGGCGAACGCACGGCCGTGCGCGACCGCCGTGCGACGCTGGAGGAGGCGCGCCGGCGCAGCGCCGAGCGGCTGGCGGAGCGCAGCGATCAGTCGCTCGCGATCCGCCGCGAACTGGAAGACCTCGAGCTCACATTGCGCGATCTGCGCGAGCAGATCGCCAACGTCGAGACCGCCCGGCGCGCCGCGGAGGAGGCCGTCGCTCCGGCGCACGCGACACTGGCCGAGGCGGAGCGCGCGGAGCGCGAGCTGACGGCGACGCGCGGCGACAGCCAGGCGCGCCTCTTCGCCGCCGAGCGCGAACTGCTGGACGCGCAGTCCACGCTGCGGGAGCTCGCGAGCCGCGTCCGAAGCCTCACACAGCAGATCGCGGACGACGGCCTCGAGCTGCGGAAGGATGGCAGCGTGCGCCGTCCGCACGCCGGGCAGGCCACGGAGGCGCCCGCGGACATCCCGGCGGAAGCGCCGGCGATGGCGAACGGCAACGGCACGGACGAGGGCGCGGCTCAGCTCGCGCTCGCCGTGGTCCCGGCAAGTGGCGGCGCCGAGGTGGACACGGTGCAGCTGCGCGAGCGCATCTCCGAGCTGCGCGGCGAGATCCGCGCCCTCGGGCCGGTCAACCTCGAAGCGCTCGACGACCTCAGCGAGGAGCGCGAGCGGCACGACTTCCTCAGCGGCCAGGTCGAGGACCTCGAGGCGGCCGAGCTGCAGCTGCGCGCGGCGATCGTGGATCTCGAGCGCGAGATCCGCGCGCGCTTCCAGGAGACGTTCGAGCTGGTCAACACGAGCTTCGGCGACTACTTCGAGCGCTTCTTCGGCGGAGGCCGGGCGGCACTCACGATCGTCGAGCCGGAGGACGAGGACGGCGAAGCGGGCGTGGACGTGCGCGCGCAACCGCCGGGCAAGCGCATCTCCTCGCTGGCGATGCTCTCGGGCGGCGAGCGCGCGCTCACCTCGGTGGCGCTGCTGTTCGCGCTGCTGGCCGTCAACCCGGCGCCGGTCTGCGTGCTGGACGAGGTCGACGCGGCGCTCGACGAGGCGAACGTGGGGCGCTTCGTCGAAACGTTGCGCGGGCTCTGCGAGCGCTCGCAGTTCATCGTGATCACCCACAACCGCGGCACCGTCGAGGCCGCCGACACCATCTACGGCGTTTCGATGGGCGACGACTCGGTCTCGCGCGTGCTCTCGCTGCGGCTGGCCGACCTCCCGCAGGCCTCGTAATCGCGCCGTCGAGGCCGACTCATTCGCCAGCCACCGCACGCCTCGATACGATCGGCAGCGCGCAGCGGCGACTCGCTGCGACCGGCGTGCGGTCAGGATGATGCCGTGAGGCTGTTTCGAGGCAACGCCGACTCGGAAGCAGCCACGGGGCAGGCGCTGGCGCGCACCCGTCGCTCCTGGTTCGGCCGCGTCGGCGACCTGCTGCGCGGCAACGAGATCACGCCGGAACTCTGGGACTCGCTGGAAGAAGTGCTGATCGGCTCCGACGCGGGGGTCGAGACCACCCTCGACGTGCTCGACCGGGTGCGCGCCAGCGGCCCCCGGGAGACGGCCGACCTGCACGCGGCACTGAGGCGCGAGCTGATCGCGATCCTCGAAGCGCCCGAGGGGACGGGCAGGCTCTGGGGCGCCGACGCGGACGACCCGCCCAGACCCGCGGTCGTGCTGATCGCGGGGGTCAACGGCACCGGCAAGACGACCGCCGCGGCGCGGCTCGCCTACGCCTACCAGGCCGAGGGCGAGCGAGTGATCGCGGCGGCCGGCGACACCTTCCGCGCTGCGGCGACCGAGCAACTGCGGCACTGGGGCGAGCGGGTCGGCTTCGACGTGATCGCGCACCAGCAGGGCTCGGACCCCGCCGCCGTCGCCTTCGACGCGATCGAGGCGGCGCGGGCGCGCGGCCACGACCTCGTGCTGGTGGACACCGCCGGGAGGCTACATAACAAGCAGAACCTGATGAACGAGCTAGCCAAGATCCGGCGCGTGATTGAGCGCCAGCTCGGACGCGGACCGGACGAGGTCGCGCTCGTGCTCGACGCCACCACGGGGCAGAACGGCCTCGCACAGGCGCGCGCCTTCACCGAGGCGATCGAGGTGACCTCGGTGATCCTCACGAAGCTCGATGGCAGCGCGCGCGGCGGCATCGTCTTCGCGGTCGCCTCGGAGCTCGGGCTGCCGGTGCGCTTCATCGGGGTCGGGGACGGACCGGCGGACCTGGCGCCGTTCGACGCGGAGTCGTTCGTGGACGGCCTGCTGGCGTCCGGGACCGCGCAGGACTAGCGGACCGGCGCCGTGTACGAGGCGCTCACCTGGTACCTCGGGCTGGCGCTGATCGGCGCCGCGGGCCTGCTGCCGGCGACGCTGCTGTTCGGGCGGCTGCGCTCCCGCGGCGTCTGCTACGCGCGCCCGCTGGCCCTGCTGCTTGTCGCGCAGATCGCCTGGCTCAGCTCGGCCATGACCGCGATTCCCTACGGCGGCGGCCTCGTGGCGGGGGCGATCGCCGTGCTCTACGGCTGGTCGGCGTGGTTGGCCTGGCGAGAGCCGGAGCGGCTGCGCACGCTCTGGCAGGCTCGCCGCAGGCTGCTCGCCGGGGAGGCGCTCTTCCTCGTGGTGTTCGCGATCGTGCTGTTGGTGCGCGCCCAGGCGCCTGCCGCGATCAACACCGAGAAACCGATGGACCTGATGCTGCTCACGGCGGTGCACGAGGCCGAGCGGATGCCGCCGGCGGACTCCTGGCTCGCCGGCTACGGCGTCTCCTACTACCACCTCGGCCACGTGATGATCGATGCCAGCGGGCGGCTCGCGGGGATCGCGCCGCGCTTCGGCTTCAACCTCGGTCTCGCGGCCGCAGCCGCGCTCGCGGCGGTCGCGATCGCCGGACTCGCGAGCGACGCCGTCGCGCTCGGTCCGCGGCGGCGGCGCGCCACGCCCTGGATCGCGGCCGGCGTCGCGGTCGTGGCGCTGATCTGGCTCGCGCCGCTCGAGGGGCTGGCCGAGTTGGCAGCCGCGAACGGCCTCGGCGGCGAGGGCGTCTGGGGCCAGCTCGGCGTGAATCGCCTGCCCGGCCCCGCCGAGGCGACCTATGGAGTGCCCGACCAGTTCTGGTGGTGGTGGCGGGCGACGCGCGTCATCCCCGGCACGATCAGCGAGTTCCCCGCCTTCTCCTACATCCTCGGCGACCCGCACGCGCACGTGCTGGCGCTGCCGCTCGCGATCGTCGCGCTCGCCGTCGCCCTCGACACCTTCGAGGGCGGGAAGACGCTCTCGTGGCGGGGCTGGACCGCGCGGCCGGGGGCGCTGCTGCTGGTCGGCGCGCTCTTCGCCGGGCTGGCGATGACCAACGCCTGGGACGTGCTCGCCTACGGGCTGATCTGGCTCGCCGCCGCCGCCGCCGCCTTCCGCGCCGTCGGCTGGCCGCTCTCCGGCGCCCTCTTCGGCGCGGCGCGCTACCTCGCAGCGCCCGCGCTCGTCGGGCTGGCGATCGCCTGGCCGTTGCTGCAGACGCTCGATACCTCGTCCGTGGGGGCGACGCTGGTCACGGACGCGGCGAGCGATCCCGTGCGGCTGCTGCTGTTCTGGGGCGCGCCACTGCTGCCTGTCGTGCTCGCGGCGCTCCTGACCCGCCAGCGCGCCTCGAGGCGTGCGCTGGCCTGGAGCCTGACGCTGGCCGCGGCCCCGGTCGCGCTCTGGGCGCTGTGGGCGGTCGGCGGCGAGGGCGACGCGTTTGGCCAGCGCGGCGTCGGCTGGCTGACGCTCGCGGGCCTCGTGCTCGCGACCGGCGCGGCGGGCGCGGCCTCGGCGAGCCGCTACGCCGAGGGGCGGCGCGATCACGCCGCCTGGCTGGCGCTGGCGGCGACGGCGGGCGCGATCGTGCTCGCGACGGAGCTGTTCCACGTCACCGACGCGCTCGGGCACGCCCGCATGAACACTGTCTTCAAGTTCTGGTACGTCGCCTGGCCGCTGCTCGCGGCCTCGGGGGCGATCGGCCTCGCCCTCGCCTACGACGCCGCGCCGGCCCGTCCGCTCGCGGCGCTGCGAGGGCGGCTCGCATCGCCCCGGGGGGCGCTCGCGGCATTCGCCGCCCTCGCCGCGCTGCTCTGGCTCGGCTCGCTGCTGTACGCACCGGCCGCGACGATCAGCCGCGGGCGCGAGGGGCAGGCGACCGGCATCGACGCGCTCGCCCACGTCGAGCGGCGCGATCCCGGCCTCGCCGAGGCGCTGCGCTGGGTGCAGAGCGAGCTCGATCCGGACCGCCACGTCCTGCTCGAGGCCGCGAGCCGCAGCTACGGGCCGGGTAACATGATCTCAGCGGCGAGCGCCACGCCGACGCTGGTCGGCTGGCCCGGCCACCAGTTGCAGTGGCACAGCAACGTACCGTTGACGGAGCGCCTCAACGTGGTGAACACGATCTATCGCGAGGGAGCCGGACCCGACACGCTGGGGCTGGCGTTCCGGCACCGCGTGACCCACATCTACCTCGGACGCGAGGAACGCAGCCAGTTCGGCGCGGACGTCGCCGCGCGCTTCGCGGACTGGCCGACGGTGTTCGAGGCGCCCGGCGTGCGGATCGTCGCCGTGCCGGCACTGGGGGGCGGTCGATGAGCGCCCGCCTGCTCGCGTACCTCGATCTGCTCCGGGCGGACCGGACGCTGCTGATCCTGCTCGGCATCGCGGCCGTCGCGCTCGTGCTGCGCGTGGTCGACCTCGACGCGCGGGCGATGCACCACGACGAGTCGCTGCACGCGAAGTACGCCTGGGATCTGGCCGAGGGGCGAGGCTACGAGCACAACCCACTGATGCACGGGCCGCTGCTCTTCCACACGGTGGCCGGCGTCTTCGTGGTCGCCGGGGACAGCGAGGTGGCCTCGCGGCTACCGATGGCGCTCGCGGGCGCCGTGCTCGTGCTCGTGCCGCTGCTGCTGCGCCGCTGGCTCGGGGACATCGGGGTGATCGTGGCGGGGGCGCTGATCGCGTTCTCGCCGGTGCTGCTCTACTACTCGCGCTTCTCGCGCAACGACGTGCCGGCGGCGATCTTTACGCTGCTGCTGTTCGCCGCGATCTGGCGCTATCGCGACGACGGGCGGGAGCGCTGGCTGCTGATCGCGGCGGCCTCGATCGCGCTCTCGTTCGCGACGAAGGAGACGGCGTACCTCTTCTCGGGGCTGGCGCTGCTCTACATCAACGCGACGCTCACCAGCAGCCTGCTGCGGCAGATGCGCGGAGAGAGCGCAGACTTTGCCCACACGACGCAGGCTTTCGCCTGGATCGCGCTCTTCCCCTTCGCCTGGCTGATCGCCGCGCTCTGGTATCCGCTGGGCCTGCTGAGGCGACGCCTCGGCCTCGAGACGCTGCCGCGCGAGGGCGACCTGATGGTCGTGGTCGGCACGATGACCGCGCCCTTCCTCGGCGCCGCGCTGCGCATCCCGTTCCCGGGGATCGAGACCTCGGCCTACGAGCACATCGAGACCGTGATCGTCACGGAGTTGCTGGTGATCAGCCTGATCATCGGCGTGCTCTGGCGCCCGATGACGTGGCTGCCGCTGGCCGCCGTCGCCTGGCTGATCACGATCCCGCTGTTCACCACCGGGTTCACGAACCAGGACGGCTTCCTCTCGGCGTTCTGGGGCCAGCTCGACTACTGGCTCGACCAGCAGGGCGTAGAGCGCGGCAAGCAACCCCTCCACTACTACGTGATGATGCTCCCGACCTACGAGTTCCTCTCGCTGCTCCCGGCGCTGATCGGAGGCGCCTGGCTGCTCTGGCGCAAGGATCCGCTGACGCGGCTGCTGGCCTGGTGGCTGATCGGGATCTTCGTCCTGCTCTCGCTGGCGGGCGAGAAGATGCCGTGGCTCAACGTGCACTTCGCGCTGCCGCTGGCGCTGCTTGCCGGGCGTGCGCTCGGCCTCGCGCTGCCCTCCGCCTGGCGCGCGCTTCGAGGGGTCCGCGAGGAATTCGTCGCGCCGGCAGGCGCCCCGCGGCCGGCTTTGCTCTGGGCGGGCGGAGCGGCCGTCCTCGCGCTGCTCGCAGCGCTGTCGCTGTGGACGGCCTTCGGCGTCACCTACGGCCACCCCGACACGCCCGTCGAGCCGCTGATCTACACCCAGACCTCGCCGCAGGTGCCCCTGCTGGCGCGGGAGATCGAGGAGTTCGTGCGCGCGCAAGCGACGCCGACTCCGGTGATCGTCGACACCACGGCGTCGCTGACCTGGCCCTGGGCCTGGTACCTGCGCGACGTGCCCAACGTCGGCTACCTCGGGGCGGACGCGATTCGCGAGCACGGGCCGGGCGACGGCGCGGTGCTGATCAGCGCGAGCAGCACGGTGGGGCCGAACTGGGAGCGGCGCGACCAATTCGAGTCGCCCCGGCCCTACGTCCACCGCTGGTGGTTCCGGGAGGAGGGCTACCGCGCGGCCACGCTGAGCGGCGTCCTCGGCGAGATCGCCAGCGGCGAGCTGCTCGCCGACTGGGTGAGCTTCGTCGCCTCGCGCACCGAGGAGGACTCGCTCGGGGCGCTGCGCGGCCACGTCTGGTTCCCGCTGCGCTGACCGACACCGCCGGCCGTCGCGCCCGACGACGCGATCGCCGAACATAGAGGGCAGATCGAGACGCAGGGACGGTTCGCTGCAACACGGCCGGAAGCGGCCACGCGAGGGGACGACAGCGTGAAGTGGCGGCGCTCGCTGATCGGTCTCGCCGTCAGCGCGATCTTCATCGTGCTGCTGCTGCGTCAGGTCAGCGGACCGGAGCTGCGCGACGCCTTCACCGCAGCCTCGCCGGGCTGGCTCGCCGCCGCCTTCGCTATCTACCTCGGCGCGCTCTGGCTGCGAGGGCTGCGCTGGAAACTGGTGCTGCGCGGCGCGACGCCAATCAGCACCAGCGACGCGACGGCGCTCGTGGTGATCGGCTACGCGGCGAACAACGTGCTGCCCGTGCGCGCCGGCGAGCTGGTGCGCGCGCAGCTGCTGCACGAGCGCCACGGCGCGGACCGCGTCGCCGCGCTCGGCACGATTCTCGTCGAGCGCGTCTTCGACGGCCTGGTGCTGGCGCTCTTCCTTGCCGGCACGATCGCGCTGGCGGGCGGGAGCGGCGTGCTGCGCCTGCTCGCCGCGGCCACGGGCGCGGCCTTCGTCGCGCTCGCCCTCGCGCTGCTGTTCGGCGGGCCGCGGCTGGCGGACAACCCGGGAGCGGCGCATCGCTTGCTGCGGCCCATGCCGGCGCGGCTCCAGCACCTCGTGGCGCCGCGCCTCGATCGCTTCATCGAGGGCCTGACGACCATCCGCAGCACGGGTGCCTGGAGCGCGATCTTCGTGGTCTCCGCCGCCTCCTGGGCGATCGAGGCGGCGATGTACTGGCTGGCCGGCATCGGGCTCGGTCTTGAGCTGGACCCCCTGCTCTACCTCGGCGTCTGCGCGGCGGCGAACCTCGCGATCGCCGCGCCGAGCACCTCCGGCGGCATCGGGCCGTTCGAGTTCTTTGCCCGCGAGGTCGCCGTCGTCTTCGGGGCGACGGCCGCGGCGGGCACCGCCTACGCGATCGCGCTGCACGCGCTGCTGCTGATACCCGTCGCGGCGCTCGGGCTGCTGCTGCTCTGGCGGCGGCACATCGGCGTGCGCGGCCTGCTGCGCACCGCGCCCGAGGACGCACCGGCTGCCTCGACGCTGCGGGGGAGCGGCTAGTGCGCGCGGTCGTCGTCGGTGGCGGCGTCGGTGGACTCGCCGCCGCCTGGGAGCTGGCGAAGGCAGGGCACGAGGTCACCCTCGTCGAGGCCGGACCGGTGCTCGGCGGCCAGGTCCGCACCTTCGAGATCGGCGGCGGTCGGATCGAGTCCTTCTACCACCACCTCTTCCGCTCCGACACGGTGATCGCGGAGATCATCGAGGAGATCGGGCTCGGCGAGGACCTCGAGTGGGTGGACTCGCGCGTCGGGATGTTCGGCGACGAGCGCGTCTACCCGTTCACGAGCGCGGGCGACCTGCTGCGCTTCGACCGCGTCTCGCTGCTCACGCGGCTGCGCCTCGGCCTGACCGCGCTCTGGCTGCGCCGCGTCGCCGACTGGCGGCGCTACGAGGGCATGAAGGCGAAGGACTGGATCACCTCGAAGGTCGGCGCGGAGGGCTACGAGCGCGTCTGGGGCCCGCTGCTGCGCGCCAAGTTCGGCCGGCACGCGCCCGAGGTCGCGATGGTCTGGTTCTGGGGCAAGATCTACCTGCGTTTCGCCTCGCGGAAGGGCGGGCCGCTGGCGAAGGAGCAGCTCGGCTACCTGCGCGGCTCCTTCGGCCGCATGGTCGACGCGCTCGCCGAGGCGATCCGCGCGCGCGGCGGCTCGGTGCAGGCGGGGCGGCCGGTGCAGCGCATCGTCAGCGAGGACGGCCGCGTGCGCGGCGTCGAACTCGCTCCCGCCGAGGACGGCGGCGAGCCGGAGTTCCTCGAGGCCGACACGGTGATTGCGACCGTGCACTCGGGCGTGCTGCCGCGCATCGCGCCCGATCTGCCGGAGGACTACCAGGCGCTGCTCGGGCAGGTGGAGTACCAGTGGGCGACGGTGCTGCTGCTGGCGCTCGACCGCCCGCTCTCCGAGATCTACTGGCTGACGATCACCGACGACGACTGCCCCTTCGTGGTGGCGGTCGAGCAGACGAACTTTCGCGACCCCTCGGAGTACGGCGGGCAGCACATCGTCTACTTCTCGAACTACGCCGATCCCGGCGACCCGGTGGTCGAGGAGGACGTGGAGCAGGTGCTGGAGCGCTATGAGCCGTACATCCGGCGCATCAATCCGGCGTTCGAGCGCAGCTGGATCCGCGACAAGTGGCTGTTCAAGGACCGCGCCGGCCAGCCGATCGTGCACTGGCGCTACCACGAGACGATTCCGCCGCACCGCACCGGCATCGAGGGCTTCTACCTGGCCAACAACACCCAGATCTACCCCGAGGACCGCGGCCAGAACTACACGATGCGCATGGGCATTGAGGTCGCGCGGCTGGCGATGGCGGACGCCGATCGCACCACGGCAGCCGGAGCAGGGGACCGGCAGGCGGGCGGGGCGTGAGCCGGAAGAAGCCGCCGGACGAACCCGGCCAGGATGTCGAGTCCGCAGCGATTGCCTGCATGATGATCAGCGACGTGCTCCTGGACATCGCCGATCGGGCGTTCGAGCGTAAGCGGGACGGCGCGGAGGCCGCGGAGTTCGCCGCGTGGCTGGCTGAATGCTACGAGGAAATGGCCACGGGCGCGTCGGGCAGCGAACTCGAAGGCGTGGCCATGCAGGAGCTGCTCGGCGGCGAACCCGCCGCCGAGGCGATCGCATGGGTCGCCGAGCAACTCGATCACGAAGCCGCCTACTTGCGTGGGCGTGCGCTGACGCCCGGCGCCGAGGCGGAGCGTCTGGCCGCACGCGGCGCTGAGAAGCTGGTCGAGTTGCTGCGCAAGACCGTCGCCAAGCTCGAGGGGGAGGGCGCGTGACGCCGGTCCAGCGAGCACGCGGCTGCAGCTCGCCGCGAGGCGGCGGCGTAGCCGCGGCGGCCGCCCTCGCGTTGACAGCCGCGCCGCTCCGTCCGTAGCCTCTTCTGGATCGCAGAGTCCGGCGTACGCGCCGGGAGCGTGCGATGTGCCGCCGGGGGAGCCGCAAGGCTGAGATCCGTCGAGGACAACCCCAGGAACCTGATCTCGGTAATGCGAGCGTAGGGAACGCGGTGATGACGAACCTGACCGGCCTCGTCGGGGCCGCCCGGTAACGTATCCCCGGCTGATCCTCCCACTCGCGATCCGTGTCGCTCGGCGCATCCTCGCACGCTATGGAGGAGGAGGCGCCGCGTGATCGTGGAAATCGAGTGTCTGCCAACGCCGCCCGGCACAGCCGACATCCAGTTCGAGCATGTCGAGGCGGCGATCGCCGTCATCCAGAACTCCGGCCTCAAGTACGAGGTCGGCGCGCTCGGCTCAACCGTCGAGGGGGATCCCGACGAGCTGTGGCCGCTCATGCGCCGGGTCCACGAGGCCTGTCTTGAGTCCGGGGCCGGCAGCCTGGTCTCGGTGATCAAGGTCGGCCAGCGGGCCGCCGACGACGGCACGCCGTGGATGGAGGGGCTGACGGCTCCGTTCCGGAACGGCGAGCCTGGCTCGTGACGACGGCCCTGAGGGCGGCGTGGCACTACCTGCCGGCGGCGTTGTTCCTCGCGGCGCTGATCGTCGTCTGGGATGTCTGGGTGCGGGTCGCCGGGACGCCGTCCTACCTGATGCCGCCGCCGGGCTCGCTGCTGGACGCGTTCCTCGACCAGCGCGCGGTGCTGCCGGGGCACATCCGCACGACGCTCAGCGAGGCGCTGCTGGGGCTCGCGTTCGCGGCGCTGCTCGGCGTGGGGGCGGCGGCGCTGATCGCCAGCCTGCCGCTGGCGCGGCGCGTGCTCTACCCGCTGCTGGTGGTCAGCCAGAACGTCCCGGTGCTGGTGCTCGCGCCGCTGCTCGCCGTCTGGTTCGGCTTCGGCCTCACCCCGAAGGTCCTGATCGTCGTGCTGATCGGCTTCTTCCCGATCGCCGTGAACACGGCCGACGGGCTGATGAACGCGGACCGCGAGATGGTGGCGCTGGTGCGCAGCATGGGGGCCGACCGCCTCAAGGTGCTGCGTCTCGTGCTCATCCCCTCGGCGGTGCCCTCGTTCTTCGCGGGCCTGCAGATCGGGGCCGCCTACGCGGTGATCGCCGCGGTGATCGCCGAGTGGATGGGCGCCAGCGCCGGCCTCGGGCTCTTCATCGTGCGCTCGCAGCGGGCGTTCCGCACGGACCAGATCTTCATGGCCGTGGTGCTGATCGCGCTGATCAGCATCACGCTCTTCGTCTGCGTGCACTTGCTCGCGAGGTATGCAATGCCGTGGCGCCACGCCGGCGCCCCGACGGAAGGAAACTGAGATGAGAAGACTGCTGATCGTCGCTGCCGCGCTCGCCGCGCTGCTGCTCGCCGCCTGCGGGGGCGACGAGGAGCTGCGCCCGGTGACGCTGATGCTGAACTGGACGCCGAACAACCACCATGCCGGCATCTACGCCGCCCTGCAGAACGGCTGGTACGAGGAGGAGGGCATCGACCTCACGATCATCGAACCGGCGCTGGCCGGGGCGGACGCCGTCGTCGCGTCCGGGTCGGCCGACTTCGGCATCTCGCAGGCGGAGAGCCTGCTTCCCGCCCGCCTCGGCGGCGCGGACGTCGTCGCGATCGCGACCCTGCTGCACTACAACGACTCGAGCCTGATGGCGCTCGCCGACGAGGGCATCACGCGCCCGAAGGACCTCGAGGGCAAGACCTACGGCGGCTACGGCGGCTCGCTCGAGAAGGAGCTGATCGACACGCTCGTCGCCTGCGACGGCGGCGATCCGTCGCTCGTCGAGTTCGTCGAGGTCGGGAACATCGACTACCTCGGCGGGATGGACCAGGACCGCTTCGACTTCGTCTGGGTGTTCGAGGGCTGGGACGCGCTGCGCGCCAGCGAGCTCCAGGGCCGCGCGCTGGGCAACCTGCTGTTCATCGACCACACGAACTGCATCCCGGACTGGTACACGCCGATCCTGATCGCGAGCCGGGAGCTGATCGAGGACGACCCGGACCTCGTGCGTGACTTCCTGAAGGCGACGACGCGCGGCTACGAGCACGCGATCGCGAACCCGCAGGAGGCCGCCGAGCTGCTGCTCGAGGCAGCTCCGGAGCTCGACGAGGCGCTGGTACGGGCGAGCGCGGACTACCACGCGACGCGCTACCGCGCGCAGGGCCGCGCCTGGGGCCACCAGGAGCAGGCCGTGTGGGAGCGCTTCGAGGCGTTCCTGCGCGAATCCGGCCTGATCGACGCGCCGGTCGACGTGAGCGAGGCGTTCACGAACGAGTTCCTGCCCGAGCCGTAGCGGCGGGCATGGCGGAGCATCGCCGGTGACGAACGCCGCCGAGCCCGAGCTGCGGGTGCGCTCGCTGGGGCACAGCTACCCCGGCGACCCGCCCGTGGCCGCGATCGAGGGCGTCGACCTGGAGGCGGCGCGCGGCGCGTTCGTCGGCCTGCTCGGCCCGAGCGGCTGCGGGAAGAGCACGATCCTGCAGGTGCTGGCCGGGCTGCTCGTGCCCTCGCGGGGCGAGGCCAGTGTCGGCGGAACCAGCACGATCGGCGAGCCGGGGCTGACCGCCTACATGCCGCAGCGCGACCTGCTGCTGCCCTGGCGGCGCGTCGAGGGCAACGCGACGCTCGGCGCGGAGGTCGCCGGCGTCGCGCGCGACGAGGCGCGGACGCGGGCGCGCGAGCTCTACGGGCGGTTCGGGCTGGAGGGCTTCGAGCGCTCGTGGCCGGCCCAGCTCTCGGGCGGGATGCGCCAGCGGCTCGCGCTGCTGCGCACCTTCCTGATGCCGCGCGACACGCTGCTGCTCGACGAGCCGTTCGGCGCGCTCGACGCGTATACGCGGCGCGGGATGCAGGGCTGGCTGCAGGACGTCTGGGGCCGAGACGGCCGCACGGTGCTGCTGGTGACGCACGACGTCGACGAGGCGCTGCTGCTCTCCGACGTCGTCTACGTGATGTCGCCGCGCCCCGGGCGGATCGTCGAGCGTATCGAGGTGCCGCTGGCGCGCCCGCGCCGCAGCGCCGACGTCACGGCCGAGGTCTTCGTCGCGCTCAAGGCGCGCGTGCTCGCCGCGCTCGAGGCGCCGGCGGGGCCGGACGCGGCGTGAGGGGCGCCGACTCTCCGCCTCGATTTGCACCGCTGCTGCCCGCCGCTACGCCGCGCTCCAGCGACCACTCCCGCCGCAATGCATCATAAATGGGTGCTACTGAGGATATCCCTCTGTGCATCAGAACCTGTTGCCGAGGATCTGTGCGTTGGGGACTCGATCTTGCGGCGTGATCTGGGGCAGCGCTGGCCGCTCAGGAGCTGCGAGAGATAGCCGGGTGCGATGTCGGCGCGGCGTGCGATCTCCCAGGCTCATATTGAGGCGGTTGATGAGTTCCTAAACCGCACCCGCGTTGAGCAGCACGCGCGACGCGCGTTGCTTGCGGGTCATGAAGCATCGCCACCAGCCGAGGGCGTCTTGCGCACGAGCGCGGCTCACTCGGCTGCGGCGATCACCACCGGCACGACGCTGCGCGGTGGCGGGAAGCCCTCGCCCTCCGACACGTCCTCCTCGTACACCTCGAGGTGCGCGAGCTGGCGCTCGGCGGCTTCGTACGCGACCGCGAAGGTGAAGGGCGCCGGGCCGTCCACCCCACCGCCCATCGCGAAGCCGCTCGCCAGCACCTCGCCCGCGCGGCCGAGCAGCCGCCACTGCACGTTCGACTCGAACGTGCGCGAGCAGCCGCGGACCGTGAACCCGTTCGCGACCTCCTCGCCGCCGGCAGGCGAGAGCACGACGACGAGCGCCGCGTCGGGCAGGCTGTCGTCACACGCGAACGCGTCAGCACTGCTGATGCCCCCGATCTCCTCGAACATATCGCCCGCGAGGCGGAACTGGCGAAGCACGAGGATTGAGGGGGCCTCGGAGTACGGCGCGTCCGGCGGCCGGTCGACGGTAGCCACCGTGATGACGCCCTCGTGGATGGAGAGGCCCGCGACGCGGATGCGGTCACCGAGGAAGACGGCGTCGGCGTCGCGGAGCTCACCTTCCTCGTTGAGCAGCGCGTGCAGGTAGCGGAAGTTCCCGCTGCCGCCCGGGTTCTCGATCGTGATCGCGGCGGCGTCCGGGATGCCGTTGCCGTCGAGGTCGCCGACGGCCGACTGGGAGAGGCGGATCACGAGATCGCTGGCCGAGCCGGGCGCGACCGGCGCCCGGAACTCGCCGTCCTCGAGCGTGGCCGTGCCCGCGTCGGTGTTCTCGGTCAGGATGGTGGCCCCCTCGAGGGACACTCCGTCCGGCGGTGCCAGATCGTTGTCGGCTATCCCGTCGCAGGACGCCAGCAGCGTAGCTGCGAAGAGCAGTGCGCCCACGGCCGTCACGCGTCGAGCAGCACGCCGGGTCCAGACTCGCATCGACGTATCGGCTCCCTCGCGGTCGGGTGGGCTGCAGATCAGCTACAGAGCAGGCCGAAGGCGTACCCACGCCCGGTCAGCCCGTCGAGCACGGTATCGAGGGCGGCCACGGTCTGCGAGTGTTCGCCGCCACCGTCGTGCATCAGGACGATCGCACCGGGGCGCACGTTGGAGAGCACGTGCGAGGCGATCTGGTCCTCGCCCGGCCGCCGCCAGTCCTGCGTGTCCACGCTCCACAGCACAATTGGCGAAGGCGCTGCTCACGCCACGCCCGAAGCCCAAGCGCGAGTAAAACGCGCCGTCATCCCAAGTATATAGCCCGCATTTATTGGACAGCTATCGCTGCACTGGATCATGTCCGTCCACGGCGCGGCGTTCGCTCACATCGTGGTTGCTGCGGAGATGGCGCACCACATCACGGCGGTTGCGAGGTCGTCGCCGCGTTCGGCGGAACCACGGCATCACACTCGGCCACATCTCGCTGAGCCCGAGCGGTCACACGACCATCGAACGGAACTCGGCCCGCTCGCGCATGACGGGGGCAGTAGCTGTGCAGGTCCTTTCTCGACCCCCGCATCGACTCGCCTGCGGCCACGGTCATTTCGGTAACAGCAGTCTGATGCACGCGCCGGGATTTCGGTAACAGGGGTTGCGATGCGATCCGCCCGATTGATACACATGATGAGTCAACTGATACTCATGCCATGAGTAAGCGGCTCCAGGTCATCATGCCCGACGACGAGTACCGCGCGGTCGCCGATATCGCGAGGCGCCAGGGGAAGCCCCTGTCGCGGATCGTGCGCGACAGCCTGCGCCGCACGGTGGCCGAGGAGCAGCAGGTGGCGCCGGAGCAGCGCATCGCCGCGGTCTTGCGCTTCGCGCGCTTTGCAGGCCCGACCGGGGACATCGATCAGTTGCTCGGTGAGATCGAGCGCGGCCGTGCGCTCGCATGATCTAAGTCGATTCGAACGTGCCGACGTACCTCGTCGGCGCCGAACACCCGCACAAGCGGCGCGTCGTGGCCCTCGTCCCGCAGCTCCTTTCGGCGCGCGACCAACTCGTCACGAGCGCCGAGACGTTCCAGGAACTGCTGCATCGCTACGGGGCGCTCGCCGACCCTGAACACCTCAGCGCCGCGTACGACGCGCTCGAGGCGCTGATCTCGATGGTTGCCGATGTAACCAGGGACGACGTCGATCAGGCGCGCGCCCACTCAGGGCGGTACCCCCCGCTCTCCTCCCGCGACTGTCTGCACCTCGCGGTGATGCAGCGTATCGGTTGCAACAGCATATGGAGCTACGACAAGGGGTTCGATGCCGTGGGCGCGATCCAGCGCATCGCTTGAGCGGCGGCCGGGCGGGGCGCGTTCCTTGTTCGGACCATGGCGCGCTCATATAGTCGGGGCGGACGAACGGGACGGGCGCGGGCTACGTCGCCGCGCGGGCGTGAGGGAGCGAGCGTGCCGCTCGAAACCGAGGCGAAGGCCGCAATCCGCGCGCTGCTCGATGGACTCGTGCCGGGCGACGGCGACCTGCTCGAGGCGCTGCACCGCGTGCACCACCGCTACGGCTACATCTCGCGCGAGGCGATGGAGGTGATCGCACAGCAGTTGCGGCTCACTGCGGCCCACGTCTACGGCGCGACCACCTACTACTCGGACTTCCGCACCACGCCGCCGCCGCCGGTCTCGCTCGCCTGGTGCTCGGGCCCGGCCTGCCGGCTGCGCAACGGCAGCGGCATCCGCGGCGCGATCGAGGCCGTGCTCGGCTGCGAGCTGGGCGAGGACAGCCCCGACGGGCGCGTCGCCTTCACGCTCGGCCAGTGCGTCGGCACTTGCGAGCAGGCGCCGCAGATCTGGCTGCAGGGTCGCGTGGTCGGCAAGCTCAACGCCGCGCGCGCGGTCGAACTGGCGCGCTCGCTGGCCGCGGGCGATGACCCGGAGACGCTGGGGCTGCCCGACGGCGAGTCCGCAGCGGGACAGGGCTAGCGCGATGCTCGACGCCTACGCTGCGCTGCGCGAACCGGCCGACGCCGCTTACGCCGAATGGCAGCGGCCCATACGGCCGCGTATCGACCTCGCCTGGGATACCTCGGCGCTGGCCGCGGGCGCGGGCCGCACGCGCGCGGCGCTCGAGGCCGAGGCGGAGGCGCGCGGCGCGGCGGTCGACCTCGGCCGCGTGCACGGCTACGGGCTGCAGTGGCTGCAGCCGCTGGCGCAAATCACCTGGCCGGACGGCGCCTCGGTGCTCTACGGCCCGGTCACGCCGGACAAGGTCGGCCTGCTGCTCGACGAAGCGACGGGACGCGCGGGCGCGGCGGCGGAGCTTGCGCTCGGCGTGATCGCGGGCGAGCGCCCGGGGCTGCCGCCGATCGGGCAGCACCCGTTCCTCGCCTGCGAGGGCGAGCGGCGGCTGCTCGGGCGGATCGGGCGCAGCGATCCGGAGTCGCTCGACCACTACCTCGCGACGGGCGGCTACCGCGCGCTGGCTCGCATGCTGGACCGCCACCACGGCGCGGAGGCGGTGCGCCAGCTGCAGCAGGACGCCGGACTGATCGGGCGCGGCGGCGCCTTCTTCCCCGCCGGCGTGAAGTGGAACTTCCTCGCCGGCGCGCCCGACGCCGAGCGCTACCTGGTCTGCAACGCCGACGAGGGCGACCCGGGCGCCTGGGTGAACCGCGTGCTGATGGAGGGCGACCCGCACCTGATCATCGAGGGCATGCTGATCGCCGCCTACGCGACCGCCGCGATCCACGGCTTCATCTACATCCGCGGCGAGTACCCGCTCGCCGTCGAGCGCGTGCGCGACGCGATCGCGCAGGCCGAGCAGGCCGGGCTGCTCGGCGAGCACGTTCTCGGCGGCGACTTCTCCTGCACGCTCGAGGTGATCGTCGGCGCGGGCGCCTACGTCTGTGGCGAGGAGACGGGGCTGATCGCCTCGATCCAGGACGACCGCGGGATGCCGCGCGTCAAGCCGCCGTTCCCGGCGCAGGCGGGCGTCTTCTACAAGCCGACCAACGTCAACAACGTCGAGACCTACGCGCACGCCGCGCTGATCCTGGCGCACGGCGCCGACTGGTATCGCGAGCAGGGCACCGAACGTAACAGCGGCACGAAGATCTTCTCGTTCTCGGGTGACATCGCGCGCACCGGCTTCATGGAGCTGCCCTGGGGCACCCCGCTGCGCGAGGTGCTGACGGCGCTCGGCGGCGCGACGCGCAGCAGCGGCGCGCCGGGACCGCTCAAGGCGATCCAGCCGGGCGGGCCGCTCGCCGGCTACCTGCCCGCCGCGATCGCCGACGGGCTGAACCTCGAGAAGGAGGACTTCGCCGCGCGGGGCACGCTGATCGGCGCCGGCGGCATCGTCTTCGTCGGCGAGGACGCGAACTCGATCGACCTGAACGTGATGTTCTCCGAGTTCCTCGAAGAGGAGTCGTGCGGGCGCTGCACCAGCTGCCACCACGGCAACCAGCGCATGACCGAGGTCTTCAAGCGCGTGCTCTCGGGCGGCGGCCGGGCCGAGGACCGCTACAACCTCGAGCAGCTCGGCCAGGCGTTGCAGTACTCGAACTGCGTGCACGGCTCGGCCAGCCCGACGATCATGCGCAACACGCTGCGCTACTTCAGCGAGGAGTTCGACGCGCACATCGAGGCGGCCGATCCGGGGCTCGGGGGACGCGGCTTCCTGCGCTTCAGGGTGGCCGACCAGAGCGACCCGCGGCTGGAGTCGGCACGCCTGATCTGCCCGGTCGAGGCGATCCGCGGATCGCCACGCGGCGGCTACTCGCTCGACGACGATCTCTGCATCCGCTGCGGCGCCTGCCACGACCTCGCGCCGCGCGGCATCGCCCGCGACGACCTCGTCGCGCTCGCGGCGGCGCGGGCGGTGACGTAGGGGCGGCGCAAGAGCCGCATGCCCCTGAAGCTCTCGACATGCCTGCTCGCGGCCATCGTCGTGCTCGCGACGGCAATCGAGGCGCCGAGGGCGCGTGCACAGGCACCGCCCAACGTGATGACGCTCAACCTCGGCGACGCGCGGGCGGTCTGGGTCCAGGACGCCGCCGGTGGATTCCACCCGTACATCTTCGGGGCGCCCGCGTTCGTCAACGCATCGTTCGTCAGCCGTTGGGTCAGCGACGGAACGCAGCCCGCGACAGGGGTGGCTCTCAACCTCGGCGGCGCGCGGTCGGTGTGGGTTCAGGACACGGCCCGTGAATTCCACTCCTACATCATTGGCGCGCCTGCATTCGTCAACGCGTCGTTCGCCGAGCACTGGATCATTGACGGGCCGTTCTTCGTGCAACCACCGACGACCCCGGTCGACCTGAGGCTCGCGAAAGTCGACATCCCGTTCGACTTTGACGACATCTGGGTCACGTGGGATGCGGTGCCGGGCGCGACCTGGTACGAGGTCTATCACTCAACGGGCGGGGAGTTCGACTTCGAGCACAGCGTCACGGACACTGGCTACCTCGACCAATACCCCAATATCGTGCCCGGGCTCCTCGACTCCTACAAAGTTCGAGCATGCAATGCTGCTGGCTGCTCGGACCTTAGCTCGAGTGCCACGGAGACCGCGGGCAGCCTCATTTCGGCCCTCTCGATCGTCGGCGAAACCTTGGCGGACCTCGTCGGGTTCGACCTCAACGAAGCCTGCGGCCAGTTGCTTCGCGGTGCCGTCGACCTCTTCATCACAAGTTTCCTGCCGCCCTTGGCGCCACTCCCTGGATTGATCGGTGAACTGATTGGGCCAACGGTCGCGGAAGAGCTAGCAGGCTGCTGAAAAAGTCCGCGGCGGCGCTTTTGGGCTGAAATCGCGCTGGCCGCGACATCAAGAAACCCAATGTTTCTGGGCTCTACGCCAGCCCACCGAATGGCCAGTGAGACCCTACGGCTCAGGATCAGGACTTTTTCAGATGGGATGAGGGCTGGTCTCCTCCTCAAGGGGATACTCGTCCCCGGTAAGCGGCCTCGAATCGGGCCCAGAACGGCTTCTCAGAGCCAGAGAGGTAGAAGACCAGCCATGCAGCAGCATATCGCAACGGCAGAGCGCGTTGAACGGGAGGAAGCCAGCGGAGTCACCTGGGGCCTCGATGTGAGCGACCGTCACACCCAGATCTGCGTGCTCGGCCCCGCCGGGGACGTGCAGCGCGAGCAGCGCGTCCGCACGACGGCCCTCGCGCTGAGGCGAGCGCTCGGGGAGCTGCCGGCGGCACGGGCGGTGCTGGAGGCGGGACGGCACTCGCCGTGGCTGAGCCGGCTGCTGACCGAACTCGGTCACGAGGTGATTGTCGCCAACCCCCGCCAGGTAGCGCTGATCGCACGCAGCCACCGCAAGGACGACCGCAGCGACGCCGAGCAACTGGCACGGCTGGGTCGCCTCGACCCCAAGCTGCTCGCCCCGATCCGTCACCGCAGCGCGCAGGCCCAGCAGGATCTCGCGGTCGTGCGCGGCCGCGACGCGCTCGTGCGCTCGCGGACGCAGCTCATCAACCACGTGCGCGGCGCCGTCAAGGCGTGGGGCGCCGCGCTGCCGAAGGTGACCGCGCCAGCCTTCCATCGCAAGGCAGCGGAGCACATCCCGGCTGAACTGCGCACCGCACTGCTGCCGCTGCTCGAGGTGATTGGCGAGCTCAGCGCCCGCATCGCCGCCGCCGGCCGGGAGGTCGAGGCGCTGTGCGCGGCCTACCCCGAGACCGCCGCGCTCCGCCAGGTCGCAGGCGTCGGTCCCATCACCGCCCTCACCTTCGTGCTGACGATCGAGGATCCCGCGCGCTTTCCCCGCAGCCGCGAGGTCGCACCCTACCTCGGCCTCGTGCCCAGGCGTCGCGACTCCGGCGGCCGCCACACGCAACTGGGGATCACCAAACGTGGCGACTCCCACCTGAGGCGGCTGCTCGTGCAGGCCGCGCAGTACGTCCTCGGACCGTTCGGACCAGACTGCGACTTGCGCCGCTGGGGCGAGCGCTACATGGCCTCGGGAGCGGGGAACGCGAAGAAGCGCGCGGTCGTCGCCGTGGCGCGACGCCTCGCAGTGTTGCTGCACGCGCTCTGGCGCAGCGGCGAGGTCTATGAGCCGCTGCGCCAGGCCGCCACGGCGGAGGGGGAGGCTGCGTAGCGGGCGACGGGAAGACGGCGAACCACCACCAGACGACCACCAACGGCTGCACCGTGATGCTGAAGACCGGGCGACTGCGACAGGCTGCTGGTCCACCCAAGGACGCTTTTCAGCTGGCAGCGCCCCCTGCAAGCAGGTTCCCCATCATGCACCGGGTCCAGAAGCGCGACCCCTCGGCGAGTGCGGATAGAAGCGGGGCACAGGTCACCATCCGGCATGGCGTGCAGACGGAGCGGCCACCACGTTGGCCGACTTGCAGATCGGACCAGCCCTCATAGAAGCAGCCTGCTAGGCTGCCAGTAGACTCCCTCGCCTGTGGACGGCCTGTTGAACGGGGGCGCGGGGGGCTACACTGGGGCACATCCCCGGAGAGGCGCGCTGACGCCCTGACCACCCCCGTCCGACGGCAGTACCTGGCGCTCAAGGCGCAGCATCGCGATGCGTTGCTGCTGTTCCGCATGGGCGACTTCTACGAGGCGTTCGACGACGATGCGGCGCGGCTGGCGGAGACGCTCGGCATCGCGCTCACCTCGCGGCCGCTCGGCAAGGGCGAGGCGCGCGTGCCGATGGCCGGGATCCCGCACCACGCGCTCGAACGCTACCTCGATCAGCTCGTGACGGCGGGGCTGCGCGTCGCGCTCGCCGAGCAGGTCGAGCGCGCCGGCCGCGGGCTCGTCGAGCGGCGCGTGCTGCGCGTCGTCACGCCCGGCACCGTCGAGGGCGGCGCGCTGCTGCCGGAGGGCAGCCACAACTGGCTGGTGGCGCTCGCGCCGGAGGCGGCGGCGCGGCGGCGCGGCGGGGACGTCGAGCGGCGCTGGGGCCTCGCCGCCTGCGACGCGACCACCGGCGAGCTGGAATGCCAGCTCGTCGCCGAGGGCGCGCTGGGCGGGGAGCTGGCGCGGCTGGCGGCGCGCGAGCTGCTGCTGCCCGAGGGCGCGGCCGGGGCGCTGCCCGAGGACCTCGCGCCCGAGGCGCGGCGCACGGCGCGACCGGCGCGGGCGTTCGCGCCCGCCACGGCGGCGCGCGCGCTCTGCGAGCGCTACGGCGTCGCCAGCCTCGACGGCTTCGGGCTGGCGGGTCTGGATGCCGCCGTGGGGGCGGCGGGGGCGCTGCTCGGCTACCTCGAGGAGTCGTGGCCGCAGGCGCTGCGCCAACTGCGCACGCCGCGCACGCCGCGGCCCGGCGAGTTCGTCGCGCTCGATGCGCAGACGCGGCGCACGCTGGAGCTGTTCGAGAGCACGGGCGGGCCCGAGAGCACGCTGCTGGGGACGCTCGATCGCACGCTGACGGGGCCCGGCGCGCGGCTGCTGCGCGAGCGGCTGGGGCGTCCGCTGCGCGACGCGGCGGCGGCCGAGGCGCGGCTCGACGAGCTCGCGGCCTGGCTCGAGGCGCCGCTGGCGCGCTCGGCGCTGCGGCGCGCGCTGCGCGGGCTGCCGGATCTGGAGCGGCTGCTGGGGCGCGTGCGCGCGGGCAGCGCGGGGCCTCGCCAGTTGCTGCAGCTGCGGCGCGGTCTGGAGCGGCTGCCGGAGCTGGCCGCGCAGGCCCGCGCGGCCGGCGGCGCGGCGGCGCCGATCGCCGCCGATCTCGGCGGCACGGGCGAGGCCGCCGAGGCGCTGGCGGCGGCGCTGGCCGACGATCCGCCGGAGGCCGGCGAGGGCGAGTCGCTGCGGCCGGGCGCGGACGCGGAGCTCGACGCGCTGCGCGCGGTCGCCGCCGATGCGCGCGGGGCGCTCGCGGCGCTGGAGACGGCGGAGCGCGAGCGCAGCGGGCTGCGCAGCCTCAAGGTCGGCTACCACCGCGTCTTCGGCTACTACCTCGAGCTGCCGCGCTCGCAGGCCTCGCAGGCGCCGCCGGAGTACGAGCCGCGCCAGACGCTGGCGAACGCGCAGCGCTTCCGCTACCGCCCGCTGAGCGAGCTCGAGGACCGCATCCTCGGCGCGAAGGAGCGGCTGGTCGAGGCCGAGCAGGCGGCGCTGGCGCGGCTCTGCGAGCAGGTCGCGGCGGCCGGGCCCGCGATCGAGCGGGCGGCGGCGGGCGTCGCGCGGCTCGATGTGGCTGCGGCGCTGGCGGAGGTCGCCGCCGACGGCGGCTACGCGCGGCCGCTGTTGCGCCCGGCGGGGCCGATCGTGATCGAGGACGGGCGTCACCCGGTGGTCGAGCGGCGGCTCGATCCGGGCGCGTTCGTGCCCAACGACCTGAGCCTCGGCGACGGGACCGAGATCGTGCTGCTGACCGGGCCGAACATGGGCGGCAAGTCCACCTACCTGCGGCAGGCGGCGCTGATGGTGCTGCTCGCGCAGTGCGGCAGCTACGTGCCGGCCGCGCGCGCCGAGGTCGGGATGGTCGACGCGATCTTCACGCGCGTCGGGGCGCACGACGATCTCGCGGGGGGGCGCTCGACATTCATGCTGGAGATGGTGGAGACGGCGCAGATCCTGCACCGCGCGACGGAGCGATCGCTGGTGCTGCTCGACGAGATCGGGCGGGGCACCTCGACGCGCGACGGGCTGGCGATCGCGCGCGCGGTGGTGGAGGCGCTGCACCACCGCCCGGGCGGCGCGCCGCGCACGCTGTTCGCGACGCACTACCGCGAGCTGACGGCGCTGGCGGGCGTGCTGCCGCGCGTGACGAACCGCGCCGTGGCGGTCGCCGAGCAGGGCGGCGAGCTGGTCTTCCTGCATCGCATCGAGGACGGCGCGTCGGACCGCGCTTACGGGGTGCACGTCGCCGCGCTGGCGGGGCTGCCGCGCGCCGTGGTCTCGCGGGCGCGCGAGCTGCTCGCACAGCTCGAGGCGGAGCCGCAGGGCGCGGGCTGGGCCGAGCGTCCGGCTGCCGCGGCGGCGGACGCGCTGCCGGGCGACGGGCAGCTATCGCTGCTGGCCGCGCCGCCGGACGCGCTGACCGAGGAGCTGGCGCGGCTCGATCCGGACGAGCTGAGCCCGCTGGAGGCGCTGCAGCGCCTCTACGAGCTGCGCGCCGCGGCGCGGGCGCGCCTCGGCGTGGAGGGCTGAGCCGGTGACGACCGAGGCCGCCGAGCGCCGAGCGCCGATCCGCCTGCTGCCGCCGGAGGCGGCGGCGCGGATCGCGGCCGGCGAGGTGATCGAGCGCCCCGCCTCGATCGTCAAGGAGCTGATCGAGAACGCGCTCGACGCCGGGGCGCGGCGTATCGAGGTCGCCGTCGAGAGCGGCGGGATCGACCGCATCCGCGTGCGCGACGACGGCTGCGGGATTCCCGCCGAGCAGCTCGCCGACGCCTTCGAGCGGCACGCGACCTCGAAGCTGCGCAGCGCCGAGGAGCTGTTCGCGGTGCGATCGCTCGGCTTCCGCGGCGAGGCGCTGGCGGCGATCGTCGCGGCCGCCGAGGTCGACTGCACGACGCGCGTGGCGGGGGAGTCGGCTGCGGCGACGGCGCGCTTCCGCGGCGGGCGGCCGGCGGCGCAGGGCAGCGCGGCGGGCGCACCGGGGACGAGCATCGAGGCGCGCGATCTGTTCGCGGGGCTGCCGGCGCGGCGCGCCTTCCTGCGCTCGCCGCGCGCCGAGGCGCGGGCGGTCGCGCGCGTGCTCGAGGACTACGCGCTCGCCTACCCGGCGGTCGCCTTCCGGCTGGAACTGGACGGCCGGGCCGCGCTCGCCAGCCCCGGCGACGGCGCGGCGCGCTCGGCCTGGGCGGCCGTCTACGACGCGCAGTCGGCACAGGCACTGCTGTCGCTCGACCATCGGGAGCCGACCGAGGGCGGGCTGTTGCGGGTGAGCGGGCTGGCCGGGCCGCCCTCGCTGCACCGCGGCAACCGCGGGGCGCTGCACCTCGTGGCCAACGGGCGCGCGATCGACGATCGCGCGCTGACGTTCGCGGTCGAGCGCGCCTACGAGGGGCTGCTGCCGGCGGGCCGCCACCCGCTCGGGCTGCTGCGCATCGATCTGCCCCCGGAGCTGATCGACGTCAACGTGCACCCGACGAAGGCCGAGGTGCGCTTCCGCGAGGAGCGCGCGGTGGCGCGCGCCGTGGGCGCGGCGCTGCGGGCCGCGCTCTCCGGCGCACCCGCGCCCGAGGCGCCGCCGATCGGCGCGAGCACGAACTGGCCTTGGACGGCACCGTCCGATCCGGCGGCCGCGCCGACGGCGCAGTCCTCGGCGGCCGCGCTGTTGCGCTCGGCGCAGCCCGCAGAGCCGCGCGAGCCCGCGCCAGAGGCGCCAGAACTGCCGCTCGGCGAGCGGCTGCCGGCGCTGCGCCCGCTCGGGCAGGTGGACGAGACCTTCCTCGTGGCCGAGGCGCCAGACGGGCTCTGCCTCGTCGACCAGCACGCGGCGCACGAGCGCGTGCTCTACGAGCGCGTGCGGGCGCAGCTCGCGGCCGGCGAGGCCGCCTCGCAGCCACTGCTGCAGGCGGTGGTGGCGCCGCTCAGCGCCTCGCAGGCGGCGCTCGCGGCCGTCGAGGCGGAGACGCTGGCCGCGCTCGGCTGGGTGCTGGAGGCGACCGACGACGCGGCGCTGATCGTGCGCGCGCTGCCGGCGTTGCTCGGGGACGTGGAGCCGGGCACGGCGCTGGCGGAGCTGCTCGACCGCATGGAGGCGGAGGAGCGGCTCTCGGGGCCGGACCGCACGGCGGCGAGCCTCGCCTGCCGGGCGGCGATCCGCGCGGGCGACCGCGTGAGCGAGGCGCAGCAGCGCGAGCTGCTGGCCGCGCTCGAGCGCTGCGCGCTGCCGCAGACCTGCCCGCACGGCCGCCCGACGCTGCTGCACCTCAGCCGCGAGCAGCTGCGCCGCTCCTTCGGGCGCTCGGCCAGGCCGACGCTGTAGTCATTCGAAGAGCAACGACCAGGCGCGATCGAGGTCCGGGTCCGTCGTGACGAGCGACGCGTCCGGCCGCGGCGGCGGCTCTCCGCGCGCGGATGCGCGGGCGGCGGCGTGCAGCCAGCGTCCGGCGCGGTCGCCGGGCGGCGGCCCGGCGCAGGCGGCGGCGACGAGCAGCGAGGGCTGTTCGAGCGGGCCGATCAGCGCCTCGACGCCCGCGCCGCAGGCGACGGCGGCGTAGAGCGCACGCAGGGCGTCGCGGAGCGACGGCGCAGCGTCGGCGACATAACCGGCGTTCCCGGCGGCCAGCAGCGGGCGCAGCCTCGGCGTCCCGTCGGCGGCGGCGAGCGCGCGCACGAGGCCGAGCGCGCGGCCGGGCGGGGCAGGCGGGGGCGCGGCGAGGCAGTCGAACCAGGCCTCGCCGATGCCCGACTCCGCGAGCAGCTCGCGGGCGTGCGCGGCGGCGCGCAGGAGGGCGTCGAGGTCCGCGCCGGCGCGGTCGGCGGGGGAGACGACGACGCCCGCTCCCGCCTCGGCGGCAACGGCGAGCAGATCGCGCGCGCCGGGGCGATCGAGGAAGACCGCGTTCACCGTAAGCGGCGGGGGGATCTCCGCCAGCGCGGCCGTCAGCGCCGCGTGGCTGCCGCAGTCGAGCCAGATCGCGACCCCCGGCGCGGCCCTACGGATCGCCGAGGCTGCCCAGACGAGGTCGTTCGCGATCTGAGCGGGCGCCACGCCCTCGCCGAGGCCGAGATTGAGGTCGAGGGCGACACGCGCGAGTCCCGCCGCGCGGGCGGCCTCGAGCTGGCGGCGGGCGCGCGCGACCAGCGGGCCGGGTTCGCGCCGGCGCAGCGCCTCGGAGAGCGGCGGACGCCACAGCTCGAGCGACTGGCCGACGAGCAGCGGGGCGCCTTCGATCATCGGAGGGAGGCCGCGCGGGAGGAGTCGCCCAGGGCGATCAGAACAGCTCCGGGAGGCCCTCGCGGCGTGCGCGCCATTCGAGCAGGCGGCCGACCGTGCGGGCGGCGCGCGGCACCGAGGGGAAGACGGCGAGACCGTGCTGGTAGGCCAGCTCCAGCACCTCGTCGGTCAGCCAGCGCTCGACGCCGCGGGCGCGGCGGACGCCGATCACGGGCCGCTCGGCCTCGTTCTGCATGTCGATCAGATCCTGCATCGCCTGCTTCTCGGCGAGCAGGCGGCGCTCCTCGCGGCGTCGCTCGCGCTCCGGATCGGGCTTGGAGCCCGGCGCGGGCGGGTCGATCCAGCTCGGCGCGCTGCCGGTGGTGACGAACAGCGCGTCGATGCCCGGCGCGTGGGCGGCGACGCGCAGCAGCTCGCGCAGCGAGTCCTCGCGCGCGTCGCCGGAGTGGAAGTGGCTGGCGTCGATCGGATTGCGGATGCTGTTGCCGGCGACGGGCATGAGCCGCCGCAGCTCGGCCGTTGTCTCCTCGGCCAGTTCCGGGAGATCGACGCCGACGTTGGCCATCGCGTCGGCGGCGAGCACGGAGAAGCCGCCGCCACCGCCGACCATCATCGCGCGCGGGCCCTGCACGTGGCGCAGGTTGGTGGTAACGCCGATCAGCAGGTCGTGCAGCTCGAACATCGTCTCGGCGCGGATCGCTCCGGTCTGGCGGCACATCGCCTCGAAGATGTCGCGCGAGCCGGCGAGCGACCCGGTGTGCGAGTTGGCGGCGCGCGCGCCTGCGGCGGTGAGGCCGCCCTTGAGGATGATCGTCGGCTTGACGCGCGCGCAGCGCCGCACCGCCTCGAACAGCGCGCGCCCGCCGTCGGCGCCCTCGAGGTAGGAGACCACGGCCTCGGTCGCGGGGTCGCTGGCGGCGTAGTCGAACAGCTCGGGTGCGGCGACGTCGGCGGCGTTGCCGAAGGAGACGAGCTTGGAGAAGCGCACGCCGCGCATCGCGAGGCCGAAGACGATGTCCATGGCGTTGCCGCCGGACTGGGAGATCGCCATCACGTTGCCGGACTCGGAGGGGAACCCGTTCTGGAAGGCGATCCGCTCGCCGGGAATGTAGAGGCCCATGCAGTTGGGGCCGATCACGCGGATCCCGGCGTCGATCGCCCTCGCCATCAACTGGTCCTGGAGCCGCGCCAGTTCCGGGTCGCCGATCTCCGCGAATCCGGCGGTGAAGAAGTGGATCGAGCGCACGCCCTTCTCGATCGACTGCTCGATCAGCCCCTCGACGGCGCGCGCCGGGACGCTCGAGATCACGTGATCGACGGGGCCGGGCGTCTCGAGCAGCGAGGGGTAGCAGGGCAGCCCGCCAATCTCCTCGGCGTTGGGGTTGACGAGGTAGAGCGGCTTCTCCTTGTCGAAGCCCTGCTCCTGCAGGGCGCGCAGGAAGCCGCCGCCGCGCGGAGCACTTACCTCGCGCGGGACGCCGACGATCGCGATCGAACGCGGGTGGAAGATCGGTTCAAGCGGGTGCTGGGAGGTGCTCGCGGGCGCGTCGCTCATCGGCTCACTTTCGCTGCCCGCCGGGCTGTGTGCGTCTGCGGGGGGCGCGCGTGACGCGCGCAACGCGCCCGATTGTAGCGCGCGGGCGCTTACGGGGGAGCGGCGGCGCCCGTCAGCCCGGGGAGGACGTCGCTGCCGTGGCGTGCGAGGCGTCGGGGACGCGGTAGCGCGACCAGCCGAGATCCTCGACGCGCGGCGCGCCGCCGGGCGTCGTGATCTGGCGCAGCGTGCGCGCGGACAGCAGGCCCGCCTGCTGCGCGGGTGGCTGCTGCACCTCGATCACGACGCCGGGGAGGTCGGCTGTGGGTGCGCGGAAGGCGGCGACAACCTGCGAGTCGTCCGCCGAGATCTCGAGCAGCACCGGCCAGGAGTGGGGATTGCGGAGGCGGACATCGAGCACGCCGTACTCGATCGTCGCGTCGCGCCCGAGCTCGAAGTAGCGCGCCTCGCCGTAGATGTCCGCGGAGTGCGCGTGCCGCTCCACGATCTCGAGCGCGGCGAGCAGCCCGGCGTTGTAGAGCACGGTGGAGAGCAGGCAGACGGCGCCGCCGGCCTCGGCGGTGATCCGGCCGTCGACGATCGCCGAGCCTTCCAGGTAGCCGCGCCGCGCGCTCGGCCGGCCGCTCAGGCGCCAGAGCGAGAGCACCTCGCCGGGCTCGACGCGCGCGCCGTGCAGCGCCGAGGCCATCAGCCGCTGGTTGTGGCGCTTGCCCTCGGCGAGGTGCTCCTGGTCGGGGTAGATCCGCAACGGCAGGCGGTAGCCCTCGAAGCGGTGCGGGAAGGCGTCCGGGGAGTCGCGCCCGCCGGCGAAGAGGATGCCGCTGCGGCGGTCGCGGAGGTGACGGCGGGCGATCGCCGCCTCGGCGCGCAGGCGGCGCGGGATCCAGCGCCGCGCGAGGCGGCGCGAGGCGTGGACGGCGGCCGCGGCAGGCGGGTTCGGCATCACTATCGAGTATAGGTCCGCGGAGCGCCGTCCGCGGACACAGAAACGCCGGGCGGCTCAGCCGCCCGGCGTGCTGTTCGGATCTTGCGAAGGCCTAGCGGCCGTGGAAGACCGGCTTGCGCTTCTCGGCGAAGGCAGCCGCCGCCTCGGACGTGTCCTCGAGCTTCATCAGGCCCTGCATGGACTGCGGGAACGCGACGTTGAACTGGTAGGCGACCGGACGCGGGCGCGCCATCATCAGCTGCTGCTTGGTGACCTGGACGTGGACCGGCGGCAGGCCGGCGATCTCCTGGGCGAGCTCCATCGCGGTGCTCATCACGTCCTCGGGCGCCGTTACGTGGTTGACGAGGCCGAGCTCGTAGGCGCGCTGCGCCGTGACCTGGTGGCCACGCAGCACGATCTCGGAGCCGGGCAGCCACGGCAGGTTGTTGAGAATCGGCACGAACGCCGGGCCGATGATGCCGGTCGGCAGCTCGGACATGGCGAAGCGGGCGTTGTCCGCGGAGACGACGATGTCGGAGCCGCAGCACATGTACCAGCCGGCGCCCCAGGCACCGCCCTGCACGGCGGAGATGATCGGCTTGTCGGTCTCGGGGACCAGGTAGATGCCGAAGATGTCGGCACGGGAGGGGCCACTGCGGCCGAGCGCGCCCGTTTCGGCCTGCTCGCGAATGTCGCGGCCGGCGCAGAAGATGCGGCCCTCGCCGGTGAGGACGATGCAGCGCACCTCGTCGTCGCCCATCGCTTCCATCCAGGCGCCGCCGAGCTCGTCGCCCATCTTCGCGCCGAAGGCGTTGAGCCGCTCGGGCCGGTTCAGGGTGATAGTGGCGACGTGACCGTCCACCTCGTACTTAACGTACTCTGCCTCGTAGGCCATCTGGGCTCCTTCGCCGTCTCCTGAGTGTCGTTCGATGCGCACTCGCTGTGTGTCTCGCCGCGCGGAAGCGGGATCGCCGCACGCCAGCAGGCGCGACGGCGTGTCCGACACTCCGCGATGCGGCTTGAACCGTACAACACGATCCGGGGTTAGGCAACGCGAGCGAGCACGCTCCCCGACCGTACCGCCTGCCCCTACCGGGCCGCATCGTGCTATACCGGCTTGCGCCGTCCGATACCTCTCATCCGGCGCGGCAGGAACAGCGCGAAGAGGAGCCACGACATGCAGTCGAAAGCCGCGATCTTCACCGAGCCGGGCCAGCCTCTCGTCGTCGAGGATGTCGAGTACGGCGAGCCGGGGCCGGGCGAGGTGCTGGTGCGCAACTTCGCCTCCGGCATCTGCCACTCGCAGCTGCACCAGATGCACGGCCCGCGCGCCGTGCCCGGCCCCTTCATGCTCGGCCACGAGGCCACCGGGGAGGTCGTCGCGACCGGCGAGGGCGTCAACCACGTCGCGATCGGCGACACGGTCTTCCTCACCTGGATTCCGCGCGACGCCGCGCCCGGCGATGGTCAGCCGCCGCCGCTCACGGGCGAGATCCGCTGGCGCGGCGAGAACATCGCGCGCGGGATCTACTGCTGGTCCGAACACACCCTCGCCCGCCACGAGTACGTCGTGCGCGTCCCGGACGACGTGGCCCGCGACGTGACCAGCATCATCGGCTGCGCCGTGATGACGGGCGCCGGCGCGGTGTTGAACACCGCGAACGTGCAGCGCGGGCAGTCTGCCGCCGTCTTCGGCGTCGGCGGCGTCGGCCTCTCCGCGATCGCCGCCCTCGCCGTGCGCGAGGCGAACCCGATCATCGCCATCGACCTCGACGACGCGAAGCTGGAATTGGCGAAGCGCTTCGGCGCGACCGTGGGCATCAACGCCGCCGAGCGCGATGCGGTCACGGCGATCGGCGAGCTGACGGGGCCGGGCACCGTGAACTGGTTCAACCAGCCGACGAGCGGCCTCGAATTCGCCTTCGACTGCATCGGCAAGGAGATCACGATGCACCAGATCGCCGAGGCGGTGCGGCCCGGCGACATCACGAACACGCGCGGCGGCACGGCAGTGCTCGTCGGCGTGCCGGACGGCGAGGCCTCGCTCAACATGCTGGACATCCTGCGCGGCGAGAAGCGCTTCATCGGCTCCTACGGCGGATCCTGCCGCCCCGATCGCGACTTCCCGGAGTTCATCCGCTGGCACAAGGAGGGCATGCTCGACCTCGACACGCTCGTCACCGAGCGCGTCAGCCTCGACGACATCAACGACGCCACGGAGCGCCTGCGCCGGGGCGAGATCGCCGGCCGCTCGATCATCGAGTTCTAGCCGCGGCTGCGCGGTCGTTCGCCTACTGTGGTGGGTCGGCGCGGGCCCCTGGATCACCGTTCGGGGATTGAGACGAGTATCCGTGGCACGCAATCAATTCATCGCTGCCGGACTTGTACTCGGCCTGATCGCCGTACTCTCCCCTGTCGCCGTTCTCTTCCTCATGCAGGACGAGGGCGAGCAGGCGGGCGAGCGCCGCACCGCCGCGTCAGCCCCCTCCCCCGCCTCAGCACCCGCTCCGACCTCCTTCAGCTCCGTCAGCGCCGGCCGCGAATCCACCTGTGCCCTGCGGACGGATGGTGCCGTCGTGTGTTGGGGTAGTAACGGCGTTGGCGGGGCGTCGCCGCCTCCAGGTGCCTTTACGTCCGTCAGCACCGGCAGTGGCCACGCCTGCGGCGTGCGGACGGACGGCTCCGTCGCGTGCTGGGGGCGTTCCCACGGTAGCTCGTCGCCGCCGTCCGGCGCCTTTACGTCCGTCAGTGCCCAAAACGTCCACACCTGCGGAGTCAGGACGGACGATTCCGTGGCGTGCTGGGGCGGTGATGATGCTGGGCAGGCGTCACCCCCCGACGGCTCCTTCACCTCCGTCAGCGCTGGGGCACTCCACAATTGCGGAGTCAGGACGGACGGTTCCGCGACGTGCTGGGGCTACGATAAACAAGGGCAAGCGTCACCTCCCGGCGGCTCCTTTACTTCCGTTAGCGCAGGGTCGTGGCACACCTGCGGCGTGCGCACGGATGGCTCCGTGGCGTGCTGGGGCTACGATGGTCGGCGAGCGTCACCGCCCGACAGCTCCTTCACCTCCGTCAGCGCCGGGAATACGCACACCTGCGGAGTCAGGACGGACGGTTCCGTGGCTTGCTGGGGCCGGGACCTTTCCGGTGACTCGAGACCGCCCGACGGCTCCTTCACCTTCGTCAGCGCAGGGGGATCACACACCTGCGGAGTCAGGACGGACGGTTCCGTGGCTTGCTGGGGCAGTGACGACTACGGGCAAGCGTCACCTCCCGGAGTAGCGTCCCAGCAAGTGGTGTCAGAGAGGTGGACGTAGGAGACCACCGCGCCATCCTTCACACAGGAGTTAGTCACGTGAAGGAGGACTACGGTGGTCAGGGAGAGCGTGGACTTGTTGGAGTTGCTCCGCAAGCAGGCGGCCGGGGGCGACCTCGACTTCCTGCGTGAAGCGGTGGCCGTCCTTGCCGAGGCGGTGATGGAGGCCGAGGTCGCAGCGCAAATCGGCGCCGGCCACGGCGAGCGCAGTCCGGAACGCATCACGCGGCGCAACGGCTACCGGCCGCGGCGCTGGGACACGCGCGCCGGCAGCATCGAGCTACAGATCCCGAAGCTCCGCCAGGGCAGCTACTTCCCCGCCCTGCTCGAACCCAGACGCCGTGCCGAGCGCGCGCTGCTGTCGGTTGTGCAGCAGGCCTACGTCGAGGGCGTCTCGACCCGCCGCGTCGACGACCTCGTGCGCTCGCTCGGCTGCGAGGGCATCTCCAAGAGCCAGGTCTCGCGCATCTGCACCGAGCTCGACGCGGTCGTGAGCTCCTTCCTCGAGCGGCCGCTCGACGGCGGTCCCTACCGCTACCTTTGGCTCGACGCACTCACCCAGCGCGTGCGCGAGGAGGGCCGCATCGCCCAGGTCAGCGTTGTGGCCGCCACCGCCGTCAACGGCGACGGCAAGCGCGAGGTGCTGGGCATCGACGTCGGCACGAGCGAGGACGGGGCGTTCTGGCTCTCATTTCTCCGCGGCCTGGTGGCGCGCGGGCTCTCCGGCGTGGAGCTGGTGACCTCCGACGCCCACCAGGGACTGCGGGCGGCGATCGCGACCGTCTTCGGCGGCGCCTCGTGGCAGCGCTGCCGGGCGCACTTCATGCGGAACCTGCTGACGCGCGTGCCGAAGAGCGCGGAGGCGCTGGTGGCGACGACCGTACGCACGATCTTCCAGCAGCCCTCGGCGGAGGCGGTGCACGCCCAGCACGCCCGCGTGGTGGAGCAACTGGAAGCGCGCTTCCCCGAGGCCGCGGCGATGCTCGCAGAGGCGGCGCCGGAGGTCCTGGCCTTCACGGCCTGCCCGCTCGCGCACTGGAAGCAGGTCTGGTCGAACAACCCGCTCGAGCGCCTCAACCGCGAGATTCGCCGGCGTACCGACGTGGTCGGCATCTTCCCCAACCGCGCCGCGGTGGTCCGGCTGGTCGGCGCGGTGCTCGCCGAGCAGCACGACGAGTGGGCGGTGGCGAGGCGCTACATGACGATGGTGACGCTGCTACCCTCGCCCGGGCGCGAGCTCACGTCAGGCGAGGAGGTGCTGCTGCAGGCTGCCAGCTAGCAATTGATCAGGATGGTGCACTCTGACACCACCTTGCGGGACGTGACCTCTCCCGGCGGCTCCTTTACTTCCGTCAGCGCAGGGTCGTGGCACACCTGCGGCGTGCGAGCGGACGGCTCCGTTGCGTGTTGGGGTCGCAGCGATTAAGGGCAGGCTTCGCCGCCTTCCGGGGCCTTCACTTCCGTGAGTGCCTACTTTGTCCGCACCTGTGGCTTGCGAGCGGACGGCTCCGTTGCGTGTTGGGGTCGCAGCGATTACGGCGAGGGTTCGCCGCCCGACGGCTCCTTCACCTTCGTCAGCGCAGGGGGATCACACACCTGCGGAGTCAGGTCGGACGGTTCCGTGGCTTGCTGGGGCAATGACGACTACGGGCGAGCGTCACCTCCCGGCGGCTCCTTTACTTCCGTTAGCGCAGGGTCGTGGCACACCTGCGGCGTGCGCACGGATCGCTCCGTTGCGTGTTGGGGTGACAGCGATTACGGGGAGGCTTCGCCACCTTCCGGGGCCTTCACTTCCGTCAGTGCCGGCGGTGGCTTCACCTGTGGCGTGCGGACGGGCGGCGCTGTCGCTTGCTGGGGGAGGTGGGTATACGGGCTGGAGTAAGCGTACTCGCCGAACCTGGCGTTGCCGCACGGCTTATCGTGATGCAGCGCCGAGCGGATCCGAGGCCCCGGCCAGTCGCGAGCATCCGCTCATACCGGAGCAGCACGCCACGCTGCCTCAGCGGCAGACGTTCGTCCCGGACGCGAAGGCCCGGAAGCGCGATGACCCTTGGTCAAGCGGGCCGCGCTCCCTCCCCCGCCGGCGCGCGCTACGCCTCGCCGGTGAGGAACCTCCGAGGCACCTCGATCGTCATCAGGTCGATCGTCTCCTGCGGGATGCCGTCCTGCAGCATCGCGGGGATCGCGGTGGTGGAGAGGAACGTGTAGCCGTTGGGGCCCGTCGGGTCGTGCGGGACCTCCGTCTCGCCGACGCGCAGCAGCGGCGTCAAGCCGTCGTGGCCGAGCATCAGCTTGTCCGCCCAGCCGCGCTCGATCAGCGTCTTCACGCTCGCGTTGCGCTCCTGCCAGTTCGCGCGCCCCGGGCGGCCCGGGTAACGGTCCATCGAGAGGTAGACGCCGGCCTTGAGCAGGTCCTCGAGGTAGTCGACGTCCGTCGTGTCGGCGGAGTGGCCGATCGCGATGCGGTCCATCGGCGCGCCCTCCTCCTGGAAGATCTCGACCTGGCGGCGGCCGACCTCGGTGAGCGCCCAGTGGTGCGTCGAGATCGGGGTGCCGGTGCGCTTGCAGGCGCGCGCCGCGCCGCGAATCGTCGAGTCGTATGCCTCGGTGACGCCTTCCATGTCGTTGGCGACCTTGATCACGCCGGCCTTGATGCCGGTGTCGCCGATGCCGACCTCAATCTCGCGCACGAAGATGTCGGCGACCTCGTCGGGGTCGCGGTTGGTGAAGGACATCGGCGGTACGCGCCACATGCCCGTCGCGCAGATCACGTGCATGCCGGACTGCTCCGACATCTCGCGCACCAGCGCCGCGTCGCGGCCGAGGTCCGGCGTCGTGAGGTCGATCAGCGTCTGCACGCCGACGGCGCGCGCCGCGGCGAGTCGCTCGAGGATCACGCGGCGGCTGGCGTCGAAGTCATACAGCCACGGGTACCAGTGGTTGTCCCCGCTGTTCGCCGTAAAGACGTGCTCATGGCTGAGCGTGAATCCCAGCTCGCTGTCGTCCATAGGTCCGAGTGCGGTCTCAACCTGCGCCATCGCGTCCTCCGATTCTCCGCCGCACGCTGCGGCGCCCTCGCGTCGCGTGCGCCTGCGCGGCGGCAGCGTCAGGATATGCTCTCGGCGCGAATCTTGCGGGAGGGTCCAGATGGCGGTCGAGCGAGTGCTGGTCGAAAAGCACGTCACGGTGACGCTGCGCGACGGCGTCGAGACCCGCGGCGATCTCTACCGGCCCGCCGAGGGACCGCCCGTCCCCGGCATCGTCTGCCGCACGCCCTACGAAAGGAGGCGATCGGCGCCACCCGGGTGCTGCCCTCGCCGCTCAAGTTCGCCGAGGCAGGCTACGCCGTGCTCGTCGTCGACGTGCGCGGCCGCTACTCCTCGGACGGCGCGTTCACGCCCTTCCACAACGAGGGGCGCGACGGCTATGACACGGTCGAGTGGATGGCCGCGCAGCCGTTCTGCAACGGCGAGGTCGGCATCTTCGGGCTCTCCTACTACGGGGCGACGACGCTGCTGGCGACGCGCGAGCGTCCGCCCTCGCTGCGCTGCGCTGCGGCGGTCATCACCGCCAGCGACTACTTCGACGACTGGACGCACTACGGCGGGGCGCTGCAGCTCGGCTTCAGCGGCACCTGGGGGATGGGCCTCGCGGCGGCGCAGCTGCTGCGCGAGGGCCACGGCATCCCGGGCGAGCACGTCGAAGCGCTTGGCCTCGCGATGGCCTCGCCGCTGCAGACGCTGAGCCACCGCCCGCTGAGCGAGCTGCCCGGCATGTCGCTGCCCGGCGTCGCGCCCTTCTGGGCGGAGTGGCTCGAGCACGACCGCCGCGACGAGCACTGGGAGGCGCTGCGCCTCTCGAGGGACTACGCGGACTTCGAGGTCCCCGTGATGCACGTCGGCGGCTGGTTCGACCTCTTCACGCTCGGGACCGTGCGCAACTTCCAGGGAATGCACGCGGCGGGCGTGGCCCCGCAGCGGCTCTGGATGGGGCCCTGGTCGCACACCTCGTACGAGCGCTACCACGGCGACGTGGACTTCGGCGGGACGGCTCCCGTGGGGCTGTGCGGGATCGCCGACGCCTACCTCGCGTTCTTCGACGAGTACCTGCGCGAGCAGCCGCCTGAGGAGCCGCAGCCGGCCGTCCGCTACTTCCTGATGGGGCAGAACGAGTGGCGCGACGCCTCGGCCTGGCCGCCCCCGGAGGCGTGCCGGCAGTCCCTCTACCTGCGCTCCGGCGGCGAGGCGAACAGCGCGCGCGGCGACGGCCGCCTCGAGGGCGGCGCCCCCGAGGGCGACGAGCCGGCCGATCGCTACCTCTACGACCCGGAGCGGCCCGTGCCGACCGAGGGCGGTTCGCTGCTCCAGCAGTCGGTCGGGCAGCCCGGCACGCGCGAGCAGTCGGCGATCGAGGCGCGCGATGACGTGCTCTGCTACACGACCGCGCCGTTCGAGCAGCCGCTGACCGTCGCCGGTCCGGTCACGGTCGAGCTGTGGGCCGTGACCGACGCGCCGGACACGGACTGGACGGCGAAGCTCGTCGCCGTCGATCCGGACGGGCGCGCGATCTCGCTCTGCGACGGCATCCGCCGCGCCAGCTTCCGCGAGTCGCTGACCGACCCCTCGCCGGTCACGCCGGGCCAGGCCTACCGTTACGAGATCGAGCTGGGCAGCACGGCCTACCGCTTCGGCGTCGGCCAGCGGCTGCGGCTGCAGGTCTCGAGCTCGAACTTCCCGCGCTTCGACGCCAACCCGAACACCGGCGAGCCCTCGTGGAGCGCCGTCGAGACGCGCCCCGCGGTGCAGCAGGTGCTGCACGACGCCGGGCGCCCCTCGGCGCTGCGGCTCTGGCTGCTGGACGAGTAAGCCGGTCCGCCCGCCCGCCGTCAGGCCTGCGTGCGCTTCCCGATCTCGCGCGGCGGCATGCCGAGGATCGCGCGCGCCTCGTCGGGCGTCGCGACCTCGCGGCCGGCCATGTGGGCCATCTCGACGGCCATCTCGACATGGTCGACGTTCGTGTAGGCCTCGCTGCCGCGCTTGCCGTCGAGCATAGGGTTCTCGCCGATGCCGGTGCGGATGTGGCCGCCGCTGGCGGCGGCGAGCATGCTCGTGCGGCGCAGCGTCGGCTCGCCTGGGAGGCCGTCGTAGACGGTGTTGAACCACTGGCAGTTCAGGCCCGGCGGCAGCAGGTCGAGGTACATCTTCAGGCCGTCCATGCCGGGAGGCGGACCCAGCGAGAACTCGTTCCAGAAGATCTTCATGATCAGCGTGTCACCGATCAGCCCCTGCTCATGGAAACGGGCGAGGTGCCGCATGTGGCCGGTGTGGCGCACACCGATGCTGTAGCTGATGTTGAGTGCCCGAAGATCCTCGAGCAGCTTCGCCACAAAGCTGCCGTCGTGTCCGGTTATGCCTTCCTCCGGGAAGATGTCGACCGTCGCGAGTTCGAGGCCCTCTTCCTCGTTGTGCGCCAGCTCGAAGAGGTGCGGCGTGTTCTCCCGATGGGCGCCGCGCTGTGTCGGGTAAACGAGCACGTCCGGACACTCCGCGCGGATCAGCCGGTAGCACTCGAGGTACATCTCCGTGCCGAGGTGCCAGAGGTTCTGGCCGTCCTCGTCGCGCGTGTGGTAGTGGATGATCGCCGCGCCCGCCTTCGCGGCGGCGATGCCGTCGCGCGCGCCTTCCTCGGGGCCGTAGGGGACGTGCGGGTTGTCTTCCTTGCGCGCCGACTCGTTGATCGAGGCCTCGATGATCAGCTTTTCCATCGTTCTGTCCTCTCCTGGGTGCGACGCCGCCGCGCGCGGCGCTCAGCGTGCCGCGGTGACGCCGCGGTCGTGCAGCTGCTCGATGTCCGACCAGTCGTAGCCGAGGTCGAGCAGGATTTCCTCGGTGTGTTGTCCAAGCTCCGGCGCGGGCCCCTGCACGCCGCCCGGCGTCTCGCTGAGCTGCACCGGCATCCCGATCGTGCGGTGGCCGGGGAAGGTCGGGTGCTCGAGGTTGACGAGGTAGCCGTTCTGCCAGTGCTGCGGCTCGGCGGCCACACCCGCGTAGTCGTAGACCGGCCCGCAGGGGACCTCCGCCTCGACGAGGGCGTGCAGCCACTCCTCGCGCGTCTTCGTGGCGAAGACCGCGCGGAACTCCTTGAGCAGCCACGGCCCGTTCTCGAAGCGCGCGAAGGGGTCTGCCGAGCGCGGGTCGTCGATCAGATCCTCGCGCTCCAGCGCGCGACAGATCCGCGGCCAGAACTTCGGGTCGAGGCCCGCGATCGTGAACCACTCGCCGTCGGAGGCCTCGTACCAGCTGAACGCCGCGTTACGCGAGACCCCAGGGTCCCGCCGCTCCTGCTTGCCCGTGTGCAGATAGGTCAGCAGCGAGAAGCCCTGGAGCGAGATCATCGCGCCGAGCTGGGAGACGTCGACCTTCTGGCCCACGCCGAAGCGCTCGCGGGCGAGCAGCGCCGTCATCACGCCGTAGGCGAGGGTCATCCCGCCGACCTGGTCGGCGAGCCCCCAGGCGACCGAGGTGGGCACGCCGCCCGGTCCGCCGCCCTGCCCGACGAGCGCCCCGCTCATACCCTGCGCGACGTGATCGAAGGAGCCGCGCGTGCTCCATTCGCCCTCCGGCCCGAAGCCGCTGTTGACCGCGTAGATCAGCTTCGGATTCAGCTTGACCGACTCGTCGTAGCCGATGCCGAGCCTGTCCATGACGCCGGGACGGAAGTTCTCCACCATCACGTCGACGTCCGGCACGAGCTTCTGGATCACCTCGCGCCCCTCCTCGGTGCGCAGTTCGAGCGTGATGCTGCGCTTGCCGCGGTTGAGCGCCTCGAAGTAGGCGGAGAAGCCGTCGGGCAGCCGCATGACCGAGCGGCCCGGGTCGCCGTCGCCGGGCAGCTCCACCTTCAGCACCTCGGCGCCCATGTCGGCCAGCAGCTGCGTGCCGTGCGGTCCGTTCTGGTAGCGGGTGAAGTCGAGGATGCGGATCCCCTCGAGTGGTGACGTCATGGCGTGCTCCTTCCGCACCGCGATCGAGGCTGATCCGGTGCGCGTCGCTGCTCGTCTCCGGGGCCAGACTTAGCACAAGCGGAGATAGCCTGTCGCGTTCCGGGTGTCCGGACGCGGGCGGGCATCGTCGCTGCGGGTGGATTCGCTACAATGCACGGCAGATCGCGCCGCAGACGCCGCGAACGCCAACGCCCGAAGAAGGAGTGCCGCGCATGGTCGCCACAGACAAGCCCTACCAGGTGATCGGAACCCGCCCCGTCCGCCACGACGGAGCCGACAAGGTAACCGGACGGGCACGGTACGGTGCCGACGTGCGGCTGCCGCGGATGCTCTTCGGACGCGTCAAGCGCAGCCCCGTCGCCCACGCGCGCCTGATCAGCGTCGACACCTCGAAGGCGGAGGCGCTCGACGGCGTGCTCGCCGTGCTCACTGCGGCGGACCTGCCGGACCCCGGCGACCGTATCGTCCCGACGATCCGCGGCCTGACGCCGCTGCGCTGGCTGCGCGGCTTCCTGCTCGCCAACGAGAAGCTGGTCTTCCGCGGCCACCCGATCGCCGCCGTCTGCGCGACCGACCCGCACATCGCCGAGGACGCCCTCGACCTGATCGAGGTCGAGTACGAGGAGCTGCCCCCGGTGCTGGACGTGCAGGAGGCGATGTCCGACGCGGCCCCGGTGCTGCACCCCGACCTGCGCACCGAGGAGCTGGCGCAGGCCGCCTACAACGCCGAGGGCGACAAGCCGGCGGATCAGCAGACCAACATCGCCAAGCACCTGGTGATGGCGCTCGGCGACACCGAGGCGGGCTTCGCCGAGGCGGAGATCATCGTCGAGGGCGAATTCGGCACCACGATGGCGCACCAGGGCTACATCGAGCCGCACGCCTCGACGGCGATGTGGCAGCAGGACGGCGAGCTGATCGTCTGGACCTCGACGCAGGGCGCGTTCGGCATCCGCGACAACCTGGCGATGATCCTCGAACTGCCGGTCTCGCAGATCAAGGTGATCCCGACGGAGATCGGGGGCGGCTTCGGCGGCAAGCTGAAGCTCTACTACGAGCCGCTCGCGGCGCTGCTCTCCCGCAAGACCGGCCACCCGGTGAAGATGCAAATGACGCGCACGGAGGTGCTGGAGGCGAGCGGCCCCACCTCCGGGACGCACCACCGCGTCAGGATCGGCGCGAAGAACGACGGCACGATCGTCGCCGCCGAGGGCCACTTCGCCTACGAGGCGGGCGCCTACCCCGGCTCCCCCTACGTCGCCGGCGCGCGCTGCGCCTTCGGCCCGTACGACATCCCCAACCAGTTCGTCGAGGCCTGGGACGTCGTGCTGAACAAGCCGCAGGTCTCCGCCTACCGCGCGCCCGGCGCGCCGTCCTCGGAGTTCGCGGTCGAGTCGCTGGTGGACGAGCTGGCCGCGCGGCTCGAGATGGACCCGATGGAGCTGCGGCTCATGAACAGCGCTGTCGAGGGCACGCGTCGCACGGACGGCGCCGCCTTCGGCTCGATCGGCGCGAAAGAGGTGATGGAGGAGATCCGCAACAGCGAGCACTACCGCTCCGAGCTGCAGGGTGAGAACCGCGGACGCGGCGTCGCGATGGGCTTCTGGTTCAACGGCGGCAACGAGTCCAGCGCCTACGCCAACGTCAACGCCGACGGCACGGTCAGCCTCGTCACCGGCTCGGTCGACATCGGCGGGCAGCGGGCGGCGCTGGCGATGACGCTCGCGGAGACGCTCGGCCTCGAGGCCGCGGACGTGCACCCCTCGGTGGCGGCGGACACGGACTCGATCGGCTTCACCGGCAACACCGGCGGCAGCCGCACCACCTTCGCCACGGGCTGGGCCGCCTACGAGGCGGCGATGGACATCCGCCGCCAGTTGGAGGAGCGCGCCGCCGCGATCTGGGAGGTCGAGCGCGACCAGGTGAGCTACGGCGACGACGGCATGCTCCACGGCCCCGCGGACGATGACGGCAACGAGCGTGCGCTGGGCTTCAAGGAGATCGCCGGCCGGCTCGGCAGGACCGGCGGCATGATCCAGGGCCGCGCGAACGTCAAGCCGACCACCGTCGGCCCGGCCTTCGCCGGCCACATCGTGGATGTCGAGGTCGACCCCGAGACCGGCAAGGTCGATGTGCTGCGCTACACCGCGGTGCAGGACGTCGGAACGGCCGTGCACCCCTCGTACGTCGAGGGGCAGATCCAGGGTGGGGTCCAGCAGGGCGTCGGCATGGCGCTGAGCGAGGGCTACGACTTCGACGAGACCGGCCGGATGCGCAACTCGAGCCTGCTCGACTACCGCATGCCGACGGCGCTTGACCTGCCGATGATCGAGACGGTGCTCGTCGAGGTGCCGAACCCGGGCCACCCCTACGGCGTGCGCGGCGTCGGCGAGGTGCCGATCGTGCCGCCGCTGGCGGCGGTCGCGAACGCGATCGAGGACGCCATCGGCGTGCGCGTGCGCAAGCTGCCCGCCACCCCGGACGTGATCCTCGCCGAGCTGTACCCGGAGGAATAACCGCCGGCCGCTGATCGCGGCCGCGATGAGCCAACGTCGGCGCAAGCCGACCGGCGGAGGTGCGATGTATCTGAACGAGTTCGCGCAGGACCTCGATGCGCTCGACATGACGGATGCCGAGGAGTTCCGCAGCCTGCTGCAGAGCGCAAGCGATCTCGCCATCCCGCACCAGGCGGGCGTGCGCTACGTCTCGCGCAATACCGTGGTGCAACGGCAGCGCTTCCACTTCCTGGAGTGGGGCGATCCCGCCGCAGCGCCGCTGGTGTTGCTCCATGGGGGCAACCAGTCCGCGCACTCCTGGGACCTCGTCAGCCTTCACCTGGCGGGGCGCTACCGCGTGCTGGCGCTCGACCAGCGCGGACACGGCGACAGCGAATGGGCGCGCGACGCCGCGTACGGCATCGGCGAGATGGCCGAGGACGCGATCGCCTTCATCGGGCAGCTGGGCCTTGAGCGCCCGATCGTGATGGGGCACTCGATGGGCGGGCGCGTCACGATGGAGGTGCTGAAGCGCCGGCCGGGCATCGCGCGTGCCGCCGTCTTCGTCGACGTCGGCCCGGAGATCAGCGGCGAGGGCACGCGCGCGATCCGCGACTTCATCCAGCGCAACATCGAGTTCGACGACCTCGACGAGTTCATCGAGCGGGTCGTGGAGTACGACCCGTACCGCACGCGCGAGCACATCACGCGGACCGTGCGCTACAACCTGATCCAGCGCGCCGACGGCAAGTACATCACGAAGTCCGACCGCATCCTGAAAGATCCCGCCTTCCGCCGCGCCCGCGATAACGACGGCGTTCCGCTCAGCATCGGCCTCGATGTGGTGCGCGACTTCGACCTGCCTGCGCTGGTGATCCGCGGCGGCGACTCGAACGTGCTCACCGAGCAGGGGGCCGACGACTTCGCTGCGGCGATGCCGCAGGGGCAGTTGCGGACCGTGCCGGACTGTGGACATAACGTCCACTCGCAGAACACCTCCGGCTTCCTCGACGCCGTCACGCCGTTCCTCGACGCCCTGACGTAGCCAGCCACGAGGCGGCCGGGCGCGCCCGGCTGCGGACCCCGGACAGCAAGAAGGCCGCCCGAAGGCGGCCTTCTTTGCGAGTCTGCGAGGGGCCTTAGCGCGCGTCCGGGTCGAACTCGGGGATGAGCTCGCCGGTGAGGCGGATGCTCTCCATGATCGCCTCGTGCGGAATCGCGCCGACCTGGTGGAAGGACATCAGGCGGTCGATCCCGGCCTCCTGGTAGACCTTCATGCCCTCGCGCACCTGGTCCTGGCTGCCGACGATCAGGGAGTGCTGCTTGGAGAGCACCTCCCAGACCTCCTCGGGGGTGACTTCCTCACCCTCCATGACCTTGGCGACGATCAGCTGCGCCTCGGTCACCGTGTCGTCGGCGTGGTCGCGCAGGAACTGGCCGGTGAGGCCGCCGCCCGCGGGGTCGGCCGCCGCCGCCTCCAGCTCCCTGGCGGTGAGCACGAAGGCTTCCTTAGCCTCGAAGAAGGTGAAGGCGCCGTTGGTGTACCAGGCGGCCGCGTCGGCGGCGCCGTTCTCCATCGCCTGCTGCTCGCTCTCGGCGGCGTGCACGAAGGTGAAGAAGGCAACCTGGTCGTTGACCTCCTCGCCCACCGGGTCGCAGTCCTTGATCGCATCGCGGTAGAGGCCGATCCACTCGGCGACCTGGTCGAGCGAGGCCCAGAGGGTGACGCCGAGGGCGCCGACGCCGTTGCGGCCCGCCTGCTCGAAGGAGGTGGGACTGGAGCAGGCCTGCCAGAGCTTCGGGTGCGGCTTCTGGTAGGGCTTCGGGATCACGGAGACGTTGTTGATGTCGTAGAAGTCGCTCTTCCAGGAGAAGTCGTCGGTGGTCCACATCTTCGGGATCATCTCGAAGGCTTGCTGCATCTGGTCGCGCGTCTCGTCCGCGTCGATGTTGAAGGTGCGCCACTCAGGGATAGTGGACCGGGCGAGGCCGAGTTCGAAGCGGCCGTTGCTCACGTGGTCCAGGAAGGCGGCGCGCTCCGCGACCCGCATCGGGTGGTTGAAGCGGAAGGGGGAGAGCACGGCGGAGTGGCCGACTCGCAGGTTCTTGGTGTTGGCGGCGATGTTGGTGAGCATGATCTCCGGCGCCGAGCTGTAGCTGAACTCGACGGCGGTGTGGTGCTCCACCTCCCACCAGATCCCGTAGCCCATCTCGTCGGCGAGCTTCGCCTGCGCGAGGGTCTCCTCGAACAGCCGGTGCTCATGGTTCTCGACGTCGGGACCCCAAAGTTCCTTCGGTTGCTGCATCTCCGAGAAGATGTCGACCTTCACAAGCTGCTCCTCTTCCCTCTCGCAATCGCTGCGTGCGCGCCCTCGGCGGGCGCAACCGCGCCGGCGAGCCGTGTACCGCAGGCCAGCATCCCGACGAACTCCGCGAGTGTCAAACAGCGCCCGCGGCGAGTGGCGGCAGTGACCGCTGGAGCCGGATCGGGCGCATAGCAAAGGGCCGGCCCACTGGGCCGGCCCTTTGGTGCTCTCGCGCTCGGGATTGCTAGCGGCCCTGGAAGATCGGGGTGCGCTTCTCGGCGAAGGCAATCGCCGCCTCGCGCGTGTCCTCGAGCTGCATCAGGCCCGCCATTGCCTGCGGGAAGGCGATCTCGGCCTGGTAGGCGGTTGGTCGCGGGCGAGCCATCATCAGCTGCTGCTTCGTGACCTGAACATGCACCGGGGGAAGCGCGGCGATCTCCTCGGCGATGTCCATCGCCGTCGACATCAACTGCTCGGCCGGCACGACGTGGTTGATGATGCCCAGCTCGTAGGCGCGCTGCGCGTCGAACTGGTGGCCGCGGATCACGATCTCGGAGCCCGGCAGCCAGTAGAGGTTCTGCAGGATGACGAACAGCGCCGGGCCGATGATGCCCGTCGGAATCTCCGACATCGCGAAGCGCGCGCCCTCGGCGGCGACGCAGATGTCGGAGCCGCAGACGATGTAGAAGCCCGCCCCCCAGGCGCCGCCCTGGACGGCGGTGATGATCGGCTTGTCGGTGTCGGGGACGCCGTAGAAGCCTGTCTTGGAGACGGGGGCGTCGGGGTTGCTGATGTCAGGGCGGCCCCCGGCCTGCTCCCGGATGTCGCGGCCCGCGGAGAAGATGCGACCCTCGCCGCTGACGACGGCGATGCGCAACTCAGGGTCGTTCTCGAACTCGTACCAGGCCTGGCCGAGGTCGTGACGGATCTGCGCGCCGATGGCGTTGAGGCGCTCCGGGCGGTTCAGGCGGATGTGGTAGATGTGGCCGAGCTTCTCGGTGATGACGTGCTGCAGGTCCAAGGTTGGCTCCTCGATGTTCGATTCGTTGCTGGGGCGGACTCTAGCACATCGTTCCCTTGCGGGGCGGCGCCGGGGACTGCGCTTGCGTTATTCGCGATGGTGCCGACAATAGGCAGCGCCGGTCTGCGACGGCGAATGCCGCATCGGCCACATGTACGGAAGCTGTTGGGCGCACACACGGTGCGCCCGTGAAGGGAGCCCCCCACATGCACCTCCTGTCCGCTCTGTTGCGCCCTCGGCGCGTCGCCGAGGCCCACTGCGACGGCCCTTGCGGCATCTACGACCCCGCGTCGGCGCGCATCGCCGCCGAGGCGGTGCTCTCGATGGCGCAGAAGATCGTCGCCCTCGGCGACGCCGACGACGCGGCGACGAACAACACGCGATCGCGCTTCACCGCGATCAAGGAGGAGCAGTCGGAGCTGGCCAAGCGCGAGCTCAACATCCTCTGGACGGACTACTTCAACCCGGAGCGCACCGCGGCCACCCCGGACCTCTGGCAGACGTTCTGGAACGCCGCCAAGCTCTGCTCCCGCAACAAGACGGAACTGAGCGTCGAGGCCGGCGAGGAGCTGCTCGCCACAATCGAGGAGATCCACAACGTCTTCTGGGCCTCCAAGGGCCGCGACGACGTCCCGTTCTACCGGGCCGCGTAGCCGGGCGGGCAACCCGACGGCCGGCCGGTCGCCCTGGCGCGGCCTCGTGCTCGCGCTCGCCTGCTGCACAGCGGCGGGAGCGATCGCCTGGCTCGCGCTGCGCCTCGCGCGGCGCTTCGCGCGCTACGAGATCGCGGGCGAGAGCATGCTGCCGGCCCTGCGGCCGCGCGACTGGGTGATCGTCGACCGGCGCGCCTACGCGTATCGAGAGCCGCGCGAGGACGAGATCGCGCTGGTGCGCGATCCCCGCGATCCGCGACGCACGCTGGTCAAGCGGATCCGTGTCCGCGAGCCCGGCGGCGACCTCTGGCTGCTCGGCGACAACTCCGGGACGAGCACGGACAGCCGCACGCTCGGCCCCTTCCCGCCGGAGGCGCTGCTCGGGCGCGTACGCTGGCGCTACTGGCCGCCCCCGCCGGACATCGCGTGCCCGCCGCCCACCGAGTGGGAGATGGCAACGGAGCAGGCGTGAAACTCGCGACCTGGAACGTGAACTCGGTGCGGGCGCGGATGCCGCGCCTGCTCGAGTTCCTCGCGGTCCACCGACCCGACGTCGTCTGCCTGCAGGAGACGAAGACCGCCCCCGGCGAGTTCCCCGCCGGGGCCTTGCGCGAGGCGGGCTACGCCGCCGCCGATGAGTCCGGCGGGCGCTGGGCCGGCGTGGCGATCCTCGCCCGCGACGACCACGCCATCGAGGATGTCGCGCACGGACTGCCGGGCAGCCCGCTCCCGGAGGACGCGCGCTGGATCGAGGCGACCGTCGCCGGGCTGCGCGCGGTCAGCGTCTACGTCGTCAACGGCCGCGCGCTCGACGATCCGATGTACGAGGCGAAGCTCGCCTTCCTCGACGCGATGGCCGAACGCGTGTCGCAGCTCGCGGGCCAGCCGCTGGTGGTCGCCGGCGACTACAACATCGCACCCGCGGACATCGACATCTGGGACCCGGCTACCCTCGAGGGCGCGACGCACGCGAGCGCGCCGGAGCGGGAGCGCCTCGGCGCGCTGCTCGGGACGGGGCTGGCGGACGCCTTCCGCGTCGTCGAGCCGGAGACGGTGCAGCACACCTGGTGGGACTACCGGCAGGGGCACTTCCACCGCGGCATGGGCATGCGCATCGACCTCGCGCTGGTAAGTCCGGACCTCGCCGGGCGGCTGCGAGCGGCGGGCATCGATCGTGACTTCCGCAAGGGCCCGAAGCCCTCCGACCACGCACCCGTGCTGTTCGAGTTCGAGGACTGAGCGCCGCTCCGAGGCGCGTCCCGTTCCTTACTGGTACGGCCTCGGCGCCGGGCCGTATCCTGAGAACCGGACCGAGCGGCAGCCCTGAAGTGATCGGATGTGAGCGATGAACGACGACGCGCTGCGCACGCGGCTCTGCGAGGAGTACGGCTGCGAATACCCGATCGTCGCCTTCTGCCACACAAAGGAGGTCGTCGCCGCCGTGACGAACGCCGGAGGCATCGGCGTGCTCGGCACCACCCAGCTCCTGAAGGACGAGTTCCGCCGCGACGTGCGCTGGATCCGCGACCAGGTCGGCGACAAGCCGTTCGGCATCGACACCCTGCTTCCGGCCACCTTCCAGGAGGGCAACGTCGAGGACCTCGAGGCGATGATCCCGCAGGAGCATCGCGACTTCGTGGAGCGGCTGCAGCTCGACAACGAGATCCCGGACCCGATCACGCCGCCGCCGTGGCAGCCCTCGGTCGGCGCGGACCTGCTGCAGCGCGCCCGCGACCACATCGACGTGACCCTCGAGGAGCGCGTTCCGATCTTCGCCTCGGGCCTCGGCAGCCCCGCCGTGATCCTCGATCGCGCGCACGCGGCCGGCACGAAGGTCTGGGGCCTGATCGGCATGACGCGGCAGGCGCGCCGCGAGTTCGAGGCGGGCGTCGATCTGGTGATCGCGCAGGGCGGCGACTCGGGCGCCCACTCCGGGCGCATCGGCACTTTCTCGCTCGTCCCGGCGGTGACGAGGATGGCGCGCGAGTACGACACGCCGGTCCTCGCGGCGGGGGGTGTGACGCGCGGTGAGCACCTCGTCGCCGCGCTCGCCCTTGGTGCGGTGGGTGTCTGGTGCGGCACGATCTGGCAGGCGACGACGGAGTCGCATATCGACCCCTACCTCAAGGAGAAACTGGTCAAGGCCGCGACCGAGGACTCGACCAAGAGCCGCGCACTGACCGGCAAGCCCGCCGCTCGCCTGCGCTCGAAGATGATCGATGCCTGGGAGCAGCCCGACGCGCCCGAGCCGCTCGGCATGCCACTGCAGCCGATGCTGATGGCGAAGCTCATGCAGGCGGTCGACGACCACCACGTCGAGGAGTTCATGAATGTCGCTGCCGGCCAGGGTGTCGGCCTGATCGACGAGATCCGCCCGACCAGCCAGGTGATCGCCGACATGGTCGCCGAGGCGCGCGCGATCCTCGCAGGCGAGCCGCTGCGGGCCTGAGCCTCGCTGCGCGCTACAGCGGTGGGCGGCGCGGCCAGCCCGTCGCCCGCTCGTAGGCGTGGGCGGCGCGGCAGACGCTCGCCTCGGCGAAGGGGCGGCCCGCGATCATCAGCCCGATTGGCAGCCCGTTGCCATCGAGGCCACAGGGCACGCTGATCGCCGGCAGGCCGCTGATGTTGTACGCCCGCGTGTAGCTCGCGAGGCGCGAGCCGGGGTCGCCCTCGGCGACCGTCGGTACGGTGCGCGGCAGCGTCGGCGAGACCAGCAGATCGACCGTCCCGAGGACGGCCAGCACCTCGCGCTCGATCGCCAGGCGCGTTTCCAGGTCGCGGATGTAGTCGATCGCCAGGCGGGTGAGGCCGGGCTCGATCTTGCCTCGGATCTCGTCGCTGTAGCGCTCGGGATGCTCGCGCAGCCACTGCTCGTGGAAGGCGGCGCCCTCGACCTGGCTGATCAGCAGCCGCCCGGCGGCGGCGTACTGCGGCAGTTCCACCTCGATGGTCTCGCCGCCGAGCGCGCGCAGCTCGTCGAGCGCGGCTTCGCAGGCCTCGGCGACCTCGTCGTCGCAGTCCGCCCAGAGCGGGTGGCGCGGCACGCCGACGCGCAGCCCGGTGAGATCGCGGCCGAGCTCGCGCGTGAAGTCCTCGGGCGGGCGGTCGAGCGACTGCGGGTCGGTCGGGTCGTATCCGGCGATCGCGTTGAGGATCAGCGCGGAGTCCTCGACGGTCTTCGTGAGCGGACCGGCGTGGTCGAGCGTGTGCGAGAGGGGCACGACGCCGCTGCGGCTGACGAGGCCGCGCGTCGGCTTCAGCCCGGCGACGCCGCAGATCGCGGCGGGCATGCGGATCGACCCGCCGGTGTCGCTGCCGAGCGTGCCGAGGGCGGACCCGGCCGCCGCCGCCGCCCCGCTGCCGCCGCTGCTGCCGCCCGGCGTGTAGTCCGGGTTCCACGGATTGCGGACCGCGCCGAAGTGGGCGTTGTCGCTGGTGGTGCCGAAGGCGAACTCGTGCATCCCGAGCTTGCCCGTGAGCGCGATGCCCGCCTCGTGCAGCTTCGCGACGACGAAGGCGTCCTGCTCGGGCACGCGGTCGCGGAGGAAGTCGGAGCCGCCCGTCGTCACGATCCCGGCGGTGTCGAACAGGTCCTTGAGCGCGAACGGGATGCCGTGCAGCGGCCCGCGATCGAGGCCGCTCGCCAACTCCTCGTCGGCACGGGCGGCCTGCTCCCGCGCGAGGTCGGCGGTGACGAGCATGTAGGCGTTGAGCGCCGGCTCGGTCTCCTCGATGCGCGCGAGGACGGACTCGGTCAGCGCGAGCGCGCTCAGCGAGCCGTCGCGCAGCGCCGCGGCCGCCTCGGCGATGGTCAGGTCGTAGGGCTGGCGGCCGGGGGCCTCGAGGTCAGCTGGCAGCGGCATGACGTTGTCCTCCTCGCCGTCAGCGCAGGCGGCTGATCGGCGTGCGTGCGATGAGCTGGGCGGCGGTGATCGCGAGCAGCGCGATGGACGCAAGACCGACGGCGATCTGCGGGCCGATCGCGTTCGCGACGAGGCTGACGAGGAGCGTGCCGAGCGACATCAGCCCGTACTGCATCATGTAAACGCTGAGCGCGCGCCCCCGGTACTCGTCTTCCGTGTAGGCCTGCAGCAGCACGCTCCCAAGCGAGAGGTAGCCGGCCTGCCCCGCGCCGATCAGGACGGCGCATCCGAGGGCCACCCAGTAGGTGCTGTTCACGGAGAACGCGAGCATCGCCACGCCGATCAGCGTGACGCTCAGCATCCAGACGCGCCCACGCTGCCCTCCCGGGATCGAGGCCACGATCAAGGAGCCGACGACCGCGCCGAGGCCGCCCATGCTGAGCAGCACGCCGAGCGCGCTCGCGCCGACGCCGAGCACCTCCTTCGCGTAGCCGGGCAGCAGCGTCATGTAGGTCATCCAGAAGAGCCCGACCGAGGCGTTGTAGATCAGCAGCGGACGCAACACAGTGTCGCGCGCCACGTAGCGCAGCCCGTCGGCGACCTGGCTGATGGCGCGCGCGGGCCCGGCGGACGCCCTCGCGCCGATCTCGACCGGGAGCAGCAGCAGCAGCGCGCCGACGTAGAGGGCGGACATCAGGTAGTAGACATACTGCGTGCCCTCGATGCTGCCGGCCGGTCCGAGCGCGCCGATCATCCAGCCCGCGAGGGCGGGCATGAGCAGGAACGAGGCGTTTTGCCCCGTGGTATAGAGCGCCATCGCGTTCGTCAGCTGCTTCATTCCGACGACCGAGGGCGTCAGCGCCTGCCGCGCCGGCATCGTGAGCGAGTGCGCCGCGGAAATCATCGAGGCGCCCACGACGATCTGCCAGAACTCCAGGTTGCCGCTCGTCACGAGCAGCCCCATCACGAGCGAGGCGAGTGCGCCCGCGGCCTGCCCTGTCTGGATGAACCGCTTGCGGTGCCTGACCTTGTCGGCGAGTACGCCCCCCGGGATCGAGGCGGCCAGGCTCGACATGCCTCCGGCGAGGTGCAGCACGCCGAGCGCCGCGAACGAGCCGGTCAGCTCGAAGGTCAGCCAGCCGGCCACGAACATCTGGATGCCGATCGCCGCGAAGCCCGAGAACATCGACGTAAAGAACCAGCGGAAGCTGACGATCCTGAAGGAATCGAACGTGCGGAAGCGTCGCGTCCCGCCCGCGACTGCTTCGTCGACGGGGATCGGCGGTGGCGTCCGGGCGCGTTCGCGTGTCTGCGTCACACGCGCATCGTGACGCATCGGCGGCGAGGCGCATAGCGCCGCCGCGAGGGCGTCAGCGGGGTGGCGGCGCCCAACTCACGACGGCGGTCTGGCTGAAGGGCAACGGCAGCGCCACGAGGCCGTCGGCACCGGCGTAGCGCTCCGCCAGCAGCTCGCGCATGCGCCCCTCGCGCGCCGTTCCGCGGCCGACGAAGTAGCGGTGGCGGTTCGAGTCGATGACCTCGTCGAGGGAGAGCGGCGGCTCGGGCGGGGGCGGCGTCGTGCGCAGCTCGAAGGCGCGTCCGCGCGCGCCGAGCACCGCGAGGAACTCGCGCAGCGCGGGCAGCTCGTCCGGCGGCTCGTCGTACAGCCCCGACCAGAGCGGCTCCAGCGGCGTCCCCGGCATCCGATCCATCAGCACGATCACGCAGAGCCGCCGCGCATGACGTTCGAGCGCATCGAGGAAGGCGCCGACCTCCTCGACGAAGAAGAGCACGCTCGCCGACAGCGCCACGTCGACGATCGGCGCGGACTCGCCGGGCGCCCCCGGCGGCGGCCAGGCCGTGGCAGGCAGCACCTCGATATTGTCGAGGCCGGAAGCGGCGGCCTCCTCGCGCAGCCGCGCCGTCATGCCCGGCGAGCGGTCGATGGCGCTCATGCGACGGACGCGGCGGGCGAGCGGGATCGCGAGCCGTCCCGCTCCCGCGCCGACCTCGAGCCAGTGGTCGCCGGGCCTCGCCAGCGCCTCAAGCAGCGGCAGCTCGGGCGCGGGGTAGGCGTCCGGGCCGGGCGCGAAGATGTCGGCCATCGCGCCCCACTCATCGGCGGGCGGCGCCTGCTCGCGCATCCGCTCGCCCTGCTCGTTGGCGGTGCGCTGGAGCCCGCGCCAGGCGTCGAGCGCCTCCGCCTCGGTGGGGCGCAGCGTGCGGCGGGCCTCGTCTGCGTCGGGCGTGGGGTCTGGCATCGGAGTCACGGTACCACTGGGCGGGAGCGCGGGTGGCGCTGGGCTACGATAGTGACACGGTAGTGTCTCTATTTCGGGTGATCGGATAGACTCCGATCAGGAAGCGACGGTCCACGATGGCAGCACCGACCTTCGACACGCACGACGCAGTCCGCAAGCTGCGCGGAGCAGGTATCGACGAGCAGGCCGCTGAGGGTATCGTGGAAGTCGTGGAAGAAGCTACGAGCCCACTCGTCACGCGCGACATCCTCCGTCTGGAGCTCGGCGAGTTTCGTTCGGAGCTTCGTTCGGAGATTCGCTCGGAGCTGCATGAGCTTCGCTCGGAGCAGCACGAGTTTCGTTCAGAGATGTATCGGGCTCTCTGGATCCAGGGCGCGGGCGTCGTCGCTGCGATCAGTGGCCTCGCCGCTACGGCGGTGGCCGTTGCGGCCCTCCTCGGGTGAGCTGCTCACCGGGAGGTAACGAGTCCACGAGCCCGCTCGCAACGCGTGAAATCTTCCACTTGACGTTTCAGGAGCTTCGGTCGGACTTGCATCGGGCGCTCTGGATCCACGGGGCTGCGATCGTCGTGGCCCTGAGCGCCATCGCTGCCGTGGCGGTCGCCGCCGCCACGGCTGCCGGCTGACTCGCCACCTCGCGTTGACCGTCGCCGCGCCCGTGCCTACGCTCGCCGCGCTGCAAGGAGGCGACGCGTGGACTTCGAACCTGCCTACACGCCGGAGCAGCGCGCCTTCCGCACCGAGGTGCGCGAGTGGCTCGATGAGCACGTCCCGAAGGTCGAGGGCGACCAGGACTCGGACGAGAACTACGGGAAGTACCGCCAGCTCGGACGCGACCTCGGCGGGCAAGGCTGGCTGCGCCCGACCGCGCCGCTCGAGTACGGCGGCGGCGGACTCTCCGTCGACCACGCGATCGTGCTCGCCGAGGAGATGGACCGCCACGACCTGACGAGCCCGCCCTACTACGACAGCGGCGGCAGCCTCGGCGGCGCGAGCATCCTCGTCTGGGGCAGCGAGGAGCAGAAGCGCCGCCTGCTGCCCCCGATCTTCCGTGGCGAGACCGTCACCTGGCAGCTGCTGACCGGCCCCGAGGCCGGCTCCGACCTCGCCTCGACCGAGACCGACGCCGTGCGCGACGGCGACGAGTACGTGATCAACGGCACCAAGATCTTCATCGGCGGCTCGCACGGGGCCGACTCGTTCTGGACGATCGTGCGCACCGACCCCGAAGGGGCGCGCCACCAGAACGTGAGCTGGTTCATGATCCCCTCGGATCTGCCGGGCATCACCGTCGAGCGCATGTACCTGCTCAGCGACGGCCGCGAGGGCATCGGCCGCGGCTACAAGAACACGATCTACTTCGACAACGTGCGCGTCCCCGCGGAGAACCTCGTCGGCGGCGAGAACAACGGCTGGCGGGTCGCAAGCACCCACCTCGAGCTGGAGCACGGCTCGGGAGGGCGCATCGCGCGCAACGTCTGGTTCGAGCGCACGCGCGATCGCCTGCGCTCGCTGCCCGCGAACGGCGCACACCCGCTCGAGGACGACGAGACGCGCGGGCTGCTCGCCGATCTGTTCATGGAGACCGAGGTGCAGCGGCTGTTCGAGCTGCGCAACTTCTGGATGAACCGCACCCACCAGGAGATGAGCTACGAGGGTCCGCAGGCCTCGTACTACCGCAAGATGAGCGGCCTCCGCGCCTCGCAGATCATGCTCGAGCTGCTCGGCCCCTACGCGCTGCTCGACGACGCCGAGTTCGACCCCACCGGGGGGCGCTTCGACTCCTACCTGCGCAACGCGATCGTCTCGCTGCATCCGGGCGGGACGGCGGACATCCAGAAGGTGATCATGGCCCGCCGCATCGGCATCGGGCGCGGCGAGCGCGAACGCGCCGGCCGCACGGTCGAATAGGCGGCGCGCCGTGGATCTCTCCCTCAGCGAAGCACAGCAACTCCTCAAGCAGGGCGTCGAGGACTTCGTCGCGCGCGAGGCGCCGCGCGAGGCCGTGATCGAGCTTTCGGAGAGCGAGCTCGGCTACTCGCCGGAGCACTACGCGCGCGTCGCGGAGCTCGGCTGGCTGGGCGCGGCCATCCCGGAGCGCTACGGCGGCGCGGGCCTCGGCTTGACGGATGCCGCCGTGCTGTTCGAGGCCTTCGGCTACGCGGCGCTGCCGGGCCCCTTCATCTCCTCGGGCGTCGTCTCGGCGCTAGTCGTCGAGGAAGCGGGCAGCGAGGAGCAGCGCGCCGAGCTGCTGCCGCGCATCGCGAGCGGCCAGGCGATCGCCGTACTCGCGCTCACCGAGCCCGGCTACCGCTGGGGCCCCGAGGGCGTCCACCTGCGCGCCGCCGAGCGTGGCGGCGACTACGTGCTGGACGGCGTCAAGCTGTTCGTGCACGACGCGATCGGCGCGGCGCACTTCATCACCGCCGTACGCACGGGTGACGACGGGGGACTGACGCTACTGGTCGTCGACGCGTCCGCTCCGGGCGTGTCCGTGCGCCGGCTGCGGGGCTTCACCGGCTCCGAGTGCGTCGTGCGCTTCGAGGGCGTGCGCGTGCCGGCTTCGGCGGCGCTCGGCGAGGCCGGAGCGGCGGAGGCGCCGCTGCTGCGGGCGCTGACGAAGGCGGCGCCGGTGCTGTCCGCCTACCAGGTCGGCGGGGGGCAGGCGGTGTTCGACATGGCCGTCGACTACAGCCGCGAGCGCCGCCAGTTCGGGCAGCCGATCGGTCGCTTCCAGCACGTTCAGAACCACATCATCCAGCTCGTCAACCACGTCGACGCCTCGCGCTGGACCACCTACGAGGCGCTCTGGCGCTTCGACTCCGGCAAGCCCGGCGCCGAGGTCGCCTCGCACCTCGCGAAGGCGGTGACGAGCGAGGGCTTCATGCACGCGGTGAACTACTCGCACGAGGTGCACGCCGGCGTAGGCGTGATGCACGAGTACGGGCTGACGCTCTACACGACGCTCTCGCGATCGCTCTACCACCAGCTGGGGAGCCCTCGCTACCACCGGCGGCAGCTCGCCGACCTGCTCGTCGACTACGACCTCGGTCCGGATCCGCTGGACTAGCGGACTGGGCGTACTGGAGAACGCGTCATGCCGGCGGCGGCGGCTCCGATATGCGGATTCGCCGGTCGCGAATCGTGACGATGGCGCGGTTCTCCAATGTGCGGCCGTGGCGTTCGACGACCTCGGACATCACGGCAATGCGCTGCTCCGCCGGAACATCGGGGAGGCGCACGAGGCCAGCGTGCGGGACGTCGTGGAGGTAGATCAGCTCACCGAAGTCGGTGTCAATCGTGATCAGGACTCGCCCTGCCGACTCTGCGGGTTACAGAAGGGCCCGGTCTCCGGGGCCGGGCCGAGTGAGCGAGCTTCGAGTACATCATGCCCGTGATCGCGAAGCCACTCCGCCATACGACGCCCGGCCCATCGATCAACCAGGAACCTCACTACTCGGCGACGGAAATTGTCGCCAGCGAGTCGCGCGCGATGATCGCGTGCGCGTAGGCCGTACAGGCACGGATGTCCTCGGCCTCGAGATCGGGGTAGTCATCGAGGATGTCCTCCGGCGCGACTCCTTGTGCCAGGAGGCTCAGCACCAGTTCCACGGACACGCGCAAGTCACGAATGATCGGCTTCCCGCCGAACACGTCCGGGCGAGCTGTGATGCGTCGGAGAAGTTCCTCGTTGGCCGGCATGACCTGACCTCCCGGGTTCGCCAAGCCATGGGGCTGGCGTCGCACACTGGCAGGATACCCTCCTCCTCGAGCAGGTGCTGTTGCGTGCTGACCCGACGGCTGATGCCGGTCGTCCGCCGACGGGCCAGAGCAAACCACTTGACGCGGACCCACGGCCTCGCGATGTGCGGCGGGTGAAGCTGCAATCCGAAGACCGTCAGCTGTCGCTCGACTGAGTGTCGCTTGGCTGGCTCTCGCCCGACGGACCGCCTCGCGCGGCCGGGAGGTCCGCCCAGGTGGGGCGGCGGATCAGCATGACCGCGATCATCCCTCCGAACGTACCGAAGGCGAAGATCGTGAAGGCGGTGTGGTAGCTCCCCGTCGCGTCGAACGACCAGCCCGCGAGCAGCGGAGCGGCTACGTTGACGGGCATTTGCAGCGTCGAGACCAGTCCCCGGACCGTCGCGAAGCGGCGCGTGCCGAAGAAGTCCGCGATCACGGCCATCTGCATCACCAGCCAGGCGGCGTGGCCGAAGCCGTAGAACAGGTAGTAGAGCGGCAGGAGCCAGATACGGTCCGGGCTCAGGTTCGCGAAGGCCAGCAGCCCGATTCCCATGGAGACGAACGAGAGCGTGAAGACGCGGCGACGTCCAAAGCGGTCGCCGACCCAACCTGCGGAGACTCGCAGCACCAACTGGCACGCCCCGTAGAATCCCGTGATGAGCGCCGCCGTGCGAAGCGAAAAGCCCACCGACTGGAGGTGCGGTATCAGGAAGATCGTCCAGGTGATAAGCGCCGCCACGCCGAGCGCCGAGGCGATCGCCAGCAGGTAGAGGGCGGGCGTGCGCAGCGCCTCGGCCGCACCGAGTCCGCCCTGAGAGATGGCGATACTGGACTGCGAGCGGCTTCCGACCACTCCGTCGACCGTCAGCCCGAGATCCTCGGGACGATCGCGCACCACCAGCGCGCTGGCCATGCCTACGATGAAGATCGCGATGGCGCCGAGCGTGACGGTTGAGCGCCAGCCGATCGATTCGACGAGCAGCGCCAGCACCGGAGCCGCGAGCCAGGCTGCCGCGTTCCCGGCGTTCATCAGGCCCGTGGCCCGGCCGCGCTTGGCCTCGAACCACTTCATGATCGCGGCCGGGAACGCGGCGCCCGAGCCGACGCTGAGCCCGAACGACATCACCAGGCTCGCCGCGTAGTAGTGCCAGAGCTCCTGGGACTGCGCGAAGATCAGCAGGCCCGCCGAGATGAAGACCGCTCCCGCGAACGCCATCCGCCGCGCCCCAACGACGTCGATCACCATCCCCGTGAGCGGCGCCAGCAGGCCCTGCTCGAAGCTGCGCAGCGAGAACCCAAAGGCGATCGCCGAGACGCTCCAGCCGAGCTCGGCGCGGATCGGCTCGATGAAGATGCTCGCTCCGATCATCACGAAGCCGAGCACCAGGAAGTTGTTGAACGACCCGGCGATCGCGATGTACCAGCCGTAGAAGAGGCGCGGCATCGGGGCATCGTGCCACGGCGGGCGCGCGGCTGCCTCGTCCCTGAGCGCGAGCCGCCATAGAATCAGCGCGGCAGCGTCGCCGGACGCGTGCCGAGCCTACGGAATGGAGCACGAGATTCCCGTGAGCGACCGCGACGGACACGACGGCGCCAGTCCAGACCCGCATCCCCTCGACGCGATCTTCCACCCCCGCGGCGTCGCCGTTGTCGGGGTCTCCACCCAGCCCGGCCCGGACGGGCGCATGGGTGGCAACTTCCTCAACGCCCTGCTGGAGCAGGGCTACGACCGCAAGCACGCGCTCTACGCGGTCAACCCGAAGATGTCCGAGGTCCGCGGCGTCGCCTGCTACCCGTCCGTCCTCGATATCCCGGATCCGCTGGACCACGTGATCTCGCAGATTCCCGCCGAGGGCGTACCGCAGCTGGTCGAGCACTGCATCCAGCGCGGCGTGCGCTCGCTGCACTTCTTCACCGCCGGGCTGTCCGAGACCGGCGACGAGGACCTCGCGCGCCAGGAGCGGGAGCTCGTCGAGCGCGCGCGCGCGGCCGGCATGCGGCTGATCGGCCCGAACTGCATGGGCCTCTACGCCCCCGGCCCCGGGCTCTCCTTCAACTCCGAGTCTCCGACCGAGGAGGGCAACGTCTTCCTGCTCTCGCAGTCGGGCGCGAACGCCGGCTCGATCATCACCGGCCTCGGCGCGCGCGGCCTGCGCTTCTCGAAGGGTGTCTCCTACGGCAACGCCGCCGACCTCAAGTCCCACGACTTCCTCGACTACGCGCTGCACGACCCGCAGACCGAGCTGGTGGTCGCCTACATCGAGGGGCCGCGCGACGGCCGCGCCTTCTTCGAGGCGCTGAAGCGCCTCGCCCGCGTGAAGCCGACGATCGTGCTCAAGGGCGGAATTACCGAGGACGGCGCGCGGGCGGCGCGTTCGCACACCGGCTCGCTCGCCGGATCGATCGACGTCTTCGACGCGCTCTGCCGCCAGGCGGGTGCGATGCGCGTGCGCACGCTCGACGATCTGCTCGACCTCGCCGTGGCCGCGACCACGGAGCTGCGCCACGGGCGCGGGCGCAACGTCACGCTGGTCGGCGCGGGCGGGGGCTACGCGGTGCTCTCCTCGGACCAGATGGCGATGGAGGGCCTGACCGTCCCCCCGCTGCCCGACGACGTGCAGGAGAAGTTGCACGAGTTCATCCCGATCGCCGGGACCAGCGTGCGCAACCCCGTGGACGCCAACTTCGGGCGGGACCACCCGATGGACTTCAGCAGCGACACCGGCTTCACGCGCCGCGCCTTCGATCTGATCGCCGGCTCGCCGACGACGGACCTGATCTTCACCACCGTCGGGACGCGCTGGCACCCCGGTCAGGACCACTCGCGCGACGCAAGGCGGCGACGGCTGGAACTGACCGCCGACGAACTCGATCGCATCGCGCAGGAGCACCACGTGCCGGTCGCGCTGATTCTGCGCGAGGCACAGATCGAGGACGCCGGACAGCCCGCCTACGAGCGTGGCGTCGCGGTCTTCCCGACCCTGGAGCGGGCGGCCCGCGCAGTCGCCACGCTGCTCGAATGGCGCAAGCGGCGCGAGGGCCTGCCCGAGCTGTTCGAGCGCTAGCAGGGTGATGAAAAAGTCCGCGGCGGCGCTTTTGGGCTGAAATCGCGCTGGCCGCGACATCAAAAACCCCAATGTTTCTGGGCTCTACGCCAGCCCACCGAATGGCCAGTGAGACCCTACGGCTCAGGATCAGGAGTTTTTCAGCAGCCTGCTAGGAGGCGACATGCCTTCGATCGACGTCGTCATGCACGGCTCCGGGCTCAGCACCGATATCGGCGTCGTCGGCTTCTGCGCCGTCGTGTTGATCGAGGGCGAGCGGCGCATCCTCTTCGACTCGGCGCACGTCGGGCGGCGCGTCTACCTGGAGGAGCAGCTCGCCGAGCGGGGGCTGACGACGCGCGACATCGACGCGCAGCTGATGAGCCACGCGCACTGGGACCACGTGCAGAACGCCGACCTGTTCGACCACGCCCCGCTGCTCGCCCACCCCTCGGAGGTGGCGTACGCGCACAACCCGCACCGCAACGACTGGGCGACGCCGCCCTGGACCGGCGCGATCCTCGACCTGATGCGCATCGAGGAGGTGGCGGAGGGCTCGGAGCTGATGCCGGGCTGCCGCGTGATCGAGCTGCCGGGACACTCACCGGGCAGCATCGGCCTCGAGGTGGAGACGGACGACGGTCTCTGCCTGATCACCGGCGACGCCGTGCACCACGCCGGCGTCGCCGTGGCGGGTCAGAACCCGCTCGTCTTCTGGAACGCAGAGCAGGCGGACGCCTCGGTGCGGCGTGTCGCGCAGTCGAGCGAGCGTGACGGCGCGCTGATCTACCCCGGCCACGACCGGCCGTTCCGCCTCAGCGGCGGCGAGGTGCGCTACAGCGAGGAGGAGCGCATCACGCTGCTCAACGCCGGCCCCGGCCGCCCCGGCCAGACCTTCGACGAGTACGCTCCACGGCGCGGCCAGTGGGTGATGCCGGGCATCGAGGAGCAGCGGCTGCCCGACGCGCCGACGTAGCGCGCGCCGCGGATCTCAGGTCCCGCCGACAGCCTCACTGAACACGTCAGCCAGGGCGCGGTACCATGTCGCTACCATCCTGAGGGGTCAACCATGTCGCAGGACTACACGCAGATCATCACGGTCGAGCCCGGAAAGCGCGGCGGAAAGCCCTGCATTCGCGGTCTGCGTATCACCGTCTATGACGTACTCGAGTACCTGGCGTCAGGAATGACCGAGGACGAGATCCTGGCCGATTTCCCGGACTTGCAGCGGGAAGACATCCGGGCCTCGCTGGCCTTCGCCGCGGATCGGGAGCGCCGTCTCCTGTCGCTCCCTCCCACTTGCGGGAGGGGATGAGGGAGGAGCCTCGCCCCCCTCGCAGTCCCCGCCGGACCTCGAAACCCTCGCCCGCCCTTGAGCGCTGCGCGGGGGCGCGGCGCGACGCTGCCCGTGCGCCCTCGAAGGCTTGTAGCCCGGCGGGTGTCGGACCCCCTCACCCCTGCCCTCCCACGAGGGGAGAGCGGGCCGGAGGGGTCGCCCTCGGGGCTGTCTGTCGGCTGCTGGGCTGGCGGGGGCGTGGGGGCGCAGCCCCCACAGAAGAGAACATCAGAGGGCGGGTGGGTGGGCCGAGTCGCGCGCAGCGCGCTCGTCCAGATGGGGGTGTGGGGGGCGCAGCCCCCCGCGGGGGACGCGCGCCTGCCCTCAAGACTGTCCGCAAGCCGGAGGAGAACTACTCGACGACGCCTTCAGCGAGGAGCTCGGCGACCTCGTCCGGGGCGAAGCCGCACTCCAGCAGCACCTCGGCGGTGTGCTCGCCCGTCGCGGGCGAGGGGCGGGCGGCCTTCGGCGGGGTCTCGGACATCTCCAGCAGCGGGCCTGCGTGGATCTGCGGGCCGGTGATCGAGTGCTCCAGCTCCACCATCATTCCGGTCTCGCGGGCGTGGGGGATGTCCGCGACCTCCTCGGGCAGGTAGAACGGCGAGGTTGGCACGCCGGCCTTGTCGAAGATCTCCATCCACTCGGCGACGGTCTTCTGCGCGAGCCGGTCGCGGACGTACTGCTGCCACTGCTCGACCCGCTCCCAGTTGTCCGGATCGGCGGCGTCGAAGTCGGGCGAGTCGGAGCGCTCGTCCTGCATGTCGAACAGCTCGCGCATGATGTTGCGCGTGTGAGTGGTGAGCGCACCGAGGACCAGCGGCCCGTCCTTGGCGTTGTAGGAGCCGTAGTAGATGCGCCCGGAGGCGCGCAGCCGGAAGTGGTCCTTGCGCAGCGCCACCACGTCCGTCCAGGGTGCGCCGCGCGCGCGCGCCTCGACGATGTTGGCGCGGATCACGTCGGCGACGCTCGCGTCGGTCACCGGCTCGCGCATCACCGTGTAGCCCTGGATGAAGATCGACGAACGCAGCAGCGAGGCGCCGATGTACTGGCCCTTGCCGGTGCGCTCGCGGTGGAAGAGCGCGGCGCAGATGCCCATCGCGCCCGCGATCGCCGTCGAGTAGTCCGCGATCGGCGTGGCGCCGATGATGATCGGCGCGCCGTGCTCGTCGGTCTGGCCGTCGCCGCCGGCGATGCCGGAGTAGGCGCGGATCACACCGTCGTTGCCGCCCTGGTGCGCCTCGGGACCGGTGGTGCCGAAGCCCGTCGCCTCGAGGTAGATGAGGTCCTTGCGCAGCTCGCGCAGCGTCTCGTAGTCGATGCCGATCCGCTGCACGACGCCCGGGCGATAGTTCGTGACCACCACGTCCATGTGCGGGATCAGCCGGTAGGCGGTCTGCAGGCCGCGCGGGTCGTGCAGGTCGAGGACCATGCCGCGCTTGCCTCGGTTGTAGCTCTGGTAGGCCTTGCTCTCGCCGGGGACGACGGAGCCGGAGTTGCGGATCGACTCGCCTCCGGGGGGCTCGACCTTGATGACGTCCGCGCCGAGGTCGGAGAGGCTCACCCCGACCACCGGCCCCGCGATGATCTGCGAGAACTCCAGCACGCGGATGCCCTCGAGCGCGCCGCCGCTCATCGCGGCCCCCTTCCGTACGCGTGCATTATGCGGCAGGCCAGCAGAGTGCTCGACACCGGCTCGGGGCACGGCCGCTCAGCGGGCGGTGTAACCGCCGTCCACCGGCAGCGCCACGCCCGTGAGGAACGAGGACGCGTCGCTTGCGAGGAAGGCGGCGACGGAGGCGATCTCCTCCGGCCGGCCGAGGCGGCCGATCGGATGCAGCGCGACGAGGTGTGCGATGTCCTCGGGCGTCTCGCGGATCGCGGCGGTCATCGGGGTCTCGATGTAGCCGGGGCAGATCGCGTTGACGCGCACGCCGCGCGGGCCGTAGCGGACGGCGAAGCTGCGCGTGAGGCCAACCACGCCGTGCTTGGCGGCGACGTAGGCGCCCGCCGCGGGCGGGCCCTCGGCGTCCGATTCGGGCCGGTGCGGGCGCGGCACGGACGCCACAAGGCCGAGGATCGAGGCGGTGTTGATGATCGAGCCGCCGCCGCGCTCGGCCATCAGCCGCGCGCCGTGGAGCAGCCCGTAGTAGACGCCGCTGAGGTTCACGCTGAGCGTCTCCTCCCAGCTGCCGCCCCCGCCGACGCCGGCGTTGTTGTAGAGCACGTCGAGCGCCCCGAACTCGGACGTGCAGCGCGCCAGCGCATCCTGCACCTCTTGCTCCGCGGTCACGTCGAGCTGGATCGCCAGGCTCGCGCCGCCGGACTCGGCAATCCGTGCGGCAGTGTCTTCCGCGCCGTCGCCGTCGAGGTCGGCGCAGGCCACGGAGGCGCCCTCGGAAGCGAAGCGCAGCGCGGTGGCGCGGCCGATGCCGGAAGCAGCGCCGGTGATCAGCGCCGCCTTGCCCGCGAGTGAGCCGCCGTTCGTCGCGCCTACCATCGGTCGTACCGCACCGTCTGCTCGACGGGCAGGCGCGTCACGGGGCCGAAGTTGCCCGTCGGGTAGCCGACCGGGATCAGCACGTACGGCTCGATCGTCTCCGGCGTGCCCAGGATCTCGCGTACCGCGGGCTTGTCGATCAGCCCGAGCGTCGTCGGCGCGGCGCCGAGGTCGAGCGCGCGCGCGGCCAGCAGCAGGTTCTGCACCGCCGGCCAGACGGAGCCGCCCGCGCCGGCGCGCGCGGCCGCGTCGGCCGGCGCCTGCGCCCACTGCTGGCAGGCGACGATCAGCGCCGGCACCTCGCCGAGGTGCTCGGCCTGCCAGAGCACGGCGTTCAGCATCCGCTGGCGCCTGGCCGGGTCGTGGTGCGGCACGTCGTCGACGCGGCGCGTGCCGACGTACTCCTCGACGGCGCGCTTGTTGAGTGCGGCGAGGCTGGCGCGCTGCTCCGCATCGCGCACGATGATCCAGCGCACGCCCTGCATGTTGGAGCCGGTCGGGGCCTGGTTGCCCGCCTCGCAGAGGCGGAGCAGCAGCTCCTCGGGGACCGGGTCGGGCTTGAGACGGCGCATCGAGCGGGAGTGGTAGATCGTGTCGAAGATGCCCATCTGCTCAGTCATCGAGTGCTGCCCCCTGTCGTCGCCCGCGCGAGGCCGCGGACGGGCGGATTCACGGGATCGTTCGGCTCAGGGCCGTATGCTAACAGGCGGTCCGCGCATGGCGGTGCGGGCCGCACGGCGCACGCGAGGGGGGCACAGCTTCGATGAAGGTAGACGACGCGATCGCGGAAATTCTGAAGCGCGAGGGGGTCGAGTTCATCACCGCCTACCCGGTGAACCCGATCATCGAGGCGGCGGCGCGGGCCGACATCCGCACGATCATCGTGCGCCAGGAGCGGACCGGCATCCACATGGCGGACGGCTACAGCCGCATCAACTCCGGCAACAAGATTGGCGTCTTCGCCTCGCAGGCCGGGCCGGGCACGGAGAACTCCTTCGGCGGCGTCGCCCAGGCCTACGGCGACTCGTCGCCGATCGTCGTGCTGCCCGCGGGCTACCCGCGAGGCGCCACGAACGTACCGCCGCACTTCAGCGCCCTCGTCAATTTCCAGCACGTCGTGAAATCGATCGAGCAGGTGACCGTGCCCGGCGCGGTCGCGCCCGCGTTGCGGCGCGCCTTCAACGCCGCGCGCAACGGCCGCCCGCGGCCGGCGCTGGTCGAGATCCCGAGCGATCTCTTCGGCGAGGACCTCGGCGAGCTCGACTACCGCCCCGTCGTCTCCGCGCGCTCGGCGCCGGACCCGCAGGCGGTCGACGAGGCGGCGCAGGTGCTCGTGGACGCCGATCGCCCGCTGCTCTACGCCGGGCAGGGCGTCCATTACGCCGAGGCGTGGGCGGAGCTGCGCGAGCTCGCGGAGCTGCTCGAGGCGCCCGTCACCACGAGCCTGCAGGGCAAGAGCGCCTTCCCCGAGGACCATCGGCTCTCGCTCGGATCCGGCGGGCGTTCGCTGAGCGGGGAGCTGCACCACTTCCTGCAGCAGGCCGACGTGATCTTCGGCGTCGGCTGTTCGTTCGCGCAGACCAGCTACGGCATCGCGTTCCCCAGCGGCCGCACCGTGATCCACTCGACCCTCGACCCCGCCGACCTCAACAACACCGTCGAGGTCCAGCACGCCCTTGTCGGCGACGCGCAGCTCACGCTGCGCGCGCTGATCGAGGCCGTCCGCGAGCGTGTCGGCAGCGGCGGGCGCGGGCGCGCCGACGCGGTGGCGGCGGAGATCCAGAAGCACCACGCCGAGTGGATGGGCAAGTGGCAGCCATTCCTCGATGACGAGAGCGTCCCGCTCTCCCCTTACCGCGTGATTCGCGACCTGCTCGCGACGGTCGACGGGAAGAACACGATCATCACCCACGACGCGGGCAGCCCGCGTGACCAGCTCTCGCCGTTCTGGCGCTCGACCGAGCCGCTCAGCTACATCGGCTGGGGCAAGACGACGCAGCTCGGCTACGGCCTCGGACTGGCGATGGGGGCGAAGATCGCGAGGCCGGAGAAGCTCTGCATCAACGTCTGGGGCGACGCCGCGATCGGCATGACGGGCATGGACTTCGAGACCGCCGTGCGCGAGCGCATCCCGATCCTCTCGGTGCTGTTCAACAACTTCTCGATGGCGATCGAGATCCCGGTCATGCCGGTCTCGCAGGAGAAGTACAACTCGACCGACATCTCCGGGCACTACGCGGACTTCGCGACCGCGCTCGGCGGCTACGGCGAGCGTGTCGAGCAGCCCTCGGACATCATCCCGGCGATCAAGCGCGGCATCGAGCAGACCGAGGCGGGCAGGCCCGCGCTGCTCGAGTTCATCACGCAGCAGAGCTACACCTACTCGCGCTTCTAGCAACCGGGAGCGCGCGCGAGGCGAACGGGACTACGAGCCGGTGGGCGCGCCCCAGCCGCCGCCACCCGGCGTCTCGATGCGCACGATGTCGCCCGGCAGCGCGTCGAACGTGTCCTTGCCCGCCAGCGGCAGCTCCTCGCCGTCGCGCTCGAGGGCGTTGCGGCCCGGAGTGCCGGGTGAGCCGCCCTGCGCGCCCCACGGCTGCGTGGTGCGGCGCTCGCTGACGATCGTTACGGTCGCGGCGCCGAGGAACTGCGTGCGGCGGATCATGCCGTCGCCGCCCTCGAAGCGTCCCGCGCCGCCGCTGCCGCGGCGCACGCTCTGCTCGACGACGCGCAGCGGGTAGGCCAGCTCGAGCGCCTCGGCGGGAGTGTTGAGCGTGTTGGTCATGTGGCTGTGGGCCGCCGCGAGGCCGGGCCCCTCCGGGCCGCCGCCGAGCCCGCCGCCGGTCGTCTCGTAGTAGGCCCACGGGCGGCCGTTGCGCGGGTCGATGCCGCCCGCGGTCAGGTTGTTCATCGTGCCGCTCGATGCCGCCGGCATCCGCTCCGGGAGCGCCTGGCTGAGTGCCCCCCAGACGGTGTCGACGATGCGCTGCGAGGTCTCGACGTTGCCTGCGTTGACGGCCACCGGCGGCCTCGCGTTCACGATGCTCGCCTCCGGCAGGGCGAAGCTGAAGGGGCGGAACAGCCCGGCGTTCGTCGGTGCGCCCGGCGGCAGCAGGCAGCGCAGCACGTAGTAGGAGGCCGAGCGCGTCACGGCGGCGACGGCGTTGATCGAGGCTGGCCGCTGCGGCGCCGTGCCGCTGAAGTCGAGGTGCAGGCCGCGATCGGAGATCGCCAGCTCGACGACGATCGGCAGCGGCCCGTCCCCGAAGCCGTCGTCGTCCATCGCGTCCTCGAAGCGGTAGCTGCCGTTCGGGAGCGTCGCGATCGTCGTGCGCGCGATCCGCTCGCCGTAGTCGAGCAGCCCCGCCGCCGCCCGCCGGAACTGCGCCAACCCGAGGCGCGCGGCGAGCGCCCGCAGCCGCTCGCCGCCGACACGCTGCGCCGCGACCTGCGCCGCGAAGTCGCCTCGGCGCTCGTCCGGGGTGCGGACGTTGCTCAGCACGAGCGCCAGCGTCTCCTCGACGAGTTCGCCGGCCCGGTAGAGGCGGACCGGCGGGATCACCATGCCCTCCTGGATCAGCTCCCGCGCGACCGGCATCGAGCCCGGCGCGCTGCCGCCGATGTCGGCCTGGTGCGCGCGGCTGGCGACGAAGCCGATCGGTCGGGCGCGGCGACCGCTCGGCCCGCGCGGCCCCTCCTCCGCGAAGACGGGCGAGACCATCGTCACGTCGGGCAGGTGCGTCCCACCGAGGTAGGGGTCGTTGAGGATCGCGATGTCGCCCTCGGCCCACGGTGCGAGCGACTCGACGGCGCGGACGGACTCCGGCATCGCGCCGAGGTGGACGGGGATGTGCGCCGCCTGCGCGAGCAGCTGCCCGGCGGCGTCGAAGACCGCGCACGAGTAGTCCTGCCGCTCCTTGATGTTCGGCGAAAGCGCCGTGTGCCGCAGCGTTGCGCCCATCTCCTCCGCCGCCGAGGAGACGAGCGAGTCGAAGATCGCGAGGCGCGCGGGATCGATGTCGCTCATCGTTGCTCTCCGCCGACCTCGCGCAGGAGCAGGTTGCCCGAGGCCTCCCCGTCGGGCTGCGCCCGCCAGCCCGGCGGGACGAGCGTCGTCGTGTCGAGTTGCGTCAGGATCGCGGGCCCCTCGATACCCGCACTCCCGAGGCTGCGCCGGTCAAGGATGCGCGTGCGGCGTGGCCGGTCCCAGACGACGATGCTCACCGCCTCGTCGAGGGCGTCGCCGTGCTCGGGGCTCGCCTGCGCCTCGCTGCGGAACCCGGCGGCGCGCGCCTTCACGCGTGCGACCACGATCTCCACGTCGCGGTCCGGATCGGCGTGGCCGAAGCGCTCCTCGTGCGCCTCTGCGAGGGCGCGACGCAGCGCCGCGGCGCCGAGCGAGCGCCCGAGCGGGACCGTCAGCTCGTGCGACTGTCCCGCGTAGCGCAGATCGACGCTGCGCTCGATGCGCACGCCGCGCCGGTAGCCGTCCGCTGCGAGCGCCGCCCGCGTCTGCGCATCGAGGTCCGCGAAGGCCGCACGCAGCGGGTCGAGCGTCCCCGAGGCGCTCGCCGGGACGCGCAGCATCAGGCCGCGCGCGAGGTCCTTCGTGACGTCGGCGTGCAACATGCCCGAGGCGGAGAGCACGCCCGGCGCGGCGGGGACGATCACCGTCTCGACGCCGAGCTCGGCCGCCACCTCGCAGGCGTGGAGCGGCCCCGCGCCTCCGAAGGCGACGAGCGCGAACTCCGCCGGGTCGAAGCCGCGCTCGACCGAGATCAGGCGCAGGGCGCGCACCATGTTGGCGTTGACGACCTCGATCACCGCGCGCGCGGCACGCCGCACGTCGCCACCGAAGGCGGGAGCGATCGTCGCGAGCGCGCGCTCGGCGCGGTCGGGGTGGAGCGCCATGCCGCCGCCGAGGAAGCGATCCGGCCGCAGCCGCCCGAGCACGACGTGCGCATCGGTGACGGCCGGTAGTTCGCCGCGGCCGTAGGCGGCGGGTCCGGGGTCGGCGCCCGCGCTCTGCGGCCCGACGCGCAGCGCACCGCCGTCGTCGATCCAGGCGATCGAGCCGCCGCCCGCGCCGACGGTGTGCACGTCGACGGCGGGCGTGCGGATCGGCATCCCGTCCACGTCGTGGTCGCCGCGCTCGAGGATGCGGCCGGGGCAGAGGCTGACGTCGGTGGACGTGCCGCCCATGTCGAAGGTGATCGCGTGCTCGAGGCCCGAGGCGCGTGCGGCCTCGAAGGCGCCGGCGACGCCGCCCGCAGGCCCGGACAGCACCGTGCGCACGGCGTCCCGGCCGGCCTGCGCCGCGCTGATGCTGCCGCCGTTCGACTGCATGATGCGCAGCCGCGGTGGCGCGCCACCCGCCGAGGCGGCGTCCTCGAGGGCGCTGAGGTAGCGCGTCATCGCCGGGGCGACATACGCGTTGGCGACCGTGGTGCTCATCCGCTCGAACTCGCGGTGCTCGGGCAGCACCTCGTGCGAGACGGAGCGATGCAGGCCGGACGTTCCCGCGAGGCCGGCCGCCAGCTCGGCGATGCGACGCTCATGGTCCGGGTTCACGAACGAGAAGAGCGTGCAGATCGCGATCGCGTCCACCCCGGCGTCGGCGATCGCGCGTAGCACGCGCTCGGCGCTCGCCTCATCGAGGGGCGCGACGACCTCGCCGTCGGCGGCGATGCGTTCGGCGACCTCGAAGCGCAGTTCGTCGGGCACGAGCGGCGGCGGGCGGGTGGGGTGGAGGGCGTAGAGATCGGGCCGCGCCTGGCGGCCGATCACGAGCGTGTCGCGGAACCCCTCGGTGGTGATCAGCGCCGTGCGCGCGCCGCTGCGCGTGAGCAGCGTGTTGGTGGCTACGGTCGAGCCGTGCACCACCTCCTGCGGCGTCCACCCGGCCTCGGCGATCCCGTCGAGCACGGCGCGGGAGGGGTCGTCGGGCGTCGAGGGGCGCTTGGCGATGCGCAGCGCCTCGCCGTCCCAGTAGAGGAAGTCGGTGAACGTGCCGCCGACATCGACGCCGAGCAGGCGGACGGTGCGCGGCGGACTCACGTGCTGCGGGTGCCCGCCGCTACGAGCGCGGCAGCCCGAGGCCGCGCGTCGCGATGATGTTGCGCTGGATCTCTGACGTCCCGCTGTAGATCGTCGTGGCGACCCGGCGCACGTACTCACGCGTGGGTCCAGCGTGCAGCGGCGCGCGTGCGTCGTTGGGATCCCAGAGGTTCGCGTAGAGGCCGAAGGCGCGCGACGCCGTCTGGGCGATGCGCTGCCCGGTCTCGCTCACGAAGACCTTCGCGATCGAGGCCTCGTAGTTGGGCACGATCCCCTGGTCCTGCATTGAGGCGATCCGCGCCGAGAAGTTGAAGCCCACCTCGGTTTCCGCGAAGCGCTCGGCGACGGCGGAGCGCAGCACCGGGTAGCGCTCGAGGCGCGAGCGCCAGCGCTCCTCGCCGCGCAACTCGCCCACGAAGCGATCGAGGTCGGCGCGAAGGCGGACGGCGCCGGCCACCCCGGAGCGCTCGAAGTCCATCAGCGTCATGCCGACGTACCAGCCGCGGTTGACCTCGCCCACGACGTGCGTCGCCGGCGTCCTGACGTCCTCGAAGAAGGTCTCGTTGAACTCGTGCTGCCAGCCCATGTCGACGAGCGGGCGGACCTGCAGGCCGTTGGTGTGGATGTCGTCGACGATCATGAAGGAGATGCCGCGGTGCTTCGGCGCGTGGCGGTCGGTGCGCGCGAGCAGGAAGAGCGAGTCCGAGACGTGCGCGCCGGAGGTCCAGATCTTTTGCCCGTTGATCACATACTCGTCGCCGTCGCGATCCGCCGAGGTCTGCAACGAGGCGAGGTCGGAACCGGCGCTCGGCTCCGAATAGCCCTGCGCCCAGGCGACCTCGCCGGCGAGGATTGGAGGCAGGTAGCGCGCCTTCTGCTCCTCGCTGCCGTGCACGATCAGCGTCGGGCCGAACGTCATCACGCCGTGGCCGCCGACCTCGGGCGCCCCGGCCATCGCCAACTCCTGCTTGAAGATGAACTGCTCCATCGGCCCCAGGCCGGCGCCGCCGTACTCCTTCGGCCAATGCGGCGCGATCCAGCCGTGGTCGGCGAGGGCGTTCGCCCATCCCGCCGCGGCTTCGCGGCGCACCGGGTCGTCCGAGCCGCGGTCCGACTGCCAGTTCGCCTCGTTGCGGCCTTCCTCGGCCAGGCGGCGGTAGAGCGGGGGCAGGCCCTCGGTGGCGAGGCTGCGCACCTCGGCTCTGAACTCGGCTTGTGTGGTGCTGTCGCTCCAGTCCATGGCGTACCCCTCATGCCTGTCTGCGCCGGGAGTGCGTACGTCAGTCATGATAGCGCGTGCGCGCGCGCTCGATGGACGACGCGCGCGGGATATGCTGCTCACGGAACGCAAGCGGAGGGATGACGAAGATGCAGATGCGCGCAGCGATCTTCCGGAAGCCGCACGAGCCGCTGACTGTCGAGGAGATCGAGATCGCCGATCCGATCGGCAAGGAGGTGCTCGTCCGCACCGCCGCCTCCGGCGTCTGCCACAGCGACAAGCACTCCCTGGACGGCCTCGTCGGTGCGCGGTGGAGCGGCTTCGACCGCGTCGTCCTCGGGCACGAGGGCTCCGGCGTCGTCGAGGCGATCGGGCCCGAGGTGACCTACGTCGAGCCGGGCGACCACATCGTTGCCTGCCTCTCCGGCTTCTGCGGGAGCTGCGAGCAGTGCCTGCGCGGGCGGCCGAACCTCTGCACGGGCAAGGAGGACGTCGTCACGCGCGGCAGTGGGGAGCCGCCGAGGCTGTCCATCGATGGAGTGCCGGTGCGGCAGGGCTCCGAGATCGCCAGTCACTCCGAGGCGATGCTGCTGCACGAGAACTCGGTGGTGAAGATCGACAAGCGCTATCCGCTGCAGACGGCCGCCATCGTCGGCTGCGCCGTCACCACGGGCTTCGGCGCGGCGATCCGCTCATCGGGCCTCAAGCCCGGCGAGACGGCGGCGATCTACGGCTGCGGCGGCGTCGGCCTCTCGATCATCCAGGGCGCGCGCGTCGCCGGCGCAAGGCGCATCATCGCCGTCGACAAGTTCGACGCGAAGCTCGAGCTCGCGCGCGAGCTGGGCGCGACCGACACCGTCAACGCCACCGCGACCGACCCCGTCGACGCGATCCGCGAGCTGACGGGCGGCCGAGGCGTCGACCACGCCTTCGAGGCCGTCGGGCTGCCAGTGCTCGTCAGCCAGGCCGTGCGCAGCCTCGCGATCCACGGGACGGCGACGATCGTCGGCGTGCTCCCGGCCGGCGCGAACATCGAGTTCCCGTGGGAGGCGCTGCGTCCGGAGTGCCGCCTGCAGACCTCGAGGATGGGGTCGAACGCCTTCCGCTTCGACATCCCCAACTACCTCGAGCTCTACGACCAGGGCCGCCTCCGCCTCGACGAGATGATCAGCCGCCGCATCCCGCTGGACGGCATCAACGACGCCTTCCGCGCGATGGACGAGGGGGACGGCGCGCGCAGCCTGCTGGTGTTCGACTGAGGCGTTAGAGCGCGACGCCTGTCTGTGCGAGGCGATTCCGGCCGCCGGTCATGGTGCCGTGCGGCCGCGCGCCCGCCGTGCGAGACAGCGGAATATGCTGCTCTCGAGCCGAGCAGGAGAGAAGGACGAAGATGCAGATCCGCGCAGCGATCTTCCGGAGGCCGCACGAGCCATTGACCGTCGAAGAGGTCGAGATCGCCGGCCCGATCGGCAGGGAGGTGCTCGTACGCACCGCCGCCTCCGGCGTCTGCCACAGCGACAAGCACTCGCTCGACGGCCTCGTCGGCGAGCGCTGGCGCGGCGCGGACACCGTCATCCTCGGACACGAGGGCGCCGGTGTCGTCGAGGCGGTTGGTCCGGAGGTGACCTACGTGCAGCCGGGCGACCACGTGGTCGCCTGCCTCTCCGGGTTCTGCGGGACCTGCGAGCAGTGCCTGCGCGGCCACCCGAACCTCTGTACCGGGAGGGATGTGGTGATGCGGGGCGCGGCCGACCCGCCGCGGTACTCGATGGATGGCGATCCGGTGCGGCAGGGCTACGACATCGCGAGCTACGCCGAGGCGATGCTGCTGCACGAGAACTCGGTGGTGAAGATCGACAAGCGTTACCCGCTCGAGGTGGGCGCGATTGTCGGCTGCGCCGTCACGACGGGCTTCGGCGCGGCGATCCGCACGTCGGGCCTCAAGCCGGGCGAGACGGCGGCGATCTACGGCTGCGGCGGCGTCGGGCTCTCGATCATCCAGGGCGCGCGCGTCGCCGGGGCGCGGCAGATCATCGCCGTCGACAAGTTCAGCGCGAAGCTCGAGCTCGCGCGCGAGCTGGGCGCCACCGACACGGTGAACGCCACAGAGGCGGACCCCGTCGCCGCGATCCGCGAGCTGACAGCTGGCCGAGGGGTCGACCACGCCTTCGAGGCCGTTGGGCTGCCGATGCTGGTGGACCAGGCCGTGCGGAGCCTCGCAATCCGCGGGACGGCGACGATCGTCGGCGTGCTCCCGGCCGGCGCGAAGATCGAGTTCCCGTGGGAGGCGCTGCGTCCGGAGTGCCGCCTACAGACCTCGAGGATGGGGTCGAACGCCTTCCGGTTCGACATCCCCAACTACCTCGAGCTGTACGAACAGGGCCGCCTCCGCCTCGACGAGATGATCAGCCGCCGCATCCCGCTCGACGAGATCAACGACGCCTTCCGCGCCATGGACGAGGGCGAGGGCGCGCGCAGCGTGGTGGTGTTCGACTGAGGCGGAGGTCGTGTGGTGCGCTGCGGGAGGGCGTCGGGCCTGGATCGAAGCCCTCTCGGGATGCTCTCGTTGGTAAAGGCTACGTCGCAACCTTTACCAACGAGCGACCGCCTGCAAGTTTGCAAGTTTGTAGGTGGCTAGCGCACGTCCCAGGGATTGATCACACCGACATCGAGGTACCCGAAGTCGGAGATGTTCCGCGTGGCTACCGAGAGATCGTTGGCCTTGGCCGTCCCGGCGATGAAGGCGTCGCCGAGGTCGAGCACGCGGCCGAAACGGCGGGCTTGCGCCCGCAACTCAGCGGCCCACTCGGCCTCTCGGCGTTCAAGCGGCAGGATGCGCCCTTCATATCCGGCGATGATGCCGGCCAATCCAGCCTCCAACTCATCCCGCCGCCGACCTTGCGGAAGAAGCCGCACGCCGAACTCCAACTCGTAGACAACCACTGACGAGAGCCAGAAGTCGTGCTGTGCACCCAGAAAGGCAAGGACGCGCGCGTCGGGCGCGCTTCTTGTCATCTCGGAGACCACGTTGGTGTCGAGGAGGAAGCCGCTCACGCCGACTCTTCGTCATCAATGAAGGGAATCGGCCGGTGGGAGGCCCTGTCCCGAGGGACCTCGAGGTCGGTCCCGCGCGGCATGTTCTCGACCAGCCACTGACCGAGTGGCTTGCGCGGCTCCGTGCGTTCGCGCCACACATGCTCGGGCACGACGACGAACGGCTTGCGGGCGCCGATCCGCTGCGGCCCCTCCTCCTCGGCGAGCCGCAGGATCTCGGAGAGACGCGCCTTCGCCTCGGCGATGGTCCAGATGCGGTCAGACCCGGCTCGCTGAGTGCTCATTGCTTCCCCCGAACGATGACAGCCTACCTAGTCTGGTCTAGTCTAGTCTAGTCCATATCGCATCGGACCCGCCCTTGCCCGCCCGCTATGCACCGTCCTCCCGCGTTTCCTCGATGGTGACGGGGTGGTAGTCGCCCGAGGCGAGCTCCGCGACCAGCGCCTCGATCGTGGGGACGGGGCGGGCGAAGGCGGTCAGGCAGCGGCCGATGGCGCTCACGTAGTGCGCGTCGCTGCCACCGACGCAGCCGAGGCCGTGCTCCTGCGCCAGCTCCAGGCCGAGGGCGTTCTCGGCGTCCGAGCTGCCGCCGTTGAGCGTCTCCACCGCCTCGACGCGATCGAGGCTGTAGCCCGCCGCGACGTGCTCCGCGAGTCCGATGCTCGCCCGTCCCGCGTGCGCGCCAACGGCGAAGCCGCCGGTCTCCCGCGCCACGCGGAAGATCTCGGCGGAGGGCAGGAACACCGAGGAGAGATCGAAGTGCCGCGAGAACTCCTCGCTGATGCCGTAGACCAGCACGTGGCCGATCTCGGTCTCCAGCTCCGCGCCGCGCAGCACGACGGTCTCGTACTGCTCGGCGAGCGCGTCGTAGGAGACGGCGTGATCGAACTGGCGATGCTCGGTGAGCACGAAGCCGTCGACGCGGTAGCCGCGCTTGCGGCGCGCGGCGATCCACTTGAGGTAACCCTCGACGGTGCCGCCGGCGTCGTCGGAGGCGTCGGTCGAGTGCGAGTGCAGATCGAGGTAGAAGCGCCGCCCGGCGCCTTCGTCGCTGCTGATCGTTCGGCCCTCCCGCTGCCCGCTGCGCGGCGGCTCGCGCTCCCGGTCCGCCCCATCCTCGACCAGCGCGCGCCCGCGGTCGAGTGTGCGGGCGGGGCGTGGCGTGGCGTGGCGTCAGAGGCGAAGCGAGGCCTGCCGCGCCGCGCCCGGAGGCTGGCGCTCGGCGTCCGTCGGCGTCGGCAGCTCGTCGGCGGTGAAGAGCTCCGAGGCGCAGACCTCGTCGAGCAGCGCGGCGCCATCCGGCTGGAGGCGCACTGTCTCCTCCAGCACCCACAGCAGTTGGAGCAGCTCTTCGGCGAACTCCCAGCGCTCCGGGCGGATCTCATCGAGCGGCGACGACTTGCGGCCCGAGCGGTCGCGCTTGCGCCGGTCCAGCCACGACTTGACCACATGGAAGCCGGAGATCGAGTAGCCGTAGACCTCCCGGCTGACGGGTGCGAACTCGCCGTCTCCAACGTGCAGGGTCCGCGTCTCGGCATCGTACGAATGACCCTCCGGCAGTGGTACCGGGGGCACTTCCTTGGTGCATCGCGCCTCGCCCGGCGGGGTGTCTCCCCGGCCGGGGCCGCGGAAGCGCTCGCCGTAGGTGTGGAGGTTCAGCAACCGCTCGCCGAGGTCCGAGACCCGACCGAACAGCGAAGCGTCCTTCGTGATCGGCAGGCGCGGCGGGGGCTGTTCCAGTTCCTCCCAGAAGCGGTCGACATGGGCCGGGTGCGCGAGGAGGCCATAGGCGTACGCGAACAGCCGCTTCGCCGTCACATCAGCGCCATGTACCTCGGCGATGCGTTCGAGGAGTCCGCCGGTGACGTTGGGCTCGGTTGCCTCAGCGTCGCGGTACAGGGGGATGACGCCCTTATCGCCGTATGAACCCCGAAGGAAGTGAACATCCGGAACCGTTGCCGCTGCTATAGCTGCTGGGCCCTCTCCAAGAATCCCGGTGAGGAGGCTCACCATGTATGCTTGCTCCGGCCCGGCCGCGCGCCAAAGGTCCGGTCGCATGAAGTCACCGACGCGCGCGTCTGCGACTACCCACTGCCGGTCGAATGATCTGAATGCATACCGCTCGATTCTTGGGGTGGGCGCGTCTGAGCCAAGTGTTGCGATCGCCACGGCGCGGTCGCCTGGGAGCAGAGCCGGGTACTCGCGATCCGTCTTGCGGTCGCGCGTTTCTCGGAACATCGTGCGCCGGTCGTCCGAGGAGTGTTCAAGCAGCGCTCGCCAGCGTTGGGCCAGCACCCCGCGGGTGGCGCCGATCGGCCATGTCCGCTTGAGTTGCGAGCCCGTGTGCTGCCACGGGAACACGTCGGTGACCTTCGGCCAGTCGAAGTACGCACCATCGCCCGCGACCTGGAACGGCGCGGCCCATCCGGACACACACTCGCGCCAGTCGAGGTCCGCGAGCTCCGAGGCCGCATCCAGCGTGCCGAGTTTCTCCGCCGCCGTGCCTGTGAGCCGGACTCTGTGCACGCGGGCTGGGCGACTGCGATCCGGCGCGTCGCTGCGGACGCCGATCGCGATGGCGACGGGAATCCGAATGGCGAACACGTTCTCCGACTTGCGCGTACCGAGGCTGTCCCCTTCGAGGTCGATGATCCAGAGTTCATCAAAGACCTCCCGCATCTTGCGCCGCATTCCGGGAAATGCCTGCCCCCGGAGATAGGACGACGCCGTGATGAAGGTGACGATGCCCGCGCCTTCGGTCGAGTCGAATACCTTCCACAGCGCCCAGCGCCAGAAGTAGACGTAGTCGTTGTAGAGGCCCTTCAGGTGGAGGCCGCCCCCTGCCTCTATGACCGGAGCGAGAAAGTCCTCAAGGATCGGCGGCGGCACATCGTGCGCGTCGTCGTCCTCGTCGCCATAACGCACCCAGCCGCCCTTGCGCCTGCTACCGTCGTCCGCGTCGCGCTGTTCGCGGTCGTAGGGCGGATTGCCGAGGCAGACGAAGATGCGCGTCTCGCGCTTCACACCCTGCGCGCGCTCGTGCTCCTCCGTGAGCGGAGCGTAGAGCGCGGTCTGGGGGAAGCCTGGCCTCAGATTCGGCGACTCCAACGTGTCCGCGAGGTACACGAGCGGCTTGGGTTCCGTCACTCCCTCTGCGAGCAGCCGCTGCGCAAGCCGCAGTTTCGCGACAGCGTAAGGCCCAACGAGGATCTCGAAGGCATGCAGCCGTGCGGCGAGGTCGCGCAACCGTTCGGGCACGGCGCCCGGTCCGCGCGTCTCACGCACTGCTTCCGTAGCGTGTTCGAGCACGGCGAGTGGGTAGGTTGCAGTCCCGCACGCGGGATCGAGCACGACAACGCCGTCCTCAGCGAACGCCATCGGTTTGCCAAACCGCTCGCGCAGCAACCCCGCTGCGAACCGCAGCTGTGCGCGCACCACCTCGACGGGCGTGAAGTAGACGCCTCGGTTTCTGCGAAGCGCGGGGTCGTAGGCCCCGAGGAAGTCCTGGTAGAAATAGAGCCACGGATCGTCGTCGACCTTTTGCGAGGGGATGAACGCCAACTGGCGGCCATGCTGTCTGAGCAAGGCCGTCGCATCGACGACGTCGATCGCGCGCTCCAGAAGATCAATCGGCAGCGACAGTTCGTTGCGTCCGGTCTTCATCAGAGCAAGCGCGGTGGCCAGCAGATCGTGCTTACGTTGCTGCAGAGTGGTGACGGCGAATGCTCCCGTCATGCTCTGCGCTCCCTCGAACTGCGCGAGTAGTAGCGCGTAGGTCACGGTCTGCGCGAAGGCATCCGCAACCTGATCGTCGTCGGCGCTGGCGAAGAGGATGTCGCGCCAATCGTCGGCGATCTGGCGCACCACGCCGCCCTCGCGGTCGATCGCCTCGCGAACCTCGTCGCGGAGCAGGCGCGCGAGGGGGGCGAGGAACTCCGCAAGCCCGCGCGCCGTGTTCGGCGTGACCGGCTCATGCATCAGGAAGTCGCGCAGTAACCCCGCGAGCTTCGGGATCGCGGCGGCGTCCAGGCCAGACGCCCCCTCCGCACTCACGTCGTCGGCTATGCGGACGCGCGCGACGGGCGGCAGTTGACCGTCGCGGTAGAGGCTCCACTCGGAGCCGTCGGTATAGATCAGGTTGGGTAACGCCTGGAAGCGCTGCCACTGCTCGCGGTCACGCCCCGGAACCGCTCCGGTCGCGCGCCGCGTCCCGGTGCTTTCAGTTCGACGTAGCCGCAGAGCAGCCCGCCAGCGGTGACGCCGAGGTCCGGACGACCGATGTCGCCCTCGGCGCGCGCCTCGCTGCGCGACGCAGTCTCGATGCCCCACGCCTCACCACAGATCCTCAGCAACTCACGGACGGGGGCCTTGAGTTGGTCCTCGGGCTGCGCCACAACCGGCAGCGCGAAGTTCGCCGCGATGGTGTCGGCGAACTCTCGGACGGCATCCTCGAAGCGCTGGTCGTCGGTCATGCCGGCATTCCAGCATGCCGGCGGATCCGCTGTCACCCCGGCCCGCTGGCCCCGGACCGCCCTCTGTGGCCGCGCCGGGGCGCGACGCCGCCCTCACCCCAGCCCTCTCCCACAAGGGGGGAGGGAGCCGGACCGGTCCCCTTTCCCCCGGTGGCGGGCGCGAGGCGTCAGAAGTCGAGGCCGGGCTGGGCCTTGATGCCTTGCTGGAAGGGGTGCTTGACCTCGGCCATCTCCGTCACGAGGTCGGCGAACTCGGCCAGCTCCGGCGCCGCGTCCCGGCCCGTGAGGATCAGGTGCACGTCGGCCGGGCGCTCGCGTAGCGTGGCGATCACCTCGTCCACGTCGAGCCAGCCGTAGCTGATCGGGTACGTGATCTCGTCGAGGACCACGAGGTCGTAGGCGCCGGACTCGATCTTCTCGCGCGCCAGCGCCCAGCACTCGCGGGCGAGCGCGATGTCGTGCTCGATGTCCTTCGACAGCCAGGTGAAGCCGTCGCCGAGCGGGATCATCTCGATGCCCATGCGCGCCGCCGCGCGCGTCTCGCCGTAGTTGGCGGTCTTCGACTTGATGAACTGCAGCCAGCAGACCTTCCAGCCGCGGCCCCAGGCGCGCAGCGTCACGCCGAGGGCGGAGCTGGTCTTGCCCTTGCCGTGCCCGGTGTAGAGCAGCACCAGCGGCTCGCGCTTCTGGACCAGGCCCTCGTGCCGCCCTCGCGGCTGTTCGACCGTCAGCTCAGGGCCCCAGCCGGGCGGGCAGCACCAGCGGCGCGCCCGTCAACGGGTGCGCCACCACGGAGACCGACTCCCCGTAGACGCGGCGCACGATCTCCGAGGTGATCACCTCGGCGGGCGCGCCGGCCGCGACGACGCGCCCACGGTCGAGCAGCACGAGGCGATCGCAGTAGGCGATCGCGAGCGTCAGATCGTGGACCACCAGCAGCACGCCGGTCCCGCGCCCCGCCAGCTCCGAGACCAGTTCCAGCACGTCGTGCTGCGCGCCGGCGTCGAGGTTCGCGGTCGGCTCGTCGAGCAGCAGCAGCGGGGCCTGCTGCGCGAGCGCGCGGGCGATGAAGGCGCGGCGGCGCTCGCCGCCGGAGAGCGTGCCCAGCTCGCGCCCGGCCAGCTCGAGGCAGCCTGCCTGGCGCAGCGCGCCCTCGACGATCGAGAGGTCGCGGGCGGATTCGCGCGCGAACAGGCCCAGGTGCGGGTGGCGGCCGAGCAGCGCGAGCTGCCGGACACGCAGTGTCGAGGGCGCCTCGGGGAGCTGCTGCACGACGGCGACGCGCCTGGCCAGCTCGCGGCGCGCGAGCGCGTCGAGGGCATCCCCGCCGACGCGGATATGGCCGTTCCTCAGCGGCACGAGGCCGGTGGCGGCGCGCAGCAGCGTGCTCTTGCCGGCCCCGTTCGGCCCGACGAGGCCCACGATCTCGCCCGAGCCGACCTCGATACTCACGCCGTCCAGCACGGCGCTGCCGCCGATCTCGACCTCGATGCCGCGCGCCTCGAGGAGCGGCGCAGGCGCGGCGGGCGTGCGGGCGGCGGAGCGGGCGGGGGCGGTGGCGGCCATCAGAGCACCTCGGCGCGGCGGCTGCGCAGCAGCCAGAGGAAGAACGGCCCGCCAATCAGCGCGGTCATCACGCCCACCGGCAACTCCTGCGGCGCGAGCACGGTGCGGGCGAACGTGTCCACCGCGATCAGGAACGAGGCGCCGAAGAGCGCGGAGAGCGGGAGCAGTCGCCGGTGGTCGGTTCCGAAGACGAGCCGCACGGCGTGCGGCACGAGCAGCCCGACGAAGCCGATCACGCCCGCGACCGCCACTGCCGTCGCCGCCATCAGCGAGGCCGCCGCCAGCACGATCAGCTTCGTGCGCGTCACGTCCACCCCGAGGTGCGCGGCCTGCTCCTCGTCGAGCTGGAGCACGTTCATCGTGCGCGCGTGGACGGCGACGATGAGCGCCCCGACGGCGAGGTAGGGCGCCGCCCAGGCGACGCGCTCCCAGCTCGCGGTGTTGAAGCCCCCGAAGAGGAACGCGAAGATCGGCCGCGCCTGCTCTCCGCCGGTGAGCATGATGAACGCGGTCGCCGCGCCGAACACGGCGGAGAGCGCCACCCCGGCGAGGATCAGCGTCACGTTGTCCAGCCTCCCGCTACCGGTCGCGAGCATGTAGACGAGCACCACCGTGAGCAGCGCGCCCGCGAAGGCGAAGACCGGCACCCAGCCGAAGCCGTAGGCATCGACGTGCAGCGGCGAGATGATCGCGATCGCCGCGCCGAGGGCCGCGCCGGAGGCGACGCCAAGCAGGAACGGCCCCGCGAGCGGGTTGCGGAACACCCCCTGGTACGAGGCGCCGGAGTAGGCCAGCGCCGAGCCGACCGCTCCCGCGGCGATCACCCGCGGCAACCGGATGTCGACGACGATCCGCTCCCATGTCAGCGGTGCGTTCACGTCGACCTCGATCAGCGGGAGGCTGTCGAGCAGGATTCGCAGCACGACCTCCGCGGGGATCTCGGCCGCGCCTCGCGTCAGCGCGACGAGCGCGACCACCGCGAGCAGCGCCCCCGCTGCCGAGGCCGGTCCGAGGCCGCGCACGGGCGCGAGGACCCGCGCCACGAGTCTCGAGCCCGTCCTGCCCGTCCTGCCCGTCCGGGCGATCGGGTCGAGAGCGCCCTCGACGGCGCGCGCGCCGACGGGTTCGCGGCTCATTCGAAGCGATCCGGGTAGAGCAGCCGCGCGATCTGCTCGAGGCCGTCGACGATGCGCGGGCCGGGGCGGCTGGTGAGGTCACCGTCCAGCGGGTGGACGCGCTCGTCGGCGCAGGCCGCGATCGCGTCCCAGCCGGGGCGTGCGCAGACCGTCTCGTAGCTCTCGCCCCACTCGCCGTCGGCGAGCAGCACCACGTCCGGCGCAGCGACGATGATCGCCTCGGCGGTCAGCTGCGGGTACGAGGAGGCGGCTCCGGCGGCGATGTTGCGCGCCTTCGCGAGCGCCAGCAGCTCGCCGACGAACGTGTCCTCGCCGGCGGTATAGAGGTCGGCCGTCAGCTCGAAGAAGACGAGCGGCCCCTCCTCGACATCGTCGAGGGCTGCCGTGACCGCCCCGATCCGTTCGAGCATCGACGCGGTCAGCTCGGCAGCCTGCTGGTGGTTGCCGGTGACCGCGCCGAGCAGGGCGATCATCCAGAACACGCCGTCGAGGTCCTGCGCCGAGTCGAGGAACAGCACCGTCATCCCGAGGCTGCGGAACTGCTCGACCTGCTCGCGCTGCTGCGTGGCCATGAGCAGGAGGTCCGGCTCGAGTACGAGGGCGCCCTCCGGCTCGGGGCTGGAGTAGGCGAGCTTCGGCAGCGCCTCCGTCTCGGCGGGGAAGTCGGAGAACTCGTCGGTCGCGACGACACGCTCCCCCGCGCCGATGGCGAAGAGGATCTCGGTTGCGCCGGGCGAGTAGGAGATGATCCGCGCGGGCGCCGCCTCCAGCGTCACCGCGGTCCCGGCGGAGTCCTCGACGGTCAGTGGGGAGGCGGCGGCGGGAGTCGCCGTGGCCGTCGCGGGCGCCATGGTCGCGGCCGGCGTTGCTGTCGCCGCGCGCGGGTCGTCGCCGCCGTCGCAGGCTGCGGCGAGGAGCGCGGCGAGGAGCGTGAGCCCGGCGAGCAGCACCGGCAGGAGCCAGCGCTGCCAGGGACTCGCAGAGGGTTTGTGTTCCGTTCGATCCAGCATGAGCGCACGCCTCCCGGCACTTGAGGGGGCGCGCGTCGTGCGACGCAAAAGCCCCCTCCGTGCGAGGGGGCAGGCAGTGTGACGATGCTACAGCGGGGGTCGCCCGTCGGCGGGCGGTTCCTGTAGCATGCCGACGCCTGTCCTCGCAGGGTCTTGACATGGCACAGGCCGGTGCTCTGGCTCACCGCGCCTCGCCTCGAGGGCTGTTGCGCGGCTCACAGTTGCGGGACAGCGCCGGAATTGCACCGGCTTCCCCGATCTCTGCGCCTGACGGCACGCTAGCACACCGCCTCCGTGCTGGCGAAGCCGCCGAGGTGCGCGCCTACGAATCAGTAAGAACGGCCTGTAGACTAGCGACCGGGTATCAGCGGCTCACAGCCGCGAGTAGAGGAGGGCTGATCGTGGAGCTGGTGAAGCGCCTGGCGGGGTTGTACCTCGCGATCGTGGGGGCGGCCGTCGCCGTCCACTTCGTGCTCGACCCGCTGATCTACGAGTGGGCCGAGGGCGACGGCACGCCCGTGCTCTGGATCATCTTCGACTGGCTGATGGCAGTCGGTTTGGCGATCGCCGTGCTCGTCACCTTCGAGGCGAAGCGCGGGCTCGACGGCGGGTCGGATGTGCGCGAGTACATCTCGGCGAACGTGAAGTTCTACGTCGCGGCGGCGCTGACACTGCTCTTCCTCTGGAACGCCGTGCAGATCGGCTGGGCTGCCGGAGACCAGACGCCGGACGGCCAGGTCTGGGTGTTCATCGATGTCCTAGTGCCGCTGCTCTTCGTGCCGCTTGGCATCCGGCTCTGGAACGAGTCTTAGCCGGTCGCGAACGCACCACCTCGAGGCTCGAGCGCCCCGAGGCGGCGACGCGGGAGACGGCAAGAGGGGCGCCCACTGGGCGCCCCTCTGCAATGGCAGCCAGAGGGGATGACTGCCTACGCGGACCCGCCAGTGGCGATGTCCGTCGCATCCTTTTTGCCGCCGCCGTCGGAGTCGTCGCAGCCGTGACCGCGCCGGCCCCAGTGCCCACGGCCGCCGTCGTGACCGCGTCCCTTGTGGCCGCGGCCGAACGTCGCGCCGGCGTCTTGCAGCAGCTCCGCCTGTGCCTCGGTGATCTCGCCGTCCTCCTCGGCCTGGTCGATCGCCGCGTCCCGCGCGTCGACGAGTGCCGCTGCGAGGGCGACGCGGTTCACGCCGGCCAGCAGGTCGCGCAGCGTGCCGTCGTCCTTCGCCGCCTCGACTTCCTCGCTGGTCATGTCGAGCAGCGAGGCGTAGACGGCGATCACGTCCACCTCGATGACGCCGCGCAGGCTCTTCAGCTCCTCGATGTCGCTCTCGTCGAGGTCGCTGCGGTCCGCGGAGACGACCTCCTTCAGGCGCTCGGCCTGCGTCGAGCTGATGTCGCCAGACCCGGATGCAGTGTCGATGGCCTCGCCAGCGGCGGTCTCGTAGGCCGTCTTCAGGTCGTCTTCCGAGACATCCGCGAGCAGGTCCTTCAGCGTGACGTCTTCCTTCGCGGTCTCGACCTCCCCGGTGGTGATGCCGAGCGCCTCCGCGAGCACGTCGACGCGGTCGATGATCCCGAAGCCGGGGTGCGCCATGGCGCTGCCGACGAGCAGGAGCGCGGCCGCCCCTCCGACGAGCGTGGCGATGACTCTCTTTCGTCTCATGCGGCGGTTCCTTCCGTCCGGCGGAGCCTGTTGCTCCAGGGGCTTGAGGGAAGGCTAGCGAGGACCGCGTAAGGTCTCCGTAAGCCCTCTGTTGACTTTCCGCAAAGGTTTGGCGCCCCTCGGGGACGGAGCCGGGACTACTCGTTGCGGAGCGCGGCGATCGGGTCGACGGTCGTGGCGCGGTAAGCCGGGTAGCTTCCGCTCGCGAAGCCCACGACCGCCGCCACCAGGAACGCGGCGGCGATGCTCCACGGCTGGATCAACGTCGTCATCGCCTGGCCGCCCAGCTCGCGCCCATCGAGGGCGAGCGATCCGCCGATGCCGATCGCGATCCCGACGACGCCGCCGAAGAGACTGAGCGTCAGCGCCTCGGTCACGAACTGTTTCACGATGTCGCCCGCCGTCGCGCCCACGGCGCGGCGGATGCCGATCTCACGCGTCCGCTCCGTGACGGAGACCAGCATGATGTTCATCACCCCGATCCCGCCGACCAGCAGCGAGATGCCGGCGATGCTGCCGAGCAGGAGCGAGAGCGTGTTGCTGACCTCGGTGGCGGCGTCGATCAGGTCGTCCTGGCTCTGGATCACGAAGTCCGGCTCGGTCGTGTCGTGGAGGAAGAGCAGCAGCTCGCTGACGTCTTCCTTGAGGCGCTCCTCGTCGACGCCGTCGGCCGTCTGGATATCGATCTGCGTGACGCGCAGGTCGCCGCTGGGCGTGAAGAGGAAGCGCAGACGGCCGGCGACGCCGCTCAGCGACACGAAGAGCTGGTCGTTCGCCTCGCTCGCGCCGCCCTGCTCCTCAAGGACGCCGATCACGACGAAGGCGAACGTGATCCGCCCTCCGGCGAAGGAGAGGCGCACCTCCTGGCCGACCGGGTCAAGGCCGGGGTAGAGCGTCTCCGCGACGCGCGCGCCCAGCACGGCGACGAGCGAGCCGTCCTCGTCGTGCAGCGGCGTGATGAACGAGCCTGAGCGGATCGCCAGATCGCGCACCTCGGCGTACGTGCTCGAGGTGCCGACGATGCTAACGCCGACGTTGTTCGCGCCGGCGACCGCCTGCGCGTCGATCGCCACCCGCGCGGTGACGGCGACGACGCCGGGGATCGCGCCGGCGGCGATCGCCGTCGCGTCGCCCTGCACGAGCGTGGACTGGGCGAGGCCGGCGAGGCCGCCGGTTTGCGACGTGGTCGCCGCCGCGCTCGATTCGACGAAGATCAGGTCCGTGCCGAGCCCGCGGATGCGGTCGGTGACGCCCTTCTGCGTGCCCTGTCCAACCGCGATCAGCACGATCACCGAGCTGACGCCGATGATCAGGCCGAGCGAGGTGAGCGCGCTGCGCAGGCGGTTCGCGAAGATCGCGCGGAGGGCGATGCGGAAGGCGTCGAGCGGGCTCACTGCGCGAGCCCCTCCGCCGCCACCGCCGCCCCGTGCGGGTCGCCGCCCCCGGACGTGCCGCGGGCCTCGGCGGCGCCGCTGTCTTCGATGATCCGGCCGTCTCGCATACGGACGGTGCGGCGCGCGTAGGCGGCGACCTCCGGCTCGTGCGTGATCAGCACCACGGTCAGGCCCTGCTGATCGACCAGCTCCGCGAGCAGCGTCATCAGCTCGTCCCCGGTCGCCGTGTCGAGGGCGCCCGTCGGCTCGTCGGCGAGCAGCACCAGCGGGTCGACGACGAGCGATCGCGCGATCGCGACGCGCTGCTGCTCGCCGCCGGAGAGCTCGGTCGGCTGGTGCGTGATGCGGTCGCGCAGTCCGACGCGCACGAGCGCCTCGGCGGCGCGCCGCCTGCGGTCCCGCACGCCCTGGTAGATCAGCGGCAGCTCGACCTGTTCGAGGGCGGTCATGCGCGGCAACAGGTTGTAGGACTGGAAGACGAAGCCGAACGCGCTGCCGCGCAGGCGCGCGCGGGCGTCCTCGGAGAGCTGGGCGACATCGCGTCCGGCGAAGGCGTACTCACCACCGCTGGGACGGTCGAGCAGGCCGATGATGTTCATCATCGTCGTCTTGCCCGAGCCGGACTGCCCCATGATCGCGACGAACTCCCCGCGCCCGATCTCGAGGCTCACGCCGGCCAGGGCGTGCAGCTCGGTTCCGCCGGTCGCGTACACCCGCGTCAGGTCACGGAGGCGGATCACTGGCGACCTCCGCCGAGGCCGCCGCCCCCGCCGCCGAAGCCTCCGCCAGGCTGGGGAAGCTGCTGCTGTTGCTGCTGCGTCGCACTGAAGGCAACGCCCGCGCTGTCGGCCCCGATCAGCAGCACCGCGCCGGCCTCGATGCCGCTCGTGATCTCGACGTTCGTCCCGTCGGACCCACCGACCTCGACGGTGATGCGTTCGAAGGTGATTCCGGAGCCGTCGTCCGCTGCCGGGACGGTGACGGTGACAAACCATCCGCCGTCGAGCTGGCGGACGGCCGAGGTGGGGACGAGCACGGCCTGCTCGCGCAGCTCGGTGAGGATCGTGACGCTGGCGCTCATGCCGGGCGCCGGCAGCGGCCGTGCGGCTGCGCCCGCCGGCCCGGCGGCGCCTTGCGCTTCGGCTTGGCCCAGGGCGCCCGCAGCGAGGCGCTGGAGCAGCTGCGGCGGGATCTCGAAGCCCTCGGGCAGCGTGACGCCCTCGGGCAACGGTTTGCCGTTGGCGAGCGCTTGCAGCAGCTGCTGGATCGTCACGCCTTCGGGCAGTTCCAGGCCGGCGAGCAGGCCGCGGCCAGCACCGCCGCCTGCGGCGCCCGCGCCACGCCCGGCGCCTGCGCCCGCACCGCCCGCACCGGTGTCTGCAGCGCCGCCGGCGCCGCCGAGGAGCGCTCCCACTCCTCCGGCCTGGCCGCCGAGCGCGGCGATCTCACTTGCGACCTCGGCGATCTCGGCGCCGACGAGGATGCGCGCCTCGACGTCGTAGGTCACCACGCCTTGCGCGGTGTTGGGCACGCGGCTGATCGACGCGATCCGCACGGGGTACTCGATCTCCTCGATCGCATCGAACGAGGCAAGCCCGGCCTGCCCGACCTCGAGGTTGAGCAGGTCCGCCTCCGTCACCGTCAGCTCGATCAGCATCCGGCTGGGCGTGCCGAGGGAGAAGGCGGCGAAGTTCGCGGTGACGCGATCGTCGGGCTGCGCGTTCACGGCCTCGATGACACCAGCGAAGGGCGCGAACACGGTCAGCCCCGCGAGTGCGGCGCGAGCCTCCTCGAGCGAGATCCCGGCGATCCGCACGCTCTGCTCCTGCTGCGCGATCGCATTCGCGGTCGCTCCCGAAGTCAGCTCGTCGTAGCGGGCCTGGGCGCTGGCGAGGGCTGCGCGCGCGCTCTCAAGCGAGGCACGCGACTGCTCGACGTCGCCCTCGTCGGCCGGGGCGCGCAGATCCTCGAGGCGCGCGACGGCCGCGGCGTGGTTCGCCTGCGCCGCCTCGACCGCCAGCTCGGCCTGACGCACGCCCTGCTCACTCGGGTCCGCTCGCAGGTCGTCGAGGCGCGCGACGGGGGCTGCGTGGTTCGCCTGCGCCGCCTCGACCGCCAGCTCGGCCTGCCGCACGCCCTGCTCGGTCGGCTCCGCTCGCAGGTCGCCGAGGCGCGCGACGGCGGCCGCGTGGTTCGCCCGCGCCGCCTCCACCGCCAACTCGGCCTGCCGCACGTCCTGCTCACTCGGCTCCGCCCGCAGGTCGTCGAGGCGCGCGACGGCGGCGGCGTGGTTCGCCCGCGCCGCCTCCACCGACTGCTCCGCCTGGTAGCGGTCATCCTCTGAGGCCGGCTTGAGCAGTTCGGCGAGCCACTCCTCGGCGGTGGCGAGCGAGGTGACCGCGGACTGCCTGGCGGCATCGGCGCCGACGAACGCGACATACCCGTTGATCAGCACGTTGGCGTAGCGCTCGTAGGTACTCGACCTGCCATCGATCGAGTCGCGCACTACCGCGATCTGGTCGTCGGACAGCGGCAGCTCGGCGGCGCAGGTCGTCTCAGAGACATCATTGAGGTGGGTGTAGGTCTGGCAGTAGTCTTCGAAGGCATCGTCGAGGGTGTCGCGCGCCGCCTCCGCCTGGTTCGTGGTGCTGGTCAGCTGCGCCCGCGCCTGCGTCACGGCGGACCGCGACGAGGCGACCTCTGCCTCGCCCGGTTCCGCCATCAACGCGGCCAGCGCCTCCTCCGCGCTCGAGAGCTGGCCGAGGGCGTTCGCCACTGCCTGCTCGGCGCTCGCCAGCTCGCTCACGCCCGGCGGCTCAGAGAGCCGAGCCAGCGCCTGCTCCGCGCTCGAGAGCTGGCCGAGGGCGTTCGCCAGCGCCTGCTCCGCGCTCGCCAGCTCGCTCGTGCCCGGCGGCTCCGAGAGCCGAGTCAGCGCCTCTTCGGCGCTCGAGAGCTGGCCGAGGGCGTTCGCCAGCGCCTGCTCCGCGCTCGCCAGCTCGCTCACGCCCGGTGGCTCCGAGAGCCGAGCCAGCGCCTCCTCCGCGCTCGAGAGCTGGCCGAGGGCGTTCGCCAGCGCCTGCTCCGCGCTCGCCAGGTCGCCGGCGCCCGGCGGCTCCGAGAGCCGCGCCAGCGCCTGCTCGGCGCTCAGGACCTGTGCTTCGGCGGACTCGATCGACTGCCTCGCGGAGGCGATCTCCGACGCCTCGGGATCGGCCAGCAGCGCGTCGAGGCGCAACTGTGCCAACCGCAGTTGCACCTCGACGGTCTCGACGCGGCGTTGTGCGTCCTCATCATCGAGCGTCGCCAGCGCAGCGCCCGCCCGCACCGCGTCGCCGCTCTCGACCTCGACCGAGGCGACGACGCCTGCGCTATCGAAGCTGAGTTCGGCGCTGCGCTCCGCCGCCGCCGAGCCGGAGAGATCGATGGTCGTGCTCAGCTGACCCGTGACGGCCTCGGCACGCTGCGGCTCGACCACCACATCGGACTCCTCCGAACCCAGCAGCACGTAGCCGGCTGCCGCTGCGGCCACGAGCACCGCCGCGGCTTCGAACAGCAGCCAGCGCCTGCGAGAGCTGCGGCCCTGGATCAGGACATCGATGTCTACGTCACTCATGCTCGTCTCTCATCCCGTGGGTGCGGCGAAGGATGCGCGCACGGTGCAGGAGAGCGGATAACGCTGCCGTAACCTCGCGAGCCGCGTAGGTTACGTTCGCGTTAGGGTCGGCGGCGTAGCGTGCGCCCCGCCGGCGGACAGGACGAGGAGACTCCGATGCGCGTGCTGCTGGTCGAGGACGAGCGCGACCTCGCGAACGCGATCGCGAGGGGACTGCGGCGCGACGGCCTCGCCGTCGACATCGCCTTCGACGGCGCCGCCGCGATCGAAAAGCTGACGATCCAGCGCTACGACGTCGTCGTGCTCGATCGCGACCTGCCGCGCGTCCACGGCGACGAAGTCTGCCGCGAGATCGTCGCCGCCGAGGGCGATTGCCGCATCCTCATGCTCACCGCCGCCGCCGCCGTCCACGACCGCATCGAGGGTCTTGACCTCGGTGCGGACGACTACCTCGCGAAGCCGTTCGACTTCGGTGAGCTGCGCGCGCGCATTCGCGCGCTCGGGCGTCGCTCGCACCCGGCGGCGCTGCCTGTGCTCGAGCGCGGCGGCGTGCGGCTCGACGCGGCGCGGCGCAGCGCCAGCCGCGACGGCTGGGCGCTGGACCTGACGCGCAAGGAGTTCGCCGTGCTCCAGGTGCTGCTCGAGGCCGCGGGCGCGGTCGTCAGTCCCGAGGAGCTGCTGGACCGCGCCTGGGACGAGCACACGGACCCGTTCACAAACGTGGTGCGAGTGACGATCATGAAGCTGCGCAAGAGCCTCGGCGAGCCGCCGCTGATCGAGACACTGCGCGGCGTCGGCTACCGCATCCCCTGATGCGTCTGCCCGGCTGGTTGGCGCCGCTCACGAAACCGTCGATCCGGCTGCGCCTCACGCTCTGGTACGGCGCGCTGTTCCTGCTCGCGGGGACGGTGCTGCTGGCGCTCAACTTCGCGCTCGTCGCGCGCAACTTTCCCTCGGACGGCGCCGACCTGCGGGAGACCATCGAGCACCGTCTTGAGCTGGAGCCCGGCGAACTGCGCGGCGAGTTCTTCTTCGTCGTACAGCGGTCACAGGCGCCAGCCAGCCCGCCGGGCGTGCGGCGCGGCGTCCCTGCCACGCCGCTCTTCAACAGCGTCATCTCGCACATCAAGACGGACACGCTGCAGCAGATCGTCTGGCAGTCGGGCATCGCGCTGGCGCTGATGGCCGTGCTCTCGGTCGGCCTCGGCTGGTTCGTCGCCGGCCGGATGCTGCGGCCCGTACACGAGATCGCCGCCACCGCCCGCCGCATCAGCGAGGCGAGCCTGGAGGAGCGGATCGCCCTCGCGGGGCCGTCCGACGAGCTGAAGGATCTCGCCGACCAGTTCGACGCGATGCTCGACCGCCTGCAGTCGGCCTTCGAGGCGCAGCGCGAGTTCGTCGCCAACGCCTCGCACGAGCTGCGCACCCCGCTCACGATCATCCGCACCGAGATTGACGTCACGCTCGACGACCCGGACGCCGGACGCGAGCAGCTGGCGAGGACCGCCGAGGTCGTCCGCCGCGCCATCACCCGCACCGAGGGCCTGATCGATCGCCTGCTCGTCCTCGCCCGCGCCGAGCAGCCGCTGCAGCGCGACGAGGAGAGCGACCTGGCCGACGCCGTGCGGCGCGCCCTCGACGCCCGCGCGGCGGAGATCGACGAACTCGGCCTGCGCGTCACGCTCGACCTCGGCGAGGCGAGCGTCGAGGGCGACCCGATGCTGCTCGATCGGCTCGCTGGCAACCTCGTCGACAACGCCGTCGAACACAACGAGCGCGACGGCTGGATCGAGATCGCCAGCACGCAGGACGGGGAGACGGCGACGCTGCGCGTCTCCAACGGCGGCCCGCTGATCGCGGAGGATGAGGCGCCGCGCCTGTTCGAGCGCTTCGCGAGGCTCGACGCCTCCCGCACACGCGGCCGGGGTGGCTACGGCCTCGGCCTCTCGATCGTGCGCGCGATCGTGCGCGCCCACCGCGGCGAGGCGACGGCGCGATCGCTCCCCGCTGGCGGCCTCGCCGTCGAGGTCTCGCTGCCGCCCCGGCGCGAGCGAGCGCCGTAGTAGCAGCGGCGCGCCGTCAGCGCTCCATCACCAGCGCGCCCCGCTCCATCACGCGGTCGAGGTCGACGATGACGGCGACGCCCATACGCTCCGGGTCGCGGTCGCGCTCGAGCTTGTTGGAGCGCTCGTAGATCGTGTCGCGCGAGTCCTGGTCCTCGACGACTCGTGCGCGGCCATGGAACTGCCACATCTGACGCTGATCGGGGTTGCGATAGAGGAAGGCGACGTGCGGGTTGGCGGCGATGCGGCGCAGGAAGCCGCCCGCGGGGTTCCGCACCCAGATCGCGAGTTGATCGTCGCCGTGGACCTGCGTACTGCCGTAGAAGGAAAGGCTCGGCTGCCCATCGCCGCCGACGCTGCTCGAGATGACGGGGCAGCCGTCGTCGAGAGCGTTGTCGATGGCAAGCCGCATCTCGCCGGTCAGCACGATCATCGGGGCACCTCGTTTCGGCAGGTGTGGGGGAGGTCAGGCTGTGGGCGCGGTAGTCTAACGCAGGCGCGGCGACGGGATCGCGGAGGCCTCGATGAGCGCACGCGGCGACTGGCGGACCGGACTGCCCCCCGAGGCAGGCGAGCGGGCGGATCTGCCTCCAGTGAACGCCGTGCGCCTCGACTCCCGCGAGATGCAGCCCGGCGATCTCTTCGTCTGCGTCCCCGGCCAGCGCTTCGACGGGCACGAGTTCGCGCCGGCCGCCGCCGCGGCGGGCGCCGCCGCGCTCGTCATCGAGCAGGGCCACGAGGCTGCCGTCGCCGGACTCACCGTGCCCGCGGTCGCCGTCCCGGACGCGCGCCGTGCGCTCTCCTCGATCGCCGCGGCGCACGAGGGCAACCCCTCGCAGCGCCTCACGGTCGTCGGCGTCACCGGCACGAACGGCAAGACCACGACCTCACTGCTGACCCACGCCGCCCTCGAGGCCGCCGGCGAGGAAGCCGGGCTGATCAACACCGTCGAGACGCGGATCGGCCGGCGCCAGTCGATGAACGACAACCGCATGAGCACGCCGGAAGCGCCCGCGATCCAGCGCCTGCTCGCCGAGATGGTCGAGGCCGGCTGCGACTACGCCGTCGTCGAGGCGACCTCGCACGGGCTCGCCCTCGACAGGCTGGCGGATGTCGCCTTCGACGTCGGTGTGCTCACGCAGCTGGCCGAGGACCACCTCGACTTCCACGGCAGCATCGAGGCCTACCGCGCCGCGAAGCTGCGGCTCTTCGAGGGCCTCGCGCGAATGGCCGTCCTCAACGCCGACGACCCGGAGTACGCGCGCTTCGCCGAGGCCAGCAGCGCGCCGGTGCTCAGCTACGCCCTCGACCGAGCCGAGGCCGACCTGCGTGCGCGCCGGATCGACAGCGTGGGCGACGGGTCGAGCTTCGAGCTGGTGACGCCGGACACCTCGCTGCTCGCGCAGGTGCGGCTGCCCGGTCGCTTCAACGTCGCGAACGCGCTCGCCGCGTTCGGCGCGGTGATCGCGCTCGGCCTCGATCCGTACATGGCCAGCGTCGGCATCTCGCAGACGCCCGGCGTGCCGGGGCGGATGGAGCGCGTGCTGACCAGCCCGATCGGCGTTGTGGTGGACTACGCGCACACCGGCGACGCGCTCACGAACGTCCTCGAACTGCTGCGCGGGCTCACGGACGGGCGGCTGATCGCCGTCTTCGGCACGGCCGGCGAGCGCCCGCACGAGCGGCGCACGGGCATGGGCGAGGCCGCCGCGCGCCACGCCGACTACGCCGTGCTCACTGAGGAGGACTCCCGCTCCGAGCCGACCGACGAGATCATCGACGAAATCGCGCGGGCGATGAGCGCCGCCGGCGCGGCGGAAGGCCGACGCTTTGAGCGCGTGCCGGACCGCTCAGCCGCGATCGCGCGCGCGATCGCGCTGGCCGAGCAGGGGGACGTCGTGCTGATCGCCGGCAAGGGCCACGAGCCGACGATCGAGCGCGCCGACGGCTCGCACCCCTGGGACGACGTCGAGGCGGCGCGCGCCGCATTGCGCGAGCGCTTTGCCGAGCCCGCCGATTGACCATAGGCTCATACAGTCTCGTACCGGCTCGCGGGCGCACGCTCGCACGAGCTGCGCGAAGGGAGCGCACGCGATGACCACGGACAGTTGGACTGCGGACGGGCCATCCGCCGCAGGCAGCCTCGACGACCAGACGATCGCCGGCCTCGAGGCGACCGACCTCGCGCACCTGCTCCATCCGCAGTACTACGCGCCGGATCACACGCACCCGGTCATCTACGACCACGGCGAGGGTGTCTGGCTGACCGACGTGCGCGGACGCCGCTACATCGACGCGCTTGCCTCGCTCTGGAACGTCGCGGTGGGCCATGGCCGCGCCGAGCTTGCCGACGCGGCGTCGGAGCAGATGCGCAAAGCCGCCTTCGTCAACAACTACACCGGCTACTCCAACGTCCCCGCCATCGAGCTCGCGGCGAAGCTCAGCGGCCTCGCCTACGACAACCTGCAGGGCGTCTTCTTCACCAACTCGGGATCCGAGGCGAATGAGGGCGCGGCCAAGACGGCGCGCTTCTACTGGAATCTGCGCGGGCGCCCGGACAAGGTGAAGATCATCGCGCGGCCGCGCGCCTACCACGGCGGCACCCTGCTGACGACGGCGATGACCGGGCTGCCGCCGTTCTGGAAGTACTTCGGTCCGCTGCCGGCGGAGGTCGTCCACACCGCCCAGCCCGACGCGAGCTGCGAGTGCATGCCCAACGCCGACGGCGAGTGCGCCTGCTGGCTGGAAGCGGCAATCGAGCGCGAGGGCGCGGAGACCGTCGCGGCGTTCATCGCCGAGCCGGTCAAGGGCGCCGGCGGCGTCTGGACGCCCTCGGACGACTACTTCGCGCAGGTGCGCGAGATCTGCGACCGCAACGAGGTGCTGTTCATCGCCGACGAGGTGATCACCGGCTACGGGCGCACGGGCTACTGGTTCGCCCTTGAGCGCTGGGGCGTGCAGCCGGACATCATGACGATGTCGAAGGCGATCACCTCCGGCTACGTGCCGCTCGGCGGCTTCCTCGTGAGCCGCGAGATCATGGACGCGCTGCAGGATCTGCCGCCGGACGCGCGCTTCATGCACGCCTACACCAACAGCGCGCACCCGACGGCCTGCGCGGTCGCCCTGCGCAACCTGCAGATCATGGAGGACGAGGGCCTGGTCGAGCACGCCGCCGCGATGGGCGAGCGCCTCGGCGAGGGTCTGACCTCGGAGCTGGGCGACCACCCGCACGTCGACAACATCCGGGGCCTCGGCCTGATGGCCGGCCTCTCGCTGGTGCGCGACCGCGCCAGCGGTGAGCGTTTCGACCCGGGGGAGGGCACGGGCGGCCGCGTTGCGCGCCACATGCGCGAGGAGGGCTCCGTCATCACCCGCTTCGTCGTCGACGAGATCGTGTTCGCCCCGCCGCTCGTCGTGCAGCCCGAGGAGATCGACCAGATCGTCGGCGCCATCGGCGCTGCGGTGCGCGCCGTGACGGAGTAGCCTTCGGAGGTGTCGGCAACGTGTCGATCAGGGACGCCCGGCGTCGCGCAACTCTCGAATGGTCTCGTCGCTCACGTCGATGTCGCCGAGCGTCTCCCACCGCAGCCGGATCCGTTCCAAGAGCTCGGCGGTGTCGACCGTGCTCTTGCGAGCAGACTCGCCTGGGCGATCGGTGCGCTTCTCGTTAGTCGCGTCGGTCACGCTGGCCCCCCTGGACTGGCAGTGCCCATCGATTGTTGGACGCTGACATACATCGAGCAATCGCAGACTGACCCAATCGCACGCGCCTGACGCGGCTACCCGGCGGGCGCCGCCTCCGTGACCTCGAGGGCGAAGTCCTCGATGACGGGGTTGGCGAGCAGGCGCTCGCACATCTCGCGCGCGGCGGCCTCGGCGGCCTCGGCGTCGGCGGCCTCGAGGGTGACCTCGATGCGCTTGCCGACGCGGACCTCGTTGACGCTGTCGAACCCGAGGTTTCGGAGGCCGTCGGCGACGGCGAGACCCTGCGGGTCGTTGACCAGCGGCTTCAGCATCACGTCGATGCGCGCGAGGTACGGCGGCATCGCTAGCTCGCTCCCGGCAGCGTCTCGCCGGTGAGCAGGCGATAGGCTTCGGTGTAGCGCTCGGAGCTGGCCGCGACGACCTCGGGCGGCAGCTCTGGCGCGGGCGGCTCGCGGTTCCAGCCGGCGCCGGTCAGCCAGTTGCGCACGTACTGCTTGTCGAACGAGGGCTGGTCGCGCCCGAGCCGGTACTCCGAGGCGGGCCAGAAGCGCGAGGAGTCAGGCGTCAGCGCCTCGTCGATCAGCGCGATCTCGCCGTCGAGCCAGCCGAACTCGAACTTCGTGTCCGCGATGATCACGCCGCGCTCGCGCGCGACGCCGGCGGCGTAGCCGTAGAGCGCCAGCGATCGCAGCTTGAGCACGTTGGCCGTTTCGACGCCGACGAGCGCCTCGACCTCCTCGTAGGTCATCGGCTCGTCGTGGCCTTCCTCCGCCTTTGTCGTGGGGGTGAAGAGCGGGTCGACCAGCTGCTGCGCCTCGTGCAGCCCCTCCGGCAGCTCGATGCCGCAGACGGAGCCGGAGCGCTGGTACTCGGCCCAGCCGGAGCCCACCAGGTAGCCGCGCACGACGCACTCGACGAGGATTGGCTCGGCCTTGCGCACCACCATCGAGCGCCCGGCGAGATCAGACTCGCCCGCGGGGATGGAGACTCCACCGAGATCGACGCGGTCGTCGGGCTCAAGGACGGAGATCATGTGATTCGGGACAACGGCCTTGGTGCGGTCGAACCAGTAAGCGGACAGCCGGGTCAGCACCTCGCCCTTATGCGGGATGCTGTTCGGCATCACCATGTCGTAGGCGGAGATGCGATCCGTCGCGACCATGAGCAGGCGGTCGTCCGTTAGTTCATAGAGTTCGCGCACTTTGCCGGTGCGGATCTTTCCAGCGTAAGAGTTCTGCTTCGACCAGTCCGTCATCCGTTGCCTCGTTTCCCGTCTTACGTGTCCAGTAACCCGATCCTGCGGAACGACTCATCGACGTGCACCAGGTACGCCCCGGCATCGAAGATCGCCGTCAGCGCGGCCTCGTCGATGCGCGCGCGTACCTCGGCGTCGCCGAGCAGCAGGCCGAGCAGCGGGACGCCCTCGTCCAGCGCGGTCATCGAGTGCCGCTGCACGATCGCGTAGGCCGCCTCGCGGCTCAGGCCTGCCTCGATCAGCGCGAGCAGCACCTTCTGCGAGAAGACGAGGCCCTGCGTGGCGTCGAGGTTGCGGCGCATCCGTTCCGGGTAGACATCGAGCCCGGCGATCACGCCGCTGAAGATGTGCAGCATGTAGGCCAGCAGGCCCGTCGCGTCCGGCAGCACGATGCGCTCCACCGAGGAGTGCGAGATGTCGCGCTCGTGCCAGAGCGCGACGTTCTCGAGGCCGGCCGAGGCGTAGCCGCGCAACGTGCGCGCGAGGCCGGCGACGCGCTCGCAGAGCTCCGGGTTGCGCTTGTGCGGCATCGAGGAGGAGCCCGTCTGGCCCGCGGCGAACGGCTCGGCGACCTCGCCGATCTCGGTGCGCTGGAGCCCGCGGATCTCGGTCGCGAACTTCTCCAGCGAGGCGCCGATGCCGGCCAGCGCCGAGAGGTAGTGGGCGTGCCGGTCACGCTGGATGATCTGCGTCGTCACCTCGGCGACGCGCAGGCCGAGGCGGCGGCACGCAGCGTCCTCGACCTCGGGAGGCACGGTCGCGTGCGTGCCGACCGGGCCGGACATCTGGCCGACGGCGACCGTGTCGCGCGCCGCCTGCAGGCGTTCGGCGTGGCGATCAATCTCGGCGACCCAGACGGCGAGCTTGAGGCCGAAGGTCGTCGGCTCGGCGTGCATGCCGTGCGTGCGCCCGGCGCAGACCGTCCCCTTGTGCTCGACAGCCTGGCGGGCGACGGCCTCGCGCAGTTCGCCCAGCAGGCCCGCGATCACGTCGGCGGCGGCGCCGAGTTGCAGCGAGGTGCCGGTGTCCCAGACATCGTTCGAGGTGAGCCCGTAGTGCACCCAGCGCGACTCCTCGCCGAGCGAGTCGGCGACCGAGCGCAGGAATGCGGTCACGTCGTGGTGTGTCTCCTCGATGTAGCGGCCGATCGCTTCGACATCGATTGCGGCGTTCTGTGCGATCCGCTCGGCGTCCTCGCGCGGCACGACGCCGGCGTCGGCCCACGCCTCGGTGACGGCGATCTCGACCTCGAGCCAGCGCTCGAACTTGAACGCGTCGGACCAGATCGAGGCGATCTCGGGCAGGCTGTAGCGGGGGATCATCGGACGGTTCCGCGACTGGTCGCCGGATCAGTCATCGGCGAAGTCCTCGCGGACCGGCGAGAAGACCTCGATCAGCGTGGCGGCCTCGAGGGCCACGACGTGGTGCGGGATATCGCCGGGGATCAGGTACGAGGAGCCGGGGCCGAGTTCGGACTCGACGGCGCCGATGCGGAAGCGGACGCGCCCCGCGGCGACGTGCCCGGCCTGCTCGTGCGGGTGCGTGTGCTCGGGCACCTCGGCGTCCGGCTCGAGCTGGATCTCGACGAAGGTGAGGCGGTCGCCGGAGACGAGGGTGCGGCGCGTCACCCCGGGGAACTGGGCGATCGGGTTGAGGTTCTCGTAGCTGCGGATCCGGATGTCGCTCATCGCACTGCTCCCGCCTCGCGCGCGGCTAGCGCCGCGCCTGCTCCTCACGATACGACGCCAGCGCCGTTGCGATCTCCGGGTGCGAGAGCGCGAGGATGCGCGCCGCGTAGACGGCGGCGTTGCGCGCGCCCCAGCTGCCGATGCCCATCGCCGCCACGGGCACCCCCGGCGGCATCTGCGCGATCGCGTAGAGCGCGTCGACGCCCTTCAGCTCGGAGGACGCTATCGGCACGCCAATCACCGGTAGCGGGCTGTAGGCGGCGGCGACGCCGGGCAGCGCCGCGGCCCCGCCCGCGCCCGCGATAATCACCTCGATGCCCGCGTCGGCGGCGCCGAGGGTGTACTCGCGCACCACGTCGGGCGTGCGGTGCGCCGACATGATGTGCTGCTCGTAGGGGATACCGAGGCGTTCCAGCAGCTGGCCGCAGCCCGACATCGTCTCTTCGTCGGACTGCGAACCCATCAGGATCGCAACCAGCGCGCGCTCAGCCATCACATCGTCCCTCGTCCCGCAGTGTTTGCTCCGATTGTCTTCATTTGCAGTCTCTCACGGTCGTCTCAGGCCGGCCGCATCGCGCCGCCGCCGAGCATCGGATCCGGGCCCGAGATGATCTGCGCCAGCTCGCGGCTTGCCGCGGAGCGCTCGTGGCGGTCGCCGAAGGCAGCCCCCAGCCGGCCGCCGTCCTCGATCACGACGTGCAGTCGCTGCCGCACGATCGCGGCGAGCGCCTCCGTGTCCGCGTCGCGCAGCCGGCGGTGCACCTCCTCGTCGCCCGCGCGCACGTTGCGGATCACGAACTCGCGATCGCCGGCGAGGCCCTGGAAGACCGCCTCGACCATCGCCGCCTCGCTCCCGGCGCCCTCGGGCCAGATCGCGACGTAGTGGATGCATGGCTCGCTCGTGCGCGTGCCCGTCGTCGACCAGAACTCGGATTCGAGGGCGCGGCGGCACTCGCGCATCGGGCAACGCAGCGGGCTCGGGTCGCGCGTCGTCATGCGCTGCTCCGGGCGGGTTCGCTCGCGCGCGCTCCGATGTCGGTGCGGTAGTGCGCGCCCTCGAAGCTGATGCCGCGCACCCGCTCGTAGACACGCTCGCGCGCCTCGGCGAGGCTCGCCCCGCTGGCCACCACGCAGAGCACGCGGCCGCCCGCGGTCCGCAGCACGCCGTCTGCGTCACGCTGCGCGCCGGCGAAGAAGACGTGGACGCCGTCGTCGGCGCCCTCTGCGTCGCTGATCGGGAGGCCCGTCTCGTAGCTGCCGGGATAGCCGCCCGAGGCCATCATCACGCCGACCGTGGCCTCGTCGGACCACTCGACATCGACGTCCGCGAGGCGGCCGTGCGCGACGGCCTCGCAGATCTCGAGCAGATCGGAGCGCAGGCGAGGCAGCAGCGCCTCCGTCTCCGGGTCGCCGAAGCGGCAGTTGAACTCGATCACCTTCGGGCCGTCCGAGGTCATCATCATGCCGGGGTAGAGCACGCCGCGGTACTCGCGGCCGGAGGCGGCGAGGGCGGCAACGGTGCGCTCGGTCACCTCGCGCTCGATCTGGCGCGCATCCGCCTCGGCGAGCCAGCCGGGCGGCGAGTAAACGCCCATGCCACCGGTGTTGGGGCCGCGGTCGCCATCGAACACCGGCTTGTGGTCGCAGCTGAACGGCATGTGCACGACGGCCGTGCCGTCGGTAAAGGCGTGCGCCGAGGTCTCCGGGCCGCGCAGCCGCTGCTCGATCAGCACCCGCGCGCCGGATTCGCCGAACGCGCGCGCCACCATCGCCGCCTCGATCGCCGCGAGGGCCTCGGCGGGCGTATCGCAGACCGTGACGCCCTTGCCCGCGGCGAGCCCGTCGGCCTTGACGACATGCTCGCCGCCGAAGCGGCGCACGTAGTGCATGGCGGCCTCGGGGTCGTCGAAGGTGGCGGCGTGCCCGGTCTCGATGCCGGCGTCCCTCATCAGCTCCTTCGCGAACGACTTCGACGACTCGATCTCCGCGCCCGCGCGCGAGGGGCCGAACACCGGGACGCCCTCGGCGCGCAGCGCGTCGGCGACGCCCGCCGCGAGCGGCGCCTCCGGCCCGATGATGACGAGGTCCGCGCGCAGCCGCGCCGCCGCCTCGACGACCGCGGCGTCCTCGTTCTCATCGAGGCTGGCGAGGTTCTCGCCGTACTGCGCCGTGCCGGCGTTCCCCGGCGCGCTCGCGAGGCTGCCGAGGCGCGACGACTGTGCGAGCTTCCAGGCGATCGCGTGCTCGCGCCCGCCGCCGCCGAGCAGGAGGACGTTGCTGCTCATCGCGCCTCCTGCCTCAGCCGGCCGCCGCGGCGCTCACGTCCGCCTACTCCCACTCGATCGTGCCCGGAGGCTTCGAGGTGATGTCGTAGACGACGCGGTTGACCTCGGGGACCTCGTTGACGATGCGGCGCGAGATCACCGCCAGCAGCTCGTAGGGGAGGCGCGCCCAGTCCGCGGTCATCGCGTCCTCGGCGGTGACGCAGCGCAGCGCGACGCAGTAGCCGTACGTGCGCCCGTCGCCCTGGACGCCCACGGTGCGCGTGTCCGTCAGCACCGCGAACGACTGCCAGAGGTCGTAGTACACCGCCGCGTTCTTGATCTCGTCCATCACGATCCAGTCGGCGCGGCGCAGGATGTCGAGCTTGTCGCGCGTCACCTCGCCGATCACGCGGATCGCGAGGCCGGGACCGGGGAACGGCTGGCGGTAGACCATCTCGTCCGGCAGGCCCAGCTCCTTGCCGACGCGGCGGACCTCGTCCTTGAAGAGGTTGCGCAGCGGCTCGATCAGTGACAGCTCCATGTCCTTCGGCAGGCCGCCGACGTTGTGGTGCGTCTTGATCTTCGCCGTCGCGTCCGTGCCGCTCGAGGCGGACTCGATCACGTCGGGGTACGTGGTGCCCTGCACGATGTAGTTGACGTCGCCGATGCCGCGCGCGTGCTCCTCGAAGACGCGGATGAACGTCTCGCCGATGCGCATCCGCTTGGTTTCGGGGTTCGTGATCTCCGTGAGGTCCTTGAGGAAGCGATCGGCGGCGTCGACGTGGCGCAGGTCGATCGACATGTGGCCCCGGAAGGTGTTGACTACGCGCTCCGGCTCCTCGGCGCGCAGCAGCCCGTTGTCGACGAAGATGCAGGTCAACTGGTCGCCGACGGCGGCATGCACCAGCGAGGCCGCCACCGCCGAGTCGACGCCGCCGGAGAGCGCGCAGATCACCTGGCCGCTGCCGACCTGCGCGCGAATGGTCTGGACCGACTCCTCGACGAAGTTGGCGGCGGTCCAGTCGCCCGAGCAGCCGGCGACCTCGAAGAGGAAGTTGCGCAACAGCTGGCTGCCCTGCGGCGTGTGCACCACCTCCGGGTGGAACTGGATGCCGAGGCAGCCCGCGTCGTTCGACATCGCCGCGATCGGCGAGTCATCCGAGTAGGCGACGGAGCGGAAGCCGGGCGGTAGCTCGACGATGCGGTCGGAGTGCGACATCCAGACCGGCATCGTCGAGGGCAGCTCGCGCAGCAGCCCGTTGGCCGGATCGGAGAGCGTGATTACGGCGTGCCCGTACTCGCGCCGCGAGGCGGGAGCGACGCGCCCGCCGAGCGACTGCGCCAGCAACTGCATCCCGTAGCAGATGCCGAGCACCGGCAGTCCGGAGGCCACGACATAAGGCTGAAGCGTCGGCGCGGCCTCGTCGTAGACGGAGGCGGGACCGCCGGAGAGCACGAAGCCCTTCACCTTGAGGTGCGACAGCTTCTCGGAAGCCGTGTCCCAGGGCGCGAGCTCGGCGTAGACGCCGGCCTCGCGGATGCGCCGCGTGATCAGCATCGAGAACTGCGAGCCGTAGTCGAGGACGACGATCGCTTCGGGCGCTTCGGGGGCGGGCGTCAGCAGCTGGCCGGGCGCGCGCGCCTCGGCGATCTCGAGGTAGGTACTGACTTCGCTGTCGCCGGAGGTGCGAATGCGATCACTCGCCCCTGCGACCGCGGCGGACGCTTCGCTCGTGTCGACCATCTCACACCATCGAGGGGAGAAGCGCCTTCGGGGAGGCGCTCCGGAAGCTCCGGAGCCGGATCGTATCGGCGCGCCCGCGCCGGGTCAACGACGACGGCCCCGCCAGCCTATACTCGCCGCACGAACGGGCGTGGCGAGCGAGAGGGTGACGAGGATGGCGAGCACGGCCCCGCAGACCGCTGAGCGCATGACCGAGGCCGCGACGGACTTCCTCGAGGCCCTCGACCCGGACCAGCGCGCGCTCGCGACGCTGCCCTTCGATGACGAGGCGGAACGCCAGACCTGGCACTACACGCCGATCGAGCGCTGCGGCCTCACCCTCGGCGAGATGCGCCCGCAGCAGCGCCGCCTCGCGATGCGGCTGATGGGCACCGGCCTGAGCCGCGGCGGCTTCGTCACCGCCAGCACGATCATCGGCCTCGAAGCGACGCTCGAGGGCCTCGACGGCTGGCCGTCGCGGGCCTACGCGGAGACGCGGCCGGACGTGCCCTTCCGCGACCCGGGGATGTACTACGCCGCCGTCTTCGGCGAGCCGGGCGGCGAGGCGCCGTGGGGCTGGCGCATCGGCGGCCACCACGTCGCGCTTCAATACACGATCGCCGGGGGCCAGATCGTCAGCCCGACCCCCACGTTCTTCGGCGCCCACCCGGCCGAGGCGCGGCAGGTCGGCGCGCACGCGCTGCGCCCGCTCGCGGGCGAGGAGGACCTCGCGCGCGAGCTGCTGCACGCGCTCGACGAGGAGCAGCGCGCGACCGCCGTGATCTCGCCCGCCGCGCCCACCGACATCGTGCAGTCGAACCGCCCGCGCGTGGTCGATGGCGCGATGAACATCCCGCTCGCCCAGTTGATGAGCCGCACGGAGCCCGCCCGTACCGAGGCGATCGAGCGCGAGGCGCGCCAGCGCGCCGTACTCGGCCTGACCGCGGAACTGGAGGAAGTGCTGCGCTACTCCGCGACGGACCCGCGCGGCCTCGTCGCCTCCGCGATGGGCGCGCCGCAGCGCGAGCTGCTGACGGCGCTCGTGCGCCAGTACGTCGACCGCCTGCCCGAGGAGATCGCGGAGCTCGAGTGGGCGAAGATCGACGGCCCGACCTTCGACGCGATCCACTTCGCCTGGGCGGGCCCCGGCGAGCCGCGCAAGCCGCACTACTACCGGCTGCAGGCGCCGCGCTTCCTGATCGAGTTCGACAACGTGCAGAGCGACGTGAACCACATCCACTCGGTGTGGCGCGACCCGGAGGGTGACTTCGGCGCGGACATCCTCGCGCAGCACTACGCGCACGCGCACTAACCCGGTCTGTGACGCCTCCGGACGATTCCGGGCGCCTCGGCGAGCGCATCAAGGAGATCGCTAGCGCGATCCGCGCGGGCGAAGTCGTCGCGATCCCCACGGATACGGTCTACGGCCTCGCCGCGCTGCCCGACGATGAGGCGGCGCTGCGCCGGCTCGCGGCGCTGAAGGGACGCCCGGAGGCACAGCCCTTCGCCGTGCTCTTCGACAACATCGAAGCGATCCGCGCGGCCGTCGAGGAACCGGACGCCCTCGACGCGCTCGATCCGTTCTGGCCGGGGCCGCTGACGGCCGTCGTGCGCGTGGCGCAATCGTCCGCCCACGCCTTCGTCGAGCCGGCCGTCACCCCGCAGGGCACGATCGGCCTGCGCATGCCCGACGACGCGATCGCCCTCGCCGTGATCCGCGCCTGCGGCGGCGCGCTCGCGGTCACGAGCGCGAACCGCAGCGGCGAGCCACCGGCCGAGGAAGCCTCCGAGGCGACCGCGATGTTCGGCGAGGAGCTGCCCGTGCTCGACGGCGGCCCGCGCCGCCGCCCGCCCTCGACGGTCATCGACCTGACCGCGCACCCGCCCGCCGTCCTGCGCGAGGGGCCGATTGAGTCTGCGGCGGTACTCGCGGCGTTGGAGGCATAGCGCGATGAGCCTGCCCTCGATCAGCGACCTGCCCGCCGCGCAGCGCAGGATCATCCGCGCCTGGTGCATGTACGACTGGGCCAACTCGGCGTTCGCCACCAGCCTCGTCGCGATCGTGCCCGTCTACTTCGTCCACCTCTTCAATGACTCGCTCGGCGAGAGCGAGGTGTTCCTCGGGATCACCTTCACCGGCAGCTCGATGTGGAGCCTCGGGGTCGCGCTATCGACCGCGATCGTCGCCTTCTCCAGCCCGCTGATCGGCGTGATCGCAGACCGCGCTCCAATCAGGCGGGCGCTGCTCTGGACGTACACGATCATCGGCTCGTTCTTCACGCTGCTCGCGTTCTTCTCCGCCTACACGCCCGAGCCGTGGCTCTGGGTGTTTTCCATGTTCACGATCGCCAACATCGGGTTCGCCGGGGGCCTGGTCTTCTATAACTCGTTCCTGCCCCACCTTGGACCGAGGCATCTGCTCGATGACATCAGCAGCCGCGGATTCGCGTACGGCTACGCGGGCGGCGGGCTGCTCCTGGTCGTGCACCTCGCGCTGATCCTCGCGGCCCGAGGCACGGACTTCGAGGACCTCGCCACCCGCATCGCGATCGCATCCGTTGGCTTCTGGTGGTTCGCGTGGGCGATCTGGACGCTGCGGGTGTTGCCGGAGCCGCCGGTCCGCCAGCCCGCCAGCGGGCTGACGGCCGCCTCGGCGGTTACGACCGCGCTCAGGGAGCTCGGGCAGACGTTCCGCGAACTGAGGCGCTTCCGCGTCGTGCTCGTCTTCCTCGCCGCCTACCTGCTGTTCAACGACGGTGTGCAGACGGTGCTGGCGATTGCCGGCGCGTTCGCCGCCGACACGCTGGGCATCCCGCTCGCCTTCAACATGGCGACGATCGCGATCATCCAGTTCGTCGCCGTGCCCGGCGCGCTCGCCTTCGGCTGGCTGGCGGACCGCATCGCGACCAAGGCCGCGCTGATCGTCTCGCTGGTCGGCTGGATCGGCATCGTCCTCTTCGGCGTCGCGCTGGCGCCGCTGCCGCCCGGCGAGCATGCCGACCACGACTTCCAGCTCAGCTACCGCGAGGCGTCCGGCAACTACGTCGTCGAGGCCGCCCCGGACCTGGACGAAGCCTTCGAACTGCGCTGGGAGGGCGAGTACTGGTCCCTCGAGGAGGGCGCTGCCCTCAGTGTCGGCGCGCTCCGCAACCTGCCGGAGGCGATGCGCGAGTCCGAGGACGTCGAGTACAGCCTCTCGATCCTCGGAGGTGGGCTCGACGGCGAGTCCGCCATTGGCCCCGCGCACCCCTCGGAGCTGGGCGCGGGCCCGATCGACTGGTGGCCGTCGCTGGTGCGCGGCGTGGTGTGGAGCCCGCTCGGCATCGATGTCGGCTACCAGTGGCTGCTGCTCGGCGTGCTGGTGGGGTGCATCATCGGCGGCAGCCAGGCGCTGGCGCGGAGCCTCTATGCGCAGATCACGCCGGAGCGCCGGAGCGGCGAGTTCTTCTCCTTCTTCGGCTTCATCAGCAGAGCGTCGTCGGTGCTCGGCCCAACGATCTACATCGTCGCGACCGCAGTGTTCGACACCCGCGTCGCGGTCACCTCGATCCTGCTGATCATCATCGCCGGCACGATCGTGCTGAGGTGGGTTGACGTAACGGAAGGCGCCCGCGTGGCCACCGAGGAGGACGCCCGCACCCTCGACGCCTGACCCGCGACCGCCCGGGCGGGGACCGCAGTCGTTCCGATCGGTCGCGATCGACTCCCGGCAAGCAGATCTGGATTTGCTGCCGGAGTGGTCGCCGCCGGGCGAGGCCGCATCACCTATAGTGCAATCCCATAACCCGCGCGGCGTATCGGCTCGAAGGGAGAGCGACCAGCATGCTCTCTGGTGAAGGTGCCCGGCTGCCGGCGAGCATCGCCGCATGGCTGGCCGCATTCGTCGTGGCGATGGTGGTCGGCGCGATCTGTCTAGCGGTCCACGCCTGGATAGCCATCTCACTACGCCTGCCGCACTTCCTCCAACCATCCCTCGAGGAGGTAGCGGGCAGCGTCCTGATTGATCTGCACTATTATTTCCGCGTCAGCGCCGGGGTACTGGCCGCTGTGGTGTTGCTTGCCGTGGTATCCGCAATACTGATTCGCCTTCGCCGGGGGCAGCGCAACAGCGAGATGAGCCTGGTTGGTCCCGATCGACTGCCGACCAGAGCCGCCCTTCTCGTTCTCGCGTGCGTCTTGCTGATGGGCGCCAGCGAGATCGCACGCTGGTACGGCGGGACCATGCTCCGTGGCCACCGGCATGACCCCGATCCGGTGCCGGGTGCGAGGCTCTTCGAGGTCAGCGACGGCCTCTTCATCGGCGCCGGAGTAGTGGCCGCGCTCGCTTTGGCTCAGGCGACGAACGCGGTCGTGCGGCGGATCCGATCGCGGAGCGCCAATGGCGGTTCGCCGCCCGTTCACCGGGAGGATGTCGGCTCGATCCCTGACCGGGTTCCGCCCGGCGCGCTCTCCTACTGGGTTTTGGGGTTCGTTGTGGTTGCGGCGGCTGGTTCGCTGTGCCTCTGGCTGGGCCAGCGGGAAGTCTGGCTCGCGTTCCTGGATCCGCCAGCCCCCCCAGGTCTGCCATCGGACCTAGATCTGCCACCCGGCTTCTTCGCACCTCCCGAGATTGTGGATCTGCGACCGGACGCCATCGAGGTGACCGGGCGGGCGCTGCGGGCTATAGGTCACGGCTTGCTCGTCGGCGCGGGGGTCCGTGTCGCGCTCGCATGGCTGCGGTTTGTGCGTGCAACCGACTCGCGTCCTGCCGAGCTTCTAACAGGCGCTCGCATACTGGTTACGGGATTCGGTGTGATGGTGCTCGCAGCGGCGATCGTGCACTGGCTTATTCGCTCGGTCATCCTCGTGGATCCGCAAAGTGGCACGATCCCCGTCACGGAGTTGTACTCGATCATCCTCTTCGGTTGGATCGTCCTCTGGGAAACAGAGGTCAGTGAAGTGATGTTGACCCACATTGTGCGCCGACTGGCCTTTGGCCTGATCGTCGGTACCGCAGTCGCCGCCATCCCGGCGTTGCTGCAGTCGTATCCGCTCGTGAAGCAGAGATTGGGAGGAGCAGGCGCTTACCGCGACGGGAATACACCACCTGCCCTCGCGGCAGCGCCCGGGTTCATCGCAGCGCTGCTCGCGGGAGGACTGTGTCTCACGCTTGGCCTCGAGGTCACCTCGCTCGGCCGCGAGGTCATCCTCGTGGATCCGCCGAGATCCTGGGGGGTGCTCATCCCAATCCAGCTTAACTTGAGCGCTGGCCTCTTCATCGGCGCCGGGGTTCTGGCCGCCGTCATGGTGACGGTCGCCCTCGGCGCGCTGCAGCGGCGGGTATCGGAACGGCGGTCGCAAGACTCGCCCGCGTAGTCCTGGGCTCGCCCAGCCCGTAGCGATTGCGTCTGACCTGCCGCCTGCGGCAGATACCGCTGGAGAGCAACCGGCGGTGCGCTTTGGACCGCCCTGCCACCCGCTGCGGTACAGTCGAGCGACTGTGATTCGCCTCGAGGACCTGCGCTCACTTCCCGGGCAGGCGGCCGCCGCCGCGCGGTCGCTCGCCGTGGCCAGCAGCGGGCGGGCGCATCCGCGCCTCGATGGGCGCGTCGCGGCGAGGGGGCTGCGCGAGCCGGCGCGCCTCGTGCGCGACCGCTTCGGCGTGCCGCACGTCTACGCGGCGACCGAGGCGGGCGCGATCTACGGACAGGGCTTCGTCCACGCCCAGGACCGCCTCTTCCAGATCGACGTGCAGCGGCGAGTTGCGGCGGGGCGGCTCGCCGAGACCGTCGGCGAGCGGGGCGTCGAGACCGACCGGCTGATGCGGCGCCTCGGCTTCGCCGACCGCGCCGGGCGCGACCTCGCTTCGCTCGATCCGGACGATCGCGAGCTGCTGATCGCCTACACGGCCGGCGTCAACGCAGGGATACGCAGCCTGCGCGCGCTGCCGCCGGAGTACACGCTGCTTCAGACGCGGCCGGAGCCGTGGCATCCCGAGCACTCGCTGCTGCTGGGCCGCCTCCTGATGTTCAGCTTCGCCCCGAACTGGGACACGGAGTTGCAGCGCCTCCAACTGATCGAGGCGATCGGCCCCGCCCGCGCCGCCCTCGTCGACGTCGCCTACCCCGAGGACGCGCCCACCGCGACCGGCGCACCCGTCCACGACGCCGCCAGGCGGCTGCTCGAGGCGTACGAGCGCGCGATCGAGGCGGGCGCTCCGGCCGGCGGGGGCTCGAACGCCTGGGCGCTCACGGGCGAGCACACCGCCTCGGGCGCGCCGCTGCTCGCCTGTGACCCGCACCTCCGCCCCGCCATCCCCGGCCTCTTCCACGTCTCGCACCTCAGCGGGGGCGGGCTCGATGTGATCGGGGCGGCCGTGCCGGGCCTGCCGGGGGTGATCGCCGGGCACAACCGCGATCTCGCCTGGGGCCTCACCGCCGGCATGGCCGACGTCAGCGACTGCTACCTCACGACGATCGATCCCTCCGACCCCGGCCGCTACCGCACGCCCGACGGCTGGGCGCGCGGCCGTGTGCGCATCGAGCGCATCGGCGTGCGCGGTGGCGCGCCTGTCGAGGAACGCGTGCTGGAGACCCGCCACGGTCCGGTGATCGGCCCCGCGCCGGACGGCGAACGCGCGATCGCGTTGCGCTCGACGGCCCTCGAATCATCCGAGACGCTGGCGGCGATGCTCGCCCTGGCTCGCTCGCGCGACATCGAGGAGCTCGAGGCGGCGCTCGCGCGCTGGCCGGGCGCGACGTTCAACTTCGTCTTCGCCTCGCGCGAGGGCGGGGAGGCGGGACGGATCGGCTACCGTCTGGCCGGCGCGATCCCGGCCCGCGCGCGCGGCGAGGGGCTGTTCCCCGCCGACGGGGACACGGCAGACGACCCGCCGCCGCCGGTCCCCGGCGACGAGCTTCCGGGCGTGGTCGATCCCGCGGGCGGCGTCGTCGTCTCGGCGAACCAGCACCCTGGCGGCGAGCTCGAGCTTGGCGAGGAGTTCACCGAGCCCTGGCGCGCCATCCGCATCGCGGAACTGCTCGCGGAAGGCGGCCCGCACACGGTCGCCTCGATGCAGGCGATCCAGAACGACTTCCACAGCGAGCCGCTGCGCCGCCTGCGCGACCTCTCGATCGCCCGCGGGGCGATCGACGACCCACGCGCCGCGCGAATCGCGGCGGGCTGGGATGGGCAGGCGAGCGCCGGCAGCGCAGGGGCGGCGCTGCTGGAGGTGGCCTACCGGCAGCTCGCGCGTCGCATGGCGGGTCGCATCGCCGGGCCACTCGCACCGCTCGTGCTGGGAGAGAGGGTGGAGGGACCCGCTGGGGTCTTCACACCAGAGAGCCGCTTCTCCTACCGCCTGCAGGGTCCCGCGGTGGAGGCCTGCGAGCGCGCCGCAGCGCCCTGGTTCGATGGCGAGGAGGACCGCGACCGCGTCCTGCGCGCGGCCTGGTGGAGCGCCCTCGGCGAGTTGCGCGAGCGCCTCGGACAAGATCCGGGCGCCTGGAGTTGGGGAGCGCTGAACCGCCAGTTCGTGCCGCACATGCTCACTGTCGTGCCGGTCGTCGGCCGTGCGTTCTCGCGAGGCCCGTACCCGGCCGGCGGCGACGTGAATACGGTCTGGCAGGGCGCGTACGCCGCCGAGGGCGGGACCACGTCCGCCGGCTTCAGCCCCGGCTACCGCCAGGTGCTGGACCTCGGGCGCTGGGACCGCTCCACCTTCCAGCTGCCGACGGGCGCCTCGGGCATTCCCGGCCACCCCCGCTACGACGACTCTATCGAGGAGTTCCGCGCCGGACGGCAACGGCCGCTGCTGTACTCTCGCGAGGCCGTCGAGGCCCACGCGGAGCACCACCTGCTGCTCCAGCCGGCGGCGACGACGGGGGGAACCGAGCGATGAAGGCGATCAACGATCGGCTGGCGATCTACCGCCCGCACATCGTCGCCGAGATGCGCGAGATCGTCGGCGACGACCCAACCCGTCTCTACTCGTGGATGCGCTACCACCTCGGGTGGGAGGACACGCAGGGACGCCCTGCCGAGACCTCGCCGGGCAAGCTGCTGCGCCCGGCGTCGCTGCTGCTCGCCGCGGAGGCGCTGGGCGGCAAGCTCGATCAGGCGCTCCCGGCCGCCGCCGCCGTGCAGCTCGTGCACGACTTCTCACTGCTCCACGACGACATCGAGGATGAGAGCGAGACTCGCCGCGGCCGCGCCACGCTCTGGACGATCACCGGCATCGCGCAGGGGATCAACGCCGGGGACGGCATGTACACGCTCTCACGCCTCGCCCTGCTGCGGCTCCGCGATCGCGGCCTGGACGCGCAGCGGACGCTCGAGGTGATCACGGAGCTGGAGCACGCCTGCCTGCGGCTGATCGAGGGCCAGCAGCTCGACATCTCCTTCGAGGACCGCGCGTCCGTCACCCGCGACGAGTACCTCGCGATGATCGAGGGCAAGACGGCGGCCCTGCTCGCCGCCTGCTTCGCGATCGGGGCGCGGGTGGCCGGCGCACCGGATGCCTCGGTGGACGCGATGCGCGAGTTCGGCCGCTGCGCCGGGCTCGCCTTCCAGGCCGCGGACGACCTGCTCGGCATCTGGGGCGACCCGGCGGTCACGGGCAAGCCCGTCGGCGACGATCTGATCTCGCGCAAGCAGACCTACCCCGTGATCGCCGCCATCGAGAGCGGCAAGGCGCCGGCGCTCGATGCGGCCTACCGGGACCGCTCGGGCGGCGCGATCGACGTCGCCGCGCTTGCCGACGAGATCGAGGCGACGGGCGCGCGGACCGCCACGGAGCAGCTCGCCGCCGAACAGGTCGAGGCGGCGATGAGCGCTCTGGCGCCGCTCTCGCTCGGGGACGACCGGGCGCTGTTCGCGGAGCTGGCGGAGCTGCTCTCGGCGCGCGATGCATAGCCGGTCCGATTGCCCGCCCCGGATACCGCACCTATCATCCCGGCCGTGAGCCCGGCACACTCGAAGCGCACGATCCGCGACATCGACCTTCAGGGGCGCCGGGTCTTCCTCCGTGTCGACTACAACGTGCAGCTCGACGAACACGGCTTCGTCTTCGATGACCTGCGGCTGCGCGAGTCGTTGCCGACGATCGAGTACCTGCGGAAAGCCGGCGCCCGGATCGCGATCTGCTCGCACCGCGGACGCCCTCGTGGGGAGGCCGTCGAGGCGCTGCGCAACGCGCCGGTCGCCAGGCACCTCAGCGGCCTGATCGGCGCTCCGGTCGCATCGGCAAGTGACTGCATCGGCCCCGAGGTCCAGGCGGCCGTGGATGCGCTCGCGCCCGGCGACATGCTGCTGCTGGAGAACGTGCGCTTCCACGCCGGTGAAGAGGAGAACGACCCCGAGTTCGCCCGCCAGCTCGCCGCGTTCGCCGACATCTACGTCGGCGACGCCTTCGGCACGGCACACCGTGCGCACGCCTCGATCGTCGGCGTGCCGAAGCACCTCCCGGCCGTGGCGGGACTGCTGATGGAGCGCGAGATCGAGTACCTGAAGGAGCTCTCCACGAATCCGGAGCACCCCTTCGGGCTGGTGCTTGGCGGCGCGAAGGTGGCCGACAAGATCGGCATCCTCAACCACCTCTGCGATCAGGCGAACGTGATCTGCGTCGGCGGCGGCGTAGCGAACACCTTCCTCAGCACTCAGGGCATCGACATCGCCGACTCACTCTGGGACGCCGAGGGCGTCCCGGACGCGAAGCGCGTGTTCGAGCAGGTGGATGCGCGTCCCGATCTGCGGCTCTACCTGCCCGTCGACGCGGTCGTTGGCTTCGGCGCCGCCGACCGCGATCACGTACGGCGGGCGCCGGTCGACCATGTGCCGTCGGGCTGGCGCATCCTGGACATCGGTCCGGCGACGATCGAGCTGTTCCGCAGCGCCCTCGCGCCGTTGCGCACGGTCGTGTGGAACGGGCCGCTCGGCTGGTTCGAGCGCGAGCCGTTCGACCACGGATCGCTGGCAATGGCGGAGATGCTCGCCGACCTCGATGCCACCGTGGTGGTCGGCGGAGGCGAGACGGCCGCCGTCGTTCAGCGCGCCGGCGTAGCGGATCGCATCAGCCACGTGTCGACGGGTGGCGCGGCCTCGCTGGCGATGTTGCAGGGCAAGCCGCTGCCGGCCGAGACGGCGTTGGACGACGCCTGAGCGCCCCTCTGGTGTGGCCGATCGGCACCGTTCCCATCGGTACGAATCGCTCCGGCCCGGATTGAGCCACTCCGTGGATCTCGTCGCTGAGCAGCTGACACGCTGCCTCTCGCAACGCCGGCTCCGCGAGTTCTCTACCAGGGTGCGGTTGCGTCTCGTTCCGCCGGCGACAACGCGACCAGGGGGATCCGTCTGGAGATCTTCTGCTGATAGGCCTCATACGGTGGGTACATCGCGGTCAGACGCTCCCAGACCTCCTCCCGCCGTTCCCCCTCCAGCTCCGACGCCACCATCACCTCGGCGCCTCGCTTCGCCGACCAGGTCCGGCAGTTTGGCTCAACCAACAGGTTCTTCCACCATTGCGGATGCGCCGGGTGTCCCCCGTACGACGCCACTACGACCACCCGAGGCCCATCCTCGAGATACAGCAGCAGCACCTACCGCTCGCGGCCCGACGTCCGTCCCCTCGTCCATAGCCGCAGCGTCGGCGGTCCCTGCCAGCGCCCACGCATCAACGTGAACAGCGGCTGCTGCAGCCGGGTCAATGCCTTGATCAGTCGTGGTCCCATACCTGCATCGTAGCCGCTGGCACTTCCGGACAGCGGCCAGATCTTGCAGATATCAGGTCAGACAGGTCATATTGGTCAGAGAGCACAGAACGTGGACTTGCTCGCTGGAGTTCTGCGCGCGGCCGCGGGTGGCCCTGGGCGCGGTGAGGGGCAAAGTGATGGCGGAAGACCCGGCGCGATACGGAAATGCCAACGATCGCGAGGCGGCGGACGAAGCGAACGCTGCATCAGGCCCGAGGCACGTCGGCGTCGCCGAGGCGAAGGCGACCTTCTCGGCGATGATCGAGGGGGTGCAGCACCGCTCGGAGCGCTACGTCATCGAGCGCCACGGCAAGCCCGCCGCCGCCCTCGTCAGCGTCGAGGAACTCGAACGCCTCGAGGGCAGGCGAGCTGCGCCGCTGGGGCATACCGGAGGAGCAGGGCTGATCGGTCTGTTCAAGGGCCTGCTCACCAACGAGGAGATTGATGAGATGGTCGACGCCATCTACGCCGCTCGTGATCGCGACCGCTACTCGCCTGCCCGCGTGGACTTCAGCGACCTGCTCGATTGATGTATCTCTTGGATACCGACACGATCAGCGCTCTCACCAAACCCTCGCCTTCCCAGGCGCTGCTCCTGCGAATCGCTAGGACCGCCCCGGGGGACCGCGCGACATCGAGCGTCACACTCGGGGAGTTGTTGTTCGGTGCTCACCGGGCCGGGCCTCGGGCAAGCGAGCTACTGGAACTCATCCGCCGAACTGTTCCGGGCGAGATTCCGCTGCTTGCCGTTCGATCAGGCGGCGGCCGAGGAGTACGGACGGCTGCGCGCTTACCTCGAGGCTCGGGGGACACCGATCGGCCACGAGGACACGCAGACCGCGGCGATCGCGCTCGCGAACGACCTGACGGTCGTCACCGGCAACGTGCGCCACTTCCAGCGCGTCCCCGGCCTCGCCGTCGAGAACTGGCTCGAGTAGACGGCGGACATCCGCGCCCGGGAGTCGCCTCGGGCGCTCCGAGGAGCGTGAGCCGCGCGCGATAGCAATCCGCCCGATAGCATGTAGCCATGGACCCCGATCTGATTCGCCGGCTGTCGATTCCGGGCGAGAGCAAGGTGCTGCTCTGCGTCCTCGACGGCCTGGGCGGGCTGCCGGGGCCGCTCGGCCGCAGCGAGCTCGAGTCCGCCGATAGCCGCCACCTCGACCGCCTCGCGACCGACGGGGCGCTCGGCCAGACCATCCCCGTCGGCTACGGCATCACCCCGGGCTCCGGTCCCGGCCACCTCGCGCTCTTCGGCTACGACCCGCTCGTCTACGAGGTCGGGCGCGGCGTCCTCGAGGCGACCGGCATCGACATCGCGCTGCGGCCCTCGGACCTCGCCGCCCGCGGCAACCTCTGCACCGTCGACGGCGAGGGGCGCATCACCGATCGCCGCGCAGGGCGTGTGGCCACCGAGGTCACGACGGAGATCGCGGCGGAACTCTCGACGATCGAGCTGCCCGGCTGCGAGGTCGCCGTCCACGCCGTGCGCGAGCACCGCTTCGTGCTGGTGCTGCGCGCCAGCGAGGGCAGCCCGCCGCTGAGCGACCAGATCAGCGAGACCGACCCACAGACCGAGGGCGTCCCACCGCTCGACGCCGTCGCCACCGCCCCCGAGGCGGAACACACCGCCGCGCTCGTCAACCAGTTCGCGCGGGAGGCGCGGGCGCGCCTCGCCAGCCGCGAGACGGCGAACGACGTGCTGCTGCGCGGCTGGTCGAGCCTGCCCGATCTGCCGCAGCTGCCGGAGCTCTGGAAGCTGCGCGCCGCCGCCATCGCCGTCTATCCCATGTATCGAGGGCTCGCGCGGCTCGTCGGCATGGACGTGCTCGACGCGGGCGAGTCGTTCGAGACGGCGATCGCCACACTGCGCGGCGCCTGGGACGACCATGACTTCTTCTTCCTGCACTTCAAGCCGACCGACGCCGCCGGCGAGGACGGCGACTTCATGCGCAAGCGGCAGGCGCTACACGACTTCGACGCTTGCCTGCCGGAGCTGCTGGCCCTCAAGCCGAACGTGCTCGTCATCGCGGGCGACCACTCGACGCCCGCGATGATGGCGGCGCACTCCTGGCACCCGGTCCCATTGCTGCTCTGGGGCGACCACGTCCGCACGGACGCCTCGCACCACTTCGACGAGGACGAGTGCGCGGTCGGCGGCCTCGGCACGATGCCCGCGAAGGAGCTGCTCCCGCTCGCCTTCGCTCACGCGATGCGCCTCGCCAAGTTCGGCGCCTGAGGGGAGCCGCGATGTCCACGCGAACGCCGATCGTCGGCGGCAACTGGAAGATGCACCTCGACCGCCACGGCGCGCGCGAGCTGCTGACCGAGCTGCGCGAGCAGCTCGACGGCCTCGAGGGCGTCGACGTCGTGATCTTCCCGCCCGCCGCCTGGCTTGGCGACGCCGCCGATGCGCTCGAGGGCAGCACGCTGCGCGTTGGCGCGCAGAACGCCTACTGGCTGCCGCACGGCGCCTACACCGGCGAGGTCGGCGCGGCGATGCTCGCCGGCACCGCCGACTACGTGCTCGTCGGCCACTCCGAACGCCGCCACGTCTTCGGCGAGAGCGACGAGGACAGCGGCCGCAAGCTGGACGCAGTGCTCGGACTTGCGCTACAGGCGATCCTCGCCGTCGGAGAGCAGCAGGAGGAGCGCGAGGGCGGGCGCACCGCCGAGGTGCTGCAGCGCCAGCTCGACGCGGCCTTTGCCGGCGTCGACCGGTTGCCCGAGGGCTTCACGATCGCCTACGAGCCGGTCTGGGCGATCGGCACGGGGCTGACCGCCACGCCGGAGATCGCGCAGGCGACCGTCGCCGAGATCCGTCGCATGGTCGCCGATCGCTTCGGCGCCTCAGCTGCCGAGGCCTGCCGCATCCAGTACGGCGGCTCCGTCAACGCCGAGAACGTCGCCGACCTCGCGAGCCAGCCGGACATCGACGGCGCGCTCGTTGGCGGGGCCTCGCTCGACGCCTCGGCGTTTGCCACGATCTGCCGAGCCGTCGCAGCCGCGGCCGGGGTGTAAGCCGCTGAGCACGCCCGGCGTCGTCGCGCTGGTCGGGCCCACCGCCTCGGGCAAGACGGCGGCCGCCGTCGCCATCGCCCAGCGCCTGCCGATCGAGGTCGTCTCCGCCGACTCGCGCCAGATCCGGCGCGGGATGCGAATCGGCACGGCCGCCCCCAGCGACGAGGAACTCGCCGCCGTCCCGCACCACCTCATCGGCGTCGCCGAGCCGGACGCGCCGTGGACGCTCGCCGACTTCCTCGAGGGCGCACACGCCGCGATCGAGGGCATCCACGAGCGTGGTCGACTGCCTCTGCTTGTCGGCGGCGCGGGGCAGTACGTCTGGGCGCTGCTCGAGGGCTGGCGGCCGCCCGCCGTCGCGCCGGACCCGGCGCTGCGCGCACGCCTCGAGGAGGAGTGGCGGGAACACGGGCCGGAAGCGCTGCACGCGCGGCTCGCCTCGCTCGATCCGCGTTCCGCGGAGCGCATTGACCGGCGCAACCGGCGACGCCTGATCCGCGCGCTCGAGATCATCGCGGCGACCGGCGAGCCGATCGCCCCGCTGCCGCGCGTGCCGCCGCGCTGGCCCTGGCGCGCGGTCGGCCTCGAGCGGTCACGCAGCGCGCTCCGTCGCCGCGCCGACGAGCGCGCCGTGCGCATGTACGCCGCGGGCCTCGTCGAGGAGACGCGCCCGCTCGTCGCCCGCTGCGGCGAGGACTTCGAGGCGCTGAGCTCGATCGGCTACGCCGAGGCGCTGGGGGTGTTGCACGGCAGGTGGGACGAGGCGGAGGCAATCCAGCGCACGCAGGCGGCGACGCGTCGCCTGATCCGCCGCCAGGCCGCCTGGTTCCGCCCCGTCGACCGGCGCATCGACTGGCGCGACGGCGGGGATCTCGAGGGCGTCGTGTCGGCTGTCGAGGCGGCGTTCGAGGAGCTGGGGCGGTAGGGCGGCGCGTCCCTACTCCGGGTCGCCCTCCGGACCATCCAGGGCGGCATGCGCGATCGCTTCGAGGGCGCGCGCCTCGATCGGCGGGTTGACGAGGCCGCTGCGCACATCGCGGAAGTAGCGCTCGAGGGGCTCCGAACGGTGCAGCGCGACACCGCCCACGACGCGCATCGCTATCTCGACGACCTCGACGGCGCTGTTGGTGGCCAGACGCTTCGTGGCAGCGATCTGTGGGCCCATGCGGCCGCGATCGCCGGGGTGCTGTTCCCAGTCCTCGGCGGTCTGCAGCAGCAGGGCGCGCGCGGCCATGACGGTCGCGTCGATGCGGCCGATCTGCTCGCGGACGTGGGGGATCGACGCGATCGGGCCCGCCGCGCCGAGTGGGCGGCGCTCGCGGGCGAAGCGCACGGCGTAGTCGCGCGCGGCCTCGGCGACGCCGAGGCTCGTCGCGCCGACGAGGATCGGGAACCACGCGGCCGGGGTGGCCTCGCGGCGGGCGGCGGGATCGCTGCGCGAGAGGAAGTCGGCGTCGCCGACGGAGACGCGGTCGAAGTGCACGTCGTCGGAGCCGCTGGCGCGCATGCCGAGGGCGTCCCACGTCTCCTCGACGCGCACGCCGGGCAGATCGCGATGCACGGCGACGCGCGCCGTCTCGCCCGAGCCGTCCTCGACCGCGACGTAGGTGATGAAGTAGCTGAGCGCGGGCGCGGCCGTGGTGAAGACCTTGTGCCCACTCAGCCGCCAGCGGCCCGGCCCGTCGGGCGTGATGTTCGTCCGAGGCCGCCCGCCGCCCTGTGGCGAGCCGAGTTCGGGCTCGGCGGCGGCGTTGTTGAGCAGCGCGCCGTCGCGCACGACCTCATCGAAGATGCGTGCGCGGGCGGCCTCCGGCCAGGCGCGCGACTGGCCCTCGCCGCCGCAGAGCATGAGGTGCATCGCCAGCCCGATCGCCGTCGAGCCGTCGCCCTTCGCGAGCGCGAGGTGGGCGAGCGCGACATCGTCCAGCCCGTAGCCGCCGCCGCCGTACTCGGCGGGCACGGACGCCGCCGTATACCCGCTGCGCCGCAGCTCCTCGAAGTTCTCGAACGGGAACGACCCCTCGCGGTCGTGCTCCCCGGCGCGCTCCGCGAACGCGGGCGCGAGCCCCCGCGCGAGCGCGAGCAGGCCGGCCTGCCGTTCGTTCTTCGGGTACATCGCCGCGAGCGTAGCACCGGCGTGCGGCTGGGGCAGGCGTGGGGGGACCGGCTACGTCTGCAGCGCGTCCCGCAGCTCCGCCAGCGCGTTCTCAAGCTCTCGGCCGTGGTGGGCGATCTCGCCCAGCAGCTCTTCCGGCGTGCGCGTGTCGGCGTCGTCAACGCGATGCGGGTTGACGGCCTTGAGGTCGTACCCGCGCTCCTCGATCTCCTCGCGGCTCACGGTCCACGAGCGCTCGGAGTCCGCGCGCTCCGGCAGGAGTTCGAAGAACTCCCCGAAGTGGTCGAGCGTGAGGGGCGAAGTCTTCGTGAAGCGCTCGCGATCGGTTGGCGTTAGCTCGTAGTACCAGATGCGCTCCGTGGGCCTGCCCTTGTTGAAGAAGAGCAGGTTGCTCTTCACACCGGAGCCGGCGGAGGTGAAGACGCCCGGCGCAAGGCTGACAATGCAATAGAGGTCGCATTCGTCGAGGAGCTTTCGCTTCGTCTGCACGAACGCCTTCTCGCCGGTGCGGAACAGCAGCCCCTCGTCCGCCACGAATCCGGCGCGCCCGCCGCTCGCGAGGTTGTCGATCGTTTCCTGCAGGAACAGCACCTGCGTCGAGGACGTGCGGAAGGCGTAGCGCGTCCGTGCTTCGCGGCCTTCCTTCCCGCCGAAGGGCGGGTTGGTGAGGATCACGTCGAACTGCGGCGGCGCGCCCTCGAAGAGCGCGCCGTATTCGGTCGTACCGGTGAGGGTATTGCCGTGCCAGATGCGCGGCTCGTCGATGCCGTGCAGCAGCAGGTTGGCGAGCGCGATCGGGTAGACGATGTTGTCCTTCTCGCGCCCGTAGAAGGTCTCGCGGGCCAGCGACTCAAGGTCCGTCGCCGACGGCTCGCTGCCGAGCCGGCCCCGCATGAACTCGTGCGACTGCGCGAGGAATCCGCCGGTGCCACAGCAGGGGTCGAACACCTTCTCCCCGGGCCGCGGCTCGACCACCCGGACCATCGCGCGCACGATCTCGCGAGGGGTAAAGAACTGCCCGCCGTCGTTGTTCTTCTCGCCCATCGAGAGCAACAGGCCCTCGTAGGCGGCGGAGAGCGCGAACATGTGCCGGTCACCGACTGCTTCCAGCCGGATGCCGTCGACGAGGTCCAGCACGTCGAGGAAGTTGTGCTCGGTATCGACGCGCGTCTCGTCGACTCCGGAGACGATCTGACTGATCAGGCGCTGGCGCGGCGAGGCGTACTCCGGGCCGCCGAGGTTGTGCAGGTACGGGAGCAGATCGTCCTCGAGGAAGCGAAAGACGTCGCCGATGGCGCCGTTCCGGAGGTCGCGCCGCTTCGCGCCGTTGGGAGCGGCCCAGTCACGCCGGCGGTAGGGCTCGGCAATCGAGGCGCCGAAGTGCGTGCCTTGCACGCGAGCGTCCGCCTCCTCCCGCGCCTCGCGCTCGTCGAGGAAGCGTAGGAAGAGCAGCCACGTCAGTTCCGGGACGTACTGGAGGGCGCCGGCGCAGTTGGAGCGCCGCAGCACGTCGCAGACGGTCTTGATCTTCGCGTCCAGCGCCGACTGCGTATCGATGGCGGTCACGCGGCCTCCCCGAACGCGCGGCGCAGGATAGCAGCGTGCAGCGCCTCGGCATCGCCGAGTTGCGCCTCGGCGGCCTCGCGCGCGCGCTCGGTGGCGGCGATCCGCTGTTCGAGGTCGGCGACGATGCGGCGCTGCTCGTCGAGGGGTGGGAGCGGAACTTGCTGCTTGAGATAGCGCTTGTACTGGAGATTTCGGATGCCCGTCGTTCGATTCTGAAACGGCTCGGTTCCGCCGCGCAAATGGAACGAGTACAGGTACCAGAACAGGAACTGCGACGTACATGCTTCGCTATCGGGCCGTAGTCTCTGGCAGAAGTTTCCAAACACGTGCTCTCGCTCGTCGCCATTGAACAAGCAGACGCGACCGACAGGTTGAGTTGGCCCTCCGCCCGACCGTTCGAGAAGAATGTCGCCGGGCTCCAGCCGCTTGCGCTCTCGGTGATTCGCCGAAATGGCACGCATGCTCAGCTTGGACAGATCGAGGATGCCGCCACCCTTAAAGTTGGTTGAGCGCAGGGCGCTGACTCCGCTCGGATCGGCCTCTCCCCATACGCCGCTGTCAGCCACGGTCAAGACATCCCCCAAAGCGACCGATCGCCAGCCACGCGATCGCGTGGCTGGCGATGAAGGGAAGACGCTCCTGAGCAGCGCCGCGGGCATCGCCAATGCGGCTTCGAGCTGCGCCTCGGCGGCGCGGCGCGCGCGCCCGGCCGCCGCCATCTGCCGCTCGAGGTCGGCGACGATGCGCCGCTGCTCATCAATGGGCGGGAGAGGGATCTGCTTGCCGATCAGAAACTGCTTCGGGACGCGGCGCTGGCCGGCCGTTCCCGCGAAGTTGTGTTCTGCCTCGCGCAGGAGCGACGGCTGCAACAAGAAGTGGTGGACCCATACGGAGTGGACCGTGTCGCGGGCGCGCAGGACATGAAACTCGGTGCTCCCGAACGCGAAGCCCGTGCGCGTGTTGCTGACGATAGCGTGCTTCCCGTTCTGCATGCACGGAGTGATCTTCGCGAAGATCACATCGCCGTCCTGCATGTAGGTGTAGCCTCGGGTGACTTCCCCGAATGGGCGCTCTTGCGGTCGGGCGATACCGGCTCCTGCCTCGTCGACGGCGGCCATCGGGATGAACGTCACGAGGTCGTCCGCGGAGACGGGCGCGCTCCGGGGTCGCCGCGGATTGATCTCGCACACTTCCCCAAGCGTGGCCCACCGCCAGCCGCCCGGGAGCGGGGGGGCTGCGGTCACGGGGCGCTCCACTCGTGGTCGCTGGCCAGCAGGCGGCGCTTGAGGTCCGGCATCGCGCCGGGGCCGAGGGCGGCGAGGCCGCCCGCCTCGCGCACCGCCGGTACGGAGCTGAGCATCGTGCTCTCCAGCGCTTCAGTGCCGCCGTGGCCGAACTGGCCTGCGAGGATGTGGATGATAGGCGCGTCCGCCGCCTCCCGCACGCGCTCGGCGCGGTCGACGCGCGGGCGCGGCGTCTCCTTCCAGCCTGCGTGCGCCAGCACGTCGTAGAGGTCGCAGTCGGCGAGTTCGGCGGCGCGGCGGTACGCCTCTGCGCTGCGGCCCTGCTCCGGCAGGGCCTCGACCAGCGTCTTGCGGTCCTCGGGCCGGATCCAGCGCTCGCGGAACTCGGCGAGGCCCGCGACGTCATCGAGCAGGCGGTTGGCGATGTGCTCGCCGTACTCGCGCAGCCCGACGAAGCGCAGCGACTGGCCTTCCATCACGCCGACTGTTGTCTCGCCGTGCTGGACCCGGACCTCGATGCCCTCGACCTCGAAGCGGCGCTGCGGGTCGCGTTCCTCCCCCGGCTCGCCGCCGGGCGGCGGCGCGTCGTGGTCGCGCTGGGCGAGCGGTTCGTCGAGCAGGCGGCTGGCGTTGGTGTAGTCGTGGACAGTGAAGCTCAGCTTGCCGCTCGGCTCGTGGATACGCGTGCCGCGCCCGAGCATCTGGTGGAAGAGGATCGGGGACTTGAGATAGCGGAAGAAGACGATGTTGCGGAGGCAGGGCACATCGACGCCGGTGCTGATCAGCTCGACGGTGCAGGCGACGAAAGCGCGCGCCTGGTTGCTCCTGAGATCGGCCAGCAGCTCGCGGCCTCCGGCGGCGGTGCACTTGAAGGCGTAGGGCTCGGCCGGCCGACGTCCCTGTTCCGCCGCCCAGCCCGCGTAGAGGTTGCCCATCGCCGCCGCGACGAGATCGGCATGCTCATCGGTGACGCAGAAGATCAGCGTCTTCTGCTCCGGCCCGCCCGAGTCGACCAGCTGCGCGAAGAGGTCCGCGCACATCTCGCGCACGCGGTCCGGCAGCAGCAGCCGCTGCTCGATCGAGCCCGCGCCGAAGCGTGGGGACATGTCGGCGACGTTGAGGTTTGCGCCCGTGCGTGCGTCGCGGATCTCGCCGCCCGCGAGACTGTCGCGCTCGACGCCCTGCTCGCGCTCGAGCTGGCCCGCCGTGACGATGTCGCTGCGCACGAGGCTCATCGCGGCGAGGTAGCCGTGCTCCATGCCGTCGACGATGCCGTACTCGTAGACCGGCTCGCCGAAGTACTCGTAGTTGTCGCGGGTGATCGCATCCGCCTCGGCAGTGTCAGCGTCGTCCGCCGCGGCGCTGGTCACGATCTGCCGGGGGGTGGCGGTGAGGCCGATCTGGACGGCGTCGGGGTTGCGCGTCAGCACCTCGCGCCACGTGCCCCACGCCGAGCGGTGGCACTCGTCGATCACGATGTGGCTGAAGTAGTTCTCCTCGTAGTGGCGTTCGAGGTACGACGGTTCGCCATCCTCGCCTTCCGCTGCCTCGCCCTCGACGCCGAGCGTCTGGTAGGTGGCGACGATGATGCGCGCGTTGTGCTCCGGATTGCGCGTGGTCGCCGCCGCCGCGTCGGAGCCGAACACATCGTGGAGGGCGGAGAGCGCCTGGTTGCGCAACTCATCGCGGTCGCAGACGAAGAGGGCGCGGTGCAACTGACCGGCCTCGACGAGCGCGCGCAGGATGCCGACGGCGATGCGTGTCTTGCCCGTGCCGGTGGCGAGCGAGAGCAGTGCGCGCTTCTCGCCGCGCGCGACGCGCTCCAGCACGGCGCGTGCGGCGGCCGTCTGGTAGTGGCGGTCGCCCTCGCGCGGCGGGTGGAGCAGCGGGCCCGCCTCGGGCGCGCCGAGGTCGAGGCCGCGCAGTGCGGCGTAGCGGGCGAGCAGTTCGTCCGGCGCCGGGAACCGGCTGAGCGGCAGCGGGCCGCGGGTCTCGCCGTCGTCGAGGCAGTATTCAGCGAAGAGGACGCCGTTGCAGGAGAAGGCGAAGGGGACGTGATGAGCGCGCGCGTAGACCTTCGCCTGCTCCATGCCCTCGAACGGCGGACTGCTCTCGGGCTTCGCCTCGATTAGCGCGATCGGCAGCGGCCGGCCGTGCGGGCCGGTCGGCGCGTGCAACAGGTAGTCGGTGCGCCCGCGCGTGCGGCGGGCCTCGTGGCCCCAGAGCATGACCCCGCCTGGCGTCCGCTGTTCGCGCAGGATCATCTCCTCGGGCCAGCCGCGCCTGTGGAGGGCCGGAGTGATCAGCTTCGCTCGGGTGTCGGCTTCGGAGAGTGGCATGACGCGCAGGATACAGGCGCGCGGGCCCCCGCCCCCTGTTGAGCCCGCCGCGCGGGCGACCGTACGATGGCTGGATGAACGAGTTGCGGTTCTGGAAGATGCACGGCGCGGGGAACGACTTCGTCGTGCTCGCCGCCGAGGACGACGCGACACGCACCACGGAGCAGTGGGGCGCGCTCGCGCAGCGCGTCTGCGACCGGCGCTTCGGCGTCGGCGGGGACGGGCTGATCGCCGTGCTGCCCTCGGACGTTGCGGACCGGCGGATGCGCATCTTCAACGCCGACGGCTCCGAGGCCGAGATGTGCGGCAACGGCATCCGCTGCCTCGTCAAGTTCGCCCTCGACCAGGACGAGGCGCTGCGCTCGCGCGGCGGGCTGCGCGTCGAGACGCTCGCCGGCGTGCTCGACGCCGTCGCGACGCTCGGCGCGGACGGGACGGTCGAGCGCGTGCGCGTCGGCATGGGCGCGCCGCGCTTCGAGCCGGAGACGATCGGCGCGCTCGTCGAGCAGGCGCCGCCGGTGCTGGACCTGCCGCTCGAGGCCGCCGGCGGCGAGCACCGCGTGACGCTGGTCTCGATGGGCAACCCGCACGCCGTGATGTTCGGCAGCGACCCGGTCGAGTCGTTCGAGCTCGAGCGGATCGGGCCGGCGATCGAGCATCACCCGCTGTTCGCGCACCGCACGAACGTCGAGATCGTGCGCGTGCGCGATCGAGGAGCGATCGAGATGCGCGTCTGGGAGCGCGGGGTGGGCGAGACGCTCGCCTGCGGCTCCGGCGCCTGCGCCGCCGTTGTCGCCTCGAGGCTGCACGGCCTCGCCGGCGATCGCGTCGCCGTCGCGCTGCCGGGCGGCACGCTCGGCATCGAGTGGGACGGCGCGGGCGAGGTGACGCTTGAGGGCCCGGCCGTCAAGGTATTCGAGTCGGCCTGGCGCGAGCCGGGCCCGTAGTGAAGCAACACGTCAGTATGAGACTCCAGTGAATTCCAGGGAGATGCAGCCATGACGCAAGCACGGACCGGCAGCCAACTCGGCGACGCGCTACAGACGCGCAACGCGCCTCGCGGCATTGATGAGTGGGAGGCGCTGCTCGACAGCGACGCGGCGGAAGCCGTGGAGACCGGCGTGGGCGAGATGGCGCTGGTGCGCGAGCGCGGCCAGCTCCACCTGCACTACGCCTTCGACGACCTCGAGGCGATGACCGCCGCGTGGCATCCCTGCTTCGACGCGCTGCGCCCGCGTATCGCCGACTCCGGCTTCCCCTACCTGACGATCGACCTTGTCGAGCACATCAACCGGCGCTGGATCGAGAACCTCCTCGCCGAGTGCGACTTCCAGGCGATGGGCGAGTGGCTGGAGCTCGTGCACCCCGGCCTGCGCGACGTCGTCCCACCCGAGATCCCCGAGGGCCTGACGATGCGCCGCGCCCAGCCCGACGACAACGACGCGATCGCCGCCATCGAGGGCGCCGCCTACGGCGACTGGACCGACGGCGAGGCGGCGACCCTCGCACGCATCGAGGAGGCCGCCTGGACCGGCGTGCTCGAGCGTGACGGCGAGGTCATCGCCTACGCGATCAACACCGCCGTCGAGAACGGGCGCGGCGAGGTCATGTCCTGTGCGGTGGCGCCGGACGCGCAGGGCGACGGCCTCGGCAAGGTGATCCTCGGAGCGGCCACCTACCAGCTCGCCGCCTCGGACGGGCGCGAGGCAGCCGTGCGCGTGCGGCCGGACATCCCCACGGCGGCACGTACCGCCACGGCGCTCGGCTACCTCGTGGGGCGGCGCGGCATCGAGCTGCGGCGCGATTCGGACGAGGCCGTGCTGGAGAAGGTGCGCGACGACGCGCGCGTGCGCGGCATGAAGGTCCGCTTCGGCAACTGGCGGTAGCGGTATGAGACTGGCGCGCCGCGTCGAGCAACTCCCGCCCTATCTCTTCGCCCGCATCTCGGAGCTGATCGCCGCACAGCGGGCCGCCGGCGTCGACGTGATCTCGCTCGGCATCGGCGATCCCGACCTGCCGACGCCGCCCCACATCCTCGACTCGCTGCGGGAGGCTGCCGGAGACCCGGCCAACCACCGCTACCCGGAGACCGAGGGCCTGCCGGAGTTCCGTGAGGCGGTCGCGCGCTGGTACCAGACGCGCCACGGCGTGGCGCTGGACCCGGAGACCGAGGTCGTCTCGCTGATCGGCTCGAAGGAGGGGCTCGGCCATCTGCCGCTCTGCCTGATCGACCCCGGCGACCTCGCGATCGGCACCTCCCCCGGCTACCCCGTCTACGAGATCGCGACGATGTTCGCCGGCGGCGAGACGCTCGCGCTGCCGCTGCGCGAGGAGGACGGCTGGCTGCCGCGCCTCGAGGACGTCCCCGCCGCCGAGGCGGAGCGCGCGCGCCTCGTCTGGCTGAACTACCCGAACAACCCCACCGGCGCGATCGCGGACGAGGCCTTCTTCGCCCGCGCGATTGCCTGGGCGCGCGACAACGACGTCGTGATCGCGCACGACCTCGCCTACTCGGATGTCTGCTTCGACGGCTACCGCGCGCCCTCGATCCTCGAGGTGGAGGGCGCACGCGACGTGGCGATCGAGTTCAACTCGCTCTCCAAGACCTTCAACATGACCGGCTGGCGCGTCGGGATGGCGGTCGGCAACGCCGAGCTCGTCGGCGTGCTGCGGCGCGTCAAGTCGAACCTCGACAGCGGCGTGCCGCAGGCGGTGCAGCAGATGGCGATCACCGCGCTGGACGACCCGCGCGACTCGATTGAGCGACATAACGAGATCTACCAGCGTCGCCGCGACCGTGTCGTCGAGGTGCTCCGCGAGCTCGGCCTGCACCTTGATCCGCCGAAGGCCTCGCTCTACGTCTGGGCGCGGTTGCCTGACGGGGAGAACTCCTCGGCGGAGTACGCGCAGCGGCTGGTCGAGGAGACCGGCGTCGTCGTCACGCCGGGCGTGAGCTATGGCGACGCGGGCGAGGGCTACATCCGCATCTCGCTCACGCTCGCCGACGAGCGCCTCGAGGAGGCGCTGTCCCGCCTCAGCGCGTTCGCGAGGGCGCGACAGGGGTAACCGGACTCCGGAGCCGCCGATGCCGCGCCGCCCGCCGCAACCGATGCCGAAGGCCGTGCTCGACGCCCTCGAGGCGCGCGGCGTGATCGCGGACTACGAGGCGCGCCCGTTCTACCAGCGCAACGACTACCTCGCGTGGATCGCCCGCGCGAAGCGCGCGGAGACGCGCGAGCGACGCCTCGCGCAGATGCTCGACGAACTCGAGGAGGGCGGCGTTTACATGAGGATGCCGCACGCCCCCAGCCGCAAGAGCTAGCCCGCAGCAGCGCAGCGCCCCCGCGCCGCACGCGCTATCATCGCCTCTCTCCCCCCTGGAACCGCAGCGATGGCCATGACCACAGCCGCCCCGAGTACTTCGAGCGACGCGCCGCAGGCGCCCGGGCGGGGCGTCTACTCCTCGCGGATGCTGCGCGAGGCGATCGAGGCGGGTCGCATCTCGCCGAAGCGGATCGCGGCGGCGCAGATCCAGCCCGCCAGCATCGATCTGCGGCTGGGCGCGAAGGCCTACCGGCTGCGCAGCAGCTTCCTGCCGGGGCCGACGGCCCGCGTGCGCGATCGCCTGCCGGAGCTGCAGATGGGCGCGCCGCTCGACCTCGCGGACCCGGAGGGCGTCGTCTTCGAGCCGGGCCGCCCCTACCTCGTGCGGCTGATGGAGAGCGTGCGGCTGCCGCAGGACGCCGTCGGGCGCACCAATCCGCGCAGCTCGACCGGGCGGCTCGATGTCTTCACCCGCGTGATCAGCGACCGCGGGACGCAGTTCGACGAGATCGAGCCCGGCTACGAGGGTCCACTCTGGCTCGAGGTCTACTCCAACACCTTCACCGTCAACGCGCGCCAGGGCCTCGCCCTCACGCAGCTGCGCATCTCCTCATCCGACTCCTGGCTGGACGCCGCCGCGATCCGCGAACTGCACACGCGCGACGGCCTTGTCTTCAAGCGCGGGCCGACGGCCAGCGCGCCCCGCGAGCGCGTCGAGGCGCCGACGATCGGCCAGCGCGGGCTGCTGCTCAGCGTCGACCTGCCCGGCGGCGAGTTCTGCGGATGGCGAGCGAAGCGCAACAGCGCGTTGCTCGACCTCGCGCAGACCGCGGCCTACGATCCATTCGACTACTGGGAGCCCGTCTTCGCCGAGCCGGGGGGGCGGCTGGTGATCCAGCCGGACGACTTCCACCTGCTGATCTCGAAGGAGTTCGTGAGCATCCCGCCGGACGTCGCGGCGGAGATGATCGCCTACGACCCGACGAACGGCGAGCTGCGCACGCACTACGCCGGGTTCTGCGACCCGGGCTTCGGCTACGGTGCGGGTCTGCGCGGCACCCAGGCGGTGTTCGAGGTGCGGGCGCACGATGTGCCGTTCATGCTCGAGGACGGACAGCCGATCGCGCGCCTCGCCTTCGAGCGGATGGCCGAGCCGCCCTCGGTCCTCTACGGCAGCGGCGTGCTCGGTTCGCACTTCCAGCGCCAGGGCGTGCAGCTCAGCCGCCAGTTCAAGGCGCCCGAGGCGAGCATCCGCTTCCAGATGACCAGCGGCCGCTGACGCGCGCCTCGAATCCACCTCCCGACACGGCCGCCCTCCCAGCCCGTATCCTTGTCGGGCGGCGGTCTGGCGCGCAGCGGCTCTCGTCGCGCAGCAGACCGGACCCCGGAGGGGGAACACATCCCGAGGAAGCGCACTCGCAACAGCCGCAACGGCGGATCCGAGGGCACGGGCAGGAACGGACGCGGACACGCGACCGCGCCGGTGCAGGAGCGCGCCTTCCTCGTGGGCCTGGACTACCAGCGCCGGCCGCTGATGCCGCCTCGGGAGTCGCTGCGCGAACTGGCGCGGCTCGCGCGCACGGCGGGCGCGACGGTTGTCGGGCAGGCGCTGCAACGGCGCGCGCGTCCCGACCCCGCGACCTGGATCGGCGCGGGCAAGCTCGAGGAGATCCAGGCCGCGCGCGAGACCACCGGCTACTCGCTCGTGATCTTCGACGAGCAGCTTTCGCCCGCGCAGCAGCTGCGCCTCGAAGCGGCGCTCGACGTCAAGGTGCTGGACCGCAGCGCGTTGATCCTCGACATCTTCGCGAGCCGCGCGCGCACCCGCGAGGCGTCGCTGCAGGTGGAGCTTGCGCAGCACGAGTACTTGCTGCCACGGCTGCGTGGGCAGTGGCAGCACCTCGAACGCACCGAGGGCGCAATCGGCGCACGCGGGCCGGGCGAGACCCAGCTCGAGACCGACCGCCGGCTGATCGGCGCACGCATCAGCCACCTCAAGCGCTTGATCGAGGCCGTGCGTACGCAGCGCGCGTTGCACCGTCGCCGCCGCGAGCGCGACGGCGTGCCGGTCGTCGCGCTCGTCGGCTACACCAACGCCGGCAAGTCGTCGCTGCTGCAGGCGCTCGCGGGCGCCGAGGCGTTCACCGCCGACGCGCCCTTTGCGACGCTCGATCCGCTGACGCGGCGCGTCGGCGCGCCGGGTGGGGAGGCCTTCCTGCTGACCGACACCGTGGGCTTCATCCAGAAGCTCCCGACGCAACTCATCTCGGCCTTCCGCGCCACGCTCGAGGAGCTGGAGTCCGCCGACCTGCTGCTGCACGTCGTCGACGCGAGTTCGCCGGCTGCGGCCGCGCAGGGCGAGACCGTGCTCGACACGCTCGCCGGCCTCAAGCTGACCGGGCGGCCGGTGCTGACGGTGCTCAACAAGGCCGACGAGCTGGAGCTGCCCGACGGCTCGCTCCCGGGCGGCGAGTCCGACCTCGCGCGCCTCGACGGCGAGAACCCGGCGCACGAGGCCGCGCTGGCGCACAAGGACCTGCCGCACGCGGGGACGCTCGTCGTCTCGGCACTGCGCGGCTGGGGCATCGACGCGCTGCGCGAGCGCCTCGTGCTCGACCTCTTCGGCGAGCGCCCGCCCGCGCTGGCGCTGGCTGCCTCGAGCTGATCGCGGCACTCTCGAAGCAGGGATGATCGCGGGGTTGCGGAACCCCAGTGGCGGCTACGGCGTTATCCTCACAGTGGGCCGTTCGCGGAGCGGACCTGCGCGGCTCACGGCAACAGGAGCACGATGGCCGACACAGCGAGACCGTCCGAGGCACGCGAACCGCAGCGCCATGACGGCCGCGACAGCTTCGGGGGCTACCTCGACGACTTCGTAGCGGGCGACGAGTTTGCCCACTGGCCGGGCCGCACGATCACCGAGTACGACGACACCCTGTTCGCCGCGCTGACGATGAACCAGCACCCCGTGCACAGCGACGCGGCCTATGCCGAGGGCACGCAGCACGGGCAGCGCCTCGTCGTCGGGACGCTCGTCTTCAGCCTCGTTGTCGGCATGACGGTGCGCGACATCTCCGGCCGCGCGATCGCGAACCTGCAGTACGACGAGGTGCGCCACCTCGGCCCGGCCTTCCACGGCGACACGATCTACGCGCGCTCAACCGTGCTCGACGTGCGGCCCAGCGAACGCCGCCCGGACCGCGGCGTCCTCGAGGTGGAGACGATCGCCGAGAACCAGCGTGGCGAGCCGGTGCTCTCCTTCCGCCGCTCCGTGCTCCTGCCCCGCCGCCCTCCCGAGGGGGACGCGGCGTGAGCGCAGACCAGGTGCAGGGACGGCCGCTCGAGGGGCTGCGTGTGATCGCGGTCTCCCAGTACGGGGCCGGGCCGTTCGCGACGCTGCACCTCGCCGACCTCGGCGCGGACGTGATCAAGATCGAGGATCCGGCCGCGGGCGGCGACATGGGACGCTACGTGCCGCCGTACGCCGAGGAGCAGGACAGCCTCTTCTTCCAGGCGCTCAACCGCGGCAAGCGCAGCCTCGCACTGGACCTGCGATCCTCCGAGGGCGCCTCGGTCCTCGGCGACCTCGTCGAGGTGTCGGACGCGCTGTTCTGCAACCTGCGCGGCGACGGTCCGGCGCGGCTGGGGCTCACCTACGAGCAGCTGCGCCACCGCAACCCGCGCATCGTCTGCTGCTCGCTGAGCGGCTACGGGACGAGCGGATCGCGAGCGAGCGAGCCGGCCTTCGACTACCTGATCCAGGCGGAGCTCGGCTACATGGCGATCACCGGCGAGCCGGGCTCCCCGCCGACGCGCTCGGGCGTCTCCGTCGTCGACTGGTCCGCAGGCTACGCGGCGGCGTTCGCACTGCTGGCCGGGGTGCAGCAGGCGCAGCGCACGGGCCAAGGCGCCGACATCGATCTCTCGCTCTACGAGATCGGGCTGGGGATGCTGAACTACGTGGCGTCCTGGCACCTCACGCGCGGCTATCAGCCGGAGCGGCTGCCGGGCTCGGCGCACCCCAGCCTGGTGCCCTCGCAGGTGTTCGCGACGGCGGACGGGCACATCTTCGTGATGTGCAACAAGGAGTCCTTCTACGGCGCGCTCTGCGAGGTGATCGAGCGCCCCGATCTTGTCAGCGACCCGCGCTTCGCCAACGCCGCCGCCCGGCTCGATCACCGCGAGACGCTGGTCGCGCTCCTCGCCGAGGTGTTCGAGCAGCGACCGACCGAGGTCTGGATGGAGGCGCTGCGCGGGATCGTGCCCGTCGCCGTGCCGCGCGAGCTGCCGGACGCGCTCGCCGACGACTTCCTGCGCGAGCGCGGGGACATCATCGAGGTCGAGCACGACAGCTTCGGGACCCTGCAGCAGATCGCGACGCCGTTCCGCTTCGCGGGCGACGAGCCCGAATACCGGCAGGCCCCGGCGCTCGGCGAGGACAGCGATGAGGTGCTCTCCTCGGTCCTCGGCTACGATGCGGCGCGCATCGCCGCCCTGCACGAGGGCGGTGTCGTCACCGGACCGGAGAGGACGCCCGCCCGATGACCGCGACGCCCGCGATGGACGAGGCACGCGAGCTGCTCGTCGCGAATCTGCGTGACTGGGTGCGGCGGCGCGTGCTGCCCGTCGCCAGCGAGTACGAGCTGCGCGACGAGTACCCGACCGAACTCATTCAGGACATGCGCGATCTGGGGCTGTTCGGCGCCGTCCTCGACCCCGCGAACGGCGGGGCGGGCCTGAGCTGCGAGACCTACGTCGCTGCCGTCGAGGAGGTCTCGCGTGGCTGGATGACGCTCGCCGGCGTCTTCAACTCGCACCTGATCCTCGCCCACATCGTCGAGCGCTTCGGGAGCGACGAGCAGCGGGCGCGCTTCCTGCCCGGCCTCGCCTCCGGCGAGGCGCAGGGCGCACTCGCGCTGACCGAGCCGGGCGCGGGCAGCGACGTGCAAGCGATTGCCACGACGGCGCGCCGCGACGGCGACGTCTACGTGCTCAACGGCCAGAAGCAGTTCATCACCAACGGCCGGCGCGCCCGCTACGTCGCCGTCCTCGCGAAGACGGACCCGGCAGCCGAGCCGCCACACCGCGGCATGGCGGTGTTTGTCGTCGAGCGCGGCACCCCCGGCTTCAGCGTCGGGCGCGACTTCGCGAAGCTCGGCTACCGCGGCATAGAGACCTCGGAGCTGTTCTTCGAGGATTGCGCCGTGCCCGCGGGCAACCTCGTCGGCGGCGAGGGGCGCGGCTTCCAGCAGGTGATGGCGGGTCTCGAGCTGGGCCGCCTCAACGTCGCCTCGCGCGGCGTCGGGCTGGCGCGCGCGGCCTACGAGGACGCCCTCGCCTACGCGCAGCAGCGCCACAGCTTCGGCGTGCCGATCGCCGAGCACCAGGCAATCCAGATCAAGCTCGCCGACATGTCCGTGGCGGTAGAGGCGGCGCGGCTGCTCACCCAGCGGGCGGCGCGGCTGAAGGACGCCGGGCAGCGCGTGGACCTCGAGGCCGGACAAGCCAAGCTCTTCGCCACGGAGGCGGCGCAGATGTGCGCGCTGGAGGGCATGCGCATCCACGGCGGCGCCGGCTACATGCAGGACCTGCCCGTCGAGCGCTATCTCCGCGACGCGCCGTTGCTGATCGTCGGCGAGGGCACGAACGAGGTGCAGCGCCTGGTGATCGCGCGCCGCCTGCTCGCGCAGGCGCGGGGCGAGGGCTAGCGCCGCGATGACGGACGGGAGCCGCGCTTGAGTCCCGCCAGCAAGCTACGCCCGGCTCAGCTACGGCTTGAAGCACTACACCGACTCGCTCCGCCGCTACATCGAGCGGCGCGTCCGCGAGGACTGGTGGGAGGAGTACGTCCGCACGAGCCTCCCCGACGAGCAGATCGCAATCCTCGACCGGGAGCGCAGGCAGCACGCGGACGACGTCGACGAGGCGCGCGAGGGCGTGCTCCCGAAGAGTGGCGTCGAGTTCCTCGATGCTCGCCACTTCGCCGCGATCTTCAGCGAGCGCTTCCGCGCCGGCGAGGAGATCACGCAGCTGATGCGGCAGGTGCAGGAGGCGCAGCGACGCTGGGCCGATCCGCCGGAAGGCGACTACCCGGAGGAGGAGGCCGACCAGGCGCTCGACGCGATGCACGACACGCTGGCGTACTACCAACTGCCGGCGGCTGCGGAGATCGAGGCGCTGCGCGAGGGCGGCGACGTCCCCGAGAGCGCCTACGTGCGCCTCAGCGAAGAGTTGAAGCGCCACAGCGACGGGATGCACCGCACCTTCCGCGACTGGGCCGAGCGTGAATCGCCGGCCGAGTGGTGGGAGCAGCGCGTCGGCGAGCAGCGGCGCGCGGCCCTCGACCGCTACGTCGGAGACACCTCGCGACTGACCACCGAGGAGCTGATCGGGCTGCTCGGCCCCGCCGACCTCACGGCGATCGTGCTGGACAACTGCGACTTCAGCGGCCAGGAACGCTGGCTGCTGCGCACGGTGTTCCGGGTGCGGCGCAACTGGGCGCACCCCGCGAGTGGCGAGTGCCCGGACTCCTACGTCGCGGAAGCCTCCGAGTGGATGCACGAGGCCCTCGACACCGTTGCGGACGCGATCGACGAGCTGCTGGAGCCCGCCCCGGATTCCGAGGAAGCAATGGGCGCGCCCGCGGAGGAAGAGCCCGCGCAGGAGGAGCAGCCAGCCCGCAGGGTCAGCGTGGGCGACTACTTCACCTGCGGGGTCGTGGTCGCCTTCGCCGGGGCGCTCGTCCTCGCGGTCATCCTCGTCGGCCTCGCCCTGCTCGGTACGCGGACCTGGCCGGTGGACCGGGCGCTGGACGTCTCGGGCGCGGCTGCCGGGGCCGTCGGCGAGTTCGTGGACGGGATCACCGGCACGTCACCGCCGGAAGCCACGGCTACGCCGGTCGCCACAGCGACGAGCACCCCCGCGCCGCGCACGCCCACGGCGACCTTCTCGCCGACAGCGACCGCGACGCCGGCGCCAACATCCACCGCGGCGCCCACGCCAACACCGACGCCGACGCCGACCGCGACGCAGGCGCCGCAAGCCACCTCACCGTCCTCGCCGGCGATCGGGAACACCGACGGCGACGGCGTCTCGCTCCGCGACGACTGCGAGGACGGCGCCCGCATCTCGCAGCCCGGCCAGGGCTGGCCCGAGGGTCAGGAGATCGAGGTCGTCGAGGTGGGCAGCGGGCGCTGCGAGGGCTGGATCCTCGCCCAGGCGGGCGATGTCGCCTCGTGGGTCCGCGTGGAGTACGTCGTCGGCCTCGACGAGTAGCCGGGCTCCTAGCAGGGTGATGAAAAAGTCCGCGGCGGCGCTTTTGGGCTGAAATCGCGCTGGCCGCGACATCAAGAACCCCAATGTTTCTGGGCTCTACGCCAGCCCACCGAATGGCCAGTGAGACCCTACGGCTCAGGATCAGGAGTTTTTCAGATGGGATGAGGGCTGGTCTCCTCCTCAAGGGGATACTCGTCCCCGGTAAGCGGCCTCGAATCGGGCCCAGAACGGCTTCTCAGAGCCAGAGAGGTAGAAGACCAGCCATGCAGCAGCATATCGCAACGGCAGAGCGCGTTGAACGGGAGGAAGCCAGCGGAGTCACCTGGGGCCTCGATGTGAGCGACCGTCACACCCAGATCTGCGTGCTCGGCCCCGCCGGGGACGTGCAGCGCGAGCAGCGCGTCCGCACGACGGCCCTCGCGCTGAGGCGAGCGCTCGGGGAGCTGCCGGCGGCACGGGCGGTGCTGGAGGCGGGACGGCACTCGCCGTGGCTGAGCCGGCTGCTGACCGAACTCGGTCACGAGGTGATTGTCGCCAACCCCCGCCAGGTAGCGCTGATCGCACGCAGCCACCGCAAGGACGACCGCAGCGACGCCGAGCAACTGGCACGGCTGGGTCGCCTCGACCCCAAGCTGCTCGCCCCGATCCGTCACCGCAGCGCGCAGGCCCAGCAGGATCTCGCGGTCGTGCGCGGCCGCGACGCGCTCGTGCGCTCGCGGACGCAGCTCATCAACCACGTGCGCGGCGCCGTCAAGGCGTGGGGCGCCGCGCTGCCGAAGGTGACCGCGCCAGCCTTCCATCGCAAGGCAGCGGAGCACATCCCGGCTGAACTGCGCACCGCACTGCTGCCGCTGCTCGAGGTGATTGGCGAGCTCAGCGCCCGCATCGCCGCCGCCGGCCGGGAGGTCGAGGCGCTGTGCGCGGCCTACCCCGAGACCGCCGCGCTCCGCCAGGTCGCAGGCGTCGGTCCCATCACCGCCCTCACCTTCGTGCTGACGATCGAGGATCCCGCGCGCTTTCCCCGCAGCCGCGAGGTCGCACCCTACCTCGGCCTCGTGCCCAGGCGTCGCGACTCCGGCGGCCGCCACACGCAACTGGGGATCACCAAACGTGGCGACTCCCACCTGAGGCGGCTGCTCGTGCAGGCCGCGCAGTACGTCCTCGGACCGTTCGGACCAGACTGCGACTTGCGCCGCTGGGGCGAGCGCTACATGGCCTCGGGAGCGGGGAACGCGAAGAAGCGCGCGGTCGTCGCCGTGGCGCGACGCCTCGCAGTGTTGCTGCACGCGCTCTGGCGCAGCGGCGAGGTCTATGAGCCGCTCCGGAGGGGGAGGCTGCGTAGCGGGCGACGGGAAGTACGTCGAACCACCACCAGACGACCACCAACGGCTCGCGAAGACCGGGCGACTAGCGACAGGCTGATGGTCCACCCAAGGACGCTTTTCAGCTGGCAGCGCCCCCTAGGCGCACCGGGCAGAAGCGCGCGGCGAGTGCGGATAGAAGCGCACAGGTCACCATCCGGCGCGTGCAGACGGAGCGGCCACCACGTTGGCCGACTTGCAGATCGGACCAGCCCTCATAGAAGCAGCCTGCTAGCGCCGCGGCGGCGGCCGCAGGGCGTAGATCTCCGGCTCCCGCAGCCACTCGCGGTCCGCGAAGTAGGCACGCAGCGCTCGCGCCGCCTCGCCGAGGACTGAGTCGGCGACGGCAGGAGTGAGCGCGTCGAGCCAGGGCGCGATGCGTCGCCCCAGCGCGGTCTGGCGTGCGGCGGCGTCGAGCCAGTCCGCCGTCGGGTGCGCGCCCTCCTCCAGGATGCAGGCCAGCCGCGTGAGCGCGCTCGCCGCCTCGCCGGCGGCGATCGTCCCTGATGCGCCGGCGCCCGAATCCCCCGGTGCGGCATACGCGCGGTCCAGCGCCTCCATCGCGCGCCCGGCCTGCAGGTAGAGCGGGCGCGCCAGACGCTCCAGCGCGTCGTCCGGGAAGCGCCGCGCGATCGCCGTGAGGCGCTCCCCGCGCCCGCTTGGATCGTGCAGCGGGGCGGCGTGGCGGAACTCCCAGCGGACCTCCAGCGCGCGGCGCGAGACGCCCTCGAGCAGCGCCTCGACGCCGTCCGTGGTGGCGACGGTGGTCTCGATCTCCTCGTCGCGGATACGCCGCAGGCGGTGCCGCAGCAGCGGCTCGCGCCACTCGTCGTCGAAATCGCGCGCATCGGCCACGTCGAGGATCAGCCAGAGCCGCTGAGGGAGCGCCGCGACGCCCTCGGGCGGCTCCACGCCGAGCAGGGTGAGCGCGTAGGGCCGGTCGACCCAGGGCGGCCCTGCGAGCAGCGCCCGGATGCGCGCCGCCATCGGCAGGGCGGGCTCGCCGCCCTCGGTTGCCCCGGCGTCGCCGGCACGCTCGCTCATGAGGCGCCGGCCAGCCGCACCGCGAGGCGGGCGACGCGCCGTCCGAGGGCGCGCGCCTGCTCGCGGTCGTCGTCGCTGACGGCGCCCGCGGCGGTCGCGCCGTAGTAGGAGCCGGATCGGCGCATGCGCTCACTCCAGGGGAGGCCGACAAAGATCATGCCGTGCCCGACCAGCAGGTGCATCAACTGCAGCAGTGTCGTCTCCAACCCGCCGTGCGGCGACCAGCCCGCGGCGAACGCGGCGCCCGGCTTGCCCGCCAGCTCGCCCGATTCCCAGAGATCGCCCGACTGATCGAGCCAGAGCTTCAGCTCGCCCGTCATGCCCGTCCAGTTCGGAGATCCGAGGATCAGCGCATCGCAGTGCAGCAATTCGGACGGGTCGGCCTTCCCGATACGAAGGCTCCGCAACTGCGCGCCCTCGATGCTGCCGACGCCCTCGCCGACGGCGTCCGCGAGCTGCTGCACGAGGCCGGCGCGGCTGTCGTAGACGAGCAGGATTCGCGTCATCGGGCGCGCCGGACCGCCGCCGTCAGTCCGCGCTGGATTGTTCGCTGACGACCCGGCGGATTCGCGTCACGCGCTCGTCGACGAGCTCGTCCGGGCCGTCCTCGCCGGCCGGGTCGAGGGCAGAGCGCAGCCAGCCGATCAGCACGACCGCGCCACCGTAGGCGATGAACCACTCGCAGCCCTGCAGCAGCGCCAGCGCACCGGCGTGGCCGTTCTGGCGGTGCCGGAACGAGCCCCAGGCGACGCCTGCGACGAACGCGGCGGCGGCGAGGCCGAACTGCTGCTTCTCGCTCATGCGCCCTCCGTGCGACTGGTCCGGGGTCATCGTACGGCCCGTGCGGGAGCGGGTACAGCAAGCGGGCTGCCCTCGCTGCGCTCGCGCCGGCTCGTGCCGCGATCGCGTACTGCCCACTTCCGCCACCTTGCGGTATGCTGCGCGGCGGCGTGCATTCGCTCGCCAGCGCAGGAGGGATACGCATTTGCAGGCGTTAAAGGTGGTCCGGCCTACCACCGTCCAGGAGGCCATCGAACAACTGAACGAGGGAGGCGACAGCGCCCGTCCGCTCGCGGGCGGGACCGACGTGATCGTCATCGCCCGGGCGCGTGTCCGGAACATCGACGTACTGGTCGACGTCAAGCAGATTCCGGAGCTGATGGCGATCGAGTGGGATCCGGGTACGGGCCTCACGATCGGCGCGGCGACGCCGTGCTACGAGATCTACGGCAACGCCGACATCGTGGCGAACTACCCGGCGATTATCGACTGCGCGACGCTGATCGGCGGGACGGGAATCCAGGGTCGCGCCAGCTTCGGCGGGAACCTCTGCAACTCCTCGCCGTCGGGCGACACGATCCCGACGCAGATCGTGCTCGAGGCCGTGGCGAACATCGCCGGCCCGAACGGAGAGCGCTCCGTGCCGGTCGAGGACTTCTGCACGGGTCCGGGCCGCAACGTGCTGGAGCAGGGCGAGTTCGTGGTCTCGCTCTCGTTCCCGGCGCCAGACGCCAACGGCGGCGCGCGCTTCCTGCGCTTCATCCCCCGCAACGAGATGGACATCGCGGTCTGCAACGCCGCCTCGGCGGTGAAGCTGGACGGCGACACGGTGCGCTGGGCGCGTGTCTCGATCGGGGCCGTGGCGCCGATTCCGCTGCTCGTCGATGGCGCCGCCGAGGCGCTCGTCGGGAAGGCGCTCACGGATGAGACGATCGAGGCCGCCGCTGAAGCCGCCAAGGCTGCCGCGACGCCGATCGACGACATGCGGGGCTCGATCAAGCAGCGCAAGCACCTCGCAGCAGTGCTGACGAGGCGGACGCTGCAGCAGGCAGTGCGGCGCGCGCGCGGCGAGGACATCCCGTCGGTGGGAGGACACTAACGTGACTGATCGCATGATCGTTTCGGCCACCATCAACGGCGAGCCGCTCGAGTTTCTCGCGGACCAGCGCGACAGCCTCCTGGAGGCGCTGCGCGAGCGCATCGGCCTGACCGGCACGAAGGAGGGCTGCAACGACGGCAACTGCGGCGCCTGCTCCGTGCTCATGGACGGCCGCCTCGTCAACTCCTGCCTGGTCATGGCAGCCGAGGTCGAGGGCGCCGACGTCACCACCGTCGAGGGCCTGGCCAACGAGGACGGGCTGATTCCGCTGCAGCAGGCCTTCCTGGAGGAGGCGGCGTTGCAGTGCGGGATCTGCACCCCCGGCTTCCTCATCGCCGCGAAGGCGCTGCTCGACTCCAACCCGAGCCCGACGGAGTACGAGGCCCGCTACTGGCTGGCCGGCAACCTCTGCCGCTGCACGGGCTACGACAAGATCATTCGCGCGGTCCTCAAGGCCGCCGAGGCGTAGCGCCTCCCGGAGCGCAGGCGCCCGCAAGGCAGGCACTCAGAGAGCAGGCAGGAGAACCACATGGTCGCCACTGAGAAGCCCGGCAACTACAAGGTCGTCGGCACCCGCCCAATCCGCCACGACGGGACGGACAAGGTCACCGGTCGTGCGGGCTACGGCGGCGACTACCAGGCAGCGGGGATGCTGTTCGGCCGCGTGCTGCGCAGCCCGTACGCCCACGCCCGCATCAAGAGCATCGACACCTCGAAGGCGGAAGCCCTCGAGGGCGTGCACGGCGTCATCACCAACGCCGACTTCCCTCAGCCCGACGACTCGAAGGTCGACATCGGCGAGGGCGCGACGACGAGCGCCCGCTGGCTGCTCGACAACGTGCTCGCCGGCGAGAAGGTGCTCTACAGCGGCCACGCCGTCGCCGCCGTCGCCGCCACGGACCCGCACATCGCCGAGGACGCGCTCGGCCTGATCGAGGTCGAGTACGAGGTGCTCGAGCCGGTGTTGGACGTGCGCGAGGCGATGGACGAGAACGCGCCGGTGCTGCACGAGTTCCTCCGCACGGAGGAGATCGCCAGCGCTTTCATGCCCGGCTCCATGGTCGGGACCCAGCCGACCAACGTCGCCAAGCGCCTCGAGTTCAAGGCCGGCGACACCGACGCCGGCTTCGAAGAGGCCGACGTGATCGTCGACCGCGAGTTCACGACCACGATGGCGCACCAGGGCTACATCGAGCCGCACAACGGCAGTGCCTACTACAACAAGGACGGGCACATCACCATCTGGAGCTCCACGCAGGGCCTCTTCGGCGTGCGTGACATGACGGCGGGCCTGCTCCAGGTCCCCGTCTCGCAGGTGAAGTGCGAGCCGGTGGAGATCGGCGGCGGCTTCGGCGGCAAGATCGGCATCTACCTGGAGCCGCTCGCGGCCTTGCTCTCCAGGAACACCGGCAAGCCCGTCAAGTTCACGATGACCCGCGAGGCGGTGTTGCAAGCAACCGGTCCCACCTCCGGGACGTACATGCGAGTGAAGATCGGCGCGAAGAACGACGGCACGATCGTCTCTGCCTACTGCTACCTCGTGTTCGAGGCCGGGGCCTTCCCGGGCTCGCCGATGGGGGCGGGCGCGATGTGCGCCCTCGCGCCGTACCAGATCGCGAACGCCCACGTCGAGGGCTACGACGTCGTCCTCAACAAGCCGAAGGTGGCGGCCTACCGCGCCCCCGGCGCGCCGGCCTCCGAGTACGCCGTCGAGTCCGTGATCGACGAGATCGCCCAGCAGCTTGAGATGGACCCGATGGACTTCCGCCTCAAGAACGCCGCGGTCGAGGGATCGCGGCGCGCCGACGGCGCGGTCTTCGGCGTGATCGGCAACACCGAAGTGATGGACGTGGTCAAGAACAGCGACCACTACCGCTCCGAGTTGCAGGGCGAGAACCGCGGCCGCGGCGTGGCCATGGGCTTCTGGTTCAACGTCGGCATGGAGTCCAGCGCCTACGCCAGCGTGCAGGCCGACGGCACCGTCAGCCTCTCGCTCGGCTCGGTGGACATCGGCGGCACGCGCGCCTCGATTGCGATGCAGCTCGCCGAGACGCTCGGCATCTCCGCCGAGGAGGTGAAGCCGCAGGTGGTGGACACGGACTCGGTTGGCTTCACGATGGTCACCGGCGGCAGCCGCACGACCTTCGCGGGCGGCTGGGCTGCCTACGAGTCGGGGATGGATATCCGTCGCCAGATGGAGGAGCGCGCCGCAGCTATCTGGGACGCGGACCGTGACCAGGTCTCCTACGGCGACGGCGGCGTCCACGGCCCCGCCGACGACGACGGGAACGAGCGCTCGATGACGTTCAAGGAGCTGGCCGGCCAGCTCGCCGGTAGCGGCGGCATGATCCAGGGCCGCGCGGATGTGAACAGCATGGAGGCCGGACCGGCCTTCGCCGGGCACATCGTCGATGTCGAGGTGGACCCGGAGACCGGCAAGGTCGACATCCTGCGCTACACCGCCGTCCAGGACGCCGGCACCGCGATCCACCCCTCATACGTCGAGGGCCAGATCCAGGGCGGCGTCGCCCAGGGCGTCGGCATGGCGCTGACGGAGGAGTACTTCTACGGTGACGACGGACGGCTGCTGAACTCGAGCCTGCTCGACTACCGCATGCCGACGGCGCTCGATCTGCCGATGATCGAGACGCACATCGTCGAGGTGCCCAATCCCGGGCACCCCTACGGCGTGCGTGGCGTCGGCGAGGTGCCGATCGTCCCGCCCGCACCGGCGATCGCGAACGCCATCGCGGACGCGATCGGCACGCGCATGCGCGATCTGCCGATGTCGCCGCGCGCGATGCTCGAGGAGCTGCTTCCCGAGGACGGGTAGCGAGCAGCCCCACAGGGCCGCAAGCAAGCGACCAACCGGCGGCGCCCCGAGGGCGCCGCCGCTGCGTTCAGGGCCAGAAACCCCCGGCGCCGCAGCGGCAGGCGCCAGCAGCGGGCCCGCTGGCGTATACAATCCGTGACGACCGAGGCGAATGAGCCCGGAGGCGTGCGAGGAGGATGCAATGGTTACGACGGAGAAGCCCGCGGCATCAGGCGGCGCACCGGCGTACCGCGTCATCGGTACCCGGCCGGTCCGCCCCGACGGCGTAGACAAGGTCACCGGGCGCGCTCGCTACGGCGCGGACATCCTGCTGCCCGGGATGCTCTACGGCCGCGTGCTGCGCAGCCCGTACGCCCACGCTCGGATCGTCCGCATCGACACCTCGAAGGCCGAGGCACTCGACGGCGTCCGCGCCGTCGCCACCTGGGACGATCTGCCGGCGCGCGACTGGAGCAAGGTGCCCGACCTCGGCGAGGGCGCGGCCGCGTCGCGCTGGATGGCGCGCAATGTCTTCGCGAGCGACAAGGCGCTCTACAAGGGCCACGCGGTCGCCGCCGTCTGCGCCACGGACCCGCACATCGCCGAGGACGCACTCGGCCTGATCGAGGTGGAGTACGAGCCGCTCCCGCCGGTGCTCGACGTGCGCGAGGCGATGGACCCGAACGCGCCGTTGCTGCACGACGATCTGTACACCGAGGACGTCAGTGGCGGACCCGGCAGCGAAGCGCCGACGAACATCGGCAAGCACATCGAGCTCCGCCGCGGCGACATCGACGCCGGCTTTGCGGAAGCCGACATCGTCGTCGAGCGCGAGTTCGAGACCTCGATGGCGCATCAGGGCTACCTCGAGCCGCACAATGGGACGGCGATGTGGAACGAGGACGGTGAGCTGACCGTCTGGAACAGCTCGCAGGGTCCGTTCGTGGTGCGGGAGCAGCTGCACGTGCTGCTCGATCTGCCGCTCTCGAAGGTGAAGGTCGTGCCGATGGAGATCGGTGGCGGCTTCGGCGGGAAGATTCCCGTCTACATGGAGCCGATGGCCGCGATCCTCTCGAAGAAGACCGGCCGGCCGATCAAGATGATCATGACCCGCCAGGAAGTGCTCGAGGCGACCGGCCCGACCTCCGGCACATGGGTGCGCGCGCGGCTGGGCGTCCGTCGCGACGGGCGCATCGTCGCCGCCGAGGTGGAGCTGGCGTTCGAGGCGGGCGCGTTCCCCGGATCGCCGTTCTCCGCAGGCGCGCTTTGCGCGCTCGGCCCGTACGACATCGAGAACCAGCGCGTCGAGGGCTGGGATGTCTGCGTCAACAAGCCGAAGGTCGCCGCGTACCGCGCGCCGGGCGCCCCCGCGACCGCGTTCGCCGTCGAGTCCCTCGTCGACGAACTGGCCGCGCTCCTCGATCGCGATCCGATGGACCTGCGCCTGCAGAACGCCGCGCGCGAGGGCACGCGCCTGTCCGATGGCACGCCCCTCGGCGTGGTCGGCAACGTCGAGGTGATGGAGAGCATCCGCGACAGCGAGCACTACCGCTCCGAGTTGCAGGGCGAGAACCGCGGCCGCGGCGTGGCGATGGGCTACTGGCGCAACGCCGGCATGGAGACCAGCGCGTACGCCGTCGTCAACGCCGACGGCACCATCAACCTGGTGGTCGGGACGGTGGACATCGGCGGGCTGCGCGCCACCCACTCGATGCAGCTCGCGGAGGCGCTCGGCCTCGAGTACGACGACATTCGCCCCCTGGTGGCCGACACCGGCGGCGTGGGCCGCAGCTCGGTCACCGGCGGCAGCCGCAGCACCTTCGCCGGCGGCTGGGCGATGCACGAGCTGGCGCAGGATCTGCGGCAGCAACTCGAGACCCGCGCCTCGGAGATCTGGGGAGTCGAGCGCAGCACCGTCAGCTACGGCGATGACGGCGTGCTGCGCGGACCGGAGGACGATGACGGCTCGGAGCGCTCACTGACGTTCAAGCAACTGGCGGGACAGCTCGCCGGCAGCGGCGGCATGGTCCAGGCGCGCGCGGATGTGAACCCGACCACGATCGGCCCCGCCTTCGCGGGACACGTCGTGGACGTAGAGGTGGACCCGGAGACCGGCAAGGTCGACATCCTGCGCTACACCGCCGTGCAGGACGTGGGGAAGGCAATCCACCCGTCCTACGTCGAGGGCCAGTTGCAGGGCGGGGCGCTGCAGGGCATCGGCATGGCGCTGAGCGAGGAGTACTTCTACGACGACGACGGCGTGATGCGGAACTCGAGCCTGCTCGACTACCGGATGCCGACCGCCCTCGACACACCGATGATCGACGCGGTCCTGGTGGAGGTCGCGAACCCCGGGCACCCCTACGGGGTGCGCGGCGTGGGTGAGGTGCCGATCGTCCCGCCGCTGGCGGCGATCACGAACGCGATCCACGACGCAGCCGGGGTGCGGATGCAGAAGCTTCCGGCCTCGCCGCGCGCGGTCCTGGCCGAGTTGCTCTCAGAGGAGACATAACAGTAATGGCGACGGTCTTCATTCCCTCGCTGATGCGCAAGATGACGGACGACCGCGAGACCGTCGAGGTTGCGGGCGCCACGCTGCGACAGGTGATCGACAGCCTCGATGCCGAGTACCCGGGGATCAAGGCACTGATCGTCGAGGACGGGCGCGTGCGGCCCGGGCTGCAGCTGGCCGTGGACGGCGTGCTCTCCGCGACGGGGCTGATGGGCAAGGTGCCCGAGGGCTCCGAGGTGCACATCCTACCTGCCCTCGGAGGCGGCAGGTAGGCAAGGGCGCGCCCGCGCTATGCGCCTGAGGACCGGTCGCGCGTCGGGGCGCGCCGTTGGGTGTCCAACGGTCACCATGTTCCTTGCTGCGATGCGAGGCGGTCGCCTGCTGGATGGGCAGCGCCACGAGGGGTTGGCACGCGGATGTTGGTGGAGTATACTCGTGCATGCACTAGCACCCCTACCAGTGGGATCAGGGAGTAGGCCATGAGTGATTTCGAGGTCTACTACAACGCTGGCGAAGTGCGTGAGGGTGACCCGGTGAACGGCGGGCTGTCCGCCGATGACCTGCCCCGCCTCGAGCGGCAACTCCGGGAGGTAGGTGCTGAGTATCGGGTGGTGGACGGCCTGACGCAGCAAGAGCGCGAGGAGGCGTATGTCAGCCGCGCCGTGCGGCCCTCGGTCAGCAAGCGCTACCGGGTGCGGCGGGTCTTCGGCACGAACAAGTACTCCGGGCAAGACTTCGGGGGGGCGGTTCCGGCGCTGGTGGTGCTGGAGAACGGACGCCCGGTTGATGTCTACCCGCACGAGGAACAGGACGGGACGATCGTGACCATTCGTGACTATCTGGAGCGCATCGGCGGCGGCGCCGAAGGCGGCGGCAGTGAGCTGGCGCGCCGCATGGACGCCTTGCGCGCGCGCATCGGGCGCGTGGACGCCACCGCGCGCGAGCTGATCGAGGAGGGGCGCCGCTTCTGATGGCGCCGATCCGGGCCACCGGCGAGCGCGCCGGCGCGGTGCTGCCGAGGTGACATACCGCGTTGGGCCCCGGCGCTACGTGGTCGATACCTCGGTCGTGCTGAAGTGGCAGCTCGACGACGAGGACGACGTCCCGCAGGCGCTCGCGCTGCGCGATGCCTGCCTCGTCGACGGCGCCGTCGAACTGCACGCCCCGATGATGCTCGCGTACGAGCTGACCAACGCCCTCCGCACCGCCGAGCGGCGTTTCCGTCTCTCGCCCGAGCTCACCACGGAAGCGCTCGCCAACCTGATGGCGTCCGGCATCGAGCTGCATGAGCCGGCGCCGCTCGCCGCGCTGCAGGTCGCGCGCGAGCTGGGCATTAGCGCGTACGACGCCGCGTATGTCGCGCTGGCAGCCGAGCTCGGAGTCGAGTGCTGGTCGGCCGACGAGCGGCTGGTCCGCGCCGCCTCGCAGCGCGCACCCTACGTGCGCTCGATCAGCGAGTACGCCGCGGCATAGCGCTCGCCCGGGTCGGGTGACTACTCCTCTGGTGCGAACGAACAGATGCGGTCCGGAGAGGGTTCAGCCTCCCTGAGTTGCTGCATGAGCGGCTGCACCAGCGGCACGGCGTCGTCCACCGCCGCTCGCAGGGCCGCGCTCCAGTAGCTGCTCACGGCCTCGAGGTCGGCGGCGCCGAAGCGCTCCTCGTGTACCCGGAAGCTGTCGCGAAGGTAGAGCGCGCAGTCGACCGGGGGGTCGACGTCGGAGGCGCTCGTGACGGTCGCGTCGAAGGCGAGCAGGCCGTCGCGCAGCGCGTGGAGCAGCGGCTGGTCGTGGCTCCATGCACGGTCCAGGATCGGCTTCCCGTAGCGCGACTCGCCGATGATCACGTAGGGCGTTCCCGATCGCACCTCGATCCAGTTGCCCTCGGGGTAGAGCAGGTAGAGATGCGGTTCGGTGTCGCGGCTGAGTTGCCCGCCGACGATGCAATGCAGGTCGAAGGCGAGGCCGCTGTCGATCAGCCAGCGGGCGTCCTCCTCGCGCACGCGCCGCAGCTCGTCGGCGAGGACGTTCGCGGCCTCGTAGAGCTTCGTGAGGCTGGACTCCTCGTCGTCGAGGCGTTCCTCGAAGTAGGTGAGGGCCTTGTCGCGGATCGAGCGCAGGCCGCTGGTGAGGATGAAGAGGCAGTGCTCGTCGCCCTGGTGGACGGAGATCTTCCTCGCGATCGAGGTCTCGGTGCCGCTCGTGATGCGGGTGTCGGCGATCGCGAGCAGGCCCTCCTCGCACTTCATCCCGAGGCAGAACGTCACGCGTGGGCCCTTCCTGAGTTCCGGGGATCCGTCCCCCGGGAGGCTACTGCTGCTCGGGGGACTCCGCGCGCACCCGAACCATGGTGCTCCAGTGCTCGGCAGCGGAGCCGGTGAAGGCGCCGCGGATCGGCGGAACGTCATCGTAGTCGCGGCCCACGGCTGTGACTACATAGCGGCCGTCCTGGGGAGAGTGGTTGGCGGGATCGAAGCCATGCCAGCCATCGGGCGCCAGCAGCTGCACCCAGGCGTGGCTTGCCTGCGCCGCCTCCTCGCCGACGTGGGGAGCGAGGTAGCCGCTCACGTAGCGGGCCGGAATACCGCGCATGCGCAAGGCGGCGAGCATGAGGTGCGTGAAGTCCTGGCAGACACCGTGCCCGACGTTCAGCAGATCGAGCGCCGTCGAGCCCACGTCCGTGCTCCCGACCCGGAAGCCGAATCGCCCGTGCAGGAGCGAGGAGAGCGCTGCGCCGGTGGCCGCGGGGTCGAGTTCGCGCGGGATGCCCTCGCACAGCTCCGTCACTGCCGGTTCGAAGGGCGAGCGAACCGTGGGGCTGAGGTAGAGGTGGCGCATCAGCGGCGAAGGCTCGTCCGGCTCGACGGGCTGCTCCGTCTCCACCTCCGCGCGGAGCGCGACGTGGACGTGGTCGATCTCTTCGATGAAGTCGACGTGATGGTACTCGTTGCCGAACGCATCACCGAGCTGTTGCGGCTGCGCCCGGGGCGTCAGCGTGAGTTCGGCCTCGAGCCGGCGCTGTCCGAAGCCGTCCGCCGGGATCACGCGCAACTCCGTGTGGAGCAGCCGGACGGCCTCCGAGTAGAGATACGAGGATTCCCAGCGCACGGCGATGTGCATCACGGTCGTCCTAACCGATTGCCGACGGGGTGAGGCGGAAGATCTGCTCGTGCAGGCGCACGTCGATCTCGATCAGCCGCGCCTGGAAGCTGTAGAGAAACTCGTGCAGATGCTCCCCGCTCAGACGCGGCTCGTCGAGCGACGAGAGATCCAGATCGAGCAGCGCGAGTTCGCGCGAGGCGTGAACGGAGACGGCGGGAGGGGTGAGCGCGGTCGCCCCCTCGTAGTGGCGGCGGAAGGCACGGATGCAGAAGCGGAGGCTGCGCGGGAAGCGCTCGCTCTGTACCAGCATGGTCGCGACCGCAGGTCCGCTGGGCGGCGCCCGGTGCGTCATCCGGAATGCCTGCCGGGCGCCCGCCGAGCGCAGCACCGAGGTCCATTGCACGCGGTCAACCGAGCCGCCGACATCTTGCCCGGCCGGAAGCACCACGTACGACTTCGCGTCGATGATGCGGCTGGTCATGTCGGCGCGCTCGATGAAGATGCCGCAGCGGAACCAGTCCCGCCCGTCGTCGAGTTGCACGGTGTTGTCGAAGAGGCCGAAGACGGCCGCGATGCCGCGACGCACCGCGGCGGCGTTCGAGCGCGGCTACACGCCGGCGACCGTGTTGCTGGACGTGCCATCGAGCTTCCTGACGCCGGTGGGGAGCTACCAGCCGCTGAACTACGACCTGCGCTTCCGCGGCCCCACACCGCTGCGGGTTGCGCTTGCCTCGTCGCTCAACGTGCCGGCGGTGCGCACGCTGGACCGGATCGGCGTCGACGCGCTGCTCGAGATCGCGGATCGCGCCGGCCTGGAGGGCCTCGCCCAGTTCGAGGACCACGGACTGTCGCTGACGCTCGGCTCGGGCGAGGTGCCGCTGCTCGATCTGACGGCCGCCTACGGCGCGCTGGTCGCGGGCGGACTTCGCGCCGAGCCCTACGCCATCGAGCGCGTGCTCGATGCGGCGACGGGCGAGCTGCTCTACGAACGCGCGCGAGGCACGCGCGAGCGCGTGGTCACCGCGGAACATGCCTTCCTGCTGGCCGACATCCTCAGCGATCCGCTTGCGCGCGCGCCGGCGTTCGGCTTCGGCTCGGTGCTGGAGACGCCCTTCCCGGCGGCGGTGAAGACGGGGACCACCTCGCAGTTCCGCGACAGCTGGGCTGTGGGCTTCACGCCCGAGCGTGCGGTCGGCGTCTGGGTCGGCAATGCCGATGGCGCGCCGATGATCGACCTGCCGGGCCTCGCCGGGGCGGCGCCGATCTGGCGCGACGTGATCGAGGCGGCCGCGGCGGACCGGCCCGTGCTCGGCTTCACGCCTCCCGAGACGATGGTCGCTGTCACCGTCTGCTCGCCCACGGGGCTGCTGCCCGGTCCGCACTGCCCCTCACATGTGCGCGAGTGGTTCATCGCCGGGACCGAACCGGTCGAGACCGAGACGTACTACCTGCCTCGCGCGGACGGCGCGCTTGCCATCGACCCGCCCGCCGAGGCGCGCCCCTGGGCAGCGCGAGCCGGAGTGCGGCTGGCCAAGCACGAGGATGGAGCCAGCGAGCCCGGGCTGACCATCGTGCAACCGGCGCAGGGAGCCGTCCTCTACATCGCGCCCGAACTCGCGCGGCAAGAGGCGCTGCTGCGCGCGGCCGCGCCGGCGGGCGCGGACCAAATCGAATTCCGTATTGACGGCGTGTCCGTGGGCCGCGCATCCGGGCCGGACGCGCGGGTGGTCTGGACCCTGGCCGTCGGGGTCCACCGGCTCGAGGTGGTGGCGACGCTCAGCGGCGGGGGTACGGCCACGGCATCCGCTCAGTTCGAGGTGCAAGACAGATGAGCACACCAGGAACTCCTCGGAAGCAGTCGTGGCGCTGGATAGCCGCCACTGTCGGGATTGCCGTGCTCGCAGTAGCCACTGCCGCGTGCTCGGGCGGCGACTCCGACACACCTCGCCCGCCCGCGGCAACGCCCTCGCCGGCGGCGGCTGCCTCCCCCGCGACGGACGCGACGCCCACAGTCACGACCTCGCCATCACCCACGGATGCTGCCCCGTCGCGCCCCCCGGCCGTCGGCTCGCCCTCGCCCACGAGCGCTGCGACGCCCACGGCCGTCGCGCCGGCTTCGCCCACGACCGCCGCCTCGCCCTCACCCACTGCACCTGCCACCGCCACCCCGGAGCTCCCGCCCCTCGTGGCGGTCTCGCCCGGAGGCGAAGAGGTCCCGCGGCTCGCGACGGTGAAGATCGCATTCCGCAACCCGCCCTCCGAGACGGCGGGCGCATCGCTTGTGCGCATCGATCCGCCGGTCGAGGGCTCCTTCGTCTGGGCCGACGACCGCACCCTGCTCTTCCAGCCCGAGTTCCCCGGCTGGCGGCGCGGCCAGCGCTACCGGCTACTCGTGGACGCCTCGGCCGCGGGCATCGCGGACGACTACGCGCACGCGTTCACCGTCGAGGGGCAGCTCGAGGTGGCCTACGTGATCCCCGGAGACGGGGACCGCGAGGTGCCGACAGAGGCGCAGATCCTCGTGCAGTTCAATCGCTCCGTCGCGGCGCTGACGGTGCTCCAGGAGGGGCCGGCGCCCGAGGTGCTGGAGTTCGACCCCCCGCTCGCCGGGCAGGGCGAGTGGCTCAACACCTCGCTCTACCGCTTCATCCCGACCGACCTGCGGCCCAGTACCGAGTACCGCGTGCGTATCCCGGCAGGGCTGACCTCGGCAGCCGACGGCGTGCTCCTGTCCGACTTCACGTGGCGCTTCGCGACCTTCCAGCCGGCGGTCACGCGCTTCCATCCGCGAGACGGCACGTTCTACGTCGAACCGGACGGCCGCTTCAGCGTCACGTTCAACCAGCCGATGGACCGCGCCTCGGTCGAGGCGAGCGTCGTCCTTCATCAGCAGGACGGGGCGAGTATCCCGGCGTCGTTCGCCTGGAACGAGGACGACACGGTGCTCTCGATCCTGCCCGATGAACCGCTCGCGCTCAGCACGTCGTATCGCGTGACCGTGCCCGACGGCCTGCGCAGCGCCAGCGGCGGCGCGACGCGCCTGGTGCGGGTCGCCAACTTCACAACGATCGACCCGCCGAAGCTCGTGGGCACCTCGCCAACGGACGGCGCCACGAACGTGGCGTGGTACAGCATCCGGCTCTACTACAACAACCCGATGGACCCCGACTCGTTCAAGGGTCGCGTCTCGATCGACGGCATCGACCCCGATGAGATCACGGTCTACGCGTCCTACCGGGAGGCCTCGGTACACGTCTGGCTCGACTACTCGACCACGTACACCGTCCGGATCGCCGAGGGCGTCCGCGACCGTGGCGGCCGCTCGCTGCCCGCTGCGCAGTTCACGTTCACCCGGGCTGCGCCTCCCCCTCCCACACCGTCCATGAGCCTCGCGGTACAGGGGAACTTCCTGACCTGGTCGGCGAACGGTCCGCAGCGGCTCTACTACCACGCGAGGCATTCCGAGAGTGTCCGCTTCCGCCTCTACCGCCTCTCCGACAGCGAGGCCGACATGCTGCTGCATCGCGGCCACATCGACGGGTGGCGCAACGGGAGACGTGACCCGTTCTGGCCCGCCAGCGATCCGATACGCGACTGGACGAAGGACATCGCCGAGGAGCTGCGCGCTGCGCGGCGGATCTACTCGACAACGCTCGGAGACGGCGAGCCGTTGCCCCGAGGCGACTACTTCCTCGCTGCGGGGAGCCAGAAGCTGGTCTTCAGCATCGTCGATACCGCCATCGTCACGAAGCTGTCGAGCGCGGAGTTGCTCGTCTGGGCGGTCGACTACGAGACGGGCGAGCCGCTCGCGGGCATCGAGGTGAAGGCCAGCCGCGGTGCAAACGTTCCCAGCGGGACCACGATCACGGACCAGGACGGGTTGGCTCGGTTCGCCGTCTCTTCCTACGACGATCAGCTCGTGCGCATCGAGGCCGCTGACAGGTACGGCGTGGCTTCCAGCGGGTGGGACCAGGGCAGCTCGGGGTGGCAGCTGGGCGTGCCGGTTTCCGGATACTGGCCCGGCGTCCTGGGGCACCTCTACACCGATCGCCCGATCTACCGGCCCGGAGAGACGGTCTTCTACAAGGGCGTCGTGCGCCACGACCAGGACGCGACGTACTCCATCCCGAGCAGTACAAGAAGCTCACGCTGCGCATCCGCGACCCGCACTACGACCACGTGTCGTCCACGACGACGCTCGTCAACGAGCTCGGCACCTTCGATGTCGAGTTCGTCCTGCCGGACGACGCTCCGACGGGGACCTGGGCCATCCGGCTGTACGACGGCGACAACTACGTCACCGCGACGAGCTTCACCGTGGCCGAGTTCCGCGCGCCGGACTTCGAGGTCGACGTTGAGACCTCGCTGGCGAACTACATCGACCGCGAGCCGATCGACGTCGCCACCCATGCGCGCTTCTTCTTCGGCGGACCGGTCCAGGACGCGCGTGTCGAGTGGTCCGTGGTGTCGTCGCCGACGTGGATGCGCGTCGAGGGCTACGAGGGATACTCGTTCAACGACTCCGACCGCTACGGCTGGGCAACGTACGAGCGCCCGCTGCGCGCCGAGGGCAGTGCGCGCACGGACCCGCTGGGCGTCGCGCGGTTCGACGTTCCCGCGGCGCTGGGAGCCAACGAGGGTACGCACTGGTTCACGATCAGGGCGACGGCGATCGACGCGAACGGTCAGGCCGTCGCGAGCAGCGCCGCGGTGACCGTGCACCCCGCCGCCTGGTACGCGGGCGTGCGTCCCGAGTCGTACATCGGCGCCTCCGGCGAGGAGACCCGGGTGCACCTCGTGACGGTCGACACCGAAGGCACGATCGCGCCGCAGCGGCCCGTGACGGTGCGTATCTTCGAGCGCACGTGGATCACGACCAAGGAGCGCTCGAACGGCGGCGGCCGCAGCTACCGAAGCGAACCCCTCGACACCGAGATCGAGGTGCACACGGCGACCACGAACGAGGCCGGGGAAGGCTCGATCACGTTCACGCCGCCCAGGTCCGGCTCGTACCGGATCGTCGCGGAGTCCACCGACGAGCAGGGCCGCGTCGCGCGCTCGTCCCGCTTCCTCTGGGTCAGCGGCACGCAGCGCGTGCAGTGGCAGGTACGCAACGACGACGTCATCGAGCTGATCGCCGACCGCGAGAGCTACGAGGTCGGCGATGTCGCCGGGGTGCTGGTGACCGCACCGTTCGAGGGCGCCGTCGCTCTGGTGACAATCGAGCGCGGGCGGGTGCTGAGCAGCGAGGTGCGTGTCTTCGAGACCAACAGCGAGGTGCTGGAGATCCTGATCGGGGATGCCCATCTGCCCAACATCTACGTCGGCGTCGTGCTCTACCGCGCGCCTACTGAGGATGACCCGCTGCCTCGCTACCACGTCGGCTACGTCGAGCTGCCGGTCTCGACCGCTCCGCGCAGGCTGGACGTGCAGATCACGCCGGATCGGGAGCGGGCCGCGCCCGGCGAAACCGTGCGCTACGAGGTGCAGGTGAGGGACTGGCGGGGCCGCGGCGCCGAGGCCGAGGTTTCGGTCGCGATCGTCGACAACGCGGTGCTCGCCCTCGCGGACGATGTGGGGCCGGACGGGCTGCGTGCGTTCTGGTTCCAGCGCGCGCTGGGCGTCTATACGGCCTCCTCGCTCGCCGTCTCGGTGGACCGCCGCAACGACATCTACAGCGAGGCCGAAGAAGGCGGGAAGGGCGGTGACGGCGGCGAATACGGTCTCGCCGGCACCTATGTGCGCCGCGACTTCCAGAACACCGCCCTCTGGATCGGACAGCTCCAGACCAACGAGGACGGCAAGGCCAGCTTCGAGCTGCGTCTGCCGGACAACGCCACCACCTGGCGCGCGCAGGCCCGCGCCGTCAGCGGCTCGACGCAGGTGGGCGAGGGCGAGAGCGAGCTGCTCGTCACGCAGCCGCTGCTCGTGCGCCCCGCGCTGCCGCGCTTCCTGCGCGTCGGCGACGAGGTCGTGCTGCGCACGCTCGTGCGCAACGGGACGGCGGGCCCTCGCGACGTGACGGTGACGATCGAGGTCGAGGGCGTCACCCTCGAGGACGGAACCACGCGCTCCGCGCGCATCGAGCCCGACGTGTCGGCGGTGTTCGAGTGGCCCGCGCGCGTGCTCACGCACGGCACGGCGAAGGTCCTCTTCCGCGCCTACGCCTCCGGCGGCTACAACGACGCCGTCGAGATCAGCCTGCCCGTGCATCTGGACGTGACGCCGGAGACAACCGCGACCGGCGGCGTCGTCGAGGACACGCTGGCCGTCGAGGCGGTGTATCTCCCGGACTACGTGATCACGGAGACCGGCTCACTGGAGATCTCGGTCCAGGGCTCGCTGGTCGGCGCGCTCGACGACGAGTTGGGCTCCTTCGCGCCGCATCCCTGGTCCGGGCGCGAGTCGAGCGTGCGCATCGCCAGCCGTGTCATCGCTGCCATTGCAGTGGAGCGAGGCACGGCCGGGGGCCTCAGCGCCCGCTGGCAGAGCCAGCTCCGGGCCGACGTGACGGAGCTGATCAGCCGGCAGCGCTACGACGGAGGCTGGGCCTGGTGCCTGACCTGCCGCACAAGCCTGATGTGCAGCGGCTGGGTGCTGATCGCGCTCGGAGAGGCGCGCGACGCCGGCTACTCCGTCCCGGACGAGGCGACGAAGCGCGCCACCCAGCTGATCACAAACCACGTGCATCGCAAGACCGATGTCCAGTACCCCTCGGACCCGAACCAGCACGCCTTCCTGCTGTACGCGCTGACCGACGCATCGAACCGAGGCGACACGACGAGCACGCTCGCCCTGCAGCAGGCGGGCACGATGCGCGCGATCGTCGAGCAGCACCGCGCCAGCCTCACGAACTGGGGGCGTGCGTACCTGCTGCTCGGGCTGCTCGCGACCGGCCACGAGGCGGACCACGAGCACGTGCGGAGCCTGCTCAACGACCTCACCGCGGACATCATCGCCAGCGCCAACGGCAACCACTGGCAGGACGAGCGCGTCGGCGGCTCGATGCACAACGGCAGTGTGCGCACTACCGCGCTCGTGCTGCGCGCGCTCATCGAGGTCGATCCGAATCACCCGCTGATCGAGGAGACCGCACGCTGGCTCGCGCTCGCCCGGACGGCCGGCGACTGGAAGACGAGCGTCGGCATCGCCCAGGGCATGGCCTCGCTCGGCGCCTTCGCCGAGCTGACCGGCGAGCACCTGGGTCGGTACGACTACTCCGTCTGGCTCAACACCAGCGAGGTGCTCGACGGCGACTTCGACGTGCCCGCGCGCGACTACCTCGACGGCACGGAAATCGCGATCGCGGAGCTGCCACTGGGCGAAGTCAGCCGCGTCCAGTTCGAGCGCGAGGCCGGCACCGAGGGGCGGATGTACTACGGGCTCAACCTGCGCTACGTGACGCCAGCGAGCGAGATCGAGGCGCTCAACCGCGGCTTCGCGGTCTCACACCGCTACTCGCTGCTCGACGAGCCGGATGAGGCGATCAGCAGCGCCGCCATCGGCGACGTCGTGCGGGTGGAGCTGACGGTCATTGCGCCCACTGACCGCGTGTTCGCGAAGGTCGAGGACTTCCTGCCGGCAGGCCTGGAGCCGATCGACCCGCGGCTGAACATCGTGTCCGACGCCTTGCGCGAGCAGTTGCAGGCCGATCGCGCCGAGGCCCTGCGCGGGGATGCGCCCTCGTACTACGCGCCCTGGTACCGCTGGTACTACAGCCCGTGGGACCAGGTGGACCTGCGCGACGACCGGGTCGTGCTGCTCGCCGATCGCCTGCCGAAGGGCGTGCACCAGTACGTCTACTACGCCCGCGCGACGACGCCGGGTGACTTCTTCGTTGCCCCCACCCACGCCGAGGAGACCTTCTTCCCCGAGGTGTTCGGCCGCAGCGACAGCGGCCGCTTCACCGTCGTCGTAGGCGAGTAGTCGGGTACGGACGGAGGCCTCGGCGCTCCCCGGTCAGCGCTGGACCTGCGGCAGCACCCGCTCGGCGATCAGCTCGAGGGAGCCGAAGTCCGTCATTGCGTGGTGCTGCAGCATGATGCGCGTGATCCCGGCCTCCTCGCAGCGCCCAATCTGATCGACGATGGCGTCGGGCGTGCCGATCAGCCAGCCCCGCGCCTCGAGGACGGCCAGCGTCTCCTCGAAGGACTGCTGCACCAGGGCGGGCGCCTGCACGGCGATGCGCTCGAGGTGCGCGCGCTGCTCCGCCTCGTCGCGCCCGATCACGAAGCCCGCCATCTGCGAGTGGTGCACTTCGGAGGCGTCGCGCCCGGCCTCGTCACAGTGTGCGGCAAGGACGCCGGCGAGGCGGCGGTACTCATCGAGGTCGATGCCCGCGAAGTTCCACTCCTGCGCGTAGCGGGCGGCCATCTGCAGGGTGCGCCGCTCGCCGCGGCCGCCGATCAGCAGCGGAAGCGGGCGCTGCAGCGGCTTCGGGTAGCAGAGCGCCTCGTGCAGCTGGTAGTAGCGCCCCTCGAACGTTGCGGGCTCGTCGCCGAGCAGCGCCAGCACGACCTGGATGCCTTCCTCGAGGCGGTCCATGCGCTCGCGCAGGCTGGGGAAGGGCAGGCCGAACGCCTCGTGCTCCCCGACGTTCCAGCCGGCGCCGACGCCGAGGACGAAGCGCCCTCCGCTGAGCTCGTCGAGCTGCGCCGCCATCCGAGCGAGCAGCGAAGGGTGCCGGAACGTCATCGAGGCGACCAGCGGCCCGAAGTGGATGCGCTCGCTCTCCTCGGCGGCGACGACGAAGGAGATGAAGGTCTCGAGTGCGTCACGATCGCGGGGGCCGGTGAGCGAGTGAAAGTGATCGGAGCGCCAGAGCGACTCGAAGCCCGCGTCCTCAGTGACGCGGACGATGCGCCGCCACAGCTCCCAGCCGAGCCCCTCCTGCCCCTCGATCATCACGCCCAGATCCATTGCAGTCCCTCCGTCGCGGCGCCGACGGTCCGGCGCTACCCGCTCTTCACGAGTGCGCTTCGGGCCAGGACGAGCCGGTACTCAAGCTCGAGCCCGAGCCAGATGTGAGCCGGCGTAGAGAGGACCGGCTCAAGCTGCAGTGCGGTTTCTGCAGTGATCGCCTTCTTGCCCCGGATGATCTCGTTCACGGCCTGCCGGGGCCGGCCGAGACGCCTCGCGAGTTCGGCCTGACTCATCCCGGTCTCCTCCAGGTGTTCGCGCAGGAACTCACCCGGTGGGATGGGCATGTCCGAGTGCAGGCGCGGGGTCGTCGTAGGCGTGCTGGCCATGGCTACGCTACCCGTTCCCGAGGATTAGGGTGGACGTGCCGGAGAACATGCCGGCCGGAGCGTGGGTCATGCTCAGCTCGAGGTCGGGGAGCTGGCGCTCGCCGGCCTCGCCGCGCAGCTGCGTGACCGACTCCATGATCGCGAACATGCCGTACATGCCGGTGTGCGTGTAGGAGAGCCCGCCGCCGTTGGTGTTGATCGGCAGCTCGCCGCCGGGCGCGCTGCGCATCTCCGCGAAGTAGGGGCCGCCCTCGCCCGGCTGCACGAAGCCGAGCGCCTCGAGGGCGTAGACGGGACGTGCGTGAAGGCGTCGTAGAGCATCAGGTGGCGGATCGCCGAGTGGTCGAGGCCGGCCATCGCGAACGCGTCGGCGCCGGTCTGCTTCGCGGGCGTCCATTCCGTCATGTCGTCCATGAAGCTGACCGCCAGATGCGCGGTCGCCTCGCCGCGTCCGAGCAGCCAGACGGGCGGCTTCGGGAAGTCGCGCGCGCGTTCCTCGCTGACCAGCACCAGCGCGCCGCCGCCGTCGGTAACCAGGCAGCAGTTGAGCAGGCGCAGCGGCCAGGCGATCACGCGCGAGTTGAGCACGTCCTCGACGTTGATCGGGTCGCGCATCATCGCGCGAGGGTTGAGCGTCGCCCAGCGCCGTGTCGCCACGGCGACGGCGGCGAACTGCTCCTCGGTGCTGCCGAAGCGATGCATGTGCCGCACCTGCGGGATCGAGAACATGCTCGGCGGGCCCCAGATGCCGAATGGCTCCTCGAACTGCCCGGCGATGCTCGAGGGCCCGCTGTCGCGCGGAGGCATGCCGATGCGCGAACGGCCCGACTCGCCGTGCGTGATCAGCACCGTGTCGCAGTAGCCGGCCTCGATGGCTGCCGCCGCGTGGCCGACGTGCATGAGGAACGAGCCGCCGCCCACCGCCGTGCCATCCACCCAGCGCGGCGTGATGTGCAGGTACTCCGTGAGCTGCGCCGGCGTGATGCCTGCCGTCGCGACGCCGTCGACGTCGTCCTCGGTCAGCCCCGCGTCGGCGAGGGCGAGCCGGGCCGCCTCGGCGTGCAGCTGGATCATCGAGCGGTCGGGCAGGATACCGATCTCGGCCGTCTCCGAGGCGCCGACGATCGCGACCTTGCGGCTGATGCGGCTCGCTTCGGGCATGGTCGGCTCCTCGCCTACGTCCTGAGCGGCCGGAACTTCGGGAGCGTCACCTCATCGGTGACGGCATCGAAGACGATCTCCAGCGGCATGTCGACGATCAGCGCCTCGGGCGTCGGCTCCACCTCGACGAGGTTGGTCATCATCCGCGGGCCCTCGTCCAGTTCGACGACGGCGATCACGAAAGGCGTGTCCTCGGCGAAGCCGCCGAAGCCGCGATGCGAGATCACGTAGGTGTGGAGCTTCGCGCGGTCGGAGACGGTCTCCCACTGCACGTTCCCGGAGCGGCAGCCCGGGTGCGGGCAGAAGGGGCGGGGGAAGAAGTAGAAGCGATCGCAGTCGAGGCAGCGCTGGATGCGTAGCTCGTGCCTCTTCAGGCCGTCCCAGAACTCCTGCGTCTCCGGCGTCGGCTGTGGCAGCGGCTTGTCGTAGGCCATCGTCTCCTCAGGTCCGGCGACGCCGTCGCTGCTGGTCAGTCTCCGAGGACCGTCTCGTAGCCGAGGGAGCGGATCTCCTCGACATACTCGGCGCGCCAGCCGGCCGCCGGGATGCGGCGATGCAGGTCGCGGAACTCGCGGTGGTAGCGCAGGTACTCCTCCTCGAGCCGCCGGCGCCACTCCGACTCCTCGCGGTAGGCGTCCGGGTCGACCTCCTCGAGGCGGCGGTCGAAGCTCTCCTCGTCGAGGTCGAACTCGTCGCGCCAGTACTCCGCGAGGTAGTCGAGCGAGTCCTCGAGGTCGCGGCGGCAGTCGAGCATGTAGGTCTCGAGCAGCTGGCCCGCGTCGGCAGTGGAGCCGCGCAGGCGCTCGGAGCGCGCGCAGTCCTCGCAGAGCGCGACGAGCTTGCGTGCCTCGCAAGCGTCGCCGCGCGGGCAGTTGTGGTGCCGTGGTGCGAAGGGCGAAAGCTCGGGCTTGCGGGAGTAGCCGACGACGAGCGCCTCGAAGTCGGTCTGGCAGCGCGGGCAGGTGAGCCGCCGCGCGAAGATCTGGTTGATCGCCTCTTCCCAGTTGATGCGCACCCCACACTCCTCCGCGCGCTCGGGCTTCCCGGATGGTACGCCCGGCCCGGGCACTGTCAACGCGGCCCGACTACCGCGAGGGTGCTACCCGCCGGGCAGACCGCCGAACGGCGCCTCGCGAGCGCATGATGGCCGCCTATGAGCGTGTACCATGACGGTGCATGGGAGCGAACAGCGATGACGGCGACCGAAACGAAGCTGCTGACCGCCGACGAACTGCTGCGGCTCTACAGCAAGGGTGAGCGCGGCGAGTTGATCTGGGGCGTGTTTTGCGAGACGGAGCCGGAGGGGGCCGAGCATGGCCGCGTGCTGGCCACTCTGGGCGCGCTGCTGGCCAGCTTCGTCCAAACCCGCCGGCTGGGGCGGTTGGCCATGGGATCCGGGATCTGGCTCGACCACGACCCGGACACGGTGCGCAAGGCCGACATCGCGTACTTCGCGCCGGGGCGGCTGGACGGGCGCGTGACCGGCTACGCTGAGGTTCTCCCCGACCTCGTGGCCGAGGTCGAGTCCTTCACAGACGGCCGCAACGCGATTTTCGACAAGTCGCATATGTGGCTGTCCAGCGGCGTGCGCCTCGCGTGGGCCGTGTATCCCGAGTCGCGCACGGTCGCCGTGCACCGGCCGGGCGAACGCCGCGTGATGCTCGCCGCCGCCGACGACCTGGATGGCGAGGACGTGCTGCCCGGCTTCAGCTGCCCCGTGAGCGCTGTGTTCGACGAGTAGCGCAGCCCGCAACGTGGCCCGGCTGCTGCGAGGGCGCTACCCGCCGGGCTCTCCCGCGCCCAGATCGCGCTCGTAGCTGCCGGACTGGCCGGGCATCTCCTCTACCTCGACGGCGATGCGCGCGAGGTTGTCTGCGCCCTCGGCTGCGAGGCCGGCAATGACGACCTCGCAGAGCCACTGCGCGATCAGCTCGGCGGTGCTGTTCTTGATCGGCAGCACGGCGACGTCGGCGGCCGGGAAGCGGTACTCGCTGTCGCCGAAGCGCACGATCCATGCGTCCGCCCGCTCCTCGATGTCGAGCAGATTCGAGTCGCGCTGGAGCAGGAAGCGGTGATCGAGGCGCTCGCAGGCCTCGCGCGCGAGGCGCTTGAGCATGCTGAAGTCGATCACCCAGTGGTCCGAGGTCAGCGCGCCCTCGACGCGGCAGCGCACGATGTAGTTGTGTCCGTGCAGCGGCTCCAGCTCGTCACCGAGCGTGGCCATGTGCGCGGCGGCGAAGCGCAGCCGCACGCCCTCGACGGTGACCGCGCGCCGCTCCGCGCCTGCCTCGCTCATCGGGGGGTGTCGGGCCATCGCGTCGCCCGCGCAACGAACGAGGGCAGCCGCGCGGCTGCCCTCGTCACGTTCACTACTCGCTGCGTGTGCTCAGACGGCGACCATGTCGAGCAGCTGGTCGACGCTGCGCTCCTTGACGCGCAGACGCTGCTTCGCCTCGACCAGGCGCTGGTGCATCGGCACGCTGTCGATCGCGCGGTGCAGCACGCCGACCGGGATGCCGTCCTGGCGGACGAGATCAAGGGCGGCGGCGAGGTTGGACGGGTCGTGGCTCTCCGGGATGTCCCAGGCGCCGGGGTCGATGCCCTTGGCCGGGTTGCCCTTCAGCGCCTCGTAGGTGTCGTTGTAGGTCGTGCAGGGCGACTGCACGTGGACGATGGAGAAGCCCGGGTACTCCATCGCCTCGCCGATTTGCCGCGCCAGTACACGCGGCTGCGTCGAGATCGCGGAGACGATGAACGGCACGCCGTACGAGAGGTACAGCAGCAGCGGGTTCACCGGGTCGTCGAGCTTGCCGTAGGGCGTGGTCGGCGTGATCTGACCGAACTCGGTGGTCGGCGAGGCCTGACCCTTGGTCAGCCCGTAGACCCCGTTGTCCATGATGATGCAGGTCACATCAAGGTTGCGCTTCGCCGCCGGGGCGATGTGCTCGCCGCCGATGCTGAGGAAGTCGCCGTCGCCGGCCACGACCACCACGTTGAGGTCAGGCCGCGCCGACTTCACGCCGAGCGCGATCGGCAGCGTCCGGCCGTGGATGCCGTGGATGCCGAATGGCTGCGGGCCCTCCTGCAGATGCACGAGGTTCCCCGAGCAGCCGATGCCGGCGACCATCACGATCTCCTCGATCGGGCGGTTGACGGTGTTGACCCACTCCGCGAGCGAGAGCTCGACGGCGCGCACCACCGCGAAGTCCCCGCAGCCCGGGCACCACTTGAAGTCGTATTCGGGATTGCGCTTGGTCATACCTGAGCCAGCCTTCCGGCGCCGCAGCGCTCCTGGACTCGTTCGACGAGGCTTCTCACCTTGAACGGCAACCCCGTGAACTGCGTGAGTGACTCCGCAGACACATATTGTTGCCGCAAGACACTTGAGAACTGCCCGAGATAGTTGAGCTCGGGCACCAATACCAGCTCCCGGCTCTGAAGGTGCTCGAGCAGGGCCGGGGGCAGCGGGTTGAGGTACATCGTGTAGCACCAGCCGATGTCCACGCCGGCCGCGCGCAGCTCCTCGTAGGCCGCGCGCGCCGCGCCCTTGGAGCCGCCCCACGGCATCAGCACCACCGGCGAGTCCATGTTCTCTGCTTCGTAGTCGCCGTCCTCGAGGATCTTGAGCTTGTTGAAGCGGCGCGCGGTCATCGTCGGGTGCGTGTCCGGCTGGTGAACCGTGTCGCCCTGCTCGTCGTGCTCCGAGGCATTTGCGATGTAGGCGCCGGGCCCGCCCGGCACGGGGAACGGCGTGACGCCGCCTCCGGCGTAGCGGCGGTTGCCAATCGAGCCGTCTGAGACGACGCGGTGCTCGACGACGGCGTCGGCGGGGTTGGGGCGCGGGATGTCCTGCGCGCGCTCGGCGAGCTGCATCTCACTGAGCACGATCACGGGGCCCTGGTACCGCTCGGCCCAGTTGAGGCCCATGATGCCGGCCGTCCAGCACTCCACGACGGTGCCCGGCGCGATCACCGGCAGCCGCAGGTCGCCGTGGCCGGGGTTGAGGCAGGCCAGCAGGTCGGATTGCTCCGTCTTCGTCGGCAGGCCCGTCGCGGGGCCGCCACGCTGCACGTCGACCACGACGCAGGGGATCTCCGCCATCCAGGCGAAGCCGAGGCCCTCGCCCATCAGGCTGAGGCCCGGACCGGCTGTCGAGGTCATCGCCTTTCTGCCGGCGTAGCCCGCACCGATGATCGTCGAGATCGACTCGATCTCGGAACTCGCCTGGACGACCGCCTTGCCTTCGCCGACGAGGTGGTCCTCCATGAACACGAGAATCGTCGTCGCCGGCGAGATCGGGTAGCCGACGAAGATGTCGAGGCCCGAAGTGATCGCCCCGAGCGAAAGCAGGTCGTTGCCCTTGATGACGACGCGCGGGCCGTTCTCGGCCGGCGGCTCGTCGAGGTCGGAGACCTTGAAGCCGGTGCGCTCGATCTCCTGAACGCCGAGCTTCAGCGCCTCGATGTTGGCGTCGATGATCTGCTGGTCGTTGTCGCGACCGCGGGTGAAGCGCTCGCGGATGAAGTCCTCGAAGTACTCGGGGGGCATCCCGCCGAGGGCGGCGACCGCGCCGATCACGACCATGTTGGCCGCGCGCGGGTTGCCGGTGGAGCGCGCCAGCTCGTCGACGGCGATGCCGACGGTGCTGCCGTTGGTGTCGAGGTCGACGTCCTCGGAGTTGTAGACGAGCACCCCGCCGTCACGCAGTTCGGAGATGTGGCTCTCGTAGGCCTCGCTGTTGAGCACCACGAGGATGTCGAGGGCGTCGCCGTCGTGCTGGATCGGATTGGTGGAGATGCGGGTCTGCGCCCAGGTGGGGCCGCCCTTGATCTGCGAGGGATAGGTGGAATAGGTCTGCACATGGTAGCCGACGCGGCCGGCTGCCTGCGCGAGCCCCTCGGCTGCCGTGACCTGTCCCTGGCCACCTTCACCTGCGAACCGGACGATCAGGTCTGTACTCATCTGTCCTCATCCCGGAGGCGCGTCTGGGCGACCTCGGAGCCATTCGGGCGGGGAGCCAGGGGGGCCGACCGCGCGCGAGGGTACACCGATCGGCAATGCCGGAGCGACGTACGCCTTGCGCGTGGTGTGTGGCCTGTGATCCGGAGTGCCGTCATCGGTGGCGCCCGGCCTCGCGATTATCCTGGGGAGGTTCCCGCTGCATCGTACGCGATGCTTCCAGATAAGGAGTATCGTTCCCGCGTACGGCTATGTTCAACTGTCCGGGCCGCTCGCTCCCCACCCATGGCGCAATTCGCGTGAGTGAGCTTATCCACCGGAATCTACGACGCGTCAACAGCGTCAAGACCGGGGCAGTCCGAGGCCGCGCGTCGCGATGATGTTGCGCTGGATCTCCGAGGTCCCGCCGCCGATCGTGGCGGCCACGCACCCGACATAACCGCGAGACCAGCGGGAGCGCAGCGGGGCACCCTCCTTGTCCCACAGCGCGCCGTAGAGGCCGAGCGTCTTCATCGCCGTCCGCGCGATGCCCTGCACCAACTGGTCGCTGAACAGCTTCTGCATCGACGCCTCGTAGTTGGGGACGCCGCCGCGCAGTTGCAGCGAGATGACGCGGTAGGAGAAGAGCCGCGCGAGGTGCCCCTCGATGTAGCGGTCCGCGATCTCGCCCCGCAGGGTGGGGGAGCGGTCGGCGCGCGCACGCGCGGCCGCGCCGGACGGCGCCTCGTCCTCGATCAGCCGCCGCAGGTCGTCGAGCGTGAGCAGGATGTGCACGCCCGAGCCGATCGAGGAGCGCTCGAAGTCGAGGTGCGTCGCGCCCACGTACCAGCCGCGGTTGAGCTCGCCCACGGCGTTGCTCGCGGGTACGCGAGCGTCCTCGAAGAACACCTCGTTGAACTCGCGATTGCCGTTGATCTGCTCCATCGGGCGGACGCTGATGCCGGGCGTGTCCATCGGCATCAGCAGGTAGGTGATGCCGCGGTGCTTGGGCGCGTCGGGGTCCGTGCGGAAGAGCCCGAACAGCCACTTCGCCTGGTCGGCGAACGAGGTCCAGATCTTCTGCCCGTTGAGCACGAAGTCGTCGCCGTCGCGGTCCGCCCGCGTCTGCAGCGAGGCGAGATCGGAGCCGGCGCCCGGCTCGGAGTAGCCCTGCGCCCAGCGCTCCTCGCCGCGCATCAGCCCGGGCAGGAAGCGCCGCTTCATCTCCTCCGACCCGTGCACGAGGAGCGTGGCGCCCACCAGGTCCGGCACGCCGCCGCCGCCGGGCGCGCGGAAGCCGGCCAGCACCTCGTTGAGGATGAACTGCTGCTCCACGGAGAGGTCGGCGCCGCCGTACTCCTTCGGCCATCCGGGTGCGGTCCAGCCGCGCTCGATCAGCGCCCGGCGGAACTCCTTCACCAGCCGCTGGTGCTCCTCGTCTTCGGGCCAGACCGAAGCCGAGCCGGGGCCGCCGAGCCCGCTGTACTGCGCGTCGTCGCGCAGCTTCGCGGGCAGGTGTGCAGCGATGTACCCGGACACCTCGCGCCGCCACGCCGCCTGCTCCGGACTGTCCGCGAAGTCGACCATCACGCCCTCCTCGGGTGCGGCTGCAGGGCGGGGCGGCAAGGCCCACCGTCACCACAAGCATAATGCCCACAATCGCGGCGCGCGGGCAGCAGAGCCGACTCGCCTCAGTACGCTCGCTGCGCCTCATCCCCGCTGATGGACATAACATTGCCATGCGCGGCGCTGCCCGTATCGGAACGCCTTCGTATAATGGCCGCGAACGAGGGACGCGAAGCGGCCGGGGAGGGGACAGCGTGGTCAAGGCGTACGTGTTGATCGTCACGGACCCCGGGAGCACGCGCCACGTCACCGAGACCCTGGCGGCGCTGCCACGCATCCAGGCTGTCAGCGAGGTGATGGGCCCCTACGACATCGTTGCCGAAATCGAGGCCGACAGCCTGACCGAGATTCCGCCCATCCTCTCCGGCGAAATCCGCACCATCGCGGGCATCCAGTCCACGACCTCGCTCGTCGCGTTCCCGATCGACAACCCGCAGTCCGAGCTGTAGCGCCCGACGCGCCCGGAGGAGGCAGCCGATGGCGATCACCCTCGAGGCCGGCGACCGCGCTCCCGCGTTCACGCTGCCGGATCAGGACGGCGCGACGCACCGCCTGAGCGACTACCGCGGGCGGACGGTCGTGCTCTACTTCTACCCGCGGGATTTCACGCCCGGCTGCACGAAGCAGGCGTGCTCGCTGCGCGACACGAACGAGGAGATCGCCGCCGAGGGCGCCGTGATCCTCGGCGTCTCCACCGACGACGCGGACTCGCACCGCAGCTTCCGCGAGGAGCACGGCCTCAACTTCCCGTTGCTCTCGGACGCGGGCGCGAAGGTTTCGACGCGCTACGGATCGTGGGGGGAGAAGACCCTCTACGGTCGCAAGAGCATCGGCATGACGCGCTCGACGTTCATCATCGGGCCGAACGGGAAGCTGTTGCGCGTCTGGAAGCGCGCCCGCGCCGCCGACCACGGCGAGACGGTGCTCAAGGCGCTGCGCGACCTCGCTGCTCGCTCGTAGCCGCCCGCACCGCGTCTGCGCGGGGATTGTCGTTAAGGCGACATAACGCTGGCTCTGTAGCGATCGGCGTCTTCGTGAGGCGTCGCGTCGACGCCGCGCGGGCAGCCCTGGCCGGTCCTGGCTGTGGCGCCACCAGCCCAACGCCTCCCGGTTGGCAGCACCTTGCTCTGGCCCGCGCTGTGCAGTTGCGGCGCCGCGCGCCACGATGCTCGCCCCGGAGCACCGAAGGCTACGACGATCCATCGAGGCCCCGCCGTCGCCGCCGGCCATTGGCCAGGGCCTCGGATGCCGTTCTCGGAAGGGCTGGCCCTCCCCGGCGTTACGCTGTGCCGATCGCGTCGGTGAACTTCGCCCTATCTTTCTTATGTTGTCATTGGCTGACTCGGTAACGCTGAGGGCGCTGATAAGCGCCTCCGGGCGGCGCACCGTGGCAGTGATAGACTTAATGCGGTCCCGTGGGGTGCGGAATCAGACCGCCGCAAGGAGCCCGGAATGAACTCAAGCGCGGCTCGGACCGCTCTCGTCGCAGCGCTCTCGGCCGTGATCGGCGTGCTCCTGATCGTCGCCGGCTTCCTCGCCGCCATCATCGTCCTCGACGATGGTGACGAGGTCGCGCCGCCTGCCGCGGTCGCCGAGGTCACCGCGACGCCGGTGGCGGACCCACCCGCAACGCCTAGCGTGGGCGCCGCCGCCGAAGGCGTCGATATCCATGGCGGGATCTTCGAGGAGATCGTCGACATCCTCGCCGAGGATTTCGTCGAACCCGAGCGCATCGACCGCCAGTTCCTCTTCGAGGGCGCGATCAACGGCATCTTCACCTCTCTCAACGACCCGCACTCCACCTACATCGACCCGCAGACGTTTGCCGTCTCGCGCACCGACTTCTCCGGCGCCTTCCAGGGCATCGGCGCGACGGTCGCGCAGCAGGACAACCACGTCGTGATCGTGACGCCGCTGCCCGGCACGCCTGCCGAGCGCGCCGGCATCCAGGCCGGCGACATCATCCTCGAGGTCGACGGCGAGTCGGCCGAGGGCTGGAGCGTGGAGAAGGCGGTGCTGCGCATCCGCGGCCGCACCGGGACCACCGTCGAGCTGCTCGTCCGGCACGCCGACGGCACCGAGGAGCTGGTCCCGATTACGCGCGACGAGATCCTCGTGGCCTCGGTGGGCACCTCGCCGCCGGGCGGCGTGCTCAAGGACGGCGACGACAACGAGGTCACCGACCTCGCCTACATCCGCATCCGCACCTTCACGGCGCGCACGCCGACCGAGCTGCGGCGCGCGATCGAGGCGGCCGGGGACGCCAAGGGGCTGATCCTCGACCTGCGAAGCAACCCGGGCGGCCTGCTGGTTGAGACCGCGCAGACGGCGGACCTCTTCCTCGATGGCGGCACGATCCTCGTGCAGGTCGATCGCGACGGAAACGAGCAGATCTACAACGCGCAGTCGGGCATGGTCACGGACATTCCGGTCGCGATCCTGCAGGACGAGTTCTCCGCCTCCGGCTCGGAGCTGCTGGCGGCGGCGCTGCAGGAGAACGACCGCGCGATCGTGGTCGGCTCGCCCTCCTTCGGCAAGGGCACCGTCAGCCACGCCCGCGACCTCAGCAACGGCGGCGCCGTCTACGTCTCGATTGCCCGCTGGCTGACGCCCGATCGCAACCTGATCGAGGGCCAGGGCGTTACTCCCGACATCGAGGTGGAACTGACCGTCGAGGACATCGAGGAGCGGCGCGACGTCGCGCTCTATCGGGCAATCGACGCGCTGCGCGCACAGGTCGAGGCGCAGAGCTCAGCCAGCTCGTAGTTATGTAACCTGAGCGCCACCCCTCCCCGCCCCGGCTTACGGTTCGCGGGCGCGGTGACGCCGGGGGAACGGCGCCATGGCGAAGAAGCGATCACGCGGGCAGCGCAAGACTCGTGACGGGGCCGCCGTCGCGACGAACCGCCGCGCCCGCTACGACTACGATCTCACGCAGAACACCGAGGCCGGTCTCGTCCTCACCGGCTCCGAGATCAAGTCGATCCGCAGTGGCCAGGCGAACATCGCCGAGGGCTTCGGCCGCTTCCAGCGCGGCGAGTTGTGGCTTTACAATGTTCACATCGCTCCGTACGCGGCTGCCCGTGAAAACCACGAGCCGACGCGTCCGCGAAAGCTGCTGCTGCATCGCAGCCAGCTCGAGCGGCTGGAGCGAGCGCTGCGCGAGCAGCCCGGCACGACGATCGTCCCGTTGCGGCTCTACCTGACCCGCGGACTGGCGAAAGTCGAGATCGGGCTTGGTCGCGGCCGTCGCAGCTATGACAAGCGGCAGGCGATCGCGACGCGCGAGGCCGAGCGGACGATGCAGCGGGCGCTGCGCAGGGAACTGCGCTGAGCCGGCGGCAGCGAAGGCGAGGCCGGACGTGGGCGGCGTGACAGAACCGTGGGGACGATAGGAGTCGACAGGAGTTTACGGACACGGATTGCGGGCCGAGGCGCCACCACCCTCGTTAAACAGGTGGCAAACCGTAACTGGCGAAAAAGAACTCGCCCTCGCCGCCTAACCAGGCGGTGACGTCGCCCCCGGGCTCAGCCCGGCAGACCGGGAGGCGGCGACGATACGCCGGGCTGCAACCGCGAAGATGCGCCACAGGTCTCGCGGCCAAGATTACTGGGGCTGGCCGGCCCACCCCTCGTCGGTGAAGGCAGGCCGGTGAGACCTTCTCACCGACTACGCCCGTAGTAGATTCGTGACGGCCGCTCTCTGGACGGGGAGTTCAATTCTCCCCCGTCTCCACCACATTCACTACCTCGAGTCCCGCGAGTTCGCGGCGCGCCCGCAGTGCAGGCGCGAGCGTGCGGCGTGCGGGCGGTTCACTACGCGATGCGCCGGAGCGCGACGCCGCCCTCCGTGAACAGCCACGCATCAGGGAAGGTCAGCCCGTCCCAGAATTCGACGGCATCGACGGCGTCGAGCGTGGCGGGCCGCCTAGCAGGCTGCTGAAAAACTCCTGATCCTGGGCCGCTGGGTCTCACTGGCCATTCGGTGGGCTGGCGTAGAGCCCAGAAACATTGGGGTTTTTGATGTCGCGGCCAGCGCGATTTCAGCCCAAAACCGCCGCGGCGGACTTTTTCATCACCCTGCTGAGGCTGTCGCACAAACCCGCGATGCGGGGAACATCGCGATAGGATGAGCATGGCGGCGGGGGCGGAGTGATTCCGGGGTGCCGCCATGACCCAGCGCTTCCTGCCGTGCGAGCGTGACCAGCAATACCTGATGCCCGCCAGCCTCCGCGACTGGCTGCCCGAGGACCACCTCGCGTGGTTCGTGCTCGATGCGGTAAGCCAGCTCGACCTCACCGCGTTCTACGCGCGCTACCGCGAGGACGGTTGGGGGCGGAAGGCGTACGAGCCGTCGATGATGGTCGCGCTCGTGCTCTATGCCTACTGCGAGGGCGAGCGCTCGAGCCGCCAGATCGAACGGCGCTGCCGCGAGGACATCGCCTTCCGCGTGCTGACCGCGAACCAGCAGCCCGACCACGCCACGATCTGCCGCTTCCGGCAGCAGCACGAGCAAGCGCTGGCGGGACTGTTCGCCGGGGTGCTCAGGCTGTGCGCCGAGGCGGGTCTGTTGCGGGTCGGCGTGGTCGCGCTCGACGGCACCAAACTCCGCGCGAACGCCAGCCGTGAGCGCAATCGCACGGATGCGGAGCTTGCGGCCGAGGTGCGGCGCATCCTCGCCGAGGCGGAGCGGGTGGACGCCGAGGAGAACGCGCGCTTCGGCGACGCGCGGGGCGACGAGTTGCCTGCGGGGTTCAGGGACCGCGAGGAGCGCCTGCAGCGGCTGCGCGAGGCGCGGGAGCGGCTGGCGGCCCGTGAGCGGGAGCGGCAGGAGGACTATGAGGAACGCCTCAGGAGCCGCGCGCAGAAGGACCGGCGCGGGCGCCGCCCGCAGCCGCCGCAGCCCGACCCGGGCGCGAAGGTGAACGTCACCGACCCGGACAGCCGCGTGGTGCGCGACTATCACGGCTACTTCCAGGGCTACAACGTGCAGGCGGTGACGAGTAGCGACCAGATCATCGTCGCGGCCGAGGTGAGCCTCCAGGCGACGGACATGCACGAGCTGCAACCGATGATCGAGGCGATGCACCGCAACCTGCAGGCCGCACACTGCGGGCCGCTGCGCGTGCTGCTGGCCGATGCCGGCTACTACTCCGAGGCGAACGTGCGGCAGGCCGAAGGCAGGGGTCCGGAGCTGCTGATCGCCACCCGCAGCGACCGCAACCGGCGCGCCGGCGCTGCGGCGCCGCGCGGGCGCATCCCTGCCGGGCTCTCCGTACGTGAACGGATGGACCGGAAACTGGCGACGCAGCGGGGCCGGCGTCTCTACGAGCAGCGGCGCTGGATGATCGAACCCGTCTTTGGAGACGTCAAGGAAAACCGCGGCAGCTCATCGCGGGGCCGTGGCCAACGGCCACGGTCGTGCCCTCCGGGCGCCAGTGTTCCAGCAGCGCGGTCGAGAGGCGCTGCAAGACTTCGTCCCGAGGTTCCCAGCCAGGTGCGGAACCGGACCGCAGGTACGCTCGCGCGTGCTCGCGATAGTCGCCGTCTGTCCAGGGGCGCTGGACTTCGCGGAGACCGGGGCAGACCTCGGCGGGTCCGAGACCGAGCGCGCCTGTCACCTGCTCGGCCGTCTCGATCGCCTTGCGCTCGTCCCTGCTGACCACGGCGAGGGGTGGGGTGAGGCCGCCGAGGGAGCGGGCGAGACGAACGGTCGCCTCCCTCGCCTCGGGTGTCAGGGGCCATGCGTCGGCGGGGATCGCTGGGTCGGGTTTCACCGTGGCGTGGCGAACCCAGACAAGGTGGCGGTGGGTCATCTCGCATCCATCGTATCGGAGGCGCGGTCTTGCGACTCCCGGCGCCCTGCCGGCCGGACCGCGGTGCACTCGAGGTCGCTGGCGCACGCTCCGAGTCGATAGATCGCCCGCGTGGCGCTACATTGGCGCGGCGACGGAAGGTCGGTGCGGGATGCGTGTTGCGGTACTGGGTGGAAGCGGCTTCATCGGGACGCGTGTGATGCGCCGGCTCGTGGAGCACGGGCACGAGGTCCACTGCATGGACATCGCGCCGGATGCTCCCGCGCTCGACCCGCTTCGCGACCGGATCCGGCTCATGCGCGGCGACATCACCCTCATGGACGACGTCGTCGAGGCGCTCGTGGCGAGCAAGCCCGACCGCGTTCTCAACCTCGCGTACACCCTGGGCCAGTCCGAGGACGACCCGCACCCGCAGGTGCGGTTGAACATCCTCGGGATGGACAACTGCTTCGAGGCGGCCCGCATCCTCGGCATCCGGCGGGTGGTCTACGCGAGCTCGCTCGCCGTCTATGGTGCGCAGCGACTGCACGGCCAGCACCACGTGACCGAGGACGAAGCCCGGCTAGGCACGAGCCTCTACGCGGTCTCCAAGATCTTCAACGAGCACCAGGCCGACTGGTACAACCGCGCCTACGACATGGCCATCACCGGCGTGAGGCCCGCGAACATCACGGGCCCCGACAAGGTGCGGGGCTCGATGAACCACGTGCAGTGCCAGGTGCTCCCGGCGCGGAACGAGCCCATCCACTTCCCCTACCGCGACATGATGACGCTGCCGCTCCACGTCGAGGACATCGCCGAGGTCTTCCTGCGCGTGACGCTCGCCGAGGAGACGCACTACTCGATCTACAACTCGGGCGGCAACTCGCTGAACCTGGGCGAGCTCGCCGACCTCGTGCGCGAGTTCCTGCCCGAGGCGGAGATCACGTTCGAAGAGGACGAGGGCGGGTACGACCTCTCGAGTCTGTACCTGATGGACAACTCGCGGCTCGTCGAGGAGTTCGAGGTCCAGTACGCGCCGTTCCGGCAGCGCGTCATGGAGACCATCAACGACGTCCGGCTCGGGGAAGGGCTACCCCCGGTCGGCTAGGCTACTCGTCCTCCGGAAGCAGCACGACGCGTACGTAGCGGTCCTCGGGCAGGTAGCGTCGCGCTGCGGCCGCGACCTGCTCCAGGGTCAGCGCCTCCAACCACTCATCGAAGCGGTTGATTTCCGCGAGCGGCTCGCCCCGCTGGGTGGCCACAAGGATCCCATTCAGCCAGAACCCGTTGTCACGAAGCTGTTCCTCGCGTGACGTGCGCAGCAGTTCCTTGACCGTGTCCAGGTATCGCTGCTCACCCCCCGCGCGCAGCCACTCCAGTTCAACGGCCACCTCCGCCGCAAGCTCCTCCGCGCGGGAAGGGTCACTCCCGAAGATGATGGCGACCTGGTACTCGGGATCCGGGAGCGGCCTGGAGCCGGCGCTGACGCTGATGCTGTACGTGCCGCCGAGCTGTTCTCGCACCCGCTCGCGCAGACGGATCCCGAGCACCTCGCCTGCCACCTGCAGGGTCAGCGCTTCGCGACCGCTCCACTCCGCATCTCCGGCGAACACCCACACCGTGTTCGCGCGTGGTTCGATGCCGCTGCGCACGACGAGGTCCTCGACTCCCGGCGGTGGATCGACCCCGACGTCCTGCCACTGCTCGACACGCCCGGTGGTCGGCAAACTGGCCAGGTAGGTGGCGGTCAACGAGCGAAGGTCATCCCAGTCAAAGGCGCCCACGAACACGAAGGTCGCGTCGCCCAGATCGGCGAACCGGTCGGCGTACACCGCTTCCGCACGCTCCAGGCTGAGTTCCTCCAGTTGTTCGAGGCTCAGGGGACGGCGCCGGAAGTGATTCTGGCTCAGCACCGTGTTCACGGTGTCGAAGAGAACCGCGTCCGGCTGGGTGGGGCGAGTTTCGGCGGCGCTGCGCAGCCTTGCCTCGTAGGTCGAGAAGTAGGCCGGATCGAGCCGCGGGTCGGTCGCATACAGCGTGATCAGCTGGAACAGGGTCTCGAGGTCTTCCGGAGATGCACTTCCGTTCAGGCCCTCGGACAGCTCCCTGATGTAGGGGGACACTTCAACCCTCTTGCCGGCGAGCAGCTTGTCCAGGGTGACGCTGTCGTGCAGGCCGACGCCGCTGCCGGATACCAGCGCGGCGGCGAACAGGGCGGAGACATGGTCCGCGTCGGCGACCAGCGAGTGGCCCCCCGGGCTGAAGGCGCTGAAGCGCACTTCGTCATCGCGGAAGTCGGTCTGCTTGGCGATGACGGTGATGCCGTTCGAGAGAGTCCAGCGCACGGCATCGATGGACTCGACCTGCTTCTATGAGGGACGGTCTTTCCGCAAGGCCGACGTGGCGGCCTCCTCCGCGTGCGGCGCTTTTCCTGGTCCGAGCCGATCCGCTCGTGATGTCCGGTAGCGGAGCCTGTGCCAAGCTTCTATCCGCACTCTCGGTGGGCCGCGCAGCGGGCCCGGTGCATGAAGGCACATCCTGCTTCCAGGGGGCGCTGCCATCTCTGCCGCGTCCTCGATGGGACAGCAGGTCGCTCGCAGTCGCCCGTGTTCGGCATCACGTGCGTGGCCTCGTTCGCGCTCGGGGTCTTCCTTCCTGATCTCCGCTCTCGCCGCCTGCGGCGCCGCCTCCCGTTACGCGGCCTCGCGGGCCGCGGCGTGGCGCAGCGGTTCGTAGAACTCCCCACTCTTCCACAGCGCGAGCAGCAGCACCGCCAGCCGTCGTGCGACAGCCACGACCGCGCGCTTCTTCGCGTTCCGTGCTCCTGTTCCCGCGTAGCGCTCACCCCAGCGGCGCAGATCGGTATCCGGCCCGAAGGGACCGAGGATGTAGTGCGCAGCCTGCACCAGCAGCCGGCGTAGGCCTGCGTCGCCGCTCTTGCCGATGCCGAGTTGCGGCGCGCGCTCTCCTGACTCGCGCTGCCGCGGCACGAGCCCGAGGTAGGCTCCCACCTCCCGGTTCTTCGGGAAGCGGGAGGGGTCCTCGACCGTCAGCATGAACGTGAGCGCGGTGATCGGCCCCACGCCCGTGACCTGGCGCAGCGCTGCGGTCTCGGGGTGAGCCTCGCACAGCGCCTCGACCTCTCGGCCGGCCGCCGCGATGCGCACGGTCAGCTCGCCTACCGCCTCCACCAGCGGCAGCAGCGCCGGGCGCAGCCCATCGGGGATGTGGTCCGCCGCCTTGCGGTGGAAGGCCCCGGCCGTGCACGACGGCAGCGCGGCGCCGCAGGCCTTGACGGACCCGCGCACGTGGTTGATGAGCAGCGTCCTGGAGCGCACCAGTGCGTCGCGGGCGCGCACCACGGCGAGGTCGTGCTGACTCTGCTCGCTCCTGTGGCGGATCGGTGCGAGCAGCTCCGGGTCGAAGCGCCCCAGCCGCGCCAGCCAGGCGGCGTCGAGCCGGTCGGTCTTGCGCTGGTTGCGGGCGATCAGCGCGACCTGGCGCGGGTTGGCGACCACCACCTCGTGGCCGAGCTCCGTCACGACACGGCTCAGCCACGGCGAGCGCGACCCCGCCTCGAGCACGACCCGCGACCGCGGGAGGCCGGTCAGCGCTGCGCCCAGCGCCGCCGCTGTGGTGCGGACGCGCCGCTCGCGCAGCACCTCCCCGCCGGCACCGAGGGCGTGGACGTGGGTGTAGCGGTCGCCCACGTCGAGGCCGACGGTGATGGCGGGCCCATCCTTGCCCTCAATGCTCCGCGTCGTTGCGCTATCCTGCTGCATGGCCGGTCTCCTACCTCTCTCAGGCTCCTTGCCGAGCCGCTACCTGGCCCATCGAGGCCGTGCTCCCGGCGGAGACGAGTATCCGCTGTGAGGAGGAGACCGGCCCTCATGCCTATCTCTTCCCCGGTGATGCTGCCGGGGGTCGGGAGTACTGCCAGCAGCGGGACGTCGTCGAAGGTGTCCGTGTACGCCTCCACAGTCAGTGCGTCGGCGCCCTCGAGCTGCGTTTCCAGCGCCGCGGCCAGCGCACTGCCTCCGGTCGGGTCGATCGCCTCGGGCCCCAGGACCAGGAGCACCGTGTTCCCGGGTTCCGTCCAGGAAGCCGCCCTGTCATCGACCTCCGCCAACGCGACCTGCGGCAGCAGCGCCTGGTACAGCTCCCACTCGGCCTCGATACCGGGAACCGGCGTGCCGCTGAGGAAGTGGTTCCTGTACGAACCGGCCAGCTGGCCCGACCGCTGCTGATCCCGTTGCGTGTACACGCGTTCCACCGAGCTCAGCAGGTTGACCTTCTCTCGAGCCAGCTCGCTGTCGGTAAAGCCATGCTGTCCGGCGCGCTGCAGTTCCTCCAGCAAGGCCGCGAATCCGCGCTCGACGCCGTCCTGCTCCACCAGGATCGTGAAGGTCAGGATGTCCAGTGGCTCGACGAATGACGAGCGTCCGGTTGCAGACAACAGGTACGGGGGATCGGCGACCTGGCCGCGCTCGAACAGCCGCGCGTTCAGCATCATGAAGGCAAGCCGTTCCGTCACAACGCGACGGAATGCCGCCAGATCCTGGCCGGTCTCGGGAGCAACCTTGAGGACCAGGGTCAGCTGGGTGCCGGGCGCCTCGGGATCGGTGAACACGTCGATGAGCGGAGCGTCGTTGTCGGGGACGTCGAAGCTCGGCCGGCTGGTCGGATCTGCGAGGGCGGCCCGCTCCTGCGAGGCCTCGCCCTCCGGCGGCGGCGCGAAGTGCTGTCTCACCTTCGCCTCGATCAGCTCCGCATCGAAGTCACCGACGGCGACAACGGCCATCAGTTCAGGCCTGTACCAGCGCTCGTAGTACGCCCTCAACTGCTCCACGGGCGCGGTTTCGATGACATCCGTGAGGCCAATCGGGCTCCGCTCGGCGTAGCGGGAGGAGCCGAAGGACAGCGGGAAGAGGTTGGTCTGGAAGCGAGAGGAGAACCCCTGGTACAGGCGCCACTCCTCCAGGACCACGCCGCGCTCCAGCTCTACCTCGTCGGGCGAGAGAGTGATGGCGTAGGCCCAGTCGCTCAGAATCTGGAACGCGGTCTCGAGGATGTCGGGGTCGTCGGTCGGAATCTCCAGGAAGTACATCGTGGAGTCGTAGCCGGTCGAGGCGTTCAGGTCGGCGCCGAAGGTGCTGCCGATGGACTCGAGGTAGTCGACGATCTGCTGCTTGGCGAAGCGCTCCGTCCCGTTGAAGGCCATGTGCTCGACGAGGTGGGCCAGCCCGCGCTGTTTCTCCTCTTCGAGGACGGAGCCGGCCTTCACGACCAACGAGAGCTGCGCCCGGCCGCGCGGCTCCTCGTTGTGCCTGATGTAGTAGGACAGGCCATTGCCGAGGGTGCCCCGGACCACCGCCGGATCGAACGGCAGAGGATCGTCGGGCCTCAGGACCGTCGGCGTGGGCGTCGCCGTGGGCTCCGGGGTCGGCGCGGGGGTGGCCGTCGGTTCCGGAGTCGAGGTGGGGGTCGCCGTGGGTCGGGGAGTCGGGGTGGGCGTCGCCGTGGGCGCCGGAGTCGGGATGGGCGTCGCCGCCAGCGGCGTGGGCGCCGGAGTTGGCGCGGGCGAAGGTTCGGACGTGCAGGCCGCCAGCACGGCCGCCACGAGTGTGACGACGAGAACCGCGACCACTGACCTCAGACTTGCGTTCATCGGTCCCGTCTCTCTGTGTCCGTCCTGCGCCGGGAAGGGCCCGAGCGAGGTGATCGGGTGCGGACGCGTGCTGCCGGCATCTTCCCCAACCGGCCGTCTACGCGCAGCCCTGCGGACGACCGAGGAGGCGCCGCGCCGGTGCGGGGAGAACTTGCCCGCGCCGAAGGACTACCCCCGCTTGCCTAGCTGTGGCCGTGAGGCGGCGGCGACCCTGCTGCGCTGACGCTCCTCGGCCGCTCGGGCGGCTGCGTCCTCGCCGCCTTCGTCCGGCCAGCCGACGATGCCGGCGTCCTTGAGACGTGCGATCTCGGCGGGTGCGTAGCCCAGCTCGGCGAGGATTGGCCGCGTGTGCTCGCCGGGCTCGCAGGCGGCGCGGATGGTCGACGGGGCGCTGTCGAGCGTAACGATCGGGCCGTGACGCCAGTACTCGCCGAACGTCGGGTGGCTGACCCGGACGGTGAAGCCGAGCTCGCGGTTCGCTTCCTCGTTCACGGTGAACTCGGTGACGTTGGCGGCGTCGGCGCGCACGCAGGCGACATCTCGGCTGGCGAGATCGCGCTCCCACTCGGCCGCGCTGAGAGCGAGGAACGCCTCGGCGAGGGCGGCCGCGAGCGCGTCGCCGTGCTCCTCCCGCGCCTCGAGGCTGTCGAAGCGCGGGTCCGCCAGCCACTCCTCGCGCCCGAGCTCGGCGCAAAGCGCGCGCCACTCGTGCTCGAACGGGGCGGCGAGGAACACCCAGGCGCCGTCGCCGGTCTTGTAGAGGCGGTAGAGCGGCCCCTGCCCGAGCAGCTCGCCGTCGGGCTGCCGGCGCGGCGGAATGCCGGGCCCGCGCACGGCGCCGTCGGCGTTGGCGTACAGGTTCGAGGCGATCATCGTCGTCAACTGGTACTGGCCGACGCCGAGCTCCTCGGCGGCGCGCAGCCCGAGCAGCAGGCTGCTCCCGAGGCCGAGGGCCGCGTTGACGTCGGGGTTGCCCTCGTTCGCGTTCTGCAGGCGCCACGCCTTCTGCTTGAGCGCGTCCATTGGCAGCTCGGCGTCGTCGGCGTGCAGCTCGCTCGGGGGCATCTGCTGGATCGCGCCGCCGCCGAGCGCTCCCGCGATCGGGTGCATCGCCGGCTTGTACGAGTACGGGCCGGAGTCCCCGTAGGAGGCGCCGTAGTGGTAGACGACCCGCGGGTTGAGCTGCCTCGCCTGCTCGTAGCCAATGCCGAGCCGCTCGGCGACGCCGGGGCGGAAGTTGTGCATGACGAGATCCGCCTGCCGTAGCAGCCGGTGCACGATCTCCTGACCCTGCGGTGTCTTGAGGTTGATCCCGATGCTCTCTTTGCCCGCCGTGGTCTTGAAGAACAGCATCCCGCCCGCCGTGTACCTGCTGACCTCGCCCTCGGGCGGCTCGACCTTGATCACGCGCGCCCCGAGGTCGGCGAGCAGGGCGCTCCCGAACGGTGTCGCGAAGAAGGTCGAGAAGTCGACGACCAGGATCCCCTCGAGGGGTGCGGGCGGCGCGGATCCAGGCTCCCCGGACTCGATCGCGGCCCAGCTCCCGGAGTCGACGCCGTTGGCCGAGCCGAGCTGCGGAGCCCCTCGGCTGGGAGCGACCGGCGTCTCCGTCTGGCGGACGATGGGGCCGACCTGCTCGACGCCGTCGATCTCGATGATGTGCTCGTTGTGCAGGACCTGGGGGTGATCGAACGCGTCGCTCGCCTCGAAGAAGGGCTCGACGGCGAGGTCGCGCTCCGCGTCGAAGATCGGCTGCCACTCGGCCCAGGTCTTCTCGCGCACGCGATCGAGGATGGCCTCCCAGACGTCCTCGCTGTCCTCGGGGTTCTTGATTGCGGGGAGGTCGACGTAGCGCGGGTCGGAGTAGAGGTCCGTCAGGCCGAGGGCGTTCATCTGCGCCATGAAGAGGTGAGGCAGGGTGTTCGCGAACTGCAGCCAGACGCCGTCCTTCGTGACGGCCGTGAGGTAGTTCGGGCGCGGGATCTGGTGCTGGATCGCACCCCAGGAGCTCAGCCGATCGGCGGCGAGCGGGTCGGCCGAGGCCGCCTGCATGGCGTACCAGCGGATCATGTCGTAGGCGCTGTTGCCCTGCAGCAGGCTCGTCTCGACGTGCGTGCCTCGATGCGTCTGGCGGCGCACGTGCAGCGCGGCCAGGATGCCCTGCAGCGCCGCATGCAGCGCGCCGTAGCCCGCGGACGGCACGGCGGCGAACACCGGCCCGCCGCGATCGGGGATCAGGCTCGCGAACTCGAGCATGCGGCCGGTCTTCGCCGAGACGATGCCCTCGTAACCCTTCAGCTGTGCCCACGGACCGCTGGCGCCGAAGCCCGTGATCGAGGCGTAGACGAGCGCCGGGTTGAGCTCGCGGACCTCCTCGTAGCCGAGGCCGAGGCGCGTCATCACGCCGGGCCGGAAGTTCTCGATCAGCACGTCTGCCGCGGCCACGAGCTGGCGGGCGGCGGCGCGGCCCTCGCCGGACTTGAGATCGAGCACGCGGCTGCCCTTGCCGCGGTTCCAGAAGCCCCAGGCGGGATGCCCTCGGAACGGATCCCCCGAGGGCGGCTCGATCTTGACGACCTCGGCCCCGTAGTCGGCGAGGATCACGCCGGCCAGGTTGCCGTGCATCCCCCTGGTGAAGTCGAGCACGCGAAGTCCGCTACAGGCTGCCGTCACGGTCTTCGCCCTCCAGGATTCGGGCGCCGATGGTAGCACCGCGCCCTCCAGCGACAGCGGGCATGTGGCGTCCGGCTCAGCGGCAGATTATGCCGAAGGCGTAGCCGCGGCCGGTCAGGCCATCGAGCACGGTTTCGAGGGCGGCTACCGTCTGCGAGCGCTCGCCGCCTCCGTCGTGCATCAGGATGATCGCGCCCGGCCGCACGTTCGCGAGCACGTGCGATGCGATCTGCTCGGCAGGGGGGCGGCGCCAATCCTGCGGGTCGATGGACCAGAGCACGATCGACTTGCCGAGTTCGGCGGCAGTCCGAACGGCGCGCTCGTTCGTCGCCGCGTACGGGGGCCGCAGGCACTCGATCGGGTCGACGCGCGTGCCGGCAACGGCGTGGAGGGCGTCATCCGTGCGCGTCACCTGCGTGATGATGTCCTCGCGGGCGGCCCTGCTCAGCCAGATGTGGTCGAAGGTGTGGTTCTCGGCCTCGTGCCCCGCGTCGACCATGCGCTCGATGATCTGCGGGTACCTGGAGACATTGAGGCCCAACACGAAGAACGTCGCCGTCACGTCGTAGCGCGCGAGGAGGTCGAGCACCTCGGGCGTCCACGTGGGATGAGGTCCGTCGTCGAAGGTCAGGTACGCCACGGGGGCGCCCGCTCGGTTGTGCGCCGGCGGGTGCGCCGGGTCCGCTCGATCGGGGGGTTCCTCAACGGGCTCGGGCTGCTGCCACGCGGCCTCGAGGGCATCCCAGGTCGCGGCGTCGACGACGCCCGTCGGTTCGAGGTCGGCGCGTAGCTGGATGCGGATCACCGCCTCGCGCGTCGCCGTGTCGTAGACATCGTAGTAGCGGCCGGGATCGAGGAAGCCGAGTCCCTCCACGCGTGCGAGCCGCTGCTGCAGCGTGCGCACGAAGCGCCCTCGGTCGCCCGAGCCCAGCGTGAGCCCATCGGCGAAGCGCTCCGCCGACGGCGCGGGCAGCAGCTCCTCGGACGGCGGCGCCTCGGGCGGCAGACCGGGAGCGCGCTCGGCCGCTTCGAGGAACGCCGAGACCTGCTGCAGGAACTCGTCCGCCGGCGCGAGTTCAAGCGCTCGCGCCGCCGCCTCGCGCGCCTGGTCGAGCTGATCCGGCGATGCCAGCGCCAGCCCGAGTGCGTGCAATGCGTGGATCGAGGCGTCGTCGGGCCGCTCAGCCAGTGCGCGCTCGCTGTAATCGAGCATCTCGACGGCCATCGTTGTGATGTCGGTCTCGGCAGCCGTGCCGACGATCAGGGGGCCGTCGAGGGCGAAGGCCTCGGTCGGGGGGTGAGCGCGCATCAGGTCGAGCGCCGCGGTGTACTCACCGGCAAGCACGTTGGTGAGCAGCGGCTGGCCCGGCGACCCCGCGTGCCCGAGCCGTGCCGCCGCCATCTGGTTGACCAGGATCGAGAGCCAGCGCAGGCCGTCGTCGTCCGGCGTCCCGCTCGCGGCCTGCACGGCAAGCGCCGCGGCCTCCCGCCAGAGATCGGCTTCGGCGAGGGCCACGACGCGCCCGGCGTCCGCCGCCGCCCCGGGTGCGAGGCCGGCGGGGACCGCGAACTCCACCCTGCTCAGCGCCGTGCCGTCCCAGCGGTAGAGGTCGACCGCATGCTCCTCGACGGCGCAGGCGTAGCAGAAGACGAACGGGTTCGAGGCGTTCAGCACGAACTCGGGCAGGCCGTCGCCGTCGAGGTCGGTGATCTCGCCCGCGTTCGGCCTCGAGCTGATGTGCGAGAGCGCCGTCGAGAGACGGCTGCCGTCGAAGTGGATCACGTCCAGTGTCCCGGCGTGCGCGCCCGTACTGTCTCGGATCGCGATCCACGCGCTCCCGCCCGCGCGGCCATCAAGGTCGACCAACTCGGCGACGTCCGTGCCGTACGGCGCGGTGTCGATCTCGATCCGGTCGATCTCATCGGACCATGATCCATCGTTGCTGAGCCGGTGGACGGCGACGAGGTGGAAAAAGTTGATGGGGTCGCCGTCGTCGTTCACGTAGAACGGCCGCAGGCCGTTCGTGAGCACGGCCCAGTACGCGCCGTCCGCGTCCCGCAAGCCGAGATCCAGTGCGCGCGCCTCGATCTCGTTCTCGCCGAACTCCTCGGTGATCGCCGCGAGCACGATCGAGGCGAGTTCGGCCGCGCGCTCCTCGGCGCTGGGTGTCGGCGCTGGTGTCGGGGTCGGCGCGGGCGTCGCAGTCAGGCTCGGTGGAGGCGTCGAGGTTGGAGCCGGGCTTGGCGTGGCCGTTGTGGTCGGGCTCGGCACGGGCGTCGACTGCGGGGCTGGCGTCGCGACAACCACGGGAGCGGGGCCGGAGTCGCTGCCGCGGGTGCATCCGGCGATGGCGACGCCGATCAGCAACAGCGTGGCAGCGGCGGCGAGGCGGGGGTTCATCGGATCGAACCTACCACGCGGCGGGACGCCTCGGTGGGCACGCACGCGCTACCATCCGGCCATGACTGCACCATCGCGACTCGAGGTCGAGCTCGCGCCGACGCGCAGGCTGCTGACGCCCACCGGCGGCTACCTCTCCGCCTTCTCGCACACGCTCAACCCGTACGCGGGCTGCGCCTTCGGCGATCGCGGCTGCGGGGTCTACTGCTACGTCGCCGAGTCGCCGATCGGGCGCTTCGCCGAGCGTCCCTGGGGCCAATGGCTGCGCGTCAAGACGAACGCCGCCGAGGCGCTGCGCCGCGAGCTGGAGCGCCAGCCGCGCCGCGACGAGGTCCGCGTCTTCATGAGCTCGGCAACGGACCCCTACCAGCCCGCCGAGTCTCGATACCGCATCACCCGCTCGATCCTCGAGGTGTTCCGCGAGCTGCCGGTGGGCCTGCTGCTGCTCCAGACCCGCTCGCCGCTGGTTGAGCGCGACTTCGATCTGCTCGCGGAGCTGCCGTTCGTGTGGCTCTCGATGACCGTCGAGACCGACGACGACGAGGTGCGTCGCGCGCTCACGCCGACCTGCCCGAGCATCGAGCGCCGCTTCGCTGCGATGCGGCGGGCGCGCGCACTCGGCATCGCCGTGCAGGCCGCCGTCAGCCCCGTGCTGCCGCACTCCCGCGAGCGCCTTGCCGGACTGATCGTCGAGGCCGCCGACCGCGCCGTCGTCGACACGTTCTCGGGCGACGGCGCGACCGGACAGCGCACGGCGCGCCGTCCCCTCCCCGCCCGTTTCGCCGAGCTCGGCTACGGCGACTGGCGCGACGAGCGCGCGGCGCGAGCGCTGCACGAGGAGCTGCGGCAGCGACTCGGCGAGGATCGAGTCGGCTGGTCCGTGGAGGGCTTCAACGCGCTTGCGGAACAGGCTCTCGCTGGCGCGCAGAGTTATGTCACCTATGTGCAGGGTAAGTGGCCAGGGGGCCTGTAAGCCGAATTCTGTACCGCCCTCGAAGCGAGGGCGGCGACGACCATCCATCTAGGACGGCGGTTGCCCGCCGCCTCCAGCGGCCTACCCGGGAGCGGAGCCGGACGCCCCTTGCCGCGCACATGGCGCGGTGCGCTCCCCTATTTGGCCTTGCTCCGGGCGGGGTTTGCCCGGCCGCCCCGTCTCCGGGACGCCGGTGCGCTCTTACCGCACCATTTCACCCTTACCGCCTCGGACCGGGGCCCGCGACGGCGGTATGTTTCTGTGGCACTTTCCGTCGGCTCACGCCGCCCGGCCGTTAGCCGGCGCCCTGTCCGGAGGAGTTCGGACTTTCCTCCCGCGGCCCGCCCGAAGGCGTTCCGCCGGCGGCCGTCCGGCCCCCTGACCAGCTTCGATCCTACTCTGCCGCTGCCGCCGTCCGCGACATGACGTGCAGATCCTCCGCCGGCAACTCCACCACCCAGCGCTCCCGGTTCGCGAGGCCGAGGATCTCGTAGGGCCTCGAGGCGACCTCGACAGCGATCGGCGGCCCGGCGCCCTCGGGCGCGAGGTGCAAGGTGTGCGTGTTGCCGAAGGCGAGGTCGTCGACGATCCGCGCGACGAAGCAGTTCTCCGGCAGCCCGCCGTCCGGATCCACCCGCCGCAGCACGCAGCGCTCCGCGCGGATCGCGACATCGACGGTCTCCGAGTCGGCCACGTCCGCCGGGACCGCCGCACGCAACGCCAGCCCGGCGACCGCCACACCCTCGGCGTGTTGGTGCGCCTCGAAGATGTTCGAGAAGCCGGTCAGCTCCGCGACCAGCCGCGAGGCCGGGCGGCGGAAGACCTCGTCGCGCGGGGCGAACTGCAGCACCCGCCCCTCGTCGAGGACCGCGATGCGGTCGGCGAGCAGGTGGGCCTCGCGCAGGTCGTGCGTGACGAAGACGATCGAGAGCCGCATCTCGCGGCGCAGGCGCAGCAGTTCCGCGCGCAGATCGGCGCGCAGCGCCTCGTCGAGCGCCGAGAACGGCTCATCGAGCAGGAGCACGTCCGAGTGGCGCACGAGCGCACGCGCGAGCGCCGCGCGCTGCTGCTGCCCGCCGGAGAGCTGGTGCGGCCGTCGCCCGTCGAGGCCCTCGATCGAGAGCAGCCGCAGCAGCTGCTCGTAGCGCGCGGGCGCGTCCACGTCGCGCTCGAGGCCGATCAGCACGTTGCGGCGCAGATCGAGGTGCGGGAACAGCGTCGACTCCTGCACGACGTAGCCGCTGCGCCGCTCCTGCGGCGGCAGGTCGACGCCCGCCGCCGCATCGAAGACGGTGCGCCCGCCGATCTCGATGCGCCCGCTGCGAGGGCGCAGCAGGCCGGTGATGGCGCGCAGCGTCAGGCTCTTCCCGGAACCCGAGCGCCCGTAGAGCACGACCAACTCGTCGTCGGCATCGAGCGCGACCGAGAGATCGAAGTCGCCGACGCGCGCCTCGAACTGCGCGCGCAGCGTCATCGGTACGCCCCTGCCGATGCGGTGACGCGATGCAGCGCGATCAGCAGCACCGCGGCGAAGCCGAGCAGCACGACCGAGAGCGAGACCGCGCCGGCGATCCCCGCCTCCGACTCGAAGGCGGCGAGGATCGCGAGCGGCATCGTCTGCGTCCTGCCGGGCAGCGAGCCCGCGAACAGCAGCGTCGCGCCCAGCTCGCCGAGTGCGCGCGCCCAGCAGAGCACCGCGCCGCCGGCCAGCGAGGGCCAGACCAGCGGCAGCGTGACGCTGCGGAACGTCCGCCAGCGCGAGAGCCCGAGGGTGTACGCGACGCCCTCGAAGCGCGGATCGGTGCCCGCGAATCCGGCGTAGGCGGAGCGCACGTAGAACGGCGCGGAGACGAAGAGCTGCGCCAGCACCACCGCCGCCGTGGTGAAGGAGAGCGTCACCCCGACGCCGCCAAGCGCATCTCCGAGGTAGCCGCTGCGCCCGAACGCGGTCAGCAGCGCGATGCCCGCGACCGTGGGGGGCAGCACCAGCGGCAGATCGAGGAGCGAGGCCGCGAGGCGGGCCGCCCTCGCGCGGCTGCGCGCCAGCAGCCAGGCGAGCGGGGTGCCGAGCAGCACGGCGATCACGGCCGTGATCGTGGCCGTGATCAGCGAGAGCCGCAGCGCGTTCCAGGTCGCGCCCGAACCGAGCTCGGCGGCGACATCGCCGTCACTCAGCGCGCGCCAGACGAGGCCACCGAGCGGCAGCAGCAGCAGCAGCGCGAGCAGCGCCCCCGCGACGGCCAGCGAGAGCGTGAGGCCGCGGCTCACCGGGCCTGCACCCCGGCGACGCTGGGCAGGAACCCGTAGAGCTGGAAGATCGCTTGCGCCTGCGGAGCCAGCAGCCAGGCCAGGAGATCCTCCGCAGCGGGGTCGGCGTCTTCGATCAGTACCGCCACGTATTCGTTCGGCGGAGTGCGGAGTGGTAGCGCGATCAGGCGCAGCCCGTCCGTCGCCTCCACGTCCGAGGCGTAGACGAAGGCCGCATCGGCCTCGCCCAGTTCGAGGCGCGAGAGCACGATCCGCACGTTCGGATCCTGCGTCGCGATCTTGCTCCGCAGCGCCGCCGCGGTCTCCGGGTCTTGCAGCTGCACCAACTCCAGGGCGATCTCGGTGAGCGCGCCGACCGGAACCGAGGGCGCCCCGGCGGCAATACGCACGTCCGCCAGAGCCAGATCGCGAAGGCTCAGCCACGGCCCGTCGTTGGGAACGGCTACGACGAGCACGTTCGCCGTCACGACCGTGGGGCGGGAGGCGAGCCCGGCGCTCATCAGCCGGCGCGCCTGCAGCGGATTGGCGGAGATGAACAGGTCATCGCCCGCACCCTCATCGATCTGGGACGCGAGCACCTGCGAGCCGGCGAACCGCAGCTCGACCTCGACACCGGGATAGGCGCGCTCGAATTCCGCGGCGATGTCGGGCAGTGCGTGGCGCAGCGAGGACGCGGCGGCGACCGTGATCGTCGGCTTGCCGTCGTCGCCGTCGCAGGCGCCGCTGAGCAGGGCGAGGACGCCGATCGCTATGAGCGTCGGGAGTGGAGCGCGGAAGCGCTGCAATCGCGAGAGTCGCCAGGCCGAGCGCATTCCGCCCAGGGGTTCCCCGCAGTTCCGCGCCACCGCACGCTGTCCCGGTACGCCCCGCACTCCGAGTATATGCCGAGCCGTGCCCGGTGCTACGATCGTTACCTGCCCGCGCCCGCGGGTGTCCGAGGCTCGCGGCGGCTCGTCTGGTCGCTCCAGAGGTCGCCCCGGAGGCCGCCGTGCATTTCAACGTCGCCACACTGCTGCAGGAGCCGATCGGCAGCCGCCGCGACGCGCGCTTCGAGGGCGAGGCGATGCACGTGGCCGCGGCGGGCTGGGACGCGGTCGCCAGTGGCGAGGTGCGGCTGCTGCGCTCGGACCGCGGCGTGCTGGTGCAGGCGCGGCTGGAGACGGCCCCCCTGGTCGAGTGCGCGCGCTGCCTCGAGTCGTTCCGGCAAGTAGTCTCACTGACTATCGACGAGGAGTTCGTGGCGCCGTACGACCTCGTCACGGGCGTCGCCGTGGAAACGATCGACGCGGACGAGTTCCGGATCGACGGGCAGCACCATCTCGACCTCAGCGAGGCAGTCCGGCAGTATGAACAGACGGCGATCCCGCTTCAGCCGATCTGCCGTCCCGCCTGCGCCGGGCTGTGTCCGGAGTGCGGGTCCAATCGCAACCTCGCTCCCTGCGAGTGCGCGAAGGCAGGCACGGCGGGGCCCTGGGATGAGCTGTCCGCTCTGAGCGAGCGGCTGCACGCCACGGAGGAGAGCGATGGCGCTACCGAAACGTAAAACCCCGAAGGCGAAGCAGCAGCATCGCCGCAGCCACCATCGCATCAACGCTCCGCACCTGGTGCGCTGCACCACGTGCAACTCGTGGCACATCAGCCATCACGTGTGCGCGACCTGCGAGGTTGACTACAATGAGGCCGCCGCGCCGGCCCCGGCAGCGGAGGCTGAGGAGACGGAGTAGCGCTCGCCGGTTCGGCGAGGGCACTCCCGACAGATATGGAGTAACTCGCAGAACGCCAATGACACCAATCACCATCCCGGACTTGCCCCCAGCCAGCGATGGCGCAGCCAGCGCCTGGCTCTTCCCCGGACAGGGCGCGCAACACGTCGGCATGGGCAAGGACCTGGCCGAGGAGATCCCGGCTGCGCGCGCCGTCTTCGAGGCGGCCGACGAGGCGCTCGGGTTCTCGCTCTCCTCGCTCTGCTTCGAGGGCCCCGAGGACGAGCTGCTGCGCACCGTGAACACGCAACCGGCGCTCGTCGCGCACGGCATCGCCGCGCTCGCCGCGGCGATCGACCAGGGCAGCATCAGCGAGGCGCCTACCCTGCTCGCCGGCCACTCGCTGGGCGAGTACGCGGCGCTGATCGCCGCGGGCGCGATCAGCTTCGAGGACGGCATCAAGCTGGTACGCGAGCGCGGGCGGCTGATGCAGGAGGCGTGCGACGCGCAGGCGGGCACCATGGCGGCCATCCTCGGCCTCGAGCGTGCCGCACTGCAGACGATCTGCGCCGACCACGGCGCCGCCGTCTGCAACGAGAACGCCGCCGGCAACATCAGCATCGGCGGGACCGCCGAGGCCGTCGAGGCGGCGAGCGCCGCGGCCACCGAGGCCGGCGCCTCGCGCGTCGTCCCGCTGAAGGTCGCCGGCGCCTTCCACACGCCGCTGATGACGAGCGCCGCCGAGGGCATGGCGGCCGTGCTCGCTGCGGCTCCGTTCGGCGATCCCGCCCTGCCCGTCGTCTCCAACGTGACGGCGCAACCACTGACCGCCGGGGACGCCCTCGCAGCCGAGTTGCGCGATCAGATCACGAGCCCGGTGCTCTGGCTGGACTCGCTGCGCACTATGCTCGGCGCGGGCGTGAGCTCGTTCGTCGAGTTCGGGCCCGGCCGGGTGCTCACGGGCACAGTGGGGCGGACCGATCGCTCGGCTGCCGTGCGCAACGTCGCGACCGCCTCCGACGCGCGCGGCGGAGATGGGGAGTAGCGGGATGGTGACCGAGACGAGCGCGAGGCCGCTGCTGGGGCGCAACGCCGCCGTCACCGGCGGCGCGCGCGGCATCGGCCGCGCGATCGCGATGGAACTCGGCCGCCAGGGCGCGAACTTGATCATCACCTATCGCCGCGAGGAACACCTCGCCAGCGCCGTCGCGAGCGACATCCGCGCCCTTGGCGCGAGCTGCACCTCCGTGCACGTGGACGTGCGCAACCAGGAGGACCTGGAGGCGCTCTTCGAGGAAGGGCGGCAGCGCTACGGCAAGATCGACATCCTCGTCAACAACGCAGGCGTCACCGAGGACGGCCTCGTGATGCGGATGAGCGACGACTCCTGGGACCGCGTGATGGAGACGAACCTGCGCGGAGCCTTCCTCGCGACGCGGCTGGCGCTGCGGCAGATGACGCGGGCGCGCTGGGGACGCATCATCAACATCACCTCCGTCTCCGGCGTCATGGGCAACGCCGGACAGGCCAACTACGCCGCCGCCAAGGCGGGCATGATCGGCTTCACGCGCGCCGTCGCCCGCGAGGTCGCCTCGCGGCATGTCACGGTCAACGCGGTCGCGCCCGGCTTCGTGCTGACGGACCTCACGGCGGGGCTCAGCGACAGCCAGAAGAAGGCGATCATCGATATGATCCCACTGGGCCGCCACGCCGAGCCGGAGGACATCGCCCCGCTCGTCGCCTTCCTCGCCTCGGACGCCGCGAGCTACATCACCGGCCAGACGCTGCACGTCGACGGCGGCCTGGTGATGCAGTAACGGGCGATGCCGCCCGGTTCGCGCCGCCGCTCGCGCATCGTCGCCTTCCAGGTGCTCTACGAGGCTGACCAGTCCGGCCGCGATCCGCGGCGCATCCTCGACCGTCAGATCGACGAATCGCGGCTCTCCACGGAGGCGGCGCAGTTCGCGCGAGCGCTCGTCGAGGGCGTCGAGGCACACCGCGAGCAGCTGGACGAACGGATCGCCGCGCAGGCGCCGGCGTTCCCGCTCTCCTCGATGGCGCCTACGGATCGCAACGTGCTGCGCCTTGCCCTCTTCGAGATATGCTTCGATAATCGCCCTGCTCCGCTCCCGGTCGTCATCAACGAGGCCGTCGAGTTGGCCAAGGGATACGGCTCGGAGTCTTCCGGGCGCTTCATTCACGGTGTGCTCGGAAGCATCGCCGCGGCGGAAGCCACGAAGCACGAGGCGACAACGAACGAGCACAGCGGGCGCTCCGCCGGATCCGACTGACCCGGCGCTGCCCCAGAGCGAGAGGACCGCAACGGTGGCAACCACGTACGAGCGCGTTCGCGCCCTGATCGTCGAGCAACTCGGCGTCGACGAGTCCCAGGTGACCCCGAACGCATCCTTCGTCGATGACCTCAACGCCGACTCGCTCGACCTGGTCGAGCTGATCATGTCGATGGAGGAGGAGTTCTCCGGCGACGGCACGGAGATCGAGATCTCCGACGAGGACGCCGAGAAGATCCAGAGCGTGCAGGACGCGATCGACTACCTGCACGACCTCGGCATCGACGACGACTAGCCTGCCCCGCCGGCGGGCGGCGTCCACGCCTCGCGGCAGCGGCGACTCGCCCGCCTGCCGCGGCGAGCCGGGCGCAGCCGAACAGGGCTGCGCCGGGCGTACTATCCTGTAGACATGGAACTGCTGGGCGTCGGAGCCGCCGAGGCGTTCGTGGTCCTCGTGATCGCGCTCATCGTCGTGGGCCCGCAGCGCTTTCCCGAGATTGCCCGCGAGGGTGGCCGCTACTTCCGCATGGCTCGCCGCTACGCGGCCGAGGTCACCTCCGACGTGCGCGGCGCGATGGCGGAGCTCGAGGCCGAGGTCGAGCAGCAGAAGGACGAGCTGCAGGCCGCCCACGAGGAGATCGCCACTGGCCTCTCCACCTCGATCGCGGAGACGCGCAGCGAGATCGAGAACATCGGGCGTGAGGCGGGAGACGCCGTGCAGGACGCCGCGGCTGCGCCTGCGCCGCCGCGGGTGATTGAGCCGGACCCGGCTGGCAACGGCGCGAGCCCGCCCGCCGACGCAGCCGGCGGCCTGCGCACCCCGCGCGAGCTGCCCGCCAGCGACGCCGAGGGCGGCTAAGCCGCCGTGGCTACCGCCGTGACCGACGGGCCGACCCCGCCGGACGCCGACGAGGAGACCCCGCCGGACGCCGAGGAGCAGCCTGAAGGCGGCGAGATGACCCTCATGGGTCACCTCCTGGAGCTTCGCTCGCGCATCACCTGGATGGCCGGCGCGATCGTCCTCGGCATGTGCATCTTCTTCCCGTTTCCCATCAACTTCGCGGTCTGGGAGTTCCTGCTCGAACCGGCGAGGTCGCGCATCCCCGGCTTCGAGGCGCAGGCGATCGAGCCGCTGGAGAACCTCGGCGTCTACTTCCGCATCGCCCTCGCCTGCGGGCTCGCCGTGGCGATGCCGATGCTCGTCTACCAGACGATGCGCTTCGTGGCCCCGGCGCTGACGAAGAAGGAGAGGCGCTGGATCTACCCGATCGCCGGGGGCGCCTCGTTCGCCTTCCTCGCGGGGATGGCCTTCGCCTACTACGTCGTGCTGCCGGCGGCCTACAGCTTCCTGTTCCAGTTCGCGAGCGACCTTGCCTCTCCCACCCCGCGGATCAGCAGCTACATGGACCTGACGCTGCGGCTGATCGTGATCCTCGGGCTCGTGTTCGAGATGCCGATCCTGATCATGGGCCTCGCGAGGATGCGGATCGTGCACTGGCGCAAACTGCTCGGCTGGTGGCGCGTCGCGATCATCGGCGCCTTCGTGGTCTCCGCGATCGCGACACCGACGATCGACCCCGTGACGCAGTCGCTCGTGGCCGGCCCGATGATCGTGCTCTACGGGCTCGGCATCGGCCTCGCCTGGATCGTGCGTCCGAGGTCCGACTAGCGCCCAAGGATGGCGTGATTGCGAGATGGTTCAGCTGTATACGCAGCGCAGCCGTTTCCGGCGGCGTGCTAGGATAGTCTACAGATGAGCGATGCGATCGGCAGTCCGGCACAGGCGTCCAACGACGCCCTGCTCACCCTCTACGAGGAGATCGCAGACTGCCCCGCCTGCGAGTTGGCCCGTCACCGCACCCAGACCGTCCCCGGCGTAGGCCCCGCCCCAGCCGAGGTGATGTGCATCGGCGAGGCCCCCGGCGCACGCGAGGACGAGCAAGGCTTCCCCTTCGTGGGACCGGCCGGGCGCTTCCTCGACCAGTTGCTGGGCGCTGCCGGGCTCTCGCGGGAGACCGTCCACATCGCCAACGTCGTCAAGTGCCGCCCGCCCGGGAACCGTGATCCACAGCCCGAGGAGATCGCGGCCTGCACTCCCTTCCTCGAGCGCCAGATCGCGATCGTCGATCCACTGCTGATCGTCACGCTCGGGCGCTTCTCGATGTCGCGCTGGTTCCCCGGCGCCTCGATCAGCCGCATCCACGGCCGCCCGAAGCGCTTCGGCGAGCGCATCGTGCTACCGATGTACCACCCCGCCGCCGCGCTCCACCGCGGCGACCTGCGCCCGGTGATCGAGGCCGACTTCGCGCGCATCCCCGAGCTGCTCGCCGAGGCGCGCAGCGGAGGCGCGCGTGACGAGATCGCGGCCTCCGAGGCGCCCACACCGATCGCGCCGGCGACCGCGGCCGCTGCTCCCCGCTCGCCAGCGGCGCAGCACTCGCTGCTGTGAGCGCGAGTAGCGGGGCGGCCCTGCGAGTCATCCCCCTCGGCGGTCTCGGCGAGATCGGCCGCAACATGATGCTCTACGAGCAGGGCGACGACGTGATTGCCGTCGATGTCGGGCTGATGTTCCCCGACGAGCACATGCCGGGCGTCGACCTCGTGATCCCGGACTGGAGCTACCTGCTGCGCGACGCCGAGCGGCTGCGCGCCGTCTTCCTCACGCACGGACACGAGGACCACATCGGCGCGCTGACCTTCCTGATGCGCGCGCTGCGCGACCGCGGCGAGCCGCTGCCGCCGGTGTTCTGCACGCGCCTCACCCGAGGGCTCGTGCAGGTCAAGCTGCGCGAACATCGCCTGCTCGACGAGACGCACGTCCAGGTCATCGAGCCCGGCCAGACGATCGAGGCCGGCTCGTTCTCCGTCGAGCCCTTCGCCGTCTCGCACTCCATCCCGGACTCCGTCGGCTTCATCATTCACACCGGCCTCGGACCGGTCGTGCACACCGGCGACTTCAAGATCGACCACACCCCGGTGATGGGGCAGCACACCGACCTCACGCGCCTCGCCGAGATCGGCCGCGAGGGCGTCCTGCTGCTCGCCGCGGACTCGACCTACGCCGAGATCGAGGGGCACACCCCGTCCGAGCAGACCGTCGCCGAGGCCCTCGATCGCGTGATCGGGGACGCGCCGGGGCGGGTCATCGTCGCCACCTTCGCCTCGCTGATCTCGCGCGTGCAGATGGTGATCGACGCTGCCGAACGGCACGACCTGCGCGTCTTCGTGACCGGCCGCTCGATGGTCAACAACGTGCAGATGGCGCGCGAACTCGGTTACCTGGACGTGCCTGATGGCATCCTGATGAACGTGCGCGAGATGCGGGAGCACGCGGACTCGCGCACCGTCGTGATCAGCACCGGCGCACAGGGCGAGCCGACCGCCGCCCTCACCCGCATGGCGAATGGCGACCACCAGCACATCGCCATCACCGAGGGCGATACCGTGGTCCTCTCCTCGAACCCGATCCCCGGCAACGAGGCGCTCGTCGACCGCAACATCGACAACCTCTTCCGCGCCGGGGCGCGCGTGGTCTACAACCGCATCGCGCCCGTCCACGTGCGTGGCCACGCTGCCCGCGAGGAGCTGAAGATCATCCACCGGCTGGTGCAGCCACGGCACTTCATCGGCATCCACGGCGAGCACCGCCACCTCGTCATGCACCGCGATCTCGCCGTCGACCTCGGCATCGACGAGGACGATGCCTTCGTACTCAGCGACGGCGACGTGCTGGAGATCCGCGAGGATGGCGCCGCGGTCGTCGACAAGGTGTCTGCTGATTATGTCTACGTGGATGGCATCGGCATCGGCGACATTGACCACATCGTGCTGCGCGACCGGCGGCGGCTCGCCGCAGAGGGCGTGTGCGTCGTCGTCGTCGCTATCGACCGCCGGCGCGGCAAGCTGGCAGGCGTGCCGCAGGTGCTGTCGCAGGGCTTCGTGGGCCCCGAGGAAGAAGATCTGATCACCGAGCGCGTGCGCCAGTTGGTCGCCGACCTCGCCGGCGGCGAGGGCGGGCGGTTCGACTGGACCGACTGGCGTGAGACACTGGAGGACGAGGTGGCTCGCCTCCTCTATCGCGAGACGCACCGGCGGCCCCTGGTCCTGTCGGTGACCGTGGAGGCGCCCTCCGCTGGACGGAGCGGCGCACCGCAACGGAGCGCAGCGACGGAGTAGTGAGTCCAGCCCTCGAACCGGTCCGTCTGCTTGGCGGGAGGCGGTCCGGTGAAGGAGCGGAGTGATGGCCCGAACGAATACCCGCCGAAGCACAAGCCGTCCCACGCCGGGCGCGCGCTCGCGATCCATCATGCGTCGCGTACTGCGCCCCGAGATCGTCGGCACCGTCCTCGTCGTCCTCGCAGCGGCGCTGCTGCTCTACCTGCTCCCGCAGATCCCGCTCACCCGCATCGTGAACGATGCCCGCGACGAACTCGTCGGGGCGTTCGGGCTGCACGTCTTCACGCTCGTCGTGCTGACGCTGGCGGTCGGCCTGCTGCTCGCGCTGCGCCAGGGCAAGCGGCTGCGAGGGCACGCGAGGCACCTCGCCGGCGCGGCCCTGCTACTGGTGTTCAGCGCGGGCGCGCTCGGCTTCTGGGCCCCCGACGTGATCGTCGGCGAGGTGGACCTCGGCGACGCCTCGGCAGGCGGGAGCGTCGGCGGGGCGCTCACGGGTGGCGGGATCGCAACGATCGCCTGGGTCGCGGCGCTCGTGGTCGGCTTCACGCTGCTCTGGCCGCGCACGGCGCTGGCGCTGCTGCGCGCGGCGCCGCCCGCCCTCGGGCGCAGTCTCTCCTGGCTCTGGCGCCACGCGATCAGGCCCGCCGGCCGATCCGTCGCCGCGTATGTCCGCAGCTACCGGATGCGCCGCAGCGATCCCGCGGCGGGGAGTCACCCCTACGCCGACCTCCGCGCCGACCGGCCGATCGGGTCCGGCCTGCCCACGCGGCTCGAAAGCGGGTCGGCTCCCGCCGCCGCGGACCTCGAGCCCGCGCCCACCGAAGAAGCCGCGCCTGCGGAGCCGCCGCCGCCCAAGCAGATCGAGATGGACCTCGAACACGACGTCAGCGGCTGGCGTCACTCCAGCGACGGCTGGCAGCTCCCGCCGATCGAGCTGCTCGCCGAGGCGGAGCCGCTCGCGCCCGAGCTGGGCGACCAGCAGCGGCGCGCCGAGCTGATCGTCGAGACGCTCGCCTCCTTCGGCGTCGAGGCGCGCGTCTCGACGATCAACGAGGGCCCGACGGTCACCCAGTTCGGCGTCGAGCCCGGCTGGGACGTCCGCACGCGCACCGTGGCCGAGCGCACCCCCGAGGGCGCCGCCCTCCTCGACGACGAGGGCCAGCCCCGCACCCGGCAGATCGAGGTCTCGCGCACGCGCGTGCGCGTGAACCGCATCACCGCGCTGCAGAACGACCTCGCGCTCGCGCTCGCGACGCCCGCGCTGCGCATCGAGGCGCCGGTCCCCGGCCGGTCGGTCGTGGGCATCGAGGTGCCGAACGCCAGCTCGGCGGTGGTGACGCTGCGCAGCGTGCTGGAGTCGCGCGAGTTCGCGAAGGCGGCGGGCAAGTCGCCGCTGCCGATCGCCCTCGGCTCCGGCGTGTCCGGCTCGCCGGTGGTCGCCGACCTCGCGGAGATGCCGCACCTGCTGATCGCGGGCGCGACCGGCTCGGGCAAGTCGGTCTGCCTCAACTCGATCATCGCCTGCCTGCTGATGAACCTCTCGCCCGAGCAGTTGCGCTTCGTGCTGATCGACCCGAAGCGTGTCGAGCTCGCCGCGTTCGCCGACGTGCCGCACCTCGCGTTCAGCGAGATCGTGGTCGACATGGACAAGGTGGTCGGCGCGCTCCAGGCCGTCATCCACGAGATGGAGACGCGCTACCGCCGCTTCGCCAAGGTCGGCGTGCGTAACCTCGAGCGCTACAACGAGCAGGCCGGGAGCGGTCGCCTGCCCTACTGGGTGGTCGTCATCGACGAGCTCGCGGACCTGATGCTCGCCGCGCCCTACCAGGTGGAGCACCAGCTCGTGCGCCTCGCGCAGCTCGCGAGGGCGACCGGCATCCACCTCGTGGTCGCCACGCAGCGGCCCTCGGTGGACGTGGTGACGGGGCTGATCAAGGCGAACTTCCCCACGAGGATCGCGTTCGCCGTCTCCTCGCACGTGGACTCGCGCACGATCCTCGACGGCGGTGGCGCTGAGAAGTTGCTCGGCAAGGGCGACATGCTCTTCCAGCCGAAGGACCAGGGGAAGCCGACCCGCCTGCAGGGCGTCTACGTCTCAGACGGAGAGATCGACGATGTCGTGGACTTCTGGACGAACGGCCGCTTCGAGAACCTGCGCCCGCCCAGCTTCGACGAGCTGATCGACGAAGTCGCCGAGGAGGTCGCCGCCCTCGAGGCGCGCGGCGCCGCGGGGCCCCCCTCATCCGAGGTCGACCCGATGATTACGAAGGCCCTCGAGCTGGCCCGTGAGCACGACCACATCTCGACGTCGCTGCTGCAGCGCCGCCTGCGCATCGGCTACCCACGCGCCGCGCGCGTCATGGACGAGCTCGAGGAGCAGGGTGTCGTCGGCGCCTCCGAGGGCGGCTCCGGCAGCCGCCCCGTCCTCCTCGACGACGACGGTGGTGCGGAGTCTGCGCCTGTCGCGGGTGCGCCGGTGGTGGATCGGGAGGGGTAGCGGGCGACGCGGCTACAGGGCCGTCAGGAACTCGCGAACCGAATCAAGAGCACTGTGATCGAGATCCCAATAGCCCTTCTGAGCCGCGAATCCCACGGAAACGTGCGGATCCGGTCTCGTCGCCAGCCATGCATGGGCGCGGGCCTTGTCTGGTCGCCTGATGGTGGAGTCGGATGCACCCTCGACGCACTCGAGAAGGCCTCGATGCAGTCGCTCTCGGGGCTGCTTGCGAAGGTCTCGCAAAGCAGTGTTTCGAGCATGCCCGACCGGTCGTCACCAGGCAGGATCAGCACCGTGACGGCGGGCTCCCCGTCGACGCGCTGCCCTGGTGTGTCCGGTGCAGGCAATCCCGCAGCTTGCAGCGAGCCCTGGACGCTTTGGAACGCGCCCGCGGCGTTCTGCTCCGCATCGCGGACGATGCCGAGGCGGCTGATGCTCCCGAAGTTGGGGGCACTCGCGAGCAGGCGCAGGAAGGGTCGCAGTTCGCTCACGCCACCGAAGTTCTGTACCTGGACATCGCTGAGTTGCAGGTGCACGACGAGGGCTTCGAAGAAGTTGAACTGGTCCCGGCCCTCGACGAGCAACTGGATGCGCTTGCCGATGTCCTGCGGCTCCGGCACTACCGCACCTCGAAGTAGTGCTTGACGGCTGCTGCGGCGATGTCGGGGTCGTAGGTGACGGCGCGGACACCCCCCTCGACCATGTCGAGCCGGTGGTAGCGGAACGCATCGGGGTCCAGCGACTTCTGCGCGGCCTCGAAGCACTCGTAGCTGTGCGTGGTGGCGAAGACCTGCGTGTCGGCGTCCGCCGCCGCCTTCCCGACCACCTTCCACAGGTCCGGCAACACGGAGTGGTGGAACCCGTTTTCGATCTCATCGACCAGCAGGAGGCTGCCGGCGGCATGTTCGATCGACAGCACCACTTCCGCGAGGTGGATCATGCCCTCCCCGACCACGGTCAGGGGCACGAGCTCGGGGAGGCCAATGTCGCACCAGATCATGGGCTTGTCGCGCCCCGGAAGAAACTCGATGCTTTGGAGCCTGGGTTCGACGACCCGGAGTGCGTCGAGGAGCAGGTGGCCTCGCTTGAGCTTGTTCAGGTTACCCAGGCGGTTCGCCAACTCGCCTTGATCGGCGGGGGCGCGCGACAACAGGATCGCCGCATCGAATGGGAAAGGGTGATCTGGGAGCGCCAAGCTAACTGGTGTTTGGGGAGGAGGTGGAAGTCCTCTGCGGCAAAGGAACAAGCCATTCCATGCCGCTCCGCGAGCCGTGCGCGGGTCACCGCGAGGTGGCCCGTGAAGCGTCGGTAGCGGGGTATGCGGGCAGAGCTATTGAGCATCGAAAGGACAATCCGGAGTGCCGAGACCCTCTAGTTGGTTGAAGGCAGCACCGGCCACGGCGTGATGGGCGAGACGTGGCCGGGCTCCGCGGTGTCGAAGAACTCATGCACGCATGCACGTCCAACACCGGGACTTGGGAGGGCTGCGCGCCGTCCCGGCGGGTCGTACGCCGGGACCGCATCGGGAAGGGAAGCAACCGGAGCCGATGATGCACGACGCGCAGCAGTCTGACGCGGGCGTAGTAGCGATGAAGGCGGCGAACAAGGGGGAGCAATTCCCGGCGGAGCCGCTGGAGCGAAGGGCCGCGGCCGAGAGGAATCCGCGAAGCACCGGCACGGTCCGGACGCAGAGTCGGGGTGCGGTGTCACCTGGAGCGGAGCGGATACGGCAGTTTGCAAAGGAGAATCCGGGGGAGAGGCTCACCGCGCTTCTGCACCACATCACGCCGGAGGCGCTCCGGGATGCGTATCTCGCGCTCAAGCGGGACGCAGCCCCGGGCGTGGACGGGATGACATGGCGCGAGTACGGGGACGGGCTGGACGAGCGATTGCTCGACCTGCACGGCCGCGTACACCGTGGAGCGTACCGGGCGACTCCCGTGCGGCGGGTGGAGATCCCGAAGCCGGACGGGGGCGTGCGACCGCTGGGTATTGCGTCGCTGGAGGACAAGATCGTCCAGCGGGCGGTGGTGGAGCAGATCCTGAACCCGATCTACGAATCGGAGTTCTACGGATTCAACTACGGGTTCAGGCCGGGGCGCTCGGCGCACGATGCGCTGGACGCGCTGGCCTACGCGGTGGATCGGCGCAAGGTCAACTGGATAGTGGAGGTGGACATCCGCCAGTACTTCGACAGCATCGACCGGGAGCAGCTGATGCAGCTCCTGGAGATGCGCATCGGGGACCAGCGGGTACTGCGTCTCATCCGGAAGTGGCTGAACGCCGGCGTCATCGACGCGGGGCTGGAGGTCGACGTGGTGCGGGGGACGCCGCAGGGGGCGGTGATATCGCCGCTGCTGGCGAACGTGTACCTGCACCACGTGCTGGACCGTTGGTTCGCGCGGGAATGGCGGCCGCGGGAGGTCCGGGGCGAGGCGTATCTCGTGAGGTACGCCGATGATTTCGTCCTGGGGTTTGAGCGCCGCAGCGATGCGGAGCGATTCATGGAGGCGGTCGGGGAGCGGTTCGCTACGTACGGACTGGAAGTGCACCCGGAGAAGACGCGCCTGTTGGAGTTCGGCAGGTTCGCGAGAGCGGACCGTGCGAAGCGCGGGGAAGGACGACCGGAGACGTTCGACTTTCTCGGGTTCACGCATTACTGCCGGACTCAGCGGAACGGGCGTTTCGGGCTGGGGCGCAAGCCGGTGGCGAAGCGAATGCGCCGCACACTGCAGGCCATCAAGGCCGAGTTGCGGAAACGCATGCACGCGAACCCGAAGGTGACGGGTCGGTGGCTCGGGCGGGTGCTGCGCGGGTGGCTTGGCTACTACGCGGTGCCGACGAGCGCTCCGTCGCTGTCGCGGTTCGTCTGGTTCCTGAGGCGGCTGTGGCTGCGCGTCCTCCACCGGAGGTCGCAGCGGGGCTACTTCACCTGGGAGCGCCTGAACGCACTGTGCCGGGAACTCTGGCCCCGCGTCACTATCCTCCATCCGTGGCCGTCGGAGCGATTTGCCGTCAGGACTCAAGGCGGGAGCCGTATGCGTTAACGCGCTCGTACGGATCCGTGCGGGGGGCGCCGGGCAACCGGCGCTCCTACCGCGAGCCATTCGATCTTGACCCCTGTCCCTCCGAGCGACTCGATGAGCGAGCATCCTTACCCGGCTGACTGTAGCGCAAGGCAAGCTTCGGCCTGAGCGATGCCTGCGATGACACGTCTTTCAGGGACCGGCGCTTCGCCGATCCGATCGGGACTTCCGGGGTTGTTGGCCACTCCCTCTCGATGCTGAGCGTCCATGCGCCAAACGCCTTATGGGTCACGGCGACTTCAATGGCTGCCTGATGGTCCAACCCGTTGAACAACTCCCGCCACGGCGCCGCATCGCGGAGGCTATCGCGCGCGCCGTCGGTGCGGATCAGGTTCGTGTCGAGCGCCCCTCCCGGGTTCCCGGCCGTGGACAGCAGGAATAGCGCTTCAAGCAGGCTGGTCTTACCGGAGTTGTTGCGGCCGCCGATCAGGTTGATGCGCGCGAGTTCATCCATCTCGAGGTCGCGCAGAGCGCGGAAGTTCTTGATGTGGAGACGTTCGAGCATCGCAGTCAGCCCATGTGTCTGGCCCGTACGGACCCGGAGCAGCGGTCAGCCGTAGTGTAGACCCTCGCCCGCTGACCCGCCCTACCTCCCCCGCCGCCGCCCGCCGCGGCGCCCGCCGCCGCCATTCGCGCGCTGCGGGCGCGGCGAGGGGGACTCGAAGGCGCGCAGGCCCTCGGGGGTGTCGCCGACGAGTTCGCGGCGCAGCTCGACGATCCGGTCGCGGAGCTGGGCCGCGCGCTCGAACTCCAACTCGCGCGCCGCAGACTTCATCTGCGACTCCAGCTCCTTGATCATCCGCAGCAGTTCGTCGCGCGGCAGGTCCGTGGCGACGACGTATGCGGGCGACTCCTCGGCGACGCGCAGGCCGTCGGTGATGTCGCGGATCTGCTTGCTGATGCCCTCGGGCTCGATGCCGTTCTGCTCGTTCCAGGCGACCTGGATCGCGCGCCGGCGTCCCGTCTCGTCGAGGGCGGTGTGCATCGATTGCGTGACGGTGTCGGCGTACATGATCACGCGGCCCCCGGCGTGGCGGGCGGCACGGCCGATCGTCTGGATCAGTGACCCGCCGGAGCGCAGGAAGCCCTCCTTGTCGGCGTCGAGGATGCAGACCAGCGAGACCTCGGGCAGGTCGAGGCCCTCGCGCAGCAGGTTGATACCGACGAGCACGTCGTACACGCCCTGGCGCAGGTCGCGGAGGATGTCGACGCGCTCGAGGGTGTCGATCTCGGAGTGGAGGTACTGCGCCTTCACGTCCATCTCGATCAGGTAGTCGGTCAGGTCCTCGGCCATCTTCTTGGTCAGCGTCGTCACCAGCACGCGCTCGCGGCGCTCCGCCCGCGTGCGCACCTCGGCGAGCAGGTCGTCGATCTGCCCCTGCGTCTCGCGCACCTCGACGATGGGATCGGGGAGGCCGGTCGGGCGGATCACCTGCTCGGCGACCTGCTGCGAGCGCTCCAGCTCGAACGGGCCGGGCGTCGCGGAGACGAAGATCACCTGGTTGAGGTGATCCTCGAACTCGGCGAAGTTGAGCGGGCGATTGTCGAGCGCCGAGGGCAACCGGAAGCCGAAGTCGACCAGCGTCTCCTTGCGCCGGATGTCCCCGAAGTACATCCCCCGGATCTGCGGCACGGCGATGTGCGACTCGTCGATGAAGACCAGCCAGTCGTCCGGGAAGTAGTCGAGCAGTGTCCACGGCGTGGAGCCTTCGGCGCGGCCCTGCAGGTGCCGCGAGTAGTTCTCGATACCCGAGCAGTAGCCGCTCTCGCGCAGCATCTCCAGGTCGTAGCGCGTGCGCTCCTCGAGCCGCGTCGCCTCGAGGATGCGGCCCTCGCGGCGCAGCGCGACGGAGCGCTCGCGCAGCTCCTCCTCGATGTTGGTGATGGCGACCTCGAGACGGTCGCTGGAGGTCACGAAGTGCTTCGCCGGGTAGATCGAGAAGCGCTCCTGCGCCGTCAGCAGCTCGCCGGAGAGCGGATCGACGGTGACGATGCGCTCGATCTCGTCGCCCCAGAAGTCGACGCGCACGGCGAGGTCCTCGTAGGCGGGGAAGATCGTCAGCGTGTCGCCGCGCACGCGGAAGGTGCCGCGCACGAGGTTCATATCGTTGCGCGCGTACTGCATGTCGATCAGCTGGCGGATCAGCGAGTTGCGGTTGACGTGCCGCCCGACGTGCAGCTTCGCGACGAACGACTCGTACTCGCCCGGCTCGCCGAGGCCGTAGATGCAGGACACCGAGGCGACGATCAGCACGTCGCGGTGTTCAAACAGCGCCCGTGTCGCCGAATGGCGCATCTTGTCGATCTCTTCGTTGATGTCGGCGTCCTTGGCGATGTAGGTGTCCGAGCGCGGGACGTACGCCTCGGGCTGGTAGTAGTCGTAGTACGAGACGAAGTACTCGACCGCGTTGCGCGGGAAGAAGTCGCGGAACTCCGAGGTCAGTTGCGCGGCCAGCGTGCGGTTGGGCGCGAGCACCAGCGTCGGCCCTGGTTGGCGCTGGGCGATGATGTTCGCCATCGTAAAGGTCTTGCCGGAGCCGGTGGCTCCATTGTACGCCGCAGCGAGCATGGTCTGCATCGCCAGACCGCGATCGAGGCCCTCACTGAGCTGCTCGATCGCCTGCGGCTGGTCGCCCGTCGGGCGGAAGTCGCTGACCAGTTCGAACCCGGTGCTCGCTGTGGTGGTCACGCGTTCCATTGTACGCCGCGGCGAGCCGTACGCGACCAGCGGGCGTCAGTCCGCCGGAAACAATCTAGCACACACATTCCGATCCGTCGCCTCGCTCCACACCGCGCTATGCTGCCCGGCGGAGCAGATCAGGACCGCACGGCGCGACGCCGGGGAGGTGAACGATGCGGCTCGAGGGCAAGGTCGCGATGGTCACGGGGGCAGCCTCCGGTATCGGGCGCGCCACGGCGCAGACGCTCGCCCGCGAGGGCGCGGCCGTGATGTGCGCCGACATCAACACCGAGGGCGCACAGGAGACGGCGGACGCGATCGCCGCCGACGGCGGGACGGCCGCGATCGTCCAGCTGGACGTGACCGACGAAGCTGCCGTGCAGGCTGCCCTCGCGGCCACGGTCGAGGAACTCGGCGCGCTGCACATCCTTATCAACGACGCCGGGATCAGCGGCCGCGGAGCCGAGTACCACTCCGTGATCGACGTAAATCTCAACGGCGTCTACTACTGCCTGGAGCACGGCGCCCCGCTGATCGAACAGCACGGCGGCGGTGCAATCGTCAGCCTCTCCTCGATCATGGGCCTCGTGGGCGGCTCTGCGCCGGCCTACACGGCCTCCAAGCATGGCGTGCTCGGCCTGACGCGGACCTACGCCCTGATCTATGGCGGGCGCGGCGTGCGAGTGAACTGCGTGAACCCCGGCTACATCGAGACCCCGATGACGGAGTTCATGCTGCGCGACGAGACGCGGCGCGAGGCGTCGATCGGTCTGCACCCGATCGGGCGCCTCGGGAAGCCCGAGGACGTGGCGAACGCGATCCTCTTCCTCGCGAGTGACGACGCCTCGTTCGTGACCGGCGTGGCGCTGCCCGTGGACGGCGGCTACACCGCCCAGTAGTCCTTGAGGCAGTAGTCCGCGCGCCGAGGCTCAGTCTTCGCCGAACCAGAAGCGGCGCGCGTTGCCGCCCGCGATCGCCTCGATCGCGTCATCGGGGACCGGCAACTTGCCGTCGAGCAGCAGCATGAGGTCGGCCAGGTACTCGTCGAGGCCCCCGGAGGCCGGGTAGTTCGAGCCCCAGACGATACGCTCCGCCCCGAACGCCTCCACCGCCTGCGCGACCACGGGGTAGACCGCCTCGTGCGGGTGTGGGGCGTAGCGGCTCGGGAACGAGAGCTGGAACATCACGCCGGGATGGCGCGCCAGGTCCCAGACCGGCTGCTGCGGCGCGAAGTCGGGCGCGTCCTGCAGGCGCGGCGTCGCGAGGTGCGAGAGCATCACGCGCGTCTCCGGGTGGCGCGCGATCGCCGCCTCGAGGTACGGGACCCAGTCGGCCGGCGCGTGATGGGGCATCGCCTGGATGATGAGGCCGAGGTGCGCCGCGGCCATCACCAGCTCCGGCCGCTCGAACATCATCTCCGAGGTGAGCCGCACGCCCTTAAGGTCGCCGCCCTCGGCCAGCTCCGCGAGCTGATCGCGCGCCCGCGGATCACGGTGATTCACCAGGCCGACGCAGGCAACAGTGTCCGGGTGCTCGCGGGTGAGACCGCCGAGATAGGCGTTGTCGTACTCGCCCATGTGCTGGACGATCACCACGCGGCTCACGCCCGCCTGGTCGAGCGCCCCTCGCAGCGTCTCGTACGGGTAGTACTTGCTCAGTCCGCAGTGCGTGTAGCCGTCGATGACCTCGAAGGGGTGGACGGGCGGCGGAGCCGCTGCCGCGCTCACGATGCCGCCTCGCGGGATACGGGGCGGTCGAGGCCCCGTGCCGAGTAGACGATGCTCACGTTGACCTCCCTGAGTCGCCCCGAGGGCCGGGAATCCTTGCCGCCCGCAGTCTAGCGAAGCGCATGACACGCCGCGGACAGCGGCCCGACCTGCGGTCCGCGGCAGCCGGGGCTAGAGTGGGCCGCTGGAGGCGGCATGGTCGCGAGGCTGTTCCCGAACGTCTATGAGGGCTGGATCGTCGTCGGCGCCTCGTCGGTGACGCTGTTCATCCTCTCCGCTGCGGTCTTCTGGGGCCTCGGGCCGATCTTCAATCCGATCGTCAACGAGTTCGGCTGGAGCCACGGTGCCACCGCCTTCGCCTTCGCCGTTCGCTCCGAGGTCAACGGCATCGCCGCCCCCTTCGTCGGGGCGCTGATCGACCGGATCGGCTCGCGGCTGATGATGATTCTGGGGCTCGTCGTCGCCGCGTGCTGCCTCTTTCTGCTTTCGTTCATGCAGAACATCATGCATTTCTACGTGCTGATGCTGATCATGGCGGCGGGCACCAGCACCTCTGGCGGGCAGGTGACGATGGTCTCCACCGTCAGCTGGTTCGAGCGCAAGCGGGCGCGCGCGCTGGCGCTGGGCACGGCGGGAGGGACGCTCGGCGGGGTGCTCGTCGTGGCCATCGCCTTCCTCGTCGAGTCGCTCGGCTGGCGCGGCGCGCTGCGGATCATGGCGCTGTGCCTGCTCGTCGGCGGCGTCCTCGCGGGCTCCAACGTGCGCATGCGGCCGCGAGGCCACCACCAGCCGCTCGACGGCATCCCGCGCCCCCCGGGCTCAGCACACGACTACGACGACGACGACGATCGCTGGGGTACGACGCTGCGCGAGGCGCTGCGCACGCGGGCGTTCTGGCTGCTGGCCTTCGCGCAGTTCACGATCTTCTTTTCGATCACGGCCATCGTCGTGCTGCACGTGCCGTTCATGGAGGACGATGTCGGCATCTCCAAGACGGCGGCGGGCGTGGGCTCGGCGTTGTTCGCGCTCTCCTCGCTGGTGGGGCGGATCATCTCCGGCGAGGCCGCGGACCGCCTCGACAAGCGCGTGGTGCTGGCGCTGGTCGTGCTGGTGGCAGGGCTCTCGATGCCGCTCTTTTCGCTGGTGCAGAACCTCTGGCAGGCGGGGCTGGTGCTGACGGTGATCGCCGCCGGCGTCGGCGGCGCCAACCCGATCCGCACGGCGCTGCTGGCGGACTACTACGGGACACGCTCGTTCGGCGCGATCAACGGCGTCTCGATGTTGATCGGGACGCTCGGCGCATTCCTCGGGCCGTGGCTGCTGGGCTTGAGCGTGGACGCGACCGGAGGCTACGCGATCGGGTTCGCGTCGACGGGTGTGGTCGCGCTGTTCGCGATTCCGGCGGTGCTGTGGGCGACGCCACCCTCGGAACTGATGGCGCGCTACCGCCGCCGCCCCGTGCGCGTCGTGCCGCCGGGTCCGCCGCGCTCCTCGCTCGGCACGCCTCGCGGCTAATCGAGCCGCCGCAGGCGCGGCAGGAACGCGATCATCGCGATCGTCACGAGGACCAGCACGGCGGACGTGGATCCGAGCGCCCACTGGCCGCCGACCTGCTCGGCGAACAGGCCGAACAGCACCGCCCCGAACGCCATCAGGCCGAACTCTGTCATGTAGAGCGACATCACGCGCCCTCGGTACTCGTCCAGCGAGTATTGCTGCAGCAGCACGTTGCCCAGCGCCTGCCGCCCGGCACTGCCGAGGCCGACGAAGAGCATGAAGAAGCCGGCCACCCAGATCAGCCTTGTCGCGGCGAACCCCACGAGCGCCATGCCGATGACCAGGGAGCTGAGCAGCAGCAGCACGCCCCGGCGCCTCGCGGGCAGCGAGGCGAGCACCAGCGATCCGGTCAGCGATCCGAGGCCGCTCACCGCGATCAGCAGGCCGAGCTCGACCGGGCCGCCGTCGAGCACGCCGCGCACGAAACCGGGGAGCATGATCTGGTACGGCATCGCGAGCAACGAACCGACCAGGCCCGCGAGGAGGAGCAGCGCGAGCGTGCGCTCGGCGCGGACGTAACGGAGGCCTTCGATCAGATCGGCGTACCCGCTGGTGCGGCGGGGGCGGGCGGGGGGCTCGTACTGCGGCTGCACGCGGGCGAGCGTGATGACGGCGAAGCCGTAGAGCGCGGCCATCAGGAAGTAGACCCACTCCGCGCCGATGAAGGCGATCATGAAGCCGCCCAGCGCCGGCGCCATGAGGCGCATCAGGTTCGTCGCGGCGGCGCTCAGCGCGACGGCGTTCATCAGGCGGTCCATGCCCACGACCTCCGGCATGATCGCCTGCCTCGAGGGCATCATCAGCGCGATCACGATGCCGTGAGCGACGCCGGCGACCATCAGGTGCGCGAACTCAAGCAGGTCGAACAGCAGCAGCAGGCCGACGATGACCGAGATCACGACGTTGGCCACCTGCCCGGCCTGCAGCACCAGCTTCTTCGGCGCACGGTCGGCGAGCACCCCGCCAAAGACCGAAAGCGTGAGCATCGGCACGGCGCTTCCGAGGGAGATCACGCCGAGCGCCGCGAAGCTCTCCGTGAGGTCGTACACGAGGTAGCCGCGGATGAGCATCTGCATGTTCATCGCGGCCATCTGGCCCAGCAGGGCGAGGTAGAACCAGCGGAACTCGCGGTCGGAGAAGGAGTCGAAGGTGCGGAGTTGCCGCCCGCCTCCGAAGCTGCCGCCCGCCCCCGGCGGCAGGTCGATCGGGCGCCCGGCGGCGCCCCGCGTCGGGGCGGCGGTCACGACACCAGACCGCCCGCGAGGGCGGGCGAGCGTGAGGGTCTACGGGAGGGTGCGATCATCTCCGCAGTTTAGGCGATGAGCCTCGCGACTGCCGTGCGGTTCGACCCGGCGACAGCTTGCTGCAACGGCGCGTCGGGAAGTGCAGGCCTCCTGGACGGCCATCGCGTAACCTGAGTGTCGAGCGGGACGGAAGCATGACCTATGACTAGCGAAGAGACCATCACCCTGCCCCGGGCGGAGTACGACGCTCTGATCGAACGAAACGAGGAGCTTGAGGACACGCTGGCCGCGCTCGAGACGGACGACGGCAGCCGCGTTCCTCACGAGGCGGCCCTCGCCATCATTCGCGGCCAGAGCCCCATTCCACCGGTTGCCGCGCGGGGGGCGTGCCGCTAGGGTTCGCAGCGCGATACGGGAGGAGACCGCGATGCCGATGCTCGACGTGGACGGGGCGAGGCTGCACTACCACGAGCAGGGAGCGGGCGACACGATCGTCCTCACCGCTGGCTACAACACGCCCTCGAAGTTCTGGGGCCCGCTGGTCCCGATGCTCGCCGAGAACTTCCGCGTCGTCACCTACGACGTACGCGGCTTCGGCGACACGGAAATCGTAGCCGAGAGCGCCAGCATCGATGTCGCCTCGGACGACCTGCACGCGCTGATCGCCCATGTCAGCGACGACCCGGTGCTCTCGCTCGGACACGCCTTCGGAGGAGGCGTCGCGTCCAACCACATCGTGCGTAACCCGGACGACGTGCGCGGGCTGATCCTCCTCAACTCCGGCGGCCTGTTCGCCGGCGATCCGGCGGCCTCGGCCAACATGTACCCGCTCTCGACCAAGCGGGGCCTCGACGCCGATTCCTACGCGAAGCTCTTTGTGGAGACCTACTGCGGCGCCGGGTTCGGGGAGACGGACGAGCAGCGCGCGCTGCTCGACGGCATGTTCGAGGACCGGAACTCGCGCGAGAAGGTGATGCTCTCCCTCTCGATCCTCGGCTCGATGAACGCGGAGAAGTACTGGGCGAAGTGGTCGCAGCCGACGCTGCTGATCTACGGGACCGCGGACCGCGTGGCCGTGCCCTTCAACGGCTTCGATCTCGCGAGGATGCTGCCGGGCGCGGAGCTGCACTGGCTGCGCGGCGCGGGCCATTACAGCCCGTGGGAGCGCCCCGAGCGCATCGCCGAGCTGATCGGCGAGTTCGCCGCGGGCCTGTAGCCCGCATCCGGGCGCCCGGCCGGCCGGTAGCCACGAGCAGCACGGCGCGGTGACGCAGCGCCTCCAGGGCAAGGCCGCCGTCGTCACGGGCGCCGCCTCCGGCGCCGGGCGGGCGATGGCGCAACGCTGCGCCTCGGAAGGCGCGTCCGTGTTCTGCGCCGACGTCAACGAGGACGGCCTCGCCGACACGGTCGCGAGCATCGAGGCCGCGGGCGGTAGCGCCGTCGCGCGGCGCGTCGACGTCTCCCGCGAGCCCGAGGTCGAGGCGATGCTGCGTGAGGCGGTCGAGCGCTTCGGGCGGCTCGACGTGCTGATGAACAACGCCGCCGTCGGGGGCGGCGTGGGCGACTGGTCGCGCACGATCGCGGTCAACCTCGAGGGCGTCTACTACGGGCTGCAGCACGGCGCGGCGCTGCTCGCCGAGCAGGGCGGCGGCGCGATCGTCAGCACTGCCTCCGTCGGCGCGCTCGTCGCGCTGCGCCACCACCGGCTGCCGCGCGACGGTGGCCCGCTGCCCTCGGGGCCGCTCGGCTACATCGCTGCGAAGTCCGGCGTCGTGGGGCTGACGAGACAGTTCGCCGTCGTCTACGGACGCCGCGGCGTGCGCGTCAACGCGATCGCACCCGGCGGCATAGACACCCCGATGCTGCGAGGCGGCAGCGACTTCACCGAGGGCGATCCACACCCCGCCGACGCGATCCACCCGCTCGGCCGCATCGCGCGGCCCTCGGAGATCGCGTCCGCCGCCGTCTTCCTCGCCAGCGACGAGGCCTCGTTCATCACCGGCATCGTGCTGCCCGTCGATGGCGGCTACACGGCGATGTAGCCGCGGCGGGACCGCCACCCGCATACACTCCGGCGGACACGCTTCGGGCAGTGGACGGGAGGGCGGCCATGCAGGACTTCGAGGGCAAGGTCGCCGTCGTCACCGGCGCGGCAAGCGGGATCGGGCGCGGGCTGGCGCAGAGCTTCGCCGAGGAGGGCATGCGCGTCATCCTCGCCGACGTCGAGGCGGAGGCCCTCGATGGGGCGGTCGCGGAGTTGCGGGACGCGGGTCACGAGGTGCGCGGCGAACAGGTCGACGTCTCCAGTCAGCCCTCGGTCGACGCGCTGGCGCAGGCGGCGTTCGAGGCCTGGGGCGGGGTGCACGTCGTCTGCAACAACGCCGGCGTCGCCGCCGTCAACGACTGGGGCTCGCTGCATCCCGAGGGCGGCGTCCCGATGTGGGACCTCACGCTCGATGACTGGCGCTGGACCTACGGCGTCAACTTCTGGGGCGTCGTGCACGGCATCCGCGCCTTCACTCCGCTGCTGCTCGAGCAGGGCGAGCCGGCGCACATCGTCAACACCGGCTCCGTGCAGAGCTTCCACGGCGGCACGAGCCTCGTTGCCTACAGCTCGACGAAGTTCGCCGTCGGCCGCATCACCGAGGCGCTGCAGATGCAGCTGCGCGAGCTCGGCTCGCCCGTGCGTGCGCACCTGCTCTGCCCCGGCGGCGTGGCGACTCGCAGCTACCTCGCCGAGCGCAACCGCCCGGCTGAACTGCGCAACCCCGATCCGGGAGCGGACGACCCGGAGCGCGCGGCTGCCTTCGCGCGAGCGCGCGACGAGACCGGCGAGAACATGGGACGCAACATGCCGCCCTCGGGCGTCGCGGCGGCAGTGGTCGAGGGGCTGCGCGCGGAGCGCTTCTACATCTTCTCGCACGGGACCGACTTCGACGCGCAGATTCGCGCGCGCATGGAGCGGATCATCGCGCGCGAGGATCCCCAACCCTGATCCTCGCCGCGAAATCGGCTATCGTGCGCCCGTGACCGCCGAACACCGTCTCGCGATCCTCGAGCAGATCGGCCGCTACTCGTACGCGGCCGACGATCAAGACGTCGAGGGCATGGCTGGGCGCTTCACCGAAGACGGCGTCTTCGAGCGCCACGAGATTGGCTCGAACGGGGCGGTCTTCCGCGCCGCGGGCCGCGCGGCGCTGCGGGGCTGGGCCGCCGAGGTGATCGCGGCGCGCGGGGACGGCGTCATCACGCGCCACCACCAGCGTGCGACCGTCTTCGACGAGCTGGGCGCCGACACGGCGCGTACGCGCACGATGCTGCTGCTCACCCGCATCGGTCCGGGCGAGCAGCACCCGCGCACGGTCCTCAGCGGCGTCTACCGCGACGAGTGGCGCCGTACGGCCGACGGTTGGCGCATCACGCGCCGCATCGCCGACCTGGACCGCCCGGCCCCGGACGCGCCGCGTGGCTGAGGTGCGCATCGTCGGCAAGGCGATGGACGATCTCGCCGACGACTGGCACTGGGTGGTGTTGCACGCCGCCGAGGAGCTGGAGCCGCGGCTCTACTTCACCGCCCGCGTCGACACCGTCTGCGGCATCCTGATCGCGGACCGCCCGCGGCGCGTGCGGCTCTTCGACATGGGCGCGCCGGATCAACCGACCTGCCCGGCGTGCAGCAAGGACGGCCTGCCGCCCGGCCTGCTCGCCGACGTGCGCGAGGCCCTCGAGCGCGCCGACCGCGAGCCGGTGGAGGTGTAGCGGCACGCCTCCGGCCGCGCGGCGGATATACTGCGGGCGATGGCCCTCGATCTATCCGACCGCCCAAATCTGCTCGTCATCCTCGACTCGCACGGCATCATCTACCGCTCGTACTTCGCGCTGCGCGACAGCTTCGCGAGCACCGTGCGGCTCACGGGTGAGCCGGTCTGGGCCGTCTACGGCTACGCCAACTCGCTGCTCTACGTGCTGGACGAGCTGCGCCCGACGCACATCATCGCCGCCTGGGACGCCCCTACCCCGACCTTCCGCCACGAGGCCGACGCCGACTACAAGGCGACCCGGCGGCCGACGCCCGACGACCTGAAGCCGCAGATCGAACGCGTGCGCGATGTGCTGGCCGCGTTCCAGATTCCCCTGATCGAGGCGCCGGGCTTCGAGGCCGACGACGTTCTCGGCACGCTCGCCACGCAGGCGAAGGCGGCCGGCGTCGAGACCGTGATCGTGACGCTCGACAACGACCTGGTGCAGCTCGTCCAGCCGGGCGTGCGCGTGCTGATGTACCGGCCCTATCAGCGCGATTATGTCCTGTACGACACCGAGGGCGTCCGTGCCCGCTGGGGCTTCGAGCCGGACCAGATCCCCGACTTCAAGGCCCTCGTCGGCGACAACAGCGACAACATCGCCGGCGTGAAGGGCATCGGCGACAAGGGCGCGAAGGCGCTGATCGGCGAGTGGGGCACGCTCGAGGGGATGATCGAGCACCTCGACGAGATCAAGCCGCCGAGTGCGCAGAAGGCGCTGGCCGCCGCCGTCGAGGACGCCCGCCACTACAAGCGCATGGCGACCATCGTCATCGACGTGCCGGACGTGACGCTCGACCTCGATGCGTCGAGGGTGCACGACTACGACCGCGACGCGGTGCTGGCGCTGTTCCAGGAGCTCGAGTTCCGCTCGCTCGTCCGACGGCTGCCGCAGCACGCGGACGATGTCGCCCCGGACGGGGCGCAGCCCAAGGGCGCCATCACCCGCGGCGGCGACTACGAAGTCGTGACGACGACCGAGCGCCTTGCCGAGGTCGTCGAGGCGGTGCGCGCGGCCGGGCGCTTCGCCTTCGAGCTGCTGGCCGACGATGAGCACCCGATGCGCGCCGCCTACGGCCTCGTGGGCCTCGCGCTCAGCATCGAGCCTGGCAAGGGCTGGTACCTGCCCTTCGGCCACACGAGCGAGCCGCTGCCTCCGACGGAGGGCCAGCAGGAGATGGCGATGGACGCGCCCGAGCCCGAGGCGCGGATCGCCCAGCTCCCGCGCGACGCCGTCCTCGAGGCGGCGCGCACGCTCTTCACCGATCCGGACCTCGAGCGCGTCTCCAACAGCGGCAAGAACCAGATGCTCGCGCTCGCCGAGACGCCGGGCGGCGTCTGGACCGAGCGCATTGACTTCGACACCTCGGTCGCCGCGTACGTGCTCGGCGAGCGAGCGCGCGACATCCGCGGGCTGGCCTTCGAGCGGCTCGGCCACGAGCTGCCCGAGGCGAAGAGCCTGCTCAGCACGGGCCGCAAGGCGATCCCCTTCTCGCGCACCGACCCCGAGGACGCGGCGGGCCTTGCCGCTGGCGCCGCCGACGCGACGCTGCGCCTCGCCGGTGATCTGCTCCCCGAGCTCGCGGCGAACGACCTCGACGGCGTCTTCCGCGAGATCGATCTCCCGCACCTGCCGGTGCTCGCGCGCATGGAGCAGTACGGCCTCGCCGTGGACCGCGAGGCGCTCGCGATCCTCGGGGCGGAGCTGGCCGAGCTGTCCGAGGCGGCGCAGGCCGAGGTGTTCTCGGCGGTCGGGCACGAGTTCCAGATCGGCTCGCCGCAGCAGCTCTCGCACGTGCTCTTCGAGGAGCTGGAGCTGCCCCGGACGCGCAAGACGGCGAGGGGCTGGACGACGGACGCGAACGCCCTCGAGCCGCTGCGGCAGGCGCACCCGGCCGTCGAGGCGGTGTTGCGCTGGCGCGAGCTGACGAAGATCCGGTCGACCTACGTGGACACGCTGCCGGGGCAGATCCATCCGGTGACCGGGCGCGTGCACACGGTGTTCTCGCAGACCACGGCCGCCACCGGGCGGCTCTCCTCGAACGATCCGAACCTGCAGAACATCCCCGTGCGCAGCGAGATCGGCGCGGCCGTGCGCAACGCCTTCATCGCGCGGGACTGTGGCGAGGATCCGCTGCTGCTCTCGCTCGACTACTCGCAGATCGAGCTGCGCATCCTCGCGCACGTCTCGGGCGACGAGGAGCTGCGGCGCGCCTTCCTCGCGGGCGAGGACGTCCACCGCGCGACGGCGTCCAACGTCTTCAAGGTCGCCCCGGAGGAGGTGGACGCGGAGATGCGCCGCCGCGCGAAGGTCTTCAACTTCGGCGTGCTCTACGGCCTCACGGCCTTCGGGCTCTCCCAGCGCGAGGGCATCCCCCGCGACGAGGCGGAGGAGTTCATCCGCGCCTACTTCGCGGCCTACCCGCAGGTCGCGCACTGGCGCGACACCGTGGTCGCCGAGGCGCGCGAGCGTGGCTACGCCGAGACGCTGACCGGACGGCGCCGCTACATCCCGGAGCTGCGGTCGAGGAACCACAACCGCCGCCTCGGAGCGGAGCGGATCGCGATCAACATGCCAATTCAGGGCGCCGCCGCTGACATCATCAAGATCGCCATGAACCGCATCGACACCGAGTTGGTCGCTCATCGTGCGAGCGGCGGCCGGGCGCGCATGGTGCTGCAGGTCCACGACGAACTGCTCTTCGAACTGCCGCGCGAGGAACTCGACAGCGTTCGCGAGATCGCCTGCCGCCTCATGCCGGCCGTCGTGCTCTCCGTGCCGCTGGAGCTGGACGAGAAGTACGGCCGCTCGTGGGGCGAGATGGCCGAGACGGCGTGATCCGCCGCCCGCCGAGCGATGCCTGAACTGCCCGAGGTCGAGACGATCCGCCGCGGCCTCGAGCCGCGGATCGCCGGTCGCACCATCGAGTCGGTGCGCATCCACGCCGGCGCCGAACGCTTGGCCGTCACCCACTCCCCGCGCGAACTCGAGCACGAGCTGGCGGGACGGCGCATCGAGGCGCTCGGCCGCCACGGCAAGTACCTGATCGCCGCCCTCGACGACGACCGCAGCTGGGTGATGCACTTGCGCATGACCGGCGTGCTGCTGCTCGGCGACCGCGCCGCACCCAGCGAGCGCTTCGAGCGCGCACGCGTCGAACTCGACGACGGCTGCGCGCTGCGCCTCAATGACATCCGCAAGTTCGGCACCTGGCACCTCGTCGAAGATCCCGCCGACGCGATGCCGCGCATCGGGCCGGACGCGCTCTCCGAGGCGTTCAGCGTGCGCTGGCTGCGGGACGCCCTCGGACGGCGCAGCGTGGCCGTGAAGTCGGCGCTGCTCGATCAGCGCGTGGCGGCGGGAGTCGGCAACATCTACGCAGACGAGGCGTTGTGGATCGCGGGCATCGACCCGCGCACGCCGGCCGGCTCGATCGGCCCGCGCCGGGTCGCGCGACTGCACGCCGCGCTGCTGGAGACGCTGCGCGAGGGCCTGGCCGACGGCGGCAGCTCATTCGACGACTACCGCGACGCCTTCGGACTCACGGGCGGGCACCACCTGCGCGTGCACATCTTCCGCCGCCAGGGCGAACCCTGCGAGCGCCGGCGCTGCGGCGGACGCGAGATCCAGCGCATTCGCCTCGGCGGACGCGCCACGCACTTCTGCGCGAGCTGCCAGCGCCGCTGAGGGAACGATCGGGCGCGTGTGCGCGTACAGTCTGATCAGAGGGTGCGGGTGTGCCGATCAACCCGCCCGCGCGCGCAGAACAGAGGCACTATGCGCATGCGTCACACGATTGTCGCCGCCCTGCTCACGCTGGCCGTCGTGGCTGCGCAGGCGCTGCCGTCGCCGGCGGCCGCGCAGCGTCCCCCGCCGCAGCCCTGCTTCGATTGCTGGTGGGCCGGACCGTCCGACGCCCGCCTCACGCGCGCCGATGCCAGCGTCGACGTGGAAGACGGGCGCTACCGCACCAGTTGGGCGCTGACCTTCGCGCACCCCGCCGACCTCGATGGCGGCGGAGACGTCGACACGCGCTTCCCGCTCGCCGAGGGCCGCGTGATCGTCCCGCTGCCGACGGACAGCGTTGTCACCGATCTCACGCTCGGCGACGGCACGCAGACACTCGAGGGGCGGCTGCTCGACGCGGATGACGCCTCGAGAATCTACGAGGAGATCGTGCGCCGCCTGATCGACCCCGCGCTGCTGCGTTCGCTCGGCGACGACCTCTACGAGATCAAGGCCTTCCCCGTACCGCGCGGCGAGACGCGCACGGTGACCTACATCGTGACCACGCCGCTGACGGCGGAGGGCGGGCAGGTGGTGATCGAGGCGCCATGGTCGCAGATGTCGCCGCGTCCAGCCGCCGCTTCCTTGAGCGCGGAGATCGACGTGCCGTGGGAGGCGCGATCGGCGATCGCGCCGGGGCACGTTCCGGAGATCCTGCGCGAGGGGTCGGGCCAGCTCAGCGTCTCATGGGAGTCGCCTGACGGCTGGACCGCCGAGCGTGACTTCCGGCTGCACCTTGCCGGCGGCGAGGGCCTCGTCGACGCGCGGCTGCTGGCGCACCGCAGTGCAACCGACGGCGACGAGGACGGCTACTTCGCGCTGCTGCTTGCCCCGGCGCTGGAGACCAGCGAGCGCGTCGCTCGCGACATCGTGATCGTGCTCGACCGCAGCGGCTCGATGCAGGGCGAGAAGATCGTGCAGGCCCGCGCCGCCGCCACCCGCATCCTCGACAGACTGGGCGCCGGCGATCGCTTCGGAATCGTGAGCTTCGCGAGCGACGTATCGTCCTTCGAAGGCATGCTGCAGCCGGCGTCCGCCGCCGAGGAGGGCCGAGCCTGGATCAGACGCATTGATGCGGCAGGCCTCACGAACATCTCGGGTGCGCTGGCTGAAGCGATGGATCTGCTTCCCGGCGACCGGCCCTCCACGATCGTGTTCCTGACGGACGGCCTGCCCACCGCCGGCGTGGAGCACACAGACGGCATCGTTTCCGTCGCCACAGGGGCCGCGCCGGACCACGTGCAGCTCTTCGCCTTCGGCGTCGGCTACGACGTCGACGCGGTGCTGCTCGACGCGTTGACAACGCGCTTCACCGGCTCCAGCCACTACGTCACGCCCGATGAGCGGATCGACACCGAAGTCGGACTGCTCAGCGAGCGCATCTCCTCGCCGGTGCTGCTGGGCACGGCGCTCTCGTTCGAACTTCCCGGGGACGCCTCGGAGCCCACGGTCAGCGCTCTTGCGCCCGTGAGCCTGGGCGGCATCTTCGCCGGCGAGCAGACGCTGATCACCGGGCGCTACCAGGGCTCGGGCGCCGTCACGGCGGTGCTCACTGGCACGGCGGCGGACGGCGAACAGAGCTTCAGCTACGAGTTGTCGCTTCCGGAGAGCAACGACGACAGCGGTGTCGCGCTGCTCTGGGCGCAGCGGCGGATTGCAGACCTGCTGACTGAGCTGCGCGTCGAAGGGCAACGCGAGGGCCTGATCGAGGAGATCATCGCGATCGCCAACCGCTTCGGCATCGTCACGCCGTACACCTCCTATCTCGCCGAGGAGCCCGACTTCGTCTTCAACGAGCCTGCCGCGATGGACGCCATGGCCGACGACGCGGCGGCGCCGTCCAGCGGGCGCGCCGCCGTCGACGCTGCCGAGGCGGTGGCGGAACTGGAGAAGGGCGAGACCGAGCACACCACGCCCGACGCGGCGCGACTGGTCGGCACGCGCACCTACTACCTGACCTCCTACCTGGACGAAGACACGTGGATCGAGGAGGGTTTCGACCGCTCCGGACCGGAGCCGGAGGAGTTGCTGCTGGACATCGCGCGGCTCACGCAGCTGCAGAGCGACGATCCGCACCTCGTCGCCGCCTCGGCGATCGGGTCGCGCGTGATCGCCCTCGGCGCGGACGGCTGGGTGCTGCTCCGCTGGCCGGACGCCACCGTGCCGACGGACAGCGGGACGACGGACAGTGGGACTACCGACAGCGGAACGACCGACAGCGGGACTACCGACGACGAGCTGGCCGAACCCGCGAGCGACTACGTCGTGCAAGCGGGTGACTACCTGAGCAGGATCGCCGCCCACTGCTACGGCGACGGCTCCCGCTGGCGGGAGATCTGGGAGGCGAACCGCGATCGCGTCATGGAAGACGGCCGTACGTTCAGCAATCCGAATCTGGTCTATGTCGGCTGGACGCTGCGCATTCCCGGCGGCTGCACGCCCGGATAGCGCCACCGGCAGATCGGCGGCGGCCCCCGCGGCAGCACGAGCGCTTGTGGGGCCCGGAGCGCGCTGGTACGGTCCGCACCGTTAGTCATGGTGCGCCGGACTGAAGACGGGCGGGACGACGTGGTCGTTCTGGTGCTTGTCGCCACGATCGTGATCGCGGGCCTGCTGCTGCTCGCCTGCCTCCTCGCGGCCTACTACCTCGCCGAGACCCTGACGCGGACCAAGCGCTGGCGCGTCGAGGGCAACCCGGCCGACATGCTGCTGCGCCACGACGAGGTGGCGTTCGTGGCGGCCGACGGCGTCGGCACCCGCGGCTGGTACCTGGAATCGCCGGGCGCGCGGGCCACGATCGTGCTCGTCCACGATGCAGCCGGCACGCGCTCGGACCCGACCCAGGGCCTCCTCGATCTCCAGCGCGACTACCTCCGCCGCGGCCTGAACGTGCTCAGTTTCGATCTCCGCGGGCGCGGTGAATCCGAGGGCCACCACGACCACCTGGGCGCCGCCGAACTGGCCGATGTGGAAGCGGCGATCGCCTACGCCCGGCGCCGCGGGCCGCTCTACCCGCTGGTGCTGCACGGATTCGGGATGGGAGCGGCGCTTGCGCTCATGATCGCCGCGCGCGATCCGGGCGTGGCCGGCGTGATCGCGGACTCGCCGTTCGCCTCGATGCGCAGCCACCTGCGGCGAGAGTACGAGCACTGGCCGGTGCTGGTGTTCCTGCTCGCGGTCTGGCTGGCGCGCCGGCTGTTCCACGCCGACATCGACGCCGTGACGCCGATCCTGGTGATCCCGCAACTCACCCAGCCGGTCTTCTACATCCACGCGGAGGAGGATCCCGAGGTGCCCGTGGAGCACACGCTGAATCTCGGGGCGGCGTCCCTCAACGCGGACGACCGGATCTGGCTCGCTCCGGTGAGCAAACACTGCGGAGCGTATCGCGCCAACCCCACCGACTATGTGTCGCGCTGCCTCGGGTTCATCGAGGTGATCACGCCGGCCCGGCAGCCGCTCTCGCGCGCTCGCTGATGCCCGCGCAACGCGCAGCTCGCCGTGCCTCCGGGCCGCACGACGCGATCACCGATGTCGCCGGCATCCGCGTCGGGCAATGGACGCACCGCCGCTGGGCGACCGGCTGCACCGTCGTGATCTGCGCCGCCGGCGCCGTTGGTGGCGTCGACGTGCGCGGCGCCGCTCCCGGCACGCGCGAGACCGATCTGCTGCGGCCCGGCAACCTCGTCGAGGAAGTCCACGCCGTCGTGCTCTCGGGCGGCTCCGCCTTCGGCCTCGACTCGGCGGGCGGCGTCGTCCGCTACCTCGAGGAGCGCGGCATCGGCCTCCACTTCGCGGAGCGGACGATCCCGATCGTCCCGGCGGCGATCCTGTTCGACCTCGGGCTCGGCAACGGCGCGCGCCGTCCCGGCGCCGAGGAGGGCGAGCGCGCGGCGAGGCGCGCGACGGGCGGGCGCGTCGCGCAGGGCTCGGTGGGCGCCGGGACGGGCGCGACCGTCGCCTCGCTGCTGGGCGGCGCGCGCGCGCTCAAGGGCGGGCTCGGCAGCGCCAGCGAGCGACTCGATAGCGGCGCGACCGTCGGTGCGATCGTCGCCGTCAACTCCTCCGGCGCGATTCGCGACCCGAGCGACGGATCGCTCGTCGCCGGCCCGCGCGCCGACGGCAGCGGCTTCGTCGACCTCGATGCACACTTCCGCAGCGGCGCCCGCTGGCCGGAGCCGCCGGACCCGGACGCGGTAAACGGCGAGGACGGCCCGGAGAACACGACCATCGCCGTGGTCGCCACGGATGCACGGCTCACGCGCGAGCAGGCGAACCGCCTGGCGACCGTCTGCCACGATGGCTTCGCACGCACGATCTGGCCCGCGCACTGCCGCAGCGATGGCGATGTGATCTTCACGATCGCCACGGGCGCGGTCGAAATCGACCGCTATGCCTACGCGGCCCTCGAGGCGCTCGCGACGCGCGCGGTGGAGCGCGCGGTGCTCAACGGCGTCCACGCAGCCGACGGCCTTCACGGCGTTCCGTCGGCCGCCGAGTGGGCGCGGGAGGGGCGCTGAGGGGAGCCTCCGGACGCCTGTGGCAACGCCTTCGATCGGAGCGCCGGGCGGCCTCCGCGGGGGCCGATCGAGCCGGAACGATGATCGGGGTGCAGTGCATCAAAGGAGACTGTTACCGTACCTCCGATCACGTGCATCACAACTCGGTTACCCAAGCAGGCGCTCCAATCACGCGGCGGCCGGGTCGGCCCGTGCTCGAAGCGGCGCCGCCGCTGAGATGCTTTGCACGGCGGCACCGGGCAAGCACAGGCAGCGACGGTGTGGAGGGGGATGAGATCGATGCCCATCCGTAGGCTGGTGATGGTCGCGGTAGTGGCAGTGGCGCTGATCGCGCTCGCCGTCGCCGGCGTGCGCTGGAGATCCGATGGCGATCCCTCGCCGGTCGCTGTGCACGGCGCGCCGACGCCTGAGGCGACCCTAGAGCCGCCGACCGAGCCGACGCCGACACCCGAGCCGACGCCCACGCCGACGCCGACGCCGACGCCCACGCCCGAGCCGACGCCCTCGGCAGCGCCTACTGTAGCCTCGACAGCGGAGGGTACGGAGCCGACACCCGGACCTGCGCCGTCTGACTTCGCCGTGACTGTGGACGGGCGCGCAACCGACTGGAAGACCAGCACTCACGCTCCTGGGGAGTCAACGGACTTCGCCCACGGCATCTTGTTCGTGGACGTCGAGACGGGTGTTGGGGAGCGCTGGTGGGCTTCAGGCGAACCGGTTCCTACCGAGTACACTGTGTCACCGAATGGACGATGGTTGTCGGCAACGACGATCTGGACGGGGACGCAACGAGTCTTGGATCGGGACTCGGCGAGGAGCTTCAGCTGGTCGACGCGGGCGCAACGAGCCGTCCAGTCGCCCGTGGACGGCGGTGGACTCCTGGTGCGGTCGCAAAGAAACGGATGTACGTTCGCACTCATCGACCTTGGTGGGGGCGAGCCCGAGATAGTTGCGTTCGATGTTCCCCCCGATGACCGCAACTGCGGATCGACGTCCGGAGTGGTGGACTCGTACGGCCGCGGCGCGTTTCTCATGGTGAATAGCGACGGAGCTGGCGCCCGGCTCTTTCATGTGGACTCGGACGGTGCGCCAAGCCAGGTACCGCTCGCCCCCGCTCAGTGGCGTCACCTGTCGCTGGGCGATGACGGAGAGAGCGTAGCGACGGTGGCGATGAGCGGGGACGGCGGAGTCGGGGCGCTCCGTCTCGATATCCTGTCGTGGAGAGGTCGGATCACCCGCTCCGTGTCATTCGACCAGGTACCGCTTCCCGAGAAGATCGGACCTGTGCTGCTTTCGCCGGACTTGGGAAGTATCGCCTGGCGCGCACGAATACCGCTCCCAACGTTGCAGGGCGCCGGAGGCGAGGAGATGTGGCCAACCGTGGTGCTAGGCGATCTCGCGTCAGGCTCTGTTCGATACAGAGCTATCCGGGCGACGCTCAGTAACGGTCTACGTTCCTTCGGTTGGATCGTTGATGGTTCCGCTGTGGTCGTGGGCACCGAGCTGGGGTACGCGCTGCTCTCGCTGGACGGGGAAATCGCCGATCTGCCGTTCGGCCCCGTGGGCCACTTCGCGCCGATTCCTCTCCCGTCACCGGACGACCCAGCCGTCTTCCTGTACGACGGCGCCGTAGTGCGGGTCGATAGGGCGAGCGGAGGTCGACCCCTACCGGCAGCGCGTGGTGGCGCCGGTCAAGCTATGACTGGGGCACTACGAGTCGCGAGTTGCGAATAAAGAGGTGGGACGCTGTCGGTCGCGACTTCGGCCCCGGCGGCGTGGCCGCTCTCGGACTCCCGGCTTTCGTAGAATATCCTCCGTTCGAGAACGCGGTCCGCCTTCGCAGCGACCGCGACGCACCGATCGCACCGATCGCGTTGCGAGCCGCCGCGGAACCCGGCAGCGCGATCGAAGCGACGGTCGCACCGGGCGAGGAAGTCATCGTAGTCGGGTGCGCTGCATGCGACACGGCCGCAGCCGCAGTGTTCAAAGACGACGGAAACTGGTGGATCCACGTGACTACAGCGATGGGCGAGACGGGCTGGCTACCAGCCGGCGCAGTGACCTGGGGCGCTGCGAGTCCGCATGACTAGCTGCCGCAGGGCGTCGTCACTGGCGACCCCCGTACGCCAGTCTGGCTTCCGGTCAGGGAGCCATCGAGCTCCGGACTGAGCGTGGGCCATATGGCGTACGGCGCGGCGGCGTTCGCCGCGCCCGGCGTCCCGGCGCCGCCTCCGGCCGTGCTGAGCCGCGGCTGGCAGACGCAGTAGGAGAGCTGCCCGCTCTGGGAGTCCTGCCCAGACCCGCTGCGGACAGTCAGTCCAGAACAGCATGCTCCAGATCTCCCAGTGTGACAGGGATTGTGAATCCCGATCCGGCCCCGGGTGACACGTACTTATGATTGGGAACGGGGGGCTGCGCCTCGCCGGACCGGATTCTGACGCACACGGCCTCGTTTCGGTAGCAATTTCAATGATGCGATGCGCGGGGTTGCAAGGGTGCCTATACTGTGCGCGCGTTCGTGCCAGAGGCCCATGCGTACTCGTCTGTATCCCGCCGGGATTCGGGACGGAGTGAACACATGACCCCAGCACCCAGCCGGACGGCTGACGCCCACGAGTCAGGCGTGCGAACTCCAGGCAAGAACGGAGCAGGGCAATGATGCGAATCATGCTCCGCTCGAAGATTCACCACGCCACCGTCACCGCCGCCGACCTCGACTACGAGGGCTCGATCAGTATCGATCAGAGCCTGCTGGACGCGGCCGGGGTCGCCGAGTGGGAGCAGGTGCACGTCGTCGATCTGACCAACGGCGCGCGCCTCGAAACCTACGTGATCCCTGCGCCCGCGGGCTCCGGCGAGATCCAGATCAACGGCGCGGCCGCCCACCTCGTGAACCCCGGCGACATGATGATCATCATGGCCTACGAGGGCGTCCCCGAGGATCGCCTCGCCGAACACCGCCCGCGCATCGTGCTCGTCGACGAGCGCAACCGCGTCGGCTCCATCACCTCATCCAACCTCGTCAACGGCGCACACCCGGCCGAGTTGCGCGAGCCAGTTGCAGAGGGGGCAGGACGATGACCGCAGGCATGAAGCGCGTCAGTGTCAGCGACTTGCAGCGGATGCACCGCAAGGGCCAGCCGATCACGATGATCACGGCCTACGACTACCCGACGGCGCGCCTCGCCGACGAGGCCGGCATCCCGGTCATCCTTGTCGGCGACTCGCTCGGGATGGTGGTCCTCGGCTACGACTCGACCCTCCCGGTGACGGTGGAGGACATGATCCACCACGGATCGGCGGTGATGCGCGGCGCAGAGCGCGCGCACGTGGTGGTCGACATGCCGTTCGGCTCCTACCAGGCCGGTTGGAAGAGCGCGATGCGCAACGCCTCCCGGATCATGCAGGAGACCGGCTGCAGCTCCGTCAAGCTGGAGGGCGGACAGCGCTCGGCAGAGATCGTCAAGCGCCTCGTCGAGGCAGGCATCCCGGTGATGGGTCACGTCGGCCTCACCCCGCAGTCGGTGAACGCCATGGGCGGCTACAAGATCCAGGGGCGCACCCCGCGCGACGCCGTGCGCGTGCTCAGCGACGCGAAGGCCCTGGAGGACGCCGGCGCCTACGCGGTCGTGCTCGAGGTCGTGCCCGCCATCGTCGCCTGGAGGATCACTGAGCGGCTCAACGTCCCCACCATCGGCATCGGCGCCGGGCCGTACTGCAGCGGGCAGGTCCAGGTGATGCACGACATGCTCGGCCTCTACCCGGACATCGACCCCAAGCACGCGCGCCGCTTCCTCGAAGGCGGGGAACTCGTGCGCGGCGCACTCACCGAGTACCGCGAGGCCGTCGAGAACGGCAGCTTCCCCACCGCTGCGGAGTCGTTCTTCCTCGACGCCGCCAAGCGCGAACACATCGAGGCGACGCTCGCCCGCCACGCACACGACAGCGCACGCGCCCCCGACCGTCCATACGCACCCACACACGACAGTGCGCACGAGGGCGTCGACGCGGAAGTGGCGATGCTGCAAGAGGACGAGGTCGTCTAGCCGGTCGCCGGCGACGCCTCGATGGTAGTGACGCCCCGATGCTGATCGTCGCGCGCACGATCGCCGAGCTGCGCATGGCGCTCCGCGCGCCTGCCGCGCCGGTCGGCCTCGTGCCGACGATGGGCTACCTGCACGAGGGCCACATCTCACTGGTCGAGGCGGCCAAGGCGCAGTGCCCGACTGTCGTCGTTTCGATCTTCGTGAACCCCACGCAGTTTGGCCCGAACGAGGACTTCGCGGATTACCCCCGCGACGAGGACCGCGATCTCGATCTGCTCGGGGACGCGGGCGCGGACATCGCGTTCATTCCGTCCGTCGAGGAGATCTACTCGCACGGCGACTCGACCCGCGTGCGCGTGGGGGGCCTGACCGACGTGCTGGAGGGCGAGCGCCGCCCCGGCCACTTCGAGGGTGTCGCGACCGTGGTCGCGCGGCTCTTTCTGATGGTGCAGCCGGACCGCGCCTACTTCGGCGAGAAGGATGCGCAGCAGCTCGCCGTGCTGCTGCGCATGGCGGTGGACATGCACTTCCCCGTCGAGATCGTCGGCTGCCCCACCGTGCGCGAACCGGACGGTCTCGCGCTCGCCTCGCGCAACATCTACCTCACAGCGGATGAGCGCACGCAGGCGCCCGCGCTCCATGCCGGGCTGCGCGCTGCCGCCGAGGCCTTCGAGGCCGGCGAACGCGACGCCTCGGCGCTGCGCGCGCTGGTGCGCGACCGCATCTCCGCCGAGCCGCTGGCGGAGATCGACTACATCTCGCTCGCCGACTCGGAGACGCTTGCGGAGCTCGAGGGCGCCGTCGAGCCGCCGGCGCTGCTCTCGCTGGCCGTGCGCTTCGGCGCCGCGAGGCTGATCGACAACGTCACGCTGCGCGAGGGGCGAGCGTAGCGCGCCTGTTCGCCGGTGCTACCATGCCCGTACCTGTCGTGATGCCTCGATGCGGCCGAGGTCGCCGCCATCCTCGGGAGGGGTTCGTGTCCGGTCACTCCAAGTGGTCCTCGATCAAGCACAAGAAGGCTGCGACCGACGCCAAGCGCGGGCAGCTCTTCACCAAGCTCGCGCGCGACATCACTGTCGCCGCCCGCGGCGGGGCCGACCCCGAAATGAACTCGGCGCTGCGCCTCGCGATCCAGAAGGCGCGCGACAGCAACATGCCCGGCGCCAACGTAGAGCGCGCGCTCCTGCGCGCCAGCGGCGGCGGTGACGGCGCCTCCCTGGAGGAGATCGTCTACGAGGGCTACGCGCCGGGCGGCACGGCCGTACTGATCCAGACCGTGACGGATAACCGCAACCGCACCGTCGCCGACATCCGCGTCACGCTGAACCGCGGCGGCGGCACGCTCGCCGAGAACGGCGCGGTCTCCTGGATGTTCGAGCTGCGCGGCGTGATCACGATCGACGCGGCCGGCGCCGACGCCGACGAGATCCAGCTGACCGCCATCGAGGCCGGCGCGGAGGACGTCAGCGCCGACGAGCAGCTCGTCGAGGTGCTGACCAGCCCCAGCGACCTCGAGGCCGTGCGCGAGGCGCTGACGGAAGCGGGGTTCACCATCGCCAGTGCGGAGATCGCTCGGATCGCGAAGAACACGGTCGAGCTCGACGAGAAGAACGTGGCCCAGACCCTGCGACTGCTCGATCAGCTCGACGAGCTCGACGATGTCTCGCGCGTCTACAGCAACGCGGACTTCAGCGACGAGGTGCTCGCCGCGGCCGGCCTCGGGGAATGAGCGGGGCGGCGGGACACACACGGTGAGCGACGGCGTACGGCGCGTGCTGGGGATCGATCCCGGACTGGCCGCGACCGGCTACGGCATCATCGAGGGCGACGCGCGGACGGCCGAACTGATCGCCTACGGCGCGATCCGCACGCGCCCGCGCTGGACCCGCGCCGAGCGCCTGCACCACATCCACGAGCAGGTCGGCGCGCTGATCGAGGAGCACGGCCCGCAGGAGCTCGCGATCGAGGAGCCCTACGTGGCGAAGAATGCGCGCTCCGCCTTCGCCATCGGCGAGGCGCGGGCGGCGGCGATGATCGCCGCGGCCGCGCACGCGACGCCCGTCTTCGAGTACCCGCCCGCGACGATCAAGGCCACGGTGACAGGGCACGGCGGAGCGGCCAAGGAGCAGGTGCAGGCGATGGTCACGCTGCAGCTCGGGCTCGCCGAGCCGCCGCAGCCGCTCGACGCCTCCGACGCCCTCGCGATCGCGCTGACGCGCCTCTCCGAGGTCAGCTTCGAGGCGCGCCTCGCCAGCAGCGGGAGCGGGCCGTGATCGCGGCGCTCAGCGGCCCGCTCGTGCGCTGGGACGCGGAGCGCTCCTCGCTCTGGATCGAGGCGGGCGGCATCACCTACGAGGTGCATATGCCCGCCTTCGCCGCGGACTGGGCCGCCGCTCACGCCACCGGCGATGAGGTGAAGGTCTTCACCTACTACCACGCCACCGAGCGCCAGCCACTACCCACGCTCTACGGCTTCCCGCACCTGGTCGAGCGCGAGTTCTTCCGCAAGTTCATCGAGGTCCCGGACGTCGGCCCGGCCAAGGCCGTGCGCGCGCTGACGCGCCCGGTCTCGGAGATCGCCGGCTGGATCGAGGCGGAGGACCAGCACTCGTTGCGCCAGTTGCCCGGCATCGGCGAACGCCTCGCCCAGACCATCGTCGCGCACCTGCGCGGCAAGCTCGTCCAGGAGGCGCTGCTGCGCGACGCCGTCGACGGCGAGCGCGAGCCCACCCCCGACGTGCGCGACGACGCCGTCGAGGCGCTCGTGACGCTCCAGTACTCCCGCCGCGAGGCCGCGAAGCTCGTTGCCGACGCGCTTGCAGCCAAGCCGCCCCCGCGCACGCTGGAGGAGGTGCTCCGCTCCGTCCTCGATCAGCGCGCGCCCTCGGACGCGCGGTAGCGCCCGCGGAGGCTCAACAGCCTTCGAAGGTCAACTCACTATTGAGGCGACGGCGGCCGCGATCGCCGCCGCTGCGGCCATACCGGTGAAAACCGTCGCAACGGTCCACCTGATCAGCCGGGTTTCGAGTTCCGCGAGATCAGCCTTCGTCGCCAAGTGTTCAAGCGTGGTTTCGGTGCTCACTGAACGACATCCTCGTATGACATGGCACGGTTATAGCATGGCGCTACGAGCCCACTACTGCTCCGCCTCGTCCCCCAGCTTGCCGGGGGTGTAGTAGGTGTTGCCCTCCGCCGGGGACGGGCGATGGGTTTGCGAGGGTGGGGTGTGGCCCTCGTAGTCATGGGCGTACTGGTAGTCGCGGCCGTAGCCGAGGTCACGCATGAGCCCCGTTGCGGCATTGCGGAGGTGCAGCGGGACCGGCTCGTTGCGGGTGCGCTCGGCGTCCGCGGCGGCGCGCTGGTAGGCCACGTAGGCGCTGTTCGACTTCGGCGCGCGCGCCAGGTAGACGGTCGCCTCGGCGAGCGGTAGTCGCGCCTCCGGCATGCCGAGGAAGTGCACCGCCTGCTGCGCCGCCACGGCCAGCGGCAACGCGGCGGGATCGGCGAGACCGATGTCCTCCGAGGCGAGGATCACCACGCGGCGGGCGACGAACAGCGGGTCCTCGCCGGCCTCCAGCATGCGGGCGAGCCAGTAGAGCGCGGCGTCCGGGTCCGAGCTGCGGACCGACTTGATGTAGGCGGAGATGTGGTCGTAATGGCCGTCGCCCTGGCGGTCGTAGAGCAGCGTCGGGTGCTGGCCCGCGGCGTCGACGGTCTCGCGCGTGATGGCGCGCGCGCCCTCGGCCGAGGGCTGAACGGTCGTCGCCGCCAGCTCCAGCAGGTTGAGCGCGGCGCGAGCGTCGCCGCCCGCGAGGTGCACGATCGCGCTCATCGCGCCCTCGTCCACGCTCACCTGCAGCTCGCGCAGTCGTTCGTCGCGCTCGATCGCGCGGGTGACGATCGCGCGCAGCGCGTCCGTATCGAGCGGGTGCAGCACGAAGACGCGGGCGCGTGAGAGCAGCGGCGCGACGACGTGGAACGAGGGGTTCTCGGTGGTCGCGCCGATCACCGTGACGACGCCCTCCTCGACGTGTGGAAGCACGGCGTCCTGCTGGTTGCGGCTGAAGCGGTGCAACTCGTCGATGAACAGGATCGTCTCGACGCCGGAGATGCGGCGGCGCTCGCGCGCCTCGGTGACGACACGGCGGATGTCGGCGACGCCGGAGTCGACGGCGGAGAGCGGCTCGAAGCGGCGCTTCGTGGTGCGGGCGATGATCGCCGCGAGCGTCGTCTTGCCCGCGCCGGGTGGGCCCCAGAGCACCAGCGAGGGCGTCTCGTCGCGCTCGATCATGCCGCGCAGCGGGCTGCCCGGCCCGACCACGTCCTCCTGGCCCACGAAGTCATCGAGGGTAGTCGGGCGCATCCGCGCCGCGAGTGGTGCGGTCTGCGCTCCGGGAGTGACGGCGCCGCTCGGCAGGCGCGGCTCGTCGGCCTCGAACAGGTCGGTCTGGAGGCCGGGCGGCGGGCGGCGAGAACGGCGGCTGCCCATACGCCAGTCTAGCAGGGTGATGAAAAAGTCCGCGGCGGCGCTTTTGGGCTGAAATCGCGCTGGTCGCGACATCAAAAACCCCAATGTTTCTGGGCTCTACGCCAGCCCACCGAATGGCCAGTGAGACCCTACGGCTCAGGATCAGGAGTTTTTCAGCAGCCTGCTAGGGCGTACAGCCGCCGATATGTCGCGAATGGCGGAGCCTGCGGACCTCGGAGAAGCTGCCCCTCCCACAACATTGGAGTATGCTCCAAAGTGGGAGCGGCAGGGCCCCACAGAGGCCTCCGCAGGAGAGGATGGAACGAGTGAGCGATCGATCAATCCGCGGCGCTGCCGCGGTCACCGGCTTCGCCGAAATCAAGCCCGAACGGCGCAAGCCGGGCCGCACGGCGGTCGGGCTCGGGCTTGCCGCCGAGCTGGCGAAGAACTGCGTCGAGGACGCGGGACTGACGAAGGACCAGGTCGACGGCCTGATCACCCACATCCCGTACTCCCACAACATCGAGTTCGCCGAGTACATCGGGCTGCGGCCGGTCTGGTCGCACAGCGTCGACCAGATGGGCGGCTCCGGAGCGACGAGCCTGACGGTGGCGGCGGCGGCGGTGGCCACCGGCCTCGCCGACAACGTCCTCGTGATCGTCTGCTCCAGCCAGTGGGGTGGCTTCGGCGGCGGCACCGAGTCCTCGCCGGACGGCCATGGCGCGCAGTACGTGCGCGCCCACGGCCCGGGCCCGGGCGCGAACTACGAGTACGCCCAGATCGCGACTCGCTACCAGCACCTCTACAACCTCAGCGACGAGGACCGCGTCAACATCGCCGTCCAGCAGCGTGAGAACGCGCAGGGCAACCCGGACGCTGTCTTCTACGGCCAGCCCGCGACGGCCGACGACATCCTCAACTCGCGGATGGTCGCCGACCCGCTGCGGCTGCTCGAGTGCGTCATGCCCTGCATCGGCGGCGCGGCGGTGATCGTGAGCCGCTCGGACGAGATCGACTACTCGCCGAACCAGCCCGTGTACCTGCTGGGCGCCGGCTGCGCCACGGACCGCGGCGTGCCCGGCCTCTCCTACGCGGCCGACATGACCATCTCGCCCGTCAAGATATCGGCGGAGCGCGCCTTCGCGACCGCCGGCCTGACCCCGGCCGACATGGACATGGCCCAGATCTACGACTGCTACACGATCGCGATCATCTGCGAGTTCGAGGACGCCGGCTTCGCGCCCAAGGGCGAGGGCGGCCCGTGGTTCGCCTCGCATGACGTGACCTACAAGGGCGAGTTCCCGATCAACACCCACGGCGGCCAGCTCTCCTTCGGACAGTCCGGCAGCGGCGGCGGCATGTCGCACGTCGTCGAGGGCGTTCGCCAGCTGATGGGCCGCGGCGAGGCGCGCCAGGCCCACAAGGACCTCAACTACGGGTTCATCAACAACAACGGCGGCGGCCTCAGTGTCGAGGCCTCCCTGGTCTTCGGAAAGGGCGTTGACTAGTCATGGCTGAACAAGACCTCAAGCGCCCGGTCCCGGCCTCGAACGCGCTCACCGAGCCGTTCTGGGCGGCGACCAAAGAGCACAAGCTCGTGGTCCAGCACTGCACGGGCTGCGACAAGCTCGTCTGGTACCCGCGCGAGATCTGCCCCGGCTGCTGGACGATGGAGGGGATCGAGTGGCAGGAGCTGAGCGGCAAGGGCCGCCTGCACACCTACACCGTGATCCGCCAGGCCGCAGACCCCTGGTTCCAGCAGCGCGTCCCCTACGTCTACGGGGTCGTCGAGCTGGACGAGGGCCCGCGCATGATCTCGGGCATCCAGTGCGAGGTCGAGGACACCGTCTGCGACATGCCCGTCGAGGCCGTCTTCGAAGACCTCGATGACGACTGGACGATCGTCCAGTTCAAGCCGGCAAGCTAGCAACGCGACGCCCTGCGGGCGTCCGTTGGAGCCGCGAAGAGCCGTCCCGGCGGGGGCGGCTCTTCTGCGTTGGCCGTTGCGCCACGGCTACGACCTTCGCCTTGACAGGCCCCGCGTGCGGGTGAAGATGGCCGTGACCCGGCGGCGAGGAGACGCGATGGATCCCGTCGAGCTGTTCACCCCCGAGTTCAAGCACGACCCGTTCCCCACCTACCGGATCCTGCGCGACCACCACCCCGTGTACCGCGATCCTCGGACCCGCGCCTGGCTGCTCAGCCGCTTCGAGGACGTGTACGCCGCTCTCGCCGATCACGAGACCTTCTCCTCGGAGAACACGAGGGGCGCCGACTCGCGGCTGGGGCCGAGGCGCTCGGCGCGGGTGCTCGTCGGGCAGGACCAGCCCGGCCACACGCGCATCCGCCGGCTGGTGAACCGGCCGCTGGCGCGCGGGGAGATCGAGAAGCTGCAGCCGGAGCTCGAGGCGCTCGTCGGCGATCTCCTCGATGCGGCGGCGGCGCAGCCGGTCGACCTCGTCCCGGCGCTGGCGATCCCGCTCCCGGTGATCGTGATCGCGCGCCTGCTCGGCATCGCCCCGGAGGACTACCGGCGCTTCAGGGCCTGGTCCGACGCCGTGATCGCCACCGACGCCCCGGCCGAGGCCAGCTCGAGCGCCGTGCGGGAGATGCACGCGCTCTTCCGCGAGGTAGCCGCGAGTCGGCGCGGCGCACCTCGGGACGACCTGATCTCCGTGCTGGTGCACGCGGATGCCGGCGGCGAGCCGCTCTCCGAGGAGGAGCTGCTGGACATCTGCCAGGTGATGCTCGTGTCCGGGAACCAGACCACCACGGCCCTGATCAGCAACCTGCTGAACGTGCTCGTGGACCGTCCCGACCTCTGGGCCCGGCTGCGCGAGGACCGCGCCCTGGTGGACGCGGCGATCGAGGAGGGGCTGCGCTTCGACAGTCCGCTGCAGCTGCTCTGGCGCCGCGCCGTGCGCGATGTCGAGGTGCGCGGCGCCACGATCCCCGAGGGCTCGACCGTGGCCGTGATCTACGGCTTAGCGAACCGCGACGAGCGCGAGTTCCCGGACCCCGACCGCTTCCTGCTGGAGCGCGGGCTCAGTAGCCATCTCGCGTTCGGGCACGGCATCCACTACTGCCTCGGCGCGCCGCTCGCGCGGGCGGAGCTGCGGGCCGTGCTGAACGGCCTGCTCGACCGCTACGCCGGCATCGAGCGCGCGGAGCCGGCGGAACGGCTGGACACGCCGGGCTTCACCCTGCGCGGGTTCGCGCGGCTCCCGATCCGCTTCAGCCCGTAGCCGCGTCGAGGAGCGCGCGGGCGCGCGCGAACACGGCGTCGAACATCGGCTCCGTGAGGCGGCCGGTGAAGGTGTTCTGCTGGCTCGGGTGGTACGAGCAGAGCAGCGTGCGTCCGCCGGAGAGCGCCAACTCCGCGCCGTGCCCGAAGCGAGGACGCGGGCGCAGGTCCTCGAGGACCGCGAGGCGGCTGAGCGCCCAGCCGCCGAGCGCGACGTAGACGCACGCGCGGTCGAACAGCGCCAGCTCGCGCTCGAAGTACGGGTGGCAGCGGTCGCGCTCCTCGACGGTCGGGCGATTGTCCGGCGGCGCGCAGCGCACGGTCGCGACGACGCGCGCATCGAGGAGTTCGAGGCCATCCTCGCGGTGCTCGGCGTGGGGCTGGTTGGCGAATCCGGCGCGGTGCATGGCGCGGAACAGCCAGTCGCCGGAGCGATCGCCCGTGAAGACGCGCCCCGTGCGGTTCGCCCCGTGTGCGGCAGGGGCGAGCCCGACGACGACGAGGCGAGCTTTGGGATCACCGAAGCCCGGCACCGGCCTGCCCCAGTAGTCCCAATCGCGGAAGGCAGCACGCTTCTCGCGCGCCACCTGCTCGCGCCACTCGACGAGGCGCGGGCAGGCGCGGCAGGTAACGATCTCGCCCTCCAGCGCCGCCAGCGAGGGGGCGTCGCTCACGGAGTGCGGCCCTCGACGCCCCAACTGCTGACGCGTACCGGCGTCAACGCGACCAGCGGCCGGCCGTCGAGCGCCATCGCACGGTACTGCGGGTACTTCGCGCGCAGCGCGTCGAGCGCCGCCGCGTACCCCTCGCCGTCCTCGGCGAGCACCTCGGCGTGGCAGCGCAGCATCGCCCAGGCGAGTCGCTCCCAGTCGTCGCTGTAGACGTCGCAGAGCAGCGTGGCGGCGTGATGGTCCTCGATGTTGCGGAGGCGCTGCAGCCGTATGCTGCGCTTCGGCTTCTCGTCCACGACGGAGTAGCAGCGCCCGCCGAGCAGCACGAAGCAGATCGGCACGATGTGCGGCATCCCAGCCGGGTCGACCGTGGCGAGGCGCGCGACGGGCTGTGCCTCGACGAATGCCCCCACGGCGGGCGAGAGTTCCTGCGGCTCGGGTGGCTGCTCCATGCGCAGACCGTAGCGATGAGCGGCGGGCCTCGCTACTCCGGGAGAATCTCGACGAGCGCTGTGGTGCCGACCTCGCGGATCCAGTTGAGGCCGTCGTCGCTGTTATCGAACCAGATGTCGCGCTGCTCGCCGTGGACGGCGTTGCCGGTGTCCTTGCAGGTGTAGATGAGGCCGTTGGGGTCGCCGATGATGCGGAAGCGCTGGCGGAAGTTGTCGCGGGAGCAGGCGGCCGCGCCCTCGTGAACGATCTCGCCGTTGGCCATGTGGCCACAGAATTCGCCACCATCACCGATGCTGGCGGAGATTGTGCCCTGGTTGCAGTAGAAGTAGGTGATCCTCGCCTCGACTGTGGTCCCTCCCGGCGTCGCGGTCGGTTCGGGCTCCGGCGTCGCGGTCGGTTCGGGCTCCGGCGTCGCCGTCGGTTCGGGCTCCGGCACCGCGCCCGCACGCACCCAGACGGTCGAGTCGGGCCGCAGCCGGCCGCGCGTGAGGGACTGCACGAAGGGGGGAGCTCCCGGGATGTAGGTCAGCCAGGTCTGGGACGGCACGTCGAGCATCGCGATCAGGCGCACCTCGAAGAGCTGCGAGGCGGCGAGCACCGCCGCGTCGTTCGTGCCGGACACGCCCAGCGTGAACCCACTCTCGGGCGGGGTCGGCAGCACGTTGGCGACGCCCCGAGGCGCCTCGTCCTCCGCGACCGGCACCCCGGGGAGCTCATCGGGCTTGTCGCCCCGGCGCAGCATCATCACGACGCTGTCCGGGCGCAGAGATGACAAGCCGGGGTTGTTCACGAAGGCGGGAGCGCCGGGGATGTACGACTTGAAGTCCTGCGTGGCGAGGTCGAGCGCCCACACGCTCGCCACGTCGAAGGTCTGGGCGGCGACGAGGGCCTCGATGTCGGAGGTGCCCGCGACGCCCTGGGTCCAGCCGCCGGGAGGCGGCGCGGGCAGGACGCGAGGTTCCTCTGGCGTCGTCGCCTCCTCGCTGTCATCGGCGCTCTCGGCGTCGGCGCACGGATCGGCGTCGTCGCTGCCTCCGCCGACGAGCACGAGGTATTCGGCCGCCATCCAACCGGGCTGGCCGTCGTGAGTGACGGCCTCCCAGCAAATCCCGTCTGCCATGTACTGCGCGCCGCGGGCGGTCACCACCGTGCCGTCGGGGACGGCGAAGGCGAGGATGACGCCGTCCAGTGCCGGCGTCTGGCGCAGGTTGAGGCCGTCGCCGTCGGCGCTGACGACGGCCTGCTCGCCGTCAGCGAGCGGTCCGGCGGCTCCCACGGGACCGGCAGAACTCGAGGCGTAGAGCAGGACGGCGGCGAGCAGCGCCCAGGGCAGGATCAGACGCCGAAGCGATTGAGGTCGATGCGAGTGAAGGTTCACGGCAGTTCCATCGCCACGCAAGCAGGCCCCGCCCACGAGCTCGCGCGCTACAGCGTGACACATGTTCTGCGCTCTACCGGCTATGCGCGAGGGCCGCGGTCGCGGCGTCCTCGCGCTGGCGACGACGCCGTTCAGCGGCGAGAATGACGCGCGATGACAAACGGCCCCTTCGCCGGCATCCGCGTGCTCGAGTTCTGCCAGGTCGTCGCCGGCCCGGTGATCGGGCAGTTCCTCGCCGACCTCGGCGCCGACGTGGTCAAGGTGGAGCCGCCCGAGGGCGACGCCTTCCGCCGCACGGGCAGCGTGGTGCCGGGAACCAGCAAGGGCTTCCAGTGGTACAACCGCGGCAAGCGCAGCCTGATGCTCAACCTGCGCGATCCGCGCGCGCAGGCGATCGTGCATCGCATGGTCCCCTCCTTCGACGTGGTCGTGGCCAATCCCCGGCCGGGCGTACTTGAACGCCAGCGCATCGACTACGAGACGCTCTCGGCGCTGCGGCCGGGCCTGATCTACGCGCGCGTGACGGGCTTCGGGCCGGAGGGTCCACTGGCGGAGCAGGCCGCCTCGGACATCGTCGGGCAGGCCTACTCCGGGATGCTCGCCGACGAGGGCGCGGTGGACGAGTGGGGCGCCCCGAGGCGGATCCGCGCACTCCCGGTCTCCGATCTGATGGCCGGGCTGTCCGCGACGGTCGGCGTGGCCTCCGCGCTCTACCACCGCGCGCTGACCGGCGAGGGGCAGCTGATCGACGCCTCGCTGCTGCGTGGCGCGATGGCGGGCATCGGCCGCGCGGTGTTGAAGGAGCCCGTCAGTGACGCGGTGATCACCGAACCGGCGCTGCAGCGCGTGCGCGACGCCCTCGAGGCCGGCGCCAGCTATGCCGACGCCATCGAGAACTATGGGCAGGGCGGCCTCGCGCCCACCGCAGTCGTCCGCCGCATCTACCACACCGCCTACGAGACGAGCGACGGCGCGATCGTCGTCGGCGCACTCACGCGGGCCAACCGCGAGGCGATCCGCGAGGCGATCGGCTTCGAGTACGAGGGCGGCGATGAGCCCGACTTCGACCCGCTCGACGAGGCGACGCGGGAGCGCATGACCCGGTTCAAGGAGCACGTCGCCGAGATCATCCGCACGCGCACGACGGCGGAGTGGATCGAGGCGCTGCGGCGCAGCGGCGCCCCCGCCGCGCCGCTGCGCTTCCCCGAGCAGCTCGCCGACGATCCGCAGACCGCCTCGTGGTTCGCGGACCTCGACGATCCGCTGAGCGGGCCGCAGCGCCAGCTCAACGCCTGGATCGAGATGTCGAAGACGCCGGTCCACGCGCAGGGCCCCGCGCCCCCGCCCGGCGGACACAGCGCCGAGCTGCTGCGCGAGTTCGGCTACAGCGACGAGGAGATCGCGGCGCTGCGCGATGACGGCGTGGTGATCTAGCGCATATCATCGTGCCCGGCGTGCGATCACCGCGCCGGCCCCATGCGCCATTGGAGAGCTGCGATGGACGACTTCCGGGACCGGGTCGCCGTGATCACCGGCGGAGCCTCGGGCATCGGGCGTGCGACCGGCCTCGCGCTCGCGGACGCCGGCGCGCACGTCGTGGTCGCGGACATCGACGGCTCCCTCGCGTCGCAGACGGCGCAGGAGATCGCCGCGCGCGGCGTGCGCAGTCTCGCCGTCGAGACGGACGTGGCCGTGCGGGACTCCGTCGAGGCGCTCGCGGAGCGCGCGTACGAGGAGTTCGGGGCGGTCCAGCTGCTGTTCAACAACGCCGGGGTGGCGATGCACGGCTCGCTGGCGGAGATGAGCGAGCAGGACTGGCAGTGGGTGCTCTCGGTGAACCTCTGGGGTCAGCTGCACGGCGTCGGCGCGTTCCTGCCTCGGATCCGCGAGCAGCGTGAGCGCGACGGGGGTAGCGAGGCGCACATCGTCAACACCGCCTCGCTCAACGGCGTGGTCGCCCGCGACAACGCGCATGGCGTCTACACCGCGAGCAAGTACGCCGTCGTCGGCTACAGCTTCGTGCTGCGCGAGGAACTGGCCGCCGAGGGCATCGGCGTCTCCGTGCTCTGCCCGAGCATGATGGCGACCGGCCTGCCGACCGCCGGGCGCAATCGGCAGGAGCGCTTCGGCGGACCGCTCACCCAGCCACCGATGCCGATCCCGCCGCGCCGCGAGCCTGCCGACCCGGCGATCATGGCCCCGCGCATCCTCGACGGCGTGCGCGAGAACCGGCGCTTCATCTTCACCCACCCCGACACGCGGGCGGTCGTCGAGGAGTATCAAGAGGCGCTGCTCGCCGACTATGACGTCCTCGACCGCGCCCTTGTGGCTATCGAGGAAGGCGTGGCGGCATCGTGACAAACGGGACCGGCAACGGAGCAATGCGCGGACCTTGCGACGACATCCGCGTGATCGACCTGAGCAGCGGCCCGGTCGGCGGCATCGCGACGATGATGCTCGCCGACTACGGCGCCGACGTGATTAAGGTCGAGCGGCCCGGCGGCGACCCGTTCCGCCGTCTCACCGCCGCGCCGGTGTGGCTGCGCGGCAAGCGCTCGATCACCCTCGACCCCGGCGAGGAGGGCGCGCGCCAACGCCTGCGCGAGCTGGCGGCGGGGGCGGACGTGGTGGTCGCCTCGTTCCGGCCCGGCCGCGCCGAGGCGCTCGGCGCCGACTACGCGACGCTGCGTGAGGGCAACCCCGGCCTCGTCTACTGCTCGATCACCGGCTTCGGGCCGCGTGGTCCCTACGCGGGCTACCCCGGCTACGAGGGCGTCGTGGCCGCGAAATCCGGGCGGATGCAGCACTTCGGCGGGGTGCCCGCGCGCGAGGGGCCGGCCTTCGCCGCGGTCCAGACGGGGACGCATGCGGCGGCGCAGTCCGCGCTGACGGGCATCCTCGGCGCGCTGCTGGTGCGCGACCGCAGTGGGCGCGGACAGCTGGTCGAGACCAGCCTGCTGCAGGGCCTGATGGCCTACGACATGAACAGCCTGGTACGCACGCAACTGGAGCGCAGCTTCCCGGCGCAGATGGCGGGCAACCAGCTCGGTGCCTACGGAGCGGCGCCGCCGATCTACTACCAGCCCGTGATGACGAGCGACGGCAAGTGGATCCAGCCGGCAAACCTCATCGATCACCTCTTCCACGCCTTCATCGCGACGATCGGCCTCGAGGACATCTACACGGAGGAGCGCTTCAACGGCGCTCCGCGCTGGCTCGCCGAGGCGGATCGCGAGGAGCTGCGCGAGCGCATGCTGCTGCGTGTGCTGGAGCGCACCAGCGAGGAGTGGATGCGCGACTTCCGCGCCGCGGAGAACGTCGCCGCCGAACCATTCGGGAACACCCTCAGCGCCCTCACGAACCCCGACATCGTCGCCAACGCCGAGGTCGTCGAGGTCGAGCACCCGCGACTCGGGCCCGTCCGCCAGCTCGGCCTCGTCGCGAACCTGACGCAGACGCCGGGGACCGTCGGGGGCCCCGCGCCCGACCCGGGCGCGGATACCACGGAGGTCCTCGCCGAGCCGCCGCGCGCCGCCTGGACGGCGCCCGCGGGAGCGGGCGCGATGCCGGCACACGCCCTCGAGGGCATCACCGTGCTCGAGTTCGCGACGGTGATCGCGGCGCCGCTCGGCGCGGCGCTGCTCGCCGACCTCGGTGCGCGCGTGATCAAGGTCGAGCCGATCGGCGGCGAGCCGTTCCGGGGCAACACCCCCGGCCTGCCCGGGCAGGTGAGCGTCGTGAAGACGACCGCCGGCAAGGAGGGGCTTTGCCTCGACCTCAAGTCCGAGGACGGCCAGGCGATCGTCGCGAAGCTGATCGAGCGCGCCGACGTGCTGATCCACAACTACCGGCCCGGCGTCCCGGAGCGGCTCGGGATCGGCTACGAGCTGGCGAGCGCGATCAATCCCGGCATCGTGCACGTCTCCGTCAACGGCTACGGGCCGAAGGGTCCCAGTGCCTCGCGGCCCTCCGCGCACCCCGTGCCCGGCGCCGTCGTCGGCGGCGCGCTGCAGCAGGCGGGGTCGGGCATGCCGCCCGCGCACTGTGATGACCTCGATGAGCTGCGTGAGGCCGCCCGCTGGCTGTTCCGCTCCAACGAGGGCAACCCCGATCCGAACACCTCGATGGTGGTGGCCTCCTCGGCGATGCTCGGACTCTACGCGCGGCGGCGCACGGGCCGCGGGCAGCAGATCTTCGTGAGCATGCTGGGCGCGAACACCTACGCCAACGCCGACACCTTCGTCGACTACGAGGGCGCACAGCCGCGCCAGCCGCTGGACGCGGAGCTGCACGGCATTGGCCCGCTCTACCGCCTCTACGAGGCGCGCGAAGGCTGGGTCTTCCTCGCCGTCACCAACGACGAGGAGTGGGCGCGACTCTGCGGCGTCCTCGACGGCGGTCCCGACGGGTCGCTGGCGGCGGACCCGCGCTTCGCCAGCGCCGAGGCGCGCGAGGCCAACGCCGAGGCGCTGGCGGACGCCCTCGCCGCGTGCTTCGCGGCGCGTCACGCCGACGACTGGGAGCGCGCGCTGATCGCCGTCGACGTGGGCTGCGTGCGTGCGGACGTCGGCCTCCCGGGGGAGTTCCTGCTGGACGACCCGCACGTGCGCGAGAACGGATTCACGCAGACGGCGAACCACGCGGTCTGGGGCGAGCACCAGCGCTGGGGGCCGCTCGTCACCTTCACGGAGACGCCGGGCCGCTACGGGCCGGGTGTGCTCGCGGGACAGCACACCGACGCGCTGCTCGAGGAACTCGGCTACGGCGCCGGGGAGATCGCGCAGCTTCGCGAGAGCGGCGTCGCCTGGTCCGCCGACGTGCCACCGATCGAGACGATGCTGCCCGGCTAACCTGGCCGGGGAAGGCCGCAACGCGGCGGGAGGAGCGAGCGATGGCGGACTGGGGACCATTCAGCCTCAACGGCAAGAACGCGATCGTGACCGGCGGCGCGCGCGGCATCGGCCGCGCCATCGCCACACGCTTCCTCGAAGCCGGCGCGAACGTGCTGATCGCCGACGTCGACGGCGACTGGGCCGAGCGCACGGCCGGTGAGCTCGCCGCCGAGGGCGCGGGCACGGTCGTCGCGATGCGGCTCGACGTGAGGGAGGACGACGCCGGCGAGCAGCTGGCGGCCCGCGCCGTCGCCGAGCTGGGCTCGATCGACATCCTCGTCAACAATGCCGGGGTCTACCCGATAGCGCCGATGCTGGAGATGCCGCAGGAGACCTTCGACCTGATCTACCAGGTGAACTCGCGCGGGCTCGCCTACTGCACGCAGGCGGTCGGGCGACGCATGGTCGAGCAAGGCGCCGGTGGGGCGATGATCAACCTCGCCTCGGTGGATGGCTTCCGGCCGACGTTCGTCGGCCTCGCCGCCTACAACATGTCGAAGGGCGGCGTCGTGATGTTCACGAAGGCGCTCGCGCTGGAGCTGGCGCCGCACCGCATCCGCGTGAACGCGATCGCTCCCGGCGGCATCAGCACCGAGGGCACCTCGCAGCTGCGGGATAGTCTGACCGAGGCCGACAAGGAGCGCATGGCTGCGGGACCGACACGCACGATCCTGCTCGGCAAGCGGTCCGGTCCGGACGAGATCGCGAAGGCCGCGGTCTTCCTCGCCTCGGACGGCGCCAGCTACGTGACCGGGGAGACGCTCGTGGTGGACGGCGGATTCCTGCTCGGCTGACCGCAAGGCCGTCAGCGGCTAGGCTCGGCGAGGCTGAACGCGTCCGCGACTGAAGGGGACCGGCGATGAGATTCGGTACGCTGCTGGAACTGCAATACCCGCGGCCGTGGCCGGAAGACGGCGAGCGGCAGTTCTTCCAGAACGTCCTCGAACAGGTCGAGCTGACCGACCAGCTCGGCTACCACTCCGTCTGGGAGGTGGAGCACCACTTCCTCGAGGAGTACGCGCACTCCTCGTCGCCGGAGGTCTTCCTCGCCGCGATCTCGCAGCGCACGAAGAACCTGCGCCTCGGGCACGGCATCGTGCTGATGCCCCCCGGCTACAACCAGACGGCGCGCGTTGCCGAGCGCATCGCCACCCTCGACCTCGTCTCCAACGGGCGCGTCGAGTTCGGCACCGGCGAGTCCTCCTCGCGCGCGGAACTCGAGGGCTACGGCGTGCCGCTGGAGGAGAAGCGCCAGCAGTGGCTGGAGTGCACCGAGCAGGTCGCGAACATGCTGGCGATGGACCCCTACCCCGGCTACGAGGGCCGCTTCTTCTCGATGCCCGTGCGCAACGTGGTGCCGAAGACGGTGCAGAAGCCGCACCCGCCGATGTGGATGGCCTGCTCCAACCACGAGCAGATCAAGCTCGCGGCACGCCTCGGACTGGGCGCGCTCGGCTTCGCGCTCGTCGACGCGAAGACGGCGAAGGGCTGGATCGACGAGTACTACGAGATCATCAAGACCGAGTGCGTGCCGATCGGGCACACGGTCAATGCGAACGTCGCCCTGACCTCGCCGCTCTCGCTCGACGCGGACGAGGAGACGGCGCGGGAGCGCGGGTTCAAGGGCCGCTACTTCTTCACCTTCGCCAGCAACCACCACTACGTGGACGGCATGCACAAGCCCGGCCGCACCGACATCTGGGAGCAGTACGAGCAGGCCTGGCCGATCCTGCGCGAGTCGTTCGAGGGCTACGGCGCGCCCAGCACCGTCGGCACGCCCGATCAGGCGCGCAAGATGATGCAGATCTACGAGGGCATGGGCTGCGACGAGGTGCTGTTCATGGCGCAGATGGGCAAGATCGCCCACGAGGACATCTGCGAGTCGCTCCGCACCTTCGCCGACGAGATTATGCCGGAGTTCCAGGAGCGCGAGGAGCAGAAGCAGCAGCGCAAGGAAGAGGAACTCGCCCCCTACATCGAGGCCGCACTCGCCCGCAAGGAGTGGATGCAGCCCCTCGCCGACGATGACATCCCCGCCTACGAGGCGTACAAGCGCCGCGTCGCCAGGTCCGGCGAGGCCAAGGCCGGCGAGGTCGACGAGGACCACTGGGTCGCCGCCATCGACCGCCTGATGCGGCGCGTCGGAGCGAAGCCGAACGCGTAGGCGGGCGAGCCAGGAGGATCTGATGGGTGAGGTCTACCGCCGCAACATTGGCGCCGTCGCGCTGACCGCGCTGCAGGACGGACGCGCGCGCTGGGCGCCACGCGACATCCTCCGTCCCGAGGTCGAGGCGGACTTCGCCCCCTACCAGCACCTGATCGACGAGGACGGCACGACCGAGCTGAGCATGACCGTCTACCTGCTGGAGTCGCAGGGCGTGCGCGTGCTCGCCGACAGCGGCATCGCCGACCAGCCGATGGGCCGCCACGACCTCGAGGAGCACTCGCAGCTGCTCGTGTTGATGGAGCAGGAGGGGATCGACCCCGCCTCGATCGACTACGTCGTGCACACGCACCTGCACTTCGACCATGTCGGCTGGAACACGCGCCCCGAGGGCGACGGCTGGGTGCCGACCTTCCCCAACGCGAAGCACCTGATCCAGCGGCCGGACTGGGAGCACTGGGTCGTCACCGATCGCGGCTTCCCCGGCCCCGTCCTCGAGCGCAGCATCCGGCCACTTGAGGCGGCCTCGATGATCGAGCTGCTGGACGGGTATCGCGAGATCACGCCGGAGATATCGGCCGTCGCCGCCTACGGCCACACGCCGGGGCACCAGGTGGTGCGGATCGCAAGCGAGGGCGAGGCGGCCTACATCCTCGGAGACTCCTGCCATATCGCGATGCAGGTCTGCGAGACCGAGTGGTCGGACCGCGCCGACACGGATCACGAGATGGGCAACCGCTCGCGCGCCGCGATCATGGAGCGCGTCGACGACGAGGGCGCGCTCGTGATCGGCGGCCACTTCCGCTTCCCCGGCCTCGGACGCCGCGCCACCCGCGACGGGCGTTGCATGTATGAGCCGCTCGAGGACTGACGCCGACGCCCGAGTCCGCAGCAGCGCCAACGCCGACACGACCGAGCGGCATCATCCTCGCCGGCGGCGGATCGCGGCGCATGGGCCGCGACAAGTGCGCACTCGAGGTCGGCGGCCGCACGCTGATCCAGCGCGTCGTGGACGCCCTCGACGAGGTTGTCGGAGAGATCATCGTCGTGCACGCGCCGGGGCGTCCGCCGCCCGAGCTGCGCAGCCGGACGCCGCTGCGCCTCGTCGCCGACCCGTTCGAGGACGCCGGCCCGCTGGTCGCGATCGCCGAAGGGCTGGAGGCGGCCTCGGCGCCCGTCGCGATCGCCGTCGGCTGCGACGCGCCGCAGCTCCAGCCGGCGCTGCTGCGCCTGCTCGGCGAGTGGGCGGACGCCGGTAGCCCGCTCGTCGCGCCGCTGCACGAGGGCGTCCCGCAGTGGCTCTGCGCGGCCTGGCGGCGCGACGCGCTGCCCGTCCTGCGCGAGCGCATCGCCGCGGGCGACCGCGCCGTCCACGCCGCCGCCTCGGTGCTACAGGCTGCCCTGCTGCCTCCCGAGGCCTACGCCCACCTCGATCCGCAGGGACGCTCGTTCCTCAACGTGAACACGCCGGAGGACCTGGCGGCAGCACGCGAGGCGGAGCGTCAGTCGACGAGGCGGTCCGAGCCCGCGTAGACGTTGTAGTCGCCCTCGCGGGCGAAGCCGACGAGCAGCAGGCCCAGCTCCCGCGCGAGATCGACGGCGAGCGAGCTGGGCGCCGAGACGCCCACCACCCCCGTCAGCCGCGCCATCGCCGCCTTCTGCACGATCTCGAAGCTCTGCCGCCCGGAGACGACGAGCAGCACGGGCGGCCTCGTCCCGCCCTCGCCCGGTCTGTCACGGGTGAAGGCGCCGACTGCCTTATCGACCGCGTTATGTCGCCCGACGTCCTCGCGCACGACCAGCGGCACGCCGTCGAGGCCGAAGATGCCGGCGGCGTGCAGGCCGCCCGTGGCATCGAACGCCGGCTGCCGGGTGCGTAGCTCGTCCGTCAGCCGCCCGATGACTGCCGACGGGACCTCGATGCGTTCGGCCGAGGGGGCGTGCAGCATCACCGCCTCGATCGAGGCCTTGCCGCAGACGCCGCACGAGCTGGACGTGAACATGCTGCGCCGGAACTGCTCCGGGTCGATCGCGACGCCGGGCGCGAGGCGCGCGTCGGCGCGCCCTTCGCCGTCCAGCTCCACCGCGGCGACTTCCTCGGGGCGCAGCACGATGCCCTCGGTCAGCAGGAAGCCACGCACGAGGTCGTCGTCGTCGCCCGGCGTGCGCATCACCACCGCGATCGAGTCGCCGTCGATCGCGATCTCGAGCGGCTCCTCGGCGGCGACCTCGTCGAGGGCGCCACGCGCGTCGCCGCCCTCGCGGCGCTCGACGGCGACCTCGACGGTGCGGGGGTCGGGGCCGGGTGGCCTGCTGGCGGGCTCGCGGGTGGGCATCGCCGGTGCTCCTTTGCCGCGACGAGGGTTGCCACCCGGCAGGGTATACCGGGGATGGTGGCGCGGTGCGTCGCGCGTTCGGCCGCCACGGGCTAGCGTACGGCTGCGGACGAGCGCTGCGGCGGCTCTGGTGGTGCGATGGAGACGGCAGCGATCTCGGCCCTTGGCGTCATCGGCTTCGCCGTCGCCGTCACGAACCAGCTCGCGAGGCGGCTGCATCTGCCGCCGATCCTGATCTACCTGATCATCGGCGTCGTCGCCGGTCCGTCCGTAACCGGTCTCTTCGCCCCCGCGGATCTGCACGAAATCTTCCCACTCGCGCTTGAGGTGCTCGTCGGCCTGCTGGTCTTCGAGGGTGCGTTCGTGATCGATGTGCAGTTCCTGCGGCGCGTCGGCGCAGTCGTGCGCAACCTGCTGACGGTGGGGCTGGTCGTGACGTTCCTCACGGGGACACTGCTGGCGGGGCTGCTGGACGTGCTGCCCTGGCGGACGGCCTTCATGTTCGGCGCGCTGGTTTCCGTCACGGGGCCGACGGTGATCGGGCCGCTCGTCCGCTCCGTGCGGCTCAACGATCACGTGCGTGCGGTGCTGCTCGGCGAGGGCGTGCTGATCGACCCGCTCGGCGCGATCCTCGCGGTGGTCGTGCTACAGTTCGCGCTCTCCGGCCTCCACGCCGAGCCGTTTCTGTGGGTGCCCTCGCGGCTGATCGGGGGGGCGGCGATCGGGCTTGTCGGCGTGCTCACCGTGCGAGGCGTGCTCCACCTCAACCGCGAGCCCACGCCGACCGAGATGACGCTGCTGCTGCTCGGAGTGAGCACCGGCATCCTCGCGCTCTCCGAGCGCGTCCTGCCGGACTCCGGCCTGACGGCGATGGCGACGATGGGCGTCGTGCTCGCGGCCACCCACCTGCCGCACCTCGACGTGGTGCGGTCGTTCGAGGACGAGCTGTCGCGCATCCTGCTCGCCGCGGTCTACGTGCTCGCGGCGGCGACGCTCGACCTCGGCCTGCTGGGCGCGCTCTGGCCGAACGGCGTGCTCGTCGTGATTGGGCTGATGGTGATCGTGCGCCCGCTCTCTGTCGCGCTCTGCTCACTCGGGTCGGACCTGCGGCTGCGCGAGCGGATCTACGTCGCCGCGATTGCGCCTCGAGGCGTCGTGGCGATCGCGCTCGCCGCCTTCGCGGGCGAGGCGCTGGGCGCGGACCTGCTGGGTCCGGAGCTGACGGCGCTCGTCTTCCTCACGGTCGCCCTCACCGTTGCCGTACAGTCGAGCTATGCCGCGCCCCTCGCGCGGCTGTTGGGGGTGCGATCGATGCGCGCACTGATTGCCGGCGCCGGGAAGGTCTCGAGGCGGATCGGCCAGCAACTCGAAGCCGGCGGCTTCGATGTGATGCTGATCGACACGAACTCGGACGCCGTGGCGCGCGCCCGTGAGGACGGCCTCAACGCCCAGGTGGGCGATGCCTCGAACGTGGCGCTGCTGCGCAAGCTCGGAGCGGGCGAGGCCTCGCTCGCTGTCGGCGGCTCGAACAGCGACGACACGAACCTGCTGTTCTGCCAGTACGTGCGCGCCGAGAACCCGGAGGTGACGGCCTTCGCGCGCGTCGAGCAGTCCGACGCCGTCGAGGCGTTCCGCCGCTCCGGCATCGCGACGATCGGCGCGGACGAGGCGGTGGCGGACGCGCTGATGTCGGTGATCGGGCAGCCGGTGCTGCGCGAGGCGCTGGCCCCCGGCGGCGAGGACCGGCTGACGGTCGAGTTCGTCGTCGGCTCCGGCCTCGCCGGGCGTCGCGTGCGCGACTTGCAGCTGCCGCAGCGGGTGCTGGTCCTGCTCGTGCGCCGCGCCGACGAGGACTTAGTGCCGAACGGCGAGACGATGCTCCATCGTGGCAACCGGCTGCTGCTCTTCGGCGGCGCCGACGCCGTCGCCGACGCCCGCCAGCGCCTCGCGCTCATCGAGTGACGCGCGGGCCGGGGCGCTTCTAGCGGTACGGTAGCGCGTAGAGGATGCCACCCTGGCCCGGCGGGCAGTCGACCGACCGGTCGATCGCCAGCGCGTTGAGCGAGCAGGTGCGTGGAATGTAGTCACCGATCGTGCGCTCGTAGATCTCGCCGTAGTTGCCGACGGCCGCGATGGCCCGCTGAATGAACTGCGCGCCGACGGCGTCGAAGCCCAACGTCGAGACCTCACGGCCCTCGTAAGGCACGCCGAGCAGGCGGGCGATCTCGGTGTTCGGCGGGTCCGCAGCCATGGCGGCCACGTTGGCCTGCGTGATCCCCAGCTCCTCAGCCGCGATCAAGCCGTGGACGACCCAGTTGACTGCGTCCTTCCACTCGCTGTCGTAGTCGCGGACCCCCGGCGCGAACGGCTCCTTGGAGATGATCTGCGGGAGGATCTTGTAGTCCGCCGCGTCATCCCGCACCGCGATCCTCGAGGCGAGGTCCGAGGCGTTCGCGGTCAGGACGTCACAGCGCCCGGAGAAGAACGCGTCGGCGATGTCGTTGCTGAACCCGTTGCAGATGGTCGCCTCGCCCATATCGGCCGTCGAGTCGTAGCCCGAGTCCTTGCGCACGGCGAAGCCCTGGCCTGAGTAGAAGATCGGTTGCGCGAAGTCTATGCCCAACTCGCGGTCGCGCGAGGCGGTGACTGTGGACGTGCGAATCAGCACGTCGATCGTGCCCTCAACGAGCAGATCGAAGCGCGTCCTGGCGTCCGAGGCGTCGATGTACTCGACCTTCGTTGCGTCGCCCAGGACCGCGGCGGCGATCGCCTTGCAGAACTCGATGTCGAAGCCGACCACGCTGCCGTCGTTCTCCTTGAAGCCGAACAACGGCTGCGTCTGCTTGATGCCGCAGACCAGGTACCCGCGGGCGAGCACATCCTGGAGGGTGCGCCCGGACGGCGGGCCGTCGGTTACGATCGGCACGGCCTCCGCACTTGCGCCGGCGGTTGGTGTCCGAGCCGGGGTGGCCGTGACCACGGCCGTTGGGATCGGAGTCCGAGTGGCGGTTGGCGCCAGAGTCAGTGTGGCGGTGGCGTCGACGTAGATGCACCCGGCCTCTTCGAGCGTGGCTCGCACGTCGTCCGGAAGCGCGTCTTGTGCTCGGCCGATCAGCCAGGCCGTCAGGAAGGCTGAGTTGATCAGGCCGTCGGGAGTGAACTTCTCTTGCGGCTCGAACTCCCGAGCGGCCAGCCAGAACAGCACAAGGCTCTCAATGGCCGCCGCGTGGTAGTCGCGAAGCACATCGGGAGGCGCGACGCTGCGTCCCTCCAAAATGGCCTCGTCCAATCCCGATGCAAACGCGCCCCACGTCAGGCCCAAGGTGCCCTCGCCCACTCCAAAGTTGCCGCCGCACCACTCCCCGTACTCTTCGATGGTGAGCATGGGCCCTGGAGCGAGTGGACGCGTCGTGGCGCGCGTCGCCGTAGCGGTAGCCGTTGCCGTGAGAGTCGGCGTCGACGCCCGCGTCTCGGCGGTCGCGGCAGCTGTGGGAGTCGCGGGCGGCGGCTCATCCTCACCGCCGCTGGTGCAGGCGAGCGAGGCCACGAGCAACAGCGCCCCACCGAGGAGGGCGCGCATCACGAGGCGGCGCAGCACTTGAAGCACCATCATCTGCTCATGGTACGAGCGTAACCCAGCCGAGGATCTGTCTCGTCTGCACGGAGGCGCGGATCAGGGCCCTCACCGGGCGACGAACGATGTCGCCTCCCCGTTCACCCTGACCTCGTACTCTTCGCCCGGCTCGAAACCGGAGCCGAGCGGGACGACCGTTTCCACCGAGGGGTAGTCGGCGGTGCAGGCGACGAGGCGGTCGGCGACCTCGTGGTGGGTGATCGCCACCTCGATCCTGTTCGCGTCTCTCCGCCTGACCTCGTAGCCATTGAACTGCGAGCAACTGCTGCCCCTGGGCAGCCCGGAGACGATGCGCAGCTGGTACTGGGGTGGTGCACTCTCCAGGACGTCGACCTCGACGCTCTCGATCGGCGACTCGGCGATGAAGGTGTCGCGGAGGTCGGGTCCGGGCAGGGTGAAGGTGGTGGCTGCGCCGTCGTTCACGATCACGCGGTAGGTGCGCCCCGCCTCGAGCGACGCAGTGATGGGCAGCACGGTGTCGAGTTCCACGACCTCCTCGTCGCAGGGGATCGCTCAGGCGGTCGGGGGTGGCTGCATCAGCGTCACGCTGACGCGGATGGCGTCGCCGTCCAGCTCGAGGCGCTCGCTGCCGGGGCGCGCGCAGCCCTCGATGGTGGATTGGTAGTAGGCCACCCGCAGGAAGCGCTCCCGCTCGTTCGGGATCAGATTGGCCGAGACGACCGGGACCGGAACCTCGACTCAGGTTCGCCAGTCCAAGGCATCGCCGTCTCCGACGAGGCCTGGCGGCGGCTGCACCAGTACGAGAAGCATGTCGACGCGGGTGGGCTGGCCTCGTGTGATCACCTCGTACGCCGTGTCGTTGGTGAAGGCCAGTCGGCCGTCCGACTCCACGATGCGGGCGCTGACCGAGTACCGGTTCCGGGAGTCGATGTCCTCGCGGCTGTATTCGACCTTGAAGTTGATCGGCACCTGGCCGGGCGCGGTGATGGTCTGGCGCGCGATCAGCGGCGCGGCGGCGTCGGCGTAGGACACGTCCCTCAATTCCACTACGAGAGTCGCGCCGGGCGTCAGAGCCAACCGCTCTCGGTAGGTGACCGTCCCGCTGACCGATGCATCGGGATCACGGCCCGACGGGATCTCAAGCGTCGAGTTGGGCGGTGTGGCCTCGCTCTGGCAGCCGACGACCGCCATGAGGGCGAGCCACGCGCCCAGGACGCAGATCAGGGCGGTCTTGACTCTGGTCTTCATCCGGGCGACCTCCGGGGGTGGGCTGAAGATTGGCTTGATGCCGTCAAGATAGGGACGCCTCGCGGCGCGCCTTTGTTCCCGCCCTCGCGGCGCGCCGCGATCGAGCCGGTCAAGCTTCGGGAGCAGGCGCTACGGGAACCCCACGCCGGGCGGGTCGTACTCCGCCGGGTCGAAGAGCGGCTCCGAGGTGATGACGCGCTGCTCGCGCAGGGCCGCGATCTCCGCGGCGTCGTAGCCCAGCTCGGCGAGGAGGGCGTCGCCGTGCTCGCCGGCGAGCGCGCCCGCGCGGTAGGAGCCGGGAGTGCGGCTCAGCGTGACCTGCGGGCCGTGCCGCCGGTAGCGGCCCCAGAGCGTGTGCTCGGCCTCGAGGTCCCAGCCGTTCGCCTCGATCTGCGGATCGTCGGCGAAGAACTCGCCCGGCGACCCGCCGTCCGCCTGCACGCAGCCGACGCCGAGCGGCGCGAGCAACTGCTCCCACTCGAGGGCGGAACGCTGCGTGAAGAGGCTGCGCAGTTCCTCGCAGAGCTCCGTGTCGTGCTCGCCTCGCGCCTCGGCGGTCGCGAAGCGCGGGTCCGCGGCGAGATCGGCGCGGCCGGTCGTTTCGCAGAACGTCGCCCACTCGCCATCCGTGACGATGCCGAGGAAGACCCAGCCCTCGCCGGCCGGGTAGAGGCGGTAGAGCGCGTTGATGCCGTAGAGATCGGCGTCGACCGTGGGCCGAGGCGCCTTGCCCTCGTAGGAGAGGAAGTCGTCGGAGTTAGCGTAGGCGTTCGCGCCGAGCATGCTCATCGAGACCAGCTGCCCGATGCCGAACTTCTTCCGTGCGTAGAGCCCGAGCATCATCGCGTTCTGCACGACGCAGCCCGTGTTCGGGTCGGGGTTGCCCTCGTTCGCCCGGTAGAGCCAGCGCGCGGCCTCGCTCGCGTCCGGGATCGAGCCGACCTCGGCGGGCGGCATCGCGGCGCCGGCCTGGTAGAGCTGGCCGCCGGTGGCGGCGCCGGGGATCGGATGCGCCGAGGGCCGAGCCGCGCTCGGTCCCTTCGGGCCGTAGCCGTTGACCTGGAGGTAGACGACGTCCGGGCGGATCGCGCGCACCTGTTCGTAGCCGATGCCGAGGCGCTCCGGCACGCCGGGCCGGAAGTTGTGCATCACCGCGTCCGCCTGCTCGAGCAGCCTGCGCACGACCGCGCGGCCCTCCTCGCGCTTCAGGTCGATGCAGATGCTTTCCTTGCCGGCCGAGGTCTTGGCGATGCCGCAGAAGGAGCCGAGCCCGTAGCCCATCCCCCGGTAGGGGTCGCCCTCGGGCGCTTCGACCTTGATCACGCGCGCGCCGAGGTCCGCGAGGAAGGTGATGCCGAGCGGCGCGGCGATGATCGTGCCGAACTCGATGATCGTGACGCCCTCGAGGGGCGGGCGATCGCTGGGCGCGGCGCCGTTGGCCGCCTGCCAGGGCTCACGCGGCGGCTCGGCGAGCAATTCTTGCGTGTGCTCGCCGGGCTCCGCGAACCATTGCGGCGCCTCGCCGGGCGTCTCGCTGAGCTGCGCGATCGGGCCCAGCTGGCGCACCGGCCCGTGGCGCGGGTGGTCGAAGGCGACGACTTCGTCGTTGGCATCGAGGTCGGGATGCAGCAGGCCCTCCTGGGCGGACTGGACCGGCTCCGAGGCGATCTGCCCGTCCGCCTGGAAGAGTTCCATCCACTCGTCGAGACTGCGATCCTGCATCCGCTCCAGCATCAGGTCGCTGAGGGCGCGTCGCGTTTCCGGCGTCAGGCCCGTCGGGGCGTTCACGAAGCGCGGGTCCGCGTAGATCTCGGAGAGGCCGATCGCGCTGATATAGGCGTGGAAGTGGTGTTCGAGGAGGTTCGCCAGCTGGATCCAGCGCCCGTCGCCGGCGACCACGGGGTGGTACTGGAGTGTCGGCATCGGCTCGAACTTCGCGTAGGGATCGCCCTCGAAGCCGCGTGGGTAGCGGCGGGCGAGCTGCGTCCGCACGAGGCCGAACAGGTCGGGCGGGAACATGCCCTGCAGCAGGCTCGTCTCCACCAACTGGCCCTTGCCGTCGCGCTCTCGCGCGAGCAGCGCACCGAGGATGCCGTTCACGGCCGACTGCGAGGCGGCGTGTACGCCGATCTGCACCGCCGTGTAGGCCGGGCCCTCGCGGCGCGGCTGCCCGGCGAACGACTGCATGCGCCCGGACTTGGCGGACACCACGCCCTCGTACGGCGCGTAGCCCGCGTACGGCCCGCGCGGCCCGAAGCCCGTGATCGAGCAGTAGACGAGGCCGGGATTGTCGATCGCGAGCGTCTCGTAGTTCGCGCCGAGCTGCTCCGCCTGCCCCGGACGGTACGAGGCGACGACGACGTCCGCGCCGGCGGCCAGCCGATGCAGCCGCTCGCGTCCGGCCTCGGTCTTCAGGTCCAGCTCGATGCTGCGCTTGCCGCGCAGCCACATCGGCGCTGCGGGGAAGCGGCGCAGCGGGTCGCCGCCGGGGCGCTCGACCTTGATCACGTCGGCGCCGAAGTCGGCGAGCACCATCGTCGCGATGCCGCCGGCCGGGCCGCTGCTCAGGTCGATCACGCGCAGGTCGCCGGCGAGTTGTTGCATCCGTCCTCCCGTGGCTCCTCGTGCCTGCCGTGCAGGCTTGCGCACGGCTCGCATCATAGCCGCGACCCGACTACCACGCCGCGACCCGATTACCCCGCCGCGACGGTGACCCCGCTGCCGCGGCCGAGGCCGAGTGCTGTGGCGGCGCTGCCTCCGCGCACGGCCACCTCCAGCAGATCGGCGCTGCCGATCAACGCCAGCGCCTCCCCCTCCGGTACGTCGCCGTAGGTCCGAACCAGCGGCAGCCGCCGCCCGCCCGCCTCGACGTGGCTGACGCGCCCGGCGGCGACCGCCTCGACATCGGAGCGTGCGAGGTTGCTGATCGCGTTGCCGAAGCGGTCGATGTGCAGCACCTCGCCGGTGAGCCGATCGCCCTCGATGCGCGGGCGGGGCAGCGGCAGCTCGACGGGCACAGCGACCGGCGGGCCGAGCTCCTCCAGCGCGCCGCCGCAGGCGAGGAAGGCCGCAGCGGGCGCGAACAGATCGCGGCCGTGGAACGTCGGGCTGACGGGCTCACGCCGCAGCGAGGCGCGCTCGATCGAACGGGTCTCCTCGATGCCGCCGCGCCTCGCGAGCAGCGTGAGCAGGCCGTTGTCCGGGCAGACGACGTGCTGCCCGGACACGCTCGCGGCGATCGCGCGGCGCGCGGTCCCGACGCCGGGGTCGACGACCGCAAGATGGACCGTGCCCGGCGGGAAGGCCGGGACGGCAGCCGCGAGGAAGAGCGCGCCCTCGAGCACGTCCTGGGGCGCGATCTCGTGGGTGAGGTCGTGGATGTGCACACCCTCGCAGCGCGCGAGCAGCACGCCCTTGAGCTGCGCGACGTAGGGGTCGCGGGTCCCGAAGTCCGTGGTCAGCGTGACGATGCCAGACACGCCGCGAGGATAGCGCGCCCGCCGTGCGCAGGCGGATCAGCCCGGAACGACCTCGGCGTCGGCTCGTGCGAGGGGTGAACGGCGCATGAGGGACGCGCTGCTCGCCTCGACGCGCCGCACGCGCATGGCCATCGCGATCACCACCGCGCCCGCCAGTTCCAGCAGCTCCTCGAGGGCGACGACGCTTGCGATGTTGTCGAGCAGCACCGCGAGCGCGGCCAGGCCAAAGCCGAGCGCCAGCAACGCGAACGCGCGGTGGTTGCGGCGCAGCTCGCCGAGGTGCGCGAGCGAGATCGCCACGGCGATCAGGACGTATCCCGCGAGGACGACGTCGTCCCAGTGCGAGGTGTGCCAGGGCGCCGGCGCGCCGAGCGAGGCGATCGCCCAGCCGATCGCCTCGTGCAGGCCGAGCAGTTCGTCGAGGGCGAGAAGGCCGAGGCCGGCGGCCGCCAGCCGCCAGTACGCGGCGTGCAGCAGCGTCCAGCAGCGGAACGCCTCGACGGCCGCGTAGAGCAGCACCGCCGCCACGGCGATATCGAGGGCATCGAAGACGAGCGAGGCAGGCATGGTCGCGCGCGCTCGCCACTCCCGGCGCACCTGCGCCGCCCCGTGGTGGGGCGGCGCAAGCGCGGTCCGGGGTTATTCCCGGGTCGGTCCCTCGGATCTAGCTGGCGTCGGGCCAGCCGTCCGGGAGTTCGCCGTCGTCGAGCGCGTCACGGATAGCCGAGGCTGCAGCCTCGGTCACCCATGTGCTCCAGATGGCATCGTTCCCGCTCAGCCACCAGAGGGCCGCGTCGTTGGGGTCGGCGTCCGGGTTGTCCTCGAGCCAGGCCGCCACGCTGCTGTACTGCTCAATGTCGAAGCTCCAGGCCCTGAGCATCGAGACGACATCCGGGGCATTGGCCAGAACATCAGGGTGTGCCGCGATCAGGATCGTGGCGTCCTCGTAGGCGCAGGCCTTGGTCGTGAACCAGCACTCGTCGCTGTACTCAGGCTCCGTGAGCCGTACGAGGTCGAGGACCAGTGCGGGCCCGTTGGTGCCCCACTGGTAGCCAAGCCACGGCTCGCCCTTCTCGTACGCGCCGATCAGGTCGGCGTTCAGAGCTGAGCCATCGCCGGGTGCGATGATCTCGATGTGGTCGGAGAGGCCGTAGCCCGCGACCTGCGCCGCATTGACTATCTCACAGGACCAGCCGATCACGCAGGAGACCAGCCGCGCCTTGCCGCCGGTCTCGGCGGTCGCGAACAGCTCCTGGAACTTCGGGTCCTTGAGGTCATCGACGCTGTCGAGGTCCGGGTACTGCTCCTGCAGGTATGCAGGGATGACGAACGCGGACTGCCAGTCCTTGCCGAGGCTCTGGCCGAGCGAGACGACCTCGCCGTTGGCCTGTGCCTCGTTCCAGGCCTCGTCCTGGTTGGGCAGCCAGATCTCCATGGTGATGTGGGTGTCGCCGTTGCGCAGACCCTGGAACAGGGGCAGCGTGGCTCCCAGCACCACGTCGGTCGGGTAGCCGTAGCCTATCTCGGCGACGTACTGCGCGATCCGGTTCTGGACTTGTGCACTCGTCCAGTTCAGGTCGCTGAAGACAAGCGTCTCCCGCTTGATCGGTTCCGGGGCCGCAGTCGCCGTTGCGGGGGCCGCAGTCGCCGCCGCAGTCGCCACCGCAGTCGCCACCGCAGTCGCCCTAGGAGCCGCAGTCGCCGTTGCGGGGGCCGCAGTCGCCGCCGCAGGGGCCGCAGTCGCCGCCGCAGGAGCCGCAGTCGCTGCCGCGGGAGCCGCGGTCGCCGCCGGGGTTTCCTCGTCGCCGTCCGTGCAGGCGGCCGCTGCTGCAAGGACGAGCATGGAGATCAGCGTGAGAGCGAACAGCTTATACCTGGTAAGCAAATTCCTACTCCTTTCGAATGCCTGGATGCTTTGGGTTCACGTGCTTGATCGCGTCGAGGCGCGTCACTGCTGATAGCAGCGGCGGGCGTACCAGCGGCTGATCGCGCCGATCGAACCACCTTCGCGTGTGCGGATCGGTTCGCGGTGCAGGCTGCGCTGTGTCTTGTTCATCACGGCCGGCCGGTCAGCCGGCGCTCACTCGTCCCTTCTCGCCGGAGCCGATGGATTGTGTCAGACGATCGATGATGATGGCGAGGAAGACGATCGCGAGGCCCGCCGTCAGGCCGTTGCCCGACTGGTTCTTCTGCAGCGCCCGGAGCACGTTGTCGCCGAGGCCTCCGGCCGCGACCATGCTGGCGATCGTCACCATCGCCAGCGCCATCAGCGTGGTCTGGTTGATGCCCGCCATGATCGTCGGCAGCGCCATCGGGATCTGGACCTTGCTCAGCACCTGCCACGGGGAAGAGCCGAAGGCGAGAGCGGCCTCCACCACCTCAGGCGAAACCTGGCGAATGCCGAGATTGGTGAGCCGGATGACCGGCGGCACCGCGTAGATCACGGTGGCGAAGATGCCGGCCGGTTTGCCGAGACCGAAGAACAGGATGCCGGGCAGCAGGTAGACGAAGCTGGGCATCGTTTGCATCGCGTCGAGGATCGGGCGCATCAGGTTGTCGCCGATGCGGCTGCGGGCGCCGAACACTCCCAGCGGCAGGCCGATCGCGAGTGAGATCACCACCGCCACCAGGATGAGCGCGATCGTGTCGACCGCGTTCGCCCAGAGGTCCATAAACCCGATATAGAGCAGCGCGATCGACGTGAACGCCAACAGGGTCCACCGCCCCACCGCGAACGAGAGCAGGGCGAGACCGACGACGATGGCCGGCCAGGGCACCCACTTGAGCACGTCCTCGATGTTCACGAGCGCGTAGGCGATGGCATCGCTCACGCCGTCGAAGAGCCAGTCACCTTCTCTGGTAAGCCAGTCGACCGCGTCGTCGATACCGTCGCCAGTGGCTTCCCGGACCGTCCTATCCAGCGTGATCGTTCTGGCCCCGGAAGTGGGAACCACGGATTCCGACACGGTGGTGGGGAAGCCCATTTCCGGGCCCCAGATCAGCAGGCTCGCCACCAGCACGACCAGCACCGCCGCGACGCCCGCCAGCCACGGCACGCGGGTGTGAAGTCTCGCCAGCCGGTTGCGGGGCGATGCAGTCCCGGCGCCGCGCGCGCCCTCGATGTCCGTGGCGGCCACTAGTCGGCCTCCCCGCCCGCGCCGACCTTCGGAGCGCCCGCTCGCAAGTCAGCGACGCTGGACACATCCTGCACGAAGTCGGCGACGTACTCGTCGGCGGGGTGCGACACGATCTCCTCAGGTGGGCCTTGCTGGACGATCACGCCGTCGCGCATGATCGCGATCCGGTCGCCCAGCTTGATCGCTTCGTTGAGGTCGTGGGTGATGAAGACGATGGTCTTGTGCAGCTGGCGCTGAAGGGCGTTCAGTTCGTCCTGCATCTTCCTGCGGATCAGCGGATCGAGGCCGCTGAACGGCTCGTCCATGACCAGCACGTCCGGGTCCACCGCGAGCGCCCTGGCGATGCCGACGCGCTGCTGCATCCCGCCACTCATCTCGTGCGGGTAGTAGTCTTCCCAGCCATCGAGCCCGACTGTCTCGATGGCCTCGGTCGCCACCTGGTGCCGCGTTTCCTCGTCAGCGCCCTGGATCTCGAGCCCGTAGGCGACGTTGTCGAGGACGCGGCGGTGGGGCAGCAGCCCGTAGTGCTGAAAGACCATGGCGGTCTTCGTGCGCCGGAACTCGGTGAGCTCCTTGTCCGTGTAGGAGCAAATGTCTTCGCCGTCAAAGCGCACCGAGCCGCGGGTCGCCTCGATCAGGCGGATCAGGCAGCGGGCGAGCGTGGACTTGCCGCTCCCGGAGAGGCCCATGACCACGAACGTCTCTCCCGGCTTGACGCCAAAGGATACGTCCCGGAGGCCAATTACAGCGCCGAGTTCATCCTGGATTTCAGATCTGCTTTTATTGATGTATTCTGGTTCAAAGACACGCTCGACGTCATCGCCGAAGATCTTCCACAGGCCTTCAACTTGTATCTGGTATTCCTCTTGAACCATGGTACGCATGTCGCCATAAGGCCAACAATGTGCGAGACTCTCCCGCTCTTGCTACGGCCTTCAGAGTGCGACAACCCCCGCCCGGAGAGCGAACTATAGCATGATCCCGATGTAGCCGTCACAGCCACGGCCGTGCCGCCGCGGACTGCCGACGCCACCGGCGACCGGGTCCGCTATCCTCGGCGCGCGCCCCGCGAACAGCAGCGCGGGGCCGGATGGAGGACCAGATGCGCCACTCGACCGCGTTGCGGAACCGGCTCGGCGGCCCGGAGATCATCGTGCTGCCGGGCGCCTACGACGCGCTCTCAGCACGGCTCGCGCAGCAAGCGGGCTTCGACGCCGTCTTCACCACGGGCTTCGGGTTCTCCGCCGCCGCCCTCGGCGCACCGGACTACGGCCTGCTCACGGCGTCCGAGGTGCTCGACCGCGTGCGCCCCATCGTCGCTGCCGTCGACGTGCCGCTCGTCGCGGACATGGACACCGGCTACGGCAATCCGCTCAACGTCGTCCGCACCGTCCGCGAGTGCGTGAGCGCGGGCGTCGCCGGCATCATCCTCGAGGACCAGGAGTGGCCCAAGAAGTGCGGCCACTTCGAGGGCAAGCGCGTCATTCCCGCCGAGGAGCAGGTCCAGAAGCTCCGCGCGGCCGTCGACGCCCGCGAAGACGACGACCTCGTGATCATCGGCCGCACCGACGCCCGCGCGCCGCTCGGCCTGGACGAGGCGATCCGCCGCGGGCGGCTCTACCACGAGGCCGGCGCCGACGTCGTCTTCGTCGAGGCGCCGCAGTCGCTCGACGAACTGAAGGCGGTGCGCGAGGCGATCCCGGACGCGCCGCTCTTCGCCAACATGATCGAGGGCGGCAAGACGCCGCTGCTCTCCACCACCGAGCTGCAGGAGCTGGGCTACGGGATGGTGGTCTTCCCGCTGGCGGCGCTGTTCAGCGCGGCGAAGGCCGTCGCCGCCACCTTCCGCGCCCTCTACGACGAGAAGACCACCGCCAGCCGCATCGACGCCCTCACCGGCTTCCACGAGTTCGAGCAGATCGTCGGCGCCCCCGACTGGCACGAGCTCGAGGCGCGCTACGGCGTGGAGTAGGGGGCGGGTACGGGAGGAGCGAAGCGATGAGCATCAACAAGACGCGCGGCTTCCTCTACTGGTTCGCGAGGCTGCTCGGCGACATCAACGCGGCGCGGCGCGGGCGGGTCGGGCGTCGCATCGCGCGGCGCGCCGCCGGGAAGGCGACCGGCCGCGGGCTGGGCGAGCTGTTCAAATAGTGCGCGGTCCGGATGCGCTCACAGCGCGAAATGGAACCGGATCGCATCATCCAACGCGCCCGCCAGATCGTCCGGCAGCCTCCCGATCCGTCCGTGGACACGCCGCACCGACAGCGCCCGGACCTGCTCGACCTGCGCGCGGGACATGCGCGCCAGCCCGCTGCCGCGGGCCGGCACCAGCACGTGGAACGGGAACACGGGATCGGTGCGGCTCGTGAGCGGCACAACCGTCACGACGCCCTCCCCGAGAGCCGTAGCCCGCCTGTTTGCGGCGTTGTTGCTGACGATGATCGCGGGGCGAACCTTGTCCGCCTCATGGTCGATGGCAGGCTCGGAGTCGACCCGGTAGATCTCCCCGCGCAGCATCACACTGTGGGCTGCGGTCTGCCGCCTCTCTCAGACGACCAGTCCTCGGGCTCCAGGCCGTCGCCGACGGCGAGATCCCAGATCTTGTCCTCGCCGTCCTCCACCCACTGGCGCCACGCAACGTCGTACATCTCGCCGATTGCCTGCTCGCGCAGCAACTCCAGCGCCTTGCGCACGACGGCCGACCGCGACCGCTCTCCGTGCTCGGCGAGGTACTGATCGACGAACTCGACGTCCGTAGGGCGCAGGCTCACGCTCAGCTTCATGCCGATGATGCTAGCACTGTGGAAACTCCGGCGGACCGGCCGGCCGCAGCCGCCGCGGGGCCCACCGCGCCGACGGCCTTGCCTCAACCCCGGGTTGCCCCACCCGCGCTCCCGTGCTGCGCGAGGAAGGCGCGCGTCTCGCGGATCGCGACCTCGGGTTGGTCGTGGTGCAGCCAGTGGCCCGCCTTCGGGACGATCACCCAGCGGGCGTCGCGGAAGGCCGCCCGGTCCTCCTGCAGCGGCGGGGTCGTCGACCACGTGGAGGCGCCTCCGAGCAAGTGCAGCACCGGGCACTCCACCGCCGACCAGAATCGGCGCACCGCTTCGAGATCGATCTCGTCGCTGGTGCGGCCCCGCCCCACGGGGTCGAACTTCCAGATGTAGCCGCCCTCGACGGGCCGCAGCGCGTGGCGCGCCAGCTCGATGGCGAACGCGTCGTCGAGGCGGCTGTCGACGCGCTGAATGCGCTCGCGCGCCTCCTCGAGCGTCGCGTAGACGCGAGGCTGCATCGCGGCGTAGCCCTCCTGGCGGGCGATCCAGCGGCGCAGCGCCTCCGGCTCGCTGAGCGGGCGGCGCGAGAGCCCGCGGAAGGCGAAGTTCACCGTCGCCTCGATCGCGACGACGGAGTGGACGCGCTCCGGGAAGGCGCCCGCCGCGTAGAGCGCGATCCGTGAGCCGAACGAGTGCCCGATGACGTCGGCGCGCCCGCCAATTCGGTCGATCAGCGCCAGCAGATCCGCGATGTGCTCGGACATGCCGTAGTAGCCGCCGACGGCCCAATCGGAATCGCCGTGCCCTCGCAGGTCCGGGGCGATCACGCGGTAGTCGCCGCAGAACGCGGCTGCGAGGCGGTCGAGGGAGCGGGCGTGGTCGCGCTTGCCGTGCAGCAGGACGAGCGGCGGGGCCTCTGCGCTGCCCCACTCCCAGTAGGCGAGGCGCAGGCGCTGCGACTCGAAGTGGTGCTGCACGGGTTGGGGGTGCGGCGGGGGTTCGGCTGGCGCCATCGAGGTTCCGCGGGCTATTGGCCGTGGACGACGGGCAGTACCGTCTCGGCGAGCATGCGAGTCTGCGCCATCAGCTCGTCGTCGCTCTCGGCGATCGGGCGCATCACGAACTTGGAGACTCCGGCAGCTGCGTACTCGTCGATGCGTTCGAGGATGGCGCTCGCGTCGCCGACGGCGAAGTAGTCTCGCGGGTCGGCGCGGTCGGGGCCGCCGGGGCGGCGGCTCATCGCGGCAGCGGCGCGCTCGACCACCGGGTCGTCCCAGCCGCCGAAGCGGAACGGGAAGCTCGCGCCGTAGTGATCCTCGGGCACCGGCCGCCCAGCCTCCCGCGAGACGCGGCGGATCGACTCGACGACAGGTGCGACCTGCGCCGGCGACTGCAGCCCGCCCAGCCAGCCGTTGCCGAAGCGCGCGATGCGCCGCACCGCCGCGGGGCTGGACCCGCCGATCCAGAGCGGGAGCGGCTGCTGTGCGGGCAACGGGGCGATCGAGGCGTCCTTGTAGCGGTAGTGATCGCCCTCGAAGCTGACGGTCTCGCCGCGCCAGAGGCGGGTCACGATCTCGAGCATCTCGTCGGACTTCGGTCCGCGTCCGCGCGGCGCGCGGCCGGTCGCGACCCACTCGGGCGCGATCTCGGGCCCGACGCCGAAGGCGGGCAGCAGCCGTCCGTCGCTGAGGAAGTCGATCGTCGCGCACTGCATCGCGAGCACCAGCGGGTCGCGCAACGGCAGCACGACGACGCTCATCCCGAACTTGAGCCGGTCGGTGGCTCCGGCGAGTGCGGCCATGGTGCTCATCGCCTCGAGCTGCGGTTGCGGCGAGATCAGCCGGTCGGACTGCCAGATCGAGTCGATGTCGCACTCCTCGCAGAGTTCGACCCACTCGCGGAACGCGCGCGCCGAGGCGAACGGAAACGCCGCCATGCCCAGGCCGATACGCGCGCTCATCGCCGCTCCTTCAACTCTCGCCGCGGCCTTCGCCGTGACCCTCGCCGGGCAGGGTACCGGACTGCGGGGCCCACGTGCGCGTGCGCGGGGGTTGATCAAAGATCGGTATGATCGAGAGTGGCCGCGCGTGCCAGAATCCCCGCAACGTCGATTCGGCTACAGGGCACGCGAGCGAGTACGCTGTAGACCCTGACGAGGGAGACAGGCCCATGGGCTGGGAAGAACGGATCGAACTCAATCCCGACGTCCTGGCCGGGAAGCCGGTCGTGAGAGGGACGCGGCTGGCGGTGGAGTTCATCGTCGAGTTGCTGGCGGACGGGTGGAACGAGGAGACAATCCTCGCTCAGTATCCAGGCCTCGCCCGCGAGGACATCCACGCCTGCCTGGGATATGCGAGCGAGCGCTTGCAGGCCGAAAAAGTCTACCCACTCAACGCGTAGCCAGAGATGCGATTCCTCGCCGACGAAAACCTCGCGGGGTACATGGTTGAGGCGATGCGCCGCCTCGGCCATGACGTCGCGTGGGTTCGCACCGATGCTCCCGGGAGCACAGACGAGCAGGTGCTTGCGCGCGCCGAGGCCGAACGCCGCGTGCTCGTCACGGCCGACAAGGACTTCGGCGAACTCGCCTTTCGCTCGAGGCTCCCTGCCGCCAGCGGGATCGTACTGCTGCGGCTTCGCGGCGCTCCCGCGAGTCGAACCGCGGCCCTCGTCGCCGCAATCGAGGCTCGGGATGACTGGGCGAATCAGTTCGCCGTCATCGCGAACGACCGCATCCGCATGACGCCGCTGCCACGAGGCGAGTAGCCAGTCCCCACACGAGGGGTTGCGAAGCGGCGCGGGCGTCGTCATGATCGCGGCGGAACACAGACAGGACTCGCCATGCCCGATCTGCTGTACGAGAAGCGCGACCACTTCGCCATCTTCACGATGAACCGGCCCGAGCGGCTCAACGCCCTCGGCGGCGCGATGCAGGAGGACCTCAAGCGCGCCGTCGCCGACTTCGAGGCGGACCCGGAGATGCGCGCCGGCATCGTGACCGGCGCGGGGCGCGCCTTCTGCGCGGGCGCGGACCTCAAGGAGAGCAACGAGTTGTTCTCCGCCGGCCAGACCAAGCCCACCGTGCGCTTCAGCGAGTCCGCCCCCTACTCGCTTGCGCAGAAGCCATACATCGCGGCGGTCAACGGCCTCGCCGTCGGCGGCGGCCTCGAGCGGGCGCTCGACTGCGACATCCGTATCTGCTCGACGAACGCCTGGTTCGCGCTCTTCGAGCCGAAGCGCGGGCGCATGGCCGGTTACGCCATCCACCACCTGCCGAGGATGATCAACCTCGCCGCCGCCAGCTACATGCTGCTCACCGGCGACCGCGTGGAGCCGGAGCGAGCGAAGGAGTGGGGCATCGTCGCCGAGGTGGTCGAGCCGGAGCGGCTGCTGCCTCGGGCGATCGAGATCGCGGAGATGATCGCGGCCAACGCCCCGCTGGCGGTGAAGGGCACGAAAGCCGCCTACCGTGCCTGGCGGCACGACAACATGGACTACTCGTACCGCCTCAGCGAGTGGGTCTACCGCGCCAACATCGACAGCTCGGAGGACATCCGCGAGGGCGCTCGCGCGTTCGCGGAGAAGCGCCCGCCCGTCTGGCAGGGCCGCTAGCTGTAGCTCCGCCGCCGCCCGGCTCCGCCTCCTACCACGCCACTTCGCGCGCCTTGAGGTCCGCGATCTCGTCCGGCGTGAGTCCGGCCAGGTCGCCGAGCACGGCGGCGGTGTGCTCGCCGAGCCGCGGGGCACGGCGCCTCGAGTCGTAGCGCTCGCCGTCGAGCACCCAGGGGCTGGCGGCGTGCATGTGGTGCTCGCCGGGCGTGACGCGGTAGAGGCCGGACGAGGCGTGCGTGGCCTCCATCAGCCCCGCCTCGCGCACGAGCTGGCGCATATCGAGCACGCGCTGCGCGCTCAGGCCGAGACCGCGCAGCAGCGTCTCCAGCTGCTGCGCCTCGCGCTGGAGGCTCATCGCGCCCAGCCGCCTCGCCAGCTCGCGCGGCGTCTCGCCCGCCCGCGGCCCGTCCGCGCCGAGGGCGCTCGCGAGGCGTTCGACCTGCTCGGGCGATTCGCAGCTGACGACGACCCACTCGTCGTGGAGGCAGGGCAGGCACTCGCTGAACGCCGGTGCGGGCAGTGCGAAGCCGCGGGCGGCGTCGAGTTCGCCGGGGCTGCCGTCGCCCGGCGGATAGTTGCGCCCGAGGTAGCGGTGCAGCGCCGCCGAGGGCCCGAACAGGTCGACCTCGATCAGCGCTCCTCGCCCGCTGCGCTCACGTCGCTGGAGCGCGTCGATCATCGCGAAGGCGAGGACGAAGCCGGCCTGCGGGTCGGGGTAGGCGATGCTGCGGTCGATCCACGGCTCGCCCTCGCCCTGGTAGCCGAAGCCGCAGGCGAGCAGCATCGCGTAGCCGAAGCCGACGAGGCCGGCGAGGCGGCTCTGTGGCTGGTAGGCGGAGAGCCGCCCGATCACGAGCCGAGGGTTCGCCTCCCACAGCGCCTCCGCCGAGAGGCCGAGGCGCTCCGCGACACCGGGCGTGAAGTTCGAGACAACGATGTCGGCGTTCCTCGCGAGATCGAGGAACAGCCGGCGCCCCTCGGCGGTCGTGAGGTTGACGGTCGCGCTCTCCTTGCCCTGATTCGTCTCGCGGAAGGCGCCCTTGCGGTCCCACTCCGGCAGGTGCGCGTCCGGCAGCGAGAGCTCGCCGATGCGTGCGCGCGTGTGATCGAGGTGGGCGCGCGTCTCGACCTTGATGACGCGCGCGCCGAGGTGCGCGAGCTGCGCCGTGCTCACCGGCGTCGCCCAGACCGTGCTGAGATCGAGCACCGTCACGCCCTCGAGCGGCCGAGTGAGATCGGTGGGGCTGGCGGCCTGTGAGCTCGGAACGGACGTTGGGGATGGCGTCAGGCGGTAGAGCCAGTCGCTGACGTTGGTGCTGCCGGAGAGCTCCTCCTCCACCACCTCGACCTCGGGAGGTGTGAACGCGGAGGCGAACGGCAGCCGCTCGGCGAGCGCGAGTTCCATCAGCTCTTCGCGCGTCCGGCCCGCGATCCACTCGGCGAGCAGCGGCTCGAGGACATCCCAGTTCTCGCCTCGCAGGCCGCGGTGGGCGAAGATCTCCCAGCTCGCCCATTCCGGGTCGCCCATCTCCGTCATCAGGCGCGCCCACTGCTCCTCGCTCGTGCAGAGCACGAAGAGATCGCCGTCGGCCGCGCGCATCACTGCCGAGGGCTGGAACAGCGGTGAGCCGACGCGCGAGGGCAGCAATCCGGCGTAGGTCCACTTCACGACCTCGCCCGCGGCGCAGATCGAGAAGCACTCGTGCTTCGTCAGCTCGATCAGTTGGCCGGGGCTGCCCTGTGCGGCGGCAAGCAGCGTCGCCATCGCGGCGTAGGAGCCGGCGATCGTCTCCGTCTGCTGCTCGTGCAGCACCAGCGGACGGCCCTCCGGGTCGCCCGAGGCCCCCGTGAGGTGCAGCACACCCGAGGCGGCCGCCACCGTCAGGTTGCCGCCCCGCGGCGCGTCCGGCTCGCGGCCGAAAGCGGAGATCACGACCGCGGGACAGGGCAGATCGTCCGGCAGCTCGCCGCCCGGCCAGCCCTCGCGATCGTCGAAGTCGATGAGCAGCGCCGAGGCCTCGAGGCTCGAGACGGCGTCCGCGATCGAGGGGAACGAGTTCGCCGGAGCGGCGTTGCCGTGGCTCCAGACATCGCGCACCGCGACGCCCTCGGCCTGCCGTTCCAGCAGGCGGACCTCGTACCCAGCGCGGCGCAGCAGCAGCGAGGCCCACTCGATCGCCGCGGTGCGCCCGGCGAGGAGCAGTGGGCCGTGCGCCTCGTGCCGTGACTCGTGGGCTGCAGTCATGGTCCCCTCCGGGCGAACGCACGCACGGTCCAACGCCGCCTCGCCGTGGTCAAGGCGGCGACGGGTGGCCGTGCCGGGTAGCATGGCCCGCGCCGCACACGAGGAGACGGCCAGTGGCCCAGCCAGCACCATCGACAGCGCCACCGCCCCGCCCGTTCGACAGCGAGTTCGTGCTCGACCTGCCCTCGGTGGGCTCGCCGGCGATCCGTCCCGGCGACGGGGCGGTGGCCTACGTCGTCTCGCGCGTGAATCGCGAGACGCTGGCAGGCGAGTCGTACATCGAGCGCGTGCCGTTTGGCGGCGGGGCGGCGCGGCCGCTCACCTCCGGGCCGCGCGACGGCTCGCCATGCTGGTCGCCGGACGGGAGCACGCTCGCGTTCCTGCGCCGCGAGGGAGAAGGAGCGCCGCAGATCTGGCTGCTGCCCGCGGAGGGCGGCGAGGCGGCTGCGTTGACCTCGCTGCGCGGGGGCGTCGCCGAGTTCGTCTGGTCGCCGGACGGCGCAACGATCTACTGCACGAGCGACGTCGATCCCGACGCCCCGCCCGCCTCCGCCGAGCGGCAGCCGCCCGTCCCGCGCGTCCGCGAGGTGCACGAGATCTACTACCGAGGCGACACGATCGGCTGGCGCGGGCGCACGCGGCGGCAGATCTTCGCCGTAGCGGCGGCGGGCGGCCGTGCCCGGCGGCTCACCCGCGGTGACTTCCAGCACCGCGCGCTCGCCGTCTCTCCCGACGGCGAGTGGCTTGCGTTCGCCTCGGACCGCTCGAGGAGGCGGCACGAGCGCGCGCCCTGGGGCGCGGAGCTGTGCGTGATGCCCGCCGGGGGCGGACGCGTGCGCAGGCTCGCGCGCGACGTCGTCGCCGTCGGCGGCATCGCCTGGCGGCCGGGACGCGCGCAGGGCGAGGAGCAGATCGCCTTCGTCGGCGCGCCCGAGGAGCACATCTGGCAGCGCTACCTCTACCTGCTCGATCTCGCATCCGGCGAGTACCGCCGCCTCACGGACGACTCGATCGATCCGCAGACCGGCTTCTTCCCGATCTCGCCCGCGCCGCCGCTCGTCTGGCACGAGGAGCGCGTGCTGTTCCTCGCCGACGCCGCGGGCGCGTCCGGCGTGTACGCCGTGACGCCCTCGGGAGAGCTCAAGGCCGTACGCGCGCGGCGCGAGCTGATCGGCGGGCTCGACGCGACTCCCGAGGGCGAGCGTCTCTCCGTCGTCGCCTCGAACCCGCGGACGGCGCCGCAGGTGCGCACGCTCGACTTGCGCAGCGGTCGCGGCCGGGTGGTCGCCCGCGCGGGGTCCGGCTACCTCGAGGCGCACCCGCCGGGGCGGACCGAGCGCTTCCGCGTGCGCCGCGCCGGCGAGTCGATCGAGGCGCGGCTGGTGCATCCGCCGGACTTCGACGCCTCGCAACGCTATCCACTGGTGCTGGAGATCCACGGTGGCCCGAACGCCTTCCACGGCGACGGCTTCAGTCCCCTGCACCAGGTGCTCGCGGGCGCGGGCTTCCTCGTGCTCGCGGTGAACCCGCGCGGCTCCAGCAGCTACGGGGCGGACTTCACCGCGCAGGTCTTCGAGGACTGGGGCGGCGAGGACTACCTCGATCTGCTCGCCGCCGTCGATGCCGCCTGCCGCCGCCCCTACGTCGACGAGGCGCGGCTGGGCCTGCACGGCTACTCCTACGGCGGCTACATGAGCAGCTGGATCGTCGGGCACAGCGACCGCTTCCGGGCGGCGGTGATCGGCGCGCCGGTCACGAACCTCGTCTCGATGTACGGGCAGACCGACATTGCCGTATCGTTCGGCGAGCGGCAGTGGGGCGGGCTGCCGCAGGACAACTTCGACCATTATGTCGAGCGCTCCCCGCTCACCTACGCCGACCGGGTCACGACCCCGGTGCTGCTGCTCCACGGAGAGGACGACATCCGCGTGCCGATCTCGCAGTCCGAGGAGCTCTACGTGGCGCTCAAGCGGCGCGGCAAGACGGTGGAGTTCGCACGCTTCCCCGGCTGCTCCCACCTCTTCCTGCGCGCGGGCCACGCCTCGCTGCGCAAGGAGTACTACGACCGCTCCGTCGCCTGGCTGCAGCATTGGCTGACGCCATGACGTCCGCCGACCGGACCCTCGCCGAAGAGACCGCTGCCGCGGCGCGCGAGGTTGTCGAGCGGATGACGTCGCGAGGTCTGCGCCTCGCGACGGCCGAGTCGACGGTGGGCGGGCTGATCGGGCACGCGCTCACGGACGTACCCGGCGCCTCGCGCGTCTTCCCCGGCGGCATCACCGCCTACGCGAATCCGCCGAAGCAGGCGCTGCTCGGCGTTCCCGCCTCGGTGCTCGAGGCGCACGGCTCCGTCTCCGCCGAGACGGCGCTGGCGATGGCGCAGGGAGCGCGGTCTGCCTTCGGCGCGGACCTCACGCTCGCCGAGACGGGCATGGCGAGCGCGCTGCCACCCGAACGCGCCAACCCCGAGCGCCCGGCCGGTCTCTACTACGTTGCCCTCGTCGCCGATGAGTTCGAGCGCGTCGAGCGCCACGTGTTCCCCGGCGACCGCGAGGAGACGAAGCAGCGCGCCGCAGCCGCGGCGCTGCGCCTCGTGCTGGACTACCTCGACGGCGCGGGGAGCTGAGCCGGAGCTACCGAGGGTAGACCAGCGTGCGGGCGACCTCGCCGCGCTCCATCAGGCCGAAGGCGTCGTTGATCTGCTCCAGCGGGAGCCGCTCGGTGATCAACTCGTCGAGCTTCAGCTTGCCCGCCATGTAGAGGTCGACGATGAGCGGGATGTCGGCGCGCGGGTTGGCGGCGCCGAAGCCGCTGAACTGCAGCCCCTGGCGGCCCGCCATCAGCTTCCACCACGGGATCTCGAGGACCGCATCCGCCGGCAGCACGCCGAGCACCCACATCCGGCCGCCCGGCTTGAGCGTCCCCATTCCCTGCAGCACCACGGAGGGGATGCCGATCACCTCGAAGGCGTGATCGACGCCGATGCCGGTCAGCGCGCGGATCTGCTCGACCGGGTCGCCCTCGGAGGCGTTGACGGTATGCGTCGCGCCGAACTGCTCGGCGAGCGCGAGCTTGGAGTCGAGCAGGTCGACGCCGATCACCATCTCCGCGCCGGACAGCGCCGCGGCCTGCACGGCGTTGAGGCCGACGCCGCCGCAACCGAAGACCGCGACGCGATCGCCGGGTGCAACCTTCGCGTCGTTGAAGACGGCGGCGACGCCCGTCGTCACGCCGCAGCCGACGAGCGCGATCGTGTCGAGCGGCGCGTCCTTGCGCACGGGGATCGCGCCGGTCGCGGGAACCACGCTGTACTCGGCGAACGAAGAGACGAAGGACTGGTTGCTGACCCGCTCGCCGCCCTTGCTGAGCCGGCTGGTGCCGTCGAAGAGCGCGCCGAGCGGGCGCATCGCGGCGATCTTCGGGCAGTCGCTGAAGCGGCCCGCGCCGCAGGCCAGGCACTCGCCGCAGTAGGGCCCGATGCTGAGCACGACGTGGTCCCCGACCTGCGGGCTGCCCACGCCGGGCCCGACCTGCTCGACGACGCCGGAGCCCTCGTGGCCCATCACCATCGGCAGCGGCGAGGGGAAGTCGCCGTGGATGCGGTGCAGGTCGCTGTGGCAGACGCCGCTCGCCTCGATGCGGACGAGCACCTCGCCGGCCTTCGGCTCGGCGATCTCGATCTCCTCGATGGTCAGCGGCTCGTGGATCGCTCGCAGCAGGGCTGCCTTCATGCGTCGCTCCCCTCGTCGGGTTCGCAGGCGGCGAACACGGTACACCGGACCGCGTGCTGGGCGTTGCCCGGCGTGGAGTACTACGCGCCTCTGTTATCGTCGTTGCACGCTGGCCGGATACCGCGACATGGTGTCGGCGCCATCGGTCTGCAAGAGGAGGCGGCGTCATGCGGATGCGCCCGGCGCTGTTCGCCGTCTCCGTCCTCCTCGCCGCCGTCGTTGCGGCGGCGGCTGCGCCGACGGGTATCGCCGCAGCCGATGACGGCGCCGAGCCCGCCGAGGTCATCATCGAGCTGCGCGTCTGGCAGCACGTGTCGGACGCCGACAACATCTGGGTCAGCGCCCGTCCCAGGGGAGGCAGTTGGCGCACTCTGGGGACGATCCGATTCCCGCTCGACAATGGCCCCGTCGACTACTACCCCTATCGCGATCTCGCCATTGCCGACGTCGGATTGCGGGTGTGGCAGCGCTCGGGCGAGCCCGAGCGCGTCTACGTTCGCGCCTGCAGCAACGCCTGCCCGCACCATCTCCTTCGTGCGTTCTGGCATCGGCTGGGAGCGATCGAATTGGCCCTCGACGACGGCCACAGCTCAAGCGGACGCTACCGCTACGGCGACCTTACCGTCGCCGTTCCCGTCGCCAATCCGGAGTTGCTGGCGGATCGTGAGCATCTGCTGGGGCTCAGGGACACACTCGCGGGAACCGGGACGCTGAACTGGAGCGTGTCCACGGCGATCGCGCATTGGGACGGCGTCAGCCTCGGCGGGACGCCACCGCGAGTGACGAAGCTGGAACTCGCGAGCCGTGGGCTCAGAGGCGAGATGTCTGGCTGGCTGGGGAACCTTACGGGGCTGACGGAACTGCGTCTGGAGAACAATGCGATCAGGGGTGCGATCGCCTCGAAGCTGAGCCAATTGACGCAGTTGACGCACGCCTACCTCCGCGGGAACAGGCTCGCGGGCTGCCTCCCCCCATCGCTCCGGCAGATAGCAAACAACGACACCCCCTCGCTTCGGCTCCCGGATTGCTTGCCGCCGATCGACATCTCCTCCCACGGAGAGCACGTGCTGACCGCAGGCTCGTATCTGTTCGGAATGGCGGAAGGCCAGCGGCCCCTGATCTTCGATGTCCGGGCGGGGATCCAGCTGAAGGTGGACGGGGTCGTGATCTCCGAACCGCTCCCGGACTTCCCTCCGGCAGGCCCGGATCTGCTCTTGTCAGAGGCATATGGTCCTTCCCGTCTGCGGCTCGACGTGGTTCGGGGCGTCGAGTCGGGCCGCCGCCTAGCTCCGCACGCGTCCTGGACTGCTGCGATGTTCGACCGGATCATCGAGTCCGCGTGGCTGGGTGAGCCGGACACCCCGTCGTCGAGGCCGCCGACGCTGATTGGGTTCGTCGGCGGCGGTGCGGGCGAGATTGTGCTCGAGTGGACGATCGCCAGAGCGGGCGTAGCGCGCTGGCAGTACCGGGAGTGGGGGCCCGGCGACACCGCGTGGGGAGCCTGGACGGACGTCCCGGACAATGATGCGAGTACCACGAGCCATCGACTGACCGGGCTTCAGCCCGACCAGGCGTACGTGTTCCAGGTCCGGCCTTGACGGCGCAAGGACCGGGCGACGCCTATGACTCGGTGCAAGTCGTCCCGATCGAGGTGGGACCCGACGGCATTCCATACGGAATCGGGCAGGTGGTTGAGTACGGACGCAGGTTCCGCGTCCTCCGCACGAGCTATACGTTCACGGCCCCGCACGGCCTCCCGATTGCAGTCGTGGAGGTCGTCGGCTCCCCCGACGGAACGACCCGGATCAGGTGGGAGGAGCCAGAGAGTGGCTCCTACATGATCTACGACAGCCATATCGGCAGGGATGTCGCGCGTGTGATCAACGAAGGCGCGCCGCCCAATGCGTGGGAGTTGTTCGACCAGCTGCTGGAGTCCATTCGGGAGGAGCCGCTCCCCTAGGCCGCCCTTCGCCGCGCGCCTCGCTGTGGCGAGGTGGCGTGGGCGTGTATGATTGCGCGTGCCGGGGGGAGCGGCTCCCCGGCAGTCGAAACACGCCACGTGAACACCTTGTGAGGGAGAGCCGATGGCCGAGGAAGCGTACGAAGAGATTCTGGTCGAGAAGAAGGGGCACGTTGAGATCATCACTCTCAACGTCCCGGAGAAGCTGAACCCGATCACGTTCCGCTCGCTCTACGAGATCATCGTCGAGATCGAGCGGGCCGAGATGGACGATGAGGTTCGCTGCATCGTCTTCACCGGCGCCGGCCGTGGCTTCTCCTCAGGCGCGGACCTGAGCAGGGCCGCCGTGGATGGCCCGATCTATCGCGCCAAGCTGGGCGAGCGCGCGATGACCGAGTACCCGGGCGGTGTCCTCAGCTACGCGATCCAGAAGGTCGGCGACTGCCGCAAGCCGACCATCGCCGCCGTCAACGGCGTCGCGGTGGCCGCGGGCCTTGCGCTCATCCTGGCCTGCGACATCCGGATGGCCGCCGAGAAGGCGCGCTTCTCCACCATCTTCACGAAGCGCGCGATGGTCGTCCACGCCGGCATGTCCTACTACCTGCCGCGCGTGGTCGGGGTCTCGCGGGCCCTTGAGATGCTGTGGACGGACCGCTTCGTCATGGCCGACGAAGCGAAGGAGATCGGCCTCGTGAGCGCGGTCCACGAGGCGGACGAGCTGATGCCGGCTGCGATGGCGCTGGCCGAGCAGATCGGCGCCGGCCCGACGATCACCCTCGAGCTGGACAAGAAGCTGATCTGGAACGCGATCGAGGCGCCGACGCTCCTCGAGGCGATGCAGATCGAGGCCTGGGGCGGCTCCGTCGCACACCAGACCGAGGACTCCAAGGAGGGCATGAAGTCCTTCATGGAGCGCCGCGAGCCAGTCTTCCAGGGCCGGTAGTTCCAGGGCCGCGAGCCCGAACGCCGGACACGGAAACCAGAGGCCGCCCTTCGCGGGGCGGCCTCTTTGCGTCCGTCGCAGCTACCGAGGAGCGAGCGCTACTCCGCGCCGAGCAGCGCCGCCAGATCATGCTTGTGCGAGAGGATGTCCGCCCAGGGGTCGCCAACCTCGGCGATCCGTGCGGGCGCCGTGAGGATCGTGAAGTCCGTCGGGTAGACCTCGTCCAGCTCGTCCCAGCGCAGTGGCATCGAGACCGGCGCGCCCGGCTTCGGCCGCGGTGAGAACGCCGCCGCGAGGTTCTTGATCCGCGCGTTCTGGTTCACGTCGACGAAGATCTTCCCGCCTCGCTTGTCCACCGACCACTCCAGCGTCACGTCGCGCGGGTGCGCGCGCTGCAGGAAGCCACCGAACGTCTCCGCCACCGAGCGCACCGCCGCGTAGTCGAACTGCCGCAGCACCGGCACGCAGATGTGCAGCCCCGTCGCGCCCGAGGTCTTGACGAACGAGGACAGCGAGGCGGCGTCGAGCAGCTCCTTGAGCCCGCGCGCGACCTCGACGGCCTTCGTGAAGGCGCGGCGGTTCAGCTCCGGCTCGTCGCCCGCCCGCTCCGTGCCGGCGTAGATGTAGGGATCGAGGTCGAAGAGCACGAAGTCCGGGTAGTTCAGCAGCGACGCCTCCACCTGCGCCTTCGAGCCGCTGAAGCTCGCGCCGAGGTGGCCCGCATCCGGCCGCGGGCTCACGCGCGCGAGCGAGACGTGCAGCTCCAGATCGGCGAGCTGCCCGAGCCAGAGCAGCGTCGGCAGGTTGTTGCAGAGGATCGCCTGCTGATCACCGCCCGCCGAGTCCGTGTAGACCGTGACCGTCTCGACGAAGGGCGGCGGGCGGTCGTAGTGCTTCTGGTAGAACGAGCCGCCCTCGATGCCGTTCGGGTAGCGCGTGAGCGTCAGCGGCCGGTCGCGCAGGTGCGGCAAGAGCCAGGGCGAGACCGTCGCGAGGTAGTGCAGCAGGTCGCGCTTGGTGAGGGCTGGCTGCTCCGCCGTCTCCGGCCACAGCACCTTGTCGAGGTTGGTGACGGCCAGCTCGACCCCGCCGACCTCGAGGTGCGTCCGCTCGCCCTCGCGGCCAAGCTGCTCGAGCAGCGAGTCGACCGCCGCGCCAGCGCCGGCAGCAGCCTCGCGCTCCTCGCTGGCGGGCGACGCGACGGATGGTGCGGCGACCGCTGCGGCGTCCTCGCGCAGGACCTCCGAGGGCGGCTTGTCGTCGCGCAGGCGAAGGAAGACGGGCGCGCGCAGGCGTCCATCGCCGGTCCAGTTCGCGAACTCCACCTCGGCGACCAGCTCGGGACGCACGAACGTGAGGCGTCCCGGCTCCGGCGGCGCGTCGGCGAACGGGTCGGCCTCGGCGGCGAGGGCGTCGAGGCGGGGGCGCAGCTCTTCCAGCGCGCGGTCGCTGAAGCCGGAGCCGACGCGCCCGACGTAGCACAGCGCGCCGTCCCCGTCGTAGGCGCCGAGGAGCAGCGCGCCGAAGCTCCCGGCGCGCGCACCCTCGCCCTCGCGCCAGCCGCCAATCACGAAGTCGCCGCTGCGGCGCGCCTTCACCTTGAGCCACTGCCGCGAGCGCCGTCCGTCGAGGTAGGCGCCGTCGCGCCGCTTGGCGACGACGCCCTCGAAGCCGAGCGCGACGGCTGCCTCGTAGGCGGCAACGCCGTCGGCCTCGAAGCTCTGCACGGGCTGCAGCAGCGGTCCCGGTCGCAGCACCCGCGCCAGCACTTCGATCCGCTCCGCGAGCGGTGTGCGGCGCAGGTCGAAGCCGTCGAGGTAGAGCAGGTCGAAGGGGAAGAACAGCACCGGGAGCTCGGCGTCGGCGCGGGCGATATTGCCCTCGCCGCCCAGGTTCATGCGCTGCTGCAAGCGCTCGAACGAGGGCGCTCCCCGCTCGTCGAGCGCGACGATCTCGCCGTCGAAGATCGCGCTCGAGACCGGCTGCGCGGCGATCGCCCTCGCGAGCGCCGGGTACTGCGCGCTGACGTCGAGGCCGCGCCGCGAGCGCAGTGTCACCGCGCCGTCCTCGATGAACGCGAGGGCGCGGATGCCGTCGAGCTTCGGCTCGAAGAGCCAGTCCGCGCCGTCGAACGGCCCGTCCGCGAGGGCGGCCTGCATCGGCGCGAGGGTGCGCGGCAGCTCGCCGCGCTCGACGCCGCGAAGCGCGGCGAGGTCGGGCGGCGTGCCGCGCCGCGCCGGGTCGGGCAGCCGCCCCGCTTGCAGATCGGCGATCGCCAGGCCGGAAATAACGGAAGAATCCTCGGCGACGAGGTCGCGCGAGGGATCGGCGGCCTCGTCGCGGTGCTTGAGCAGCAGCCAGCTGCGCTCCTCGGCGCTGGTCCGCACGAGCGCCCACGAACCCTTCAGCTTGCGCCCGCGGAAGGTGACGGAGAGCTTGCCGCGCTCGATGCCCTCGAGGACGCGCGCCTCGGCCTCGGCACGGTCGTGGAAGGAGAGCGTGCCGTCCTCGTCGGGGGAGTAGGTGCCGTTGTCCCAGACGATCACCTCGCCCGCGCCGTACTCGCCCCTCGGGATCACGCCCTCGAAGGAGGCGTAGCCGAGCGGGTGGTCCTCCGTCTGGATCGCGAGCCGCCGCTCGGCCGGGTCGAGCGAGGGCCCGCGCGGCACTGGCCACGAGGGCATCGCGCCGCCAACCTCAAGGCGCAGGTCGTAGTGCATGCGCGTGGCGCGGTGCTGCTGGACGACGAAGGTAAGCGGCCCGCCCGCCGGCGGCTCGGGGGACGCCTTGGGAGGCGGCTCCGGGGTCTTCTCGAAGTCGCGTTTCGCCTCGTACTCGTCGAGGCTGCGCGCGGACTCGGGCGTCCCCGGCGGCGAACTGCCGGACTCACTCGTGCGCCTGCTTGCGGGCATGGCTGCGGGTCCGTGCTGCGCGCGCCTGGCGGGAGGCGCGGGCTAGCTCGCCTTCGCACGGGAGCGCTCGCCCGCACTCGATGCGACCTCGGGCTCCGGGCGGGCCGCGCCGCGCTTGCCGGCGGCCTCGACGCTGGCCCGGAGCGCCGCCATCAGGTCCACCACCTTCGCCGTCTCCGGGGCCTCGGCCTCGACGAGCTCCTGGCCCTCGAGCTTGGCCTCGATCAGCTGCATCAGCGCGTCGCGATACTCATCGCGGTAGTCCTGGGGCGCGAAGGGCGCCTCGAGCATCTCGATCAGCGTGAGCGCCATCTTGAGTTCGTCCCCGGAGACCTCGGCCTCCTCGAACGGTTCGAGCGCGGTGGTGCGGATCTCGTCGGGGTAGTAGAGCGTCTCGAGGAGCACGCGCCCCTCGGCGCCCGGCCGCAGCGCGCAGAGCCGCTCCTTGTTGCGGATCGCGATCTGCGCGACTGCCGTCAGGCCCTTCGCCTCCAGCGCCTTGATCAGCAACGCGAACGGCTTCGCGCCTGTCTCGTCAGGTTCGAGGTAGTAGGCGCGCTCGTAGAAGACGGGGTCGATCTCCTCGAGCTTCACGAAGGCCTTGATCGCGATCGTCTGTCTCGTCGGGAGGGGCAGCTTGTCGAAGTCGTCGTTGTCGAGGACGACGTAGCGGTCCTTGGCGTACTCATAGCCGCGCACGATCTCGTCGTAGGGCACCTCGCGGTCGAGGTTGGGGTTCCAGCGCAGCTGCTTCACGCGCGAGTGGTCCTCGCGGTGAAGTTGGCGGAAGGAGACATCCTTGCTCTCGGTGGCGGTGAAGAGGCGCACGGGAATGGCGACCATTCCGAAACTGATCGCGCCTCGCCAGATCGGTCGCGGCATGGAGATGCTCCGCTCGTCTCGGCGGCGCCAGGCCGGGGAGCGCCGCCCGGACTTCTACCTTAGCGCGTTTGTGCTCAAGAGGCGGAGCGCGGGATGGCGCGGCTCCTTACGGCCAGACCCACTTGCCGTCGTCGCCGACTGACGTGTTGAACCACACCGACGCGATCAGTTGCTCGATCAGCGCGGCCGGCGAACCGTCCGCGCCACAGTCGTAGATGCATCCCGAGTAGTGGCTGCGCTCAAGTTCCCCCGACCCGCGCCACAAGTCGACAACGAGCCAGGTACCAGGGCTGCCCCACGAGGTCGGGCGGTCCGTTTCGCGCAAGACAAACCCTCCTTCCTGCGAGCACCCGATCGCGGCCCAAATGCTGGACAACGGCCCTGCGAGCTCGCAGACGGGACTCAGGAGTGGCAGGTCCAACTGTATCGACCTGCCACTCGGTACATCGAAGACAAACATGCCGCCCATTGGTGACCAGTACGACCCCATTGGAAGGATCTGCTCGAACACCCAGCCGCCGTAGCCCACGCCTACCTCGGCGGGAGCGGGACAGCTCGGCAGGCCGAGCGTGTCGAGGTCGTGATTCGCGGCGCGCCGCAGTGGCGGCGGGACACAGCCTGTCAGGTCGTTGCCACCGAGGTATACGTCGGTGAGCTTCGACAGCAGGCTCATCGCCGACGGGATCGTCCCCGTCAACGCGTTCCCATCGAGCCGCAACTCGGTCAACTCGGTGAGGTCCCCGAGGTAGCCCCAGATTTCCCCCGTCAACCCGCGCTCCGACAGGTCCAGTCCCGTCACCCGCGGCGGCGCCCCGCCCAGCGTGACGCCCTCAGCTAGACGCCGGGGTGCCGACATTCCAGTCGAGTTGCGCGCCGTCCCCCTCAAGCACATCCCGCAGCGCCAGCAGGCGCTCGCGCTCTGAGAGCAACTGCGAGTTGCCGCGCGGTACCGCGACGGTGAGGTCGCCGTAGCGGTAGCCCGGGCTGTGGCCCTCGAGCAGCAGCCGGTTCATGCCCAGCGGGCGCCACGGCCACGGCCACTCGCCTCGAGTCAGCTCCGGGCAGGTGCTGGCGCAGGCCTGGACGTAGATGCCCGCGGGGTCTGCTACGCGCTGCCACACCCGCAACCCGACGCCGGCGATGGCGAGATTGCGGTAACGGTGGTGCGACAGGGGGCCATAGCCTTCGGCGACCCCATCCAACGGGAACGGGACCGTCCCCAGCGCGTCCCACTGCCCGCCCTCGGGGCGCGCGCTCACCCAGAGGTCCTCGGCGTCGCCGACGTGTTGCTAGACGCGCAACTCGATGAGAACGACCTCCTGAGCGACCGCCGCGTCGTCTGCGTCCCCGTCGCAGCCGCCGCCGAGGGCGGCCAGCGCCAACAGCGCAGCGATCACGAACGATGGCCGTAGGAATGACCGGGCGCTCACGAATCCTCCCGCTACCAACACTACGCGGGGCCACGGCGTACCGTTCCACGTACTCCGCCCGCGGCGTAACGGCCTCAGCGCGAAGAGCGCGGGATGGGGCGGCGTGGCGAGCGCGGGGGCGGCTGCCCGTTCGCGGACTGCGAGGGCGCGCCTGAGACCACCGCGAGCGCGGCGTCCGAGCCGATCACAGGCCCCGGTAGGTGCGCTCGCCCCGCCTCGCGACGCGGAGCACCATTAGCCGCTGCTCGTCCTCGTGACGCTGTGCGGCCGGGGCCAGTTCAACCCGGTACACCCCCGCCGATCAATCCTGGTCGCCCAGTAGCTCGTCGAAGAGTGCTTCGAACTCGAGTCCGCCCTGCTCGGCGGCTTCGAGCCTGGATCGCTCGATCGCTGAGTGGTCGGCATCATCCATCGCGGCATCTGCCAGCCACGACTCGATAGCCTCGTTCAACAATTCGTGGACTGACCTGCCATTGCGATCGGCAGCCGCCTCGAGCGCGCCGTACAAGCTGCCGTCCACGGTTATCGTCTTCACGGCGTCCAGCCTCAGCGCGAGGAGCGCGAGGAGCGCGGGATGGCGCGGCGGGGCGAGCGCGCGGGCGGCTGCCCGTTCGCGGGTTGCGAGGGCGTACGCGTGCCCTCGGCGATGGAGGCGAGATCGGCGTCGGGGGCGAGCAGGCCCTCGGCGGGCGGCTCGGCGAGGGCGCCGTCGACGAGTTCGAGGCTGCGATCCTGGACCGCGGGGATGCGCGGGCCGGGCAGGATCACGCCGGTCAGGTTGAGCGGGTCGGCGGCGCTGAGGCGCACGCGCTCGCCCGTGCGGGGGCTGCGCCGCACCGAGCGCAGTGCCTCGAGCGCCTCGGGCAGCGAGAACTGCTCGCCGACGAAGCCGCTCACGAAGCGCCCGCCGCGCACGAGGCCGCGCGCCTCGAGGCGACGCAGCGCGCGCAGCAGGTCGCGCCACGGCACCGTGAAGCTCTCGGCGGCGACGACGTCTCGGAAGACGACGCCGTAGCGGCGCAGCAAGAGCTGCGCGAGCTCCTCGGCGAACTCGTCGCGCTCGGCGGGGTCATGCTCGCCGGGGCGCAGCAGCGCCCAGCGGCCCGCGGGTCCGCCGCCGGCGTAGCGCCCACTCCCGAGGTAGCGCCCGCGCCGGGCGCGGCGGGCCGAGCGGCGGGTGAGGTCGCGCAGTCCGCGGAAGCCATCCGAGGCGACGAGCCCGGCGGCGATCAGCTCGCGCAGGCCCTCCTCGACGTCGCTCGCGAGGCGGCGTGTCCCGCTCGCCAGCTCGTCGAAGAAGAGTGCGCCGCGCTCGCGCAGCAGCGCGAGGATCTCGGCGGCCGCCCCGGCGGGGGGCTCGCGCAGCTGGCGGCCGTCCGCCCGCGCCGCCGCGAGCAGCATCGCGAGGTCCGCGCGCGAGGCGACCGTGACCGGCGTCACCTTCGTCGCGCGCGACATGCGCGCCGCCTCGCGAGCGCCCTGCTCGGCGTCCTGCCCGTTCGTGGCCGCACGCGGCGGGGCGAGGCGCCCCCACGCAACTTCGCCGGCGAGGCACAGCTCGTCGAGCCAGTTGGGGCCGTAGTCCTCGACGCGCGCGCGCAGCAGGTCGCGCTCCCAGCTCGCGGCGGGGGCCTCGAAGCCGCCGAGCTGGGTTACCGCCTGGCGCACGCCGCGGCGGCCGGCGAGCTGCGTGCCGGGCGCGACGTGCTGCCAGCGCAGCAGGAAGCGCATGAAGTCCTGCGCGCTTACGGGATCGATCTCGCGCCGCAGCCGGTCGAGCGTCTCGCGGTGGATGCGGGCGAGCAGCCGGCGGTCGCAGAACTCGTTCTCGTCGCCCTCGCGGCCCGGCGTGAAGCGCCCGCGCAGCACGAAGCCGCTCGCCTCGATCTGCAGCAGGCCGCGCGCGACGTCCTTCGCCTCCAGCCCGGTGCGCAACGCCAGCCCCGAGGGCGTGAACGGCCCGCGCACCTCGCTGTGCCCGCGTAGCAGCAGCCGCCGTGCGTCCTCGCGGTCGGCGCAGGGCTCGGCGACGCCCTCGGGCAGCGCCGCCGCGACCGGCGCGATCGCGGCAGCCGTGTCCGGGTAGAGCAGCGCGACCGCCGGGTGCTGCTCGGCGGCGAACCAGAGCCGCGCGCCGCTCGCCTCGATGGCGCCCGCGCGGCCTTGCGAGGCCAGATCGAGCAGCCAGCTCTCCCAGCCCGAGGCGTCCTCCTCGTGGACGGCGACCAGGCCGATCAGCGCCTCGTGCGTCTCGTCGGCGTTGCGCGGCTGCGGCCAGGCCTGCTCGGCGACGCGCTCGATGGCGTCCGCGTCCAGCGCGCCGAGGTCCCGCGCCTCGCGCGGCAGCGATCGGCGCAGCATGACGGCCCGCGTGCGGCGCTCCTCGAGCGGGGCGTCGTCGAGGAAGGTGTACGGCTTGCCGTTGATGATCTCGTGCGCCATCGGCGAGGGCTCGGTGGTGTCGCGCGCGTGCAGCCGGATCTCGCCGGCCTCGATGCGCCGCAGCACCTGCTCAAGGCTCTCGATGTCCATCGCCTCGTGTAGGCAGTCGTCCATGGTCTGGCGCAGCAGCACGTGGTCGGGCATCTCGAGCGGTCCGGTGACGTTCTCCTGGCAGCCGACCTGCTCCGGGAAGGTCGACGCCAGCAGGTCGTCGGCGATCATGCGCTGGAGGTAGGGCTGCACCTTCTTGCCGCCGCGCTGCCGAGGCACGGCGAGCGCCCTCGTCGTGTTCCAGCGCCAGCGCGTGGGGAAGAGCGGGATGTAGAAGCAGGACTGCCGCACCGCCTCCTCGACGTTGCGCGAGGTGACGTAGGCGAACGACTCCTCGAGGGGGAAGCTGTGCTGAGGTCCGAGCGAGAGGACCATCCCGTCGTCGTTCGCCGCGGCCTGCAGCTCGAAGTCGAAGCGCACGCAGAAGCGCTTGCGCAGCGCGAGGCCCCAGGCGCGGTTGATCCTCGATCCGAACGGCGCGTGCACCACGAGCTGCATCCCGCCCGACTCGTCGAAGAAGCGCTCGAAGACCACGTCCGTGTCGGTCGGCACGATGCCGAGCCCGTCGCGCGTGGCGCGGATGTAGTCGATCAGCTGCTGCGCGCCGGAGAGGCCGACGCCGGTTTCCTCGATCAGCGTGTTGGTGAGCGGCTCGACGTCGTCGAGGCCTTCGGCGATCTCGCGGCGCAGGCGGCCGACCTCCTCGCTCAGTTCGATCGTGCGGCCGGGGCCCTCGCCGAGCCAGAACGGGATCGTCGGCGGCGCGCCGCGCGCGTCCACGACGCGCACCGTCCCATTCTCGATACGACGGATGCGCCACGAGGTACTGCCGAGCAGGAAGACATCCCCCGCCATGCTCTCGATCGCCCAGTCCTCGTTGACGGTGCCGACCACGGTCTCGTCCGGTTCGGCGATCACGCGGTAGTCGCCCAGTTCGGGGATCGTGCCGCCGTTCTGGATCGCGACCATGCGCGAGGCGCGGCGGGCGCGCAGCACGCCGGCGATGCGGTCGCGGTGCAGCAGCGGCTTCGAGCGCCCTGCGCCCTCGCCCACGCCGCTCGCGAGCATCGTGAGCACCTCGTCGTAGTCCTTGCGCGCGAGCTCGCGGTACGGGGCGGCGCGGCGCACGAGGTCGAACAGCTCGTCCTCGTTCCACTCGCGCGTGGCGCACTCCGCGACGATCTGCTGCGCCAGCACGTCGAGCGGGGCGGCCGGCTGCACGATCTTGTCGAGGCGGCCCGCGCGCACCGCCCTCGTCAGCGCCGCGCTCTCCACCAGCTCGTCGCGCGTGCCGGGGAAGATGCGGCCCTTGGGCCGCACGCCGAGCGCGTGCCCGGAGCGCCCGACGCGCTGCAGGAAGGTCGCGATGCTGCGCGGCGAGCCGATCTGGCAGACGAGGTCGATCGAGCCGATGTCGATACCCAGTTCGAGCGAGGCCGTCGCCACCAGCGCGCGCAGCTCGCCGTCCTTGAGCCGCTGCTCCAGCCGCAGCCGGCGCTCCTTGGAGAGGCTGCCGTGGTGGCTGGCGACGTGCTCCTCGCCGACGCGCTGCGCGAGCTGGTGCGCGACCCGCTCCGAGAGCCGCCGCGTGTTCACGAAGACGAGCGTCGTGCGGTGCTCCGCGATCAGCTCGGCGATGCGCTCGTAGATCTCGCCCCACTGCTCGGCCGGGCGCGATCGCCTCGAGGTCGGTCGGCGGCAGCTCGACGGCGAGGTCGAGGTCGCGCTGATGGCCGAGGTCGACGATCGCGCAGTCGGGCTCGCCGTCGGCGTCGAGGCGATCGGCGCCGACGAGGAAGCGCGCGATCTCCTCGATCGGTCGCTGCGTCGCCGAGAGCCCGATGCGTGCGGGCCGCTCGCCCCCAGACTCGGCGATGAGCTGGTCGAGCCGCGCCAGCGAGAGGGCGAGGTGGCTGCCTCGGCGGTCGCGGGCGACCGCGTGGATCTCGTCGACGATCACGGTGCGGACGCGCCGCAGGTTCTCGCGGCTGCGCTCCGCGGTGATCAGCAGGTAGAGCGACTCGGGCGTGGTGATCAGGATGTGCGGCGGCTTGCGCACCATCGCCTGCCGCTCGCTCGGCGTCGTGTCGCCGCTGCGCACCGCCGTGCGGATCGCCGGCGGTTCAAGGCCGAGTTCCGCGGCGACCTCGCGGATCTCCTCGAGCGGCGTCTCGAGGTTGCGCTGGATGTCGTTGCCGAGCGCCTTGAGCGGGGTGACGTAGACGATCTCCGTCACGTCCTCGAGGGTTCCCGCCTCCGCCTTGCGGACGAGGCCGTCGATGCCGGCGAGGAACGCGGCGAGCGTCTTCCCGGAGCCGGTCGGAGCGCTGATCAGCGTGTCCCGCCCACTGGCGATCTGCGGCCAGCCGGCCGTCTGCGCATCGGTCGGCGCATCGAAGCGGCCGCGGAACCAGGCCGCGACGGCGGGATGGAAGTCGGTGCGGCTCGAGATCGGCGCTTCGGCGGTGGTCATCGGCACTCCGTCATCGCCATCGCGGCGAACAAACGTGCGGCGGACGTCGCTCAAGCCTACGCCCTGCCGAGCCGCGCCTCAAGGCCCGGTGCGGGGCTCGCCCCTCGTCACCGTCGAGTCGGCGATCGCGGCAACGAGGAGCGCGAGCGCCGCCGGCAGGTAGAGCACGAAGTAGGTGAGGCCCGCACGGGTGGAGAGTCCCAGGAGCACGATGGCCGTGCTCCAGAGCAGCATCGTACGGATCGTCCGCCAACGGATCGACCGCTTGCCATCGACGAGCAGCGCGGCCGCCAGGGCGATGCCGGTGAGCACGACGGGGGTGAGCAGCAGCAGGATGCCCCGGACGTACACCTCCACCGACGTCTCACCACTGCTGTAGTCAGATCCGAAGGCGAGGAACACACCGCCGGCCCAGGCCAGCCCGCCGCCGGCGGCCCAGGCCAGCACGTGGGCGGCCAATGCAGATCCCGTGACTATCCCCTTGGCTCTCAGTTGTCAGTCCGTTCGCGCTCCCGGCCACACGGCGCCTCAGCGTACTCGCCTCGCAGCTCCGAGGACGCCCGCCACACCAGGCACACGCTGCGGGCGGACGGCATGGCGACGCCGACCGTTGCCCGCGCGCGCGCCCTCGCCGTACCATGGCACGGCCAGCGGAAGTAGCTCAGTGGTAGAGCGCCTCCTTGCCAAGGAGGAGGTCGCGGGTTCGACCCCCGTCTTCCGCTCCACCCTCACCACCTCGCGCGCCCTCGCCACCTCGGCGCTTGTCGCGCAAGCGCGCGCGCGCGATGCTGGATGCGACGCGGCCGAAGTGGCGGAATGGCAGACGCGACGGTCTCAAAAACCGTTGGGCTTCACGGCCCGTGTGGGTTCGACTCCCACCTTCGGCACCAGCCACCCCGGTACCCGCAGGGAGTTCCGACGCCGGGGGACGAAGCACTCGATGACCATCCAGCGCGTCAGCCCGTGGAAGTACTGGCGGTCTGCCTGGGCGCAGGGCCAGTACGCCTACGTCGCCTTGCCCGCCTCGATTCCACGCCCGGTTGCCGGGCTCCTCGCTCTCCTCTACACGCTGCTGTTACTGCTGCTGCCCAACCTCTATGGCCCCCTCTACACGCTGCCCGGTGGGCGAGCGAGCGTGCGAATCAGCCCGCTTCGAGGCCGGCTCCGTCACGTCGCGTTGTTTCTGCCCGTCGTTCTCGCCTCGATGACCGTGATGCTCAACTCGCCGATCGCGGAGGGCGCCGCCGGGGGCTGGATCAGGCTCTGCGCCGTGCTGCTCATGCTCGTGGCCCTGCCGAACGTGCTCGCGGTCGTGGGCATCAGCTGGCGGGCCAGACGCTTCGCACAGCCCGTCGACCACTACGCCGACACGCTCATCCGCTGGCGCTTCGGGCCGGGGCGCGGTCCTCCCGGCGACGGCGATCGGCTCTGGAGCCTCGTGCGCGATCTCGCTACCCGCGAGGGCTGGCTCATCGGGCTGCACGCAAACAGCGACGAGATCCGCGACGAGTTCTACTTCCGCCACGGCATGGTTCTGGATGATCCCGGCGACCCCACCGCCGGTCGCCGCCTGGTGTTCGACGGGCGCGCAGCCCGCGCCGCCGGGCAGGCCTCCGCGGGGCCTCGCGAGGAGTAGGCCGCGCTCAGCCCACCGTGTTGATCGGCCGCCCCTCGACGAAGGCGCGGACGTTGGCGACGGCGATGTCCATCAGCCGCTGCCGCGCCGCGCGCGCATACCAGGCGATGTGCGGTGTGACGATGCAGTTCGGCGCGCGCAGCAGCGGGTGGTCGTCCGGCGGCGGCTCCGCCTCGAGCACATCGAGGCCCGCGCCGGCGATGCGCCCCTCCTCGAGCGCCGCGGCGAGGGCGGCGCTGTCCACCAGCGGGCCGCGGCCGGTGTTGATCAGCAGCGCCTCCGGCTTCATCAGCGCCAGCCGCCGGGCGTCGACGAGCCGCTCCGTCTCCGCCGTCAGCGGGCAGTGCAGGCTCAGCACGTCCGCACGCCGGAAGAGCTCGTCGATGCCGGCGAACTCCACCTCGAGGCCAGCGAGCGACTCGGCGTCCGGGCGGTGCTCGTCACCGGCGAGGATCGCCATGTTCATCGCCGCGCCGATGCGCGCGAACGCGCGGCCGATGCGCCCCAGTCCGACGATGCCGAGCGTGCGGCCCGAGAGCTCGGTGATCGGCGCCACGGAGAAGCACCACTCGCCGTCGCCGCTCCAGGCGCCCTCGCGCACCGCCTCGGCGTGCGGGGCGGTGCGGCGCGCGAGTTCCAGCATCAGCGCCGCCGCGTGCTGCGCCACGGAGTCCGTGCCGTAGGCCGGCACGTTGGTCACGACGACGCCTCGGCGCACCGCCTCCGCGGCGTCCACAACGTCGTAGCCGGTGGCGAGCACGCCGATGTAGGCGAGGTCGGGCAGCTGCCGGATCGTCTCGGCGGGGAGCAGCGTCTTGTTCGTGAACACGTAGCGGCAGCCGGCGGCGCGCTCCACGACGACATCGGGCGTGGTGCGCTCGTAGACCGCCAGCTCGCCGAAGGCTGCGAGGCCGTCCCAGCTGAGATCGCCCGGATTGAGCTTCGTCCCGTCGAGGATCGCGATCCTGTCGGCCACCGTCCCTGCTCCGTTCCCTGCCGGCGATCGGGCGCTACGACGCGACGCGCGATGCAGGCAGCGCCCGCGATCGTAGCCGCGTCCGGCGGCAGCCGCGCGCCGCGCTACACGCGGAAGCGGCGCGCGACGCCGCGGCGGCGGTGCGCCATCTGCGCGCGGCGGCCCTCGGCGTCCATGCGCAGCGCGTCATCCGGCAGCAAACCGTCGAGGTCGGCGAGCTTGACGAGGCGCGTCGGCGGGAACGGCGGCTCGTCGGTCTCGCACTGCATCCAGCGCAGACCGATGTGCCCCTCGGTCTGGCCGGCGGTGGCAAGCCAGTTCGGGACGCCCGGATCCCGTGCGAGACGACGACGCGCGCCGAGCCATCGCGCTCCGTCGGCGACTGCCGGCAGTTCACGCCCGCCATGTGGTAGCGGTAGTCGATCGAGGTCATCCAGTAGTCGTTCAGCTCCAGCTCCCAGTAGTCGCACTCCGGCGGCGTGAACTCGATCAGCAGCGCCTCGTCCGGCTGCACCATCCAGTACATGTGGTAGATGATGCCGCCCGGCGCGGCGCCGACCGTGCCCTGCGTCGCCGAGCTGCGGAAGGTGTTCGGCTGCTCGCGGTAGCGCTTCTGCCACTCGCGCCAGTAGTTCGCCGTGTCTCCCACCCATCCGGCCGCACCGGCGAGGCCCTCGGCCATCCGCTCGGGCGACATCGGCTGCGGCGGCCCGTGGTCGCCGACCCGCTCGATCAGCACGTTGATCGGAGCCTCGGCGGCCCAGTCGCCGAAGAACTGGCGGACCGTGAGGCGGTCCACGTCGGGCACCGTGCGAAGCCAGTTCCCGGGATGCTCATCCGGGCTGACGATGATCTCGAAGCTGCCGTCCCAGTTGGTGATGAGGTCCTTGCCCATGATCCGCCCTACCTCGGCGGACTCACCCGGGGGCGTCGCCTCGACCGGGCGGTAGGCGCCGAACACCAGGTAGTGCACGCCGCCGCGGTTGCCCGTGATGCGGTACGTCTCGGAGCCGTCGATGAAGGTCCTCAGGTAGATGCAGTCCGGGTTGTCCCCGCCGTACTTGCGCGTCGGCGTCATCGGGCGGAAGAAATCCGGATAGAGCGGGTCGGAGTGCTCGACGTTGACGTCGAGTCCGAGCGAGATGTTCTGCGAGAGGTACTGAAAGCCTCGCGCGCGGTCGAGCGCCGTCGCCGGCGCGGGATCATCGAAGATATACGACCCCGCCGCCTTGAGGTCGTCGCAGAAGCGCTCCCACGCCTCCTTCAGCATCGCATCGTGCTCTGTGTCGCCGTACGCCATCGCGTCCCCCTTGCATACGCGATGAGCATAGCGAGCGAGCGCGCGACGAGCCTCCCGGCACAGGGCGCACATGTTCTCATGTGCGTGTTCCTGCCGCCCGTCCGCGCGCGGGGCTACACGCGACAACTACACCCGGAAACGGCGCGCGATCCCGCGGCGGCGGTGCTCCATCTGCGCGCGGCGGCCCTCGGCGTCCATGCGCAGCGCGTCCTCCGGCAGCAAGCCGTCGAGGTCCGCGAGCTTGACCAGGCGCGTCGGCGGGAACGGCGGCTCGTCGGTCTCGCACTGCATCCAGCGCAGGCCGATGTGCCCCTCGTTGTGGCCGCCGGTGGAGAGCCAGTTCGGGACGCCAGGATCCTCGTGCGAGACGACCACGCGCGCCGAGCCGTCGCGCTCCGTCGGCGACTGCCGGCAGTTCACGCCGGCCATGTGGTAGCGATAGTCCGGCGAGACCATCCAGTAGTCGTTCAGCTCCAGCTCCCAGTACTCGCAGACGGGTGGCGTGAACTCGATCAGCAACGCCTCGTCCGGCTGGACCATCCAGTACATGTGGTAGATCACGCCGCCGGGTGCGGCCCCCCTCCGGCCCTGCGTGGCCGAGGCGCGGAAGGCGTTCGGCTGCTCGCGGTAGCGCTTCTGCCACTCGCGCCAGTAGTTCGCCGTGTGCCCCACCCAGCCCGCGCCCGCGGCGAGCCCCGCGGCGACCCGTTCGGGCGACATCGGCGGCGGCGGCCCGTCAGCGCCGACCCGCTCGATGAGGACGTTGACCGGCGCCTCGGCGGCCCAGTCGCCGAAGAACTGGCGGATGATGATGTGGCTCGTCCCGGGCGCCGTGCGCAGCCAGTTGCCGGGATGCTCGTCCGGGCTGACCACGATCTCGAAGGCGCCGTCCCACTCGGTCAGCAGCTCCTTGCCAAGGATGCGCCCCACCTCGGCGGACTCGCCCGGCGGCGTCGCGTCGGGCGGCCGGTAGGCGCTGAACACCAGGTAGTGGACACCGCCGCGGTTGCCCGTGATGCGGTAAGTCTGCGATCCGTCGATGTGGGTCCGCAGGTAGAGGCAGTCCGGGTTATCCCCGCCGTACTTGCGCGTCGGCGTCATCATGCGGAAGAAATCCGGATAGAGCGGATCGGCGTACTCGAGGCCGATATCCATTCCGACCGAGATGTTCTGCGAGAGGAACTGGAAGCCGCGCGCCCGGTCGAGGGCCGTCGCGGGCGCGGCATCATCGAAGATGTACGAGCTCGCCGCCTTGAGGTCGTCGCAGAAGCGCTCCCACGCCTCCTTCAGCATCGCATCGTGCTCCGTGTCGCCGTACGCCATCGCGTCCCCCTTCCATACGTAATGAGCATAGCGAGCGAGCGCGACCGTGACGCGTTCGGCGCGTAGACTCCGGCCTCGATGGCGCTAGAGGGCAAGGTCGCGATCGTCACGGGAGCGAGCCGGGGGATCGGCGCGGACATCGCGCGCCACCTCGGAGGGCTCGGCGTGGCCGTCGCCGTGGCCGCGCGCAGCGAGGAGGAGCCCGATCCGCGCCTGCCCGGCACGATCCACTCCGTCGTGGGCGAGATCGAGGAGGCCGGCGGCCGGGGGCTCGCCGTCCGCACCAACGTGCGCTACATCGAGGACACCCAGGCGCTGGTCGACGCCACGATCGCGGAGTTCGGGCGCCTCGATATCCTCGTCAACAACGCGGGGATCACCTTCCAGGGGGGCGTCGAGGAGATCCCGCTCGAGCGCCTGGAGCTGATCTGGCAGATCGATCTGCGCGCGCCGATCGTGCTCTGCCGCCAGGCGATCCCGCACATGCGGGCGAGCGGCGGCGGGCACATCATCAACGTCTCCTCGAATGCCGCGCGCCCGATCGGGCCTGCGCCCTACGACCGCCCGCGAGGCGGGAGCTTCATCTACGCCGCCTTCAAGGCCGGGCTCAACCGCTTCAACGAGCAACTGGCGCGCGATCTGCAGTTCGACGGCTCCGGCATCTCCACCAACGTGCTCTCGCCGATGGGGCGCCTCAAGACCCCCGGCAACCTCTACGCCGGCCGCGACTTCGGCGATCCGCTGGAGTTCGAGGTCGCCGAGGCGATGGCGAAGGCGACGGCCTGGATCTGCGAGCAGCCGCCGGAGTTCAGCGGCCGCGTGCTCTGGGACCAGGATCTGTGCGACGAGCAGGGGCTCTGAGCCCGGCGTGATACGCTCGAATCAGAAGCGGAACAGGGGGCGGCCATGACCTCGACTCCGAGGCAGCCAGCACGAGCACGAGGGGGAGATCGTCTCCGTACCCGAGGCGATCGAGGAGTTCCGCAACGGCCGCCCCGTCATCATCGCCGACGACGAAGGACGCGAGAACGAGGGCGACCTCTGCGTCCCGGCGCAGTTCATCAGCGCCGAGCTGATCGCCTTCATGGCCCGCGAGACGCGTGGCCTGATCTGCGTCACCATGACGGGCGAGCAACTCGATCATCTGGCGATCCCGCTGATGACCGGCCGCAACACCTCCCCGCTCGCCAAGGGCTTCACCGTCACCGTCGAGGCGCGCGACGGCGTGACCACCGGCGCCTCCGCGCAGGACAAGGCGCACACGATCCGCCTGCTCGTGGACCCCTCGACCCGGCCGGAGCAGCTGACCCGGCCGGGGCACATCTTCCCGCTGCGCGCCCGCGAGGGCGGCGTGCTGGAGCGCGCCGGCCACACGGAGGCCTCGGTGGACCTCGCGCGGCTGGCCGGCTGCGCGCCGGCGGCCGTGATCTGCGAGATGATGCGTCCGGACGGGACGATGGCGCGGATGCCGGACCTCGTCGCCTTCGGCCGCGAACACGGCTACAAGATCGTCACCGTCAACGACCTGATCGCCCACCGCCTGCGCACCGACTCGCTGATCGAGCGGGTCGCCTCGGCGGATCTGCCGAGCCGCTACGGTGACTTCAGCGCCGTCGCCTACCGCACGCTGATCGACACGCGCGAGCACATCGCCTTCGTCACGGGCGACCTCTCCGGCGACGAGCCGGTACTGGTGCGCGTGCATGACCAGTGCGTGACCGGCGACGTGCTGCGCTCGCTCGGCTGCGACTGCGGACAGCAACTCCAGACCGCGATGCGGCTCGTCGGTGATGAGGGACGCGGCGTGATCGTCTACCTCTACCAGCAGGGCCGCGGCGTCGGCGTGCACCAGAAGGCCGGAATCGGCCACTTGCCGGCCGTCGGGGCCGCCGGCGAAACCGCCACCGAGGCGCTCGGCCTGCCCGACTACGGCATCGCCATGCAGATCCTCGTGGACCTTGGGGTGCAGAAGATGCGCCTGATCACGGACAACCCCGTGAAGCGCTCCGGCCTCGACGGCTACGGGCTGGAGATCGTGGAGTTCGTCTCATTCGACGGCGCAGCCTCCGAGGCCGTGGCGACCTCGTAGTCCCGTCCCGGCTGCCCTGCGCTCAGGAGGTGCTGGCGCCGCCGTCCACGGCGAGCACCTGGCCGGTGATGTGCCCCGCCAGATCAGAGGCGAGGAAGACCGCCGCCCCGGCGATGTCCTCCGGCTGCGCGAGGACGCCGAGCGGGTTCTTCACGGGCCGGTCCCACGGGTCGCCCTGCATGTTTCGCAAGCGTCCTGCGGTGTCGACGGCGCCGGGCGCGACGGAGTTGACGCGGATCCCGTGCTCGCCCCACTCCGCCGCGAGCGCGCGCGTCATGCCCATGATGCCGGCCTTGGCCGCGGCGTAGACGGCGGTGCGGCCGCCCCCCGAACGCAGCCCCGCCACCGAGGACGTGCTGACGATGCTGCCGGTCCGGCCCGCGGCCAGCATCGCGCGCGCTGCCGCCTGGCTCCCGAGGAACATCGACTTCAGGTTCATGCGCACGATCGCATCGAAGCCGTTGGCGGAGATGTCGACCGCCGGCATCTCGAAGTTGCCCCCGGCATTGTTGAACATCGCGTCGATGCGCCCGTAGTGATCCTGCGCGACCTGGACCAGCGCCTTGATGTCCTCTTCCTTGCGCACGTCGGTCGGCAACCAGAGCGCCTCGCCGCCGAGTTCCTCGATCTCCGCGGCGGTGCGCGGGCCGGTCTCCTCGTTGATCTCGCCGATGATGACGCGAGCGCCCACGTCCGCCATGCCGAGCGCAATCGCCCGCCCGACGCCTTGACCGGCGCCGGTCACGACGGCGACCCGGCCGTCCATGCGCATCCGATCGCGTACGAAGGACATCGCTGTACGCTCCCCTCAACCCCTCGCCGGAGGCGCCTACTCGATCGGCGGCCTCGGGTCGGACGAGCGGTCGTGGAAGTGCGGGATCACCGTCTCGCCCATCAGCTTGAGCGACTGCAGGATCTTCTCCTGCGGCAGGTCCGGCCCGCCCATGACCATGCACATCATGCGGTCCAACCCGATGCCCTCGTAGGCCTCGAGCTTGCGGATCACCTCGTCCGGGGTGCCGACGACGATCTGGTTCTCGGAGTTCATCGCCTCGTAGAACTCCTCGCGGGGCACGGGGACCTCGTCGAGGAGCTTGAGCATGACCTGTCGTCCGGGGGAGTCGCCTGAGCGCTCGATCGCCTCGATCTGCGCCGCGCGGTCGCGGGCGAAGTGGTAGCCGGCCTCGCCCTCGCGCACGGGAACGGAGCCGTAAAGCGCGTAGACCTTGCTCATGTACCAGGCCGCGGCTTCCGAGGCGCCATCGTTGATCGCCTCGTCCAGCGTCGGCGCGCAGTAGACGAAGGTGAACGCGCCGGCCTGGTTGTTGACCAGATCGGGGTTGACCGGGGTCTGCACCTTCTGGGCCTCGCGGTAAATGGTGAGCGTCTTCTCAAGCTCCGAGAAGGGGCGCAGCAGCGTCAGGCTGAGCACGCCGACGCCGAGCCTGCCCGCCATTGTCAGCGACTCGTCGCTGCCGGCGGCGATCCACATGCGCGGGTGCGGCTTCTGCAGCATCCGCGGCACGATCGTGATCGGCGCGATCTGGAAGTACTCGCCGTCGTACTGGAAGCTGTCCTGCGTCCAGATCTGCGGCATCAGGTGCAGGACTTCCTCGAGCACGGGCCGCGTCTCGTCTCCGTCGATGTGGAAGATCGCCCACTCGCGCGGCGTCGATCGCCCGAACCCCATCTCGAGGCGTCCGCCGCTCAGGTTGTCGAGCACCGCGGCCCGCTCCGCCAGACGCACGGGGTGGTTGAAGAGCGGGTGCGTGAGCACCACGGAGTGGCCCACCCGCAGCTTCTTCGTGCGCATCGCGACGGCGGTCAGGAACTGCTCCGGCGCCGGCATGTGCGTGACTTCGACGGAGCCGTGATGCTCCACCGACCAGAACACGTCGAAGCCCGCATCGTCGGCGACGTCGGCCTGCTCGAGAATGTCCATGAACAGTTGCCGGTCTGCCCCGTGCGGGATCGGATATCCCGCGCCCTGACAGAACTCGTAGAACAGATCAAGCCGCACGATGCCCCCCTCCGCCCCTCCGGCGGAGGGGTGATGACCGCGACACTATACCTACGCCGGGCTGGTACGCGCCCGCTGGCCCGCGAGGCGAGCCAGGCCCGGCTCAGTCGACGAGCGCCGCGATCAGCTGATCGAGCGCCTGCTCCGCCTTCGCACGCATCTCCTCATCGTTCGCATCCTGGATCGGATGCGGGACGAAGACGCGAGCGAGATCGGGGAGGCCGAGCGACTGAGCCTGCGCCTCCGCGGCGTTCTCGAACTCAACCGAGGCGATCATCACCGAGGGCTTGCCCTGAATCTCGAACCAGATCGTGTCGTGCACACTGCACGTCGTACACGACCCTCAGTCGGCAAGTCCTTCGATGACGAAGTCCACCTCCCCGGCCATCTTGCGCAGCAGCTCGTCCGGCGCCGGCTTCGTGAAGGTCGGCTTCATGTAGCGCCGCACCTGCACCTCCGGCAGCCGCTCGCCGATCAGCTCCTCGAGGCGGTCCAGCAGGACGTTGCCCCGAGGCTTGCTGATGTCGAGCAGGCCGACGGTGCCAGAGATCTGCTCCGGGCGCTGCGAGCGCTGCCGTCCGACGGGCTCACGCTCGTCCGTGGGGTCCAGAATCGTGGTCATGCGGCCTCCCTCTCCTGCGCGCCGTCTGTGCCGCGATCCGCTGGGCTGTACGCCCGCGTCCTCGCTCAGACGACGTCCTCGATCACCTGGCTCTCTACCTCGCTGCCCCAGCCGGGGAAGATCGCGGTGATCTTCCCGGCCTCGCTGCCCGCGACGACGATGTGAAGTCGCTCCGGAGAGTCGAACTTCGGGATCAGCGTGTCCAGCTCCTCCCCAGTCGGACCGTCCGGCCCGAATGACTCGATGGGCCGCCCGACGCCGCTGCGCTCGTCCGCGATCAGCTCGCGCAGCGGACGGTGCGTCAGCTCCCAGAGCCGCTCGCGAAGCTGCTGCTTTGTCCAGCGGTCGCGCCACAGCGTATCGACATGCTCGGGCGTGACGACCAGCAGCGTGTCGCGACCCCCGGACTTCGGGTGCATCATCGCCTGCAAGGACATCGCGAGACTGCCGGCGAGCGCCTCGGCGCTGCGCGATGTCTGGTCCATGCTGATCAGCGGGCCGGGCACGGCGGGGAACGCGGTCACGACGCTCTGCTCCTGGTCGTAGCCACGATCGACGTGCAGCGGAGTCCAGGGGCTGCGCTCCTCCCACTCCGCGAACGTGAACGTGAACTTCGCGGGCGATCCCAGCGTCGAGCGCTCCGTCCCGCCCGGCTTCGCGCCGCCGACGTTGCGCAGCACCAGTCGCAGCGCTCGCCCGATCGTCGCGTTCGCGCGATTGCCCTGCCCCAGCGCGCCGAGGCGGGAGTTCATCCCGATCCGATCACGGATCGGCCCGTTCACGATCAGCGCCGGCGAAGCGCCCATCGTCGTCGCCCACACGCCGTGCGCGTTGAACGTGTCGGTGCACACCGCCTCGAGACTGGCGATGACGACGGGCAGGTACTCCGGACGGCAGCCGGCGAGGACCGCGTTGATCGCGACCTTCTCGATGGTCGCCGGGGCCATGTTCGGCGGCACGATCGCCACCAGCTCCTGCGCGTCGCGCTTCGTGCCGCCCAGCATGCGCAGCACGCGCTCCGGCGTCGGCGCGACCACGGGCAGGCCGTCGCTGAAGCCCTGGTCGTACATGAACTCGTCGGGGTCGTCGGCCGAGCCGATCTCGATGCGCCGTGCGCGCAGCGGGCTGTTCTCGGCGACCGCGGCCAGCCGCTCGGCGATGCCCGGCTCGACGTTGCGAGCGCCGCAGCCCGGCTCGCTCTCCGGGTAGTGCTGCCACTGGACGGCTGGAGGCGCCGTGCCGCTCAGCTCGCCCAGCTGCTCATACAGCGAGCGCCAGTCGTCGCGCCCGAAGCCGACGAAGCGCCTCAGCTCCGAGCCGTCGGCATCCGTGAGCAGCACCGTCGGCACGGTATCGAGGTCGTAACGGAACGAGACGCCGAGTTCGGAGTCATCGAGCATCGGCAGGGTCAGGCCGAACGCCTCGACCAGTGCCGTGTTGCCCTCGGCCTCCTGGCCGACCGCCCACACGTCGACGCCCTCGCCGAAGGCGCGGTGTGCGCCCTCGATCAGCGGCATCGAGGTGCGGCAAGTGGGGCAGTCTTCCTTGACGAAGGCGAGCAGCGCCGGGCGGCCGCTCGGAAAGCGCCGCTCCCCGGCGGATTGGTCGCGCAACAAGAAGGTCGGCAGGGACGCCATCGCGCACATTCTAGCCTGCTGCGGCGCGCCGGGAGGGCGCGGCGGGCGGACGTCCGTCTTCGCTGATCATCCCGTAGGATCGGCGGCATGGATTTCGAGGCCTTCCGAAGCAACAGCAGCGAAGACTGGGTTGCCGCTGCGCTGATCGCGGGCGGAGTCTTCGCCGGAGTGCTGCTGCTCCGCTGGGCGCTCGTGCGCTTCACCGAGCGCGGGCCGCAGCAGGGCGCGGCGACTCCGCTGCGCGGCTTCGCCGCCGCGATCCAGCGGCGCACCCACGAGCTCGTCATCCTGATCGTCGCGCTGTTCGCCGGTGCCGGCGCCCTCGCGCTGCCCGACGACCTGGAACGGGTCGTGCGTGCCGTCACCGTGATCGCGCTGTTGGCGCAGGGCGGCCTCTGGGGCAGCGCCGCGATCACGTTCGCGGTCCGCTGGCAGCGCGAGCACGACCCCGACTTCGCCGCGCCCGGCGTGACCGAGGCGGGGCGCTACATCGGCACGCTCGTCCTCTGGTCGCTGCTGCTCATCCTCGCGCTCGACAACCTCGGGGTGCAGGTCACCGCACTAGTCGCCGGACTGGGCATCGGTGGCATCGCGATCGCGCTGGCGGCGCAGAGCATCCTCAGCGATCTGTTCGCCTCGCTGGCGATCGTACTGGACCGGCCGTTCGCGGTCGGCGATTTCGTGGCGGCGGGGGACATGTCGGGGAGCGTGGAGCGGATCGGGGTCAAGACGACGCATCTGCGCAGCCTCAGCGGCGAGCAACTGGTGATCGGCAACAGTGACCTGCTGAACTCGCGCATCCACAACTACGGCCGGATGGAGGAACGCCGAGTGGTGCTCACCCTCGGCGTCACGTACGACACCGTGCTCGAACAGGTCGAGGCGATCCCGGAAATGGTCCGGGAGGCGGTCGAGCAGCAGTCCACGACGCGCTTCGACCGCGCGCACTTCCGCGGCTTCGGCGAATCCGTGCTGGAGTTCGAGGCGGTCTACCACGTGCTGAGCGCGGAGTACGCCGTCTACATGGACACCCAGCAGGCGATCAACCTGGAGCTGCTGCGCCGCTTCCGCGAGGCCGGCGTCGAGTTCGCCTTCCCGACTCGCGCCGTGCACGTCTACGGCCAGCTCTCGCCCTCGGCGGACTGAGGGCGCAGCCAGCCGCTGGCGGGCGCCGTCCGCCGGGAACTCGCCCGCCTCAGATCATCGTGTCGTCGTCCACGAGCGCCGCTGCGAGTTGCAGATCGTCGGCGCTCAGCGCGATCGTCGCGTGCCCGCCGTGGCGGTTCAGAATGTGCATGCTCTGGATGTTCACCCCGGCGTCGCGGAACCGCGCTGAGAGCTGCGCGAGCGCGCCCGGTTCGTCACGCAGCCGCACGATCAGCGCGTCGCCGGCGAAGGCCCGGTAGCCGGCGCGGGAGAGTGCGAGCAGGGCGCCGTCGTCGTCATCGGTGGTGATGATGACCATCCCGTGATCGCCGGCGCCCTCGGTGTCGAGCGACTGGATGTTGACGCCGCCTTCGGCCAGCGCCGCGGTGATACCGGCGATCACGCCGACCTCGTTCTTCGTGCTGATGATGATGCGTCTGATGGAGTCTTCGCCCGGTGCGATCGTCATGTGGGGGCTCACGCAGACTGCTGCACGAGGCCGGCCCGCAGGCAGTCCTCGGCAACCTGGTCGATCAGTTCGCGGGTCACGTGCGGCATCGTGATGATGTGTGCGATGTCCTGGTAGGGAGCGAGCCGCCACCTGTCCACGATGTCCGGAGGCGGCCGCGGTATCACTACCGTCGCCGAGTTCCTGTGGCGCCAGGCGGGTATGCCGAGGCTGTTGAAGCGATCGACGGCGTAGGCGGCGACTGCGAGCATCTCCGTGACCAGCTCGCGGAAGCCCTCGAGGCCGTAGCGCTCCCAGGCTACCCACAGCATCAGCGGCGTCAGCCCGTTGCGCGAGCCGGTGAGCGTCGTGTCCATCACGCCGACGTACTCGATGGAGCGTGCGATGCGCGCCACGTGCTCCCTGCGCGTCAGCGCGACCCCGCACGGGATCGGCGCGCCGATCAGCTTGTGCCCGCTGATCGAGAGGCTGTCGAACCCATCGGCGAAGGTGTGCGGCTGCGGGTCGTCGACGAACGGCAGGATCATGCCGCTGAGTGCCGCGTCGCCGTGAACGTAGCGTCGCGTGATCGCGAGGTCGTCGAGGATCTGGCGGACGCGCCCCATGTCGTCCACGGCGCCCTTCATCGTCGTCCCGATGTTGGCCATGAAGATCACGGGGACGTCGCGGTTGATACGGATCGTCTCGTAGAGGTCGTCGTAGTCGATCTCGCCGTTGGGCTGGCTCTTGATCATGATGTTGCGCGTCTTCAGGATCCGCGTGATCTTCAGCACGCTGTAGTGCGTGTCCTCGGAGAAGTAGACGATCCCACCCGGGAACAGCTCGCGGCCGAGGAAGAGGCCGTACATGTTGCCCTCGGTTCCGCCGTTGGTCACGTAGCCCCAGACCTCGTCGTGCGGCATCCGCAGCAGACTCGCGAAGCGCCGAATCACCTCGCGCTCGATATCGTGGGTGTTGGTCGAGAAGTGGCTGTCGTGGAACGGGTCGCCGACGTTGTTCAGGCAGTAGCGGAGGAACGGCAGCAGCACCGAGTAATCGAAGCTCTGGTTGGCCGGATAGCCGACGGACTGCCCGGCAAGCTCATCGAACTTCGACGCAAGCTCGTCCAGGCGCTGCTGGGTATCGGCACGCAACCCGGTCATCGCGAGGCCCCTCGTGCGCTGCGAGTCGGCGGCGCGGGTGCTCCACCTCTCCGGATCAGGCTATCGCCGTGGGGGGCCGTTTGCCTAGACTGGATGCTCGCCACTGCCGGGTGGTGTAACGGTAGCACAGGGGACTTTGGCTCCCTTGATGGAGGTTCGATTCCTCCCCCGGCAGCCACCTTGCGCGCTGGTCAGCACCGGGGACACGTAGCCACCTGCTCTTTGACATCGCGGGCGGGAGCGCACACGATCCGGGCGCTCGTCGGCGAACGGACGGGCGCGCAGCGGAAGGGGCGCCCCATGCGAGGCACCTCGGCGATCGTCGGCATCGGCGAATCGACCTACTACCGGCCGGGCGGCTCCCCGGATAGCGAACTGCAGCTCGCGGTCACGGCGATCACCAATGCCGCCGCCGACGCAGGCATCGACGTCGAGGAGATCGACGGGTTCGTCTCCTACGGCAACGACCGCAGCACACCGTCGCGGCTCTCGACAGTGCTCGGCGTCAAGGAGACGAAGTTCGCCGCGCTGTCCTGGGACGGCGGCGGCAACAACGTCGCCGGCACGCTCGCCATCGCGGACGCGGCGGTCACGGCGGGCTACGCCGACTACGTCGTCTGCTACCGCAGTCTGGCGCAGGGCGAGTACGGACGCTTCGGGCAGTCGAACTTCACGGGCCGCGTACGCGTGCCGGACGAGGCGGCGTTCCGGGTCCCCTACGGCGTCATGGTCCCCGCGCACTGGTACGCGATGATCGCGCAGCGCTTCATGTACGAGTACGGGATCACCGAGCACGCCCTCGCCGAGATCTCGCTCGCCTGCTACGCCCACGCCCAGCGCAACCCGCGAGCGATCCGCCACGGCCGCGAGTTGACGAAGGACGACTACCTCAACTCTCGCTGGATCGTCGAGCCCTTCCGGCTCTTTGACTGCTGCCAGGAGAACGATTGCTCCGCCGCCGTGATCGTCGCCAGCGGCGAGCGCGCTCGCGAGCTGGCAAAGCAGCCCGTCTACATCCGCTCCGCCGCGCAGGGCATCGACTACCGCGGGGCGGCGGGAGGCGCCGTCGGTGCGGGCTACAACGACCCCGACTTCCCCACCGCCCACTACAAGAACGTCGGGGACATGATCTGGTCCCGCGCCGGCGTCAGCCCGAAGGACGTCCAGGTCGCGCAGTTCTACGAGAACTTCACCGTCCTCGCGCTGATGGCGATCTCCGAGATGGGATTCGCGCCGCCCGAGGAAATCGAGGCCTGGGTGCGCGCGGGCAACATACGCTGGCCGGACGGCGAGCTCCCGATCAACACCAGCGGCGGCAACCTCGCGGAGGCCTACGTGCATGGCTTCGAGCTGGTCAACGAGGCTGCCCGCCAGGTACGCGGCGAGTCCACCTGCCAGGTCGACGACGTCGAGTTCAGCCTCGTCGTCGCCGGTCCGGGAGCGCTGCCGGCGAGCGCCGCGCTGCTCTCGGTCGAGCCATAGCCGGGCCGCAGCGCCGCATCCCGAGCCGCCTCGAGGGGTTCACGAGGAGAGCACCATGACCCGATTCATGCCGGAAGAATGGCCGATTCCGCAGCTTGACCGCTTCAACCGCGACTTCTTCACGGCGGGCAAGATCGTCGTGCAGCAGTGCGTCCCGTGCGGGACCGTCCAGCACCCGCCGGATGCCGCCTGCCACGCCTGCAAGGCGATGGAGTTCCGCACGCTGGAGACGAACGGCGAGGGCGAGGTCTACTCCTACATCGTCGTCCACAACCCGCCTGCTCCCTCGCTGGCCGAGGCGGTGCCATACGCCGTCGCGCTCGTCGCGCTCGATGAACACCCGCACGTGCGCATCCTCGGCAACGTGCTCAACTGCGACCCCAGCGAGGTCGCGATCGGCCGGCGCGTGCGCGCGGCCTTCGAGGAGATCATCGACGAGGACGAGACACTGCTGGTGCCGCAGTGGGAGGTCGTGTAGCCGCGAGCGCTACGCCGCCGGCGATGGACAAGGACCACGACACGAGCGGCGCCGCCGGCGAGGAGGCGCCGGCAGCCCTCGCCCCTCTTCATGCGGACGACCTCGCGGCCATCGAGGGCCTTGAGGTGGTCGTCGCGCACAGCAACGAGTCGCACTGGTGGAATCACGCCTCGTTCGTGCTGCCGCTGCTGGGCGCGATCGTCTTCCTCGCGATCGGGCAGGTCGCCGGATCGGCGGAGGCGACCGGGTTCGGGATCTTCCTCGGCGTCGTGCTCCTATTGCAGCTGCCGATCGTCTGGTTCACCTGGCGGCGCACGGCGACCGCGATCGTGCTCACGCGCTCCAGCGCCCTCGCGCTCCATCGAGGACGCACGCTCGCCGAAGTGCGCTGGGCAGAGCTGGAGCGCATCGAGCGCGTCGAGACGCTCGGCAACGTGCGCTGGCGTCTCGCCGAGAGCGGCGGCACGCACATCGCCGTGGAGGGTGAGATCGAGGACGTCCCGGGCCTGGTCGAGCAAGCGAGCTCGCTCTCGGGGGTTACGCCGAAGGGGGGGTAGCGCGCGGCGCCCCCCGGCAAGCACACTCGAATGCCCCCAGGGGCGGGCGCATACGGGCCAGCCACGCAGGACCTTTCGAGGTGTAACGGACATGAGCAGGACCACTTCCACCGCCACGCGCCGCGACGCCGACGACCGGGAGTGGCGGCGGCTCCTCGACTACGGCGAGCGCCGCGCACGCGAGCGAGGCATTGACCCCAAGGATGTCGAGCGATTGATCGACGAGTACCGGGCCGAGGCTGACGCGTCCCCGGCATGAAGGCCGTGCCTGACACGAGGTCGAGGGTCGCCCGCACACTGCCGACGCTGCGAAAGCGCACTCGCAGGTGCGCGAACGGGCGTTCTCCGCTAGGATGCGGCCGTGCGCTGCCTTCACTGCGATTCGCCTCGACCGACCGATGGGCCCTTCTGCCCCTCGTGCGGCGCGCTGACCGAAGAGCCGCCGCCGATCGAGGAGGGTCCGTCCGTCGCGTCCTCCTACCCTGACCGGCTCGCACACCCGACCGCGCAGCCGCAGCCTCCCCTGCCGCTCTCGCCTAACCCGCTGGCCGAGGCAGCCCCACGGCGCGCCGCGACCTCCATCCCGGCGCGCGCGCCGCTGGCCGAGCTGCCGCGCGACACCGCGCGCTACCGCGAGCTGCTGCAGGAGCGCTTCGGCTACCCCGATTTTCGACCCGGCCAGGCCGAGGTGCTCGAGGCGCTCGCGACGCACGACGTGCTCGGGGTGATGCCGACCGGCGGCGGCAAGAGCCTCTGCTACGTGCTGCCCGCACTCGAAGTGAGCCGCACGCTCGTGATCTCGCCGCTGATCGCGCTGATGCAGGACCAGGTCGAGGCGCTCGAGGCGGTCGGCGTCCCGGCGACCTTCATCAACTCCACGCTCAATCGCACCGAGCAGAACCGCCGCTACGCCGACTTCGAGGCGGGACGCATCGCGCTGCTCTTCATCGCACCGGAGCGGCTCGCGAACCGGCGCTTCCTCGATGGCCTCGCGCGCGGCGGTGTGCGCCTGCTCGTGATCGACGAGGCGCATTGCATCTCGGAGTGGGGGCACGACTTCCGCCCCGACTACCTCGCGCTCGGCGGCGCGCGCGAGCAGCTCGGCCGGCCCCGCACGCTCGCGCTCACGGCGACCGCGGACCCGACCGTGCGGCGTGACATCCTCGCCCGGCTCGGCATCGCCCCCGAGGCCCGCGAGGTGCTGACCAGCTTCGACCGCCCGAACCTGCGCTTCCAGGTGGCGCCGATCGCCAGCGCGCGCGAGCGGCTCTCCTGGCTGGTTGCCTACGCGCGCGAGCGCAGCGGCCAGTCCGGCATCGTCTACGCCCGCACGCGCCGCTCCGTGGAGGAGACCGCCGAGACGCTCAACCACGCCGGCGTCCCGGCTCAGGGCTACCACGCGGGGATGGGCGGCGCCGCGCGCGCGACCATCCAGCGCCGCTTCACCACCGGCCGCGCGCCGCTGATCGTCGCCACCAACGCGTTCGGCCTCGGCATCGACAAGCCCGATGTACGTTATGTCGTCCACTTGCAGATGCCCGGCCGCCTCGAGGCCTACTACCAGGAGGCGGGACGCGCCGGGCGCGACGGCGAGCCGGCCGAGTGCACGCTGCTCTACTCGCGCCGCGACCACTCGCTGCAACGCCGCTTCATCGACCAGGCGCACCCCGACGACGAGGTCGTGCGGCGCAGTTGGACGCAGCTTGTCGCGATCCAGCAGTTGGACCCGCAGCGCCCGCTCTCGCCCTCGGAGTTCGAGGACGCCGCCGGGAGGGACGGCTGGGCGCTGACCGTGAAGGCGCTCCGCTCCTCCGGGCTGCTCGCCGAGGGCGAGCTGCGGCTCTCCTCGCTCGACCCGGGCGCGCCGATCGACACGCGCGCGATCGCCGAGCGCCGCCGCTACGCCGAATCGCGCCTCACGCAGATGGCCGAGTACGCCGAGACCTCGGGCTGCCGCCGCGAGTTGATCCTGCGCTACTTCGGCGAGCCACAGGTCGGGAACGGCGCCCGCAGCGCCGCTGGCTGCGGCGGCTGCGACAACTGCAGCGGCGCCGTCCGCGCCGAGGCGCCCGAGTACCCCCACGATCTCTTCAACTCGATCCTCGACCTGCGGGACGGGATCGCCAGGGAGTCGAACCGCGCGCCGTACATGGTCTTCGAGGAGCGCACCGCACGCGAGGTGGCCACCTACCGCCCCTCCGGCGATGCCGCGTTGCTCGAGATCTGGGGCATGGGCCAGCGGCGCGTGCAATGGTTCGGCGATCGGATGCTCGCCCTCGTACGCGAGTGGGAGCGAACCAACCCGGACGCCGCCCCGCCGCCGGCGCGCCCGGCCCCGGCCTCCCGTCAGCGCTCTGCGCCCGTCGGGCCCGGCCCCGAGGTGCCGTTCGACGACCCGTTGTTCCAGCGCCTGCGCGAGTGGCGGCGAGAGCGCGCGACGCGCGACGGCGTGCCCGCCTACACGCTGTTCACGGACCGCAGCGCGCGCGAGCTGACCGTGCACCGCCCGGCCGATCGAGCCGCCCTCGCCGACGTCTGGGGCTTCGGCGACGCGCGCATCGCCGCGATCGGCGACGAGCTGCTCGATCTGCTGCGAGGCTTCGATCCGGAGGCGCCTCAGCCGGCGCCAGCCCATGCCGAACTGCGGGCTGGACTGCAAGGGACGCTTGCGGCGCTGCCCGCGAGCAAGCATGCTTAGCGAAGCGGCCCGCCGCCCTGAGTGCGGCGCGGCCCCGGACCAGAGGAGTTCCCGATGACCCTGACCATCACCGTCACCAAGGACGCCGCAGCGCGGCTCGGCATGATCGTCACCCAGCAGGCCGAAAGCGAAGAGCAGGGCCTTCGCATCTTCGCGCAGGGCGGTGGCTGCGGCTGCTCCGGCCCCTCCTTCGCCATGGGTATCGACAAGGCCGGCGAGAGCGACAACGTGCTCGACCTGCACGGCGTCCGCTTCATCGTCGACCCCGACACCGCGAGCAGCCTCGAGGGCGCCTCGATCGACTACACCGAGGACGACCTGATGCGCAAAGGCTTCACCATCGACGCCCCCAACGCGCAGTCGGCGGGCGGCGGCTGCGGCTGCGCCTCCGGCGGCGGCCACTAGGCTCCTCCCCGGCTCGCCCGCGGGCGTCGCACTCCGGCGACGCGGCGTCCGTCCTCCGACTTCGCCGACCCACGGTTGCCCGTGAACGCATCGTGGGCTCACGCTGTGCTTCGTGCTGCATGACCTGCGCGAGTGGCTGATCGACTGGGCGGACAGCCCGATCGCGCCAATCGCGCTCGTTCTGATCACCGCCTCCGAGTCGATCTTCTTCCCGATCCCCACGGACCCGCTGCTGATCGCGCTCGCGCTGCGCCACCCGGATGCGGCGCTCGTGCTTGCCGCGCTGACGATCGCTGCCTCCGTGGTCGGAGGCGTCGTCGGGCACTGGCTGGGCGTGCGCTTCGGCCGGCCCCTGCTGCTACGGCTGAACATCAGGCACGCCGAGCGCGTCGAGGCGCTGCTCCAGCGCTGGGGCTTCTGGGCCGTCGCCGCCGCGGGCCTGACGCCGATCCCCTACAAGGTCTTCACGATCGGCGCGGGCGTTGCCGGGATCCCGCGCACGCAGTTCATCTTCGCCTCGATCGTCGGGAGGGGGCTGCGCTTCGGCGTCTACGGCGTGCTGATCTTCTTCTGGGGCGAGCGCTTCGGGTCGTTCATCACGGACCGCTTCGACCTCGTGGTGAGCGCCTTCGCCGCCGCTGCGGTCGTGGCGCTGCTCGCCTGGCTGGGCTGGCGCACGCTGCGCGCGCGCGGCGCACCGGCCTGAAGCCGGGCCTCCCGTATGATGGAGCCGGTATCCCCGAACGAGGAGGCTCCATGCACGAGCTCGTGGAACCGATTGGCGAGGTGCGCCCGCTCCGCGATCCGGTACTGATCGCCGCCTTCTCCGGCTGGAACGACTTTGGCGGCGCCGCCGCCGCCGCCATCGACCACATCGCGCGGCAGTGGAAGGCGAGCGACCTCGCCGAGATCCGCAACGAGCGCCTCTTCGACTTCACCGTCGAGCGTCCGAAGGTGCGCCTTGAGGGCGAGCAGCGAGTCATCGACTGGCCTCGCCACCGCTTCCGCCTCGCCAGCCCGCCGGGCACGGAGCGCGACTTCGTGCTGCTGAGCGGCCCCGAGCCGCACCTGCGCTGGCGCACCTTCACCGAGGCGATCGCCGACTTCATGGTGGAGGTCGGCGCGACGCTCAGCATCACCATCGCGGCGCAGGCCGGCGCGGTGCCGCACACCCGCCCGCTGCCGGTCACGCTCTCCGCCTCGGACTCGGACTTCGAGGGCCAGTTCGGCCTGCGCGTGCCGCAGTCCCGCTACGAGGGTCCGACGGGCATCGTCGGCGCGTTCAACGTCGATCAGCGCCAGCGCGGCTTCCGCAACGCGAGCCTCTGGGCGCAGGTGCCGCACTACCTCTCGGCGGGCCCCAACCCGAACGCGATCTCCGCGCTGGTGCGGCTGATCGATCGCGGCTTCGGCACCGACACCTCGCTCGCGAGGATCGAGCGGCGCATCGAGCGCTTCAAGGAGCAGGTGCAGCAGGCGATCACGGAGTCGGGCGAGGCCGAGTCCTACATCCGCATGCTGGAGTCGCAGTACGACGCCAACCTCCCCCAGCTCACGGAGCCGGACACCGGCGACGATCCCGAGCTCCCCTCCGCCGAGGACCTGCTCAGCGACCTCGAGGGCTTCCTCCGCGATCAGCGGGACGAGGGGTAGGGCGGGCTCGACGAAGAGCTCACGCTCACGCTGCGCCCAGCAATCAGGCAAGTCGGCGGCCGGGCGCGCTCCGGCGCATAGCTGGGCCGCGCTTCACTCCCCGGCGGAGCGTTGATAGACTCAGAAGGCTCAGGAGTGTAGCTCAGCTGGAAGAGCAGCGGTCTCCAAAACCGCAGGTCGTGGGTTCGAGTCCCTCCACTCCTGCCAGCAACCGCCCTCCCGAGGGCGCAACCGGGGCCGAGGTGGTGGAATTGGCAGACACGCCGTCTTGAGGGGGCGGTGCCCGTAAGGGCGTATGAGTTCGAGTCTCATCCTCGGCACCAACGCAAACCCACAACCGCCGGCACTACGCCGGCGGTTCTGCGTCCGGGCGTCGCGACCGCCGACGCCGCTCTCAGCCCGTGTTCCTTGTAGGGCTGCCGCCCGCCCGATATAGTCCGCCCGAACCCGCAACGGTCCGCCCAACACGAGTGCGTATCCCCGAAGGAGTCTGCCGATGGCCGAGCTGAGACTGGAAATCGAGGACGGAATCGCCGTCGTCACGATGGACAACCCGCCCGTGAACGCGGCCTCCCAGGAATGGGACTTCCAGGCCGTGTTCGACTCCTTCTACTACAACAAGGAGGTGCGCGTCGCCGTGCTGACCGGCGAGGGCACGCGCTCCTTCTGCGCCGGGGCGGACGTCAAGCGCCGCGCCGCCGACGTCGGCGAGGCCCAGCAGTCCGGTGGCGCGGGTGGCAACACGGCCTACATCGCCGGCCAGCGCCGGGGCCGCGAGAACTTCAACTGCATCCTCGAAAGCGCCGTCCCCGTGATCGGCGCGATCAACGGCTACTGCCTCGGCGCGGGCATGGCCCTCGCCGGCTCCTGCGACTACCTGATCGCCTCGGAGACGGCGAGCTTCGGGCTGCCGGAGATCAACGTTGGGCTGCTGGGCGGAGCGCGCCACATGATGCGCGCCTTCCCGCACCACATCGTGCGGCGCGCGCACTACAGCGGCGAGCGCATCAGCGCGCAGGACGCCTACCACTTCGGCGCGGTCTGGAAGCTGGCCCCGCCCGACCAGCTGATGGAGGTGGTGATGGACGAGGCGCGGCTGATCGCCTCCAAGATGCCGATCGGCATCCGTCTCGCCAAGGAAAACCTCAACGTCATCGAGACGATGGACGTGCGCAACGGCTACCGCTGGGAGCAGACGCGCACCCGCATCCTGCAGGAGTCCGAGGACGCCCTCGAGGCGAAGAAGGCCTTCGCGGAGAAGCGGCAGCCGATCTACCACGGCCGCTAGCGCGCACCGCATCGGACGAATCGCGGGGGCGGCGCAGGCCGCCCCCGTTTGCGTCCGCGCCTCGGCGGACCCGCTCGCGCCCCGGACCGCTCAGGCCGCGATGCGCGAGGGCCACCAGTTCCAGCGCCCGAAGATCGCGACCAGCGCCGGGACGATCAGGGTGCGCGTGATGAACGTGTCGATCAGCACGCCCGTCGCGACCGCGAAGCCGAGCTGCATCAGATCCTGGAGCGGCAGCGTCATCAGCGCCGAGAACGTCCCCGCGAGGATCAGGCCGGCCGAGGTGATGACCGGCCCCGTGCGGGCCAGCGCGTGCCCCGTCGCCTCCTTCAGCGGAGCGTGCCGCGCCTCCTCGCGGATCCGCGACATCAGATAGATGTTGTAGTCCACGCTCAGCGCGTTCAGGAAGACGAAGAGGAAGAACGGCACGCCGGGCCCGATGCCCTCGTGCCCGAGCAGCAGGATGAAGACCGCGACCGCGAGGCCGAGCGTCGCGAAGTAGGTGAACGCGATCGTCGCCATCAGGTAGAGCGGCGCGATCAGCGAGCGCAGCAGCAGCGCCAGCACCACGCCGATCGCCAGCAGGATCAGCGGCAGCACGACCCGCGAGTCGCGGTCCCCGGCCGTCCGCGTATCGGCCGCCTCGGCGGTGTCGCCGCCGACCAGCACGCCCGCAGGGTCGAGCCCGGCCGAGGCCGCGCCCTCCCGGGCGAGCCTGCGCAGCTCCGGGACGGCGTCGAGCGATTCGGTCGCGAAGGGGTTCTCCGTCAGCACGACGTCGATCCGCGCCGTGCCGCCATCGGCGGAGACGAAGCGCGCGCGGGCCGCGTCCGGGCCGCCCTCGGGTCCGCTGGTGCCGAAGGGCCGGCTCGGTCCGGCCGCACTCGCGACCGCGGGGTGTCCGGCGAGAGCGAGCGTGAGGGCGTCGAGCTGATCGAGCCGCTCGGGATCGAGCGCCTGCTCGCCCGGCGGGAGCGAGACGAAGACGCGCGTGGGGGAGAGCTCGCCGGCCGGGAAGCCGCTGCGCAGCAGCTCGAAGCTGCGTACAGACTCGGTGTTGTCGGGGAGGCTCGCAAGCTGATCGTAGTTCGGCTGGAAGGCGAGCAGGCCCGCGAGCAGCAGCGCCAGCGCCGCCGTTGTCGCCGCCAGCGACGCGCGCGGCCAACGCAGCACGACGCCGCCGATCCGCCCGTAGATGCTGCGCCGCCAGTCCTGCGGCGCGTCCGGATGCGAGGGCGCATCGGTGGCCAGTCGCGGCTGCATCGGCCAGAAGGCGCGCCGGCCGCCAATCGTGAGCACTGCGGGGATCAGCGTCAGTGCGGCCAACACCATCAGCCCCACCGCGATCGCGATCACGGGTCCGAGCGTCTGGTACGAGCGCAGCGTCGCGAACATCAGCGCCGCCGAGGCGATGAGGATCGTCGCGCCCGCGGAGGCGACGGCGCCGCCGACGCCGCGCATCGTGCGGCGCATCGCCTCGTGCTTGTCGCCGTGGCGGGTCAGCTCCTCGCGGAAGCGGGCGGAAACGAAGAGCACGTAGTCGGTGCCCGTACCGAAGAGCACGACGGTCATGATGCCCGTCGTCTGGCCCGAGATTGGCAGGTCGAACTGCTGGGCGACCCAGGCGCCGACCGCTCCCGCGAGCTGGAAGACGAGCCCGACCCCCAGCAGCGGGATCAACGCGACTATCGGTGAGCGATAGATCAGGATCAGCAGCACGAGCACCAGCAGCACCATGACGATCAGCAAGAACGAGTCGATGCTCGCGAAGACTTCGACAAGGTCGACGATTAGCCCGCCCGGCCCGCCGACGCCGACCTCGACGTCGGGCAGGTCGAGCGCGGCGGCCCGGTCGCGAATCGCGCTCACGGAATCGGAGAAGGCATCCTCGGCGGGCTCCCCGGCCAGCTCGACGAAGACGTAGAGGGTCGTCCCGTCCGGGGAGACGAGGCCGGAACCGGCGCCCGAGGCCAGGTCCGGAGAGCGTACCTGGATGACGTTGTCGGGCGCATCGGGCCCGGTCAGCCACCCCTCGAGGTCCGCGACAGACGCGAACGTCGACTCACTCAGTCCGGTGGGCTCGCGGACGACGATCAGCGTGGGCGTGCCGTCTGCCGGGAAGCGCTCTCGCGCCAGCTCGAAGGCGCGGGTCGACTCGGCGTCCCCGGGCAGAAAGAGCGCCTGCTCGTTCTCGGTCACCTCGGCGAGACGCGGCAGTTGCGAGATCAGCATCCCCGCGAGCACGACCCAGGCGAGCAGCGTGACCCACTTGCCGCGCGGGCTGCTGACGAAGTCCGTGACCAGGCCGAGCACCGGCTACCTGATCCCGATCCGGGCGCGCATCAGGAACCGCGAGCCCTCTGCCGTCGTCGGAAGCAAGGGGGGCTCCTTGAGCATCGCGCGGGCCACAGGCGACTGCCTTTCGAGGCTACCGCCGCGCGCGCCTTCGCGACAGGCGCAGCGACGGACAGCGCGCGCATGGCTTGCCGTCGCGCTGACCGCTCCTGTGCCGTCCTAGACGAGAATGCCGACGCTCTTGGCCGCAGCCGGCGACAGGTAGCGCCAACTCTGCGGGGGGGTCAACCCATCCTCGATCGCTGACAGCTCGAGTGGCGCCGCCAGCCGTCGAGGCGAGTCCACATGAATTGCTACTGCACGGGGATGTCCCCGGTAGTAAGTGCGGAATGTCCGCTCGCGAATGCCGGTGCGAGACTTGTGCCTCTTCCAAATCGCGCTCGGGCTGTCGTGCTCGATGTGCACTGCCTTCACCCAGCCCAACACTCGCTGGACGGGTGCGGTGGCGTAGATCACGATGTGAGAAATGTCTCCCGCGACCCGCGATCTTCGTAGCTCCACCGTCTTCGTGCCGTCGAGTAACGCCTCAGCGTACTCGGGGTGAATCGACATCAGGACGATGCGGCTAGGCGATTGGTCAGCCATTGAATGCCATCCTCACTGTGGACCTGAGTGATCGATTGAGGTGGTGCATTCAAGACATTTGCTGCGTACAGATCGTCTAGCGGCCATGGTGAATCGAGTAGCCGATCCTGCCGAAACAGGATGGCGAGCACGGCCCGGTGTGTCATCGTCTCGATCTCTCCGTAGCTATACACCGTCCGTTGGCCCGCGAACGCAGCGACATCCGGGGCATCGCCAAAGCGCATAGATTGCTCGACAACGCCGGCGGCGGTAATCGCCTGCCAATCGTCCGAGCGATAGAACAGGACTGTCGCTCCGCGCGGCAACGGCGCGATCGGGCTCCGGCTCAGGTAGGCCTTGCGCAGCGCATTGCCGAACGGATCGTCGTCCGGCAGGAGGCGAGCCTGCTCGCGCGGGTGGTCAGGGAACAGGCGGCCGTGATACCGAGGCTGGATGGGGATCACGTAGACACCACCGTCCAGCGAAAGGTCGACGGCGGGAGGACCGAAGTGCCTGTGGTAGGCGAAGTGGTCGCGCATTGCTCCATCTGTCGGCGTCAGGTGCTTGACCATCACGAGTTCGCCGAGAGGCGTCTCGTCCTGGAGCCGCTCGAAACCAAAGTCCTCAAGCATCGTGATGAGCGCTGCGTGGCGCTCGAACACCGTCAGCCAGACGTAGTTGTAGCGATTGGCGTGCAGTTCGTTGAAGGTGGTCTTGAGCAGCAGTTCGCCGTAGCGCCTCCCCCTGTGCTCCTCCGAGACTTTGAAGGTGGAGAGTTTCATCACCTTGCCACCGAGTCGGAACTCATCGTCTTCGGACTTCCAGATACAAATCCCGGCGTATTCGCCCTCTGGAGATTCAATCACCCAGGCTTGGCGGCCCTCCTGGTTGACGTTCCCGAACCATAGGTCAAAGCCGGGGTAGTCATCATGCAAGCTGCGGAAGATGGGGTCAGCACGTCGCAGAGAGTGGAGCGCCCGCGTGGTGACTTGCGGGGGTGGCGGTTGTGGGCTGCTGACCAGCGTGCCCAGCAATGCTCGGGCGTCGGCGATCGTCCGCACGCGGTCTGAGGGCACGCCCAGCCGACGCGCCTTGCGATGCATCTGATCGTCGTTGGTGACGAGGTAGTGGACTGCGTCCGCGCGCAGGGCCGCGAGGAGAACGTGATCGGCCCAGTCGTTACTCTGGGGATCTACTGCCCCAAGAACATCCTCTACATGCTCGATGCCGGGCGGATCGCTGAGTTCCTGATACTTGGCCAACAGTACCTGGCGCGCGATCCGGCGCGCAGGGCTCGGGTCAGTGGCGAGTTCCCGAATCGTCTCGGGGTGGACCAGGAGATGGAAGCCGAGCGCGGTGGCGCGCTGAACAATCTCTACAGCGAGCGGAGTATCGCGCTCCAGGTCTGCCGGGCTGGTCGGTTCAAGCGGGATCAGTACGTTGGCATCGAGGAGAAAACGCTGCATCGATCCGAGGGTCGCCCTTCGTCCGTACGTACCCCCGAGCCGACTCTACCATGCAACATCCTGGGATGAGTCTCGGGCCGGGGGCACCTGGGCCATCCACGCGCTCCACTGTGGGCACCACGCCTTGGTAACAGAGGACTCCACGGTCGTCTGCTGGGGGGACACCCGCTACGGCCCACCACCGATGCGCCTGTAGCAGCTCCGGCGCCGCGCCTACTGCTGCGAGGGGGTGGCGGGGTGGCGGCGGGAGCGGCTGGGGGCCTCCATTCCGACGTCCTCGAAGGCCTTGCGCTGGGCTGCGGCCTGCGGGCCGAACAGCTCCCGTATGTTGCCCTGCGCCCACGACAGCGATCCCTCGATCGAGTCGATCTGGCCCTGGAAGCGCGGCATCACGTAGCGCGCGAACAGCTCGAAGCTGCGCCGCGTCTGCTCCGTCGTCGCGAACTCCCGCATCGAGCAGAGCAGTGCGCCGAAGCCACCCGATAGCTCGAGCAGCCGCTCGATGCCCTCGATCGCGTCGTCGGGCGTGCCGACGATCGCGCCGCCGCGCTCGACCATCGCCTCGATCGTGTCCTCGCCCTCGGCGAAGCGGACGCCGAGCGCGCCGGTGTAGCCCTGGTTGTAGGCGATGCAGCCCTCGGCGGTCTGCGCCATCGCCTCCTCCTTCGAGTCGGCGAGGTGGAAGTACATCGTCACGCGCCAGTCGTCGCGGCTGATCTCCGTGCCGTGCTCCTCGGCCGCTTCCTGCGCCCACTGCCACGCGCCCTGCAGCGAGCCGATGCCACCGGGCGCGGCCGTGGCGACCGAGAGCATCCCGATCCCGAAGCGCCCCGCCGTCTGCGGCCCCGAGGGCGAGAGGCTGTGCGCGACCGACACAGGGAGGTGCTCCTCCCTGTAGGGCGACAGCTGCAGGTGCGCGTCGCGCAGGTTGAACCAGTCGGTCTCCATCGTGACGTGCTCGCCGCGCAGCAGCGGCAGGATCGCGTCGAGCGACTCGACCATGCGCGTGCGCTGCGTCGAGGGGTCGATGCCCATCATGTAGGCGTCCGAGGCGAGTGCGCCCGGCCCCACGCCGAAGAGCGCGCGGCCTCGCGTCAGGTGGTCGAGGAACATCATCCGGTCGGCGACCATCAGCGGGTTGTGGTAGGGCAGGCTGACGACGCCGGTGCCGAGCTTGATCTGCTTCGTCCGCGCCGCCATGTGGGCGGCGAACAGCGCCGGGTCCGGGATGAACTCCCAGCCCACGCTGTGGTGCTCGCCAATCCACGCCTCGTCGTAGCCGAGGCGGTCGAGCTCCTCGATCAGCGCCGCGTCGCGCTCGAGGGCGAGCGTGGGGTTCTCGCCGGGCTGGTGAAACGGCGCGAGGAAGATGCCGAACTTCATCCGGCGCGGTCGATAACCCATCCTGCTCGTCCCTCCGTCGTCGCCTGCCGGCGTTACTGGCGGTCCATGCGCAGCACGCGCCGCGAGAGCCGCCAGCCCTCCGCTGTGCGCCGCCACTCGTCCGTGTAGACGCCCGAAATCTGCGGTACGGGAGTGGACCGCCCGCCCGCGACGCGCGTCTCGAAGAGCATCGCGCGGGTCTGCGCGCTGTCTCCCTCGAGGGCGTCGAAGACCACGCCGCCGGGCGCGTGGCGCGTGCGCTCCAGCGCATCGGGGGCGCGCATCCCCTCAAGCTCACCGCTGTGCATGCCCGCGGCCCAGCGCTCGATGGCGTCGCGACCCTCCTGGCGGAAGGCGGGCGCCTCGCGCCCGCGGGTGTAGACCTCGAACTCGGCGTCGTCGGTGAAGCAGGCGGCGTAGGCGTGCGCGTTCTTCCCGTCCCACGCGTAGGCGTAGCGCGCGATCATCTCCATGATCTCCAGGCGGTCGTCCGCGCTCATCACGCACCCCCTCGCGACCTGCGTCGCGGCGAGGATACCCCGCCGGGGCGGGAACAGGATCGAATCGCCGCTGCGCCTGCCGCTCTGGCCGATGGTAGGATCGAGGGGACGCGCCCGCTTCGGCGGGCGTCGCGCGGCGGGGCCACGTAGCCAAGTGGTAAGGCAGGGGTCTGCAAAACCCTTATCGTCGGTTCAATTCCGACCGTGGCCTCCAGCACTCCTAGCGCGACGGCGGCTCCACGCCGAGCTGCTCCCACAACGCCTCGCGGTCGAAGAAGAACCAGCCCTCGGCGATGCGTCCGGCCTCGATGCGCACGATCGCCATCCCCATGACCTCGACACGCTTGCCGGTCGCCTCGACGCCGCGGAACGGCCCCAGGTGCGTGCCGCGCAGCGTCAGCCTGAGGCCCACGCGATCGCCCTCGGCCACGAGGTCGTCGGGCTCCTCGACGAGGTCGGGGAAGGCGCGGCGCACGTTCGTTACGAGCTGGCGCACGCCGTTCGGTCCCGGCGTCTGGCCGGGATGCGCGTGCCGGTTCACATACTCCGGCGCGAAGATCTCATCGACGATGTCGACGTTGCCCTTGTTCATCACCTCTTCGAAGAACCGCCGCACCAGCGCCTTGTTCGCCTCGGTGTCGCTCATCGGCTCTCACTTTCCCGCGGGCAGCCTGGCGCAAGGCCCCTGTGGTGAGGGGAAGACCGCGCGTACGAGGCCTACAGCCTCCTGGCGCCGGGCAGGGCGGCCATCTTGCGGTCCAGCGTCAGCACATCCAGGCCGGCGCTCGCATAGTCGTCGGCGATGAGACGGTCGAACAGGCCGGGGCCGCCGGAAGCCCCAAGGGCGTCTAGGACGGGACGCCCGCGCTGAGGAGACACTAAACCGCTCTGCAACGCGGTGAGCAGGGCCACCCGTACGTCGTCGCCCGACAGTCCGTAGTGATGCCGGGTGGTGACGTACGCTTCCCCCACCACCTGATTGGAGGCGAAGATCTCCGCACCATCCTCTTCGACCATTGCTCTCAGTTGCTCGACGCAGTGAGTGAAGGCGTCGGCGGGCTGGCCGGTGATCAACCGCACCAGCACCGAAGTATCAATCCCGTAGCGACGGGTCATAGGGCTGGTTCCGCACCTGCTCGAGATCGAACGGCTCGTGGTCGGGGTCTATCCGGTCTCGCAACGTTCCGAGCCGAGACAGGTCGACCCTCCGGGGGTGGATCGTGAATCCGTCCGGGCCTTCCCTGAGTTCCAGGCGGTCACCCGGCTTCACTCCCAGTGCATCCAGCACGCGCGCAGGGAAGGTGACCTGCCGCTTCGACGTCACTCTCACCAACATGGCCGGCTCCTGTTCCTTACCAGTAAGTTAGATGTGTAAGGGACCACGCGTCAAGCGATGGAGAGAGCCGACCGCCCCCTACACCGGCATCGGACGCAGCGAAGGCGAGACGGCGAGCGGGGCGCCCGTGACCGCCTGGATCTCCTCGGCGCTGTAGCCCGGCGCGTGCTCCAGCAGCTCGAAACCGCGTTCGTTGACCTCGATGACGGCGAGGTCCGTCACCACCAGCGAGGCGGGACGACCGCCCGTCACCGGCAGCGTGCAGCCCTCGACGAGCCGCGGCGCGCCCTCGGACGTGGTGTGGAACATCGCCAGCCAGACGCGCTTCGCGCCCTGCGTCAGATCCATCGCCCCGCCGATGCCGCCGAGGTCGCTGCGCCCGTCCGCGTGCGGCGTCCAGTTCGCGAACGAGCCATCGGTGGCGACCTCGTAGGCGCCGAGCACGGAGCAATCGACGCGCCCGCTGCGGATCAGGCCGAAGGCGTCGGCGTGATGGACGACCGCCGCGCCGGGCGGCAGCACGACGTACTGCATCCCGGGCGTCACGACGTCGAGATCCTCGTGCCCGTCGGGGGTGTGCCAGCCGTAGCCGATCAGCCCGTTCTCCGAGGACAGCACGATCCCCGCGTCCGGGTCGACGAAGTCGCACGCGAGCACGGGGATGCCGACGCCGAGGTTCACGATCCAGTCGCGCTCGAGGCGTCCGGCGAGGACGGCGGCGATCTGCTCACGGTTGAGCGGCTGCTTCGCCTCGTTGCTCACGAGCCGTCTCCCGCGCCATCGCCCGTATCGAGGTCCAGCTCGCGCCCGCTGCGCCGCGTGCGCCGCGGCGAGATGATGCGGCCCTCGGGGATGTGCACCAGCCGCGTGACGTAGACGCCGGGCGTGTGCATCTGGTCCGGGTCGATCGCGCCGAGCGGCAGGATCGGTTCGTCGACCTCGGCGATGGTGCAGCGGCCGGCGGTCGCCATGATCGGGTTGAAGTTGCGTGCGGCGCGGCGGAAGACAAGGTTCCCCGCCTCGTCGGCCTGGTGTGCGCGGACGAAGGCGTAGTCGGCGGTGATGCCGTGTTCGAGGACGTAGCTGCGCCCATCGAAGGTCCGCTGTTCGCGGCCCTCGGCGTAGGCGCTGCCGACGCCGGCGGGGGTGTAGAAGGCGGGGATGCCCGCGCCGCCCGCGCGGATGCGCTCGGCGACCGTCCCCTGCGGGACCAGCTCCGCCTCCGCGCCGCCCTCGCGGAAGACCCGCTCCGCCTCGTTCGGCTGCGAGGGGTGCGGCGCGGCAGTGAACGAGGCGATCACCTTGCGCACGCGCCCCGCCAGCACGAGGTCGGCGATCGTTACGCGGCCGTCCTCGTCGAGCAGCGGGCGGTTCACCGTCGTCGAGATCATGACGAGGTCCGTCGCGCCCTGCTCCCAGAGGGCCTGCATCAGGTTCCAGGGCACGCCCGCGTGGAAGCCGGCGACGAGGATCGAGGCGCCGTCGGGGATGTCGGCGACGGCGTCCGCAGCCGAGTCGTAGCGCGCGGGTCGCGGCACTGCGGCGCTAGCCGATCTCCGCGGCGTCAGCCTCGAGGACCTCACCGCTGCCGATCAGCCTCGTGAACGCGGAGGGCGTGACGCCCTCGCCGAGGGTGGCGGCCGCCTCGATTACCTGCGCCTGTCCGGAGGCCGTGACGACGCCCGCGGTGAGATCGCGGAACTTGGCCTGAAGCTCGATCAGGCTCAGCGGGTTTTCGGGATCACCCTTCGGGTAGTCGACGCGGCGCGAGACGCTGCCGCCGTCGCGCAGCTCGATCACGACCTCGGCCGGCCAGCGCTCCGGGAAGGCCGCATCGAGGTCGTCCGAGCGGTAGCACTCGACGCGGTCCATCAGCGCAGCGACCTCAGGCGAGGCGATCACCGCGGGCTCGTACTGACGCGTCCCCGCCGAGCGGTGGAGCACCGCGACCGCGGCGCCGTACGGCATCGAGAACTGCGCATCGACGACCGAGACCGGGCGGCGCTTGTCCTCCTCGGGGGCGGCGATGATGTTCCAGCCCGCCTCCAGCACGCCGACGCGGATGCGCGCGATCTGTTCGGGTGCGATGTCGTGCTCCGCGACCAGGCCGAGCACGGCGTCGATCGGCGCCTGCTTGTAGCGGCAGCAGGCGTGCGCCTTGATGCTCGTGCGGTGAATCGCCAGCGGCGCGACGCCGAGGCCGGCGGTCAGCCGCTCCTCCGCGCCGGCGTCCAGCGAGGTGTCGCTGTAGGAATGCAGGTAGCCGTCGGGGCCGCAGATCGGGTCGCGCGGGCCCTCGAAGCCCGCGGCGGCCAGCCGCGCGGCGATCAGCCCGCCGTGCGCGGCCCAGCCGGGGTGCAGCCGCTTCGTCCACGCGCCATCGACGAGGAACGCCATCGAGCCGGCCGCGAGGCTGAGCGAGATGCCGAGCGCCGAGCGCATCGAGGCGGCATCGAGACCGAGCAGCCGCGAGGCCCCGGCCGCTGCGCCGAAGACGCCGGTGGTGCCGGTCGGGTGGAAGCCGCGGTCGTACTGGCCCTGCACGGTGGCGGCCATGCCGATGCGGGTCATCACCTCGTAGCCGACGACGCTCGCCGCAAGGGCGTCCTCGAAGCTCGCGCCCTCCGCCGTCTCGAGCGCCAGCACGGCGGGGAAGACCGCCGAGCCGGGGTGCGACGACGAGGCCTGGTGCGTGTCGTCGCTTTCGAGGGCGTGCGCGCTGACGCCGGCGACGAACGCGGCGTACTCCTCAAGCAGCGAGTGGCCGCCGGGTGCGGGGACGCCGCCCCCGCGGCCCGCGGCGTAACGCCGTACGAGGCGCGTCGACTCCGCGGTGAGGCCGCCGAGCGCGTTCGCGGCGTGGTCGAGCAGCAGATAGCGGACCTGCGCCGCCGCCTCGCCGGCCTCGTCCACGCGGTAGTTCACGGCCCAGTCGAGCAGACCGTCAATCCCGGCAGCGGCGACGGCGGGTGACTCTGGGGAACGAGGCGCGGTCGTGGTCATCGGCGTCTCCGGCTCATCCGCGGCGAGAGGGCCCTCGCCGCGGCCCATGCTCGGCAGCGCGCCGAGCGGCTGTCAAGCCTCCGGGCGACCGTTCGAGGATAGCGACGGAGGCGCTCCCCCGCCGCGGAGCGCCTCCTCGTAGAGCGCCCATACGTGTGCGGGCGCGGATCCCAGTGTACGCAAATCGGCGCGGCTTCGCGCAGCCCGGCTGCGAGGGCCCTCGAGGGCTACTCCGCGGGCGGCACGTCGAGGCGCGCGACGATGCCCTCAAGTTCCGGGGACGGCGCCGGGTAGCGCTGCAGCACGCGCGGGTCGTGGCCGGGCACGAGGTGCGCGGGCGAGTCGCCCAGCTCGTGCATCCGGTCGTAGCCGCGCACCAGCGCGCCGACGTCGAAGACGATTGCGAACAGCGCCCCGTCATCGAGCTGGTCGTAGTAGTGCGCGGCGTCCGAGGCGAGCACGACCCAGCCGCGCGCGGTGCGCACGCGCACCACCTGGTTGCCGCCCGTGTGGCCGCCGAGCCGGTGGATGCTCAACCCGTCGGCGAGCTCCACGTCGCCGTCGTGCAGCACGGTCCGTCCGCTGAAGACGTCGCGCACGAGGCCGGTGACCTCCTCGACGTTGAAGGAGTGCCCGATGTAGTCGTTCTGCATGTAGCGCCCGCTCGCGAACTGCAGCTCGCTCTCCTGGATGTGCAGGCGCGCCTTCGGGAAGTCGTCGACGGTGCCGATGTGGTCGTAGTGGCAGTGCGTGAGCACCACGTCCTCGACGGTTGCGGCGTCCACGCCGACGAGCGCGAGCGCCTCCGCCGGGCTGCGCAGGCTGGTGCGCCCACGGCGCTCGGCCTCCTCGGCGGTGAAGCCGGTGTCGATGACGAAGGTGCGCTCGGGGCTGATGGCGGCCCAGACGAAGTAGTCCATCCCGACCTGCTCGCTGCGATCGCCACCGCCGGTGGGGAACAGTTCGCCGCGCCGCACCGGGCGCCACGCGTACTTCGCCGCATACACCTCGTACACGCTGGAATCAGAGCCATCGGCCATGGTGCTTCCCCTTCTCCGGTCAGACTGTCCCTGCTCAGAACCAGCGCGCCTTGTCGACGAGGTTCTGCAGCGGCTCGCCCGCCTCGAAGCGGCGGCAGTTCTCGAGGAAGACCTCGAAGCGGCGCTCGTCGACGTAGGGGCCGTGGGCCGCGACGTGCGGCGTCAGCAGCACGTTCGGCGCGCTCCACAGCGGGTGCGCCGGCGGCAACGGCTCGATCTCGTACACATCGAGGGCGGCGCCGCCGATCCGGCCCTCGCGCAGCGCCTCGTTGAGGTCGTCGAGCCGCACCGTCGGCCCGCGGCCGATGTTGACGAGGTAGGCCGTGTCCTTCATCGCCTCGAAGCGCGCGGCGTTCATCATCCCCTCGGTCTCTGGCGTGTGCGGCACCGTGAGGATCACGAAGTCGGCGTCCGGCAGCAGCTCGTCGAGCGCCTCCGGCGGGTGCAGCTCGGCCAGCCCCTCGCTGAGCTCGCTACGCCGCGCGTCGATGCCCACGACGGTCATCCCGAAGCCCGCGAGGACGCGCGCCGTCTCCGCGCCGATCTCTCCGACGCCGATCAGCAGCGCGGTCGACGCCGGGAGGTAGGTCACGCCGCGGCGCGAGGGATCCGGCTCCCACCTGCCCTCGGCCATTCGAGGAATGTAGCGGTGCAGCAGGCGCGAGAAGGCGAGCACGAAGGCCGTGATGTGCACGCTGATGTGATCGCTGTAGACGCCTCGAGGATTCGTGACGATGGCGGGATGCCCGATCAGCGCGTCGTGGTACCAGCCCGCGGGCGGGGCGACCATCGACGCGTGAATCCAGCGCGCGCGCGTTGCCGCCGCAAGCGCCTCCTCCGAGATGCGGCTCTCCGCGAAGATCGCGTCCGCCTCCCCGATCACGTCGAGGGCGGACTCGCTGTCCTCGGGCGTCAGCGTGCGGATATCCGGCAGCGCCTCGGCGACGCGACGCGCCCAGTCGCTCTGGGTGCCCCGCAGCGGCGGCCAGAAGAGGATGCTGACGCTCATGCGCCGGCTCCCGCGATGCGCGCGAGGAAGCCCTCGATCGCCGCGTTCACGCCATCGGGTTGCTCGATGTTGACGCCGTGGCCGGCGCCGTCGAAGACGTGGAGCTCGCTGCCCTCGATCCGGTTCTCCATGTAGCCCATGCCGTTGCGGAACGGCGTGTCGTCCTCGCCGACGAGCAGCAGCACCGGCATGTCGATCGAGGCGATGTTGTCGATCACCAGCGAGTCGTGCTGCGTCAGCATCCCGCGCGCCGCGCGCGCGAGGCCCTCGGCGGAACTGTGCTCGCTCATCTCGACCTCGGAGCCGCCGTCGTGGGTGCTCATGCCGATCGTCTCCAGCCGTTCGGCGCGCGCGAGGCGGTCCTCGTTCCAGGCCTGGCGGGGGACCGGGTTGCGGTAACCGGGGCCGGTGCCCTGCAGGATCAGCGCGCCCGTCCGCTCCGGGTGCGTCGCCTGGAAGGCGAGCGACATGTAGCCGCCGAGCGAGTGACCGGCAATCACCGCCTGCTCGATGCCGAGTTCGTCGAGGATCGAGCGCATGTCCTCGATGGTCAGTTCGCGGCTGTAGCGGGCGTCGTCGGGCGGGCTGTCGCTCTGACCGTGGCCGCGCATGTCCCAGCCGATCAGCCGGTAGCGATCGGCGAAGGCCTCGATCTGCGGCCGCCACATCAGGCAGGTCGCCGCGTAGCCATGGGTCAGCAGGACGGGCAGCGTATCCGTGTCCTTCGGCCCGTGGTCCTCGTAATGGATCGCGACTCCGTCGCGGTCGAGCGTGGGCATGGCTGTCACCTCCGCGCGTCGGCTGGTGCGGCAGGCGGCGCGCCTGCCGCGGGCCGGCAGCTTATCATCGCCCGCGACACCGTCCCGAGCCGCGACGACAGCGGCGACGACAGCGGCGACGGGACTGGCGCGAACGGAGCATGAGCATGACGGCTGGCGGTCCCCTCGAGGGAATCCGGGTGCTGGAGTTCTCCCAGCTCGTCGCCGGACCGTTCTCCGGCTGCGTGCTCTCCGACCTCGGCGCGGAGGTGATCAAGGTCGAGCGGCCACCCGGCGGCGACCCGCACCGCAACTTCGGCGCGGTCATCCCCAACGAGGGCAAGCGCTTCCAGGCCGTCAACCGCGGCAAGCGCAGCATCCTCGTCGACCTCCAGACCCAGGCCGGGCGCGAGCTGATCCAGCGCATCCTGCCCTCGTTCGACGTGCTCACGATCAACTTCCGGCAGCGCGTCCTCGAGCGGCTCGGGATCGACTACGGGACGCTCTCGGCACTGCATCCGGGGCTCGTCTACTGCCGCATCTCCGCCTTCGGATCGCGCGGGCCGCTTGCCGATCGCGCGGGCACCGACGCGACGATGTCCGCCTACTCCGGCCTCACCGTCGGCGACGGCAAGGTCGACGAGGCCGGCGCGCCCGAGCACATCAGCTCCGGACCGGTCTCCGACTACACTTCCGGGCTCGCGGCGGTCATCGGCATCTGCTCGGCGCTCTACCGGCGCGGCATCACGGGTCGCGGCCAGCTGGTGGAGACCTCGCTGCTGCGCGCGGCGATGGCGATCCAGGACAGCTACATCATGCGCGAGCCGGTCAGCGATGCGTCGACGATCGCGCCGATGATGGAGGCGGTTGAGGAGCTGCGCGCGGCAGGCGCCTCCTACAGCGAGCTGCTCGAGGCGCGCCGCGCGATGCGCGCCCGGCGCTGGGCGTTCCGCATCTACTACAGCGGCTTCGAGGCCAGCGACGGCGTGATCACGGTCGGCGCACTCACGCCGCAGACACGCGAGGGCGCCCGGCGCGTGCTCGGCATCGAGGACGACGAGAGCGACACGCCGGGCTTCGACAGCGGCGATCCGGCGAACATCGCGCACGCCACGGTGCTGCTCGAACGCATCCGCGCGCTGATCGGCGCTCGCCCCGTGGCCGAGTGGATCGAGGCCTTCGAGGCGGAGGGCGTGCCCGTCGCCCCGGTACGCTTTCCCGAGGACCTCGCCGATGACCCGCAGGTCGAGGCCGCCGGCATCATGGCCGACCTCGAACATCCGCTGACCGGCCCGCAGCGCGTGGTCGGGCCGATCGTCGAGCTTTCCGAGACGCCGACGGCCGTGCGTGGCCCCGCGCCGCTGCTCGGCGCGGACACCGAAGCGGTGCTGCGCGAGGCCGGCTGCTCCGACGCCGACCTCGACGCCTACCGCGCAGCGGGGGCGATCCCATAGCATCGTCGCGATGAGTGACGACGAAGGGGCGCCGATGCTTCCACTCGACGGCTTCCGCGCCTGGCTGATCGCCGAGACGCCCGTCGCCGGCTTCGCCGGCCGGCTGCTGCTCGATCTCGGCGCGAGGGTCGAGCTGCTCGAGCCACCCGGAGGCAGCCCGCTGCGCACCTGCCCGCCCTTCCTCGGCGGCGGGAACAGCGGCGAGAGCGCCCTCTTCCGCTATCTCGCCGCGGGGATGACGACGCGCGACCTCCCCGCCCGTCCCGACGCCGGGCAGGTCGCCAACGTCGAGATCATCATCCACGAGCGCGCCTCGCTGCCCTTCGGCTGGAACCCCGTCGTCGAGGCTGCCCCGTTGCCCGAGCGCGGGCGCGTGATGGTCGCCTGCACGCCGTACGGCGGCAGCGGCCCGAAGCGCGACTGGCAGGGCACGGAACTGACGATGTTCCAGGGCGGCGGCGAAGGCTTCCTGCAGCCGTCCGGCCTCGGCTACGACGAGTTCCCGGATCGCCCACCGATCGGCGTCGGCCGTTATGTCGGGAGTTACCAGGCGGGGACGAACGCCGCCTTCGCCGCGCTGGCCGGCCTTCGCTCCTCGCGCGCGTCCGGGCGCACCGAGCGCGTCGACCTGTCGGTGCAGGACTCGCAGCTCGCGCTCAACTGCTCCTCGGTCAGCCGCTACGTCGACGGCCACCTCGAGCGCCGTTCCAACCGCAGCTTCGCCTACGGCGGCATCGTTCGCTGCGCCGACGGCTTCGTCGAGATCGTGCCGATCGAGCAGCACCACTGGGTCGCCTTGCGCGAGCTGATGGGCGACCCGGAGTGGGCGCAGGCGCCGGAGCTCGATGACAGCGTCGAGCGCGGGCGGCGCGGCCCCTTCATCAACGAGCACCTGCACGCCTGGGCGGCCGAGCGCAGCGTCGAGGAGGTCGTCGCGCGCGCGGCCGAGACCGGCCTGCCCTGCGGCCCCTACCTCGCTCCGAAGCAGTTGCCGGAGGACCAGCAGTTCCAGGCGCGCGGCTTCTTCCGCGCAGGCGATGACGGCGAGCTTGCACCGGGCACGGCCTGGCAGCTCGCGAGCGCGGACGCGGAAGCGAGCACGTCCGCGCACGCCTCGGCCGCCGCCCGAGGCGCGAAGCCGCTCGAGGGCATCCGCGTCGCCGACTTCACGAACATGGCCGCCGGTCCCTACGCCTCGCTGATGCTCGGCCTCCTCGGCGCGGACGTGATCCGCGTCGAGTCGCAGGCGCGACTGGACATCGGACGGCGTCCGCACCCGCTCTACGGGCGCTTCGACATCCCGAACTTCGACCACCTCGCGGGCCACAAGCGCTCGATCACGCTCAACCTCAAGGACGAGCGCGCCGTGCAACTCGCGCGCGAGCTCGTGGCCGCCAGCGACGTGGCGATCGAGAACTTCCGGCCCGGCGTGATGGGGCGGCTGGGCCTCGGCTGGGAGCAGTTGCGCGAGGTGAACCCGCGCCTCGTGATGGTCTCGCTCTCCGCCTACGGGCAGCACGGCCCGGACAGCCACCGCCCCGGCTACGCGCCGATCTTCGCCGCCGAGGGCGGCCTCGGCTACATGACCGGCTACCCCGACGGCGTTCCCGGCGAGATCCGCAACCCGATGGACCACGAGGCCGGCCTGATCGCAGCGCTGCTCTCCCTCGCCATGCTCGAACGGCGCGATCGCAGCGGCGCCGGCGCCTACGCCGACCTCGCAGCCCGCGAGGTCGCCGCCATGCTCATCGGCGAGTCGATCGTGCAGACGTTCGCCGACGGCGACGCGCCGCGGCTGGGCTCCGGGCACGAGCAGTGGGCCCCGCACGGGATCTACCCCGCGCGTGGCGAGGACGCCTGGATCGCCATCGCCATCCGCTCCGATGAGGAGTGGCTGAGTTTCGTCGAGTTGAGCGGCCACCAGTCCTTCGACCGTCCGCAGTACGTGACCGCGGGTCGGCGCCGCGCCAACAGCGGGGCGCTTGAGGCCGCGCTGCGCTACTGGACGGCCAACCAGGACGCGCACGCGCTCGCCGCTCGGCTCCAGGCCGCCGGCATCTGCGCCGAGGTCTCGATGACCGCGCAGGATCTCGTCGCCGACGCGCACCTGCGCGAGCGCGGCGCGATCGTCGACCTTGAGCACCCGCGCTACGGCGAGCGCGCCACCGTCGGCGCGCCCTGGCGCTTCGAGACCGCCTCGAGCGTGCGTTACGACACGTGGTCGCCGGACCTCGGCGAGCACAACGAGGAGGTGATCTGCGGCATCCTCGGCCACAGCCGCGAGGACCTCGAGCGCTGGATCGCCGAGCAGGCCGTCTACTGATGGCGGACCTGCCCATGCCGGACCTGCCGATCGCGGGCCTGCGCGTCGTCGAGCTGAGCGAGCGCGGGGCCGCCGCCTACGCCGGCAAGCTGCTGCGCCGCCTCGGCGCGGACCTCGTCAAGATCGAAACGCCCGAGGGCGACCCGCTGCGCCGCGACGGCTCGCGCCGCCACGAGGCAGACGGCCGCAGCACCACCGCCGCCTTCGACTTTTTCAACGAGGGCAAGACCAGCGAGGTCACCGACGATCCGGCGCGGTTGCGCGAACTGGTCGCGGACGCCGACGCCTTCATCCTCGACCTCGAACCGCGCCGCTACGCGGCGTGGGGCCTTGATGCTGATGGCCTGGCCGGCCTCGGCTGCGGCGTCGTCTGCGCGATCACGCCGTTCGGGCTGAGCGGACCGTACCGCGACTACCGAGGGCCCGAGCTGGTCACCTCGGCCTTCGGCGGCTCCAGCGTCGGTATCGGTGCGCCCGGGCGTCCGCCGCTGCGCATGCCGCTCTCCCAGACGGCGATCCAGGCCGGCCTCGTCGCCGCCATCGCCGCCCTCGGGGACGCCTACGAGGGCGACGACCGCGCGGACGGCGAGGGCGCGCGCGTCGTCGACATCGCCGAGAGCGATGTCTGGGCGACCGTGCACACGGGCACGACGGTGGTCAGCTACCTGTTCTCGAACCGCCTGCGCAGCCGCCAGGGCCGTCGCGTGCTCGGCCAGCCCTACCCGCACCAGCTCTTCCGCTGCTCCGACGGCTGGATCGCGATCCAGGCCTCGGAGCGCCACCAGCACCAGCTGTTCATCGAGATGGTCGGCTCGCCCGAGTGGGCCGCGGAGCGGCGCTTCGGCAGCCGCCTCGACATGAACGACCGCCACGCCGACGAGGTCGACGCGCAGCTCGCCCCCTGGTTCGAGGCGCGCACGCGCCAGCAGGTCTTCGAGGAATGCCGTGCCCGCAACATCCCCGCCGCCCCGGTGCGCACGGTCGCCGACGTCCGCGCCGACGCGGACCTGCAAGCCTCCGACGCTTTCGAGAGCTTCGAGGGCGCCTCGGGCGTCGAACTGACGCTCCCCGCGCCGCCCTACCGCTTCGCCGAGGCCGATCTGGCGCCGCCGGGCCCCGTCCCGCCCGCTCCGGAGAAACGCTGATGCTGCTGCAGGGCGTGCGCGTGCTCGACTTCGGCTGGGTCTGGGCCGGGGCCGTCCCCGGTCAGATGCTCGCCTTCCTCGGCGCCGAGGTGATCAAGGTGGAGACGCGCAAACGCCTCGACTACATGCGGCAGGGCCGCGCGATCGTGAAGGACGCGCCCGACACCGAGCAGCAGCCGATGTTCCACAACATCAACCGCGGCAAGCTCAGCCTCAGCGTCGACTTCACCACGGACGCCGGCCGCGACCTGCTGCTCGACCTCGTCGCGCACTGCGACGTCTCGATCGAGAACTTCGCGCCCGGGGTGCTCGACCGCTACGGCCTCGGCTACGAGGCGCTGCGCGAGCGCCGGCCGGACCTCGTGATGCTCTCGATGTCCGGGGGCGGCCAGCAGGGCCCGCTGCGCGAGCTGCGCAGCTACGCCTCGACGATCGCCGCCTTCAGCGGGCTCGACTCGCTCTGCGGCTACCCCGGCGAGGAGCCGCTGGGCGTGCAGCAGTCCTACCCGGACCCGAACGCCAGCCTGCACGGCGCCGTCGCCGTCCTCGCCGCGCTGATCCGCCGCAAGCGCACGGGCCGAGGCGACCACATCGACCTCTCGCAGCTGGCGGCCGGCCTGCAGACGTCCGCCGAGGCGATGGCCTGGCTCGACCTCTTCGGCGAGGCGCCCGGCCCGCTCGGCAACCTCCCGCCCAACGACGAACCGCTGCACGACTGCTTCCGCTGCGCCGGCGAGGACGAGTGGATCGCCGTCGCCGCTGAGGACGAGGCGCAGCTCGCCGCCGTCGCCGCGCTCACCGGCGCGCCCTCGGGCGATGCGGCCGCAGTGCGGGACGCCCTCGAACGCTGGTGCGCGCAGCGTGACCCGCGAGGCGCGATGGACGCGCTGCAGGCCGCGGGCGTGCCCGCCGGCGCCGTCACCACCGCCAAAGGCCGCTTCGAGGACCCCCACTACCGCGCGCGCGGCACCTACGTGGAGACCGAGCACCCGGCGATCGGCTGGGAGCTGGTCTACCGCGCCCCCTGGATCTGGCCGGACGAGATCCCCCTCGCCAACGACCGCGCCCCGCTGATGGGCGAGCACAACGAGTACGTCGTCTGCGAGCTGCTCGGCCGCCCCCGCGAGGACCTCGAACGCCTCACGGCGGAGCAGGTGCTGTACTGACGGGCTCCGGCTCCCTCGCCCCTTGCGGGAGAGGGCGGGGGTGAGGGGTCCGCCGCGCGCCAGCGCGGCGAGCGAGGACAGGCGAGACCTTCGAGGGCGTGGTCGAAGGAGGCAGGGCGATGTCGCTGAAGCTGGTGAACTGGAACGTCCAGTGGGCTACGCCCCGATCACCGCGCACCCCCGAGATTCTGCGCCGGATTGACCACCACAGCGCCGAGGTCGTCTGTCTCACCGAGACCCACCCAGGGCTGCTCTCCCGCGAGGGCTACGCGATCTGCTCGCAGGCCGACTCCGGCTACGGGATCAAGGAAGGCCGGCGCAAGGTCGTGCTCTGGTCGATGCAGCCCTGGGAGCGCGTCGATGACCTCGGAGCCGACTCCCTGCCGCCCGGGCGGTTCGCGTCCGGCGTGACCCGGACATCGCTGGGCGAGGTCACCGTCGTGGGGGTCTGCATTCCCTGGTTCGGGTCGCGGACCGAGGCGCGGCGCGCAGCGGAACGCAAGCAGCGCTGGGAGGACCACGAGCGGTATCTGGACGGTCTCGATCAGCTGCTCGGACGTGTGTCCACGCAGCAGCTGATCGTGATGGGGGACTTCAATCAGATCATCGGGCCGGGCAGCCGCGCAGGCCATGAACGGCAGTTGGCGCTGCAAAGAGCCTTCCCGGCGAGCATGACCATCGCTACCTCGGCGCTCACGTACGAAGGACGAAGAAACATCGACCACATCGCAGTGAGTGAGGGCCTGGCGGTTGAGTCCCTGGGTGTGATCAGCAACATTGACGGCGAGAGCAGGCTGTCGGACCACTTCGGAGTCACCGCCGCCCTGTCTCTCCGCCCCGCGCCTTGACACGCATCGAACGGCGACAGACGCTCAGCACGTCGCGCACCGCTCGCCCGGAGTGCGCGACAGCACACCTGACCACGCACCGCGAAGGGCCGCAACAATGACGACAACCGACTCCAACGCAGCCCCCGGCGTGCCCTCCGGCCTCGACCTGCCCGAGGGCCTCATCACCCCCGAGGCGCTCGACGACCTGCGCCGCCTCACCGGCCTCCAGATGCGCCCCGAGCGCTACATCCGCGAGGCGACGATCGACACGCTCAACAACTTCTGCAACGGCATCGGCGACCTCAACCCGCTGCACCGCGACGAGGAGTACGCGAAGTGGACCCGCTACGGCGGCCTGCTCGCGCCCGGCTGCTTCCTCTACGCGCGCACCTGGCCCGGCCGCACCCGCTTCGGCCTGCCCGGCGTGCACGGCTTCCACGCCGGCAACGACTTCCGCTTCGAGCGTGAGATCCGCATCGGCGACCGCATCGACAGCGTCGAGCGCATGCTCGGCTTCGAGGAGAAGGAGAGCCGCTTCTCCGGCAAGCTCGTGATCATCCACGTCGAGACCACCTTCACCAACCAGCGCGGCGAGCTGATCGCCACCGTGCGCGGCTGGAACACCCGCCACGAGCGCGCCGCCGCCCGCGAGCGCGGCAAGGAGTCGAGCGAGGAGTCCGTCACCGCCGGCGGGCGCGCCTACGACTACGCCCCCGAGGAGCTTTACGAGATCGAGCAGGCGCAATACAGCGAGGACGAGCGGATCCGCGGCGGCGACACCCGCTACTGGGAGGACGTCAAGGTCGGCGACGAGCTCGACGCGATCGCGCGCGGGCCGCTCACCACCTCGGACGTCACGGCCTGGCTGGTCGGCACCGGCCGCGGGCGGGCGCACGGGGCGGCGCTCAGGGAAGCGCGCCGCCACCCGGGCCACTACTTCCGCAACCCCGACGCCGGTCAGGGCCTCGAGTACACCGGCATGGGCCACCAGCTCCGCGAGGTCGCGGCGCAGGTCGGCGTCCCCGGCGCCTACGACTTCGGCCCGCAGCGCATCTCCTGGGCGGGCACGCTGATCGAGAACTGGATGGGCGACGACGGCTTCCTGAAGCGCCTGCGCGGCGAGTTGCGCGGCTTCAACCTGATGGGCGACACGACCTGGCTGCGCGGCACCGTGACCCGCACCTACATCGAGGGCGACGAACCCCTCGTAGACATCGAGATCCGCGGCGAGAACCAGCGTGGCCGCCCCACCCTCCCCGGCCTCGCCACCGTCCGCCTGCCCTCGAAGCGCGTGCCGGAGGTGTTGTAGGGGGGCGGGGAAATATGAGCGCCGTCGTCCTACGCACGGCACATGCCGCGCTCGGCGTAAGCTGCGGGATTGTGCTCCGCACGGCTGGATGCGCGGGAGCGAACCGCGCCGCGCCCGCACCTACTCTCTCGCGGGCGGAGATACTAGACATCACTGAGGGCGCGCTGCGGGCCCGAACGACGGACCTGCGGAGCTTGGCCGGCGAGCCCGTCGCGCGAGGTTGGGATCCTACTGCCACTGCCACGATAGACACTGCGTTCTCGGGCCGCCGCACGCCGCTGCGGTTCGAATGGCTGACGGACAAGCTCCGTGATCGTGAGCCGTGCCCTCGCTCCGCGACACCGTGGACAGGGTGCACCGCGAGGCGGAAGCGAACATACGTAGCGCGGCAGCCCAGATTCGCGCTCACTATGCTTCAGACCCAGCAATAGATCGTGCCTGAGGATGGACAAGTTGCTCTGTCTCCGCTTACAACGTTGTCGGCTCAGTGTTCAACGAGTTCTGCGGAGGGCGCTTGCCGCTGCTTTGAGCCACCGTAGCACCGCGCCTGCCCTACGCCGGTGCCATCACAGCGAGAGAAGCCGCGCCAAACGGACGCGCGTGCGACATCCCTTAGGTAGACATCGCACACGCGCCCGCCGAGGCGACCCATCAGAAGTGCTCTAGCTTCAGCCCGTCATTGCAGAGTCAACGTGCATCAGTTGTCCGGTGCTTCACGTTGTCGTTGCCATCAATGCCTCCGCCGATCCCGCCTGCCTCGACGCCGCCGATCACGAAAGTGCAGTGGCCACGCCCGAAGGCCATACTCCTCCGCCCGATGCCGGACTCCATCCCGCAGCGTAGTAACCGTACGGAATATGATGATACACGAGCGATGGGTTCTACATCGAATTCCTTCACTATTCTGCATCTAAATCAGTCCTTCCTGCCCAAAGGGCAACGACACCTCTTTTCTTGGATCCCGATCAGTATTTCTTAAGCTTCTACCATCCCTTAATGCAGTCGCCGCCCTTTGGGCGGCATCATTCTGATCTTTGTTGCCAGTCCGTTTGTTGTCTACATTGCACATTCCTCTCGCACAAGACGCACGTGCCGCAACACAAAAGCGGCCTAAATCCGACCGCTTCTGCACACTAAGATTCGGGAGGCATCGACTACAACTCCCGCAGCACCATTGTAGAGGATCCGGGCTCCCGCTTCAAGCGACTCCCAAGAGGCTTCGCCGATGAACCCTCAGTGGCGCCGCGCCTTCCTCGCGCGCCACAACCCATGTCGCCGCCCTCCCGCACCGCCAGTGCTAGCATCCCGGCGCGACTGAGGAGGGCCAGATGCCGCGTGAGGCCAGGACGCTCGACCAGGCGAACTATGCCGAGATGCTTATCGAGAAGCGCGACGATGGGGTGGCGCTGATCACGCTCAACCGGCCGGAGCGGCACAACGCCTCGACGGCGATCATGCATGCCGAGTTCGCGCAGCTGCCGGGGGATATCCAGGCCGACGTGGACGTGAAGGCGGCCGTCATCACAGGGGCGGGGCGCTCGTTCTGCTCCGGCGCCGACGTGCAGCAGCGCCTCGGCGGCGGGGGCGAGGGGATGAGCGCGCTCGATGTGCTCGGCGAGCCGCGCGAGATCGTCGAGGGCTTCCTGAACAACGACAAGCCGGTCGTCACCGCGGTCAAGGGCTACGCGCTCGGCTTCGGCTGCACCACGGCGCTGCTCGGCGACATCGTGATCGCCGGGCGCAGCGCTGTGTTCGCCGACCCGCACGTCACGGTCGGCCTCACCGCCGGCGACGGCGGCGCGCTGCTCTGGCCGCTGCTCGCCGGGCCGCAGAACGCCAAGTACTACCTGATGACCGGCGAACGCCTCGACGCCGAGACGGCCGAGCGCATCGGTCTCGTCTTCAAGGTCGTCGACGACGACGACCTGCTCGATGAGGCGCTGGCGATCGCCTCGAAGCTGGCGGCCGGAGCGCCCTACGCCGTGCGCTCGACGAAGCGCTCGATCAACCGCGTGCTGCTCGCGATGGCGAACGACGTGATGCCCTACTCGCTGGCCGCCGAGGGCATGTCGATGATGACCGCCGACCACAAGGAAGCCGTCAGCGCCTTCATGGAGAAGCGCCCGCCCAGCTTCACCAACAGCTAGGCGCGCCTCTCAGTCCGGGCGTGGTGGTTCCGCCACCCGATCCGGACGGGCCCTCACCCCATCCCTCTCCCTCGGGGAGAGACACCCCATGGTGCTAACTGGTCAAGCGGCGAGCGGCTCGCGGTCGTGGCGGTGCGCCCAGGCGGTGGCCTCGTCGTAGCAGGCGCGGGTCCTGAGGCAGCCGTGGAGGTAGCCGACGAGGCGGTTGGCGAGGGCGCGCAGCGCCTGGTGATGGAGGTCGCCCGCAGCGCGCCGGCGGCGGTAGAAGTCGTGGCAGCCCGGGCTCGCCCGCAGCGAGCAGAGCGCCCAGCGGTCGGCGGCGTCGGCGAGCCGGCGGTTGCGCACGAAGCGGGCGCGCACGCTGCGTTTGCGTCCCGATGCTACGGTCAGCGGCGAGGTGCCGGCGTAGTTCCTGCGGGACTTCGCCGACTCGTAGCGTTCGGGGTCGTCCCCGAACTCGCCGAGCACCCGGGCGCCGAGCACGACACCGAGTCCGGGCAGGGAGCGGTAGATCGCGGCGTCCGGGTGCTGCTCAAAATGGCTCGCCAGCTCGGCCTCGAGCTCCTTGATCTGGCGGTTGATCTCGCTGATCTGCGCGACGGCCGCGCGGGTGCTCGCGGCGAACGCCCTGCTCACCGCAGCAGGCGCCTCGAGCTGCGGGGAGCGCAGCGCGTCGCGGACCACGGCGGCGCGCTGCTCGAGGTTGCGCTGGCGGCCGCCGCGGCTGAGCGCCGAGCGGATCTTTGCGGTCGACAGCCGCGCCGCCTCGCGCGGGCCGGGCGCCCGGGCCAGCACGCCGACGGCGTCGCCGTGGGCGAGCTTGGGGAAGGCCACCAGGGCAGCCGGGAAATACTCCCTGAGGGCGTTGCGCAGCCGGTTGGTCTGCCGGACGCGGTCCCAGATCAACTGCTGGTGGGCGCGGGCGAGGATGCGCACCGCGGCGGCCTCGTCGCTGTCGCCTGCCACAGGGCGGTGGTTGTGGCGGTCGGTGCGTACCAGGTCGGCGAGCAGCTTCGCGTCGCCGGCGTCGGACTTGGCGCCGCCGACGTGGTGTCGGTCGCGGTAGCGCGACGCCGAGCGCGGGTTGATCGCGTACACACGGTAGCCGGCCGCGAGCAGGGCCGAGACCCAGGGCCCGCGCTCCGTCTCGATGCCGATCACGACCTCGCCCGGGTCCGAGGCGTGCTGCGCAATCAACTCGTGCAGGGCGGCGACGCCTTTGACGCCTTCGGGCAGCCGCCTGGCGGCGAGCTGCTCGCCGGCCTCGTTCATGAGCTGGATGTCGTGGTGGTCCTCGGACCAGTCGTCGCCAACGTACAGGGTCATCGTGCCTCGCTTCCCTCCGCTTCGTGCTGCGTGCTGCGACCTGCCGGGTTGGTCCTGCGACGGCCTAATGGAACAGTGCTCTCGGGCACGACACCCCATGAGTGCTGCGGACCACCCGGACGTACCAGCCGGGGCACGGTCTCTCCCGAGAGATCCCGAGGTCTCAGGGAGCCACAGTGCTCACCAGCCGGCCGGTCCGGGACCAGTCTCCCAGATCGCTCCGGGGTTCCGGTCGAACCCCATTAGGGGGCCGGACAGCGACTCGCTCGGACTACTTCGGCGAGTGGGACGCGACCCGGTCCAGACGCTCCGCCAGACGGTCCTCGGCGGTCTCGAGGTCGTACTGGCTCTGCAGGCCCATCCAGAACGCGGCCGAGTTCCCGAAGAAGCGCGAGAGCAGCAGCGCCGTCTCCGCCGTGATAGAGCGCTGCCCGTGGACGATGGAGTGAATGCGCCGCGCATCCACGCCGATCGCCTTCGCCAGCCAGTACTGCGTGATCTGCATCGGGCGCAGGAACTCCTCGTTGAGGACCTCTCCCGGGTGCACGGGGGGTAGTTTCTCCGGGGTGTCCGTCGCTCCCGTTGCCATGGCTACGTCTCCTCCACCGCACCCGATCGTAGTCCGCCTCGACTGTCTGCGCCTCCGCCCTCCCAACGCGGTGTAGCATCCGCGCGAACGGCGAGAGGAGGGCGATATGGCCGGCGAGATGATCGAGGTGCTCAACCCGCGCGGACGGCTGCACCAGACCGCGATCCCCCTCGCGCCGCGGCCCGCCAGCCTCGACGGGCTGCGGCCGGGAATCCTCGAGAATCGCAAGGCGAACGCCAAACTGCTGCTCGAACGGCTCGTCGAGGGCCTGCGCGAGCGGCACGAGCTCGGCCCGACGGCGCTGCGCTCCAAGAACGCCTCGGCGCCCGCGCCCGGCTCCGTGCTCGAGGCGTTCGCGAACGAGGCCGACTTCGTGCTCGTCGGGAGTTGCGACTGAGGCAGCTGCACGACGTGGAGTGTCCACGCCTCGATCGCCCTCGAAGCCCGCGGAATCCCGACCGTCACGATCGGCACCGATGCGTTCACCGGCCTGATTGAGTACGAGGCCGAGCGGCGCGGCCTGCCCGCCCTGTCCTACGTCACCGTGCCGCACCCGCTGGGCGGTATCCCGCCCTCGGCCGTCGACGGCCTCGTTACGCCCGCCTTGATCGAGGTCGAGCGCCTGCTGACGGCGACCAACGGCGACAGCCCAGCCAACGAGGGCGCCGCGCCTGCCGTCCTCCCCGCCCGCGGCGAGCCCTCCGAGCGGCTCGTGCTGCCCTCGGAGCCGCGCGCGCTGCACGAGGCGGTGATCGCGCGCGGCTGGTCGGACGGGCTGCCGATCATCCCGCCCACGCCGGCGCTGGTGGAGGCGCTGATCGCCTGCGGCGACCGGGACGCCCTCGACGTGCTCGGCGTGCTGCCGCCCGGTCACGGCCTCGTGACCGTCGAGGGCGTGGCCGCGAACGCGGCGATGGCCGGCTGCGAGCCGCGCGTCTTCCCCGTCGTGCTGGCAGCCGTGCGGGCGATCCTTGAGGAGGCGCACAACGTCGCCGGGCTGAACGCGACGACGCACCCGGTGGCCGAGACGATCGTCGTGAGCGGGCCGATTGCGAGCGAGCTGGGGATCCACTCGGGCAGCGGCTGCTTCGGGCCGACCTTCCCGGCGAACGCCTCGATCGGCCGTGCGATCCGGCTCGTGCTGCTCAACATCGGCGGGGCGCAGCCGGGCCGCGGCGACAGCGCGACGCAGGGCACGCCGGCCAAGTTCGCCTCCTGCTTCGCCGAGAACGCCGAGGCGAATCCGTGGGCGCCGTTCCACGTCGCGCGCGGCCTCGAGGCCGCGGCGAGCGCCGTCACGGTCTTCGGCAGCGAGGGCCCGCACAACATCCGCGACGGCGACAGCAACACGGGCGAGGGCCTGCTGCGCACGATCGCCGGGGCGATGAGCCAGCCGGGCAGCAACAACATCCTCAACCGCGGCAATCCGTTGCTCGCGCTCTGCCCGGAGCATGCGGCGCTCCTCGCAGGCGACGGGTGGACGCGCGAGCGCATCCAGGCGTGGCTGTTCGAGCACGCGCGCTACCCCGCCGGGCGTCTCTCGCCGGAGATGCGCCGCGCCATCGCCGTGCGCAGGGTGCCCGAGGGCGAGGTGCCCGAGGCCGCGCAGGAGCGCTACGACGACGACGTGATGCTGCCGATCGCCGAGGAGCCCGAGGGCATCCAGATCGTGGTCGCGGGCGGCGCGGGGAAGCACTCCGCCTGGTTCCCCTCCTGGGGCCGTCTCAGCCGACCCGTCAGCGTGTCGATCGCCGCGCGGCGCTGAGCACGGAGGCGCGATGGAGTACCGCAAGCTCGGCCGCTCCGGCCTCAAGGTCTCGATCGTCGGGCTGGGCTGCAACGACTTCGGCGGGCGCTGGGACCTCGCACACTCGCGCGAGGTGATCTCGCACGCGCTCGACGCCGGCGTGAACCTCTTCGACACCTCGGACGTCTATCCCTCGCCCGCCGGTGGCGAGGGGCCGCCCGGGCGCTCCGAGGAGTACGTCGGCGAGGCGCTGCGCGGCCGCCGCCACGAGGCGGTCATCGCCACCAAGTTCTCGCGCCCCACCGGCGAGGGCGCCGAGGTCTATCGCGCGAGCGTCCTCGAGCGCGCCGGGCACGACGCGGGCGAGACTGCGAACGTCGCGCCGCGGCTGCTGCGCCAGGGCGCCTCGCGGCGGCACATCATCCACGCCGTCGAGGGCTCGCTGCGGCGGCTCGGCACGGACTACATCGACCTCTACCAGCTGCACGGGCCGGACCCGACGACGCCGCTCGACGAGACGCTGCGCGCCCTCGACGACCTCGTGCGCGACGGCAAGGTGCGCTACGTCGGTTGCTCGAACTTCGAGGGCTGGCGAGTCGCCGAGGCCGCCGGCATCGCCGACGCCGCGAACCTCACGCCGTTCATCTCGACGCAGGCCGAGTACCACATGCTCGACCGCCGCATCGAGGCGGACCTCGTGCCCGCCTGCCTCGCGACGGACGTGAGCGTGCTGCCCTACTTCCCGCTCGCGAGCGGCTTCCTGACCGGCAAGTACCGCCGCGGCGAGGCCGCGCCCGGGGGCACGCGCTTCGAGATGTCGCCCCACCTGCCGAGCCGCTTCGTCTCCGAGTCCGCCTGGGACCGGCTCGAACGCCTCGAGGCGTTCGCGAGCGCGCGCGGCCGTACGCTGGTCGATCTGGCGATCGGCTGGCTCGCCTCGCAGCCGCACATCGGCAGCATCATCGCGGGCGCGAGCCGGGGCGAGCAGATCGAGCAGAACGTCGCCGCCTCGGACTGGCGCCTCGACGCCGCCGAGCTCGCGGAGATCGACGAGATCACGCTGGGCTGAGGCTGCTACGAGGGCAGCGCCTGCGCGTTCGGGGTCATGAAGTCGGCGTGGGGGCCGGGCCGCATGCCGGCCTCGTGCAGCGCGGCTCGCAGCTGCTCGAAGCCCTCCTCGCCCGACACATCGAGGTGGAACGTGATCAGCACCAGGCCGATCGGCAGGTTGTCGCCGGTCAGCTTGTGATCCACCTGGATCACGTTGGCGCCCGCCCCCGCGATGACGGCGCTGATGCGCGCAAGCTCGCCCGGCGCGTGGGCGGCGGCGAAGGTCAGCAGGCGACGCCGGCCCGCGCCCGTCAGACCCCGCTCGACGATGCGGCCGAGCAGGTTGATGTCGACGTTCCCGCCGGACAGCACCACCGCGACCGGTCCGCTCGCCTCGACGGCGCCCGAGAGCAGCGCGGCGATGCCGAGCGCCCCCGCGCCCTCGACGACGAAGTTGGTGCGCTCGATCAGCAGCACCATCGCGTGCTCGATCTCCGCCTCCGGGACCGTGACCACGTCATCGACGTAGCGCCGGATCAGGTCGAACGTCAGCTCCGAGGGCCCGGCGACCGCCGCGCCGTCGGCGAGCGTCTGCACGAGCGGCACGGCCAGCGGCGAGCCCGCATCGAGCGAGGCGGCGATGCCGGGCATCGCCTGCGCCTGCGCGCCGATCACGCGCACCTCGGGCCGCAGCGACTTGATAGCGAGCGCGACGCCGGCGAGCAGTCCTCCGCCGCCCGCGGGCACGATCACCGTCTCCGCCTCGGGCGCCTGCTCGAGCAACTCGAGGCCGAGCGTGGCCTGTCCGGCGACCACCGCCTGGTGGTCGAAGGGCGGCATGAACAGCAGGTCGAGCTCGGCGGCGAGCTCGCGGGCCCGCGCGATGCAGGCCTCGATCGAGCCGTCGAGCAGCACCACCTCCGCGCCGTAGCCGCGCGTCGCGGCCTGCTTGGCGAGGGGCGCGTTGGCCGGCATCACAACGGTCGCCGGCAAGCCTCGCTGCGCCGCGGCGAGCGCGACGCCCTGCGCATGATTGCCCGCGCTCGCCGCGATGACGCCTCGTGGCTGGGTCTCGAGGGAGGCGAGCATGTTCGAGGCGCCACGGAACTTGAACGAGCCGCCGCGCTGCAGCTGCTCGCACTTGAGCAGCACCGGCACGCCGGCCATCCCGGACAGCGAGACGCTCGGCCACAGCGGCGTCACGCGCACGGTCCCCGCGATGCGCTCCCGCGCCGCGCGCACATCCTCGATCGTCACCGCCGGGGCGCTCTCGCTCATGCTTCCATGTTCGCACGCACGAGGCGTGGGGATAGGGGGCGTCAGCGCTATTCGATCTCGTAGATTCCGGGGAGATAGTGAACAGGCCACTGCGCGTACCTGACATCCCCCCAGCATCTGACCTCGCCAGCTTCTGTCAGGGCGCAGGCGCGGAACATGCTCGCCGTTACCGCTGTGTAGCGACCGGGCGGCGGATCAGCTGCCCCATAGTTCGTCGACTTATCGATGTCGAGGGAACCCCGGCAGACCACCTCTCCCGTCTCCGTGATCGCGCACACGTACGACCACCCCGCAGCGATCGTCGCGTAGGGGCCCGGTTCGAAGCTATGTGCGGGCATAGGCGCACCGCTTGAGCAGGCCACAGCACCCGACTCGTCGATGGCGCAGCTGTACGGATAGTCGCCAGCCGCAATTGCACGGTAGCGGCCCGGCGGCACTTCTACCTGCCCGTCCGAGTCAGGGCCCCAGCAGACAGTCTTGCCGCTTTCCATGAGCGCGCAGGCATGACCGGCCCAGCCGACGCTTATGCTCACGAATGGTCCCGGAGGCGCCTCGGCCAGCGGACCCTGAGAGGGACCCGACGCGCTGCGGCAAACGGGCGTCCCGTCATCGGTGAGGGCGCAGGCACCGCTCCAGCCCGCATCGATGGCGACGTAACGATTCCGGGCGGGGAAGCGCCACGGAGGACCACCATTGCCCCAGCACAACCCCCCGCCGGCTTCGGTGATCGCACAGGTGCTCCGGTGCCCGGCGCTGATGGCGGTGTAGCGCCCCGGCGGGACATCCACCTGCCCGAAGTTGTTCAAGCCCCAGCAGGCGGCTTCCCCGTCTCTAGTCAGTGCGCAGGTATGGCCCAGTCCATCGCTCACCGCCACGTAGCCGCCAGGCGGTGGATCGGGGGGCTCGACCCTGCGTTCGCGATCGCCCCAGCAGACTGCCTCCCCAGCTTCGGTCAGGGCGCACGCAAGTCCTTGCGCCACGCCGTACCCGCCTCCCACGCTGATAGACACAAGGCGGTCGCGAGCGGGATCGGGCGGCTTCATCACTGCCAACGACCCCTCGAACCACTGCCACCTGTCGTCCTCCGCGCAGACAGCAGCACCCGAGTCGGTAATCGCGCAGTTGTAGCCCCTGCCGACTGCGAGTGCCGTGTAGCGAGCCAAACCGTCATCACTAGCAAGACCGCAGTCCCCCGACAGGTAGCCGTGGTTGCCGGATGTCGCCTCACCATCGGCCGTCAGCGCGCAGAAGCCTGCTCGCCACACGTTGACCGTCCTGTAGTCACCTGGATACCGGCGGACATACTCCTCTGTGTTCGTATTGGTCCCTTGCCAGCAGACGATATCGCCGCTGTCGGATAGGGCGCACATTGTCTCGAATTCACCGCCATAACCTGAGTTGTAGTACCCCCCGTTGATCGCTGTGTATCTGCCCGGCGGAGGGTCTGGCAGGGCCGGCCACTGGTCTTCGGAGCCCCAACAAACCACTGCACCCCCATCTGTCAGGGCGCAAGCGTAGTCACCGATCATGGTGAGGGCGGTGTAGCGCCCGGCAGGCGCGTCCCGGGATGGATCGGTCCCGTACTCCGGTCTTGCCTCGCCGCCCCACCCCCAGCACACGATCTCGCCGTCCTCGGTGATCGCGCACGTAGTACTGTCCTCGGCTGTGATGTAGGTGAAGGGGCCGGTCGGGACGTCCCACTGCTCGCTGCTTCCGATCGTCCAACAGACGGCCTCGCCCGACTCGGTCAGCGCGCAGGCGTGGTTAGCGCCCACCGCGATCGCCGTGTAGACGCCCGGCGGCGTATCGAATGTTGGGGAGGTCAGCGATTCGACCGTGGGCGAGGGCGTCCCGGTCACCGTAACCTCCACGGTCGCGAGCGGAGTGGCCTCCGGCGTCGGCGTTGGCGAGGGCGTCGCAGTCGGCGCGGTCGTGCCTGCCGACGTAGGCGTCGCAGTCGGCGTCGGCGCCGGAGTTGCCGTTGCCGTGGTCGCCGTACGCGCGTCAGTCGCCGTCGCAGTGGGCGTGACTGTCGGGGTTGGCGGGGGCGCGGCGGTAGCTGCCGGCTGTGGCGCGGCTGTATCGGTCGCCGTCGCTGTAGCCGTGGGCGTAGGTGCCGCCGCAGCGGGTGTCGCAGCGGCGGTCTCCACCGGCGTCGCTGTCGCAGGCGTCGCGGTCGGCGGCGGCTCCTCCCGCGCGCCGGTGCACGCCGTCAGCGACAACGCGAGGCCGACTGCGAGCAGCACCGAGGCCGCGTAGCGGATCCGCACCAGCGTCCCCCCTGTCACTACCGACGACGGCGCAGGGCCTGAGGTTCCCGCGAGCGAGAGGCAGGCGCGGTTAGAACACGACTGCGGGAGTGGGGTCGCGGTCCTCGAGGATGGACTCGATCCGGGAGCGCACGAGGCGGTGCGAGCGCTCCGGGTGGGTGAGCACGTAGAAGCGCGGCTCGAGGATTGCGCCGAGCGCGATCTCGGCGACCTCCTCGGGCAGCAGGTTGCGGTGCTCCGCGTCCTGCTGCTCCTCGGTCCTCGCGATGCGCGGCTCGCCGCGGCGGGCCATCGCCTCGCTCGTGCGGATCCCGCCCGGCAGCAGCGCCGAGACGCGCAGCTCCGATCCGGCCTGCTTGAGGTCGTGGTAGAGCGACTCGGCGGCCGAGAGCACGAAGCGCTTCGTGGTCGGGTACGGCCCGCTGGAGGCCCGCATGCGCAGCGCCCCGTTCGAGGAGGTGATCACGATGTGGCCGCCCTCGGCGCCCGCGCGCTCCAGCGCGAGCATGCGCGGGACGAAGGCGCGGATGCCGTTGAGCACGCCCCAGACGTTCGGCTTGAGGATCCAGTCCCAGTCCTCGAGCCCAATCTCCCAGGTCGGCACGTGCGTGGCGTTCACGCCGGCGTTGAGGCAGACCACGTCGATCGCGCCGAAGGCTGAGAGCGCGATACGCGGCAGCCGATCGATGTCCGCGAAGTCGCTCACGTCGACCGGGATCGCCACCGCCTGGACGCCCTGCGCGTGGAGCTCGCGTTCGGCCTCGGCCAGCCGCGGGGCATCGAGGTCGGCGATGACGACGCGCATGCCCTCGCGACCGAACCGCAGGGCCATCTGGTAGCCGATGCCGCGCGCCGCGCCGGTGATGACCGCGACGCGCCCGGCAAGCTGCTCCGTGCCTTCCGAGGGGTCCTGCGCGGATGTCATCGCTACTCCCCGGGCTCGCCGCCGAGCACCTCGATCAGCGTGCCCAGCTCCTGCCGTGCGTCGACGTAGGCCATGTGCCCGCCGTTGGCGCGGATCTGCGAATGCACCGACTGGTAGCCGCGGCTCGCCAGCTCCGCCGCCGCGGCGGCGCCGTCGTCGACCTCGAAGGCGAGGTGGTGGAAGGCCGTGCCGCCCTGCTCGTCGAGCACGTCCTGCCAGACGCTCGGCCCGCCGAGCGGCTCGATCAGCTCGAGGGTGATGTTGTCCAGCTCGAACATCGCGACCTTGAGGTTGATCGCCTCGGGTAGCGGCTTGCCGAGGTACTGACGGCCCTCGCGCGGCGGTGGCGTGCGGATCTCGGGCGGGTCCATGCCCAGCAGCTCCGAGTACGTCGCCACGGCCGCCTCGATGTCCGGGACGACGAAGGCGACCTGCTTCATCACGCGGCTGCCCAGCGGGGCCTTCGCTTCACCCATCGCGCTGCCTCCTTCGGGACGCTCCGGCACGCCGCGTCCGCGACGCGACGAGCACAATGTACCCGGCGGCGCGAGGCGGCGGCGACGCGTCGCCTCGCCGAGCCACCGCACACCCGTAGGATGGCGCCGGCATGAGCACCGACGAGACAGCCCCGATCGCTCCGCTCGCGGCGTCCGAGGTCCCCGCGTGGGACCTCGAGGCGGACGTGGTCGTCGTGGGCCTCGGCGCGGCGGGCGCCTCCGCGGCGATCGAGGCGGCCGAGTCCGGAGCCGACGTGCTGGTCCTCGAGCGCGAGTTCGCCGGCGGTGGCACGAGCGCGCTCTCGGGCGGCTCGATCTACCTCGGCGGGGGGACGCCGCTGCAGCGCGCGTGCGGCTTCGACGACACGCCCGAGGAGATGTACCGCTATCTGCGCGCCTCGGTGCAGCCGGGTCCGGACGACGAGTGGCTGCGCGCCTACTGCGACGGCAGCGTCGAGCTCTACGACTGGCTGGTCGCCCGCGGCGTGCCGTTCAAGGACGAGTTCCTGCCGCCGGAGCGCGGCACGTTCCCCTGGGGCTCCGAACACGGCCTCTCCTACACCGGCAGCGAGCTCGCGCACCCGTTCAGCGCCCTCGCCAAGCCCGCGCCCCGAGGCCACCACCCGCAGCACCCCGGCGAGGGCGGCGGGCTGGTGCTGATGGAGGCGCTCAGCGCCGCGGCGGTCGACGCGGGCGCGCGCATCCAGACATCCGCGCATTGCGAACGCCTCGTCGTGGACGGGCCGCCCGAGGCGCCCCGCGTCGTGGGCCTTGAGGCGCGCATCGAGCGCGAGACCCGCTACGTGCGGGCGAGCCGGGGCGTGATCCTCTGCGCGGGCGGCTTCGTGATGAACGAGGGGATGCTGCGCCGCTACGCGCCGGAGCTGTTGCAGCTGCGCAACCGGCTGGGCAACGACGGCAGCGACGGCGCCGCGATTCGTATGGGCCTCGGCCTCGGGGCCGCCCTCGACCGCATGGAGTGGGGCATGGTGAACCTGACCACGAGCCCGCCGCGGCGCTTGGTGAAGGGCGTGCTGGTCGATCGCGAGGGACGCCGCTTCGTGAACGAGGACCAGTACCGCGATCAGCTCGGCCCGACCGCGCTCTACGACCACGGCGGCGTCGTCTTCATGATCGTCGACGACGAGACCTACCGCCGCCCCGTGCTCGCTCAGGCGGAGATCGTCGCCGTCGCCGAGACTTACGAGGAGCTTGAGCGCGAGCTCGGGATGCCGGAGGGAATCCTCCAAGGCACGATGGCCTCCTACAACGAGCACGCCGCGCGCGGCGAGGATCCCGAGTTCCACAAGGCGTCCGAGTGGCTCGAACCGCTCGACCGGCCGCCGTTCGCCGCACTCGACTTCTCGATCACGGAGTCGGTCTGGTCGGGCTTCCCGATCGGGGGGTTGCAGACGGCGATGACGGGCGAGGTGCTGCGCGAGGACGGCAGCCCGATCGCCGGCCTCTACGCCGCGGGGCGCACCACGCCGGGCCTGCAGGGCCGCGGCTACAGCAGCGGGCTCTCGCTCGGCGACTGCACCTTCTTCGGTCGCTGGGCCGGCCGCGCCGCCGCGGCTGCGGGGCGAGCGAGGGTGCCCTAGGCGCGGCTCTCCGCCTGCCCCCACTGCTCGTACATCCGCACGGCGATCTGGTTCGGCGCCTTCGGGCCGTGCAGCGCCTGCGAGAGCAGGAAGAGCTGCGAGACGAGGCCCGCGATGGGCATCGGCACGCCCTGCTCCTTGCCGCCGGCGACGGCGTTCGCCAGGTCCTTCACCATCAGCTCCGTCGCCATCCCGCCGCGCGAGGAGAAGTCGCCGGCGAGCACGAACTTCGGGAAGCGGTTCTCGCTCGTCCAGCTGCGCCCGGAGCTGGCGTTGATCGCGCCGAGCACCTTCAGTGGATCGAGCCCGGCCTTCGTCGCCACCGTCATCGCCTCGGACAGCGCCAGGTAGTTGGCCGCCGAGCAGAAGTTGTTGAGCGCCTTCGTCAGGTGCCCCGCCCCCGGCTCGCCGAGGTGGAAGATCTGCGCGCCGATGGCCTCGAGGACTGGGAGGCAGGCCTCGTAGGCCTCGATCGACCCGCCGCACATGATGCCGAGCGTGCCCGCCTCGGCGCCCGGCACGCCGCCGCTCACCCCGGCATCGACGAGCTCGATGCCGGACTCGCGCAGGCGCGCGCCGATCACAGCCGTCTGCGGCGGGTTGCCGCTGGTCAGGTCGACGACGATCGTGCCGGGCTCGGCGCCCTCGACGATGCCGTCCGGACCGAAGCAGACCTGCTCGACCTCGTTCGAGGTCGGCAGCGAGAGGCAGATCGTGCGCGCCGCGCTGGCGACGGCGCGCGGCGAGTCCGCCGGCTGCGCGCCCGCCTCGGTGAGCCGCGCGAGCGCCTCCGGCTGCAGGTCGAGCGTCACGAGGCCGAAGCCGGCGCCGAGCACGTTGCGCGCCATCGGCCCGCCGATGTTGCCGAGCCCGATAAAGCCGATCGTCTCCGCCATCGTGGTGTCCTTTCGAGCGTGGTTGCTGGTGCCAGGGGAGGGATTCGAACCCTCATGCCCGAAGGCCGCGGGTTTTAAGCCCGCTGCGTATGCCGATTCCGCCACCCCGGCGTTGCCCGCGACGATACCAGCACCACGGACGCCGCGAACACGCCACACGACAGGCGTGGACGAGGACGCAGGCTCCTCGAACGCGGCTCGCCACGCCGTACGTTAGGATCCGGGAAGCGCGTGCTGAAGGGACCGAGCCGTGAATGGTAAAAGACCGTCAGTCGTGATCTACGCCGCCGCTGCCGCTGTCCTCACGCTGCTCGCTGTCGTCGCTGGCTGCACCGGAGGCGGCAACGAGCCGCCTACCCCGACGGCGACGCCCGCCGCCTCAGCAGCGGCGCCCGCTCCGCCAACAGCCGTGAGCGTCAATGGCCGGACGCTGTTCATCCAGACCTGCTCCGTGTGCCACGGAGTCGACCTGAAGGGCACCGACCGCGGCCCGCCGTTCCTCAACCGGGTCTACGGTCCGGGTCATCACGCCGACGCGTCGTTCAGGCTCGCCGTGCAGCGTGGCGTGATCTCGCATCACTGGCGGTTCGGCAACATGCCGAAGATCGAGGGCCTGACCGACGAGCAGGTCGAGGAGATCATCAAGTTCGTCCGGGAGCAACAGGCGCTGGCCGGGATCAACTAAGCCTCAGTTCCGCATCAGGGCCTCGGCGAGCTCCTGGACATCCTGCTCCGTCAGCCGCCTGTGCAGCGTCGCGAGGAGTTCGAACGTCACGCCGTCCCTGCGCCAGCGGAGGTAGGCGAGCTCAACGCCCGCCCCGGTCGGACCGGCGAAGCCCTCGGCCGCCAGGTCGCCAACCTGCGCGCGAAGCCAGTGGCTCCCCAGCGGAATCGCCCTGAACGAGACGAGCGCACGGGTCTGGCTGAACGTGAACGCGTGGCTGCCGGCGCGCTGCACCGTGAAGTTGATCCGCGAATGGCGCACCCCCATGTCGGGGATCACGTCCCCGGATACGCCCCCCACCTCGAGGCCGGATTCGAAGGAGCACGGCCGCGTCAGCGCGAAGTCGACTCGGCCCTCCAGCTCGTCGAGCGCCTCCGCGGCCTCCGCGGACAGCGGCACCTCGCCGCACGTCGCCTCGGAGGCGCAGGCGGCGAGCAGCGCCGCCGCGAGGCACGCGGCGAGGGCGACGGGCAGGAGCCTCCATCGAGATTGCATCGCGTGCAGGGTAGCGGGCGCCGGATCGCCGCGGGGTGACGCCCGCGGGTGCCTGACCTGCGAGCAAGAAGAGAATCCGGGATGATGACAGCATGTTGATCGAGTACGACCCCGAGGCCGACGCGCTCTACATTCGCTTGAGCAGGGCTGATTCACAGCATGGCGAGGTGAGCCGCACGGACGAGCTCGACGAGCAGCGCCGTGTGGACATCGGCGAGGCTGACGAGGTGCTTGGCGTCGAGATCCTCTGGGCCAGCCGAGGGTTCACGCTCGCCGGACTCCCGAAGCAGCACGAGATCGGTAAGGCGCTCAACTCGCTCGGACGTCTCGCCAGCGTCGCGTAGCGCCGACAGGCACGCCCGCTTCACGCCGGGCGCACTCCCCCGTTTGCGTTCCCGTCGCGCGCAGCGCGCGCCCTCCGGTACCATGCGCGCGCCGGCGGCGCAGGGCCGCCGGACCGAGACCAGGAGAGACCATGCCAGCCACGCCATCCCGCGGGGCGCCCCTCAAGGCGCTGCTGCCGTACGAGACCCTCGTACGAGACATCGTGCTCATCGTCGCGGGATCGGCGCTGCTCGCGCTCAGCGCGCAGGTCACGATCCACCTGCCGATCGGGCCGGTCCCGATCACCGGCCAGACCTTCGCCGTGCTGCTGCTCGGCGCGGTGCTCGGCCCGCGCCTCGGCGCGATGGCCGCCGCGCTCTACGTCCTCGAGGGCATCGCCAACCTGCCCGTCTACGCGAGCGGCGCGCACGGCTGGGCCGTGATCACCGGCTCGTCCGGCGGCTACCTGCTGTCCTACCCCGTCGCCGCCTTCGCCGTCGGCTTCCTCGCCCGCTCGGGCTGGGACCGTCGCCCGATCACGCTCGCCCTCGCGATGCTCGTCGGGAACGCGATCATCTACGTCTTCGGCCTCCCCTGGCTCGCCAACTGGACGTACGCCAATGAGGCCGTGCACGGCTTCGAGGCGAGCGCGGGGCTCGTGCTGCAGTGGGGCCTCACGCCGTTCATCCCCGGCGACCTCGCGAAGCTGCTGCTCGCCGCCTCGCTCGTGCCCGCCGGCTGGCTCGCAGTGCGCGCCTTCCAGTTCGGCGCGGAGCAGGCGCTGCGAGGCGAGAGCGCCCCGCAGGCGCTGCGCCTCGGGCCTGCCGCCGTCGCCGCCGGCGTCGCACTCGCCGTCTCGGCCTTCCTGCCATGGCGATCCGGTGACCTCGGGATCGCGTCCGCGGCCGGGCAGGTGGTGCTCGTCGCCGGCCTCGCCGCGACGCTGGGCGCCTGGCTGCTCCACCGGCGCGAGGTCAGCGTGAGGCTCGGACATCTCTGGGTCTTCGCCGCGTCCGCCCTCGGCGGGCTGATCGCCTTCGTCAATCTCGTCGACTTCACGGCGGCGGGCACGCTCGAACTGGCCGACGTCTCCTTCGGCCTGCCGGTCGCGATGGTCGCCGCGCTCGCGCTGCTGGCGTTCCTCGGTTCCGAGGGGTCCGCCGCGCTGCTGCGCGCCGACGAGCAGGACGACGGCGAGACGGCGTAGCGCCGCGAGGCGCCTCGTGGCCCTCGCGCCGTGACGCTGCCCGTCGAGCTCTGGCGCGCGGGCGCCGCGCAGCTCGCAGCCGCGATCCGCGCGCGCGAGGTCTCCTCGCGCGAAACCATTGAGGCGCACCTCGCGCGCATCGAGGCGGTCAACCCGCGCCTCAACGCCGTCACGGTCGTGCTCGCCGAGGAGGCGCTCGCCGCCGCCGAGCGTGCCGACGCGGCGATCGCGCGCGGCGAGGCGATCGGGCCGCTGCACGGCGTGCCCTGCACCATCAAGGAGAACATCGAGGTCGCCGGGTCCGCGACCACGAACGGCATCCTCAGCCTCGCGGAGGCGTGCGCGCAGCGCGACGCTCCGGCGGTCGAGCGGCTGCGCGAGGCGGGCGCGATCGTGATCGGCCGCACGAACATGCCGGACCTCGGCATGCGCTGGTACAGCGCGAGCACACTCTGGGGCGCGACGCTCAACCCCTGGGACGCCGGCCGCACGCCCGGCGGCTCCAGCGGCGGCGAGGCGGCCGCCCTCGCCAGCGGCATGACGCCGCTGGGGCTCGGCAACGACTACGGCGGCTCGCTGCGCTACCCCTCGCAGTGCTGCGGGACGGCCGCGCTCAAGCCCGGCTACGGCCGCATCGCGATGACGCCGCGCGAGGGCATGCCCGATCCGGCGCCGAGCGGCGAGCTCTTCGCCGTCACCGGCCCGATGGCGCGCCACATCGCCGACCTGCGGCTCGCGTTCGCAGTCCTCGCTGCGCCCGACCCGCGCGACCCGCGGCTGGCGCCCGCGCCGCTCGACAGACCCGGCAGCGAACTGCCGCGCGTCGCCTTCACCGTCGATCCGGGCGGCCTCGGCGTCGATGAGCGGGTCGCCGAGGGCGTGCGCCGCGCCGCCGCCGCGCTCTCCGACGCCGGCTATCACGTCGCAGAGGGCGAGCCGCCGCTGCTTCGCGAGGCCACCGCCACCTGGGGGCGGCTCGCCGACGCCGAGCTGCGCAGCGCCGGACCCGCCGTGCTGGAGCTGATCAGCGACGAGACCCGACGCTTCATCGAGCTCACCACCTGGGCGTCGCCGGAGCCGTCGCTCGGCGGCTACCTCGAAGCGCACACGGAGCGAGTCCGCTGCGCGCGGGCGTGGTCGGAGTGGGCCGGGGGCACGCGGCTGCTGCTCGGGCCGGTCTCGACGGCGCAGCCATTCACGATCGGCCACGACGTCGCGAACGGGGAGCAGGCGCTCGGGGTGCGCGAGAGCATGCGCCTGACGCTGGTCGCGAATCTGCTCGGGCTGCCCTCGGTTGCGCTGCCCGCGGGCGTCGACGGCGGCCTGCCGCAGGGCGTGCAGCTGATCGGTCCCCGCTACCGCGAGGATCTCTGCCTCGCAGCCGCCGAGGCGGTCGAGGATCGCCTCGGCGTGATCACGCCGATCGAGCCGCGCTCCGCGCAGGCCACCGGCGGCTGATCCGCGGGTTCGCGGGGCAATCGCGCGCCTATACTGCCCGCGATGACCGCACCCGCCGAGGCGCCGGCTGCCTCCGCCGACGGCACGAAGCGCCCACGGCTCTACTTCGGCTGGTACATCGTCGCGGGCGCGTTCTTCGCGCAGATGATGCAGGCCGGGCTCAGCGTCTACGCGGGCGGCGTGTTCCTGGTTCCGATGACCGAGGAGCTCGGCTGGACGCGCACCGACTTCACGCTTGCCCAGACTGTGGGGCAGCTGGTGAGCGGCGCGGTCGGCTTCTTCGTGGGCGCGCACGTCGACCGCCGGGGCGGCCGCGGCGTGATGATGATCGGCGGCGTGCTCGTCGCCTCGACGATGTTCGCGATCGGGCACATCGAGGAGTGGTGGCAGTGGCTCGCCCTGCGCGGCCTGCTGTTCATGGCCGGCGCCGCGATGATCGGGAACCTCGTCGTCAACGTCACGCTCTCCAAGTGGTTCGTCGACCTGCGCGGGCGTGCCATCGGCCTCGGCGCCGTCGGCTTCTCGATCGGCGGCATCGTGATCACGCCGCCGCTCACCGCCTTCGTCGACGAATTCGGCTGGCGCGCCGGCTGGCAGGTGCTCGGCGTGGTCGTCGTCATCATCATCTTCCCCGTCGCACTGCTCTTCCGTCGCCAGCCGGAGGACCACGGCCTCAATCCGGACGGGCGGAACGCCGACGAAATGCGCCTCGGCGCCGCATCGAGGATCGAGGCCGACTACCGCAACTCCTACACGCGCCGCGAGGCGCTGCGTACTCCGGCCCTCTACATGATCACGTTTGCCTTCGGACTCGCCGTGATCGGCATCGGCGGAGTGATCCTGAACACGATCCCATTCCTCACGGACCAGGACTACAGCCGCGCCACCGCCGCGCGGATCGTCATCTTCCTCGGCTTCGCGAGCGGCTTCTCGAAACCGTTCTGGGGCTGGATGACGGAGCACTTCGATGCTCGTTATGTCGCCGCGATCGGGTTCGCGCTGTCCGGATCCTCGATGGTCTTCGTGGTGTTCGCCGCCGCGTCCGGCTCGGCGCCGCTCGTCGCCCTCGCCTATCTGCTCTGGGGCGCGGGCGTGGGGGCGCTGTTCCCGACGCAGGAGGTGATCTGGGCGCAGTACTTCGGACGGCGCTACCTCGGCGAGGTGCGCAGCGTGGTGCTGCCCGTCTCGCTGGCGATGGGCGCGGCGGGGCCGCTGATCACGTCACTCTACTTCGATGCTGTCGGCGACTACGACGGGGTGTTCCTCGCCGTCGGGATCAACTGGGTGTTTGCCTCGGTCTTGATCCTCGCCGTGCGGCGGCCGGGACCGCCGCCGCGCATCGCCGTCACCTCGGCAGTGACGCCCCAGGGCTGAGGATCGGACCCGCTACGCGCGCTGACTCGGAGGCCGCCAGCGGATCGTCGGTGGCTGCAGGCGCGCGACGCGGTCGGCGGCGGAGTCCTGGAGCAGATCGACGGTGTCGCCGGTGCCCAGCAGGCCCTCCTCCAGCACGCGCGCGTAGACGCGGCTGCAGCCGGGATGGGTCTTCTGGTTCATGCGATTGAAGTCGCCGTCGGCGAACCACGCCGCGTTCTTGAAGCACGGCGCGGTGTAGTTCGTGACCTCGACCAGCACCTCGCCGCCGAGGCGCAGCCGCGCCCCCGGCACCACCAGCGACCAGTCGAGGCCGGAGATCGTGACGTTCTCGCCCGCCAGGCCGGGCGCGATCGGGTGGCCTTCCGAGGCCATCTCCTGGATCTGCTCCAGCGAGAACAGGCAGAGCGCGCGCTCAGGCCCCCCGTGGTGACGGAGATCTGCCTGCGCGTCGCCCTCGAGGCCGCCGATCAGCGCGCGGGCCTGCTCGAGCGGACGCTTCGGAACGCCGCCGTTGGATGAGCTGAGCTGGTGGATCGCGCCGCTCCGGGATCGCTTCGCAGCCATGCGCGCCTCCTCGCCCTCGCATGGTAGCAGCGCGCCCGGAGGGCGCATGGCTGCACGAGGCGAGGTGCGGCTACCCGTCGAGGACGGAGCGGAGCGCGGACTGCGCCTCGTTGGGGTCGGCCCGCCCGCGCGTGGCGCGCATCACCTGCCCGACGAGGAATTTGATCGCGCTCTCCTTGCCGCCCCGGTAGTCGGCGACGGCCTGCTCGTTGGCGTCGATCACCTCGGCGGCGATGCGCGCGAGGCCCTCGTCGTCGCGCAGCTGGGCGAGGCCGCGCGCCTCGACGATGGCGGCGGGCGCGTCGCCGCTCTCGAAGGCGGCGGCGAGCACCTGCTTCGCCGTGGCGGCGGTGATCACCTCGTCCTCGACGAGGCCGACCAGCTCGGCGACATGGCCCGGTGTGAGCGGCGTGTCCGCCAGCTCCGCATCGCCGCCCGCCTGGTTGAGCAGCGCGGCGACATCGCCGATCAGCCAGCGAGCGACCGCCGGCGCGCGCTCGGGCTCCGAGGCGGCGACGGCGGCCTCGAAGGCGTCGCCGCGAGCGCGCGTCTCGGCGAGCAGGCCCGCCTCGGTCGCCGCCAGGCCGTACTCGCGCTCGAAGCGCTCGCGCTTCGCGTCCGGCAGTTCGGGCAGGCGCGCGCGAATGTCCGCGAGGCGCGCCTCGCCGATCTCGAGCGGCGGCAGGTCGGGCTCCGGGAAGTAGCGGTAGTCGTGCGCCTCTTCCTTGGATCGCTGGCTGGCGGTGCCACCCGTGGCGTCGATGTAGCCGCGCGTCTCCTGCTCGACGCTCCCGCCGCTGTCGAGGACGACGGTCTGCCGCCGGATCTCGGACTCGATCGCGCGCTGCACGGCGCGGAACGAGTTCATGTTCTTGATCTCGACCTTCGAGCCGAGCGGATCGCCGGGTCGGCGCAGGGAGATGTTGGCGTCGCAGCGGAACGAGCCCTTCTCCATGTCCGCGTGGGAGACATCGAGGTAGCGCAGCGTCCGGCGCAACTCGCGCAGGTAGGCGACGGCCTCCTCGGACGAGTGCATGTCCGGGGTGGAGACGATCTCCATCAGCGGCACGCCGGAGCGGTTCACGTCGAGCAGCGAGTAGCCGCCATCGCCCTCGCGGTGCAGCAGGCGCGCCGTGTCCTCCTCGAGGTGGATGCGCTCCAGCTCGATCTGACGGCGCTCGCCATCCAGCTCGATCGGGACCAGGCCGCCGCTGCAGAGCGGCTCGTCGTACTGCGAGATCTGGTAGCCCTTCATCAGGTCGGGGTAGGGGTAGTTCTTGCGGTCGAACTTGGAGTGCGGCGGGATCGTGCAGCCGAGGGCGAGGCCGGTGAGGATCGTGAGGTCCACGGCGTTGCGGTTGATCACCGGCAGCACGCCCGGCATGCCGAGGCAGACCGCGCAGACGCGCGTGTTCGGCGGCGCCGCGAAGTAGTCGCTCGCGCAGCCGCAGAACATCTTCGAGCGGGTGTTGAGTTGCGCGTGGACCTCAAGGCCGATCACGACCTCGTAGCCGGTGGCGCTGGAGACGGTCGCAACGCTCACGCGCGGCCTTCGCTTCGGGGTCGCCTCAGACGCGCCCGGCGGTGCGGCGCGGCAAGGCCCGCGACGGGGTCGAGCCGCACCGGACCGGACACGGGCAGGGGCGGCAGCTCGTCGCTACTCGCCGCCTTCGGGGTTGAGGTACTTCTCCGGGTTGCCGATGAACTTGTTGCGGCAGCCGATGTCGTCGAAGCGATACCACTTGGCGTCGGTGTGGTGCCAGCGGTAGTTGCTCTGGTCGTCATCCGTGACGGTCCCGCCGCAGACGAGGCACTCCATAGCCTGCTCCCCTCCATGATCGCAGCCTGAGGATAACCGCCTCGCGCCGCTTCGGCATCGCAGGCAGCCCTGGCCGCGTCGTCGCTCCTCGATCGCCGCCCGACGATACAGCCCCGAGGGGCGGCGTGTGAAGCGGCGCCGCGTCCCGCTTGACCGCTCGGCGTGCGACACGGCAGGATGACCTCGAGCGGGGGGTAGCGCTCGATCAAAGACGGAAACACGTCGATGAGCCGCACGACCCTCGCGAAATGGCTGTACGTCGGCCTGCACCTCAAGCGCTGGATGCTCGTCATTCTCATCGGCGTCGTGCTGATGGGCCTCGGCATCAGCTACCTGCTGCGCGAGGTCTACGTCTCCTACACCTTCCCCGCCTGGGTCGGCGACGTCACGCTGCAGTTCCTGCCGCGCTGGGTGCGTGGCATGATCTTCATCGGCGCAGCCAGCGCCGCCACGCTCATCGGCGCCTGGAAGCTCAACCGCTCGATCGTGAGCGCCGTGGTGCCGATCGATCGCCAGGACGACTTGCTGGACCGCATCTGGGCGCGGCGCACGCAGGGCCGAGGACCGCAGGTCGTCGCGATCGGCGGCGGCACCGGGCTCTCGACGCTGCTGCGCGGGCTGAAGGGCTACAACGCCAACCTCACCGCCATCGTCACCGTCGCCGACGACGGCGGCTCCAGCGGACGGCTGCGGCGCGACCTGCACGTGATCCCGCCCGGCGACATACGCAATTGCATCGCCGCCCTCGCCGATGCCGAGGCGCTCGTCACGCGGCTCTTCCAGTACCGCTTCGGCGACGACGCCGGCGAGGGCATCGCCGGGCACTCCTTCGGTAACCTCTTCATCGTCGCCATGTCCGATGTGACCGGGAACATGGAGGAGGCGATCCGCGAGACCTCGCGCGTGCTCGCCGTGCGCGGCCGCATCCTCCCCTCCACGCTCGCCGACATCACGCTCCGCGCCCGCCTGGCCGATGGCTCGACCGTGCGCGGCGAGTCGGTGCTGGCCGCGTCGGGGTCGGCGATCGAGCAGGTCTTTGTCGAGCCGGGCCAGGTGCAAGCCAACGCCGAGGCCGCCGCCGCGCTGCTCGAGGCGGACCTGATCGTGATCGGGCCCGGCTCGCTCTACACCTCGGTGCTGCCGAACCTGCTGGTCTCCGGCCTTGGCGATGCGCTGCTGCAATCGCGCGCGCACCGTGTCTACGTCTCCAACGTCGCTACCCAGGAGGGCGAGACCGAGGACTACGACGCCGCGCAGCACTACGCCGCGATCCGCCGCCACCTGGGACGCGACGACGTCGCCCACGTGGTCCTCGCCAACAGCAACCTGCCCGCCGAGCCGTTCCCCGACGAGTGGCGCTCCCAGCCCGTGCCCGCCCCCGGCGACGCCGACTACGGCGGCGCGCGCCTCGTCCTCGCCGACCTCGTTGATCGCGAGCTGCGCTACCGGCACGACTCGGAACGGCTCGCCGCCGCAGTCATGCGCCAGTACTACGAGCGCGACCTGCTCGTGCAGCAGGGCGCGGCGGTGCTCCCGGAGCAGGCCAGCACGTAACGCCTGGCCCGCGCTTGCCCGCAAGCGCGAGCGCGGTCTAGCCTCGATCACGCATGGAACTCACGAGCTTTCTCCACATCGCGCAGATCCTGATCTCGGCCACGCTGATCGTGGTGGTCCTGATGCAGGTCAAGGGGACCGGCTTCGGCGCGGCCCTCGGCGGGGCCGACCAGAACTTCCGCACGCGCCGCGGCATCCAACGCTCGCTGCACCGCTTGACGATCCTGCTGGTCGTCGTCTTTGTCAGCTTCTCCCTCTGGAGCGTCGCCGCCTCCTGACGCCCGCCGCGCAGGCGGCGGCGAGAAGGGCGCCTGCTACCATTGAGGCCGTGCGCGTCGTCTTCTTCGGCTCTCCCGACTACGCCCTGCCCACCCTGCGGCTGCTGATCGAGGCGCCTGCCGTGGACCTCGTGGGCGTCGTCACGCAGCCGGACCGGCCGCGAGGGCGCTCCGGGCGCGGCGTGCCCACGCCGGTCGCGAGGCTCGCCCGCGAGGCGGGCGTCCGGGTGCTCACCCCCGAGCGCATCCGCCGCGACACGACGGCGCAGATCGCCGCCCTCGAACCCGACGTGGGCGTCCTCGCCGCCTCGGCGCACATCCTGCCCTCGCACCTGATCGAGGCGATCCCGCACGGCATCCTCAACGTGCACGCCTCGCTGCTGCCACGACACCGCGGCGCCTCGCCCGTCGCCGCCGCGATCCTCGCGGGCGACGAGGAGAGCGGCGCCTCGGTGATGCTGATCGTGCGCGAGCTGGACGCCGGGCCGGTCCTCGGCGCCGCCGCCACGCCGATCGGGCCCCTCGACACGACCGCGACGCTGACCGCGCGCATCGCCGAGCTGGGCGCGGCGCGACTGATGGAACTGCTGCCCGGCTGGGTCGAGGGCAGCGTGCAGGCCGTGCCCCAGGACGAGGCGCTGGCCAGCTACGCCCCGAGGATCGAGAAGGACGACGGCGTCATCGACTGGACGCGGTCCGCGGAGGAGATCTCGCGCGCCGTGCGCGCCTACGAGCCATGGCCGCGCGCGACCACGGCGCGCGACGGCGAGCGGCTGACAATCCACGCCGCCTGGCCTCTCGCCGCGGCCGTCGAGGCCGAGCCCGGCTGCGTGCTCGCCGGAGATGGTGAGCCGCTCGGCGATCCGCTGCCGGGCCGGCGCGCCCTCGCCGTCGTCGCCTGTGGCAGCGGAGCGCTCGCGCTGCTGCGCGTGCAGCGCGCGGGCCGGCGCCCGCTGGACATCGAGGACTACCTCAACGGGGATCGCGGCCTGATCGGCGCGCGCCTCGGCGAGTGACGTGCTGACGTAGACTCGATCGATGCCACCCCATCTGCTCGACCACTCGCTCGCCGACATCGAACAGCGCCTCCGCGACTGGGGCGAGCCGGCGTTTCGCGCGCGCCAGATCGCGCGCTGGGCACTTCGGCACTGTGCGACCTCGTTCGAGGAGATGACAGACCTGCCCGCCGCCCTGCGCCCCCGGCTCGCCGAGGAGTGGACACTGGCGCCCCCACCCGTTCTCGCCGAGACGCGCGCCGACGATGGGTCGACCTCGAAGGTGCTGCTCGACCTCGGCGAGGGGACCGCCGTCGAGGCGGTGCGCATGGACTACGACCCGGACCGCCCGCAGCACGCAGCGGGATCACGCGCGCGCAGCACCGTCTGCGTCTCGACGCAGGCCGGCTGCGCGATGGCCTGCGTCTTCTGCGCCACCGGTCAGCAGGGCTTCACACGCAACCTCGGGGCCGGCGAGATCATCGCCCAGGTGTTGCACTTCCAGCGCCAGCGTTCCGTCTCCAACGTCGTCTTCATGGGCATGGGCGAACCGCTCGCGAACTACGAACCCACGCTGACCGCCGTGCGCTGGCTGATCGACCGCGACGGCCTCGACCTGCGCGCCCGAGGCGTCACGATCTCGACGGTCGGGCTGCCGGGCGCGATCCGCCGGCTCGCGGGCGAGGGGCTGCAGATCGGCCTCACGGTCTCGCTGCACGCGCCGGACGACGAGCTGCGGCGACGCCTCATCCCGACCGCGGGGGGCGTGACCCTCGACGGACTGATCGCGGCCTCGAACGACTACGTCGAGCGCACCGGGCGGCGGGTCACCTTCGCCTACGCGCTCCTCGAGCGCCTCAACGACGAGCCGGAGCAGGCGCGCCGGCTGGCGAGCCGGATCCGCGGGATGCGCTGCCACGTCAACCTGGTTCCGTACAACCCGACCGCCGGCGAGGGCCTGAGCCGCCCCTCGCTCGCCCGCGTCCGCGCCTTCCAGCACGAGCTGCAGGCCGCCGGCATCAACGCCACCGTGCGCATCGAGCGTGGCGCCGAGATCGCCGCCGCCTGCGGCCAGTTGCGCACCGACCACCTGGCGGCGTCAGCGCGCTGACGGCGATTAACTACGGGGCGTTGGGAGACGAGCGCGCTGGCTGCGATCGCTATCGCGCTTCGCTCGCACCGTCGGCGATGGCCTGCTCCATATGCTCCAGCTCCACGGCCGGACCACCATGCCGGAGTGCACCGAACAAACGGGCCAGGGGGCGCACGGGCATGATCCGCACGGCGCCACCCTGAATGATGTACCGCACCCGATCGCCCGGCTGCAGTGCAAGGGCTTCACGCACGGCGCTGGGCAGCGTCGCCCGCCCTCTCGAGGTAATCCTCGATTCGATCATGGCCGTCACCTCGTAGCGAAGCGCACTACCGGAGACAAGCAGGTCGGCCGGGCCGGGACCGGGGGCCTACTCCGAGCGCTACTCGCCGCCCTCGTCGTCGGAGGCGGCCTCGCCCTCGGCGCCCTCTTCGCCCTCGGCCTCTTCGCCCTCAAGCAGCGCGTCCTCGGCCTCGTCCTCCGCGGCAACGCGGGGGCGGGCGATGCGGACGAGCATGATCTCGGGGTCGCTCATCACCCGTACGCCCTCGGCGACCGGCACATCGGCGACCGTGAGCTGCGTATCCAGCTCCTCGAGGCCGTCGACCGAGATCTCGATGTGCGATGGAATCGCGGCCGGCAGCGCCTCGACCAGCACGTGGTCGAGGCCGGTGATCATGACGCCCTGGTAGGTGTGGACCGCGGGCGCCTCGCCGACGAGCGTGACGGGCACGTTCGCCTGGATCGTGCGCGCAAGGTCGACCTGGTAGAAGTCGAGATGCAGCAACTCGCGCGACAGCGGGTGGCGCTGCACCTGCCGGACGATCACCGACCGCTCGTCGGCCTCGCCCTCCACGGCAATCTCGATCAGCGAGTTCAGCCCGTGCTCGGAGAGCAGGGTCTCGGCCTCGCGGCGCGGCAACTGCACCGCCACCGAATCGAGGCCGCGACCGTAGACGTTGCCGGGCAGGACGCCCTCGCGCCGCAGCCGCTTCGAGCGCTTCCCCAGCACGGTCCGGGGCATGACTGCATAGCGTTCCGGCATTTGCCTGGCTCCCTGACTTTCCCTGTATCGAGGCGCCGCGCGCGGCAGGATCGCGGCGCGCGCGCGACTGATTACGCTAGACCCGGCCTCGCCGCAGGGTCAAGCGCCCGCGCCCGGCGGGCCGCGCGCGCTACAATGACCGAGGACGGAGGCGAGTGGACGGAGCGCACCACATGCCAGATGAACCGGACCGCCTGGAACGCGAGATCCAGGAAATCCTCGACAAGATCGAGCAACTGCCGAGCCCCCCGCGGCGGCGGCGTGCGAGTGGGCTGCAGCGCTCGCTGCGGCGCGTCGGCAACGGCGTCTCCGCCTGGCAGCGCACCGTCGCGCGGGAGCTGTCGAGGGTCTCGCTCTCCCAGTTGGTGCTGCTGAGCCTCCTGCTCATCCTCGGCGCGTTCTTCATCCGCGGGATCGGGCCGATCGGCACGTGGATCATGATCGCGGGCATCGCGCTGCTCGTGACCTCTCTCGCCCTGATGGTGGCCGGCGGCGGGAGCGGACGCTCGAGGACGCGACAGTGGCGCGGGCGCACGATCTCCTACAGCCGCGACTCCTTCGCGCAGCGCATCCGGCGCTGGTTCAGCAGCAGACGACGACGCTGACGCCGCCCCCCTCCCGCGCCGCTATCCCCGGCGACCGCCGAACGCGTCGATGACCAGCCTGCGCCCCGCCCTCGCGAGCGGCCCGCTCGCCCTCCTCGCTGCCATCGCGCTCGCGGCGGCGTTGCTCGCCGCCTGCGGAGGCGACCGCAATCCCGAACCGACGGCGACCGCAACCGGCGCCGCTCCAGTCGCAGCCGTGACGCCGCGGGCGGCAACCGCGACGGCATCCCCGGCCGCCGCGACGTCCCCGGCGCGAGCGCCCGTGGTCGATGCCGGTGCGGAGCGCGCCTTCGAGCACATTCGCGTCCTGGCCGTCGAGATCGGCGAGCGCTTCGTCGGGACCGACGCCGAACGGGAGGCGGCGGCCTACGTGGCATCGCAGCTCGAGGCGGTGGGTTACGTCGTCGCCATCGAGGAGTTCGACGTGCGGGTTCCGTTCAACGACGCCTCAGTCGCTATCGGGGGCGAGGGCGGACCGATCAGCGCGTTCCCACTCGGCGAGAGCGAGAGCGGCGAGGCGAGCGGGAGGCTGGTCTTCGCCGGCCTCGGCGACAGCGCGGACTTCGCCGGCGCGGAGGCCGAGGGCGCGATCGTGTTGCTCGACCGCGGCGTGTTGACCTTCGCGCGCAAGGCCGCGAACGCGCAGGCGGCGGGCGCGGCGGGCGTCGTGATCGTCAACAGCGGGCCCGGTGACTTGTTCGGCACGCTGGGCCGCGACGCAGGGGTCTCGATCCCCGTGATCGGCGTCGCGGGCAGCCTCGGGTCCGCGCTGCGCGCCCTCGCCGCCGACGGCGCCGAAGTCTCCATCCGCAGCAGGACCAGCTCCGAGGAGCAAACGTCGCAGAACGTGGTCGGCCGCCCCGAGGACGGCGAGTGCCGCGCCTACCTCGGGGCGCACTACGACACCGTGCCCGGGAGTCCGGGCGCCAACGACAACGCGTCCGGGACGGCGCTGCTGATCGAGCTCGCGCGCGTGAGCCGCAGCGAGGGGATCGGCGAAGGCCTCTGCTTCATCGCGTTCGGTGCGGAGGAGATCGGGCTCTTCGGCTCGCAGGCGTTCGTGGAGGCGCACGACGTCTCCGCAGCGACGTTCATGTTGAACTTCGACATGGTCGCGCGCATCGGCGAGCGGACCGGGGACGGCGCGCGCTTCGTCGCCGGCGACGAAGCGCTGGCCGATCGGGCTGCCTCGGTGGCCACCGATCTCGGCTACGGCATCCCGCGAGGCGCGTTCCCGCGAGGCGCGTCCTCGGACCACGTGAGCTTCAGCGCGGCCGGCGTGCCCGCGATCACGGTGCACAGCGGCGGCTCGGACTTCATCCACGCGCCCGAGGACACGATCGACACCGTCTTCATTGAGGATCTGGCGATTCTCCTCGAAGTCTCGATCGCGCTGCTGCAGGCGCTGTTCGAGGGCTAATCCCGCTCGCGATCGGGTGGGATCTGCTTGTCGCGCGGCTCGCGCTGGCGTACGATGTGAAATGGCGGGGAGACAGGTTGACTGCATATGCGTCTGATCACTTCGCCACGTGCCTCCCTCGCGGTCCTCTTGGTCGGAGCCATCATGCTCGCTGCCTGCGGCAGCGGTGAGGACGGCGAGGCCGACGCGGCAACACCCACGCCAACGGCCGAGCCCACTACCGCTTCCGGTGAGCTGATCGCGACCGCAACGCCGTTCGCCTCCCGCCCGACGCCGACCATCGTCAAAGACGACGGGAATGGCGGCAGCAGCACTCCTACTGGCGGAAGCACCGCGGGCGGCACCGCGACCCCGACCCCTGCCGCCACCGAGGCAGCAACGGAGCGCACCCACGTGGTCGTCGTGGGCGACACGCTTTCCGCTATCGCCGACCAGTACGACTCCACCCTCGAGGCGATCATGGAGGCGAACAGCATCACCGACGCCTCGCTGATTTTCATCGGCCAGGAGCTCACGATCCCCGGCGCCACGGTCCCTCCGGAAGCGACCGCCTCTCCGCAATCAGGGAGCCTCGTGCACGTCGTTGTCGAGGGCGACACGCTCTCCGGCATCGCCGAGCACTACGGGACGACCATCGCGGCGATCACGGAGGCGAACAGCCTGACCGACTCCGTGATCTGGATCGGCCAGGAACTGACTATCCCCGAGGCGGCGCCCGCACCCGAACCCACGCCTACAGCCACCCCTGAGAGCGGAAGCGACGGCAGCGGGCCAAGCAGCTACACCGTGCAGGACGGGGACACCGCAACCGACATCGCTGCGGCGTTCAACGTGACGCTGGCGGCGCTTACGGAGGCAAACGACCTGACCATCGAGGAGCTCAACAACCTGGTGGTCGGCCAGGTGCTGACCATCCCGGTCTCGGGCGAGTAGCCGCAGGACGGCAGCCCCCCGCCCGCGGCGCAGTGGCGCTGCGGGCGAAAGCAGCCGATACTACGCAAAACCGGAGCCGGGCGGCCACACGCCCGGCGTTAACGCGCGTCCCAGGGGTACTTTCAACCGGTTATGAGCCACGAACAGCACCTCGACCAACTCGCCGAGATGAAGGCCAGCGCCGCCCTCGGCGGCGGGCAGGATCGCATCGACGCGCAGCACGCTCGCGACAAGCTCACCGCCCGCGAGCGCATCGAGACGCTCGTCGATCCCGGCAGCTTCGAGGAACTCGACACGCTGGGCGTCGACTGGAACGACAACGGGACGGGCGAGCGCTTCTACGGGGACGCCGTCGTCACCGGCTGGGGCCAGATCGACGGCCGCTACGTCTGCCTCTTCGCGCAGGACTTCACGGTCTTCGGCGGATCACTCTCCATGGTTGTCGGCGAAAAGATGAGCAAGGCGATGGACCTCGCCATCAAGACCGGCGTCCCGATGATCGGCCTCAACGACTCGGGCGGGGCGCGCATCCAGGAGGGCGTCGCCTCCCTCGCCGGCTACGGCGACATCTTCTTCCGCAACGTCCGCGGCTCCGGCGTGATTCCGCAGATCAGCGTGATCATGGGCCCCTGCGCCGGGGGCGCCGTCTACTCGCCCGCGATCACGGACTTCGTCTTCATGGTCGAGGGCACCTCGCAGATGTACATCACCGGCCCCGACGTCATCCAGAGCGTCACCGGCGAGCAGACCACCTTCGAGGAACTCGGCGGCGCGATGTCGCACGCCGCCAAGTCCGGCGTCGCCCACTTCGCCTACGCGGACGAGCAGACCTGCCTCGACGAGGTGCGCCGCCTGCTCTCCTTCCTCCCGGCCAACAACGTCGAGAACCCACCGGCGATCGACCAGGGGGACGACCCGAACCGCCTGCTCGATGACATCCTGAGCATCATCCCGGACGACGACGCGCTGCCCTACGACGTGCGCGACCTGATCGAGCGGCTGCTCGACAACGGCGAGTTCATGGAGGTGCACGAGTACTTCGCGCAGAACCTCGTCATCGGCTTCGGGCGGATCGGCGGGAGCACCGTCGGCGTCGTCGCCAACCAGCCGATGTACCTCGGGGGCGTGCTGGACATCGACTCCTCGCGCAAGGCTGCGCGCTTCGTGCGCATCTGTGACGCCTTCAACGTGCCGATCGTCACGCTCGTCGACGTGCCGGGCTACCTGCCGGGCGTCTCGCAGGAGTACGGCGGGATCATCTCGCACGGCGCGAAGCTGCTCTACGCCTACGCCGAGGCGACCGTTCCGAAGATCACCGTGATCACCCGCAAGGCCTTCGGCGGCGCCTACGTCGCGATGGGCTCGAAGCACCTCGGGGCCGACGTCAACTTCGTCTGGCCCGGCGGCTCGATCGCCGTGATGGGCGGACACCAGGCGGTCAACATCATCAACCGCCGCGAACTGCAGAGCGCCGAGGACCAGGACGCCGTCCGCGCCGAACTCGTCGCCGACTACCAGACCCGCTTCGAGCATCCCTACATCGCCGCCGCGAAGGGCTACGTCGACGACGTGATCGATCCGCGCGAGACGCGCCAGCGCATCGCGAAGGCGCTGAGGATGCTGCAGAGCAAGGCAGAGTCGCCGCTGGCGAAGAAGCACGGGAACATCCCGCTGTAGCGCCGCCGACAGCTGGCGCGAGAGAGCGCAGCGACGGCGACGCCATGCGGCGGAAAAAACGAAGCGCGCGAAGGCGCAACTGAAGGAGTCCGCCCATGGCGAAAATCACCGTGGCCAACCCCATTGTCGAACTCGACGGCGACGAGATGACGCGCATCATCTGGGCCTGGATCCGCGAACGGCTGATCCTCCCCTACCTCGATGTCGACCTGAAGTACTACGACCTCAGCATCGAGTCGCGCGACGCCAGCGACGACCAGATCACCGTCGACTGCGCGAAGGCGATCCAGCAGTACGGCGTCGGCGTGAAGTGCGCGACGATCACCGCCGACGAGGACCGCGTCGAGGAGTTCGACCTCAAGGAGATGTGGCCCTCTCCCAACGGCACCATCCGCAACATCCTCGGCGGCACCGTCTTCCGTGAGCCGATCGTGATCTCCAACGTCCCGAGGCTCGTGCCCGGCTGGACGCGACCGATGGTGATCGGCCGCCACGCCTACGGCGACCAGTACCGCGCCACCGACTTCGTCGTCCCCGGCGCCGGCAAGCTGACGATGACCTTCACGCCCGCCGACGGCAGCGAGCCGATTGAGCGCGAGGTGATGGACTTCCCCGGCGGCGGCGTCGCCATGGGCATGTACAACCTCGACGAGTCGATCCGCGGCTTCGCCCGCGCCTGCATGAACTACGCGCTGCAGCGCCAGTTCCCGCTCTACTTCGCGACCAAGAACACGATCCTCAAGCGCTACGACGGGCGCTTCCGCGACCTCTTCCAGGAGGTCTTCGCCGAGGAGTTCGCCGACAAGTTCGCCGAGGCCGGACTGACCTACGAGCACCGCCTGATCGACGACATGGTCGCGCAGGCCATGAAGTGGGATGGCGGCTTCGTCTGGGCCTGCAAGAACTACGACGGCGACGTCCAGTCCGACGTGGTCGCGCAGGGCTACGGCTCGCTCGGCCTGATGACCTCCGTGCTGCTCACGCCGGACGGCAACACGGTGGAGGCGGAGGCGGCGCACGGCACCGTCACGCGCCACTACCGCGAGCACCTGAGGGGCAACGCGACCTCGACCAACCCGATCGCCTCGATCTTCGCGTGGACGCGCGGGCTGCAATACCGCGGCCGCATGGACAACACGCCCGACGTCGAGCAGTTCGCCGAGGTCGTCGAGCGCGCCTGCATCGAGACGGTCGAGGCCGGCAACATGACCAAGGACCTGGCGATGCACATCGGCCCGGACGTGCCGTTCATGAACACCGGCGCGTTCTTCGACAGCATCGAGGAGCGCCTGCAGCAGGAGATGCGCTCCTGACCGCAGCCGCGACCGCGCCTCGAGGCGCACGCAGCTGACGGAACGAGAGGCTGCACCCGGGGCAGCAGACCAGCAACAGACCAGCTTGAGCGGGGCGTCCGCGCGCGGGTGCGCAACGCCGAGGGGAGGCGACGGTGCGGAGCAAGGTGACGATTGTCGGAGCGGGGAACACGGGCGCCACGATGGCGCAGATCCTCGCCTCGCGCGGCTACGCCGACGTGACGCTGATCGACATCATCGAGGGCCTGCCGCAGGGCAAGGCGCTCGACATCGCCGAGGGCGCTCCGTGGGTCGGCTTCAGCTCCTCCGTCAGCGGCACCAACGACTGGGCGGACACCGCCGGCTCCGACATCGTCGTCGTCACCTCGGGCGTGCCGCGCAGGCCGGGCATGACGCGCGAGGACCTGCTCGGCACCAACGCCGGCATCGTGCGCAGCGTCGTCGGCCAGGCCGTCGAGCACTCGCCGGACGCGGTGCTGATCATCTTCGCCAACCCGATGGACGCGATGTGCCACGTCGCCCTTGAGGCGAGCGGCCTCCCCGCCTCGCGCGTCGTCGGCCAGGGCGGAATGCTGGACAGCACGCGCTACCGCACCTTCATCGCGATGGAGCTCGGCGTCTCCGTGCGCGACGTCTCCGCCTGGGTGCTGGGCGGCCACACCGAGGCGACGATGGTCCCGATCGTCTCCACGGCCACGGTCGGCGGCGTCCCGCTGAGCGCGCTGATGGCGCAGGACCGCATCGACGCCGTCGTGGATCGCACGACGAAGGGCGGCGCCGAGATCGTCGGCCTGCTCAAGACCGGCTCCGCCTTCACCGCCCCCGCCGCCGCGACGATCGAGATGGTCGACGCCATCCTGCGCGACGAGCGCCGCATCCTCCCCTGCTGCACGCTGCTGGACGGCCAGTGGGGCATCGAGAACGCCTACGTCGGCGCCCCGGTCCTGCTCGGCACCGGCGGCATCCTCGAGGTCTACGAGCCGCCGCTGGCGGCCTCGGAGGCCGCGGCGATTCGGGCGGCGGGGGACGCGGTGCTGGAGCTGGTGGCGGCTACGCCGCAAGGGTAGGTAGGGCGGCCTCCCGTCGCAGCTGGTGCCGTGAGCCTTTCATAGTCTGGAACTCCTCGCCGCAGGATCTGATAACATAGAACGCATGTGTGCCAGCCTTTGGCGCTGCCGCTCCCCGGCAACGAGCTCGAACGGAACCCATGACAACAGGAGAAGCTCAATGGCAGACGTTATCTCCGCTGTAGCTCAGGTGATCATAGCGCTATGCGCTGTCGCGATGTTTCTGCTCGTGCGGGTGGCGCGTCCCCCGCTGAAACCCAAGCCTGCTGCTAGCAGGGTGATGAAAAGGTCCGCGGCGGCGCTTTTGGGCTGAAATCGCGCTGGCCGCGACATCAAGAAACCCAATGTTTCTGGGCTCTACGCCAGCCCACCGAATGGCCAGTGAGACCCAGCGGCCCAGGATCAGGGGTTTTTCAGATGGGATGAGGGCTGGTCTCCTCCTCAAGGGGATACTCGTCCCCGGTAAGCGGCCTCGAATCGGGCCCAGAACGGCTTCTCAGAGCCAGAGAGGTAGAAGACCAGCCATGCAGCAGCATATCGCAACGGCAGAGCGCGTTGAACGGGAGGAAGCCAGCGGAGTCACCTGGGGCCTCGATGTGAGCGACCGTCACACCCAGATCTGCGTGCTCGGCCCCGCCGGGGACGTGCAGCGCGAGCAGCGCGTCCGCACGACGGCCCTCGCGCTGAGGCGAGCGCTCGGGGAGCTGCCGGCGGCACGGGCGGTGCTGGAGGCGGGACGGCACTCGCCGTGGCTGAGCCGGCTGCTGACCGAACTCGGTCACGAGGTGATTGTCGCCAACCCCCGCCAGGTAGCGCTGATCGCACGCAGCCACCGCAAGGACGACCGCAGCGACGCCGAGCAACTGGCACGGCTGGGTCGCCTCGACCCCAAGCTGCTCGCCCCGATCCGTCACCGCAGCGCGCAGGCCCAGCAGGATCTCGCGGTCGTGCGCGGCCGCGACGCGCTCGTGCGCTCGCGGACGCAGCTCATCAACCACGTGCGCGGCGCCGTCAAGGCGTGGGGCGCCGCGCTGCCGAAGGTGACCGCGCCAGCCTTCCATCGCAAGGCAGCGGAGCACATCCCGGCTGAACTGCGCACCGCACTGCTGCCGCTGCTCGAGGTGATTGGCGAGCTCAGCGCCCGCATCGCCGCCGCCGGCCGGGAGGTCGAGGCGCTGTGCGCGGCCTACCCCGAGACCGCCGCGCTCCGCCAGGTCGCAGGCGTCGGTCCCATCACCGCCCTCACCTTCGTGCTGACGATCGAGGATCCCGCGCGCTTTCCCCGCAGCCGCGAGGTCGCACCCTACCTCGGCCTCGTGCCCAGGCGTCGCGACTCCGGCGGCCGCCACACGCAACTGGGGATCACCAAACGTGGCGACTCCCACCTGAGGCGGCTGCTCGTGCAGGCCGCGCAGTACGTCCTCGGACCGTTCGGACCAGACTGCGACTTGCGCCGCTGGGGCGAGCGCTACATGGCCTCGGGAGCGGGGAACGCGAAGAAGCGCGCGGTCGTCGCCGTGGCGCGACGCCTCGCAGTGTTGCTGCACGCGCTCTGGCGCAGCGGCGAGGTCTATGAGCCGCTGCGCCAGGCCGCCACGGCGGAGGGGGAGGCTGCGTAGCGGGCGACGGGAAGACGGCGAACCACCACCAGACGACCACCAACGGCTGCACCGTGATGCTGAAGACCGGGCGACTGCGACAGGCTGCTGGTCCACCCAAGGACGCTTTTCAGCTGGCAGCGCCCCCTGCAAGCAGGTTCCCCATCATGCACCGGGTCCAGAAGCGCGACCCCTCGGCGAGTGCGGATAGAAGCGGGGCACAGGTCACCATCCGGCATGGCGTGCAGACGGAGCGGCCACCACGTTGGCCGACTTGCAGATCGGACCAGCCCTCATAGAAGCAGCCTGCTAGGCCGCGATGGCGTACTCTGGCGAACCGCGTGTCTTGGGGAGCCTACTTGGCGGCACTCCTCCTAGGCATTGCCTCCGCGGTTCTGGTATTCGCTGTAGATGGGAACAGAGTCGGATCCGACCTGCCGCTAGTTCTGCTCTTAGCTCTGTTCCTCTCGGCTGTAGTCGGAATGAGCGCATACATCGTTGAGCTCAAGCTGGATATCACCGCACTCCGCGAACGGTTCGAGCGTGACGAGACTGACCCGCAGTAGTTCCACCGCAGACGTTTCCCAGCGGGGACCAACAGCAGCTACGTGACGCCGTAGGATCCAGCACCAAGGACCGCAGCGCGTCTTGTACAGACGGGGATGGCCACCCGGATCGCCCACCTATAGGCCCGCCGAGGCATCGGTGAGTGAGTGGTGGTTCGCAGGGTCCGTGTAGCCCGAACCGCGCCAGCCTGCTGCCCACAACCCCCAATCCCGCTACCCTCACCGCAACTCTCGACGCACCACCGACGGAGGACGTGACCCACCGATGACCACTACCCCAACCCGCACCGAAACCGACAGCATGGGCGCCATTGAGGTGGCCGACGACAGGTACTGGGGGGCGCAGACGCAGCGCTCGCTGGAGAACTTCAAGATCGGGGATGAGCGGATGCCGCGCTCTATCATCCGCGCGCTCGGCATCGTCAAGCACGCCTCGGCGACCGTGAACGAGGCGCTCGGCAGGCTCGACGGCGAGATCGCCGACGCCATCCGCTCCGCCGCCCAGGAGGTGATCGACGGCGACCTCGACGACCACTTCCCGCTCGTCGTCTGGCAGACCGGCTCCGGCACCCAGTCCAACATGAACGCCAACGAGGTCATCTCCAACCGCGCCATCGAGCTGCTCGGCGGCGTGCTCGGCTCCAAGAACCCGATCCACCCCAACGACCACGTCAACATGTCGCAGTCCTCGAACGACGTCTTCCCCGGCGCGATGTCGATCGCGACCGGCGAGGAGGTCACGCACCGCCTCGTGCCCGGGCTGAAGCACCTGCACGCGGCGCTGGCCGCCAAGCAGGCCGACTTCGAGGACATCGTGAAGATCGGCCGCACCCACCTGATGGACGCGACGCCGCTGACGCTGGGGCAGGAGTTCTCCGGTTACGTCAAGCAGGTCGAGAACTCGATCCTGCGTGTGGAGAGCGCGCTGCCCCGGATCTCCGAGCTCGCCCTCGGCGGCACCGCCGTCGGCACCGGCCTCAACGCGCACCCCGAGTACGGCGAGCGCGTCGCGGCGGAGATCGCACGCATGACCGGGCTGCCCTTCGTGACGGCGCCGAACAAGTTCGAGTCGCTCGCCGCGCACGACGCGCAGGTGGAGCTGTCCGGGCAATTGAAGACCGTGGCCGCCTCGCTGATGAAGATCGCGAACGACGTGCGGCTGCTCGGCTCCGGGCCGCGCGCGGGCGTCGCCGAGCTGATGCTGCCCGCCAACGAGCCGGGCTCCTCGATCATGCCGGGCAAGGTGAATCCCACCCAGTCCGAGGCGCTGACAATGGTCTGCGCACAGGTGATGGGCAACGACGTCGCCGTCAACTTCGGCGGCGCCACCGGCCACTTCGAGCTCAACGTCTTCAAGCCGGTGATTGTCTACAACACGCTGCAGTCGATCCGCCTGCTCGGCGACGCGGCGGTCTCTTTCACCGACAACTGCGTCGTCGGCATCGAGCCTAACCACGAGCGCATCCGCGAGCTGATGGAGTCGTCGCTGATGCTCGTGACGGCGCTCAGCCCGCACATCGGCTATGACCGCGCCGCCGAGGTCGCGCACCAGGCGCACGTCGACGGCTCGACGCTGCGCGAGGCGGCGGTCGCCCTCGGCTACGTCACGGACGCCGAGTTCAGCGAGTGGGTACGCCCCGAGGAGATGACGCACCCGTAGGGGCAGCCGCCATGCGCACGACGCTCGGTCTCCTCGCGGCGGCGCTGCTGCTCGCCGGCTTCGCCCTGGCCGCGGCATGCGTCGGCGATGACGACGACCAGGCGCCGCTCAAGATCGGCCTGCTGCTCAACTTCGGCGAGGGCGCCGCCGCCGCCTCGACGGTGCGGCAGCAGAGCTTCGAGCTCGCGATCCAGCACGTCAACGACGCCGGCGGCGTCCTCGGACAGCCGGTCACCTTCGTGCTGGCGGATCCGACGTTCGACCCGGCCGTGGCAGTCGAGGAGGCGCGCCGCCTGATCGAGGTCGAGGGCGTGCATGCCATCGTCGGGCCGAGCTCAAGCGCGAACGCCCTCGCGGTCGCGGAGCTGGTCGCGGGACCGGCGGGCATCCCGCTGATCAGCCCTTCGGCGACCTCGCCGCTGCTGACCGCGGCGGACGACCGCGACTTCTTCTTCCGCACCGCCCTCTCCGATGTCGCACAGGCGCCGGTGCTCGCGCGACTGACGCGGGAGCGCGGCTTCGACAACGTCGGCGTCGTGTACCGCGACGACGCGTGGGGCCGAGGCCTGCACGAGGCGTTCGCCGCCGCCTGGGACGGGACGATCGCCTCGGCAGCGATCGACCCGGCGGCGGAAACACACATCCCCGCGCTACGCGAGACCGCCGCCGGGGGCGCCCAGGCGCTGGTGGTGATCACCTTTGCCGCGGAAGCAGAAGAAATCCTGCGCGAGGCGTTCGAGAGCGGCCTCTACGACCAGTTCGTGTTCAGCGACGGTGCGCGGCGGCTCGCGCTGGTGCAGACCTTCGGCGGCGAGCGCCTCGGCGACATGTACGGCACCGCAGGCGTCGCCCGCCCCGGCGGCGCCGCGCAGGTGGCCTGGGAGCAGGCCTACCGCGAGGCGTACGGCGAGCTGCCGGTGACCCCCTACGTGCGGGCGACGTACGACGCTGCCGTCGCGATCGCGCTGGCCGCGGAGGCGGCAGGCAGCCTCGAGGGCGCCGCCATCCGCGACCAACTGCGCGCGATCGCCGCCGCTCCCGGCGAGGTGGTGATCGCCGGGCCGGAGGGCGTCACGCGCGCCCTCGAGATCCTCGCCGATGGCGGCGCGGTCGACTACGAGGGCGCCTCGGTCTCGCTCGACTGGGACGAGCACGGCGACCTGTTGCGAGGTCACATCGGGATCTGGCGCTTCACCAGCGACGAGCGAATCGAGGACCTCGAGGCGGAGCCGTACGGCGAGTAGCCGGGCGGCTGACTCCCGACGGGCCGCGGTCTGGTCGCTCGTCCGGAACGAACCGCCGCCCTGCAACGTTAACCTCGTAGGTGGTGTTCCCCGGCACACGCGCGGGATTGCTCGCCGCCTTGTACGAGGGAGGGCGTGATGCGTCGGGCTCTCGTGTCGATCGGCTGTGCAATGGTGCTGGCGATGGCAGCGTGCGACAGCGACGCGACTCCTGGCACCCAGCCCCCGTAACCCACCGCCGTGGCAACCGCGACTCCGGCACCGGCGACAACGGCGAGCTCCACGCCCGAACCAACTCTGGCGCCCACGCTGACGGCCAGCCCGACACCGGCGGCCACATCAACGCCCAGCCCGATTCCGGCACCCACGCCGGCACCGAGCCCCACGCCCAGCCCCACTCCAACGCCTACATCGACGCCCAGCCCGACTCTGACGCCCACGCCGATGCCCAGCCTCACGCCCGAACCGACTCCCACCCCCGACGCCCGCCCCGACGCCCGAGCCGACGCGGGGCATCGAGTTCACGCCGATCACGCGCGGGGAGCCGCGGCCGTTGCCGGCGGGGATCGCGCTCTACTACTGGGTGTACCCATGCACGGGGTGCGATGGGGCGCCGCTTGACCTCCGCAGGATCGTCTTCGATGAGACGGCCGGCGCGCACCACCAGGATCGTCCGCTGGCTTCCTTCGACGGGGTGAATGACCACAAGGGCCACCTCTACAACCCGGTCCGCAGTTTCGGGATGAGCGAGAGCGGCCAGACGCTGGCTGTCGCGATCTGCCACGTCGGGTATTGCGAAGTCGAACCGGTGGGCGGCGCTTGGCTCCCGAGCGCGGACGCAGAGTTGCGCCTCTGGGTATCGCACGACGGCGGGCGCACGTGGGAGGACCGGGGTGAGCTGCTTCCCCAGACACGGATCGCCGAGGTGACCGACGACGATGTGCTCGTGTGGACGTACAACATCTGGCAAACGCGAGAGGACTGGGACGAGCTGACCGACGAGGAGTGGGAGCAGATGCTCGAACGACTCGCCACGCTCGGTCTCGACGAACGGGAAGGTTGGCGACACCGCATCCGTTGGGTCCGCTCGGGCGAGACCTACTCACCGCTGCCTGAACCGATGCCTCCCAGCGTTGGAGCGGTGAATTGGAAGCGCACCGACATGCGGCTGGACGGCGTCGTTGCGTGGGCCGCCGGGACGCGAGGCGGCTACGTCATCGCGCTCGCAAACGCGGACGGCTCCGTCCGGCGCGCGTATGCCTCGACGGACGATCTGGAGGGCCGCCTGTTCATCGTCGAAAACGTGCTCGTCAGGCCCACGGGCGTACTGCGCCGTGGCAACTTCCGGCACGAGCTCGCGACCCTTGAGATCATCGATCTCACCTCGGCGACCCTCCACGAGGTGGAAGGCCTCGCCCTCCCGCCCGGGCTCGACCCCGAGGCGGGCGGATCGCAGCACGAGTACTACTACCTCATCACTGCCCAGCCTGCACCCGACGGGCCACCCGTCGAACAAAGGCCACTCAAGTGACGCGGAGCGCCGAGGTCGGGCGTGCGGCGACGCTACCGCCTCGAGCGGAGGAAGACGGCAACGAGGCCGCCGAGGATGCCCGCCAGCCCGCCGGTGACGAAGGACGGTGGATCGGCGGCCAGCTCGGCAGCGACGCCGACAATCACTCCGACGACGACGCCCGCGCCGATGGTCATGAACACCACGTTGAGCCGGTCGGTCATCTTGCCCTCCTCGCTCGCGGGGCGGCCTGCCGGGGACAGTCTAGCCAACGACTGTGCTAGATGACGACCGTCGCGGCCCAGGCGGCGCCGGCCAGCGCCGCGAGGTAGCAGACCACCGCCAGCGGCGTCGCGATCGAGCGCAGGCCGAGGTCCTTGAGCGTGTGGCGGATGCGGTGCGCGGCGTGCATGAAGGTGAAGAACGCCACTCCGAAGATGATCAGCCGCACGAGCCAGAAGTCGAAGAGGTTCTCAAGCTGCTCGAACTCGACGACCCCGGCGGGCACGAGGAAGCCGGTGATGATGATCAGCACCGGCATCAAGAACGCCACGATCATCCCGCCGGCGGAGAACATCGCCCAGAAGAACGGCTCGTTCGAAGGTCTCACGCCGCCCTCCCTCCTACGCCACGACCAGGAAGATCACGAGTACGACCACGGAGACGGCCAGCCAGGCCCCATGCGCGCCCGCGATGATCACGTTATCCGGAACACGCCACCCGCCGAGCTTGAGCGGCACTGCCTTCGGCATCAATCGGAACCAGGTCGAGGTGTGCAGCTGCGCGAAGCCGAGGATCACCGCGTGGATGATCCAGAGCAGCGGGTTCTTGAGCACGTCGAGGTAGTCGGCGAATGCGCCCTCACCCTCGCGAACGCTGGCGACGAGCAGCAGTAGCAGCACCATGTAGCCCGCGACGGCGAACGCCGAGAGCTCGCGCAGCACGACGATGCGGTACGCCCAGCGCTGGTTCCACCAGCCGTTCGACTTCGTCCTCGGGAGCGGACCAGGCATCGTCAGCGACCCATCCCGGGCGGCGTAAAGGGCAGCAGCGAGATGAAGAAGCTGTTCGTCGCCTCGATCTTGGCCTGCTGGATCGCGGCCGCCGGGTCGACATGCTTCGGGCAGACGCTGCTGCACTCGCCGACGAAGGTGCAGTCCCAGATGCCCTTGTCGGACCAGATCAGCTCCTGGCGCTGCGCGTTGCCCTGATCGCGCGAATCGAGGTTGTAGCGTTGCGCGAGGGCGAGCGCGGCCGGGCCGATGAAGTCGTCCTCGTGCTCGTACACGGGGCAGGCGGAGTAGCAGAGCATGCAGTTGATGCACATGCTGAACTGCTTGAAGTCCGCGAGTTGCGAGGGCGTCTGGCGGTACTCGCCTTCCTCGATCGGCTGCTCCTGCTCGCGGATGATCCACGGCTTCACGTCCGTCAGCTTCTCCATGAAGTCATCGAGGACGGTCACCATGTCCCGCTCGACCGGGAAGCCGCGCAGCGGCTCGACGCGGATCGGGCCGGGCATGAACTCGCGCAGGAAGGCATTGCAGGTGAGGCGCGGGTAGCCGTTGACCATCATCCCGCAGCTGCCGCAGACGCCCATCCGGCAGGACCAGCGATAGCTGAGCGTGCCGTCGACTTCGTCCTTGAGCCAGTTGAGCGCGTCGAGGACCACCCACTCCTCGCGGTAGGGCACCTCGTAAGTCTGGTACGAGGGCTCGGTGTCCGTCTCGGGGTGGTAGCGGAACACCTCGAGCGTCACGGTGCGCGTCGTGGTCATCGCTTCCGTGGTCACGGCGCCTCCCGTCGCTAGTTTCCGTAGGTCCGCTCGGCCGGCGGCCAGTTGGTGATCGTCACGTCCGAGTACTCGATGCGCGGCGCATCGTCCGTACGGTACGCCAGCGAGTGCTTGAGGAACTGCTCGTCGTCGCGCTCCGGGTAGTCCGTGCGCTGGTGCGAGCCTCGCGACTCCGTGCGGGAGAGCGCGGAGTGGGCGACGGCCTCGCCGACATCGAGCAGGAACTCCAGCTCGAGGGCGGCCGTCAGCTCGGTGTTGAAGCTCGCGCTGTGGTCGTCCAGGGAGATGTTCGCGGCGCGCTCCTTGAGCTCGGCGACCTTCTGCGTGGTCACATCGAGGCTGGCGTGGTCGCGGTAGACGCCGGCGCCGTCCTCCATCGTCGAGTTGAGCTCGCGGCGGATCGCGGCGATGCGCTCGCCGCCCTCGCGCGGCTGGAGGAAGCGTTCGCTGATGCGCGCCCGCTCGTCGGCGGCCTGCGCCTCGATCGAGGCGCTGTCGAACTCGGGGTGCTCCTGCGCCCAGACGGCGGCCGAGTGGCCGGCGCGGCGGCCGAACACGAGCAGCTCGGTCAGCGAGTTCGAGCCGAGGCGGTTCGCGCCGTTGATGCTGACGCAGGCGCACTCCCCGGCGGCGTAGAGGCCGGGCAGGCTGGTCGCGCCGTTCGTGTCGGTGTGGATGCCGCCCATCATGTAGTGCACCACCGGGCGCACGGGGATCGGCTCGTGCACCGGGTCGATGCCGGCGTAGTTCTTCGCCAGCTCGCGCACGAAGGGGATGCGCTCCTCGATCAGCTTCTCGCCGAGGTGGCGGACATCGAGGTGGGTGTAGGTGCCGTACTCGCCCTCGAAGACGCGGCCCTCGGCCTGCTCCTTCATGAACGCCTGCGAGAGCTTGTCGCGCGGGCCCAGCTCCATCGTGCGCAGCTGCGGGTGGCGCGGGTCGGTGATCTCGACCGGCTCGCCGAGGTTGTAGTCCTCCAGGTAGCGGTGGCCCTCGGTGTTGACGAGGATGCCGCCCTCGCCGCGGGCCGCCTCAGTGATGAGGATGCCGGTGCCGGGCAGGCCCGTCGGGTGGTACTGGACGAACTCCATGTCCTTGAGGGCGACGCCGGCGCGGTAGGCCATCGCCATGCCGTCGCCGGTCTTGATCGCGGCGTTGGTGGTGAAGGGGAAGACGCGGCCGCCGCCGCCGGTGCACATGATCACGGCCTTCGCCTTGATCGCGCGCATCTCGCCGGTGCGCAGCTCGATCGCCGCGACGCCCTGGCAGCGTCCGTCCTCGACGAGCAGCCGCGTCGCGAACCACTCGTCGTAGCGCTTCACCTGCGTGTACTTGAGCGAGGTCTGGAAGAGCGCGTGCAGCATGTGGAAGCCGGTCTTGTCGGCGGCGTACCAGGTGCGGCGGATGCGCATCCCGCCGAAGGGGCGGACGGCGACGCTGCCGTCCTCCTCGCGGCTCCAGGGGCAGCCCCAGTGCTCGAGCTGGATCATCTCGTCCGGGGCCTCGTTGACGAACAGCTCCACGGCGTCCTGATCGGCGAGCCAGTCGGCGCCGCTGATGGTGTCGTTGATGTGATCCTCGAGGCTGTCGTTGTCCTTGATCACGGCCGCGGCGCCGCCCTCGGCGGAGACCGTGTGGCTGCGCATCGGGTAGACCTTGGAGACCATCGCGATGTCGAGGTCGGGGTAGGCTTCGGCTGCGGCGATGACGGCGCGCAGGCCGGCCCCGCCGCCGCCAATGATGAGCAGGTCGTGCTGGAGATCGTCGGCCACTGCGCCTCTCAATCGGTCAGCGGTGCCCCCGTTCGGAGCCTGCCGGAGCGGCACCGCTCACTATTCCCGTGGCCGCGGTCATGGTCAAGCCGAAGGCCGTCAGCGCCGTCGATATTCCCGCGCGGTTCTGCCGGGCTTCCCGCCCGTCGTGTACGTTTGCGACAGCAACCGGTCACTCGAAGGAGGCAACTGTGGCTGGCTACGCAATAGCGGACGTGCGGGTAACCGATCAGGCACTCTTCGCCGACTTCGCGGCAGGAGTGCCGGCGACCATCGAGGCTCACGGGGGCAGGTACATCATCCGAGGCGGCGACATCGAGGTATTCCAGGGCGATTGGGCGCCGCCGCGCTTCGTCGTGGTGGAGTTCGAGAGCGCGGAGCAGGCCCGTGGCTGGCTCAACTCCGAGGAGTTCGCCCCGATGCGCGACCTGCTCAACAGCTCGTCGGACACCAACGTGATCGTCATGGAGGGCACGTAGCCCGTCGCGTAGCCGCGCGCGGAGTCAGCCTCCACTCAATCCCCGCCACGCACGCACAGGTGGTAGAGGTGGAGCGCGATGATCGTCTTCGCGTCCTCCACCCGCTCCTCGCCGATCGCCGCATCCAACTCGTCGAGCGTGATCGCGATCGGCGCACCGAGGTCCTCCTCGTCGCCGGTGTCGAGTGGCGCCTCGAACAGCCTGGTGGCGAGGTAGATGTCGATGTACTCGTTCGTGAAGCCGGGGGCCATCCAGGCGCCGCCGATGCGCACGATTGATTCCGCGTCGTAGCCCGTCTCCTCGCGCAACTCGCGGCGCGCGGTGACCGCAGGCGGCTCGCCGGGCTCGCGCGTGCCCGCCGGGACTTCCAGCAGGCGCCGCCGCGCCGGATGGCGGTACTGCTCGACGAGCAGCAGCCGGTCGTCGTCGAGCAGGGCGACGAGGGCGACCGCACCGGGGTGCACGACGGTCTGACGGTCGCCCTCGGAGCCGTCGGGGAAGCGCAGCCGCGCGTGATCGACGGCGAAGAGCGGGCCTTCGTAGACGCGCTCGTTGCTCAGGATCTCCGGTAGCTCGTCGCTCACGCGGGCGTCAGCCCGCTGCTTGAGAGGGCAGGTCGAGCGTCATCGCGATCTCGTTGCAGCCGGGGAACTTGGGGCAGCGGTAGCACTCGTTCCAGACCTTGCGCGGCAGTTCCATCACGTCGGCCTGCACGAAGTCGAGGCGCTCGAAGAACTGCGGGCGGTAGGTGAGCGCGAAGACGCGATCGAGGCCGAGCCGCGCGGCCTCGTCGATGCAGGCCTGCACCAGCAGCTGTCCGTAGCCCCGGCCCTGGCGCTCCTCGGAGACGGCGAGCGACTTCAGCTCGGCGATGTCGGCCCAGACGATGTGCAGCGCGCCGCAGGCGACAACCTCCTCGCCCTCGCGAACGACGAAGAAGTCTCGAAGGTTCTCGTAGGTCTCGCCCTTGGTGCGCGGCAGCATGTCGCCGCGGGCGGCCCAGAAGTTGACGAGCGCGTGGATCCCGTCCACGTCGTGGACCGTCGCGCGCTCGACCGCGGCGGGGAGGGCGGGTGCGGTCATGCTTCTAGGATAGTCCCGCGCGCCGCAATCCGGCGACGGGGCTCGCGAGGGCGTCCGCGTGCGTGCGCATCGTCAGTCTCGCTCCAGCTCGCCGATCTGGTGGTCGAGGCGCAGCCAGCCGAGGCGCTGCGCAAGGTTGGCGTAGAACTGGTTCGCGCCGCCGAGGCGGACGAAGCGCGCCTGCCGCGGCGAGCGCGTGATGCGCACCATGCTCCCGGACGTCACCTCGATCTCGTGGTGCCCGTCGACGGTCATCACCGCCTCGTGGCCGCGCGCTACCTCCAGCGTGACGGCCGCACCGTCGCGCAGCACGAGCGCGTTGCCGTAGGAGAGATGCGGCGCGACCGCAGCGACAATCAGCTCGCTCGAGGTGGGATAGAGGATCGGCCCGTGAATCGCGAGCGCGTACCCGGTCGAGCCGGTCGCCGTCGCCACGATCACGGCGTCCGTGCGGTACTCGGCAAGCAGCACGCCGTCGACATGCACGCCGACCGAGACCGTGCGGCCGAGGCGATGGCGTCCGATCACCACGTCGTTGAGCGCGTGGAGCGGTTCGCCGTCCCCGACGACCGCCTGCGCCATCGTGCGCGCCTCGATCCTGCCCCCGCCGCCGAGGATCAGCCTCAGCGCCTCCTCGGCTTCGCCCTCGGTCGACTCCGCGAGGAAGCCGAGGCGGCCCATCCGCACGCCGAAGACAGGGATGCCCAGGGCCGCAGCAAGGCCGGAGGCCTGCAAGACCGTGCCGTCGCCGCCGACGCAGATCAGCAGGTCGCTGCCGGGCAGTTGCGCCTCGACTCGGCCCTCCCCGGCGGCCGGGCCGTCGCGCTCGAGCGGCGCGCACCAGCTATCGAGACCGGCCTCGACGATCTGCGCCTGCAGTCGTTCGGCGAGCGCGGCCGCGCCGTGCACGTCGGGGTGATAGCAGACCCCGCAGCGCGCGATCCCGCCGAGGGCGCTCCCGCCGCTCACGCGTCGCCTCGCGGTGCCTCGGCGGCCGGCAGGCGCAGCCAGAGGAAGAACTCGCGGTTGCCGGCGGGGCCGGCCAGTGGCGACCGGTGGACGCCGCGTACTCGCATCCCGTGATCGAGGGCCCAGGCTGCGACCTTGCCGACGACCTCGGCGTGCACCTGCGCGTCGCGCACCACGCCGCCGGGCTCGACCTGCTCGCGGCGCGCCTCGAACTGCGGCTTGACCAGCGCCAGCACGTCGCCGCCCGGCCGCAGCGAGCGCAGCACGGCGGGCAGTACGGCGGTGAGCGAGATGAAGGAGACATCGACGACCGCCAGATCGGCGGGCGGTTCGAGCGGCTCGAGATTCCGCGCGTTCGTGCGCTCGCGGACCTCGACCCGCGGATCGTCGCGCAACTGCTGCGCGAGCTGCCCGTAACCGGCGTCGACGGCGACGACCTCGCGCGCTCCGCGCTGCAGCAGGCAGTCGCTGAAGCCACCGGTGGAGGCGCCGACATCGAGGCAGCGCGCGCCCTCGACGGCCATCGAGGTGGCATCGAGCGCCGCGGCGAGCTTGTCGCCGCCACGGCTGACGTAGCGCGGGCGCTCGCGCAGCGCGAGCGTCGCGTCGGGCGCGACGGTCGCTGCGGGCCGCGTCGCCACCGCGCCTTCGACGCGCACATCGCGCGCGAGCACGAGCGCGCGAGCACGCTCGGCGTCGGGCGCCAGCCCGCGCTCGACGAGCAACTCGTCGAGGCGCAGACGCGCGCGCGATCGGCGTCGGGCGGTGGTTGTCATAGTGATCGAGGATACTCCGCAGCCGCCGCGGACGCTGCACAGCGCGGGAACCTCCGGCACGCCGCGAGCGTATGGTTAGTTGACGGCTGCGTAAGTACCGCTCGTGTCGTGCCTGACCCCGGAGTGCCACGTGCGAGCGAGAAACCTCCGACCCGCGCTCTTCGTCGCCCTCGCGGCGCTCCTGCTCGCCGCCGGGCTGACGCCCGTGCGGGCGAACGCCTCGGAGGACTCGGACGGAGCGCCCGAGGCCGAGACGATCACGACCGTGCTGCACCCCGGCTGGAACATGGTCGGCTGGGTCGGACCCAAGACGCCTGTCGCGGATCTCTTCGACGAACTCCCGGCGCTCCGACGCATCTCAGCGTGGGACGCGGGCGAGGGTGGCTATCAGCGCGCGTTCCGCGGTACGTACGCCCAACTTCCATCGCTCACGCCGGGCGTGGGGCTGTGGCTGCACCTTGGCGGGGACGCGACAGTCGAGTGGACACGATCGGTGTCCGGGGAAGCCGTGCTGCTCTCACTGCGGACGGGCTGGAACCTCGTCGGTTGGACAGGCGACAGCGGTACGGGAATCGACGAAGCCGTCGCGCGATTCGGCGACACGTTCGTCCGTGGGTCGGTGTGGGACGCATCAGCGCAGCGGTACGCGCACTACCACCCGGGATCCGGGAACACCGAACCTCCGTCGTTGATCCGCGGCGACGCGGTGTGGGTCGATCTGACCTCGGAGGCGCGTTGGTGGCAGCCTGGGGCGGCGCGGCCCACGTTCAGGTTTGACGATGGCGTCACCTCGGAGGAACGGAACGCCCTGCAGGCGCTGTTCGCGAGTGCCGAGGACTTCCTCGCCAGGCGCTTCGGCGCGCACACGGCGGACTACACCGTGAGCGTCAGCGATGAACACAACTCGTGTGCCGTCGTCGATGATCTCGTGTGGTTCCCCCCTTTTCCCATCTGCCGCGAGTGGGCAGTGGCCCACGAGTACTTCCACGTTTTGCAGAATGACCTCGCCGGAGCTCCGTACTGGGGGCCCTACTGGCTGAGCGAGGGGTCTGCCGACTACGCGCAGCACGTGTACGCGATCGAGACCGGCTTTCCGAATCGTCATCCCGAGTTTGCCGTCGAGCAAGTCACCAGGACTCCCGTCGAACTACATGACCTTGACCGGCGTCACCTGTTCCTCCCGTACGCACTGGAGTTCCTGGCAGCCGAGTGGCTTGCGAACCATGCCGGCGAGGAAGCCCTCGTCGAGTTCTATCGCCTCGGACCTTCGTACAACCGCTGGGAAGACGCCTTCGAGGTCGCCTTCGGTATCGACATCGACGACTTCTATGGTGAATTCGAAGTCCATCGCCACAAGGTGGCGCCAATGCTCGCACATCTGACCGACAACAAAGTCGAGCCGATCGTCGTAGAACTGAGCGACGTCGCTGTCCCGGCCGCAGCAGCGATCGAGGCGGAAATCGCAAGCCTCTCAAGCTTCTACAGCGAGCGCTTCGGCGGAGTGCCGGTGGACTATTCGGTGTACGTTGTCGATGCGGCAACGTTCCCTTCGACATTCGTGCGCGCATTCGGGACGGATCAATGCGTCCCGGGGCTCACAGACAACGTGATCGGTGTTCGTGTTTGACTGTCCGGATACGTGGCGATATCCGACGTACCAGGCATATGTCGGGGACTTCTACACCTCGTTTTTCCTGAATCAACAGCACTTCGGGCGAATACTCAGGACCCTGGCGCCCGCCTTCTCGATCCCGCCGGAGTCGCGCGGAAGCTGTGTGTGGGGTCCGCTGTGGCTATGCCGGGGTGTGCGGGAGTACGCCACATACGCCTACGAGGTCGCGGCCGGGAGAGCAACCTCCGACGAAGTTCGCGCAACACGGCTCAGGCTCGCGGAAGGCACAACGCTGCCACTGAGTAGCTTCGAAGACAACTACACAGTCAACGAGAACAGCTATGCCATCAATTCAGCGAGTGAGAGTGCGCTGTTCTCGCTCGCCGCGGAGTCGCTCGCCGCTCATGTCGGCGATCGAGCCCTCCTCGAGTACTTCCGCCTGCTGCCACCGCTGGACACGGCAGACGCGGCCTTCGAGCAGGCCTTCGGACTCACGTTCGACGACTTCTACGAGCAGTTCGAGGACTACCGCGCCACCCTGCGGTAGCGCGAGGACGTCAGGCCGACTCGGAGATCTCGAGGTCGCTGTCGTCGGGCGCGCCGTCGCCGACGACCTGGCCGGACTCGGTGACGAGCAGCGGGCGCGTGCGGTTGCGCACCGTCTCGGCCGAGACGACGCACTTGCGGATCTCGGGCATCGAGGGCGCGTCGTACATCACGTCCAGCAGCAGTTCCTCGACGACGGTGCGGAGGCCGCGCGCGCCGGTCTTCTGCTTGATCGCGTCCTCGGCGATCGCCAGCAGCGCGTCGTCGGTGAAGACCAGCTCCACGTCGTCCATCTTGAAGAGGCGCTGGAACTGCTTCGCGATCGCGTTCTTCGGCTTCGTCAGGATCGAGACCATCGTCTCGACATCGAGCGGATCGAGGACGGAGACGACGGGCAGGCGTCCGACGAACTCCGGGATCAGGCCGTACCGCAGCAGGTCGTCGTGCGTGACGTGCTGCAGGATGCGCGCGCGGTCGGACTCACTCGGCCGCTCCGAGCCGAAGCCGAGGCTGCGCGCGCCGATGCCCGTGCGACGCGAGACGACGTCCTCGAGGCCCTCGAACGCGCCGCCGACGATGAACAGGATGTTGGCCGTGTTGATCTGGATGAAGTCCTGGTGCGGGTGCTTGCGGCCGCCCTGCGGCGGCACGCTGGCGACCGTGCCCTCGATGATCTTGAGCAGCGCCTGCTGCACGCCCTCGCCGGACACATCGCGCGTGATCGAGGGGTTGTCCGACTTGCGCGCGATCTTGTCGATCTCGTCGATGTAAACGATGCCGCGCTCGCCGCGCTGGACGTCGAACTCCGCCGCCTGGATGAGGTGCAACAGGATGTTCTCGACGTCCTCGCCGACGTAGCCCGCCTCCGTCAGCGCCGTCGCGTCCGCGATCGAGAACGGCACGTCGAGGACCTTCGCGAGCGTGCGCGCGAGTGCGGTCTTGCCGGTTCCCGTGGGCCCGATCAGCAGGATGTTCGACTTCTCGAGCTCGACGTCCACCTGGACGGGGGAGTCGATGCGCTTGAAGTGGTTGTAGACGGCGACGGAGAGCACGCGCTTGGCGCGATCCTGCCCGACGATGTACTCGTCGAGCAGCTCCACGAGGTCGCGAGGCGTGCGCGTCGGCTTGGCGGTCTGCGCCGGGGCGGCGTCGCTCTCCTCGGTGATGATCTCGCGGCAGAGTTCGACGCACTCGTCGCAGATGTAGACCGCGCCGGGGCCGGCGATCAGGCGCTTGACCTGGTCCTGGTTCTTGCCGCAGAACGAGCAGTGGTACTGGACCCACGCGCCACGCTTGGAGGAGTTCGCCACCGCGGCTGCCTCCGTTTCGCCTCCGGCGCCCGGCCGCCTCGCGGCGGCGGGTGTTGCCGCCTAGTCGCTCTCGCCGGGCCTCGCGAGGATCTCGTCGACCATCCCGTACTCGAGGGCCTGTTCCGCGTTCAGGTAGAAGTCGCGATCGGTGTCGGCGCGGATGCGCTCGATCGACTGGCCGGTCCGCTCCGCGAGGATGTTGCGGATGATCTCGTTGTTGCGCAGGATCTCACGCGCCGCGATCTCGATGTCGGATGCCTGACCGCGCGCGCCGCCCATAGCCTGGTGCATGTGCACCGTGGCGTTGGGCAGGGCGTAGCGCTTGCCCCTGGCGCCCGCCGAGAGCAGCACCGTGGCCATCGAGGCCGTCGCGCCGACCGCGATCGTGGAGACGTCCGAGCGGATCAGGTTCATCGTGTCGTAGATCGCCAGCCCGGCGGTGATCACGCCGCCCGGCGAGTGGACGTACATGTTGATGTCGCGGTCAGGCTCCTCGCGCTCCAGGTAGAGCAGCTGGGCGACGATCGTGTTCGCGACGTGGTCGTCGATCGGCGTGCCCAGGAAGATGATGCGCTCCTTGAGGAGCAGCGAGTAGATGTCATACGCGCGCTCGCCCCGGGCGGTCGTCTCGACCACCATCGGCACGACGTTGCTGGGAGGAATCGCACCGGGCCGCATCGTCATGTCACCTGTCTTCCCCGGCGCCGCCGACTGTCCGGCGTGCGCGTTGTTCACGTTCCATTGGACCACGGGCGAGCTTCCGCCGCCGCCCTACGACTCGCTCTTCTCGTCCCCGTCGCCGTCCTCGTCCCCGGCGTCAGCCTCTGTCGAGGCGTCCTCGGAAGCCTCGGCCTCGTCCGCTGACTCGCCGGCGTCGGCTTCGTCGGCTTCGTCGGCTTCGTCGTCGGCGCTCGCCCCGCGGCGGCGGCGCCCGCGGCGACGCGGCGAGCGCGGCTCGAGCTCCTCATCCTGCTGCGAGGCGATCTCGATCAGCCGCTCCAGCGCGCGCTCCGTGACCAGACGCTCGCTCATCGAGGCGCGCATCTGCTCCGTGTCGAACATCGCGCGCACCTGCACGCGCCGATCGAGGTCGGTCGTGCCACCCGAGGCCTGCTCGACGAGCTCGTCCACGCGCTCGTTCAACTCCTCGTCGGTGGCCGCGATCTCCTCGCGGCTGGCGAACTCCGCGAGCACGAGGCCGCGACGCACGATCAGGTCGGCCTGCTCGCGCAGTGCGTCGCGCACTTCGTCCTCGGTGCGGCCGATCGCCTCGAGCCAGCGCTCGAAGTCCTCGCGCTCGTGGGCGGCGTGCTGCGACTGCTCGTCGACGAGGCGGTCGATCTCACGCTCGACGAGCACCTCGGGGTAGTCGAGTTCGGCGGTTGCGAGGAGCAGGTCCACGACCTCCTCGCGGTAGCTCATGTCGGCCACGGCCTCGATCTGCGCCTGCACGCCCTCGCTCACGCGCGCCTGCAGCTGTTCGAGGTTGTCGATGCCTTCCTCGTCGAGCGAGCGGGCGAACTCGTCGTCGAGCTCGGGCAGGATCTCCTGCTTCACTTCGAGCAGTTGGACGCTGTAGCCCGCGGTCTTGCCGGCGAGTTCCTCGGCCGGGTAGTCCTCGGGCAGGTCGAACGAGAACTCGTGCGGGCCGCCGCGCTCGAGGCCGATCAGCAGGTCGAGGAAGCCGGGCAGGGAGACGATGCCGCCCTCGGTGACGGCGAACTCGGCGCCCTCCTCGACGTGCGGCTCGGCCTGCCCCTCAATGGACACGGTCATGTCGATGCGCACGGTGTCATTCCACTCCACCGCGCGGTCGACCGGCTCGAGGGTGGCGTAGCGCCGCCGCAGGTCCGTCAGCGCCTCGTCGGTCTCCGTCTCGCCGGCGGACACCTCGTCGCGAGGCACGCGCAGCGCCTCGTAGGCGCCGATCCCGATCGTCGGGCGGACGGGCACCGTCGCCTGGACGACCAGCGGCTCGGTCGACTTGAGCTCGATCTCGGGCTGGCCGATCGCGTCGATCGACTCGCTCTCGAGGGCTTCGTTGTAGACGGTCGGGAGCAGGTCTTCGATCGCCTCCTGGAGCAGCATCGGCTGCCCGACGGTGCGCTCGACGATCGCGCGAGGGGCCTTGCCGGGCCGGAAGCCGGGGATGCGGACCTGCTGTGAGACCTTGCGGATCACCTTCGTCATCGACGCCTCGAGGCGCTCGGGCTCAACCTCGATCTCGATCGAGACGAGCGAGCGGGGAAGACGCTCAGCGGTTATACCCAAGGCCAGCCCTTTCTTCGCAACAGCCCGTCTCGCGACGGGGCCTCCTCGCAGCGGCGGGGTCCAGCGACCACCGGTAACGCGCGGGAGCGTAGCGGGTTGAGTATATCAACGGCTCCCGCTTCGGTCCCGCCGGCGGATCGCATCATTGGATCTGTTACCAAGATCACCCGCCGGGCATCACCACTGACGTTACCGACCGACTTCTCAAGCCTCGGTTATGCGGCCCTGCCGCCCCGGCTGTTGCGCGCCGGGCGCATTGCCACGATACTCGACTAAGTCCGGCTTAGCTAAGGAGCACCCGATGCAGGTCAACATGCACGAGGCGAAATCGCAACTCTCCCGGCTCGGCGAACTAGCTTGGAGCGGAGAAGAGATCGTGATCGCCAGGGCCGGCAAGCCGTACCTGCTGCTCCAACCCTACCGGGAGCGACGCCGGCGCGAGATTGGATCGCTTGAAGGTCAGATCTGGAGCGCCGAGGACTTTGACGACACCCCGTTGGAGGTCATCGAGGCGTTCGAGGGCTCCGGTAGTGGCGGTTTGTAATGCTCCGCCTGCTCCTCGACACCCAGGTCCTGGTGTGGGCGTTCGGCAATCATCCGAGGCTGGGACCGGTCGCCCGTGAGGCCATTACCGATCCCGGCAACGACGCCTACGTGAGCGCCGCCTCCGTCTGGGAAATCGCGATCAAGCAGGCCCTGGGAAAACTGCGGGCTCCGCAGGATCTGGCCGGGCGGGTTGAGCGGGATGGTTTCAGAGGCCTGCCCGTCAGCCTGTTCCACGCGGAGTATGCGGGAGGGCTCACGCCCATCCACCGCGATCCGTTCGATCGGCTGCTCGTCGCTCAGGCGCAGGTTGAGGGACTGACCATCGTGACGTCCGACAGCGTCATTCCCCGCTACGGCGTGCAAACCATGCCGGCCGAGCGCTGAGCGCTCGGGCATCGACGCCCTTCGCCCTGTTCCCCTGCGGAGGTGGCGCCCTTGGCGTTGGCTTGGCCGGGTGAGGCTCCGCCGGAGTCGAGGCCCGACTTGTGAGCGCACGGTACGGACGCGCAATGCAGGTCAGTTGACGGCAGCGCTACGAACGGGAGAGCCGGGCTGGCCGAGGCGTGGTTGAAACGCATGCCGCGGTCAGATCGCATGATCCGGCGCAAAGGAACGGACGGCAACAGTCACTTTCTGATGCATTGCAGCCGGCGCCAGCTCACTAGCAGGCTGCTGAAAAACTCCTGATCCTGAGCCGTAGGGTCTCACTGGCCATTCGGTGGGCTGGCGTAGAGCCCAGAAACATTGGGGTTTTTGATGTCGCGACCAGCGCGATTTCAGCCCAAAAGCGCCGCCGCGGACTTTTTCATCACCCTGCTAGCGCGCACGCACCGCGTCGTTGAGCGCATCACCGAAGAGCGCGAAGGCGAAGAGCAGCGCGACGACGAAGGAGGAGGGGACCAGCAGTAGGTGCGGGTTCGCCTGGAAGGTGCGGACGCTGCCCGCCTCGAAGATCATCGCGCCGAACGAGGGCGCCGGCGGCTGGATGCCGACGCCGAACCAGGTCAGGAACAACTCCGACCCGGCGACCGCCCCGAGGGCGCTCGACGCGCCGAGGATGAGCAGGAAGGAGACGTTGGGCAGCAGGTGCCGCCAGATCACGTGGCTGCTGGTGGCGCCCATCGCCTGCGCGGCGATCACGAAGTCGCGCTCGCGAATCTGCAGCGTCTGCGCGCGGATGATGCGCATGCTGCCCACCCAGAAGAACAGCGAGAGCGCGCCGAACACGGTGAGATACGAGGGCACCCCGTTCTGGATCAGCCCCGAGAATGGCGAGTGATCCTCGATCCAGCCGGTCCACTCGATCACGCGTGGCGCCAGCGAGGCGTTAATCAGGATCAGCATCGGTAACCCGGGCAGCGCGATGAAGACGTCGCCGACACGGCCGATCACGCCGTCGATCCAGCCTCCCCGGTAGCCGGAGAGCAGCCCCAGCGTCGGGCCGATCACCAGCCCCCCGGTGACGATCACGGTGACGGTGATGATCACGGTCGTGCGGGCCGAGTACATCACGCGGCTGAGCATGTCGCGGCCAAGCCGGTCCGTGCCCAGGAAGTGGTCCGCGCTCGGACCCTCGAGGCCGCGCGTCAGATCCTGCTCGCGGTAGGAGTAGGGCGCCGTCCAGCTGGCGGTGATGCCCATCAGGTAGATCGCGAGCACCACGGCGAGCCCGAACATCGCGATGCGCTTGCGGCTCAGCCGCCTCCAGAGCTGCCGCCAGGGACCGGCGGGACGCCTTCGCACCGCCTCCCCGTTCTCCAGCCCGACGGCGGCGCTGCTCACGCGTTCACCGCCTCGCCCAGCCGCACGCGCGGGTCGATGAAGGTGTAACTCATCTCGATCACGAGGTTGGCGATCAGGAAGGCCGTCGCGACGATCACCGTGATCGCGAGGATCACGTCGTAGTCACGGCTCTGCACCGCCTCGATCGAGAAGCGCCCGATCCCGGGAATCCCGAGCAGCGTCTCGGTGAAGAACGCCCCCTCGAGGATGCCGACGAGCGCGAAGCCGACCACCGTGACGACGGGCAGCAGCGAGTTCGGCAGCACGTGGCGCAGCGCCACCGCCGTCTCCGTGATCCCCTTCGCGCGCGCGGTGCGCACGTAGTCCTCCGTCAGCACCTCGAGCGCCGTGATCCGCACGAGGCGGGCGACACCGGCGATGCCGCCGATCGAGAGCACGAAGACTGGCAGGTAGAGGTGCGGGTCCGGGATCGGAATAGCGATCACGCCGCCGATCCACCAGACATCGAAGAGGCCGGAGAGGCCGTCACCGCCCCAGCCGCCGGACGGCAGGATGTCGAGTTGCAGCGCGAACAGCCAGAGCATCGGCGGAATGATCACCAGCACGGGCAGCGCCGTGAGGAAGAGCAGGGTGCTGATCACGAACGGGTCGATCCAGGTCCCGCTGAAGCGCGCGGCAAGCAGCCCGAGCGGGATGCCGGTGCTGAAGACGACGATCAGCGCCAGCAGGCCGAGCTGTGCCGAGATGAGCATGCGCTTGCGGATCAGCTCGTTGACGGTGAAGCCGCGCTGGATGAACGACTCGCCGAAGTCGCCGCGGATCGAACCGCCGCCGCTCCCGCCCGGATAGATGTCGCCCAGGAGCCAGCGGCCGTACTGCTCGAACACGGAACCGTCGAGGCCGCGCTCGGCGCGGACGCGCTCCAGCACTTCCGGGTCGCGGTACTGCCCGGCGGCGACGCTCACGGGGTCGCCCGGACCGAAGCGCGCGATTGCGAACGTCGCGAACGAGACGATACACAGGACGAGCGGCAGCCAGAGCAGCCGGCGGATGATGTAGGCGGCCATCGGCGACCGGCCCCGTCCCGGTTAGCGGTTCACGGTGATGTGGCGCAGCCGCGGAATGACCATCGGCGGCTCAAACCAGCCCTCGACGGCCGCGTTGATCACCACGTGTGAGCGCGAGAAGTAGAGCGGCAGCCACGCCGCATCCTCAATGATCAGCCGCTCCGCCTGCTGGTAGAGCGCGAGCCGGGCGGCAGGGTCCTGCTCGATGCGGGCTTGATCGAGGATCCCGTCGACATCGGCGTTTGAGTAGGCCACGTCGTTGAGCGCGGACTCGGAGTGGAACTTGAGATCGAGGATGTCCTCGGGATCCGGGTAGTCCATGATCCAGCCGGCGTTGAACATCTGCAGGCGGCCGGAGTCCTGGTCCTCCAGGAAGGTCGCGAAGTCGGTCTGCTGGATGCGGACCTCAATGCCCAGTTCGTTGCGCCACTGCTCGATGAACGCCTGCGTGTCAATCCGCGCCTCGGCGCCGCCGCCGACCTCGCTGATGACGATCGGCGGGAGGTTCTCGGCCGACCCGTACTTCGACTCCGCCAGCAGCCGGCGCGCCTCGTCCGGGTCGAACTGGTACGTCTTGTCGTCGGGGGTGTAGCCGGGCAACTGCGGCATAAGGATGCCGGTCGCCGGCGCAAGCATGTTCTTGAACGTCACCTCGGCGATCAGGTTGCGATCGATCGAGAGGCCGAGGGCGCGGCGCACGTTCACGTCGTCGAACGGCGGCACCGCCGTGTTGAACGCCAGGTAGGAGATCGTGAACTGGTTGAAGGCCTGGTAGAGCGGCCCGATGTCGCTGTCCGGGTCGCGCGCGCGGTCGATGTCGTTCACGGAGATGAAGGCGACGTCCAGCTCCCCGTTCTCGAAGCGCGTGAGCGTGGAGCCGCCCGCGAGCTCGTACAGCACCTCGCGCACCGCGGGCTCCCCGAGGTGGTAGCGCGAGTTGGCGCGCAGCACGATCCGCTCGCCGATGCGCCACTCCTGCAGGCGGTACGGACCGGTGCCGACCGGGCGGCGGGTCCAGCCGCGCGGGTTGCTCTCGATCTGCTGCTGGTCCACGACGAACGCCGTCGGATAGGTGAGCTTGGCGAGGAAGTACGGCTTCGGTGCGTCGATGGTGAAGCGGATCGTGCGGTCATCGACGACCTGGACGCCCTCGATCGTCTCGGCGAGGCCATAGAAGTGCTCGCGCACGCCGATGATGTCACCGAGGTAGGCGAGCGCGGTCGGCGAGGCGAGATCGGGCGAGGCCGCGCGCTCGATCGACCACAGTACGTCCGCGGCGGTCACGCGGCGGCCGTTGTGGAAGAGGATGTCGTCGCGCAGCGTGAACGTGTACTGCAGCCCGTCCTCGCTGATCTCCAGCGACTCGGCGAGGTCGAGTTCGATGCTGAGATCCGGCGAGATCGTGACGAGGCCACTGAACACCTCGACGATGAACTCGGCGGAGCCGGAGTCGCCGGCGATGTGCGGATCGAGCGTGACGGGGTCGTTGCCCGGCAGGCGAAGCCGGCCAGCGGCGCTCCCGGCGCTCCCGGCGCTATCGCCACCGTCGCCGCTGCTCGTGCCGCCGTCGCCCTCGTCGCCGCTGCTTGCGCCGCCCGTCTCGGTGGTGGTGCCGGCTGCGGCAGCCGGTTCATCTGTGGAGTCGTCGCCGCCCCCGCCGAGCAGCAAGACGGCGGACAGCCCGCCGATGAGCAGCACGAGGGCAGCGAGCACCCCGAGCATGATGACGATGATGCGGTTGTTTCCGCCCACGCAGCCCTCCGCCCACTTGCGGACCCGCTATCGCCCGTCCGATAGCGAGTCTCAGGAGATCATACGTCAGGCGCACCGCCCGCGGCTTGCGCCTCCGCTGTCAGCGCGATGTGCACGTCGGCGAGTTGCTGTGCCTCGACGGTGCTCGGCGCGCCCGTCATCGGGTCGGAGGCCGTCTTGGTCTTGGGGAACGCGATCACCTCGCGGATGTCGCGCTCGCCTGCGAACAGCGCCGCCGTGCGGTCGATGCCGAGCGCGATGCCGCCGTGAGGCGGCGCGCCGAAGGTGAACGCCTGCAGCATGTGGCCGAAGCGCTCCTCGGCCTCCGCCTCGCCCATACCGAGGGCGCGCAGCACGCGCATCAGGCGATCGCGGCGATGAATCCGGATCGAGCCGGAGCCGATCTCCTGGCCGTTGCAGACGAGGTCGTACGCGCGCGAGCGGACCCGGCCGGGGTCCGACTCCAGCAGCTCGTCGTCCTCCTCGTAGGGCGAGGTGAAGAGGTGGTGTACGGCGCTCCAGCGCGTATCGGCGGCGTCACGCTCGAACATCGGGAAGTCCGTGATCAATGCGAAGGCGAGCACCCCGGGATCGGCGAGCTCGCGCTGCTCGGCGACGTGGCGCATCAGCCCGTCGAGCGCGCGCGAGGTCACCTCGTCGCGGTCGGCGACGATCAGCAGCATGTCGCCGCGGCTCGCGCCGCAGGCCGTACCCAGCGCGGCCAGCGTCTCGCCGTCGAGGAAGCGTTTCGCCGGCGAGCGCGTCTGCTCGTGCAGTTCCTCGGGCGGCACGCCGTCGAGGGCGCCTTCGCCGTCGAAGGCGATCCAGACGAGGCCGCCCGCGCCCAGCTCCTGCGCGAGCGCGACCAGCGCGTCGGCGCCGCGCCGCGGCGTGTCGGCGCCGCCGGGGACGGCGAAGCCGCGCACGCGGCCGCCGCCCTTGATCGTGTTGCTGAAGACGCCGAACTCGGAGTCGGCAACCAGCGGGCTGAGATCGCGGATCTCGATGCCGATGCGCAGGTCCGGCTTGTCCGAGCCGTAGCGCTCCATCGCCTCCGCCCAGGTCATGCGCGGGAACGGCATCGGCGTCTCGAAGCGCCTGCCCTCGGTGAACGCCAGCTCGCTGTAGAGGCCCTCGATCAGGTCGAGCACGTCATCCTGCTCGACGAACGCCATCTCGAGGTCGAGCTGGGTGAACTCGGGCTGGCGGTCGGCGCGCAGATCCTCGTCGCGGTAGCAGCGCGCGATCTGGAAGTAGCGCTCCTGCCCGGCCACCACCAGCAACTGCTTCCACTGCTGCGGCGACTGCGGCAGCGCGTAGAAGCGCCCGGGGTGCACGCGGCTCGGCACCAGATAGTCACGCGCCCCCTCGGGCGTCGCGAGGCCGAGCACCGGCGTCTCGATCTCGATGAAGTCGCGATCGCCGAGGTAGTTGCGGATGGAGCGGACCACGCGGTGGCGCATCACGAGGTTGGCGGCCATGCGCGCGCGGCGCAGGTCCAGGTAACGGTAGCGGAGCCGCGTCGCCTCGTCGACGGGGGTGCCCTGGTTGATCGGGAAGGGCGGCGTCTCCGCCTCGTTGAGCACCGTCGCCTCGCGGACCGCGACCTCGACGCCGCCGGTCGCGAGGTCCGGGTTCTCGGTCCCCGGCTTGCGTTCGACGACCTCGCCGGCGATCCGCACGACGTACTCGTTGCGCAGCTCCGAGGCGACCTCGAAGGCCTCGGGCGCGTCCTCGGGATGGAAGACCGCCTGGACGAGGCCCGTGGAGTCGCGCAGGTCGATGAAGACCAGGCCGCCGTGATCGCGGCGGCGGTGGACCCAGCCGGCGAGCACGACCTCCTGGCCGGCGTGCGCCGGGCGGAGTATCCCTGCCTCGAAGGTGCGCAGCATCGTGCGTCGAGTCTCGCACGGGGCCGGTGGGCGGGCCAGCGTGCGGGCCCGCGCCGCTCGCGAGCCGCTACATTGAGCACGATCCGGGGGCTGAGGGAGGACTGGCGATGACCGGGACGCAGCTGAATCGCTCGATCGGGGTGTTGCTGATCATCGCGGCCGCCGCCGGAGGCGCGAGCGTCATCCTCCCGCAGATCGCGGTCGGCGCGCTGGGCGGGGATCAGGGCTCGCTCGAAGCGCTCGATGTGCTCGAGAACATCCAGGACAACCGGGGGCTGTACCTGCTCGGGTACGCGCTCGACGCGATCGCGAACCTGGCTCTGGTCATGCTGGCCGCGCTGCTCTACGTCCTGTTCCGGGGACGCGACCGGGCGCTGGCAAGCGTGATGTTCGCCTTGCTCCTCGCCGCGGGTGGGGTGCTCATGATCGTGAGCATCCTCGGCTTCTCCGGACAGGCGCTCGCTTCCAGCGTCCCGTCGGAGATGCCGCCGGATTCGAGGAAGCTGCTGGAAGCGTTCGCGGAGTGGTTCGCGTCCCTCAGCACCTTCGGGACGGCGTGTGGCTACACGCTCGGCGCGCTGGCGATCATCGCGCTGGGCACGCTGCTCGTGCGCAGCTCGATGTCGGGCGCCGCGACCGTGGCAGGCTCGACGGCGCCCCGCTGGCTCGGCTGGCTCTCGATCGCCTCCGGCATCGTGGTGCTGTCGATCTGGCTGGCCGTCGCCAACGGCGACCTGCTCGTGCTGCCCATGATCGGCGTCGTGCTTACGCTGATCACGGAACTGGCGCTCGCGGGCTGGCTGCTGCGCGCCGGCGGCGAGCCGGGAATGGTGGAGTAACCGCGGCCGCCCCCCGGCGCGCGATCCGAATCACAACCAGCGGTCGCCGGGTACTGGCTCCGGGATCAGCCCCATTGTCACTGAAGCGGATGACGTCTGCGGTGGTGCGCGGATGTGTATGCTGGGTACACACTGGAAAGCGGGTGCAGGATGGCGCGAGTACAGCTCATCATCCCCGACGAGGATCGCGATCGGTTCTTCTCCCAGGCGAAACGAGAAGGCATGACACTGAGCGCATGGCTGCGCGCGGCCGCGCGCGAGTGCCTCGAGTCCCGGCAGCACGTGAAGCACTTCGGATCACCGACGGAACTCGAGGCATTCTTCCGCGAATCCAACGCGCAGGCTGGGCCCGGCCGCGAGCCGGACTGGCAGGAGCATCTGGCGGTGATGCGCGAGTCGCGGCTCCGGGGGATCGCCGACGCGTGATCTTCGTCGACACCAACATCTTCGTCTATGCGGTTGGACGCGAGCATCCGCGCCGCGAACCGGCGCAGGCATTCTTCGTCGACGCCAGCCGCAATCGGGTGCCTCTCTACACCTCTGCGGAGGTGCTGCAGGAGCTCCTGCACGCGTACCTGCCGGTCAGGCGCTTTCGTGAACTCGACGAGGCGATGGCGCTGGCGTCGGGCGCGATGGCCGAGATCTGGGCGCTGGAACGAGCAGATGTCGACCTGGCTCGGAAGCTGGAGAGGCTCCATCCCACACTCGCTGCCCGCGATCTCTGCCATCTCGCGAGTTGCCGCAGGCGCGGCGTGAGACGGATCGAGACCGTTGACCGCGCCCTCGCCCGCGCCGTCGCCGAACCCACCAGCGGGAACTGAACGGATCACGCGAGCGTCCGCTCTGTGGCGGACGATCTTGCAGTGGCCCTGGCCAGACCCCCGTTGGAGCTCGGCGCGTTCCCCACATCCGGCCACACCTGTACGCTGGCCTCAGTCACAATCCAGAGCAGGAAGGTCGGGACAAGGCATGGCGCAGGCGCTGTCGCTGTATCTGCACATCCCGTTCTGCACGGCCAAGTGCGGCTACTGCGACTTCAACTCCTACGAGGGCCTCGACCACCTCGTGCCGGAGTACACGCCCGCGCTGGTGCGCGAACTCGGGCTGTGGGCGCCCGCCGCCCGCGAGTTCGAGGTGCGCACGGTCTTCTTCGGCGGCGGCACGCCCAGCCTCAGCTCGCTCGACGACATGCGCGCCCTCGTCGAGGCGATCCGCGAGCGCTATGCAGTAGCCGCCGACGCCGAGTGGACGCTCGAGGCAAACCCCACGGACCTCAGCCGTGAGCACCTCGAGGGCTTGCGCGCGATGGGCTTCAACCGCCTCTCGATCGGCGTCCAGTCCCTGAACGACGACGAGCTCGAGCTGCTGGACCGCCAGCACTCGGGGGGGCGCGCCCTCGATGCGCTGCGCGACGCCCGCGACGCCGGCTTCGAGAACGTCAACGCCGACCTGATCTTCGGGCTGATCGAGCAGCCGCTGAGCCGCTGGCAGGAGACGCTCGAGGACATGCTGTCGGTTCAGCCGGAGCACCTCTCCTGCTACGCGCTGACGATCGAGCCGGGCACGCACCTCTACTACCGCGTGCAGAAGGGCGAACTGCCCGAGCCGGACCCGGACGTGGTCGCCGACCAGTACGAGTGGACGCGCGACCGCCTCGCGAGTGCGGGCTACGAGCAGTACGAGATCTCGAACTGGGCGCGCCCCGGACTGTCCTGCCGCCACAACCTCGTCTACTGGCGCGCGCAGCCCTACCTGGGCATCGGCGCGGGCGCGCACTCCTTCTTCGCCGGCCAGCGCCTCGCGAACGTCGACTCGCCCGCCCGCTACGTCGATCTCGTCAACGCCTCGTACGAGGAGCGCGAACGGCACGGGCGCGGCGAGTTGCAGCAGATCGCCGGCGGCGAGACGCCGGACGCGGCGACGCTGCGCGCGGACGCGCTGATCCTCGGCCTGCGGCTACTCGAAGGCGTCGGCGAGGCTGACTTCGCGTCGCGCTTCGGCGTCTCGCTGCGCGAGGCGTTCGGGCCGGCAATCGAGCGGCACACGGCCCTCGGGCTGCTCGAGTGGGAGGGCGACCGGCTGCGCCTGAGCGAGGGCGGCCTGCTGCTCGCCAACGAGGTGTTCGTCGACCTGCTGCCGGAGTCGGAGGCCGCGGCCGCCGTCGCGCCCGGCTAGCGGCTGCCCCGTCCGTGGCGCTCTCCGTCTACCGCTGCTCGCACTGCGGCCGCGAGGTGCTGGTGCGTCCCCCCGGCCCGATGAGCCGCGCGGAGGCCGCCCGCCGCGTCGACGAGGAGCTGCGCGCCGCCACCCGCGGCCCGCGCGGACGCCTCAGCCCGCACTTCCGCCTGCGCGACGACATCTGGCTCGGTGTTTCCGCGACGCGCGGCGAGGTGCCACGTCGCGAGCTGCCGCAGTGCTGCCCCGCCTGCGGACGCGACGGCACGCTCGCCGAATCGCGAACGATCGAGTAGCTGGCAGGCGCTCACAAGCGCGAGGCACACGGGCCTCGCAGCTAGCAGGGTGATGAAAAAGTCCGCGGCGGCGCTTTTGGGCTGAAATCGCGCTGGCCGCGACATCAAGAAACCCAATGTTTCTGGGCTCTACGCCAGCCCACCGAATGGCCAGTGAGACCCAGCGGCCCAGGATCAGGAGTTTTTCAGATGGGATGAGGGCTGGTCTCCTCCTCAAGGGGATACTCGTCCCCGGTAAGCGGCCTCGAATCGGGCCCAGAACGGCTTCTCAGAGCCAGAGAGGTAGAAGACCAGCCATGCAGCAGCATATCGCAACGGCAGAGCGCGTTGAACGGGAGGAAGCCAGCGGAGTCACCTGGGGCCTCGATGTGAGCGACCGTCACACCCAGATCTGCGTGCTCGGCCCCGCCGGGGACGTGCAGCGCGAGCAGCGCGTCCGCACGACGGCCCTCGCGCTGAGGCGAGCGCTCGGGGAGCTGCCGGCGGCACGGGCGGTGCTGGAGGCGGGACGGCACTCGCCGTGGCTGAGCCGGCTGCTGACCGAACTCGGTCACGAGGTGATTGTCGCCAACCCCCGCCAGGTAGCGCTGATCGCACGCAGCCACCGCAAGGACGACCGCAGCGACGCCGAGCAACTGGCACGGCTGGGTCGCCTCGACCCCAAGCTGCTCGCCCCGATCCGTCACCGCAGCGCGCAGGCCCAGCAGGATCTCGCGGTCGTGCGCGGCCGCGACGCGCTCGTGCGCTCGCGGACGCAGCTCATCAACCACGTGCGCGGCGCCGTCAAGGCGTGGGGCGCCGCGCTGCCGAAGGTGACCGCGCCAGCCTTCCATCGCAAGGCAGCGGAGCACATCCCGGCTGAACTGCGCACCGCACTGCTGCCGCTGCTCGAGGTGATTGGCGAGCTCAGCGCCCGCATCGCCGCCGCCGGCCGGGAGGTCGAGGCGCTGTGCGCGGCCTACCCCGAGACCGCCGCGCTCCGCCAGGTCGCAGGCGTCGGTCCCATCACCGCCCTCACCTTCGTGCTGACGATCGAGGATCCCGCGCGCTTTCCCCGCAGCCGCGAGGTCGCACCCTACCTCGGCCTCGTGCCCAGGCGTCGCGACTCCGGCGGCCGCCACACGCAACTGGGGATCACCAAACGTGGCGACTCCCACCTGAGGCGGCTGCTCGTGCAGGCCGCGCAGTACGTCCTCGGACCGTTCGGACCAGACTGCGACTTGCGCCGCTGGGGCGAGCGCTACATGGCCTCGGGAGCGGGGAACGCGAAGAAGCGCGCGGTCGTCGCCGTGGCGCGACGCCTCGCAGTGTTGCTGCACGCGCTCTGGCGCAGCGGCGAGGTCTATGAGCCGCTGCGCCAGGCCGCCACGGCGGAGGGGGAGGCTGCGTAGCGGGCGACGGGAAGACGGCGAACCACCACCAGACGACCACCAACGGCTGCACCGTGATGCTGAAGACCGGGCGACTGCGACAGGCTGCTGGTCCACCCAAGGACGCTTTTCAGCTGGCAGCGCCCCCTGCAAGCAGGTTCCCCATCATGCACCGGGTCCAGAAGCGCGACCCCTCGGCGAGTGCGGATAGAAGCGGGGCACAGGTCACCATCCGGCATGGCGTGCAGACGGAGCGGCCACCACGTTGGCCGACTTGCAGATCGGACCAGCCCTCATAGAAGCAGCCTGCTAGCCGCCCGACCCTTCGGAGCCGCCGCCGTGCTCGCCGGAACCCCCTTCGCCAGCGTGTTCGCCCTCCTCGCTGCCGACTTCGGGGTGGGCGCTCCAGGTGTCAAAGGGCTGCGCGCTGGCGCGCAAGGTCACCTCGATCACCTGGCCGGGTGCGAGGTCGGTGGGGGTCGTCGGGCCAAGCTCCACGCCGTTCGACAGGTGCACCTCCACGCGCACGCGGTCCAGCGTGTTCGACGTGACATTCTCCACCGTGCCGATGAAGGTGTTTGAGCCCTCGTCGTAGCGGATGATCAGCCTGGCGCCCGCGCGCACATGGTCGTAGACCTCGGTCCGTGCGAACTGGGTGCCCGACTCTTCTCCCTCGCCCGATTCGCCCTGTTCCGACGCACCGTGTTCACCGGAACCGCCGTGTTCGCCGGAACCTTCGCCGCCGCTATGTTCGCCGCCGCCGCAGGCGACGAGCGCCATGGCAAGGCTCAGCAGCAACGCAAGCATCGCGCGCCTCATGGGCAGGCCGCCTTTCGTGTAGCGAACCGGGGGATTGCTTCGTCTGATCGCTCCGGCACCCTGCCACGGTTCCGCTGCTGCCGCTACGCCGAGCCCCCCGAGGTCAGTCGAGGCCCGCGGACACGCGGGCTGTGGCGATCACCGCGTCGATCTCAGGGACGAGCTCCGGTCGCCCCGTGCCCTGCTCCGGGTCCGGCGTCGGCTCGTCACCGAGCAGCAGCTCGCAGAGCGCCTGCGCGCAGCAGGCGAGCGCGTGCTCGTCGTAGCCGCCCTCGAGGACGGCGACGAGGCGGCCGTCGCAGAGCCGCTCCGCCGCGTCGATGATCAGCCGCGCGACCGCCGTGTAGCCCTCGGTCGAGACGGCGAGCGCGCCGAGCGGATCGCGGGCGTGCGAGTCCCAGCCGGAGGAGACAAGCAGCAGTTGCGGCTCGAATGCATCGAGGGCGGGTACGGCCACCTGCTCGTACGCGGCGAGGAAGGCACGGTCGCCGGCGCCGTGCGGGAGCGGGATGTTGATCTTCGTGCCGGTGGCCTCGCTGCTCCCGCGCTCCCCGACCGCGCCCGTGCCAGGGTAGTAGGGGTAGGCGTGCATGCTCACGTAGAGCACGCGCGGGTCGGCGTCGAAGATCGCCTGCGTACCGTTGCCGTGGTGCAGATCCCAGTCGACGACGGCGACCCGCTCGACGCCTCGGGCGAGGGCGTCCGCGGCGGCCACGGCAACCTGGTTGTACAGACAGAACCCCATCGAGCGATCGCGCGTCGCGTGGTGCCCCGGCGGCCGGGCCGCGACGAAGGCGCTGCGAACCGAACCGTCGAGCACCGCCCCGGTCGCCGCGAGAGCGGCCCCGGCAGCCCGCCGCGCCGCAGCCGGCGACGACTCTCCGACGAACGTATCGGCGTCGATCCAGCCGCCACCGGCGGCGTGGTGCGCCTCGACGGTCTCGAGGACGGCGCGGTCATGGACCGCGAGCAGTTCCTCGTCGCTCGCGTCGCGCTGCGGCAGACGCTCCATGCGCGCGAGCAGGCCGGTAGCTTCGAGGCGCCCGAGGATTGCCGCCAGACGCGCCGGGCGCTCGGGATGCAGTGCGCCGCCGGGGGGTTGGTGGGCGAGGTAGAGCTCGTCAGCGCTGAAGGCGACGGTCACAGCGGATCGTCTTCGCGCTCCTCCGCCTCGTCCGAGCCTTCTGCGTCTTCGGGCTCGTCCACCTCATTCACTTCGTCGAGCTCGTCCAGCTCATCCACTTTGTCGAGCTCGTCCAGCTCATCCACTTCGTCGTTCTCGTCCAGTTCGTCCAGGTCGTCGAGCTCGTCCAGGTCGTCGTTCTCGTCCAGTTCGTCCAGCTCATCGGTGAGCGGGAGACGGATCGCCGCCGTCGGGAACGCCGGGTTGTTGGGATTCTCCACCTGGTAGACGTCCACCACGCCGCTATCGACGAGCAGGTCCATCAGCGACCGCAGCTCGCCCTGCCTGGCCTCGCCGACGACCTGGGGCAGCAACTGGTCCCGGTAGTACTTCAGCCCCACGAACGGCAGGCTCGCCTCGAGCGATTCGATCTGGTCCGTGATGTCGTCCCGATAGCGCTCAAGCAGATCCCCGAGGCCCTGCCTCGGCTCCATGCCTCGAGGCAGTTCGTCGCGCATGGCCATGCGCCGAGGCGGTTCGTCGCCCGGTTCCCGCGCGAACGCCGGTGCGCGCCGGGGCGGCTCGTCGCCCGGTTCGCGTGCGAACGTCGATGCCCGCCGAGGCGGCTCGTCGCCCGGCTCCGCTTCGAGCCTCGCCAACGCCTCGATCGCGTCTTCGAGCTGATCGATCCGCGCGTCCAGCCGGTCGCGCTCCGCGAGCGCTTCCGCCAGCTCCTGCCGCAAGGATTCGAGGTAAACCATAGACTCCACTCCAATGTTTATGTCGATTTTCTACTTGATTCAGGCTGGCCTCTGCCGGGACGGATGTCAAGGCCCGCGGGCGCTCCAGCGCCTGCGGGCCGGTAGACTCTCGCCATGTACGTCATCGGTACCGCCGGGCACGTCGACCACGGCAAATCCGCGCTCGTCGAGGCGCTGACCGGGATCCACCCGGACCGGCTCCGCGAGGAGCGCGAACGCGGGCTCACGATCGAGCTCGGCTTCGCCTGGATGACGCTCCCGTCCGGGCGCGAGGTCTCGATCGTCGACGTGCCGGGGCACGTCCGCTTCGTTCGGCACATGCTCGCCGGCGTCGGCTCGATTGACCTCGCGCTGCTCGTCGTGGCCGCCGATGAGGGCGTGATGCCGCAGACCCGAGAGCACCTCGACATCCTCGACCTGCTGGAGCTGCGACGCGGCGTCGTCGCGCTCACGAAGGTCGACCTCGTCGAGGAGGAGGAGTGGGCGGATCTCGTCGAGGAGGAGCTGCGCGAACTGCTTGCCGACACCTCGCTGGCGGGCTCGCCGATCGTGCGCACTTCCGCCGTCAGCGGCGCCGGGCTCGACGAGCTGCGAGCGACCCTCGACGAGGCGCTCGCGGCAACGCCCGAGCCGCGCGACGTGGGGCGGCCGCGCTTCGGCATCGACCGCGTCTTCACGATGGCGGGCTTCGGCACGGTGGTGACCGGCACGCTGCTCGGCGGACGGCTGCGCAGCGGCGAGGCCGTCGAGGCGGTCCCCGGCGGCCCCGAGGCGCGGATCCGCGGCCTGCAGACACACCAGCAGACGCTCGATGAGGCGCTGCCCGGCACGCGTGTCGCCGTGAACCTCGCCGGTGTCAGCACGGACCAACTGAGTCGCGGGCAGGTGCTGGCGCGCCCCGGCGAGTTGCGCCCGGCGACGACCATCGACGTGCGCGTGCGCGCCCTCGCGGAGCGCGGCCTGAAGCACAATCTGCGCGTGACCGTGCACCTCGGTGCTGCCGAGACGCAGGGTCGCCTGCGCGTGCTGGGAGCGGACGAGGTGCCCGCGGGCGCTGAGGGCTGGTGCCAGATCCAGCTCGCGCCCGCCCTCGCCGCCTCGCCCGGCGACCTCTTCGTGCTGCGCGTCTCGGACCAGACGGTCGGCGGCGGGCGCGTGCTGGAGGTCAACGCCGGACGCCGCCGTCGCTCCGATCCCGCGGTCGTGGAGCGGCTGCGCCGCCTCGCCGAGGGCTCGCCCGAGGGCGAGACATTGGCGGCGCTGGAGGGCGTCGAACCGGCGACGCTCGCGCGCCTCGCCGCGGCTGCCGACCTCGACGGCGACGCCCTGGAGGCGGCGCTCGAGGCGCTGATCGCCGCCGGCGACGCGGTCGCACTCGAGCACCCGGACGGGACGCCGCGCTACGTCAGCGCGGCCGGCCTCGCGCGGCTGCGCACCCGCATCGAGCGCGCGCTCGAGGACTACGAGCGGGCGCATCCGCTGCGGATCGCCATGCCCGCGGGCGAGCTGCGCGCCCGGGTCCGGCTGGAGCCGGACGCGCTGGCGGCGCTGCTCGGCGCACTCGCCCCGCAGATCGAGGCGCGCGGCGCGGGCGTGGCGCGCGCGGCCTGGTCGCCGCAGCCGACGGCCGCGCAGCGGCGAGCGGCGAAGGAGGCGATCGCCGCGCTCGACACCGCCGGTCTCAGCCCACCGCGGCTCGATCTCGACCCGGAGCTGCTGGGCTACCTCGCCGCCGGCAGCCAGGTGGTCGACTGCGGCGACGGCGTGGTCTTCGCCAGCGAGCGCTTCGCCGAGGCGCGGGAGGCGATCGTCGCGCTGATCGCCCGCGAGGGCAGCGTGACGCTCGCCGGGGCACGCGACGCCCTCGGCACCAACCGGCGTACGGCGCAGGCGCTGCTCGAACGCCTCGATCGCGACGGCGTGACGACGCGGCGCGGCGACGAGCGCCTGCTCACGGAGCCGCGCCCGTGACGGCGCTCCTGCCGGTTCTGCTGACGGTCGTCATCGGTATGGGCGGCGCGGTCCAGGTCGCCATGCTCGGCGCGCTGGATCGCCAGCGCGGCCCGCTGGAGGCGGCCTGGATCTCCGGCGGCGGCACGGTGCTGATGCTCGCGCTGATCCTCGGAGCGAGGGCGCTGCGCGGCGACGGTCCGGACCTTCCGCCGCCGCTCGATCGCCCGTGGCCCTACGCGCTGGTGGCCGCGCCTCTCGCCCTGTCGGTGATCGCATCCTCGCGAGGCGTGCCGCCATACCTGCTGCTGAGCGGGCTGTTCGGCGGCATCTTCATCACCGCGGCAGCGTTCCTGGCGCCGCGCATCGGCGTGGCGCTGCTGTTCAGCGCATTCACCGCGGGCACGCTCACGGGCGGGCTGATCCTCGACCACATCGGGGCCTTCGGCGCGGGCGGCGAGCGTGCGACCCTGTTGCGCGTGCTCGGCGTGGTCGTCGTCTTCGCCGGCGTGGTGATCGTGCGGTGGAGGTAGCGCGGGCGGGATCTCGCGGCTAGCTGAGGCTGTCGCACAAACCCGCGATGCGGGGAACATCGCGATAGGATGAGCATGGCGGCGGGGGCGGAGTGATTCCGGGGTGCCGCCATGACCCAGCGCTTCCTGCCGTGCGAGCGTGACCAGCAATACCTGATGCCCGCCAGCCTCCGCGACTGGCTGCCCGAGGACCACCTCGCGTGGTTCGTGCTCGATGCGGTAAGCCAGCTCGACCTCACCGCGTTCTACGCGCGCTACCGCGAGGACGGTTGGGGGCGGAAGGCGTACGAGCCGTCGATGATGGTCGCGCTCGTGCTCTATGCCTACTGCGAGGGCGAGCGCTCGAGCCGCCAGATCGAACGGCGCTGCCGCGAGGACATCGCCTTCCGCGTGCTGACCGCGAACCAGCAGCCCGACCACGCCACGATCTGCCGCTTCCGGCAGCAGCACGAGCAAGCGCTGGCGGGACTGTTCGCCGGGGTGCTCAGGCTGTGCGCCGAGGCGGGTCTGTTGCGGGTCGGCGTGGTCGCGCTCGACGGCACCAAACTCCGCGCGAACGCCAGCCGTGAGCGCAATCGCACGGATGCGGAGCTTGCGGCCGAGGTGCGGCGCATCCTCGCCGAGGCGGAGCGGGTGGACGCCGAGGAGAACGCGCGCTTCGGCGACGCGCGGGGCGACGAGTTGCCTGCGGGGTTCAGGGACCGCGAGGAGCGCCTGCAGCGGCTGCGCGAGGCGCGGGAGCGGCTGGCGGCCCGTGAGCGGGAGCGGCAGGAGGACTATGAGGAACGCCTCAGGAGCCGCGCGCAGAAGGACCGGCGCGGGCGCCGCCCGCAGCCGCCGCAGCCCGACCCGGGCGCGAAGGTGAACGTCACCGACCCGGACAGCCGCGTGGTGCGCGACTATCACGGCTACTTCCAGGGCTACAACGTGCAGGCGGTGACGAGTAGCGACCAGATCATCGTCGCGGCCGAGGTGAGCCTCCAGGCGACGGACATGCACGAGCTGCAACCGATGATCGAGGCGATGCACCGCAACCTGCAGGCCGCACACTGCGGGCCGCTGCGCGTGCTGCTGGCCGATGCCGGCTACTACTCCGAGGCGAACGTGCGGCAGGCCGAAGGCAGGGGTCCGGAGCTGCTGATCGCCACCCGCAGCGACCGTAACCGGCGCGCCGGCGCTGCGGCGCCGCGCGGGCGCATCCCTGCCGGGCTCTCCGTACGTGAACGGATGGACCGGAAACTGGCGACGCAGCGGGGCCGGCGTCTCTACGAGCAGCGGCGCTGGATGATCGAACCCGTCTTTGGAGACGTCAAGGAAAACCGCGGCATCCGCCGCTTCAAGCGGCGCGGGATCGCCGCGTGCGCCAGCGAATGGAAGCTGAGCGCCGCCACCCACAACCTCAAGAAGCTCTATCGCCGGGCGCGCCCGTCACCCCGGCCAGCGAACAGCAACCCCCGGCGAGGAGACCGGGCTACCGCCGCGGCTGCCGCGTAGCGCGCCTGCCCCGCCAGACGCGACCGCTCCGCTCCGACTGCCGACTGCCGACTGCCGACCGGCTACCCTTTTGGCACTCCACCCACGCCACTCCGTGCGACAGCCTCTGCTAGCGCTTCGGGAACGTCCTCCTCAGGAACGCCGGCAGATCCGAGTCCGTCAGCGGGTCCGGCAGCAGCGCTGCGTCGGCCGGAGCCTCTGCCCGTAGCGACGGGTCGAAGTTGACCGCCGAGTCCATCAGGCCGCTGAGCGACTGGCGGACCCCGGAGAAGCCGGTCGCCACCACCGTGATCCGCACCTCGTCCTGGAGCGACTCGTCGACGGCGGCGCCGAAGATGATCTCGGCCTCGGGGTCGACGACCTCGGCGATCGCGCGCGCTGCGGTGTTGAGTTCGTGCAGCCCGAGGTCCGGTGGGCCGGTGACGTTGAAGATCACGCCCGTGGCGCCGGTGATGTCGACCTCCAGCAGCGGGCTGGAGATCGCCTGGCGGGCAGCCTCCACGGCACGCTGCTCGCCGTGCCCGTAGCCGATCGCCATCAGCGCGGGGCCGGCCTCCGACATAATCCGGCGCACGTCCGCGAAGTCGAGGTTCACGATGCCCGGCACGGTGATCAACTGGCTGATGCCCTCGATGCCCTGGCGCAGCACGTCGTCCGCCTTGCGGAACGCCTCGGTCATCGTCACGGCCTCGTCGCAGATCTGGAGCAGGCGGTCGTTCGGGATGACGATCAGCGTGTCGACCTTGTCCTGCAGGTCGCGTACGCCTTCCTCGGCCTGCTGGCGCCGCTTCGATCCCTCGAAGGCGAAGGGCTTGGTCACCACGCCGATGGTGAGCGCGCCCAGCTCGCGCGCGGCCTCGGCCACGATCGGGGCGGCGCCGGTGCCGGTGCCGCCGCCGAGGCAGGCCGTGACGAACACCATCTCCGCGCCCTGGAGCGCCTCGATGATCGCCTCGCGCGACTCCTCGGCGGCGCGGTGGCCGCGCAGCGGGTCGGAGCCCGCGCCCAAGCCCTTCGTGACCCGGTCGCCGAGGATCACCTTGACCTCGGCCCCGCAGCCCTCGAGGGCCTGCATGTCCGTGTTCAGGGCCACGTACTGCACGCCGGGCAGGCGCTCCATGATCATCCGGTTGACGGCGTTCGAGCCGCCGCCCCCGACGCCGACGACCTTGATCGGCGGCAGCGTGTCGTAGTTCCTTTGCATGGCGGGCCTCCTCGTTGTGCCTGTCGAACTGCTGCGGGGCGGTGCTTGCAGGGCTGCCCCCGACCCTGTACGTGCCTTCTTCCGCGTGTTGGGGACTGGCGCTTCGGCATGCGCCTCAGGCTCCGCATCGGCATGCGGTTCTGCTTGAGCTTCGAGCGCGGCCTCGGCGGGCGCCTCGTGCTGCGCTGCGATCGGAGTGTCTGCTTCCGCTTCCGCCGGAGCCTCGACGTGCACGTCGAGCGCGGCCTCGGCCTGTACAGCGACAGGTGCCTCGGCGAGCGCCGCAGAGGGCGGCTCAGCAGGCGCTTCAGCCTGTGCGTCGAGCGTGGCCTCGGCCTTGGCCTCGGCGTCCGCAGGCGCCGCAGCGGGCGATTCGGCCTCAGCCGCGGCAAGCGCCGCAGAGGGCGGCTCGGCAGGCGCCTCGGCTTGCGCGTCGAGCGTGGCCTCGGCAGGCGGGGCCTGCGCCGCCGCCGCCGGCTTCCGGGCCGCGAGGTCGAACTCCGAGTGCGCTTCGGCGCCCAGCGGCTCGGCGCTCAAGTCGAGCGGGGCGGGTGCAGCGCTCGCGAGTGCGCGCGCCTCGGCGCGAGCCGCCTCGAGGTAGTCGAACAGCGGCGCGGCCTTGCCGCCCGATGCCGCTTCGCCAGCAGCGGGCGTGTTGGCCTGCCGGCCACCCGATTTACGTGCGAGGTTCGACATCGCTGCCTCCGATGCTTCCGCGGGGAGTCATCACTGGGGGAGTACGACGCGCATCAACTGCGCGACTTTCCTGAACAGGCTGCCGATGCCGCGACGGCGGCGCGGGGCGGGGCGCAACATGATTTCCTGCTCGCGCAGCGCCCAGCGGAGCAGTCCCACCGACGTCGAGTAGGCGGGGTCATTCAGCAGATCGGAGAGCCCCGCCAGGTGGCGCGGCCGGCCGATGCGGGCCGGCAGTTCGAGCACCTCCTCGGCAAGCAGATCGAGGCCGCGGATCGAGGAGCCGCCTCCGGTCAGCACCGCGCCCGCGGCGAGCAGCTCGGTCTGCGCGCCGCGCCGCACCTCGGCGCGCACCATCTCCAGCAGTTCCTCGCAGCGCGCTTGCAGCACCTCGGCCACGAAGCGCTTCGGGATCTCCTTGCGGCCCTCGGCGCCGAAGGCGTCGATCTCGATCGTCTCGAACTCGTCGACGAGCGAGGCGAGCGCGTGGCCGTGGACGATCTTGGCCTGCTCGGCGGCCGGCTGCGGCACGCGCAGCGCGACCACGAGGTCGCCCGTCATCTGCGCCCCGCCCACCGGCAGCACCGCCGTGTGGACCGGCGTGCCGCGCACGAAGACGGTGATGTCCGTGGCGCCGCCGCCGATGTCGATCAGCACCGCGCCGTGCTGCAGCTCCTCGCGCTCGGCGGCCGCCTCGGCAGCGGCGAGCGGCCCGACGATCAGCGAGTCGACGTGGACGCCGGCGCCCTCGACACAGCGCAGGATGTTCTGGATCGCGGAGCTGCCCGCGGTCACCACGTGCGTCTCCATGTCCAGCCGTGAGCCGAACATGCCGAGCGCGTTCGCGACGTGGTCCTGGCCGTCGACCACGTAGTAGCGCGGCACCACGTGGACCACCTCGCGGTTGTTGGGGATGTTGACGATGCGCGCGCTCTCCAGGGCGCGGTCCATATCGCTTTCGGCGATCGGCAGGCGCGGGTCGGTTATCGCGACGATGCCGCGCGAGCCCATCGAGGAGATGTGCGGCCCGGTGAAGCCGACGTGCGCGGAGAGGATGCGCACGCCGGCGGCGCGTTCGGCCCGCTGCACGGAGGAGGAGATCGCCTCCATCGCGGCGTGGATGTTGTCCACCATCCCGCGCGTGATCCCCTGCGAGGGCCCCACGCCGACGCCGAGGATGCGGATCTCGTTGCTGGGGCCGAGTTCCGCCACCACCGTGCAGATCTTGGTGCTGCCGATGTCGATTGCAGCGAAGGTCGGTTGAGCCATCAGCGCACCACCAACTGCCGCCCGAAGCGCAGATCGATCTCGTTGACCTCGATCGGCTCGCGCTCGACGCGGTTGAGCAAGGCACCCCAGGCCGCGATCTTGAAGGTGTAGTTGCGCCAGTCCCCGAAGATCGCGTCCGGGCCGTCGGCGACGCGCACGACGAGCCCGCGATCGGCGTGGAACTCGAAGCGCTCGATCTCGATCCCGAGCCGCTGCGAGCGGGCGTCTCCGATCAGCTGGCGGACCGCCGTGACGGTGTCGGGCTCGGCGACATCCCACGGATCGAGGCGGCGTACAGCGCCGACCTCGAAGATCGTCGTCGCGCCGGCGGGCGGGGGGCGTCCGGCGGGGATCACGAGGCCCTCGGCGTCGATCACGACGCGGCGGCCGCCGGACTGCCAGTAGCCCCAGCCGACGTGCTCGCTGACGCGGATCGTGACGCCCTGCGGCCACTCGCGGCTGACGGTCGCGCCCTTCACCGCCGGCACGTCCTCGGTGATGCGCGCGGCGGCGGCGCCGCTGTCGAGGAGCAGCAGCGACTCCTTGCCGAGGCCCGCGCTGTTGGCGATGGCGATCGGATCGGCGACGGCGGCGCCCTCGATCGTGATCTGCTGGACGCGCAGGGCCGGACCGTTGACCAGCCAGAAGCCTCCGTAGCCGAGGCCGCCCATGATCGCGAGCAGCAGCGCCGTCAGCGCGAGGCCCCGCCAGGGGACGCGCGGTCGCGAGCGGCTCGGGCGCTGCGGGACGCGCCCGAGCTGGTAGCTGCGCTTCTGCTGAGGGATGCCAAGCCGCCCGCGATGCCTCTTGCGGCTCGGCCAGTGCAGCTGCGGGAAGCGCACTCTAGGCATAGGCGCTCGCCTCCTCGTGGCGTTCGAGGGCGAGCTCGACAAGCCGGGTGATCAGCGCTCCGTAGGAGAGCCCCGCTTCCTCCCAGAGCCGGGGGTACATCGAGATCGGCGTGAAGCCGGGCAGCGTGTTGACCTCCAGCACGTGGATGCCGTCCGGCTCACGCACGAGGAAATCCACGCGCGAGAGACCTGCCAGATCGAGCGCGCGGTAGGCATCGATCGCGGTCCGCTGGATGCGCTCGGCCAGCGCCGCGTCGAGTGGGGCGGGCACGAGCAGTTCCGCGCCTATATCCCGGTACTTCTCGTCGAAGGTGTAGAAATCCCCGTGCGGGCGGACCTCGCCCAGCGGCGAGGCCTCGGGCTCCGCGTTGCCGAGGACCGCGCACTCGATCTCGCGCCCGGCGATGTGCTCCTCGACCAGCACCTTGCGGTCGTAACGTGCGGCCTCGCGCAGCGCGTCGCCGAGGTCCTCGCGGGACTCGGCGCGGCTCACGCCGATCGAGGAGCCGCCGTTGGCCGGCTTCACGAAGCAGGGGTAACCGATCGCGCGCTCGAGGTTCGCGAACGCCTCGCGAGGCGGCGTCTCGCCGCAGATCTCCGCGAGCTCGGCGTCGCGCAGCAGCACGTAGCGCGGCTGCGGCACGCCCTGGGCGGCGAACAGCGCGCGCATCAGCGCCTTGTCCATGCCGACCGCGCTCGCCGCGACGCCCGCGCCGACGTACGGGGTGCCGCTCAGTTCGAGCAGACCCTGCAGCGTGCCGTCCTCGCCGTTGCGGCCGTGCACGATCGGGAAGACTGCGTCGACGCTCGCGAGGGCGGCGACGGCCTCGGCGCGTGCGAGCAGCCCGCGCCCGGGCTCCTCGCCGAGCGTGTTCGTGCCGTCGGCCTCGCCGTGCGCGAGGCGATCGCGCGTCTCCTGCTCGGTCAGCCATTCGCCACCGCGGGTGATGCCGAGCGGGACGACCTCGAAACGCTCGCGGTCCGCCTCGCGCATGATCGCGCGCGCCGAGATCACGGAGATCTCGTGCTCCGGCGACTGTCCGCCGAAGAGCACCGCGAGCCGCATGCGCGCGCTCATGGTCGCGCCTCCAGCCGCTCGAGCAGCAGCGGCAGCAGCGAGTCGATGTCGCCCGCGCCGATGGTGAAGAAGATGTCGCCGGCCTCGAGCGCATCGGCGATCAGCGCTGCGCCCTCTTCGATTGATGCGACATAACGCGCAGTTGGGCGAGTGATCTCCGCCGCCAGTCCGGCGCCGTCGAGCCCCCGGTCTGGCGTCTCCCTCGCGGCGTACGTGGGTGCGATGAACAGCGCATCGAGGCCCTCGAAGCAGTCGCGGAAGCCGTCCAGCAGGTAGGCGGAGCGGGAGTAAGTGTGCGGCTGGAAGCAGCCGACCAGGCGCCGTCCGGGGTAGCGCAGGCGGGCGGCGGCGAGCGTCGCGCGCACCTCGCTCGGGTGGTGCGCGTAGTCGTCGACGAGCGTCACGCCGCGGACCTCGCCGCGCAGCTCGAAGCGCCGCCGCGTGCCCGTGAACTGCGAGGCCGCCTGCGCGGCGCGCTTGAAGTCGACGCCGGCGCGCATCGCGGCCGCGAGCGCGCCGAGCGCGTTGAGCACGTTGTGCCGGCCGGGCACGCGCAGCGAGAGCGCCCCAAGCCCCACGCCTTCCAGCGACACGTTCGCATCGAGTCCGCCGACGTCGTTCGCGCGCAGTTGCTCGGCGCGCCACTCGGCGTCCGCGGCGAAGCCGAAGCGCTCGACGCGCGCCCCGGCGGCGCGGCGGGCGCGGCCGATCTCGCTCGCCGCCTCGGAGTCCGCGCCGACGAGCAGCAGGCCGTCGGGCCGCACGCGCTCCGCGAAGGCCGCGAAGGCCGCGCGCAGCCGCTCCTCGCTGCCGTAGTAGTCGAGGTGGTCCGCCTCCAGGTTGTTGATGATCGCGATCTCCGGCTCGTACTCGAGGAACGCCTCGGCGTACTCATCGGCCTCGACCACGGCGTGTACGCTGCTGCCGTCGCGGGCGTTGCCGCCGAGGCCGGGCGAGTCGCCGCCGAGCAGCACGAGCGGGTCGAGCCCGCCGTCGACGGCCATCTGCGCGAGCAGGGCGGTGCTGGTGGTCTTGCCGTGGCTGCCCGCGACGGCGAGCACCAGCCGCTCGGCGAGCAGCCACTGCACCATCTGCGCCCTCGAGAGCACCTGCACGCCGCGCTCGCGCGCGGCCTCCAGCTCGGGGTTGTCGCTGGAGGCGGCGGCCGTGGCGACAACGAGCTCGGCGCGTCCGAGATTGGAGGGCGCGTGGCCGTGGTAGACGGTGCCGCCCGCGCCCTGCAGACGCTCGCTGTAGTCCGAGCGCGCGAGGTCGGAGCCGGTCACGATGTGCCCGCGGGCGAGCAGGATCTGCCCGATGGCGGAGAGGTGGACGCCACCCGCCCCGACGAGGTGAACCCGCCTGGGGATCGCGCCGCTGCGCGGCCGGGCGTCCAGCAGGCTCGCCATCAGGCCGCCAGCCCTTCCAGCATCTGCGCCAGTTGCTCGGCGGCGTCGGGCCGGTCGAGCTCGCGCATCGCCTGCGCCATGCGCTCCCGGGCGGCGTCGTTCTCGATCAGCCGCATGATCTCGCCGGGGAGTTCCGCGACGTTGTCGCCGGAGAGTGTCAGGGCGGCGCCGTGCCGTTCGAGGTAGCTCGCGTTCTGATGCTGGTCGGAGAACGCGCCGGGGATCACGATCGCGGGCAGGCCCGCCGCCGGCAGCTCGCCGAGCACCGAGGCGCCCGCGCGCGTGACGGCGAGGTCGGCGGCGGCCATCGCCAGCGCCATCTCGTCCGTGTAGGCGCGGAGGGCGTAGCGCTCCTGCAGCCAGTCAGGCAGGCGCTCGCGCTCGCGGGCCAGCCACGTCTCCTCGGAGCGGCCGGCGATGTGGATGATCTGCGTCCGCTCCAGCAGTTCGCGGAGGTTGCGGGCGATCGCGTGGTTGATGTGGTGCGCGCCCAGCGAGCCGCCGGTCACCAGCAGCGTCGAGCGCGCCGGATCGAGGCCGAACGCGTGCGCACCCGGCTCCCGCGAGGCGGTGCGGAACTGCCGCCGCGTCGGGTAGCCGGTCACGACGGAGCGATCGGCCGGCAGGTAGGGGAGCGAGTCGGGCACGGAACAGGCCACGACCTGCGCCTGCCCGCGCATCGAGCGGATCGCCCAGCCGGGGCGGACATCGGGCAGGAAGAGCAGCAGCGGGATGCCCTCGCGCCGCGCGGCGCGCCCAATCGGGGCGGCGGCGTATCCGCCGGTGGCGAAGACCGCGCCGGGCGCGTCCTCGGCAAGCCAGCGCCGCGCCTCGCGCGAGCCGCGGACGAGGTTGATCAGCCCGCGCGCGACACGGGTGGGCGAGCGCGAGCGCAGCGGCGAGGCGTGGACGGGCCGGTAGGTGAAGCCCTCGGCCTCGGCGACGGTGCGCTCGGGGCCGTTCGGCGTGCCGTAGTAGGTCAGTTCCACGTCGGGGCGATCGCGCAGCCGCTCGGCCACGGCGACGGCGGGGTAGGTGTGCCCGCCGGTCCCACCGCCCGCGAGTCCGTACCTCATCGCGAGCTCCTCGGGAGCGCGCCGCGCAGTCCGGGAGCGCGCAGCACGCCGTGGGTGGGCGGTTCCAGCTCGGGGTCCTCAAGGACCGCGTAGCGCGAGACGGAGAGCAGCACGCCGATGGCGACCATCGTCATCAGCAGCGAGGAGCCGCCGTAGGAGACGAGCGGGAGCGGAATGCCGGTGAGCGGGATCGAGCGCGTCACGCCGCCGACGTTCATCAGCATCTGGAAGGCGAGCCAGGCGAGCACGCCCGCGGCGAGGAACGAGCCGAAGGGATCCGCGGCGCGCTGCATCACGCGCAGCCCGCGCCAGAGCAGCAGCCCGAACAGCGCCAGCACGACGACCACGCCGATGTAGCCGAGCTCCTCGCCGATGATCGCGAGCACGCCGTCGGTGTGCGAGGCGGGGAGGTAGAAGAGCTTCTGCCTCGAGACCCCCAGGCCGAGGCCGGTCACGCCGCCCGAGCCGAGGGCTTGCAGCATCTGCAGCGTCTGGAAGCCGGCGCCCTGCGGGTCCGATTCGGCCGAGGTGAAGGAGAGGATGCGCGCCGCTCCGTAGCCTCCGACGACGACGAGCGCGCCGGTGAACATGGCGGCGCTCAGCACCAGCGCGGCGATGTGCAGCAGCCGCGCGCCGGAGACGAACAGCAGCGTGCCCGTGATCAGCGCGATCATCGCCGCCGTCCCCAGGTCCGGCTCCAGCAGCACGAGCGCCGTCACCAGCCCCACCATGCCGATGTAGGGCGCAACTCCGAGGCCGAAGTTGCGCACCCTGAGGCCCTTCGCAGCCAGCCAGGCGGCGAGGTACACGAGCACCGCCAACTTCGCGAACTCGCTAGGTTGCGCCGTGACCGGGCCGATGTTGACCCAGCGCGCCGACCCCTCCGCCGTGACGGACAGCGCGGGGACGAAGACGGCGACGAGCCCGGCGATGGCGGCCAGCATCAGCAGTGGGCTGAGGCGCATCAGCAGGCGGTAGTTGATCGACATCGCGGAGAGCAGGCCGGCGAGGCCGATCGCCGCCCAGATAGCCTGGCGCTTGATGAAGAAGTTCGCGTCGCCGTGGTTCACGACGGCGATCGCGTAGGACGAGGAGAAGACGGCGATCAGCCCGAGTACGACGAGCATCAGCGCCGCGCTCAGCAGCACGTAGTCCGGCTCACCGCGCCGCATCGGCCGTGCCTCCGCCGCTTGCTCGCGCGCCATCAGTCGCTCCCTCGCAGCGCGGCGACCGCGTCGCGGAAGGCCGCGCCGCGCTGCTCGAAGTTGCCGTACGCATCGAACGAGGTGCCCGCCGGTGCGCAGAGCACGACGTCGCCCTCGCGGGCCAGCCGCGCCGCTGTGGCGACGGCTTCCTCGATGCTTCCGGTCTGCTCGACCACGGGGCGCTCGCCGTCGCGCGCGCCGGCGACGGCCTCGGCGAAGATCGGCCCCGCCTCGCCGAAGGCGACGACGGCGCGGCAGCGAGCGACCGCCTCGCGAGCCAGTTCGCCCAGCGGCAGGTGCTTGTCGCGTCCGCCGAGCAGCAACACCAGCGGCTCCTGGTAGGTGCGCATCCCGGCGAGCGAGCGCTCCGGCGTCGTGGCGATCGAGTCGTTGACGTACTGCACGCCGCGCACGGTCGCGACCGGCTCCAGGCGGTGCGGCACACCGCGGAAGCGGCGCACCGCCTTGGCGGACGCCTCGTCCGCGACGCCCAGCTCCGAGGCGACGGCGAGCGCACAGACGACGTTCGCGGCGTTGTGGTCGCCGCGCAGCGGGATCTCGTCGCGGCGCATCACGGCGGTCTCACGCCCGCCCTCGTGGCGCACGACGAGCCCGCCGGAGACGGTGACGCCGTCGCCCGGCAGCTCACGCAGCAGGGAGGTGTAGCGCACGCGCGCCGGGGCTTCCTCGGCGAAGGCGGCGGCGACCTCGTCGTCGATGTGGAAGATCGCGAGGTCGTCGCCGGTCTGGTGCTCGAAGATGCGCCGCTTCAGCGCGACGTAGGAGGACCAGGAGTAGCGATCGAGGTGGTTGGGCGTGACGTTGGTGACGCAGGCCAGCTGCGGGCTCTGCTCGATCGATTCGAGTTGCGTGTGCGAGAGCTCGAGCACGACGCGCGTGTCCGGGCCGATCCGTTCGAGCAACGCCAGCAGCCCGACGCCGATGTTGCCCCCGACGACGTAGTCCTCGCCGGCCTCGGCGAGCATCTCGCCGACGAGCGCGGTGGTGGTGGTCTTGCCGGAGGAGCCGGTGATGCCGGCCACGGGAACGGGGCAGCGTTCGAGGAACAGCCGCATCATCGAGGAGAGCGGCACGCCCGCGCGGCGCGCCGCGCGCAGCGCGGGCAGATCGGGCGGGACGCCCTGGGAGACGAATACGCAGTCGGCGCCGGTCATGTCCTCCTCGCGGTTCGCACCCAGCGAGAGGATCGCGTCCGTATCCTCGATGGCGGCGAGGGCCTCGCCGAGTTGCTCGCGGGCGCGGATATCGGAGACGGTGACGCGCGCGCCTTCGGCCGCAAGGAACCGCGTGAGGTCGATGCCTTCGATACCAAGTCCTACGACGGTCACGCGGGCTCCCGTCAGGTTCGGAGCACGTGCGATAGCGCCTTCGCTATTGTGCTTATCCACGAGGATACATCAAACCGCAAGCGCGAGCGCGATTCCGACCATCGCGCCGGTCATTCCGAAGAGCCACAAACGCATCACAACCTGGGGCTCGCTCCAGCCGATCAGCTCCAGATGATGGTGGAACGGAGTCATGCGAAAGAGGCGCTGTCCGCCCGTCGTCTGGAAGTAGGCGATCTGCGCCACGGTCGAGCAGGCCTCGATCACGTAGACGATTCCGATGATCGGCAGCAGCAGCCAATGCCCGGTCATCAGCGCCACCGTGGCGAGCGCCGCGCCCAGCGGCAGCGCGCCCGTATCGCCCATGAACAGGGCCGCCGGATGCGCGTTGAACCAGAGGAAGCCGAGCAGTGCGCCGGCCACCGTGAACGAGAAGTTCGCGAGGAACAATTGCCCCTGGATGAAGGCGATCACGCCGTAGGCCCCGAAGGCGATCGCCGCGGTTCCGCCCAGCAGCCCGTCCAGCCCGTCCGTGATCGAGACCGCCGAGGTGGTCGCGATCACCGTGCCGACCGCGATCGGGATGTAGAACAGCCTAAGCTCGTACTGGCCGAGCCACGGCACGTTGATGCTCTGCACCTCGAGGGCGAAGTAGAGCACGCCCGCAACGACCCCGGAGAGCAGCAGCTGGTAGAGGAACTTCAGCCGCCAGCTCAGCCCGCCCCGATTCTGCAGCCGCTCGGTCAAACTCCCGAGATCGTCGATCCCTCCCACGATCATCCCGGAAATCACCACGCCAAGCGGGAGCAGGATGCTGAGCCGCTCGACCAGGTTCGTCGGGATCGTGATGATCGCGACGGCGCCGAAGATCAGCAGCCCACCCATCGTGGGCGTGCCGGCCTTGATGCTGTGCGTCGAGGGGCCCTCCTCCGAAATCGCCTTGCCGAGTCGCTGTCCGCGAATCCAGTGCACGAACGGCCAGCCGGCAAGCAGCGCGACGGCGAAGGCCGCCGCTCCAGAAAGCAGCGCATGCGTCACGATCCGCCTCCCCTCGGCGCTGCCTCGTCAGGCCCCCCGGCCAGCAGCGTCTCCAGTTCCCCCACGACGGTTTCGAGGGCCAGCGCGCGCGAGCCCTTGACGAGCAGCGCGTCGCCCGGCCGCAGCAGCGCCCGCAGCGCCTCCGCCGCCTCCGACTTCGCTCCCAGTGGCCGTACGTCGCCGACGCCCGCCGCGAGGGCGCCCTCGGCGATCAGAACGGCCAGCTCGCCGACCGTGTAGAGCGTGTCGACTCGGCTCGCGGCGTGCCGCCCGACCTGGTCGTGCGAGGACTCGGCCAGCTCGCCCAGCTCGAGCATGTCGCCGAGCAGGGCGATGCGGCGGCCGGACATCTCGCCGAGCAGATCGAGGGCGGCCTGCGTCGCTGCCGGGCTCGCGTTGTAGGTGTCGTCGAGCAGCGTCACGCCGCCCGGCAAGCAGCGCACGGTGAGCCGCAGCGGCACGTCGAGCGCCTCGAGGGCGTCGCCCACCCCCGCGAAGGGCACGCCCTCGACGAGTCCCGTGGCGGCGGCGGCGAGCACGTTCGGCAGCAGGTGCGCGCCGGGCAGCGGCACGCGCACGCGCCGCTGCTCCCCGAACGCCTCGAGGGTGAACGTAAAGCCGTGCGCGCCGTGCGAGTCCAGCTCGCTGCCGCGGATCTCGGCGTGCTCCGCGGTCCCGAAGCGCAGCACGTGCGCCGCGGTGTGGCCGGCCATCGCGGCGACGGCCGGGTCGTCGGCGTTGAGCAGCGCGAACCCGTCGGCGGGCAGCGCCTCGACGAGCTCGCGCTTGGCGCGCGCGATCGCCTCCAGCGATCCGGCCCGTTCGAGGTGCACGGGGCCGACGTTCAGGACGACGCCGACGCGCGGGCGCGTCCACTCGCAGAGCTGCGCGATCTCGCCGGTCGTGTACATCCCGTGCTCGATCACGGTGCGCTCGATGCTCGGGTCGAGTTCCAGCAGGCAGAGCGGCACGCCGATCTCGTTGTTGTAGTTGAGGGCGGACGTGCGCACGCGATAGCGGCGCTCGAGGACGGCGGAGGCCATCAGCTTCGCCGTCGTCTTGCCGACGTTGCCGGTGACGCCGACCACCTCGAGGCCTCGCAGCGCCTCGCGCCAGGCCGCGGCCGTGCGCTGCAGCCCGGCGAGGGCGTCCGAGACGACGAAGACGGCCGGCTCGCCCGGCAGGTCCTCGGCGGGCGGGCGCTCCAGCAGCAGGCCCGCCGCGCCGCGCGCCACGGCGGCGGCGGCGAAGTCGTGGCCGTCGGCGCGCTCGCCGCGCAGGGCGACGAAAAGATCGCCCGGCTCGACGCGACGCGAGTCGATAACGGCGCGCCGGAAGTGCGCGTCGGGGCCTCGCTGCTCGCGCAGCGAGTCGCCCAGCGCGCGGGCGACGAAGGCCGCATCGAGGGTGGGACCAGGCCCCAGCGCGCCGCTCACGGGGCGCTCACCCGTCGGTCGCCGGGGGCAACCCGGAGGTACTCCATGATGTCGGTGGCGATTGTGGAGAAGACCGGCGCGGCCACGATGCCGGCGAGATTCGAGTCGCCGCGCGGCTCGTCGATCTTGACGAGGATGGTGACGCGCGGCTGCTCGTAGGGCAGGAAGCCGACGAAGGAGACGATCGTCGTGTCCGGATCGTAGCTGCCGTCGATCGTCACGATCGTCGTGCCGGTCTTGCCGGCGACGCGGTAGCCATCGACGCGGGCCAGGTGGTAGGGGACGCCCTCGACGACTTCGAGCATCATCCGCGCCATGGTGTGGGCGGTCTCCGGGGAGACGGTTCGGCGGATGACGACGGGCTCGTGGACGCGCACGCCGTCGCTGGCGACAACACTATGCACGATCTGGGGGCGTACGAGCAGGCCGCCGTTGGCGAAGGAGTTGACGGCGCTGATCACCTGCAACGGCGTCGCCGCCAGCCCCTGCCCGTAGGAGTGCGTCGCGAGATCCACCGGGTACCACCCGGAATCGCCTACGCGGCGCAAGATCCCCGGCGCCTCACCCGAGAGTCCGATGTGTGTCGGCTGGCCGACGCCGAAGCGGTCGAGGTACTCGTAGAAGCGCTCCGGGCCGATCTGCTGGGAGATCCAGATCGAGCCCGTATTGAGCGAGCGCTGCAGGAACTCGGTCATCGTGACCTCGCCGTAACCGGTGAAGTCCCAGTTGCGGATCGTGTGGCCGCCAACGTGCACCCAGCCCTCGTCCTCGTACGTCGTCTGCGGCGTGATCAGCCCGAGGTCGATTGCCGTCGCAGTGGTCAGCGTCTTGAGCACGGAGCCCGGCTCGTAGACGTCCGAGACGGCGCGGTTGCGCGCGAGATCGAGTACGTCTTCGGCGTCGAGGTCGACCTCCGAGAGCGAGATGGTGGGCAGCGAGGCCATCGCGAGGATGGCGCCGGTCTGCGACTCCATCACGATCACCGTGCCGCCTTTCGCCTTGTTCGTCTCGACGGCCTCGGCGAGGCGCTGTTCGGCAATCGCCTGGACGAAGCGGTCGATCGTGAGCTGCACCTCGCCGCCGACCGTCGGCTCGCGCCCGCCCGAGGCGGCGAACGCGATCGGGCGGCCGAGTGCATCGCGCTCCGAGAGCAGCAGGCCGGGCTGGCCTCGCAGGACCGGGTCGAAGTCGCGCTCGACGCCCCACAGCCCGGAGCCGTCGAGGCCCACGTAGCCGATCAGCGGTCCCGCGAGGTCTTGCTCCGCGTAGACGCGCTGCGAGCTGGGCAGCAGACGCACGCCCCAGATCCCGCGCTCGCGCAGCTCGAGCCCGCGCTCGTAGTCGAGGAAGCGCTGCACGATCAGGTCGCCGTTGTTCCGGGAGATGCCGAGTTCGAAGAGTGCTTCCGGATCCAGCCCCATCGCCCGGCCGAGCGCGACCGCCGCCTCACCCGCCCGCTCACGATCGCGCCAGAGGAACGAGTCGATATAGAGGTCCCAGGTGTCGACGGAGATGGCGAACGGGTGGCCGGAGGCATCGAGGATCGCGCCGCGCGGCGCCGGGAGCAGCTCCGTGTCGGCGCGCGAGATCGCTGCCAGTTCGGCATAGCGCTCGTGTTCCGCCACCTGTATCCAGGCGAGGCGTCCCAGCAGGGCGACGAGTGCCATCCCGACGAGGGACGCCAGCAGCCAGTGCCGCCACGTCATGTGGTTTGGACGTGTCCGCCCGGCGTGCGGTTCCGTCACGCGTGACCCCTCCGCTGTGAGCGCGTGCTACGCGAAGCGCCCACTACGCGCTTCGGGGTTGCGTCCGCCGAGCGCGCTGCGCTCAATCGAGGCCGGACACGCTCCCGAGCAGGCGCTCCCACCGCGGCACGACCTCCGTGGGGAGCGGCGCGATCTGCTGGACGTAACGTTCTGGCATTGGAATCACCGAGGGCGCGGGCACGGCCACCGTGACGGTCACGGACTGTTCGGCGGGGACCATGCCAAGCCGCCCGGTGGCTTCGGCATGGACGGCGTTGAGATCCGCCAGGTGCGCGATGTCGGCCTCGATCAGCCGCAGCCGCGCGCCGAGGTCGGCGCGCTCGGCTTGCAGCGAGCGCAGCTGATAGCCGGCTTCCGCGGTGCGGCTGCTCTGCAGCACCTGCAGCGAGCCGACCGCGGCGGCGAGCCCGAGCAGCAGCACCACGCTGAGCAGAAGGGAGACGCCGCGCAGCAGCCGCCCGAAGGTGCTGCTGCGCGGCCTGGGGAGTCCCCGTGCTGCATCGTCGAGCCTGGGCCGGACGTGTGGCGTCGCGGTGCGATCCGGGACGCTGCTTCGTTTGTGGGGGACGCTCCGAGGCGCGGCGGGAGGGGGGAATCCGCCGCGCCTCGGGGCGCTGACCAGCGCTGCCATCAGGCAGCCGCCTGTTCGCCCAGCGCCTCGGCGACACGCATCCGCGCCGGACGGGCGCGGGGGTTGCGAGCCAGCTCGGCGGCGGAGGGCTTGCGAACCCGCCGGTTGACGAGGCGCAAGGTGGCCTGATGCCCGCAGATGCAGCCAGGGCTGCGCGGCGGACAGAGGCAGTCGCTTGACTCTCGGCCGAGGTACCGCTTGACGATGCGGTCCTCCAGCGACTGAAAGGAGATCACCACCAGGCGAGTGCCGGCGCCGTCGAGCAGGTCGCAGGCAGCAGACAACGCGTCAGCCAGGAAATCGAGCTCCCGGTTGACCGCAATCCTCAGTGCCTGGAACGTCAGAGTGGCGGGGTTGATTGTTCGACGTTCCTTGCCCCGTCCTGCGACCCGCGCGACGGCGCCGGCCAGCTCGCCAGTGGTGTGCAGCGGGCGTGCGGCGACGATTGCTCTCGCGATCGCCCTGCTGCGCGGCTCCTCGCCGAAACGACGCAGCAACTCCGCCAGCTCGCCTTCTCCGTACTCGTTCACGATCAGGGCCGCCGTCTCCTCGGCGTCCGGGTCCATCCGCATGTCCAGCGGCTCGTCGCGCTGGAACGAGAAGCCCCGCCCCGGCGCATCGAGCTGCAACGACGAGACGCCGAGGTCGAACAGGACGCCCTCGACGCGCTCGAAGCCGTGTTCGGCGGCAATTGCCGCCAGATCGCGGTAGTGGCCGCGCACCAGCAGCACGGTGCTGCCGAAGCGCGCCAGCCGCTCGCCGGCCAGCGCCAGCGCCTGCGGGTCCACGTCCACGCCCAGCAGCGAGCCGCCGGGCTGGGCCGCCTCGAGGATTGCCTCGGCGTGGCCGCCGAGGCCGGTAGTCGCGTCGATGTAACGGCCGCCCGGGCGCACGTCGAGGCCCTCGAGCGTCTCGGCCACCATCACGGGCACGTGCTGCGGAGACTCCTGCCCGGGGGAAGGGGAGGCGCTCATGCGTCACCCTCCGCGACCGCGCCGGCGGCGGCCTCGTCGGCAGCCTCCCAGCGCTCGGGGTGCCAGATCTCGACGTAGTCGCCGGAGCCGATCAGCGTGACGCGGCCGCCCAGGTCCGCGTGCTCGCGCATCTCGGGCGGGATCACGATCCGCCCCTGCTGGTCCAGCTGGGGGAATCCGAAGGCACGGGAGAGGAAGGCGCGGCGCCGCTGACGGCCGATCAGCGTGCTCGTGTCCGAGTCACCGAGCACCTTGTCGGTCTTCGCGCCGAAGCTCTCGTGCGTGTAGAGCTCGAGGCAGCCGTCGCCGGCCGGGCGCAGCACGCCGCCGTCCTGCAGCTCGCGGCGGAAGACGGCCGGAATCGCGACCCGGCCACGGCCATCCAGGGAGTGCTCGTACCTGCCGTAGAAGTACACGGCGGCCTCCCGCTCGGGTGGCACCCTCGAGTGCCTCGATGTGGGACCTGATGGGAATCTCTCCCATTACTCCCCACATAGCCCCGCGAGGCTACCACACGCACCATCGCTCGACAACCGTCCCTCCCGCCCCCCGCACGCGCACCCCTGCTACGATCCGGGGAGGAGTTCCGCATGTCCGAACCCACTCCGGGATCGACCGCCCTGGGCATCGCCGCCGTGCTGACGGTCAGCGACCGCGCCTCGCGCGGGGAGTTCGAGGACCGAGCGGGCCCGGCCGTCGCGGCGCTGCTGCGCGCCGCGGGCTTCGAGGTCGCCGCGCCCGCCGTGCTGCCCGACGACGCGGAGCGCATCTCGGCCTGGCTGCGTGCGCGCGCCGACGAGGACGACGCCGCGCTGGTGGTGACGGCGGGAGGCACCGGCCTGACGCCGCGCGATCGCACGCCGCAGGCGACGGAGGCGGTGCTCGACTACCGCGTCGACGGCATCGCCGAGGCGATGCGCGCCGCCTCGATCGCCGTTGTGCCGACAGCGATGCTGTCGCGCGCGGTCGCAGGGGTGCGAGGGCGCACGCTGATCCTCAACCTGCCCGGGAGCGAGCGCGGTGCGACGGAGAACCTCGAGGTGGTGCTGCCGGTGCTGGCGCACGCCGTCGCCCAGCTGCGCGAGGCCCCCGAGGAACGCCCGCCCGCCGGCACGCACGCCGGCTGATCGGGCGGACGGACCGCGATGAGCACCGACGTCGCGAGGCGCTACGACGTGCTGACGATCTTCCCCGGCATCTTCCGGGGCCCGCTCGACGAGACGATCCTGCGCCGTGCCCTCGACGCCGGCCTCGTCGAGATCGCGCTGCACGACCTGCGCGACTGGACCCACGACCGCCATCGAACCGTCGACGACTACACCTTCGGCGGCGGCCCGGGGATGGTGCTGAAGCCGGAGCCGATCTTCGAGGCCGTCGAGGCGATCCAGCCGCTCGCCGAGCCGTCCGCGAGCGTGGTCCTGCTCACGCCGCAGGGACGCCGCCTCGATCGCGACCTCGTCGCCGAACTCGCCGCGCTGCCGCGCCTGCTGCTGATCTGCGGCCGCTACGAGGGCGTCGACGAGCGCGTGCGCACGCAGCTTGTGGACCTCGAGGTCTCCGTCGCCGACGTAGTCGTGTCCGGCGGCGAGCTGCCGGCGCTGCTGCTGCTCGATGCGCTGGTGCGCCAGATCCCGGGCGTGCTCGGCGGCGGCGGATCGCTGACCGAGGAGAGCTTCGAGGGCGGGCTGCTGGAGTACCCGCAGTACACCCGTCCGGCCGACTTCCGCGAGTGGAGCGTCCCGGACGTGCTGCTCTCCGGCCACCACGCCGAGATCGCGCGCTGGCGGCGCGAGCAGCGCCTGCGGCGCACCCTCGAACGCCGCCCCGACCTGCTCGCCGGCGCCGACCTGACACCCGAGGAGCGCGACCGCCTCGAAGCGTCGGGCGAGGCGCCGCCGGAGTCCGGCTGAGCGCGCTCGGCGTCCGGCGTGACTGATATAGTGCGGGCATGACTGATTTGCTGGGGCTTGCGCTACTCGTCGCGGGCGTCTGCCTGGCCGCGAACACGGTCACCGGACTGGTCGGGCTCGCCGATGCGGAGCGCCGCCTGCGCAACGCGGTGCCCGCGCTGATCCTCGCCGTCCTCGCGTTCGCCGGGTACGCGGCGCTGATGGACTGAGGCCGCCCGGCTGCCTCGACGCTACCGCCGGAGGCGCTAGACTGTTGTGGAGGGCTCCGCTGGAGCCCGGTCGCATCTTCCGAGGACCACCATGTCGATTGATCTGCGCGAACTGGCCTCGCCGCGCAACGAGGACATCCCCGACTTCCGCGCGGGTGACACCGTGAGCGTAAGCGTGCGCGTCGTCGAGGGTGAGCGCGAGCGCGTGCAGACCTTCGAGGGCGTCGTACTGCGCATCCGCAAGGGCTTCAACGGCAGCTTCACCGTCCGGCGGCTCGCCTCCGGCGTCGGCGTCGAGCGCACCTTCCCCTTCAACGGCAAGCGCATCGATGGTGTGACGGTGACGCGCCGCGGGCGCGTCCGCCGCTCGCGCCTCTACTACCTGCGCGGCCGCACCGGTCGCGCTGCCCGCGTCCGCGAGGCGCGCCGGACCTAGGCGCGCCGCACCTAGGCGCGCTGCTCGCGGCCGGCGAGCACTGACCGAACCGCCGCCACCCGTATCATCAGAGCATGGCCACGCAGGCGTCCTCGCAGGCTCGCGCCCGTTACGTGCAGGTCGCCGTCAACGCCGGCCGCCCTACGCACATGACCTTCTCCTACCGCGTCCCGCCGGGCCGCGAGGTCGAGGCGGGGGACGTGGTGCACGTCCCGTTCGGAAAGCGCACGCTGCAGGGCATCGTCGTCGAGGCGCCCAGCGGCTTCAGCGGCTACCACGGCGACATCCGCGACCTCGATCCGCCCGTCGAGGGCGCCCCGCGGCTCGGCGCCTTCCAGCTCGCGCTGGCGCGCTGGATCGCGCACGAGTACCTCGCGCCGCAGTGGGAGGCGCACGCGCTGATGCTGCCTCCCGGCGCGGGCGAGCGCCCGCGCGCGCTCGTCGTGCGCGGGCCCGCCGATCCGCCGCAGGCGCTCTCCGAGCGACAGCAGCAGCTCTACGAGCTGCTCGACGAGACGCCGCGCGACGCCGCCCGGCTGCGCGCGTCGCTGCCGGGGCGCGTCGCGGCGCAAGGCTTCGAGGCCGCCCTGACGGCGCTCGTCCGCCGCAGCCTCGCGGAGCGGCGCTACGAGCTGAGCCGCCCCAGCGGACGCCCGCGCGTCGTCGAGGTCGTCCGCCTGGCGGCAGAGCCGGAGGAGGCGCTGCGCTTCGCGCAGGGCATCGAGGGCCGGCGCGCCTCGCGCCGCGCGCGGGCGGTCCAGGCGCTGCTCGCTGCCGGCGAGCCGATCGCCATCGACGACCTCGCGAAGATCGCCCGCGGCAAGCCAGCCGTCGAGACGCTGATCGAGGACGGACACGTCGAGATCGATGGACAGCGTCTTGTCTCCCTCGCCCTACGGCCGGACGAGGCGGCCGATCGCATCCGCGAGTGGACGCGCACGCGCGCGCAGGACGCGGCCGCGCGCCTGCTCGAGCGCTTCGCCGGCGAGCCGGAGCTGTCGCTGCCCGCCGGGGAGCTCGCGCGCGAGTTCGGCGCGGCGGCCCGCGAGGCGCTCGAGCTGCTGCGCGTCGAGGGCCTGCTCACGGTCGTGGAGGAACTGGACCGGCGCGATCCGCTGCGCAGCCTGCAGGTCACCGTCCGTCCCCCGCCCGATCTCATCGGCGAGCAGAACCAGGCCGCTCGCGCGATCACGGAGGCGATCGATCGCGCCGACGGCGAGTCGCTGCTGCTGGCGGGCGTCTCGGGCAGCGGAAAGACCGAGGTCTACCTCGCCGCGCTGCAGCACGCCGTCGACCAGGGGAAGCGCGGGCTCGTGCTCGTGCCCGAGATCGCGCTGACCGTGCCAACCGTCTCGCGCTTCGCCGAGCGCTTCCCCGGCCGCGTCGGCGTGCTGCACTCCGGTCTCAGCGAGGGCGAGCGCTTCGACGAGTGGCGCGCGACCGCCGAGGGCGCCTACGACGTCGTCATCGGCTCGCGCTCGGCGATCTTCGCGCCGCAGCGGGATCTCGGGCTGATCGTGATCGACGAGGCCCACGAGTGGACCTACAAGCAGGCGGATCCCGCGCCTCGCTACGACGCGCGCGCGGTCGCCGAGCAGCTCGCGGCGCTGAGCGGCGCGGCGCTGGTGTTCGGAACCGCCACCCCGGACGCCGAGCGCTGGCACGCGGCTTCCGAGGGCCGCATCCGGCGGCTCGACCTGCCTCGACGGATGCGGGCCGTGCGCCAGCCGGACGGGACGACGCAGGTCTGGCCGGACGAGGGCTTGCCGGAGGTGGAGATTGTCGATGTGCGGGGGCAGCGCTCGCTGTTCTCCGGCGAGCTCACGCAGGCCCTCGGCGAGACGCTGGACCGCGAGGAACAGGCGTTGCTCTTCCTCAACCGTCGCGGCCTCGCCGGCTATCTGCTCTGCCCGCGCGGCCACTCGCCCGCGTGCCCCAGCTGCGATGTCTCGCTGACGCTGCACGATCCCCCGGGCCGGCTCGTCTGCCACCAGTGCAACCGCTCGCGGCGCGTGCCGTCGCGCTGCCTCGAGTGCGAGGGCTCGCTGCGCCGGGCGCGCGCGGGGACGCAGGCCATTGAGCGCGAGGTGCGCCGGCTGTACCCGACCGCGCGCGTCGCGCGCTGGGATCGCGACACCGCCCGCCGCCGCGAGCAGCACGAGGAGATCTTCGGCCGCATGCAGCGTCATGAGGTCGACGTACTGGTCGGCACGCAGATGATCGCGAAGGGCCTCGATCTGCCGCTCGTCACGCTCGTCGGCGTCGTGCTCGCCGACTACGGGCTGCACAGCGGCGACTTCCGCGCGCGCGAGCGCACCTTCCAGCTGCTGGAACAGGTCGCTGGCCGCGCCGGCCGCGCCGCGCGCCCGGGGCGCGTGATCGTGCAGACGCTCTCTCCCGAGGACCGGGTGATCGAGGCCCTCGAACAGCACGACGTGGACGGCTTCTTCGAGGACGAACTGGCCTGGCGCGCGGAGTACGGCTATCCGCCGTTCCAGCGCCTCGCGCGGCTCGTCTTCTCGCACACACGAGGCGACTACGCCGCCGAGGAGGCGCGACGCATGAGCGCGGAGCTGGGGCGCCGCGCCGCGGGCCTGCCGAACATCGAGGTGCTCGGCCCGGCGCCGCCGCCGCTGGCGCGCGTCCGCGGCCGCCACCGCTGGGCGCTGCTGGTGCGCGCGCCGGACCCCGCCGAGCTGCTCCGCGAGATCGACTTCCCCGCCGGCTGGCTCGTAGACATCGATCCGCTGACGCTCGGATAGCCTGCTCGAGCGCGGCGCGGACGCTGCGCACATGGTGGGCTACACTCGACCGCCACGCGCGCGCGCCGGCGCGCGACGGGCCAGCGACGCCGCAGCGGGAGTGCATCCTGACCGTTCGACCGATCCGCTACCTCGGCGACCCCGTCCTGCGCCGCCAGGCGAAGAAGGTGCGCCGTCCCGACGATTCGATTCGCCGGCTCGTCGACGACATGATCGAGTCGATGATGACCGCGCAGGGCGTCGGCCTCGCGGCCCCGCAGATCGGCGTCGGGCTGCGGGTGGTGGTAATCGGCATGCCGGACGAGGAACCGTTCGCGCTGCTCAACCCCGTGGTCGTAAAGCGCTCCGGCGAGCGGCGCATGGAGGGCGAGGGCTGCCTCTCCGTGCCCGGCTATCGCGGCTCGGTGACCCGCTCGCTGCTGGTGACGGTCAAGGCGATGGACCTCGACGGCCGCGAGGTGCGGATCCGCGCCGAGGACAACCTGCTCGCGCAGGCGCTCGAGCACGAGGTGGACCACGTCAACGGCATCCTCTACGTCGACCGCCTCGACAGCATGGACGACCTGATGAAGTTCGAGGGCGACAGTTGGGTTCCCGCGCAGGCGGCCGACGCGCCGGCGGCGGCGGACGCGGGCTAGGGGGCGGCGTGGAACTGCTGCTGCCGCTGATCTTCGTCGTCGTCGCCTTCTACCTGATCCTGTTGCGCCCGGTGCTCAACCAGCAGCGCCGCCGCCGCCGCGACCTCAGCAAGCTCGCCGTGGGCGACGAGGTGCTCACCACGGGCGGCTTCTACGCCACCGTGCGCGCGATCCGCACCCGCGAGGACGGCCCGCTCGAGATCCTGCTCGAGGTCGCCCCGGGCGTGGAGCTGCGCGCCACCGCCGAGGCGATCCAGGTCGTCACCACCTCCGCCGCCGACGTCGCGCCGGACGCGGCCGATGAGATGGGCGCTCGCTAGATGAGGCGCTGGCTGCCACTGCTGGGCGTTGCGCTGTTGACGATCGCCTCGGTGTTCGCGATCTGGCCGTCCGAACCCGACAAGTGGCTGCCCAACTCCGTGCCCTGGCCCGAGGGGCAAGGCGTCTCGATCGGCAGCTTCGAGCGCGACACGATGCGCCTCGGCCTCGACCTCCAGGGTGGCACCCGGCTGTTGCTGCAGGGCAGCCTGCCCGAGGACGCCGAGGGCGCCGAGGGCGGCCTCGACGACGCCCTCGAGGGCTCCGTGCGCGTGCTCGAGCGGCGCGTCAACGCCGCCGGCCTCTCGGAGGCCGAGGTCACCCGCCAGGGCTCCGACAGCATCACGATCCAGATCCCCGGCCTCGACCCCGAGGAGGCGCGGCAGCTACTCGGCCGCACGGCGCTGCTCCAGTTCTGCGAGACCCCCAGCGGGCTCGGCGGCATGCCTTGCGGCGACAGCGGGCAGTGGGTGCAGTCGCTCGCCGTCCTCGACGGCGCCTCGGTCGCGCTGACGGGGCGCTTCCTGCAGCCGAACTCGTTCGTCGGCTCGGACCCGCTTGGCAACCCGATCGTGCAGTTCGAGTGGACCGGCGAGGGCGCGACGCTCTCGGAGCAGGTCACCACCCGCCTGCTTGGTCAGTCGCTCGCGATCTTCCTCGACAACGAGCTGCTGTCCGCGCCCACGGTGCAGGGCGTGATCGTCAACCAGGGAACGATCAGCGGGCTCACCTTCGAGCGCGCCCAGGAGTTGGTGATCCAGCTCAACTCCGGTGCGCTGCCGGTGAAGCTCACCGTACTGCAGGAGCAGGAGGTGGACGCGACGCTCGGCGAGGACTCGGTGCGTCGCTCCGTGCTGGCGGGCGAGATCGGGCTGCTGATCGTGATGCTCTTCATGGTGCTCTACTACCGGGTGCCCGGTGTCCTCGCCTCGATCGCGCTGGTCGTATACACGGTGGTGACGCTGGCGATCTTCAAGCTGATCCCGGTCACGCTGACGCTGTCCGGCATCGCCGCCTTCGTCCTCTCGGTCGGTATGGCCGTGGACGCGAACATCCTGATCTTCGAGCGGATGAAGGAGGAGCTGCGCTCCGGGCGCGCCTTCCACACCGCCCTCGATGCCGGCTTCAGCCGCGCCTGGTCGTCGATCCGCGACTCCAACATCACCACGCTGATCACCTGCGGCATCCTCTTCGCGCTCGGCGGGGGCATCGAGCTGCCCGGCTTCGGCGCCTTCAACGCACCGCTGGTGCAGGGCTTCGCGGTCACGCTGGCGATCGGCGTGCTGGTCTCGATGTTCTCGGCGATCATGGTCACGCGCAGCCTGCTGAAGGCGCTCGTCGGCACGCGCATCGCTCGCAACCCCGAGCTGCTCGGCTTAAGCGTTCGCGCCGAGCCCGGCGCCACCGAGGCGGCCTCGATGGGCGGTAAGGCGTGAGGGCGCTCGACCTGGTCTCGATGCGGCGGCGCTTCTTCATCTTCAGCGGGGTGCTGGTCGCTATCTCGCTGGTGCTGCTGGCGATCCCGCCGACGCTGCGCCCGGGCATCGAGTTCACCTCGGGCACGACGACGCTGCTGCGCTTCGAGCGCAGCGTCGACCAGAGCGCCCTGCGCGCCGCCTACGCCGACCTCGGCCACGACGAGGCGCGCATCCAGTCCACTGGCCCGGACGAGTTCCTGATCCGCACCAGCAAGCTCGACGTTCCCGACACCGCGCTGATCGAGGTCGCCCCCGACGCTGCCGAGAGTGAACCGGTGGACCCCGGCCTCGGCTCGGTGCTGCTCGGCGCCGGGGACGCCACGGGCGAGGTCGCGCTGCGCGTCTTCCAGTTCGGCGCCGTCTGCGACTTCGGCGACGAGATCTCCTCGGCGCCCGCGGGTACCGAGGCGCGCATCCTCGAGGAGGTACGCGGCTGCGAGCAATCCGAGGGCGACGACGGCGGCGACGAGCCGGAGGCCGAAGTGCTTGCCTACCGCGTGCAGGTCGATGGCGACGAGGGGGCGATCCTGACCGGCTTCGTCGCTCCCGCCGACACGCGCCCCCTCGACGGCGAGGGCGAGGATGCGCCCGCGCTCGCGGCGGAAGAGCTCGGCGAGCGCGGCGTGATCGAGGCGGAGCTTCGGTCGCGCTTCGGGTCGTTCGCGGTGCTGGAGTTCGCCTCGGTGTCGGCGGTGGTTTCGAAGCAGGCGGTGCGCAACGCGGCGGTGGCGGTGGTCATCGCCTCGCTGTTCATCATGGGCTACATCGTGTTCGCGTTCTCCAGCATGCCGCACCCCTTCCGCTACGCGATGGCCGCGATCATCGCGCTGCTGCACGACGTGGCGATCGTGGTCGGGGCCTTCTCGCTGTTCGGGAAGGTCTTCGGGATCGAGATCAACCTGATGTTCGTGACCGGACTGCTGACGGTGATCGGCTTCTCCGTGCACGACACGATCGTGATCTTCGACCGGGTGCGCGAGAACGTGCAGCGCGCCCCGACGGCGCAGCTCGGCGAGAACGTCAACGCCGCGCTGGTGCAGACGCTCGGACGCTCGCTGAACACCTCGATCACGCTGCTGTTCACGATCCTGGCGCTGCTCTGGCTGGGCGGATCGACGATCCAGAGCTTCCTGCTGGTGCTGCTCGTCGGCGTGATCGCCGGCGCCTACTCCAGCATCGCGATCGCCGCGCAGGTGCTGGTCGCCTGGGATGAGGGCGACCTCGGGAGGCTGCTCTCCCGTTTCCGCCGAGGCGAGGACACGGCCGCGCCCTCCTAGCAGGCTGCTGAAAAACTCCTGATCCTGGGCCGCTGGGTCTCACTGGCCATTCGGTGGACTGGCGTAGAGCCCAGAAACATTGGGTTTCTTGATGTCGCGGCCAGCGCGATTTCAGCCCAAAAGCGCCGCGGCGGACTTTTTCAGATGGGATGAGGGCTGGTCTCCTCCTCAAGGGGATACTCGTCCCCGGTAAGCGGCCTCGAATCGGGCCCAGAACGGCTTCTCAGAGCCAGAGAGGTAGAAGACCAGCCATGCAGCAGCATATCGCAACGGCAGAGCGCGTTGAACGGGAGGAAGCCAGCGGAGTCACCTGGGGCCTCGATGTGAGCGACCGTCACACCCAGATCTGCGTGCTCGGCCCCGCCGGGGACGTGCAGCGCGAGCAGCGCGTCCGCACGACGGCCCTCGCGCTGAGGCGAGCGCTCGGGGAGCTGCCGGCGGCACGGGCGGTGCTGGAGGCGGGACGGCACTCGCCGTGGCTGAGCCGGCTGCTGACCGAACTCGGTCACGAGGTGATTGTCGCCAACCCCCGCCAGGTAGCGCTGATCGCACGCAGCCACCGCAAGGACGACCGCAGCGACGCCGAGCAACTGGCACGGCTGGGTCGCCTCGACCCCAAGCTGCTCGCCCCGATCCGTCACCGCAGCGCGCAGGCCCAGCAGGATCTCGCGGTCGTGCGCGGCCGCGACGCGCTCGTGCGCTCGCGGACGCAGCTCATCAACCACGTGCGCGGCGCCGTCAAGGCGTGGGGCGCCGCGCTGCCGAAGGTGACCGCGCCAGCCTTCCATCGCAAGGCAGCGGAGCACATCCCGGCTGAACTGCGCACCGCACTGCTGCCGCTGCTCGAGGTGATTGGCGAGCTCAGCGCCCGCATCGCCGCCGCCGGCCGGGAGGTCGAGGCGCTGTGCGCGGCCTACCCCGAGACCGCCGCGCTCCGCCAGGTCGCAGGCGTCGGTCCCATCACCGCCCTCACCTTCGTGCTGACGATCGAGGATCCCGCGCGCTTTCCCCGCAGCCGCGAGGTCGCACCCTACCTCGGCCTCGTGCCCAGGCGTCGCGACTCCGGCGGCCGCCACACGCAACTGGGGATCACCAAACGTGGCGACTCCCACCTGAGGCGGCTGCTCGTGCAGGCCGCGCAGTACGTCCTCGGACCGTTCGGACCAGACTGCGACTTGCGCCGCTGGGGCGAGCGCTACATGGCCTCGGGAGCGGGGAACGCGAAGAAGCGCGCGGTCGTCGCCGTGGCGCGACGCCTCGCAGTGTTGCTGCACGCGCTCTGGCGCAGCGGCGAGGTCTATGAGCCGCTGCGCCAGGCCGCCACGGCGGAGGGGGAGGCTGCGTAGCGGGCGACGGGAAGACGGCGAACCACCACCAGACGACCACCAACGGCTGCACCGTGATGCTGAAGACCGGGCGACTGCGACAGGCTGCTGGTCCACCCAAGGACGCTTTTCAGCTGGCAGCGCCCCCTGCAAGCAGGTTCCCCATCATGCACCGGGTCCAGAAGCGCGACCCCTCGGCGAGTGCGGATAGAAGCGGGGCACAGGTCACCATCCGGCATGGCGTGCAGACGGAGCGGCCACCACGTTGGCCGACTTGCAGATCGGACCAGCCCTCATAGAAGCAGCCTGCTGAGGCTGTCGCACGGAGTGGCGTGGGTGGAGTGCCAAAAGGGTAGCCGGTCGGCAGTCGGCAGTCGGCAGTCGGCAGTCGGCAGTCGGAGCGGAGCGGTCGCGTCTGGCGGGGCAGGCGCGCTACGCGGCAGCCGCGGCGGTAGCCCGGTCTCCTCGCCGGGGGTTGCTGTTCGCTGGCCGGGGTGACGGGCGCGCCCGGCGATAGAGCTTCTTGAGGTTGTGGGTGGCGGCGCTCAGCTTCCATTCGCTGGCGCACGCGGCGATCCCGCGCCGCTTGAAGCGGCGGATGCCGCGGTTTTCCTTGACGTCTCCAAAGACGGGTTCGATCATCCAGCGCCGCTGCTCGTAGAGACGCCGGCCCCGCTGCGTCGCCAGTTTCCGGTCCATCCGTTCACGTACGGAGAGCCCGGCAGGGATGCGCCCGCGCGGCGCCGCAGCGCCGGCGCGCCGGTTGCGGTCGCTGCGGGTGGCGATCAGCAGCTCCGGACCCCTGCCTTCGGCCTGCCGCACGTTCGCCTCGGAGTAGTAGCCGGCATCGGCCAGCAGCACGCGCGGCGGCCCGCAGTGTGCGGCCTGCAGGTTGCGGTGCATCGCCTCGATCATCGGTTGCAGCTCGTGCATGTCCGTCGCCTGGAGGCTCACCTCGGCCGCGACGATGATCTGGTCGCTACTCGTCACCGCCTGCACGTTGTAGCCCTGGAAGTAGCCGTGATAGTCGCGCACCACGCGGCTGTCCGGGTCGGTGACGTTCACCTTCGCGCCCGGGTCGGGCTGCGGCGGCTGCGGGCGGCGCCCGCGCCGGTCCTTCTGCGCGCGGCTCCTGAGGCGTTCCTCATAGTCCTCCTGCCGCTCCCGCTCACGGGCCGCCAGCCGCTCCCGCGCCTCGCGCAGCCGCTGCAGGCGCTCCTCGCGGTCCCTGAACCCCGCAGGCAACTCGTCGCCCCGCGCGTCGCCGAAGCGCGCGTTCTCCTCGGCGTCCACCCGCTCCGCCTCGGCGAGGATGCGCCGCACCTCGGCCGCAAGCTCCGCATCCGTGCGATTGCGCTCACGGCTGGCGTTCGCGCGGAGTTTGGTGCCGTCGAGCGCGACCACGCCGACCCGCAACAGACCCGCCTCGGCGCACAGCCTGAGCACCCCGGCGAACAGTCCCGCCAGCGCTTGCTCGTGCTGCTGCCGGAAGCGGCAGATCGTGGCGTGGTCGGGCTGCTGGTTCGCGGTCAGCACGCGGAAGGCGATGTCCTCGCGGCAGCGCCGTTCGATCTGGCGGCTCGAGCGCTCGCCCTCGCAGTAGGCATAGAGCACGAGCGCGACCATCATCGACGGCTCGTACGCCTTCCGCCCCCAACCGTCCTCGCGGTAGCGCGCGTAGAACGCGGTGAGGTCGAGCTGGCTTACCGCATCGAGCACGAACCACGCGAGGTGGTCCTCGGGCAGCCAGTCGCGGAGGCTGGCGGGCATCAGGTATTGCTGGTCACGCTCGCACGGCAGGAAGCGCTGGGTCATGGCGGCACCCCGGAATCACTCCGCCCCCGCCGCCATGCTCATCCTATCGCGATGTTCCCCGCATCGCGGGTTTGTGCGACAGCCTCAGCAGGCTGCTTCTGAGGGCTGGTCCGATCTGCAAGTCGGCCAACGTGGTGGCCGCTCCGTCTGCACGCCATGCCGGATGGTGACCTGTGCCCCGCTTCTATCCGCACTCGCCGGGGGGTCGCGCTTCTGGACCCGGTGCATGATGGGGAACCTGCTTGCAGGGGGCGCTGCCAGCTGAAAAGCGTCCTTGGGTGGACCAGCAGCCTGTCGCAGTCGCCCCTTCAGCATCACGGTGCAGCCGTTGGTGGTCGTCTGGTGGTGGTTCGCCGTCTTCCCGTCGCCCGCTACGCAGCCTGTCCTCGCTGGCGCAGCGGTCATAGACCTCGCCGCTGCGCCAGAGCGCGTGCAGGCGAGGCGTCGCGCCACGGCGCAGGCCTCTCGCCCCAGCGCCAAGCGCAGTCTGGTGAACGGTCCGAGGACACTGCGCGGCCTGCACGAGCAGCCGCCCAGGTGGGAGTCGCGGTGTCGCCGGAGTCGCATGGGCACGAGGCCGAGGTAGGGTGCGACCTCGCGGCTGCGGGGAAAGCGCGCGGGATCCTCGATCGTCAGCACTGAGGGCGGTGATGGGACCGACGCCTGGTGGCGGAGCGCGGCGGTCTCGGGGTAGGCCGCGCACAGCGCCTCGACCTCCCGGCCGGCGGCGGCGATGCGGGCGCTGAGCTCGCCAATCACCTCGAGCAGCGGCACAGTGCACGTGCAGCAGTTCAGCCGGGATGGCTCCGCATGCCTTGCGATGGAAGGCTGGCGCGGTCACCTTCGGCACACGCCTTCAGCTGCTCGCGCGTCACGCCGGACTCGCTTCATCCCGTCGACGACCACCCGATCCGCCGCACCGCCCGTGCCGCCGGCAGCTCCCCGAGCGCTCGCCTCAGCGCAGGGCCGTCGTGCGGACGCGCTGCTCGCGCTGCACGTCCCCGGCGGGGCCGAGCACGCAGATCTGGGTGTGACTCGCTCAATCGAGGCCCCGGTCGACTCTGGCTTCCTCCCGTTCAACGCGCTCTGCCGTTGCGATATGCTGCTGCATGGCTGGTCTTCTACCTCTCTGGCTCTGAGAAGCCGTTCTGGGCCCGATTCGAGGCCGCTACCGGGGACGAGTATCCCCTTGAGGAGGAGACCAGGGGTCTGGCAGGATAGGACTGGCGGCGGGGGCGTAGCCTGGAGGCTGCCCCATGCGCGGTGACGCCGAGCGTCAGGCCAACATCATGCTCGCGGTCACGCCGGACTCCTTCATCCCGGACGACCACCCGATCCGCCGCATCAAACCGATCGTCGATTCCGCGCTGCAGCAGCTCTCGGGGCTGTTCGACACGATGTACTCAACGAGCGGCCCTCGATCCCGCCCGAGCACCTGCTCAAGGCGAGCCTGCTGATCGCCCTCTACTCGGTGCGCAGCGAGCGCCAGTTCTGCGAGCGGCTGCGCTACGACCTGCTCTTCAAGTGGTTCCTCGACCTCAACATCTCAGACGCACCGTTCGACGCCTCGACCTTCTCCAAGAACCGCGAGCGCCTGCTCGCCGCCGATGCCGCGCGCGCGTTCTTCGCCGAGGTGGTGGCCGAGGCGAAGCGGCGCCGGCTGCTCTCCGCCGAGCACTTCACGGTGGACGGGACGCTGCTCGAGGCCTGGGCCTCGCTCAAGAGCTACCGCCCGCGCGACGAGCAGGAGCCACCCCAGGGCGGGCGCAACCCGGATGTCGACTTCCGGGGGCGGCGGCGCAGCCGTGATACGCATAGTTCCGGCACGGACCCGGAGGCGCGGCTGTACACAAAGGGGTCGGGGCAGACAGCGAAACTGAGCTACCTGGGCCATCTGCTGACCGAGAACCGGCACGGCCTGGTGCTGGATGTGGAGCTGACCGAGGCGAACGGGTACGCCGAGCGGCGGTCACGATGCTGGAGCGCAGCGTGAGCGGCTGCGGGACGCTGGGCGCCGACCGCGGCTACGACACGCGCGACTTCGTGGCGGCGCTGCGCGCGCGCGGCGTGACGCCGCACGTGGCGCAAAACGACCGCCGCCGCCGCAGCGCCGTGGACGGGCGTACCACGCGGCATCGCGGCTACAGGCAGAGTCAGAAGCGACGCAAGATCGTGGAGCAGGTCTTCGGCTGGATGAAGACCGTGGGCGGCGGGCGCAAGCTGCGCTTCGTGGGCCGCGAGCGCAACCGCGGCTGGCTGGAACTCACCGCCGCCGCCTACAACCTGGTGCGCATGGCCGGGCTCGAGACTGCCGCGGCGTAGGCGCAGTGCGCCCTCCGCCCCGCCAAGGAGCCCCCAGAGGCACCCGGAGGCAGGTCAGGAGGCCGCGATCACGAAGCCGGAGGCGGCCTCAAGCCGCCTCTCGCCATTCCGAGACCCCGAAAGGCGCTTCTTCAGCAGCCTGCTAGGGATGGTCTGATCAGGTGGCGTATCGGGCGCGGTGCGGGTCGATCGGCGTGCCGAGCCGCGCTGTGGGGGCCGATACCGCGGTTCAGGGGGCGATCCCGCCCCCATTCCGCTGCGGGATCGCCCGCACGAGCGATTCCGGACGCAGCGCTCCCGCGATCACGCGAGTTGAGGCTCGGCTCGCAGCAGGTTCGTGAAACCGAGCAGCAGCGCGAGACGCTGGTGGTTCTTCTCCAGGCCCCGGTAGCGGACCTTCGCGTACCCGAAGTGCCGCTTCACGTAGAGAAATGGATGCTCGGCCTTCGCACGCACCGAGGCCTTGCGCCGCTCCGCCTGTGCCTCGGTGCCGCCCGGCGGCAGCAGCCGCCTGAGACCCGGGCGCATCGCCACCTGCCAGCGCACCTCCGAACCCGCGTGCTCCGGGCGCTTCTCCACTCCCTGGTAGCCGGCATCGCCCCACACCGCGCTCTCACCTCCGTGCAACAGGCGATGCGCCTCGGTCACGTCGGAGACGTTCGCCGCCGTCGTGTGCACGCTGTGGACCAGCCCCGTCCGCGCATCCGTGCCGCTGTGCAGCTTCATCCCGAAGTACCACTGCCGGCCCTTTCTGGTCTGGTGCATCTCGGGGTCGCGCGCTCGCTCGCGGTTCTTCGTCGAGGACGGCGCGCTGATGATCGTGGAGTCCACGATCGTGCCCTCGCACAGCTGCAGCCCCTGCCGTGCCAGATGCGCGTTGATCGTCGCGAACAGCTCCGTTCCCAGCTGATGGCGCTCCAGCAGGTGGCGGAAGTTGAGGATCGTCGTCTCATCGGGGATCGGCTCGGAGAGGCTGAGACCGGCGAACTCGAGCATCGAGCGGGAGTCGTAGAGTTCCTGCTCCATGCCGGGGTCGCTGAGGTTGAACCAGAGCTGGAGGCAGTGGATGCGCAGCATCACGCGCAGCGGGTAGGGGCGGCGTCCGCGGCCCGGCTTCGGGTAGACGGGCGCGATGCGCTGCTCCAGCTCAGCCCAGGGGACGAGCCCGTCCATGCGCTCCAGAAACCTCTGGCGCCGTGTCTTGACCTTCTTGTGCTCGTACTCGACGCTGCCGAACGAACGCTGCTGCATGGGGCGCCCCTCTCCGGGTCCGCCCATGATCGCATCCGCTCACTCGCTCAGGCGAGTTGTTCAGACCATCCCTAGAGCATTGTAGCGGTAGAGCCAGCGCGGGAGCTGGTGCAGCCGCTCGGCGTTGGAGCGATAGGTGCGGGCGTAGGCCCACTCGTTCTGCAGGGTCTGGATGAAGCGCTCGGCCTTGCCGTTCGTCTGCGGGCGGTAGGTCCGGGTGTGCCGCAGTGCCACGCCGGCGGCGGCGGCCACGCCGCGGAAGTCGCGGGAGACGGTGTAGGCCTTCGCGTTATCCGTGAGCACGCCGCGCACGCGCACGCCACGGCGGCCGAACGCGGCGAGCGCCTGCTTGAGGAAGGCGGCGCAGCTGGCGCCGCGCTCGTCGGGCAGGACGGCGACGTAGGCGTAGCGGCTGTGGTCGTCGACGGCGACGTGGAGGTAGTCGAGGCCGCGGGTACGCGGGGTCGCGGCGGAGCGCCCGCGGACGCGGTGCCCGCCGCCCTCGGGGATGCGGCCCAGCTTCTTCACGTCGATGTGCAACAGGTCACCGGGGGCTGGGTGCTCGTAGCGGACCGTCTCGCGGGTGACGCGATGCAGCCGGTCGAGGCGGTTGAGGCCGCAGCGCCTGAGCACGGCGTAGACGGTGGAGCGGGCGAGCCCGGGCGCCCAGGCGATGCGGTGCGGCCCGAACCCCTGGCTGCGGCGCACGGCGCAGATGCGCTGCTCGAGCGCGGCTGCGGTGCGGCGGGGGTTGGAACGCGGAGCGGAGCTACGGTCCCGGAGCCCGGCCGCGCCCTCCTCCCGGTAGCGGCGCCACCACTTGGCGACCGTGGGGCGGGAGACCCGGAAGCGCCGGGCGACCTCCGCCTGGGACCAGCCGGCCTCGACCTCCAGAACCATCTCCAGCCGGGCGGCCGGAGTCAGACGCGCGTTAGGATGTGCCACGAGCGGCTCCTCTCCTGCTACTGGTGCGTTCGTTACACACACAGCAGCAGGCGGAGCCCCTCACCTGCAACAACCTACGTGGGAACTACACCTAGACGAGGCGGCGGCGCGCGCAAGCACGCGGCCGGCACACTTATCCACAAGCTCTCAAGGCGCGTTGGCGAAAAGGAGCGGTCCACTGGCCGCCCCTTTTCGCATGCACGGGATCGGCTCGCCTCGATGCGTGCTGACGGCCGCTGCGCACACCGGCGATGGCTCGGTGGACACGTTCGCCACAGTCTGTGGACTCCCCCCGTTGTCGGGCGGCGCTCGCGGTGCTGTACTCCGCAGACCCGATTTTCTTCCCCCACTGCTCCCCAAGGAGCCTTCATTGATGAACTGCCCGATCTGCGGCCAGGGCGCCACGACCGTCGTCGAGACCCAGCAGAATGGCGCGGGCGTGCGACGTAGCCGCCGCTGTCAGCACTGCAGCGCCTTCTTCAGCACCTATGAGCAGCCCGAGGCGACACGCGTGATGGTCCGCAAGCGCGACGGCCGCCGCGAGCACTTCCAGCGCGACAAGCTGCTGACCAGCCTCCGCCTCTCCGCCCGCAAGCGTGACCTCGCGGCCACCGCCATCGAGGCGGTCGTCGAGGACATCGAACGGCGCCTCGGCGCCTCGGACACGACCGAGGTGCCGAGCCGCGTGATCGGCGAGAT